>NZ_OZ409890.1:0-3901690 GCF_979258975.1 Knoellia sp. AC549
TAGGCGTAGGCGAGCCGGGGCTGGTTCGACTTCTTCAGCTTCTGGGATCTGCAGAGCGACCAGTGCAGCGTCGGTCTGGCCGAGGTCACGGCGAATGCCGCTGACGACGATGGCCAGCTCGACCCGCTCCTCCTTGGGCAGTCGCTTGGCCTCGGCAGACTGCGCCAGGTCCAGCGCGCGCTCGTGGCGCCCCAGCCCCCGCTCGCAGTCGACCATGAGCGGGATGAGGTGATCCGAGCCACTGATCCGACGAACAGTGCGGAACTCTCCGAGGGCACGAGCGAAGTCGCCGGAGCGGTAGGCCACCATGCCGAGGGCCTCGCGGGCTGCGGGAACGCGGCCGGCCCGGCGCACCGCGGTCTCGGCGTGCGCCATGGCGTTCTCGATCTCGTCGGCCTCGAGCAACGCCGCCACCATGACGAGATGTTGGGCCACACCCTCGGCGTTCTCCTTGCTCAGGGTGCGCAGTTGCTGATGCACCGAACGGTCGAGCTCCTTGCCGGTGACCCCGTCCGGGATGCGGGGTTCGGGGCGGCGCGCAGTCTTGGGTGCCAAGCGAGGGCCGCCACGCTGATCACGGTCCCGGTCCACGCCACCGCGGGCCGGCCGCCCACTGTCCCGTCCTGCGGATCCCCCGTCGCGACGCTCGTCCCGCCCCCGGTCCGGCCGGTCGCCACCTCGGGGTCCGCGACCGCTGGCGTCGCGTCCTCGGGAGGCGTCCCGATCGGACCCTCCTCGGCGCGAGTCATCGCGCCCGCCGTCACGGCGGGGTCCACGGTTCTCGTTGGTCATGAGTACCCTCCAGGGCAGATCTGGCGACAACAGCCGCGTCGAGCAGATGCAGTCTAGGGCCCGGTGCTGCACGGCACAGACCCCAAAATGCGAAATGGCCCGCCATTGTTGGCGGGCCATTCCGGGAATGTTTGTCCGGCTGCGTCCTACTCTCCCACACCGTCACCAGTGCAGTACCATCGGCGCTGAAGGGCTTAGCTTCCGGGTTCGGAATGGAGCCGGGCGTTTCCCCTTCGCTATGACAGCCGAAACTCTATGGAGATGTGGTTGACCCTCCCGTTGCACACCAGGGCCCACTCCCTTGGTGTGGGGGTGGTGGTGTGTGTGGGGAGTCCCGACCGTATCTCGGGAACTGCACAGTGGACGCGAACGCAACTTTTTTAGTGTGTATCAAGTTATCGGCTTATTAGTACCAGTCAGCTACATGCATTACTGCACTTCCACGTCTGGCCTATCAACCCAGTAGTCTAGCTGGGAGCCTCTCGGAGCAGAGCTCCATGGAAATCTCATCTTGAAGCGTGCTTCCCGCTTAGATGCTTTCAGCGGTTATCACTTCCGAACGTAGCTAATCAGCGGTGCTCTTGGCAGAACAACTGACACACCAGAGGTTCGTCCATCCCGGTCCTCTCGTACTAGGGACAGCCCTTCTCAAATTTCCTACGCGCACAGCGGATAGGGACCGAACTGTCTCACGACGTTCTAAACCCAGCTCGCGTACCGCTTTAATGGGCGAACAGCCCAACCCTTGGGAGAGACTCCACCCCCAGGATGCGACGAGCCGACATCGAGGTGCCAAACCATGCCGTCGATATGGACTCTTGGGCAAGATCAGCCTGTTATCCCCGGGGTACCTTTTATCCGTTGAGCGACGCCGCTTCCACAAGCCAGCGCCGGGTCACTAGTTCCGACTTTCGTCCCTGCTCGACCTGCCGGTCTCGCAGTCAAGCTCCCTTGTGCACTTACACTCGAAACCTGATTACCAACCAGGCTGAGGGAACCTTTGAGCGCCTCCGTTACCTTTTAGGAGGCAACCGCCCCAGTTAAACTACCCACCAGGCAATGTCCCTGATCCGGATCACGGACCGAGGTTAGATATCCAGAACGACCAGAGTGGTATTTCAACGTTGACTCCACGAACACTGGCGTGCCCGCTTCACAGTCTCCCACCTATCCTACACAAGCCGTACCGAACACCAATACCAAGCTATAGTAAAGGTCCCGGGGTCTTTCCGTCCTGCTGCGCGTAACGAGCATCTTTACTCGTAGTGCAATTTCGCCGAGTTCATGGTTGAGACAGTGGAGAAGTCGTTACGCCATTCGTGCAGGTCGGAACTTACCCGACAAGGAATTTCGCTACCTTAGGATGGTTATAGTTACCACCGCCGTTTACTGGGGCTTAAATTCTGAGCTTCGACCCCGAAGGATCTAACCCGTCCTCTTAACCTTCCAGCACCGGGCAGGCGTCAGTCCGTATACATCGTCTTGCGACTTAGCACGGACCTGTGTTTTTAGTAAACAGTCGCTTCTCCCTGGTCTCTGCGGCCGTTTCCCCTAGACAGCAAGTGTCTTCAGGGTCTGGGCCCCCCTTCTCCCGAAGTTACGGGGGTATTTTGCCGAGTTCCTTAACCATGATTCACTCGATCGCCTTGGTATTCTCTACCTAACCACCTGAGTCGGTTTGGGGTACGGGCGGCTCGAACCTCGCTAGAAGATTTTCTTGGCAGCATAGGATCACCCTGCTTCCCGCATTCGCGGTCACTATCAGGTCTCAGGATATGTGTGAGACGGATTTGCCTATCTCACTCCCTACACCCTTGGACGTGGACTACCATCGCCACGCGGAGGCTACCTTCCTGCGTCTCTCCATCGCTTGACTACTACCTGATCGGGTCACGCGCTCCACTCACGACCTCCACCCGAAGGCTTTGGTTCACGAGCTTCAGGCGTTTAGCATCACAAGGTTCGTCATGGGCGGTTCTTCGCCGGTTCCGGAATATCAACCGGATGTCCATCGACTACGCCTGTCGGCCTCGCCTTAGGTCCCGACTTACCCAGGGCAGATTAGCTTGACCCTGGAACCCTTGGTTATTCGGCGGACGGGTTTCTCGCCCGTCATTCGCTACTCATGCCTGCATTCTCACTCGTGTGGCCTCCACGGCTGGTTCACACCGCCGCTTCCCTGGCCACACGACGCTCCCCTACCCATCAACACGCTTGGACCACCCACCCGCAGGTAAGATGGCCGGGCAATATGTCAATGCCACAGCTTCGGTGGTGTGCTTGAGCCCCGCTACATTGTCGGCGCGGAATCACTTGACCAGTGAGCTATTACGCACTCTTTAAAGGGTGGCTGCTTCTAAGCCAACCTCCTGGTTGTCACTGCAACTCCACATCCTTTTCCACTTAGCACACGCTTTGGGACCTTAGCTGGTGGTCTGGGCTGTTTCCCTCTCGACTACGGAGCTTATCCCCCGCAGTCTCACTGCCACGCTCTCACTTACCGGCATTCGGAGTTTGGCTAACGTCAGTAACCTGTTGAGGCCCATCGGCTATCCAGTAGCTCTACCTCCGGTAAGAAACACGTGACGCTGCACCTAAATGCATTTCGGGGAGAACCAGCTATCACGGAGTTTGATTGGCCTTTCACCCCTACCCACAGCTCATCCCCTCAGTTTTCAACCTAAGTGGGTTCGGTCCTCCACGACGTCTTACCGTCGCTTCAACCTGGCCATGGGTAGATCACTCCGCTTCGGGTCTAGACCCAGCGACTCATACGCCCTATTCGGACTCGCTTTCGCTACGGCTTCCCCACACGGGTTAACCTCGCCACTGAGCACTAACTCGCAGGCTCATTCTTCAAAAGGCACGCTGTCACCCCACAAGGAGGCTCCAACGGATTGTAGGCACACGGTTTCAGGATCTATTTCACTCCCCTCCCGGGGTACTTTTCACCTTTCCCTCACGGTACTTGTCCGCTATCGGTCACCAGGGAATATTTAGGCTTAGCGGGTGGTCCCGCCAGATTCATACGGGATTTCTCGGGCCCCGTATTACTTGGGATAACTCTCTGAAGTTCACGTCATTTCGTCTACGGGGGTCGCACCCTCTGTGCCGGGCCTTTCAATGCCCTTCGACTATGACGCAAATTTTTGACTCCATGCCGGGATGTCAGTCCCGACCGAGAGGTCCCACGACCCCGTACCTGCAACGCCTGACAGCTATCACACAGATACGGTTTAGCCTCATCCGCTTTCTCTCGCCAATACTCACGGAATCGCGGTTGCTTTCTCTTCCTGTGGGTACTGAGATGTTTCACTTCCCCACGTTCCCTCTACCTGCCCTATATATTCAGGCAGGAGTGACTGGACTTGCCTCCAGCCGGGTTTCCCCATTCGGAAATCCACGGATCACAGTCTGGTTATCGACTCCCCGTGGCTTATCGCAGATTCCTACGTCCTTCTTCGGTTCCTGGTGCCAAGGCATCCACCGTGCGCCCTTAAAAACTTGAGCCACAAAGATGCTCGCGTCCACTGTGTAGTTCTCAACATACGGGCGGCCCCACACCAAACCCGGCGCCTCCCACCACCCCAAAGGAGTCGTGGTGGTTCACCGTGGTGGAGGTCCTGACCGGATACCGGCCTTCAGGAACGAGCATGCGCTCGAGCCCTCAGGACCCAACAACGTGTCAGACGCCGGCCCCTCGACAACTGCGGTCCCTCCCAGCTCCCCCAAAAGAGAACCAGGTGTACTGGCAGTCGCGAACGACACGGCGTCAAATAATCGATGTTCCACCCTTGAGCACCTGCTGCCCCACACTCGGGGACAGACCAGGCTCTGGACCGTTGCCGGCCAGTGCTCCTTAGAAAGGAGGTGATCCAGCCGCACCTTCCGGTACGGCTACCTTGTTACGACTTAGTCCCAATCGCCAGTCCCACCTTCGACGGCTCCCTCCCACAAGGGGTTGGGCCACCGGCTTCGGGTGTTACCGACTTTCGTGACTTGACGGGCGGTGTGTACAAGGCCCGGGAACGTATTCACCGCAGCGTTGCTGATCTGCGATTACTAGCGACTCCAACTTCATGGGGTCGAGTTGCAGACCCCAATCCGAACTGAGACCGGTTTTTTGGGATTCGCTCCACCTTACGGTATCGCAGCCCTTTGTACCGGCCATTGTAGCATGTGTGAAGCCCAAGACATAAGGGGCATGATGATTTGACCTCATCCCCACCTTCCTCCGAGTTGACCCCGGCAGTCTCCTATGAGTCCCCACCATCACGTGCTGGCAACATAGAACGAGGGTTGCGCTCGTTGCGGGACTTAACCCAACATCTCACGACACGAGCTGACGACAACCATGCACCACCTGTATACCGACCTTGCGGGGCACCCATCTCTGAATGTTTCCGGTATATGTCAAGCCTTGGTAAGGTTCTTCGCGTTGCATCGAATTAATCCACATGCTCCGCCGCTTGTGCGGGCCCCCGTCAATTCCTTTGAGTTTTAGCCTTGCGGCCGTACTCCCCAGGCGGGGAACTTAATGCGTTAGCTGCGGCACGGACCTCGTGGAATGAGACCCACACCTAGTTCCCAACGTTTACGGCATGGACTACCAGGGTATCTAATCCTGTTCGCTCCCCATGCTTTCGCTTCTCAGCGTCAGTAGTGGCCCAGAGACCTGCCTTCGCCATCGGTGTTCCTCCTGATATCTGCGCATTTCACCGCTACACCAGGAATTCCAGTCTCCCCTACCACACTCTAGTCTGCCCGTACCCACTGCAAGTCCGGGGTTGAGCCCCGGATTTTCACAGCAGACGCGACAAACCGCCTACAAGCTCTTTACGCCCAATAATTCCGGACAACGCTCGCACCCTACGTATTACCGCGGCTGCTGGCACGTAGTTAGCCGGTGCTTCTTCTGCAGGTACCGTCACTTGCGCTTCTTCCCTGCTGAAAGAGGTTTACAACCCGAAGGCCGTCATCCCTCACGCGGCGTCGCTGCATCAGGCTTGCGCCCATTGTGCAATATTCCCCACTGCTGCCTCCCGTAGGAGTCTGGGCCGTGTCTCAGTCCCAGTGTGGCCGATCGCCCTCTCAGGCCGGCTACCCGTCATCGCCTTGGTAAGCCATTACCTCACCAACAAGCTGATAGGCCGCGAGTCCATCCCAGACCGAAAAACTTTCCACACCATAACCATGCGGCTTGATGTCATATCCGGTATTAGACGCCGTTTCCAGCGCTTATTCCAGAGTCTGGGGCAGGTTACTCACGTGTTACTCACCCGTTCGCCACTGCTCACAGGAAGCAAGCTCCCTGATCACCGTTCGACTTGCATGTGTTAAGCACGCCGCCAGCGTTCGTCCTGAGCCAGGATCAAACTCTCCGTTGATGTTCAAACACCCGAACCCCCCAAAGGAAGCCCGAGCAATACTGAACCCAATAAAGGGTTGTCTACCCGGCTGAGTCTGAACAACCAGCAATTAAGCTGAATGATCATTGTCAACCAAAGGATAATCGAAACGCAGCCACCACTCATCACCCACAAAAGGCAAATCACAGCCACCACGAAACGAGGTTAATTGGCATCGATTTTTGACACGCTGTTGAGTTCTCAAGGATCGGACGCACACCACCACCCAACCCACACCGGGGCCAGACAACAGGGCAACCTGACAAAACCTACCCACGGCCACACTTGGGCGTCAAATCCAAACACCGCACACTTCACGGCCCGGATGCGACTGCACTTGGATCTTCGCGGGGTTCTAACCTTAGCAGCCTCTCGGCGCCTCTCGAACCAGTGTCTCCACCGGTCCGGGCTGGTCGAGTCAACCTTGGGACCGGCCTACTTCGCACGGGGCCTCAAGCCCCACACCGTGGTGTCCGTTCCTCCCTTGCGGGCTGACATCGAGAACAGTAGATGACTCCCGGACCAGAACACAAATCGGCTCGGGGTCAGCGCGTGCCGGACCGGCCGGCATACCCGATTGTGTTGTGAGACAACGGTTCTAGGCCTTGCGGGCGGCAGCCATGGACTTGCGGCCACGTCGGAGGATGGCCACCGAGCCGTGGAGGAAGTGCTCATCGCGAAGGGTGAACTCGGCATCACTGACCTTCTCGCCGTTGACCGAGGCTCCGCCGTCGCCGATCGCGCGTCGGGCGGCGTTGCGGGAGTCGACCAGCCCGACGGCCACGAGGGCTTCGGTCATGGTCATCCCCGGGGACACCTCTCCCCCGGGCAGCTCGGCCGTCGCGTCCTGCAGCGTGCGCAGGTCCAGAGCAGCGAGGTCGCCCTTGCCGAAGAGCGCCTCGGACGCCGCTTGGACCGATGCGGTGGCCTCCGCCCCGTGGACGAGGGTCGTCACGTCTGCCGCGAGGGTGCGCTGCGCGGCTCGCCGGAACGGCTCCTCGGCGAGCTGACGCTCCAGCTCTGCCACCTCGTCCTGGGTGCGGTCGGTGAAGATCCGCACGAGCTTGATGACGGAGGCGTCCTCGACGTTGAGCCAGTACTGGTAGAAGGCGTAGGGGCTCGTCATCGCGGGCGACAGCCAGACGGCGTTGCCCTCGCTCTTGCCGAACTTGTTGCCGGCGGCGTCGGTGACGAGCGGGGTCGTCAGCAGGTGGACAGACTCCCCCTCGACCCTGTGGATGAGGTCCGAGCCGGCGGTGAGGTTGCCCCACTGGTCCTGCCCACCGGTCTGCAGCGTGCAGCCGTGGGCGCGGTAGAGCTCGAGGAAGTCGAGGCCCTGCAGGATCTGGTAGCTGAACTCGGTGTACGAGATGCCCTCGGCCGAGCCCAGCCGCGCCGCCACCGCGTCCTTCTTGACCATCTGGTTGACGCGGAAGTGCTTGCCGATGTCGCGCAGGAAGTCGAGCGCCGACATCGGCGCCGTCCAGTCGAGGTTGTTGACCATGACTGCCGCGTTGTCACCCTCGAAGTCGAGGAAGGGCTGGACCTGGTCCTGGATGCCCGCGACCCACTCGGCCGTCTGCTCCTTGGTCTTGAGCACCCGCTCCGAGCTCGGGCGCGGGTCGCCGATGAGGCCGGTCGACCCACCCACGAGGCAGATCACCCGGTGGCCCGCGCGCTGGAGGTGTCGCAGCACGATGAGCTGGACGAGGTTGCCGAAGTGGAGCGAGGGCGCCGTCGGGTCGAACCCGCAGTAGGCGGTGATCGGTCCGGCCGTCAGGGCGTCCCGCAAGGCGTCCGCGTCAGTCGTCTGGGCGACAAGGCCGCGCCACTGCAGTTCAGCAAGGATGTCGTTCACAGGCGTCAGCCTGCCACGGGCGACTCGGTGGACGCGGGGCGCATCGACGTGTGGGATGGCGTCATGCCGACGCTCTTCGAGGGTGAGACCCCCGTGGATCTGGCGACGGTCCGCGCACTCGTGGATGCCCAGTGCGAAGGGTGGAAGGACCTCCCGTTGCGTGCCATGACCACCTCCGGGACCGAGCACACGACCTACCGGCTCGGCGACGACCTGCTTGTCCGGATCCCGCGTGACTCCTCGGCGGAGCAGGGTCTGCGCAAGGAGATCGACTGGCTGCCCCGGCTGCGGCAGTCCATCGCCCTGGAGCTGCCGGAGATCGAGCACGTGGGGAAACCCACCGGCGCCTACCCGCACATCTGGACGGTCAACCGGTGGGTGGCCGGAGAGGACGCCACCGCGATGGTGCTCTCCGGTGTCACTCCCAGCTCGTGGCCCGACACGTTGGCCGGGCTCGTGAGGTCGCTGCGCGGTGTCGACCTCTCCTCGATGCCGTCGACGGATCTCCCACGAGGAGAGCGCGGTGACCACCTGCGGCGTCGACTCGAGCGCCTTGCCGCGGCCACCGACCCCTTATCGGGCGCCCTAGACCCCACGCCCATCAGGGGCTTGGTGGACACCGCGCTGGCCGCCGGCACACCGGAGCCGGGTCCCGTCCTCCTTCACGCCGACCTCATCCCGGGCAACTTCGTCGTCCGGGATGGAGAGCTCGTGGGACTTCTCGACTTCGGCACCCTGACGACGGGGTACGCCGCGTGGGACCTCACGCCCGCGTGGTGGGTTCTCGACCGCGCCGGGCGCCGCCGCTTCAGGGAGCTTCTCGACGTGGATGACGTGTCGTGGGCCTGGGGACGCGCCTTCGCAGCCGCCCAAGGACTGATGGCGGACTGGTTCTACGGTCCCCGCCACCATGCCCTTGCGCCGCTCGGCGTCCGGGCCGTGGCGGAGGCCCTGGCGGACTGAGAGACTGCCGTCATGGTCGATGCGCAACGTGTGGCGGTGCTGTCCGACGTGCACGGGGTGCTGCCGGTCCTGGAGGCAGTGCTGGCCGAACCCGACGTCGCCGGCGCGGACCTCGTCGTCGTCACCGGCGACCACACGGCCGGGCCCATGCCCGTCGAGACGCTCGATGCGCTCACCTCGCTCGGCGATCGAATCGTGCTCGTGCGGGGCAACGCCGACCGCGAGCTAGTCGCCATCCGGTCCGGCGCGGACAGTGCGCATCCCGAGTCGCTCTGGGCGGCTCACGCCCTGCGGGAGGACCAGATCGCCGTCCTGGCAGGGCTACCCCACCCCGTCACGGTCGACATCGCCGGGTTCGGCCCCGTCCTCTTCTGCCACGGGTCACCCCGCGACGACGACGAGGTCGTGCTCGTCGACTCCCCGGTCCCCGCGTGGCAGAGCGCCCTCTCGACCGTGCCTGACGAGGTGAGGACGGTTGCCTGCGGGCACACCCACATGCCCTTCGTGCGCCTCGTCGATCGCCGGCTCGTGCTCAACCCCGGAAGCGTCGGCATGCCCTACGGCCGCGCGGGCGGAGCGTGGGCTCTCCTCGACCACGGCCAGGTCTCGTTGCGGCACACCGAGATCGACGTCGACGCCGTGTGTGCCCGCATCGTTGCCGAGTCCGAGTACCCCGACCGGGAGGCATGGGCCGACGAGTACGTCCGCTCGCGCAACAGCGACCTCGACGCCCTGACGGCCTTCACGCCGAGGGTGGGACATCCGGCCGGTCACTGACTGGCAGACTCCGGCCATGAGTGAGCGGACGGCATACACCGAGTTCATCGCAGGGCTGCCGAAGGCAGAGCTGCACGTCCACCACGTCGGATCGGCGCGGCCGGAGACCGTGGCGCGGTTGGCCGAACGACACCCCGATGCTGGTGTGCCACACGGCATCGAGGCACTACGCGACTTTTACACGTTCTCGGACTTCGGGCACTTCATCGATGTCTACCTCGCCGTCGTCGGACTCCTGAGGACGCCCGAGGACATCCACCTGCTCACCTACGAGGTGGCCGAAGGCCTTGCGGCACAGCAGGTTCGCTACGCCGAGCTGACGATGACGCCGTTCACCAGCGTGCGGATGGGCATCTCGATCGAGGCCTACACCGAGGCCATCGAAGACGCCCGGCGGGCTGCTGAGCGCGACCACGGCATCGTCCTCCAGTGGATCTACGACATCCCGGGCGAGGCCGGACTGGAGTCCGCGGACGCGACGCTCGGCTACGCGCTCGACCATGGCCCGCAGTCACTCATCGGGTTCGGGCTCGGTGGTCCCGAGGTGCCCCGGCCCCAGTTCAAGCCGCACTTCGACCGTGCCCGTGCCGCAGGTCTGCGCTCCCTCCCCCACGCCGGCGAGTCCACCGATGCCCAGTCCGTCTGGGATGCGCTGGATGTTCTTGGCGCCGAACGCATCGGTCACGGCATCCGCTCCATCGACGACCCGCTGCTGGTCGAGCGGCTGGTCGCCGACCGCATCCCTCTCGAGGTCTGCCCGACGTCCAACCTCGCGACCCGCTGTGTGGAGCGGCTCGAGGACCACCCGATCCGGGCTCTCCGCGACGCCGGCGTCGTCGTCACCGTCAACAGCGACGATCCGCCGATGTTCGGGACGACGCTCAACCGTGAGTACGAGATCGCAGCCGACCTGCTCGACCTGGACGAGCGTGGCCTGGGTGCCCTCGCCGTGACCGCCGTGGACGCGAGCTATGCGCCCGATGCCGTCAAGGAACGCCTGCGCGTCGAGATCAGCGACCACGTCGGCGGATGACGCCGGGCCGATAGACGCTGACCGTCGGCTCCGCATCGATCCAGAACCGCCAGGGGTATGCCGCCCCGTCACCTCCCGGACCACTCACGCCGACACGTGGTCCGGTGCGGACGAGGGACCGGTCGACCTCAGTCGTCGGCGGCAGGAGATGGATGTCCGCGTCGTCCGCACACACGTCGGCCCCGGTGTGCGCACCGTCCAGCCCCAGGCTCTTGGCGAGGCGGGCCGGCCCACGGGCCAGGTCGCGGGCCGGCACCCCAGGTCGGCGCTGCGCGACCAGGGCATGACCGGACTCGATCTCACCGGCACGCAGCAGCACCGCGCTGGCCTCCCCCTCCACCCCGCACACGACGTTGGCACACCAGTGCATGCCGTAGGTGAAGTAGACGTAGAGGTGACCCGCCGGCCCGAACATCACCGCGGTGCGCGGCGTCGGACCACGGAAGGCGTGCGACCCCGGGTCTGCGGTCCCGGCATACGCCTCGACCTCGGTGAGCCGGAGGACCACGTCGCCATGGACGAGGCGCGCGCCGAGGAGCTCCAGCGCGACGTCGAGGACGGGCCGCGCAAAGAAGTCCCTGGGAAGGCGGCTCACCGGATGCTGGGTTGGACCTCGGCCCAGCGGCGGAGCTCGTCACGCCGCTCCGTCGCGCGGGCCAGCTGCTCGGCGACCCGCAAGGGGGCGGTGCCGCCCTTGGCGTCGCGCGATGCGAGTGAGCCCTCGACGGTGAGGACCTCCCGCACGGAAGGCGTCAGGTGCTCGTTGATGCCGGACAGGTCCTCGTCGGTCAGGTCCCAGAGCTCGATGCCACGAGTCTCACAGACCCGCACGCACTCCCCTGCGACCTCATGGGCGATGCGGAAGGCGACGCCTTCGCGCACGAGCCACTCGGCGATGTCTGTTGCGAGCGAGAAGCCCTGCGGCGCAAGGGAGGCCAGCCGGTCGGTGTCGAAGACCATCGTGTCGACCATGCCACTGAAGGCGGGCAGGAGGACCTCGAGCGTGTCGATGGAGTCGAAGACCGGCTCCTTGTCCTCCTGGAGGTCACGGTTGTAGGCCAGTGGCAGGCCCTTGAGGGTGGTGAGGAGCCCGGTGAGGTTGCCGACGAGCCGACCGGACTTGCCACGGGCGAGCTCGGCGACATCGGGGTTCTTCTTCTGCGGCATGATGCTCGAGCCCGTGGAGTAGGAGTCGTCGAGCGTGACGAAACCGAACTCCTTGGTCGCCCAGAGGATGACCTCCTCGGCGATGCGCGACAGGTCGACCGAGACCATCGCGGTGACGAACGCGAACTCGGCGACGACGTCGCGCGCCGCCGTGCCGTCGATGGAGTTCTCGACGGCACCGTTGAAGCCTAGGTCTGCAGCCACCGCCTCGGGATCGAGCCCGAGCGAGCTGCCGGCCAGGGCGCCGGAACCATAGGGGCTCAGGCCAGCACGGGCATCCCAGTCACGCAGGCGGTCGACGTCACGCAGGAGCGGCCAGGCGTGGGCCAGCAGGTGGTGGGCCAGGAGGACCGGCTGGGCGTGCTGGAGGTGGGTGCGTCCCGGCATGGGGACCTCTGGGTGGCGCGTCGCCTGGGAGATGAGGGCGTCGACGACGTCGAGGACGAGGCCGGCCACGGTCCGAGCGTGCTCCCGCAGATACATCCGGACGAGCGTCGCGACCTGGTCGTTGCGGGACCGTCCGGCCCGCAGCCGCCCACCGACGTCGGCGCCGGCGCGTTCGATGAGCCCGCGCTCGAGCGCCGTGTGGACGTCCTCGTCGCCGGGGGCAGGCAGGAACGCACCGGACTCGACGTCGGTGGCGAGCTGCGCCAGGGCTGCGAGCATCGCGGCGAGGTCGTCGTCACCGAGCAGGCCCGCGGCGTGGAGGACCCGGGCGTGGGCGCGCGACCCGGCCACGTCGTGGAGGGCGAGGCGCCAGTCGAAGTGCGTGGACCGGGACAGCTCCGCCAGCGCTTCGGCGGGGCCACCGGTGAAGCGACCTCCCCAGAGGCTCAGTCCTGTCGGCCCCTCCGACGCTGCCTCGCTGGTCTCGTGTGCGCTCACGCGTTCTCCTTGCGGGTGTAGGCCATGAGTCGGGCGGCGACCTTGCGCGACGCCGCAGCTCCGGTCGTGATGACCATGATCGTGTCATCCCCGGCGATCGTGCCGACGATGCCCGGGACGGTGGTGTGGTCGATCGCCGAGGCGAGGAAGTTCGCGGCACCCGGGGGCGTGCGCAGGACGACGAGGTTGGCCGACACCTCGGCCGACACGAGGAGCTCGTGGCAGCGCTGTGCCAGGCGGTTCGTCGTCTCCTGGCCCTCCGGTGCGACACGCACGGTGCGGTCACCACCCTGGCCGGGAACGGCATACACGAGGTTCTTGCCGGACCGGACCTTCTCGGCGCCCACGTCGACGAGGTCACGCGAGAGCGTCGCCTGCGTCACGTCGATGCCGTCCTCGAGAAGGACACCGAGGAGCTCGGTCTGGGAGCGGATGGCCCGGCTCGAGAGGATCTCGTTGATGCGTTGCAGGCGTGCGGTGCGGCTGGACGAGACGGTCACCGCCGGTCACCCCCCGACCTCTCGATGAGCCACGACAGGACGGCCTTCTGGGCATGGAGCCGGTTCTCGGACTCGTCCCACACCACCGACTGCGGCCCGTCGATGACCGAGGCGTCGACCTCGAACCCGCGATAGGCCGGCAGGCAGTGCAGGAAGATCGCGTCCGCCTTGGCACGTGCCAGGAGCTCGGCGCTCACGGCATAGGGCGCAAACGGACTGGCCGAGCCCTGCCGCGACTCCTTCTGCTTCTCGAAGCCCATCGACACCCAGGTGTCGGTCGCCACCACGTCTGCCCCCGTGACGGCCTCGACGGGATCCTGAAGGATCGTCACCGAGCCGCCCTGGTCGCCGGCGAGCGCCACGGCCCTGGCTAGCACCGCGGGGTTGGGCTGGTAGTCGGCAGGGGTGCCGATCCGGACGTGCAGTCCGGACATGGCCATGCCGAGGAGGTAGCTGTGGCTCATGTTGTTGGCACCGTCCCCGACGTAGGCGAAGGTCAGGCCCGCGAGGGTGCCCTTGTGCTCCTTGATCGTCAGCAGGTCGGCGAGGATCTGGCACGGGTGGAACTCGTCGGTCAGGGCGTTGATGACCGGGACGCTCGAGTGCGCCGCCATCTCCTCGATGCGCTCCTGGCCGTAGGTGCGCCAGACTATGGCTCGCGCCTCACGGGTGAGGACCCGGGCGACGTCGGCGATGGACTCCCGGACTCCGACCTGGGCGAGCTTGCCGTCGATGACGAGCGGGAACCCGCCGAGGTGGGCGATGGCGCCGGCGAAGGAGACCTGGGTGCGCAGGGTCTGCTTGTCGAAGAGCACGGCCACGACCTCGGGCCCTTCGAGGCAGCGGTCGCTGAACGGCCTCGCCTTGATGGCGGCGGCACGCTCGAGGATCTCTGCCTGCTCTGCGGGGGTGACGTCGTCGTCCCGGAGGAGGTGCCGAACGGTTGCGCGATTGCGGGGTCCCCGCGAAGTATCGGAGAAGCGAAGCGGGAGAGAACTTTGCGGGGTGCTCATGGTGACGACTCCTTGGCGGTGGCGATGAGAGAAGGCAGGGCGGCGACGAAGAGGTCGAGCTCCTCGCGGCTGATGACCAGGGGCGGCACGAGGCGAATCGCACCTGGCGCCACCGGGTTCACGAGGAACCCCGCCTCGCGGGCGGCAGCTGCGATGCCCGCTGACAGGTCCGACCGCAGGACGATCGCGCGCAGCAGGCCTCGGCCACGCACACCCTCGATGTCGGGATGGTCCAGGCCCATCACGGAGTCCACGATGTGCTCCCCCATCGCCGTCACGTGGCCCAGCAGGCCGTCTGCGTCGATGGTGGTGAGAACGCTCAGCCCCGCGGCGGCCACCAGTGGGTTCCCGCCGAACGTCGTCCCGTGCTGACCGGCAGCGAGCAGCCCGGTGATCCCTGGACCGAAGGTCACCAGCGCGCCGATGGGCAGACCGCCACCCAGACCCTTGGCGAGCGTGATCGCATCCGGGACGATGCCGCTGCTCTGGAACCCGAACCAGTCACCGGTGCGACCGACTCCGGTCTGAATCTCGTCGAGGATGAGGAGCGCACCTGCCGCCGTGGTGATCTCACGCGCAGCCCGCAGGTATGCCGGGTCCGCGACGATCGCTCCCGCCTCACCCTGGACGGGTTCGAGGACGACGGCCGCCGTGCCCTCGGTGACCGCAGCGCGCAGGGACTCGATGTCGTTGTAGGGGACGTGGGAGACGTCGGGGATGAGCGGGGCGAAGGGCTCCCGGTAGGCCGCCTTGTGGGTCAGGGCAAGGGCGCCGGTGGTGCGCCCGTGGAAGGCACCCTCGGCCGCGACGATGCCCCTGCGACCCGTGCGCCGGGACAGCTTGATGGCCGCCTCGACGGCCTCGGTGCCGGAGTTCGCGAAGAACACGCCCGAGCCGGCAGGGGCTTCGGCGAGCGCAAGGATCCGCTCCGCGAGCTCGACCTGCACCCGAGAGGTGTAGAAGTTCGAGATGTGGGCCATCTCGCCGACCTGCTTGGACACGGCCGCCACGAGCGCGGGATGGTTGTGCCCGAGCGCGTTGACGGCGATCCCGCCGACGAGGTCGAGGTAGCGGTTGCCGTCGACGTCCCACACCCAGGCACCATCGCCTCGTTCGAGGACGAGCTGGGGCGCGCCGAAGACGCCGATGAGCGAGCGGGCGTAGCGATCGAGGACGTCCTGCTGGTCGTCGTCGCCGTCGTGGCTACTCAGATGGGGTGCGTTCATGCGTCCTCCTCGATGAGGGTGCCGATGCCGTCGGAGGTGAAGACCTCGAGCAGCAGGGAGTGTGGTTCGCGCCCGTCGATGACATGGGCCTGGGGCACACCTTCGGCGACGGCGCGGATGCAGGCCTCGAGCTTGGGGATCATGCCGGCGTCCACGGTCCTGACCAGCTCGCGCGCCTGGCTGAGGGGCAGGGACGACAGGAGTGAGGAGCGGTCCGGCCACGCGGCATACACGCCCTCGACATCGGTGAGCACGACGAGCTTGCGAGCCCCGAGCGCGACGGCCAGGGCCGCCGCCGCGGTGTCCGCGTTGACGTTGAGCACCTGCCCCTCCTGGTCGAGGTCGGGGGCGATCGTCGAGACCACGGGGACCCGGCCTGCGTCGAGCAGGTCCATGACGGACTGGGTGTTGACCGAGACCACGTCACCGACGAGCCCCAGGTCATGCTCGACCCCGTCGACGACGACACCACGACGGCGAGCGCCGAAGAGCGCACCGTCCTCGCCGGAGAGACCGACCGCAAGCGGTCCGTGCTGGTTGAGCAGTCCGACCAGCTCGCGTCCGACCTGGCCGGTCAGGACCATGCGCACGACGTCCATCACCTCGGGTGTGGTGACTCGCAGGCCGCCCTTGAACTCGCTCTCGAGTCCGAGACGGTCGAGCATGGCCTTGATCTGCGGGCCGCCTCCGTGGACGACGACGGGCCGCAGTCCGACGTAGCGCAGGAACGCGATGTCCTGGGCGAAGGCGCGCTTGAGCTCGTCGTCGATCATCGCGTTGCCGCCGTACTTGATGACGACGAGGGCGCCGCGAAAGCGCTCGAGCCACGGCAGCGCCTCGACGAGGGTGCTTGCCTTGAGCCTGGTCACGTCATCGATCATCGGTGGCTCCTCATGAGCTGTAGGCCGAGTTCTCGTGCACGTAGTCGTGCGTGAGGTCGTTGCTCCACACCGTTGCGGTGGCGTCTCCGGCGTGGAGCTCGACGACGACGTGCACCTCGCGCGGTGCCAGATCCACGAGGTCGCGGTCGTCACCGACGGTGGCCGCCCGGCAGACCTGGACACCGTTGATCGCGACGTCGAGGGCACTCGGGTCGAAGGCAGCACCGGTCGTCCCGACGGCCGCGAGGACACGCCCCCAGTTGGGGTCCCTGCCAAAGATAGCGGCCTTGAACAGGTTGCTCCGGGTGATGGATCTGGCGACCTCGACGGCGTCGGACTCCGTTGCGGCAGAGCGCACTTCGACGGCGATGTCGTGGCTCGCGCCTTCGGCGTCGGCCACGAGCTGACGGGCGAGCGCGGCACAGACCTCGGTGACGGCAGCCGTGAGGTCCGCGCTCGAGACGGGGACGCCGGAGGCACCCGACGCCATGAGCACGACCGTGTCGTTGGTCGACATGCACCCGTCGGAGTCGACCCGGTCGAAGCTCACGGCGGTCGCGGCCCTGAGCGCGCCGTCGAGGACTGCTGCGTCGGCGATCGCGTCGGTCGTGATGACGCACAGCATCGTGGCGAGCCCGGGTGCGAGCATGCCCGCGCCCTTGGCCATGCCGCCCACGCTCCAGCCGTCCCGCGTCGAGGTGGCCTCCTTGGGCACGGAGTCCGTGGTCATGATGCCGCGGGCGGCCGCGAACCCACCCTCGACCTCCAGAGCAGCGGTCGTCAGGGCGACACCGGCCTCGATCCGGTCCATCGGCAGGAACTCCCCGATGAGCCTGGTCGAGCAGACGACCACGTCAGTGGCGCTGCACGCGAGGGTGTCAGCGACGAGCTCGGCGGTGCGGTGGGCGTCCTGGAATCCTCGCGGGCCCGTGCACGCGTTGGCTCCGCCGGAGTTGAGGAACACCGCGTCGGCGCGCCCGTCGCTCACGACCTGGCGCGACCACGTCACGGGTGCGGCTTCCACGCGGTTGGAGGTGAAGACCGCAGCGACGTGATGGTCAGGGCCGTCATTGACGACCAGCGCCACGTCGCTCGAGCCCGAGGCCTTGAGGCCCGCTGTCGCTCCGGCCGCGCGAAACCCTTGTGCGGCAGTGACGCTCACGCCCCGCCCCTGCCACTGAGGATCGTGGGCGTGATGATCAGTCCCGCTTTGCGCCACACCTCGCACGCCCGGTCGACCTTGTCTGCAGGCACGAGGATCCAGTCGGTGTCGTAGGTGGAGAGGGCCAGGACGCTGATCCGTGCGGGAACGAGAGGGCCGAGGATCTCGGCCATGACCCCGACCGCGTCGAACGCGAGCGGACCAGCGACCTCCACTCCCCGGAACGGGCCCTCGGACAGCACACCCGCAGGGATGGCAGAGGCGAGACTGACGACCGACGTCTCGTGCGAGGTGTGGCTGAGCGACGCGAAGGGACCGGCCGACCAGTTCCACGTCGGCACCTCTCCGGCCTCGAGGCGCGCGACCGCGAGCAGCTCGGGGTGGGTCATGAGGTGCAGTGGCATGGCGCTCACGGCGCCACCCCCGACCCGAGGAGGCCGCTCGACTCGGGCAGGCCGACGGCGAGGTTGAGGCACTGGACCGCTGCGCCGGCCGTGCCCTTGGCGAGGTTGTCGATGGCGGCTACGGCCACGACCCGGCCGGCGCGCTCGTCGAGCGAGACCTGGACCGTGACGTGGTTGCTCCCGACGACGTGACCCGTGGCCGGCCACGCACCGGGCTCGAGGAGGTGGACGAACGTCTCGAGCTCGTATGCCGTGTGCCAGGCCTCGCGGACGTCTGCAGCGGAGGTGCCGGACGAGACTTTGGCCGTGCAGGTCGCGAGGATCCCGCGGGGCATCGGGGCCAGGGTGGGAGTGAACGAGACGGTGACGGGCGCGCCGGCGGCGGCTGCAAGGTTCTGCTCGATCTCCGGTGTGTGCCGATGGACTCCCCCCACGCCGTAGGGCGACATCGAACCCATGACCTCGGACCCGAGGAGGTGTGGCTTGAGGGCCTTGCCTGCGCCGGAGGTGCCCGAGGCCGCGACGACGACGACGTCCTGGGGCTCGACGACACCCGCCGCGAGGCCGGGCGCCAGGGCCAGGGTCACTGCGGTCGGATAGCAGCCGGGCACCGCGACGCGGCGGGACCCGCCGAGTGCATCACGTCCGCGCCCTCCACCCGACAGCGCCAGCTCCGGCAGGCCGTAGGCCCACGACCCGGCATACGGGGTGTCATAGAAGGCGGTCCAGGCCGACTCGCTGCGCAGGCGGAAGTCCGCCCCGCAGTCGATGACGACGATGTCGTCACCGAGCGCCTCGGCCACGGCTGCGGAGTGTCCGTGCGGGAGGGCGAGGACGACGGCGTCATGTCCCGCGAGCGTCTCTGGCGTGGTCTCGGCGAGGATTCGGTCGCCCAGCGAGAACAGGTGCGGGTGGATGGTGCCCAGCTGGGCGCCGGCATTGCCTCCGGCGGTCACGGCGCCGATCTCGACCTCGGGATGTCCCAGCAGCCACCGCAGCACCTCGCCACCGGCATAGCCACTTGCTCCGGCGACTGCGACTCTCAGCATGTGCATAGTCTTGCACGCAGCAACATCACTATGCAATCTCGATGGTCCGCCCCCCTACGCCGCGGACAGCGGTCCACGTGGACGGGAGTCGAGCTGCACGACCGTCCTCGGCGTCAGGCCAACGGGTCGTCGTCACCCCAGGTGATGAGCCCCAGCGTCCGGTCACGCGGTGAGAGACCCTCGGCTGCGTGGGCACGCAGCGACTCCACGGTGTCGATCCCGGCACGCACCATCCGCCCGCTCCAGGCGTCGAGCTTCTCCCCGCGCGATGGCGAGCAGCAGGTCGGTCACCTCCTGCGGAGAGGTCCACTCGGTCCGGCCGCGGTGCATGACCATCGCCTCGGTCATGTCAGTCCTGACGACTCCGGGCGCGAGGTCGAAGACGAGCGCGGTGCGCTCATCTCCGAGGCCGAGCTGCGACGTGAGCCGGGCCAACGCACCCTTGCTGAGGTTGTATGCCGTCGCGTTGTCGGCGTTCTTGTAGGCGGCGCCCGAGTTGAGGTTGACCACCCGCCCGGCCCCGGGGGTGAGGTGCGGGAGCACCGCCCGAGTCATGAGGTAGGGGCCGCGAACGTTGGTCTCGACGGTCTGCCACCACTGCTCGGGATCACTGTCGACGAGAGCCACCTCCGCGTCGATGACGCCGGCGTTGTTGACCAGGAGGTCGATCCGACCGTGGCGAGCCACGATGTCGCCGACCCAGCCCTCGACAGCTGACCGATCCGTCACCGGCGCCGTGGAACGCGAACCCCGCTCCACGGCATACCCGCTCTCCTGCAACGCATCGGCGATGTGGGCGCCGATGCCCCGGGACGCTCCCGTGACGATCGCGACCGGCTGCGTCATCGCTGCACGGCTCCCGTCGCCGCCGATGCCGAAGCCACCGCGGAGTCACGCAACGCCGACACCTCTTCGGTCCTGAGGGTGCGGTCGGCCCGGAACGTCAACCGGTAGGCCAGCGACTTCCTGCCCGTGTCGAGCTGGTCGCCGCGGTAGATGTCGAAGAGCGACAGGGTCTCCAACGAGTCTCCGGCGCCCTCGCGCAACGCGGACTCGACCTCGGCTGCTGCCACCGACTCGTCGACGACGAGGGCCACGTCGGTGTGTGCTGCCGGGAAGGTGGACAGCTGGTGCGCCTGGACGGGAGTCCCGCTCGCTGCCACGAGGGCGTCGACGTCGAGCTCACCGCCCACGGTGCCCGCGGGCAGGTCGAGCGCGGCGACGACCTTGGGGTGCAGCTCGCCGACCTGACCGACGACCGTGCCGTCGGACAGGGTGATGGCCGCACACCGGCCGGGATGGAACGGCGCACGGTCGCGAGCCGCGAGGACGGACAGGTCGAGACCGACGGCACGGCCGACCGCCAGGGCCCAGGCGACCCCGTCGGTGGCGTCGACGCGCCGGGACGGGCCCCAGGGACCGCCCAGGTCGATGTCACCGGCAGCGGCGAACGCCACGTGCCTCGGCTGGGACGGCACCGCCTCGAGGATCCGGGTCAGCGTCGCGTCGTCGGGACGGGCGTCGGCCGGGGGGACGGGAGCGGTCGCGGGGGCCGACGAGCCCACCGTCACCAAACCCACCTCGTAGAGGGCGACATCGCGCGCACCCCGTGAGACGTTGCGGCGCAACGCATCGAGCAGGGTGTCCAGGATCGAGGTTCGCATGAGCGGCGCCTCGTCCGAGAGAGGGTTGGCGATGCGCACCGTCGAACGACGCTCGTCATCCGGCGCATAGCCGAGGTGGTCGAACCTGCCCTCGCCGATGAACGGGTAGGTGAGCACCTCGACGAGCCCCTGGTGGGCGAGGGTCCCGGCGATCGTGCGTCGGACCCGCTGACCATGGGTGAGGCCACGACCGGCGCTCTTGGGCTGTGGCAGCACGGACGGGATCTGGTCATAGCCGCGGACCCGGGCGACCTCCTCGACCAGCTCGGGACCGTCGGTGAGGTCGGGGCGCCACGTCGCCGGGGTCACGGAGACGACGTCACCCTCCCGCTCCTCGACGTCACAGCCGATCGCACGCAGCGTGGTGAGGACCTCGGCCCGTGGGTAGTCCAGGCCGATGTAGCGGGTCGGGAGCGTGAGCGCGAAGTCGAAGACCGCTGGAGCGGTGCGACGGTCGACGTCGGTGACGCCGGGGTCCGGCGTGCCTCCGCCGTGCTCGACGAGGAGGTCGACCGCAAGCTGGGCTGCCGCCGACGTCACCGCCGGGTCCACGCCACGCTCGAAGCGCCTGGACGCCTCGGTCGTGAGCCGGTGGCGGCGGGCGGACCGCGCGACCGTCACCGGGTCGAAGTGCGCAGCCTCGATGAGCACGTTGGTGGTCGAGTCGCTCACCTCGGAGGACTCCCCACCCATGACTCCCGCGATCGCCAGCGGCGCGTCGGAGCCGTCCACGATGAGCAGGTCCTCCGGATCGAGGGCGCGTTCGACGTCATCGAGGGTCGTGAGCGTCTCCCCCGTCCGGGCACGGCGCGTGCCGATCGACCCGGAGAGGGTGTCGAGGTCGAAGGCGTGCAGCGGCTGGCCGAGCAGCAGCATGACGTAGTTGGTCACGTCGACGGCGAGCGAGATGGGGCGCATTCCCACCTGGGTCAGGCGCTTCTGCATCCACCGCGGGCTCGTGGCAGTCGCGTCGACGCCACGGACGACGCGAGCGACGTAGCGGTCGCACCCCGCACGGCCCTCGAGCGGACTCTCGTCGGCCAGCGACACGGCATACCCGTCATCGTTGGGCTCGGCCACCTCGAGGCGAGCCGGGTCGCGGAACTCACCCCCTGTCGACAGGGCGTACTCGCGCGCGATCCCGCGCATCGAGAGGCAGTAGCCGCGGTCGGGCGTCACGTTGACCTCGACGACCTCGTCGCCGAGGCCGAGCAGGGCGATGGCGTCGTCGCCGGGCTCGAGGGCGGCGGCTGCGTCCGCACCGAGCAGCTCACTCAGGACGATGATGCCGTCGTGGTCCTCCCCCAGGCCCAGCTCGGCGGCAGAGCAGATCATGCCGTTGGAGACGTGGCCATAGGTCTTGCGCGCGGAGATCTCGAACCCCCCGGGCAGCACACCGCCCGGCAGGACGACGACCACGAGGTCCCCGGGGCGGAAGTTGTGGGCACCGCACACGATCTCCTGCGCCTTGCCCTCGGAGGTCCTCTGGCCGTGGTCACCCACGTCGACGGTGCACCAGTTGATCGTCTTGCCGTTCTTCTGGGGCTCGGGCTCCACGGTGAGGACGCGGCCGACCACAAGGGGACCGGCGATGTCGCCACCGTGCAGGCCCTCCTCCTCCAGACCGACACGGACGAGTGCCGCCGCGATGTCGACACCCTGGGCGTCCGACGGGACGTCGGCCAGCTCACGCAACCATGAGACGGGGGCGTGCATCAGATCTCCATTCCGAACTGGCGGGAGAAGCGAACGTCTCCCTCGACGATGTCGTGCATGTCACCGATCCCGTGGCGCAACATGAGGGAGCGCTCGATGCCGAGGCCGAAGGCGAACCCGGTGTAGCGGTCCGGGTCGATCCCGGCGCTGCGCAGGACGCGTCGGTTGACCATGCCGGAGCCACCGAGCTCGATCCAACCGGTGCCGCCACAGGAGCGGCACGCCTTGACCTCGGCGTCCGAGCCGCCGCGGCAGACCCAGCACTGGCAGTCGATCTCGGCGCTCGGCTCGGTGAACGGGAAGTAGTTGGGCCGCAGGCGCGTGACAATCCCGTCGCCGAAGAGCCGTTGGACGAAGGCGTCGAGCGTCCCTCGCAAGTGAGCCATGGTGATGCCCTCGTCGACGACGAGACCCTCGAACTGGTGGAACACCGGGGTGTGCGTCGCGTCGAGGTCGTCGGTCCGGAAGGTCTTGCCGGGGCAGAGGACATAGATGGGCGGCTCGCGGTCGAGCATGGTGCGCACCTGCACGGGTGACGTGTGCGTCCGCAGGACCAGCCCGGACCCGGTCGGCGCGACGTAGAACGTGTCCGCCTCCTGGCGGGCCGGGTGGTCGGGTCCGATGTTGAGCGCGTCGAAGTTCAGCCACTCCGCCTCGATCTCGGGCCCCTCGGCGATCTCCCAGCCCATGGACACGAAGATGTCCTCCACGCGCTCGGAGACGAGGTTGACCGGGTGCCGGGCGCCCACGGGACGACGAGGCACACGGACCGTGAGGTCCTGGGTCTCCTCGACGAGCACTCGCTCGTCGCGCTCGGCCTCGAGCTCGACCTGACGCGCGGCGAAGGCCTGGTTGACCCGGCCGCGCGCCTGCCCGACCCGCTTGCCGGCCTCGGCCTTGGCACTGGGGGGCAGTGCGCCGATCTCGCGGTTGGCCTGGGCAAGGGGTGACCTGTCCCCGGTGTGCTTGGGGCGCAGGGCCTTGAGCTCGTCGAGCGTTGTGGCTGCGGCCACGGCGCCCAGAGCGCTCGTCACGGCATCCTCAATGGCTCCGGGGTCGAGCACGGCGACCTCCACCGGGTCGAAGTTGGTGTTGGGTCCAGACATGGCTTCCACTTCTCGTCACGGGCAACGGGTTTGCCTTGCGGGCCAGCGCCCTGCGGGTGCGCCCTTGGGGTGCGCCCTCGGGCTTGGGACATCGGATGCGTGAGGACACACGCGCCCCCGGGCCGGACGTGGTCGCCGGGCCTCGATTCGCACGAGCTCAGGCGGCCTGCGTCTCCGGGCCCGAGGGCACGGTAAATCGGCGCACGGCACGGGGCGTGCGAGAGGCGCAGGCGGGAGACATGTCGACCAGCCTAGCGCCCGGGCGCCCGCCGACGTCGACGGGTTTGGGCGGCCGCGGCACCGAGCAGGGCCACGACCAGACCCACGGCCGCAGGCGCCACGAAGCCTCCGTCCGCACCGACCTCGTCGATGGCCAGCCCGGCAAAAGGCGCGCCCATGGCGCCGCCCAGGGTCAGCGACGAACCGTGCCATCCCATGGCCTCGCCCCGGGCCGAGGCGGGCACGATCCGGCTCGCCTGGTCCACGCTGGCCGTGATCGTGGGGGCACAGAGGACCCCGGCGACGAAGGCGAGGACCGACAGGGAGAGCAGGCTGTGGGCCAGCGCCATCGGCAGGGTGACCAGCGCCAGGGCACCGAGCAACCAGAACGTCGAGATCGACCTGCTCAGTCCGCCGTAGACCAGGGCGCCGAACAGCGAACCGAGTCCCCAGAGGCCCAGGACGATGCCGATGGACGTCGGCGACCCGAGCTCACGCATGCGCGCGACGATGCCCAGGTCCGTCCCGGACAGCACGAAGGTCGCGCACGCGGCAGCACAGCACACGGCGATGAAGGGCAGCCCCAGCCACGACGACCGCGACGGACGCTCCCCAGCGTCGTCGTCCTCGGAGTCGCTGCGCAGGGGCAGGTCGGCGAGCCACAGCGTGAGGCCCCCCACGACCCCGAGCATCTGGACGGCGAAGAGCACCCACCGCGTGTCCCAGTGGGAGGCCGCCCAGATCGTCGTGGCCGGGCCGATGATGAAGGCGATCTCGACGGCGACGGAGTCGAGCGAGATCGCGGTGCGACGCTCCTGGCTCGGCACCGCCGCCATGACGGCCTGGCGGATGATCGAGAAGCTCGGGATGACGAAGAGCCCGGCCACCCCGGCAAGGACGAGCAGCGGCAGGTAGTCGACCCACGGCGCGATCGACCAGCAGACGAGAGCCACCACCGTGGACGGGAGGACGACCCTGCGCAGTCCTATCCGGTCCAGCAGACGACCCCGCCACGGCCCACTCACCGCGATGGCGACCGTCGCGACGGACGCAAGCAGTCCCGCGGCGGCATACGAACGATCGAGGGTGGACACGACGTGCACCGTCAGGAGGACGCCGGCGGAGAACACCGGGATCCGCACGAACGACCCCAGGAGCAGGGCCAGCCGCAGGTCTCGACTCGCCAGGGCGACGCGGTAGGGCGCGATGGACACGACCGCCACGCGACACCCCTTGCGCTCGAAACCGCTCCTGCAGAACGCTTCGCAGCGTATGCCGGGTGGCTTCGCCGACCAAGTCCGGCCCGGCCAGGTGTCCGGCCCGGCCAGGTGTCCGGCCCGGCCAGGTGTCCAGCTAGGTGGGCTCCCCGGGGAAGAAGACCCGCACGACGGCACCGCTGTCGGCGCCATCATCGATCTGGGCCCACCCACCGTGTGCCTCGACGATGCCCTTGACGATGTAGAGGCCCAGGCCCGTACCGGTCCCGCTCGGCCCGTGCCAGAACCGGCCGAAGACGGCCCGCCGCTGCTCGGTCGGGATGCCTGCTCCGTCATCGCTGACACTGATCAGCACGCCGGGCCCGTCGTCCGACGCGTGGGGGGACGCGCGGAGTTCCACCCGACCATGACCGTGTCGCACGGCGTTCTCGACGAGGTTGGAGAGCACCTGGTCGAGGCGGTCGCTGTCGGCGTAGACCTCCTCGGCGCCGGGATCGATGTCGATGGTGAACCCATCGGCATCGCCCCCCGCGGCCACCGCCCGCTCGACGTGCCGGGTGAAGAACTCCCGCACCGGCACCGGGATCTCATGGATCCGCAGCTTGCCCGTGTCGATGCGCGAGACGTCGAGGAGGTCGGTGATGAGGCGGGTGAGGCGGTCGGCGTCGGAGTCGATGGCCTCGATCATTGTCAGGCGCTGCGGCTCGGTGAACTGGTCCCACCGGCGCAGCAGGGTCGACGAGAAGCCCTTGACTCCCGTCAGCGGGGAGCGCAGCTCGTGGGCGATCGTGGAGATCAGCGCCGCGTGGTCGTGCTCGGCCCGACGACGTGCCTCGGCATCCCGCAGGCCGAGCAGGATCCCGGCGAGGGGCCCGCCCCGGCCCACCCGGTCGTACTTCGCGGTGACGAGGAGCTCCGTGCCGTCACCGGTCTGGAGCAGCTTCTCCCGGTGGCCGGTCCGGATGCGCAGTCCGTTCCACGGGTCGGTGATGGTCCACCACGACTCGCCGTTGCGCGTCTCGAGTGGAAGGGCCGTGCGGATGTCCCGTCCGACCAGCTCAGCCGCCCCCCGACCGAGGACCTGCTCGGCGCGCCTGTTGACCGAGGTCACGGTGCCGTCTGCGTCAGCGGTGACCAGTCCGTCCGGGAGCATCTGCGCCGCCACCGCGGTCGCAGACGGAACGGTCGAGGAACTCTGCGAGGCGGGGGACGCATCCATGGCAACATCCCACCACGTCAGAGGCGCCGCGTCGCCCCGGCGGAGGTTGCGAGACAGATCGTGGCGGCCATGGCGAGGTTCAGCGACTCGACGCGTTCGTGGATCGGCACCCTCACCACGTCGCTGCAGCGGTCGCGGATCTCGGGCGGCAGCCCCCAGGCCTCGTTGCCCATGACCCAGGCGTGCGGCCGGCTCACGTCGACGTCGGGCAGCAGGGTCTCGCCGACTCCGTCGGCAGCAAGCGTCCGTATGCCGTGTGCGGTCAAGGCGTCCAACGTCGCGTGCGCGTCGAGACCCGTGACGACGGGCAGGTGGAAGAGGGATCCGGCGGTGGAGCGGACCACCTTGGGCGAGAGGACGTCGACGGAGCCGTCGGTGACGAGCACGGCATCAGCGCCGAAGGCGTCGGCGCCACGGATGACCGTCCCGGCGTTGCCCGGGTCGCGCACGTTGCTCAGCAGCACGACGAGTCGCGGGTCGTCGGCGAGCACCTTCTCGAGGGTGTGGGGCTGCGCAGCGACGACGGCGAGGAGCCCTTGCGGCGACTCGGTGTCGGACATCGCGGCGAGCACGGCGTCGTCGACCTCATGGACGTGGATGCCGGCGTCCTGCGCGGCCGCGACGAGGTCGTGGTGACGCTCGATCGCCGCTGAGGTGACGTACAGGTCGTCGACGCGCGCGGCGGCATACCGGATCGCCTCGCGCACGCCCTGCGGGCCGTCCACGACGAAACGACCCGTCCGCTCACGCACGGAGCGCCGGGAGAGCGATCGCACCGACTTGACCCGATCAGATCGGACGTTGGTCAGCACGGCTCTCCCGGCGCTTCGACAGGGACGCGGTGCGCCCTGTGGTGGCTCAGACGCCAGCCTTGTCGACGACCGGCTGCGCCGGGACGTTCGCCTTGGCGATCTCGACCAGGGCAGCGAAGGCGGCCTCGTCGTTGACGGCCAGCTCGGCGAGCATGCGACGGTCGACCTCGATCTCGGCGATCTTGAGGCCCTGGATGAGGCGGTTGTAGGTCATGCCGTTGGCGCGGGCCGCAGCGTTGATGCGCTGGATCCACAGACGACGGAAGTCACCCTTGCGGGCGCGACGGTCGCGGTAGGCGTAGCCGAGGGAATGGGTGACCTGTTCCTTGGCCTTGCGGTAGAGACGGGACCGCTGACCGCGGTAACCGCTCGCTCGCTCGAGGACGACCCGGCGCTTCTTATGGGCATTGACTGCCCGCTTCACGCGTGCCACGTGAGTACTCCTTGCTGTTCTTGGACGTTCGGTGGGCCCGGCTCAGATGCCGAGAAGCTTCTTGACCTTCTTGACATCGGCCTTGGACACGAGAACGTCCTTGCTGAGGGCGCGAGCCTTCTGCGGGGTCTTCTCGTGGAACTTGTGGACGTGACCGGCCTGCTCGCGCATGACCTTGCCGGAACCGGTGACGCGGAAGCGCTTCTTGGTGCCGCTGTGGGTCTTGTTCTTCGGCATGGCTGCCGATCTCCTTCGCTGTCGGTGCTGCTGTGGTGCTGCTGTGTGTCGGTGCTGCGGGAAAAAGTGTGGCGACGCCTACTCGGCGGCGACGGCCTTCTTGGGGGCCTTGGGCTTGTTGTCGGCCTTCGGCTTCGGCGTGGCCTTGGGCTTCGGCTCCGACTGGGGCTTCGGCTCCGCCTGGGGCTTCGGCTCGGGCTTCGGCTCCGCGGGGGCGGCGGTCTCGACGACCTCGGGCTGCTCGGTCTGCGGCTGCTCGACCTCCACGACCTCGGGCTGCTCGGTCTCGACGACCTCCGGCTGCTCGATCGGGCGCTCGTCGGTCTCGACCGGGGTGGCCTCGTCGGTGGGCTCGTCAGACGGAGACTGAGCCGCGGCCGGGGCGACGTCCGCAGAGTCCTTCTTGCGGCGCTGCTCGGCGCGGGCCTCGGACTTCTTCTTGGTCGGGGCGAGCACCATGATCATGTTGCGACCATCCTGCTTGGGCGCCGACTCGACGGTGCCCAGCTCGATGACGTCCTCGGCCAGCTTCTGGAGGAGGCGGTAGCCGAGCTCGGGTCGGGACTGCTCGCGACCACGGAACATGATCGTGACCTTGACCTTGTCGCCGCCGCCCAGGAACCGGACGACGTGGCCCTTCTTGGTGGCGTAGTCGTGCGGGTCGATCTTCGGGCGGAGCTTGATCTCCTTGATGACCGTGTTGACCTGGTTCTTGCGCGCTTCTCGGGCCTTCATGGCGGCTTCGTACTTGTACTTGCCGAAGTCCATGAGCTTGGCGACGGGCGGCTTGGCCATGGGGGCCACCTCGACCAGGTCGAGATCTGCCTCTGCTGCGAGGCGCAGTGCGTCCTCGACCCGGACAATGCCGACCTGCTCGCCGTTGGGGCCAACCAACCGCACTTCCGGAACCCGGATGCGGTCGTTGATGCGAGGCTCGCTGATGTCGTACTCCTTCTGAGCGGAAACAGGGTCTGAACTGTGGCCGGGAAAGAGAAATGGCTTCTCGCGCAGCGCACGAGAAGCCTCACATCCGTCCACACATCACACCCACGACAGAAACTCCTGCCGTGGACCGTATGGAGAAACCCGGCGACCCTGAGGTCGACGCGGGTGGAAGCGAACTTCACTTGCGCACTGAGCTCATCACCGGGAAGGTGTGGACCCAGCCGGTCCGGCACCAAGGTTAGCAGCAGCCAGCCGCCGGACCAATTCGGTGTATGCCGCCCGCTCACCCCCGTGGGTTTCTCACCCAATTCCCCCGAATCTCACCGACACGCCGGTCAGGTGATGCGGAAGGCCAGGCCGTCGATGCGCGCCCTCAGCTCGCCGTCCGTGGCAAGGCGCTCCCCCACCCGAGTGGCGATCTGCTGGATCTCGTCGGGGTCCAGGCCCTCCGTCAGCTCGAGGGCCAGACCAAGGACGCCCCGACCTGCCGGTGCGCCTTCCTCGAGCCGATGGCCGCGCACAGTCGGCTCATCCGATAGCGCCCGCTCCACGGACTTGGCGACGAACGGGTCGAGGTGCGGGATGAGCCACTCGCGCTCCTGGGCCAGGGCCCACACCATGGAGGGCCGCAAAACCTGGGTGCGCGGGCCGGCGACGTCGATGACGATGACGTCGCAACGTTCGCTGACCGCTGCCTGCCCTGCGCGTGCTGAAGTGACAGGGACCGGCCTGGCGCTGGGGTCCCACGCCGCCAGGGCTTCAAGGCTGGTGAACACGGGCAGCGCCCGCTCCCCGTCGGGCGCGACGAGCGTCACGGCGGCCATGTCGGTCTGCTTGTCGACCGTCAGTCCGTCCTTGACGTCGGTCTCGACCGGCTCGGCGACGATCGGGACGAGCAACCGCGTGTCGGCCAGAACGCGCATGAGCTCGCTCGGGTCACCCGCGGCGAGAGCATCGACGAGGGCCGGGTCGGCCGCGCCGTCGTCACCCTCGAAGCCGGTGAAGACGAGATCGCGCGTCACGGCCGGCCGGCGACGTCGAGCGCATCGGGGAGGGTGAAGGCGTCGCGATACAGAGCGGACCCGACGATGGCGCCCTCGACGCCGTCGCCCACCATGACCCGGAGGGCCTCGATGTCCGCCAGGGTCGAGACTCCGCCGGAGGCGATGACGGGTCTGTCCGTCCGGGCGCAGACGTCCCGGAGGAGGTCGAGGTTGGGCCCCTTGAGCATGCCGTCCTTGTTGACGTCGGTGACGACGTAGCGTGCACATCCCTCGGCATCGAGACGGGTGAGCGTCTCCCAGAGGTCGCCGCCCTCCTGGGTCCAGCCGCGCGCCGCCAGAGTCGTGCCCCGCACGTCGAGTCCCACGGCGATGCGGTCGCCGTGCTCGGCGATGGCGGCGGCCGTCCATTCCGGGTTCTCGAGGGCGGCCGTGCCGAGGTTGACCCGCCGGCACCCGGTCGCGAGCGCGCGGTCCAGGGTCTCGGCGTCGCGGATGCCGCCGCTCATCTCCACGTCGATGTCGAGCCGCCCGACGATCCGCGCGAGCAGCTCGGCGTTGTCGCCGCGCCCGAAGGCGGCATCGAGGTCGACGAGGTGCAGCCACTCGGCGCCCTGCTCCTGCCATCGCATCGCGGCCTCGACGGGTTCGCCGAACTCGCCGCCGGTCCCCGCGACGCCCTGGACGAGCTGGACCGCGCGCCCGTCGGCGACGTCGACGGCGGGGAGGAGCTGGAGACGTGGGGTGGTCATGGCGCCTTCACTGTGGTTCACGGGTGGTTGGGGGGTCAGAGCGAGCCGACCCAGTTCTCGAGCAGGCGCAGGCCTGCGTCGCCCGACTTCTCGGGGTGGAACTGGGTGGCGGACAGGGGGCCGTTCTCCACGGCAGCGACGAACCGCTCACCGTGGGTCGCGTGGGTGACCCGGGGTGCCACGGCGGCGAAGGCCCCGGTGGGTTCGGGAAGCGTCCAGGTGCGGACGGCATACGAGTGGACGAAGTAGAAGCGCTCGGACTCGACTCCTGCGAACAGGGTCGACCCGGAGGGCACGTCGACCTCGGTCCATCCCATATGCGGGACGATCGGTGCCTGCAGCCGCTCCACCGTGCCGGGCCACTCGGCCAAGCCCTCCTCCGTCGTGCCGCTCGGCTCGGTGGAGGACTCGAACAGCGCCTGCATCCCGACACACACTCCCAGCACGGGGCGCCCCCCGGCCAGGCGGACGTCTACGATGCGAGGCGCCTCGGCCGCGCGCATCCCCCGGACGCACGCGTGGAAGTTGCCCACCCCGGGGAGGAACAGTCCGTGGGCGTCGAGTGCCCGCTGGCGGTCGGCGGTCAGCTCGACCTCGGCACCGACGCGCTCCAGCGCCCGCACCGCGCTGTGGACGTTGCCGCTGCCGTGGTCGAGGACGACGACCCGTCGGGCGGTCATCGGTCGTCCTCGGTCCGGTGGGCGGCCTCCTCGGCGACGAGGGCGTCGAAGGTCGCGACCGATCGCGGGCTCGGGTCGATCCGCTCGTGGCTCTCGTCCGCGCCACCCAGGAGGAGCTCCTCCCCGGGCAGGCCGAGGAGCCGCACGAGACCGACCAGGAGGTCGAGCGGCTGCCCCTGCGGGTCGGCGAAGTGCGCGGTGACCGCAGCCGCGGACGTGCGCGAACGAGCGCCCGCGACGTCGACGACGAGCCCTGCGGGGAGCGCTGGAAGGTCAGGGGTGCGTCGGACGCCGACGCCGGGTTCCCACACCAGCCAGCGCTGCTCCAGCCGCCAGCCGCGGGCCTGCACCGTCACCACGGCGCACCCGTCGATGACGAAGAGCCCGATGGCTGGCCGGCGGCGGGTGGGCACACGTCGAGCGGCCAGCACCTCGAGACCGACGTCATAGGGCGCTGCCGACAGGGCCCGGTCCTCGGCGAGGTAGATACCGGTCCACCCGGTGAGCGGGACCACGCGCACGGCGACGAGACCGCGACGGACCCACCGGGCCGAGGCGGCGCCGCCACCTCGGACGAGGACGACACCGTGGCCGAGCGCTGGTGTCTGGTCAAGGGTGGCCACGGCTCAGAGTGCGCCCTTGGCACTCGGGATGCCATCGACCCGCGGGTCGAGCTCGATGGCTGAGCGCAGCGCACGAGCCACCGCCTTGAACTGGGCCTCGACGATGTGGTGCGGGTCGCGACCGGCGAGCACCCTCACGTGCAGCGCGATGCCCGCGTGGTAAGCGAAGGACTCGAGCACGTGCCGGGTCAGCGACCCGACGTAGTTGCCGCCGATGACGACGTACTCCTGACCGGCGGGCTCGCCGGTGTGCACGACGTAGGGACGGCCCGCGACGTCGACGACGGCGTGGACGAGAGCCTCGTCGAGGGGCACGGTGGCGTCCCCGAAGCGGGCGATGCCGCGCTTGTCGCCCAGCGCCTCGCGGACGGCGTCGCCAAGGACGATGGCGACGTCCTCGACCGTGTGGTGCGCGTCGACGTCGACGTCGCCGGTCGCCCTGACCCGCAGGTCGATGAGCGAGTGCTTGGCGAGGGACAGGAGCATGTGGTCGTAGAACCGGACGCCCGTGCTCACCTCGCCCACGCCCGTGCCGTCGAGGTCGAGGCTGAGCTCGACGCTGCTCTCGGAGGTGGAACGCGTCACCGTCGCGGTGCGGTTGCTGGTCACGACTGTCCTTCCGGGTGTTCGGGGCGCAGGTGGTCGGGTGGCAGTGCGGCCACGGCGTCGAGGAAGGCAGTGGTCTCCGCGGGCGTCCCGGCGGTGACTCGAAGATAGTGGGCGATGCCCACGTCCCGAACGAGAACCCCCCGGTCGAGCAGCGCCTGCCAGGTCGCTCGGCTGTCGCGCAGCCCACCGAAGAGGACGAAGTTGGCGTCGCTGGGCACCGGGTCGAGGCCGAGGTCGGCCAACGCGGTGACGATGCGGTCGCGCTCGGCCTTGATGACGTCGACGGTGCCGAGCATGGCGTCGGCGTGCCGCAGGGTTGCCCGGGCGATCGCCTGGGCAGGCGACGACAGGTGGTAGGGCATCCGCACCAGCCGGAGGGCGTCGACGAGCTCGGGGTCCGCCGCGAGGTAGCCCAGACGGCCGCCGGCGAAGGCGAACGCCTTGCTCATCGTGCGGGTGACGACGAGGCGCGGACGGCCCGGGAGCAGGGTGAGCGCACTGGGCGTGCCCGGCCGCGCGAACTCGGCGTAGGCCTCGTCGACGACGATGACCGCGTGTGGAGCGGCGTCGTGCACGGCGGTGACGACCTCGAGGGTCAGCGCCGTGCCTGTCGGGTTGTTGGGCGAGCAGAGGAAGACGACGTGCGGGTCGTGCGCCTCCGCCTGCGCGACGGCGGACTCGACGGACAGGTCGAACGCTCCCCCGCCCTCCACGCCGCGCAGCCCGTCGACCCATGTCGTGCCCGTGGTCGCCGTGATGATCGGGTGCATCGAGTAGGCCGGCGTGAAGCCCAGCGCCGTGCGCCCGGGACCCCCGAAGGCCTGCAACAGGTGCAGGAGAACCTCGTTGGAGCCGTTGCCGGCCCAGACCTGCTCCGGGCGCACGGTGGTCCCGCTGCGTGAGAGGTATGCCGCGAGGTCACCTCTCAGGTCCGTGAACTCACGATCGGGGTAGCGGTTCAGGCCCGAGGCCACCCCGGCCACGGCGGCGACGATCTCGTCGACGACCGCAGCGGGCACGGCATACGAGTTCTCGTTGGTGTTGAGGGCGACCGGGACGTCGAGCTGGGGCGCGCCGTAGGCGGTGCGCCCGCGCAGGTCCTCACGCAGCAGCTGCTCGATCACGCTCATGCCAGCTCGGTCAGGCGAGCCATGACGGCCTCGCCGTGAGCCGGGAGGTCCTCGGCGTTCGCGAGGGTGACGACATGGGCACCGACCTCGCGCAGGGCCTCCTCGGAGTACTCGATGACGTGGATGCCGCGGAGGAAGGACTGCACCGACAGGCCGCTCGAGTGCGCGGCACACCCACCGGTGGGCAGGACGTGGTTGGAGCCGGCGCAGTAGTCACCGAGGCTGACCGGCGACCACGTGCCGACGAAGACGGCGCCCGCGTTGCGGACGCGCGACGCGACGGCCGCCGCGTCGGTCGTGTGGATCTCGAGGTGCTCGGCGGCATAGGCGTTGACGACGTCGAGGCCGACGTCCACGGAGTCGACGAGGACGACGGCGGACTGACGCCCCGTCAACGACTCGGTGACCCGGTCGGAGTGCTTGGTGTCGGGGACCCGGCGCGCGAGAGCGGCCTCGACGGCGTCGGCAAGCGCCGGGCTGTCGGTCACGAGGACGGCTGCGGCCATGGGGTCGTGCTCGGCCTGGCTGATGAGGTCGGCGGCGACGTGCTCGGGGTCGGCGGTGGCGTCGGCGAGGATCGCGATCTCGGTCGGTCCGGCCTCGGAGTCGATGCCGATGAGGCCCTTGAGCAGTCGCTTGGCGGCAGCCACATAGATGTTGCCGGGCCCCGTGACGAGGTTGACCGGGTCGAGGACCTCGTCACCGTCGAAGCCGTGCGCGAACGCTGCCACGGCCTGCGCGCCGCCCATCGCCCAGACCTCGTCGACCTCCAGCAGGGCACAGGCAGCCAGGATCGTCGGGTGGGGCCAGCCGTCGAAGTCCTTCTGGGGTGGGCTCGCGACGGCGACCGACCCGACGCCTGCGAGCAGGGCAGGGACGACGTTCATGACGACGCTGCTCGGATAGACCGCGCGCCCCCCGGGGACATAGAGGCCGACGCGGTCGACCGGGACCCAACGCTCGGTCACGGTGCCGCCGGTCGTGACCTGCGTCGTGCTCTCCGTGCGTCGCTGCGCGCCGTGCACGATCCGGGCGCGCCGGACGGACTCCTCCAGGGCGAGGCGGACCTCGGGGTCGAGGTCCGAGAGGGCCGCGGCGATGACGTCGGCCGGGACCCGCAACGTCACCGGGCGCACGCCGTCGAACGCCTCCGAGGCGTCGAGGACCGCGTCAGCGCCGCGGGCGGCGACGTCGTCGCACACCGGCCGGACAGCAGCGAGCGCCGCCTCCACGTCCAGCTCGGCACGGGGAAGGGTGCCCCTGAGCTCGCGGACCGTGGGCGCGCGTCCGCGAAGGTCGAGAACGGGGATCATGGCCCCCAGTCTAGGTAGCGTCCCCGTAGAAGACGTGCTCGGCCGCATGCCGGGCACGACGGGCCACCCCGCGATAGCGGTTGGCCAGCTCCTGCCCGGAGCCAGCCGGCAGACCCATGATCCGAGCCATCCCGTCGGCGTCACGCAGGTTGGACGGAACGGAGTCGACGGCCCGCCCGCGAGCGAGCAGTCCCGCATTGCGCATCTGCGACGCGAGGCGCCAGGCCTGCGACAGGGCCAGGGCGTCGTCGGCCTCGACGAGGCCCTCGCTCTGGGCGGCGGCCAGCGCCGTGAGGGTCGACGTCGTCCGCAGGCCCTCGTGCGCGTGGGCGTGTTGCAGCTGGATGAGCTGGACACACCACTCCACGTCGCTCAGGCCCCCGTGCCCCAGCTTGAAGTGCGTCTTGCGGTCGGCGCCGCGCGGCAGTCGCTCCGACTCCATCCGGGCCTTGAGGGTGCGGATCTCGCGGACCTGCCCTGCATCGATCCCACCCTCGGGCCAGCGCAGCGGGTCGATGAGCTCCACGAAGGCGGCACCGAGCTCCGGATCCCCGGCCACGGGCGCCGCCCGCAGCAGTGCCTGCGACTCCCAGACGAGGGACCACCTGTCGTAGTAGGCGCGGTAGGAGTCGAGGGAGCGCGTCAACGGCCCGTTCTTGCCCTCGGGGCGCAGGCCGGCGTCGACCTCGAGCCGGGGGTCGGGGGCAGCCAGCCCGAGCAGGCGGATGAGCTCCTTGACGACCTCGAGCGCCTGCTCCTGGGCGGCGCGCGAGTCCGCACCGTCGAGAGGGTCGTGGACGAAGAGCACGTCGGCGTCGCTGCCGAAGCCGGCCTCGCCGCCGCCGAGCCGACCCATGCCGACGACGAGGTGCCGGCTCAGCGGAGGCGTGCCCGTCTGCTCCTCGACCGCCGCGAGGACGACCTCGAGGGTGACGTCGATGAGCGCACCGCTCAGGTCGGCGAGGGCGGTGCCGAGGTCGTCGAGGGTCAGGTGACCCAGGAGGGAGGCCACGGCGAGCCGGAAGAGCTCGGAGCGGCGCACCGCCCGGGCCGCCAGGACCGCTGCCTCCGACCCGTCCTTGCGTCCGGCCGCGGCCCGCATCCGCCCCTGGACGTCCTCACGCGACCGCGGGCGCAGCCCGGTGGACTCGCCCAGGAACTGCACCGACTCCGGTCCCTGCTCCAGGAGCTCAGCGGCATACCGGCTCCGCCCGAGAGTGTGCGCCAGGCGTTCGGCGGCGCTGCCCTCGTCGCGCAGCAGGCGCAGGAACCACGGCGTCGTGCCGAGCTGGTCGCTGATCCGGCGGAAGGCGAGGAGCCCGGCGTCGGGGTCCGCCTCGTCGGCGAACCACCCGAGCATGACCGGCAGCAGCTGGCGTTGGATGGCGGCCCGCCGGCTGACGCCCCCGGAGAGCGCCTCGAGGTGGCGAAGGGCCCCACGAGGGTCGCGGAAGCCCAGCGCCGCAAGGCGCTCGCGGGCAGCCTCGGGTGCGAGGCGCACCTCGTCCGGGCCGAGTCGGGCGACGGCGGAGAGCAGCGGACGGTAGAAGATGCGCTGGTGCAGGCGGCGCACCTCGCGGGCCGCCGAACGCCACTGCGCGACGACCGAGTCCTCCGGGTCGCGCTGGTGACCGAGCGCCCGGCCGAGACGCCGGAGGTCGCCCGGCGCGGTCGGCATGAGGTGCGTGCGCCGCATCCGGTGCAGCTGGATGCGGTGCTCCAACGTGCGCAGGAGCCGGTATGCCGTCTGCAGGGTCTGCGCGTCCTCCCGCCCGACGTAGCCGCCCTGGGAGAGCGCAGCCAGCGCGGTCAGGGTGGTGCCGGAGCGCAGGGACCTGTCGGCCCGGCCGTGGACGAGCTGGAGCAGCTGGACGCTGAACTCGACGTCGCGCAGGCCACCCGGCCCGAGCTTGAGCTGCCGGTCGGCCTCCCCCGAGGGGACGTTGTCCTCGACGCGGCGGCGCATGGCCTGGACGTCCTCGACGAAGTTCTCGCGCGAGGCCGCCGACCACACGAAGGGCGCGACGGCATCGACGTAGGCGCGACCGAGGCCGCGGTCACCGGCGATCGGGCGCGCCTTGAGCAGGGCCTGGAACTCCCAGGTCTTGGCCCACCGCTCGTAGTAGGAGACGTGGGAGTCGAGGGTGCGCACGAGCGGCCCGTTCTTGCCCTCGGGGCGCAGGGCCGGGTCGACCTGCCACAGGGCTCCGGCGGCCGTCTGGCTGGAGCAGATCCTGATGAGCCGGGTGGCGAGCTCCGTGCCGACCGCGACCGCCGCGTCCTCGTCCGCGCCGTCGACAGGCTCGGCGACGAAGATGACGTCCACGTCGCTGATGTAGTTGAGCTCGCGTCCACCGGTCTTGCCCATGCCGATGACGGCGAAGCGGCACTGCTCGGCCTCGGAACCGATCGCCGCACGCGCGATGACGATCGCCGCCTCGAGGGCGGCCTCGGCGAGGTCTGCCAGGGCAGCGGCCACCTCCGGGAGCCGGGCCTGCGGGTCCGGGCGGGAGACGTCGAGCGCGGCGATCCCCAGGAGCTGTCGCCGGTACTCGATGCGCAGGGCGTCCTCGGCGGTCGTGCCCTCCTCCGGTGAGGTCACCGCAGCGGTCAGCAGGTGGATGCGCTCCTCGACCTCGAGCTGGACGGCGTCGACGACCGAGGTCCAGTGCTCCGGTCGGGCGACGAGGTGGTCGCCGAGCGCGGTCGAGGCGCCCAGGACGGCGAACAGCCGGTCCCGGGCCCGGCCGGGCTCGCGCAGGGCGGGGACGAGTGCCTCGCGCAGGGCTGTGTGCCCGGGCGTGGCCACGCACTCCATGAGCCGGACGAGGGTGAGCAGCGCCTGGTCGGGATCGGCGACCTTGGCGAGGGCCACGGCGAGCCCGTCGGTCTCTACCCGCTCACGGTCCTTGACGAGGGGGGCCAGCGCGGGATCGGCGAGGAGGGTGTCGGCTCGCCGCGGCTCCGCGAAGCCGAGACGCGTCAGGTCTCCGGACACGGACGGCATACGAGCGCTCACGGTGCGCTCCTCACAGCCGCGGGAGGTACCGCTCGAGCTCGAACGCGGTGACCTGCCCGCGGTAGTCCGCCCACTCGGCGCGCTTGTTGCGCAGGAAGAAGTCGAAGGTGTGCTCGCCGAGGGTCTCTGCCACGAGCTCGCTCTCCTCCATGACCTCGATCGCCTCGCTCAGGCTCGCCGGGAGTGGCCGGATGCCCATGGCCTTGCGCTCGGAGTCGGTGAGACCCCAGACGTCGTCCTCGGTCTCGGGAGCCAGCTCGTATCCCTCCTCGATGCCCTTGAGCCCAGCCGCGAGCAGCACCGAGAACGCGAGGTAGGGGTTGCAGGCCGGGTCGATCGAGCGGACCTCGACCCGGCTGCTCTGCGCCTTGTTGGGCTTGTACATGGGCACGCGCACGAGCGCGGAGCGGTTGTTGTGTCCCCAGGTGAGGTGCGCCGGGGCCTCACCGCCACCCCAGAGCCGCTTGTAGCTGTTGACCCACTGGTTGGTCACCGCGGTGATCTCGGCGCCGTGGTGCAGGAGTCCGGCGATGAACTGCCGGCCGGTCCTGGACAACGAGTAGGGCGCACCCGCCTCGTAGAAGGCATTGCTGTCGCCGTCGAAGAGCGACATGTGGGTGTGCATGCCCGAACCCGGGTGGTCGGCGAGCGGCTTGGGCATGAAGGAGGCGAAGATGCCCTGCTCGAGGGCCACCTCCTTGATGACCGTCCGGAAGGTCATGATGTTGTCGGCCGTCGACAGCGCGTCGGCATAGCGCAGGTCGATCTCGTTCTGGCCCGGAGCGCCCTCGTGGTGGCTGAACTCGACGCTGATGCCCATCGACTCGAGCATCGTGATGGCGGCCCTGCGGAAGTCCTGGGCCGATCCGTGCGGGACGTGGTCGAAGTAACCCGCCTGGTCGATCGGTGTCGGCGGCTCCCCCGGGGCAAAGCCCCGCTCGAAGAGGAAGAACTCGATCTCGGGGTGCGTGTAGAAGGTGAACCCCTGGTCGGCGGCCTTGGCGAGCGTGCGCTGCAGCACGTGGCGCGGGTCGGCCATGCTCGGAGCTCCGTCGGGCAGCGTGATGTCACAGAACATCCGCGCCGTGCCCGGGTTGTCGCCGCGCCACGGGAGCACCTGGAACGTCGACGGGTCGGGCTTGGCCAGCATGTCGGCCTCGTAGACCCGGGCAAAGCCCTCGATCACCGAGCCGTCGAAGCCGATGCCCTCGGCGAAGGCACCCTCCAGCTCGGCCGGGGCGACGGCGACGGACTTCAGCCCTCCGAGGACGTCGGTGAACCAGAGGCGGACGAAGCGGATGTCCCGCTCCTCGATGGTGCGGAGAACGAACTCCTGCTGACGATCCATGGTCGGCATCCTAGGGGGAGGCAGCACGAGGGCCCCGGAGCATCTCGCTCCGGGGCCCTCGTCACTGCTGCCGTTCGTTCAGAGCACGATCACCCGATGGTGGGGACCGTGATCCTCAGCGGCATCTCCGTGCCCGTGCGCTCCCTCTGAGAGGATTCCCGACATGAGCGAACAGCCCACTCCCCCCGTCGAGACGACGAACCCCTACGGTACCGGCGCGCAGGCTGCGCCCCAGAGGCGGATCCGCGTCCCGCACCTCCAGAAGATGAAGGAGACCGGGGAGAAGTGGGCCATGCTCACGGCCTACGACATGTATGCCGCCGAGATCTTCGACGAGGCCGGCATCCCCTGCCTCCTGGTCGGCGACTCCGCCGGCAACAACGTCTACGGCTTCGAGACCACGGTCCCGGTCACCGTCGACCACCTCGTCCCGCTCTGCCGCGCGGTCACGTCGGCCGCCAAGCACGCCATGGTCGTCGCCGACCTTCCCTTCGGCTCCTACCAGGCCAGTCCGCAGCAGGCCCTCGCGACGGCCACCCGGTTCATGAAGGAGGGCCTGGCCCACGCGGTCAAGCTCGAGGGCGGCAAGCCGATGGTGCCCGAGGTGGAGCTGCTCGTCCGAGCCGGCATACCGGTCATGGGGCACATCGGCTTCACCCCGCAGAGCGAGCACGTCCTCGGCGGCTACCGCGTCCAGGGTCGCGGCGACGGCGCCGACCGGCTGCTCGACGACGCCCTGGCCCTCGAGGCCGCCGGCTGCTTCGCGATCGTCATGGAGATGGTGCCGGCCCCGGCTGCCAAGAGGGTCACCGAGGCCCTGCGCATCCCCACCATCGGTATCGGCGCCGGCCCGGACTGCGACGCGCAGGTCCTCGTCTGGCAGGACATGGCCGGCCTGCGTGGTGGCCGCGCCCCGCGCTTCGTCAAGAAGTATCTCGACATGCGCGCCGACCTGGGCGACGCTGCGAGGCAGTACGCCGCCGAGGTCGCCTCCGGCACGTTCCCCGCGGCCGAGCACAGCTTCGAGGCCTGACGGCCCTCGGACGCGACGGGAGCAGGTATGCCGGGTGCGCACCCGGCATACCTGCTCCCGTCGTCGTCGTGGCCCGAGGACCCGCTCAGTCCTCGGGGTCCTTCTCGCCCTCCCAGGCGCGGTCCTCTGCATCCCACTGCTCGGTGTTCCTCGCGGCGCTGGCGAGGGCGTTGCGCGCGTCGTCCTCGGTGTCGTACGGGCCCATGACGTCGTCGTTGCGACTGCGGTTCTCGTCGGTCTCGACCTGCTTGGTCGCGATGTTGTACCAGTACGCCACGGTGTCCTCCTGAGTGTGTGAGCAGGCGCTCTGCCTAGACTCCACCGTATGCCGATGACGTACGGAAGTGTCGCTCCCGGTGAGGTCTCCAGCAGGCGAGCGGTCCCAGCGTCGATCGAGCGCCCCGAGTACGTCGACAAGGCCTCACCGGACAAGAACCTCTCGCCCGAGGTCAAGGACGCCGAGACGATCGAGCTCATGCGCGTCGCGGGTCGCGTTGCGGCACAGGCGATGGAGGCGGCCGCCGCGGTCATCGCGCCCGGCGTGACCACCGACGAGATCGACCGCGTCGGCCACGAGTTCCTGCTCGACCACGGCGCCTACCCCTCGACGCTCGGCTACCGCGGCTTCCCGAAGTCGCTCTGCACGTCGGTCAACGAGGTCGTGTGCCACGGCATACCCGACTCCCGCCGTCTCGAGGACGGCGACATCGTCAACATCGACATCACGGCCTACCTCGGTGGCGTCCACGGTGACACCGACGCGACCTATCTCTGCGGCGACGTCGACGAGGAGTCCCGGCTGCTCGTCGAGCGAACCCGCGAGGCGATGATGCGCGGCATCAAGGCCGCCGTACCCGGGCGTCAGATCAACGTCATCGGGCGGGTCATCGAGAGCTACGCGAAGCGCTTCGGCTACGGAGTCGTGCGCGACTTCACCGGTCACGGCATCGGCCGCTCGTTCCACTCAGGGCTCGTCGTCCCGCACTACGACGCGGCGCCGTCCTACGACACGGTGATCGAGCCCGGCATGACCTTCACCATCGAACCGATGCTCAACCTCGGCACGGAGTCCTGGGAGATGTGGGACGACGACTGGACCGTCGTCACCGCGGACCGCAGGCGCTCCGCCCAGTTCGAGCACACCATCCTCATCACCGACACCGGCAACGAGATCCTCACCCTCCCCTGAAGCACCCCTGCACCGACGGACGAAGGAGTCCCCATGAGCAAGAAGACCGGCCTGCCCCTCGGCATCGACGTCGGCGGGAGCGGCATCAAAGGTGCTCCGGTCGACCTGGCGAAGGGCGCCTTCTCCGGCAAGCGCAAGCGCATCGACACCCCGGCCAAGTCCACACCCGAAGCGGTCGGCGACATCATCGACCAGATCGTCGACCACTTCGACGAGGTGCGGGGCGACTCCCCCATCGGCATCACCATCCCGGGTGTGGTGACCAGGGGCGTCGTGCGGACCGCAGCCAACATCGACAAGTCCTGGCTCGACTTCGAGGCCGAGACGATGCTGGAGCAGAAGCTCGGCCACGACATCGTCCTCGTCAACGACGCCGACGCCGCGGGTGTGGCCGAGCTCCACTACGGCGCGGCGAAGGGCCAGAAGGGTCTGGTCATCCTCACCACCCTCGGCACCGGGATCGGGACCGCTCTCATCCACAACGGAGTGCTGATCCCCAACTCCGAGCTGGGCCACCTCGAGCTCGACGGTTTCGACGCCGAGAAGCGCGCGGCCTCGTCGATCAAGGACACCGAGGGGCTGACCTACCCGGAGTGGGCCGAGCGTCTCCAGCGCTACTACAGCCACCTCGAGAACCTGCTGTGGCCGGACCTGTTCGTGGTCGGCGGCGGTGTGTCCAAGGACGCCGAGGAGTTCCTCCCGCTGCTCCGGCTCCGCACGCCCATCGTCCCGGCACAGCTCGAGAACAAGGCCGGGATCATCGGCGCAGCGCACCTGGCGCAGGAGTACCACGACTCGCAGTGAGTCCGCGTGCGCGGGTTGCTCGCGCCGCTCACGCTCTCAACGCTGGCGCGCGAGCACCATCGCCTTCTTGGGGATGTTCTTGTCGACGTCGTACTTGGGCTTCTTGTCCGTCGAGAAGCTGCTCCGCGTAGCCCATCTTGGTGAGGCGCATGAGGACGACCGGGCACGCCTTGCAGCGGGGCCTGTCCTTGCAGCACTTCTTCTTCGCGGAGACCTTGGGCACCTGATCGAGCGTAGGGCAGCCTTACCTACATCGCAAACAGGTCCGTCACGTGGGCGCGTCGCCGGCCGCGGACCGGCTCGGCCCCGTGCTGCGCACTGCGCGGCTCAGCGTCAGCCGCACCAGGCGTAGCGGCCGAAGTCGTAGTCCCGCCCGTTGTCGCGGATGGTCCCGGTGACATGGACGCACCGGCCGTTGGTGCTGCGGATGCCGACTGCGCCGGCATACGAGGAGAACGTGCCGTAGTCGCTCGCCCAGTCGACGGGAACCTCCGGTCGCCCGCCGATGGTGACGCGCATGTAATGGTCACCCGCCTGGTTGTCGAGCAGCACGGCGCAGTTGGTGCCGCCGCTGGCGGTCGAGTAGTAGACCTTGACGCGGGCACTGGGGTGCGTCGCCCCACCCGAGGCGTGCAGCTGGTAGGTGCCGATGACCGCGCCGGGGCACGCGACAGCGCGGAACCCGTTGCCTCCGGTGCCGCCCGCCGCGTACGCCGCAGTCGTGGAGGCGAACACCCCCAGAGCCGCCAGACCCGCCACCGCCACCGCTCTCGTCGCACCCATGCCAGAACCCCTCCCGATAGTGGCCGACACGCTGGTGCCGGCGTTGCGATGGACGCTAGTGGGTCGCGAACTCCACCGCACCCCGAGCAAGCAGGTCACGGATCTCGGTGTCCGCTCCCCGAGCTGGTCCGCCTGCCCGAGGTAGAGGTCGCGACCGGTCGGGTTGAGCAGCCCGTCGTGGATCGGCACCGCGAAGCGAGGGTTCAGCCGTCGCAGGAAGCCGGTCATGTCACGGCTGCGCTGCCACGGAGCGCTGAGCGGGAAGGCGACGACGTCGACGCTGCCGGGGTCGCCGGGGTCGCCGTCGAGGCTGTCCCCCGGGTGGAAGACGCTCGGCTCGCCGTCGGCACGCAGCACCACGCCGACGTTAGGGATCCGTGGAATGTCGTCGTGGATGAGGGCATGGACCTCGCCGACCGGCGTGACCGTCACGGCGCCCACGCGGGTCGCCTCGCCCCCGACCTCGGCGTCGAGGCCCAGCCCGGACAGGATCTCGACGCTGCCGGGGTCGGAGAGGAGCCGGGCGTCCGGGTTGTGGTGCATGAGGATCGGCACGCGATGTTGGTCGAGGTGGTCGGGGTGCTGGTGCGTGACGACGACGGCAGAGAGGTCGCGCAGATCCTCGAAGGCCGGGGTGAAGCCACCCGGGTCGATGAGGATCCGTGCGTCGGCGATCTCCACGAGGAGGCAGGCGTGTCCGAGGTGAGTCAGTCGCATCTGCTCACGGTATGCCGTGTGGCCGAACTGGTGTGAGCGCCTGCGGGTCGGCGTCAGCGAAGGCGACACCGCGGAAGATCATCGATTCTTGGGCGGACGAGTCAGTCATAAGCCGGGTTCTGTCGCGTGGCCGGTTGCCCGGGTCACGCTGACGGTCATCCATCTCGGACCACTGTTGCCAGTGGCCTCCAGCGCTCTACCCGTGTGCTCGGGCGGGCCGCCCTCGAACGCACACTGTCTGAGCTTGCTCCGGGTGGGGTTTACCTAGCCGACTCCGTCACCGGAGCCGCTGGTGGTCTCTTACACCACCGTTTCACCCTTACCGCCCACCCGTTCTCGCGAAGAGGTGGGAGGCGGTCTGTTCTCTGTGGCACTGTCCCGCGGGTCACCCCGGGTGGCTGTTGGCCACCACCCTGCCCTGTGGAGCCCGGACTTTCCTCGACGTGGTTGCCCACGACGCGACCGTCGGACTGACTCGTCCGCCCGCACAGCATACGCGGGTCGAGGCGCCCTCAGACCACGACGAAACGCACCTGGCCCGTCGAGACGTCGGCGGACTCGAGGCGGGCGTCGACGGTCGCGCCGAGCTCGCCACGGCCCTTGGCCCTCACGACTACCGGCAGGTCGAGCAGCTGGATCTCGACACCCTTGTCGTCCCGGTCGACGACGACCGCCGAGAAGGTCTGGCCGACGCGGTGGTGCAGGACCGCTGCCTCGACGGCGTCAGCGCACATGCGCTCGGCGGCCCCTGCCCGGCGGTCGGACTCCTTCATGATCGCCGGGATGGTGGGCAGCGCCTCGCGAACCCACGTGGGGACTTCCGAGCCACTGCTGATGGCCTCGCAGATGACCAGCCCGAAGCGGTCGACGAGGCGGCGCAGGGGCGCGGTGACATGCGCGTAGGCGTCGGCGACGGCCGCCTGCTCGACCTGCTCGGGCACGTCACCCTCGAAGGGCGTGTAGGCCGCGCCCCGGAAGAGCGTGGTCGCCTCATAGATGAGGGCCAGGTGCTTGGGGTTGTCACGGTCCAGTCCGCGCAGGAAGTCGCCGTACCCCTGCTCGGCCGGCCAGGGCGCGCCGAGCGCGTTGGCCTGTCGCCGGAAGCGTGCCACGGCGTTGTGGTCGGCCTCGGGCATCGTGCGAAGGATGCCGACACCGGCGTGGAGCATCATGTCTGCCGCCGCCATCCCGGTGAGCAGGGAGATCTGGGCGTTCCAGTCCTCGACGGTCCGGGGTGGACGGAACTCCAGGGTGAAGTTGCCGTCGTCACCCAGGTGCACCTCCTGCTCCGGCATCGGGAGGCTGGCGCCGCCTCGGAGCTGCTCTTGGCGGATGCGCCTCTCGCCGATCTCACGGAGCAGCACCCAGCGCTCGTCGCTGGTGCCCGTGTCGACCTGCTCCTGGACGCCGATGTAGTCGAACCGCTCGACCGACCTGACCATGGCGCGGTAGACCTCGGCGCTCGTTCCCTCGCCCTCGCTGTCGAGGCGCATGTCCCAGACGAAGGCGGGCCGCACCTCGCCGGGCAGAAGGCTGCCGGCACCCTCGCTGACGACGGTGGGGTGCAACGGGATCCGCTTGTCCGGGCAGTAGATCGTCTGGCCACGCCGGCGCGCCTCGACGTCGATGGCTCCGCCTGGCGCGACGAAAGCGGGCACGTCGGCGATGGCGTAGCGGACCCGGTAGCCGTCACCGTCGCGCTCGAGGTGCATCGCCTGGTCGAGGTCCATGGACGTCGCGGGGTCGATGCTGAAGAACGCCAGCGCGGTCTCGTCCCGCTCCGGCAGCGCCGGCGGTGCGGCGGCCACGGCCTCAGCCTCGGCCTCCACCTCGGGTGGGAACTCCTCGGTGACCTGGAGCTCCGCGCGGATCGCCGCGAAGCGGGCCAGGAGGGTCTCTCGAAGGGTCTCGGACGTCGTGGCGTCGGCCGGGGCGAGGGTGATCTGGCGCTGGGGCATGCCAGCCAACCTACAAGGGGTACGCCGCGCATAGGGTTGCCGCGTGCTCATCGTCCTCCCCCCGTCGGAGTCCAAGTCGAACCGCCGCCGCGGCAAGCCGGTGGACCCGAGCACGTGGTCCTTCCCGGAGCTCACCGACACGCGCGCAACGGTCGCAGCACACCTGCGACTGGTCAGCGAGTCCCCCACTGCCACAGCGGATCTCGGCGTCTCACCAGGCCTGTCCGGCGAGGTCGCTCGCAACCTGTCGCTCCACTCCGCTCCGGCCACGCCGGCAGCCGAGGTCTACACCGGGGTGCTCTACGACGCCCTAGGACTCGACTCGATGGATGCCTCGGCGCGCCGCCGGGCCAACCAGTGGGTCGTCATCGTCTCCGCACTGCACGGCGCCGTGCGGCTCAAGGACCGGATCACGGCATACCGGCTCTCCATGGACGTCAACCTCCCGGGCCTCGGGCCGGTCTCGTCGGTGTGGCGACCGGTCCTGGACGACGTGCTCGCGCCCGCTGCCGGGCGCGAGGTCGTCGTGGACTGCCGGAGCTCCACGTATGCCGCGGCGTGGACTCCCAAGGGCGACGTCGCGGACCGGTGGGTGCAGGTCCGGGTGCCCGGGGCCAGCCACATGGCCAAGCACACCCGCGGGCTCGTGGCCCGTCACCTCTGCGTCAGCGGTCAGCGCATCCGCACGCCGGAGAAGCTGGCCGCCATCGTCGGTGAGGCGTTCGACGTCGAGCTCACTCCCCCTGGGCGGCGGGGCAAGCCGGCGATCCTCGACGTCACCACCCGCTGATCCGGCCGGGTCCCGGTCCGGCTCGCCGAGTGTCGGGGATTCGGGCTCACACGGGCCGGTGATCGCCCGAATCCCCGACACTCGACCGACGCGCGTGACCTCAGGTCGGGAGGGCTCCGACGAGCGCTGCCTCGACGTCCTCGATGAGGTCCTCCACGGACTCGAGCCCGACCGAGATGCGGATGGTCCCGTCGGTGATGCCGACCGCGACGCGGTCCTCGGGAGCCAGACGCCGGTGGGTCGTCGTGGCGGGATGCGTCACCAGCGACTTGGTGTCTCCGAGGTTGTTGGAGATGTCGACGAGCTGGAGCGCGTTCATGACCTTGAAGGCGACGTCCTTGCCGCCCGCGACCTCGAAGGTGATGACGGTGCCGCCACCTGTCATCTGCTGCTGGGCCAGCGCGTGCTGCGGGTGGCTCTCGAGCATCGGGTGGATGACCCTGACGATGCCGTCACGCCCCTCGAGGTGACGACCGAGCCGGAGCGCGTTGCTCGACATCTGACCGACCCGCACCGCCATGGTCTCCAGACCCTTGACGAGGACCCACGCGTTGAACGGCGACATGGAAGGTCCGGTGTGCCGCATGAGGTTCTTGACCGGGCCGTCGATGAAGTCGGCCGGTCCGAGGACGGCGCCACCGAGCACCCGCCCCTGCCCGTCGATGTGCTTGGTCGCCGAGTACACGACGATGTCGGCGCCGTGCTCGAGGGGGCGGGAGAAGACCGGGGTGCCGAAGACGTTGTCGACGACGACCTTGGCTCCGGCGGCGTGCGCCAGCCGGGACACCGCGGCGATGTCGACGAGCTCCTGCATCGGGTTGCTCGGGGTCTCGAAGAAGACCGCGGTCGTCGGGACGGACAGCGCCTCCTCCCACTGGGCGAGGTCGGGGCCGTCGACGAAGACCGCCTCGACGCCGAACCTGGGGAGGATCTCGTCGATGACGACGAAGCACGACCCGAAGAGCGCACGGGACGACACGATGCGGTCGCCCTTGCCGCAGAGGGCAGCCAGGGCGACCCACACGGCCGCCATCCCCGACGCCGTCGCGTAGCACGCCTCCGCGCCCTCGAGGAGGCGCAGACGCTCCTCGAACATGCTCACCGTCGGGTTGCCGTAGCGGCTGTAGATGAACTTCTCGATCTCGTCCTTGAAGGCAGCCTCGGCCTGCTCGGCCGACTCGTAGACGAAGCCCGAGGTGACGTACATGGCCTCACTGGTCTCGTCGAAACCGCTGCGGTTCAGCCCTCCCCGCACGGCAAGAGTCTCGGGGCGGAAGGACCGTCCGGCCCCTTCCAGTGCATCACTCATGTCAGCCCTGCTTCCACGGGAGTCCGGCGACCTTCCAGCCGGCCACCGAACGGTGGCCTGCCGGGTCGTGCGGGCCCTCGAAACCTTCGAGGACGTTGTATGCCGGCCCCAGACCCGCTGCCGTCGCGGCCTCCGCCGCCGCGACCGACCGAACGCCCGAGCGGCAGAGGAAGTACAGAGGGGTCCCGTCGGACACGCCCGCAGCGCGGAGCTCGTCGACGAACGCCTCGTTGATGCGTCCGTCGGGGTACTGCTGCCACTCGACGAACACAGGCCGACGCGGCGAATCCACCTGAGGGACACCGACATAGGTCCACTCCGCGCGGGTGCGCACATCGACGAGGACGGCGTCCTCGCCCTGCGTCACCGCAGCAAAGGCCTCGGACGGAGTGACATCACCGGCATAGGTCATGTGGCCAGCGTAGGGTCCGGCCCGGCCGGGGTGGTCCGCCGTTCAGAGACCGGACTCTGCCGTGCGCACGAGGATGCGACGGCACTCCTCGCAGCGGTGCACCTCGTCCTGAGGAGCAGCCTTGATGTCCCGGAGCGCCATCGGGTTGAGCTCGAGCTGGCATCCACCGCAACGGCGCTGGCGCAGTGCCGCGGCACCCGTGCCGCTCGTCGCCCGGATCTTGTCGTAGAGCGCGACCAGCTCGACCCCGACGGACCTGACCAGGCCGTCGCGCGGGGCACCCACCTCGGCCTCGTCGGCCGCGAGCTCGGCCAGCCGTGCGTCGCGGGCGGACTCCAGGACCGTCAGCCGCTCGGTGATCTCGCTGCGACCCCGCTCCAGCTCGGCCACGTCGGACTGGACCGCCTCGGCCCGCTCCATGACCTCGAGCTCGACGTCCTCGAGCTCGGACTGGCGACGCGCGAGCGACTCGAGCTCGTGCTGGATCGCGGTCAGGTCCTTGGCGCTGCCGGTGCCCGAGTCCAAGCGCTGCTGGTCGCGGGTGGCGCGGTCGCGCACCTGTTGCACGTCCCCGTCGGCCTTGATGACCTCGCGCTGGATGTCGCTGAGCTCGGTCCGTGAACGCACCAGCTGGTCATCGAGCAGGGCAGCCTTCGCCTCGAGGTCGGCGATCTCGGCCAGCTGCGGCAGCGTCTTGCGGGCATGGGCGATCTGGGACAGCCGGGTGTCGAGGGCCTGGAGGTCGAGCAGCTTGGACTGTTGTCCTGGATCGGCTTTCACGGCATACCTCCGGCTGGGGTTGCTCCGACCGTGAACGTCCACGGGTCGGTGCGCACTGTGCTGATGTCGATGTCCACCCTAAGCGCTGCCGTGAGGGCGTCCCGCAGGGTCGGCAGCCACACCGCCTCGCTCGACCAGTGGCCGGCATCGACGAGATAGGGCGGCCCGCCACGAGACTCCTCGCGGGCCTCGAGCGCCGGGTGGTGTCTGAGGTCGGCCGTGACATAGACGTCGGCGCCCGAGGCCCTGACCGCGTCGAACTGGTCGTTGCCCGCTCCCCCGAGGACGGCCACCGTCTCGACGGTCGCGTCGGCCGGGCCGGAGACGCGCAGGCCGGCAGCGGCAGCCGGCAGGGCGGCATACAGGGCCGCAGCGAAGCTGCCCAACGTCGTCGGCGAGGCGAGCCGCCCCACGCGGCCGAGCGGCTGCTCCTCGACGAGGGACAGGGGTCGGGTTTCGGTCAGGCCGGCGGCGGCGGCAAGCGCCTCGCTGACCCCGGACTGCGCGACGTCGGCGTTGGTGTGGGCGACGTAGAGAGCGATGTCGCCGACGACGAGGCCCGTGACGCTCGCACCCTTGGCCGTCGTCGTCGCCACCGAGTGGATGCCGCGCATCAGCAGCGGGTGGTGGGTGATGAGGAGGTCCACCCCCGCGCTCCTGGCCTCGTCGATGACCTCCAGGGTCGGGTCGAGCGCGAGCAGGATGCGCTCGACCGGTTGGGCCGGATCCCCGGTGACGAGCCCCACCTGGTCCCAGGACTGAGCTGTCCGTGGCGGGTAGAGGCGTTCGAGGACGTCGACGACGTCGCGCAGGAGAAGGGTCACGTGGGCCCGGCCGGCCTCGAACCGACGACACCCGCGGTGTAAACGCGGTGCTCTACCAACTGAGCTACAGGCCCCGACACGGCCTGGGCCGAGATCGGTCGCCCATTGTGTCAGGCCCCGGACGTGGGTGGGTCAGGTGGAAGCGGTCAGGCGTGCGAGGTCGCGGCGTGATAGCCACTGAAGTCGCGCCGCTCACCGAGACCGGTCACGAGCGACCACCTGATGACACCCTCACGGTCGATGAGGAACGTGCCTCGACGTGCCACGCCGGCCTTGGCGTCGAAGACGCCGTAGGCCTTCGCGACCTCACCGTGCGGCCAGAAGTCCGAGAGCAACGGGAAGAAGTAGCCATCGCGGTCCGCGTAGGCGCGCAGGGAGAACATGGCGTCGCACGAGATGGTGAGCACCTGCACGTCCTCGCTGACGAAGCGGCCCAGGTCGTCGCGAATCTCGGTGAGCTCGCCCGTGCAGATGCCGGAGAACGCCCACGGGTAGAACACGAGCAGGACCTCGCGCCGGCCGAGGTGCTCGGCGAGCGAGACCTCCGAACCGTTCTGGTCACGCAGGGCGAAATGGGGGGCAGGCTGCCCCACCTCAAGTCCCGACACGGTGTCCGTCATGCCGAGAAGTCTGCCGTAGGCGGATCAGAGCCGTCCCTTGGGTGCGCCGAGCTTGGTGGCGCGCCAGTGTGGTGACGCGTGGAACGCGCCGCCCGTGTGCAGGCCGGCCGTCGCCGCAGCCTCCTCGATCTCGGCCGGGTCTACGGCCCCGTCGGCCTTGTCCTTGGGGGTGAGGGCGACGACGAAGCCGCCTTCGGCGAGCACGCCGACGAGGTCGACGAGGGCATCGGTGAGGTCACCGTCGTCGGCTCGCCACCAGAACACGACTGCGTCGGTCTCGCCGGTGTAGTCCTCGTCCTCGAGGTCGGAGCCGATGACGTCCTCGACGGCGAAGCGGAAGTCGTCGTCCACGTCGTCGTCCCAGCCGAACTCCTGCACGATCTGCTCGGCGGCGAAACCGAGGCGCTCGACGGCACCTGAGCCGTCAGGCCCGGGGTCGGCAGGCGGTGGTGCAGCGGTGTTCACGGTGGGACTACCTCTCGTCGGATGGTGCTGGGGTCACTAGTTGACTAGGAAGATCGTCGGTCGTGCAAGCGCTTCGTGAGATTTGCCGTGCTGTGCGAGCCCGGGCCGACTCCTCGATGAGCAGCCGCGCGGCGACGTCGTGGTCCAGATGGGGCACGCGGACGCCCACCGGGCCGGGCGTGGACACCAGTGTGACGGTTGCCAGGTCGAGAGGGCGATCGAGCGGCCCCTGCGAAAGGCTCAGCGACTGGACCCGGGCATGCGGCATGACAGAGACGCGCCGGGACAGGCGACCAGCGCGGACCATGACCGAGTGCGGCGACACGGCGTATCCCGCCCGGCGCCAGCTCAACGGGTCGAACCGCTTCGCGCGGGGTGAGACGAGCGTCCACCCACCGGCCTCGCCGTCCTCGACGGCGGCCCCGCGCAGGTCGGCCTCGGAGAGCGCCGGGTCGAGCAGGGTCAGGACATCGAGGGCCTGGTCGAGGGTGCCGACCGGGAGGACCGTCGTCTCGTTGTCGGTGTTGCTCGAGGGGTCGTGGGCGATGCCCGCAACGTTGACCTTGACGCGCCACCAGCCGAGCGGGCGCCACCACAGGGGCTGGACCATGCCCACCGCCTGGATGCGGTGGAGCGGGATGGTCGTCGTCCGCTTGTCGGTGAGGCCGTGCTGGATGCGCGCGGAGGTGCCGGTGTCGGCGAGCCGGAAGTTGCCGTGCTTGAGCAGCTCCCCCACCCGGTTGACGACGATGCCGAACGCGAGCGGCCCGAGCGCCGGGAGCGCTATGGCCGCGCCGGTGAGCGTCTCGACCGTCGACCCGTAGGTGGCCAGGGCCACGCTCCCCCCGAGCAGGGCCACGGCCCCCAGGAAGATCGTGCCGCCGTGCAGGATCGTGGCCACGAAGAGGCGGGAGTTCGGGACGCGCAGCACCTCACGCCCCTCATCGCCCCCGGTGTCGGCAGGCGCATCGGTCCGTGACGGGCTCGCCTCGTCACGTCGCCCGGCGAGGTCGAGCAGCTCGTGACGCACCTCGTCGGCTCGACCGGCACTGAGGAACGCGAGCTTCAGCTGCGCGTCTCCCCCACCGGCCGACTGCACGATCACCTGCGAGAGACCCGTGAGCTGGGCGAGCAGCGGACGGCTGATCTCGATGGCCTGCACGCGTTCGAGGGGGACCTGTCGGTGCTCGCGGAAGAGCCAACCCTTGCGGAACTCGATCTGCCCGCCAGTGACCCGGAACTTCGAGAACCGCCACATGAGCCAGCCGAGCAGGGCCACGCCCAGCAGGCCGACGAGGATGACGGCCGCGGCGACGAGCGAGTGGTCGAAGACGAACCCCAGACCCTCGCGGAAGCCCTCATCGGCGGCCTCGTCGCCCCGGTCACGACTGCCTCCACCCCACCCCCGGAAGATGTCATCGACGAACTGGGTCGCGGCATACCCGAGGATCGCGATGCCGACCACGCCGCCCCGCAGGACGGGCGACAAGGGGTGCAGGTGCTGCCACTCGTGCAGCTCCAGGTCGCGCCCCTCGCGAGCGGGCGAGCCGGGTTGCGAATCCTCCTGTGTCACAGGCCTGCTCGCTGTGCCTCACCACGGGCCGCGAGTCGGCCTCGCAGCGCCTCGGCCTCGTCGACGGGCAGGCCCGGCAGCGTTCCGCCACTCTCGGGCGAGGCGGTGTGGAACTCGCAGGAGGCAATGCCCCGAGAGCGCATGAGCGGGCCGGACTCGACGTCGATGTACTGCAGGCGGCCATAGGGAATGCTCACGAGCGAGCGGAAGAGCCGCCCCTTGCGGATGACGATCTCGTCGGGGAGCTCGATCCAGGTGATGGCCGAGACCTGGCGCACGATGAGCCAGGCCCCCCAGGCGATGAGGACGGCAGCGGCGCCCGCACCGACCCAGAACCACGGTGAGGCGAGCAGTGCGAGCACGACGAAGGCGACGAGGAACGGCGCGAGCCACCCGCCGAGGGTGATGAGCCGCACCGTCCGCAGCGCGGGGCTCACGGTGCGCCACGGCAGCTCCCCACCGCGCAGGGTCACGGCGGCCGGGTCCGGTGCAAAGTCCGGTGCAAAGTCCGGAACGAAGTCCGGTGCCGGGTCCGGGCCCGGGTCCAGCGGGGTGGTCATGACCCCAGCCTGCCATTCGACCTCCGAGTGCCTGCCATGTGAACCCCACTGTGACCGTGACCACTCCCAGTGGAAGGATGGACGGGTCGGCCCCACTGGGTCGAAACCGCAGAAGAAGGGACATCGTCGTGACGTTTCGCGAGGAAGCCGGCCCAATCCTCAATGGCCTCCCCAGCAGCCTCACCGACATCGACCCCGAGGAGACCTCGGAGTGGTTGGCCTCGCTCGACCAGGTGATCGACGAGGGCGGTCGGAAGCGCGCTCGCTACCTCATGCTCCGTCTCCTGGAGCGGGCGCGAGAGAGCCAGATCGGTGTTCCTTCGCTCACGGCGACCGACTACGTGAACACCATCGACCAGGAGCAGGAGCCCTGGTTCCCCGGTGACGAGGAGGTCGAGCGGCAGTACCGGCGCTGGATCCGGTGGAACGCCGCCGTCATGGTGCACCGCGCCCAGCGTCCCGGGGTCTCGGTCGGGGGGCACATCTCCACCTACGCCTCCGCGGCCACGCTCTACGAAGTGGGCATGAACCACTTCTTCCGTGGCCTGGACCACCCCGGTGGCGGGGACCAGATCTTCTACCAGGGCCACGCCTCCCCCGGGATGTATGCCCGCAGCTTCCTCGAGGGCCACCTCGGTGAGACCGACCTCGACGGTTTCCGCCAGGAGAAGAGCCACATCGTCGACGGCAAGATCCGGGCGCTGTCGTCCTACCCGCACCCTCGGATGATGCCCGACTACTGGCAGTTCCCGACCGTGTCGATGGGCATCGGCCCGATGAACGCGATCTACCAGGCGCAGTTCAACAAGTACCTCCACAACCGGGGCATCAAGGACACCGCCGAGCAGCGCGTCTGGGCCTTCCTCGGCGACGGCGAGATGGACGAGCCGGAGTCGCGCGGTCTGCTGCAGCTCGCCGCCAACGAGGAGCTCGACAACCTGACCTTCGTCGTCAACTGCAACCTGCAGCGGCTCGACGGCCCGGTGCGCGGCAACGGCAAGATCATCCAGGAGCTCGAGGCCTTCTTCCGCGGCGCCGGCTGGAACGTCGTCAAGGTCATCTGGGGCCGAGGCTGGGACCCCCTGCTCGCGGCCGACCGTGACCACGCCCTGCGCCACATCATGAACACCACGACCGACGGTGACTACCAGACCTTCCGCGCCAACGACGGCGCCTACGTCCGCGAGGAGTTCTTCGGTCGCGACCCACGCACCCGCAAGATGGTCGAGGGCCTCACCGACGACCAGATCTGGCACGACCTCCAGCGTGGTGGGCACGACTACCGCAAGGTCTTCGCCGGCTACCAGGCCGCGGTCAACCACACCGGTCAGCCGACCGTCGTCCTGGCCCACACGATCAAGGGCTACGGCCTCGGCAAGGGCTTCGCCGGTCGCAACGCGACCCACCAGATGAAGAAGATGACCGTCGAGGACCTCAAGGGCTTCCGCGACCAGCTGCGGCTTCCCATCACCGACGCGCAGATCGACGAGAACCCCTACCAGCCGCCCTACTTCCACCCCGGCGAGAACGACTCGACCCTCGAGTACATGCTCGAGCGTCGTCGGGCCCTCGGTGGCTCGATCCCGCAGCGCCGCAGCAAGTACACCCAGGTCTCGATGCCCGGGGACGAGGCCTACACGCAGGTCCGCAAGGGCTCCGGCAAGCAGACGATCGCGACGACCATGGCGTTCGTCCGGCTGCTCAAGGACCTCATGCGCGACAAGGAGTTCGGCAAGCGGATCGTGCCGATCATCCCCGACGAGGCACGCACCTTCGGCATGGACTCGTTCTTCCCGACGCTGAAGATCTACAACCCCCACGGGCAGAACTACACCCCCGTCGACCATGACCTCATGCTCAGCTATCGCGAGTCGGTCTCCGGTCAGATCCTCCACGCCGGTATCAACGAGGCCGGGTCCGTCGCCGCCTTCACCGCGGCCGGGTCGAGCTACTCGACGCACGGCGAGCCGATGATCCCGATCTACGTCTTCTACTCGATGTTCGGGTTCCAGCGCACGGGTGACTCCATCTGGGCCGCCGCCGACCAGCTGTCGCGCGGCTTCCTCATCGGAGCCACGGCCGGTCGCACGACGCTGACGGGCGAGGGCACCCAGCACGCCGACGGACACTCGCCGCTGCTCGCCTCGACCAACCCGGGCGTCATCACCTACGACCCCGCCTACGGCTACGAGATCGCGCACATCATGCGTGACGGGCTGGAGCGGATGTATGGCGAGAACCCCGAGAACGTCATCTACTACGTCACCGTCTACAACGAGCCCTACGTGCAGCCGAAGGAGCCCGAGAACCTCGACCGCGAGGGCGTCGTCCGCGGGCTCTACCTCCTCGAGAAGGCCGACACCTCGGACTGGACCCACACCCCGGCCCGGGCCCAGCTGCTCGCGTCCGGCGTCGGCGTGCCGTGGGCACTCGAGGCGCAGCGGCTCCTCGCCGACCACTGGGGCGTCGCCGCCGACGTCTGGTCGGTGACGTCCTGGGGCGAGCTGCGCCGCGACGGTCTCTCCTGCGACGAGGACGCGTTCCTGCACCCGGAGAACGAGGTTCGCGTGCCCTACGTGACGCAGAAGCTCGCCGACGCCGAGGGCCCCGTGCTCGCGACGTCCGACTACATGCGTGCGGTGCCCGACCAGATCGCGCAGTACGTCCCCGGCGAGTTCCACTCGCTCGGCACCGACGGATTCGGGTTCGCCGACACCCGGCCCGCTGCCCGACGCTTCTTCCACGTCGACGGTCCCTCGCTCGCGGTGCGCACCCTCCAGGTGCTCGCCGCCCGCGGAGAGGTCGCCCCAGACCTGGCGACGAAGGCCGCCGAGAAGTACGACCTCCTCGACGTCCGCGCCGGCACGAGCGGCAACGAGGGCGGCGACAGCTGACCCTGTCGGAGCGCCACCCGTCCGCAGCCCCGGTCCCGACCTCAGGTCGGCCGGGGCTGCGGCACGAGGGTCAGCAGTCCGGGTGTCGGGGATGCGGGGCCATCGCGGCCTCCGTCAGCCCGAATGCCCGACACCCGGCGACAAGACCACCCGGCAATCTGCCGTATGCCGGGTGGCCGGCTCTCGCAGCCAGCCCAGGTCGCGTGCGTGCTGGGCAGGCTCGGCGCGACTCGGGCCCTCGTCCTCAGCGGGCGAGGAACTCCGCGCGCGCCTTGACGCAGATGTCGGGCTGGTCGCAGAAGACGCCGTCGACGCCGGCCTCGAAGAAGCGGGTCACCTCGTGGCCCATCCGGCCGTAGGTCGCCGGGTTGGTCCCGATCCGGTAGTCCACGGGCAGGAACGAGTTCTCGGCCCGGAAGGTGTACGGCGTGACGTCGAGGCCGACCTTGTGGGCGTCGGCGACGAGTGCGGTCGGGATGCCGAGCGTGCCGTCGGCCCTGCGCGGGATGACCCGGCTCTTGTCGACTCCGAGGCCGTCGACGTCCTTGACGAGGGCCTTGAGGCTGGTGGGGGTGAGCAGGTCGGTGTAGGTGCGCGGGTCACCCTGGTCCACGAGGTCGTAGGGTCGGCCACTCCCGCTGACGAGGAAGACGAGACCGGCCTTGAAGCCGAGCTCGTCGTCGAGCCGGATCAGGGGGGTCAGCTCGAAGCTCTGCACGAAGACCGCGGCGTTGGGGCGGTTGAGCCCGTGAGCGGTGAGGGCCGACACCACCGCGACCTCGGGGTCGAACCCGGCGTCGTGGAGGAAGGTCGAGTGCTTGATCTCGGGGATGACGCCGATGGTGCGCCCGGTCTGCCTGCTGAGCTCCTCGCGGAGGTCGAGCACCTCCTCGAACGTCGGCACCTCGAACTGGCCGTTGAAGCTCGCGCTCTCCGGTCGCTGGGCCCCGAGTCGCTCGACAGCCCTGAGGGTTTTGAGCTCGGCGAGCGTGAAGTCCTCCACCCACCAGCCCGTGACGGCTGCGCCGTCCAGCCGCTTGGTGACCCGACGGTCGGCGAACTCGGGGTGCGCCGCGACGTTCGTCGTGCCGCTGATCTCCGGCTCGTGGCGGGCGATGAGGACACCGTCCTTGGTCAGGGTCAGGTCCGGCTCGATGAAGTCCGCACCCTGCTGCACGGCCAGGCGGTAGGCAGCGAGCGTGTGCTCCGGTCGGTAGCCCGAGGCACCACGATGCGCGTGCACGAGCGGTGACGTGAAGGTCGCCCGACCGTTGGAGGTCGGCGGCGCGTCGGCCTGGGCGACGGTGCTCGCCGCGACGGAGGAGAGGGCCAGACCGGTGGCCACGGACAGGGCTACGAGAGTTCTCTTCATGGCTGCCAACGTAGGGCGGAGTCGGTGCCACCGCCTGTCGAGGACATGGACAGTGGGTGACCAGACCACGACACCTGACTGACCGGCATACGCACGGTTTGTGGATATACGCTCGGCTGTATAGTCTTGCAGCGTGTCCAAAGTACTCACGTCCCTGCCGGTCGGCCAGCGCGTCGGCATCGCCTTCTCCGGAGGTCTCGACACCTCCGTCGCCGTCGCCTGGATGCGCGAGCGAGGTGCAGTCCCCTGCACCTACACGGCCGACCTCGGGCAGTACGACGAGCCCGAGATCGACACCGTGCCGGAGCGCGCCGGGGAGTACGGCGCGGAGGTCGCCCGACTGGTCGACTGCCGCAGCGCCCTCGTCGAGGAGGGGCTGTCGGCCCTCGCCTGTGGGGCCTTCCACATCCGCAGCGGCGGCAGGACCTACTTCAACACCACTCCCCTGGGCCGGGCCGTCACCGGCACCCTGCTCGTGCGGGCCATGCAGGCCGACGACGTCTCGATCTGGGGCGACGGCTCGACCTTCAAGGGCAACGACATCGAGCGGTTCTACCGCTACGGACTCCTCGCCAACCCGGACCTGCGCATCTACAAGCCGTGGCTCGACGCGGCCTTCGTCAGCGAGCTCGGCGGCCGGCACGAGATGAGCGAGTGGCTCACGGAGCGCGACCTTCCCTACAAGGCGAGCGCCGAGAAGGCCTACTCGACCGATGCCAACATCTGGGGCGCGACCCACGAGGCCAAGACCCTCGAGCACCTCGACGAGTCCATGGAGATCGTCGAGCCGATCATGGGCGTCAAGCACTGGGACCAGTCGGTCGTCATCGAGCCGGAGGAGGTGACGGTCCGCTTCGTCCAGGGCCGGCCGGTCGCCATCAACGGTGAGGACCTGGAGCCGGTCGCGCTCGTCGACCTCGCCAACACCATCGGCGGGCGCCACGGCCTCGGCATGTCCGACCAGATCGAGAACCGGATCATCGAGGCCAAGTCGCGTGGCATCTACGAGGCGCCGGGCATGGCGCTGCTCCACATCGCCTACGAGCGCCTCCTCAACGCGGTCCACAACGAGGACACCATCGCGAACTACCACGCCGAGGGTCGCAAGCTCGGCCGGCTGCTCTACGAGGGCCGCTGGCTCGACCCGCAGTCGCTCATGCTGCGCGAGGCGATCCAGCGGTGGATCGCGTCGGTCGTCACCGGTGAGGTCACCCTGCGGCTGCGGCGCGGTGACGACTACTCGATCGTCGACACGCGCGGCGAGAACTTCAGCTACCACCCCGACAAGCTGTCGATGGAGCGGGTCGAGAACGCCGCCTTCGGGCCGCTGGACCGGATCGGCCAGCTGACCATGCGCAACCTCGACATCGCCGACAGCCGGGCCAAGCTCGAGCTGTACGCCAGCCAACCCGTCGAGCAGGGCCAGCTGCTCGTGGAGAACGGCACCCTCTTCGGCGACCTCCCGGCCGGCGGCTACGACCGGATCGCCGACAGCCCGGTCGACCGCAGCTCTCGCGACGACGCGCTCGACCGTGCAGCCATGGAGTCCGGCAGGGACTGAACCGGCCCCACGTCGGCCAGTTCCGGAGGATGCTGAGTGGCATGGACGGGCGACAGGTTCTCGGGAGGGTCGTGGCGACCCTCGGGGTGCTCGGGCTGATCGCCGCGTTGCCGATCTACGTCTCGTCCGGCCTGGTGGCTCCGCTCTGGGCGATCGTCCTCCTGCTCCTCTTCTGGGCGCTGCTCGCCGTGCTGTCCCTGCGGTGGTTCAGCCGACGGCCCTGGCTGGTGCTCCTGCTCCCGTTCGTCGCGGCGGCGGTCTGGCTGGCCACCCTCACCCTCGGGGAGCAGCTCCTCGGATGGCGGCCCTGAGGGGCACCACGACGCACGACGACGTATGCCGGGAGGTTGTGCACGGCATACAAATAGACTTCCGACGTGGCCACCTCGAGAACCCGCCTGTCGGCAGCGACACGTCGCCGGGTCGAGCGCACTGCCGGTGACCTCGGCGCGGCCGCCGTGCAGCAGATGGAGAACGACCACGAGTGGTATCGCGCCCTCCCCGCCGAGGAGCGCTCGTGGGTGGGGCTCATCGCCCAGGCCGGCATCAAGTCGTTCATCGAGTGGTTCAGCGGCAGCCAGGACCACGCCCACGTCACGGCCGACGTCTTCGGCACCGCGCCACGCGAGCTGACCCGGTCGATCAGTCTCGGCCAGACCCTCGACCTCATGCGCACCGTCGTCGACGTCGTCGAGCGCGAGTCCATGAACCTCGCGGCCCGGGGCGACGAGACCAAGGTGCGCGAGGCGGTCCTGCGCTACAGCCGTGAGATCGCCTTCTCCGTCGCCGAGGTCTATGCCCACGCGGCGGAGTCCCGCGGCGCGTGGGACGCCCGGCTCGAGGCACTCGTCGTCGACGCCGTCATCCGCGGCGAGGCCGACGACTCCATGCAGTCGCGCGCGTCCGCCCTGGGGTGGGGCACGACCACGGACGTCTGCGTCCTCGTCGGGTCCACCCCGAGCACAGGGACCGCACGGGTGGTCGACGAGCTCCACCGCGGCGCCAAGCGTCTGGGTGTCGAGGTCCTCGTCGCGATCCACGGCAGGCGCATCGTCAGCATCGTCGGACAGGTCACCGACGCCCTGACGACGGCGTCCCGCCTCGGCGAGCACTTCGGTGACGGTCCGATCGTCGTCGGTCCGGTCGTCCCCCACCTGTATGCCGCGGGGCGCAGCGCGCGGGCCGCGCTGTCGGGTCACACGGCTGCGCCGGCGTGGCCCACCGCCCCACGTCCGGTCCTCAGCGACGACCTGCTCGCCGAGCGGGCCCTCCTCGGCGACCTCCCGGCGCGGGCAGCCCTCGTCTCGCGGGTCTATGCGCCCCTGTCGGCGAGCGGCGGTGGCAACCTTCTCGAGACCGCCGCGGCCTATCTCGACGGAGGTCTCGGCCTCGAGGGCACCGCGCGTGCACTCTTCGTCCACACCAACACGGTGAGGTATCGCCTCGGCAAGATCGCCGACACCATCGGCTACGACCTCACCGACCCGCACGACGCCCAGACAGTGCGGCTCGCCCTGGCCTACGGGCGGGTGGCCCCGGAGCCGTCGACCCGGGTGGCCCGGACGTCGGGGCCCTCGTCACCGCCGTTGTAGGAACCCTACAGATCTGGCCGCCGAGAATCGTCTCGGTCCGTCGCCCCCAGCAGGCCCGGTCACCGCCACTCTGAAGAGGTGCTTGTGATCGTGTGCCCGGGACAGGGCTCCCAGACCCCCGGCTTCCTCGCCCCGTGGTTGGCCATCCCCGGCCTGCGCGAGCGGATGGGGTGGCTCTCCGCCGTCGCCGGCATGGATCTCGTCAAACACGGGACCGAGTCGGACGAGGAGACCATCAAGGACACGGCTGTCGCGCAGCCGCTCATCGTCGCCTCGGGCCTCGTCTCGCTCCTGGCGCTCTTCCAGCATCCTGCTGACGGCTTCCGCCTCGTGGGGGCCGGCGCCGGCCACTCCGTCGGTGAGATCACGGCAGCGTCCGCCGCGGGTGTGATCTCGGCGGAGCAGGCCATGGTCTTCGTCCGCGAGCGCGGCCAGGCCATGGCGGCCGCGAGCGCCGTCCAGCCGACGGGGATGAGTGCGGTCATGGGTGGCGACCCCGACGAGGTCATCGCAGCCATCGAGCGCCACGGCCTCACGCCCGCCAACATCAACGGCGCCGGCCAGGTCGTCGCCGCCGGGACGATGGAGCAGCTTGCGGCGCTCACGGCCGACCCTCCGGCCAAGAGCCGGGTCATCCCGCTCAAGGTAGCCGGGGCGTTCCACACCGAGCACATGGCGCCGGCCGTCGACGTCCTGTCCGGCTACGCCAAGGCCATGTCGACCCACGACGCCCGCGTGCCGCTCGTGTCCAACCGCGACGGCGCCGTCGTCCACAGCGGTCGCGAGGTCCTCGGGCGCCTCGTGAGCCAGGTAAGCAACCCGGTGCGGTGGGACCGCACGATGGAGACCTTCGCGCAGCTCGGTGTCACGGGGATCATCGAGATCCCCCCGGCCGGCACCCTCGCCGGTCTGGCCAAGCGCGCCCTCAAGGGCGTCGAGATCCTGGCGCTGAAGTCCCCCGACGACCTCGAGCAGGCGCACCGCATGGTCAAGGAGCACGCCGTCTCGTCCGGCGTCGCCCAGGACCCGACGTGGCGCCTCGTCATCAGCCCGGCCAAGGGCATGGTCTCGTTCACCGCGACCGAGCTCGGGACCGAGGTCGAGACCGGCAGCGTCATCGCCACCGTCGGCACCCTGCGCGACACCTACGAGGTCGTCGCGCCGCACGGTGGCCGCATCGTCGAGTGGCTCGTGGAGGACGGCGACCCCGTCTCACCGGGCCAGCCGATCCTTCGCCTCCACCCCCAGGAAGGCTGAGCCGCCATGTCCGGACTCATCACCTCTCGCACCGGTGCGGCGCACACCCGCATCTCGGGCATCGGCGCCTACCGACCGCGCCGGGTCGTCCCCAACTCCGAGCTCGTCGAGGCGATCGACTCCTCCGACGAGTGGATCCAGGAGCGCTCGGGCATCAAGACCCGACGCTTCGCCGGTGACGGCGAGAGCGTCGTCGACATGTCCGAGTTCGCCGCCCGAGGCGCCCTCGAGATGGCCGGTCTCGACGTCTCCGACATCGACGCCGTGATCCTGGCGACCGTGACCTTCCCCTACCAGACCCCCGCCGCCGCACCGGCGCTCGCCGACCGCATGGGCATGTCCAAGCCCGCCGCGTTCGACATCTCGGCGGCGTGCGCCGGCTACTGCCACGGCATCTCCCTCGCGAACGACATGGTGCGTGCCGGCAGCGCCAGGCACGTGCTCGTCGTCGGCGTGGAGCGCCTCTCCGACTTCACCAGCCGCACGGACCGAGGTGTCGCGTTCATCTTCGGCGACGGTGCCGGTGCGGCGATCGTGTCGCCGTCCGAGACGGTGGGCATCGGGCCGACGGTCTGGGGTTCCGAGGGCGACAAGTGGGACGTCATCGCGCAGAACGAGAGCTGGATCGACGTCCACGAGAAGAAGCTCGAGTGGCCGACGATCGGCATGCAGGGCCAGCGGGTCTTCCGCTGGGCCGTGTGGAGCATGGCCCCCGTGGCCCAGCAGGCACTGGACGCCGCCGGCGTGACCGTCGACCAGCTCGACGCCTTCATCCCCCACCAGGCCAACGTCCGGATCATCGACGCGATGTGCAAGCAGCTGAAGATGCCCGAGAACGTGGCCGTCGCCCGGGACATCGTCGACATGGCCAACACCTCCGCAGCCTCCGTGCCGCTGGCCACCGAGCGCCTCCTGCGTGAGCAGCCGGAGCTGCGTGGTGCCCTTGCCCTGCAGATCGGCTTCGGGGCAGGCCTGTCGTATGCCGCGCAGGTCGTCGTCCTGCCATAGAGACTCCCGCGGTCCGCGGGTCATCACGGACCAAGCACGACAGCACCATCGCAGCACCCAGAGCGTCCGCACCCGGCGGACCCGAACCATGAAGGAGCAGGACACATGGCTCAGAGCGAGCAGGAGATCCTCGCGGGTCTCGCAGAGATCGTCAACGAGGAGACCGGCCTCGACCCGGAGACCGTCCAGAGCGACAAGGCGTTCACCGACGACCTCGACATCGACTCGCTGTCGATGATGACCATCGTCGTCAACGCCGAGGAGAAGTTCGGCGTGCGCATCCCCGACGACGAGGTCAAGAACCTCCGCACCGTCGGCGACGCCGTCACCTTCATCAAGTCCAACCAGAGCTGAACCCAGCTGTTCCGTCGGTGCCGCCCTCACGTCGTGGGGGCGGCACCGGGACACCTTCCCCACGCCAAGGAGCCATCGCCATGAGCACCGAACGTCGCGTCGTCGTCACGGGTCTCGGAGCCACCACCCCGCTCGGCGGGACGATCACCCAGACGTGGGAAGCGATCCTCGCCGGCACGTCGGGTGCTCGGACGCTGACCCAGGACTGGGTGGAGAAGTACGAGCTGCCCGTCACCTTCGCCGCCTCGATCCACACCTCCCCCGAGGAGGTGCTCACCAAGGTCGAGTGCCGCCGGATGGATCCCAGCGCGCAGTACGCCATGGTCGCCTCGCGCGAGGCCTGGGCCGACGCCGGCTCACCCGAAGTCGACCCGGACCGGTTCATGGTGGCGATCGGCACCGGCATCGGCGGTGTCCACACCCTCCTCACCCAGTGGGACAACCTGCGGGAGAAGGGCGTGCGTCGCGTCTTCCCGCTCGCCGTCCCCATGCTCATGCCCAACACGAGCAGCGGCAACGTCTCGCTCGCCCTCGGCGCCCGCGCCGGTGCCCACACCGCCGTCTCGGCGTGCGCATCAGGGGCTGAGTCGATGGCCCTTGCGATGGACCAGATCCGTCTCGGGCGCGCCGACATCGTCGTCGCCGGTGGCACCGAGGCCGCGATCCACCCGCTGCCCTTCGCCGGCTTCACCCAGATGCAGGCGCTCTCGACCCGCAACGACGACCCGACGCACGCCTCCCGCCCCTACGACACCGCCCGAGACGGCTTCGTCATGGGCGAGGGTGCGGGCGTGATCGTCCTCGAGTCCGAGGAGCACGCCAAGGCACGCGGCGCCCGGATCTATGCCGAGCTCGGTGCTGCCGGGATGTCCTCCGACGCCCACCACATCACCGCGCCCGAGCCCGAGGGTGCCGGCGCCTCCCGCGCCATGGTCGAGGCCGTCGAACGGGCCGGGATCACTGCAAAGGACATCGTCCACATCAACGCGCACGCCACGTCCACCCCCGTGGGCGACGTCGCCGAGGCCAACGCCATCCGTCGTGCCTTCGGTGACGCGACCGACGGCATGTGCGTCAGCGGGACCAAGTCGATGACCGGTCACCTGCTCGGTGCGGCCGGCGCTCTCGAGGCCCTGTTCACCATCCTCTCCGTGCACCACCGCATCGCGCCCGCGACCATCAACATCGACGACCTCGACCCGGCCATCGCCCTCGACGTCGTCCGGGGTGAGCACCGCACGCTCCCCGACGGTGACATCGCGGCGCTCAACAACTCCTTCGGCTTCGGCGGACACAACGTCGCCCTCACCGTGAAGAGCTTCTGATGTCACGCCAGCCCAACGAGTCCTCCGCGACCGCCTCCGCGGCCACGAAGCCCAAGCCGGACCGAGCCACCGACCCACGCAACCCGCGGCTGCGCCTCGAGGCCTTCTTCGACGAGGGCTCGGTCGAGCTGATCACCCCCGAGGACACCTCGGGCATGCTCGCCGCCATCGGCACCTGCCAGGGCACCCGAGCGGTCGCCTTCTGCTCCGACGCCACCATCATGGGTGGCGCGATGGGGGTCGACGGCTGCAAGGTCGTCGTGGCGGCCTACGAGCGGGCGCTGGCGGACGGCATACCGGTCGTCGGCATCTGGCACTCGGGAGGCGCACGCCTCCCTGAGGGTGTCGTGAGCCTGCACGCGGTCGGTGAGGTCTTCGCGATCATGACCCGGGCGTCCGGCAAGGTCCCGCAGATCTCCGTCGTCATCGGCGCGGCGGCCGGTGGCGCGGCCTACGGTCCCGCCCTCACCGACATCGTCATCCTCGCCCCCGACGGACGGATCTTCGTCACCGGTCCCGACGTCGTCCGCTCGGTCACCGGCGAGAACGTCGACGCCCTGCGCCTCGGTGGACCCGAGCCGCACGGACGCCGCAGCGGTGTGGTCCACGTCGTCACGGAGTCGACCGAGCAGGCCTACGAGCGGGGGCGCCAGCTCTGCTCTCTCCTCGCCGACCAGGGGACGCTCGAGGTCTCGAAGGTCGAGGACTTCGACCTCGAGGCGACCTTCCCGGAGTCGGCCAAGCGGGCCTACGACGTCCATCCGGTCGTTGACAACGTGCTCGACCAGGGCGCCGACTCCGTTGAGCTGCACCCGCGTTGGGCTCCCAACATCGTCACGCAGCTCGGTCGTTTCGGTGGCCGCACCGTCGGCGTCATCGCCAACAACCCCATGCGCCTCGGCGGCTGCCTCGACTCACCCTCTGCCGAGAAGGCCGCCCGCTTCGTGCGCATGTGCGACGCGTTCGGGGTGCCGCTCATCGTTCTCGTCGACGTCCCCGGATACCTGCCCGGGGTCGGGCAGGAGTGGGACGGCGTCGTCCGCCGCGGGGCCAAGCTGCTGCACGCGTTCGCCGAAGCCGTCGTACCGCGCGTCACTCTCGTGACCCGCAAGACCTACGGCGGTGCCTACATCGCGATGAACTCGCGCTCGCTCGGCGCCACTCGGGTCTTCGCCTGGCCGACCGCCCATGTCGCGGTCATGGGTTCGGTCGCAGCGATCCGCATCCTCCACCGTCGCCGCCTCGTCGAGGTCGACGACGCAGATCGCGCGGCGGTCGAGCAGCAGCTCGCCGACGAGCACGACGCCTTGTCCGGCGGCCTGGCCCGCGCCGTCGAGATCGGGGTCGTCGACGAGATCGTCGAGCCCAACGTGACCCGTTCGGCCATCGCCAGGGCGATCGCCGAGGCACCCCAACGCCGGGGCGACCACAACAACATTCCCCTGTGATCTCTTGACGCAAGCGTGAGGCCCGCTCCCCCTGTACGGGAGCGGGCCTCACGACATTCGGTGTTTCTGCGCGGGGATCAGCCGACCTTGTGCAGCCAGCGGACAGGGGCGCCGTCGCCGGCGTAGCGGAAGGGCTCGAGCTCGTTGTCCCACTCCGTGCCGAGGACCTCCTCCACCATCTCCTGGATCGCCTCGGGCGACCCCTGCGCGAGCATGAGGATCTCCTTGAGCCGCTCCTCGTTGATGACCGCGTCACCGCTGGCGGACGTCGTCGAGTGGTGGATGCCCAGGCTCGGGGTGTGTGACCAGCGCGAGCCGTCGCAGCCGGCGCTCGGGTCCTCGGTGACCTCGTAGCGCAGTCCCTGCCACCCGCGCAGCGTCGACGCCATGCGGGCACCCGTGCCCTGCTCGCCGATCCAGGACCACTCACCACGCATGAGACCGGGCGCAGCGGGCTGCGGAGACCAGGGAAAAGTGACGCGAGAGCCCGTGGCGGACTCGAGCGCCCACGTGATGTGGGGGCACAGCGCTGCCGGGGCCGAGTGGATGAACACCACTCCCCGGGTCGAGATACGTCGCGTCGCGACAGACATCCTGGCCTCCTTCACGTGCAAGGGACGTCTTCCCCAACGCCTTCGCACGGGTCCTTCGGAGGCAACAGATCTGTATGCCGTTCAGCTCGCTATGCAGGCACGCGCCGGTGCCGTTGGCTGTCCTGTTTCACATGCCACACGAGCGAACTCGTGAACCACGAGCCTCGTGATGCCGCAGAAGCACCACAAACACCATCTGCGACACCCCCACCACCGCGGCCGACTTCGTTTGGTTGCGATGACCAGTTCGATGGTGCTAGGCATCTGCGGCCTTTCTGGGCAGAGCTGGTTGTGAGGACATAGTCCTTAGGGCCTAGAACAAATAGCCATTAAGGGTTGCGGCCGATGTGGTTGTCCTCCACTATCAGACCCATCCCGACGCTTTCGGGCCTCCCTTCCTTTCCCTGAGGAGCACCACGATGGACACTCGAAAGACGTCAGGTCGGCCGCTCTTGGCCGTCTTGGCCGCCACCGTCACCGGTCTCGGCTGCGTCGCCGGCCTCGCCGCCGGCCCGGCGCAGGCGGCCAAGCCCACCCCGCCGCCCCCGCCCCCGCCCACCGCAAGCCTTCCGACGTACCCGACCTCGGTGGTCGGCGTGAGCCCTTCGGCCTTGGCGAAGCCGACCGCGTCCGGCAAGACCATTCGCAGCCTGACCATGGACAACGGCACGTTCTACGTCGGCCACGGCGACTACATCGGCAACTCCGGGCCCACCAAGGTGAGCACCTTCGACCCGACCACCCGGACCTTCGCGGAGAGTGGTCTGACGGCGCCCACCGAGGAGATCACCACCTTCCGGAAGCTGGGCGGCAAGCTCTACGCGCCGTGGACCGATCCGACGGGGTCCGCCAGCGCCAACCAGGGCTTCTCCACCAACGCCAGCGGCAGGTGGACCAACGAGTTCAAGGCGCCGGCCGAGCACGTCTACGACGTTGCGACCCTCACGGGGTCCGACCTCTGGATGGTGGGTTCGGCGAAGTATCCCGGCACGACCAAGGGTGGTGCCGCGGCCTACCGTTCCACCGACGGTGGGGCATCGTGGTCGATGGTCGCCAAGGACACCTCGGTCATCGAGGGCGGGCGCGAGCGCTACTACTGGGCTGCTGCCCTCGGCGGCAAGATGTACCTGCAGGCGACCGACGTCGAAGGTGGCGCACCGCTGCGCGTCTTCGACGGCACCAGGTGGTCGACCCTGCCGGGCCTCAACCCCTGCCACACGGTCGAGGCGCGGGCGGTCGAGGTCTTCAAGGGCAAGATCATCTGCACGAACTACGCCAAGGGTGTGGTGGCCTTCGACGGGCAGAAGGCGACCACGGTCCTGCCCGCGACCGAGTGGAACGTCCTGGACTTCGACATCCCCGGTGACGGCTACATCTACGCCCTCGCCGGTGACGGCATCTTCCGCAGCGCCGACGGCATGACCTGGAAGGGCGTCGCCAAGACCCCGGACCTCTCCTGGTCGATCGGTGTGCACAACGGCACGGTCTACCTCGGGCAACGCCTGAACGCCACGATTGTGAAGCTGGACGGGCTCAACGTGAACGCGCTCCCCACGACGACCACGCCGACCGCGCCGACCACGACGTGCAAGGGCAGGGGCAAGAACGCCTGCTGATCCTCCGCACCTTCCAAACCAGAGCGGGCCGACTCCTCAAGGGGGTCGGCCCGCTCCTGGTTCCCTGACGGTGGGGCGGCTGGGGCTTGAACCCAGGACCGACGGATTATGAGTCCGCTGCTCTGACCGACTGAGCTACCGCCCCTGAAGCGGAGCCGAGCCTACCTGCGCACGGCGAGCGGACGGCATACCCCGCCGTTCCCAAAACGGCCCGGGCACGTTGCGAATCGGTGTCGCCTCGGCGCAGTGCCGCGTGACGGGCGACGTCGGACGGTAGGTTGCCGCTCATGACTGAGCCCCTGGTCGTCCTCAAGGACGTCAACAAGCACTTCGGCGACCTCCACGTCCTCAAGGACATCCAGATGGAGATCGGCAAGGGAGAGGTCGTCGTCGTCATCGGCCCGTCGGGCTCCGGCAAGTCCACGCTGTGCCGGGCGATCAACCGCCTCGAGACCATCGAGTCCGGGACGATCACGATCGACGGCAACAAGCTCCCCGAGGAGGGCAAGGAGCTCGCCCAGCTCCGGGCGGACGTCGGCATGGTCTTCCAGTCGTTCAACCTCTTCGCCCACAAGACGATCCTCGACAACGTCACGCTGGGTCCGATCAAGGTCCGCAAGCACAAGAAGGACGCCGCCGAGAAGCGCGGCATGGAGCTGCTCGAGCGGGTCGGCGTCGCGCAGCAGGCGCAGAAGTTCCCCGCACAGCTCTCCGGCGGGCAGCAGCAGCGGGTCGCCATCGCGCGCTCGCTCGCCATGGAGCCCAAGGTGATGCTCTTCGACGAGCCGACGTCGGCGCTCGACCCCGAGATGATCAACGAGGTGCTCGACGTCATGGTCGGCCTGGCCAAGGAGGGGATGACGATGATCGTCGTCACCCACGAGATGGGCTTCGCCCGCAAGGCCGCCAACCGCGTCGTCTTCATGGACGGCGGGCAGATCGTCGAGGAGAACACCCCCGAGGAGTTCTTCACCCACCCCAAGAGCGACCGGGCCAAGGACTTCCTCGCCAAGATCCTCACCCACTGACCCAGCCCTAACAGGAGGAAACACATGAAGGTTCGTCAGCTCAGCGCGGTCATCGCCGCATCGGTGCTCACGCTCGGTCTTGCCGCGTGTGGCGACAGCGCCGACACCGGCGGCAACGCCGACGCCGGAAGCGGTAGCGGAGGCGGCGGCAAGGCCATCAAGATCGGCATCAAGTTCGACCAGCCGGGCCTTGGCCTCAAGGAGGGCAACGGCTACACCGGGCTCGACGTCGATGTCGCCAAGTACGTCGCCAAGGAGCTCGGCAGCGCCGAGGGCGACATCAGCTGGGTCCAGGCCCCCTCCGCCCAGCGCGAGACCCTCCTCTCCACCGGTCAGGTGGACATGATCTTCGCGACCTACTCGATCACCGACAAGCGCAAGGCCACCGTGTCCTTCGCTGGGCCGTACTTCATCGCGGGCCAGGACCTCCTCGTCCGCGCTGACGACAGCTCGATCACCGGCCCGGACTCGCTCGCGGGCAAGAAGCTCTGCTCGGTGACGGGCTCGACCTCGGCCGAGAACGTCAAGAAGAAGGTCCCAGGCGTTCAGCTCCAGGAGTTCGGGACCTACTCCGAGTGCGTCGCGGCCCTCGTGTCCAAGGGCATCGACGCCCTGACGACCGACAACACGATCCTCGCCGGCTACGCCGCGCAGGATCAGTACAAGGGCAAGCTCAAGGTCGTCGGCGCCCCGTTCTCCGAGGAGCGCTACGGCGTCGGCATCAAGAAGGGCGACACCGCCATGTGCGAGAAGATCAACACTGCCCTCAAGAAGATGATCGACTCCGGTGACTGGCAGAAGGCCGTGGACGCGAACCTCGGACCGGCCGGCTTCAAGGTCGACACCGCGACCAACCCGCCCAAGCCGGACGCCTGTTCCTGAGTCCGTCCACAGCGCGGGTATGCCGTCCGCTCCCCTCGAGCGGACGGCATACCTGCGCGAACCCACACGTGAGGAGGAAGGACTCCGCCCATGGGTGAGATCCTCAGCAACTACGACGTCCTCGGTGCGTTCTGGTGGACGATCAAGCTGTCGTTCTTCGGCGCCCTCGGCGCCCTGGTCCTCGGCACGATCACGGCCGTCATGCGCGTCTCGCCCGTGGCCGTCCTGCGCATGATCGGTGCGGGCTACGTCAACATCTTCCGCAACACCCCGCTGACGCTGCTCATGGTGCTCAGCGTGCTCGGTCTGACCTACATCGTGGGCATCAGCCTCTCCGAGGACATCAACCAGAACGCCATCCGGTGGGCCATCGTCGTCATCGCGGTCTACCACGGAGCGTTCGTGTGCGAGGCGCTGCGGTCCGGGGTCAACACCGTGGACGCCGGTCAGGCCGAAGCGGCTCGCGCGATCGGCCTCACCTTCAGCCAGAGCATGCGCGAAGTGATCCTCCCGCAGGCCTTCCGTGGTGCCATCGCCCCGCTCGGGTCGGTCCTCATCGCGCTCATCAAGAACACGACGGTGGCGGCAGTCATCGTCTCCGCCGAGGCTGCGGGTCTGATGCAACGGGTCATCGAGTTCGAGGGCGGATCGTTCACGGTCTTCGCGGTCTTCGCCCTCGGCTTCGTCATCCTCACCCTGCCCCTCGGGCTGTTCTTCACCTCGTTGTCGCGACGTCTGGCGGTGAAGCGATGAGCACCTCGGTCCTCTTCGACGCCCCGGGACCTCGCGCCCGGCGCAGGCACCAGATCCTCACGGTCGTCGGCATCGTGCTCGTCGTCGCCATCCTCGGGCTCCTCCTGCGCAAGATGCACCAGGCGGGACAGCTCGACCCGGCGCTGTGGAAGCCCTTCGTCACCGACCGTGCCGTGTGGCGCGACTACCTGGTGAACGGGCTCATCGGCACCTTCAAGGCGGCCGCGATCTCGATCGTCCTCGCCGCCGTGTTCGGGCTGGTCTTCGGGATCGGGCGACTCTCGCCGATCGCGCCGATCCGCTGGTTCTGCGGCATCGTCGTGGAGTTCTTCAGGTCCGTGCCCGTCCTGCTCATGATGATCTTCGCGTACTACGGGCTCTTCGCCCGGGGCGACCTCTTCTCGGCGTCGACGGCACCGCTCGCGGCCGTCGTCACCGGCCTCACGCTCTACAACGGCTCGGTGCTCGCCGAGCTCGTCCGCTCGGGCGTGTACTCGCTGCCGAAGGGCCAGTCGGAGGCGGGCCTGTCCATCGGTCTGACCTCGTGGCAGACGCTGCGCTCGATCCAGCTCCCCCAGGCCCTGACGGCCATGCTCCCGGCGCTCATCGGTCAGTTCGTCGTGATCCTCAAGGACTCGGCCCTGGGCTACCAGGTGACCTATCCGGAGCTCCTCAACTGGTCCAAGACCCTGGGCTCGGCGTTCTCGAACACCGTGCCGGCATACCTCGTCGCAGCGATGCTGTTCATCCTGATCAACTACACCCTCACGGTCATCGCCGGGCGGGTCTCGCGGCGGATCAACCGCCGTGGCAGGACCGCCGGCGGAGCGCAGACCAACGCGATGCCCGGCGCGCCCCTGGGAACGGGCACCCTGCCGGCGCAGGGACTCGGTGGCTCCAACGTCCAGAACATCGACCCGGCCAGCACCGCGCGCTGAGCAGCCAACGTCGAAGGGCCCGGATCACGTCGATCCGGGCCCTTCGTCGTACTGCTCCCCCGGTTGGACTCGAACCAACAACCTGCCGATTAGCTGAGTGGACTAATCCAGGATCACGAGGGATCACGTGTGAGTGTCGAATACCGTTGTGGCACAGTGCAGCTCATTTCCGTGCATCACTGAGGTGACATCGCGGATCACTCCGAGTCACGGGCAACGTGGGTAACTGAACGGGTAACAGGACATCCCGCCCCCGCCTCACGGGCGGACGGGCCGTCGCCCCACGTCATTGGCTGACTTGCGCTGAGGCCGCTCGATGTCCTACTGTTGCGTTGGCGCTTGAAAAAGGTCTTAGTTACGCATGCCGATTTGACGCGTTGCGCCGTGATCGGTAATGTAAGTTGTGAACAACCAACCGAAGCATGACCGAGAGCCTTTCTGAGCCAGACGGCAACACGAACCGCACTTGGACAACGAACGGAGCACCACTCATGTACGAAATCGCTCACCTGTAAGGCCTCAGTCGGCTGACCTCGCGGGCACCCCAAGCGCACGGCGCGACCGGGGTGCCTTTGTTGTCTCCGCTCGACGTGGCCCTGCGGGTCTTACCGAGAGGAGACGTCATCTTGACGACCCACGAATCAACCACCCTGACCCCCGCTGCCCTGGCTGCCCGCTGGGGTTGCTCAGTCGGCACCCTTGCTAATCAAAGGTCCGCCGGGCGAGGCCCTGCATACTCCCGCCCGATGGGTCGCGTCATCTACCTGATGGCCGACGTCGAGGCGACCGAAGCATCCGCTCGCGTCGAAACGCTGGAGAGTGCGGCATGAACGTCGCCCGTTGCCGCTGCGGTGCTCGATGGAGTCAGCGAGGGTCCCAAACCGCGCACTGCGTCCTGTGCCACCTGACCTTCGACAGCGAGCGCGCTGCCGACATGCACCGCTCCGCACCCGACCATGCGGGTACTTGCCGGTCTCCGCTCGACGCGGCGCGCCGGGACGGCTCACCTGCCCTGACCCTGCGAACCGGCAATGGTCGGGATGACGAGGGCGTGACGTACTGGCGCGAGGCTCCCACCGCTGCGCAGGCCGCTTCCCTTGCCGTGCTGCATGCGGTACCCGACCGCAGGCGTTCTAGCGCCGTGTCGGGGCCGGGTGGTCCTGACGGACCCCTGACGCTCGCAGGCGTCGTCAACCCGGAGCGGTCCTGCGCTGGGCGAGGCGTTGCCGCATGAGCGGCGCGACGCTCGACCGCGACTACCTCCTAGACCTCGCGCTGGTGGCGGGAACCCGTCCTCTCATCCGGCTGGTGCTCTGCTGTGCCGAGCGGGCTGACCGTTCCGGTGCGGCCGAATGGGAGTCGAACGAACTGCGCGAGCTGATCGGGGAGGGAACCGAGTACGGGCTCAGCAAGTCCGCGCTTGGGTCCCTGCTCGGGCTGGCTATCCGGCACGGCCACATCCTGGAGGGATCAACGGCAACACGAGTCCTGCTCGACACGGCCAAGGTCCAACCTCACGGCATCCCACGTCCCGGCGAAAGGTTCGGGTCCCTCACACTGACCGGCTCGCCGCGACCGGGACAGTGGGCAGCACGCTGCGACTGCGGAGCCGTCCGAGTCTTCGCCGAGGCTCACCTCACAGTGGGGCTGGCGCGGCACTGCTCCATCGTGCCCATGCGGGAGGTCTCCCATGTCGGCTGAGCTCGTGCTCGCAGGGAAGGTCGTCAAGCATTGCGATGACTGCGACCGATGGATGAGCGGGATGGCGTTCAAGCGCCGTCGTGGTCGCCCTGGCGTCCAGCTGATGTCTCGCTGCCGGTCCTGCCACCGCGCCTGGCGGGACGAAGTGCGGGAGCGGGGTCGAGCCCGATGAAAGGGAGATTCGGTGAGGTCGTGGAAGCCCACCGCGTCTTGCTGAAGAAGCGTGGCTCCCCGATGTCGTGGGAAGGGATGCCGCCTATCGGACAGGCTGGGGATTGGTTCTGGGAGGTCATGTGGTTTGTGTCGGCACCATCGGCCCAGAACGTCGCACGGCAACTGGCCCGACTCTGCGGTGAGGAGTCTGAGGTGACTGTGCCGTGGAGGTCTCTAGCCGATGCCGTGGGCATCTCGGACAAGGGTGGGCGCACCCGCGCCTATGCCGAGTCCGGGGTGGGCGTCCTCACCCGCTCGGGCTGGCTGGAGGTCGAGACCACGGGCAAGGGGCGAGGGTCCAAGACGACATTCAGGATCATGCCGGGCGACCGGGTGGCACTGTCCGAACGGCTGGACCTGCTGCCCGACCACCTGCCAGTCATCGAGCTTGCCGACGTGGCCTGACCAATGGCCAGAGTAAGGGGCTACGTCCATCAGGTCTGAGCCAACAGGTCCGACGTAGCCCTCGCTCTGGGCTTGGCCTGCGCCTAGAACGTGCTCTCGGGTGCTTCGCACCCTCACTCCGCACAAGTAGAGGCAGGGTCACCGGCGACAAGCTCACTGGTTCTACACGTTGGGGGACGAAGTCCCCACAGGACCAGTGCCTATGCGGGGGGACTCCGTCCCCCACAGGTGAAGACCCTGTGCGGCTGTCGCCGCCGCTCCATCTCCCATCGGGCGTAGTCGAGGGTGCGAAGCACCCGAAGACCGCGCTCATGGCGCATATCGAAGTACCGAGATCCGGCACCTACGCCGGTCTCTCCAGCATGCCCCGAGGTCGAGCACACGGCTCGCCCTCACTCACAGATACAGGAGTTCCACACATGACCGTCAAGAACACCAACCCCAAGGTCAAGGCCGCTCCGGCCAAGGCCGCATCCAAGGCTGAGATCATCCTTCCCGCCATCGACCCGGCGAAGCTCGTGCAGCAACGACACCGCGAGGTCGAGGCTGCGGAGGAAGCGCTAGACGAGCTGCGAGGAGAAGTTCGCTCCGGCAATGAGGACGTCACTCCCGCCGACCTTGCTGCCGCTGCCGCTGCTATCGACTGGGCCAAGCTCAAGGTTGAGGCTGCCGAGAATGCAGTGCGACGCGAGAAGGCGACGGCCGAGAAGTCCGACGAGCTGGCCCTCGCTCTCCTGGACGACATCAAGTCCATCATTAAGGTCCCGCTGACCGTCACGGACAAGCCGCCGACCGGCGAGCCCGAGAGTGGCGAAGTGCCTCAGGCATACCTCATCCCCGGATCAATGAAGGTCGGCAGCAATCTGGGCGAGCCGTTCTTGGAGGGGAGCCTGAAGCTTGTCCACGTCCGCGACGAGCTCGGCAGCACCCCGAGCGCATCTAAGATCGGTGAGCGGCTGAGGGCGGCAGGCCAGCGCGTCACCGTGCGAGATGCTGTGACGTCCGCGCTGACCGACGAGTTGGAGACAGATACCTACTCGATTCAGGTCCACCACGGCTACGCCCTCACGCCTCGCGGGAGCGGGGGCGCTGTCGCAGGTATGCACCTCAACTCCTTTGCCAACAACATCGGCAACCAAGTGGTTGCTCGCGGGTTCAGCACCTACCACGGCATCGAGTTCATCAACACGCTTCGCGACGGCAGGTCGAAGGTCAAGTCCGACACCACGGACGAGAACGGCATCCGCACGGTCGTGATCGAGTCCAGCTGCGTGGCATGGCCCATCAACAAGGGCGGCTTCACGGTCGGTCAGGTCATCGAGGTCGTCAAGCAGGTTGTCAACGACAAGGTGGGCAAGGTCGACTTCTGCGGACGAGCCAAGTCCGTCGAAATCATCAAGTCGGGCACGACCACGATTGGTGACTACGGGATGATGGGTGGGCACGTCGCGTTCTCCATCACCTACGTGTCCAAGTTGGTCTGAGGATGGCGACGACCCTCCACCTTCCAACCGAGTTGCCCGACGCTGCCGAACAGGACTACCGACACGCCATGAGCGTCTGCGTGCTCTGCGGTGAGGACCACCCTCGCGACAGCACGAGCTTCACCCGTCGATTCTGCTCCGACCGCTGCCGTAGGCACATGGCGAAGTTGAACCGCGCCGCGAAGTAGACACCGATGCCCCACCCTGCGAGCCGAGCGACTTCGGCCACAGGGTGGGGCTTTCGGGCGTTGAAAACGTCCTGTTTCGGGATCTCACAGCGCCGATGCTGAGGGACTTCCGCGTGGTTGCGCGGGATTTCAGGCGCTCGATGAGAGGAAAAGGCCAGTTTCAGCGCGGGTTCTAGCCGTGGCCGAAGCAAGTTCGGCTGTGCCACAACGCTATTCGTGCGGAAGGGAGCGTGGCAGCGGCTCTGTAACCTGCGCAGAAGGGCGGCTGCTATCACAAGACGGTTCTGCGTGTGTCGCGTCCGGGGTCCTACCCCCGGGCCCCATGATGTTCAGCGAAGATGTCAAGAAAAGGGGAATGGCTATGCAGTGGAACGGCACGACGGTCCTGGTGGTGGCTGCGCCCACCCCTCTGGAAGCACCAACGCCCACTCCCACGCTCACCATGCCCACCTCGGTGACGTCTAGCGAACCAGCTTCCGCGACTGTGACGAGCACGGCCACCCCTTCAACGTCTGCGGCGGTTGGAACGGATGGCGGGCCAGCTGCGGCCCTCAGCTTGCCGGGACTTGCGTTGATCCTGGTCCCCGTCGCCGTCGGAGCTGGGATCACCTTTGCGGTGGAGTGGTTCAAGAACCGCAATGTGGTGAGCAAGGAGGAGCGCGATGAGGCGAAGAGGGTCGAAGCAGAAACCCGCGAAGAAGAGCGACAGATCGGCAGGCAGCGCCGACTCAGGGAAGAGCAAGCAGCCGAGGAGGTAGACCGGCTGTTCTCATCTCTCGCACGTGATCTGCCAATCAAGCTCGACTACCGCGGGCTGTCCGACGAGGAGATACGGCCACTGCACGACCGGGTCCATCGGGACTTTGATGAGGTGTCGGCTCAAGTGGCGTACCTGCCGGTCGGCTTGAGGGATCGCTTACTCGAGCTCTCTCAACTCCTGAGAAACGCCGAGGGCGTGGGAGAGACCCGCTACGCAGAAGGCACCCACTACCACAGTCCACGGAACATCATCAGTAACGCGGCTGAGGAGGCCCATAGGCAGGTTGCGGCCTTCCTCAGGCATGAGGATCCGCCCCCCGCGCCCGTGTACGTGCAGGAGTATCTCTTCTCGCTCAAGGAGTTCTACGAAGAGATGGAGCAAGAGCTCGCTCAAGAAATCCATGAGGATAAGGAGCAGCGCGAAGCTTGGAGGAAGGCTCGGCCGGGCTTCAAGGCTGAACCAGGCTCACCCAAGCTAGTTGGGGAATGATTGCCGTCGCCGCGATGCTACTGAGAAGTCGCTTCGAGGTGAGGAACTGAGGCCGATGACCGTGACCGAGGCCGCCCGAGTCGGCTCCCCAGGCATGGTTGCCCATTACCCTCTGTGCATGTGGCCGAGCATCCTTACGCTGGCCGGGTCGATCATCGGCGCGGCGCTCATCTATCGATCAACAACGGCTGAGGCGAGGGCGCGGCAGCGGATCGAAACCACGACTCAGTTCCTTCACCTGGCATCTATCTCGCAGGCTCGTCGGCCAGACAGCGCCGGGGGCGCTGTAGGTTTGACCGAGCAAGTCGCAGCGATTTCGCTGATAGCGTCGTTTGGTCTCAGCCTCAAAGAGTTCAAAACTCCAGCCATTGCGGCGCTGAGTGAGGTGCGCGTCGGCTATGAGTCCAAGGGCGAGGAATCCGACGCGAGTTATCGAGTGCACGAGGCGGCTCTGGACGCATTGGAAAGGCTTGGCGAACCGACTGGATCGCGCTCAAAACGCAAACTTCCTTAGGCGGTGGGGCGTCCGTTATGACGAGGAGGTTCGCCACCCGGCAGGGCACGAGACATTCCGCATGTTCGGGCAGTAGTTGCCCTGACGTCGATCAGCCATCAGCTCGTGTGTGTGGCTGGATCTGTGAGTGCATCCCGCAAGCGAGACGCACAAGTGAACAATCCGTTGGCATTGTCTAGGACTGCACATTGATCTCGAAGTTCCGGAGGTAGTCGCGGTAAAGCTGCTGAGAGACGACCCGTTGAGGAAGCTTGGCGACCACCTGTCGATACTCGGACTCGGAGTCCGTCACCACGAAGACATGGGTTAGCGGATAGTCTCCCGCGTCACGCTTGTTTACGGCCTCGGTGAAGTCCGACCAGAGCTGTGGCTCGAAGAGCACCCCATAGTTGCCGTCGTCGGGGACGGCCCAACCCTCGCCGGCGACCTGGTCCACACGCTCTCCTGACGCGCCTGACATGAGCCAGAGCAGGGGCGCAACCGCGTGAAACTTCCGACCAAGCGAGACAAGGTTAGGGTCTTCGTAGCTGAGTTCGAAGAACTCGACGTTTTCTTCGAAGCCCTCGGCCATGGGGAAGGGGTCCCCGAACTTGTATTCGCCCTTCACCGGCTGGCCGGTGGAGGACACTCCCGTAATGGCTGCGGTGAGGCGTGGAATCGTGATGTATTCGCAGATCCCAAGGGCCTCCCACTGCGAGTCCCCCGGATTGTGTCCGGTGGCTTTTAGCCGCGCCGCTTCTTCGGGGGAGACCTCGTTGTTTGTGATCGAGATGCACCTTCGCAGTCCACCGTCATGGCGATTCATCAGCATGACCGCGTGCGCGGTGGTTCCAGAGCCTGCAAAGAAGTCGACAACCAGGGCGTCAGGTTTGTGGTCAATGAAGAAGCGGAGCGCATCGTGGACGGCGTACAGACTCTTTGGGAAGGGGAACCTACGATCCGGAAGGAACTGATTCAGTAGGCGGGACCCGTATTGGGTCGAGTCATGGCCGGGTACGCGCCACTGTGACGAGGGGATGGCTAGGTTTCCGTCTGGGCCTACCTGGGAGCCGAGATCCAAGGAGCCGTCAGTGAGCCTCCCCAATAAGGGGTATTCGCCTTTGAGTACCTTCTGATACTCGCCGCCCTTGAGGTAGTAGACGACGAATCCCTTCTCCTCAGATCCACCGAGACGCACGCGCCCTTGCTCGACGTGCTGCATCACGCTGGTCTGCGACAACTGCCAAGTCCCGTCCGAACCGTCCGCGCGCTGCGGCCAAACGGTGATGCATCCATCTGGCGCGGCGGCCGCACCCCACTCATGGGACGGCCCAGCGCCCACCACTGCCCGAACTGAGGGGTCGACGTAAAGCGGGTAATACAGATTGGGTCGGTCTAGTCGTCGGGCATTGGTGCCGGACCGACGCAGGAGATCCCAGCGGGCCGAGCCGGTAAACGTTCGGCCCTTCGCGGACAGCCAGCCGTCACCGAGTCGAATCCGCCTGGGTGCGGCCTCTCCCTGCATCACGAAGAAGTAATACTCGTCCGAGCGACCGAACTGGCCCTTCCTGGCGACGTTGGCGGGGTTGATGTTGACGCTAACCATTTGCATCGTCGCGGCAGGGAACACTTGGTCCAGAAGCATGCCAAGACGGTGAACCTCCTTCTCATCGATGGTGACGATGAGAATCGAGTCCTGAGGGTCTAGAAGTTCCTTGGCGAGTTGCAGCCGCTTCTGCATGAACGACAACCACTTCGAGTGCCTGTACGGATCGCTGTCATCCACATAGTCGTTGTTGTACTTCCAGTCCCGCGCTCCGGTGTTGTAGGGGGGGTCGATGTAGATCGCGTCAACTATGCCCGCGAAGGGGTAGCGCAAAGCTTGAAGGGCGTGGAAGTTCTCGCCGTTGATGACGACGTGGTGTGGCTTATCGCCCCCGCGAGCGACGCGACCTGTGGACCTGAGGCCCGGATAGACGGGGTCACCGAACTCGCGAATGACCACGCAACGGTCGCGCGGCTCATGCCTCGTGAACGTTGGGTCTGTCTTGTGCACAAGGCTGACTATTCCGCTCTGGACGCCGGCGACGATCCAGACGCCGGTGTCATCTACCTCAGTACGGTCGTGGGTAATCGGGGCCATGACCCGAACCTTGTCGCCCCTGCGCACGCTGGTCTGCTTATAGAGCAGGACGGATTCGGGCTTGTGGTCGTTGAACACGAGCCCGAACTGGCGCATACCCGTTGAGCTTGTGCACCTCCGAAGCGAGTGCTTCGCGTAGGGCCACGTCAGGGATGCTGGCGACAAGGTTGTCGATGTGAGCCATGAGGTTCCCCCGGATTAGTAGTCGTGGCCGAGCTGGTGATACAGCTCCGCTGCGTCGTCGGCATTGGCGCTCTTGTACTCCGCAATCGCCTCACGGACCTCGTCGTCCATGAGGTCGAGCATCCGGTACTTGCCGTTCAGGAGGTCCACGACCTGAACCCGGTGGTAGGCATCTTGGTGTTTGTCCACATACGCGGCTAGCCCCTTTAGCTTCCCAACCGCATCAGCCATGAACGCGCCATGTGGGTCGATGATCGAGGGGCGAAGTCGGCCGCCGACGCTGTGAATGAATAGGAAGTCCACGAACAGCCCATGCCACCCATCCCACTTGTGCCAAGGGATGACAAGCGCGTTCTTGGCTCTGTTCGCGGGGTTTCGATACCAGGCGATCGCGCCGTGGCCGAGTTCACGCTCGAGGACGTCTCGCTCAAGGGGCTTCAGGTCGGCGCGGTACTTTCCAAGGGCGTCCGACAGGACGTGCCTGTCCCATTGGGCGCCGCGCACATCACCGCTTGCGCGCGGCGGAACTCGAAGTGTTGTCGGTTCGGGCCTGCTGGACTGTCGACGCACCTTGTCGAAATCTTCGCGAGCGATCTCAGGCAGGCGAGTGATCTGCGAGTGGTATTTCCGCAGCCACGCCGAGACGAGGTCGGCAGCACGCTCCTCGACACGGTCGGGCAGCGTCGGATCCTGGGCAAGCGCAATGGCGAGGATCATGGCATCCGCGACGTCCTCATCGTCAGGTGCCTTGGATTCGACGTATGCATCAATCAGACCCTCGGGCAGTGCCCTACGCGCGCGAGCCATCAGTATGCGGATGCCGCGTTCGTCAAGAGCGAGGTCTGACTCATCTTCCTGCTCGGCGAAGATGGTCGGGGAACCGTAAGTAACCCTGCGCTCGTACAGACGAGTGCTGGCCACATTCGCAATGCGGGCAGCGAGCTCGTCCTTTGCTTCCAGGTCTGCTCGGAAGAGGTCTATCTCGCCAAGCAAGGCATTGAGCACCAACTTTCGGGCAGCTGGTTCTAGCGCATCGCTTTCGTACTTGTATGCCAGAAGCGCGGCGAGGCGGAAGGCGCGAGAGATCGCCGAACCTGGGGAACGGTTGGGAACCGTGTAGCTAGGGAGCGCCTCCAGGACGGCGTAGACGTCCGAGTCGGCTGTGGCATCAACAAGTTCGGGCTCGGGAGACGGTTCGGATCCCTTCCACAGATCTGGACCGTCCTGTGTGGTTGAGACGACCGAGTTGCGTTGACCCTTGCCTTGGGCGACGTGCGCTGTTTCCGAGTTGGGTCGCTCCATGAGCGACCCCTCCGGCTCCCCGTGGTCCGGTGCGGGGGAGGCGTCGGAGTCCGTCAGCGGACCGTCTTGGCGTGGCGTTAAGCGGGAGATGTGGAAAGCAGGGTTACGCGCCAGAAGGACCTCTTCAGTGATGACCTCCGCACCCCCGGCGATGCCCTCATCTCCCTTTTCGAACTCGGCAGCGATGGCATCTACCGCGCCTTTGTTGAACTTTGGCAGGATGCAGTGAACCGCATTCAGGGTGGCGTCGGACTCGACACGCCGCGCCAGGGGCGTGCGCACCATGCGCCCCATGATCTGCGTGATGGCGTCCTGGTCCTTGGCCACTCGCAGGCTGACGAGCACTTCGGCTCTCGGGCAATCCCAGCCCGTCGTGATTGCCGTCATGCAAAGCACTACACGGACCTCGTGACGATCTTGAATGTCTTCAGGTGGGCACCAGCGAATCTGGTTGGTCCCGGCTCGCGTCGTGGCCCTCGTGCCAAACACATGGACGATGTTTGCAGGAGTGATCTCAGGCCATTCGGCGAGGATTGTGCCAACGACCTCCCCGAGGGACTTCTCCGTGGGCTTGTCCTCGACTTGAACGACGAGAACCGGGTTGACAAGGGGCTCACCAGTGCTCGCGCAGTACGTGTTCCAGCGAGCTTCGTAGTCGCGTACCTTATCGACGGCATGCCGGACCAGTGTGGTCTCAGCAGCATCAAGTCCCCGCGTATGCCCCAAGACAATCTGATCCTTCAGGAGCCCCGATCCTCGGACGTCCTCGATAGGGATGGTGTGGGACTTCACCGTTCGATCGCGTTCAGCCATCTGGTCGCGAAACCGCTTTGGCGTGGCTGAGATGCCCCAGACGATCGGGACGGCCGGACGCTCTGTCGTGCCGCCGCCAATGATCTGGCCGACGATCGTGTCGCGAGTCGATCGCGCTGTGCCCATCCCGCGGTGAGCCTCGTCAATAACAACTACGAATCCGTGAGGTCGCTGCCGGACCGTGTTGGCGAGTGTGTCCCACATAGACCAGCGCCGAGCATTGGTGCTTCCCCTCGCGAGAGTAGCGTTGGCGCTGAGTTTCTGAATGTTGAGGAAGTAGACCCTGCCAGGATCGAAGGTCTCTTGGTCAAAGTCCGATTCGATGGTCCGCAAGCGATTGACAGAGAGCGCGGAAGAGGCCGCCACCATCTTGTGGAGGGTCTGCTGATTGAGGGAGGGGTCATCTGTTACCCACAGGAACGTGGCGTCATCTATTCCAGGTGTTGTCGGATCGCCGTCCAGAGCCGCCTCAATCACAGCCGTCGCGATCACAGTCTTGCCCGCCCCCGTAGGTGCCGCCAGGACGACGGCGCCCGCATCAAGTTTGTCGTCCTGGTATGCGCGCGCCATCGATGCCAGCGCTCTGACAACGACCTGTTTCGCAGTCTCCTGGTAGTCGTACAGGTCGTACCGCAACAGTGTTCCCTCGCCTAGTGCCCGTCCGGTCTCGTGCCGTTCCGAAGGAGACTAGCCTCCGAGCCTTCGACCCCCGCGACGGGTACGGATGTGCCCATGGTCAGCGGGTTCAGAGGTGGCGCGTACCGAGCCGGGATGGCGTTTCCGCAGAACGCGACTCGGTGACAAAGAATCAGACGGGCGAAGCCCGCAGCGATCACGAACCCACGACTCTGGTGGTCGTCCCAAGACGGTGAGCTCTGGCCGCGCTCGAGGTGCATACCCCCCTACGGGCCGGACTCCTCGTCCGAGTCCATGAAGGGGCGTGCAACCTCGGGAGGCGGAGCCGTGAGGTCGCCGAACGTGTCCTCCCCCGGGGTCGGCAAAGACATGTACGCACTGGTCAAGAGGCTCAAGTCAGCAGGGGTGGCGGACGGTGCGAGCTCTCCGATCCGCTCAACCATCGCGAGCTGAGCCTTCGCGTGCCCCTTCTTGATGTCATGGTCGTACCGAAGGAGCCTGAGATAAATCGCCTTCACCATCGCACCGGAGAGCAGAATCGCCTTCCGTGCGTCATAGTCCATCCCTTGCTTCATCGCGCCGGTGTACAGCTCGAAGAACTCGGACGCATCCTCGCGCCCCATATCAACCCAGCTCTCTATGGCGGCCTGCATCTCTGGGGGCATGTCAAGAATCTCGTCGCTACTGGAGCCACTCGTGGCCGCGCCCTCATCCGCGTTCTCATCCGCGTTTTCAGTCATGCAACTATCATCGGTCGACTCGGTGAAGTGCGCTGGCAGGCGCGCCAGCGCGTACTACGCGATCCAGTTGCGAATAACTACCTCGTTACCCATACTGGCACCATGACCACACGACGCGCACTCTCCCCCGGCGAGCACTCGGACATCTCAGTCATGCCGCTACGCAAGACCGGTGAGGGGAAGTGGGAAACCCTGCCGAACAAGCGCCACAAGGTCGATGCCTACCGGGCGCGAGCGCGCTATCTTTCCCACGACAACGTGCCGGGCGACGTGTCGCGACGTGCCGCCACGGAGACCGAAGCCGTGGCCCAGGTCGTGCAAGCCCTCCGCGAGCGGCTAAACGCCGAGGATGCCAACGCCACGGCAAGCACTCCCCTGCTCGATGCCTGCGAGCGCTGGCTATCCGACCTTGAGCGGTCGGACTCTGGCCGATCTGCTCGGACGGTGGCGGAGTACCGGGGAGCGTTTGAACGCTGCATCAAGGGTGAGCGTAAGGACCATAGGGGCAAGGTCACTGGCGAGGTTTCTACGTCCGTCAAGGCGCTCACACTGGGGCAGGCGAACGACGTTCAGCGGCTTACCCGGTTCCTGCGAGCCGTGGCAGACGAGCGCGGCACGGCAAGCACCAAGCACGTTCGGGCCATTCTTACTGGCGTGCTCCAGCACGCCGTGACCGTGGGCATCCTGCCGACGAATGCAATGCGTTCGGTCGGTCGGGTAACCTCCCAGCGCAAGCCCAAGGACAAGGGAGAGGGCGCACGCGATACCAAGCGAGCATTGACGGATGACGAGAGAGCACGGGTGCTCGCCATAGCTGACGAGTGGGCGGACCCGAGCCAATCAGGACACCCCGGTACTGTGGCCCATCGGCGCGCCGTGGCTGATCTGGTGCGGATGCTGGCCGGTACAGGGATGCGTATTGGTGAAGCTTCTCGCGCTGCGCTGGGAACACGTCGACCTGGCCACCGCCCGCGTGGCTGTTCCTGGCACCAAGTCGGCCAACGCCGTCCGCAACGTCAACATGCCGGACTGGCTGCACGCGGCTATGCGTGATCGTGCGGCCCGTCAGGGCACGCACGGTCTCGTTTTCCATGCTCCCCGACTCACGGACGCCGAGAGTTCGTGGAACGCAGCCAACTGCTCGCACGCAGTCACCAAGTTGCTGACCGAGGCCGGGTGCCCATGGGCGCGGTCGCATACCTTCCGAAAGACGGTCGCAACGCGGCTCGCGACAGCAGGCGTGCCACTCCAACAGGTGAGCAACCAACTAGGCCATGCTGACGCAGCGTTCACAGCCCGCGTCTACCTGGGCCGTGACTTCCAAGGCGACAAGTCCGACCTTGCTCGGCACCTCTGAGCGGGCAACTGACAGTCGTGGGTAAACAACCGGGTAAACACCCGGAAAAGCAAAATGCCCCCTACCGCGTTTCCGCTGGTAAGAGGCCTGTTTTGCTCCCCCGGTTGGACTCGAACCAACAACCTGCCGATTAACAGTCGGCTGCTCTGCCAATTGAGCTACAGGGGAATGCAATGCGTCAGTGCTGACGCGTCTGCGTGGCATGCCGCGGGCGGCACGCTGCGCAACGATAGCAAAGGGAGTGCGCCTCGACGAAAACGGCTGCCCGGACGCGACGTGACGGTCTGCGGAGCCGGCCTTCACCTGCACGACCTGGTTCGTGAACCGGCCCGGCACTCGCAGACCTGATCGATCCGGTCCACGAGCGCATGGGTGGTTCGCGAACCCGGTCGTGCGGCACTGGTCAGTCGAGACCGACCTGCTCGCGGAGTCGGTCGAGCGCCGCTCGGGTCTCCTCACGCACCCCCGGATCGGTGGAGCGCACCCCGCGGCCGAGGATCGTCTGCCCCATCAGCGCACCGTTGGCGAGGTCCTTGCGGACGACCACCCGGGCCTTGCGCTTCGGGCCCAGCTCGACCTCGTCGGAGAGCACGACCGTGGCCTGGACACGCTCGCGCAGCACCTGCGGGAACGTCCCCGGCTCGCTGAGCTCCCACACCGTCGCCGGTGCCTTGTCGACCCAGTCCACCGTCAGGCGCGCGGTCTCGTCGTCCCACGATCCCGTGTCGACCATGTGCCACTGCCGGTCCAGCTCCACGGAGCCGTCGCGGACGGCATACACGTGCGTCTTGGTCGCGACGAGGTATGCCGTGGAGCGCTCATCGCGCACCACGGACAGGACGTCGGTGGCACGCTCCCCCAACGTCGAGGTGACCTCGTCGGGGATCTCGGGTCCACGTCGGCGCAGGCGTCCCAGCCTCATGACGTGAGCCGATCACGCATGCGGGCACGGTTCATCTCGAGCTCGATGAGTCGGCGGGAGCGGGCACGGAGGGCCTCCTGGTCGGGTTCGGGCGAGTTCTGCAGACGTCGAATCGCCGCGGTCTCGTCAGCGATCTGGCGGCTGAGACCCGAGTCGTGGACCCCGATGACGAGCGACTCGAGGTAGCGCTGCGGGGGCAAGCCGGTGGTGGTGTCGATCTTCGTCGGCAGCGGAGCCACGGACAGCTCGGCGAGCAGGCCCCGGACGGCCAGGGGCGCAGCCTCGGCGACGGCGGCGGCCCACCCCGCCGTCGAGAGCTGCGACGCACGAGCGGCCACGGTGCGCACTCCGTCGAAGATCGCCGCGTGCGCAGGGGCTGTGAACGCCACGGGCGGGATCGCGTCGATCGTCTCGGTGGTGAAGCGAGTGGGGTACTGCAACAGGGCCTGCAGCAGCTGGCGCTCGTTGTTGACGACCGGGTCACGCAGGTTGGGTGGGGGCAGCGCCGCCGCGCCCTCCTGGGCGTTGGGCTCGGGGACGTCGTCGGTCGACGCGGGCGTGCGGTCCGCGGACCGACCCGATGCGGCGCCGTCGGCACCTTCACGGGCCTTGATCCGACCAGCGCGCTGGACCTCGCTCAGGACCTGCTCGACCTCGACGCCCAGCATGCCGGCGACACTGCGCATGTACTCGGGGCGCAGGGAGGAGTCGCGGATGGAGTTGATGATCGGCGCGACGGCCTGCATCGCCTGGACCCGACCTTCGGGCGTCTCGAGGTCGAAGCGCTTCATCGTGGTGCGCACCGCGAACTCGAACATCGGCACCGCGTCGTCGACGAGGGCCTTGACCGCCTCACCGCCCTTGGCGAGCCGGAGGTCGCACGGGTCCATGCCGTCCGGGGCGACGGCGACGAACGACTGCGAGGCCCAGCGCTGGTCCTCGCCGAAAGCCTTCATCGCGGCCTTCTGCCCCGCTGCGTCGCCGTCGAACGTGAAGATGACCTTGGCGGGGGCACCGTCGGCCTCGTCGCGCATGATGCGGCGCAGGATCTTGATGTGGTCGATGCCGAAGGCCGTGCCGCACGTCGCCACGGCGCCCTCGACCCCGGAGAGCTGCGCGGCCATCACGTCGGTGTAGCCCTCGACGATGACGGCCTGCCGGTCGCGGGCGATCGCCTTCTTGGCGGCGTCGAGGCCGTAGAGCACCAGCGACTTCTTGTAGATGGGCGTCTCGGACGTGTTGAGGTACTTCGCGGCGATGCGGTCGTCGTCGAGCAGTCGGCGGGCACCGAAGCCCACCGTGTCGCCGGTGACGTCGCGGATCGGCCAGACGAGGCGGCCCCGGAACCGGTCGTAGAGGCCCCGGCTACCCCGACCGGACAGGCCGGCAGTGACCATCTCGTCCTCGGTGAAGCCCTTTTCACGAAGGTGCCGGGTCAGGTCCTCGCCACCTCGCGGTGCGAATCCCATGCCGAACTGTTCGGCGATGGCCCGGTTGAACCCGCGGTCGCGCATGAAGTCGCGGCCGGGACGGGCGTCGGGCCGGTCGACGAGGATCGACGCATAGAACTCCTCGGCGACGCGGTGCGCCTCGATGAGTCGCGAGCGCCTGCCGATGCCACCCTCGCGCGGGCCGCCACCCTCCTCGTAGCGCAGCTCCATCCCGATCTTGGCGGCGAGCCGCTCGATCGTCTCGGAGAACGTGAGGTGCTCGACCTTCTGCACGAACGAGATGACGTCGCCGCCCTCGCCGCAGCCGAAGCAGTGGTAGGCCCCCACGGCCGGGCGCACGGTGAACGACGGGGTCTTCTCGTCGTGGAAGGGGCAGAGGCCCTTGAGTGAGCCGACGCCGCCGGGTCGCAGCGTCACGTGGTCGCGCACGACGTCCTCGATCGAGGAGCGCTCCTTGACGGACTGGATGTCGTCAGCGTTGATCCGGCCCGCCACGCGTCCTCCGTCCGTGCTCGTCTCGGGGTTTTCAGGGGTGCTGCTGTGCTCAACTCAGGATGGGGGTTCAGTATGCCGCGACACAGTTTGCCGGGATGTGTCGTATCCCCAGACCGCCGTTCGTAGAGGACATGACCCGCCCCACGGGGCAACCTGACATCGGAAGGACCAGCACCATGCGCACCCTCATCGTCTCCGAGTTCATCTCCCTCGACGGAGTCGTCGAGTCACCGGACTGGACGTTCGAGGTCGTCGAGCACGACGACGCCGCCTACGAGATCAAGGGCCGCGAGCAGGCCGACGCGGGCTGCCTGCTGCTCGGCCGCCAGAGCTACGACGAGTTCGCGCCCGTGTGGCCGACCATGGAGGAGTTCGCCGACTACAACGCCATGCCGAAGTACGTCGTGTCCAGCACCCTGTCCGACCCCGAGTGGAACAACACCAGCGTCCTGCGCAGCCTCGACGAGGTCGCTGCCCTCAAGGAGTCCGACGAGCCCGGGACGATCCTCGTCCACGCGAGCGCCACCCTCGCCCAGGGCCTCGCGGCGGCGGGGCTGGTCGACCGCTACCACCTGCTCGTCTACCCGGTCGTCCTCGGCAGCGGCAAGCGCCTCTTCCCGACCGACAGCGACAGCCGACAGCGCCTCACGCTCACCGAGCACGCGGCATACGGCAACGGCGTCCAGCTCAACGTCCTCGACGTCGTCCGCTGAGCCGAGCCGTCAGCACCACTGACGGTGCAGGTGGAGCGCTCGCACGTCGGTGAGCGAGGCGACCTGGTCGACGACCACTCGCAGCGCGTCACCGTCGTCGACCGCCGCGTCATGGTCGGCCCGCAGCTCGGGATCGAGCCGCGTGGGGTCGTGGCGGTAGGCCGCGACGAGGTCCGCGACGACCTCCCGCTCCCCCGCCATGCAGCTCGACCCGCTCGACGACGTTCATGACGAAGTGGGCGGCTGTGGCCTTGAGGACGGCGCACTCGGCCCGGGTCGCGTCGGGCACGACGAGGTCGGCCTCGTGACGCACGAGGTCTCCCCAGCCGTGACGCTCGCGCGTGGCGGCCTCGACGGCCTGGACGAAGCGGCCGATGAGTCGCGACGTCATGTCCTTGAGATGGGCCAGGTCCGCACGGGTCGATGCGTATGCCGTGGGCAAGGTGTCCGTGGCGAGGATCCGTTCCAGCGCCTCACCGAGGGCGTCGCGCGACAGGTCCGTCGCGTAGGTCGCCGTGGCCACGTCGAGCACGGCGTCGACGTCGACACCGCTGCGGAGCAGCCGTGGGTCCAGCCGGCCGGAGGCGATGGCGTCCTCGACGTCGTGCACGGAGTAGGCGACGTCGTCGGACCAGTCCATGACCTCTGCCTCGAAGGCGCGCTGGGCAGCGGGAGCGCCCTCGCGGAACCACTCGAAGACCGGCAGGTCACCGGCATACACTCCGAACTTCGGTGTGGGAGAAGGTGACTCACCGCGCGCCCAGGGGTACTTCGTCGTGGCGTCGAGCGAGGCGCGAGTGAGGTTGAGCCCGGCAGGCCGCCCGTCGGCGTGGAGGCGCTTCGGCTCGAGCCGGGTGAGGATGCGCAGGGTCTGCGCGTTGCCCTCGAAGCCGCCGATCTCCGAGGCGATCGCGTTCAGGGCGGTCTCGCCGTTGTGACCGAACGGAGGGTGACCGAGGTCGTGGGCGAGGCAGGCGGTGTCGACGACATCGGCGTCACACCCGAGGGCCGCCCCGAACTCGCGACCGATCTGCGCGACCTCGAGGCTGTGAGTGAGCCGGTTGCGGATGAAGTCGTCGCTGCCGGGCTGGAGCACCTGGGTCTTGGCCGAGAGGCGCCGCAGGGACGCCGAGTGCACGAGGCGCGCCCGGTCGCGAGCGAAGTCGTCACGGTCCGCGCGCTTGTGGGCCGGGTCCTCGGCGACCCAGCGTTCGCGATCGCCGGCGGTGTAGGTCACGCTGACGACCCTAGAGGGTGGAGCAGCAGCGCCCCTTAGGGTGGCACCAGGTCGGGACACCGTCCCGAGGAGAGCGACGAAGGGGTGGCGCGTGCGGACAGGTGTGGCCTCGTGGGTGACCGGTGCGTTGGCCCTGGTGCTTTCGGTGAGCGGCTGCACGGGTGGCGAACCCGACGGCGGCTCGGGTGGCGACGGCGGGCGGTCCACCGATGGTTCGACGACCCCGGACCGAAAGGCCGACCCGACGGACACCACCGGGCCGATCAAGGCCGCTGCCAAGGCAGCCGGCTCGGTCGTCGTCACCCGCACGCTCACGGAGGCCGACGGTGACGTGACCCAGGAGGAGATCGAGACCGCCTTCACCACGCCGCCCTCGGCCCGGGTCCTGCACGTCGGCGAGGAGATCTGGACGCTCGACGTCGTCGACGGCGTGGGCTGGGTCAAGGACCAGAGCGAGCAGAAGTCCAACAACAGGTGGAAGCAGCTGGGCGAGCGAGAGACGGCGCAGCGGCTCGAGGGTGCGACCCTGGACGGCCTGCTCGGCGTCCTCGACGCGGCCACCTCGGTCTCGAAGTCCTCGACGGCGACGGTCAGGGGCGTGGAGGCCACGTGCCACACGTTCGGCCTCGACGTCAACCAGGGCACCGACGCCACGGCGAAGGTGTGCGCGGACGACAAACAGCGCCCGGTCGAGGTCGTGGTCAGGTCCGGCGGGGACACCACGACGTCGGTGTTCGCGAGCTGGGGCTCCAAGATCACGGCCATGGCGCCGCCGGAGCACCTGGTCGACCAGCCGGACTAGCTCGTCCCGGCTGCGGTCGCTGCCGCTGCGGCGGCCTCCGCGGCCTTCTCGACCCACCTGGGTGCCGTGCCATAGCGCTGGCTCGGGATGAGCCGGCCGTGCGCGCAGTCATCGACGAGCTGGAGCAGCCGCTTCTCACGGGTCTCCTCGCGCTTCGCCGTCGCCACCCAGTTCTCCGCCACCTTGCGATAGGACGGCGAGGCGATCTCCCAGAAGGCTGCTGCGGCCGGGTCGGCGAGCAGCTGCGCGCGCTGCGCCTCGGTCAGCTCCTGTCCCGCCTCGTAGGCGTAGATCCCGCTCCGCTCCGGCCTGCGCTTCTCGTAGGCCGCGATGCCGGCCGGCAGCATCCTGCCCTCGGCCGTGAGCCGCTCGACGTGCGCGATGTTGACGGCGCTCCAGATGCTGGAGGACTTGCGCGGGGTCCATCGCTGGCGACGGGTGTCGTCGTCGATACGCTGCGAGACGCTGTCGATCCACCCGAAGCACAGTGCCTCGGGGACGGCGTCCTCCCACGTGAGACCGCGGTCGGGGACGTGCTTCTTGTTCAGCCCCATCCAGAGCTCGGTGGCGGTCTCGTGGTGGGCCTCGAGCCAGGCACGGAACTCGGCTGCGTCACGGAAGAAGAGCGCGGGACGCTCCGCCGAGCCACCCGGCATACCGATCTGGGTCATGCATGCAGTCTGTCAGCCACCTGAGACAGAGAGCTCGGCCTGGGCGATCTGGGCGCGCTGGGCCTCGTTGAGCTCGCGCGAGCGCAGCCAGTTCTCCGGGAGGGCCACGATGCGCGGAGAGCCGGCGCGTCCACGCTGCCCCTCGGCCGGGTCGCCGGGCCAGGGTGCGTCGAGGTCCATCGTGCCGATGAGGTCGTCGAGCGCCTGGAGCCCGTCGACGAGGGCAAGCTGGTTGCGGACGGTGGAGCCGGCCGGGAAGCCCTTGAGGTACCAGGCGATGTGCTTGCGGATGTCGCGGCAGGCGCGCAGCTCGTCGCCGTCATAGAAGTCGACGAGGTATGCCGTGTGCCGCCGGAGCGTGTCCGTCACCTCGCGCAGCCCCGGCTGCACCCGGGTCGGTGTGCCGGCGAAGGCTGCTGCCAGGTCGGTGAAGAGCCACGGGCGCCCGAGGCAGCCGCGCCCCACGACGACGCCGTCGCAGCCGGTCTGGCGAACCATCTCGAGCGCGTCCTCGGCGGACCAGATGTCACCGTTGCCGAGGACCGGCACCGTCGTCACGGCCTCCTTGAGCCGGGCGATGGCAGACCAGTCCGCCTGCCCCGAATAGGCCTGTGCCGCAGTCCTTCCGTGAAGGGCCACGGCGGCGGCGCCCTCGCCCTCGGCGATGCGCCCCGCGTCGAGGTAGGTGATGTGGCCGGCGTCGATGCCGATGCGCATCTTGACCGTGACCGGCACGCCGTAGGGGCTGGCCTCGCGCACGACGGCGCTGACGATGCCGCGGAAGAGCTCGGTCTTCCAGGGCAGGGCCGCTCCCCCACCCTTGCGGGTCACCTTGGGCACGGGACAGCCGAAGTTGAGGTCGATGTGGTCGGCGCGGTCCTCGGTGACGAGCATCCGCGCCGCGAGCCCGGCGGTCACCGGGTCGACCGAGTAGAGCTGGACCGAGCGGGGGTGCTCCTCCGGGCCGTGGCTGATGAGGCGCATCGTCTCGGGGGTGCGTTCGACCAGGGCGCGCGACGTCACCATCTCGTTGACGTAGAGGCTCGTCGCACCACTGGCTCCACCGGCAACGGATCCGGCAGAACCGTATTCGCGGCACAGCCGCCGGAACGCCCGGTTGGTGATCCCGGCCATCGGCGCGAGGACGACGGGCGACTGGATCGTGTGACGACCGATCTGCAGCGGGGGCAGGACGGGCTTGGCGGTGGCGGCTGGGCCGATCGTGGAAGCACTCATGACCCCTCGATTGTCCCACTGGTTGACTGGGCCGCATGTCCACGCTCCTCACACCTGCCGAGCTCGCCGCCCTCGTCGACGCGGGCGAGGTCCGGGTGCTCGACGTCCAGTACTCGTTGGCCGGGGACGGACCCGCCCTGTATGCCGCGGCGCACCTCCCCGGAAGCTCCGCACCTTGACCTCGATGCCGTTCTCGCCGGTCCACCCGGTGATGGAGGTCGGCACCCGCTGCCCGGGGCCGACGTGCTCCAGGAGGGACTGCGGGCTCTCGGGGTGCACGAGGGTGACAGCCTCGTCGTCTATGACCAGCAGACCTCGTTGGCGGCTGCACGGGCATGGTGGGTGCTGCGCTGGGCGGGCCTGAGCGACGTGCGAGTGCTCGACGGCGGCCTCGCCGCGTGGCGCGAGGCCGGTCTGCCGGTCACCACCGACGTCCCGGCTCCGGCCGCGGGTGACGTGACGGTGCGCGTCGGATCGGTCCCCGTTCTCGATGCCGAAGCGGCAGCGAGAGTGGCGCAGGACGGCATACTCCTGGATTCTCGTGCAGGAGAACGCTTCCGGGGTGAGACCGAGCCGATCGACGCGGTCGCCGGCCACATCCCCGGCGCTCGCAACGCACCGATGGCGGACCAGCTGAAGGCCGATGGCCGGTTTCGGTCCCCCGAGGAGCTGCGCGACTACTTCACCGGGCTCGGCGCCGACGACCCAAGCGAGGTCGGCACGTCATGCGGGTCGGGTGTCACCGCGGCCCACACGGCCCTCGCCCTCCACCTCGCCGGCTTCGAGGCCGCGCCCTACATCGGCTCGTGGAGCCACTGGATCACCGACCCCGAGCGCCCCGTGGAGACCGGATCAGGGGGCTAGAGCCACGGTTGCGGCGGCGGCTCCGATGACCGCTCGGTCCTGGGACCCCGGGAGGGTCGACACGCGACGCAGCCCACCCGAGCCGACGTCCCAGGCGAGCAGGTCCCTGGCGTTCCAGCGGATGAGGACCTGGTCGTTGTAGGCCCAGCCGAGGACCTCGCAGCACCCCTTGGCCACCCCCTCGCTCCCGGGAGCGATGAGGAGTCGCGCCGAGCCCATGCCCTCGGTGTCGACGGTGAAGACACCCTGGAACAGCCGCTCGGGATGCCGGATGTTCGCCTCCCTCGCGGCGACCTGGCTGAGGAACCCCCCGGTGGCGACTCGACTGCCGGCGTTGGTGAAGGTCGACCCCCAGACGTCGCCGAGGACTCGTGGCCCCGTGAGCGTGCCGTTCGAGGCGCCCTGCTCGTCGAAACGCAGAACCCGCATGTCGTCGTCGCCGGCGACGACGATCTCGTGGCGCCCGGGCCGAGTTGCCGGACCCAGGCGCTTCACCGTCCCCGTGCGCGGGGTGATCCGCCAGTGAGCCGTCCGTGACGACGCGATGATGGATGCCCCGTTCGAGGTCCACCCCCCACCCTCGAGGTGCTGGTCCGGGACGGCAAACGTCCGGGTCTCACCCGTGAAGGCGTCGAGCACGAGGACCTTGCTTAACTGGAGGAAGAGCACGTGACGCCGGTCGCCGGCGATCGCCGTGACCTCCAGCGGCTCCGAGGTGGTGCCGCCCTCGTCGACGTTCGGCACGAGCGTGATCGTGTCCACGAGCATGAAGGGGTTGCTCAGCGTGGGGCGCACGAGCACCGGCCGCAGCCCCTCGGCGGAGTAGCGCAGCAGCACGGCCCGCACGGGTGCTCCGTTGCCGCCCACCTCGCTCAGCGTGGGCATCTGCAGGACGGGGCTGAAGGCCAGCACCTCGGGCAGGGCGAGCTGCCTTCTCGTGAGGTCGTCGATCTTGGGCAGGGTGCCGATCTGGGCCGGGTCGGGACCCACCTGGCTCGTGACCTCGAGCAGGCTGAACGCTCGCGGGTCCCACGGCGTGTCCCGCGAAGCCGGGATGGAGGTCGAGGGGGCGGGCGCCGGAAGCGCAGAGCCCCGGTCGGCGTCGTTCGGGAGGACGAGGGCGACGGCCATGATGCTGGCCGCACCAAGGACGACCCCGACTGCGACACGGCGGCGGCGGTGACGACGCGCCGCCGCACCTGCCCGTGCGGCATCGACGAAGTCGCGTTCGGCCACCGACTCGGCTGCGTCAGCCAGCAGCCCGGCGAGCGCCTCCCCCGCGCGAGCCTGGCTCCTGACGCTGCCGAGCGTGGTGCCCAGGATGTCTGCGGTCTCCCGCTCGCTCCTGTGCTCGAAGAACCGCAGGACGGTGATGGCGCGTTGTCTGGGCGGGAGGCGGTCGAGCACCGCGCCCTCGTGGGGTGCGGCGCGACCGGCAGAGGGCGGCGGGGACGTCGGCGGGCGGCGTCGCGCCGAGATCGCGGCGCGATACATCCGCGACCGGACGAACGTGTCTGGAGTGTCGTCCTTGACCTTGGACCAATGCACGGCGAGCGCGCTGAACGCTCCCTCCACGAGATCCTCCGCAATGCTCTCGTCGCCGCAGACGAGGTATGCCGCACGGAGCAGCTGGTGCTGGCGCGCGCGGACGAAGTCGGCGAACTCGTCCTCGACTTCGTTCTGCGCCCGGGTCACCCCGTCAGTGTCCACCTCATCCGCATCAGCTGGACGCGCGGCGCAGCAGCTCGGTGAAGTCGGTGACCTCGTCGAAGCGCTCCGTGAAGCCTGCCTCGCGCTCCTCGTCCCGTGCGGGCAGGAACCCCGAGCGAGCCGACGCCACGCCGGCCGTGGCACCCAGCAGCGTCGCGACGAGCTCGGCCGCGGCGCGGTCGATCCGACGGTCCAGGCCGACCGTGCCGAAGTCGTCCGTCGCTGCCATGACACCGGTGGGCACCACCGACGCGTGCAGGTAGCTGAAGAGCGGGCGCATCGCGTGATCGAGCATGAGTGAGTGCCGAGCCGACCCACCGGTCGCGCCGACGAGGACCGGCTTCCCGTCGAGCACGCCGATGTCGAGGTTGTCGAAGAAGCTCTTGAACAGTCCGCTGTAGGAGCCGGAGAAGACCGGCGTGACGGCGATCAGCGCGTCCGCGCCGGTGACCTGCTCGATGGCCGCGGTGAGCTGCCCGCTCGGGAAGCGGGTGAGCATCTGCTCGGCGATGAGCCGCGCGAGCGGGCGGAGCTCGATGACCTCGATGCTCGCCTCCTCACCGTGCGCGGTCACGTGGCGGTCGACGGCCTCGACGAGCCGGTCGGTGAGCAGTCGGGTCGAGCTCGGCTCGGACAGACCGGCGGTGACGGCCACGATGCGACGGGTCATCTCAGACCTCCACGGGAGTGTTGAGACGGTCGGCGTGCCGGGGTGCGGTGGCCGGGACGTGGGCGGGTCGGCGGGCATCCGCGATCCTGCGCAGCTCGGGCACGACCTCGCCACCGAGGATGTCGAGCTGCTCGAGGACGGTCTTGAGCGGAAGGCCGGCGTGGTCCATCAGGAACATCTGCCGCTGGTAGTCCCCGACGTGGTCGGCCATCGCGCCGTAGCGCTCGATGACCTGCTGCGGCGAGCCCACGGTGAGCGGCGTCTCGCGGGAGAAGTCCTCGAGCGAGGGACCGTGGCCGTAGACCGGCGCATTGTCGAAGTAGGGACGGAACTCACGCACGGCGTCCTGGCTGTTGGCGCGCATGAAGACCTGACCGCCCAGCCCGACGATGGCCTGGTCGTGCTTGCCGTGGCCGTGGTGCTGGTAGCGACGGCGATAGAGGTTGACCATCTGCTTGGTGTGCGACAGCGGCCAGAAGATGTTGTTGTGGAAGAACCCGTCCCCGTAGAACGCGGCCTGCTCGGCGATCTCGGGACTGCGGATCGAGCCGTGCCAGACGAACGGGGGTATGCCGTCGAGCGGGCGGGGCGTGGACGTGAACCCCTGGAGCGGGGTGCGGAACTTGCCCTGCCAGGTGACGTTCTCCTCGGTCCAGAGGCGACGCAGCAGCGCGTAGTTCTCGATGGCGAGGTCGAGGCCGTCACGGATGTCCTTGCCGAACCACGGGTAGACCGGGCCGGTGTTGCCGCGGCCCAGCATGAGGTCCATGCGCCCGTCCGACAGGTGCTGCAGATAGGCGTAGTCCTCGGCGAGCCGCACCGGGTCGTTCGTCGTGATGAGGGTCGTCGACGTCGACAGGACGAGGCGCTCGGTCTGGGCGGCGACGTGGGCGAGGAGGACCGTCGGGTTGGCGGGCGCGGTGAACGGCGGGTTGTGATGCTCTCCCGTCGCAAAGACGTCCAGCCCGACCTCCTCCGCCTTTCGGGCGATGGCGAGGGTCGCCTTGATGCGCTCCTTCTCACTGGGCGCCCGGCCGGTTGTCGGGTCCACGGTGACGTCACCGACGGTGAAGATACCGAACTCCATCTCAGCCACTCCTTGCTAGGTCGTTGAACATTCATCTATCAGAACCGAGGCGCCGGTTGAGACATTCCCCGTCCCGGGCGCACACCCATGAGTCGAGTGTCGGAGATCTGGGCCTTCACTCTTCCTCGATAGCCCGGATCCCCGACACTGGGTCAGGCGTCGCCGCGCCCTGGAGTCACTTCAGGGCAGCGCGGGCGGCGTCGAGGCGCTTCTGAGCGGCGACGACCGCCTTTCGGGCGGCGCGAGCAGCGTCCTCGGCGGACTGCAGCTCGGCCTGGGCGGCCTTCATCTCCGCTTCCGCCTCGGCGACCTCGGCCTCGGCCTGACGCCGCACCCGGGCCGCGGCCTTGGCCGCCTTGGCGTCGGCCACCGCCCGGGCGAGCTCCTCGTCCGTCAGCTCGTCGTCGTCGTCCTCGGGCTGCGCCGTCACCGGCTCGGACTCCGCCTCCGACTCCGGGTCGACCTGCGGCTTGCCACCCTTGAGAACCGACATGATCGAGCCCGAGCTCGTGACCCCGACGGCACCGGACAGGTCGACCTCGCCGAACCCGCTGTAGCTCAGTGCCCGAGTCAGCTGCCCCGAGGCCAGCGCGTCGGAGGCGCTCTCGTCCGCGAGGGCGGCGATCGCCGTCGCTCGCACCTCGTCGCGGCCACTCGCGCTGAGTGCGGCACCTGCCGCCGTGGCCACCTCCGCGACGCGTTCGACGTATGCCGCCACGCTCGCGTCCCGCTCGCCCCTCACCGACGTGAGGACACTGGCATCCAGCCGGGCCTGGGCGGCGCGCATCCGGGCGCCGAGCCCCACGAGGTCGGCGATCACGCCCGCGTCGTCGCGGCAGGCGAGGTTCATCGCCCACGCCGTCACCGTCGGCTTGCGCAGCGCGAGGATCTCCTTGGCCGCGGCTGCGTGCCCGTCGGCCTTGGCGGAGGCGGCCAACGCCTTCCGCGAGGCGATGAACTCAGCCAGCGGGACGGCATACAGGCTCGCCGCGGCAGCGGCAACGACCTCACTCATGCCAACAACATCTCCGACTTATTGCGAGTTCGGCTCATGCTCGCTTCCCTCGCACGACCCGAACTCGCAACAAGTCGGGCGTTCATCAGCAGCCGAGGAGGCGTTGGGCGAGGTAGCCCTCGACCTGGTCGAGCGAGACCCGCTCCTGCGCCATCGTGTCGCGCTCGCGGATCGTCACGGCTTGGTCCTCGAGGGTGTCGAAGTCGACGGTGATGCAGAACGGCGTGCCGATCTCGTCCTGGCGGCGGTAGCGCTTGCCGATGGCGCCGGCGTCGTCGAAGTCGACGTTCCAGCTCTTGCGCAGGGTCGCCGCGAGGTCGCGGGCCTTGGGCGAGAGGTCGGCGTTGCGCGACAGCGGCAGCACCGCAGCCTTGACCGGCGCGAGGCGACGGTCGAGCTTGAGCACGACACGCTTGTCGACGCCACCCTTGGTGTTGGGCGCCTCGTCCTCGGCGTAGGCGTCGACGAGGAAGGTCATGAGGCTGCGCGAGAGACCGGCCGCGGGCTCGATGACGTAGGGCGTGTACTTCTCGCCACTCGTCTGGTCGAAGAAGACGAGGTCCGTGCCCGAGTGCTTGCTGTGCGTCGACAGGTCGAAGTCGGTGCGGTTGGCGATGCCCTCGAGCTCGCCCCACTCGCTGCCGGCGAAGTTGAAGCGGTACTCGATGTCGACGGTGCGCGTGGAGTAGTGGCTCAGCTTGTCGGCGGGGTGCTCGAAGTGGCGCAGGTTGTCGGGGTTGATGCCGAGGTCGACGTACCAACGGGTGCGCTCGTCGATCCAGTACTGGTGCCACTCGGTGTCGTCACCGGGCTTGACGAAGAACTCCATCTCCATCTGCTCGAACTCGCGCGTGCGGAAGATGAAGTTGCCCGGCGTGATCTCGTTGCGGAAGCTCTTGCCGGTCTGGGCGATGCCGAACGGCGGCTTCTTGCGCGAGGTCTGCATGACGTTGAGGAAGTTGACGAAGATGCCCTGGGCGGTCTCGGGCCGCAGGTAGTGCAGGCCGCCCTCGTCCTCGATGACCCCGAGGTGGGTCTTGAGCATCATGTTGAACTCGCGCGCCTCGGTCCACTGGCCGCGGGTGCCACAGTTCGGGCAGGCGATCTCGGTGAGCGCGATGGTGTCTGGGTCGACCTGCGCGTCCGCGGCGGCCCGCTTGTTCTGCTTGTCGGCGATCGCCTCCTGCATGTGGTCGACGCGGAAGCGCTTGTGACAGCTGAGGCACTCGGTGAGCGGGTCGGTGAAGGTGCCGACGTGGCCGGATGCGACCCACGTCTCGCGCGGGAGGATGATCGAGGAGTCCAGGCCGACGACGTCGTCGCGCCCGATGACCATGGACTTCCACCACTGGCGGCGGATGTTCTCCTTCAGCTCGACACCGAGGGGCCCGTAGTCCCACGCCGACCGCGTGCCACCGTAGATCTCTCCGCTGGGGAAGACGAACCCCCGGCGCTTGCAGAGGTTGACGACGGTATCGACGGTGGAAGTCTCCTTGGCCATGCGCGCAAGGTTACTGGCCGCACAGCGCCCTCCCCGCATCGGTTTCGGCGGCTGCGGCGAACCTTCCCGGCTCCGATCGGCCCGCAGGGTATGCCGGCTGCTCGCGTAGGCTCCTCGCTCGTGTCACCCCTTCGCGAATCCTTCGAGCGCACGAGTGCGCCCATGCTTCAGACGTTGGCCGGGCTGCCCCGCGCCGTCCCGTTCCTCCTCGTCCTCGTCCTGATGGTCGCGGGCGTCGTCATCCCCGGTTGGGGCTGGATCCTCGTCGCCGTCGTGACGCTTTTCCTGCTGTGGCTGCTGCTGCTCGGGTGGCCCCGCCTGACGGCGCCGGAGCGGCTCATGCGGGTCGCCGTCGTGGCAATCGCGTTCGCCGTCACCCTCACCCAGGCCTTCCCGAACTGACTGCCCGGTTCGCCAGTTGACAACCATTCTCATTTGAGTTGAGAATGGTTGTCATGAAGCGTCCACTCCTCGTCCTGCCGGTTCTCGGCGCCCTTGCCCTGAGCGCCTGCGGCGGGAGCTCTGCTGACGCCGGCACCGCGGGCGGGTCGAACGGGAGCAAGGCCCTACCCGTCACCGCGGCCTTCTATCCGTTGGCGTATGCCGTGGAGCGCGTCGGTGGGGACCACGTCACGGTGTCGAGCCTGACCAAGCCAGGGGCCGAGCCCCACGACGTGGAGCTCACGCCCAAGGACGTGGCGTCCCTGGGTTCGTCGTCCCTCGTGGTCTACGAGAAGGGGTTCCAGCCCGCCGTCGACGACGCCGTCAAGCAGGTCGACGCGGCCAAGGCCATCGACATCTCCACAGCCGTGGACCTGACGATTCAGGCGACCGAGGACGGGCACGAGCACGAGGCCGAGGGCGAAAGGCACGCCGACGAGGAGACTCCAGGCGTCGACCCGCACTTCTGGCTGGACCCGACCCGCTACGCCAGCGCCGTCAAGGCCATCTCCACCAAGCTGGGCGAGGTCGACCAGGCCAACGCGGCGGCATACGCCAAGAACGCCGACACGTTCGTCGCGGAGCTGACCGCGCTCGACGCCGAGTTCACGGCCGGCCTCAAGAACTGCACGAACCGCGACCTAGTCACCGGGCACGCGGCGTTCGCCTACCTCGCCGACCGCTACGACCTGCACCAGGAGGGCATTGCCGGGCTCTCCCCCGACGCCGAGCCCGACGCGGCCGCGATGAAGGAGGTCATCGAGCACGTCAAGGAGCACAAGGTGAGCACCGTGTATGCCGAGACGCTCGTGAGCAAGGACCTCACCGAGACCATCGCCCGCGACACCGGGGCCACCGTCGCCGTCCTCGATCCCATCGAAGGTCTGACTGACGCGTCCGCCGGGAAGAACTACCTTGAGGTCATGCGCTCCAACCTCGCGACCCTCAAGAAGGGGCAGGGCTGCACGTGAGCAGTCCGCCCCTGATCTCCCTGCGGTCGGCGTCCTTCGGGTATGCCGACCGCACGGTTGTCGACGGCGTGACCCTCTCGCAGGGGGCCGGTGAGGTCATCGCCCTGCTGGGCCCCAACGGCTCCGGCAAGACGACTCTCGTCAAAGGCCTCCTCGGTCTCTCCGAGCACCTCGGCGGCGAGGTGCTGCTCTTCGGGACGCCCCTGGCCCGGTTCCACGAGAAGCCGCGGATCGGCTACGTGCCGCAGCGCCACTCGCTCTCGGCGTCGGTGCGCGCGACGGTCCGCGAGATCGTCGAGACCGGTCGGCTGCCGCTGCGCCCCTGGTGGCGCCCGGCCAACGCCACGGACTCCTCGGTCGTCGACCAGGCCCTCGACGCCGTCGGCCTGCGCGACCGCGAGCGCGAGGACGTGGCTGCGCTGAGTGGGGGCCAGCAGCGGCGGGTGCTCATCGCCCGTGCGCTGGCCGCCCAGCCCGATGTCCTCGTCATGGACGAGCCGACCGCTGGTGTCGACATCGCCAACCAGCGCATCCTCGCCGACGTCCTGTCGACCCTGGCGGCGCGCGGGACCTCGATGCTCATCGTCACCCACGAGCTGGCCTCGCTGCGTGACGTCGTCACGCGGATCGTCTGCATGAACAACGGCCACGTGGACTTCGACGGTGACCCGACGGCATACGCCGCTGGTCATCGCGGCCACGAGCTCGGCGACGGCCACCACCACGACTCCCCCGTCGTCGACGACCGGCGCTCCGGGCTGGCGGCGATCGTCACCGACGCGATGCCGCCGAGGGGGCTGCACCATGAGTGAGCTGCTGGCCCTCGACTTCATGCGACAGGCCCTCATCGCTGCCGTCCTCGTCGGTCTGGCAGCGCCACTCGTCGGTGCCTTCCTCGTCCAGCGGCGGATGTCGCTCATCGGTGACGGCATCGGCCACGTCGCTCTGGCGGGGGTCGCCGTCGGCATCCTCACCGGGTCGATGCCGGTGCTGACTGCGTTGGTTGCCGCCGTCGCTGCCGCGATCGGCGTCGAGGTCATCCGCGCTGCGGGCCGCACGAGTGGCGACATCGCGCTCGCCGTCATGTTCTATGGCGGCATCGCCCTGGGCGTCGTCCTCATCTCGAAGTCGACGTCCACCTCGCCCGGCAACCTCACCGGCTATCTCTTCGGAGCGATCCTCACGACGAGTCGCACCGACATCGCTGTGTTCGCCGCGCTCGCCGTCGTCGTCGTCACGGTGACGTGGCTGCTGCGACACCGCTTCTTCGCCGTCGCGAACGACGAGGAGTACGCCCGCGCCGTCGGCCTGCCCGTCATGGGCTACAACATCGCCCTGTCGGTGCTCACCGCCGTCACCGTCGTCGTCTCGATGCGGGTCGTCGGACTGCTCCTCATCACGGCCCTCATGATCATCCCCAACGCCACGGCCCAGCTCGTCTCACGCAGCTTCCGGAGCAGCCTCGCCTGGGCCTCCCTCATCGGCGTCGCGTCCAGCGTCAGCGGCGTCATCGTCTCCTTCTATGCCGAGACCCCGTCGGGCGGCACGATCGTGCTGCTGGCGATCGGGACCTTCCTCGTCGTGAGCGTCGTCAGCGCCCTGGTGACGCGGGCCCGGCGCGCGGCCCACGAGCGGGCCGAGCGTCACGACCACGAGCACGGTCCGGTGTGCGGCCACCCCGCGGTCCCGCACGACGACCACGTCGACTATCTCCACGACGGCCACCGCCACGCCCCCCACCGTGACCACTACGACGAGCACGAGGACGCTGGCCACGACGAGCACGCCGGACCCGACGAGGGCCGCGGTCACACCACCTCCCAGGACACCGAGGAGATCTCTCGATGACTGCTTCATCCACGGGGGCCGGCAGCGCCACCAGCGTCGGCACGGACGCCTCCCCAGACGCGGCCAGCACCGCGGGCACCGCGGGCAGCGCGGGCACCACGGCCAGCGCCTCGCGGCGACCCACCCGCCAGCGCGCCGCCCTCGCCGAGCTGATGTCCGCGACATCGGAGTTCCTCTCGGCGCAGGACCTGCACTCCAAGCTCCAGTCGCGCGGTGACCAGGTCGGCCTGGCGACGGTCTATCGCAACCTCCAGGCCATGGCTGCCGACGGCGATGTTGACGTGCTGAGGACCGACGACGGTGAGTGCGTCTATCGCTCCTGCGCGACCGACGCGCACCACCACCATCTCGTGTGTCGCGAGTGCGGTCGCACGGTCGAGGTCGAGGGGCCTGCCGTGGAGAGGTGGGCCACCGACGTCGCGAGCCGCAACGGCTTCACGGACGTCACCCACACCATCGAGCTCTTTGGGACCTGCACCTCCCACTGACCCCCACAACCGTCGGTCGAGGTAGCACGACTTGCCGTGCTCCGGAGGTGAGCGCGGCATGTCGTGCTCTCTCGACCTGACCTCCGGGGCCATATACCTGACTCTGTGGACAACCCGGCGGCGCGGCTCGGTGAATCGGGGATGCTTCCGACCCATGAAGCGACTCCCCGACGACCTCGAGGCGCGCCCCTTCTCCACCACGGAGGCCCGCGCGCTCGGCGTTTCTCCGCGAGCGCTCCGCAACAAGGAGCTCCTGGTCCTGACGCGTGGCTCTCGGGTCAAGACCAAGCCCACCACTCTCGCCGAGAGGTCCCAAGCGATCCTGGTAGCCCTGCGCACTCCGGTGGCCTTGTCCCACGTCAGCGCAGCCCTGCTGTGGGGCCTACCGCTCCCGGCAGCCCTCGAGCGGCAGTCAGACCTCGACGTGATGTGTGCTCGCGCGTCGGGTCCCGTCAGGCGAGAGGGGTGCATCGGTCACCGAGGGCTGGAACGGCGCCGCGTGGTGCAGCATCCCTCCGGCGTCGCAGTGACGAGTCTCGCTGACACCTGGGTTGACCTGGGCGAGGTGCTCGACCGGGGCCTCGGACTGGACGACCTCGTCGTGGCGGGTGATGTCACAGCCCGACTCCTGGACGGGTCGGGAGGGGTCGGGCACGGCGTCCAGCTGATGCGGGCTGCCCTCGAGGCGCGGGTCAGGCCGAGGGGCAAGGTCACGCTCTCCGCAGCCCTCCCTCTGGTGTCGCCGCGTGCGAAGTCACCGATGGAGACGCGCGCCCGTCTGATGTTCCACCGGGGCGGGTTGCCGGCACCCGAGCTGAACGTCGAGGTGAGGTTCGAGGATGCTGGCGGCAGTGGCGCAGGCTGGATGCTGGAGGGTGACTTCGTGTGGCGCGAACAGCGCGTCATCGGCGAGTACCAAGGCAGGCACCACCGCGACATCACACAGCGAGCCGTCGATGTCGCGCGCCGTCACCTCGCCGAGGACGAGGGCTGGACCTTCGTGGAGATCTTCGCGGGCGACGTCTACACCCGGCCGAAGCGCATCGCGATGATGCGTCGACTTGCGCTCGCCCTCGGGGTACCCCTGACGGACCTCGATCTTTCCTGATGACCGGATCGAGGTAGCACGACATGCCGCGAGTGCCGAATGATTCCGGCATGTCGTGCTACGCCGACTTCGCGGCTGTGCCTACTCGTAGGGGTTGGTCGGGACGTCGACCTGCTGCACGTTGCGCGCCTCGATGACGGGCAGGGTGGTCGGGTCGTCGACCGAGGTGGAGACCTGCTTCCAGCGGCCGGTGAGGGTCACCCAGTCGTTGTCCACCGGCGCCGGCGCGCCGAGCACGCGCACCTTGATGGCCTGCGCATCGCCGGCACAGCAGTTCAGTGACATGCGGGTGAGAGCCCAGCCATCCCCGGAAGGGAGGGTGGACGCGAAGCCCGTGAGCGAGAAGGTCCTGCCCTCGAGGTTCTTGGGGTCGTCGTAGAGCGCCCTCATCGAGTACTCACCTACCGCCAGCCTCACGTCGCCGTCACCATCAGCGATCGGCTCGAAGAGTGGCGCCTCACCGTCGGTCACGATGCGACCGGAGTCGCGCTCTGCCGAGAACGCCCCCAAGGGACCGGGAGTGACAACACCCAGGAGCAGGAAGGGCACGAGGAGCAGCCAGCCGATGCGCGGTCCTCGCCCGTGGTCGTGCCCGTGGTCCGCCTCGTCCGTGATCTCGTAGGGCGCGACCGCGTCGGGCTCGCCGCCGTCGTCCGCGCGCTCTCGCGCACTCAGACCGAGGATGGCCACGACGATGAGCAGCACGGCGGCCGCGACGATCGGCCAGCGCATGACCGGCTTGACGAAGTTGAGGTAGAGCCCGCCCAACGCCGCGACCACCGAGATCACCCCGATGACCGACAGCGCGGTGCTCTGCATCGACTTGTTCATGCGCGGACCTCCACGTTCCTGGTGAGAGCGGTCATCAGAGGAGCACCATCCCCGTCGCCGTCGCCACGAGCACCGCGACGACGAAGGTGAGCGGGGCGAAGAGCATGGCGAAACGCCGGCCGAACGTCGCGACCTGGAGCGCGAACAGCTTCACGTCGAGCACCGGTCCGACGACCATGAACACGAGGCGGGCGGTCATCGGGAAGGCCGACATGCTGGCGGCGACGAAGGCATCGGCCTCGGAGCAGATCGCGACGATGACGGCGAAGAGGGCGAGGACGATGACGGAGACGAGCAGGTTGCCGGCCAGGGTGTCGATCCACTGGCGGGGCACGACGACGTTGACGGTTGCTGCGACGGCGGCCCCCACGACGAGGTAGCCACCGGCGTGGAGGACGTCGTGCCGCACCTCGTCAACAAAACGCGCGAGACGGGAGCCGCCGGCACGCGCGCGGCGCGGCATACGGATCACGGAGTCCTTGCCGAGGCGGAGCCAGACCCATCCCACGACGACGGCGGTGATCAGCGACGCGATGAAGCGCGCCAGCACGACACGCCAGTCGCCCGCGAACGCCACTGCCGTCGAGGCGAGCACGATGGGGTTGATGGCGGGCGCAGCCAACAGGAAGGTGAGCGCGACGGCGGGCTGGATCCCGCGGGACACCAGCGCTCCCGCGATAGGCACGCTGGCGCACTCACACCCGGGAAGTGCCATCCCCGACAACCCTGCGACCGGCACGGCCGCGGCCGGGGACTTCGGCAACCACCGGCTCAGCACCTCGGGCGGGACGAGCACCGCGACAGCCGCTGACAGCGCCACTCCGAGGGCGAGGAACGGGAGCGCCTGGAGCGCGATGGAGACGAACACGGTGAGCCACGCCTGCACCGCCTCGTGGTCCTCGAGCAGGCCGGTGAGCCTGGGCCGGGCGAGTGCGAGGACGAGCATGAGGGCGGCCAGGACCCAGACCGCGTACCCGCCCGTCTCCGGCTGCGCCTCCGCGTCGTGCCCATGACGAGGCGTATGCCGTGCCTCACGCCGGGTGTGCCCCTCACCTTCCTGGGCGAGGTCCGGGCTGTTCTCGGACGGCGTCAGCGGCGGGGCCTCGACGTCGGGACGGTCGTGACTCACTGGCCGCTCGTGCCGTCGGTCGACGAGCCGGCCAGGTCGACGGCGCCGCCGTAGCGGCGGTCACGGTCTGCATAGATCTCGATGGATCGCCAGAGGTCGCGGCGGTCGAAGTCGGGCCAGAGCGTGTCCAGGAAGACCATCTCGGCGTAGGCGCTCTGCCACAGCAGGAAGTTGCTCGTCCGTTGCTCACCGGACGAGCGGATGAAGAGGTCCACGTCGGGCATGGCCGGCTCAGGGAGGTAGCGCGCCAGCGTCCGCTCGTCGACGTTCTTGGCCTTGATCCGGCCGTCTGCGACGTCCTGGGCCAGCGCACGAGCGGCATCGCCGAGCTCGGCCCGTCCGCCGTAGTTGACGCAGAAGTAGAGGGTCAGCCCGGTGTTGTGCTGGGTGAGCTCCTGGGCGACCTCGAGCTCCTTGATGACCGAGCCCCACAGCCGCGGTCGGCGGCCGACCCAGCGCATCCGCACGCCCCAGTCGTTGAGCTGGTCGCGCCGACGACGGATGACGTCGCGGTTGAAGCCCATGAGGAAGCGCACCTCGTCGGGTGAGCGCTTCCAGTTCTCGGTAGAGAAGGCGTAGGTCGACAGGTGCGTCACGCCGGCCTCGATCGCGCCGGCGACGACATCGAGGAGGGCGCCCTCACCGGCTTCGTGGCCCTTGGTCCGGGGCAGTCCGCGCTGGTTGGCCCAGCGTCCGTTGCCGTCCATGACGATGGCGACGTGGCCCGGAACCAGTGCCGGAGCCAGGGTCGGCGGCTGCGCGCCGCTGGGGTGGGCGAAGGGCCGGCTGGTCACCGCTCCACCATACGGAGCGAGCGCACTCCGTGCTCGAGGTGCCACTGGAGGAACGCCGTCGTCAGCCCACTCCCCTCCCTCCGGTGGCGCAGGTCGGAGGCGTCGGCGATGAACCAGTCGCCCGCGAGGAGCGCGGCGAGCAGTCGGAGCGTGTCGGGAGCGGGCGCCGCGGAGCCCGGGGGACGGCACGAGGAGCAGACCGCACCACCCGAGACGATGTGGAACGCGCGGTGGGGACCCTCGGCTCCGCACTTCGCGCAGTCGTGGAAGCTCGGCGCCCAGCCGGCGATCGCCAGGGCGCGCAGGAGGTAGGCGTCGAGGACGAGATTGGGATCGTGCTCCTTGCCCGCGAGCGAACGCAGGGCGCCGGTCACGAGGAGGTACTGCTGCAGCGCCGGCTCGCGCTCCTCAGTGAGGCGGTCACACGTCTCGAGCACCGCGTTGGCGGCCGTCCACGCGTCGTAGTCGCGCGAGACGACGTCACCCCACGACTCGAGCGTCTCGGCCTGGGTCACGGTGTCGAGGTTGCGACCCTCGTAGCACTGGAGGTCGACGAGCATCCCCGGCTCGAGCCTGGCGCCGAAGCGGGACTTGGTGCGGCGCACGCCCTTGCCGACCGTGCGGACCTTGCCGAGGCTGCGCGTGAGGACCGTGATGATCCGGTCCGCCTCACCCAGCTTGTGGGTGCGCAGGACGATCCCCTGGTCTCGGTAGAGCGGCACCTCCCGATTGTCCCCTGCCACCCTGACAAAGCAGGTATGCCGTGCCGCCCGCGGCCGTGGGGTTATACCGATGACGGCCCACAGCGCTGACGGGCGGCTCCTCCCATGGACGACCCCCCGGGGCGCCCATAGGTTCGTGAGGGTCAGACCATTTCCGTGCATCCGACAAGGGGTAGGACCATGTGTGAGCTTCACGACCAGCAAGGGACCCACGACCACGACGCTGTGACCTCGCAGCCCGACGTCGGACGTCGTCACCTCCTGCGCGGAGCCGGCGGCCTCCTCCTCGGCGGCGGGCTGGTCGTCGCAGGCGCCGGCGCCGCCCATGCGGCCACGTCGCAGAACGGTTGGCCCGCCAGCAGCAGCCCCACTGCCATCGGCATCACGGCGCTCTCCGTGTCGGGGCACAGCTTCCCCGCCGGCGTGCGTGGCGGCCAGGTCCACACGATCCTCGGCTACGTCGCTCAGCGCTTCAACAACGAGGTGGAGGCACTGGTCACCCCCGGATGCTGGGGCTACAACTACCGCGAGATCTCCGGCAGCACGAGCCTGTCCAACCATGCGTCGGGCACGGCCATCGACTGCAACGCGCCCCGGCACCCGCTCGGGGCGTCCGGCACGTTCTCCTCGACCCAGGTGAGTCGCATCCGCTCGATCCTGACCTACTGCAACAGCGTCGTGCGATGGGGCGGCGACTACTCGAGCCGCAAGGACGAGATGCACTTCGAGATCAACGTCGCCCCCGGCGACTCCCGCATCGCCCCGCTGGTCAGCAAGATCGGTGGTGGCACGACTCCCCCACCTCCGACCACCACCTGGTCCACGGTGAGCTCGGGAGCCACTGGCTTCCGGGTGGTGGCGATCCAGCACCTGCTCCGGGCCAGGGGTCAGTCGCTGACCGTGGACGGTGTCTTCGGTGCCATCACCGTGAGCAAGGTCAAGGCCTTCCAGTCCTCGCGCAGCCTCGCCGCCGACGGGGTCGTCGGACCCAACACCTGGTCTGCCCTCGTGGTCACGGTGAAGTCCGGCTCCTCGGGTGAGGCCGTCGTCGCCGCCCAGAAGACGCTCACGGCCCGCGGGTACGCATGCACGGCCGACGGAATCTTCGGTGCGACCACCACCTCCAGGGCCAAGGCCTTCCAGACCAGCCGTGGTCTCGTCGCCGACGGCATCGTCGGCCCAGCGACCTGGGCCAAGCTCACCCTCTGACCCCTCAGGAGTGCCGCATCATCGGGTGACCCGATAAAGACCCGCTCGACCCGAGTTGCCAGGTCGGGTCGAGCGGCCCGAAGCAGGGTCACCCGATAATGCGGTTGCGGGGCGGGGTTTGGGTCTAGAACACACGTTCGATCTGCGGTAGGCTCGGCGGCATGGCCGCAGCGCTGCAGCACTCGCTCTTCGACACCGGTGACGCCATCGACCTCGGCGCCCTCGCGCCGACGCGCACGCTCCTCGACCGCGGCGCCTGGGTCGACTACCAGCCGAGCTGGCTCACCGGCGCCGACCTGCTCTTCGTCGCCCTGCACCACGACGTGCCGTGGAAGGCGGAGCGACGGGAGATGTACGAACGCGTCGTCGACGTGCCACGCCTGCTGAAGTTCTACGAGCAGGGTGAAGCGCTCCCCCACCCAGCCCTCACCCAGGCTCGAGATGCGTTGTCCCACAGGTATGCCGGTGAGCTGGGTGAGCCGTTCGTCTCCGGCGGCCTGTGCCTCTACCGAGACGGTCGTGACTCCGTCGCGTGGCACGGCGACCGGATCGGACGGGCGAGGGACCAGGACACGATGGTGGCCATCCTCTCCGTGGGCTCCGCTCGGTCGCTCATGCTGCGACCGCGAGGGGGTGGACGCTCGATCGGCTTCTCCCTCGGGCACGGCGACCTCGTCGTCATGGGCGGATCCTGTCAACGGACCTGGGACCACGCGATTCCCAAGACCAGCAAGCCCGTCGGGCCGCGGATCTCCATCCAGTTCCGACCCCACGGCATCCGCTGACCCCACCCTCCATGCCACCACCTTTTCTCCCTTGACTCTCGATGAGGCACAGCAATATATTGCATATGAGACGCCCACCCGCCCCGACTGAGAGAAGGAAATGCCATGAGCACCGCCACGGATGGATCGATCAGGAACGTCGTGCTGGTGCACGGCGCCTTCGCCGACGGCTCCGGCTGGCGTGGGGTGCACGAGCGCCTGACGGCCCGCGGCTACCGGGTCTCGATCGTGCAGAACCCGCTCACCTCGCTCGAGGACGACGTCGCGGCCACCACGCGGGTGCTCGACCGCCAGGACGGGCCGACCATCCTCGTCGGCCACTCCTGGGGCGGCACGGTCATCACTGAGGCCGGCCTCCACGAGAAGGTCGCCGGGCTGGTCTACGTCGCCGCCCTGATCCCCGACAGCGGCGAGAGCTCGGGCCAGCAGTACGACGGCTTCGCCGCGACTCCCGACTTCGTCATCGACATCGGCGAGGACGGGTTCGGGTTCCTGAACCCCGAGCACTTCAAGAAGGGTTTCGCCGCCGATGCCAGCGACGCCGATTCCGACCTGATGCGCGACGCGCAGGTGCCGGTGAACATGGCGGTCTTCGCGCAGACGGTCTCGGACGCCGCGTGGCGTCAGAGGCCCAGCTGGGCCGTGTTCGGGACCGAGGACAGGGCCTTCGACCAGGCCATGCTGCAGCACATGGCGCAGCGGGCAGGCGCCGACGTCACCACTGTTGCGGGGAGCCACGCCGTCTACCTCACCCAGGCCGACGCGGTCTCGGACGTCATCGTCGCGGCGGCGGAGGCAGCTCCGGCGGCGGCCTGAACCCCGTGCCGCATCCGGACCCGCACGGCGCTTTGACTCGCCCCGTCATGCAGGGTGCAATACGTTGCATGCCGATCCCCTCGACGTCGACTCCTCCGAGTCGAGCCCTCCTGCGAGACGACGTCTACGGGCGGCTGCGCGAAGCCATCATCGACGGGACGTTCGAGCCGGGCGAGCAGCTCCGGGACGCCGAGGTCGCCACCTGGCTGGGGGTCAGCCGAACCCCGGTCAGGGAGGCCCTGCTCCGTCTCGGCCAGACTGGCCTGGTCGTGGCTCGACCTGGACGCTCGACGATGGTCAGCACGATCGACGCCCGGACCCTGCACGAGGCACGGGACGTCGTGGGGGCCATGCACCAGCTCGCGGTCCGCGAGTCCGTGCCGAGACTGACCGCCGACGACCTGCGCCGGATGAGCGAGGCCAACGAGAGGTTCGAGCAGGCGGTCGTGGCCGGGGATGTCGAGGCAGCGCTCGCCGCGGACGACTCGTTCCACGGCGTGCCCGTGGACGTCTGCGGCAACCGGTCCCTGGCCGTCGTCCTCGAGCAGTTCACACCGGTGCTCCGCAGGGCTGAGCGGCTCCAGTTCGCCTCGGCGAAGGGCCACGACTCGATCGTCCGGCACCAGGAGCTGATCCGACTGTGCTCGGCGGGTGACGCGGACGGCGCCGCAGCTGTCGTCTTCACCACGTTCCACTCGCTCTCCACGGCCGACGGGGCCTGACCCGCGAACATCCCGCACTCTCCCGTTCCGCCGGAGCCGGGACACAAGGCCCATTCCCAACCGCCCTCCACCGAGGAGATGTCGTGAAGCTGCACGAGTTCCCGCGCCACCCGCTGACGTTCGGCCCGAGCCCGGTCCACCGCCTCGACCGCCTCACCGCCCACCTCGGTGGGGCAGAGGTCTGGGCCAAGCGTGAGGACGTCAACAGCGGACTGGCCTACGGCGGCAACAAGATTCGCAAGCTCGAGTACATCGTCCCCGATGTCCTGGCCTCGGGCGCCGACACCTTGGTGTCCATCGGCGGCGTCCAGTCCAACCACACCCGCCAGGTCGCGGCCGTCGCTGCTCACCTCGGGCTCAAGGCTCGCCTGGTGCAGGAGAAGTGGGTGCCGTGGGACGACCCGGTCAACGACAAGGTCGGCAACATCCTGCTCAGCCGGATGATGGGTGCCGACGTCCGCCTCGACACCGCCGGCTTCGACATCGCCATCCGACCCTCGTGGGAGGACGCGGTGCGCGAGGTCAAGGAGTCCGGCGGCACGCCCTACGCCATCCCTGCCGGGGCCAGCGAGCACCCCCTGGGTGGTCTCGGCTTTGCCAACTGGGCCTTCGAGGTGGCCGACCAGGAGGAGCGGCTGGGCGTCCACTTCGACACGATCGTCGTCTGCACGGTCACCGGGTCGACGCACGCGGGCATGGTGGCGGGCTTCGCTGCACTCGAGGAGCTCACGGGGGTGCGCCGCCGTGTCCTCGGGATCGACGCCTCGGCCACCCTGGCCCAGACAACCGACCAGGTCGGCCGGATCGCACGCCACACCGCCGAGCTGATCGAGCTCGGCCGCGACCTCCGTGACGACGAGATCACCGTCCTCGAGGGGTGGGCCGGCGACCTGTACGGCATACCTGTCGACTCCACGATGGAGGCGATGCGGCTGGGCGCCGAGCTCGAGGCGATGATCACGGACCCGGTCTACGAAGGGAAGTCACTGGCGGGCCTGATCGACCTGGTCTCCAGCGGCGAGATCCCGCACGACTCCACGGTCCTCTACGCCCACCTCGGCGGGCAGCCCGCCATCAACGCCTTCCACTCCCTCTGGCCCAGCCCCTAGCCGCGGCGGCGGTCAGCGGATGGTGAGCGCGCGGATGAGGTCCCCGCTGAGCGTGAAGAGGTAGGTGAGGTCGGCGACGTGACCGGGGAAGTCGCCCTCGATCCGGTTCACCACCGCCCACCGGCTCGCGTCGATCCGGCGAGCCGTGACGAGCTCGGTCGTGTAGGTGAACTCGCTCCCGGCTCCCTGGAGGAAGTCGAGCACCTGGGCGGACCCGGCATACCTCTCGTCCTGGTCGACGACGACGGCGTCCTCGGTGAAGGTGCGTGCAGCGGCGTCGGCCTCGCGTGCCGCGTGGGCGGCGAGGAACTCCCGGATCGTCGCAGGCAAGCTCGATGGACTGGTTGCTGGTCTCGGTGGGGATGCTCATGTGGCCGAGCGTGCCGCCTGTCCCGGGCGGAGGGTCAAGCGCTGGAGTCTCCCCCTGGGAGAGGGTGCAGACTACGGCGCGTGGACGCAGGCCTGAGCATCGGAGAGTTCTCCCGCCTCACCCACCTGAGCGTGCGCACACTGCGGCGCTACCACGAAGCCGGACTGCTCGCTCCCGCCAACGTCGACGACGTCACCGGCTACCGCTACTACGCGGCCAACCAGATCCCGAGCGCCCAGGTCATCCATCGGCTACGCGACCTCGACGTCCCGCTCGCGGTCGTGCGACGCATCCTCGCGACCAGCGATCCGGATCTCCGCTCGCACCTGGTGAGGGAGCACCTCCACCGCCTCGAGTCCGAGCTCGACCGCACGCGGGCCGCCGTGCGGTCGCTGAGACGCCTGCTCGCGCCCGAGCCGGCCCCGGTGCAGGTGGAGGTGCGCTCCCTGCCCTCCGCGACAGTCGCCGCGATCGAGGGCGAGGTGGACCTCGACGACGTGCTCAGCTGGTATGCCGGCGCGATGGCCGAGCTCGACGCCACCCTCGACGACTCCGCCGGGGACAGCAGCGGTGCTCCGGGGGGTGTCTACGACAATGCGCTCTTCGAGGTCGGCCGGGGGCACGTGCTCGTCCACCGACCCTGCCCCGACCCTCCCCGCAGGGGGCGGGTCCATCCCGTCGAGCTGCCCGCCGTCGAGCTGGCGGTGGCGACCCACGTCGGCGACCACGACGACATCGACGTCACCTACGGCGAGGTGGGGGCGTGGGTCGTCGCCAACGCCCTCGCGGTCGCCGGACCGGTGCGCGAGACCTACCTGACGGGACCGCGGGACACTCCGGACCCGTCGTTGTGGCGCACCGAGATCGGTTGGCCCGTCTTTGCGGTGACGCGCAGGACCTGACGCGCACAACCTGGCGCGCACGACCCGACGCGCACGGCCTGACGCGAGAGGCCGCACGCCTGGCTCTGCCTTCAGGGCGCCGCCCGGTTCTCGCCGAGCGGTCAGCCCTGATCGGTGCCAGAATCATCGTGTGAACAAGTTACGTTTGCCGGCCATTCATCGGGGAAATGTTTCCACGCCACTCCGCCGCGGTGGAATCCCCGACATGCCAGTCTCCTCGCGCTCGACCCGCTCTCGCACCCGGAAGGGCCTCGTCGCGGCGACGATCGCCCTCCCCCTCGGTCTCCTCGCACCCACCGCGGCGCAGGCCTCCAGCCCTGGTCCTGACGCCGACGACCGCGCCCCGGTCACGCTGGACCTCAACCCTGCAGCCGGTCGCGTGGCCGCGGGCAGCTCGGACGTCAGTGAGCCCAGAGTCCTTGCGGCACAGGCGAACCAGATCGACGACCGCCTCTGGCTCAGTGACGTCACGCGACCCGTCGCACCCGCCGTCTCACTGCGTTCCTTCGAGTGGCTCGACGCTGCCGGCTTCATGCGCGGAGACCTGCTCAAGGTCGACCTCGCCGCCGGGTCGGTCAAGCCGGACTACATCAACAACGGCAAGGTCGCCTCGGCCAGCCCGCTCACGGAGCAGGCGGAGCCGCGTCGGGCGGTCGCTGCCGTCAACGGCGACTATTTCGACATCAACAACTCCAACGCTCCCCAGGGCGGTGCGAAGCAGCTGGACGGGACCGTCGTCAAGGGACCCAACCCGGGACACAACTACGCCGTCGGCGTGGGCGATGACAACCTCGGTCGCATCACCTCGATGTTCCTCCAGGGCAGCATCACCCTGCCCACCGGCCCCATCGCACTGGACGGTCTCAACCAGGCCGCGATCCCGGCGGACGGCGTCACCGTCTTCACGCCCCTCTGGGGTGACTACACCCGCACCCGGGTCACCGGAGGTGCGACCAAGGTCCGCGAGGTCGTGACTCGCGACGGCGTCGTGGAGTCGGTCGCCACGGTGGCCGGAGCGGGTCAGCTGGACCAGGACCAGGTGGCCGTCGTGGGTCGTGGGGGCGGCGCCGACAAGCTGGGAGCGCTCAAGGTCGGTGACAAGGTCTCGGTCGACTACGCCCTGCGCAACGAGGGCGCCAACCTCAAGATGGCCATCTCGGGCAACACCATGCTGCTCAAGGACGGCGCCGTCCTCCCGCAGACCGACAAGGCCATCCACCCCCGCACGGCCATCGGCTTCGACGCCGACGGGTCGACGATGTTCGTCCTCACCGTCGACGGGCGCATGGCCGCGTCCCGTGGGATGACCTATGCCGAGACCGGCACCTTCCTCAAGGAGGTGGGCGCCAGCACGGGGATCAACCTCGACGGCGGCGGCTCGTCGACGATGCTCGCGCGGGAGGCCGGTGAGTCCGACCTCGACGTCGAGAACCAGCCCTCCGACGGTGGGCTGCGCTCGGTGCCGGACGGCGTCGGGCTCTTCGCTGCGGCCGGCTCCGGGGAGGTTCGCGGTCTGCGGCTCGTCACCACCTCCGACGAGGAGAACGCCGACCTGCTGCGGGTCTTCCCGGGCCTCACCCGGCAGCTCACTGCCCTGGGACACGACGAGACCTACGCACCCGTGGCGGCCTCTCCGGCATACCGGGCACAGGGCAACGCCACCATCTCGGGCACAGGACTGCTGCGCGCGAGCGCACCAGGAGACGTCCTCGCCACCGCGGAGATCAAGGCACTCAAGGAGACTCTCGAGCTGACCGTGCTCGGGCCGCTCGAGAGTCTGCGGCCCAGCGTCGACAAGGTCTCGATCCTCGACCCCGCGCAGCCGTCGACCTTCCGGATCGTCGGTGCCGATGCCAACGGTTTCGAGACGCCACTCGAGTCAGGCGACGTCACGCTCGACCACGACCCTGCTCTCGTGGACGTCACCCGCAGCGGAGTGGACTTCACCGTCCGGGCCAAGCCCGCCGTCACCACCGGCGCCGTGGTCATCAAGGCCACCGCCAAGGGAGTCGTCACCCACGTCCCGGTCGCGATCGGGTCGGTCAGCACGACGCTGAGCACGTTCGACGACGCGTCGACGTGGCGCTTCACCCAGGCCCGCGCGGCCGGTTCGGTCGAGCCCGCGGCAGGTCGTGAGGGCGGCACCGGCCTCAGGATGACCTACGACTTCACGAGGTCGACGGCCACCCGGGTCGGCTATGCCCGCCCGGCCACGCCGATCACGATCACCCAGGGCCAGCCGCTCGCGCTCGGCGTGTGGGTCCTCGGGGACGGCAAGGGCGCCTGGACGTCGTTCGGCATCAGCGACGGAGAGGGCAAGGCCGCCTCGCTCTACGGGCCCTACATCACCTGGACCGGCTGGAAGTACATGGAGGTGCCCGTCCCGCAGACCCTCCCGGGGCCGATCACCCTCAACTTCGTGGCTGCCATCGAGACAGGGGCGTCCCGCTCCTACACCGGGGCCGTCGTTTTCGACGACCTCGTCGTCAAGACGGCTCCCCCGGTGAGCGCCCCCGACGCTCCGGTCGTCACCGACCCGGTCGTGCAGCAGCACACCGCGCTGAGCACCACGGGCGAACAGTTCTCGTATGCCGTGATGTCGGATGGTCAGTTCACCGCCGACAACCAGTCGCTCGTGCCGGCGGTTCGCCGCACCATGCGCGAGATCGTCGCCAGCAAACCGGACTTCGTCGTCATCACCGGTGACCTCGTCGACACGGGCTATCCCGCCGACTTCGCCCTCGCCAAGAAGGTGATCGACGAGGAGCTCACCGCCAAGGGTGTGAAGTGGTATTACCTGCCCGGCAACCACGAGATTTACGGGCCCGGATCGACGAGCAACTTCAGCGCCGCCTTCGGCGCCACGCACCACAGCTTCGTCCACAAGGGCACGCGGTTCGTGCTGCTCGACTCCTCCACCGGCACCCTGCGAGGTGGCGGGTTCGACCAGTGGCAGATGCTGCGCTCGGCCCTGGACGACGCCGAGCGGAACGACGCGGTCAACGGCGTGGTCGTGGGCTGGCACCACCCGCCGCGCGACCCGAGCCCGGTGAAGGGGTCGCAGATGACCGACCGGGTCGAGGCCGAGACCGTAGAGGGCTGGCTCTCGGACTTCCGGCTGCGCACCGGCAAGGGTGCATTGTTCGTCGGTGGCCACGTCGGGGCCTTCTCCGCCGGACGGGTCGACTCGGTGCCCTACGTCGTCAACGGGAACTCGGGCAAGGCACCGTCGACCTCACCCGACGAGGGCGGCTTCTCGGGATGGACGACGGTCCGCATCGATCCGGAAGCACCCCGGGTCCCTGCGCCCAAGCTCTACCGGGTCGATCCCGCGGAACCCGGCCCGCACCCGTGGGCACGAGTCCAGATCCGTCCGCACGTGGACCGGCTGGCGGTCAGCGCCCCGCCCGTCGCCATCGAAGCGACGGTCCCGGTGACCACGACGATCACGCAGGGCACGCGCACGTTCCCGCTCGCCTACCCGGTGAGCGCAGCGTGGAGCGGGAAGGGCGTCCACATCGGCACCGCGAACGTCCCCGGAAGTGCCGTTGCGGCATACGACACGTCGACCGGCAGGCTGACCGGCCTGCGACCCGGGACGGGCACGCTCACTGTCACCGTCAACGGCGTGAGCCAGCAGGCCACCGTCACCGTGGGCTGACCCGCTGCCTCGTGTGCCTGAGCGCGACCCGGAGGTCGCGCTCAGGCACACGAAGCTCGTGGGGCTCAGTCGTCGGGGTCAGTCCTCTGCGTCGCGCTCGGCCCGGTTGACGGCCGAGAGGACAGCACGCATCGACGCCTTGACGATCGACTCATGCAGGCCGACTCCCCACAGCACCCGGTCGCCCACGGCGCACTCGACGTAGGCCGCCGCGCGCGCATCCCCTCCGGCGGACAGCGCGTGCTCCGCGTAGTCGAGGACCCGCACGTCGACGTCGATCCTCGACAACGCGTCGATGAACGCGGCGATCGGCCCGTTGCCGCGGCCGATGATGTCGACCTCGCTTCCGCCGTCGAGCACGGTGGCCTCGATGACGTCGGTCCCGTCCTCGTCACCGCTGATGGTCGAGCGCACCGGCGTGAACCGGCCCCAACGCTCCTCGGCGGTGTCGGCGTGGAGGTACTCGTCCGAGAACATCTGCCAGATCTCGGTCGCACTGAGCTCGCCGCCCTCGGCGTCGGTGCGCTTCTGCACCACGCCGCTGAACTCCACCTGGAGCCGGCGCGGCAGGTCGAGACCGTGCTCGGCCTTGAGCAGGTAGGAGACACCGCCCTTGCCGGACTGGCTGTTGACCCGGACGACGGCCTCGTAGGAGCGGCCGATGTCGTGCGGGTCGATGGGCAGGTAGGGCACGCCCCAGTCGAGCTCGTTGATCGTCTTGCCCGCCGCCTTGCCGCGGCGCTCCATGTCGTCGAGGCCCTTCTTGATCGCATCCTGGTGCGACCCGGAGAAGGCGGTGTAGACGAGGTCGCCACCCCAGGGGTGTCGTTCGTGCACGGGCAGCTGGTTGCAGTACTCGACCGTGCGGCGGATCTCGGCCATGTCGGAGAAGTCGATCTGCGGGTCGATGCCCTGGCTGTAGAGGTTCATGCCGAGGGTGACGAGGCAGACGTTGCCGGTGCGCTCGCCGTTGCCGAAGAGACACCCTTCGATCCGGTCCGCGCCCGCGAGGTAGCCCAGCTCCGCGGCCGCCACTCCCTCACCGCGGTCGTTGTGCGGATGCAGGCTCACGACAACCGACTCGCGACGGTCGAGGTGACGCACCATCCACTCGATCGAGTCCGCGTAGGCGTTGGGCGTGGCCATCTCGACGGTCGCCGGCAGGTTGATGATCATCTTGTGGTCCGGCGTCGGGTCGATGACCTCGATGACGGCGTTGCAGATCTCGACGGCGAACTCCAGCTCGGTGCCGGTGTAGGACTCCGGCGAGTACTCGTAGTAGACGTCGGTGTCGGCGACCGTCTCCTCGAGCTTGCGGCACAGCCGCGCGCCCTGGAGCGCGATGTCGATGATGCCCTCCTTGGGCAGGTCGAAGACGACGCGCCGCTGCAGCACCGAGGTGGAGTTGTAGAAGTGGACGATCGCCTGCTTGCTCCCCCGGATCGCGTCGAAGGTCCGCTCGACGAGGTGGTCGCGGCACTGCGTGAGCACCTGGATCGTCACGTCGTCGGGGATGTGCCCGCCGTCGATGAGCTCGCGGCAGAAGTCGAAGTCGGTCTGGCTCGCGCTGGGGAAGCCGACCTCGATCTCCTTGTAGCCCATCCGTACGAGGAGCTTGAACATCCGCATCTTGCGCTCGGAGTCCATCGGGTCGATCAGGGCCTGGTTGCCGTCGCGCAGGTCGACCGCACACCAGCGCGGTGCCTTGGACATCACCTTGTCGGGCCAGGTGCGGTCGGGAAGGTGGACCTCGACCTGGTCCTGGAACGGGGCGTACTTCGTCGTCGGCATGCCGGACGACTGCTGGGGGTGGATCATCTTGCGCCTCTACTCACTACTCGTCGTGTGCTCAGCCGGGCACAGCGAACTCCGCGACGAGGAGGGCCGATTCAGGCCTCGCCGCGGCAGAGAAGGAGGAGACGGTGCTGCACGACATGGAGTATGCCGTGTGCGCACCGATCCGTCGACGGCCGGTCCGCCTCGTGGTCACCTTCGCACCCGTCGTGTCTGCGGCTGTGGTCGCTGGAAGAGCACCTCCGCAGGCGCAGCACCAGCGGTAGGTTGCCGTGCATGATGATCCGCCCCGAGACCCTGGCTGCGATCAGAACGGGTGAGGTCGACCTCGCCTTCCGGCGGTGGGACCGGCCCCGAGTGCTCGTGGGCACCCGCCTGCGCACGCGTGTCGGCCTTCTCGAGGTCACAGGGGTGGAGCAGGTCGCGCCCAGCCGGATCACGGCCGCCGAGGCGAAGCGAGCGGGGGCCGGCTCGGTCTCGGAGCTGCGTCGGATGCTCGAGGCCAAGGCCGAGCGACCGGCGTGGCGGGTCACCCTCAGGTATGCCGGCGCGGACCCACGCGAGGCTCTGCGTTCCACCGCACCTGACGTCGACGAGGTGGCCACCATCAGGGCCCGCCTCGACCGGCTGGACGCCGCCTCGTCGATCGGCCCGTGGACGCGCGCGACGCTGGCGATCATCGACCGGTCGCCCACCGTGCGAGCGCCGGACCTGGCCGCCGAGCTGGGCCGGGACACGCCGAGCTTCAAGAGAGACGTGCGCAAGCTGAAGGAGCTCGGGCTCACCGAGTCCCTCGACATCGGCTACCGACTCTCGCCACGAGGTGCCGCCGTGGTCGACGCCGAGTCCGGCGCGCCCCGAGTCGACCGCGAGGCGGCGCCCACCGGCACGCCCCTACCCCGCATCGGGGCACCCGCCACCCGGGCTCTGCGCGCCCAGGGGATCTGGACGCTCGAGCAGGTCCGCGACCTCAGCGAGGCCCAGCTCGCCGGGCTGCACGGTGTCGGGGCGGTGGCGGTGCGACTCCTGCGGGAGGCGTTGGCCGACCGAGGCTGGACCTTCTCCTAGCGGGGGGTTCGTCAGCCGCGGCAGCGCACTGACAGGCAGGTGACGCAGCCCTCGAGCTTCTCGAACTCGCTGATGTCGACGGTGACGACCTCGTGCCCGCGACCGCGCAAGAGCTCGGCCGTCCGCGGGGCACTGGCCGCCATGAGCAGCAGGTTGTCGTCGAGCAGCACGACGTGGGCGCCGGGCTCCTCGGGCATCCCTTCGTAGGAGGAGAACGCCCCCGGCCAGTCCACGACGGGGTCCCAGCCGATGACCGCGCCGTCAGGCAGCGCGGTCACGGCCGACTTGAGGTGGAGGACGCGCTCGACCGTGACGGCCTGGGTCTTCATGCCGACCGTGGCCAGATGTGCGGAGAGCTGTTGGATCCCCGCACCGTTCGTGCGGCCGCCCAGACCGACGTATGCCGTGTCACCGATCTTGAGGACGTCTCCCCCGTCGAGCGTGCCCGGGTCCTCGATCCGCACGACCCGGTAGCCCAGGTCCCGCACCACTGACTCGACTCCGGCAACCTCTGGCTTGCGCTCTGCTGCACCGGGATTGGTCAGGACGGCCATCTCGCCGCTGACCACGACCGCGTCCTCGACGAAGACCGCGTCGGGGCATTCGTCGGCTGGCGGGACCTCGAGAGTCTCCCAGCCCGCGGATCTCAGGCACGCGGCATACGCCTCCCACTGCTCGACCGCGAGGTCGAGGTCGATGGGTGACTTCTCGAGGTGGGTGACGAGCCCGTCGGCGAGGCGCGGGCCGGGGCGGCGGATGAGGGCGGTTCGGCGAGTCACGGAAACGACCCTATGCTCTTGACCCCGCCCGGAATTCACAGGACAGGGCGCCGCCTCGTGAGGCACTCTCCCCTCATGGACCTTCCTGCGGGCTACAGCGCGAGACCGCACGTGCCTGCCGATGCGCAGGCCGTCTGCGACCTCGTGGCAGCCACCGAGCTCGTGGACGCCGGTGAGGTGGCCATCGAGGTCGAGGACATCCAGGGCGACTGGGCCCGGGGCAGCTTCGACCTCGAGACCGAGAGCGTCGGCGTCTGGGAGGGCGACCGCCTCGTCGCCTCGGGTGAGGTCTTCAAGGGGCGCCGGGCGGATGCAGGGGTCCATCCGGAGCACCGCGGCCGTGGCCTCGGTACGTGGCTGGCCGACTGGGTCGAGGACTGTGCGCGCGCTCGCGGCTCGACGCTTGTCGGCCAGACGGTCCCGGGTGACAGCAGCCCGGAGGCGTTCCTGCGGGGACGCGGCCATCGCCAGGGGTGGACGTCGTGGGTCCTCCAGCTCCCCCAGGGATCCAACATCGAGCCCCAGCCGCTCCCCCACGGCTACGCGCTGCGCGAGTTCGGCGGCGGCGCTGACGGCCGGATCGCCTTCCAGCTCATCGAGGACGCGTTCAACGAATGGCCTGACCGCGACCCGTCGAGCTATGCCGACTGGGCGCCGCGCGGCCCGCTGCGGCCCGGCTTCGAGCCGTGGCAGATCCAGTTCGTCACCGACAACGGCGGAGCCGACGTCGCCGTGTGCCACACGATCCTTGCCGGCGGAACGGGCTACGTCGACGCCATCGCCGTGCGTCGCGACCGACGCGGGCACGGGTTGGCGAGAGCCCTGCTCGCCGAGGCGTTCCGCCGGGCGCGCGATCGCGGTGCCACGGTCAGCGAGCTCTCGACCGACTCACGCACCGGCGCCCTGGGGCTCTACGAGCACGTGGGCATGGAGGTCACCCAGACCTGGCGACACTGGATGACGGACCTCTGACATCCGCTCTGAAGCGGGTCAGCGGCGAGCGAGCAATTCCTCGGCCACCTGGACGGCGTTGAGGGCAGCCCCCTTGCGCAGGTTGTCACCGACGACGAAGAGCGTCAGCCCCCTGCCAGCCGGAGCAGCCTGGTCGACGCGCACGCGTCCGACGAACACCTCGTCGCGGCCGGCTGCCTCGAGCGGGTTCGGGACGTCCGTGACGATGACGCCGGGCGCCTTGCCGAGCAGCTCGAGCGCGTGCTCGGGCGTGATGTGGTCGGCGAACTCGGCGTGGATGGCCAGCGAGTGGCCGGTGAAGACCGGCACCCGCACACACGTGCCCGAGACCCGGAGCTCGGGGATGTGCAGGATCTTGCGCGACTCGTGACGGAGCTTCTGCTCCTCGTCGGTCTCGAGCGAACCGTCGTCGACGATCGACCCCGCGAGCGGGATGACGTTGAAGCCGACGGGCACGGCATACACGTTCGGTTCGGGCAGGGTGACCGCACGACCGTCGAGGGCAAGGGCGGCCGGCGCGCCTGCGGCATACCCACCGCGCAGCTGACCGTCCAGCTCCTGGACTCCCTTGCCACCGGAGCCGGAGACGGCCTGGTAGGAAGCGACCCGCAGGGCGACGAGCCCGGCCACGTCGTGCAGCGGCTTGAGGGCCGGCATCGCGGCCATCGTCGTGCAGTTGGGGTTGGCGACGATGCCCTTGGGGATCGTGTCGAGGTCGTGGGGGTTGACCTCGGCGACGACGAGAGGGACGTCGGGATCACGGCGCCAGGCCGAGGAGTTGTCGACGACGACGGCGCCGGCGGCAGCGACGCGCGGCGCCCACTCCTTGGACGTCGAGCCACCGTTGGAGAAAAGGGCGATGTCGAGGCCCGAGAAGTCGGCGGTCGCCGTGTCCTCGACGGTGACCTCACCGTCCTTCCACGGAAGCGTCGTCCCGGCTGACCGGGCGGACGCGAAGTAGCGCATCTCCTCGACCGGGAAGTCCCGCTCGACGAGGAGAGCGCGCATGACATTGCCGACCTGACCGGTCGCACCGAAGACACCGACTCGCATGGACCCAGTCTAGGAGCCATGCGAGTCGGGGTGCTTCAGGCGATCAGGACGTGGGCGCGGTGAGCACCTTGTCCTCGTGCCGGTCCCCGTCGTTCTTCTCGCGGTGGACGCTCTCGTCAGCCGTGGCGTTCGGACTGGCGAGGGTGACGAGGTCGCCGACACCCTCACCCGGGGCGGCCTCCTCGTAGGTGAGGGTGAAGTCGTCACCGTGCTGCGTCACTCCCGCGACGATGGCCTGCTCGACGGCGGCAACGGCATACGCCCGGCGGACGACGAGCGGGTCGCTGGAGAGGTCCCGCACGAGGGCGACCGCCAGACCGACCATGATGAGGAGGAAGGGCAGGGCCGCGACGATCGTGATGTTCTGCAGACCGGACAGGGCGTCCTCACCACCCACGACGAGCATCACGGCAGCGACGGCGCCGGTGGCCGCTCCCCAGAAGATCACCGTCGGACGGCTCGGGGAGAGAGTGCCTCGCTCCGACAGCGTGCCCATGACGATCGACGCCGCATCGGCCCCGGAGACGAAGAAGATCGCGACGAGCAGCATGACGACGACCGAGGTGAGCGTCGACAGCGGCATCGTCCCGAGCATGCTGAACAGGGTCGCCTCGGGCGTGTCTGCGCCGGCGAGGTCGGTCCCGCCCCGCTGGGTCGCGATGCCGGCCCCACCGAAGACGGCGAACCACACGAGCGAGACCAGGCTGGGGACGAGCAGCACGCCGGTGACGAACTGGCGGATGGTGCGGCCGCGCGAGATCCGGGCGATGAACATGCCGACGAACGGCGTCCACGAGACCCACCAGGCCCAGTAGAAGATCGTCCACCCCGAGAGCCACGTCTGCATGGCGTCGCCACCGGCGGCGTCGGTGCGCGCCGACATCATCGCGAGGTCCTGGAAGTAGGACCCCACGGCGGTCGGGACGAGGTTGAGGATGAAGACCGTCGGGCCGACGACGAGGACGAAGACGGCGAGCACGAGGGCCAGCACCATGTTGGTGTTCGAGAGCCACTGGATGCCCTTGGAGACACCCGAGACCGCCGACAGGATGAAGCACAGGGTGAGCACCGTGATGATCGCGACGAGGACACCGTTGCCGGCCCGGCCGATGCCCGCGACGAGCTCGAGGCCGGAGCCGATCTGCAGGGCGCCGAGTCCGAGCGATGCGGCGGATCCGAAGAGCGTGGCGAAGATGGCGAGGATGTCGATGACGCGACCGACCGGGCCGTTGGCCCGGCGTTCGCCGATGAGCGGAGCGAAGGCCGAACTGATGAGCAGCGAACGACCGCGACGGAAGACGCCGTAGGCCACCGCCAGACCCACGACCGCATAGATCGCCCACGGGTGGAGCGTCCAGTGGAACAGGGTCGTCGCCATCGCGGTCTGGACCGCCTCGGGGTTGCCGACCGCACCGGTGCCGGGGGGCGGCTCGGTGAAGTGGGCCACGGGCTCGGAGACGCCGTAGAACATCAGGCCGATGCCCATGCCCGCGGAGAACATCATAGCGATCCACGAGATGGTCCTGAACTCGGGCTGCTCGTCGTCACGTCCGAGCGGGATGCGGCCGAACTTGCCGGCCGCGAGCCAGATGACGAAGAGCACGAAGCCGGAGGCCACGAGTGAGAAGAGCCACCCCATGTTGTGGACGACCCACGACAGGCCGCTGTCCGAGGCGGACCCGAGGGTCTCTGTGCTGACGAAGCCCCACAGCACGAAGCCGATCGCGATGACCGCGGTGACACCGAAGACGACCGTGTCGAGCTTCTGCGGGGCGTCTGCCCGGTGCTCCTCGACGGTGTGGTCGAGAGCGGGGTGGGGGCCGTCCTCGAGGAGCGGTCCGTCGAGGACCTCGCGCTCCCCTGCGGCGTCCGCCGGGGCTGTGGGGCCGGAGTTCGTGAGTTTCAGGTTCACTGGTGATCGGCGCGGACGCCGCTCCTTCTTTGTTCTCGTCAGTCGCGTACGCGGCTCCGCTGCCGCTCGGTCTCGGTTCGTGCAAGCGGCCCACCATGCCGAACGCAGCCCGCGATGACAAACTGACGAGGGCACGCGAAGGCCCTTCTCGTCGCCTTGCGCGACCCGTGCCACACACCACCCGGGTATGCCGGGTGTGCGCACCCTCGCGGCGTCAGAAACCCAGTCGTTGCAGCTGTTTGGGGTCGCGCTGCCAGTCCTTGGCGACCTTGACGTGGAGGTCGAGATGGACGCGCTGGCCGAGGAGCTTCTCGATGCCGACGCGGGCGTTGGTCCCGACCTCACGCAACCGCGAGCCTCCGCGGCCGATGATGATCGCCTTCTGCGACGACCGCTCCACGAAGACGTTGACGCGCACGTCCATCATCGGCTTGCCCTCGGGCCGGTCCTCGCGCGGCAGCATCTCCTCGACGACGACGGCCAGCGAGTGCGGCAGCTCGTCGCGCACGCCTTCGAGGGCGGCCTCGCGCACCAGCTCGGCGATCATGATCGCGTGCGGCTCGTCGGTGAGGACGTCGTCCGGGTAGAGCGGTCCCGGGGACGGCGGGAGGTGCTTGGCGATGACCGAGGCCACGGTGTCGACCTGGTCACCCCTCGTCGCCGAGCACGGCACGATCTCGGACCACTCGCCGAGCTGGTCGATGGAGATGAGGTGCTCGGCCAGGCGCTGACGGTCGACCTTGTCGGACTTCGTGGCCAGGGCGATGATCGGCGTGCGCTTGGCCTGCCGCAGCTCGGCCAGCTCCCGGGCGATCCACTGGTCGCCCGGGCCGATGCGTTGGTCGGCCGGGAGGCAGAAGCCGACGACGTCGACGTTGAGCAGCGTCTCGCGCACGAGGTCGTTGAGCCGCTCCCCCAGGAGGGTGCGCGGCTTGTGCAGCCCCGGCGTGTCGACGAGGACGATCTGGCTCGTCGGGGACGTCACGATGCCGCGGATCGTGTGGCGCGTCGTCTGGGGCTTGCTCGACGTGATGGCGACCTTCTCGCCGACGAGGGCGTTGGTCAAGGTGGACTTGCCGGCGTTCGGGCGACCGATGAGACAGGCGAAGCCGGCGACGTATCCCGGCTGGGGGGTGTCGCTGGCCTGGGTGGCGTCGCCGCGACGGCTGGTGTCGCCGGACTCGGCGCTCGCGTCTTCACTCATGGGAACTCCCGGTCTCGGCTGGATGCATCATCTCGCGGTCGGCTGCCGTGACGCGCTCGACGATGACGGTGGCGATGCGGTGCCGGCGCCCGGCCATGCGCTCGGCGGTGAGGCGCAGCCCGGCCACCTCGCAGGTGGAGCCCAGGATGGGGACGCGCCCGATGGTCTTGCCGATGAGTCCTCCGACGGTGTCGACCTCGTCCTCCTCGATCGTCACGCCGAGCTCGTCGGCGAGGTCGTCGATGTCCATCGTCGCGTCGACCCGCCAGCGTCCCTCCGAGAGCTGTTCGAGGTCCGGTGTCTCGCGGTCGTACTCGTCGGCGATCTCACCCACGATCTCCTCGATGATGTCCTCGATCGTCACCAGACCCGCCGTGCCTCCCCACTCGTCGACCACGAGCGCGAAGTGGGTCTGGTCACGCTGCATCTCGCGGAGCAGGGCATCGACGGGCTTGGACTCCGGGATGAACGGCATCGGTCGCATGAGGTCGACGACCGGCGCCCTGGCACTGGCCGGGTCGGCGGTGATCCGGCGCACCACGTCCTTGAAGTAGAGGAGGCCGAGCACGTCGTCCGAGTCCTCGCCCGTCACGGGGATGCGCGAGTAGCCGCTGCGGAGGAAGAGGTTCATCGCCTTGCGAGCCTCACGGTCGGAGCCGATCGTCACCATGTCCGTGCGAGGGACCATGACCTCGCGGGCGAGGGTGTCGCCGAGCTCGAAGACGGAGTGGATCATCTGGCGCTCGCCGGCCTCGATGAGCGAGGACTCGCCGGCCATGTCGACGAGGTCTCGCAGCTCGGACTCGCTGTCGAACGGCCCGTCGCGATAGCCGCGGCCCGGGGTGACCGCGTTGGCGAACTGGACGAGCAGTCGGGAGAGCGGACCGAGCAGGCGGCGCAGCCAGATCGCCACGGGGGCCGCGAGGAGGGACACCTGGGTGGCGTTCTGCCCGCCGAGCGTGCGCGGCGACACCCCGACCAGGGCGAAGGACACGACGGCCATGATCGCGATCGCGGTGAGCAGCGGCGTCCAGGAGCCGTCGACGACACGGTGGACCGCCACGGTGACGAGGACCGCCGTGGTCATCTCGGCGATGACCCGCACGAACGACAGGACCGACAGGTATGCCGCGCTGTCGGCGACGACCACGGCCAGAGCCTGCGAGCCGGCCCGTCCGTCGTCGTGCAGCTCCTGCGCTCGCACTCGCGACATCCTCGAGAGGGCGGCCTCTGCGGCTGACAGCGCGAAGGCGAGGACGAGCCCGAGGACGCTGATGACGACGAGCCTGGTCATGGGGCCACCGCCGGGGTTCCCGACGCCGAGCGGGCGTCGGGACTGGCTGGGTCAGGCACCGTGTCGACCCCTCGTCGCGAGGAAGGTGAGGAGGAGCTGGCGCTGCAGCTCGAACATCTCTCGCTCTTCCTCCGGCTCGGCGTGGTCGTAGCCGAGCAGGTGGAGGATTCCGTGGGTCGTGAGGAGGAGCAGCTCCTCCTCGGTGGCGTGACCCGCCTCGGCGGCCTGCTTCTCGGCGACGCTCGGGCAGAGGACGATGTCACCGAGCACGCCCTCCTCGAGGTCGTCGTCGTCGCTGCCCGGACGCAGCTCGTCCATGGGGAAGCTGCATGACGTCGGTCGGTCCGGGCAGGTCCATCCACTGGACGTGCAAGGTCTCCATCGCTGCCTCGTCCACGAGGCGCAGGCAGAGGTCCGCCTGCGGGTGGACCTTCATCTCAGCCAGGACGTATCGGGCGCACGCGACGAGCTCGAGCTCGTCGAGCGCGAACTCGGTCTCGTTGAGGACGTCGATGCTCACGCGTCTCCGTCCCGATCCGCACGGTCGGCGTGGTCGACGCGGTCGGAGCGGTCGGCCGGTCGGGGTCCGCGGCGTGAGCGGGTGTGGGTCGAGCGTCCCTCCTGGTCGGCGTCCCAGCGGCCGTAGGCGTTGACGATCTCACCCACGAGGCGGTGGCGCACGACGTCGAGGGCCGTGAGCTCGGCGAAGTGGATGTCCTCGAGGTCGGTCAGGATGTCGCGCACGATGCGCAGACCGCTCGTCGTGCCGCCGGGGAGGTCGACCTGCGTGATGTCACCGGTCACGACCATCTTGGAGCCGAACCCGAGACGAGTGAGGAACATCTTCATCTGCTCCGGCGTCGTGTTCTGCGCCTCGTCGAGGATGACGAACGAGTCGTTGATCGAGCGACCTCGCATGAAGGCGAGGGGCGCGACCTCGATCGTCCCGGCCGCCATGAGGCGAGGAATCGAGTCGGGGTCGACCATGTCGTGCAGCGCGTCGTAGAGCGGGCGCAGGTAGGGGTCGATCTTGTCGTTGAGCGTGCCCGGGAGGAAGCCCAGCCGCTCCCCCGCCTCGACGGCAGGACGGGTGAGGATGATCCGGTTGACCTGCTTGGCCTGGAGCGCGGCCACCGCCTTGGCCATCGCGAGGTAGGTCTTGCCCGTGCCGGCCGGACCGATGCCGAAGGTGATGGTGTGCTCGTCGATCGCGTCGACGTAGCGCTTCTGCCCCAAGGTCTTGGGCCGGATGGTGCGACCTCGGGAACTCACGATGTTCATCGTGAGGACGTCGGCGGGGCGCTCGCTCGTCTGTGCGCGCAGCATGCCGACGGAGCGTTCGACGGCGTCGCGGTTGAGCGGCTGGTCGCCCGCGATCACGGCCAGCAGCTCGTCGATGACGCGCTCGACGAGGGCCACCTCCGCACTCGGGCCGGAGATGTGGAACTCGTTGCCGCGGACGTGGATGGCGGTGAGCGGGAACAGGCGCTCGATCGTGCGGAGCAGCTCGTCCCTCGGCCCGAGGAGCGCCACCATCTGCACCTCGGCGGGGATGGTGACCGTGTGGACGGGGAGATGCGCCGACGCCTCGGTGGGCGTGGACGGGTGGGGTGCGTCTGTCATGTCACCCCTGAGTCTACGGTTTGGTTCAGCCGGGGGGCCATTCCATTGCCCGACCACCCAGCAGGTGCAGGTGCGCATGGAAGACGCTCTGCCCCGCCCCGGCGCCCGTGTTGAGGACGAGGCGGTAGTCGCCGCCCAGCCCCTCCGACTCCGCAACCGACCGCGCGAGGAGCACCACGTCGGCGAGCTCGTCGGCCGAGGCCTCGGCCAGCTCACCGGCGTTGGCGACGTGCCGCTTGGGGACGACGAGGACGTGCGTAGGTGCCTGCGGGTTGATGTCGCGGAAGGCGAGGCTGTGCTCGGTCTCCCCCACGACGTCCGGTTCGACGTCGCGCGAGACGAACTTGCAGAACAGGCAGTCGGCAGAAGACATGCTCCGACAGTAAACCGATCGCGCCACCCACGCGTCCTACCACCGTGACAATGACCCTCGTGGGCACACGACGTGACGCAGCAGCGCGCGCGGCAGCCGATGACGGCGTGTCGAGCCTGTATGCCGTCCACTGGCGCCCCATGGTCCGGCTCGCCTGGCTCTTCGTGCACGACGACCTCCTCGCCGAGGAGATCGCGCAGGACGCCTTCGTCTCACTCCATCGCAAGTGGGACGACGTCCGCGAAGGGCGCGGTGCGGCATACCTGCGTCAGAGCGTCGTCAACGGTGCGCGCTCGGCGCTCCGTCACCACAAGGTCCAGCAGCGCTATCTCGACTCCACCCGGGTGGGCACCCGCCTGCGGGTGGCGAGCGCCGAGGACGAGGCGATGTCGGCGAACCGGGCTGCCGAGCTCTTCGCTCGCCTGCAGCGCCTGCCCGCCCGGCAGCGGGAGGTGCTCGTCCTGCGCTACTACCTCGACCTCAGCGAGGCCCAGATCGCCGACGCCCTCGGCATCGCACCCGGATCGGTCAAGGCCCACGCCCACCGGGGCCTCGCCGCCCTGCGCACCCAGATGGAGGAGCGATGACGACCCAGCTGGATCCGTCCGACACCGAGCGGGAAGCTCCGGGAGGTGCTTGCCGCACGGGCCCGGGGCATCCGGCCCGCCGACCGCCTCGACGAGATCCTGCGAGAGGCGTCCGAGCCGGCGCCGTCTCCCGTCCGGAGCCGTTGGGTCACCGGTCTGGGGGTGGCCGCCGCGGCAGCAGCGGTCGCCGGCGTCGTGTGGGCAGCAGGACCGGCACCCGAGCGGCCTCCGGGCCAGCCCGCCGGTCCCCCGTCGCTCACCTCACCGACGCCCCCGGCGCCGTCCTTCTCACCGTCGACCGCCTCGACGCCGCCCACCCTCGCCGGTGCTGCCCTGGGCATCTATCGCGTCGGCACCAACGGCGGCACCGACAACCGGCCCGGCCTCGTCCGGGAGTTCTGGACGTCCGGGATCGGTGCGAGCGCCTCTGAGTCCGCCCGCGTCACCGCAGCCGTCGGCGAGTCCCTGCGACGATCCGAGCTCTGGCAAGGGGTGACCCTGGACCGGGCCCTGGTGTCGGACGACGTCATCACGTTGCGGCTCAGCGCATCCGGCGACCGCGCACCGGATGCCGAGCGGGCCCGGCTGGCCGTCTCGTCGCTGGTGTGGACGGCACAGGGTGCCGTCGGTCGCGGTGACCTGCCGGTGTCGATCCGGTCGGTGAACGGGGGAGAGCTGCTCGGGCACCTCGAGTCGTCCACCCTCTTCACCAGAGCGGCCACCCCGCCAGAAGCGCTGTGCGACATCTGGATCGACGACCCCTCTCCCGGTGCCACCCTGCCGCTGGCCAGGGCGGTGAGTGTCCGGGGTCAGGCGGTCGCCTTCGAGGCCAACGTCGAGTGGGAGCTGCGGCGTGGCACGACGACCGTGCGGGACGGCTTCGTCACGGCATCGATCGGCGCGCCCTCACGAGGGACCTTCACCATCGACCTCGGGCGCCTCGACGCCGGTACGTGGACCATCCGCACGTTCGTGTCCTCGGCGGAGGACGGTCAGCAGGCGGTCGCCGAGAGACTCGTGACCTTCACCGTCGGCTAGCGCCAGCGGGACGCGGCGCTGAGCACCGCGAGCGCTGCCGGTCCGGCGCTGGACGAGCGAAGGACCGTGTCGCCCAGCCGGACGACGTGGGCGCCCGCCTCCCGGAAGGCGTCGAGCTCGTCCGGTGCGATGCCGCCCTCGGGTCCAACGACGACGAGCACGTCGCCCTCGCCTGGAAGGGTCAGGGTGGCCAGCGGCTCGTCCGCGTCCTCGTGGAGGACGTATGCCGTGGCACCGGCCGCGATCCGCACCGCCACTGCAGGGGTGGTGGCCGCCGGTGAGAGCACGGGTCGTCGGGGTCGACGGGACTGCTTGGTCGCGGCGGCGAGGACGGCGTCCCACTTGGCCCACGCCTTGGCGCCCCTGTCGCCCCGCCACTGGACGATGCTGCGGCTGGCCTGCCACGGGACGACCTCGTCGACCCCCAGCTCGGTCGCGGCCTCGATCGCCTGGTCGTCACGGTCGCCCTTGGCCAGTGCCTGCACGAGGACGAGTCGAGGGCTCGGCTCGGGCACGTCGTCGACCGCGTCGGCGCGCACGGTGAGGCGGTCACGCCCGGCCGACTCGACCACACCGGTCACCACCCGACCGGCGCCGTCGGACAGCCGGATGCCCTCGCCGGGCTGGGTCCGCTTGACCGTCGCCGCATGCCGCCCCTCGGCCCCGTCGAGCACGACGACATCCCCAGCCCGAGTCGCGTCGAGCGAGCCCGGAGCCACGAGATAGAGGTGCAGGGTCACACCGCCACCCCGTCGACCGACGAGTGGCATGTGGCAAGGCACGCGTTTGCGACGAAGGAGCAACTGAGCGTGCCTTGCCACATGCCATTCGGAGGCGTGCAGGACATGGGATCAGCGGGCCTTGAAGGCGTCGCGGAGCTTGCCGAAGAGCGAACCCTCGGTGGGGTTGGCGATGCGACCGGTCGGCTTCTCCTCGTCACGGAGCCGGGCCAGCTCGCGGAGCAGGCCCTCCTGCTCGTGGCTGAGCCGGGTCGGCGTCTGGACCATGGCGTGGATGATGATGTCGCCGCGTCCGGACCCACGCAGGTGGGTGACGCCCAGGCCACGCAGGAGGATCTGTTCGCCGGACTGGATGCCGGGGTGGACCTCGAGGTCGCTCACGCCGTCGAAGGTCTCGAACGGCACGGTGGCGCCCAGTGCGGCTGCGGTCATCGGGAGCTCGAGCGTGGCGTGGAGGTCATCGCCCTGGCGCTGGAAGCGCTTGTCGCGGCGCACGGCCACCTCGACGTAGAGGTCTCCGGCAGGACCGGCGCCGGGGCCGACCTCACCCTCGCCCGCGAGCTGGATGCGCGTGCCCGTGTCGACGCCGGCGGGAACGCGGATCGTCAGGCTGCGGCGGGTGCGCACGCGTCCGTCGCCGGAGCACTCGTAGCACGGTGCCTCGATGACCTGACCGGTCGCCTGGCAGTTCACGCAGGGGCGAGACGTCATCACCTGGCCGAGGAAGCTGCGCTGCACCTGCTGGATCGAGCCCTGCCCGCGGCACACGTCGCACGTGCGGGTGCCGGTGCCCGGTTGGGTGCCTGCGCCGTGGCACGTGGAGCACCCCACGGCCGTGTCGACGACGAGCTCCTTCTCGGCGCCGAAGACCGCGTCGACGAGGTCGAGGTCGAGACGGACGAGGGCGTCCTGGCCACGGGCCTGGCGTGATCGCGGTCCCTGCCCCTGGCCCTGACCGGCCCCCTGCCCGAAGAACGCGTCCATGACGTCGCTGAACGAGAAGCCCTGCCCGAAGCCGGCGGCAGCGCCGGCATACGGGTCGGCCCCCATGTCGAAGTTGCGCCTCTTCTCGGCATCGGAGAGCACGTCATAGGCCTGCGAGACCTTCTTGAACTGCTCTTCGGCCTCGGGGCCGGGGTTCACGTCGGGGTGGAGCTTGCGGGCTGCGCGGCGGTAGGCCTTCTTGATGTCGTCGGCGGTTGCGTCGCGGGCCACGCCGAGGTCGGCGTAGTAGTCGTTCACTTCGGTGGACGTCCTTCGCTGGGGGCTGGTGGGGTCACGTGTCGGGTTGGGGCAAGCAGGCGGTCAGGCAGTGGTCGTGAGTGGTCGGTCGGTGCTCAGTCGGCGAGGATGCGGCTGACATAGGTGGCGACGGCTCGGACGGCCGCCATGGTCGTCGGGTAGTCCATGCGCGTCGGACCGACGACGCCGAGCCCGGCCACGAGGTCACTCCCCGCGCCGTAGCCGGAGGTGACGAGCGAGGTCGACTGCAACCCGGCATACGGGTTCTCGGCTCCGATGCGCACGGCGACCGCGTCTCCCTGCTCGGTCACGGTGCCGAGGAGCTTGAGGAGGACGACGTGCTCCTCGAGTGCCTCGAGGACCGGCCCGATCGAGGTGGGGAAGTCCTCTCCGGCCCGCACGAGGTGGGAGGCGCCGGCCATGACGACCCTCTCCTCGCGCTGCTCGACGAGGACCTCGGTCAGCTCGGCCGCGATGGCAGCGAGCAGACCCCGGGCGCCCGGGTCGACCTGGGTCGGCAGCTCACCGAGTCCACCGGCCGCGTCGGCGAGCGTCTTGCCGACCGTGGCACCGTTGACGTCGGACCGCAGCGACGCGAGCATGCGCTCGGCCGCGGGCTCGGTAAGGTCCATGCCCGTCTCGAGGACGCGCTGCTCGACCCGTCCCGTCGTCGTGATGAGCACGACGAGCAGACGGGAGCCGCCGATCGGGACGAGCTCGATGTGCCGGACCGACGAACGGGTGAGCGACGGGTACTGGACCACCGCGACCTGGCGGGTCAGCGAGGCGAGGAGCCGCACGGTGCGGTCGACGACGTCGTCGAGGTCGATGGCACCGTCGAGCAGGGTGCTGATGGCGCGCTTCTCGGCACCGCTCAGCGGCTTGACCCCGCTGAGACGGTCGACGAAGAAGCGGTAGCCCGCGTCCGTCGGGATGCGTCCGGCGCTCGTGTGCGGAGCTGCGATGAGGCCGTCCTCCTCGAGCGCCGCCATGTCGTTGCGCACCGTGGCCGCCGAGACGCCCAACCGGTGACGCTCGAGCAGCGCCTTGGAGCCGACGGGCTCGGACGTCTCGACGTAGTCCTGGACGATGGCGCGCAGCACCGCGAGCCGACGTTCATCACTCATGACCGACACCTTCCGTCCTCACTGGCACTCATCCTTGGTGAGTGCCAATTCTACGTCTACCCTCGCGCAGGTGACTGATCGCTACGGCCGGGACGTGCTCTCCGGCGACTGGAAGGCCCCTCGCGGTGGCCGGTCCGTCCCCCTCGCCGCCGAGCTAGGTGTCGTCGTGGAGGACGTCGAGACCGGCTGGGTGGGCGCAGTGGTCCGCGTGGAGAAGGCCGGAGGCATCCACGTCGTCCACCTCGAGGACCGTCGCGGCCGGACCAAGGCCTTCCCGCTCGGACCGGGGTTTCACGTCGACGGTTCGCCGGTCACGCTCACCAGGCCGTCCACCGCCGCCGACGCGAGGCTCACGGCCGCCCGCGCCACCGCCTCACGCACGGCGAGCGGCTCACGCGCCGTGACGAACGCCCCGGCCCGGGTCGCGAGCGCGTCCCGGATCTTCGTCGAGGGCCGACACGACGCCGAGCTGGTCGAGAAGGTCTGGGGCCACGACCTGCGCGTCGAGGGTGTCGTCGTCGAGATGCTCGACGGCGTCGATGACCTCGAGGCCGCGATCCGTGACTTCGCCCCGGGGCCGGGCAGACGTATGGGTGTGCTCGTCGACCACCTCGTCCCGGGCACCAAGGAGACCCGCGTCGTCGACGCGGCCTCGCGACTCAAGCCCTTCGCGCCGCACGTCCTCATCGTCGGCCACCCGCACGTCGACGTGTGGCAGTCAGTCCGCCCAGAGCGCCTCGGCATGGAGCAGTGGCCGGTGATCCCGCGCGGCACGTCGTGGAAGCACGGCATCTGCGCCCACCTCGGCTGGCCCCACGCGGAGCAGGCCGACATCGCCCGTGCCTGGAAGCAGATCCTCGGCACGGTGCGCTCCTATGCCGACCTGGAGCCCTCGCTGCTGGGCCGGGTCGAGGAGCTCATCGACTTCGTCACCGCGCCCTGAGGGACGCAGTTCCCTGCGACCAACCCGGGTATGCCGGCCCAGGTAGAGCGGTGACCTCGGCCCGCCCTCCGCAGCAGGGTCACCCCTGACCTCTCCCTGATCTCACCCCGAAGTGGGGATGAACCGGGTTCGGAAGGGGTTTGACTGGGTGACAGCATCCCGTCCCCTGAAGGAGGACACCATGACCACCCCGCACCCCGAAGTCCCGCAGGGCCACGACCCGCGCCAGCTCCCGCCTTCCCACGGCGAGCAGCCTCCGCCTCCCCCGCAGCAGCCCTACCAACAGCCCTACCAGCAGCCCGCTTCCGGCCAGGCGTACCCCGGCCAGCCCGTGGCCCACGCCCAGCCGCAGGTCCTCGACCCGGCCCAGCAGCGCCAGTGGGGCATGTTCGCCCACCTCATCCCGCTCATCGCCATGGTGCTGAGCGCCGGGCTCCTCGGCTTCGTCGGGTCGCTCGTCATCTACGTGATGTACAAGGACCGGGGTGACTTCGTGCGCCAGCACGCAGCGAACTCGCTCAACATCCAGATCATCACCGGGATCTTCCTGCTCGTCTCGTTCCCGTTGATGCTGCTCCTCGTGGGCTTCGCGACCTACTTCCTCGCCCTGGCCTTCGCGTTCGTGCTCCACGTCATCGGAGCCATGCGCGCCAACGAGGGCCAGCAGTGGTCGCCGCCGCTGACCCCGCAGTTCGTCAAGTGAGTCGCTGACAGGGCACGAGCCCACACTGACCGGCTCCGCCACACATCGCGATGGGTGCGTTCGGGACGAAGTCCCGACTGAGCGCCCATCGCGATGTGCGAGGAGGCCGGCACCGACGGGCTGGAGCGGTCAGACGCCGCCATTGAGGAGCAGGCCACCGTCGACGACGACGAGCTGGCCGGTCATCCAGGCCGCGTCGTCCGACAGCAGGAACGCCACGACGCCGGCGATGTCCTCGGGCACGCCCAGCCGACCGAGCGGGTAGCCCGCGGCCACCTTCTCCTCGCGGCCCTCGTAGAGCGCCGTGGCGAACCGCGTCTTCACCACCGCCGGGGCGACGGCGTTGACCCGCACCGTCGGCCCCAGCTCGACGGCGAGCTCCTCGGTGAGGTGGGTCAGCATCGCCTTGCTCGCGCCATAGAACCCGATGCCCGGCGCCGGGCGCACGCCCGCCACCGAGGAGACGTTGACGATCGCGCCCCCGCGCTCCTCCAGACCACCGGCGACAGCCTTCTGGATCCAGGAGAGCGCGGCGATGCAGTTGACCTCGACGATCTTGCGGGCCGCGTCGAGGTCGAGGTCGACGAGCCGTCCGTATGCCGGGTTGATCCCGGTGTTGTTGACGAGCAGGTCGACCGGGCCGAACGTGTCGGCCACCATGGCCAGTACCTCGTCCTGGTGGGCTGGGTCGTCCGCCCCTCCAGCGACGGCCATGGCGACGTCGGGACCCCCCAGGGCAGCGACGGCCGCGTCGAGCGCTTCCTGCTTGCGTGCGGTGACGCACACGCGTGCGCCCTCCGAGATGAGGCGCTCGGCGATGGCGAGGCCGATCCCGCGGCTGGCGCCGGTGACGATGGCGGTGCGGCCCTCGAGCCGGCGCAGGTTCGTGGCAGTCATGGGCGCCACCCTAGGGCCGCGAGTCGGGCGCGGATCCGGCGCGGGGGCGCGGAGCGATCCGCGGCACGGCGCCGGATCCGCGCCCGCCCTGGGGGAGTCACGGACTCAGGAGTCGACGCCGAGGAGACGGCGCACCACGGTGTCGGCGAGGAGCCTGCCCCTCAACGTCAGCACCACCCGGCGGTCGCGCACTGCCGCCGTCCCGTCCACCAGCCCGTCGGCGACGAGCCCTGCGACAGCGAGTCGACCGACCTCGTCGAGGTCATCGACCCCGAGGCCGTCACACACCCGCACCTGCAGCAGCACCTGCTCGTCGCGGACCTGCTCCGCAGTCAACGTCTCGCGCCCAGCAGCAGGTGACAGGCGCTCGGCCAGCCGGCCGGCATACGCCCTGGGGTGCTTGACGTTCCACCAACGCACGCCGCCGACGTGGCTGTGGGCACCGGGACCCACGCCCCACCAGTCGCCGCCGGTCCAGTAGCCGTCGTTGTGCCGGCACCGACCGGCCGGGGTCCGCGTCCAGTTGCTCACCTCGTACCAGTCGAAGCCGGCGGCAGAGAGCACCTCGTCGGCGATCTCGTACTTCGTCGCCTCGTCGTCGTCATCGGGCCGCGCGACCTCACCACGACGCACCTGGGCAGCCAGCTTGGTCCCCTCCTCGACGACGAGCGCATAGGCCGAGACGTGCTCTGACTCGAGGGAGATCGCCTGGTCGAGGCTGCGTCGCCAGTCGTCGATCGACTCCCCCGGCGTGCCGTAGATGAGGTCGACGCTCGTCACCATCCCGGCATCCTGCGCAGCGCGAACCGCCTTCTCCACACCGGCGGGGTCATGGGTCCGGTCCAGCGTCGCGAGGACGTGCGGGACGGCCGACTGCATGCCGAGCGAGATGCGCGTGAACCCGCCGTCGGCGAGCTCGCGCAGCGAGTCCGGAGTGACCGAGTCGGGGTTGGCCTCGGTCGTCACCTCGACGTCGTCAGCCAACCCAAAACGTTGCCGTATGCCGTCCACGGCCTTCACGAGATCGGCTGCGGCAAGCATCGTCGGCGTTCCACCACCGACGAAGATCGTGTCGACGGGCGGGGCCGACTCCCCGAGCAGGGCCTGCGCGAGGTCGAGCTCGGCCAGGGTCGTGTCGATGAACGTCGACGTGCTGGCGCCCGGCCCGAGCTCGGTGAGCGTGTAGGTGTTGAAGTCGCAGTAGCCGCAGCGGACCCGGCAGAACGGGACGTGCAGGTAGATGCCGAACGGGCGCCTGCCGAGCGACTCCAGCGCCCCGGCCGGCAGCTCCCCCGAGTCCGGGGCAGGGTCTCCATCGGGCAGGCGGGGCATGCTGCAGATCCTCCCATCCCCGCGCCTCCCCGTAGGTTGGCGCTCGTGCGCATCCTCACCGACGACGACGTCCGCGCCTGCCTCCCGCCCCTGGTCGAGGTGGTCGACCTCGTCGCAGACGCGCTCTGCGCCCTGGCGGAGGGCCGCGCAGACGTCCCGCCCAAGCCCACTGTGCGGACCTCGCCCGGCATGTTCGCCAACGCCATGCCTGCGGCCTATCCCGAGCGAAACCTGCTGGGCTGCAAGTGGATCAGCATCGTGCCGGACAACCCCGTCCGCGGTCTGCCGTCGGCCAGCGGCGTCATGCTCGTCAATGACGGGACCACCGGTGTGCCTCTCGCCCTGCTGCCGGCGCATGAGCTCACGGCCATCCGGACAGCCGCCGTGACGGGCGCCTGTGTGCGCGCCCTCGCAAATGACGACGGCCCCATCGCCTACCTCGGGGCCGGCCTCCAGGCTCGTTCCCACCTCCGCGTCCTCGAGGCCCTGGGGCACACCGAGGTCCATGTCTGGGCGCGCCGCCGTGAGGCGATGGACGCCCTGGCACGGGAGACGGAAGCGGTCGCACCCGGCATACGCGTCGTGGCCTGTCCGTCGCGGGAGGCAGCAGTCCGCGACAAGGCCGTCGTCATCACCGGGCTGTCGATCGGGCTCACCGACATGGCCATCCCGCTGACCTGGCCGCGCGAGGACGCCCTCCTCCTGCCCATCGACTACGCGAGCTCGGTGGGCGCCGACCTCGCCGACAGCGCCGTCCTGGCAGCCGATCACCTCCCGCAGTTCGCGGCGGTGCGGGCAGTGCGGGGCAAGCTCGACGGTTACCCGACGCCCACGGCGTGGACGGGGCACCTCCTCCACGCGCCCCGCCCCGACGGTCGGCTGGTCGTCCAGAACCTCGGCACCGGCATCAGCGACCTCGTGGTGGCGAGCGCCGTCGCCGACCGGGCCGAGGCGACAGGCGCAGGTCAGTTCGTCGCCCTGTGATCCACCTACGATGGCGAGGTGACCGACCCGAGCGAGCACCCGACCCCTGACGCGCTCCCGGACGGGCCCGCGACCGACCGGTGGATCCACCTCGAGGGCGTCGTCAACATGCGTGACTCGGGCGGGCTCCCGACGCGCGACGGCGGCACGATCCAGCCGCGCCGGCTGCTGCGCTCGGACAACCTCCAGGACCTCAGCGAAGCCGACGTCCGCGAGGTCGTCGACGTCCTCGGCGTGAGCGACATCGTGGACCTGCGCAGCGACACCGAGGTGAGCACCGAGGGGCCGGGCCCGCTCTGGGCGGTCGAGTCCCTCACCCACCACCACCACTCGCTCTTCGGCGACGGCCGGGCGGTCACGGCCGAGCAGGCCCTCGCGATGCCCGAGCACTCCCAGCGCCCGACCCGCGATGCCCAGTTCTGGTCCGAGCACTACCTCGGTTATCTCGCGACCCGCCCCGACTCGATCTCCGCCGCCCTCGATGTCGTCTCTCGCAGCACCGGTGCCACCGTCATCCACTGCGCCGCAGGCAAGGACCGCACGGGCACGGTGGTCGCTCTCGCGCTCGACGCGGCCGGGGTCCCCCACGACGCGATCATCGAGGACTACGCCCTCACCGGCGAACGCATCGAGCGGATCATCGCCCGCCTCATGCCCAGAGACCTCTATGGCACCGCCCTGCGCCAGCAGAGCGTCGACGACCAGCGGCCCCGCCCCGAGACCATGCGCACCATCCTGGACACGGTGCGGGACGAGTTCGGTGGCGCCCACGGATGGCTGCGCGACCAGGGCTGGACGGACGCAGACATCGACCGGCTGCGTCAGCGGCTCACGTCGTGACCACGGCCCACCCGGTGCTGTCCGCTCCTGCTCCGGACGAGCGGCCTCGCAACCGCAGACGGGCGATGCGGGTCCTGCTCGTCAACACCGACGACCGCCTGCTCCTCTTCGGTGACAGCGACCCGGGCATCGTCCCCACGCCGACGTTCTGGATCACTCCGGGCGGCGGCGTCGACCCCGGGGAGAGCGACCTCGAGGCGGCCGTGCGTGAGGTCGCCGAGGAGACGGGCCTTTCCATCGCCGAGTCCGACCTCGTCGGCCCACTCGCCGAACGAGTCGTCGTGCACGGCTACAGCGACGTCGTGACGACCCAGGACGAGCTGTTCTGGTTCGTGCGCTGCGCACCGTTCGAGGTCTCGACCGATGGTCACACCGAGGTCGAGATCGCGACGATGACCGCACACCACTGGTGGACCCGGTCCGAGCTCGAGGTCACCGACGAGGACATCTGGCCGCGCGACATCCTGCGGCTCTGGGACCACGTGGCTGCCGACGGCACCGCCCCTGCCGAGGTCTTGGACCTCGGTCAAGTGGACGAGTCGACGGTCGCGCCGGGATGAGCGCGAACCGTCGGCGTCAGCTCGGGTCGTACGGCTCGAGCGCGAAGACCGGGATGAGCCGCTCGGTGTTGCGCTGGTACTCGGCGTAGTTCGGGAACGCCTCGACGCACCGCTCCCACCACTCGTCGCGCTCGGCGCCCTCCAGCTCACGGGCCTTCGCCACCCACGTCCGGTCGCCGTCCTGGACCTCGAGGACCGGGTTCTTGCGCAGGTTCGCGTACCACTTGGGGTGCTCGGGCGCCCCACCCTTGCTGGCCACGGCGGCATACACACCGTCGTGCTCGACCCGCATGAGCGGGACCTTGCGGACGGTGCCGGTGACGCCGTTCATGGTGAGCAGCACCACCTGCAGGCCCATGATGTCGACGGAGCGGGTGGTGCCGGTCTCCTCGATGGTCTCGACCTGCTGGCGGACCCACTCGCTGGGGCTCGGGACGTATGTGCCGGTGATGGTCATGCCACCACAACACCACACTCGACCGAACTATTCGCTACTTCTTCTTCTCGCTCACATAGATCGTGATGACGCCCTCGACGACGGGTGTGCCGTCCTCGCGGATGGCCCTGACGCGCACCTTCACATCACCGGGCTGGTCCCAGTCGGCCGGGTCGGTGTCGGCGGTGCAGAGCAGGTCGGTCGTCGACTTCGCGGTGTAGGCGACCTCCATCCCCTTGGGGATCCAGCGCCGGTCCTGGGGCGTCGTCGCCTCCGCGAGCAGCCCCATCGCCGCCTCGAGGCCGTTGCACACGGCGATCGCGTGCACCGTCCCGATGTGGTTCTGGACCGCGCGCCGCTTCCTGATGACGAGCGCGGCGTGGTGCGGGCGCACCTCACGGACCTGGGGCCGCACGGTCCAGAAGTAGGGCGCCTTCTGCGCGAAGAGGAAGGAGAAGGCCTGCTTGCCCAAGGGCAGCGAGGTGAGCTTGCGGTACAAGGCGAAGGTGTCCGGCATACCGCAATGTTACTGCCCGGTATGCCGTCCGCCCACCGCTCGTGGCGTCCCTCACCCGAGCTGTCGCGTGGGCTTCTCACCCAATTCCCCCGTTTCACACGGGTGTGAAACGGGGGAATTGGGTGAGAAACGCACGGCTCAGGGGGGCGGGCTACTTCTTCTTGGTGTCGCCGTCGTCGGAGGACAGGGCGGCGATGAAGGCCTCGGGCGGGACCTCGACGGTGCCGATGTTCTTCATCCGCTTCTTGCCGGCCTTCTGCTTCTCGAGCAGCTTGCGCTTGCGGCTGATGTCACCGCCGTAGCACTTGGCGAGGACGTCCTTGCGGATGGCGCGGATGTTCTCTCGGGCGATGACCCTGGCACCGATGGCGGCCTGGATCGGCACCTCGAACTGCTGGCGCGGGATGGGCCTCCAGCTTGCCGGCCATCATGTTGCCGTAGGCGTAGGCCTTGTCCTTGTGGACGACCGAGCTGAACGCGTCGACATTCTCGCCCTGGAGCAGGATGTCGACCTTGACGAGGTCGGCGACCTGGTCACCGGCCTCCTGGTAGTCCAGCGACGCGTAGCCGCGGGTGCGCGACTTCAGCTGGTCGAAGAAGTCGAAGACGACCTCGGCCAGGGGCACGGTGTAGCGCAGCTCCACTCGGTCCTCGGAGAGGTAGTCCATCCCCTGCAGCTGGCCACGCTTGCCCTGGCAGAGCTCCATGATCGCGCCGATGAACTCGCTCGGCGCGAGGATCGTCGCCTTGACGACGGGTTCGCGCACCTCGGCGACCTTGCCGTAGGGGAACTCGCTCGGGTTCGTCACCACGATGACCGAGCCGTCGTCCATCGTGACGTCGTAGATGACGTTGGGCTGGGTCGAGATGAGGTCGAGGTCGAACTCGCGCTCGAGGCGCTCGCGGACGATCTCGAGGTGGAGCAGACCGAGGAACCCGCAGCGGAAGCCGAAGCCCAGCGCGACCGACGTCTCCGGCTCGTAGACCAGGGCGGCGTCGTTGAGCTTCAGCCGGTCGAGAGCGTCCCGCAGGAGCGGGTAGTCCGAGCCGTCGATCGGGAAGAGCCCGGAGAAGACCATGGGCTTGGGGTCCCGGTAGCCGCCGAGGTCCTGGTCGGCAGGCTTGCGCTCGTTGGTCACCGTGTCACCGACGCGCGACTGGCGCACGTCCTTGACGCCGGTGATGAGGTAGCCGACCTCGCCGACCCCGAGGCCCTTGCCGGGCACCGGCTCCGGGCTGATGACACCGATCTCGAGGAGCTCGTGCGTCGCCCGCGTGGACATCATGATGATCTTCTCGCGGGGGTTGAGGTTGCCGTCGACCACGCGCACGTAGGTCACGACGCCGCGGTAGGTGTCGTAGACCGAGTCGAAGATCATCGCTCGCGCCGGAGCATCGGGGTCGCCCACGGGGTGCGGGATCTGGGTGACGATCGCGTCGAGCAGCGCCTCGACGCCGACGCCAGTCTTGCCCGAGACCCGGAAGCAGTCGTCAGGCTCGCACCCGATGAGGCGGGCGAGCTCCTCGGCGTACTTCTCGGGCTGCGCCGCGGGGAGGTCGATCTTGTTCAGGACCGGGACGATCGTGAGGTCGTTCTCCATCGCGAGGTAGAGGTTCGCGAGGGTCTGGGCCTCGATCCCCTGCGCCGCGTCGACGAGGAGCACGGCACCCTCGGACGCCGCGAGCGAGCGCGAGACCTCATAGGTGAAGTCGACGTGGCCAGGGGTGTCGATCATGTTGAGGATGTAGTTGCCGGAGGTGCCGTCGGCACCCACGCTCTCCCACGGCATACGCACTGCTTGGCTCTTGATCGTGATGCCGCGCTCGCGCTCGATGTCCATGCGGTCGAGGTACTGCGCGCGGGCAGCGCGGTCGTCGACGACGCCGGTTATCCCGAGCATGCGGTCGGCGAGGGTCGACTTGCCGTGGTCGATGTGGGCGATGATGCAGAAGTTGCGGATCGCCTCCGGCGGCGTGGCGTGCGGCTGCAGCACGGTGCGGGCACGGGGAGACACAGTCGGTTAGGTCCTCGAGGTGGCGGAACGGGAGTCGGGACAGTCTCCCACGACTACGTCACCTGCCCGAACCCCGACGGTCCGGCTCGCGGCTAGCCTCGGGCCATGCCTGCCTATCCCGGAGACTTCGTCGGCCCACTCGATCCGGTCTATCGTCCCGAGCCCGACGGGGCACCGGATGCCGGCGAGGTCGTCTGGGCCCGTGTGCCCTATGAGGACGACGCCGCCCAGTGCAAGGACCGACCCGTGCTCGTCCTCGGCTGGGACGGCGCCTGGGTGCTGGGGATGTATCTCACGAGCAAGGACCACGACCGCGACCACGAGCAGGAGCGCCGCGCCGGCCGCCTCTGGGTCGACGTCGGGCCGGGCGGCTGGGACAGCAAGGGGCGCCCCTCCGAGGTGAGGGTCAACCGCATCGTCCGCATCGACCCGGCGACGATCCGGCGCGAGGGTGCCGTGCTTGACCGGGAGCGGTGGGACGAGGTCATGACCGCCCACCGCGAGCACGGGACTCCGACGCTCGACAGCTGAGCCGGACGACACGTGCGAGGGCCCGTCACCGTGGTGGTGACGGGCCCTCGTGCGCTGTGGAGCCGGAGCGGCTCGGGTCAGCTGGTGCGTCAGCTCAGAGGCTGGCGGCCTTCTTGGCCATGGCCGACTTCTTGTTGGCCGCGTTGTTCTTGTGCAGCACGCCCTTGCTGACGGCCTTGTCGAGCTTGGTCGACGCAACCTTGAGCGCGTCCTTGGCCTCGTCGACCTTGCCGGCCTCCGCGAGGTCGCGGAACTTGCGGGCAGCGGTGCGGACGTCGGACTTGACCGCCTTGTTGCGCTCGGTCGCGACCTTGTTGGTCTTGATGCGCTTGAGCTGGGACTTGATGTTTGCCACGAAGAAATATCTCTCTGGTGAGGTCGGTGATTGCCGTAGAGGGCGGCAGACGCGGTTCGGGACCGGGAGTGGGGACACCCTTGCGTGAACCGCTTCTGGATGGAGCAACGTGCGCGCACGACCTGAGCGCGCACGCAGGGAGCAAATCTACCAGCGGCCGACGGAGATGAGCAAAACGCGGGTATGCCGCGTGCTCCCCCGCCGCTCAGCCGTCACCTGCCGCCTTCTCGCGGGTGATCGTGAGCACGGCTCGCTCGACGGCATAGACCGGGTCGCGCCCACCGCCCTTGACCTCGAAGTCGGCGGCCGCGACCGCCTGGAGGGAGCGGGCCAGCGCCTCGGCGGTCCAGCCCTGGAGCGAGCGCCGAGCCTTGTCGACCTGCCACGGGGCCATGCCCAGGTCGCGCGCCAGGTCGGCCGAGCGACCTCGCCCTGCGGAACCGACCTTGATGAGCTGGCGCAGCTGTTGGGCCAGCACAGCGACGATCGGCACGGGGTCGACGCCGACAGCGATGGCGTGGCGCAGCAGGCGCAGCGCCTCGCCCGCGTCTCCGGCGACGGCAGCGTCGGCCACCTTAAAGCCGGTCGCCTCGACCTTGCCACCGTGGTAGGTCAGGACGACCTGCTCGTCGATGGTGCCGGTCGAGTCGGCGATGAGCTGTTGGCAGGCCGAGGCCAGCTCACGCAGGTCCCGGCCGATGGCGTCGACGAGGGCCTGGACGGCCTCGCCGGTCGCACGTCTCCTGGCTCGCCGGAACTCGTTCATGGCGAAGTCGGCCTTGTCGCGGTCGGTCTTGATCGCGGGGGCGTCGATGAGTCGCGCGCGCGACTTCTTGAGCGTGTCGAGGACCTTCTTGCCACGGTTGCCGCCCTTGTGGGTGACGACCAGAGTGACGTCCTCCGGTGGCGCTGCGAGGTAGGCGAGGAGGTCCTGCTGCAGCTCGTCGGTGGCCTCGTCGAGGTCGTGGACCACCACGGCCTTGTCCCCACCGAAGAGCGACGGGCTGGAGTGGACCATGAGCTCGCCCGGCTCGTAGGCACTGGCGTGGAGGCGGATGACCTCGACGTCAGGGGCGTGCTCCTTGATCAGCTGGATCGTCTCGGCGAGACCCCGCTCGGCGAGGACCTGCTCGGGCCCTGCGATGAGGACGAGCGGCGGGACCCGGCGCTGCACCTCGACGAGATCACTCACGACGGTCACTCTGCCACGGAGGTATGACGCCGACGACGCCACCAGATGAGCAACCCGATGCCGAGGACAACGAGGGCGATCTCCTTCCACCACCACGCCCACCACGCCGTCGACGTGCCGACGAGGGTGAACGACGGCGAGCCGTTGAGGGCGTCATCGGCCCAGATGATCCGGTGCACCCCCACCGACGGCTTGAGCCTGACGAGCGGCGCGCGCGGCTCGTTCATCCAGATAAGATGGACGTGCTGTTGTCCTGCGTCCCCTCCGACCAGGGCCACAGGTCGACCTCCCCGCCACGAAGGGCCGAAGTTGATGTTGTCGACCTCGTTCCAGACAAGGCTGGATGCGGGATCTCCTTCGAAGGTCACCGGGCTCAGGTCGGGGAGCGAGACCCCGGCGAGCCAGGACCGCGACCCGTCGGCAGAGACGGACACCCAGAGCGTCCCGTCGTCTCGCACCGACCCCCACCATTGACCGTTCAGGGACACGGGGACGGGAAGCCCGCGGACATCGATCCGACCGAGCTCGCTGACGCGCCCGGTCGAACGACTCCACACCATCAGCTCAACGTTCTCGTCGCCCGAGGGCGCGTCACTGGCATCCACCGTCCGGCCCACGAGACGGTCATCGTCGATCCAGCCGATCGCTTGGTCGATACCGTCCACCTCTCTCACTGAGGCTGTGCCTGTGGCTGTCTCCAGGACGATCGGGCCTCCGAGAGTGGGCACCACCATGGACTCACCGGACGGCGAGAACACGGCCGGGGACTGCATCACCACGGCGTGCGGAGCCCCTGCAGCCCTTGGTGACTGACTCTCAGGAGACTGCATTTGTACATCCGAGAGGGTCCACCACCTGCCCTGCTGGAGGTCGCGGATGACCCACCGGTTCTCCGGCATCTGGAGGTAGGCCACGCGCTCACCGTTGGGTGAGACGGCAGGGAAGGTCTCGCCTGCAGAGCTGCTCCCTTGCAGTCGACGGCGCTCACCGCGAGCCGAGAGGGCCTGCCACTCCCCCTCTCCCGACTCGACGTCCATCACCTGGACAAGTGCCGACACCGGGTCAGCCTTGTCCGTCAAGTCGCGCACCCACCACTGGTGCCCGATGCGTTGAGGGTATGCCGTGACACCGGTCCGCTGCCCGCCGTCGGCCGGGAGCGAGCGGTCCGGGACAACCGTGGACGTGCCGAGGACGAGTGCGGCGACGACAGCAAGAACAGCCAGCATCCCCGCTCCGCTCACTGCAGCGCGGAGTGTCCGGCGTCGTCGTCCGCGCCGCCAGACGTCGTGAACGTGCCGTGAGGGATCGTCCAGACGGTCGGGCGCCCCCTCGGCAGCGTCCCGCATGAGTCGCGTCAGGGTGTTCATCACGGCTCCTTCGAAGCGGGTGCCAGTTCTGCCATGAGGGCGGGATTGAGCTCACGCAGCCGAGCCAGCGCATGTCGCGCCTGGGACTTCACGGTGTTGACCGAGCATCCGAGGACCGCAGCGGTCTGCACCTCGGTGCGGTCCTCGAGATAGCGGAGGACCAGGACGGATCGCTGCTTCGGCGTGAGCCGAGCCAGGGCCTCCATGAGCGCGAAGCGAAGATCGTGGTCTCGCACGGTGCGCGCGGCGTCAGGGGCCTCGGCGACCAGACGTTCAGGACGGCGTTGCTGCCGTCGCCAGCTGTCGATGTTGAGGCGGTGCAGCACCGTGCGGGCATAGGCCATCGGGTCCGCGTCGTGCCGCTGGATCGAGCTCCATTTGGCCGCCATGCGCACATGCGTCTCCTGCACGAGGTCCTGCGCACCGTGATGGTCGCCCGTGAGCAACCAGGCAACACGGAGCAGGGGCGTCGTGCTCGACTGCACGAACGCCTCGAACTCCGCATCAGGTCGGGACCAGCTCATGACCACCTCTGGACCCTGTCACGACGGGGGCAGCAGGTTTGGGTGGATGCGAAGCTCAGACGCAGCGTGGAAGACGGTCATGGACCCGTCCGGCTGGCACGCACGGCATCGACGCAGATCGCCTCGACGTCATCGAGGACCCCCTCACGCGAGTCCGACGGGTCCCTTGGTCGTGTCGGGCGCTCCCGTGGTCATGCTGCCGTCACCCCCCTTGGGGAACCACGGGCCTGCCACCATCTCCCTTGCGACAAGGACTGCCACGAGCAGTGCGACGACGGCCACGACCACGCCCACGGTCAGCGCGGCGCTCCGCATCACCCGGCGGGGTCGTCGGGACGGGGTGGGCGGTCGAGGACCGTCGGAGGCTGCCACGTCAGTCGAAGCTCAGGGTGACGCCCGAGCCGGCCTCGATGCCCAGTCCTTCTAGCCGGCTGGCGACGACCTCGGCGGGGAGCTCGAGGGACTCGCTCAGCTCCTCGACGTTGAGGCCCAGCTCGACGCCGTCACGCAGCTCCTCGTCCTCCTGCTCGGTCCACGCGTGACCCTGGGTCACTGCCGTGCGCGACGACGGGGCCGGTGGCGGAGCGACGGCAACGGGACGGGTGTCGGTCGCATCGACGGCTCCGCTCGTCTCGGCGTCGCCCATCGTCGTGCCCTTGACGGCGCCGGTGAGGCCCCGCAGGGCCGGGTCGGCGACGTCGAGCGGTGGTGGAGCGGTCTCGTCGAGTCGCTTCAACGCGTTGAGGACCAGCGCGCGGTCGGACGTGGGCCAGAACGGCGGGAGCGAACGCTGGAGGAAGCCGGCATACCGCGCACTCATCATGCGCGAGTCGAGGAAGGCGACCACACCGCGATCGTCACCCCGACGGATGAGGCGACCGGCGCCCTGGGCGAGGCGCAGCGCGGCGTGGGTGGCGCTGACCGCCATGAAGCCGTTGCCGCCCATGCGCGCGATGGCCTGCGAGCGCGCCGACGCCAGTGGGTCGTCGGGGCGTGGGAACGGGATGCGGTCGATGATGACGAGCTGGCACGACGAGCCGGGGACGTCGACGCCCTGCCACAGGCTGAGGGTGCCGAAGAGGCAGGTGCGAGGGTCACGGGCGAACTGGCGCACGAGGGTCGAGATCTGGTCCTCGCCCTGGCAGAGCACCGACAGCTCCCCGTCCAGGTCCTTCAACCGCTCACGCATCTCGTCCGTGGCCGCGCGGGCAGCGCGCATCGACGAGAACAGACCCAGGGTGCGACCGCCCGCCGCCCGCACGAGCGCCTCGATCTCGTCCATCGTCTCGGGTGACGCTCCGTCCCGCCCCGGCGGCGGCAGCTGCTTGGCGACGTAGGCGATGCCCTGCTGGGGGTAGTCGAACGGGCTGCCGACATCGAGGCCCGTCCACTTCGGCGAGCCCTCGCCACGCAGCCCGATCGTGCCGGCGACCGCGTCGAAGGTGCCGCCCAGCTCGAGCGTGGCCGAGGTGAGCACGACGGTGCGGTCCTCGAAGATCTTGTCGCGCACCAGCATGGCCACGCTCATGGGAGCAACGCGCAGCACGCTCCCCCGCCGCGGGTCCTTGCTCACCCAGACGACGTCGAGGTCACGCTCCTCGAGCACCCGGGACGAGTTGTCGTTGAGCTCGTCGATGGCAGCGCGGGCGATCTGACGTGCGCCGTCGACCTCCTGGCCGGGAGGTGGCTTGAGCTCGGTCTGCACCTGACGCGTGGTGTCGCGCAGGCGTGCCAGGGCGAGTCCGAGGTTGTCGGGTATGCCGGTGAGTCGCCCCTCGGGGATCTCGTCGAGGACCGACTCGAGGAACGTCCCGGCGTCATCGACCATCTCGCTCGAGTCGGCCTGTCTGCCAGCCCGTTTGGCCGCGTTGCGGACCATGGCCGGTGTGACCTCGTCGGTGATCGTCGCGGTGACGCGGTCGACGAGCTCGTGGGCCTCGTCGATGACGAGGACGTCGTGCTCGGGCAGCATCTGCCGCCCCTCGAACGCGTCGATCGCCATGAACGAGTGGTTGGTGACGATGACGTCGACACCCTTGGCTGCCTCGCGCGAGCGCTCCACAAAGCACTCGGCGACCATCGGGCACTTGCTGCCGAGGCACTCCTGCGCGCTGACGGAGACCTGACGCCAGGCCCGCTCGGAGACACCCGGCACGAGCTCGTCCCGGTCGCCGGACCCGGTCTCGTCGGCCCACTCCCGCAGCCGGACGACCTCCTTGCCGAGGCGTCCGGCCTGCTGGTCGACGTCACCGACGCCGAAGAGGCCCTCCTCGTCGTCGGGGAAGCCGCCCTCGAGCTTGTGGGCGCAGAGGTAGTTGCGCCGCCCCTTGACGATCGCGTAGGTCGGACGCCGGCCGAGGAGCGGCTCGAGGGAGTCGGCGACTCGGGGCATGTCCCGGTCGACGATCTGTGCCTGGAGGGCGAGCGTCGCCGTCGCGACGACGGCGGGCTTCCCCGCGTCGATGGCATGCTGCACCGCGGGGACGAGGTAGGCGAGGGACTTGCCGGTGCCGGTGCCGGCCTGCACGAGCAGGTGCTCGCCGGTGTCGACGGCGTGCGCGACCGCCTTGGCCATGCTCACCTGCCCGGGCCGCTCGCTGCCCTTGACCCCGCTGACCGCTGCGGCGAGGAGGTCGTCGAGGGTCGGCACCGAGACAGCCTATGCCGACGGGCGGACAGCCCGGCGCCGTCCATCCACAGGCGAGTCGGACGAAGGGCGACGCGGGCACGCAAGGCGAGCGGACGGCATACCGGCGTGTCTGTGGCTTTCTCACCCAATTCCCCCGAAACTCACAGACGAGCTGGGTGAGTTTCGGGGGAATTGGGTGAGAAACGCACGGACGAGGGTGGGGGTCAGACGGCGCCGGGCTTCTGCATGAGTCCGCCGTCGGCGATGATCGTCGTTGCGGTGATGTAGGACGCCGCCTCGCTCGCGGCGAAGCACACGACCCGACCCATCTCCTGCGGTGAACCGATGTAGGACAACGGGATCGCGTCCGTGAGCGCCTTGGTCTGCGCCGGGGTGTCGTCGGCGTTGATCGAGGTGTTGATCGCCCCCGGTCCGACACCGACCACGCGGATCCGGTCGGCGCCGAGCTCGACGCCCGCCGTGCGCGTGAGCATGCGCATGCCGCCCTTGGAGATGCAGTAGGCGAGATCGCTCGGCATCGGCCAGTCCTCGTGGGTCGAGGTGATGTTGATGATGACGCCGCCGTCGCCCTGCCGGCGCATCTGCTCGGCGGCGAGCTTCGAGCCGAAGACCGCGCCTTTGAGGTTGATGCCCATGAGGAGGTCGTAGCTTCTCCTCGGTCAGGGTCGCCAGCGTCTGGTGGAACTCGACCCCCGCGTTGTTGACCATGACGTCGAGGCGGCCGTAGGTGTCGACAGCCGTCGCGACCAGCCTCTCGAGGTCGGCGACCCTGGAGACATCGGCCTCGCAGCCGACGGCCTCTCCCCCGGCGGCCTCGATGTCCGTGACGATCGCGTCCGTGGCCTCGGGGTGCGACACGTAGTCGATGACGACCCTCGCGCCCTGCGCGGCTGCCTCGCGCACGATGCCCTCGCCGATGCCGCTGTTGCCGCCGGTGACGATGACGACCTTGCCCTCCAGCGGGCGGGTGCCGCTCTGGGTGGAGCTTCCGGTGGGGGTCATGTGTCGATCTCCTCGCGCAGCGTGTCGGGGGTCGTGCAGATGAGGTGGGCCACGAGCGCGGTCCACCCGGTCTGGTGCGAGGCGCCGAGCCCGACGCCGGTGTCACCGTTGAAGTGCTCGCTGAAGGTCGGGTGTCCGTCCCACAGCGGTCCGGCCGGGTGCTCGCGCGGAGTCCCCGGACGCCGGCCCTCCTCGCCGGGGAGGAAGAGCGAGATGAGTCGCTCGCGGATGCCGATCGCCGCCTCCTCTAGCGGCACCCGGTGACCCGAGCCGGTCGGGAACTCGACCTCGACGTCCCCGCCGGCGCCCTCCGCGAGCACCAGCAGCGCGTCGAGGATGAGGACGTTGGTCGGAAACCAGATGGGTCCTCGCCAGTTGGAGTTGCCGCCGAACATGCCGGTCGAGGACTCACCGGGGTCGTACTGGATGTGCACGCTCGTCCCACCCACCTCCAGGTCCGTCCCGCCCCGGTAGGCGGCCGACAGCGACCGTATGCCGTGCGGCGCCAGGAACTCGTCCTCGTCGAGGAGCCGGCCCAGGATCGCCTCGAGGCGCGAGCGCACCACCGGCGTCAGGCTGTTGTGGACGACGTCGCCGTCCTGGCTGTGCAGGAGCGAGTCGGTGAGGTCGGGGCGCCGCTCCTGCAGCCACCGCAGGCGTGAGGTGAAGTCGGTCAGCTCGTCGAAGGCCCAGGCCGGGACGTTCGCGACGGCGATGAGCGGGAGCAGCCCGACGAGGGAGCGGACACGGACCGGGGACCCGTTGCCGTCCTCGTCGACGAGGACGTCGTAGAAGAACTCGTCGGTCTCGTCCCACAGCGAGATGCCGTGTGTCCCGAACGTCTCCATCGCCTCGGCGATCGAGAAGAAGTGCTCGAGGAAGGTCGTCGCCAGACCGTCCCAGTCGCGGTCGAGACGACTCAGCTCGAGCGCGATCCGCAGCATCTGCAGACAGGTGAAGGCCATCCAGCTCGTCGCGTCGGACTGCTCGAGCCGCCACCCGTCGGGGACCTCTCGCGACCGGTCGAAGACGCTGATGTTGTCCATGCCGAGGAAGCCGCCCTCGAAGAGGTTGGAGCCGTCGGAGTCCTTGCGGTTGAGCCACCACGAGAAGTTGAAGAGGAAGCTGGTGAAGACCCGCACGAGGAAGCCCCGGTCCCGGGCGCCGTCGAGGACGTAGACGTGCCAGGCGGCCCAGGCGTGCACGGGTGGGTTGACGTCGCCGAACTGCCATTCGTATGCCGGGAGCTGGCCGTTCGGGTGCTGGCTCCACTCCCGACACATGAGGAGGAGCTGGTTCTTGGCGAACGCCGGGTCCATGTGGGCGATGGCGACGGTGTGGAAGGCGAGGTCCCAGCAGGCGAACCAGGGGTACTCCCACTCGTCGGGCATCGAGATGACGTCGGCGAGTGCCAGGTGGGACCACGACGTGTTGCGGCCATGGGGCTCGCGGGCTCGGCGCGAGTCCGGCGGAGGCGGACCGGCCGGGTCGCCCTCGAGCCACTCCTGCACGTCGTAGCGGTAGAGCTGCTTGCTCCAGTTGAGCCCGGCGAAGGCGCGGCGCGCCACGAGCCGCTCCTCGTCACCCGTGTGCTCCGGGATGACCGCCCCGTAGAACGCGTCGGCCTCCGTGCGGCGAGTGGCCAGGATGTCGTCGAAGCCGCGGCCGAACGCCCCTTCGAGCGGCGGCGCGTCAGATGCACCGTCGACCCACGCGTCGTCGTGCAGCCGCAGTCGAACCGTCACCGTCTCGCCGGGCGCGACGGCGTCGAAGCGGTAGCGCAGGGCGACCTTGGTCCCGCGACCGTCGGTGGCGAGCAGGCTCGGGTCACCGTGCACGATCGCCCGGTCGACGGCGTTCTTGGGGTGGAAGCTGAGGCTCTCACCGTCACCGAAGACCTCCGGCACGTTGGTCTCGTTGTCGCAGACCAGGACCTCGGGCGAACCGTCCGCGAGAACGTGGATGACACCGATGTGGGCGTGCGTGGCTCGCAGGACGACGGTGTCGGCGGGCGTAGCCGGAAGCACCTCGATGACCGGCTTGCGATCGTCACGTCCCCAAGCCCAGGTGTTGCGGAACCAGAGCTGCGGGACGAGGTCGAGCGGCGCCGGGTCAGGTCCGTGGTTCGTCGCCTCGTAGGTGATGCAGACATCCCCCGCCGCGGCCTTGGCATGCGTCGTGACCACGTCGAAGAACCGGTCCTCGTCGAGCACACCGGTGTCGACGAGCTGGAGCTCGGGGACGTCGCGTCCACGCGCCACACCACCCTCGCGCAACGCGGCATACGGGAAGGCAGCCTGTGGGTAGCGGTAGAGGTGTTGCGCCCAGCTGTGGGTGGGCGTGGCGTCGAGGTGCCACCAGTACTCCTTGGCGTCCTCGCCGTGGTTGCCCTCGCCGTTGGTCAGGCCGAAGTAGCGCTCCTTGAGCCGGTCGTCCTGCCCGTTCCACATCGCGATGGCGAGGTTGAGGAAGCCGTAGCGGTCGCAGAGTCCCGCGATGCCGTCCTCTCCCCATCGGTAGGCGCGGGCGTGGGCGTGGTCGAACGGGAAGAACGACCACGCGTCACCGTCGGCGGAGTAGTCCTCCCGCACGGTCCCCCACTGGCGCCCGGAGACGTAGGGGCCCCAGGCCCGCCAGGCGTCTCCGTCGTGCGGCGAGGCGTCGAGCCGCCGGTGCTCCTCGGTCCGGGGCCGGCCCTCGGGCTCGACAGACGTCATGCGCCCCACTGTGGCACGCGGGTGGGAGGATGACGCCAATGACTTCGCACCCGTTGGCGCAGCGCGCCCTGTCCTCCGTCACGACGGACGCCGACGAGTTGTATGCCGTGTTCTCGGCCTGGGCGGTCGAGTCCGGGATCGAGCTCTATCCGCACCAGGACGAGGCCGTGATCGAGGTCGTGTCGGGGCGGCACGTCGTGCTGGCGACGCCGACCGGTTCCGGCAAGTCGCTCGTGGGCGTGGCCGCGCACTTCGCTGCCCTGTCGGGGGACCGCGTCAGCTTCTACACCGCGCCCATCAAGGCCCTGGTCAACGAGAAGTTCTTCGCGCTGTGCGACGTGTTCGGCGCCGAGAACGTGGGTCTGCTGACCGGCGACGCGGCGGTCAACGCCGACGCACCCATCATCTGCTGCACGGCCGAGGTGCTCGCCAACATCGCCCTGCGAGAAGGCAGCTCGGCCGATGTGGGGCTCGTCGTCATGGACGAGTTCCACTACTACGCCGACGGCCAGCGCGGCTGGGCCTGGCAGGTGCCGCTGCTCGAGCTGCCGCAGGCCCAGTTCCTCCTCATGTCGGCGACGCTCGGCGAGATGACGCAGATCCGCGAGGACCTGGTGCGGCGCACCGGGCGGGAGGTCGCGGTCGTGACGACGGCAGAGCGCCCCGTGCCGCTGTCCTTCACCTGGTCGCTCACCCCGCTCCCCGAGATGGTCGAGGAGATCGTCACGACGCACCAGGCGCCGGTCTACGTGGTGCACCCGACCCAGCAGCTGGCGGCGGAGCACGCTGCATCGTTGACGACGCTCAAGCTGCTCACCTCGGAGGAGAAGCTGGCGATCGCCGAACGACTGGCGCCGGTCCGCTTCGCGGCCGGTTTCGGCAAGACCCTGTCGGCGTTGCTGCGCAAGGGGATTGGTGTGCACCATGCCGGGCTCCTCCCCCGCTACCGGCGCATCGTCGAGCAGCTGGCGCAGGCCGGCCTGCTCAAGGTCATCGCCGGGACCGACACCCTGGGCGTCGGCATCAACGTGCCGATCCGGACGGTGCTCTTCACCGGGCTGGCCAAGTTCGACGGACAGCGTGACCGCGTCTTCCGATCGCGGGAGTTCCACCAGATCGCTGGTCGTGCCGGGCGCGCGGGCTACGACACGAGCGGCTCGGTCATCGTCCAGGCGCCGCCGCACATCATCGAGAACGAGCGCAACATCGCCAAGGCCGGCGACGACCCCAAGAAGCTGCGCAAGGTCCAGCGCCGCAAGCCGCCGGAGGGCTCGATCGTGTGGACCGAGCAGACCTTCGACAAGCTGGTGTCGAGCGAGCCCGAGGCCCTCACCTCCAAGATGCGCATCGACAACTCGATGATCCTCGCGCTCATGGCCCGCCCCGGAGACCCGGTCGCGGCCCTGAGCCGGCTCGTGCGCGACAACCACGAGAGCCTCCCCGGTCAGGCGCGGCTGGCCCGCCGGGCCATCCGGCTGGGTCGCTCCCTGCTGGACTCCGGCGTCGTCGTCCGGCTGCCGGAGCCCGCGGCCGACGGCCGCACGGTCGAGCTCACCGTCGACCTGCCCGCCGACTTCGCCCTCAACCAGCCTTTGGCCCACTTCGCCCTCGCCGTGCTGGACCTCCTCGACGCCGACTCCCCCACCCACGCCCTCGACGTGGTGTCGGTCGTCGAGTCCGTGCTCGACTCACCGCGGCCCGTGCTGCGCGCCCAGCAGTGGAGCGCTCGGGGCGAACGCATCGCCGAGCTCAAGTCCGAGGGGGTCGACTACGACGAGCGGACGGCGATCGTCGAGGAGATCACCTGGCCGCGCCCGCTCCTGGAGCTGCTCGAGCCGGCCTACGAGACCTACCGGCAGACGCACCCGTGGCTCCCCGACGAGGCCCTCGACCCCAAGAGCATCGTCCGTGAGATGTGGGAGCAGGCCATGAGCTTCGGCGACCTCATCCGCCGCTACGGGCTGACCCGGTCCGAGGGGGTGGTGCTGCGCTACCTGTCCGACGCCTACCGGACCCTGCGCCAGACCGTCCCGGAGGCGCACCGCGGCGAGGAGCTCGACACCCTCATCGAGTGGCTCGGTGAGACGATCCGACAGACCGACTCCTCGCTCATCGACGAATGGGCCGCGCTCACCGATCCCGAGTCGGTGCGCAACGCCGCGGCCACCCACGGCGAAGCCCCGCCGCCTCCACGCCCGATCACGGCCAACGAGAGGGCCTTCCGTGCGATGGTCCGACAGGCGATGTGGCGCAGGGTCGAGCTGGCCGATCGTGACAACGTCAACGCGTTGGCCCAGCTGGAGACGGCGGCCGCTGCCATCCCGGAGGACGGGCGCAGCGCGGTGATGACGTATGCCGCCTGGGACGAAGCGCTCGCTGCCTACTGGGACGAGCACGGGTCGATCGGCCTCGACGGTGACGCCCGCAGCCCTCAGCTCCTCCAGGTCGAGCCGGACAAGGCTGAGGTCCCCGGACTGGAGGACGACGAGGAGCACCGCATCTGGCGCGTCCGCCAGGTCCTCGCCGACCCCGCTGACGACCGGGACTGGGTCATCGAGGCCATCGCCGACCTCGACGCCAGTGACGCCGCCGGCGAGCTCGTCATGACCGCCACCGCCCTCCGCCGCCTCTGACACCCCGGCCACGACCGAGCCCCGGGCCCACGATCACCTGACCACCGAAACCCTCGAGAGCCGCTTGGAGATGCAGATGCAGACCAGTCGATTCCGTCACGCAGGCATGACCGTCACCGACCACGAGGTCGAGGTACCCCTGGTGCACGACGAGCCGGACGGCGCGACCATCTCCGTCTTCGCGCGCGAGGTCGTCGCTGCCGACCGGGCCGATCTCGACCAGCCGTGGCTGCTCTTCCTGCAGGGAGGTCCCGGCGGCAAGGGTCCGCGCCCGGCCGGCCCGGCGGCGTGGCTCAGCCGCGCCCTGAAGGACCACCGGGTGCTCCTGCTGGACCAGCGCGGCACCGGTCGCTCTGCCCCGATCACGCGCCAGACCCTTCCCCTGGTGGGTGGGCCCGAGCTCCAGGCCGACCACCTCGCCCACTTCCGCGCCGACTCGATCGTCGCGGACGCCGAGGTCCTGCGACGCCAGCTCGTCGGCGAGGAGTCGGCCTGGCACGTCCTCGGCCAGAGCTACGGAGGCTTCTGCGCCCTCACCTACCTGTCCCAGGCACCAGAGTTCCTTGCATCGGTCGCCATCACCGGTGGCCTCCCTCCCCTGACGGCGCCCGCGGAGGAGGTCTACCGCATCACCTACGACCGGGTGGCCGAGAAGAACGCGAAGTTCTTCGACACCTTCCCGCAGGACCGCGACCGGGTCACGGCCGTCGTCCAGCACCTGCGCACCCATGACGTGCGCCTGCCGACCGGCGAGCAGCTCTCCCCCGAGCGCTTCCTCACCATCGGGGTCGAGCTCGGCGCGACCAGCGGCTTCGACCCCCTCCACTACCTCCTCGACGAGGCGTTCGTCCCGGGCAGCGAGAACCCTGTCCTCTCCGACACCTTCCTCGCCGGAGTCCATGCCGTCGTCTCCTACGCCACCCACCCGCTCTTCCCCGTCATGCACGAGCCGAGCTACGGGCAGGGCGAGGCAACACGGTGGGCGGCCGAGCGGGTCCGACGTGAACGCCCCGACTTCGACCCGCACCTGGACGAGCCCCTGCTCACCGGGGAGATGACCTACCCCTTCCAGCTCCGCCAGGACCCGGCCCTCGCCGACCTCGCCGACGCTGCCGACCTCCTCGCCGAGCGCTCCGACTGGCCGGCGCTCTATGACCTCGAGGCGCTCGCCACCAACGACGTGCCCGTCGCCGCCGCGATCTACCACGACGACATGTACGTCGTGCGCGAGCACAGCCTCGCGACGGCTCGGCGCGTCCGCGGCCTGCGCACGTGGGTCACCAACGAGTTCGAGCACGACGGCCTCCGTCAGAGCGCGGACGTCCTCGACCGCCTCCTCGCCATGAACGCGGGCCGCCTCTGACCCCCACTCACGGAGCACTGCCGATTCGCCGCAGTCCCATCCGCAGTTCGCGCGCAGAGCGCACTCACTGCTCCCGCCAGGCCCAGCCAGCGGCGAATCGGCAGTGCTCCGTTCGCTCCTGGTCCGGTCCGCCGCTTAGTTGCGGGGGTCGGGGTGCAGCACGCGGTCGTCCAGGCGGCGGGTCATCGTGATGTCGTCGCGCTCGTCGCCCGGGGCGACGCGGATGGCGCCCAGCACGCGGCCGCTCTCGTGGTAGCCGCAGGCTTCATAGAAGCGCGACGTGCCGGTGCCGCTGCGCACGCCGAGCGAGAGGATCTCGACGCCGAGGTTGCGGGCCACGCGGTGGGTCCCGGCCATGAGGAGGCGGCCGAGGTTGCGACCGCGGGCCGTGGGGTCGGTCATGACGGTGTAGACCCAGCGCGTGTGTGAGAGAAGGGGGTTCGGGCCCTCGGACAGGAACGCCAGGCCCAGGACGCGGTCGTCGGCTGCTGAGCGTTGGACGACGGCGACCCTCATCCCGGACTCCATGTCCCTCTCGGCCGCTGACAGGCGGGCGTCGACGTCCGCGCGGGACGCCCCCGCTGTGAAGCCGACAGCTCCCCCGGCGTCGTTGGTGCGCAGCCACAGGTCGAGGATCTGCTCGCGGGTGGCCTCTTCGAACGACCCCACGGCCTCGACGCTCGGCGCCTCGAAGACCGTCGACGGCGGTTCGTCCGGCAGGTCGTCGCGGAGCACGCGCGTCCCCACCCGCTCGAAGCCGGCGCCGAGGGCGGTCCGCACCGAAGGGGTGTTGACCTCCTTGACCAGGGCTCGCACGGCCAGCCGAGGCAGGAACTCGACCGCGTGGGCGGCGGAGGTCCGGGACATCTCCTTGCCGAGCCCGCGACCCTGGTGCTCGAAGCCGAGCCGGTAGTAGAGGTTGAGGAAGTGCGCGTCTCGGTCGACCTCCCTGAGTCCGCACACCCCCACGACGTCGCCGGACCCATGAGCGCTCGCCACCCAGACCCCGAACCCGCGGTCGTCCCAGTGCTGGCGGGTCGCCTCGAAGAACTCCTCGGCAGCCTCGTCGCTCTCCGCCATGGCGTGCGGGGCGTGCCAGTAGGTCCGCGGGTCCCGGTGCAGCGACACCCAGGCGTCGCGGTCACCGGCGACAGGGGGGCGCAGCGTCAGGCGAGCGGTCTCGACGACGGGAGCAGGCGGCATACGGACATCTTATTGCAAAGAATTCGCAACAAGCACTCAGGCGCGGTATGCCGTGAGCTCGGCGGCGAGATCCGCGTTCACCCTTGCGGTGACGTGCGTTCCTTCGCCCACGTGCTCGCTCGCGAGGACCTCGCCCTCCTCGTGGAGACGGCTGACGAGGTCGCCCCGGTCGTAGGGCACGAGGACGTCGACACTGATGTCGGGTTGCGGCAGCTCGTCGGCGATGAGCGCGCGCAGGGCGTCCAGGCCCTCGCCGGTGCGCGCCGAGACGACGATGACGTGCTTCTCCTGGCGCAGCAGCCGGTCGATCACCTCGGTGTCGGCGATGTCGGCCTTGTTGACGACGATGACCTCCTTGACGTCGGTCGCGTCGACGTCGGCGAGCACGGCGCGAACCGCCGAGATCTGGCCCTCGGGGTCGGGGTGCGAGCCGTCCACGACGTGGAGCAGCAGGTCGGACTCGGCCACCTCCTCCAGCGTGGAGCGGAAGGCCTCGACGAGCTGGTGCGGCAGCTGCCGCACGAAGCCGACCGTGTCGGTGAAGGTGAACTCGCGACCATCGGGCGTCTCGCTGCGACGCACCGTCGGGTCGAGGGTGGCGAAGAGCTGGTTCTGCACGAGGACGCCGGCACCGGTCAGCCGGTTGAGGATCGAGGACTTGCCGGCGTTGGTGTAGCCGGCGATCGCGACGCTGGGGATGGCGTTGGCCCGGCGGCTGCCGCGCTTGGTGTCACGGTGGGTCTTCATGCCCGCGATGTCGCGGTTGAGCTTGGCGACACGGGTGTTGATGCGTCGACGGTCGAGCTCGATCTTGGTCTCACCCGGTCCACGCGAGCCCATGCCCTGACCACCGGCGGCCTGTCCCCCGGCCTGGCGGGACATCGACTCACCCCAACCACGCAGGCGCGGCAGGAGGTACTGGAGCTGGGCGAGCTCGACCTGGGCCTTGCCCTCACGGCTCTTGGCGTGCTGGGCGAAGATGTCGAGGATCAGGGCGGTGCGGTCGATGACCTTGACCTTGACGACGTCCTCGAGGGCACGCCGCTGGCTGGGCGCGAGCTCGCTGTCGCAGATGACCGTGTCGGCGCCCTCGGCGATGACGATCTCGCGCAGCTCCTCGGCCTTGCCCTTGCCGAGATAGGTCGCGGTGTCGGGCTTCTGACGGCGCTGCATGACCCCCTCGAGCACCTCGGCCCCGGCGGTCTCGGCGAGCGCCGCGAGCTCGCGCATGGAGTTCTCGGCATCGAGCAGGGTCCCCTCGGACCAGACGCTGGCCAGGACGACGCGCTCGAGCCGGAGCTGGCGGTACTCGACCTCGCTGATGTCCTCGAGCTCGGTGGAGAGGCCTGCGACACGGCGCAGGGCCGCCCGCTCCTCACGCTCGAGCTGGTCGCCGTCATAGAGGGCAGAGGGTGCGGCCTCGTCGCTGTCGCCCTCGACCAAGAACCCGTCTTCGTCGAAAGCATCGTCGGAGAGGGCGTCGGCCTGGCCCGTGAAGAGGTGATGTCTCGCAGTCATGTTGCGTCTAGGGTCTCATCTATGACCGACTCGGGGCCAACGGATTCGGGGGACCACTACTTCACCGCCTCCCCCGCGAGCCCGGACGAGCGCCGCCCGCTCACCGTCAGCCTCGCCGGCCGGACGCTCACCGTCGAGGTCGCGCCCGGCATCTTCAGCCCCGGTGGGCTCGACAAGGGCACGGCCGTCCTCCTCGACGAGGCGCCCGACCCGCCGCCCTCCGGACGGTTCCTCGACCTGGGCTGCGGCTGGGGTCCGATCGCCCTCACCCTCGGGCTGCTCTCGGAGCACGCGGAGGTGCTCGGCGTCGACGTCAACGAGCGCAGCGTCGAGCTGACCAACCGCAACGCGGCCGCCCTGGGACTCGACCACGTCCGCGCGGCGACGCCGGACGAGGTCGCCAGCGACGCGGCATACGACCTCATCTGGTCCAACCCGCCGATCCGCATCGGCAAGGCCGCACTCCATGACCTGCTGCGGCGGTGGCTGCCGAGCCTGGCACCCGGTGGGACGGCATACCTCGTCGTGCAGCGGAACCTCGGCTCCGACAGCCTGCAGCGCTGGATCGAGTCGGACCTGCGTATGCCGTGTGCCCGCTTTGCATCCAACAAGGGCTTCCGCGTCCTTCAGGTCGACAAGAACTGATGCCTTGTGTGCCTCAGAACGGTCCATACCCGTTCCTGAGGCACACAAGGCGTGGGTTCTCAGTTCTGCGGGTCGACCACCATGGCCGAACCTCCACCACGGCGCGTGGGCTCGGCGGCTGCCGTCCACAGTGACGGCGACAGGCTGCGGATGGCCGTGCCGTTGCCGATGACCGGACGGTCGCGCAGCACGTGACCCTTGGCCCTCAGCTCGGCACCGATGTCGGTGGCGAAGATGGCTCGTTCGGCCTCCTCCGCGCCGTTGCGCGAGGAGAGGCGCGGTGCTGCGACGGCGTCACCGACGCTGAGGTCACGGTCGAGCACGCCGGCGATGATCTGGGCCACCGTCGTGATGATCGTCGCTCCGCCGGGGCTGCCGGCGGTGAGGTAGGGACGGCCGTCCTTGAGGACGATCGACGGGCTCATCGAGCTGCGCGGCCGCTTGCCCGCATCCGGGAGGTTGGGGTCCGGGACGCCGGGCGTCGTCGGTGCGAAGTTGAAGTCCGTCAGCTCGTTGTTGAGCAGGAATCCCCAGCCCGGGACGACGATGCCGGAGCCGCCGTACTGCTCGATGGTCAGGGTGTAGGTGACGACGTCGCCCCACTTGTCGGTGACGGTGAGCGAGGTCGTGGACCCGCCGTCGCCGGGCAGCAGCGAGGTGCCGGAGCCTGCGCACGCCCCGGCATAGCTGCCGTCGGGTGAGCCGAACGGCACGGGACGCGCCTGCGCCTTGGCAGGGTCGAAGAGGCAGGAGCGCTCGTCGGCGAACTCCTGCGAGGTCAGCTCAGCGGTCGGGACGCCGGGGACGTCGCCGACGTAGCGGTTGCGGTCGGCGAACGCCATGGCCGAGGCCTCGCTGAACCAGTGGAGGTACTCCGCCTCGGAGAGGTCCTTGACCTGCCTGCTCGTCCGCTCCTCGAAGGACTCGAGCAGGTTGAGGATCTCGGAGACCGCGATGCCACCGCTGCTCGGGGTGTCCATGCCGTAGACGTCGAAGCCCTTGTGCTCGGAGTGCGTCGGGGCCTTGCGGTTGACCTTGTATGCCGCGAGGTCGGCTGCCGTGAGCTGCCCCTTCGGGACCGTCACGCCCGGCGCCGTCGTGGGGTCCTGGACCTCCTTGACGAGGTCCGCTCCCATGCGGCCGGTGTGGAGTGAGGCGATGCCGTGGGTGCGCAGCTCGCGGTAGGCCTTGGCGAGGTCGGGGTTGCGCTGCACGCCCCCGACCGGGACGGGTGCGCCGCCTGGCAGGTAGATCTCCGCCGTCGCCGGGAACATCGAGAACCGCTTGGCGTTGTCGACCGTGTCCTGGTGGAAGGTCTGGTCTACGACGAACCCCTTGCGGGCGATCTCCTCGGCCGGCTTGAGCACCTTGTTGAGGCTCATCGTCCCGTAGGACCTCAGCGCCGCGTCCCAGGTGGCCGCCGTGCCCGGCGTGCCCACGGACAGACCGGAGTTCACGACCGTGTTGAAGTCCATCGGCGTGCCGTCGGGGTTGAGGAAGACCTTCTCGTGGAACGTCGCCGGCGCCGTCTCGCGCCCGTCCAGCGTGGTGACCTTCCTGGTCTGCCCGTCGTAGTGCACGAAGAACCCGCCACCACCGATGCCCGACGAGTACGGCTCGACCGTCGCGATCGCCGCCGCCGTGGCCACCGCGGCATCCGCAGCCGTGCCACCCTTCTCGAGGATGTCGATGCCGACCTGCGAGGCGATGGGGTCGACCGAGGCCACGGCTCCCCCACCACCCGTCATCACCGGAACCTTGGGGAGCTCATGCCCAACGGGCGGCGGCCCACCTCGAGTCGGGTTTGGGGCGGCGGTAGCTGGCACGGCAAGCGCAGCAGCAACACCACCCGCAGCAACGAGGGCGAGGACAGTCGTGGGAGTTCTCATGCTCCGACGCTACGACCGACCCGCCAGTACCGCATCCCCAACAGGTCGCGCCGGGTCGCCCGACCTTGCGCAGGACTGTGCGCGCTCAGTCGCCCTTCGGGCTTCGCGCGCCACGTCCCTCTACCGCCGCACCTTCACCTGATGGGCGCGCTACGCCCTTCGGTCGAACGCACGCACAGCCCTGCGCTACGGTCGGTCGGCCCGTCGGTCAGTCGGCGGTGGCGCTCAGAGGGCGGAGAGGTCGATCGTGCCGTCGGCGACGAGGGCGGCGGGGCCTGCGAGCTCGACCTCGTGGTCGGGCAGTCCTCGGACCCGGAGGCGACCTCCGGGGACGTCGACCGTCCAGTCCTGGGCGGGCTCGGCGTGGCCGGACCAGAAGCTCGTGGCGAGGGCCGCCGCGCACACACCGGTGCCGCAGGAGCGGGTCTCGCCGACGCCACGCTCGTGGACGCGCATGGCGATGTGCGCCGACCCGACCACGCGGACGAACTCGATGTTGGTGCCGTGGGGCGGGACCGGCCGCACCTCGGGAGCGTGGAACAGGTCGAGCGTGGCCAGGTCGACGGACTCGGGCAGGGCGACGACCGTGTGCGGGTTGCCCAGGTCGACGGAGAGCGCCGACCACGGGTCCTCGGCCAGCGGGCGGTCGCGCAGCAGCACCATGGAGTCGAAGCCGTCGGCCTCCGCCTTGGTGGCGTCGAGGAAGCGCCATGGCCCCATGTTGGTGGCGATCACCGCGCTGTCACCACTGCCCTCGAACCTGATGCCCTTGGTGCCGCCGCGCGTCGCGATCTCGAACTCGTCGGCCGTCTCGAGACCTTCACGACGTAGGTATGCCGCGAAGACCCGCGTGCCGTTGCCGCACATCTCCGCGACCGAGCCGTCTGCGTTGCGGTAGTCCATGAACCACGAGGCCCGGTCGGCCTGGGCCCGCACGGCCTCCTCGGTCGACGAGGCGGTCGGGACGACGCGGATGACACCGTCGCCGCCGATGCCCGCCCGCCGGTCGGCCAGACGGCGCACCAGGTCGGCATCGAGGTCCAGGCGCGCGTCGACGTCGGGCAGCAGCACGAAGTCGTTCTCGGTGCCATGCCCCTTGGTGAAGCGCTGTGCGGTCATGTCAGCCATTGTCGGCGATGGCCCGCTCGACGTGCGCCACGGCATCGTCGACGCCGGTCGCGGTCCCGGGGTCGAACCAGTCGATCCTCGGGTCAGGTCGGAACCAGGACTCCTGACGGCGCGCGTAGCGGCGGGTCAGCTGGGCGGTCTCGGCCCGGGCCGCCGTCTCGGTCATCGTGCCGTCGATCTGGGCCAACGCCTGCGTATACCCCAGAGCTCGGGATGCTGTGCGACCTTCGCGGATCCCCTGTGGCACAAGGCCTTTGACCTCATCGATGAGACCCGACGCCCACATCTGCGCGACCCGCTCCACGATGCGCTCGTCGAGCAGCTCCCGTGGCGGGCGAAGGCCCACCATCACGGTCGGGTGCAGGTGACGTCGGTCGGGCATCGATGCGCTGAACGGGCGACCGGTGAGCTCGATGACCTCCAGGGCGCGGACGAGCCGCCGCACGTTGTGGCGACCGATCCTCCGGGCCGCAGCGGGATCGCGTTCGGACAACGCGGCATACGTCGCTGCGGCGCCCCGAGCCTCCGCCTCTGCCTCGAGGCGGGCCCGCACGTCCGGGTCGGTGGGTGGGATGTCGAGGTGGTCGAGCGCCGCGCGGACGTAGAGCCCGGATCCGCCCGCGACGACGGGATGCAGGCCGCGGTCGCGGATGTCGTCGATCGACTCGCGCGCCTCACGCTGGTAGCGCGCGATGGTCGCGTCGTCCATGACGTCGAGGACGTCGATCTGGTGGTGCGGCACCCCCCGGCGCTCGGCGACCGGCAGCTTGGCCGTGCCGATGTCCATGCCGCGATAGAGCTGCATGGCATCGGCGCTGACGACCTCACCACCCACGTTCTCGGCGATGCGCAGGGCGAGCTCGGACTTCCCACTGGCCGTCGGGCCGACGACCGCGATGACGAGCGGGTCGTCAGCGGGCAACTTCGTCCTCGGACCGGGCGTGGCCCTCCGCGTGCCCACCGCCTTCGGCGTAGTTGTCGAACTCGGCTGTGTCCTCATCGTCCACGTCGTCGTGGCCGAAGGGGTCACGGTCCCGCCCGGGCATCCAGGTCAGGCCCGGCTTCCCCCACTCGTTCGCCCGGACCGCCTTCTTGGCCTTGCGAGCCCACTTGCCCTGCAGCCGGTCGACGTAGAGGAAGCCGTTGAGGTGGTCGTACTCGTGCTGGAACATGCGCGCGAACCAGCCCGTCGCGGCATACGAGACCTCGTTGCCGTCGAGGTCGAGGCCGGTGAGCGTGGCGGTCTCGCCACGACGCAGCGGGAACGACTCACCGGGCACGGAGAGACAGCCCTCGGACTCGTCGCTCGGGCTCGGGTCGCCGGCCACCGGCTTGCTCGCCGTGACGAACGGGTTGATGACGACCCCGCGGGGCGGGACACCGTCGGAGTTGTCCATCTGCCAGGTGAAGATGCGCAGGCCCACCCCGACCTGCGGCGCGGCCAGGCCGACACCGCGTGCCGCGTCCATCGTCTCGAACATGTCGGCCACGAGCTCGCGGATGGCGTCGTCGATGACCTCGACGGGTTCGGCGCGCCGGTGGAGCACCGGCTCGCCCGTGATGGTGATGGCGCGGATCGTCATGCAGTCATTGTCGCAAACCACGAGGACGTGATCCGACCCACGGCCTGCCCAACGCCCCGGTGGTCCGACCCGGCTGTCGCCGTCTCCATCCGTGCGGGGACATGTCCGGTATGCCGGTCAGGTGCCGCAGGCGGGCACGCTCGCCGGCGCGGTCGCCGGCTTCCCGATCGACGGCATCCCGAGGCTGACCCCGGGCTTGCCCGGGACGGGTGCGTCCTGGAGGGCTGCCCACGCGTTGCCACCGGCGGTGCGGCGCACGGCATACGTCCCGCCGTGCAGGGCACCGTCGGCGACGAGGTGGTGCGGTGCTCCGTAGGTGACGTCGACACTCACCACGTCGCCGGGCCGCGGGACCTCGCCTCCGCTGGGGATCGAGAAGTGGACGAGCCGGTTGTCGCGGGCGCGGCCGCTCATCCGCGCGGTCTGGCTGTCCTTGCGGCCCTCCGACGGCGCGACGAGGACCTCGACGGTGCGGCCCTCGACGGCCCGGTTCTCCGACCAGGACATCTCGTCCTGGAGCCGGACCAGTCGCTCGAACCGTTCCTGGACCACGGCCTTGGGGACCTGGTCGGCCATCGTGGCTGCAGGCGTGCCCGCGCGGATGGAGTACTGGAAGGTGAAGGCGCTCGAGAACCTCGACTGCTCGACGACGCGCAGGGTCTGCGCGAAGTCGGCCTCCGTCTCGCCCGGGAAGCCCACGATGATGTCGGTCGTGATCGCGGCGTCCGGGATCTGCTCGCGGACGCGGTCGATGATCCCGAGGAACTTCGCGCTGCGGTAGGAGCGCCGCATGTCCTTGAGCACCTTGTCGGACCCGGACTGCAGCGGCATGTGCAGGCTCGGCATGACGTTGGGTGTCTCCGCCATCGCGGTGATGACGTCGTCGGTGAACGCCGCCGGGTGGGGGCTGGTGAAGCGGACCCGCTCCAGGCCCTCGATCTCCCCGCACGCCCGCAGCAGCTTGCCGAAGGCGAGCCGGTCGCCGAACTCCACCCCATAGGTGTTGACGTTCTGGCCGAGCAGCGTCACCTCGACGACGCCCTGGTCGACGAGGGCCTGGACCTCGGCGAGAATCTCGCCGGGGCGGCGGTCGGCCTCCTTGCCGCGCAGGCTCGGCACGATGCAGAACGTGCAGGTGTTGTTGCAGCCGACCGAGATCGAGACCCATGCGGCATACGCAGAGTCTCGTCGGGTCGGAAGCGTCGAGGGGAAGCGCTCGAGGGACTCGAGGATCTCGACCTCTGCACGCTTGTTGTGGCGCGCCCGGTCCAGCAGCGCCGGGAGGCTGCCGATGTTGTGGGTCCCGAAGACGACGTCGACCCAGGGCGCCCGCTGGACGATGGTGGCGCGGTCCTTCTGGGCCATGCAGCCACCGACGGCGATCTGCATGTCGGGGTTGAGCTTCTTGGCCTGACGCAGCTGGCCGAGGTTGCCATAGAGCTTGTTGTCGGCGTTCTCGCGTACCGCGCAGGTGTTGAAGACGACGACGTCGGCCGCGTCGGGCCGCTCGTCCAGACCGACGCTGGCGACGTCGACATAGCCCGCTGTCTCGAGGAGGCCGGCCAGGCGCTCCGAGTCGTGGACGTTCATCTGGCAGCCGTGCGTGCGCACGTCGTAGGTCTTCAGCTCACTCATCGCCCCCCAAGGGTACGTGCTCGCCGGCGACGGATCCCGTCACACCTCGACGCCCCACAGGGCGGCCACGTGCCTGACGTCCGTGCCGCAACAGCCACCGACGATGTCGAGGCGTGGCAGCCGGGCTGCGAGCTGCGCGTGGTCCCGAACCAGATCGGGCAGGTCGCCCTCGTCGAGCTGGGCCGCGTCGTCGAGCTCGGCGTGCGACTGCCGCGAGGCGTTGACGCGTAGACCGGTGATGTGGGTAGTCCAGCTGCCGTCGGCCCGCAGCGCTGCCGCGATGTGGCTGGGGTGGGCGCAGTTGAGCAGGAGACCGTCCGGCGGGGCCTGCTGCCGCAAGGACTCGACCGCCTCCCCGAGGGGTGTCCCGTCAGGCAGCCTCCCGTCGGTCTCCACCGTGAACGAGATCGCGACCTCGACGCCCGCGGCTCGGGCCGCCAGCACCACGCCGACCGCCTCGGCCACCGTCGTGAGTGTGTATGCCGTGACCCGCGCCGCCCCGCTCTCGGCGAACGCCGCCATCTGGGCGCTGTGGTATTCAGCGAACTCCTCGGCACTGGTGAGGTCTCCGGGCACGTAGCCGTCGCCCCGAGGCCCGAGCACCCCGCAGACGCGGACGTCCGGGCCGTGCCCCGTGCCGTCGAACCCCTCGGCGCCCCCCGGGGAGACCCCGTCGGCGACCAGGCTCTCGGCGAGACCGGCCAGGAAGAGCACGCTCTCGAGGTTGATCCGGCGGACATCGCTGCGGGAGCCACCGAGTGCTCGGACCCAGTCGGGACTGGCCCGCCAGGTGGGCGTCTCGAGGAGGAGTCCGGCGCCCGCCCGGCTGGCCACCCGGGCAAAGCCGGTGTAGTAGCTCGCGAGCAGCGCTCGACCTTCGGCCCTGTCCAGCAGCGGGTAGGCCGCGAAGCCCGGCAGGTCCATGCCGCGGTGGAAGATCAGGTCGGTCTCGAGCCCACCGTCGGTGACCCATCTGGGTCGGGTCGTCCGCCGATCGGAGGGGGTCACGCTGCGTGCCACGTCGAACATCACCGAACCGCCCTTCCCGCGCACCGGACCTCAACCGTTGCCGATGTGCGGAGCGGACGCCAGAGCCCGGCTGGGTCAGTCCCGCTGGTGCTCAGGGGTCATGGCGATCGCCTCTCGGATCACCCGCATGGACACGTCGGACGGGTATCCCTTGCGCGCGAGCATGCCGGCGAGCCTGCGTTGCTGCACCACGGCATCGAGGCCGTGGAGTCGCCGCAACCGCTTCTCGACGAGCTCGCGGGCCCGGTCCTCCTCCGCTGCGGGGTCGACCTCGTCCAGGACGGACTCGGCGACGTCGTCGGCGACGCCCTTCTGCCGCAGCGTCTGGGCCAGGGCTCGCCGCGCGAGCCCCCGACCGGCCTGCTGGGACCTGACGAGCATGCCGGCATAGGCCTCGTCGTCGACGAGGCCGACCTCCTCCAGGCGATCGAGCACGGCGGCCGCCACCGCCGGGTCGCAGTCCCGCTTGGCCAGGGCCTGCTCGAGCTGGGCTCGGGACTTCGGAGAGTTCGTCAGCTGTCGCAGGACGATCTGGCGCGCGACGTCATGGGCATCGGGCTCGACGCCCTCGACAGCCACATCAGGGGGCGGTGGGGGGGTGGGCTTCCGGCGACCTGCACCGGCCGCCGACCTCGCCGTGAGCCTTGCCTCCAGCGCGCGAGCCGCGTCGCGCACGGGAGATGGGTCGCCATTCCCTGAATGCCCGGGCGCGGGAGGACGCACCTCCACCCACGGGGGCGGAGGTGCGTCCGAGTCAGCGAATCCCACTGTGACAGAACCGGTTCGAGGCGATCAGGTGCGTGCGGCGACTCAGAAGTCGACCGGCACCTCGGGGACCACTTCGAGCGGCGTGTCGACCTGAGGGCCGATGCCGAGCTTCTGTTTGATCTTCTTCTCGAGCTCGTCGGAGAGGTCCGGGTTGTCCTTGAGGAACGAACGCGCGTTCTCCTTGCCCTGGCCGAGCTGGTCGCCCTCGTAGGTGTACCAGGCGCCGGCCTTGCGGACGAAGCCGTGCTCGACCCCCATGTCGATGAGGCCACCCTCGCGGGAGATGCCCTGCCCGTAGAGGATGTCGAACTCGGCCTGCTTGAACGGCGGGGCGACCTTGTTCTTGACGACCTTGATGCGGGTGCGGTTGCCGACCGGGTCGGTGCCGTCCTTGAGGGTCTCGATGCGGCGCACGTCGAGGCGGACCGAGGCGTAGAACTTGAGCGCCTTGCCACCGGTCGTCGTCTCGGGCGAGCCGAACATGACGCCGATCTTCTCGCGGAGCTGGTTGATGAAGATCGCGGTCGTCCCGGTGTTGCTGAGCGCACCGGTGATCTTGCGCAGTGCCTGGCTCATGAGGCGGGCCTGGAGACCGACGTGGCTGTCACCCATCTCGCCCTCGATCTCGGCTCGCGGCACGAGGGCGGCGACGGAGTCGATGACGATGATGTCGAGGGCACCGGACCGGATGAGCATGTCGGCGATCTCGAGCGCCTGCTCCCCCGTGTCGGGCTGCGACACGAGCAGGTTGTCGGTGTCGACACCGAGCTTCGCTGCGTACTCGGGGTCGAGGGCGTGCTCGGCGTCGATGAACGCCGCGATGCCACCCGCGCGCTGGGCGCTGGCCACGGCGTGGAGGGCGACCGTGGTCTTGCCCGAGCTCTCTGGGCCGTAGATCTCGACGACACGGCCACGTGGGAGCCCGCCGATGCCGAGCGCCACGTCGAGCGCGATCGACCCGGTGGGGATGACCTCGATCGGGGCCCGCACGTCGTCGCCCAGACGCATGATCGCGCCCTTGCCGTGCTGCTTCTCGATCTGGCCGAGGACCATGCCGAGGGACTTGTCGCGGTCGTTCGCGTTCCTGACGGCTGCTGCTGCCATGTCGCACCTGCTCTTCCTGTGTCGTTCGATGTGCGCGTCCGCCGGCGACCCGTCTCGCGGTCGGTCTCGTCGCGATCTCGGGTCAGACGCTAGGTCGTCGCACCGACAACCGTCTGCAGCTGCCGTGAAGCTGTGGACAGATGCCGCCGGTCCGGCGACCTGTGGACAACAGTAGACGAACACGTGTTCGACGCAGGGAGGCGCGTCCGCGACACGCCGCGCGCTCAGCTGCTTGCTGCCTCACGACGCATCGGCACGTGCGGGATGCCGTCCTCGTCCGCGTACTCGGCGCCGGTCACGACGAAGCCGAACGCGGCATACCAGTCCCTCAGCTGCGTCTGCGCGTCCAGGACGATCGTGCGGTCCGACCCCGTCGCGACCACTTCTCGCATCATCGCGGCCGCCAGGCCGCGGCCCCGGGCCGACCGAGCCGTCGCCACCCGGCCGACGCGCCACACGTCGCCGTCGTCGAGCACCCGCAGGGTGGCGACCGGCACACCCGCGGCGTCGGCACACCAGAGGTGCCACGACCCCGGCTCCGTGTCACGGCCGTCGAGGTCGAGATAGGCCGCGCCCTGCTCGACGACGAACACCTCGGAGCGCAGCGCCCAGAGCCGGTAGGCCACGACCGGGTCGAGCTCGGTGAAGCGCTGGCGACGAATCTGCACGGGCGACGGGTCCACGCGGCCAGCCTAGGCAACTGGCAGACTCCTGCGCCGTGACGATCATTGCGGCAGCGGACGGCTCGGCCCTGGGCAACCCCGGACCCGCGGGGTGGGGCTGGTTCGTCGACGAGGACCACTGGGCCTGTGGCGGTTGGCCGCACGGCACCAACAACCAGGGTGAGCTGACCGCCGTCCTCAACCTGCTCGAGCAGACCGCCGGCGTGGACGACGAGCTCGTCATCTACTGCGACAGCACCTATGTCATCAAGTCCATAACCCAGTGGATGCCCGGCTGGAAGCGCAAGGGCTGGAAGAAGGGCGACGGCAAGCCCGTCATGAACGTCGAGATCATGCAGGCACTCGACCGCGCGATGGCCGGTCGCGACGTGCGCTTCGAGTGGATCAAGGGCCACTCCGGCCACGCGCTCAACGAGGAGGCGGACCGCCTCGCGAACGGTGCCGCGACGGCATACCAGAAGGGCAGGGCTCCCGACCCCGGCCCCGGGTGGTCCGGACGGGGCACCGCCGCGCCCGAGCGCTCCGACCCTGCAGCTGCTCCCTCGGCGGCGCCTCAGGCACCCGAGCCGGACCTCTTCTCGGAGCTGGTCGACGCCCCGGTGCTCTCGGACGCCGAGCACGTCATCGCCCTCGAACGACAGCTCCTCGAGGACGACACCCGCTCCGACAGCGCCGCCGTCGCCGCACTCCTCCACCCGCAGTGGTCCGAGATCGGCCGCTCGGGCCGCCTCTGGACGCGTGAGGAGATCCTCGACGAGATCGCCCCCCTCGCGGAGCCGGTCACCCTCGACGTCATCGCCTGTATGCCGGTCGGTCCCGACACGCTGCTCCTCACCTGGCGCGCGGTGCGCGACACGGAGACGACCCTGCGCTCCTCCCTCTGGGTCCGGACCAGCGGCCACTGGCAGCAGCTGTTCCACCAGGGCACGCCGGAGGGCTGAACCGGGCCTTCCGACGCGCGCCGCAGCTCAACCCGACTTTGTGCCGCTCGACCCGAGGTGCCACCTCGGGTCGAGCGGACCTTTATCGGGTGACCCGATAATGCGGCGGGGGGTGAGGTGCGCGGGTCAGACGCGCGACTGCAGGTGCGCGACGATCTCGCTCGCCGGGCCCTGCCGCGCGCTGCGGTGCCCGGTCCCGGCCCACAGGTGCACGAGGTCGGGCTGGCCGGTCGCCTTGCCGTGGGCGCGCAGGGGCGCCGTGAGGTGGTGGACCTGGGGGTAGGCCGCGGGCGCGACCTCGGTGAAGACCTCGGTCCACGAGGTGACCAGGGCCCGGGCGCTGCGCCCCGTGAAGGCACGCGTCACGACCGTGTCAGCGCGGCGGGCCAGCTCGTGACGGTGCACGTCGACCGTGCCTGCCTCGTCGGCACGGAGGAAGGCCGTCCCGCTGGCAACGGCATGGGCACCGGCCGCGAGGAGGCCGGCGAGGTGCGCCGGGTCGGCGACACCCCCGGACGCGATGACCGGCAGGGAGGTGAGTGACCGGATGCTCTGCAGGAGCATCCGGGTGGGGGCCTGGTGGTGGCCGCTGTCGACCGGGCCGCCACGGTGCCCACCGGCCTCCCAGCCCTGCGCCACGATGCCGTCGACGCCGAGCTCGTCGGCCCAGGCCGTCTCGCTCGCGTCGTTGACGGTGACCCACACCTCGATCCCAGCCCCTCGCAGGCGGTCGACGACGTGGGCGGGTGGCCACGCGAAGGCGAACGACACCACGGCCGGGCGTTCGGCGAGGAGCACCTCGATCTTGGCATCGAAGGAGTCGTCGTCGTGGATGGCGTCGCCGAGGGGGATGCCCGCCTTGTCCGCGAGCGGCTGGAGCCGGTTGGCGTACTCCAGCACCCGGGCGGCGCTCCCCGGCTCGTAGGGGCTGGGTGCAAAGAGGTTGACCCCGAACGCCGCACCACCGACGGCCGCGCGCAGCAGCACGATGTCGTCACGGAGCCGGTCAGGTGGGAGGTAGGCGCCGGCGAGGAAGGCGAACCCTCCCGCCGAGGTCACCGCAGCGGCGAGGTCGACCGTGCTCGGCCCTCCCGCCATCGGCGCGAGCACCAACCCTCGATCGAGCAGCGTCACCGGTCAGCCGCGTCGCGGTGCGTCGACCCGACCCAGCCGACGCTCCGGCGGCACGTCCATGTCGTCGCACAGCGCCAGCCAGACGAGTCGAGGGTGCATGCCCTCCTCGAGGGCCTGGGTAACGCTGCGACCGCCGAGGACGCCGAGGACGTGGTCGCGCGCCAGCGTGGGCGCGTAGGTCTCGCCGAACTCGTCGTTCATCAGCGTCCAGAATTGACTGATCCGCATGTCCGCGAGTCTGTCACACGGCATGCTGGCGACCAGGCCCCTGCGACCCGGACGCACGGCCCTCGTGCTCATCCAGCGATCACAGAGATTCCTTTGTAAGGTCAACGCCATGCCAGTTCCTCTTGAGCCCGACCCCCGTCGGGACGTCGTCCTCGATGCGACGACGCTCAAGGCGCTGACGCACCCCCTCCGACCACGCATCCTCAGCGCCCTCCGCCTCCACGGACCGGCCACCGCCTCCCGTCTGGCCGCCCACCTCGGGGTCAACACGGGAGCCACGAGCTACCACGTGCGACAGCTCGCCGAGGCCGGCTTCGTCGTCGAGGCCAGCGAGCTCGGCAACGCCCGGGACCGGTGGTGGCGCGCTGCCCACGCCCGCACCTACTTCGACACGCACGACGCCGACAAGGTGACGTCTGCGGCATACCTGTCCGCCGTGGCGGCCGGCTACGCCGAGAACGCCCAGCGCGCCATCGCCGAGATCGCCACCCTGCCGACGGAGTGGGAGGACGCCGGTACGTTCAGCAACTACACCCTGCGGCTCACGCCGGAGGAGACGGACTCGCTGATGCGCGACGTCATCAGTGTGATCCGCGGCTACCGACCGCACCAGGGGACGGTGGACGCACCCGACACGGCACGCCCGGTGTCGGTCAACCTGGAGGTCTTCCTCGCCCCCGGGATGTCACCGGAGTGAGCCTGCACGCGCGCCCTAGCCGGCGCAGTCTCTACGGCATGTTCGCGGCTTCGAGCGTGTCGATCGCGGGCACCCGCGTCGCGACGATCGCGCTGCCGTGGCTCGTCCTCACCGAGACCAACTCCCCCGCTCTCGCCGGCCTCGTGCTGACGGCGGAGATGGCGCCCTACGTCATCGCCAAGGCGCTGGGTGGACCCCTCATCGACCGCTACGGCCCACGGGTCGTCAGTGTCCTGGGCGACGTCGTCAGTGGCGTGTTCCTCGGCCTCATCCCGATCCTGTATGCCGTCGGGCACCTCTCGCTGCCCGATCGCGTTCCGCTGCTGCTGGGCCTCGTGGCCCTGGCCGGTGCGTTCCGCGGCCCCGGCGACGGCGCCCGCAACGCGATGATCCCTGCGGTCGCGGACGCCTCCGGCGTCCCCCTCGAACGCCTCACGGGCCTCGACAGCACGATCGACCGCGCGAGCGGGCTCCTCGGCGCGGGACTCGGTGGACTCCTCGTCATGGCGTTCGGCGCCGCCCAGACCGTCGCGGTGACGGCAGGGGCCGCGCTGTTCAGCGCCCTGGTCGTCGCGCTCTTCATCCCCCGGGTCACGCTCGGTGACTCGCGCGAGGGCGGCTCCTACCTCTCCCGCCTCCGGGCCGGGGCCTCGTTCCTGCGCCAGGACCGGCTGCTGCGCTCCATCCTGGCGATGATCACCGTGACCAACCTCCTCGAGGCCGCCTACCTCGGGGTCATGCTCCCCACCTGGGCCCTGACCAACGGCTACGACGCCGGGCTCGTCGGGCTGGTCGGTGTGCTCTACGGAGGCGCGGCCGTCGCCGCCAGCCTCGTCGCGACGACGATGGCCGGTCGGTTCAGCCGGCGCACGGCCTACCTCGTGGGCTTCACCCTCTCCGGGGCTCCGCGCTACCTCGTGCTGGCCCTCGACGCGCCGCTGTGGCTCATCATCGGCTCCAACGTCGTCGCCGGTCTGGGGGCCGGCTTCGTCAACCCGACGATCAGCGCGCTCTTCTTCGAGCGCGTGCCGCGCCACATCGTCGGTCGTGTGGGTTCGCTCGCCGACGCCCTCGCCTGGGCCGGTCTCCCGGTGGGTGGTGTGGTCGGCGGTGTGGCGGTCGCGGCCATGGGCGTCGCCCCGGCACTGGGCGTCGCCGGCGCGGTCTACTTCGTGTCCACCACCGTCTCCGGCCTGCAACCCGAGTGGCGCGCCATGGATCGGGCCCGTCCCATCCGCGGTGCTGGGCAGAACGTCGACACCTGACGAGCGCTCCACCGGGTGCCACCGGTCACGACGCCCCCGCGAAGAGCGACACCGCCATCGACGCGGCTGTCGGCACCGGGTGAGAGGCTGGACACCTCATGACGGCTGACGTTCTCGAGCGATTCTCCCCCGCCACCGCGGCGTGGTTCCGCGACTCCTTCAGCGCGCCCACCCAGGCCCAGGCCGGGGCCTGGGAGGCGATCAGCTCGGGGCACCATGCGCTCGTCGTCGCACCGACCGGCTCGGGCAAGACGCTGTCGGCCTTCCTCTGGGCGCTCGACCGGCTCGGCACCGAGCCCCTGCCGGCCGAGAAGCTGAGGCGCTGCCGCGTCCTCTACATCTCGCCGATGAAGGCCTTGGCCGTCGACGTCGAGCGCAACCTGCGCAGTCCCCTCGTCGGCATCGGTCACGCAGCGACCAGGCTCGGTGTGCCCCAGCCCGACATCACGGTGTCGGTGCGCAGCGGGGACACACCGGCGGGCGAGCGCCGCACCTTCGCCCGGGCACCGAGCGACATCCTCATCACGACGCCCGAGTCGCTGTTCCTGCTGCTCACCTCGCAGGCGCGCGAGGCCCTGCGCGGCGTCGAGACCGTCATCCTCGACGAGGTGCACGCCGTGGCCGGCACCAAGCGGGGAGCTCATCTGGCGCTGTCGCTCGAACGCCTCGACGCGCTCCTCGACCGGCCGGCCCAGCGGATCGGGCTGTCCGCCACCGTGGAGCCGGTCGACGAGGTCGCTCGCTACCTCGCTGGCGGTCGGCCTGTCGACGTCGTCCGCCCGCCGTCGACCAAGGAGTGGGAGCTCGACGTCGTCGTGCCCATCGCCGACATGTCCTCCCTCGGCGAGGTCATCGAGGACGACCTGAGCGGGCCGGCCTCCGGCGCCGCGCGACGCGCCTCGATCTGGCCGCATGTCGAGGAGCGCATCGTCGACCTTGTGGCATCGCACCAGTCGACGCTCGTCTTCGCGAACTCGAGGCGGTTGGCCGAGCGGCTCACCGCCCGCCTCAACGAGATCTGGGAGGAGCGGCTCGAGGCCGCGGCCGCCGAAGTGGCTGAGTCAGCGGGAAGCGACGGCGACGGCGGGGGCAAGCCGGTCGCGAAGGTGGGCGGACGGCATACCGGCTCGTCCTCGTCCTCCCGCACTCCCGCCCAGGTGATGGCCCAGTCCGGCGCCTCCTCGGGAGCCGCGCCCATCCTGGCGCGCGCCCACCACGGCTCGGTCAGCAAGGAGCACCGCCAGCTCATCGAGGAGGACCTCAAGGCCGGCCGCCTCCCCGCGGTGGTGGCGACCTCCAGCCTGGAGCTCGGCATCGACATGGGTGCGATCGACCTCGTGATCCAGGTCGAGTCCCCACCCTCCGTGGCGAGCGGCCTGCAGCGGGTCGGCCGGGCCGGCCACCAGGTCGGCGCCGTGTCACGCGGAGTGCTCTTCCCCAAGTTCCGAGGCGACCTCGTGCAGACGGCCGTCGTCGTCGAGCGCATGCGGGCCGGTGCCATCGAGTCGCTCCGGGTGCCCGCCAACCCGGTCGACGTCCTCGCCCAGCAGATCGTCGCCATGACCGCGCTCGACGACTGGACCGTCGACGACCTCGAGCAGGTCGTCCGCCGCGCTGCGCCCTTCGCGGGCCTGCCCCGGTCGATCCTCGAGTCGGTGCTCGACATGCTGTCGGGCCGCTATCCCAGCGACGAGTTCGCCGAGCTGCGCCCCCGCATCGTCTGGGACCGTGTGGGCGGGGTCCTCTCCGGGCGGCCGGGCGCCCAACGCCTCGCCGTCACCTCCGGCGGCACCATCCCGGACCGCGGGCTGTATGCCGTGTTCCTCGCCACCGGCGAGGGCACGGGCCGCCGCGTGGGCGAGCTCGACGAGGAGATGGTCTACGAGTCGCGCGTCGGCGACGTCTTCACCCTCGGCACGTCCACCTGGCGGATCGAGGACATCACCCACGACCGGGTGCTCGTCACCCCGGCGCCGGGCCAGCCGGGGAAGCTGCCGTTCTGGAAGGGCGACCAGCTGGGCCGGCCGGCCGAGCTGGGCAAGGCGGTCGGCGCCTTCGTCCGCGAGGTCGCCGGGTCCACCCCCGCGGCTGCTCGCGCCAGAGTCTCGGCCGCCGGGCTCGACGCCTGGGCCACCGACAACCTCGTCGGCTACCTCGACGAGCAGCGGGCCGCGACCGGCCACGTCCCGGACGACCGGACCATCGTCGTCGAGCGCTTCCGCGACGAGATCGGCGACTGGCGGGTCGCCGTGCACAGTCCCTTCGGGGGCCAGGTGCACGCCCCGTGGGCCCTCTGCGTCTCGGCTCGGATGCGCGAGCGGTTCGGGGTCGACGTGCAGGCCATGCACGGTGACGACGGCATCGTCTTCCGGCTCCCCGACCTCGAGTTCGACGGTGAGGGTTCGTCCGGCAAGGGGGCGGCCGCCGAGCTGCTCGAGCTCGTCCGGCTCGACCCCGACGACGTCCACGACCTCGTCACCGGCGAGATCGGCGGATCGGCCCTGTTCGCCGCCCGGTTCCGCGAGTGCGCGTCGCGGGCCCTGCTCCTGCCCCGGCGACGTCCCGACCGTCGTCAACCGCTGTGGCAGCAGCGCCAGCGGGCGGCCCAGCTGCTCGAGGTCGCCAGCCAGTACGCCTCGTTCCCCATCGTCCTCGAGACGGTGCGCGAGTGCGTGCAGGACGTCTTCGACGTGCCCGGCCTGACGGCCCTCATGTCCTCGATCGCCTCTCGTGAGGTGACGCTCGTCGACGTGGAGTCTGCGCAGCCGTCACCCTTCGCCCGGTCGCTGATGTTCGGCTACGTCGCACAGTTCCTCTACGAGGGCGACTCCCCACTCGCCGAGAAGCGCGCCGCCGCCCTCTCGCTCGATCCCACCCTGCTCGCCGAGCTGCTGGGTCGCGGCGAGGGCCTGTCGCTGCGTGACCTTCTCGACCCCGAGGCCATCGCCCGGACCGAGTCCGAGCTGCAGCGCCTCGCCGAGGACCGCCGGTGCCGCGACGGCGAGGACGTGGCCGACCTCCTGCGCACCCTGGGTCCGCTGTCGCTCCCCGAGATCGAGCGTCGGACCCGCGACACGGTGCCGACCCGCGACATCGGCGGCTGGCTCGTCGACCTCGAGGGGGCTCGCCGGGTCATCAGGGTCCGCATCGCCGGTGAGGAGCGCTGGGCCGCGATCGAGGACGCCTCGCGGTTGCGCGACGCCCTCGGGGTCTCGCTCCCCGTGGGCGTTCCCCAGACGTTCCTCGAGCCCGTGCCCGACCCGCTCGGTGACCTCGTGGCCCGCTTCGCCCGCACCCACGGGCCCTTCCCGACCCAGGCCGTGGCGCAGTGGTGGGGCGTGGGCCCAGCCGTCGCCCTCGATGCGCTGCGCCGCCTCGTCGCCACCGGGCGCGTCGTCGAGGGTGAGCTCCTGCCGACCGAGAGCGGTGGCGGGCAGCACGGTCTCGACCACTGCGACGCCGAGGTGCTGCGCACGCTGCGCCGCCGGTCCCTGGCGGCGCTGCGTGCCGAGGTCGAGCCAGTGGCGGCCGTCGAGCTCGCTCGGTTCCTGCCGCAGTGGCAGTCGGTGGGCGGTGGCCTGCGTGGTCGGGAGGGCCTCATCCGCGCCGTCGAGCAGCTCTCCGGGGCCGTCCTCCCCGCCAGCGCCCTCGAGTCGCTGGTGCTGCCCGCCCGCGTCGTCGGCTACTCCCCCGCGCTCCTCGACGAGCTCATGAGCGTCGGAGAGGTGTTGTGGCGCGGTCACGGGTCGCTCCCCGGTGACGACGGTTGGGTGTCCCTCCACCTCGCCGAGAACGCCGACGTGACCATGGCTGCTCCCGACGGCACCGAGCTGGGCGACCGGGCTCAGGCCCTGCTGGACGTGCTCTCGGGGGGTGGCGCCTACTTCTTCCGCGCCCTGGCCGACACGGTCGCGGGCACGGACGACGAGGTGGTCGAGGACCTTTGGTCGCTCGTGTGGTCCGGTCACGTCTCCGGCGACACTTTCGCGCCAGTGCGTGCCCTGCTCGCCGGTGGCCGCACCTCGCACAAGCGCTCCGCCGCCGGCCCACGCACCACCCGGTATGCCGGTCGCACCGGATCCCTGGGTACCCTCGGTGGCCGTCGGGGTGCCTCCCGACCCCTGTCCGTCGCACGCACCGCACCTGCGGTGGTCGCGGGCCGCTGGGCGCTCCTGCCCGAGGTCGAGCAGGATGCCACCGTGCGCCTGCTGGCGACGGCGGAGGTCCTCCAGGACCGCTACGGCGTCCTCACCCGGGGCAGCGTCGTCGCCGAGGACGTCACCGGAGGGTTCGCCGCCGTCTATCGGGTCCTCGCCGCCGCCGAGGAGTCCGGCCGGGTCCGGCGCGGATACTTCGTCGAGTCCCTGGGCGCAGCACAGTTCGCGACGACCGGAGCCATCGACCGGCTGCGGGCACACGCCCGGCAGCTCGGCGCCACCCCCGATCCCGTGGCGCAGCCTGCTCTCGTGCTCGCGGCCACCGATCCGGCCAACGCCTACGGCGCGGCCCTGCCGTGGCCCGACCGGCCCGTCGCCGAGGGTGCCGATCAGGCTGACGGCGCGGGCACCTCCGGTCGACGGGGCCACCAGCCCGCCCGCAAGGCCGGCGCCCTCGTCATCCTCGTCGACGGTGACCTCGTCCTCTACGTCGAGCGGGGTGGCAAGACCCTGCTCTCCTGGACCGACGACCCCACGACCCTCCAGGCCGCCGCCGATGCCCTCGCCCTGGCCGTGCGCGAGGGGGCCCTGGGTCGGCTCACCGTCGAGAAGGCCGATGGCGGCGCCCTGCTCGGCTCGGGCCATCCCCTCGTCGATGCCTTGGCGCAGGCCGGCTTCCACGCGACCCCGCGTGGCCTCCGGCTGCGACGCTGACGCATGACAAGGAGGCAGCTCGATGCCTGAGGGCGACACGGTGTGGCGGACCGCCACCCGCCTGCACCGGGCGCTGGCCGGCGAGGTGGTCACGTTGAGTGACCTGCGCTTCCCGGAGATCGCGACCGCTGACCTGCGCGGGACGACGACGGTCGAGGTCGTGAGTCGTGGCAAGCACCTGCTCCACCGGTTCGACTCCGGGGTGACCCTCCACTCGCACCTCAAGATGGAGGGCCAGTGGCGCATCGAGTCCCCGACCGAGACGACGCGATGGCTGCGCCGGGCGGACCTGAGGGCGGCCATCGGCACCAGCGCCTGGACGGCACTCGGACTTCGGCTCGGCCTGCTCGAGCTGTTGCCGACCCACCGCGAGGGCGACGTCGTGGGTCACCTCGGGCCCGACACGCTCGGTCCCGACTGGGACCTGCAGGTCGCCGCTGAGCGGGTCCTTGCTGCTGGTGGTCCCATCGGGTCGGCCCTGCTCGACCAGCGCAACCTCGCCGGCGTCGGCACGATGTATGCCGCGGAGACCCTGTTCATCGAGCGCCAGCACCCGTGGACCCCGGTGGCCGAGCTGCCCCGGGAGCGGGTCGTCGCGATCATCGATCGAGCGCAGCACCTGCTCGACGCCGGTCGCCTCCACGCGGTCCAGGCGCCCACCGGTGTCCGGCGCAAGGGTGAGGAGATGTGGGTCCATGCGCGCTCGGGTCGCCCCTGCCGACGCTGTGGAGACACCGTGCGCGTGGCGATGACCGGCCCCGCGGGGCAGGAGCGGACGATGTTCTACTGCCCGACCTGCCAGGGCGGCCTCGCTCCGCACGACGACGGACGGCCCCAACGTCCGCTGGGCTCCTCGTCAGCCGGTCGCCGCTCGCCCTACCGACGCGCCTGAGCGGCACGCCCGGCATGAAGGACGGTGCTCCGAGGGTGGCACCGACGACCGTGCCCAGTGTCGCCGGGTCGGACGCGAGCGGGTCGGTCAGGCTGCGGAGGCGGAGACCACGGAGGCCCGGTCGCCCACGGGCAGCGACACCGGGGCGGTGATCGACTCGACGCGGGCCACGCGCTGGGCGGTCTCGTCGAGGACCACCGACATCGGGATGTCGAGCGCCTCGCAGATCGCACCGAGGAGCTCCGAGGAGGCCTCCTTGACGCCACGCTCGACCTCGCTGAGATAGCCGAGTGAGACGGCACCGGCCGCAGCCACGTCACGCAGGGTGCGGCCCTGCTCCTGCCGCCGCTCGCGCAGCACCTCACCGAGCTCGTGTCGGAGCAGGATCATGATGGGTGCCTCCCTTCGGCGTCCGGGCAACTCGTCTGGAACCACGCTACATCGCATGGGTCCCCTCACGTCGAAGTGTTCCGCACGAAGTCCTATTCCTGCTGGTGGTTCGGCGTGGCGGTGCGAGGGGGTCCGGCGTGTCGCCACCGCACCCTCGGGGAACGGCTCAGGCGCCGTCCGCCGCCGACTCCTCCGTGACGCGCGACGCGCACAGGTCGAGGGCCGCGACGACCGAGGCCGCGCGGATGGTCTCGCGGCTGCCCGAGAGCTGCAGCTCCTGCACGGTCACCGTCCCCCGGTGCGCCACGGCGACGAAGACGGTCCCCACGGGGACGCCGTCCTGCGGTCCGGGTCCGGCCACGCCGGTGGTCGAGATCCCGACGTCGGCGTCCAGCACCCGGCAGATGCCCGCAGCCATCTGCCGAGCGACCTCGGCCTGGACCGGACCGCCGGCGCTCAGGAGTGCGCTGTCGACCCCGAGCTGCTCACTCTTGAGATCGGTGCCGTAGGCGACGATCGCGCCTCGCACGGTCGCGGACGAACCCGGAACCTCGGTGAGTGTCGCCGCGACGAGCCCTCCGGTGAGTGACTCGGCGGTGGCAATCGTCAGGCCCCTGTCGACCAAGGCCTGGACGAGGGCGCCCGGGCCGGCGGCGCGAGTTCCCACGCGCCCCTGAGCAGCACGACTGGCCCGCTTCATGGCGGCGCGCTCGCTGGTCTGCCGCAGTCGCAGAGCCTTCATCCCGATGTCCAGCCCGGTGCCCACCGTGACGACCACCGCGATCGCGAGCAGCGTGGAGGCGCCCCACCGCCACACGTCCGGCTCGGGGAACGTGGCAAGGGGCAGGCTGAAGAAGAACAGACCCAGGCTCTGCAGCACTGTCTTGATCTTGCCCCCACGGCCCGCAGGCATGACGCCGTGCCGGATGACGAAGAAGCGCATCACGGTGATGGCCCACTCCCGGACCAGGACGACGATCGTGACCCACCACCAGACCTCGCCCAGGAGAGAGAGGCCGACGAAGGCCATGCTCATGAGCATCTTGTCGGCGATCGGGTCGGCGATCACGCCGAAGTTCGTCACGAGCCCGCGGCTGCGCGCCAGGTCGCCGTCGATGCGGTCCGTCAGCGTCGCGAAGGCGAAGACCACGGCGGCCCACCAGCGCATCGCCGGGTCGGCCCCGTCCGAGCTGAGCAGCAGCACGCCGTAGACGGGGACGAGCAGGATCCTGAGCATGGTTAGGCCGTTGGGCAGATTCCAGGTGCTCACCGCGGTCGGCGCTCCACCCGGAGCAGGCGTCACGACGCAGACCTCACGCCGGGTCCGCGACGAGGTCGATGCCCTCGGTGGCGACGACGGTGGCGACGACGGTCTCGCCGATGGCGGCGTCGACGCCCACGACCCGCGTCGCGCCATCGACGTCCGGACCCTGGTGCTCGGCGCGCCCGAACACGTCGCCGCTCTCGTCGTCGACCCCCTCGACAAGGACCCGCACGCTCTCGCCGATGCGGTCCTCCGCCCGCTGCGCGGTGAGCTCCTCGATGAGGTCGGTGAGGCGTTCGACGCGGTCGGCGATGTCCTGGGGCGCGATCTTGCCGGTCAGCAGCTCACCCTCGGTGCCGTCCTCGTCGGAGTAGCCGAAGACACCGACGACGTCGAGACGCGCTGCGGTGAGGAACTCGGCGAGCTCGTCGACCTCGGCCTCGGTCTCACCCGGGAAGCCGACGATGACGTTGCTGCGGATGCCCGCGAGCGGCGAGCGCCGCCGGACGTCCTCGATGAGCCCGAGGAACGCCTCGGTGCCGCCGAAGCGGCGCATGCGACGCAGCAGCGGCGCGGAGGCGTGCTGGAAGGACAGGTCGAACCAGGGCATGACCTCGGGGATGGCCACCATCGCGTCCAGCAGGCCGGGCCGGACCTCGGCCGGCTGCAGGTAGGACACCCGGACCCGCTCGATGCCGTCGAGGCCGGCGAGCTCGGGCAGGAGCGCGTCCATGAGGGCCAGGTCGCCCAGGTCCTTGCCGTAGGAGGTGGAGTTCTCGCTCACGAGGAAGAGCTCGCGCACCCCTTGGGTGGCGAGCCAGCGGGCCTCCTCGATGACGTCGGTGGGTCGGCGTGAGACGAAGGAACCGCGGAACATCGGGATCGCGCAGAAGGCGCAGCGCCGGTCGCAGCCGCTGGCGATCTTGAGCGGGGCCCACGGGCCGGTCTCGAGCCGGGCACGGGGTGCCGCGTGACCCGGAAGGGCGACGTCGGCCGACGCCTCCTGACGCGTCACCGGTGAGAGCGGCAGCAGCTTGCGACGGTCGCTGGGCACATGGCTCGCGACCTTGCCGCCGTCGAGGATGGTGCGCAGGTGCGTCGACATGTCGGCATACGAGTCGAAGCCCAGCACGGCGTCGGCCTCGGGCAGCTCGTCGGCCAGCGTCTGGCCGTAGCGCTCGGCGAGGCAGCCCACGGCGACGACCTTCTGCGTCCGGCCGCTCTCCTTGAGGGAGGACGCCTCGATGAGGCTGTCGATCGAGTCCTTCTTGGCCTGCTCGACGAACCCACACGTGTTGACGACGGCCACGTCGGCGTCGGCGGCGTCGTCGACGAGGGTCCAGCCACCGGCCTGGAGGCGCCCCGCGAGCTCTTCGGAGTCGACGTCGTTGCGGGTGCAGCCCAGAGTGACGACGGCCACCGAGCGAGTGGTCGTGTCGGGTGCAGGCATGGGTCCACTCTAGTTGCGCGCGTGGTGCACTCCCGACGGTGCCGGGTCGACGTGTCCTAGGTTGGGGCGATGACGTCGACCGGCCAGCGCATCACCGACCTGCTCGCGAGCCGCCCCGTCTGGGACGGCCACAACGACCTCCCGTGGGCGGCTCGCGAACAGGTGGCCTATGACCTCGACCGCCTCGACCTGGGCACCGAGCTGGCCTCGACCCACACCGACCTCGTCCGCATGCGCCGTGGCGGCATGGGTGCACAGTTCTGGTCGGTCTACGTCGATGCCAAGTGGGCCGGCGAGCGGGCGGTGACCGCAACGCTCGAGCAGATCGACTTCGTCCGGACCATGACGACCCGGTATGCCGGTGAGCTGGCTCTCGCGGTCAGTGCGGCTGACGTGCGTGCTGCGCGCGCGAGCGGCCGCATCGCATCGCTCCTGGGCGCCGAGGGCGGTCACAGCATCGACTCCTCACTGGGAGCACTTCGCATGCTCCACGCGCTGGGGGTGCGATACCTCACCCTCACCCACAACGACAACGTCCCCTGGGCCGACTCCGCCACGGACGAGCCGGTGCTCGGTGGCCTCTCCCCCTTCGGGCGCGAGGTGGTGCGCGAGATGAACCGCGTCGGCATGGCGGTCGACCTCTCGCACGTGTCTGCCGACACGATGCGTGACGCGCTGGCCACCACGACGGCGCCGGTCATGTTCTCGCACTCCTCGGCTCGCGCCGTCTGCGACCACCCGCGCAACGTCCCCGACGACGTCCTCGCCCAGCTCCCCGCCAACGGTGGTCTCTGCATGGTCACCTTCGTCCCCAAGTTCGTCTCACCCGCCGTGCGCGAGTGGGACCTGGAAGCGGCGGACGCAGCGGCGGTCGAGGGCGTCCACTGGGCCGACCACACGGCATACACGACCTTCCTCGAGCGCCATCGCGTGAGGCATCCGCAGCCGGCGGCGACTCTTGACGACGTCGTCGCGCACGTCGAGCACGTCCGCGAGGTCGCCGGCGTCGAACACATCGGTCTGGGCGGCGACTACGACGGGGTGGGTGTGCTGCCCACGGGTCTCCAGGACGTGTCCTGCTACCCCCGCCTGCTCGAGGCCCTCGCCGAGCGCGGCTGGTCCGACGACGACCTCGGCAGGCTGACGTGGAGCAACGCCCTGCGCGTGCTTGAGGGTGTCGAGGCGACCGCACGCGACCTCGGCGGACGCGCTCCCAGCACTGCTCGGATCGAGGACCTCGACGGGGTCTGAGCCGCTCAGCCCCGGTTGCGCATGACAGTGAGCGCGACGAGGCGCGAGATCACCATGGCGACATACATGACGCCCGCGAGCTGCTCGATGATTGCGACCGCCCTCGCTTGGGAGCCAACCGGGAGGACGTCCGACAGGCCAACACTGGTGAGGTTGGCGCCCGAGAGATAGAGGAGCTCCAGGAAGGAGCGTTCGGCATCCTCGGTGTGGCCGATGAAGGACCCGGGCCACAGCTCCTGGACCGCGAGGAACAGGTAGGCGAACGCGAAGAGCAGCACGGTGAAGGCAGCCCCGACCGCGAACAGCTCGTCCTTGGTCACCCAGGCGTCCTCGAACATGTAGGCGACCAGGCCGTAGGCCGTGTAGAAGTAGAAGAGCGAGAGCGCCGTGTGCGCGAGGGGGACGACGACCGCGTTGTCGGGCGAGACGACGGTCCAGATCTCGAGGACGCCGGCGGGGAGGCCGATGAGGACCGAGAGCCACGTGAGCGCCGGGGTGCTCCGCACGGTGAAGACGGCGACGGTGAGCGCGGAGAGACTGAGGACCGAAAGCGCGACGCGGCCGTAGTCGAGGTCCTGGAGCCACGGCAGCAGCACGATGACGAGCAGCTGGACAGCCAGGAGGAACGCCGACGGCTGCTTGCGCAGCACTGCCGCCCAGCGCTGCGTCCGGGTCAGCGGCTCGCGCAGGTCGTCCCAGGAAGTGGTCTCCATGGCGTCACTCTAAGCGCCTCCGCCGGAAGGGGGCCCGACCTACGATGACGACATGCACCATGCCGCGTGGGTGATCGCACCGCTCGTCCTCGTCGGCGTCCTGGGGTTCAGCGCCGTGGCCAAGATGGGCAAGGGCGCCTCGCTCCAGCGGATCATCCGCAACCTGCACCTTCCGGAGTGGGTCCTCCCGGCAGCACTGGCCCGAGCCGTCCCCGGCATCGAGCTGGCACTCGCCGCCGGCCTGCTCGCCCCGTGGGCACCGCTCTTCGGTGTGGCCGCCGCGGCCACGCTGCTCCTCATGCTCGCCTACTGGGCCCTCATCGCACGCGGCCTGACGATCACCCCACGCCCCAGCTGCGGCTGCTTCGGTCAGGCCGGTGACCACCGCATCTCCGGGCGGACCCTCCTGCGCAACACGCTCCTCGTCTCGGCCGCGGCGGCGGCGCTCGGCCTGGCGGCGTCGGGTCGAACCCTGTGGTCGCTCGTGGCGGACTTCACCGCCGACGACGGCCTCTGGCTCGTCCTTGCCGGCCTGGCCTGCCTGGTGACGGCGCTCGTCCTCGGCAGGTTCGGGCAGTCGGATCCGATCGAGCAGGCGGAAGCGTTCGAGGGACCCGATGCCCTCGCGCCCGGTCTGTCCTTCGAGCCATCCCACGTGGACGAGGACGACTACGTCCGGAGCCCCACGCCAGAGCTCCTGCTCCATGACCCCGCGTCGGGTCCCGTGACGCTCCTCGAGCTCTCGGCGCGGCGGGCCCAGCTGCTCGTGTTCGTCAACTGCTACTGCGTCTCGACCCGAGGCATCGTCACCGAGCTCGAGGACTGGCAGGCGCAGCTGCAGGTCGTCGACGTGCGCATGGTCTTCTCCGTGCCCCTCGTCGAGTCGCTCCTCCCGAGCACCCCGCGGCTGACCCTGACCGACCACCGAGGCCTCGCGTGGCGGGCCCTCGGGCTCACGGGATCACCGAGCGCGGTGCTCCTCGGGGTCGACGGATTCCTCGCCGGCGGTCCGGTGGCTGGGTACGACGAGGTCCGCGACTTCGTCGCCGAGCTTGCCCAGACGCTGAGCGAGGCGCCGGCTGCCTCCGATGCGCCGGGGGCAGCGGATAGGCCTCCAGCCACCGTCGACGTCGGTCAGTCGGAGGGACAGCTCACCGGCGACCGGTGAGCTCCCACGCGTCCTCGCTGTCGTCCTCGTCCTCGTCCCAGGCCTCGACCTGGGGCCGGCTCTCGAGGCCGGCTGCGACCGCGTCGGGGCCGTAGCGGTCGGTCGGGACCTGCTGGGTCGGTGCCTTCGCCGGAGACATGGGCGGCGCGTCAATCGAGGGAGCGCCGTCCTGGGTCATCCCGTCGGTCGCCTCGTTGTCGAAGGCGGCGACGTCGTCCGGGATCTCGTCCCCGCGCAGGACCGCAAGGGTGGTCTCGAGGTCGTCGGGGCGCACGAGCACGTCACGCGCCTTCGACCCCTCGGAGGGTCCGACGACGCCACGGGACTCGAGCAGGTCCATGAGGCGACCCGCCTTGGCGAAGCCCACCCGCAGCTTGCGCTGGAGCATCGACGTCGAGCCGAACTGCGTCGTCACGACGAGCTCGGTGGCCTGCAGCAGCAGGTCGAGGTCGTCGCCGATGTCGTCGTCGAGGTTCTTCTTGGGCGCGACGACGGCGACGTCCTCGCGATAGGTCGGCTTCAGCTGGCCGGTCACGTGGGCGACGGCGTCCTGGATCTCGGTCTCGGTGACCCAGGCGCCTTGGACGCGCATCGGCTTGCTGGCCCCCATGGGCAGGAAGAGTGCGTCACCCTGGCCGAGGAGCTTCTCGGCGCCGGGCTGGTCGAGGACGACGCGGCTGTCGGCGAGCGACGAGGTCGCGAACGCCATGCGGCTGGGCACGTTGGCCTTGATGAGGCCGGTGACGACGTCCACGGACGGGCGTTGGGTCGCGAGGACGAGGTGGATGCCCGCAGCGCGCGCGAGCTGGGTGATGCGGACGATGCACTCCTCGACGTCACGCGGCGCGACCATCATGAGGTCGGCGAGCTCGTCGACGACGACGAGCAGGTAGGGGTAGGGCTGGATGACCCGCTTCGACCCCGGCAGCGGCTGGACCTTGCCGGACTTCACCGCCTTGTTGAAGTCGTCGACGTGCTTGTAGCCGTAGGCCGCCAGGTCGTCGTAGCGAGCGTCCATCTCACGCACGACCCACTGGAGGGCCTCGGCCGCCTTCTTGGGGTTGGTGATGATCGGCGTGATGAGGTGCGGGATACCTTCGTATGCCGTGAGCTCGACCCGCTTGGGGTCGACCAGCACCATGCGGACCTCGTCGGGCGTCGCTCGCATGAGGATCGAGGTGATCATCGAGTTCACGAAGCTCGACTTGCCCGAGCCGGTGGCGCCGGCGACCAGCAGGTGGGGCATCTTGGCGAGGTTGGCGATGACGTAGCCACCCTCGACGTCCTTGCCGACGCCCATGACCATCGGGTGGTGGTTGTCGCGCGCGACCCGGCTGCGCAGGACGTCGCCGAGGCAGACCATCTCCTTGTCGGGGTTCGGGATCTCGATCCCGATCGCGGACTTGCCCGGGATGGGACTGAGGATGCGCACGTCGGCGGACGCGACGGCATACGCGATGTTCTTGGACAGGGCGGTGACCCGCTCGACCTTGATGCCCGGGCCGAGCTCGACGACGTAGCGGGTGACCGTCGGTCCGCGGGTGAAGCCGGTGACCTGGGCGTCGATGCCGAACTCGTCGAGCACCGTGGTGAGCGCCTCGACGACGCGGTCGTTGGCCTCGGAGCGCTCCTTGTGGGGCGCGCCCTGCTTGAGGACGGAGTTGTCGGGCAGCGTGTAGGTGACGTCGCCGGCGAGGGAGAGCTGCTCGACGCGCTGCGGCAACGGGGTCGTCGGCGGCGCCTCGAGCCGGGTCGGCTCAAGCGGTGCCTTGACGGTCGCGCCCGGAGCGAGGACGCCCGGGGCCGTGGGGCGCTTCTCGCCGGGGCGCGGTCCGCCCTCCTCGGCCACGGGTGCGGACTCTGCGGGACGGTTCTTGCGGCCCTTGCCGCCGACGCGGTCCTCGTAGGCGACGATCGCGGCCTGCTCGAAGGCCTCGTCCCCGACGAGTGGCTCGTCGGGCACGGCGCGGCTCCGGCGCGGTTTCTTGGTCGGCAGCGCCTCGGTGTGGTCCTCGTCGTCGTGGGCCGGCTGGCCGAGGATCGTGGCACGCAGCTGGTCGAAGCGGTCGGGGATCTCGTGCACCGGCGTCGCGGTGAGCACGAGGAGACCGAAGATGCCGAGGAGGATGAGCAGCGGGATGGTGCCGTAGATCGAGACCGCGGTCTCGAGCGGGCTCGAGGCGAGGAAGCCGATGATGCCACCGGCAGCGCGCATGCCGTCGGCGCCGGCCGGCGGCTCGGGGATGCCCGCGGCGACGTGGACGACGCCGGTCGAGGCGAAGGCGAGGAGCGCGGTGCCGATGGCCATGCGGTTCGTCGCGGGGTGCTCGCGCGGGGTGCGCCACAGGTGGAGGCCGAAGAGGAGCAGGACGATCGGGACGACATAGGCGACGCGGCCGAAGGTGCCCGCGACGACGGCATGCGTGGCGTCGCCCACCATGCCGGCGAGACCCCACCACTCGCGAGCGGCGACGACGACGGCCAGGGCGATGAGGGTGAGGCCGGCTCCGTCGCGGCGGTGCTCGGGCTCGAGGTCGTGTCCGGCATGGGAGACCTTGCGGACGGTTCCCCCGGTGGCGTGGGCCAGACCCATCCAGGCTCCGCGCACGGCGGCCACCGGCATGGGGGTGCCGCCCTTGGCCGGGGCCTTCTTGCGGCTCGCGGGTCGGGCGGGCGCGCGGCGGTTGGCCGGTCGCCCGGAGGCCGGGCGGGAGCGCGCAGGAGAAGTCGAACGGGAGGCCATGCTCGCACCCTAGGCGAAAGTCACCTCAGACACACGCGTCACACGCGCCACAGCCCGCTCCCCTTTCCCCCGCCGCATTATCGGGTGACCCGATACTGGGCCGCTCCACCCGGGTTGGCAACTCGGGCGGAGGGGGCCTTTATCGGGTGACCCGATAATGCGGCACCTGGGCCGAGGGTCGGTTCGAGTACTCAGACCTCGGTGCGGCCGTCGTTGTCCTTGTTGCGGACGCCGATCTTGCTGCCCAGCCACACCAGCGGGTCGAACTTGCGGTCCACGACCCGCTCCTTGAGCGGGATGATCGCGTTGTCGGTGATCTTGATGCCCTCCGGGCAGACCTCGGTGCAGCACTTGGTGATGTTGCACATGCCGAGCCCGGCCGCGTCCTGCGCGAGGGCCCGGCGGTCGTGGGTGTCCAGGGGATGCATGTCGAGCTCGGCATAGCGCAGGAAGAAGCGCGGTCCGGCGAACGCCGGCTTGTTGTCCTCGTGGTCACGAACGACGTGGCAGGTGTTCTGGCAGAGGAAGCACTCGATGCACTTGCGGAACTCCTGGCCCCGCTCCACGTCGATCTGCTGCATCCGGCGCTTGCCGTCCGCGTCACGCTCCGGTGGCGCGAACGCCGGCAGCTCCTTGGCCTTCTCGTAGTTGTAGGAGACGTCGGTGACCAGGTCGCGGATCACCGGGAAGGCCCGCATCGGCGTGACCGTGATGACCTCGTCCTCCTCGAAGTCCGAGAGCCGGCACATGCACATGAGGCGCGGCCTGCCGTTGACCTCGGCGCTGCACGAGCCACACTTGCCGGCCTTGCAGTTCCAGCGCACCGCGAGGTCCCCGGCCTGCGAGGCCTGCACGCGGTGGATCGCATCGAGCACGACCTCGCCGTCGGAGACCTCGACGGGATAGTCCTTGATCTCCCCACCGTCCCTGTCCCCACGCCAGACCCTCAGCTTCAGCGTGTAGCTCATGCGCGTACTCGCTTCGCTCCGTGCGCGCATGAGGCACATGTCGCGCTGTGTTGGATGACTCGCTCGCTGCGCTCGCTCATGCGAAGTACCCCTTCAGCTCGTCGGGCATCTCGGGCAACGGCTTCTCGTGGAGGCTGACGCCCGTCCCCTCGGCGTTGAGGGTGACCACGAGGTTCTTGGTGCCCCACTCCTCATCGGGCCCGGGGAAGTCGTCGCGGGTGTGCCCGCCGCGTGACTCCTCGCGGGCGAGCGCGGCCTTGGCGATGCACTCACTGACGATGAGCATGTTGCGCAGGTCGAGCGCGAGGTGCCAGCCGGGGTTGTACTGCCGGTGCCCCTCGACGACCATCGTGCTGGCTCGTGCCTTGAACGCCTCGATCGCGCTGAGCGACTCCTCCAGCTCGGGCGCCGTGCGGATGATCCCGACGAGGTCGTTCATCGACTGCTGGAGGTCCGACTGGATCGTGTAGGGGTTCTCCCCGCCCTCGACCTCGAACGGAGCCAGGGCGCTCGTCTGGGCCGACTTCACGTCCTCCTGGTCGACCTGCGGTCGACTGTCGCCGAGAGACCTGGCGTATGCCGTCGCGGCCTCGCCCGCGCGCTTGCCGAAGACGAGCAGGTCCCCCAGCGAGTTGCCCCCGAGCCGGTTGGAGCCGTGCATGCCGCCCGAGCACTCGCCCACGGCATACAGGCCGGTGACCGCGCTCTCCTGGGTGTCGGCGTCGACCTCGACCCCGCCCATGACGTAGTGGCACGTCGGGCCGATCTCCATCGGCTCGGCGGTGATGTCGACGTCGGCCAGCTCCTTGAACTGGTGGTACATCGACGGCAGCCGCTTGCGGATGAACTCGGGTGAGCGTCGCGAGGCGATGTCGAGGTAGATGCCGCCGTGCGGGGTCCCGCGACCCGCCTTGATCTCGGAGTTGATGGCGCGCGCGACCTCGTCGCGGGGCAGCAGCTCGGGTGGTCGCCGGTTGCTCTTCTTGTCGTCGTACCAGCGGTCGGCCTCCTCGACCGTGTCCGCGGTCTCGGTCTTGAAGTACTCCGGGATGTAGTCGAACATGAAGCGCTTGCCCTCGGAGTTGGTCAGGATGCCGCCGTCGCCGCGCACCGACTCGGTGACGAGCAGGCCCTTGACCGAGGGCGGCCAGACCATGCCGGTCGGGTGGAACTGCACGAACTCCATGTTGATGAGACTGGCGCCGGCCCGCATGGCCAGGGCGTGGCCGTCGCCGGTGTACTCCCAGGAGTTGGAGGTCACCTTGAAGGACTTGCCGATGCCGCCGGTGGCGAGGATGACGCTGGGGGCCTCGAAGACGATGAAGCGACCGGACTCGCGCCAGTAGGCGAAGGCGCCGGCGATCCTGCCGTCGGCCTTGAACAGGTCCGTCACCGTGCACTCCATGAAGACGTCGATGCCCAGGGCCACGGCTCGCTGCTGCAGGGTGCGGATCATCTCGAGTCCGGTGCGGTCGCCGACGTGCGCGAGCCGGGCGTACTTGTGGCCGCCGAAGTCGCGCTGGCTGATCAGCCCGTCCTCGGTGCGGTCGAACAGCGCCCCCCAGTCCTCGAGCTCCATGACCCGCTCGGGCGCCTCCTGGGCGTGCAGCTGCGCCATCCGCCAGTTGTTGAGCATCTTGCCGCCGCGCATGGTGTCGCGGAAGTGCACCTCCCAGTTGTCCTCGGGGTAGGAGTTGCCCATCGACGCGGCGATGCCTCCCTCGGCCATCACGGTGTGGGCCTTGCCGAGGAGGGACTTGCAGACGACAGCGACCCTGGCGCCGGAGTCGTGGGCCGCGATCGCCGCGCGCAGCCCGGCACCGCCCGCGCCCACGACCACCACGTCGTAGCTGTGGCGCTCCATGCCGCCCTGGGCGTCACCGGACATGGCGTTGCCCGTCATCGGGTGCCGGCCCTCGCCGGGCGCCGAGGCCTGCGTCATCAGAAGAACCTCACGTCGTCGATCACGCCCGCCGCCAGCAACCAGATGTAGAGGTCGACCAGGGCGACGGAGAACAGGGACACCCACGCGTAGCGACCGTGGTGGACGTTCTGCTTCGAGACCCAGGTCCACAGCTGGTAGCGCACGGGGTGCTTGGAGAAGTGCCGCAGCCGACCGCCGACCGCGTGCCGGCACGAGTGGCACGAGAGGGTGTAGAGCCAGATGAAGACGACGTTCACGAGCATGAGCACCGTGCCGAGCCCCATGTGGCCCCACTCGTGCTCGGCGTTGCGGAAGGCAAGCACCACGTCGAAGGTGAGGACCATCGCGACGAGCACCGCGGCATACCAGAACCAGCGGTGGACGTTCTGCAGGATCAACGGGAAGCGAGTCTCGCCGGAGTACGCTGAGTGCGGCTCGGCGACCGCGCACGCGGGCGGCGAGAGCCAGAACGCCCGGTAGTAGGCCTTGCGGTAGTAGTAGCAGGTCATCCGGAAGCCCAGCGGGAAGATCAGGATGATCAGCGCCGCGGACAACGGGAACGCCCTGAAGGGCTGCCCGAAGTCGGACGCGCCCTCGACGCAGTCGCCGAGGCAGGGCGAGTAGAACGGCGAGAGGTAGGGCGAGGCGTAGTAGTCGCGCCCCATGAACGCGCGGATGGTCGCGTAGACCACGAAGGCGCCGAACACCACGAAGGTCACGAGTGGCGAGAGCCACCAGCGGTCCTCGCGCAGGGTGCGCGCCTCGATCCCCGCCCGCGTCGGTCCTCGGACGCCGGTTCGATCCTGAGTCGCCACCGCCAACACCTCCCTGTGTTGGCTACACCTTGGTGGAAAAGCCACCGCAAGGGAAGGGGGCGCGCGGGCCGACCGACCGGGCCCGCGCGGGCGACCGACCGTGCCTCAGGCCTCGATGACGACGGGAATGATCATCGGGCGACGGCGGATCTTGCGACCCACCCAGCCCCCGACCGAGCGGCGCATGACCTGCTCGAGCTGGTAGCTGTCGTTCATGCCCCCGGCCGTCGCGTCGTCGAGGGCCTTGACCAGGCTCGGCATGACGTCGTCGAAGACCATGTCGCCCTCGACGAAGCCGCGGGCGGTGATCTCCGGACCGGCGACGATCTTGCCGGTCGTCGAGTCCATGACGACGATGACGGAGATGAACCCCTCGTCACGCAGGATTCGGCGGTCCTTCAGCAGACCCTCGTCGGCCTCACCGACGGACGACCCGTCGACATAGACGTAGCCGCACGGGACCGCACCGGCCACTCGCACCTTGCCCTCGACGAGGTCCACCACGACCCCGTCCTCCACGACGACGACCCCCTTGGGGTGCACCCCCGTCGCGAGCGCGAGGTCGGCGTTGGCGCGCAGGTGTCGCCACTCGCCGTGGACCGGCATGACGTTGCGCGGCTTGACGATGTTGTAGCAGTAGAGGAGCTCGCCGGCGCTGGCGTGGCCCGAGACGTGGACCTTGGCGTTGCCCTTGTGGACGACGTCGGCGCCGAGTCGCATGAGCCCGTTGATGACCCGGTAGACGGCGTTCTCGTTGCCGGGGATGAGCGAGGACGCCATGAGGACGGTGTCGCCCTCCCCCACCTCGATCTGGTGGTCCCGGTTGGCCATCCGCGACAGCGCCGCCATGGGCTCACCCTGCGAGCCGGTGCAGATGAGCGTCACCTTGTCGTCGGGCAGGTCCCCGAGCTTCTTGAAATCGACGAGGATGCCGTCGGGGACGTGGAGGTAGCCGAGGTCCGCGGCGATGCCCATGTTGCGCACCATCGAGCGGCCGACCATGGCGACCTTGCGGCCGGAATTCTCGGCGGCGTCGAGGACCTGCTGGACGCGGTGCACGTGGGAGGAGAAGCAGGCGACGATGACGCGTCGGCGCGCGTCCCGGAAGACGCGGTCGATGGCCGGGGCGATGTCCTTCTCGGGCGTGGTGAACCCGGGAACCTCGGCGTTGGTCGAGTCGGTCAGGAAGAGGTCGACGCCCTCCTCCCCCAGCCGGGCGAAGGCGCGCAGGTCGGTGAGGCGCCCGTCGAGGGGCAGCTGGTCCATCTTGAAGTCGCCGGTGTGCAGGATCGTGCCGCCGGAGGTGCGCACGAAGACGGCCAGCGCGTCGGGGATCGAGTGGTTGACGGCGACGAACTCGCAGTCGAAGACCCCGAACTTCTCGCGCCCGCCCTCCTTGACGGCCAGCGTGTAGGGCTTGATCCGGTGTTCCTTGAGCTTGGCCTCGATGAGGGCCAGCGTGAGGTTGGAGCCCACGAGGGGGATGTCGGACTTCAGGCGCAGGAGATAGGGCACCGCCCCGATGTGGTCCTCGTGACCGTGCGTGAGGACGATGGCCTGGACGTCGTCGAGCCGGTCGGCGATGTAGCTGAAGTCCGGGAGGATGAGGTCGATGCCCGGGTGGTGGTCGTCGGGGAAGAGGACGCCGCAGTCGATGACGAGCAGCTGGCCCTTGTGCTCGAGGACGGCCATGTTGCGGCCGACCTCACCGAGACCTCCGAGGGCGACGACGCGCACGCCATCGTCCGCGAGGGGTCCGGGCAGGGAGAAGCTCTGGGTGCGGGTGACTCACCGCAGGCCTGCTTCCTCGAGACCCTTGCGCAGGACCGCGAGGTGCTCGGGCGGTGACTCGACGAGCGGCAGCCGGACGAAGGCCGACTCGATGACGCCCAGCTCGACGAGCGCGGCCTTGGCCATGATGGCGCCCTGCGACGTCGTCATGATGGCGTCGACGGCCGGAATGAGCTTCTGGTGGATCGAGCGCGCGGTGGCGAGGTCGCCGGAGTCCACGGCCGCGATCATCGCGGCATACTCCTGGCCGGCGACGTGCCCGACGACCGAGACGCAGCCGACCGCACCCTGGGCGAGCAGGGCCAGCGTGAGCACGTCGTCCCCGCTGAACCAGAGCAGGTCGGTCGCAGCCAGGACGTGGGTCGAGGCCCACAGATCGGCCTTGGCGTCCTTGACCGCCGCGATGCGCGGGTGCTCGGCCAGCTCGACGAGCGTCTGCGTGCTGAACTCGACCCCGGTCCGGCCGGGGATGTCGTAGAGCATGATCGGCAGCTCGGTCGAGTCGGCCACGGCGCGGCAGTGCGCGAGCAACCCGGCCTGGGTCGGCTTGTTGTAGTACGGCGAGACGAGCAGCAGCGCGTCCGCCCCGACCTCGGCGACGCGACCCGCCATGTGGATGCTGTGTGCCGTGTCGTTGGAACCGACACCGGCCGTGATCGCCGCGCGGTCCCCCGCCACCTCGACCGCGAGGCGGACGACGTCGACGCTCTCGTCGTCCGTGAGGGTCGAGGCCTCGCCCGTCGTGCCGTTGACGACGATGCCGTCATGACCGTTCGCGACGAGGTGCTCGACGACGGCTCGCACCCCTGTCTCGTCGATGGATCCGTCCGGGTGCATCGGGGTGACCATGGCCGTGATGACCCGGCCGAAGGGGTTCGTCGTCATGGCCCTCAGAGTAGTCGTTGTCGACCCCGCACCTGCTCGCCGTAGTCGCTGCGCCGTCGGTGCTCACGGCTACGCTCGCACCCATGCGCCAGTACCTCGACCTCCTCGACCGCATCCTCGACGAGGGCGTCGACAAGTCCGACCGCACGGGCACGGGGACACGCTCGGTCTTCGGGCACCAGATGCGCTTCGACCTCGCCGAGGGCTTCCCCGTCGTCACCACCAAGAAGCTGCACCTGAAGTCGATCATCGGCGAGCTCCTCTGGTTCCTGCGCGGCGACACCAACGTCGGCTGGCTCCAGGAGCGCGGCATCTCGATCTGGGACGAGTGGGCCGACGAGCACGGGGACCTCGGACCCGTCTATGGCCACCAGTGGCGTTCCTGGCCCACCCCCGACGGCCGCCAGGTCGACCAGATCGCCAAGGTCATCGAGGGCATCCGCACCAACCCCGACAGCCGCCGCCACATCGTCAGCGCCTGGAACGTCGCCGACGTCGACGACATGGCCCTGCCGCCCTGCCACGCGCTCTTCCAGTTCTATGTGAGCCCCGCCAGCGAGGACCACGCAGCGAAGCTGCACTGCCAGCTCTACCAGCGCTCGGCCGACGTCTTCCTCGGCGTGCCGTTCAACATCGCCTCCTACGCCCTGCTCACGATGATGGTCGCCCAGCTCACCGACCTCGAGCCCGGCGAGTTCGTCCACACGCTCGGCGACGCGCACCTCTACTCCAACCACCTCGAGCAGGCCCGGCTCCAGCTGACCCGCGAGCCGCGCGCCCTGCCGACGATGCGCATCGCACCCAAGACCGCCATCGACGACTTCGACCTCGACGACTTCGAGCTCGTCGGCTACGACCCGCACCCGGCGATCAAGGCGCCGATCGCGGTCTGAGACACGTCTTCTCCGACTTTTCAACGATCAGGTATGCCGTCCGCTCACGGTGCGCGGCCGGCATGCCTGACGTCGTGGTTCCGCCGGCAATAGGGTGAGCGGCATGACCCAAGTGACCCTCATCGCGGCCGTCGGGCGCAACGGCGTCATCGGCGCGGACAACGACATGCCCTGGCACCTGCCCGAGGACTTCGCCTTCTTCAAGCGGACGACCATGGGCCACGCGATGGTCATGGGGCGCAAGACGTTCGACTCGATCGGTCGGGCACTTCCCGGGCGCCGGACCATCGTCATCACGCGCCAGGGCGACTGGCACCACGCCGACGTCGAGACCGTCCACTCCCTCGACGACGCACTCGGGCTGGCGGGTCCGGTGGGTGAGGTGTTCGTCGCAGGGGGCGGCGAGATCTATGCGCAGGCGATGCCGTTCGCGCACCGGCTGTTCATCACCGAGGTCGACCAGGAGCCCGACGGTGACGTGCGCTTCCCCGACATCGACCCGGCGCACTGGCGCGAGACGGCTCGTGAGCAGCGTGACGGCTTCGCCTGGGTGACCTACGAGCGTTCGCTGGCCTGACGAGGCGGTTCCCCGAGCGGACGGGCGCGTCATGGTCGCGTTCAGGCGACGCAGAACTCGTTCCCCTCAGGGTCCTCCATGACGACATGGCCGAGGACGTCGCCGACCTGCTCCTCTCGGACGACGCGCGCCCCGAGAGCGACGAGCTCGGGCACCTTCGCCCGAATCATCCGCTCCCGTTCGATCATGTCCCAGGGCCCCTCTCCCGCGACCCGGACGTCGATGTGGACCCGGTTCTTGCTCGACTTTTCCTCCGGGACCCGCAACCAGCCGATGGCCGGGCCACGACCGCCCGGGTCGATGATCGACGCGCCGTCCGGGTCGTCGTACCCCGGCTCCATGACGTACCCGAGGGCCTTGGCCCAGAACGCAGCCAACAGCTGCGGATCGCTCGCGTCGCAGCCCAAGGTCCAGTGGATCGCCATGGGCCGCAGACTATGACCCGTTGTGGACGATCTGCTTCCGGATCACCTGCTCCCCCGCGCCGATGCGCTTCCCGATGGCGCGCGCGCTGTGCGTCAGGGCTTGCGCGGGTCGACCGGCCCGGTCGAGGTGAACCGCTCGCGGTGGACGTGCTCGGCCCCGACGCCGGAGCCGATGAGCCAGGCCTCGACGTCGGCGATGAGGCCCTCGGGTCCGCACAGCCACCAGTCGTCGACGCCCTCGGGGCCGCCGACGTCGTCGAGCACGCTCCGGATGACGAGCGGGTCGATGCGTCCGTGCCGCACGCCCTCCACCCGCTCACGGCTGAGGACGTGCTCGATGCGCAGCCGGCCGCCCGAGTCCGCCTCGAGGGCAGCCGCCTCACGCCCGAGCACGGTCGACTCCCGGGTCCGGTTCGCGATGATGAGGTCGACGGTCGAGGCGTCGTCCTGCTCCAGGGCCGCCGCGGCGATCGCGAGGACGGGCGTGATGCCCGAGCCGCCGACGACGCCGACGTGGTGGCGTGGACCCGTCACCTCGTCGAGGACGAACTCCCCCAACGGTGGGAGCACGCCCATGACCTCGCCCGCGGCGACCTCGGACGCCAGCCACGGTGACATGCGCCCGCCCTGCACGGCCGCGGCCGCCACCCGGATGATGCCGTCGCGGCGGGCACGGCTCGGCGGCACCCAGATCGAGTAGGACTGCCGCACGTCCTCGTCGTTGATGAGCGCCCGCAGCGTGACGTACTGACCGGCGCGGTAGTCGAGGAACATCGGCATGTCGCTGACGTCGAAACCGATCGACACGGCGTGCTCCGCCACCGGGTCGACCTCGGCCACGGCGAGGGGACGGAAGACCGGGTGCGGCTTCGAGGGACGACGGAGCAGGGACACGCCCTCCATCCTCACAAACGCCTCCCGGTTAGGCTCGACCGCGTGACGATTTCCTCACGTACCTCCGACCGGGTCACCGTCATCACGATCGACCGGCCGGAGCGACGCAATGCGCTGAACCATGACGCCCTCGACGAGCTCGACGAGGCGGTCGGGGCAGCGATCGAGGTCTCGCGCGCCATCGTCGTCACCGGTGAGGGTGGACACTTCTGCGCCGGTGCCGATCTCACCGAGCTCGAGGACGTGGGCTTCACCGACCGGCTCGCCGAGGTCCTGGACCGCCTCTCGCAGGCGCCGATCACGACGGTCGCAGCGATCTCGGGCTCGTGCATGGGTCTCGGGATGCAGCTGGCTGTCGCGTGCGACCTGCGCGTGGTCACCGACGACGCCCGCTTCGCGGTGCCCGTGGCCAGGCTCGGGCTCATGGTCGACCACTGGACCCTCGAGCGGGTGACCCGCTTCTGGGGCGAGGGCGCGGCCCGTCACATGGTCCTCACCGGCGCGGTGCTCACCGCCGACGACGCGTGGCGGCTCGGCTTCGCCCAGGTGCGCGGCGACCTCGACGCCGCCCTCGAGCTGGCCGCGAGCGCAGCCGACCTCGCGCCCATGACCCAGGCGGGCTCCAAGCTCGGGTTCGACGCCCACGGCGGCAACCACACCGAGGTGGCGCGCTACGAGGCGGCCTTCGCCGAGGCCTGGTCCAGCGACGACCTGACCGAGGGCCGCTCGGCCTTCCGCGAACGACGCACCCCCCAGTTCCAGGGCAGATGAGCCACGACCACGGCGACGGCGCCGACCACTCGCACGCCATGGGTCCCACGGCTGATGCGAGCGTGCGGACCGCAAAGCCCACCGACGCTCCAGCCGTCGGTGTCGTCCAGGCTGCCGTCTGGACGCAGGCGTATGCCGGCCGACTGCCCGACGACGTCGTCGCCCTCTTCGAGGCGCCCGCCTTCGCCAAGGCCTGGCGGCAGTCGCTCGAGAGCCCGCCGGAGGGCGTGCACCGCCTGCTCGTCGCGAGAGCCGGGGAGCAGGTCGTCGGCTTCGCCGCGATCGGCCCGAGCCAGGACCCGGACGCCGGTCCGGCCTGCGGAGAGGTCACCGCGATGGGGGTGCACCCGGGCGCTCGTCGCATGGGCCACGGCTCCCGCCTGCTCAACGCCTGCGTCGACACCCTTCGTGGAGCAGGGGCCGAGGAGCTCGCGACCTGGGTCCTCGCCGACGACGAGGCCACCCGTGCGTTCCTCGTCGCCTCAGGTCTCGGACCCGATGGCGCCTTCCGCGACCGCGTCGTTTCGGCGGACGGAGACACGCTGCGCGAGGTCCGCCTCGTCGCCTCGCTCGCCCCACAGGACCCCGACCCCGAGGAGACGGAGCCGGGGCGGTGACGACCCCGGCGGCCGACCCGAGAGGTGGAGAAGCTCGCCGACGGTGAGCAGGCGGCATACCCACCGCTTGACGGGTCGAAGCGCAAAGCCGTTCTGCGACAGTCGCTCTCGGTCGGTATCGCGACCGGCGCCTATGGCATCAGCTTCGGCGCGCTCGGCGTCGCGTCGGGGCTGAGCGTCCTCCAGACGGTGGCCCTGTCGGTGCTCCTGTTCAGCGGTGGGTCGCAGTTCGCGGTCGTCGGGATCCTCGGCGCCGGCGGCACCGGGTCGGCCGCCGTGGCGACCTCGACCCTGCTCGGAGTGCGCAACGGCCTCTATGCCCTCCAGACGTCCCGGATCCTCGACGTGCGGGGTCTGCGGCGCCTGCTCGCGGCGCACCTGACGATCGACGAGTCGACGGCGGTCGGTGTGGCACAGGAGGACCGGCGTGCTGGCCGTCTCGGGTTCTGGGTCACCGGGATCGCCGTGTTCGTCTTCTGGAACCTCATGACGCTCGTGGGCGCGCTCGTGGGCAACGCCCTCGGCGACCCCGAGCGCTATGGCCTCGACGCGGCGGCAGCGGCGGCGTTCACGGCGCTGCTCTGGCCCCGTCTGCGCAGCCGTGACGCCGCCGCGACCATGGTCCTGGCCGTCGCGATCGCGCTCCTCACCTCTCCCCTGCTGCCCGTGGGAGTGCCGGTCATCCTCACCGTGCTCGCCGCCCTCGTCATCGGGCTGAGTGGCGGCGGCCGGCACGAACGAGCCACCACGGACCCCGAGGTCGCGTCATGAGCTCCTGGACCATCGTCCTGCTCGCGTCGGGACTCGCCTATGCCACCAAGCTCGCGGGCTACCTCGTGCCCGCGGCGTGGGTCGAGGGTCCGAAGCGCAGCCGCGTGCTGACGCTGCTCCCGGTGGCCCTGCTCGCGGGGCTGGTGGCCATCCAGACCTTCGGTGGCGACGGCGGCTCGCTCCACGTCGACGCCCGGCTGGCGGCCGTCGGCGCGGCCGTCGTCCTGCTGCTCCTGCGCGCGAACTTCCTCGTCGTCGTCATCGGGGCGGCTGCCGTCGCCGCCGGCCTCCGTGCGCTCGGGTGGGGCTGAGGCGCGGACACCTAGACTGGCGCGGTGCCCATGCCAGCCACCCGTGGCTCCAAAGTCCGGCTGGAGGTGCTCGGGGTGCCCGTGGCTGTGGAGTGCTTCGGCTCCCGTCACGAGACCCTCGCCGGCGCCCTCCGGCTGACGTGGTCCTGGTGCCTGACCACCGACGAGCTCGATCCCGTCGTCACCGTGCAGGCACTGCTCGACGCAGACCCTGCCGTCGTGGCGGACGCGAGCGCCACTGGGATGCTGGCCCACTGCGACGAGGACACCATGGAGGACTGGCTCACGCCGCACATCACGCGGGCCGCCATGGAGCACCTCGCCGGTCGGGTGCTCATGCTCCACGCATGCGTCCTGGCTCATCCCCGGACGGGCGCGGCCGTGGTGCTCGTCGGTCGGTCCGGAGCAGGCAAGACGACCCTCGCCCTCTCGCTGGGATCGCTCGGCTCGGGGCTGGCCTATGTCACGGACGAGACAGCGGCGATCGAGTCCGACCACGTCATCAGGCCGTTCCCCAAACCCCTCTCGCTGCATCGCGCAGATGGTCGGCTCAAGGCGCAGCGAGCCCCGGGCGACTGCGGCCTGACGGCACCCGGTCCGGGGCCGCTGCGCGCCGTTGCCGTGGTGCTGCTCGATCGCGCTTCCGGCCACACCGGACCTCCCATGCTCGACGTGGTCCCGACCTTGCCAGCGCTGTCTCGGTTGTCCGAGCACGCCTCCCACCTCAAGCGGTTGGATGCGCCCCTGCACCGACTCGCCGATCTGCTTGCCGCGTGCGGAGGGCTGCAGCGGCTGACCTACCGAGAGGCCGGCGACGTCACCGGTGCGGTCCACACGCTCGTGGGGGCGCCGTGAAGGCCAGGCGAGCGATCATCCACGACCTGTTCGTCGAGGGCGACCAGTGCGCTGTCTACGCAGGTGACCAGGTGGTCGTGCTCTCGCCGATCGCGACGACAGTGGTGGCGTTCCTCGGGAGGCACTGGACCCCAGTCCCCGAGATCGTCCACGCGGTGGAGTCGGCCTATGGTTCCCCGCCCGACGGAAGCACTGCCGACGCAGTGGGCCGCCTCCTGACCGAGCTCACGGCTGCGCACATCGTGGAATTGCAGGGGTTCGGCGTCTGACCTGCGAATTCGCGCTACGCTGAGCCTCTGGTGAGGGTCGTTGACGCCTCAACCTCACTGAGCCCCTGGGGGAGAGTCATGACGACACGCGAGCAAGAGTCGCCCGCTTCCACACGCAGGCTGGGTGTCAACCGACGCACCCTGATCCGCACTGGCGCTCATGTCGCGTGGACGGTGCCCGCGGTGCAGCTGGTCACGCAGTCGCCCGCCATGGCTGCGTCCGGCCCCGCCGCCCTGACCGTCACTGCGACCAACAGCGGGTGGACCGGCGCGAGCACCGCGCTCGCCCGCTTCACCGTGACCACGACCGTGACCAACAACAACACCCAGCCCACGACGGACCTCAAGGTCACCTACACGCTGCCCGTCGGCGTCACCGCCGTGGTGACCCCGCCAGCGGGATGGACCGTGGTGTCCGGCAACGGATCCAACGTCATCACCATCGACAAGGTCGACCCTCAGCTGGGGGCCAACGCCTCCACCGGACCGTTCGTCGTGACCTTCGACCCGGTCGACACCGTCGTCGGCAACCAGATCCTGGTCAACGTCACGGCCACCCCAGGCGCCCCCGGCACGCCGGGTTCGACCACGACGACCGTCGCCGCGAGCCCCCCGGTCCTCAGCATCAACGCCGGCACGTGGTCCGCAGGCCCAGGCAATCCGTCGCGGACGATGACGTTCACCTCGCGGACCATCACCAACACCGGCTTCCAGACCACGACCAGCCTTCGCGTAGTGCTCACCCTGCCAGCTGGCTTCCCCACCCCTATCAGCACGGCAACCGCTCCAGGCTGGACCTCCTCCATCACGGGAAACACCGTGACTTTCACCTCGAACACGCAGATCGGCCGCAATGGCACGGTGACCTTCCAGCCGACACTCACGTTCTCGAGCGGCAACTTGAACAGCACCACGGGCACAGTCCAGCTCGCCGTCACCGCGACGAACCCGGGCACCACCCCGGCCAACGGGACAGCAACCAAGGCGTGAGCGTCACTCCGTCGGCCTGACGAGCACGGCACCTGACTCGCTTTGCGGCCGGGTCAGCGACGCGGGACCTCCAGTTCGTCGAGGTCTGCGACGTCGTCGAGCTCGTCCTCCTCGTCCACATCAGCGGGATGAATCGACGATCGCTCGTCCGGGAGGGCGAGGAGCACGAGGAAGAACGGGATCATCAGCACCCGCTGCCGGGAGAGGATGCCGAAGTTCCCGAAGCCGGAGAACGCCCAGATGAACGCCGCCGTGAACAGCAGGCAGAACACCAGGTAGGGCGCTCGTCGCAGGACCCCGGGAAGGCGGCGCAGGCGTGGCCACGCACGCACCGTCAGCCAGAGCAGGAACACACCCTCGAGGCTCTGCACGAGCATCTGGGCGTTGCCTGCCTCCCAGACGAACGGCCGGAACAGCACGGTGACCACCGCGACGGGTATCCCCCAGACCGACGAGACGGGAACGGCTTCGAAGGTCGACCCGCCCTGGGAGGTCTGCCCGCTGGCCGCGTCCACGGTCTCCGAGACCGCCTGCCAGCTCAGGTCGTCGGTGCCCAGGAAGACGGCCGACTGCGACGCGAGGACCAAGGCGGCCGCGCCGAGCACCAGCACACCCACACCCTTCTTGAGGATGCCGGTGGGCTGGTCGCCGGCGGGGCGGAAGAGCTGAGCGATGAACAGGGCAGCGAAGAGCAGCACCGTGACGTGCGGGCGGACGATGGCGGTGCCGCCAGCTCCGATGACGAGGAGCGCGATGGCGCCGGGTGCACTGGCGAAGAGCCGGGCGGCGCCCAGCGCCGTGACCCCGACGAACAGGAGGAGCCACGCCTCCTTGCCGATGCTCGAGGGCCAGTACAGCATCGAGGGCAGGAACATGACCAGCACGGCATACCTGCGTCCGTCACCCGTCGGGACAGCGGTCCGGAAGGCTCGGAACAGGAGGTACTGGCCCCAGAAGGCGAACGTCCCGAACACGAGGAACCCGGCCAGCGGCGACGGGCCGATGACGGTGTAGACCGCCGTGGTGATGAGCTCCATGTACTGCGTGCCCTGCTTGCCGCCCCACTCCCAGACGATGGAGCCCTGCCGCCAGAGCTGGTGCTGGTTCGCGGCATAGCGGTTGTAGCGCTCCGCATCGGCCGCGCCGCCGTAGACCACGTAGGCGACGACGTAGCGCAGCAGGGCGCCGACCAGCTTGGCGCCGAACGCGGCCAGCAGCAGGGTGAGCAGCCACGGTTCGCTCGCTGACCGGGCGATCCTGACGATGAGCGCCAGGTTGAGGACGACGAGGACGGGCACGACCACGATGGCGCCCCACACGTTGTAGGACTGCTCCTCCAGCGCCCAGGCGAAGCCGAGAGCGATGCCCCCCGCGAGGAGGACGCCGAGCGCCACCGAACCCAGCCGGAGGGCCGCTCGACTCGTCAACGGCTCAGGCGGAGGTCGTGCGCACGTCGCGACGACTCCCGGACTCGGGGTCGGATTCCTCCTGGTGCGGCGGGCCGGCGAGCTCGTCGCCTCCTGACCTGCCCCGGCCCGGTCGTCTGCGCCAGCCCCCCTTGCCGCGGTCTGCGCCGTTGCCATAGCCGTTGCCGTAGCCGGTCCCATAGCCGGTCCCATAGCCGTAGCCGTAGCGCCCGGCTCCCCTCGTCGGCGCGCCCACGATGACCACTCCGGTCACCGGGACCTGGAACCGACCCAGGAGCTCGGCGACCCGGCGTCCGGCAGCGTCGGTGATGCGACCGTGCCGCACCACGACGACCACGGTGTCGACGACGGGCAGCACGTCGAAGACGTCACTGGCGGCCAGCAGCGGGGCGGTGTCGATGATGACGACGTCGGCGAGGGCGCGAACCTCGGCGATGAGGCCACCCATGAGGCTGGCCAACGATGCCGGGTGGGACAACCGGGTGCCCGCCGTCATGATGCGCACGCCGGAGATGCTCGTGGGTCGGATCAACGCCTCGAGCGAGGACTCGTTGTGCCGGCTGAGGTAGTCCGAGATGCCCGCGCCCTGTGGCACGTCGAAGAGCGTGTGCGTGTCGGGCGAGCGGAGGTCGCCGTCGAGGACGAGGACACGTTGACCGCTCTCCGCAAAGCTCACGGCGAGGTTCGCGACGGTCGTCGTCTTGCCCTCAGCAGGGTGTGCAGACGTGACGAGGACGACGCGGGCCCCTTCGGGCTGCGCGGCGCCCGCGTCGAGCAACCGACCCGGCACGGCTCCATCGGCAAGCCGCTGGCTCGCGGTGTGGACGATCGCCGTGCGCGCCCCGCGGTACGCATCGGCATACGGACTCAGCGGTTGCTCCGCCACCCCGATCGTCTTGTCCGAGCGCTTGGTGCGCCCCAGCCGCGGCACCTCGGCGACGATGGGCAGGGCGAGAGCGGCAGCGATCTCCGTGCGCGTGCGCAGACGAGAGTCCAGCCGGTCCAGCGCCAGAGCGAGGGCGAGCCCCAGGAGGAGGCCCAGCATCGCGCTCAGGGCCGCTCGCACCGGCCGGCTCGGCGGGACGACGAAGCCGCCGCTGTTGGCGTTCGGGATCGGGGAGGCGGCCTGGAGGACGGTGACTCCGGCGTCGCCGGTCCCCGGCCGCGGCTGCTCGAAGAAGGACACCGCCTCGTCGGCGAAGGCGTTGGCGACGGCAGCGGCCCGAGCGCCGTCAGTGGCCGTCGCGGACACGGTGAGCGCGGCGGCGATGAACTCGGGCTTGACCGTGAGCCCGGCGGCCAGCACCGCGGGGTCACCCTCATAGGCCAGTCGCCTCGCCGCACCCCGCGGGATCTCGCCCGTGGTGAGGAAGAGCGCAATGCGTCCCAGCTGACCGTTGACGTCCTCGGTTCTCTCCACCAGGAGGGTCGCCGTGGCCGTGTAGCTGCCGGCTCCCTCCGTGACGTCGGGGTTGGCGGGCGTGACCGTCCACATGACGGCACCGGCGACGAGCGTGCACAGGGCGATGACGAGCCAGCGCTGACGAAACGCCTTCAGGTAGTCATTGAGCTTCATGCCGTCTCTCCCACCGCTCACGACAGGGCGTCGTCCCTCCGGGCAGGTGCACCACGCTCGGGGTGAGCTCGCGGGCCGATCGTATCCGAGCAGAGGCCGCCGACCAGTCGAAACGGCCATCCCGCTGCACGAAGCCGCGGCGAGCGAACCTCAGGCGATGCCGAGGTAGTGCTCGAGGCCGACGGTGAGACCGGGGTGATCGCCCACCTTGCGGACGGCGGCGAGGACTCCGGGCATGAAGGACACGCGGTCGAAGGAGTCGTGGCGGATCGTGAGCATCTCGCCGGTCTGGCCGAAGAGGACCTCCTGGTGCGCCACGAGTCCGCGCAGCCGAACCGAGTGCACGGGTATGCCGTGTGCCCGCGCTCCGCGAGCACCGTCCGGATCGCTCGTGGTGGCGTCCTGCACCGCCGCCAGGCCCACTCGGTCGCGCGCGGCGCCGATGAGCTCGGCGGTGCGGGCAGCCGTGCCCGAGGGCGCGTCGACCTTGTCCGGGTGGTGCAGCTCGATGACCTCGACCGACTCGTAGAACTCGGCAGCCTTCTCTGCGAAGGCCATCATCAGCACCGCGCCGATCGCGAAGTTCGGTGCGATGAGCACTCCGACGTCCGGGTGCTCCTCCAGCCGGGTGCCGAGCTCGGCCAGCTTGCCCTCGCTCCAACCGGTCGTGCCCACGACGACATGGACACCCTGGTCGAGGCAGTGGGCGACGTTGGCGGCCGAGGCGTCGGGGACCGAGAACTCTACGACGACATCGGCGTCCGCGAGGTCACCGAGGTCGTCCCCCACGTCGAAGCGACCAGCCAGCTCGAGGTCGTCGGCTGCCTCGACGGCCCGACACACCTCCGAGCCCATGCGTCCGGATGCGCCGATGACCGAGACCCTGGTGATGCTCACGCCCGAACTCTAGTGCGGCTCGCGGTGCCCTGCCCCGGCGCCGCCCACGCGCGTGGAAGCGAGGAGCTGCGGGACGACGAGGGCGACGACGGAGACCGGAGCGGCCGCGAACAGCCCGAGGGGGACGGCCAGCCACGGCACCAGGCCGGCAACGGCCACGAGGCCCGCAAGACCGGCGGCGACGAGGGGCAGGGCCCGCGCGACCCACACCGGCGAGGCGATGCGGCGTTCGGCGGCCCGTGCCGCCACCCAGAGCCAGACGCCCACGAGGGCCGCGACGACCGAGGTCCCGGCGCCGAGGAGGAGCGCCTGAACCGTCTCCTCCGAGCTCGCGGACGCCAGCTGACCCATGGAGAACAGGAAGGCGGCGAAGACCAGCTCCACCACGACGACACCTCCGACGAGGAGACTGACGTTGCGGGCCAACGGCGCCCGGCGAGATGTGGGGTCGCTCATGCGAAGGTCGGCCAGCTGCTGCCCGGGAACGCCGACATGTCCGTGAGCGAGCCGTTGAGGTTGCCCTTCTGCACCAGGCAGGTTCCGGTCAGGATCCCCGTCCCCACGAGCAACGCCACGAAGAAGCCCGCGATCGCGAGCTTCACGCCGAGCGGGATGCCCACGACCGCCCCCGGGCCGGTGGCCGTCGAGGCTGCGGCGACGAGGATCCCGGCGATGGCCGCCATGATCGCGGTGACGATCGACCCCCACCAGACGATGATGGCCAGCGCGACGTTGTCGAGCGCCCCGGCGATCTTCTCGGCGATCGGGCCGACCGCCTTGAAGGCGGCGATCTGGTCCTTGGAACGGGAGACATAGATGTCCGAGGCCGTGCCCTTCCAGTAGACATCGACGTCGGTCGTCTCCTGGGTGACCGTTCCGGCCCACGGCGTGACCACCTGACCCACGTCCTTGCGCCACGAGGTCGCGGCGTCGTACAGGATCCACGGAGCACCGAACACGTTCCAGTGGTCCGCGAACCACGCGGTGAACTTGTTCCACAGGGGGACCACGAGGTTGTTCCACAGGTCGACGGCCCGGTCGGCAGCCCACCCGAAGAAGCGGCCTATCTTGCGCACGACCGAGTTGAAGTTCTCGAGGCACTCGTCCATCTTGCGCTGGAACTCCTCGTACTTGGCGCGGATCTTCTCCATCAGCTCTTCGGCGGTCATGTCCTCGTCCTCACGGGTTCGTCGGTGACCAGATGGCACCGATCTGCGCCAGGGCGGCGTCGTCGTCGGTGGCGTACTGTCGCTCGGTGCCCTTGAGCGTGTCGTCGATGAGCGTCATCGCGGCGGCCCCCTGGCCCAGCAGGGTGGCGACTCGGTCGCGGACGTCGTCGTACGTCGACACGAACCCGGTCATGTCGCCGATGACGGACGCGCCGTTGGTCGTCACGTTGATCGCATTCGCGTTGGTCTGGGCAGTGGTCATGTCGGTCTCGGCCGAGCTCCAGGTGGCCGCTGCGTCCAGAAGTGCCTGCCGTTCGACTTCGTAGCTCATGTCGTCCTCCCGTGGGTGGTGGATGCGTCCGCGGTCATGGCTGGAGCCCGAACCGGCGGCTGAGGGTGTGAGGGTCGCCCAGGCGGCGCATGGCCTCCTGGGTGGATCGGGCCGTCTCGCTCACCGTGGCGAAACCCGCCATCATCTGCCTCTGCGCGTCCTGCAGCGTGTCACCGACGAGGCGACCGATGTTGGCGGGGTGTGCGCCGGCGAGCCACCGGGGGTCGAGCTCGAGCCGCGAGATCTCGCCGCTCGAGTCGATCTCGACGTGGACCTCACCGCGTCGACTCCGCGCTGACGCCGTGTGGGCCGAGGCGGAGTCCAAGGAGGACTCGAGCGCCGCGAGCGCCTGCTCGGCCTCCCCGAAGATCTCCCCCAGCAGCCGCTCGGCCTCCTCCCGGCTCACCGGCTCGGTGCGACCGAAGATCTCCCCGCTGTCCTGCGGCATGGGCATCGGGCGCGCCGGGGGGAGGGGCTGCGCGTCGATGGCCTCGACCTTGGTCGCGAACTCGTCCAGGACGCTGCCCTGCGTGCGGACCAGCGCCTCGAGGATGACGTCCGAGAGGGAGGCCTCGTCTGTCCGGGTGCGCCAGTGGGGAGAGATCCGGACATCACGGACGTCGCCGTCGGGACCGATGCGCACCGTGACGATGTCGAGCTCGTCGTGGCCTTCCCGCTCGATCCGCTCCGGCGCAGCAGCCTCCAGCGCCTGGATCTCGCGGTCGTTTTGCTCACGCAGCTCGTGGAGCTCTTCTCGGAAGTCCTTCGGCACGGCATACCCCTCTCGTCGCGTCCTTCATCGGCGCCCCTGCGCGCTGCACCGAGTCTCACGGCGGCCCGCGTTCTTCGCAATGGGGAGCACTCCCCCCGTCCCTGAGACACACCATGGCGTATGCCGTTCACCTGGTGTTCATCTTTGGTGTACCTTTGGGTGAACAGAAGGTGAACGACCGCCCGTGACTCCATTGGCGTCGCCCACCTCCCGCAGGTCCTCGAGAGGAGACACCCATGAAGAAGGTCGCCACGACCGTCACGGGTCCGGCCTGCCTGACGATGCGTTGGGTGCCGGTCACCCGGGACGGACGCACTCGGATGGAGATGCGCTGGAGCGCACCCGCCACCGTCCGCCGCATCCCCAAGGTCGCCTGACCCGCTACACGAACCAGGACTGCCCCCATCGGGATCTCGATGGGGGCAGTCCTGTCTCACGACCTGTCCCCCGACCCTGTGGATGGCGACAGGCGCGCCTCCTGTGGCGCTGGCAGAATGGCTGACCTGGGGGGCCAGCGGGGGTCCCCGACGTCTGAGGGGGCTGGCCATGAAGAAGTTCTTGGGGATGTTGGTGGCGTTCGTGGGCCTGCTGCTCACCGCAGCCGGGATCGCGGGCGTCGTGCTCATCGGGAGCGACGACAACCTCGACTCCCCCGCTGCGACCCTGACCCTGGATGAGGCCAGGGCGGTGGTCTCCACGCCCAGCCTTCTCGCGTTCGCCGACACGACCATGCGAGTCACCGCCAGCAGCTCGGGCGGGAAGGTCTTCATCGGGCAGGCACACCCCGTCGATGCGGCGAGCTATCTCGCCACCGCTCCGCGGTATGCCGTGACCCGGGTCGACCGGTCGGGAATGAGCGGCACCGCGATCAAGGGCGACCCCGGCACCTCGCTCCCGGACCCCACCAGGCAGAGCTTCTGGGCCGCCCGCGCCACTGGAGACGGCACGCAGACGTTGACGCTCGAGCTCGACGGGACGCCCACCCAGTACGTCATCATGCCGATCGGGAAGCCGGGCGACCTCACGGTGACGAGCGGGGTTCGGGTGGAGAACGGGTTCGCACTCTCCATCGGTGCCGTTGCCGCCGGACTTCTGCTCATGGCCTCAGTCCTGGTGCTCCGTCGCCGGCGCAGGTCCGCAGCAGTGGATGCTTCGGGCCCGGGAGCCCACGGCGACGTCGCGTCATCCGCACGAACCGACGGTGACGCTCTCGCGGTGCCGTCGCGGACGATGAGCCGGGTCGTCACCGTCGCCACGGTCGGCTTCATGGTGCCTGCCCTCGCCGGGTGCGGCATGGTGCCGACCAAGGTCGAGGCCTGGACGTCGGACACGGTCACCAAGCCGGCCATGGCCAACCGTGCGGAGGCAGTCGCGGCGATGAAGGGCTACGACGTCCGCAACACCGCCGCCATCACCGCCGTCGCAAAAACGTTCAAGCCGCAGGTCTGGGAGGGCGTCGACTCGGGTGTGGTTCTCGCCGGGGACCGTCTTGACACCCGCTACGCGGCGCTGACCAGGAAGTGGCCGGTCCAACCCACCACGACGACGGTGAAGGACGTCTACGCCTCGGAGTGGAAGAGCTATCCCATGTATGCCCTGGTCTCCGCGTCGACACAGGCCAAGGGCGGCGAGCCGCAGGACGTCCTGGTCGTCATGCGTCGCGCAAGCGCCACGTCGCCATGGATCATGGACTCCAAGGCCTGGCACGACACTCCCCTCCCGGGGCCGGCCCGGTCCGCATCGCCGTTGGGCCCGACGGACGAGAAGACGGCGATGAAGGCCTCCACCGCCGCGATGACGTCGCTGAACGGTGGCAAGGGTGGGCCCGCCCTGCCCGAGCAGGTCACCGAGTACCTCACGCGCGAACGCAAGCGCGAGACCGGCCACGCCACCGCCACCGCCAAGGCCGAGTTCTTCAACATGTCACGACCGGACCAGATGCTGCCGGACGGCTCGGTGCGGGCGGTCCGACTCGATGGTGGCCTCCTCGTCCAGGCGTCCTACAGGGTCCAGTCCGAGCAGACCACCAAGCCGGGATGGACGACCCGCCTCAGGGACGAGAAGTACGCCGCCGTCTCGTTCCAGGAGGGCCCGCGGACCTCGATCCGTTCGACCATGGCAGTGACTCTCACGCTGGTCGTGGATCCTCAGGGCACGATCAAGGTCGTGGGCCGCGGCTTCCAGTTCGTCATCTGACGCGTCGGTCCGCAGCGTTGGTGCAGGTGGCCCGGGCGCGAGGACGCAGAGGGACGGGCGACGTCGTGCCCGTCGGGCTCAGCCGACCGCGTCGTCACTGCTGACGAGCCATCGACCGCCGTCCCGCTCGACGGTCCATCGGTGCGACTCCGTGATCGGGGCGCCGCTCCTGGGACGGAAGGTGAGTCGCATGTCCACCGTCCGCGCCTCCGCATCCGGGTCGAGCGCGGCCACGCTCACCGACTCGATCGTCCTCCAGAAACCTTCGTACCCCTGACGCCCGCCAGCCTCGCGCTGCATCGCTGGCGTGAGCTGGGCGAAGGTGTCGTCGCGACGGGAGGAGTCGGTGACCCCGGCGTAGTAGTTCCTGACGAACGCTCCGAGGGCGGCATCGCTGCTCGGTGCACTCGGTGACGGGGAGCTCGTCGGGGTGGGGGTCGGCGTCGGGGTGCGGGTCGGGCTCGAGGGTGTGCTGCTCGGCGTCCGCGTCGGGGAGGAGCTGGTCGTCCCCTGAGGCGTGCTCGACGGGGTCGATGACGGCGAAGGGGTGGACGACGACGGAGGTGTCGTCTGCGGGGCGGTGCTCGTGCGCGTGCCCTGCGCCGAGTCCGGCTCGTCGACGTCGTCCCGGTTGGCGAGGGCATAACCCCCACCACCGAGCAGGATCGCCAGCAGCAGGACGAGGGGCCAGAGTGGACGCCGCCCGTCCTCCCTCTGGCCGGACCCGGCCTCACGCTCACCGTCGGCGCCGCCTCCCCCGAACGCAGGAGCCGTCGCGCCCGCTCCCGCAGCCCACCCCCCGCCGGACTGTCTGCCGGCTCCGGACTGGGCACCGAGGAAGTCGTCGAGCTCGTCCAACCCGCTGGTGGGGCGGTCCACCGGGGCCGTGGCAGCAGGCAGGACGGACGTCGGCACTCGTCCGGCTGCGATGTCGTCGAGCTCGATGGCGGCCTCGGCCATGGTCCAGCGCCGAGGGGGATCCGGGTCCATCATCGCCTCGATCGCTCGACCGAGCGGGCCCGCTGCGACGAGCGGACGCATCCGCCCGGCAAGCACGTCCTGGAGGACCGCCAGAGGGTTGTCTCGCTCCTCGAAGGGCGGCCTCCCCTCGACGGCATGGAAGAGGGTGGCCCCCAGTGCCCAGGTGTCCGACGCAGGCGTCGGGTCCTCGCCGCGGGCCAGCTCGGGCGAGAGGAAGCCGGGCGTTCCCGTCATCTGCCCGGTGAGGGTCAGCTGGGCGTCGGCTCCGCTGCGGGCGATCCCGAAGTCACTGATCTTCGGGGTGCCGGACCGGTGCACGAGGATGTTGCCCGGCTTGATGTCGCGGTGCACGATGCCCCGGTCGTGGGCTCGGTCGAGCACCCTGGCGATCGCGGCCCCGATCTCTGCTGCACGAACCGGTGACAGCGGGCCCTCGTCTCGCACCAGCTCCGACAGGCTCGCGCCGTCGACGTACTCCATGACGAGCCAGTGCGCGTCGTCCTGGTCGATGATGTCGTAGACGGCCACGGCATTGGGGTGGTTGAGGGACGCCGCGATCCGTGCCTCACGCATCGCCCGTAGCGCCGCTGCCGAGTCCCCGGGGAGCGCGCCGATGCGCTTCACGGCGACCTCACGCTCGAGGGTGAGGTCGAGGCACAGCCAGACAGTGCCCATGCCTCCCTGCCCGACGGCGCGCACCACCTCGTATCGTCCAGCGATGACCTGCGGCTCCACGGTGTCCTTTCGTCGTTCCGGCGCCCTCACCCTACGTCCGCTGGAGGGGCCAACCGGGTCTCAGTCGGGGACTCAACCGCTCCAGATCGTGGCAAGCGTGCGCAGGTCCTCGGCGACGTCCTCGCGGTAGGCGTTGTAGAAGGGGTCGAACGGCGTCCGCAGGTGGTAGCCCCGGATCGTCTGCGCCTGCACCGAGACGATCGTGCCGCTCGCTCGTGAGAAGAAGTCACGGTGGTCCACCATCCGGAGGCGCTCGTCCCACCTCACGGCCCGGATGGACGCGGTCCGGGCCAGGTAGAGCTGCGGGGGCTTGGGCACGACGGGCAGCCCGTCGATGAGGGTCCCGAAGGGCAGCAGGGGCGCGGCCGCCCCCGGGAAGAGGGAGTCCGGCCCAGCGACCACGACCCGCCAGCGAGGCAGGTCGACGCGCGTGAGGGCCACGAGGTCGACCTCGGCGTGGTCGTCGAGGAAGTTCATCGCCGCCACGATGTCGCTCGCCGGCGTGAACACCACGTCGTCGTCCGTGACGAGGACGAGCTCGGTCTCGACCGCGTCCAGGGCCGCGTTGCGACCTGCGGGGACACCACTGTTGAACGGCAACGGGATGACATGGATGCCGGCCCCGAGGTCATTCACCGGCGCCCGGGAGTCGTCCGCGACGACGATGCGACCGTCAAACACTGTCCGGGCACTGGCGAGGCAGCGGGACAGGACTGCGGGCCGCTCGAAGGTCTTGACGGTCATCGTCACCCGGCGGGCCACCTCGGCCCGTTCGTGCGCCGTGGCCCGGCCGAACTGCGCCTGGTCGACACGTCGCAGGAGGGCGACCTGCGCCCGTTCGGCCCCCCGGTAGGCCAGACGCAGCGGACCACCGAAGCGACCCCGCATCGCCCGCTTGACCTGCTGAACGTCCACGGCTTCCGTCCCTTCGACCCTGCCAAAGCCTCATCATGGCGCACGCGCAAAGGCGAGGGGCGGCATACCCAAAAGGTATGCCGCCCCGTCACGTTGGTGCGTTGGTGCCTGACTCAGGTCACGCGTCGCCGGACGCGTCTCCCGCGTCCGAGCGCTGACCGCGACCGCGGCCACCACGACGGCGACTGCGCTGACGGCGCTCGCCACCCTCGCCACCTTCGCTGGACTCGCCGGACTCGCCCGAGTCGGTCGACTCGTCCTGGTCGACGTCATCCGCGTCATCCGCGTCGTCGGCGTGCGAGCTGTCCGAAGCCGGGGCCTCGGAGTCACCCTCGGCCAGCACCGCACCGAGCGAGAGCTTGCCGCGCGGGTCGATCTCCTTGAGCTCGACCTGGACCTTCTGGCCCACGGCGAGGACGTCCTCGACGGCGTCGATCCGCTTGCCACCGACGAGCTTGCGCACCTCGGAGATGTGGAGCAGACCGTCCTTGCCGGGGAGCAGGGAGATGAACGCACCGAAGGTCGTCGTCTTGACGACGGTCCCGAGGAAGCGCTCACCGAGCTCGGGCATCTGCGGGTTCGCGATGGCGTTGATCGCCGCGCGAGCCGCTTCGGCCGAGGGACCGTCGGTGGCACCGATGTAGATGGTGCCGTCGTCCTCGATCGAGATCTGGGCGCCGGTGTCGTCCTGGATCTGGTTGATCATCTTGCCCTTCGGGCCGATGACCTCACCGATCTTGTCGACGGGGACCTGCACCGAGATGACGCGAGGAGCAAACGGGCTCATCTCGTCGGGGACGTCGATGGCCTCGTTCATGACATCGAGGATGTGCAGGCGAGCCTCACGGGCCTGGGTCAGCGCACCACCGAGCACGTCGGCGGGGATGCCGTCGAGCTTGGTGTCGAGCTGGATGGCCGTGACGAACTCGCGCGTGCCGGCGACCTTGAAGTCCATGTCGCCGAACGCGTCCTCGGCACCGAGGATGTCGGTGAGCGCGGCGTACTGCGTCTTGCCATCGACCTCGGCCGTGACGAGCCCCATCGCGATGCCTGCGACCGGGGCGCGCAGCGGCACCCCGGCGTTGAGCAGCGACAGGGTCGAGGCGCAGACCGAGCCCATCGACGTGGACCCGTTGGAGCTCAGCGCCTCGGACACCTGACGGATCGCGTAGGGGAACTCCTCACGCGTCGGCAGCACCGGCATGAGCGCGCGCTCGGCGAGCGCTCCGTGGCCGATCTCGCGACGCTTCGGCGAACCCACACGACCGGTCTCACCGGTGGAGTAGGGCGGGAAGTTGTAGTTGTGCATGTAGCGCTTGCGCGTCACCGGCGACAACGTGTCGAGCTGCTGCTCCATGCGGAGCATGTTGAGCGTGGTGACACCCATGATCTGGGTCTCGCCACGCTCGAAGATCGCGGAGCCGTGCACGCGCGGCAGGACCTCGACCTCGGCGCTGAGCGCGCGGATGTCGGCGAGGCCACGGCCGTCGATGCGGACCTTGTCGGTGATGATCCGCTCACGGATGAGCTTCTTCTGCACCGCGCGGTATGCCGCGGAGACCTCCTTCTCGCGTCCGGCGAAGTCGCCGGCCGTGCCGTCGGAGGACTCGGGGTTGAAGTCGCCCACGAGCTTGAGGTGCAGCGCCGACTTGATCTCGTCGAGGCGGTCCTCACGCTCGGCCTTGCCGGCGATCTGGAGAGCGGCAGCAGCGTCACTGGAAGCGGCAGCCTCGACTGCGGCATACACGTCGTCCTCGTAGTCGAGGAAGACGGGGAACTCCTGGACCGGCTTGGCGGCCTTGGCGGCCAGCTCGGCCTGTGCCTCGCAGAGGACCTTGATGAAGCCCTTGGCGGCCTCGAGGCCCTGCGCGACGACGTCCTCGGTGGGAGCGGTCTTGCCCTCGTTCTTGACGAGGTTCCAGGTCTGCTCGGTGGCCTCGGCCTCGACCATCATGATCGCGACGTCGTCACCGGCGACGCGGCCGGCGACGACCATGTCGAAGGTCGAGCGCTCGATGTCGGAGAACTGCGGGAACGCGACCCACTGGTCGTCGATGAGCGAGACGCGCACGGCACCGATCGGGCCCGAGAACGGCAGGCCGGAGATCTGGGTGGACGCGGAGGCGGCGTTGATCGCGAGGACGTCGTACTGGACGTCCGGGTTGAGCGCGAGCACCGAGATGACGACCTGGACCTCGTTGCGCAGACCCTTCTTGAAGGTCGGGCGCAGCGGGCGGTCGATGAGGCGGCAGGTGAGGATGGCCTCGGTGGAGGGGCGACCCTCGCGACGGAAGAACGAACCGGGGATCTTGCCGGCGGCATACATGCGCTCTTCGACGTCCACGGTCAACGGGAAGAAGTCGAAGCCCTCGCGCGGGTGCTTTCCAGCGGTGGTGGTGGAGAGGAGCATCGTGTCCTCATCCAGGTAGGCGCTGACTGCGCCTGCGGCCTGCTTGGCCAGGCGTCCGGTCTCGAACCGGACAGTGCGGGTGCCGTGTGAGCCGTTGTCGATGGTGGCTTCGGCGAATGTGATCTCAGGACCCTCCATTGGGTCCTCCTTTTCTGTCAGTTTCATCTGTCCACGTGCATCGTCGTTGTGCACGGGCGTGCTTCGTGTCGGTCAGGTCCGCTGTGGACCTGCCCGACACATCCGAAAGAGCGGCCCTCCAAGTGGAGAGCCGCTCCGACGGAAGTCGTGGGGTCAGCGTCGCAGGCCGAGGCGCTTGATCAGCGAGCGGTAACGCTCGATGTCGATGTCCTCCAGGTAGCGGAGGAGGCGACGGCGCTTGCCGACGAGGAGAAGCAGACCACGACGGGAGTGGTGGTCGTGCTTGTGCTCACGGGAGTGCTCCGTGAGGTCGAGGATGCGCTGGGTGAGAAGCGCGATCTGGACCTCGGGGGAGCCGGTGTCACCCTCGGTCGTGCCGTACTCGGTCATGATCTTCTGCTTGACGTCTGCGTCCAAAGGCATGGGCGAGGAGACTCCTTCTGATGTGGTTGCGCGGCGCTTCCGGGCTGGTTCACCGGGGCACTCTGAATCCGCGGCCGAAGTTCACGGCGAGGCAAGATTAGCAGCGGGCTCCTCTCGCCCCTAATCCACGACCTCACCCGGGACTGCCGGGTGGTCCACTACAGTCCCGCATCATGCAGCAGACCGAGGTCGACGGAGTTCCCACCTTCTGGGAGCAGGGGCCCGAACCGTTCAGCGCGACCCTGACCTTCTTCGCGGGCGACCGCCACGAGACCTTCCGCAACCGGGGGGTCGCCCACCTCGTCGAGCACCTCGTCATGTCGACCCTCCCCCGCGACCATCTCGACAAGAACGCTTCCGTGGACGTCGACTCGATGCGCTTCTATGCGACCGGTCGGCGTGACGAGGTGGTCGACTTCCTGCACGGTGTATGCCGTGCGCTCACCTCCCTGCCCCTGGATCGCCTCGAGCGTGAGCTCAAGGTCCTCGCGGCCGAGGACGGCCGCTCGTGCGAGCCCCACCTCGGGTGGGCCCTGTTCGTCCGGTCCGGACCGGTGGGTCCGGGGCTGCTCGGTGAGCTCCAGCGGGAGGGACGCGCGCCGACCGCCAACCACGTCATCGAGTTCGCCCGCACCTTCTGTGTGGCCTCCAACGCGGTGCTGGCGCTCTCTGGACCCGTGCCGGACGAGCTCCACCTCGACCTGCCGCTCGGTACGCGTGCATCTGACATCTCGTGGCGTCCCTCGCCTTTCGAGACCCCCGCCCTGATGGCCGGAGGGATCCCCGTCGTGGCCCTGTCCTACCTGAGCCCGAAGGCGACCGAGTCCCAGCTCGTCGACCTTGTCCTCATGCGGCGGATCGAGGAGAAGGTGCGCCACGATCTCGGCCTGGCCTACGAGGTCTCGATCGACGGGTGCTTCGTCGACACGGACCTCGGACTGGTCAGCCTCGCGACCGACGGCGCGGAGGAGGACAGCGATGAGATCGTCCACGCACTCTGGGCGGAGCTCACGGACCTGGCTGCCCACGGCCCCACCGAGGGGGAGCTCGCGCACGAGAAGGCCGGCTTCGCGGCCTACCTCGACGACCCACGCACGGTGATGTCGGTCCTTGAGGGCGCTGCCCTTCGCTACTTGCGACTGGGTTCGGCTCCGAGCCGGGAGGAGCTGCGGGAGCGCTTCGAGGCGGTGACCGTGGAGCAGGTCCGCGACTGGGCGCGTGCGGCGAGGGCTAGCGCCGTCATCGGCGTGCCGGAGCTGCCGAAGAACCCGCTCCCCGACATCGTCGACCGGACCGAGTGGGAGTTCCCCAGTCGTGAACCCATCGCCGGGCAGGTCCACAAGCGACGCCTCACTGCGATCGTGCCCCCACGCGACCTCGCGGTGCACGCGGGACCCGAGGGGATCACGGTGACCGCCGCCGGCTCGACCATTGGAGGCGAGTGGGTCGACGTCGTGGGTGTGGGTCGGGCTGACGGCTTCCGCTTCCTGCACTTCGCCGATGGCTCGAGCGGGCCACTGTGGGCCAAGCACGTCAGGGACGGTGACCGGCTCCTGGCGCTCATTGACGAGCACACGAGCCACGTCTCCTGGGAGACGACGGAGGAAGCCGCCCTCGAGCTCGACTAGGTGCATGAGGGCTGGGCCGACCCCGTCATCGAGGAACGGGCAGGCCCGTCAGCGCTGGGACGATGACGGACAGGGCCTCGTCGATCTCGACGGCGCAGAGGCGTGCGGCCGCGCTGCCGCGCCGGTAGGGGTCGGCGACGTCCCACGACAGGCTGTCCGGGCCGGCGACGGCCAGTGCGCCGTCGAGGGCCGCGAGCCCTCCCGTCGAGGGGGTGCTGCGACCGAGGGCGTCGGCCAGCTGGCGCAGACCGAAGACCTTGCCCGCCTGGTCGGGCCACCCCTCGGCGATGCGCCACCGGTGGGCGAGCTCGACCGTGACGACGACGTCCGACTCCGCGAGGTCCGCCGACGAGACCGACCTGCTCACGTGGCCGTTGGGCTCCACGCCGCGGTCCCTCAGCTGCGCAGCCATGTCGGGGTCCATGTCACGACCGGGGAAGCCCGGCACTCCGGCGCTGGCGAAGCGCACGGCCGATGCGGCCCCAGGGCCTGCCAAGTGGGTGGCCATGCGCTCGGCGTAGGGGGAACGGGAGATGTTGGCCGTGCACACGAAGAGCACACGCAGCGGCTCGTCGACTCGCTCGGGTCGGGGTCTCACCGGCTCAGGCTAACGGCGTGGACCGGGCACATCCGGGCGATCCGCTGGATAGGGTGCGAACAGGTCAGCGGGCGCCCGGTTCCGCATCCACGAGGAAGGCGCCGTCGGTGAGCGAGGGGCTTCGGCTGCACGGGCTCGGCGCTGTCGTCGAGGTGCGCTGCGTCGGGACCGCGGGCCGGGCCCTCGAGTCGGCGATGCGCACGGCGTGGTCCCGGTGTCTCGAGGTGCCGTCCACCTCCCCTGTTGACGCGCAGCTCCTGGAGGTCCGCCTCGATGACGTGCAGGACCTCCCCCACCGACTGATGCTCACCACGCGCAAGGTCACCAAGAGCCTCATCGCTGCGCGCGCCGGGGACCTGGTCATGTTCCACGCCGGCGCGGTGTGCGACCTGGCGACAGGTCGCAGCCTCGTCTACGTCGCCCGCGGGGGCACCGGCAAGACCACTCTCAGCTCCCTGCTCGGGCAGCGGATGGGCTACCTCACCGACGAGACGGTTGGCATCGACGCCGACGGAGTCATCCATCCCTATCCCAAGCCCCTGTCCGTGCGGCGCCCGCAGACGCCCGCCCTCAAGGACGAGGTCTCCCCCGACGCGCTCGGGCTGCTGCGTGCCGCGGCCACCCCGCGCGTCGGCAGGCTCGTGCTCCTCGACCGGCGCCCCGGGATGACCTCGGCGCACCTGGACGAGGTGCCCCTCCTCGATGCCGTCATGACGCTGGTGGAGCAGTCGTCGGCGCTGACCAGGCTGCCCCGACCCCTCCAACAGTTGGCCGCGCTCATCGACGGCAACGGACCGGTGATCAGGCTGCGCTACAGCGAGGCGACGCACCCCGAGGAGTCGCTGCTCGCCCTCGTCCAGGAGACGACATGACCGTCCAGCGAATCGAGCCCGCGGATGCGCTGAGGCGTGGCGGGGAGATGGTCCTGATGCTCGACAACGGCACCGTCTTTCGACTGAGCGGTCTCAGCGCCGCGATCTTCGAGCTGGCCGAGCACCCGGTGGAGGAAGACGTGCTGGCCAGCGCACTGACGCTTCGTTTCGGCGCGCCTGACGGGTCCTCACCCCTGGCTGCGACGAAGGACGCCGTGGCGGACCTTGTCCGTCACGGCGTCCTCAAGGAACTCTGACTTCCGTCAGTTTCCGGTTTCGCTCTCGTCGCCACCCGGGCCGCAGTCCGTGCCACACGGCGGGGTCGAGCCGAACTGGATGGGAATCCTGATCCATCCCTCTCCCGCCGGGTTCGCCGGGGGCACGGGGACATACGGGTGGTCGCGGTCGGCACCGATGACTGCCGTGTGGCCCCAGGCGATGTAGACCGACCCCACGGCGGAGACGTTCGCGCTGTTTCCGCTCGTCCCTGCGTTGACGATGATGTTGAGGCTCTGCCCCGGCAGGATGGCCTCGGCCGGCTGGAGTGGCACGCCGATGGCGCCGCCGGTGAATCGACGAGCGGTGTTGTAGTTGAAGTCCTTGGCCGGGTTCGAGGTCAGGGAGAAGACGGGGTTGAGGGTGTGGGACGGGTTCGCGCTGTCCGGGTTGTCCACGTTGTTCAGGGTCGGATAGACGTAGATCGTCTGGTCCGTGGTGTTCGTGATCCTGAACGTGAAGGTGTAACCCTTGCGGAAGCCGAACTGGTTGAAGCAGCTGTTGCCCGGCTGCTTGCACGCCCCGAGGAACACGCCCGTGGGACCCCCGCCCGACTCGGCGTAGGCCGGCGTGGCGACCACGAGCGGGACCGCCGGAATGGCCCATGCCGCTCCCTTGGCGATGGTGCGACGCGAAACGCGGCGATCCTCGCGCTGTTCAGTCATGGCATGCTCCCCTGTATTTCGTCATGGTGGGTTTGAGGTCAAGTTAGCACCGCGCCAACAGCCCGAACCCACGATTGGGCGAAGATGCCCACTGCATGCGTCGCACCGTCGAAAAATGGGTCGTGACCAGCACCGACGGGTCAGACGCGGCCTAGTCATTCCGGATGGTCAGCAGCCCCCGAACGACCAGATCACTGAGCAGCTTCTCCACCTCGGTCTCAACCTGTCCCCGATCTCGGCCCACGACCTCGCCCACCGCGGCTGCCACATCGTCCTCTCCGTCAGCCGCCAGCAGCCAGATCACCGCGGAGACGTCCCGGAGCACGACGGGAGGCCCGTCCGGTGCCTTCATGAGGTAGACCAGCTGGGCGTCGAGGTCCTCCGGGATGACGACCGCCAGACGTGGCGGCAGGGAGTAGGTCGTCATCGGCCACGCCGGCCGACCGCCGTGGCACGGACGAACCCGGCGAGCTCCCCGGCCCCGGCCCGGGCGCTCGTGACGTAGGCCGTGGCCACCTCACGCGCTGTGGGACGGCGGCCGAGACGGGCCTCCATCCGATGCCGGTTGGGCACCACGAGCCGCACGGCAACCCGCAGCGCCGCTCTTCTCGTCGGCGCCGCCCTCACCCGGGCTGCCCAGATCCTGGCTCGGGACTGCTCGCCCGTCGAGAGCACGCGCCACAGCTCGTGACCGCGGTGGCCGACGAACTCATCGAGCCGCCCCGTCCCTGCCGCCAGTGCCACACCGGCGCCGAGGTCGTCGGCCAAGCGGACCACCGCCTCTCGTTGGGAGGGGGTGGCACTCGTCCAGCTCCGCTCGATGTCCGGGTGGTCGAGCCTGCCCCCTCGCGTCGCGTGGACGATGAGGATGAGGCGTTGCGCAGCAACGGACGGGACCGGACACGGCATACCGGCAATGTCCGTGTCGTGCCGGTCCGCCCAGAGACGCTCGAAGGCTGCGGCGGCGTCGCCGCCGATCCCCGGGAAGCTGCGGTGCACGTCGACCGGCGCGAGGAAGGGGTGGCCGAGGGTGGCGGCGTGCTCGAAGGCGGAACCGTCCTCGAAGAGGTAGCGCGTGGACCACCCGTGGTCGTGCATCGCCGCCAGGAGGGCGTCGACGTGCGCCGGGCGGACCAGCACGTCGGCGTCGATGCTCTGTCGGGTCCCCCCTCCGAGGCTCTCGTCGACAGCGGGCCCCTTGATGTGCAGAAGGTCCACACCGTGGTCCTCGGCGATCGCCTGGAGTGCGGCGTGCGAGAAGCGGATACCCACTGACCAGGGCATCGTCGCAGCATCCACAGCCCGACCCTACCGAGTCGCGAACGCCCTGTCCGGCCGGTGGTAGCGTGCCGAAACCGGGCACCGCTGGCAGCTGCTGGCAGTGCCATCGCCTCGACATGGGGGAACACACGTGAAGGTCGTGGTGACCGGCGGAGCCGGCTTCATCGGCTCCAACCTCGGGCGCGACCTGCTCGCCCGACCCGACGTCGACGAGGTCGTCGCCCTCGACGACCTCTCCACCGGGTCGCGGGCCAACCTCGAGGGCACCGACATCCAGTTGCGCGAGGCAAGCGTCCTCGACACCGCCGCCCTCGACGAGGCCTGCGCCGGCGCGAGCGCCGTCGTCCACCTCGGTGCCCTGCCGTCGGTTCCACGCTCGGTCCTCGACCCGGTCGCCTCGCACCACGCCAACGCCACCGGCACCCTCGAGGTGCTCCAGGCGGCCCGTCGGGCGGGTGACCTCCACGTCGTCGTCGCCTCCTCGTCGTCGGTCTACGGCGCCAACCGTGAGCTGCCCAAACGAGAGAGCATGCGCACCGCACCGATCTCTCCGTATGCCGTGAGCAAGCAGGCGACCGAGGCCTACACCGTGTCCTTCGCCCACACCTACGGCCTCCCGACGCTCGCGTTCCGCTTCTTCAACGTCTACGGTCCGCTCCAGCCCGCAGGCCACGCGTATGCCGCCGTGCTGCCGGCGTTCATCGACTCCGCCCTGCGTGGCGTCCCGCTCACCGTCCACGGCGACGGCGAGCAGACGCGCGACTTCACCTACGTCGGCACCGTGACCCGCGTCATCGCCGACGCCGTCGTGCGGAAGGTGACCGACCTCGAGCCGGTCAACCTCGCCTTCGGCAGCCGCACCTCCCTCAACGCCGTCGTGGACGAGCTCGCCGACATCCTCGGCGAGCGTCCCGCGGTCGAGCACGTCGAGACCCGGGCCGGGGACGTGCGCGACTCGCAGGCCGACAACTCCCGCCTGCTGGCGCACTTCCCCGACGTCTCGCCCGTCCCGCTGCGCGCCGGGCTGGAGGCAACCGTCGACTGGTTCCGCACCCTTCCCGACTACCACGCCTGACCCGGGGGCTGCCGTGCGACGGCCTCTTGCCTTCGTCGGGTGGCCCGGCCTCCTCGGTCTCGCTCTCCTGGTGGCGTGGGTGGCGTGGTCGCTGCTCGTGGGGGTTCGCCTGGACCAGGGGTTCTCGCCGACGTCTCCCTATGTCCTGGCCCCGGCCGTGCTCGTCGCCGGTGTCTGCGCCGGGCATCTTCTGGAGCGGTATGCCGGTGATTCACGACTGCACGTCGCCCTCGCCCTCGTGGGTGGCGTCCTCGTCCTCGGTGTCCTGCTCACCGCAGAACCCGGGAAGCGTCCTCTTGGCTATGCCAACGCCAACGCGGCGCTGGCCGTGCAGGTCGTGGCGCTCTGCGGCCTGGCGCTGCTCGCAACCCAGCGTGGTCAGCGCGCTGAGCACGACCAGCGCGACCAGCACGACCAGCAGGGTCAGGGCGGCCGGCGACGAACGCTGATGGTCGCCCTGGGACTCGCTGTGGTCGCGGTGGCTCTCAACCGCTCCGCCGCCGGGCTCGCCGTGTGCGTGCCCCTCGTGCTGGTCATCGGCGCCGTGCTGAGACGGCCGCCGGTGCATCGCTGGTGGGCGGTGGCCCTGGGGGCGGTCCTGGCAGCTGCCGGTGCAGCGGTGATCCTGCGCCTCGGGCAGGGACCGGACTTCCCGCCGTGGGCGCGCGGGGTCTTCGACACGGTCCGGGAGCAGCTCTGGAGCGACGCCGTGGCTCTCTGGCGAACGCGTCCCCTCACCGGCTCCGGACCGGGTTCGTTCCAGGACGCCACCGCGCTGGCGGTCGACCCCGACACGTCGAGCGCTCACTCATCGGTGCTGCAGATCGGGGCCGAGACCGGCTGGGTGGGTGTGGCTTTCCTGGCGCTCACCGGGCTGGCCGGCCTCTTGTGGGCTGCTCGAGGGAGAGCACCGGAGGTGGTGGTTGCAGCGGCGGCCTGGACCGCGCTGCTCGTCCACTCCTACGCGGACCACCTCCTGGAGTTCGCGCCCGTCGTCCTCACGGCTGGCACGGTCATCGGCTGGGCCGCCGCCACCCAGGTCTCGGTCCGGCGCCCTCAGAAGAGCTCGACGTCACCCAGCGTGAGCGCCCAGTCTCCGGGCGACGGCGGCGAGGCGGCGAGCGGGCGGGTCGTGAGCAGCGGTCCTTGACGGGGCAGAGGCATCAGGCCCGCCGACGGCCCGGTCCGCAGCCCGATGGCGTAGTCCGCCCCGGTCTCGCGCAGAACCCGGCGCACGAGTGACGCCCCGGTGCGGCGATCCGGCGTCAGCTGCTCGACGACCGCTGCCTCCACCGCGTCTCCCCGGCGGCGCAGCCGGAAGACGACGCCTCCACGGCTCGGGTCGGTGTCGTCCGCCAGCAGCAGGCGATAGCGCAGCGGACCGAACGCCGTGCGCCAGGCAAGGTAGTCGGGCGTGCGGTGGGTCCGGACGCCGGCCGACGGTGCGTGCGCGATGAGCTGCTCCGCCAGGGACCGGTCGGCGAGGGCGACCGCGGCATCCAGCCCCACCTCCGTCTGCTCCGACCACAGCGACGCGGGCACGCGCGAGGTCACCATGGAGACCAGCGACCGTGGGCCACGAGGCATCACTCCGACCGGGAGCTGGCGGGCCAGGCTCCACCCCATCTTGAGATAGCCCGGCCGGCTCTGGTCGTTGGGGGTGTTGAAGACGATGCCGTCGCCGGCGAGGGTCAGCTCGCTCACTCCCTGCAGGGTGAGCGTGCGGAAGATCCCAAGCCCTCTGTATGCCGGGTCCGTCGCCGTGTCGACGGCGCGCACCGCCCGCAGCGTGCGGCCTTCGTCGGTGAGGAACTCCCAGCGGAGGAACGTGCGATAGCCGACGACGACCCCATCGTGCAGGGCCACCCACGCGGGCGAGGCACCGAACGGGTTGTCGTGGTGCTTCCATCGGAGGAACGCCTCGTAGTGGGGGTCGTCGACCTTGCCCAGCGAGGCTCGGAGCATCGGCAACGCCGTGGCATCGTCCGCGGGCTCGGCCGCCCGGATGACGAGGTCCTGCGCCGTGACCGAGCTCATGCCTGCTCCTCTTCGTCGTTGGTACCCTCGAGCGAGTTTAGGGCCGCGCCCGGATGCTCCGCGTCCTCTCCACGCTGTCCGGGCACCCGGGAGGGACGAGATGGGGTCAGAGCCGCTGGCGGGTGATCGCGTGCGTGTCCTGTGGCTCGTCAAGGGTCTGGGTCCAGGGGGCGCAGAACAGCTGCTGCTGCTGGCCGCGGGCGTCGTCGACCGGGCCCGCTTCGACTACCGCGTCGCCTACGTGCGCGCCGACAAGACCCACCTCGTCCCCGAGTTCGAGGCCAAAGGCCTTGTCCCACAGCGACTTGGCGCCAACGCCTCGGGCCCGGTGCTGCGCGTCGCGTGGCTGGCCGACCTCCGGCTGGCCATGGCCCAAGTCGACGTCGTCCACATCCACTCCCCCGTCCTAGCCTCGGCCGCACGACTCGTCGCCCGGACCCTGCCGGCCTCCCAGCGGCCGGTCGTGGTCACCACGGAGCACAACGAGTGGACGAGCCACCGGCCGCCGACCCGGCTGCTCAACGGTCTGACCGCACCGCTGGACGCCCACCACTGGGCCGTCTCGGACCAGGTCAAGCGCACCGTGTGGACGTCACGGCGCGGCGACTACGAGGTCCTCATCCACGGCATCGACCCCGAGTCGGTCAGTCCGTCGCCGGGCGCCCGCGAGCGCCTCCGGTCAGAGCTCGGTGTGGCCACCGACGAGGTCCTGTCCCTCACCGTCGCCAACCTGCGTCACAACAAGGACTACCCCAACCTCCTGCGGGCCGCCAGGACGGCGCTCGACGCCGAACCCCGGCTCCGCTTCGCGGCCGTCGGCCAGGGACCCCTCGTCGAGGAGGTCGCCACCCTCCACGCATCGCTCGGGCTGGGCGACCGCTTCCTCCTGCTCGGCTTCCGTCGGGACGTCCACGACCTCATGGCAGCGGCCGACGTCTTCACTCTCGCCTCCGCGCACGAAGGACTGCCGGTCGCGGTGATGGAGGCGTTCGCGGCCGGGCTGCCCGTGGTGGCCACGGCGGTCGGCGGTCTCCCCCACCAGGTCACTGCCGACGTGGAGGGACTTCTCGTCCCACCGGGCGACTCCGACGCCCTCGCCGCCGCCCTCGTCGCGGTGGCCCGTGACGACGACCTGCGCCAGCGCATGGGCGCGGCCGCTCGAGCGCGCGCCTCGGACTACGACATCAGGCACGCCGTGGCGGAGCAGGAGCTGGTGTATGCCGCCCTGGCCGCACCTTCGCGTGGCGGCGCACCTCGCCGGCAGGGCAGCTGACTCAACCGCGCAGACCGGCGGCCTTCCCGAGACGCACGGCCGCGGCATACGCCCGCTCCGGTCCCAGTGCACCGGTGAGCTTGGCCGCGAAGAACGACTGCGGGTCGGACTGGCGCACCGGCACCCGCACGAGCCTCATCCGGTTGGTGTCCGGCAGGTTGCGGCCGAGCTCGCCGGTCGAGGCACTGCGGAAGCGAGCGCGCAGCTGGGTCTCCATGGCGGGCACCGGGATCCCCCACGGGTAGGTGAAGTGGGCAGGAGTGGCACCGAGATGCCGCTCAATGGTCTCGGTGCAGGCGTCGAGCTCCTGCTCGGTCAGCACCTCGGGCCGGACGTGTCCGTGGGTGTGGTTGCCGATCGTGCACAGGCCCGACGCCATGAGCTCGCCCAGCTGGTCCCAGGTCATGCCGCGCCCTGTGGCCCCCTTGGCCGTGGAGCCCTCCCAGAGCATCGAGCTCGCGACATAGCCCGAGGCGAGATAGACGGTGAAGGGCAGCCGGCGCTCCCGCAGGAGCGGCCAGGCGTTGGCGTGGACGTCGTCGAAGCCGTCGTCGAACGTGAGGACCACCGAGGGCCGGGTGTCGCCGGCGTCCAGCCGGTCGAGGGCGGCGTCGAGGGACAGGACGTCGTGCGAGGCGAGGACGTCGAGCTGGCGCTCGAAGTCCGCCGTCGGCAGGTCGAGCTCGTCGGGTGTGCCGCCACCGATGCGGTGATAGATGAGCAGGCTCGCCCCGCTCGCGGGCGTGCTGCGCCCCACCCTGGCCAGGGCCTTCTTGAAGTGGCGGCGGGGGCCGGTGGTCTCAGCGGCGGGCACGGGCGAGCTCCTCACGGTGCGGTCGTCCGGCGCACGCCAACGGCTGACCTCCGGCAGGGCCAGGAGGATGAGGAAGAACGGGATCATCAGCACCCGCTGTCGCGCAAGGATGCCGAAGTTGCCGAAGCCTGAGAAGGCCCAGATGAAGGTCGCGGTGTAGACGACGCAGAACGTCACATAGGGGTTGCGCCTGAGCAGGCCGGGCAGTCGGCGGATCCTCGGCCAGGAACGCACGAGGAGCACGATGAGCAGCAGTCCCTCAAGGCCCTGCAGGAGCATCTGGGCGTTGCGCGCCTCGAAGGGGAAGGGCCTGAAGAGGACCGTGACGATGGCACTGGGGATGTCGACGGGTGACTGGATCGGACTCGACTCGAACGAGGAGTTCCCCTCGCTCGCCTGCTCGCTGGCGGAGTCGACCCTGTCGGAGACGGCCTGGACGGACAGGTCGTCGATGCCGAGGAAGCTCGCCGACTGGGAGGTGAGCACGAATGCCGCAGCGCCCAGGACGACCACGCCGGCGACCTTGCTGAGGATCCCGGTGCTGCGCGCCGCCGTGGGGCGGAAGAGCTGGGCGACGAAGAGCGCGGCGAAGAGCAGGACGGCCAGGTGCGGCCGCAGGAGCGCGGTCCCCGCCGCCCCCACGAGCAGGAGCGGGATGGCCCGGGGTCTGTGGGCGAAGAGGTAGGCCGCACCCAGCGCGGTGACCCCGACGAAGAACATCAGCCAGGCCTCCTTGCCGATGCTCGACGGCCAGTAGAGCAAGGAGGGAAGCAGGAGGACGAGGACGGCATACCTCTTGAGGTTGCCGTCGGGCAGGGCGACGCGGAAGGCGCGGAAGAGGAAGTACTGACCCCAGAACGCGAAGGACGCGAAGATGACGAACGCCGCGATGGGCGAGGGCCCGATGACGGTGTAGAGCGCCGTCGTGATGAGCTCCATCCACTGTGTGCCCTGCTTGCCACCCCACTCGAAGGTGATCACCCCGTCGCGCCACAGCTTGTAGCGAGAGGCGGCATAGAGGTTGTAGCGCTGGGCGTCGGCGGCACCGGAGTAGACGATGTAGGCGACGACGTAGCGGCCCAGGGCGCCGGCGACCTTGAGGGCGTAGGCCGCTCCGAGAAGTCCCGCGAGCCAGGGCTCCTCCTCGCCCCTGGTGACGCGTCGGATGAGCAGGACGTTGAGGGCGATGACGACCGGGACGACGATCGCCGCACCCCAGAAGTTGTAGGACTCGGTCCCCACTGCCCACTGGAATCCGCCTGCGACGCCGAGCCCGGCAAGCACCGCGAGAGCGACTGCGGCCAGCCGCATCCGGGCGGACGTCATGAGGGGCTCAGGCTGACGAGGCGCGTCGCGCGCGACGGCTGTCGCGGCTGGCGTCGCTGACGTCAGTGCCGTCGTTGGCGTCGCGGGCATCACCGAAGAGCTCAGCGGGCTGGGCTCCGCTCACGACCGGGGCTGCCGGACGCCGCTGCTCCGCGAGCTTGCGACCACGCTTGACCTTCTTCTTGGTCTTGCGGGCGTCCCCGTAGCCATAGCCGTAGGTGTCGCCCAGCTTGGCCTTGGCACCGACGATGATGACGCCGCTGACCGGGACCTGGAACCGACCCACGAGCTCGGCGACCCGGTTGCCCGCGACCTCGGTGAGGCGGCCACTGCGGACGACGAGCATGAGCGTGTCGACCATGGGCAGGATGTCGAAGACGTCGCTGGCCTCGAGGAGAGGGGCGGTGTCGATGAGGACGATGTCGGCCATCTCGCGAGCCTCCTCGAGGAGGGACCCCATGCGGCTCGCCAGGGAGGCCGGGTGGGCGAGGCTCGTGCCGGCCGTGATGATCCGCACGCCCGGGACGCTCGTGGGACGCACCACCGCGTCGAGCGACCCGTCACCCGGGTCGGTGAGGTAGTCCGAGATCCCGGCGCCCTGCGGCACGTCGAAGACGTTGTGGATGTCGGGCGAGCGGAGGTCGGCGTCGAGCACGAGGACCTGCTGGCCGGTCTCGGCGAAGCTCGCGGCGAGGTTGGCCACGCTCGTGGTCTTGCCCTCGGAGGCGTGGGCGGAGGTGATCAGCACGAGGCGGGCGCTGTTGACCGCCCGTCGCGGCTCGGCGGCGGAGCGTCGCGGCGAATAGTCGCCCGGCAGGATCTGTCCGGTGGTGTGGGCGAGCGCCGTGCGGGCTGCTCGGTAGCCGTCCGAGTAGATGCTCAGCGGGTCCTCGAGGACCGCGAGCGTGTTGCGGTTGCGCTGCGACCGCTTGAGCCGCGGGACCTCGGCGACGATCGGCATCCGCAGGGCGGCGTGGATCTCGCCGCGAGACCGCAGTCGCGAGTCGAGCCGGTCGAGGATCAGCGCCACCCCCAGGCCGGCGAGCAGGCCGAGCAGGGTGGCGATGGCCGTGCGCGGGCCCCGCCCCGGCGGCACGACGAACCCACCGTCGGAGGCCGCACTGGGGATCGGTGTGGCGGGCTGGAGGATCGACAGGTTGGCATTCTCGGCGCCGGGTCGATCCGCCTCGCTAATGAACTTGACGGTCTCGTTGGCAAAGGCGTTGGCGACCGCGGCCGCCTGGTCCCCGTCCGAGGCCGTTGCCGAGACGGTCAGCGCCTGGGACACGGGGTCGGGAGTGACTGTGAGACCGGAGGCGAGCAACGCGGGGTCGCCCTCGAAGTCGACGAGGGCGGCAGCACGCTTGGGCACCTCGCCAGTCGTCAGGTACAGCGCGAGCCGGCCCAGGTTGGGTGCGCCCGTCTCGGAGTTCGAGGACCCCACGAGGATGGTCGCGGTGGCCGTGTAGGACCCGATCTTCACGGTCGTGTCAGTGCTCGCGGGCGTGACGAACCACGTCACGCCGGCCGCGATGGCGGTGCAGATGGCGATCACGATCCATCGGTGCCGGAACACCTTGATGTAGTCCTGCAGCGTCACGCCGTCACTTCCTGCCTGCAGCCATGTGCGTCCCCCCGCGTCAGCATGAAACGACACCTTCCGATCGGGGGGACAGTCCGCGCCCAACTCTATCCGTCGGACCCGCTCGGCACCGGGTCTTTGCCGAACAGTCGCGCTGGGGAGGTTCGTTTGCCAAGATGGCCTCTCGTCATCGTCGGACTCGGGGAGAGGTGTGTGTGACGGCCATGCGCATCGCCCACCTCACGACCATCGACATGAGCCTTGCCCTTCTCCTCTCGACCGAGCTCGAGGTGGACGTCGCCGCAGGTCACGAGGTCTTCGGCATCAGTGCGCCCGGCCGCTACGTCCCCCGGGTCGAGGCGCTCGGTGTCACGCACGTGCCGCTGCCCGCCCTCACCCGAGCCTGGGACGTGCGTCGTGACGCGGAGGCGTTCCGTGACCTCGTGCGGACCCTGCGTTCGCTCGACCTCGACGTCCTCCACACGCACAACCCCAAGACGGGCGTGATGGGCCGCATCGCCGGCCGACTGGCCGGCATACCGGTCGTCGTCAACACGTGCCACGGACTCTGGGCGCGCCCGGAGGACCGGCTGCGCAAACGGGCGTTCGTCTACGGTGCGGAGGCGCTCGCGATCCGGTTCTCGCACTACGAGCTGTTCCAGAACGCTGCCGATCACGACACGATGCGCCGCTTCCTCAAGCCCGGACGGCACGAGGTCGTGGGCAACGGCGTCGACCTCGAGCGCTTCCAGCCGGACCCCGAGGGCCGCCGCCGGGTCCGCCAGGAGCTGGGACTGTCCGATGACGACCTGCTCGTCGGAACCATCGGGCGCCGGGTTCGCGAGAAGGGCCTCGCCGAGTTCGCCGAGGTCGCCGCGGGGCTCGGGGACCGGGCGACGTTCGTCTGGGTCGGCCCCGAGGACGGGACGGACACGCTGACGACGGTCCCCCACGAGTCGGCGGTGCGCTTCCTCGGTGAGCGCTCCGACATGGCGGCGATCTACTCGGCACTCGACGTCTTCGTCCTCGCCTCGCACCGTGAGGGCTTCTCAAGGGCCTCGATGGAGGCGGCGGCGTGCGACGTCGCCATGGTGCTCACCGACATTCGCGGATGCCGCGAGATCGGCACCCACGACGAGCACGTCCTGCTCGTGCCGGTCAGCGACCCACCAGCCTTGGGGTATGCCGTGGAGCGGCTTCTCGACGACGCTCCCCTACGTGCCCGGCTGAGCGCCAACGCGCGCGAGCGCGCTTTGGGCCACTTCGACCAGAAGCAGATCGCGCAGAAGTCGCTCGACGTCTATAGAAGCGCTCGGGCCGGGTCAAGGTCACGTACGCGACGGGCCGGAACACCTGCGTAGACCCCGTTGGGTTCGCAGTCGTTGGCGACGACCGCGCCCGCAGCGATGATGCATCCATCATGAACGGTGACGCCCGGAAGAACCGTGGCGCGGGCTCCGATCCAGACGCCGTCACCAATGAAGATGTCTGCGGCCTTCGGCGCTCCTGCACGGCGCCCATCCCGCCCGATCTCGTGAGACGTCGTGAGCAGGAGGACCTCACGAGCGATATCGCAGCGTCGACCGATCCGCACCCATGCGTGCTGGTTGTCGATGACGACGAAGGGCTGGATGAAGGTCCCGTAGCCGACGATGAGCTTGCGTGACCCGATACGGACACCGGCTTCCACCCGGGCCGCCTTGTCAACGTCTGCGCCCACACACCGCAGTGGATAGTGGCGCAGCGGGCGTGGCAGAAGGACGGATGCGAAAACCGGTGCGGGAAGCGTGCGCCCGAAACCGGGCCAGAGACGACGCACTATTTTCACGCCACAGACACTACTGGCCAGACGACATGAGTCACCGAGGTTCCGCGCTGTTGCCCAAGACACCGCCGAGATGAATCGTCTCCCGTAGCATCGACGTGTGGGGCGAGAAGACGACGAGATGGTCAGCGTGATCGTGCCGGTCTTCGACATCGCGGAGTATCTCGACGAGTGCCTCGAGTCCGTGGCGGCGCAGACCTACCCGATGCTTGAGATCATTGTCGTGGACGACGGGTCGACGGACGGTAGCGGCCAGATCGCCGATGCATGGGCTGCCGGAGACTCGCGCGTTCGCGTCATTCACCAGGACAACGCCGGTCTCAGCGAAGCCCGGAACGTAGGCCTGCGTTCGTCAGGTGGTGAGTTCGTGACGTTCCTCGACGGAGATGACTGGTGGGAGCCTGAGTTCGTTGCCTCCCTCGTCGACGCTTTGCGGTCTCATCCCGACGCAGGGCTTGCCATGTCCTCCTACCGTCGAGTTCCCGGGGACGCGTGGATGGGTCCCTTCAGTGCCGTGACGCAGTTGAGCTCTGGCGCGGCCATCGAGCTGTTCGCCAGCGCGCATCACGCCATGCTGACGACTGCCTGCGCGAAGCTCTATCGTCGCGAGACATTGAGCACGATCGCGTTTCCGACAGGGCGACTGCACGAGGACGAATTCACGACCTACCGCGCGCTTCTCGGGACGAACGCGGTCGTCGTTCCTGCAGCCCTGTACAACTACCGCCAGCGCCCGTCCGGCATCTCGGCCTCCGCCCTCACGCCAGGCCGGCAAAGAGACGCCATCGAGGCAGCCGACGCTCAGGCCCGGGACTTCTTGGCAGCCGGGCACCTACGACCTGCTGCTTGGGCGCAGGATCAGGCTCTGAGAAAGCGGATACGACTCATCACCCTCCTCGATCATCTAGGGGACCGCCCAGGGTCTGGTCGCGAGACGACCGAACTTGCGCGCGCCGCCAGACTTGGCAGGGGCCTGCCACGCCCAGGCTCCATGAAGATAGCCCGCGCTCTGGCTCGTTTCTCCCCCAAGGCCGTGGTGCTCGCCTACCGCGTCAAGGGGCTAGCACGCCGAATCTCGAAAGCCGGACGAACACAGCCCGAGGGGTCGAACGCATAATGCCGAAACCGGCACGAGAAACAAGCAAATCCGGCGGTTGGTCGGCGCTCTGGCGGCTCGGGGCGGGACATCGTGGTCGGATCTCACTGCTTGCTGTCGCGTCCTTCGGCGCCGCCATGGTGGAAGCTGCATTCCTTGTGCTTGTGACTGGACTTCTTCTCGCGCTCACGAGCGGACGCGACGTCATCGGGCCGGTGGCGGGTCGCGATCTGAGTGTCTCGGTTGCGCTAGTGGCGGCGGCCGTGGGACTCGCCCTTCGGTTTGCACTGAACATGCTCACTCTTCGGCAGTCGGCCGCGCTCAGCGCCGCCGTTCGGACCAGCCAGCGCCGACGGCTTGCCCATGCCTATCTCGGAGCATCTTGGTCGGTTCACAACCGGGAGCCGTCTGGTCGCTTGCAGGAGCTTCTCACCTCGTTCATCTCACGGGTACTCGTCGCAGTTGCCGCCGCGATCCAGGGGCTCACAGCCGCGCTGAGCGTCGCCGCATTTTTGAGTGCCGGCCTCGTGATCCAACCTTTGGCGACTCTGGCCGTGCTGGCATTCCTCGGCATTCTGGCCGCCTTGCTCGGTCCGCTGCGCCGCGCCATTCACCGGGCCGCAGTTCGGTCAGGCGCGGCTGACCTTGAGTTCGCCACATCAGTGGCTGAACTAGGTGCCCTCGGACGGGAGATGCAGGTGTTCGGGGCACGGGCAGCCTTTCTCAAGAAGGTCGACCACCTGACTGACGTCGCCACCGAGAGACAGCACAGGGTCCAGGTGCTCTACGGCTCACTAGCGCCGACTTATACCTTCTTTGCCTATGGCGCTGTCCTGTTGGCGATCACAGGACTCAGTCTGGTCGACACTCGGGACCTCACCACGGTGGGCGCCGTCACTCTGCTTATGCTTCGCTCGCTGACCTACGGGCAACAGCTGGTGTCGGTACATGGCACCGTCGTCTCCGCGCTCCCGGCCATCGAGGAGGTGGACGACACCGCTCGTCGCTATGAGCGGCTTCCAGCTGCTGGAGGGACCGCGCAGCCGCAGTCATTGTTTCCAGTGGTGCTCAGGGCGGCAGGGTTCTCCTACGACGATTCCCGTTCGATCATCGACGCCGTGGATCTCAGCCTCGAGCAGGGCGAGATCCTTGGCATCATCGGGCCATCAGGCGCGGGTAAGTCAACGATGGCGCAGCTGCTCCTTGGCCTGCGCGAGCCGGACTCCGGCGAGATCACCGCGGGTGGAGTCCCCCTGAGCGAAGTTGACCGTGAGTGGTGGACCGACCGGGTTTCGTTCGTGCCGCAGGATCCCGCTCTGTTCACGGGCAGCGTGGCCGAGAACATCCGCTTCTTCCGTGAAGGAATCGATGACAGCGGCCTCACACGGGCGGCCCAACAGGCGAACGTTCTCGATGACATCAACGTGCTACCGCACGGGATGGACAACCATCTGGGCGAACGCGGCAGCGGGCTCTCCGGTGGTCAGCGGCAGCGCCTCTCCATCGCTCGCGCCTTGGCAGGCTCACCGTCACTTCTCGTACTCGACGAACCCACTTCCGCCCTCGATGGACTTAGCGAGATGCTCATCCGCGACACGATCGTCGGGCTCCGCGGTCGGGTCACCGTTGTGGTCATCGCCCACCGCATGTCGACCATCGACATGTGTGACCGCATCATGGTGCTCGAAGCCGGGAACGTCACTGCGCTGGGCACCCCGGCGACGCTCCAGGCCTCAAGTACGTTCTACCGGCGAGCACTTTCGACGGCCGGCCTCATCGATCTAGGCCACAGCGATGCTCAGAAGCCCCCTGTGACTGGGCGCACCACGTAGACGAAGGTCTCCCCCACAAAGTTCGCCTTACGTGCCCGTGCATTCAATCCGATTGTGGGTCGTCCAGCGACTCGGACAACGGCCTCTGGCCCCTGCGTCGCGAACCCCACCCGCCTCCGTCCTGTGCCACGCAAGCGACGACGAATACGGCGTGCAACATCTCGGAACCCGTTCGGACGTGTGTTCTCCGGACCGGTCGTCGAGGCCTCTGAGAGAACGAGACCGTGACGCTCGGCCAGCTCGGCGATACCGCTGGGGAATGCGAACATGATGTGGTCGACATTCTCCCAGCAGTCCCCGCGCTGCCCAGCCGCCACGCGGTGCGGAGCCCACGGGTTCGGTGTTGTGATGACGAGCTGTCCATCATCTGCCAGAAGGTCACGCGCAGCAGCGAACAGCATGTCGAGGGACGGGAGGTGCTCGATGAGCTCGCCTGCAACTATCACGTCGAACGGTCCCACGCTCGCTACTGGACCCAGTCCTTCACTCAGATCGTGGGCTACGACGTCGTACCCCGCGCGACGCATATGCTCCACGCCGTCTGGAAGCACGTCAACACCCAAGCAGCTCGACGCAACACCGGCGATCCGGCCGTGGAGCCAGTCCGGTGATTTCATTCGCTCGACATCGTGAGCCACACACCCGATGTCGAGCACTCGACGGCCGCGGCACCGGTCGAGGATGAAGTTGGTGCGGTCGTCGACCGGCGGCCGCCAAGCCTCCCTCAGCGTGCGCGATCGACGCAAAAGGGCGATTGGGTCATTCGGGTCATCTGCAAGGTCGCTCCACCTGGCCACAGCGACATCGGGCCCCGCAAGTGCGCCAGTGTAGGACTCAGATCGGCTGTGCTTCATGACCCTCCGCGCGTCGACAATGGTGCTGGCGCAATCGTAGGTGCTACCGGCGAGACTGTGCCCGTAACAGGGATCAGTGTGCGCAGGCACGTGGCACCGAACTTCGTTGAATCTCTCCTCTGAACTGGGACCGGCTGTACGGTTGCCGTACCGAACGGCAATACCGGTCAGGTCAACACATATGGGGGTGCACAGCTGTGGTCGGCGATGGCACTCAAGGTGGCGTCACCCTCGTCTACCGTGGTCAGCTCGAGATCGAGCGGTCCCGTATCGAGTTCATCCTCGCCAGCCTGTGCAAGACCTTCGATACGGTCGATGTACTCCATTTGTCTCCCGGCGTCGGCTCTAGCGAGACGGAACTTCGAACCTTCACCCGCTCATTCCCCAACGTGCGTCATGTCGCCTTTCTCGGGGCCTCCGCAGGGCGAGTTCGCGCCGCTCGTCGACGTCTGCGCGATGCCATTGCGCCCGACGCTCAAACCATCGTCGCGGTGGGCTTCAGCGTCTGGCCCTATGTCGCTGGCCTGCGCTGCCGAGCGTGGTTTCTCAACGGGATTCCGGACGAGCGCCTCCTCACCAACTCTTCCGTCGCGAGTCGCATGGTCGTCCTTGCGTCCTGGTTGGGCGCGAGGACCGTGACGAGTGAGCTGCATGTCGTGGTGTCACAGCCGATGGCTGCGATGGTGACACGGCGACTTCGCACCACACGGGTCGAGGTGGTCCCCAACGCCGTCGACCTCACGACCTACGAGTCCGACGAGCCTCAAGCGCCTGTGTACCTGACGTACCAAGGCGGCGGATCTCCGTGGCAGGGCCTTGATCGGTTGGCGGAGGTTTGGGCGGCCGCCCACGCGATGGACCCATCATTGCGCTTCCGGGTCATCAGTCGAGACCCCAGAACGCTGGTGCTGAGCACCGGCCTGCCCGAGAGTGCCATCGAGTGTGTCTCGTCGCCCGACGCGGTTGGTGTCTCGCGCCTACTCGCTGAGACTCGTCTCGGCTTCCTCTATCGCGCACCCAACATCGTTAACGCTGTCTCTTGGCCGATGAAGCTCGGTGAGTACCTCGCCGCAGGAGCCCCGGTCGTCGTCAGTGACTGTGGGTGGGACCTGGCGCCTCTCGTCGCAGATCACTCAGCCGGCCTCGTAGTGAGCTGGGATGACCCACCGGAGATCACAGCCGGAGCCATCGTCAGCTACTTGGCGGAGATCGGCGAACAACGACCTCCAGGTGTGAAGGCGGCGGCATTGGTACTCGGCGCCGATGGCTGGCAGAGCGCCGTGCGCGAGATGCTCGTCTCGAAGGCGTCAGGGGGTCCACGAGCCACGTGATCCCAGAGAGGCTGGATCGTCAAGCGTCCGAAAGAGTTCGGTGACCGCGACGCAGGTTCGGAGCCACCGTGGCTTTGAGTCGAACAGCTCCTCTGGCCCCCCAAACAAAAAGACTGGGGGAAACGGTCGAAATGAGGGCTGCGACCTTGTACAAACTGTTGACCTCCTGCGACCGCAAGAGGTGGACAACGTGACGCACCATGAACTTGCGGTGCTGCGCGTCATAACCTGGTTCGCGGCGCGCACCTGGACGAGAAGAGCCTTCAAGGACGCGCAAGGCGTGCAGGACGTACCCAACCGTCAGTCGTTCCTGGATCTCCTTTTGAGAAGGCCCTTGTCGGGCTGTGAAGTGAATGTTCGAGTCGAGCACCTCAAGGATGAAACCAGTCAGCAACTGTCGGTGCCCATACATGAGGCTTCCCGAGTGCTGACGATAGCCATAGTTGGCCGCGTCGGTCACCGCCACGACCGAAGCCTTGGCGAACAGACGGGGAAGGATCTCCAAATCCTCGAAGTCGGCGCCCGGACGGAAGCGAAGGTCCGAGAACAGACTCAAGGACATCAACTTTCCGCAAGAAGCAAACCCAATTCCTGTTCGCACGATCTGTGACAGGGCCTCGTATTTCTCTGCGCAACCAACCTGGCGAGGCTGCACGTATGCCGGCTCGCTACTGGCGTCGTCGAAACGCACCAGGTTGGCCAACACCAAGTCTGCTCCGTGTCGACGAGCCACCTCCACAAGGTGGCTGACGTGGCGCGACCCCAGAAGATCATCACCGTCCACGAACGTGACGAAGGACCCCCGTGCTACGTCCAACCCGCGATTGCGAGCTTTCGAAAGACCACCGTTGCGGCCGTGCAGAGTCGTCACCCGGGAGTCCCGTCGAGCCCATTCGTCGCAGATCTCTGGACACCGATCCTTCGAGCCGTCATCAACCAATATGATCTGCAGCGCCTGGTAGTCCTGGGCGGCGATGCTCCGCACGCACGCATCAAGGTGTGCCTCGACTCCATAGACCGGGACAATCACGCTCACCAGCGGCAAGCCTTCCCACTGGTCAGGCATCGACTTCGCTCACGATACGGCTCAGTCGTCCCCTGAATGTTTCCCCATCGAGGACCGAAAGGTCCCGATCCGAGGGCGAACGAGCCCCATCGAGCAGTTGATCGAAGTCGATTTCCCCGTCATCGTGAATCAGAATCACGCCCGGCTGAAGCGCCCCCTTGTTGCTGAAAACGCCGATCGGACGTGTCGCCACGGCCGGTGAGTACCGCAGGGCGTCCGCGGTGCTCCACCCAAACCCCTCGCTGAGGGAGAAGGACACATAGGCCGCAGACCGTTCATACAGGTGGCGAAGCACTTCGGGAGGCGCGTCCGTGACGTGATGTATCCGTGGGTGCTCGCGCAACTCCGCGGAGATGTCGAAACTAACTGTCGCTTGGCTGTGGCACCAGACGATGGGCAGCGGCGCCCTATCGGCTGCCCGCTTGAGATCCGCGACGCCCTTCACCGGGTCGTAGGGGTTGAACACGGTCAGAAGATATCGATCCGGCACAGGATCAGATGGTGCAAGGGCCCGCGAGGCGAGATCGAACACTGGAGGAGGAAGGAGAACGGATCGCACACCCGGGGGCACCAGACGCGAGTTGTCGGGTGCTTGCATGGCGATCGCATCGAACCGACTCGCGATCACGGGATCAACGACATTCCCGGACGGCACGAGGAGGCGAACGCCCGTCGATGCCGCTGGTGCGACATGGGCACCGGCAAGAAACTGGAGATACACGTCATATCTCCCGTTGAGCAATCGCCGCATGGGATTGACAGCCCGTTGGAGGACTCGCCCCTTGACGCCCGAGTCGTGACCAGCGCCCCACCAGCGCCGCTGCCCCGCTGACATGACCCTGACTTCCGGAGGCAGGTGTGACCAAGCTCCCCCGAGTCGACCGCGAACGACCACATCGGTCTCAAGGCCCGCTTCGCCGAGGGCGCGCACTATCGAGTACAGCGCCCGTTCAGCGCCGCCGGCGCCACCAAGCCACCCTGAGCTGATCAGAATCCTCTTCACTCAGTCCTCCTTCTGTCACGACTGGCGTCGGCGGAGGCACCGGGGGCGGCTCGATACCTTGCTCCAAGGCGTGCGTTATCCCAGGAACTCCTACTCATAGTCGATTCATCCTCACCAGCGCGCCGAGTGGGCGCAAGGTGGGGCCACTCGGACTGCACCCGGGACCCTCTCGTCATCTTGGATGGTCAGACATGACGTGCTCGTAAAGTCGATCGATCACAGCAACGTCGACCCGCGAGTCGAACTTTCGGGCGAACATCCTGTCTGACCCGATGAGCTCGGCGAAGTGAGACTCCCTCCAGGTGAGCGGGCTGCCATCGCCTGATCCGCGTTTGAAGTCCAACAAGCGCTGACTGCTGCGGTACGGCTGTTCGTAGTCAAACACCTTGTCTCGGAAGTCGGAGTTCCAGACAGCAGTCTGAACGTAGAACTCCGTGGGGATAAATGCCTTCTTGAACATTCGACGAATGTCGGCTTGTTCGTTCACCATATGGGCAGCCAGTGCGGCACTGATTGACCACCAGTCGCTACCATATTTCAGTTCGGCTCCGAAGCCTTGAGTTCGATCTACCCCACTCCTCCTTTGAAGTGCCAGAAGGCCCTTGCGCGCGCGGGCGTAGGTACTGCGCACCGACCTGTGAGGTGACCTGAATAGTCTGTTGAAAGGGTAGCGGTAGGCGACCCATGAGTGAGCATACGCAGGCAGGTCGCTGAAGGCGACGAACTCTCGGCCCTCGTGTGCCTCAAAGAACTGGTGTATTTCACCGCAAGCCCTCAGGGGCAAGTCAGAGTCCGAAAGAAGGTGCAGGTAGATATAGTCTCCGCTTGCCAACGCCAACCGCATCATCGCCAAGACGCTTTCCACTTGCGAGAAGTCACCCCAATACACCTTCCTCCTGGGCAGCAAAACGACTCGCGAGTGATGACACAGGGCCACGAACCTAGCGCCATCGAACCCTTTGGCCTTTTTGTCTACATGCAGGTAGATGTCGTTTCTTTCATCGTCAAGCATGCGAACGAGCTTCTCGAGCACGTAGAAGTCGTCGTAGGCGGCTATGAGGAATGCATGACGTGCCATCAGCCAACTCCATCTGACATCAACTGTTGTCCCGCGGTACGCGTACTCACAGGCCCGTCCGGCCGTGTTTGATTGAAGACCTCCGAGATGCTCGCTCGTCGTCGACCTGGCGCCCCAGTTCTGGGCCCCTTTGGGGGCCGCGAACCCCACCGTACGGCAAGCGCGCAGCCAGAACACCGGTGATGCGCAACCCCACCGCGCCATCACCTCAGCGCCCCAGTCTCGGCGACATTCCGGCACCTGTGACGGCTTGAGCGAGTAACTTGAGACCACTGAAGCTCAGCCGCTGCATTCCGACCGTGTGTGTGATTCCGCACCGGAGCCGCAAGCGGACAACGGGAGGCACGGCGTGACGGTTCGACTGGGTACCTTTGCCAAGATTTTGAGGAACCCGGCGCGCCAAACGCACGCCGGCGCAGTTTTTGGGTTTGCCAACTCCCTGTCATCTCTCGTTCGCCTCTACGGAGGCACCGACAAGCTCACGCACGGTTACACCGCGTATTACGAGAAGCACTTGGGCGCGCGGCGATTCGAGAGGATGCTGGTTTTCGAAATTGGCGTAGGAGGTTACGAGAGTCGAACGCCCGGAGGCTCGCTAGCGATCTGGCGCGACTACCTGCTTCGGTCAAGGATCGTTGGTCTTGACATCGAGGACAAGGCAGTCAACCTCGGAAAACGGGTTACCTTCGAGCGTGCCGACCAAGGCAATGCGGACCAGTTGCGCGTGGTCGTCAGCCGACATGGTGTGCCGGATCTCGTGATCGACGATGGCTCACATTTGGGGTCTGACATTCGACGATCCTTTGCTTGCCTCTGGCCAAATATGCGAGCAGGGAGTGTGTACGTCATCGAGGATTTGTCGACCAGCTATTATTCGTCCTACCAAGGCGGCGATCCTGCTCCGCCGACCTCTGCCGTTGGTCTGCTGCAGGAGCTCGTCGACAGCGTCCAAGCGCATGACAACACTTTTCAGCGCTTCCCCGAGTGGGGTACGCGGTCCGCGCCCCAACACGCCGATGTTCACGAGCTCCATGTTTACCCCGGTATTGCCTTTCTGGTCAAAGGTTGACCAAGCCCTCGGACTTGATCGAGCGGAGGGTCACAGGCGGAGGTCTGAGTCGGACTTGTCGAGGATGTACTTGAGGTCGTAGAGCACGTGGCCGTTCGGGTCCCCGAAGGCGCGGATCTGCTCGGCGCCCATCTCGACGAACTCACGGTGCCCGACCGCGATGACGACCGCGGAGTACGACCCGAGTTCGGGCTTGTCGACGAGGTCGATCCCGTAGTGCTTGCTGGCTTCCTCGGCCCGCGCCCAGGGGTCGTGGACGTCGACGGCCACCTCGTACTCGGCGAGCTCGTCGAGGATGTCGACGACGTGCGAGTTGCGCAGGTCCGGGGTGTTCTCCTTGAAGGTGAGACCGAGGACGAGGACACGAGCGCCGCGGACCGGGATGTTCTCCTTCGTCATCCGCTTGACGAGCTGCGAGGCGACGTAGGAGCCCATCTGGTCGTTGAGGCGTCGCCCGGCCAGGATGATCTCCGGGTGGTAGCCGACGGCCTGCGCCTTGTGGGTGAGGTAGTAGGGGTCGACACCGATGCAGTGACCGCCGACGAGGCCGGGGCGGAAGCCGAGGAAGTTCCACTTCGAGCCGGCGGCCTGCAGAACCTCCTCGGTGTCGATGCCGAGGCGGTTGAAGAGGATGGCGAGCTCGTTGATGAGCGCGATGTTGACGTCGCGCTGCGTGTTCTCGATGACCTTGGCGGCCTCCGCGACACGGATCGACGAGGCACGGTGCGTGCCCGCCGTGATGATCGAGGCATAGAGGTCGTCGACGAAGTCCGCCGCCTCGGGCGTGGACCCGGAGGTCACCTTGACGATCGTCGGGAGACGGTGCTCCTTGTCGCCGGGGTTGATCCGCTCGGGGCTGTAGCCGACGAAGAAGTCCACGTTGACGAGGAGCCCGGACAGGTCCTCGAGGACCGGGACGCACTTTTCCTCGGTCGCGCCGGGGTAGACCGTGGACTCATAGATGACGACGTCACCGGGCAGCAGGACCTTGGCGATCGTCTCGGTGGCGGAGAGCACGGGCGAGAGGTCCGGCTGCTTCGCGTCGTCGATCGGGGTCGGGGTCGTGACGATGAAGACGTTGCAGCTCGCGATGTCAGCGGGGTCCTCGGTGAACCGCAGTCCGCCGGCAGACGCGAGCTCCTCGTCACTGACCTCGAGGGTGTAGTCGGTGCCGGTGCTGAGCTCCTTGACGCGGGCACCGTTGATGTCGAATCCGACGACGTCCATGATCTTGCCGAACTCGACGGCGAGCGGCAGCCCGACGTAGCCGAGGCCGACCACGGCGAGCCGCACGCCGCTGGGGAGCGCCGGGAAGGCCGGGGCGAAAGTGGCTGTGGCCTTGGTGAACGTGGTCATCGTGAACCCCTCTGTGAGGCGTCGCGGGCGGTCCCGCTGACACCGAACTCTGCGAAATCGTGGTCGGCGTGCTCGGCGAGCACGTCGGAAGGCTTGACGTGGGGCACCGACACCTGCGTGATGAGCGGGTGTGCGGTGGGGCTGCCGCTCTCGGCAGCGCTGAGCAGGACCTCGTGGAGCTTCTCGCCCTCGCGCAGCCCGGTGAAGCTGACGCGCAGGTCCTTGCCGGACTCCTCGATGAGGCGGCGGGCGACATCGATGATGCGCACCGGCTCACCCATGTCGAGGACGAGGACGTCACCGGGGTGGCCGATGGCCGAACCCTGGAGGACGAGCTCGCACGCCTCCGGGATGGTCATGAAGAAGCGGCTGACGTCCGGATCCGTGACGGTCACCGGACCGCCACGCTCGATCTGGGCGCGGAACGTGTCGAGGACCGACCCACGGGACCCGAGCACGTTGCCGAAGCGGACCGAGAGGAACCGCAGTCCGGACTCCGCGGCATACCAGGCGGTGAGTCGCTCGGCGACGCGCTTGGTCTGTCCGAGAACGCTCGTCGCGTCGGCGGCCTTGTCGGTGGAGATGTTGACGAAGTGCTGTACGCCGTTGGTGGCGGCGCACTCGAGGACGTTGAGGGTGCCGAGGACGTTGGTCTTCCATCCCTCCTCGGGGAAGCGCTCGAGCATGGGCAGGTGCTTGAGGGCGGCGGCGTGGAAGACGACCTCCGGAGCGAGCCGGCTGAAGACCGCGCAGACGGCCTCCTTGTCCCGGATGTCGCAGAGGACCGTGTCGTCGGTGTCGAGCAGCCCGTTGCCGTCGATGGAGAGCTGGGCCGCGTGCAGGGCCGACTCGTCGCGGTCGAGGAGGATGAGCTTGGCCGGGCCGAGCTGGCGCACCTGACGGGCCAGCTCGGACCCGATGGAGCCGCCTGCCCCGGTGACCATGACCACCTTGCCGTTGATGTGCTCGGCGATGCTGGAGAGGTCGGTCTCGATCGGGCGGCGGCCGAGCAGGTCGGCCACGTTGAAGGCGCGCAGCGTGTCGAGCTCGAGGCGCCCGGCGATCATCTCTCGCAGTGGCGGGACGACGACGAGGTCGAGGCCTGCCTCGGTGCAGTGGTCGGAGACCTTCTGGATGAGCTGGGGGCTCGCCTGGCTGATGGCCAGCACCACGGTGTGAGCCCCGGTCGCGTGGGCCGCCCTCACCAGGTCGCTCCCCTGACCCAGGACGCGGTATCCGCGAACGCGCCGGAACCGCAGCCGAGGGTCGTCGTCGATGAAGCCGACGATGGCGTAGGGCGAGTCCGGCGAGCTCTCGACGAGGCCCGCGAGCTGGTGACCCGCGTCGCCGGCACCGTAGATGAGCGCCGGGACTCCCGAGGTCTCAGCCTGACGGCGGGAACCCCGCGTGCGGGACACGCGGTGGGCCCAACGGCCGGCGGTCATGAAGAGGAAGGCCAGCGCCGGCATGACGAACGCGATGCCGCGCGAGAAGAGCGGCGCGGTGATGTAGAAGGTGGCGCCGAGGACGACGCTGATCGCGATGACGAGCTGGCCGAGCGAGGTGACCTCGTCGAAGCTGCCGACCTTGGACCGGCCGAGGTAGAGGTGGGTCCAGAAACCACCGACGACCTGGAGCGCGATGGCCAGGGCGACATAGGTCCACGCGATGACCCACATCCGGTCGCTCAGCGAGAACTCGTGCCGCACGAGGAGGAAGCCCAGGAGCGCCAGCAGCCAGGACCCTGCGTCCCACCCGATCATCACTGACCGTCGAGCGAAGATCTGCGACCTCGACATCTAGCACCCCTGGAAAGCCTGACGATTCGTCAACTCCTGACGACGTCACCGACGCTAGGTCGGTGCCAGACGGCGCGAGACGCGAACTCGTAGAAGTCCGCCCAAGGGACAAAAATCATGGCCACACTGACTAGTCACGGCTAGTGACAACGGGTCAGAGGCTCCGCTGGACGACCTTTCCGGCGATGACCGTCACGGCGACCTGGACCGAACGCAGGTGCGCGGCGACGGCCGCACCGCTCTCGCCGGCGGCGTGAGGGTCGGAGTCGAGGAGCACCAGATCGGCCAGGCTGCCCACCCCGACGGCCCCGGCCCCGTCGAGGCTGCCCGCGAGCGCCTGGGAGACGCTGATCGTCTCGGCGGCGTTCCACTCCTCGCGCTCATCGCCGGTGCGGTGGACCGCGGCAGCCATCGCCTCCCAGGGATCGAGCGTCGCGACCGGAGCATCCGAGCCGAGGGCAAGCGTCACGCCGGCGTCGAGCATGGACGCGAGCGCGAAGCACCGGTCCGCCCGGTCGGACCAGCACTGGTGGGTCACGTCCCGGTCGTCGAGCAGGTGGGCCGGTTGGACGCTGGCGACCACGCCTAGGGCAGCCATCCGTGCGACATCGGCCGGTGCGACGAGCTGGGCGTGCTCGATCGATCCGTGAGCACCGGTGTGCGAGAACGCATCCAGCGCGATCCCCACTGCCGCGTCGCCGATGGCGTGCACCGCGACGTCGAGGCCGTTGGCCGTCGCGAGGGTGAGGAGCTCGTCAAGCTCCTCCGGTGAGTTGTTGGCGCGCCCTCGTGGGAACTCGAGGACGTCGTCGCCCAGGTAGGGGTCGTGGCAGAACGCGGTGCGCGTGTTGAGTGACCCGTCGCTGATGATCTTGAGCGGTCCCATCGTGATGAGCCCCGCCCGGTCGAGGACGTCGCCACTGCGACGACCGGCGGCGATCGTGTCGCCCAGCCCCGCGGCATACGTCGCGGTCCGCACCCGGACCACGGCGAGACCGGAGTTGGAACGCTCCACCCAGTCGGTGGCGTTGTCGGCCCACTCGAACTCCCGCACGCCGACGACGCCGCGACGCACGGCGGCGTCGAGAACCTTGGCGTATGCCGTCCGCCTGCCTTCCGCAGTCATCGTCGCCTCGTCGAGCCGGGCGCAGACGGGGAACCAGTCGTTCTCCTCGAGCACCCCGTCGCGCGGCGGCACGTCGAACAGGCGCAGCGCGGCGGAGTTGAGCCAGCCGTTGTGCGCGTCGCCGCTGATGAGGACGACGGGTACGTCGCCACTGACGGCGTCGAGCTCGGCGACGGTGGGCTGCCGCGCCCAGCTCGCGGTGCGGTGCCCGAATCCCTGGATCACGGTGTCCGGTGCTCCCCCGCGGCGTGCACCGACCGCGGCCTCGACGAGGCGGACGGCGCCCTCGGGGCTCGTCGTGGACGAGAGGTCGAGCCGCCCCGCCGTCGCGGCCCACTGGCCGAGGTGGACGTGCTGGTCCCACAGGCCTGGGAGGAGCCAGCGCCCCTCGGCGTCGAGCACGTCGTCGTCGTGGTCTGGACGCAGCCGGGGCGCGACCTCCACGACGCGTTCGCCGACGATGCGCACGTCGACCTCGCGAGCGGGGGCGGGGGCGTAGCGGGAACCATCACCAACCGGGACGATGCGCGCCCGGCGAAGCACCAACGACGTCATCGCGGAAGCGTAGGGCCTGATGCCATGTGCCCCTTCGGGTGGGTGCTGCGTTGGCTCATGCCGTGGGCAGGGTGAGGATCTCCGCTCCACCGTCGGTGATGGCGATCGTGTGCTCGCTGTGGGCCGTCCGACAACCCGTAGCGCTCCGCAGCGTCCAGCCGTCGTCATCGGTGACGAGCTCGTCGGTGTCGGCCATGACCCAGGGCTCCAGAGCAAGGAGCAGCCCCGACCGCAGCTTGTAGCCGCGCCCGGGCTGCCCCGTGTTCGAGACGTGCGGGTCCTGGTGCATCGTCGACCCGACGCCATGGCCACCGAACTGGAGGTTGACCGGGTAGCCCGCCTCCGTCAGGACGACGCCGATCGCGTGCGAGATGTCCCCCACCCTCGCGCCGGGCCTCGCGGCAGCGATCCCGGACCGCAGCGCCCGCTCGGTCGCGTCGATCATGGCGAGGTCCGTGGCCGAGGGTGAGTCGCCCACGACGAAGCTGATCGCCGAGTCGGCGACGATGCCGCGGAGGGAGACCGCGAGGTCGAGCGAGAGCAGGTCGCCGTCTGCCAACGCGTAGTCGTGCGGCAGGCCGTGCAGGACAGCGTCGTTGACCGAGGTGCAGATGTAGTGGCCGAAGGGACCTCGCCCGAACGACGGCGCGTAGTCGACGTAGCAGGACTCGGCTCCCGCCTCGAGCATCATCGACTTCGCCCACTCGTCGATCTCGAGGAGGTTGGTCCCGACCCTGGCGCGCTTCTTGAGCGACTGCAGGATGTCGGCGACGAGGGCACCAGCCCCCCGCGCCCGGCCCAGCTCGGTGGTGTTCAGGATCTCCATCATGCAGTGCCTCCCGGCCTGGAACCAATAACTATCCCGGTAAGACTATCCCGGCTAGAGTGCGGGCATGGTTCGGCTTCCACTCACCCCCGCCGAGATCGAGCGCGGACAGCGCCTCGGCGCCCTGCTGCGCGACGCGAGGGGCGAGCGCCCGATGCTCGACATCGCGCTCGACGCGGGCATCTCGCCCGAGACCCTCCGCAAGATCGAGTCCGGGCGCGTCGCCACTCCCGCCTTCCCGACCATTGCCGCCATCTCCGAGGTCCTCGGCCTCTCGCTCGACGTGGTGTGGGCCGAGATCAGCCCGGCCAGCAGCGAGGTCACTCCGGTCCCCGGCCGACCTCCCCACCGGGCGCGCGGACGCCTGGCGTCCTAGGCCGGCAGACCGCTCTCGGGGTGGCCCACCGGAACCCCGCCACTGGCCGGATCAGCCCATTGCCCGGTGCGGGACGGGCCCCTACGCTCGAGGGGGCCGATCGAGCGAGGGTCGTCCGGTCCGCCCAAGGAGAAGACATGCTCGGCGACCACACTCCCGTCACCACCCTCGGCGTCTCGGATCTTGCGCGGGCTCGCGAGTTCTATGAAGACACGCTCGGCCTCGCACCCGGGACCGAGATGATGGACCAGGGCGTCACCTACCAGTCAGGCTCTGGCGCCTTCTTCGTCTACACGTCCGAGTTCGCAGGCACGAACAAGGCGACGGCGATGATGTTCGAGCTGCCCGACGACGCGTTCGACGAAGTTGTGGCCGACCTGCGCTCGAAGGGCGTGACGTTCCAGACCTTCGACGTCGAGGGCATGGAGTGGGACGACGGCGTCGCGAGCGGGAGCGACGGCGAAAACACGTTCAGGAGCGTGTGGTTCACGGACCCGGACGGCAACATCCTCAACCTCGGCACCGGCATGCCCTGATCCGGGGAGGTCCGGCATGAACTGATCTGGCACCGCGGCACCCCGGCGAAACGCCGGTATGCCGTTCGCCGCTGGCTGGGCCTGGCGGGAGCGCGGAGTGCGGTCTACGCGCGCAGCGCGGATGGGACTGCGGCGAACGGCATACCGGCGTGAAGCCGACTGAATGCGCTGATGGGTCAGAGGTTGATCATGTGGCCGACGATGCCGTGGACCGACTCCTTGACGGCCTCGGACAGCGTCGGGTGCGCGAAGACGTTGCGGGCGACCTCGTCGGCGGTGAGGTCCCACTTCTGCGCGAGGTTGAGCACGGGCAGCAGCTCGGTGACGTCGGGGCCGATCATGTGGGCGCCGAGGATCTCGTTGTGCTTGGCGTCGGCGACGATCTTGACGAAGCCGACGGCGTCGCCGAGCCCCATCGCCTTGCCGTTGGCGCTGAACGGGAACGTCGCGGTCTTGACGTCGTAGCCCTTCTCCTTGGCCTGTGCCTCGGAGTAGCCGAACGAGCCGATCTGCGGGTGGCAGTAGGTCGCTCGCGGGATGAAGTCGTACTCGATCGGCATGGTCTCGGCGCCGGCGATGGTCTCGGCGGCGACGATGCCCTGGGCCTCGGCGACGTGGGCGAGCATCAGCTTGGCGGTGCAGTCGCCGATGGCGTAGACGTTCTCGACGTTGGTGCGGCAGTAGTCGTCGATCTCCACGGCGCCGCGGTCGGTGAGCTTCACCCCGATGGCGTCGAGCCCGTAGCCCTCGGTGCGCGGTGCGAACCCGATCGCCGACATGAACTTGTCGGCCTCGAGCACCTGCGAGTCGCCGCCGGCGGCCGGGGCCACGGTGACCTTGACCCCGGAGCCGGTGTCCTCGACGCCGTCGACCTTGGTCGAGAGCATCACCTTCACGCCGAGCTTCTTGTAGTGCTTGAGCAGCTCCTTGGAGACGTCCGCGTCCTCCGTCGGCACCATGCGGTCGAGGAACTCCACGATCGTCACGTCGACGCCGAAGTTCTTCATGACGTAGGCGAACTCGACGCCGATGGCGCCCGATCCGGCGATGACGATCGAGCCAGGCAGGTTCTCGTCGAGGATCTGCTCCTCGTAGGTCACGACGTTCTGGGAGACCTCCATGCCGGGGAGCATGCGGGTCACGGCGCCGGCCGCGATGATGAGCTTGTCGAAGGTCACCGTGCGCTTCTCACCCGAGTTGAGCGCGACGTCCATCGACGTGGGGCTGGTCAGCGTGCCCCAGCCGTCGATCTCCTCGATCTTGTTCTTCTTCATCAGGAAGTGGACGCCCTTGACGATGCCGGACGACACCGTGCGCGAGCGCTTGTGCGTCGGGCCGTAGGACATCGTCGCGTCACCCTCGATGCCGAACTTCGCCTTGTCGTGCTGCAGCGTGTGCGCGAGCTCGGCGTTCTTGATCAGCGCCTTGGACGGGATGCACCCGACGTTGAGGCAGACGCCGCCCCAGTACTTGGACTCCACGACAGCGGCCTTGAGACCCAGCTGCGAGGCGCGGATCGCCGCGACGTATCCGCCGGGACCGGCACCGAGGACGACAACATCGAAATCAGCCATACGACAAAGACTAGTTGTATGCCGTCCGCTCCCGTCGCGCTCCCCCGTCACCGCCACTCGCGACCGGTCGGCGTGGCTCGTTCATCGGGGCAGCAGCCGCAGGGCCTCATGGATCGAGCGCGAGATGGGCGCCGCCGTGTCGCTGCCGTGGCCGCCCTGGCTCACGGCGACGGACACGGCATACCGCGGCTTGGTCGTCGGGGCGTAGGACACGAACCACGACGTGTCCGACTTGCCGAAGACCTCCGCCGTCCCCGTCTTACCCGAGACCGGCCAGTCCGCCGGCATGCCCGTGAACGCCGGCGCCCCGGTGCCCGAGACGACCACTGCCCGAAGGGCGGAGTGGACATACGTCGCCACCGCCTCGGGAAGCGCGGCACGATGCACCGGTCCGGCCGGAACCGCCTGTGCCACACCGGAGACAGGGTCGACGACCTTCACGCCCACACGCGGGGTGCGCACGACCCCGCCTCCCGCGACCGCGGCATACGCCACCCCCATCTGCAGGGGTGTCGTCGCCACGTCGCCCTGGCCGATCGAGAAGTTCGCCGCATCACCGGCACGGAACAGGGCACCCGAGGTGCAGTTCTCGCTGGCCAGGGCCTTGAGGTATGCCGCTCGCGCCGGATCGTCGCGCGACACCTCGGGATAGCCGGACTTCGCCCGCCTGCAGGTCTCGTCCTTGGTGTCGTCCCAGACCGCACGCTTCCAGGTGCGGTCCGGGATGCGTCCCGCGCTCTCGTCGGGGAGGTCGATGCCCGACCGCTTGCCGAGACCGAAGTCCCGGACCGTCGTGATGAAGGGGTCCTTGGCGTCTGCCCCCTTGAGTCCCCCGAGGGCGAGCCACGACCGGTAGGCGACGTCATAGAAGACCGTGTCGCAGGAGACCTCGAGGGCACGGTGGAAGCTGATCGGACCATAGGCTCGCGACTCGAAGTTCCGGAAGCTTCCTGTTGCCGATCCGATAGCTCGACCCGCACTCGTAGGTCCCGGTCAACGGCTTCCCGGCGGCCACTGCGGCCGGCACGCTCAGCGCCTTGAGGGTCGACGCCGGAGCCGTCGCCGACCCGGTCACCCGTGAGAGGAGCGGTGTCCCGGCCGTGGGTGCGGTGAGCGCGGCGTACTCCTTGGCAGAGATGCCCCCGGTCCACACGTTGGGGTCATAGGTCGGGGCGCTCGCCGAGGCCAGCACCCGCCCGGACGTGACGTCAAGGACGACCGCACCCCCCGAGTCGGCCGGTTGCCCGCGGGTGCGTGCCGCAGCCATCTCACGAGCCAACGCCTTCTCGGTGGCAGCCTGGACGGAGGCGTCGATGCTCGTCACCAGGTCGCGCCCCGGCACCGGGTCGACCCGCGACACGACACCCGTGACGAGACCGCGCGGGTCAACGGACACGGTGGTGCGACCCGGGGTGCCACGCAAGGCCGTGTCGTACTGCTGCTCCAGGCCTGCACGCCCCACGAGGTCGTCCGCGGTGATCACTCCGGCGCCTGACTCGCTCGCCGCGACCTCCTTGTCGGTGGCCCGGCCGAGGTAGCCCAGCAGGTGTGCCGCGTTGACACCCAGGGGCGCGGGGTAGCGCCGCACCGGCACCGCTTCGACGGACACCCCGGGGAAGAGGTCCGGCCGCTCGACGAGGCTGAGGGCGCGCTGCGCATCGACGCCGCTGGCGATCGGGATGGGCACTTGGGGCGACCCCGACCAGCACGCCGGCGCTGGAGGAGCACCCTCCTCACCGCACAGGTGGGTCCGGGCCAGGAGCTCGTCCAGGGGGCGCCCGAGGGTCTGGGCCACCCGCGTGAGCAGGCCGCGGCCCGCGTCGTCGCTCTCGGCGACGACGCGCCGCTCGAGCGTCACCACGGTGACGGAGGTGTTGTCCGCCAACGGCTTCCCGGTGCGGTCGAGGATCCGACCCCGCACCGCGGGGACGATGATCTCGCGCGTGTTGAGGGCGGCGGCTGCGGCGGTGTAGTCGGCGTGCTCGGAGAGCTGCACCTGGCCCAGCCGACCGAAGAGCGCGACGAAGAGCAGCGCGACCACTGCGCCTGCCGCCAGGAACCGGCCCTGGTGCGCCGACCCGTCCCTGGGTCGGATGCCGATGTCGGTCACGCGAACCTCCGGTGCTCTGCATGCCGCTCGACGACGTTGAACAGCGGCACCAGCAGGAGTCCGACGGTCGCGGTGGCCAGCACGCGACCCAGCGAGGAGCCGACATCGACCGGGACACCCTGCGCGAGGGCGAGCAGGGCCCGCGCGATCTCGAGTCCGGAGCCGGCGGCCGCAATCACGGCGACCACCCACACGAGCGACACCCGACCGGGGCGTCGGGCGAGCCCGACGGCGACGCCGCACACGGCATACAGAAGGGCCTGGGTGCCGAGCACCGCCGAACCCGGCGGGAGCAGGTCGAGGAGCCACCCACCGGCCAGGCCGGTGAGCAGGCCGGCACGCGGTCCGGCGCGAAGGGCCGCGGACGACACGACCACGAGGACGAGGTCGGGCAGCGGAGCGAGGTGACGGGCGCCCAGCGTCACCGCGAGGACGGCCCCGACGAGGAGGAGGGCGCCACGCAGGAGCGCTCCCGGCACGGTCACGGCGCTCCCCCGGTGAGGTCCGGTCGTGGGGTGCTGCGAGGACCGGTGAGGAGGACACCGACGACCGACAGCTGACCCACGTCCACGGCAGGTCGCACGGTGCCCGTCGACGCGAGCCGACCGCGTCGCGGCTCGACCTCGCTCACCGTCCCGACGAGGACACCAGCGACGAACGGGCGGCCTCCGACGCTTCCCAGCGTGCGCACCTGGTCCCCGACACGGAGCGTGCCGGTCTGGACGAGGGTGAGACCGAGCTCGCCCGCCCCGCGTTCGGCTGCCGGGGCAGCCGACCCACCGACGGTCGCCAGGGCACCCGCCGCCCCGACCGTGGCACCGACGGTGACGTCCGGCCCGCCGACGACGAGGACGTCGGACGTCCACGGGGCCACGGACTCCACGCGGCCGACGAGCCCGTCACCCGAGACGACGGTGCGGTCGGCGCTGACGCCGTCACGGCTGCCGACGTCGATGGTGATGCGGACGATGCCCTGCGGCCCGGGTGCACCGACGCCCACGACACGGGCGGGCACCACCCGAGCCCCCGCGGTCGAGGCGGAGGCGAGCAGGGTCGTGAGCGCGGCCCCACCCTCCCGGGCCAGCCGGGCCTCACGCAGCTCGCTCGCCAACCGGTCGTTCTCGCGACGGAGCTCCTCCTCGCCTGGGCGGCCCGCCGGGGCGAGAACCCGCTCGAGCGGGCCGAGGACGGTCGCGGCTCCGCGCCGGAGCAGCCCGGTGCCGGGGCCACCCACGAGGTCCACGACCACGAGGGCCAGCGTGACGAGCACTGCGAGCGCGACGAGTTGACGCCGTCGGCGGTCGGACGCGTCTCCCCTCACGGCCGTCGGTTGTCGACGAGGACGCGGTGGAGGGTGTCGAACTCCTCGACGCACTTGCCGGCCCCCCTGGCGACGGCACGCAGCGGGTCCTCGGCGACGGTGACGGGGACGCCGAGCTCGTGGTGCATCCGCTCGGCGAGCCCGCGCAGCAGGGCTCCACCACCGGTGAGGGTGATGCCGCGCTCGAGGATGTCGCCGGCGAGCTCCGGAGGGCAGACGTCGAGGACCGCCCGGGCCAGCTCGACCATCTGCAGCACCGGTGCCTCGATGGCGCGACGGACCTCGACTGACGAGATCGACACGGTCTTGGGCAGGCCGGTCACGAGGTCACGACCACGCACCCGCTCGCTCAGCTCCTGGCGCATCGGGAACGCCGACCCGACCGCGACCTTGATCTGCTCGGCACTGCGCTCACCGAGGAGCAGGGAGTACTCGGACTTCACGTGGGCGATGATCGCCTCGTCGACCTCGTCGCCGCCGGTGCGGATCGACCGGGACGTGACGATGCCGCCGAGGCTGATGACGGCGACGTTGGTCGTGCCGCCGCCGAGGTCGACGACCATCGAGGCCATCGTCTCCTCGATGGGCAGTCCGGCTCCGATGGCCGCCGCCATGGGCTCCTCGATGACGTGGACGCGTCGCGCACCGGAGCGCAGGGTGGAGTCCTCCAGCGCTCGGCGCTCCACGCTGGTGATGTCGCTCGGCACACAGACGACCATCCGCGGCCGGAGCAGGCGCGACGGCGCCACCTGGTCGACGAAGTAGCGCAGCATCCGCTCGGTGACGTCGGCGTCGGAGATGACTCCGTCTCGCAGCGGGCGGACGGCACTGACCGAGTCCGGCGTGCGGCCGAGCATCTCCTTGGCGCGGTGACCGGCGGCGAGGAGCTGGGAGGTGCCGGTGCGCACCGCGACGACCGACGGCTCGTCGAGGACCACCCCACGGCCCCGCTCATAGATCACCGTGTTGGCCGTCCCGAGGTCGATCGCGAGGTCTCTCGCGCGCACCCATCGGTCCAGTCCAGCCACGTCACCGATGCTACGTCGGGACGTGCCGCGCTCCGCGTCCCAACACGCGCGGGCACAGGCTCCTCCATCAGTCGAGGTGGACCGCACGCCGTGTGCTCAGCCGGTGGCGCCGAACTGTTCGACGCGTATGGCCGCCGGATCCAGACCGGACTCGACCAGGAGGTCCTCCGCGAACTGGGCGAACCGCGAGGAACCGCAGACGTACGCGAGCTGGATGCCCTCGAGGAGCGGCGTGATCTCCGCTCGGGTCGGGGCGCCTGCCGCACGTTCGCTCGTCGCCAGACGGGTGAAGGTGATCGTGGCGCCCGCCTGCGCGAGCTCCTGGGCATAGGGCAGCTCCTCAGGGCGTCGAGCGACTGCCACGACGCGCAGCAGGTCTTCGCGGCCGAGCTGCCGAGCTGCCCGAGTCATGGCGACCGCGGGGACGACGCCGGTCCCGCCGACCAGGCAGAGCGCCGGGGTCTGCGTGTCCCACCTGAACCAGCGGCCGATCGGGCCGCGCATCTCGAGGACGTCGCCGACTTCGGCCACGTCGGCCAGGAACTCCGAGATCTCGCCGTTCGGTAGCCGCTCGATGAGGAACTCGACGAGTGGGTCGCTGTCGTCGGACGCGATGGAGTACGACCGCTGGGCCGTGTAGTCGTCCGGGGCGCGCAGCCGGATGAGGTAGTGCTGTCCGGGCCAGTGCCGATGACGGTCCTCGACGCGCATGCGCAGCCTCACCAGATCCGGGGAGGGGAAGTCCTTGGTGATGATGCGGCCGGTCGTCCAGGCCGTCGGGCCCGGGCTCGAGGACGCGACGGAGCTGTCGATCGTCACTGGTCGCCTTCGTAGCGTTGTTCGCGCCACGGGTCGCCGCGGTCGTGGTAGCCGTTGCGCTCCCAGAACCCGGGTCGGTCCTCCGCCGTCAGCTCGAGACGGCTGATCCACTTCGCGGACTTCCAGAAGTACAGGTGCGGAACCACCAACCGAACCGGGCCACCGTGCTCGGCTGTCAGTGGTCTGCCGTCGTACTCCCACACCACCCACGCCCGCCCGTCGGTGACGTCCGCCAAGGGCAGGTTGGTGGTGTAGCCGGTCTCGGAGTGGGCGATGACGAACCGTGCCTCCTCCTGCGGCCGTGCAGCGCTGAGCAGGCTGTCGACGCTGACGCCGCCGAAGCTCACGTCGAACTTCGACCAGGTCGTCACGCAGTGGATGTCTCCGTGGAACGCAGACTTCGGCAGCTGCTGGATGGTGTCCCACGTCCAGGTCGTGGGCTGGTCCACGAGCCCGTCGATGCGAAGGGTCCACGACTCGAGCCGAATGCCCGGTGTGGCCTCGGCGGTCAGGACCGGCCAACCGCCACCGACATCGTATTGTCCGGGAGGCAGCCGGCCCTCGGGGCCATCGGGGCGGCGGCGGAAGAACCCTCGGGTCACCGGCATCAGGCTTCTCCTCGTGGACGGGGCACACGCCAGAAGTCGTTCTTGCCGCAGCCTACTCAGGAAGAGGGCGAACAGACGCAGGTATGCCGCCCGCACACGGGTGCGGACGGCATACCTTGCGCTGTGTGTCAGCTTCTCCAGCTTCACTGCTTCGGGTTCTTGCCCCGGTTGCAGGGGTTGCCGACGTCCACGGACTCGCCGCGGTCGACGACGATGCTGCGGGTGGCGAGGACCTTGCCCTGCTTGTTCTCGCAGGTGAGGTTCCACGTCTCCTTGACGCCGGTGACGATGGCCGGGTCCGGCGCCTGGAAGGACATCGTGCCCGTCCAGTCGGCAGCCGAGCCGCCGCCGTAGTTCACGGCCTCGACGCGGTAGCCACCGGGCACCGGGTCGAGAGCGGCCGCGATCTCCGGGTTGGCCAGGGTTGCTGCCGACGCGACCTGGTTGCCGGCCGAGTCGTAGATGAAGAAGTCCCAGTCGACGTTGGGATCGGGGTTCGGACCCTGCCAACCGAAGGTGAAGAGCACCTTGCCGTTGTCGTAGGTCGGCAGGCCCTGGATCGTGACGTTCGAGAACTCCGAGCCACCGACCGCGGGAAGGCCGGCCGGGTTGGGGATCGGTGTGCTCGGCTGCTGCGGGGCGACCGCGTCACGACCGTAGCGACCGGCGACGATCGGTCGGGTCGACGGGTTGACCGCCCACGAGAACGACCCACCCTTGCCCTGGAGCGACGACGTGAGGACGTCGGTGAAGGGGATCGGTGCGCCCACGGAGCCGTCCGCCTGGATCACCGGGGAGGTCATGCCCTGGTAGGTCTTGCGGATCGTGAGGTTGGTGTTGGCCGGCGCCTTGCCGGTGATCGTCGAGTGCAGGGACTTGTCGACCGTGGCCGCCGCCATCTTGTAGTACGCCTCGCGGTTGCCACCCTTGCCTGCCCCGGCTGCGGGGGCGAGTCCGGCGTACTCCGCGACGACTCCGGTCTCGTACGGCGGGTGGAAGCCCTCCGTGCCGATCTCGAACGTGAAGCCGAGGCCACCGGTGTTCCAGTAGCTCCAGTCCTCGGTCGAGCCCGACGTGTCGTAGAGACCGAACGACGGGATGTTGGCGTAGTCGTTGTGCTGCGCCATGTCGGCGCCGAGCGCGCGGTACTTGAGCTCGTCGGGGGTGAAGCCGGTCGAGGCCAGCGACGGCGGGCGCAGGATGAGGTTGCTGAAGGTGTGGTTGGTGATGAGGTTGGTCACCTGGCGGAGCTGACCAGCTTGCGCACCGCGTCGACCTCGGGCTCGCTGCCCGGGGCGTCACCGCGGAAGGTGTCGCTCCGCCAGTTCGTGGAGGCGCCGGGGCCACCCCAGAATCCGGGGTAGTTGCGGTTGGGGTCGGTGCCGCGCTCGCGACCAGCGAGGTTGTTGTCGCAGGTGCCCGTGCGGGACGCCGCTGGCGTCTGGACGCTGATGGAGCAGTTCTTGCGCTTCATCTCGTAGTCGAACCTGCTGAAGTCGCCCAACGGGGCGGCCTTGCGCGAGATCTCGAACCCGTCGACGTTGACCACGGGGACGACGATCAGACGCATGTTCTGGAGGAGTCCGGCGTTGCGGGCGTCGTCGCCCTCGAGGAGGTCGTACGCGAACTCCAGAGCGTGCTCGGACGACGGCCACTCGCGGGCGTGGTGGGCGCCCATGAGGAGGAAGACCGGCTTGCCGTCCTTGGTGTTCGGCGCGTTGTCGGTGACCTCGATGCCCTGGATCGGCTTGCCCAGCACGGACGGGTTCGCAAGGGTGAGGGACTTGACCTTCGTCGGGTACTTCGCGGCCAGGGCCGCCATCTCGGAGTTGTAGTCGACCAGGTGGCGGTAGCCCGTGCGACCGCTCGGGAGCGCGGACTCGGCCACGCTCGCGGCATACGCCTTGTCCTTGGACTTGTTGGCCCGCTCCACGGCAGCGAGGTCGGCAACCTTCACCGTCCACTTCTTGCCGGACGCCCGCAGCTTGGCCACGTCGGCCGCTCCGTGCAGCACGACGTCGACGCCGGTGGTGTCGGCGTGCTCCGTGGTGTCGAGGCCCAGGGCGTCGACCGCCGAGCGCTCCTTCTGCGTGGACGCATGGACGGTGACGATCTGCACCTTGTCGTCCTGTGCATTGGGGCGCGGCGCCGCGGTGGCGACTCCCGCACCCACGAGGCCGACAGTGGCCAGCGCGACAACGCCCACCACCCCCGGCCCGACTCGACTGATCCTCATGCGCACTCCTTCGATCAAGGGACGCGGCCTGATGGGCCGCGAGCCTCAACCTAGAGCGCCGACGGCCGTTCTGCCCGGTGAGAGCGGGCCATCTTTTCGCGCGGGGTCGTGCGGAGGGTCAGATCGCTCAGAGCTGGGGGAACCAGATCCCGATCTCGCGCGCAGCCGACTCCGGGGAGTCGGAGCCGTGGACGATGTTCTTCTGCACCTTCTCGCCCCAGTCGCGACCGAGGTCGCCGCGGATGCTGCCCGGTGCTGCGTCGGTCGGGTTCGTCGCACCGGCGAGGGAGCGGAAGCCGGGGATGCAGCCCTGTCCCTCGATGACCGCGGCGGTCACCGGGCCGGACGACATGAACTCGAGGAGCGGCTCGTAGAAGGGCTTGCCCTCGTGCTCGGCGTAGTGCGCGGCGAGCATCTCGCGGGTCGGGGACGTCACGGCGAGCGCTACCAGGGTGTAGCCCTTGGCCTCGATGCGCCGCAGCACCTCCCCAGAGAGACCGCGGGCGTAGCCGTCAGGCTTGACGAGGACGAGCGAGCGTTCGATGGTCACGCGGCCACCCTAGCGATCGGTCTCGGCGTCCTGCTCGCGGGCCGCCATCATCGTGTCGACCTGCTGGCCCTTGACGAGGCAGAGGACCCAGAGCCCGGTGAAGATCAGGCCGACCCCGATCATCGGGGGGACGACGAACGCACTGAGCCAGGTGAGCAGCTGGACGACCCAGCCGAGCGGCAGCCCGAGCGGACCGCGCAGCATCCCGGCCGCGACGAAGGCGAGGAGCGCGAGCCCGCAACCACCCCAGAGCAGGGTCCTGGCGTTGTCGGATCCGTCCGCCAGTGCCGTGCTGCGGGCGAGCAGGGCGCCGAGCAGGATGACGAGCGCCTGGCTCCCGAGCACCGTGGCAAGCATCCGCCAGGTGAACGTGCCCGTCCGACCCAGGAACGGGAGGCGCGTCATCCGCGTTTCCACTCCCGCACGTCGATCGCGGCCTTGGCGGCTTCGAGCGGAGCCTTGGTCGCCTTGCGGTAGAGCTTGATCGCGGTGACCTTCTTGCCCTTGGCGAGGGCGAGGTCGATGGACTGCTGCACCTCGGGCGGCAGGTCCTCGACCGGCCGGAAGCTGATCTTGTCGCCCCGGGTGCTCTCGCGCAGCTTGGTCACGAGCCAGAAGACCAGCGCCGCGACGGCGACGAGGACGATCAGTTTGGTGATCGGATGCATGCCATGAGGGTATGCCGCCCGCTCTCGTTTCCTGGACGGGCGCCTGTTCCGCACTCGTCCCCTTGCCACCGCCGACCCTCGCCTCCACCTGATCGAGGTCGGGCCGCTGCGCGCCGGGATTCGGCACGGGGGCCGTTTCCCTGCGCCGGACCCTCGTCCCATCTAGGATCTGCTCGGCTGGGTGCGCTGGGGACCCGGGGGGAGCAGAGGAAAACCATGACGTCTCGTCGTCGCCCACGGGCCCTGATCGCTGTCGGGGTTGCTCTGAGTGCGGCACTCGTCGCCGCGACTGCAGTTCCGGCTGGTTCTGCTGTGGCCAGGACACCGGCTGGTGTCGGCACGAGTGGGGATCCCGTGATCGAACCTCCCGCCTTGGGTGCCGTCGAGCCGGTGCCCTCCGGACGCACCTACGACTCGAGGTCCCACACAGCCCTCAAGCCCGGCGAGCTCCGCATCATCAACGTGCGCCCGCCAGATCGGACCGACACGTGGGCCGGCGCGTGGATCAACGTCACGGCAGCACAGGCGCAGGCACCCGGCTACCTCACCGTGTGGTCGGGGGAGGGTCCTCGTCCCAGCACGTCGACCCTGAACTTCACCGCCGGCCAGAACGTCCCGAACCTGGCTGCCGTCTCCGTCACCGACGCGGGAAAGGCGACCGTCTACAACGGATCCAGCGGCACCGTCCATGTCGTCGTGGACGTGGTCGCCCGAGTCGGCGGAGGCACCTCGGTGGCCCCGGGGAGCACGCAGTCGATCACGCCGTTCCGCGCCCTGGACACGCGAGCGACACGGGTCAAGGTCCCGGCGGGTGGCTCGACCGACGTGCCGGTCACGGGTCGCAACGGGGTGCCCACGACCGCATCCGGAGTGGCGCTCAACGTCACCGCGGTGACCCCGAACGCAGGCGGGTGGGCGGTGGTCCACTCACCGTCGGCGCCGCGTCCGCCGTCGTCGTCACTGACCTGGACTACGGGAACCACCCGGGCCACTGCCGTCTTGTCGTCCGTCTCCGGAGGCAAGGTCCGTGTCCACAACGGCGGCACCTCGGCCGTGGACCTGTTGGTCGACGTCTCGGCGTGGATCGCCCCGGGGTCCACGCAGGAGCGCCCCACTGCCGTGACGTTGGATGCGCCGATCCGCCTCCTGGACACACGAAGAGGCTCGCTCATCAGGCCTGGGGGCACCTTCGACCTTCCCACCACGGCATATCCGGGGTACCACTGGCCGATCTATGCGGTGACCACGACCCAGGCGACCGGAGTCGGCTATCTCTCCTATTCGGGCAGCCGCGCGTCCATCACCAACTTCGCCGCAGGAAGCACGACGACGAGCCTCACGGTCTTCCGCGGCAACAGCCCGCGGGCCGTCCCGCGACTCCAGAACAGCGGATCGGCGTCCGTTCACGTCGTGGTCGACCAGGTCGGCTGGGTGGGACCCGACGTCGTGCTGGGCGGGCAGGTCACGTCGCCCGCCGGCCAGGCCCTCAACGGGATCGACGTGGGCTTGGCCGCTCCGGACCTGGCTCCCGGGCGCCTGGGTCTTACGGCCATGCCTGCTCGCACAGGGTTCGATGGCCGGTGGCGCAGGTACACGGCAGCGGCCTCTGCACCTGTCTGCGCGGTCCAACCACGAATCGACCCCGCAGCGGATCTCACGTGGGCACCTGCGTGCGTCGCCGGAGACATCGTCGACCCCAAGACGTACGCGTTCCCAGCCGGGTCGAGGGCTCTGGGCATCGACCTCACTCTCCCCGGCGCCGGATCCGTGGCCACCACCCTGCTCCCGTCATCCATCCAGCCGCTCACCGCCTACGCCCTCGTGCGCAACGTGGACACGGAGAAACAGTTCTTCGTGCGACGCCCAGAACGGTCCGATGGCCGAGTCGTGGTCGACGGTCTCGAGGAGGGCGAATACCTCGTGCTTCTGTATGACGTTACGGAGAACTACGAGTTCGAGTGGGTCGGTGGGCTGCAGGCAGGGACCCTGACCACCGCCGAGCTGCTCGCCCGCGGCGCGGAGACGGTTCATGTGACAGCCGGCCAACGCACCGAGCTGGGCACCAGGACACTCGCCCTCGGCGGCCGTGTCATTGCAACCGTCCGGACACCGGGCCCCGGGGTCAGGCTCTTCACAAGTGACGGGACACCGTTGTTCTTCCGGTCGTTCGGTGTCAGCGACCCGTTCAACCACGGAGGTCTGCGGCCTGGCACCTACTACCTCTGCCAGCAGTGGCCGTGCGCGCCACCTCCGAGCGGTCTCGGGCCCATCACGGTGACAGCGGGTCAGACGACGACGGTCGAGATCCCCGCCCCATGACCCTCAGGCGTCGGTGACGCCCAGCAGCATGCGGACCTCGGCCGCGGTGATGACCGAACCCGTCGCGAGGACTCCCCCGCCGACCCCGCTCTCGTCGGCGATGCCGGCCGCGCGGTCGAGGGCATCGGGGAGGTCGTCGACCACGGTCACGCGACTTTCACCGAAGATCCCCTTGGCGAGCTCGCCGAGGTCGTTGGGGCGCATCGCCCGCGCCGACGTGGTGCGCGTGACGATGACCTCGTCGAGGACCGGCTCGAGGATCTCGAGCATCTGGGACGCGTCCTTGTCCTTGAGGATCGCGACGACACCGACGAGCTTGGTGAAGGTGAAGGCCTCCTGCAGGCCGTCGCGCAGGGCGATGGCGCCGGCCGGGTTGTGGGCTGCGTCGACGAGGACCGTGGGGCTGCGGCGCACGACCTCGAGCCGACCCGGCGAGGTCGCCGCAGCGAGCCCGGCCTTGAGCACGTCGAGGTCGAGCTCCTGCTCCCCGCCCCCGATGAAGGCCTCGACGGCGGCGATGGCGAGGGTTGCGTTCTGAGCCATGTGCGCGCCGTGGAACGGGAGGAAGAGGTCGCCGTAGGTCGTCGCCAGGCCGCGCACGGTGAGCGCCTGTCCCCCGACGGCGACGTCTGCGCCCTCGCGCCCGAACTGCTGTCCCTCCACCGCGATCTGGGCGCCCACGTCGTCGGCGCGCTCGGCGAGGATCGCGGTGACGGCCGGGTCGTCCTGCTGCGCCGAGATGACGATGCCGTCGGCCTTGATGATCCCGGCCTTCTCGAGCGCGATGGCCTCCACGGTGTTGCCGAGGAAGTGCTGGTGGTCCAGGGCGATGGGGGTGATGACCGAGACGACTCCGTCAGCGACGTTGGTCGCGTCCCAGCTGCCGCCCATCCCCACCTCGATGATCGCGACGTCGACGGGGGCGTCGGCGAACGCCGCGTAGGCGACAGCCACGAGGACCTCGAAGTAGGTCATCCGCGGCTCGTCGTCCTGCGCCGACCTCGCGTCGACGAGCTCGATGAGCGGGAGGACCTCGGCGTAGGCACGCAGGAACTTCTCGGCCTCGATCGGACGTCCACCGATGGCGATGCGCTCGAGCATCGTGTGCAGGTGCGGTGAGGTGAACCGCCCTGTGTTCAGCCCCATCTCGCGCAGGATCGACTCGACCACCCGAGCGGTCGTCGTCTTGCCGTTGGTCCCCGTGAGGTGGATGACCGGATAGGTGCGCTGTGGGTCACCGGCCAGCTCCATGACGGCCTGGATGCGGTCGAGCGATGGCTCGAGGTCGTGCTCGGGCGCACGGGCGAGGATCGACTCCTCGACCTCACGCAACCGCTGCATGATCTCGAGGGTGCGCGCTGCTTCACGCTGGGACGAGTCGGGAGCCGGTGCCATGGAACCCATTCTCTCAGCCCTCACGTCCTGCCCCGGACCAGTGGGTTCCTCGCCCAATTCCCCCGATTCTCACCGGGGTGCCCGTGAGTTTCTCACCCAATTCCCCCGAGTCTCACCGGGGTGCCCGTGAGTTTCGGGGGAATTGGGTGGGAAACCGACGGGGTCAGTCGAAGGAGGCGCCGTCGAAGTCCTCGGGCGTGTAGTTCCGCGGCTCGACGAGCACCATCCAGTTGCCGGAGTTGTCGCGCATGAGCGCCTCGACGCCATAGGGACGGTCCTCGGGCTCCTGGAGGAACTCGACCCCCTTGGCCTTGAGCTCCTCGACCGTCCTGCGGCAGTCGTCGACGTGGAGGCCCACTCCGGGGAGGCCGCCCTCGGCCTGCGCCCGCTGCATCGCCGAGATGAGGTCGTCCGAGAGGGGCTTGCTCGGGGTCGTGAGGTGGAGCGAGAGCTCGGGTTGGTCAGGGTGGGTGACGGTCACCCAGCGGAAGTCCTCCCCGAGGACGATGTCGTCGCCGGCGGCGAAGCCGAGGACGTCGGTGTAGAAGGCGAGGGACTCGTCGAGATCCTTCACCCAGACGGACACGAGGGACACGTTGGTGATCATGGGTTCGACGGTATGCCGCCGGGTCAGCGCCCCGCTTCTCCCGAATTGCTCGGTATGCCGCCCGCTCCCGTTCCCGGGTCGCCGCGCCTCTCGACGAGGCCGGTCATGAAGACCCAGCAGCCAGGAATGCGTGGGGCGCCGCTCACGGCATACCTCGCCTGGAAGGCACTGGGAGTCTCACCGACGATCTCGCGGAACCGACTGCTGAAGGAGCCCAGGCTCGAGTAGCCGACGGCGTGGCAGACCTCCGTCACGGTGAGGTTCGTCGTCCGCAGGAGGTCCTGAGCGCGTTCGACGCGCCGCTCCCCCAGGTAGGCGAGCGGGGTGAGTCCGTAGACCTTGGCGAACGACCGGAGGAAGTGGAACTTGCTCAGCCGCGCGATGGCGGCGAGCTCGTCGAGGTCGAGCTCCTGCGCGAAGCTGCGGTCCATGTGGTCGCGGGCTCGGCGCAGGTGCACGAGGACGTCACCGGGGACGCGTCGGGCGGGCTCAGGCACCGCCCAACCCTAGGGTCAGCGGGTGACGACCTCGGACTCCGGCGGCAGCGTGGGTTCCCCCGGCTTCCATCCGGGCGGCGCGAACAGGTAGCCGGCGCGGTGGCGCCAGGTCCGAGCACGGCGCACGTCGCGCACCGCCGCGAGGAACTCGCCGTACTGCAGGCGGAACGGGTTGTGAGTCGTCACCGGAACCGTGAGCCCGTAGACCGGGAGGTCCTTCTCCTCGGCGTAGGTGCCGAAGATGCGGTCCCAGATGATGAGGATGCCGCCGTAGTTCCGGTCGAGATACTGCTTCTGGCTCGCGTGGTGCACCCGGTGGTGGCTCGGGGTGTTGAGGACGAGCTCGAGGGGGCCCCACAGCTTCGGGATGGTCTCGGTGTGCACCCAGAACTGGTAGATGAGGTTGAGCGAGAAGGCGAAGAAGATCATCCACGGCGGCACCCCGAGCAGCGGGAGTGGAGTCCAGAAGAGCAGCTCGCCCCACGGGTTCCACTTCTGCCGCAACGCGACCGAGTAGTTGAAGTGGACCGAGGAGTGGTGCGCCTGGTGCGCGGCCCACAGGATGCGGACGCGGTGGCTCGCGCGGTGGTAGGAGTACCAGAGCAGGTCGACCGCCAGCAGGGTGAGGACCCAGGTCCACGGGTTGCTCGCGTCCAGCTGCCACGGCGCGACCGACCACAGCGCGAAGTAGAGGAACAGCGCCGCGAACCGCGCTCCGAGGTTGATGACGACCGAGCCGACGGCGCTGCCGAGGTTCGAGAGGGTGTCCGGCGTGGAGTAGCCCTTGCGAGGCTCCTCCTCGTCGTCGTCGAGGTACTTGATCGCCAGCAGCTCGAGCCCGATGAAGAGCGCGAAGAACGGCACCGCGAACAACACCGGGTCGTGCGTCGGGTCGCTGACGATCTCCCACGGCGTGTCCATGGCGACAAGTTACTCGTCCGTAGGCCCGGCTCGCCATGAGCCGGACCACAGACGGCCCGCGTATGCCGGTCAGCCCAGTTTCGTGACGAGGATCCGGACCGCCTCGCCGTCGCCGACCGTGGCGTCGGTCGCGCCGTCGCCCGCCGGGATCGCATCGAGCTGAGGGGCCGAGCCGAACTGGGTCGCCAGGGTCTCGTCGACGATGAGCGCCTGGTGCGCCACCGTCGCCTCCCAGACGACCTGCGAGCCGGTGACGGTCAGGGAGATGCGGTCACTCACGTCGAGGCCGGCCTCTCGTCGGGCCTGCTGCACGGCGCGGATGACGTCGCGCGCCAGACCCTCCGCCGCCAGCTCGGGGGTGACCTCCGTGTCGAGGACGACGAAGCCACCACCGGGCAGGACCGCCGTCGCCCGCGACGACTCGCCGCCGCCCTCGACGACGGTCTCGAGGAAGTACTCACCCTCGACGAGCTCGAGGCCACCGCTGGTGACGGTGCCGTCCTCACCGACCGTCCAGTCCCCGGACTTCGACCCCTTGATGGCGGTCTGCACCTCACGCCCCAGTCGCGGACCAGCGGCGCGGGCGTTGACCGTGAGCTTCTGGGTGACCCCGAAGTCGCTGTCGGCGGCCGCGTCGAGGTCGAGCAGCGAGACCTGGCGGACGTTGACCTCGTCGGCGATGATGCCCGCGAAGTCCTGCAGCGCAGCCGCGCCGGGCACGACCACGGTGAGGTCACGCAGGGGCAGACGCACGCGCAGCTTCTCGGACTTGCGCAGGGACGACGCGACGGAGCAGACGACGCGCGCCTGGTCCATGCGCGCGACGAGCTCGTCGTCGGCCGGCAGCTCCTCCGGGGACGGCCAGTCGGAGAGGTGCACCGACCGCTCCCCCGTGAGCCCACGCCAGATCTCCTCGGAGACCAGCGGCAGCAACGGTGCCGTCACCCGGGTCAGGACCTCGAGCGTCGTGTAGAGCGTGTCGAACGCAGCCCTGGTGTCGGCGTCCGAACCATCTGTTGCATCGCCAGAGGCGGTGTCCCAGAAGCGTTCTCGCGAGCGGCGGATGTACCAGTTGGTGAGCACGTCGACGAACCCGCGCCCCGAGTCACACGCACCGGCGACGTCGAGGCCGTCGAGCTGGGCCGTCGTCGTCTCGACGAGCTGGCGCAGCTTCGCCAACAGATATCGGTCCAACGGTGCGGTGGAAGCGGTCGACGACTGGGCGGCATACCCGGCTCCGTCCACGCCGTAGGCGTTGGCATAGAGCGTGAAGAAGTACCAGCTGTTCCACAGCGGGATCTGGACCTGGCGCACTCCCTCGCGGATGGCCTCCTCGGTGACGATGAGGTTGCCACCACGCAGGATCGGCGAGGCCATGAGGAACCAGCGCATCGCGTCGGCGCCGTCGCGGTCGAAGACCTCGCGCACGTCGGGGTAGTTCCGGAGCGACTTGCTCATCTTCTGGCCGTCGGAGCCCAGGACGATGCCGTGTGAGATCACCGAGCTGAACGCCGGCCGGTCGAAGAGTGCCGTCGACAGGATGTGCAGCATGTAGAACCAGCCGCGGGTCTGCCCGATGTACTCGACGATGAAGTCGGCCGGGAAGTGGTGCTCGAACCACTCGGCGTTCTCGAACGGGTAGTGCACCTGGGCATAGCTCATGGACCCGGAGTCGAACCAGACGTCGAGCACGTCCTCGACGCGGCGCATGGTGGAGCGACCCGTGGGGTCGTCGGGGTTGGGCCGGGTGAGCGAGTCGACGAACGGGCGGTGCAGGTCCGGCTCGCCCTGCGCGTTCAGGGGCAGGCGCCCGAAGTCGCGCTCGATCTCCTCGAAGGAGCCGTAGACGTCGATGCGCGGGTGGGCCGGGTCATCGGACTGCCAGACGGGAACAGGGCTGCCCCAGAAGCGGTTTCGCGTGATCGACCAGTCGCGTGCGTTCTCGAGCCAGCGGCCGAACTGACCGTCCTTGACGTGCTCGGGAACCCACTCGATCTGCTGGTTGAGCTCGACCATGCGGTCCTTGAACTTCGTCACCTCGACGAACCAGGACGACACACCCTTGTAGATGAGCGGCTGCCGGCAGCGCCAGCAGTGCGGGTAGGAGTGGTCGTAGGTCTCGCGGCGGAGCAGCACCGTCCCTGCCGTCACCGAGCCGGCCTCGACCGAACCACGCGTCGCCGCCTTGAGGTGCTCGATGATCGGGGCGTTGGCGTCGAAGACGAGCAGGCCTTCGTACTCGGCCACGGGGAAGGTGAAGGCACCGTCGGCACCCACCGGCATGACCGGCTCGATGCCCTCGCGGTCGGTGACGACCTTGTCCTCCTCACCGAAGGCGCCGGCACTGTGCACGAGCCCGGTGCCGTCGGTCGTCGTGACGAAGTCGGCCTCGACGACGCGGAAGGCGTTCTCGTGACCGGCGTAGTAGGAGAACGGTGGCGTGTAGCTGCGGCCGAGCAGGTCGGCGCCGGTGAGGCGCTCCACGACGGCGTCGTCCAACGCACCCGGGTCGAGACCCAGGTCCTTCGCGTATGCCGCGAGACGCCCCTCCGCAAGGACGTAGCGCTCCGTCGTGCCCGTGAAGTCGGACTCGACGACGACATAGTCGATGTCAGGCCCGACCATGATCGCGAGGTTGCTCGGCAACGTCCACGGGGTCGTCGTCCAGATCAGTGCGAGCTCGCCGGTCTCGAGGCGCAGTCCGACGGTGACGGCCGGGTCCTGGCGCTGCTGGTAGACCTCGTCGTCCATGCGGAGCTCGTGGTTGGACAGCGGCGTCTGGTCGTTCCAGCAGTAGGGCAGGACGCGGAAGCCCTCGTAGACCAGGCCCTTGTCGTAGAGCGACTTGAACGCCCACATGACCGACTCCATGTAGGGCGCATTGAGCGTCTTGTAGTCGTTGTCGAAGTCGACCCAGCGCGCCTGGCGGGTGACGTAGTCGCGCCACTCGTCGGTGTACTTGAGGACCGAGGAACGGCAGGCGTCGTTGAACTTCTCGATGCCGAGCTCGAGGATCTCGTCCTTGGTCTTGATGCCCAGCTGGCTCATCGCCTCGAGCTCGGCGGGCAGGCCGTGGGTGTCCCAGCCGAACCGGCGCTCGACCCGGCGGCCGCGCATCGTCTGGAAGCGCGGCACGAGGTCCTTGACGTAGCCGGTGAGCAGGTGGCCGTAGTGCGGCAGCCCGTTGGCGAAGGGAGGGCCGTCGTAGAAGACGAACTCGTTGTCGCCGTTCTCGCCGGCGTCACGCTGGTCGATCGACGCCTGGAAGGTGCCGTCGGCGTCCCAGTAGGCGAGGACGGCCTCCTCGATCTGCGGGAAGCGCGGGCTCGAGGGCACCTTGGGGGTGCCCGACCGCTCCGACTGCTCCGGCTGGTCGCCGCTCGTGGAGACCTGGGGGTAGGCCATCGTCGTCTCGTCCTCTGCTCGATCGCTGAGCACTCGTGTGCTCCTGCTGACCGAGGACGACGTCACCGGGACCGATCCCGGCGGCACCGCGGTACCACCCCGCTTGCCGCATTCGCGCACCCCAGCTGGGGCACCCGGCATACAACCGCTCTTGTCCAAGGTCGTCACGTGACCCTGACGTCCGGTTCTAGTGAGCGCCCCGTGGGACGCCGTTCTTCCGGAGGCTCGCCGCTGATGACGGCTCGAACGCCTGTGAGCCCAGTCTAACGGCAGTTGGGGGGCACCCCGGAGCGCGCTAGACTCGCCAGCGTTGCCGATCCTTCGGCGACACCAACCGCGTCCGCGGGGGAAAGCCGGTCCAAGTCCGGCGCTGACCCGCAACCGTAGGCCGCCCGCGAGGGTGGCGAGCCGGACCTCCTCGTAGGCGCGAGCGGCTCCACATCACCCGTCGAGGTCACGGGACGGAGCCCGGACAGCCTTTGCGGCCGGGTTCGGGCGATCGTCACGAACCGCTCAGGAAGGCTGTCCCCCACATGCTCCGCTCCGCTCTTCGCGTGCGCGTCGCCGCGCCGTTGGCGCTGGCCGCCCTCACCCTGGGTATGCCGTCCGTCGCGGTCGCCGAGACCACGCCGACTCCCAGCCCCACGACCTCCGCAAGCACGACCGGCACCCCGAGTCCCTCGACGAGTGCCACGGAGTCCGGGTCTCCTACGCCGACCCCCTCGACGAGCTCGAGCACGAGCCCGGCGACCAAGCCCTCCACGTCGTCCACACCCTCCCCCACCCCGTCAGCGTCTGCCTCGGCGTCAGCACCCCTGGCCATGTCGCCGTTCGGCCTGTCGAGCGCGCGTAGCAGCCAACGGATCGCCGGCACCCCCAGCGAGCAGGCGGCATACGCCGGTGGGTTCATGGTGCGCACCCTGGCGGCGAACGGCAACCACTACAACTTCCCCGACTCGACGTTCTTCGACGGCGGCAACACCATCGACGCCATCCTCGGCCTCGACGGCGCCAAGGTCGGTCTCGACGGTGCCGACGCCGCCTTCGCCTACGTCGAGGACAACGTCGGGGGCTACATCGGGACCGACTTCGACTCGCTCTACGCCGGCCCCGCGGGCAAGGCGCTGCTGGGCGTGGTGGCGCATGGTGGCGACCCCACCGGCTTCGGCGGGGTGGACCTGGTCGACGTCCTGCTGAACGACTCGCTCGGTGCGGTCGAGCCGGGACGGTTCTCGGACCTGCCCACCGAGTGCGGCTTCCCCGTCTGCGACTACTCCAACACCATCGGGCAGTCCCTCGACCTCATCGGGGTGGGTCTTGCCACCGGCGAGGTCCCCGACGTGGCGATGGAGTTCCTCCTCGACCAGCAGTGCGCCGACGGTGGGTTCCGGGGCGACGTGGACGCGGCCACCTGCGTGAGCGATCTCGACGCCACCGCCTTCGCGGCCCAGGCGCTCGTGGGCCGCTACGGCACGGAAGACGCCAGGACGATCAAGGCCCTTGACTTCCTCGCGTCCAGGCAGTCGGCCAACGGCGGTCTGCTCAACCAGGACGGCCAGGCCAACACCAACACCGCTGGCGTCGCGGCCCAGGCCTTCGCTGTCGGTGGCTATGCCGCCGAACTGGCCAAGGCACAGTCCTTCCTCGCCGGTCTGCAGTTCGACTGCACTGCACCGGCCGGCCTGCGTGGTGGCATCGCCTTCACCGCCGCAGACCACGCCACCTTGATGAAGTCCCCGACGGACCAGAAGGCCTTCGACCGACTGCTGCGCGCGACCCCGCAGGCGACCTTGGGGCTCGCCGGCGGCTCGCTCCTCGACGTCACCGCCGACGGCGCTGCGGCCTCGGCGCCGGTCCTCGTCTGTGCCGAGCCCTCACCGACGCCCACGCAGACGCCGACGGCCACCCCCTCGGCCACCCCCACCTCGAGCGGCGCAGAGACACCCACGGCGAGCCCCACCACGACGGCGCCGGTCACTGCACCCACCACCTCGGCACCCTCCGTGCCGACGTCGGCCGGATCGGGCCTGGCCTACACCGGTGCCTCCGTGGCAGGGCCGCTGGGCATCGCTGCCCTGCTCCTGCTGCTCGGTGGTGCAACGACCGTGCTCGCACGACGTCGAGGTGCCCACCAGTGACGGTGGCTCGTCGCGTCCTCGGCGTCTTCGCCGGTGCCGCCCTCGTGACAGTGGGTCTCGTGGGCGTCAGCGCTTCGGCTCAGGCGGCTGCCTGTTCGGGCACCAACGGGGTCACTGTGGTCATCCAGTCGTCGACGGGCACGGCCACTCACTGCGCACCCGGCGACCCCGGCAGCGCCCTGGGGGCACTGCAGAGCGTGGCATCGGTGACGCAGGTGACCCCTCAGCCCGGCTTCATCTGCCAGATCAACGGCTACCCGAACGCCAACTGCAGCCGAACTCCTCCGGGCAGTGCGTACTGGGCGTTCTTCCACGGACCCGCGGGCGGTTCCTGGACCTACTCCAACGACGGTGCTGCCGGCTACAACCCCAGGCCCGGCTCGTCGGTGGGCTTCCGCTTCGGTTCCGGGGCGGCGCCAACCGTGCGGCCTGCAGCTCCGGCGCCCGCGCCGAAGCCGACCACGGCCAGGCCGAAGCCGACGGCGGCCGCACCCCGACCCACGACGGCCGCCCCCAGGGCCACGACCGCCGCACCGCGCACGACGGCGGCTGCACCGCGCACGACGGCTGCACCGCGCACGACATCGGCTCCGCGTCGCACAACTGCACCGACCACCGGGCCGTCGACGGGAACCCAGGCACGGCCCACTGGCAGTGCAGGTGCGGCCGCATCGACGGCCGCCTCGGTCGCATCATCGGCATCGGCCTCGGCGTCTGCCCAGGCATCACGCAGGGCGTCGACCGCGGCCTCGGCCACAACGCCCGGATCTCCCACCACCACCGCGTCACCCACGTCATCCACGGTCGACGCGGCGTCCGAGGTCAGCGCCCAGAAGCCCCCGGGCACAGGCTCGGGAGGCTCAGGCCGACTCGTCGGCGGCAGCGTCCTGCTCCTCGCCCTGGCGACCGCCATCGGTGCCGCCGCACTGAAGCGACGGCGTGACGGTGCTGCCCCAGAGACCACGCTGACGCCGTGACGCTGCCCTGATGACGAGCCGATGAGCCCGCTCCTCCCTCGCGCGGTGCACCCCGCCGCGTGGTGGGGGTGGGCCATCGGGCTCGCCGTCGCCGTGGCCACCGTGACGAACCCGTTCCTCCTCCTCACCGCCCTGGGTGTGGCGGCGCTCGTCGTCACGTCACGGCGGGGCAGCTCACCGTGGGCGAGGTCGTTCCGCCTCTATCTCTGGCTCGGCGTCTTCATCGTCGCGGTGCGCACCCTCCTCCACGTCCTCGTGGGACTCAAGGTCGGCGAGACCGTCGTGCTCCCCCTGCCCGAGGTGACCCTTCCGGGCTGGGCTGCCGGGATCAACATCCTCGGCGACGTCCGCCTCGAGGGGCTGCTCGGCGCCATGACCGACGGGTTGCGACTCGCCGTGATGATCGCGTGCATCGGCGCCGCCAACGCCCTCGCGAACCCCAAGCGCCTGCTGCGCAGCCTGCCCGGCGCGCTGAGCGAGATCGGGTCGGCGGTGGTCGTGACGATCACGGTCGCACCCCAGCTGGCCGAGAGCGTCCAGCGCGTCATGCGGGCTCGCGCCCTGCGTGGCGACACGGCCCGCGGGATCCGTGCCCTCCCCCGCATCGCCCTCCCCGTGCTCGAGGACACCCTCGACCGCTCGCTCATGCTCGCGGCGGCGATGGACTCCCGTGGCTACGGACGTCGCCGCGACGTCGCCCCGGCCCAGCGCCACCTCACGGCCGCCTGCACCCTCGGTGGCCTCCTCGCGAGTGCCGTCGGGATCTACGGGTTCCTCGATTCGACGACGCCCGGTTGGCTGGGTGCCCCCGTCCTCGTCGTGGGAGTTGCGCTGTCCCTCACCGGCATCTGGCTCGGCGGTCGGAGCAACGCGCGCTCGACCTACCGGCCCGACCCCTGGCAGTGGCCGGAGTGGCTCACGGTGGCCTCCGGCCTGGCCGCCGCCCTTGCCGTGCACCTCGTCGCGCGCGGCGATGCCGCGTCCCTGGGTATGCCTCTCGGCCCCCTTGCCGTGCCCGCTCTGCCCCTCGTGGCGGTGGCCAGCCTTCTCGTCGCCGGGCTCCCTGCCTTCCTCACCCCCGAGCCGCCCGCCCCGGCGACCCGTGGCCCGGGAAATCCCCGACTTGTTGCGAGTTTGGCTCACGCCGATCGGGCCGCAGGCCCTCCTCGCGTGAGCCAAACTCGCAACAAGTCGGCAAGGGGGCAGGCGTGATCGAGCTCGACCGCGTCTCGGTGACCTTCGACGGCGCCGCCAAGCCAACCCTGCGGGACGTCTCGCTGCGCATCGACGAGGGCGAGCTGGTCCTCGTCATCGGTCGCACCGGCTCTGGCAAGTCCACCCTCCTCGGCACGATGACCGGCCACGTCCCGCACTTCACGGGCGGGACGCTCGCCGGGCACGTCCGTGTCCACGGTCGAGACACCCGGGACCACCGGCCACGAGACCTCGCCGACCTCGTCGGCGTCGTCGGACAGGACCCGCTCGCCGGGTTCGTCACGGACACGGTCGAGGAGGAGCTGGCCTACGGCATGGAGCAGCTCGGCCTGTCGGCGTCGACCATGCGCAAGCGGGTCGAGGAGACACTCGACGTCCTCGGGATCGCCGACCTGCGTGGGGCAGCGCTGCGTGACCTGTCGGGTGGCCAGCAGCAGCGGGTCGCCATCGGTTCGGTCCTCACGGCGCACCCCAAAGTGATCGTCCTCGACGAGCCCACGTCGGCACTCGACCCGACCGGCGCCGAGGACGTCCTCGCGACCATCACCCGCCTCGTGCACGACCTCGCGGTCACGGTCGTCGTGGCGGAGCACCGCATCGAGCGCGTGCTCCAGTACGCCGACACCGTGGTCCATGTCGGCGTCGACGGCGCTGTCTCGCAGGGCGATCCGGCGCACGTGATGCTCAGCGCCGACGTGGCACCGCCGGTGGTCGAGCTCGGGCGTTGGGCGGGCTGGTCCCCCCTGCCCCTGTCCGTGCGCGACGCCCGCCGACACGCCGTGGCATGGCGAGACCTCCCTGTCGCGCCTCCGACGGAGGCGGTCAGTGGTGGCCCGGTCCTCGTCGCCGCCGAGGACGTCGTCATCCAGCACGACGCCGTCCTCGCCGTCGCGGGTGTCGACCTCTCGCTCCGCGGCGGCGAGATCACCGCGCTCATGGGACGCAACGGCGCGGGTAAATCCTCACTCCTCTGGGGCCTGCAGGGTTCGGGGCCGCTGCGCTCGGGCAGCGTCCACGTCTCCGGCCCGGGCTCGCCAGAGGTCGACGTGCACCGGCTCGACGCCGCGCAGCGCCGCCGACACGTCGGCCTCGTGCCCCAGTCCGCATCCGACCTCCTCTACCTCGACACGGTCGGTGCCGAGTGTCAGCAGGCCGACCGCGAGAGCGATCGCCCACCCGGCACCTGCCGCAGCCTGCTCGACGACCTGGCACCCGGCATACCGGACGACCGTCATCCGCGAGACCTGTCCGAGGGCCAGCGGCTCGCCGTCGTCCTCGCCGTCCAGCTCACCGCCGACCCACCGGTCCTGCTGCTCGACGAGCCCACTCGCGGCCTCGACTACAGCGGGAAGGCGGCACTCCGCGGGGCCCTGCACGACCTGACCGCACGCGGGCGATGCGTCGTCGTGTCGACCCACGACGTCGAGTTCGTCGCCGAGACGGCCGACCGCGTCGTCGTCATGGCGGCCGGCGAGCTCGTCGCCGACGGCCCGACCGCCCGCGTCGTCGTGTCCAGCCCTGCGTTCGCGCCCCAGGTCGCCAAGATCACCGCACCTCAGCCGTGGCTCACGGTCGACGACGTCCGGTATGCCGTGGAGGGCGGCTCATGACCATGCTCACCGCCCCCTCGGTGCGAGGGGGTCGCACCCGCGCGATCCGCCTGCGCCCCCGCTCGGTCCTTGCCATCGTGGCCGTGAGCCTTGCCGGTGTGGTCGCCTTCGGCTGGCCGCTCATCGTGGATCCGGGGAGCGCCTTCGGCCACTCGACCGACGCACCCCTGCTCTTCTCGCTGCTCATGCCGCTGTTGCTCGCCGTGGTGCTGGCCGAGATCTCCGAGGGGGGCCTCGACGTCAAGGCCATCGCCATGCTCGGCGTCCTCTCCGCGGTCGGCGCCGCGCTGAGGCCGGTGGGCGCCGGGACGGCGGGGCTCGAGACCGTCTTCTTCCTGCTCATCCTGGGTGGGCGTGTCTTCGGCGCCGGCTTCGGCTTCGTCCTCGGCGCGACGACGCTCTTCGCCTCGTCGCTCATCACCGGAGGGGTCGGACCGTGGCTGCCCTTCCAGATGCTCGGCGCCGCGTGGGTCGGCCTGGGCGCCGGCCTGCTCCCGCCCTTGAAGGGCAAGGCCGAGATCGCCCTGCTCGCGGCCTACGGCGCGGTGTCGGGGCTGCTCTACGGCGTGGCCCTCAACCTCATGTTCTGGCCGTTCACCACCGGTCTCGAGAGCGAGCTGTCCTTCGTCGCCGGCGCGCCGGTCCTCGACAACCTCCATCGCTTCCTCGTGTACTCGTTCGCGACCTCCCTCGGCTGGGACATCGGTCGCGCCGTCACCAACATCGTCCTCGTCGGCCTCACCGGGAGCGTCGTCCTGCGCACCCTGCGCCGCGCCGCTCGCAGGGCGGCGTTCGAGACGCCGGTCGAGTTCACTCCGCACATGGTCCGTCTCTCAGGCGACAAGCACCAGTGACCTCTCGGTCCGACGAACCACCCAGCACGACAACCACGACCGCAGCGACGAGGACTGTCGAGAAGGGGCTCTGCCTCCGCCTGACGCGAGGCTGGGCGGGGTGGATGGCTCGCGCACGTGGCACTCAGGTGCCGCAGAAGGTGGTGTACCTCCCGAAGTCCTCTGGTGCTGGCTCGGCGTAGCGCTCCAGACCGGGACGCTCCTCGAAGGGGTGCTGAACGACCTCCAGCAGCCGCTGGACCGGATCGAGATCGCCGGCCGTCGCGGCGTCGAGCGCCTCCTCCACCAGATGGTTGCGCGGGATGTAGACGGGGTTGGTGCGGTCCATCAGGGCTGGGTCCGGACCGAGCCGCCCCCAGCGCGTGAGCCAGTCGTGCATGGCGCCAAGGTCGGGGAACGGTCCACGGACCGGCTGGGTGTCGCCGCGAGCCGCCGCCCCCAGGGCGCGAAAGCCGGCAGTCCAGTCGACGTGGTTGACGCGGAGAAGCTGCAGCAGCTCCTTGCCGAGCTCGTCGACGACCGAGTTCTCCAGCGCCATGGGAAGCCCGAGCTTCGCTCGGAGGCCCGCCGCGTAGGTGGCCGAGTACGTGTCCGCGAACGTGTTCAGCGACGCCTCCGCAAGCGTCACCGCCTGGTCCTGGTCCTCGGCGAGAAGTGGAAGAAGGGTCTCGGCGAACCGCGCGAGGTTCCACTCCGCAACGAGAGGCTGGTTCCCGTAGGCGTAGCGGCCACCGACGTCGATCGAGCTGTAGACCGCGTCGGGGTCGAACGCCTCCATGAAGGCGCACGGTCCGTAGTCGATGGTCTCGCCGGAGATCGTCATGTTGTCGGTGTTCATGACGCCGTGGACGAAGCCGACGAGCATCCACTGCGCCACGAGGTGGGCCTGCGCCGCGACGACGGCATCGAGCAGCGCACGGTACGGGTGCTGCGCAGCGGCTGCGGCGGGGTGGTGGCGCTCGATGGCGTGATCCGCCAGGCGCGCCACGAGGGCGATGTCGCCGATCGAGGCGGCGTACTGGAAGGTGCCCACGCGAAGGTGGCTGCTTGCCACGCGGGCCAGCACCGCCCCGGGGAGAACAGTCTCGCGGTTCACCCACCGGCCGGTGCCGACCACCGCCAGCGCTCGGGTCGTGGGGACTCCCAGAGCGTGCATGGCCTCGCTCACCACGAACTCACGCACCATCGGGCCGACTGCCGCCCGTCCGTCACCCCCGCGCGAGAACGGCGTGCGCCCTGACCCCTTCAGATGGAGGTCGTGCAACCGTCCCCGGCTGTCGGTCACCTCGCCGATCAGGAGTGCCCGACCATCACCGAGCCGCGGCGAGTACCCGCCGAACTGGTGGCCCGAGTAGGCCTGGGCGACCGGGGTGGCACCAAGGGGCACCAGTGTGCCCGTGAGCAGGCCAAGGCCCTGCACACCGCGAAGCGCTGTCGGGTCGATGCCGAGCTCGGTGGCCAAGGCATCGTTGAGCAGCAGCAGCTGCGGGTTGGGCGCCTCCTCGGCCCGCCACTCGAGCGCCAGCTCGGGGAGCTCGGCAGCGAAGCGCTGGGTGAACGGGAACGTCTCGAAGGTCGTCGTCACCCCGTCAAGCGTACCGACCGGACCGTCCCGAGCGGCTCCCTCAGCCAGCGCCACCGACTCGGTTTCCTGCATCAGCACTCGGGTAGGGGCAGAGCATGAGAAGGCACCCGCCCTCCGCCACCGAGTGGCCCATGCCGTCCAAGGCGTCCGGACTGTTGCTGGGCCTCGGGCTGGGCGGCTTCGTCGACGGCATCATCCTCCACCAGGTGCTGCAGTGGCACCACCTGGTGAGTGATGTGGAGAGGTACCCGATGACGACCTTGGCCGGGCTCGAGGTGAACACCCTCGCCGACGGCTTCTTCCACCTGGCGACGTGGTTCCTGGTCCTGGCTGGTTCCGTCACCGCGATACATGCCTGGCGCGAGGGACGGGTCGCGCCCAGCTGGTCGTTCCACTTCGGCCTGGTGCTGGGCGGCTGGGGAGTCTTCAACGTGGTCGAGGGTCTGGTGAACCATCACCTCCTCGGGATCCACCACGTGCGCGACGACCTGGGCGGGCCGTCGTCATGGGACATCGGCTTCCTGGTGCTCGGTGTGCTCCTCATCATCGGTGGATGGGTGCTGCACAACCGTGGACTCGCCCGCATGCGACTGCGAGCCTCGCAAGGCATCTCGAACCCGTGACCGACCGACTTCGGCGGGCCGATGGCCGCGGGCGGGGCCCTCCTGTCCGGCCTACCAGGTCCTGGTCTCGCTCACGCTGGGGAGCCTGACGCCCCCGACCCGGGCCACCCTGCGGCCCCGTCGACCACCTGCACAGGACCGACCGGGTCCACTGGCACAATCGCGGCCATGAGTGATCTCGAGCTCGACAACGCCCGCGCCTGGCTGAGCCGTGAGGAGCTCGACAACGCACGCGAGCGCCTGCCGATCCTCTATGTCGATGCCGTCCCAGTCCGCGTCGACGAACGCGGATCCGTCGCAGCGGTGGGACTCCTGCTGCGAGCCTCCAGCGACGGAGACATCCAGCGTGAGCTCGTCTCCGGACGAGTGCTGTATCACGAGCGCGTCCGTGACGCCCTCCTTCGCCACCTCGAGAAGGACCTCGGCCCCATGGCCCTCCCGCAGGTCCCCACCTCACCCGTCCCCTTCACCGTGGCCGAGTACTTCCCCACCCCGGGCGTCACGCCGTTCCACGACCCACGCCAGCACGCCGTCTCACTCGCCTTCGTCGTGCCCGTCACCGGCGACTGTGCCCCCCAGCAGGACGCCCTCGACCTCGCCTGGCTCACGCCCGACGAAGCCCTCGCGCCCGGCGTCCTCGCCGAGATGGAACGCGGCCACGGAGTCCTCCTCCGCCAAGCATTGGCCCACCTGGGCCACCCCGTCTAAGCCCGAAAGTCGACGCCTGGGAGCGGAAGGCGCGCCCACAGGCAAGCGCCGAAACTGCCCGTTCGCCGCTGGCTGGGCCTGGCGGGAGCGCGAAGTGCGGTCTACGCGCGCAGCGCGGATGGGACTGCGGCGAACGGGCAGTTTCTGCGCGCAGCGCCGTGGAGCGAGACGCACTGACGTGAGAAGTATCAGGCCTTGCGGCCCTTGTTGAACTTGTCGACGGTGCGGGTCATGTCGGCGTCGTCCTCGGCCTTCGCCTCTTCGGGGGTTGGGGCCGTGCCTCCGAGTCGGGCCGGCAGGAACATGAGGTCGTCACCGGTCATGGGGGGGTAGGCGGCCTGCTGGGCCTCGAGCTGGGCCTGCATCACGGCCTGGAGGCGCACGGTCGCCTCCACCCGGTTCTCGGACGGGTCGACGCGGATCGGGTCGCCGACGGTGATGAAGATGGGGATCCGCTTGCGCCCCAGGTGCTTGGGGGTGTTCTTGCTCCACACGCGCTGGGAGCCCCAGATCGTCGTCGGCAGGATCGGCACGTCGGCCTCCTGGGCCATGCGGACGGCGCCCGGCTTGAACTCCTTGAGCTCGAACGAGCGTGACATCGTCGCCTCGGGGAAGACGCCGACGATCTCGCCGTCCTTGAGCGACTGGACGGCCCGGTTGAAGGAGCCACGGCCGTCCCTGCGGTCGACCGGGATGTGCTTCATCCCGCGCATGAGCGGTCCGGCGACCCTGTGGGAGAAGATCGACTGCTTGGCCATGAAGCGCACGAGACGCTTCGAGTCGATGGCGGCCAGGCCGGCATACGTGAAGTCGAAGTAGCCGGTGTGGTTGATCGCCATGACAGCGCCACCCACGCGGGGCACGTTGTCGGCGCCCTCGATCCTAAACTTCAGCCCCTGAGCCGCGAACAGGGCTCGAGCGGTGGTGATGACCGGGGTGTAGACGGGTTCCATGGACGGCAGCCTACGGCGCCGTAGGTTGCGTCATGGCTGCGATCGGTCGACCACGCCGCGTCCCGCCCACGTCAGCATCACGGCCGCTGCTGCGGGGATCGCGACGATGAACGACAGGCCCACTGCGTCAGCTGCGGGCACGCCGGTGACCACGCCATGGAGCCCGCCCAGGACCAGACCCAGGATCGTCGCCCACGCCAGCCAGACCGCGGCCGTCGACAACACGTCCCGGCGCCCGCTCAGACGCAGGAGCGAGGAGCCGGCCACGAGCAGACAGGCCACGACGCCGGCAACGGCTCCCACCCGCCATACGACGCCGGCCGTCTCCGGAGTTCCGGGCGTCACGGCGGAGGGCGCCAGGACAGCGACCGCGCCTCCGACGAGCGCCATCACCACGGCACCCACGAGGCGCAGCACCTCGCGCCTCCTGCTGTCGCCGGACTGCATCAGCCGCTCGAGGCTCACGAGTGCTGCGCCGGGAGCCACCCCAGCTGCACGACCTGGTTGCCCTGGTCGCGGGTGACGAGCAGGCCCCGTCCGGGCGGCTGAAGAGAGCCCTTGACGTTGCCGACGAGCGCACCCTCGTCGGGTGGGGTGCTGAGCATGATGCCGGGGGTCGCGAGGTCGCGCATGGCCTGGAGGACGGGCTCGTAGCTTGCGCGCGAGGCGCCTCCGGCGCGGCGGGTCAGCACGAGGTGGAGGCCCACGTCGGCGGCCTGCGCGAGCAGCGGGATGAGCGGCCGCAGCGGTGACCCCGCCGAGGTCACGACGAGGTCGTAGTCGTCGACGAGGATGAACGCCTCGGAGCCGGACCACCACGAGCGCGAACGGAGCTGGTCGGGGGTGACGTCAGGCCCCGGGAGCCGCGTGCGCAGGAAGGCCGACAGACCCTCGATCTCGGCGGTCACCTGCTCCTCGGTCGTCATGTACTCGGCCAGGTGCTCCGTCGGCAGCTCACCGAGCAGCGCCCGGCGGTAGTCGACGACGAAGAGCTTGGCCTCGTCGGGGGTGTAGAGGCGGGCGACCTCGCTGGCGTAGGCACGCAGCATCGCCGACTTGCCGGAGTCGCTGTCACCGAAGAGATAGAGGTGCGACTCCTCGGCGACGTTGACGCCCACCGGCTCGAGGTTGGACTCGTTGATGCCGAGGAGCACCCGCTTGTCGCCGGCACCGGCCTGCGACCGGATCGTCTCGAGCGAGATCTGCTCGGGCAGCAGGCGCAGCTTGGGCCCGCGTGGTCCCGTCCACGCGGCCGAGACCTTGGCGACGAGGTCCTCGACGCCATCACCAAGGTCGTCGACCCGGCCGGAGTTGTCGATGCGCGGGATGCCGGCGAGGAAGTGGTGCTTGGTCGTCGTGATGCCCCGGCCGGGACGACCCTTGGGCACGTTGGCCGCGACCTTGCGGTCGATCTCGGAGTCGCCGGGGTCACCAAGCCCGAGCTCGACGCGGGTGCCCAGGACGTCGCGGATCTGCATGCGGAAGTCCATCCAGCGCGACGTCGTGATGACGATGTGGATGCCGAAGGTCAGGCCTCGCCCGGCGATGCCGCTGATGGTCTGCTCGAGCTCGTCGAACTCCGCGCGGATCGTCGGCCAGCCGTCGACGACGAGGAAGACGTCGCCGTAGCCGTCGTCGACCCGACCCTCGGCACGACGGCTGCGATAGGTCTCGATCGAGTCGATGCCGTGGGCCCGGAAGTAGGCCTCGCGCTTGTCGATGATGCCGGTGATCTCGGCGACCGTGCGGCGCACGACATCGGGCTCGTTGCGGTTCGCGACACCGGCGATGTGCGGCAGCCCGGCGAAGGGCGTGAACGTGCCACCACCGAAGTCGAGCACATAGATCTGGGTCTCGAGCGGCGTGGTCGTGAGCGCCAGGGAGGCGACCAGGGTGCGAGCGAACGTGCTGCGACCTGTCCTCGGGCCTCCGACGACCGCGACGTGTCCGGCGGCGCCACCGAGGTGCAGGACGAGGAGCTCGCGTCGCTGCTCGAGTGGCCGGTCGACGATGCCCATCGGGATGACGTAGGAGCCCTGCGAGCGCCAGCGCTTGCTGACGAGGCCCAGCTGCGGGTCGGGCGCGAGGTCGCCCAGGAGCTGGTCCATGGAGTTGGGCACGTCGAGGGGGGCGAGCCAGACCTGGTGCGCGGGGCGACCCTTGCCCTTCATCCGCTCGACGGCGATGTCGAAGACGGCCCGCGTCTCCTCGGGTCCGTCGGCCGACTGCGGCACGTCCTCGACGCGCGGGAGCGAGGACACGGCCTTGGTGGAGGTGAACGGCAGCACCTGCATGTTGGAGCCGTTGCCGGCGGCTGCCGCTCGACGGCGCCGCCCCTTGGGCGGACCCGAGACGTATGCCGCCTTGAACTTGAGCAGTGTCGTCTGGTCCGGCTTGAGGTAGCCCAGGCCCGGGACGGGGGGCAGCTCGTAGGCGTCGGGGACACCGATGACGGTGCGCGACTCACCGGCCGAGAAGGTGCGCAGACCGATCCGGTAGGACAGGTGCGACTCGAGCCCGCGCAGGCGGCCCTCCTCGAGCCGCTGTGAGGAGAGCAGCAGGTGCATGGAGAGCGACCGCCCGAGCCGCCCGATCGCGACGAAGAGGTCGGCGAACTCGGGCTTGGCCGAGAGCAGCTCGGAGAACTCGTCGGCGACGATGAGCAGGGCCGGCAGCGGCTCGAGGTCGGCGCCACCGGCTCGAGCCTTCTCGTAGTCGGTGACGTTGGCGAAGTTGCCGGCCGAGCGGAGGAGCTCCTGGCGTCGGGTCATCTCGCCCTGGAGGGCGTCCTGCATGCGCTCGACGAGCGTGAGCTCCTGACCGAGGTTGGTGATGACGGCCGAGACGTGCGGCATGTCGGCCATGCCGGCGAAGGTCGCACCACCCTTGAAGTCGACGAGGACGAAGTTCAGCTGCTCGGACGAGTGCGTCATCGCGAGCGCGAGGACGAGCGTGCGCAGCAGCTCGGACTTGCCGGAACCCGTGGCACCGATGACGAGCCCGTGCGGGCCCATGCCCTGCTGGGCGGACTCCTTGATGTCGAGGGCGACGACCTGGCCGCTGGCTCCCACACCGATCGGCACGCGCAGCCGGTCGCGCTGGAGCCGCTGCCGCCATGCCGTGGTCGGGTCGAAGTCACGCACGTCGCCGAGGCCGAGGAGGTCGACGAGCTCGGTGCTGGACGTGAGCGCGTCGCGCACCTCGACCTCACCGCTGACGAACATCGGGGCGAGACGTCGCGCGGCGGCTTCGGCCTGGGTCACGCTCATCTGATCCGCGAGGCCCCTGGCCCCGCCACGGCTGAGGCTGAGGATCTCGAACGGAACCTGGCCGGCCGGCATACCCTGTCGAGCCGGGTCGACCGCAAGCCGCAGGGTGGAGGTCGAGTCGAGCTCCCCCACTGCTCGGGCAGGTCGAGCACGGTGACACCGAGCACTCCGTCGTCGGTGACGAGCGGGTTGTGGCGAGGGAGCCGGGCTCCGTCGACGATGACGAGCACGTGCGGGGCGGGCATCTGGCTGGTCGGCCCGAACCTCGGCCGGTCGGTGATGTCCTCGGGCAGCAGCTCGAGGAGCTCGTCGACGGAGTCCGCGACCAGGCGCATCGGCCCGATGGCGTCGCGTTCGCGCGGGCTCAGCGCGTGCGGGAGCCACTTGAGCCAGTCCCACTCCTCGCGGGCGTCGGGTCCCGTGATGGCGGCGACGACGAGCGAGTCGGGTGAGTGCATGAGCGCCGCGTTGACGACGAGTGAGCGGGCGAGGGCCCTGGCCGGTCCAGCCTCGCCGGTGACCTGGATGCGGGACCAGGCCGGCAACGCGACCGAGGCGGGCAGTCCGTGCTGCACGCGGTGCGTCGTGAGCAGGCGGTGCAGGCCGGACGCCGCGACCGGGTCGAGCTGCGCCAGCGGCGGGGTCTCTGCGGGCTCGAGGGTGAGGCACAGCGGCTGCGACGTCGTGCCCATGCGCACGTGCAGGAAGTCCTCGTCCTTGGGCAGGCGCTCCCAGACGCGGCTCTTCTCCTCGGCGAGCAGGGCCAGCGACGCCGGGGCGGGGTAGTTCCACAGGCCCGCCTCGCGCTGCTTGGCCGCCGCGTCACGCACCGTCCCGCGGACCTCGGCGAGGTAGGCGAGGTACTCGCGTCGGTTGGAGATGACCTCGGCGTTGTGCTGCTGGCGGGTGCGCAGACCGCTCGAGAAGACGAACCCGAGCGAGGCGACGAGGAACATGCCGGCGCCGATGATGCCCTTGGGGCCCGGCGACGACAGGGCGACGAAGCCCATCGAGCCGACACTGCCGAGCATCGGGACGGCCTGCATCAGGGTGTTGCTGATGCCCTCGGCCGGGGTGATCTCCGGCGGTGGCTGCAGGACGATCCGTCCCGTGGGGACCGACGGAGCCTCCTGCCGCGTCCCTCCGACTGTCGCTGTCACGCTTCCCCTCCCGTGTGCCGATGACGGAGAACAACGTATCCCGAGACCGTGGAGGGGACCGAGGGTGCCGCACCACGAGTCGCTTCCGACGCCTATCCTTCGAGGTGGCCGGGGCCGTGTGGACGAGGAGGGGTTGGGTATGCCGGGTACGGACGCGAGCGCGGGGCTCCAGATCAGCCTCACCGCAGGCACGCGCCGCTACGACCTCGTCGTGCCCGTCGGCGCACAGGTCACCGAGGTGCTCTCGGTCCTCGGCATCGCCTCCCGCGCCAACCCGCACGCCATCGCGACCCCCAGCGGTCGGGTGCTCGGGCCGCTCGACACGTTCGACGAGTCGGTCCCCACCGGATCCATCCTCAGCGTGGTGCCGGTGACAACGCACGCCGTGACGCGCGACATCCTCAACCTCGACCGCGGACGTGGCGCCGGCGGTGCGCGGGCGAGCGCGCCGGCGCCGGCCGGCTCCGGCGGCCGTCACCGGGAGCAGGTCGAGGCACCGCGCCGACCCGAGGTCGACGAGTCCACCCGACGCCGCGGCGAGGCCCCTGCCAGCGACGTCTCCGACGTGACCGCTCCACGCTCGACCCTCGGCTCCCCGCAGCCGGTGCGCGCTGCTCGAAGCGAGCGCCGCCCCTCGATCGCGGCCCCCCTCCCCTCCACCGCCGCCCAGCTCATCTGGCTCGCTGCCGCCTTCGGAGCCGTCATCAGCCTCGTCGCGGCGTGGAGCCTGGCCCGTGGCGGGGCTGACCCCACCTCCACCTCGTCCTCCCCCGGCCTCTCGGGACTCACGGCGTCCTGGATGCCGACCGTGGCCGCAGCGCTCCTCGCCTTGGGTGCCATCGGGCTCGCCGCCCTGAGCACGCAGCGGCTGCACCAGTTCGCAGCCGCTGCCACGGCTCCGGCACTGGGCCTCGCCGCCGGACTCACCCTGCCGTTGGGGACGACTCCCGGTCGCGAGTCCGTCGCGGTCGTCGCCGGCTGTGCCGTCGCCGTCCTCGCGCTGGCCATCACCCGCACCCGGGTCGAGGTCGACTCCCCCGGCGACCGGACGGTCATGTCGGCCATCGGAGGCCTCGGTCTGCTCGTGGGCCTCGGCACGATCCTCGACTGGGGAGGTCCCGCGATCGCCGCCCTCGTGACCGGCCTCGGTCCGCTGCTCATGCGCCTGCTCCCCACCACGAGTCTCACCGTCGACCTCAACCAGCTCGTCGACACCGAACGCCTCTCGACGACGATCTGGTCTGTCCGGGAGCGGGGCGCCCAGCGACGCAGGCGGATCAACCGCTCGGACATGCGAGCGCGCTTCGAGGCCGCGCGCGAGATCGTCGCCATCGGTACGGCATACCTCTCGCTGGCCACCGCGGTCGGTGGATGGCTGCTCGTGACCACGCCGGCGCGCGACACGGTGACGCGCTGGGGCACCATCGCCCTGCTCCTCGTGGCCGCCCTCGCCTGTGGCTACCAGTCCCGCACGGTGCGCGACCGGTTGCCGCGCTACAGCATGCTGGCGGCCTGCGGCTCGTTGCTCCTGGCCGCAGCGTTCGCGCTGCTCGCGACCGGCTGGTCCGGCGCCACGGTCGTCGTCTTCCTTGTCGCGTCAGCGATCGCGTGGATCAGCGTGGTCAGCGCCAGCGCCATCGTGCGGGGCTACCGCTCCACCCGGATGTCCCGCTTCGCCGACGCCGTCGAGACCCTGACGGTCGCCCTTTCCCTGCCGCTCGGCATCGTGGCCGCCGGTGGCGTCGAAGCAATCCGGCGGATGACCTCGGGTTGAGGGCATCCGCCGGATCGACTGGCTGACCGCCGTCAGCTGACGTGGTGCGCGCCAGTCACTGCCACACCTGGGGGCTGGACTCCTCGGTCCCGTCGAACCAGGTCTCCTCATCCTCGTGTGTCAGCTTGTCGACGTCCTGGGACTGACCGTCCTTGGGACCCTTGCGGGTGCCGCCGCCGGCGGCCGCGCCCACGGCCCCCCGGCTCCCGGCCTGGCCTCCGGAGCGAGCGCCACCCTTGCCCGAGCCCGTGCCGCGTCCGGTTTGGCCGCCGCCGGCGGGCACGACTCCTGCTCCACCCTTGCCTGCGAGCTTGGGGACTCCGTAGCGGCCTGAACCGGTGGCGCCCTTGACGGCGCTGGTGCGACCGGATGCCCCACCGCGCGCCCCACCCCCGCTGCCCGGCACCACGGTCCCGCCACGTCCGGCGCCACCGGGGACGGCAGACCCTCCGCGGGCAGCGCCACCCGATCGGGCCGCGGAGCCTCGGGTGCCCGCAGCGCCGCCGCGTGCCGCACTCGAGCCGCCACCGGCCAGGCCGCCACCACGGCGGAGCAGTCCACCGAGACCAGCAGCGCCGCCGATGCCACCGGCGGCCAGGCCACCGCCGCCCATCCCGCCGCCACCGGAGCCGGTCGGGTAGGAGCCCGGCGAGCCGCCGCCCGGCCCCGTCCCGGTGTTGACGCCCGTTGAGCCGGTGACGTCACCGTCTGAGCTGATCGGGTCGAAGACCTCCGGGTCGAAGACCTCCGGGTCACCGGTCGGTGGGTCGGTGATGACCACGTCCGGGTCCACCGGGTCTGGGGGGTTGACGATCGTGGGGTCGTCGTCCGAGTCGCCGTCGCCGTCCCCGTTGCCGTTGCCGTTCGGGTCGAGGATCGTCCCCACGTGGTGACCACCCTCGATGTAGCCGCCGGAGGAGGACGACTGGCTGGCCGACCCCGGCGTGCGGTTGGTCGAGGCGGGCCCCTGGTTGTCGTAGGGCGTCTGGGTGTCGTCCTTGACGTCGATGGGCATCGTGCCCTTGGCGGACTGCGTGTCGGCAGTCAGCTGGTCGAGGACCTTCTTGGCCGCCTGGTTGCGCTGCTCCCACAACGCGTCCTCAGCAGCAGCAGCGGCGGCCGGGTCACGGACGCTGTACTTGTCGGTGTTCTCGGCCGTGGGGAGATACGGAGCGGGCAGGCGCTTGTGGTCGTCCGGGTCGACGTAGGTCGAGATGCTCGCGACCTCGGCGTACCAGGCGGCCTTTGCGTCGCTGACGGCCTTGTAGACCTGCCCCAGGCTCGTGTCGACCTCACCGATCTCGCCGGCGCGGGTGTCGAGCGTGGAGCTGAGCTTCTCGAGGCTCGCACGCGCGGCCTCCGCAGCGGGCCCGGACCAGCCCTTGCTCCCGTCGGACGGCGCGGCCAGCTCACCGTGCACGGTGCGGACGTCCTTGGCGAGACCCTCGAGCTGCTTCTTGGCGTTCTGCCAGTCGGTCTGGGTGAGATAGATCGAGCCGGTCTGGACACCGAAGACCTTGAAGAGCTCGCGCTCGTAGTGCTTGGCCTTGGGATTCAGGGTGGGGCCTCCCCCACCATCGTCAACTCTGACCATGGCTGTGCTCCTTCGTCGTGGCTGCGGCCCCATCCGCCGCGGCCGGGGTGTCATGCAGGTCGTGTGGCTGTGAGCTCTCGGAGGACCGGAGCGGAGATCCAGCCTCAGCTGCTGGAATCTCCCGGTGCGCCGGGCCGGACCGCCTCCGAAGAACGAAGGCGAGGGCAGCGAGGAGCAAGAGGACAAGGGCGCCACCGGGGAGCCAGGGCGTCATCGACGACTCCGGCTCCGTGGGTCGGTCGGACGCGCCAGACGCATCGGAGGACGCGGTGGCCGTGGGTCGGGACGGGCTGGGTGTGCTCGACCCCGCCGAGGAGGTGGGGCTGGAGGAGGTGGGGGTGGCGCCCGTCGCCGCAGCAATCTGCTGAGCCGTCGGCATCCCGACTCCCTTCTGCTCGACCATGGGGTTGGTGTCCGGCAGGGACTCGACGTCGAGCTTGACGGCATCCGCCGGCGAGGCGATCCCGAAGCCATAGGACTCGGTCTTGCCCGAGCTCTTGGGCAGGTCGTCGCCGACCCTGCGGAACCACGTGAGGAACTTGCCGTTCTCGGCGCGCAGACCGATGGCGTCCTTGGCCGCCTGCAGCACCTGGTTCCCGGTCGCGCCGGGGTGGGCCGACCAGAGGGCGGCGAGCCCGCCGGCGGTGATCGCGGTGGCCTGTGAGCTGCCGTCCGCGAGGACGTCGCTCTTCCAGCCCGAGGAGGTCCACCCACCCGTGGCGATCTTGGTCCCGGGCGCCGCGAAGTCCACGAACGAGCTCTTGCGCATCGCGGAGTTGTCGAGGTTGCCCGCAGCATCGACATGGGTCACGGTGACGACCCCGTTGCCGATGCCCGGCCAGAAGACCTGACGGGTCTCGTTGTTGGTCGAGGCCACCACGATGGCACCGGCTTTGTAGGCCTCGAGCAGAGCAGGGATGAACTCGTCGTCGTAGCCGGCGGTCAGACTGATGCTGATGACCTTGGCACCGTCCTTGACGGCCTGTCGGATCGACCTCGCAAGTGCCTCCGAGGCGACGTCGAGGTCCGCGTACTTGAGCCCGCAGGCGAGCTTCGACTCGGCCCCTCCGGTTCGGTAGGCCGCCGCGTAGTGGCGCAGGGTCGCCTCGGGTGCGATTCCGGAGATGCCTCGCCCGTCTGCGGCAGTCCCCTTGCCACTGCCCACGATCAGCGCCGCCATGCTCGTGGCGTGCTCGGAGACGACCCCCTTCATGGTGCTCGGTCGGAGCTCACCACCCGGCGCGAGGCACTCGGTGGTGGACGAGGCAACGCGTCCCTTGAGCTCTGGAACGCTGGAGTCGATCGGCCCGTCGATGAGGGCCACGGTCACGCCCTTGCCCGTCCCGCTGCGGTGCAGCTCCTCGACCCCCATGGCAGCCCGCCACCACTGGCCGTCATCCAGTGCGTCCGCCGAGGCGGTCGGCGCCACGGCGAACATCGTCGTGGAGATGGCAGCGCCGATCACCGTCGCGACCGCGCCGCGACGGAGGAGGTGCAGGGCAGGGCCGGGCATGGTCACGGGAGAGGTGCGTCCGGTTGCCCGGTCGAGTCCCCGGGCGCTGCCTCGACCGGCACGGCGCCTTCGTCACGAGTGTCGGGGTTCGCTCCGGCGTCGTCCGCGGCACCCGGCTCGGAGGGCACAGCACCCTCCGGCGCCACCTCGGCGGCGTCCGCGTCCGCTGCTGCCTGCTGGGCCCCGGTGGTCGATGCCGCCTGCTCGTGGTGGCGCGTCGTGTCGAGCGGGCCGTTCTCCCACCTCTGCCAGAGCGCGAGGAAGGCGGCACCCGCCGCGTCGTCGTTGTCGGTCATCTGCTGAGCGGACGTCTTGATCCCCTGGGCGACCGCATCGAGGTCCGACTTGGCACCGCGCATCGTCTCGAGATAGATCGTGCGCACCTCCGTGAACACCCGCCCGTAGGACGCCAGGGCAGGGACGTCACCGAACGAGCTCTCGTCTGCGAGGGCGTCACGCAGGTACTTGATGCCGTCGGTCGAGTCGTTCTCCCACTTCGTCTGCTTGGTGTTGGCCAAGGTGTTCATGTACTCGGTCGGGTACTCGACGTCCTCGCCCGCCATGGCTGCCTCCCCTGAAATCTCTCTGCCTCAGTGCTGCACTTCGTCGTCGCTGGTCAGGGCGTCACTGCGCTCGCTGCGTGCGGTCGCTGTGACGCAGTGCGTGCCGACACCCCGCCTGCGGGGTGTCGGCACGGCTTGCGCTGTGCATGACCGGTAGGTCAGCCCCAGCTGTTCTTGTTCTTGAGCTCACCCGCGAGGTAGGCCTCCTTGGACTGCTGGACGGCCGTCTTGATGTCGAGCAGGAGCTGGTTGAGGTCCTCGACCTCACCGTTCCACTTGCGCTTGACGTCCTCGAACGCGAGCTTGGTGCCGGCCTCCCACTCACCCATGTGGGGCTTCATGTCGTTCTCCATGTCGGTGACCTTGCCCTTGAGGTCGTTGACACCCTTGACCATGGCGTCGATCAGCGTGTCGAGCCCGCCACCGGCGACCTTGATGTTCTGGCCACTCATCACTTACCACCCATCTGCGACGTGTACTTGCTGAGCATGTCGGCCGCGCCCTGGTCGTCCGCGGTGTACTGCTTGTCGTTGGCGATCAGGTTCTCGCGGAAGTTGTCGAGGATGTCGACGAGATCCTTGGCCTGGACCGTCCACGCGTTCTGGACGTTCTGGAAGGCACCGGCACCTGCACCCTCCCAGTGCGCCTTGACCTCTTCCATCTGCCCCTGCAGCGTGTTGAGCCTGGTCTTGAGGTCGGTCCTCGTCTGGTCGACGATGCCGGCACTCTTGGTGATAGCGCCAGCGCCAACGCTGTGTGTCGTGTTGCCCATGCCACTTCCCTTCTCTCAATGGTCCTCAAGGACCTCGGTGGTCCTACCGACCACTCATGGTGGTTGGACCCCGGCTTGCAGTTCCCCCGAAGTCCTGACAGGGAAGACCATACGGGCGGATGACGCACCGGCCAATGGGGAGAACTCCCCGTCTATGCTCGGGACGACCTCCGTTGCGGCGGAGGCGTTCCAGCACATGCGCGATTGGGGAGGATCACACTCGTGAGTCAGAGCACGGCGGCGTCGCTCGTCCGGCTGTCCGTCACATCGGGGACGCGACGAGCAGACCTCGGCATCCCCGGCTCCATCCCGGTCGCGGAGGTCATTCCCGACCTCGCGCGCGAGCTCGGTGTCCTGGACGCGCACTCCGCCAGCATGGGCTACCGCCTCGTCCGGTCCGACGGTCATGCCGTCGAGAGTGACAGAAGCCTTGCGGCACAAGGGATCGAGGACGGATCCGTCCTGGCGCTGGAGCCCAACCGACCCGACGACGAGAAGGTCTACGACGATGTCGTCGAGGCGGTGGCCGACCTCGTCGAGACCCAGTTCACCCCGTGGACACCGTCGCACAGCGCGGGCACCGCGGTCGGTGCCGCGGTCGTCCTCTTCCTCGCCGCGGCATACGCGCTCTTCACGGCACGCGACAGCGGCATCCTCATCGCGGCGCTCGCCGGGGTGTGCGCCGTTCTCCTCGTGGGCGCTGCGGCTGTTCTCGCGCACGTCCGTCGGCAGCCGTCGGCAGCCGTCGCCCTCGCCCTGACGGCGGTCGCGTATGCCGGCGTGTCCGGCTACGCAGCCGTTCCCGACGTCCCGCTGTGGGGAGAAGGGTTGCTGTATGCCGGCGCAGGAGTGAGCGTCGTCGGCGTCCTGGGTGCCGTGGCGGTCACCCACCACCGGCTCCTCGTCGGCGCCACGGCCGCCCTGGGACTCGCCATGGTCGCGCTCGGCGCGTTGAGCCACTTCGTCGGGTGGGGCCTCACCTCGATCGCGGCGGTCACCTTCGTCGTCGCGGCGGTCATCGGCAACGTGCTCCCCTGGGTCGGGATCTCGTCGAGCCGCCTCACGACGCACCCGCCGAAGTCCGACCTCGAGATCTTCACCGATGCCCCGGAGGTCGAGCGCGACCAGGTCCGGCGCCAGGTGGCGGCCGGCCACGAGCTCATGGTCTCGCTCGGCGTGGCGAGCGCCGCCGTGATGGTCCTGTGCACTCCCCAGCTCGTCGCCTCCGGTGTGTGGGGTGCCCTGCTCACCTTCGTCGGGTTCGTCGCCACCCTGCTGCGCACCCGGCACAGCCGCACCCGGACGACGGTGCTCATCGCCATGATCGCCGGCGTGACCGGGGTCGCCGTCGCGGCGGTCACCGCCGCCCAGACCCACCCCGACTGGCGGCCCGTCCTCGCGCTGGCGCTCGCCGGCGCGGCGGCGCTCGTCGTCGGCATGGCTCTCGTCCTGCCGAGAACCCGCGTGCAGCTCGGCCGCGTCGCCGATGCCGTCGAGGGTGTCGCTCTCGCTGCCCTCGTCCCGCTCGCGGCCTTCGCCGTCGGGCTCCTCTGAGGCGGCGGGATGGCCACCAAGAAGGACCTCGTCGAGGCCCAGTCCTTCAGCAGGCGTCGGCTCACGACGGCCTTCGTCAGCGGCGCCCCCGGCGGTCGTGAGGTCGAGCCGCACCGGCCCATGAAGGCCGTCATCGGCGGACTCGCGCTCACCGTGGTGCTCGTCCTCGGCAGCCTCGCCTTCGGCTGGCTCAAGGGCTCCCTGCCGCAGAACTGGGGCAACAACAAGCTTGTCATCGCCAAGACGAGTGGTGCCCGCTACGTCTCCATCAAGGAGACGCTGCACCCCGTCCTCAACACGACCAGCGCACGCCTGCTCATCCCCGCCAACAGCTTCGAGGTCATCACCGTGGCCGACGACAAGCTCGCCACCAAGAAGCGTGGGAGCACGATCGGCATCCCCGGTGCGCCCGACTCCCTCACGCCGCCCGAGTCGCTGACCAACAGCGGATGGGTCTCGTGCCTCGGTCCCGAGGGTGGCGTCGCGACCGCGGTGGGCGCCTCGGCCAGGAGCACGCCGACCGCACCGGGCGCCTCCGTCGTCACGACCGGCCGGCAGGCCTTCGTCATCGCCGGCGGGATGCGCTACCCCGTCTCTGCGGCCAACCTCTCCCTCGTCTCGCTGACCCTCGGCCTCGACGGGCAACCGCCGCGCCAGGCCCCCGCCGTGTGGACCAACCTCTTCACCCTCGGTCCGGAGATGAAGCCGCTGACCATCCCCGGCTTCGGCAAGTCCGCGCCGGGGCTGCCTCCCGGCGCCACCGTCGGCTCCGTCCTTGCCGTCGCCAACAGCGGACAGGAGGCTCGCCGCTACCTCGTCAACACGGCCGGCGATCTCGAGCCGCTGCCGGACCTCGCCCACGCGCTCTATGGTCTGGGATCCGGCAGCACCACCCAGGACCTGCCGGTGACCCCGGCGCAGGTCACCCAGCTCGAGGTCCAGCCCCAGCGCGTCGCACCCCAGGCGTGGCCGACGGCCCTGCCGACGTTGGTCCGCGAAGCGCCCTGCGCCACCCTCACCGCGGCCCGTGGGCAGCAGCCCAAGGTCGCGCTGTCGACCTCGACCGCCGTCAAGGCCGACCCCGGAGTCACCAAGGTCGCCGTCGACCTGGGGACCGGCTCCCTCGTGAGGGCCGTCGGCGCCGGGTCGCTGAGCTCCGGCCCGCTGCTGGCCATCGACCAGACCGGCACGTCCTATGCGATCGACGGCTCGACACCGGACCTGTTGCAGCGACTGGGCTATGAGGACACCGACGTCGCCCCTGTGCCGCAGTCATGGGCCGAGCTCTTCCGGGCAGGACCGGTCCTCAGCGTCAAGTCCGCCCAGACCACCGTGGCCGCCGCGTCGTGACCGTGCGTCGGATCGGTGTCGTCGCGGCGCTCGGCGCGTTCGGGGTGCTAGCCAGCGCCCTCGTGGCTCCGGCGGCCGCACCACCCGCCCACGCCGAGGCCCGGCAGTGCACCGAGAACCAGACCCGCTTCGTCGCCGACGCCCCACCAGCACTCGGTCGCCTGGCTGCACGCCAGTCGTGGACCCTGGCCACGGGCAAGGGCGTCGTCGTCGCGATCGTCGACTCCGGCGTCTCGGCCGCCAACGTGCACTTCCCGCGGGGTTCGGTCCTCGCCGGCCGCAGCTTCGTCGGAGGCGCCGCGACCGTCGACGAGGACGGTCACGGCACGGCCCTGGCGGGCATCATCGCCGCGCGGGAGATCGGCGAGAAGTCCGGTGTCGTCGGGGTCGCCAAGGACGCGCTCATCCTCCCCGTCAAGATCTCCGGCGGGGAGAACGGCGGTGACGAGGAGCGGCAGCGGTCGGCGAACCTCGCCAAGGGGATCGCGTATGCCGTGTCGGCCGGTGCCGACGTCATCAACCTGTCGCTGTCGACGACGTCCAACCGGGGCGACGTCCGCGCAGCCGTGGCGTCGGCCGTGAGGGCCGGCATCGTCGTCGTCGCCTCCGGCGGCAACCGGGACCAGGCGGCCGAGGTCCGGGACGGTGTTCGCTACCCCGCCGCCCTCCCCGGTGTCATCGGTGTCGCCGCGACCAGCTCCGCCGATGTCGTCACCGACGACTCCATCCACGGCCCCCAGGTCGACGTCTCCGCACCGGGGGACAACGTCATCACGACCTTCCGGGCGTGGGGCGACTGCGTCTTCTCGCAGCAGCAGCAGTCGACGAGCTATGCGACCGCCTACGTCAGCGGTGCCGTCGCCCTGCTGCGTCAGCGGTTCCCCAAGGCCTCGCCCGCCGAGATCGCCTACCGACTCGAGACCACCGCGTCACGAGGCTCTCGGACCGTCCGCGACGACGTGTCGGGGTGGGGCGTCGTGCAGCCCTATGAGGCGATGACGGCCGTGCTCGACGAGAGCGTCGCCGGGCCGGTCCCGCCGGGCGGCAAGCCCCGGGCCACTCCCCCGCCGCAGGTGTCGGCGGTCGACCTCACCCCGCCGCCCGACCCCCGCGCCCCCGACCGCGCCGCCGTCCAGTGGCTCCTGCTCGGCGCCGCCGCCTCGGTCCTGGGGCTGGCGATGGCGCGCATGCTGCGCAGGTCCCCGCCCGCCTGACCCGTCGGTCCCCGGCACGGATCGGCGCACCCGAGCGGTCGGGTGGGCGGGCGGCATACGCCATCGCGGGTATCCCGGTTGGGTGCACGGGTGACGTTCTGGGAGAATCACGCGCATGCCTGCTGACCTCACCCCATCTCGCGCTGCCACGATTCCCGAGCGCCCCTCGCTGGACGGCCTCGAGGACAAGTGGGGCCAGGTATGGGCGCAGCAGCAGACCTTCGCCTTCGACCGCGAGGCAGCGCTGGCCGGCGACCGCTCCCAGGTCTTCTCCATCGACACCCCGCCCCCGACCGCGTCGGGCAGCCTGCATATGGGCCACGTCTTCTCCTACACGCACACCGACTGCATGGCCCGCTACAAGCGCATGGTCGGCTTCAACGTCTTCTACCCGATCGGCTGGGACGACAACGGCCTGCCGACCGAGAAGCGGGTCCAGAACTTCTACGGCGTGCGCGGTGACGCCTCGCTCCCTCACGACCCGGCCTTCGAGCCGCCCCACCGCGGCGACGCCAAGAGCCTGCGGGCCGGTGACGCGATGCCGATCTCGCGCCAGAACTTCATCGAGCTCTGCGACGAGCTGACGGTCGAGGACGAGAAGGCGTTCGAGTCGCTGTTCCGCCGCCTCGGGCAGTCCTTCGACTGGTCGATCTCCTACCGCACGATCGACGACCACTCGCGGGCGACGGCCCAGCAGGCGTTCCTGCGCAACCTCGCTCGCGGCGAGGCCTACCAGGCCGAGGCTCCGGGGCTCTGGGACGTGACGTTCCAGACCGCCGTGGCACAGGCCGAGCTCGAGGCGCGCGACTACCCGGGTGCCTACCACCGCGTGGCCTTCCACTCCACCGACGGGCCGGTGCACGTCGAGACGACGAGGCCCGAGCTGATCCCGTCGGTCGTCGCGCTCATCGCGCACCCGGACGACGAGCGGTATGCCGGCCTGTTCGGCTCCACGGTCCGCTCACCGTTGTTCGGCGTCGAGGTGCCCGTCGTGGCGCACCCCCTGGCCGAGATGGACAAGGGCGCGGGCATCGCGATGTGCTGCACCTTCGGTGACCTCACCGACGTCATCTGGTGGCGCGAGCTCCAGCTGCCGACCCGCTCGGTGATCACCCGCCAGGGTCGCATCCAGGCCGAGACACCCGAGTGGCTGGCCGGCGGGCCCGGAGCCGCGCTGTTCGGTGAGCTGGCCGGCAAGACCGTGCACTCGGCGCGCGAGGTCGTCGTGGCCGCCCTGCGTGAGTCCGGCGACCTCGACGGTGAGCCCAAGGCCACCCAGCGCAAGGCCAACTTCTACGAGCGGGGCGAGAAGCCCCTCGAGATCGTGACCTCGCGCCAGTGGTACGTCCGCAACGGTGGCCGCGACGCCGAGGTCAACTCCGCATTGATTGCCCGCGGTGACGAGGTGGCGTTCCACCCGGACTTCATGCGCGCCCGCTACAAGAACTGGGTCGCCGGCCTCAACGGCGACTGGCTCGTCTCGCGGCAGCGCTTCTTCGGAGTGCCCATCCCGGTCTGGTACCCGCTCGACGGCGACGGTGAGCCGGTGTGGGACAAGGCGATCGTGCCGTCCGAGGCCTCGCTGCCGGTCGACCCCGCCGCCCAGGCCCCCGAGGGCTTCGACGAGTCGCAGCGCGACCAGCCGGGCGGGTTCATCGGCGACGCCGACGTCCTCGACACCTGGGCCACGTCATCCCTGTCCCCGCAGATCGCCGCTGGGTGGCGCCGCGTCGACGAGTCCGGTTCGCTGACTTCGGATCCGATCTTCGACAAGGTGTTCCCGATGGACGTGCGGCCCCAGGCCCACGACATCATCCGCACCTGGCTCTTCGCCACGGTGGTGCGCTCGCACTTCGAGCACGGCACGGTGCCGTGGACCAACGCCGCCATCAGCGGCTGGATCCTCGACCCCGACCGCAAGAAGATGAGCAAGTCCAAGGGCAACGTCGTCACGCCCGAGGACGTGCTGCGTGAGCACAGCGCCGACGCCGTCCGCTACTGGGCCGCCTCCGGCCGCCTCGGCACCGACGCGGCCTACGACGTGGGTCAGATGAAGGTCGGCCGCCGCCTCGCGATCAAGGTGCTCAACGCGTCGAAGTTCGCTCTGACGTTCGGAGAGGTGGACGGCGGGCTGATCTCACATGTGACCAACCCGCTCGACCGGGCGCTCCTCGCGGGCCTGCGCGACGTCGTCGAGAAGGCGACTGCGGGCTTCGAGTCGTGGGACTACACGCGCTCGCTGGAGGCGACCGAGACGTTCTTCTGGACCTTCTGCGACGACTACCTCGAGCTCGTCAAGGACCGGGCCTACGGCTCGCAGGGCGACGCCGAGGCGGCTTCGGCCCGGGCCACGCTCCGCATCGCGCTTGACGTCCAGCTGCGGCTGCTCGCACCCTTCCTCCCCTACGTCACCGAAGAGGTGTGGTCGTGGTGGCACGACGGCTCGGTGCACGTCACGGCGTGGCCGACGCCCGCCGAGGTGGCTGTCCCGGGTGAGGCCGTGGATCCCGCGATGCTCGGCGCCGTGGGTGCCGCGCTGGCCACGGTCCGCAAGAGCAAGTCCGAGGCCAAGCTGTCGATGCGGGCCGAGGTCGCCCGCATCGTCCTCGGTGGACCGGAGTCACTGCTCACCCATGTCCGTGCGGGCGAGCAGGACCTCCGCTCCGCCGGCAAGATCACCGGCTCCCTCGACCTGGTCGCGGCGGACTCGTGGGGCGCCACCGACGTCGAGCTCATCCCCGTGGAGAAGCCCAAGCCGCAGTCGTGAGCACTGCGGCCCCAGTCCCTGCCACGACGTCCGACACCCCGCCGGGCGCACGACTGGCACCGGGAGCGGCAGGTGCGCTGGCGGCATACGGCGTCGTCGTCGTCGTCCACCTGGGTGGACACCTGGTGGGCGCCGAGGCGGTCTCGAACGCGACCCAGTGGGTCGCCGTGCCGTGGCTGCTGCTGGCCCTCGTCGTGCAGACCCGGCTGGCGTCGCGGCTCTCGCGGTTCACGGCCGGTGGGCTGGTGTGGTCGTGGGTGGGCGACACAGCGCCGGACCTCGTCCCCGAGTCGGTGGCGTTCATCGTGCTGATGGCTTCGTTCCTCGTGGCCCACGTGCTCTTCGTCGCCGGTTTCTGGCCGTGGCGTCGGGAGTCGTTGCTGGGGAGCCGGTGGGCGTGGGGCTACGGGGCGCTGGCGGTCGTCATGGTCGTCGTGTGCGCTCCGCGTGCCGGTGCTCTGACGTTCGGCATCGCCGTGTATGGCGCAACCTTGGCGCTGATGGCGTTGCTGTCGGCCGGTGTCCACCGTCTTGCCGGCGTCGGCGGGGTGCTCTTCCTCGTCTCGGACGGGCTCATCGCCGTCGGGGAGTTCGTGCCGTCGTTGGCCGTGCCACTGCCCGGGTTCTGGGTCATGGCGACGTATCTCAGCGCGGTCCTGCTCCTCACCCTGGGCGTGGCCCGCCGGCTGGGGTCACGCGCCTGAGGTGATCCGTGCGCCACTGAGCGACGGTGAGGTGGAGTAGGCGCGGATCCGTCGGTGGCCGGTCGGTTGCACGACGAACCACGGGACCTGCCAGCCACTGAGCCCGACCCGACGCTCGACGACGGTGTCACGACGGAGGTGGTCGACCCGTCCCGTGCCCGGGTCATAGACGTCCAGGACCCGGTCGCCGTCGCCCGGCAGCACGAGCACGACGTGGCGGGGAAGGTGGGCCGAGCCGACGTAGAGCAGGCCGGGCTCGCCCTCGGCGACGACATCGACGAGGTGGTCGAAGGCGTCGCGCAGGCCGCCGTCCGTCAACGGGCGCACGAGCGCGACGTCGTAGCGCGTGCCCGACGAGGCTGCGCCGAGCTCGAGCTCGCGCTTGGCACCCCACGGCGGCGTGCCTAGCGCGCGCGGCCAGGGCAGCCCCACCCGATGACGTCCTGGGAAGACGCTGTTGGTGCGGTGCATGACGACGCGCTCGTAGGCCGCGAACCGCTCGGCCTCGGTGTCACCCTCGGGCGAGCCGGGCAGTCGCGGGCTCCCGGTGCGCACCCACGAGGCGAAGATCGGGTCGACGAGCATGCGCGCCACGGTCAGGCAGGCGGAGCCACAGGTCGCCGGCGACTGCTGCACCGGACCTGTGTCACCTGCGCGAAGTCGGTATGCCGTGGCCACACGGTCATCCTGTCGCGCGCCTGCCCCTCGCGCCACCACCGACGTGCGGCCCGGACGACCCCGGCGGCGGCGGAGCCCGGGATGCCGGTCGAACCAGTCGTAGGCTCCCTTCATGGGGCGACGCGAGTGGGCTTGGGCACTGGGAGCCGGGTGCGTGCTCGTGCTCGCCGCCTGGGTCTCGGGAGCCGGGGCGATCGGCGCCTTCGGCCCGTCCTCACACAGACCCTGGGCCGAGGATCGCGGCGACGTCTTCGACCCGGAGGGGGTCGACCGCTCCACTCCTCGCGTCGACCGTTCGCAGCTGTCCGACGAGGACCCCCTGCTCACGACGATCCTCATGGGTGCACTTCGGGTCCTGCTCGTCCTTGTCGTCGCTGCGATCCTCGTCGTCGTCCTGCGAGCTCTCTGGCGCCGCGTCAGCCAGGCTCCCGTCCAACCCAAGGAGGAGGTGCGGACAGGCGTCCTGCCCGACGTGCTCGTCGCGGCAGTGCGCGACAGCGAGGCCCAGCTCGACCGCGGCTCCTCGAGCGAGGCCGTCATCAACGCCTGGCTCTCCCTCGAGCGGACGGCCGCGACGGTCGGCGTGGACGACGACCGGGCGCGCACCCCGACCGAGCTGGTCCTGGCGGTGCTCAGCAGCCATGCCGTGGACCGGGGGGCGATCGAGCGGCTGGCGTCGCTCTACCGTGAGGCCCGCTTCTCGGTGCACGCCATCGGTGAGGAGCACCGGGACGCGGCCCGACTCGCCCTGCGTCAGGTGCGGGACGACCTCACCCGGTCACTGGACGCGCTGGGTGAGGTGGCCCAGCGGTGAGGACCCGACTCGTGCAGCTGACCCGGGGGCGGGAGGTCGCCACGACCCTCGCGATCGGCGCAGTCCTGGGTCTGGCCCTGATGGTCGCGCCCGGACTCGACCGGGTCCTGCTCGTCGCTGCCGGGACGGGACTGCTCATCGCCCTGGCCGCTCTCGTGGTCTGGCTGGTGCGTGACCACCACGGCCCGGATTGGCCTACCCGGGGCAGCGCCCTGCCGCGGGTGCGTGGCAGCGACCACCGGATCACGTCGCTCGCTCGGAGCCTCGATGCGTCCTTCGCCGGTGACCCGGCTGCCTCCCAAGAGGTCAGATCGGTCCTGCGCCCGCTGGCGCAAGCCCACCTAGCGCCCCGCGGACTCGAGCTCGACGGCCCCCGAGACCAGACCGAAACGGTCCTCGGACGGGACCTCACGGCATACCTCCTGTCCTCGGGTCCACAGCGCGTCGACGCGGACCGGCTCGCGTCCTTCATCACCACCCTCGAGGAGCACTGAGTGTCCGACACACCCACCAGCACCGACAACCGCTCGCTGCGCGACGTCATCGACCTGTCGGGTCGCATCCTCGAGGCCGTCGAGCGGGCCGTCGTCGGCAAGCGAGCCAGCCTCGAGCTCGTCCTCGCTGGTGTGCTCGCGGGCGGGCACATCCTCATGGAGGACTTCCCCGGGCTCGGCAAGACGCTGGCGGCCCGCTCGTTCGCCCAGGCCCTCGGGCTCGACTTCGCCCGGGCGCAGTTCACCCCCGACCTGCTGCCCAGTGACCTGACCGGGGCGTTCATCTATGACCAGCGCAACCAGGAGTTCGTGTTCCGGCGCGGTCCGCTCTTCACCGAGGTCCTCCTCGCCGACGAGATCAACCGGACGCCACCCAAGACCCAGTCGGCACTGCTCGAGGCCATGCAGGAGGGCCAGATCACCGTCGAGGGCGAGACCTTCGTCCTGGAGCAGCCGTTCCACGTGCTGGCCACGGCCAACCCCGTCGAGTACGAAGGCACCTATCCCCTGCCCGAGGCCCAGCTCGACCGCTTCCTGCTGCGGGTGTCCTTCGGCTATCCCACCGCCGGCGAGGAGTGGGAGGTCCTCCGGCGGCGGGTGGAGAGGCAGCGCGAGGAGCAGACCGTGCCCGCCGTGACGGACGCCGCTGGTGTCGTCGCCCTCCAGCGCGCCGTCGAGACCGTCACCATCGACGAGAGCATGGGGCGCTACTGCGTGCGCCTCGCGGCGGCGACTCGCGCGCACCCGAGCCTGGTGCTGGGTGCCTCGCCGCGTGGCTCGCTGGCCCTCATGCTGACCAGCCGTGCGTATGCCGTGATCCGGGGTCGCGACTACGTCACCCCCGAGGACGTCAAGGCGGTTGCGCACGCCGCCCTCGACCACCGGGTGACGGTGCGTCCCGAGCTGTGGATCAACGACGTCACCGCCGAGAGCGTCGTGACATCGATCCTCGCAACCGTGCCGACGCCCTCCCCCACCGAGGGAGAGAGACGGACCGGGTTCGAGGGATCGTGACCGACAGGGAGCAGATCGACCGTTCTGCCGAGGGCGAGATCACGACCAGGGCGCCCGCGGGGAGCCAGCTGTCGGCACGGTGGCGCGCCACGCCGGCACACGTCCGGGCCGCGGCCGTGGGCCTTGTCCTGGTCGCCTTCGGGGTCCTGCTGCGCCGACCGGACGCCGTCGCGATCGGCACCCCGCTCGTGATCGTCGCGGCCTGGTCGGTGCTGCGACGGCCCAAGGCCACACCGACCGTCCACACCTGGCTGCGCCACTCGGTCCTGCGCGAGGGGCAGACGACCGCCTGGACGACGGTCGTCGAGCCCGGCCACGGGGTCGAGGACGTGGGTCTCTCCGTGACCGAGACCGCGTACACCCGCTACACGCCGGCGAGCCTCGCCGTCGCCGTCGGGGACGTTGACCCCACGGCTCGGCAGCTCGACGTCCTCTGCGAGAGCACCCGCTGGGGGCTGCGTCGCCTCGGCCCGGCGACGTGCGCCGTCAGCAGTGCGTTCGGTGCGTTCGCCTGGGCGCCCGTGCCGGTCGAGGCGCCCCCCGTCCCGACGGTCCCCCTCCCGGCCACCTTCTCGGGTCGCACGCCTGTCCCCGACCCGGACGGCCTCGTGGGACGCAGCCGGGCCCGCCACCAGGGCGACGGCAGCGAGATCGCCGACCTGCGAGCCTTCCGCTTCGGTGACCGAATGCGGCGCATCCACTGGCCGGTGTCCGTGCGGACCGGTGAGCTCCACGTCACGACCACCCACGCCGACCAGGACAGCGAGATCCTCATCCTCGTGGACGCGATGCAGGACCTCGGCCGCAGCTCGAGTCGTGACGGGGAGGCCAGCAGCCTCGACAACGGCGTGCGAGCTGCCGCGGCCATCGCGGAACACTATCTGCGCGCCGGAGACAGGGTCGGCCTCCAGGCCCTCGGCGCGCACGAGAGCCCGCGGCTGCCCCCTGCCCTCGGCAGCAACCAGCTGCGCCGGCTCCTCGACGTGCTCGCCCGGGTCCGGGTGGCCGATGGGGGCGTCGTCGACCAGAAGCGCCTGCGCGGCCAGCTGCGTCACCCGGTCTCGGCGGGCACGCTCGTCGTCCTCCTCACACCGGCCGTCTCCGTCGAGGTCCTGGCCCACGCCACGGCCCTGGTGCGCCAGGGGCGCGCGACGGTGGTCGTCGACACCCTGCCCCGGGCCATGTCCGAAGCGCAGCTCCCCGACGACCTGCTGGCCGGGCTCGTCCCCGGGCAGGAGGTGTCCGAGGGAGCGAGGCTCGCCTGGCGACTGCGTCTCCTCGAACGCGCACGTGAGCTGGCCCGCACGCGACAGGGTGGCGTGCCGATCGTCGTCTGGGACGGCCCCGGCACGCTCGACCTCGTCCTGCGCGACATCGGACGCCAACGACGCTCGCCACGGGTGAGGTCGCGATGATGGCGCCCTCACACCGGGCGCTGAGGGCGCTCCTCGCCGTGTCGTCCGTGGGGTTGGCGGTCGTCGGGGCGTTCATGACGCCCTCCGGGAGCATCGTCGGTGCTGTCGTGCTCGCGCTGCTCACGGCCTTCGTCGTGCTCGATCCTGGCTCGCGGCTCACGACCCTGCTCGTCGCCCTGCACGCCGTGAGCTGGCTCACCAGCACGGCCTCCCCGACGCGTCCTCGCGACTGGGTGCTCACGGTGCTGGCCGCGACGGTGCTGCTGGTGATCCATCTCGCCGCATCGCTGGCGTCGGCCCTGCCACCGTCGGCTCCGCTCCCTCGACCCACGCTGCTGAGGTGGGGGCGACGTGGGCTCGTGGTGGTCGCGCTGTCGACGCCGGTGTGGGCCGTGCTCGTCGCACAGTCTGCGAGCACCCCGGAGGGAGACCCCCTGGCGTCGTATGCCGCGATCGTGTCCCTGGCGGTCCTTGCGCTCGCGTTCTGGCGAGTGCAGTACCCCGCACGCAGCACCCCGACGAGGCCGGAGCGTGAGCCAGGCAGGTGAGGCCTCCGGTGAGGTGAGCACCCGGCATACGCGGGGGTCGGTCAGTCGACGATGGCGCCGAGGGCGTCGCGACGACCCACCGTGAGCGGGAGGTCGTCGAGCACGGTGAGGAGCGAGCGCTCCTCATAGCGGAAGTGGCTCTCCATGAGGGCTTCGATCCCGTCGAGGTGCCCACTCAGCGCGTCGCGCCCCGCCCCCGAGGTGAGCGCCTGCTGGAGGCTGCCGATGAGGTGGCTCATCATGCTGTGGTCCTGGCTGAGCCTGGCGAGCACCGGCACGAGGTCAGGTCGCGCAGAGGCGATCTGCGGGAAGAGCCCGGCGTCCTCGCTGCGGTGATGACCCTCGAGCGCTGCACAGAACCCGTGACAGTGGAGAAGCAGATCTGCCGCGACCGCCCCGCTCTCGGCGCCGTCCTCGATCCCCTCACGAACCAGCTCCAGGGCTTGCCGCAGACGACCGTGCACCGCGCGCAGCTCCGCCGACCAGGCCAGCGTGCGGTCCCGGTCGGCTTCGCTCGACGCGGGACTCAGGCGGTGCGCTTGCGACGCTTGGGACCGGCGTCGCGACGCACGATCGTCGGCAGGACGTTCTTGCGGACGACCTCGTCCGTGACGACGACCTTGGTGATCTCGTCGTCGCTGGGCACGTCGAACATCACCGGGAGGAGGACCTCCTCCATGATCGCGCGCAGCCCGCGGGCGCCGGTGCCACGCGCCTGGGCCTGCTCGGCGATCGCCACGACGGCCTCGTCGGTAAACTCCAGCTCGACGCCGTCGATGCGGAACATCTTCTGGTACTGCTTGACGAGGGCGTTGCGCGGCTCGGTGAGGATCTCGGTGAGGGCGCTGGTGTCGAGCGGCGCCACCGTCGTGATGACGGGGAGGCGACCGATGAACTCGGGGATGAGCCCGAACTTCATGAGGTCCTCGGGCATGACCTCGTGGATCGACTCGGCGAGGTCCTTGGGGTTGTGCAGCTCCGAGCCGAAGCCGAGCCCCTTCTTGCCGTTGCGCGACTCGATGAGCTTCTCGAGGCCGGCGAACGCGCCCCCGACGATGAAGAGCACGTTGGTCGTGTCGATCTGGATGAACTCCTGGTGCGGGTGCTTGCGACCACCCTGCGGCGGGACGCTCGCGGTCGTGCCCTCGAGGATCTTGAGCAGCGCCTGCTGCACGCCCTCACCGGACACGTCGCGGGTGATCGACGGGTTCTCGGACTTGCGGGCGATCTTGTCGACCTCGTCGATGTAGATGATCCCGGTCTCGGCCTTCTTGACGTCGTAGTCCGCGGCCTGGATGAGCTTGAGGAGGATGTTCTCGACGTCCTCGCCGACGTAGCCGGCCTCGGTCAGCGCGGTCGCGTCGGCGATGGCGAACGGGACGTTGAGCATCTTGGCCAGGGTCTGCGCGAGGTAGGTCTTGCCACAGCCGGTCGGCCCGATGAGCAGGATGTTGGACTTGGCGATCTCGACGTGGTCGGCGTCCTTCTTGCCGACACCCTCACCGGCCTGGATGCGCTTGTAGTGGTTGTAGACCGCGACCGCGAGCGAGCGCTTGGCGACGTCCTGGCCGATGATGTACTGCTGCAGGAAGTCGAAGATCTCGCGAGGCTTGGGGAGCTCGTCGAGCCCGCCGAGGTCGGAGGACTCCGCCAGCTCCTCCTCGATGATCTCGTTGCAGAGCTCGATGCACTCGTCACAGATGTAGACCGCCGGTCCGGCGATGAGCTTCTTGACCTGCTTCTGGGACTTGCCACAGAACGAGCACTTCAGCAGATCGCTGGTCTCTCCAACTCGTGCCACTTGCCTTGGGTCCCTTCGTCCAGACGGTGGGTGCCGCTCCTTGGCCATCGGCAACTGCTCGGGCCAACACCCGTCGAGCGACGCGACCGACGCTACCTCGCAGCACCGTCGACGCAACCCATTGAACGCCTCCGACACGGCGCGAGTCGCCCTTGTCCGCTGAGGGCAGAACCTCCCCCAATGGTCGGTGACATGCCGAATTCTCCCGAACCACCGCACCGAGGGCTCGCGTCGTCTACATTTCGATCGCCAGCCATGGAGCTGGCCACGACCCGAGGGGAACAACCCATGTCCACCAGGACCCGCACTCTGGCAGCCGTTGCTGCCACGGCGACGCTGTGCGCCGCCATCGCCGCAAGCGCCGCACAGGCAGCGCCCGTCTCATCCGCAGCGACCACCGCTCCGAGCGCCGCCGGCGCGGACTTCGAGGGAGCGCAGGGAACGTATGAACCCGTCAACGCCGCGCGCCTCCTCGACACCCGCAGCGGCAACGGTGCCCCGAAGGGCCTGGTGGGTGCAGGCGGCGAGGTGTCCGTGCTCATCGCCGGTCGAGGCGGGGTGCCCAGCGGCCTCTCGGCCGTCGTCCTCAACCTCACGGCCGTGACCCCGTCGGCCACGACCTTCCTGACGGCCTACCCGTCCGGGACGACGCGCCCCTCGACCTCCAACCTCAACGTCGCGGCGAAGACCAACCGGGCCAACCTCGTCACCCTGCCCGTCGGCAGCGACGGCCGCGTGCGGATCTACAACAGCACCGGCACGACCCACATCCTCGCGGACGTCGTCGGCTACTACCAGGGGCTGGCGGTCCCTAGCACCCCGGGACGGCAGAGCCAGTACGTCAACTTCGACCCGGAGCGCTACTACGACTCCCGCCAGGGCGACGGCGCGTTCGCCCCGGGTGACTCCGTGGCGATCACCCTCCAGACCGGGGACCCGGCTTGGGACGCCCAGATCGCGGCCCTCGCGGTGAACGTCACCGTGACCGGCGCGACCGGCTCCGGCTACATCTCCACCGAGTCCGCGAGCACGTCGATCCTCAACTACACCAAGGGCCAGTCGCTCGCGAACATGGCCGTGGTCAAGGCCAACTCGATCGCCGGAGAAGGGATGGGCTTCAAGGTCTTCAACCGTGGTCCCGGCACCGTCCACGTCATCGTCGACCTCGTGGGGATCTACGACTCCTCCGACGACGAGTACCTCCGCTTCCGCCCGGTCGCACCGCAGCGCATCATGGACACCCGGTCCGGCGTCGGGACCGCGAAGACGCCGCTGGGTGCGAACGAGGCACGCCTGCAGACCGCGCCCGCGACGGTCGCGAACATCGACACCTCCACCGTCGTCGCCAACACCACCGCGGTGCGGCCCACGGCCAGCACCTACCTGACGCTCTACCCCAACGGTTTCCTTCGTCCCGAGACGAGCAACCTCAACGTCTCCCAGGGCGCCGTCGGTGCCAACTCGACGTTCATCGACCTGGACGAGAACCTGCAGTACCGCGTGCACAACGCGGCCGGCTCCACGCCCACGATCGTCGATGCCTTCGGCGCCTTCGACTACTCCTTCCCGGCGTCCCTCGCGGGCTCGGCGGGCAAGGCCGATGCGCGGCGGTCCGCGGCTGACCAGCTCGAGCAGAAGCGAGCGGCCATCACGGCCGCGGTCGAGAGCGCACGCGCCTCGCGCTGACCCTCGGTCACCCCAGACAAAGGTATGCCGTCCGCTCGGTGAGCGGACGGCATACCTGTTCTTGCGTGTGGGTCCGTGACGACCCCGGGGTCCTCAGTCCTCGAGGGTGCCCTTGCGGGAGAGGAGGACCTCGTCGATCAGGCCGTACTCCTTGGCCTGGGCCGCCGACAGGATCTTGTCGCGCTCGATGTCCTTGCGGACGAGCTCGACGTCGCGACCCGAGTGCTCCGCGATGGTGTCCTCGAGCCAGCCACGCATCCGCAGCACCTCGTTGGCCTGGATCTCGAGGTCGGAGGCCATGCCGCCCGTGCCTTCGATCGCCGGCTGGTGGATGAGCACGCGGGCGTTGGGCAGGGCGTAGCGCTTGCCCTTGGCGCCGGCGCCCAGAAGCACGGCCGCAGCCGAGGCCGCCTGGCCGACGACGAACGTCTGCACGTCGGGCCGGATGTACTGCATCGTGTCGTAGATCGCGGTCATCGCCGTGAACGAGCCACCGGGGCTGTTGATGTACATGAGGATGTCGCGGTCCGGGTCCTGGGACTCGAGCACGATGAGCTGGGCGATGACGTCGTCGGCGGACGCGTCGTCGACCTGCACGCCGAGGAAGATGATGCGGTCCTCGAAGAGCTTGGTGTAGGGGTCGGTCCGCTTCATGCCGTAGGAGGTGCGCTCCTCGAACTGCGGAAGGATGTAGCGGCTCGACGGGGCCATCGGGGCAGCCGCGCCGGGCCGGCCATGGGCGTTCGGGTAGTTGGCGTTCATATCTCCGTGTCTCTCCTGGTCGCCGGGTCAGTCGGTGACCGGGTTGTCGGACGTGCTGCCGGCCTGGTCCGCACGCGAGAACACGTGGTCGACGAAGCCGTACTCCTTGGCCTCCTGAGCCGTGAACCAGCGGTCACGGTCGGAGTCCTCCTCGATCTGCTCCGGCGTCTGCCCGGTGTGGTCGGCGATGAGCTCGGCCATCTGCTTCTTGATGTGCAGCAGCTGCTCGGCCTGGATCTTGATGTCGGACGCGGTGCCACCGATGCCGCCAGAGGGCTGGTGCATCATGACGCGGGCGTGGGGCGTCGCGTGGCGCTTGCCCGGGGTGCCGGCCGAGAGGAGGAACTGCCCCATCGAGGCGGCCATGCCCATCGCGACCGTGGCCACGTCGTTGGGCACCCACTGCATGGTGTCGAAGATCGCCATGCCGGCGGTCACGGACCCACCGGGGCTGTTGATGTAGAGCCAGATGTCCTTCTCGGAGTCCTCCGCGGCGAGCAGGAGCATCTGCGCGCAGATCGCATTGGCGTTGTCATCGCGCACCTCGGAGCCGAGGAAGATGATCCGCTCCTTGAGGAGGCGGTTGTAGATGCTGTCGTCGAGCCCGAGCTTCTCGCCCGGTCCGGCTGCGACGATCTCGTTGCTGCTCACGCTGATCTGCTCCTGCCGTGATGTGGGGGGTCTTGCCTTTCGCAGACCTTAACGCGCGGGTCCTCCCCCACACTCCCGGTGCCGGCCCGTGTTCGCCGTGAGCACAACGCCGGTGCTGGGATGAAGCCACAGACCATCCGGTATGCCGGTCAGCGGGCGTCTCGCGCGGCCGCCGGCTCCGCTGTGATCGCGTCGCGAGCGGGCTCGCGGACGTGCTCGAGGATGACCTGGACGAGGAGGGCCATCGTGCCGACGGCGAGCAGGCTGCGCAGGACGCCGACGTGGTCGCCGAGGAAGCCCAGGGCCGGTGGACCGGCGATGAAGGCGAGGTAGCCGATGGTGGCCACGACCGACATCCGTGCCCCGGCCCGAGCGGGGTCGTCGGCGCTGGCACTCATGCCCACAGGGAAGCCGAGCGAGACGCCCACGCCCCAGACCGCGGCACCGATGAAGGCCATCCACGGCGCACCGAAGATGACGAGCACCGAGCCGAGGACGGCGAGCGCGAAGGTGGCGCGCAGCACCGGGACCCGGCCGTAGGTGTCGAGCCACCTGGTGCCGAGCAGCCGCCCGACGGTCATGAAGGACAGGAAGGTGGCGAAGCCCAGGACCCCGGCCCACGCGGGCAGGTCGTGGCCCTCGACGAAGGCGACGGCGAGCCAGTCGTTGGCCGTGCCCTCCGTGAAGGCGGCGACGAGGGTGACGAGACCGATGAGGAGGGTGCGCGGCTCGAGCCAGGCCGAGCGCTCCGAGCCCGCTCGACCCGACTTGGTCCCGCTCGACCCCGGTTGGCTGGTCGGGTCGAGCTTCGCATTATCGGGTGACCCGATAATGCGGCCGTCGTGCTGGGCCTCGTCGGGGTCGGCGTCCTCGATGGCGCGCGGCAGGAAGGTCCTCATGGCCCAGAAGCCACCCACGGTGACGAACACCGCAGAGCCGAGCAGGTGCGGCAGGAGCGGCACCTCGGCCCACGACATGGCCGACCCGACGAGCGCCGAGGCCACGGTCCCCCCGCTGAACGCGGCGTGGAACTGCGGCATGACCGTCTGCCCGAGGAGCCGCTCGACGCTGGCGCCCTCGAGGTTCATGGCGACGTCCCAGACGCCGATACCGCTGCCGATGAGGAAGAGGCCGGCACCGACGACGAGGCGGGACTCCGCGAGGTCGACCCCAGCACCCACGGTGGCGAACCCGACGACGCCGATGAGCATGCCGATGCGGATGGTGTTGACCACCCCGATCCGGGCGGCGATGCGCCCGGTCGAGGGCATGGCGATCAGGGAGCCGGCCGACATGGCGAAGAGGGTCGCGCCGAGCTGGCCCGCAGTGAGGTCGAGACCGGACTTGGCATCCGCGATGCGTGAGGCCCACGAGGCGAAGGCGACGCCCGCGAGGGCGAAGACGACGAAGACCGCGGTGCGGGCGCTCACGACGCGTTCGCGGGGCAGGGCTGCGGGGCTGGTCACGGGAAGTCCTCTGGTTCTGGTCTGGCGGGTTCTGGTCTGGCGGGTTATGGTCTGGCGGGTTCTGGTCTGGCGGGTTCTGGTCTGGCGGGTTCTGGTCTGGCGGGTTCTGGTCTGGCGGGTTCTGGTCTGGCGGCCGATGTCTGTTCGGCTGCGCTGGTCCGGGTCGAGAGTGCGCGACGTGCCGCGTGGGCTCGTGGTCCCCGGCGCGTCGTGCACACTCGACTCGACAGGGCGTTGTTCGCGCGGGTCGAATCGATTCGATAGTCTGGTCCCCATGAGCCCCTCTCGTCAAACCCGCAAGGTGACGCTGCGTGACGTCGCCGAGCGGGCCGGTGTCTCGATCAGCACCGCGTCGCTCGTCTTCAGCGGCAAGGGGCCGGTGGCCGCGGCGACCGCCAGCCGGGTGCGCGTTGCGGCGGCCGAGCTCGCCTATGCCGGGCCGGACCCGCTGGCCAGCTCGTTGCGCCAGGGTCGGGCTGGCACGGTGGCCGTCATCGTCGAGGACCGGCTGCTCCACGCGTTCCGCGACCCGTTCGCCCTCGCGGTGCTCGACGGGCTCGCCCAGGAGCTCGACGACATGGGGACGAGCATGCTGCTCGTCGCCGACCACGGGGACGGCCAGCCCAACCCGCTCACCGCCCACGCCATCGACGCCGCGATCTTCCCGCTCTGCGGGCGCACCGTCAGTCCCCTCGTCGACCACCTCCTGGCCCGGCGCATCCCCCTGGTCGGCGCCGGTGCGCCGGTCCACGACGAGGTCGTCCACGTGCTCGTCGACGAGCGCGGGGCGTCCGCGACGGCGACCCGGCACCTCGTCGAGCTCGGTCACAGCGACCTCGCCCACGTGCTCATGCCGATCGGGCGACATCGAGCCACGCATCGGCTGGACACAGCCGAGCTGGAGCATGCGGCCTACCCCGACGCTCGCGACCGAGCCCTCGGCTTCCTCGACATCGCCGCCCCCGGCAGTCCCCTCGTCGAGGCCGAGTTCCCGGACGTCGCACAGGGCGAGGCGGCTGGCCGGCTGCTGCTCGACGCACCGGCTGGCAGGCGCCCCACCGGCATCGTCGCCCAGTCAGACCTGTTGGCAGCAGGCGTGGTTCGTGCCGCGGAGGGTCTCGGTCTGCGGGTTCCGCAGGACGTGTCCGTCACCGGCTTCGACGGGGTCGACCTTCCCTGGCTCGACCGCCGGCTGACGACGGTCGAGCAGCCGGGTGAGGCCAAGGGTCGACTCCTCGGCGCCCTCACGCGTCGAGCCCTCGCCGGCGAGGCGCCCGACGACGCACCCTTCGAGGTGCGCCTGCGCATCGGCGACACCACCGCTCCCCCGGCCTGAACGCCGGACCACGCACGCACGTATGCCGTGCGCCCACCTCGGGGGTGAGCACACGGCATACGTGGATGCGCCTGTGCCGCAGACGGATCAGGTCACGGGACCAGCTTCATGTCGAAGACGTGCACCGCGCCGTTGGATGGCAGGATGACGAACTCGACGGTCTTGCTCGCGTCGATCGCGATCGAGTTCGCGAAGACGCGGTAGGCGTAGGCGGCGTCGCCGTAGCCACTCGGGCGGTTGCGTCCGACACTCGAGGCGACCAGGGTCGCACCGTGGGCCGTCGCGTCCTGGAAGGACCAGTTCGGGAAGCCGAACGAGCCGGTCGAGGACGTGCCGTCCGTGTAGTGGACCGTTGCGATCCCCGTCGCCGAGGTGCCCGCGCCCGACCCGAGGAAGGCCAGTCGACTGCCCCTGCCGGACAACGCGACCGCCTGACCGGCACTGGCCACGTTGCCGGGAGTGCCGGCGGCGGCGGCGGGCCAGGTGAACGACGCACCCAGCGCTGACACCGCGGCGCCGGGAGTCAGCCCCTTGTCCGCGAGCTTCTGCGCCGAGAACGAGTTGCCCTCACCGTCGAAGTTTCCGGCTGTCGTGGCGCTCTCGTTGGTGACGCCCACGTTGTTGTATGCCGCCGCCAGGTCGGGCAGGACCGTCCCGGAGTGGGTGGCGCGCGACGCCGTGGCCGAGCCTGCCCCGTCCCCTCCGCGGTAGGTCGCCGTGGCGGAGAACGTGTAGGTCCGGAAGCCCGGCCGCATCTCGGGCACCTGGACCCAGAAGGTCAGCTCAGTCGCGGCGCCCGGCCGTATCTGGCTGGGGAGCGTCTGGCTGCCGGAGACCGTCCAGCCGACCGGTCCGCTGATGCTCGCCGTCACCTTGCTCATGGACTTCGACGAGTCGTTGCGGATCGTCACCGTGACCGGGTTGATCGCCGGGCCGTCGAGGTCGACCTCGCTCACGCTCATGCTCACCGACTGCTCGGCGACGGCCGGCGCGGCCAGGACCGAGGAGCCGGAGCCGGACGTGGAGCCGGAGGCGGCGGCGACGGCAGGGGCAGTCGCTCCCACGGTCAGGCAGAGGCCGAGAGCGGCGCCGAGCACACTGCGCACCATCACCGAGCTCATGACGCCACCCGCTGGGTGGTCGGCGTGCTGTCGAGCCTGGTCGCAGCGACCGGGGCATCGGCGGTGGGCGGCATGTCGCTCTCGCGCGAGTCCAGCCCGATGCGCAGCTTGGACCAGTCCCCACGCGTGAAGTCGGGGACGGCCACGGGGTCACCGTCGGCCTCGAGCGAGGCGACGCTCAGCGGCACCGGCGAGCACCAGGCTGCGGAGTCGTAGACGTCGATGTCGGGCACCTGACCAGTCCGCATCTGCTGCACGACGCGCCACTGGAGGATGTAGTCCATCCCACCGTGACCACCGTTCTGCTCTGCGTCGTCGCCGACCTTCTTCCAGATCCAGTGGTCGAACTCGCCGCGCATCGTCGAGAAGCCACGCCAGGAGTGCCCGGAGTGGTTCGGCTCGACATAGACGCGGGCACCGGTGGAGTCCGTGCCGGCGTAGTCCTCGATGATGCCCCGGGTCCCGGCCAGCGAGTTGATCCGGCTGTAGGGACGAGGCGTCGAGACGTCGTGCTCGGCCCGGAGGATGCGGCCCTTGTCTGTTTCGATGAGGCAGGTGACGAGGTCGCCGTTGACGTAGGTCTCGCTCCAGGAGGGGTGTCCTGCCGGCACGTTGCGAGCGCGGTAGTCGGCGAGCCCCTTGGCGGGGGTCGCGGTGGCGGCGAGGGTGGTGAAGCGGTCACCGCGGTTGATGTCCATCGCCGCCGCGATCGGCGCGAGACCGTGCATCGGGTAGAAGCTGGCGGTGCTGCGTGTGTGCCACTTCCGCCGCCACGCGTCGGTGTAGTAGGTGTCCGAGAAGAGCAGGTCGCGCAGGTCGTGGAGGTAGCCGCCGTGTCCGTTGGTCACCTCGCCGAAGACACCCGCGTGGGCCATCTTGAGCATGGCGAGCTCGTTGCGGCCGTAGCTGCAGTTCTCCATGAGGAAGGCGTGGCGCCTCGTGGCCTCCGAGGTGTCGACGAGGTCCCACAGCTCGCGCAGCTCCGTGGCGATGGGCAGCTCGATGCCGACGTGTCGGCCCGAGAGCATCGCCGCCTTGGCCTGGCTGTGGTGGAACTCCCACGGCGTCGCGACGTAGACGAAGTCGATGTCGTCGCACGCGAGCATCTGCGCGTAGCCCGCCGTGCCGCTGAACTCGGCCGGGCGCGGACGACCGGCGGCCTCGACCCGGTCGGCAGCCGTCTTGGCCCGAGGTGCGCGCACGTCACACACTGCGGTGACGCGGGCACCTGGGACGGCGACCCAGCCGCCGAGCATGCCCATGCCGCGGTTGCCCAGGCCGACGACGCCGATGCGGACGGTCTCGTGGACGTCGTAGGGGACGCCGATCATCGTCCTGCGGCTTTTGGGGGCTGCAGGGATCTTGCCCGTGGACGTGACCATGATCGGTCACGCTGCCACCCCTCGCCGTACCGGCCTCTACGCCGAGTGTCGGAGATGTGGGCTTTCACTCGAGCTCGAGAGCCCGCATCTCCGACACTGGTCGGGCGACACGGTGCCGCGTGGTCACCTCAGGACAGCGCGCGCGCTGTCGGGCGGCGTCAGGAGCCTGCCGACACCTCGGCGAGCCTGGCGAGCGAGTCCTCGAGCTGGCCCTGCGAGACGAGCGGGAAGCTCACCTTCTGCAGGATCTCCTTGTCGGTGACCTTGGACCAGTCGTAGGTGTGGGTCACGAGCGTCTGGCCCGGGCCCTGCTGCTCCAGGCGCCAGACCCACTCCCAGCCGAAGGGCTCCTGGCCGGCCGGAGTGCTCTGCCACGCCAGCAGGGAGTTCTCGTCATAGCCCGTGACGTGGTTGTCGGTCTGGTAGTCGCCGCCCATGTGGTCGCCGGTCATGTTCATCGTGAACACGTCCCCGACCTGCTGGATGCGGTCGGCCTGCTCGACGGACCGGACGAAGCCCGAGCCGTCGAGGTCCGGGTGCCGCTGCGGGTTGCTGAGCACGTCGAAGATCGCCTGGGCAGGCGCGTCGATCGTGCGCGAAACAGTGATCTGCGTGTCGTTGGTCATGCCTCCACCCTCATCACGGATCGCGCGGAGAAGCAAACCCTGACCTGCGAGAACGACGTATGCCGTGTGCCCACCTCGCGGTGAGCACACGGCATACGTCGTGGTCGTGCTGTGCAGCGTCAGGCCTTGGCGGGCTCTTCGGTCTCGGTATCGACGACCTCGGCCTCGTCGGAGAGCTCGTCGAGGTCGCCCTCGTCCTCGAGCTCGGGCTCGACGACGTCGGCCTGCGGCACGAGCTCGTTGAGGTCGATCGAGTTGCCGGCGGTGTCGGTGACGACTGCCTTCTCGAGGACGGCGGCCAGGGCCTTGCGGCGCGAGACCTCCTGGACCATGGCGGGCACCTGGCCCTGCTGGTCGATGGCCTGGGCGAACTGGTTGGGGTCCATGCCGTACTGCTGCGCGCTCATGATGAGGTACTCGATGAGCTCGGGCTGCTCGACCTCGATCTCGAGCTTCTCGGCGAGGGCGTCGAGGAGGAACTGACCCTTGAGCGCCTTGCGGGTGCTCTCGTCGACCTCGGCGCGGTGGGTGTCGTCCTCGAGGCGGTTCTCGCCCTCCAGGTGACTGTTGACCTCGGCCTCGACGATGCCCTCGGGCACGGCGACCTCGGTGACCTCGAGCAGGTGCTCGAGGACCTTGTCACGGGCCTGGACGCCCTGCTCGAACTTCTTGGCCTGCTCGGCCTGGGTGACGATGTCGGCGCGCAACTCGTCGAAGGTGTCGAACTGCGAGGCGAGCTGGGCGAAGTCGTCGTCGAGCTCGGGGAGCTCGCGCGTCTTGACGGACTGGACGGTCACGGTGCACTCGGCGTCCTGGCCCTCGTTGTCGCCACCGGCCAGCGGCGCGGTGAAGGTCTTGGTGTCGCCGGCGTTGGCGCCGAGGACGGCGTCGTCCAGGCCCTCGAGCATGTTGCCCGAGCCGACCTCGTAGGTGACGCCCTCGACGCTGTCGATCTCCTCGTCGTCGATGACGGCCTTGAGGTCGATGGACAGGACGTCGCCGGTCTCGACCGCACGCTCGACGGCGGTGAGGGTGCCGAAGCGCTGACGGAGCGTGGTGAGGCGCTCCTCGATGTCCTCGTCGGTGGCCTTGACCTCGTCGACCTCGACCGCGATGCCGTCGAGCTCGGGGAGCTCGATCTCGGGACGCACGTCGGTCTCGACGGTGAACTCGAGGTCCTGGCCGTCCTCGAGGGGCACGGCGGTGACGTCGACGTCGGGCTGGCCGATCGCCTTGATGCCCTCGGCGTCGACGGCCTGCGAGAAGAAGCGGGGCAGGGCCTCGTTGACGGCCTCCTGCACGACGGCGCCACGGCCGACGCGCTGGTCGATGATGCGAGCGGGAACCTTGCCCTTGCGGAAACCGGGGATCTGGATCTGCGACCCGATCGTCTGGTACGCCGCGTCGAGGTCAGGCTTCAGCTCGTCGAACGGCACCTCGACGATGAGCTTCACCCGGGTCGGGCTGAGGGTCTCGACAGCACTCTTCACTTCAGGCACTCCACAAGGTGTTGGGATCACGGATGATTGCGAGGAGTCCTCGCGGGTGAGATCAGGATCGGCGTGCCGGTCGCGGGCAACTGCCCGCGAACCACGGATCGTCAGCACACGGCATACCGAAAAGAAAATCAAACTCGCGAACATGCTAACGGCACGCGCCACGTGGGCCGAATCGCCGACGCGAATGGTCACCGCGCACCCCGTATCGGCGGCGATCGCGCAGGTAGCGTGCCCGGTGGGCCAGAACCGGCCCGCATCCCGCGAGGAGATCCCCCATGTCACGTCGTCTCATCCGTCCTGCGCTCGGCGTCATCGCGCTCGCAGCGTCCACCTTCGCCGTCTCGGCTCCCGCCACCGTGAGCGCCGCCTCGGCCCCCTCCCCCGCCGTCGCCGAGTGCGACCCGGTGACCGGAGAGCCCTCGGCTGCTCGCGTGCGGGATGACGCCAAGGGCGCCAAGGAGCCCGAGCTCTACAACAAGAACGAGGCCAACGCCTACGGCGTCCTCAAGGACCGCCCTCTCATGGCAGCCGGGTCGGTCACGGTGCCCACGATCTTCCACGTCGTCTCCAAGGCCAGGCTCGACGCCGCGGGCGAGGCCCGGATGACGAAGATGATCAACGACCAGGTTGACGTCCTCAACGACTCCTTCGCCGGAACCACCGCGGCGATGGCGGCCAACACCCCGTTCCGGTTCGACCACACCAAGACGACGTGGACGGTCAACTCCGTCTGGAACACCGTCACCCCGGGCAAGGTCGAGCGCGACATGAAGAAGGCGCTCTACGAGGGCGACTCCAGGACCCTCAACGTCTATGTCGCCGACATCGGTGACGGACTGCTGGGCTGGGCCTACTTCCCCAAGGGCTACAACACCGGTCGTGACTTCATCGACGGCGTCGTCATGCTCGACGAGTCGATGCCTGGGGGCACCGCCGGCAAGTACTCGCTCGGCGACACCCTCACCCACGAGGTCGGCCACTGGCTGATGCTCGAGCACACCTTCGCCCACGGCTGCTCGGCCGCCGGTGACTTCGTCGCCGACACCCCTCGCGAGGCCGTCCCGCAGTTCAACTGCCCGACCGGCGCGGACACGTGCACGGCCCCCGGTCTCGACCCCATCCACAACTTCATGGACTACACGCAGGACTCCTGCATGAACATGTTCACGCGCGGTCAGTCCGAGCGGATGAGTGACGCCTGGCTCGCCTTCCGCGCCTGACGTCCGAGCACGACAGGACACGAAAATAGGTATGCCGCCCGCTTCTGGGAAGCGGGCGGCATGCCTGTGTGTGGAGCGGGCGACGGGAATCGAACCCGCGTAGTCAGTTTGGAAGACTGGGGCTCTACCATTGAGCTTACGCCCGCGCGCTCGTCGCGGTCGACGTGCGTCGGCCGGTTGGAGCAGGGGTTAGCCTAATGGCCTCTTCCGCGGGATCCGAAATCGGCCGGCACCTCAGGTGCCACGGATGTCGCTGAAGCCGCAGGGCGAGCCGGGGTATGGCGCAGCTTGGTAGCGCGTCCGCTTTGGGAGCGGAAGGTCGCCAGTTCGAATCTGGCTACCCCGACAGGTGCAGGGCCCTTGCGAGCGCGAAGTGTCGCGACGCAGGGGCCCTTCGCCGTCGTGGACCGCGGCACGCTGAAGCCGGGGCTGGCACGCTCAGGCGGGGGTGAGGGTGAACTCGTGGATGTCCCGGCCGGCGCGCAGGCCCTTGGCCTCGAAGCCGTGCTTCGGACGCCATGCGGGGCGCTCCCCCTCGAGCAGCTGCCACCCTGCATGGGAGGCGACCTGCTGACGGACGTGGGCGGCATACACCTCGTGGTCGGTGGCGATCCGCAGCACACCTCCCGGCTCGAGCCGGTCGGCGACCAGGGTGAGCGTGTGCTGCTGCACGAAGCGGCGCTTGGCGTGCTTGAGCTTGGGCCAGGGGTCGGGGAACCAGAGGTGCACGGCAGCGAGCGAGCCACTGGGGATGCGCTCCGTGAGGAGCTCCAGGGCGTCGCCGACCTCGACCCAGAGGTTGGTCAGCGCGAACGGCTCGGCGTCGGCGAGCATCCGGGCGACTCCGGGCACATGGACCTCGGCCGCGAGCAGGTCGTGCTCGGGGTGGGCTGCGGCATAGGCGACGGCGGCGGCACCGTGACCGGAGCCGACCTCGAGCACGACCGGTGCCGTGCGCCCGAACCAGGCCTGGCGGTCGAGTGGCCCGTCGGCCGGGATGGCGTGCGCGGGAAGCAGGCGCTCCATCCGCTCGGTGGTCAGCGGCGACTTGCGCCACCGAGGGGTGTAGGTCCGCACGCCCTCTCGGGGCAGGTGGTCGAGGGTCGAGCGCGAGGACGGCACGGCTCGAGGCTAACCCGGGCGGAATCGTGGGTCGTCAGGCGCGCACGATGACGAACACGGCGCGGTCGTCGGCCTCGCCGGACCTGGCCGAGGAGACGACGGCGTTCGCCACGCTGTCACCGCGACGGATCATCGCCTCGGAGGCCGCCCCCAGCATGCGGTCGGTGCCCTCGGTGAGGTCGTGACCGCGGGACTCGATGATGCCGTCCGAATAGATCATCAGGGCGTCGCCCATGGCGAGGGTGCCGTGGGTCCGGGCGAAGGCCACGCCCGGCATGATTCCGAGCACCGGCCCCCGACCGCCCTCGAGGATCTCCCAGTTGCCCGTGCCGTGGGAGTAGCGAACCGGGGCGGGGTGGCCCGCGTTGCCGATCGAGAACTCGCCGGTGTCGAGGTTGATGTCGACGTGGACGGCGGTGGCGAATCCCTCGTCCCACGACTGCCGGACGAGGTAGCGGTTGGCCTCGTCGAGGAAGGCACACGGGGGCAGCGACCCGAGCAGGGCGCCCAGGGCACCGGAGAGGAGGAGCGAGCGGGTCCCCGCCTCGCGGCCCTTGCCGCTCACGTCGACGAGCGCGACCTCGAGGTGCCGTCCGTCGTGGGTCCGGTCCGCGACCATGAAGTCACCGGAGAAGCCCTCGCCGTAGGCGGACCGGACAGCGGACTCCGCCGTCCATCCCCGCGGCAGTCCGGGCAGCCGCGCCGACCGGGCGATGCGGTCGCGGAGCTCGACGAAGAGGTTCTCGCCGTGGAAGCCGACCGACCCGACCCGCACCCGCGAGGAGGCGACGATGAGCATCATGGCCATGAGGGCGAACATCGCCGACACCATGAGGGTCTTGGCCATGGCCGTGCCGGCCTGTCCCGGGATCGTCGTGGCGATGCCGAAGCCTAGGACGACGTAGAGGGCGACGAGGTGGCGGTGGGTGAGGTAGAGACCGCTGAGCAGGATCAGCGGCGCGAGCGTGACGATCGGGACACGGGCCGGTGCACCCATGACGAGCAGCAGGAAGGTGAGCGCGATGAGCGCGAGGACTGCGAAGACGATGCGGTCACGACGGGGACCCGCCGCCACCAACGTCCCGCCGAGGCGACGCGCGAGCGTCCAGGGTGCCTTGCGTGTGAGGACGCCGACGTCCGTGGCCACCAGCAACTCTCCTGTCGTGGACTGCGTGCGGATCACAGTAACTCACGGTCAGCGACAGGCGGAAGGATTGCAGCAATGAGGCGTCAGTGCAGATCAGGCAGGGTTTTGCTGTCCTCGTAGCCACTCACCATGTCGACCCGGCGCTGGTGCCGTGCCTCGCCCGAGAACGGCGTCCCGAGGAAGGTGCGCACCATGGATCGCGCCTGCTCGACGGTGTTCATCCGGGCGCCGATGGAGATGACCTGGGCGTCGTTGTGCTCGCGGGCCAGCCGGGCGAGCTCGTCGTTGTAGCAGAGTGCCGCCCGCACCCCAGCGACCTTGTTGGCCGCCATCTGCTCGCCGTTGCCCGACCCGCCCAGGACGATCCCGAAGGAGCCGCTGTCCGCGGCGACGGCCTCGGCCGCCCGCAGCACGAAGACGGGGTAGTCGTCCTCCGGGTCGAGCTCGAAGGGACCGTGGTCGGTCACCTCGTGCCCTTCGCCCTCGAGGAAGGTGATGAGCTCCTGGTGCAGCTCGTATGCCGCGTGGTCGCCGCCGATGTGTACGCGCATGTCTGGTCGTGCTCCTGTGTCGAGACGTCAGGGTCGAAAGGGTCGAGCGGGTCGAGAGGGTCGAGCGGGTCGAGCGGGTCGAGCCGGAGGCTCAGTCGAACTGGGGGTCGGCGGTGCGGCTGCGCTTGATCTCGAAGAACCCGGGGGTGCCGGCGACGAGCACGGTGCCGTCCCAGAGGCGGCCGGCGTCCTCGCCCTTGGGAGCCGGGGTGACGACGGGCCCGAAGAAGGAGACGCCGTCGACGGAGATCACGGGGGTGCCCACGTCGTCGCCGACGAGGTCGAGGGCTCGCTGCGTCGAGGCGCGCATCTGCGGGTCGTACTCGTCCGAGGACGCGTACTTCGCGAGGTCTGCCGGCAGCCCGGCCTCGTCGAGCCCGATCCGGATCGCCTCGTCGTAGTCGTCGACCCCGCCGGGGTGGATCGCGGTGCCGATGGCGTCGTAGAGGGGTTTGACGGCGTCCTGTCCGTGCAGCTCACGAGCGGCGGTGACGACCCTGGCCGGTCCCCAGCCGCGGTCCATGAGCTCGCGGTACTGGGGCGGCAGGTCGCGACCCTCGTTGAGCACGGCGAGGCTGAACGGGTGCCAGGTCACGTCGACGGGGCGGACCTGCTCGACCTCGCCCATCCATCGCGACGTCATCCAGGCCCAGGGGCACAGGGGGTCGAACCAGAACTCGGCGGTGTGGCGCTGTGTCTCGCTCATGCGCTCATCGTGCCACTCCCCCAGCGGCCTCGTGCCGTCCGGTGCGCGTGCGAGGATTGAGGCCCCCCAACACGTCGTTCCGCCGCAGACCAGGAGATCCCTCGTGCCCGGAAAGAACCTCACCCGCGTCGAGGCCGAGGAGCGCGCCGCGCTCGTGTCGGTGCAGGCGTATGCCGTCGAGCTGGACCTCACGACGTCCGACACGACGTTCGCCACGACGAGCACCCTCACCTTCACCGCCACCGAAGGAGGAGCCACCTTCGTGGACTTCCTCGGCGAGTCCGTCGAGAAGGTGACGCTCAACGGCGACGTGGTCGAGGCGGCATACGACGGGTCCCGGATCCCCGTGACGCCCGCGGCAGGACTCAACGAGCTGCGCATCGAGGCGACGGGCCGCTACATGAACACGGGTGAGGGTCTGCACCGCTTCGTCGACCCGGTCGATGACGAGGTCTACCTCTACAGCCAGTTCGAGGTGCCCAACTCGCGGCGCATGTATCCCGTGTTCGAGCAGCCCGACCTCAAGGCGCGGTTCAGCTTCACGGTGACGGCACCGAGCCACTGGCAGGTGATCTCCAACTCCCCGACGCCGGAGCCGACCCCGACCGACCGTGACGGTGTCGCGACGTGGACGTTCAGCGCGACCGAGCCGATCTCGAGCTACATCACCGCACTCGTCGCCGGCCCCTACGACGTCGTGCGCGACACCCTCACGAGCCGTCGCGGCGAGGTGCCTCTCGGCATCTTCTGCCGCAAGTCGCTCACCCAGTTCCTCGACGCCGACAACCTCTTCGACCTCACCAAGAAGGGCTTCGAGTTCTTTGAGGCGGAGTTCGACCAGCCCTACCCGTTCGAGAAGTACGACCAGATCTTCACGCCCGAGTACAACATGGGCGCGATGGAGAATGCCGGGTGCGTGACGTTCAACGAGATGTACGTCTTCCGGTCCAAGGTCACCGACGCGATCGTCGAGCGCCGCGGCCTCACCGTGCTCCACGAGCTTCGCCCACATGTGGTTCGGCAACCTCGTGACGATGAAGTGGTGGAACGACCTCTGGCTCAACGAGTCCTTCGCCGAGTGGGCCTCGACGACCTGTCAGTCCGAGGCCACGCAGTGGACCGAGGCCTGGACGACGTTCGGCACCCACGAGAAGGACTGGGCCTACCGCCAGGACCAGCTGTCCTCGACCCACCCGATCGTCGCGCCGATCCGCGACCTCGAGGACGTCGAGGTCAACTTCGACGGCATCACCTACGCCAAGGGTGCCTCCGTCCTCAAGCAGCTCGTCGCCTACGTCGGGCGCGAGGCGTTCCGCGACGGGCTGCGCGCCTACTTCGCCAAGCACCAGTGGAGCAACACCACGCTGGACGACCTCCTCGACGAGCTCGAGGCCACGTCGGGGCGCGACTTGCGCACCTGGAGCAGGGCCTGGCTGGAGACCGCCGGCGTCAACACGCTGCGTCCGGTCATCGAGGTGGACGACCGTGGCCGCATCTCCAGCGCCGTCGTCGAGCAGACCTTCGCTCCCGGCTTCGAGACCCTGCGCCCGCACCGTCTGGCCATCGGCCTGTATGCCGTCGAGCTGGGTGGCGCCCAGGGCGCTCGCCTCGTGCGCACCGCCCGTCTCGAGCTCGACCTCGTCGGCGAGCGCACCGAGGTCCCGGAGCTCGTCGGTCGGGTGCAGCCCGACCTCGTCCTCGTCAACGACGACGACCTCACCTACGCCAAGATCCGGCTCGACGAGCGCTCCCTCGCCACCGCCATCGAGCACGTGCGCGGCTTCGAGAGCTCCCTGCCGAAGTCACTCGTGCTCGCGTCGGCATGGGACATGACCCGCGACGCGGAGATGAGCTCGCGCACCTTCGCCGAGCTCGTCCTCGACGTGCTGCCGGGCGAGTCGGACTCGACGCTCATCCGCACCCTGCTCGCCCAGCTCACCACGGCGGTGCACCTGTATGTCGCTCCCGAGCACCGCGACGCGACCCGTCGCTCCACGCTCGAGCGCCTCTGGAGTGCGGCCGCCTCCGCCGAGCCCGGCAGTGACGCGCAGCTCCAGCTCGTCACGGCAGCAGCCGGGTTCACGACGACGGGTGACGACACGGCATACCTGCGTGGTCTGCTCTCGGGGGACGAGAGCCTCGAGGGGCTCGAGCTCGACACCGACATGCGTTGGACGCTCCTCACGGGTCTCGCCGGGGCGAACGCGCTGGAGGACGGCGAGATCGACGCAGAGCTCGCGCGCGACGCCACCGCCACCGGTCAGGAGCGCGCCGCACGGGCGCGCGCGTCGATCCCGACCGTGGAGGCCAAGGAGGCCGCGTGGAAGGCCGCCGTCGAGGACGAGGGGCTCTCGAACTCGATGGTCGACGCCTACGGTCTCGGCTTCGGCCGACTGGGTGACGTGAGTGCCCTCGAGCCGTTCGTCGCGCGCTACCACGACGCGCTGAGGTCGTTGCAGGACAGGGGTTCCATGGCTCTCATCGAGTCGATCGTGCTCGGCTTCTATCCCCGTGGTCTTGCCTCGGTGGAGCTGCGCGACGCGACGCAGGGGTGGCTCGACGCCCACACCGACTCGCCCGACGCCCTCCGTCGGATCGTCGCCGAGAACCGCGACCCGATCACGCGCGCCCTCGCGGCGCAGGAGCGTGACGCCCAGGCATGACCCAAGTCGACCTCACCGCGACCCTGGTGACCGCCGACCGTATCCAGGAGTGGCTCCTCACCGACGGTCTGCGGATTCTGCTGACCGTGGTCCTCGCCGTCCTCGTGCGCTGGTTGCTCCATCGCCTCATCACCCGCGTCGTGCGGACGATGACCGCCAAAGCGAGCGAGCGCGACAGCGAGGGTCGCGACCGGTCGCTGACCGGGCGGCTCTTCGCCGAGGCGTCCATCACCGCGCGTGCTCGGCACCAGCAGAGGACCGCCACCCTCGGGTCGCTCCTGCGCAGCGTCGTGACATTCGTCGTCGGGCTCGTCGGCGTGCTGACCGTCATGGCCCTCGTCGGGATCCCGCTCGGGCCGTTGCTCGCCTCGGCCGGTGTCGGTGGCGTGGCCCTCGGCTTCGGTGCGCAGAGCCTGGTCAAGGACTTCCTCTCCGGCATCTTCATGATCCTCGAGGACCAGTACGGCGTCGGCGACGTCATCGACACGGGTGAGGCGATCGGCACCGTCGAGGAGGTCTCGCTGCGGGTCACCCGCCTGCGTGACGCCGACGGTGTCACCTGGTACATCCGCAACGGCGAGATCATCAGGATCGGCAACCTCAGCCAGCACCGGGCCACGGCGATCATCGACGTGCCGGTCGCCTATGACGAGGACGTCGCCCACGTGACCGCCGTCATCCGCGAGGCGGCGGCTGCCATGGCGGGCGAGGAGGCCTGGGACGGGCGGCTGCTCGACACTCCCAAGGTCGCCGGCATCGAGTCGATCGTCGGGCAGACCATGACCATCCGGGTGCTCGCGGAGGCCTCACCCGGCGACAAGATCGACATCCAGCGCGAGCTGCGCCAGCGCATCAAGACGGCGCTCGACGTGGCCGGCGTCAAGGCTCCACCTGTCAACCCGTTCGGAGGACCCCGACCATGACGTTCTACGAAGAGGTCGGTGGGGCGGAGACGTTCGACCGCCTCGTCCATGCCTTCTATGTCGGCGTCGCGGCCGACCCCGAGCTGCGGGCGCTCTATCCCGAGGAAGACCTCGCACCCGCCGAGCGCCGCCTGCGGATGTTCCTCGAGCAGTACTTCGGCGGCCCGAACGCCTACAGCCAGGAGCGCGGCCACCCGCGCCTGCGGATGCGGCACGCTCCCTATCCGGTGACGCTCGACATGCGCGACCGGTGGATGCGTCACATGCTTGCGGCGATGGAGACGCTCGACCTGCCCGAGGCCCACGCCGAGGCGATGCGCGACTACTTCATGCGGGCGGCGCACATGCTCGTCAACACCGACGAGAACCCTCCTTCGTCACCCACGAGCAGCGCGGCCCCGTCCTCCGCCGTGAGCCCTGAGGGGCGCCCGACCCTCTGAGGCTCCGCGCCACTCGCACAGGTCGCCGGTCGCAGGTCGCAGGTCGCCGCCGTGCGGTAGGACTGGTGGCATGACGGACGAGTCGTTGACCGCACCCCTCCCGGACCACGCACGGGCGCTGCTCGAGCGCAACGCCTACCTGACCCTCGGCACCGTCGGTGCCGATGGGCAGCCGTGGACCTCCCCTGTATACTTCGCCGCCGACGGGCTCGGCGACTACTACTGGGCGTCGAGCCGCGGAGCCCGCCACTCGGTCAACCTCGAGGCCCACCGGGAGGTGAGCCTCGTCGTCTTCGACTCGACGGTTCCCGCCTACCACGGACGAGCGTTGTATGCCGTGGGCGCCGCTGCCGTGGTCGACGAGAGCGAGCTGGAGCACGGGTTGCGCGTCTACCCGGGTCCGGAGTCGCGCGGTGGCAGCACGCTCACGCTCGACGACGTGACCGGGGAGGCGCCCTACCGCCTCTATCGCGCCCGGGCCAGCCAGGTCTGGGTCCTCTGCCCACGAGCCGCTCGACAGCCGTGCCCCCGCCACGGCCGCAACGAGGACCACCGCGAACTCGTCCACACGCTGTCCTGAACCCGACGTGAGGTCACCAGGAGGTGAGACGCCCGCTTGGATGGGCGGACGGCATACGGAAGCATGGGACACGTGACCCTGACCACCCCTGACGCCCTGTCCGAGACGACCCTCCACCCCGCCGACCCGACCGACGCGCCATGGTGGCGTGACGCGGTGATCTACCAGATCTACCCTCGGTCGTGGGCGGACTCCGACGGCGACGGCATCGGTGACCTGCCCGGCATCACGGCCCGCCTCCCCTACCTGCGCGACCTCGGGGTCGACGCGATCTGGCTGTCGCCGTTCTATGTCTCGCCCATGCACGACGCCGGCTACGACGTGGCGGACTACCGCAACATCGACCCGGTCTTCGGCTCCCTCGATGACGCCGATGCCCTCATCGCCGGGGCGCACGACCTCGGGATCAGGGTGATCGTCGACCTCGTCCCCAACCACTCGTCGAGCGAGCACGAGTGGTTCAAGGCAGCGCTGGCCGCCGAGCCCGGAAGCGCCGAGCGCGGTCGCTACATCTTCCGTGACGGCAAGGGCGAGCACGGTGAGGAGCCGCCCAACAACTGGCCGTCCGTCTTCGGTGGCGAGGGGTGGACGCGCGTCACCGACGCCGACGGGACGCCCGGGCAGTGGTATCTCCACATCTTCGACACGACCCAGCCCGACTACGACTGGACCAACCCCGAGGTCGGTGACGAGTTCGCCTCGATCCTCGAGTTCTGGTGCGGTCGGGGGGTCGACGGCTTCCGGGTGGACGTCGCGCACGGTCTGGTCAAGGAGGAGGGACTCCCTGACTGGGGTGCTCCGCTCACGATGCTCGACAGCTCGGAGGAGGCGGCCCTGCCTCCCGAGGACGACGAGCCGGTCCGCATCCACGAGGCCGGCCCGGGGTCGCGTCCCCCCATGTGGGACCAGGAGGGCGTGCACGAGATCTATCGCCGCTGGCGCAAGGTTCTCGACGAGCAGCCTTCTCCCGAGCGGATTCTGTGCGCCGAGGCCTGGGTCAAGCCCGGCGACCGGCTGGCCCGCTACGTGCGGCCCGACGAGATGCACCAGGCCTTCAACTTCGACTTCCTCGACACCCACTGGAGGGCGGAGAACCTCCGGGCGGTCATCGAGCGGTCCTACGCCGACAACGACGCGGTGGGCGCTCCGACGACCTGGGTGCTGTCCAACCACGACGTCGTCCGCCACGCCTCCCGGCTCGGGCTCGACCAGTCGCTCCCCCGGCCCAACGGCATCGCCGCCGACCAGGCGCAGCCCAATGCCGAGCTCGGCCTGCGACGCGCCCGCGCGGCGACGATGCTCATGCTCGGCCTGCCCGGCAGCGCCTACCTCTACCAAGGTGAAGAGCTGGGACTCCCGGAGTCGACCGACCTGCCGCACGAGTTCCGCCAGGACCCGACGTTCCACCGCACGGAGGGCAAGGAGATCGGGCGTGACGGATGCCGGATCCCGATCCCCTGGGTTAAGGACGCACCGAGCCACGGCTTCGGTCCCAGCGACGCGAGCTGGCTGCCGCAGCCGGAGTCCTATGGTGCGTATGCCGTGGACCAGCAGGCCGGTGTCGCCGGCTCGACGCTGGAGTTCTACCGGTCGATGCTGACTGCGCGCCGTGCGGGTCGGCTCGGTCTGGGCTCGGCATCCCGGCACGAGCTCTCGGGTGGTGACGTCGTGGCGTTCGTCAACGCGTCCGAGGACGACTCGCGTCGCACGCTCGTCCTGGTCAACCTCGGCCCCGAGGCCGTGGCCCTGCCCGACGGCGCCACCGTCACGCACCAGTCGGATGAGCTCACCGCAGACGGTCTCGTGCCGACCGACGTGGCTGTCTGGGCCACGATCTGACCATGGCCAAGGCCTCGGAGTTCGCCTACTTCGACCACAGCGGACCGATCGGCATGGCACACCGGGGCGGTGCGGCATACGGTCCGAACGTGGGACTCGAGAACACGATGGGCGCCTTCCGGCGGGCCGTGGCCATGGGCTACCGCTACCTCGAGACCGACGTGCACGCCACGTCGGACGGTGAGCTCATCGCCTTCCACGACACCCATCTCGACCGGACCACGGACAGCGTCGGCGCCATCATCGACCTTCCGTATGCCGCCGTGCGCGAGGCGCGCATCAACGGCACCGACGCGGTGCCGCTGCTGACCGAGCTGCTCGAGGAGCTGCCCACCGTGCGGCTCAACATCGACGTCAAGGCGGACTCGGCGCTGGCGCCAGCGGTCGAGACGATCCGGGCGCACGGGGCCGTCGAGCGGGTGTGCATCGCGTCGTTCAGCGAGCGGCGGGTGCGAGCCGCGCGACGTGCGCTCGGGCCGGCGTTGGCGACGGCTGCGGGACAGGTCGGGACGGGTGCGCTGCGCTATGCCCCGGGCCTGCTGTCACGGTGGCTGCACACGCCCGCTCCCGTGCTGCAGCTCCCGGTCGCCCACCGCCTGCGCGGTCGCCAGATCACCTTGGTGACACCGCAGCTCGTGTCCGTGGCGCACCGGCTCGGCAAGCAGGTCCACGTGTGGTTCCACCCCTGGAGCGACGAGTCCGCCGCTGAGATGCACCGGCTCCTCGACCTCGGCGTCGACGGCATCGTCACCGACCACATCGCGACGCTGCGCGACGTCCTGGCCGAGCGCGGCCACCCCCTCCAGCCGGTCGCCTGAGGCGACGTGGTCTCACGTAGCGTGACCGGGTGAGCACCCGGGGAGTCCAAGGAACAGCGGTCGAGTCACCCACGCGTGAGGGAGTCTTCGGACCGACGTATGCCGCGCTGACCCTCGCCCTTCTGGCCCTCATCACCGTCATCGCCTTCGAGTCGATGGCCGTCTCGACGGCGATGCCGGAGGTCGCGCTGGAGCTGGACGCCGTCCGGTCCTACGGTCTCGCGTTCTCCGTCATGCTCACCCTGCAGCTGCTCGGCATCGTGCTCGCGGGCGTGTGGTGCGACCGAGCCGGTGCGCTGCCCTCCCTGCTCTCCGGGCAGGTGCTCTTCGCCGTCGGGTGTGCCGTGTGCGGAGCGTCGACCTCCTTTGCGCCCTTCCTCCTCGGCCGAGCCGTCGCCGGCCTCGGCGCAGGGGTGACGTTCGTCGCGGCCTTCGTCGTCATCGGCCGCACCTATCCGGAGGCGCTGCGGCCCAAGGTCTTCAGCATCATCAGTGCCGCCTGGGTGGTCCCGTCGCTCGTCGGCCCGGTCCTAGCCGGTTGGGTCACGAGCACGTGGTCGTGGCGATGGGTCTTCTGGATGGTGATCGCGCCCGTCGTGGTCGCTCTCACCGTGCTGCTTCTGCGACGGCACCAGGTCCGCGCGAGCGAGGTCGGCCTCGAGCCCTCCAGCCGGGACCACCGGGCTCATGCACGAGCCGCGAGGCTCGGGGTGGGGATCGCGGTGTCGGCGGGCATCATGCAGTGGGGCACCCACGAGCTCGAGCTGGGGGGGTCGGTCCAGACGGGGGCCGCGTTCGTCGGGTTGGTGGGTGTGTTCGTGTGCGCTCCCCTTCTTCTTCCAGCGGGCACGTTCACCATGCGGCGCGGACTGCCGTCGGTCATGCTCAGCCGCTTCTTCCTCCCCTGTGCCTTCTTCGGGACGATCACCTACATCCCGCTCATGCTCACCGGGGAGCGAGGTCTCTCGCTCGCCCAGGCGGGGATGGTCCTGGCGATCGGCTCGATCGGCTGGTCCGTGGGTTCATGGGTCCAGGGCCGTGACCGCTTCTCGGGTCAACGCGACCGCTTGGTGAGCCTCGGTGGAGCGGCGCTGGCGACGGGGTTGGTCGGTGTCGTCCTGGTGACCTGGGCCGGCTGGTGGCCGTGGTTCGTCGCGGCACCTCTGGCGCTGGCCGGGTTGGGGATGGGCCTCGGCACGGCGAGCCTTTCGGTGCTGGCGCTCTCGCTGACCGCTCCCGCGGACCATGGCTCGGCGTCGTCGAGCCTCCAGCTGTCGGATGTGCTCGGGTCGGTCATCGGGATCGCGGCGACGGGGGCGGTTTTCGCTGCCTTGCACACGCGTGCGGGCGAGGACGTGCCGGCGTTCGTCGCGATGTGGCTGGGGACCGCAGCGGTGGCGACGCTCGTCATCGTGGCCGGACGCCGCATCCGCACCTAGGCCTTTTGCGGCTCGATGAATGTCATCCATCATTGGACGGGACTTTCTCGGGTGAAGCGCAACCCACGATGCCGGTGTGCCTGGTGTTGCGGTGAGTATGTGATCAAGTGAATACCGTTGCAGTGAGAGCCTGTTCGAACCGCGTCGGCTGTCGGTGGTGGTCCGTAGAGTTCCTTCCATGGACACGGCACTGGAGCTGACCTACGCGGACTGCGTGGACCGGCTGCGTGCTGCCCAGGAAGCCGCGGCCGCGTTACCGGCCGTGCTGTGGCAAGCCACCGGTGCGCAGCTCGGTGAGGGTCTGGAGGTGCTGGGTGAGCTCTCCGCCGTGGTCGAGGGCGCCGAGGCCGCGATCACCATCGACGCCCTGAAGCGAGGTGAACCCGCCGCCTCGAACCCGCCCGTCACCGACCGCGAATGGGTGGCCCAGCACCACTGCAGGTATGCCGTGACCGGCGCCGGCCGCGTCGCCACTGTTGCGCAAGCCTGCCGCGACCCACGCCACAGCATCCTGCGCGAAGCCGTGACCACCGGCCGGGTCAGCTTCGCGACCGCGGCCGTGATCCTCACCGAGATGCGACTGCTCACACCGCACCTGCACCCCGACGCCGTCGACACCGTCTGGCACGCCTACACCACCCTGGCGGAACGCCACGACACCCGCACCGTCCGCCGGCTGCGTGACGAGCTCTTGGCCCGCCACGGACTCGACGGGGAGTTCGACGACACCGAGGACCGGGCAAAGAAAGGCGAGTCCCTGTCGCTGGGCAAGGAGATCGCTCCCGGGCTGTGGGAGTACGTCCTGCGGATCACCCGCGAAGGACGCGCCGCCCTCGAAGCCGCGATCGGACCCGGATCAGCACCCACCCCAACCCCCGTCGACAAGCACGGACCCGCCGAACCCGACCTGCGCCCCCCACGACCAGCGCCGCGCCCACGCCCTCCTGGCCGTCATCGGCCTGGCCCAGAGAGTCGGCGACATGAGCTGGTCCAGCGCCAAGACGCAGATCTTCGTCCAGATCGCGCTCGAGGACCTCCAACGCAAGGCCGGCGCCGGATCCTGTTGGGTGGGCTCACCACCGGGGAGCTCGCCACCCCCGACACCGTCCGCAAATGGGCGTGCGACGCCACCATCATCCCCACCGTCCTCAACTCCTGCGGTGAAGCAGTCGACCTCGCACGCGCGCAACGGCTCTTCACCCCAGCCCAGATCAAACGGCTCTGGCTACGCGACCGGCACTGCACCTACCCCGGCTGCGACGCCCCCGCCTCCTGGACCGACGCCCACCACCTCATCCACTGGGCCGACGGCGGCCCCACCAACCTCGACAATGCCGCCCTCCTCTGCCCACGACACCACACCACCGTCCACACCCAGCGCAACCACGGCTGGATCCAACCCCACCAGAACGGGGCCAGACACGTCGTGTGGGACCGCACCCGCGGCTCCTACGACCACGCCCTCGAACGACTCGACTCCGGGCGTGGACGAGCAGCCGCACCCGCGCACTTGAGCGAGCACGCTCGTGACCACCGTCGAGCCTCAGGGGATCCCGGCGTCTGGCACCGACCATGACCTCGCCCCACACCTCGACGCCCGAGGGCATCGGGGACACAGGCATGTCCGGGTCAGTTGTTCTGCCCGCGCGAGAGGGGAAGGCGCGAGACCACGAAGACCATGACCAGCGGCTCAGGAGCGGGTGAGGGCATGACCGGCGGGGGTGGTGAGGCGGGTCCAGCGACCGCTCGTCGCCACCGTCGCCTCCACGTCCTGGCTGAGGAAACCGAGCGCGTACGCCGCAAACGCGAGGGCCGCAGGCACAGGCGCCTCGCCAGACGTCCCAGCGATTGGACGCCGCCAGACCTGCTCACGCAGAGCCGCGAGGGCTGGGGCTCCAGCACCAGCAGGGGTGCCATCGGCGACCTCGGCAATGCCTTCGGAAGCGCTCTGCTGCAACGCTTCTGCTTCGATGACACCGACCGGCTGCCAGCCCGACCGAGGCGGAGAGACCGCCGCCCAAGCCGCCGACACCGTCATGGGCGGGACGGGCAGCACCGCCCGCTCCCCCGGCCGAGCCACCCGGTCGCTCACTGAGGCGAGCGGGACGACGACATCGAGCTGGGCCGGCTCGGCCAGCTGCGACGTCCGCAGTCCGATCGTCACCCCCGTGCTGAGCAACCCCGAACCGGGCAGCACGCCCACCCACGACGCAAGGACGAGCCCCACGGCCTGGAGACGAACGGCACCGTCAGCATCGAGCGCACGGGCGCGGGCGGCATACCGGCCAAGGTCCTGGAGGGACTCGGCATCGGCGAGGACGAGCTCGGACGCGACGGCAGCGCTCACCGGCGCGACCACCGGAAGGCGACCGGGTCGCCGGCGTGCTGGGCGAGGATCTCGCGGTCCTGCGGGGTGAGCCGGCGCGGTCTGCTCGCAGCGAAGTCATAGAGCACGAGGCCGGTCTCCGCGACGGCATACACGGTCTTGCCGAGCGACTCAGGGTCGCGGACGGCATACCCCAGGTTGAACCCCGCACCGTGCACCCCGGTGACCCACATGTCGACCTCGATCGGCTCCGGTCGGTAGGTGAGCGGCGCGACGTACTCGATCTCGTGACGCGAGACGATCACCCCGCTGTCGAGGAGTGAGCGGTCGCTCCCGAACCACTCGCGGAAGCCGATGACACGGGCGTCCTCGAGGAGGCGGAGGTACTGCACGTTGTTGACGTGACCGTAGGCGTCCATGTCGGACCAGCGCAGCGGGACCTGGGTGCGGTAGGGCCGCGCGGTGACTTCGGGAACGGGATCGACCTGCGACATGGCCCCAGTCTGGCAGCACCGCGCATCCCCGGCAGCGCCCGTCCCGCAGCCAGACCTAGGGTGGTCTGATGCCAGTCTCACCGACGACGTCCGCACGCCTCGACCACCTCCTCGCCACGGGGCAGCGCACGCACCGACTGCCCTCTGTCGCAGCGGGACTCGTCCGGAGTGGCGAGCTCGTATGGTCCGGCGCCGTCGGCACTCTGGACGGGCGCGCGGACGGTGTCGCCGTCGACGCGGACACGCAGTTCCGGATGGGGTCGATCACCAAGACGTTCGTGGCCGTGGCCGTGATGCGACTGCGCGACGAAGGGAGGCTCGAGCTGTCCGACCGCTTCGGCACGCACGTTCCTGGCAGCCTTCTCGACGACGTGACGATCGAGCAGCTCCTCAGCCACGCGGGCGGCGTCCAGGCGGAGTCGGCGGGCCACTGGTGGGAGCGCACCCCCGGCAGCGACTGGGACGCACTGGTGGCGTCCGGCGTCGGGACCCGCTTCCGCTCCGGGCGGCGCTTCCACTACTCCAACACGGGGTATGCCGCCCTCGGTCGCCTTCTGGAGGTGGTCCGGGAGCGTCCCTGGTTCGAAGTGGTGAGCGAGGAGCTGCTCGAGCCTCTGGGCATGGCGCGGACGACGTTGCGGCCCTTTGGCAAGGCGGCGCTCGGGCTGGCCGTGCACCCCTTTGCCGACGTGCTGCTCGCTGAGCCGGAGCACGACGCCGGTGCGATGGCGCCTGCTGGTCAGCTGTGGACGACCGTTGCCGACCTCGCGCGCTGGGCAGCGCTGCTGGGCGGCCGGACGGACGGGGTGGTCTCCGCCGAGTCGCTGGCCGAGATGGTCGAGCCACACCACGTCGTCGACGAGCCCGGCCAGCCCTGGACCGGTGCCCACGGTCTCGGCTGGCAGGTCTGGAACGACGCGGGCGCACGGTCCGCAGGTCACGGCGGCTCGATGCCCGGCTTCCTGGCGAAGCAGCTCGTCCACCTCGATGCCGAGGGTGGCGAGGGACCGGCCGGTGAGGTGGGTGACGGCGTGGTCCTCTTCACCAACACGACCGCGAGCGCGGCGCTCAAGGACCTGCCCAAGGAGCTGCTGCGGACCCTGCGCGAGCTCGAGGCACCGGCTGTGGCGCCGTGGGTGGCCAGTGGGTCCGCGGACGTGCTGGAGCTTGCGGGCACGTGGCACTGGGGACCGAGCGTGGAGACCGCGCGGTTCGTCGGTGAGGACCTTGTGCTGGGTGCGCCGGGGAAGGGTCGCGGGTCACGCTTCCGGCGGGTGGGTGCAGGGGCCGACGAGTGGGTGGGGCTCGACGGCTACTACACGGGCGAGCCGCTGCGGGTGGTGCGTCGCGGCGACGGGTCGGTGTCGCACCTCGACCTCGCGACGTTCCGGTTCACCCGCACGCCCTACGACCCGGAGGCGGACGTGCCGGGCGGGGTCGACGAGCAGGAGTGGCACTAGGTCGGGGCTGAGCCCTGACCCTGAGGTCGTCCACAGCAGCCACGCCTTGCGTCGTTGTCCACAGCGGATGGTTCGCCTGTCGGGTGACGCGCCTACGGTGGGGTGATCATGACCAACGCATCAGCAGTGTCACCAACGCAGACCACCACGCTCGCCACCGACGCGACGACGACCCTGCGCCGGCTCGTCGGGCGTGACGACGCCGACTTCCGCGACGGCCAGCTTGAGGCGATCACCGCACTCGTCGCCGACCGGTCCCGCGTTCTCGTCGTCCAGCGCACAGGGTGGGGCAAGTCGGCGGTCTACTTCGTCGCTACTGCGCTGCGCCGGGCCGAGGGTGCCGGGCCGACGGTCATCATCTCCCCCCTGTTGGCGCTCATGCGCGACCAGATCGCGGCGGCCGAGCGCGCCGGCATACGCGCGGTGTCGATGAACTCCGCCAACGCCCAGGACTGGGACGAGGTGCGCCAGGCCCTGGCCAGCGACTCCGTCGACGTCCTGCTCGTCAGCCCCGAGCGGCTCAACAACCCGCGCTTCCGTGACGAGCAGCTGCCCGACCTCGCCCGTCGCTGCGGGCTGCTCGTCGTCGACGAGGCGCACTGCGTCTCCGACTGGGGACACGACTTCCGGCCCGACTACCGCCGTATTCGCGACCTGCTGGGCGAGCTCCCCGACGACGTGCCGGTGCTCGCCACCACGGCGACCGCCAACGCCCGCGTCGTGACCGACGTGGTGGAGCAGCTCGGCGTGGGCGGGCGAGAGGTCCTGACCGTCCGCGGCGGACTCGCGCGTGACTCGCTGCGGCTCGGCGTGCTGAGCTCGATGTCTCCCGAGCAGCGCCTCGGCTGGCTCCTCGCCCACCTGGACGAGCTCCCCGGCAGCGGCATCATCTACACGCTCACCGTGGCTGCCGCCGAGGAGGTGGCCGCCGCACTCACTGAGGCCGGTCAGCGCGTGGCGGCCTACACCGGCCGCACCGACCCCGCCGACCGTGAGCGGCTCGAGGCCGAGCTGCGCGACAACCGGGTCAAGGCCCTCGTCGCGACGTCAGCCCTCGGGATGGGGTTCGACAAGCCGGACCTCGGGTTCGTCGTCCACCTGGGCGCGCCATCCTCGCCCGTCGCCTACTACCAGCAGGTCGGCCGCGCCGGGCGAGCCACCGAGCGGGCCGACGTGCTCCTGCTGCCCGGGCCGGAGGACAAGGACATCTGGCTCTACTTCGCGTCCGTGTCGATGCCCCGGCAGGAGCAGGCCGACGCGGTGCTCACGGCCCTCGCCGAGGCTGGTCGCCCGTTGTCCACGGCAGCCATCGAGACGATCGTCGACGTCCGCCGCACCCGCCTCGAGCTGCTCCTCAAGGTCCTCGACGTCGACGGGGCCGTCACGAGGGTGCAGGGTGGCTGGACCGGGACGGGTCAGCCGTGGACCTATGACGCCGACCGCTACTCCCGGGTCGCCCAGTCCCGCACCGACGAGCAGCAGCTGATGCTCGACTACGAACGCACCACCGAGTGCCGGATGGCCTTCCTCCAGCGCACGCTCGACGACGCGACGGCCGTGCCGTGCGGCAAGTGCGACACCTGCGCCAGCCCTTGGTACGCCACCGACGTGCCCGACAACGTCATCGGCGCCGCTCGCCAACGGCTGGCCCGGGTCGGGGTCGACCTCGACCCACGTGCCCAGTGGCCCACCGGCATGGACCGCCTCGGGGTGCCGGTCAAGGGCAAGATCCCGGCCGACGAGGCGATGTCGGGTGGGCGAGCGCTGGCCCGGCTGAGCGACCTCGGCTGGGGGAACCGTCTGCGCCAGGTTTTGCGCGAGGACGCACCCGCCACTCCCGAGCTGCTCCGCGCCTGCGTCGGTGTCCTTGCCGAATGGGGCTGGTCGCAGCGGCCCGCCGGCATCGTTGCCATGCCGTCCCGCAGCCATCCCCAGCTCGTGCAGTCGCTCGCCGCAGGGCTGGCCGAGATCGGGCGGCTGCCGCTGCTCGGGACCCTCGACCTCGAGCACGGCGGGCCCACGGGCGAGCCGGGTGGCAACAGCGCCTTCCGCCTCGCCGGAGTGTGGGAGCGGCTCGTCGTCGGACCCGAGCTGGCGCGGACGCTCGGTGGAGTGGGTGGGCCGGTGCTGCTCGTCGACGACCTCGTCAGCTCACGCTGGACGCTCACCGTCGCTGCCCGCGAGCTCCGGCGCGCGGGCGCTGACGGCGTCCTCCCCTTCGCCCTCGCGGTCGACGGCTGAGCGAGTGCGGGCTAGCGCCCCGCCTGCCGGTCGAGCCGCGGCGACGAGTCGGGCGTTGGACAGGCGACGCCGTCCCGGGTGGAAACACGACGACCGGCCGGGGCTTGCGTGGCCAGTCGGGCCATGCGTGACGAGTCGGGGGTTCTGGACACCCCGACTGGTCACAGACCACCCGACTGGTCACAGACCCACCGACGGGTGAGGACTCGGGGTCCGGGTCCGTCCCGGCTAGAGCGCTGCGTGCCGCGCGAGCTGCGTGGCCGTCGTCGTTCTGACGGTCTCGAAGGCCTCGGCATCGACCGCGACGCCGGCACCACGTAGGGCGAGGACGGAGGCCCCCACCAGACCGTCGGTCGCCCTGATCACCTGCAGCTCCAGCCCGGAGGACCGCAGCGCCGCCACGATCCCCTCGAGCAGCCGCGGTTGGCCGGCCATGACGCCACCGCCGACCACCAGCGGCCCGGTGACGTCGTCGGCATGGACGTCGATGACCGCCTGGGCGAGTCCTCGCGCCGCCTCGTCGACGATCGCGACGCTCACCGGGTCACCCTCGTCGAGGAAGGCGACCGGCGCCAAGGCTGCGAGGGCGAAGGGCGACTGGGTGTAGACGACTCGGACGAGCTCGTGGTTTGCGATGGGGCGCCCGGTCCGCAGGGCGAGGTCCGGCGCGATCCCCAGCACCTGGAGAGCAGGCTCCACCATCGACGTCGAGATCCTGCCGTCCAGCGCGGCCGCGACCGCCCGGGCCACCCGGTGGCCGATCCAGAAACCTGAGCCGGTGTCGCCCAGCAGCCAGCCGAGGCCGTCGATGGTCTGCACCTCAGCGCTGTCCACCATGCGCACCGCCGTGGCACCGGTCCCCGCGACAAGGCTGTAGCCAGAGGTCTCATGGGTGCCTGAGCAGAACAACGCCGCCAGGTCACCCCTCTTGGAGAACGGCGCCCGGATGCCGACAGCGGCGAAGGCGTCTGCGAGGAAGCCCGGCTCGAAGGCGGTCCCACCCGCGCTGGCCAGGGTGACGGCCTCGATCTCGGTGAGCGCCACCTCCGCGTCAGCAGCGGCACGCCTGATGGCCGACGCGACCTCGCCGAACGCCGCCTCGGGGCCACCGCCCGAGATGGGGTTCCCCCGACCGGCGAGACCGATGCTCCGGCACACGAGCGTGTCCTGCACGATGGAGGCGCGGGTTCGGGTGCCTCCGGCGTCGACTGCTGCAAGGATCACAGGACCATCTTGCCGGGTGCTCCCCGCCGGAGCAGCGTGGTCCGCAGGGCGGCGCCACGAACACCGACCATCAACCTCGAGAGAGCGGACGACATGACTGACAGCACGCCCCAGACCGCCCAGGCCGACTTCGCCGCCGAGGTCACCCGCCGACTCGCACGGTTGCAGGACCACGTCGCGGGCGGTGGCCTCGATGTGGCGATCGACCTCCTCACCACGTGTGTGCGGTCCAACGGTGTCATCCAGGCGTTCGGGACCGGCCACTCCGAAGGGTTCTCGATGGAGGTGGCCGGCCGCGCCGGTGGCCTCATCCCGACCCGGCGGATCACCCTCCGAGAGGTCGTCATCGTCGGCGACCGCGACCCCGAGGAGCTGTTCGGGGCCGAGCTGGAGCGTGACCCGGGCGTCGTGGAGGAGCTGCTCTCGCACACCGAGATCCAGCCGCAGGACGTCTTCGTCATCGCCAGCAACTCCGGCGTCAACTCCTCCATCGTCGGCATGGCACTCGCCCTCAAGGAGCGTGGGCACAGCGTCATCGCCGTGACCAGCCTGGAGCACACGATGGCGGTCGAGCCCAAGCACGAGAGCGGCAAGCGTCTCAGCGAGATCGCCGATGTCGTCATCGACAACCTGGCGCCCTTCGGCGATGCCACCCTCGAGCTGCCGCACGGCATCAAGGTGGGCGCGGTCTCCTCGCTGACGGCGGCGTTCATCGCGCAGTCGCTGACGCTCGGCGTGGTGAGCAGGATGCTCGAGGCCGACGAGGTGCCGCCGGTGTTCCTGTCGGCCAACATCCCCGGCGGCGACGAGCACAATCAGGCCCTCAAGGACCGCTACGGCTCGCGGATCAGGTCCTTCTGAGCCTCGCCCCGTGAGGTCGCGGGCAGCCGCACGGTGACCAGCGGCAGGAAGGCCTGGACCGCCGGTCCGATGAGCAGCGCATAGAGCACCGTGCCGACGCCGACGACGCCCCCGAGCAGCCAGCCGATCGCGAGCACCGAGATCTCGAGGGCGGTGCGCACGAGCCGGATCGACAGGCCACTGCGTCGCGCCAGCCCGGTCATGAGCCCGTCGCGCGGACCGGGGCCGTACTGGCTGCCGATGTACATCGCGCCACCGATGCCGTTGACGACGATGCCGCCGAGGAGGAAGACCCAACGCAGCCAGAGCTCGGACGGCGCGTCGAGCACGGCCAGCATGACGTCGGTCGCGATACCGATGACGAAGACGTTGGCCACCGTGCCCAGCCCGGGCCACTGCCTCAGCGGGATCCACAGGAGCAGGACGAGGCCTCCGACGATGACGACGATCGTCCCGAAGCTCAGCCCGATGTGCTGCTGCACCCCGTAGTGGAAGACGTCCCACGGGTCGAGACCCAGCTCTGCCCGGATGAACATCGCCATGGCGGTGCCGTAGAGCCACAGCCCGACAAAAAGCTGACTGACACGGCGCAGCGTCCGGCCGGCGCGCAGCTGCTCCATCGGGGTCATCGGGACGAGGTCCACCCGGCGACGGGCACCGGCGCGGAGGGTCTGGATCGGGCTCATGCCCCCATCCTGCCCGGCAAGTGGCCCTTGGATCCATGGCCACTTGTGGGACAGTGGCCTCATGGCTGCTCCCGTGCTCTCCGCCGTCCGCACCGCAGAGCTGATCGGTCCCACGTCGGGTGACCGACCGGCATACCAGGTGGTTGCCGACTCGCTCCGCCTCCTCATCGCGGACGGCCGCATCGCAGTCGGGACGCGGCTCCCGAGCGAGCGCGACCTCACGATCGCGCTGAGGCTCAGCCGCACGACCGTGAGCAGCGCGTATGCCGTGCTGCGCGAGCGCGGCTACCTCACGTCGCGTCGTGGTTCGGGCAGCGTGGCGAGCCTCCCGGCCGGGGCCATGCGCCGCGACACCGGGCTGCACATGTCGGCCCAGGTCCCGGAGGGCATGATCGACCTCACCTGCGCGGCACAACGCGCGCCAGCCGGCATGACCCAGGCCGCGGAGGCGGCGATCGCGGCGTCGCCCGGCTACCTCAGTGGAAGCGGCTACCTGCTCAACGGGGTTCCGGAGCTGCGCGAGGCGATCGCGGCCCGCTACACCGCGCGCGGCCTGCCCACCACGGCTGACGAGGTCATCGTGACCACCGGCGCGGTCGTCGGCACGGCCATCGCGGCACGGGCCCTGCTCTCCCCCGGCGACACCGTCGTCATGGAGACGCCGACCTATCCCAACATCTTCCCGACCCTGACCCAGCTGAGGTCGCGCATCGCCGCCGTCCCGGTCGAACCGACCGGCTGGGACGTCGCGATGATGGCGACGACGATCCGTGCCTCGGGGGCACGAGCCGCGATCCTGCTCCCCGACTTCCACAACCCCACGGGCAACCTCATGTCCGACGAGCAGCGCGCCGTCGTGGCAAAAGCGTTGGTACGAGAGCGGATCACGGCCATCGTGGACGAGACGGTCGTCGAGATCTCCCTCGACCACGAGGGTCCGATGCCGTTGCCGTTCGCCACCCACCACCCCGACACCATCTCGGTCGGCAGTGCCTCGAAGTCGCACTGGGGTGGCCTGCGGATCGGCTGGATCCGGGCGTCGGGCTCGATGCTGGAGCGACTCACCGCGGCTCGCGTCCCCCTCGACATCGGGGCGCCGGTCATCGACCAGCTCGTGCTGCTCCAGCTCATGCAGGTCACTCCCGGCATCACCGCGGAGCGGAGACGCGACCTCGTTGCCGGCCGTGACGCGCTCGCCGGCGCCTTGCGGGAGCGGCTGCCGCAGCTGCGGTTCGTCCTGCCGAGCGGCGGCCTGTCCCTGTGGTTGGAGCTGCCCGACCCGGTAGCCGCCGAGGTGACGCTGGCCGCCGAGGACGAGGGTGTGCTCATCGCCAGCGGCCCACGCTTCGCGGCCGCCGGTGGCCTCGACCGGTGGATCCGGCTCCCCTACGTGCTGACACCTGACGAGCTCGTCGAGGCCGCGGAGCGACTCGCCCGGGCGGTCGACCGGGTCGCCGCCGGGGGCACGGTCTCTCGACGGGGTCGCTCCGAGCACCGCCACGGTCCGTTGGTGGCCTGAGGACGGGCGAGGCAACCCCCGTCGTTAGGGTGACGCCTGTGAATGACGTCGTGGAGGACCAGAACCCGCCTGCCCTGGCCGAGCTGCTGCGGGTGCTCGACCTCGAGGAGGTCGGGACGGCGGCCGTCACGGTCAGCGCCAACCCGACCGGTGGTGGTGGCACCGCCTCGGTGCCGACCACGTTCGCCGAGGAGACCACGCTCTTCCTCGGCCAGAGCCAGAAGATGCCGCACGGCAGGGTCTTCGGTGGCCAGGTCCTGGCCCAGGGGCTCGTGGCCTGCGGTCGCACGGTCACGCCGGCGGAGGGTGAGGCCCCGCGGCCGATCCACTCGTTGCACGCCTACTTCATGCGTCCGGGTGACGACACGCAGCCCATCCACTTCTCGGTGGAGAAGATGCGTGACGGCCGGTCCTTCTCGACGCGGCGCGCCCACGCCATCCAGAACGGCAAGCCCATCCTGTCGATGAGCTGCTCGTTCCAGGAGCCGGCGGACGGGCTGGACCACCAGGACGAGGTGCCGGACGTGCCGCGTCCCGAGGAGCTGAAGTCGCTCACGGACGTCTTCGGTGGCATCGACCACCCCGGCGCCAAGCACCTCGCCGAGGGCCGCGCCATCGAGCAGCGGCACGTCGAGGGGCAGCTCTTCCTCGCTCCCGGAGACGAGAAGGTGGCCCGGCAGAGCGTGTGGACCCGGGCCGTGGGTCGGCTGCCCGACGACCCGCTGCTGCATGCCGCCGTTCTCGCCTATGCGTCGGACTACGCCCTGCTCGAGCCGGTGCTGCGGCGCCACGGCCGACAGTGGGTCGGCGGCGGACTCAACGTCGCCAGCCTCGACCACGCAATGTGGTTCCACCGGCCCGCCCGTGCCGACGAGTGGATCCTCTATGCGCAGCAGTCGCCGTCAGCCCAGGGCGGCCGGGGCCTGGGGCTGGGGCGGATGTTCACCGCCGACGGCACCCTCGTCGCGTCGGTCGCGCAGGAGGGCATGCTCCGCGTGCGCGACGACCTCGGCTGACCGAATGGGAGCCGACCGCCGGAGGCGTGAACGACGCCGTGCGCGCTCAGTTGCTCCTTCGTCGCAAACGCACGCACAGCGCCATTCACACCTCCGTCAGGGTCGAAGGACTTCCGCACCTTCCTGCACACGCCCGTCGGCGATCTCGACGACGCGGTCGGCGAGAGAGAGCAGCACCGGGTCGTGGGTCGTCACGATCGTCGTCATCGTGGCCTCCTTGGCCAGGCGCACGACCAGCTCCATGATCTCGCGTGAGGTCTCCGAGTCGAGCTGACCGGTGGGCTCGTCCGCGAGCAGCAGTCCCGGTCTGGACGCCAGGGCCCGGGCCAGCGCCACACGTTGCTGCTGACCGCCGGAGAGCTGGCCGGGGCGTTGGCGGGCATGCTTCGTCAGCCCGACGTGGTCGAGGGCCTCGGCGACTCTGGCCTCACGCTCAGTGGCGTCAACTGCCCTGAGCCGCAATGGGATCTCAACGTTCTCGTGAGCGGTGAGGATCGGGACGAGCCCGAACGACTGGAACACGTAGGCCACCGAGGTGCGTCGCAGGGCCAGCACCGCGTCATCGTCCAACGCGCTCACCTCGACCCCGTCGACGTGCACCGTGCCGGAGTCGGGTCGGTCCAGCCCACCGATGATGTTCAGCAGGCTCGTCTTGCCCGAGCCGGAGCGACCGCGCACGGCCACGACCTCGCCCGGCTCGGCGGTGAGCGACACCCCACGAAGGGCGTGCACCGTGGTCGCCCCCGTCCCGAACGTCCGGTGGACGTCCATCACATCGAGGTATGCCGTCGTCATGGCTTCTCCTCCCCCTCGCCCTCGCTCGGCTGCTCGGGCCACACCCCGATGTGGTCGCCCTCGAGCTCGAGGCGGACCCGCTCGCGCAGCCCCAGCGCGGTGACGAAGGCCTTGGGCAGCTGGAGCCGGCCGGCCCGGTCGAGCACGGCGTACTCCTGGCTGATGACGAGCTCACCCCCGTCGGCGCCCGTGGTCACGTGGCGGCGCACCTCCGATGCCGTCCGCCCGTCCCGGATCGCCACGGTCCGTGAGACCTGTTCGCTCACATGGACGTCGTGGGTGACGACGACCACGGTCGTCCCGAGCTCCTCGTTGGCCCGCCGGATCGCCCCAAAGACCTCGTCACTGCTGCGCGAGTCCAGCTTCTCCCGTGGGCTCATCGGCCAGGAGCACCATCGGACGGTTCGCGAGAGCCACCCCGAGCGCCACCCGCTGCTGCTGCCCGCCGGAGAGCTCGCCGAGCATGCGGGGCGCGCACTCCGCGATGCCGAGCACCTCCAGGATCTCTTCGGCGCGCGTGGTCCGTTCGTCCCGCTGGCCCGAGGCGAAGAGCATCGGGAAGCTGGATGTTCTCGATGGCCGACAGGTAGGGCAGGAGGTTCGCGGTGGCCTGCTGGTGCAGGAAGCCCACGGTCGTGCGTCGATAGCGGAGACGCTCGGCGCGCCCCATGGTCAGCAGGTCGTGCCCGGCCACCGATGCCGAGCCGGCGCTGGGGACGTCGAGCCCGCTGAGGATGTTGAGCAGGGTCGACTTGCCTGAGCCGGAGGCCCCGATGACCGCCACGAGCTCACCGCGCCGCACCTCGAGGTCGAGGCCCTGGAGCGCCACCACCTCCACTCCCTCGGACGTGAAGATGCGGACGAGACCGTCGCAGACGATGTCGAGCCCGGGGGGACCGACCAGGTCGGTCGCGTCCGCGGCTGGCACGGGGCGGGTCGGGGTCATGCGTTTCCTCCTGCACGTTGGTGCTCGGCGGCCGAGGCACGGCGGGTTCGGATCTGTTCGATGGCGAGGGCGAGGACCGCGAGCAGGAAGGCACCCAGGGCCGCGAGCCCACCCACCACCCAGCTGGGGTTGAGCTCCGGCCGCGGACCGCCCGTGTAGCCCTCGAGGTCGATCGCCCCCGACACCAGCGGTGGGACGGCGATGCCGACGGCGGCACCGACGAGCACGGCGGCGACCAGGAGCGGGAGGACCTCGACGGCCAGCAGGCCGGCCTCCGCCCGCCGCGGCACACCCATCGCGCGCAGGCGCAGGATCAGCGTGCGACGCTCCGGACGACCCGCGATGAGGAGGAGCACCGTGGTGAGGAAGGTGAGCAGTCCCGCGAGGGCCGCCGCGACGGCATAGCTGCTCGTCACGAACGACGGCAGGGACCGACCCGCCGCCGACTCGACGAGGGAGTGGGCCGAGACCACCCCCGTGACGAGCTCACCGATCGTGACCCTGTCGTCCGTGCCCTGCGCCACGAGCGCGGCGCTCGCCTCTGCAGACGCCTTGACGTATGCCGTGTTCGGCCGTGCTCTGGGAAGCTTGGCCTCCAGCGCGTCCAGCGGGACCAGCGCCGTCTGCGTGAGCCGGCCGGAGTGGATCCGGGCCAGCGACGGGTCGATGGCCGTGACCGTGACAGGGACTCGCACACCGATGACGACGATCTCGAGCTCGTCGCCGACATCGGCGCCGTCACTGACGATCGCCGGCAGGCGGCCCCCGGGAGTCGCGAGTGACCCGTCCGCGGGCGGCATCGCACCCGGGGCCAGTGGCGTCCCTCCAAGCACATCGGCGTGGGCTGCAGGGTCGGTCCCGATGAGCGTCACGGGTTTGACGGGGCCTCCGTCGGCACCTGACGCGTCGCTGACGCGGGCGAACTGCGCGGTGTGGTCCACGTAGGCCCCGCTGACGGCTGAGACACCGGGTCGTTTCCGCAGCGTGGCCAGGTCGGCGTCCTCGATCCGGGCGCCGTCGACGCGCACGTCGGCGCCGACCGTCCGGTAGGCCGCCAGTGAGCGCTCGTCGCCGATCGTCGCGGCGATCGTGGCCACGACCGTGAGGATGCTCGCCCCGACGACGAGCGCCAGCAGCGGGAGTCCGGCGGTGCCGGTCGCTCGCGAGGAGCGCGCCAGCCCGAGGAACGACACGTAGCCGCGGCCTCGTCCGGCCAGTCGCGAGAGGGCCCGCATCGGTGCGGGGAGCGCTCGGAACACGACGACAGCGGCAGCGGCGGCCAGGAGCACGGGCGAGAGGGCGGCATACCAGTCGGTCTGTCCACCCGAGATCACGTCGCCGCGAGCGCGCACCGTCGAGATCGCCAGGACCGCGATGATGACGAGGCCGGCCTCGGCGACGATCCGACGCCAGGCACGCACCCGGCTCACCGTGTCGCCGGCGGCGCTCGCCCCGACCCGCACGGTGCCGAGCACGAGGGCCGCGATGGCCACTGCGGGCGCAGCGACGAGGACAGCCACCTGGGCCCACGTGACCAATGGGGTCACTCCGTCGACGAGCAGCACGGCGAGCGAGCCGGCCGCTGCGGCTGCGAGGAGCCCCGACAAGGTCGGACCGGCCAGCGCCATCGTCAGGAGGTGGGTGCTCGACGCTCCCCGCGAGGCCAGGAGGGTGAGCTCGCGGAGTCGCCCGCCGGTCGCCACCAGCCCCGTGAGCATGAGCACGATGGTCGCGAGCGCGGTGATGCCCGCGGTGGCGAACGAGATGACGACACCGGTGCTCGCCAGCGACCGTTCGTACTTCTCCAGGAGCGAGAGGACGCCCGTGGTGAGGCGAGGGCGCTCCGGGAGGGCCGTCATCGCGGGGGCGGTGTCCAGTCGCGCCGCCATGCGCGCGAGGGGTGCGGCATCGGCACGCGCCAGGTCGTCGCGCACGGTGTAGCGCCACGTGTGGGTGAGCAGGGGGTTGCCCATGGGAGCGAGCTCCGGCGTGAGCCCGCCGCGCAGGCTGTCGGACAGCGCCGGATAGTTCTCCACCAGGACCATCAGGGCCCCCTGTCGCACCGCGCCACCCTGGGGCGTCGGGATCGAGGCGACGTCGAGCATGCGGGCGTCGGACTCCCACAGGCTGTCGCGGCGGTCACGTGGCGCAAAGGTGCCGCTGATGACGACGTAGACCTGGTCGCGAGCTCGTCGGAACGAGTCCACTGCGGGAAAGAGGGAGTGGACCGAACCCGTCCTCAGACCGAGTCCTTTGGCGACGACGTCGGACACCCCCACGGGCAGGAGGTGCACCCGGCGGATCGCCACGCCCTCGTTGAGCAGGACCCGCGTCTGCGTGGGCGCGCCCGGAGCCGCTCCCGACGTCCAGCGCACGTGGTCGGCGAGGCGTTCCTGGACCCGGACCACGGCCTGCGGCTGACCCGGGAGCTCCGAGCCGTCCTCCCGCTGGATCGCGAAGGGTGAGGTTTGTGCGGCGACGAGCGCCTCGCCCACGAGGCTGGCGTCGGGTCCCATCGCGCGCCGTGCGGCGTCGGTGACGACGTCGAAGGGCGGCGACGTGCCCTCCCCGGGACCGATGGGGCCCTCCGGCCCGTCGAAGGGTGGCGCCGTCAGGCCACTTCCGAGGTCCCGGGGCAGGAGGGAGAGGGTGAGGTCGCGCTGGAGCTGGGTCGCGTCGCGCAGCTCGTCGCTCAGTGCCCGGTCGTATGCCGTCCCCTGAAGTCGCGGTGTCACCACGAGGTATGCCGTTGCCGTCGCGGTGAGCACGGCGAAGAGGAAGGAGACGAGCAGGGTGCTGCGCGCGCCGCGCCCGACGAGGGCGAGCACCCGGAGCCTGCGCACCGGCCTGGCTTCGTGCCGTCCACTCATCGTGGCGCCCCCATCCGGGAGCTCCATGGCCAGGTCGGAACCCGTGCGGCGCAGCACGAGCACGCCGATCGCCGAGAGCACGGCCGTGATGGCACCGGCGAGCGCTCCGAGCTGCCACCACGGGATGACGACAAGGACGTCGGGCACCTGTGCGTGACCGTCACCGCCGACGAGGAAGGGGACGACGACGAACGCTGCGACGGCGCCCATCGCCAGCCCGACGAGCACGGTGAGCACGACGACACAGATGCGCTCGAGGGTGAGCACCCGCCGGATCCGGGCGGGCGCCATGCCGAGCGCCAGCAGGATCGCGTTCTCGTGGTGCCGGGTCCGCGCCAGCGACGCCGTCGTCGCCGCGAAGCCGACCGCCGCGAGCACAAGGGCAGCACCGGTCACGAGGAGCATCGCTCCCTGCATGCCGGCGTTGACCGGGTTGGCCCGACGTGCTGCCTCGACGTCCTCCCGGACGACCACCGCGTCGGAGCGGACCCCGCGCCCCCGCAGCACCTCGACGGCGGCATCGGTGTCGGCCGGGTCGAGCCACCACTCCCCCGGTGTCGGGACGGTGGTCGGCCATCCCTTGTCGACGCCAGGGCGGTCGGTCGTGGCATAGAGCGTGGGCAGGTCGATGATGACGGCCCGCGTGGGGTCCGCGGCCGTCGGGACCGAGTCCATCAGCGCGACGACCTCAGCGGGCACCGTCCGCCCACCGACCGGCAGGGGCAGCGTGCCACCGATGGGGACGTCGAGCTCGGAGGCCAACGCCCGGGTCATCACGACCGGAGCGTGCTTCGCCGTCGAGGCGGCAGTGGTGAGCCGGAGGTCGATGGACTGCGACTGGTCGGTCAGCCGGTCGGTGCCGGCCACCGGCCGACCGTCCGCGCGCAGGTCGCTGACCTCGAGCCCCAGGACGAGGTCGGCAGCTCCGAACTCCCGGATGAAGTCGGGCATCCTCATGGCGAACCCGATGACGGACATCGGCTCGGCCAGCACCCGGTCACCCTGGGGCAGGCTGACCGCCAACGACGTGGGGTCCGTGGTCACCGACCCGGTCGGCACCGACGTGACCATCCCCCGGCCATCAAGGAGCAGGACCTGGCCGGACGCGCTGACACCCTCGATGAAGTCCCCGGAACCCGACCGCACCAGGACCCTGGAGGTGAAGGTCAGCTCCGTGGCTCGTGGCGGCAGGGCCACTCCCCCCGGCGTCGGGCGATCGCGAGCGAGGTCGGACATGACGCCGCGCCAGGTGCCTCCAGCGAGGGTGTCGGGTCGCGGGTCGACGATGCCCCCGGCCCGGGTGGCGTCGACGCCGAGCACCGACACTCCCCGGACCGTGCGCAGGTCGGTGGTCTCGCGCAGGACCGGCATCGCCCGGGTGTCCTCACCGGCGGCTCGCTCGGCCAGGGCGCGACCCACCGACGTGTCGATGCGGACCGGGGACCCGGTCTCGAACGCCGACTGGTCGGTGAGCGCCCGGCCCGCCGTGGCCAGGTGCGACAGGGCCAGGGCACCCATGGCCATGCACAGCAGGATGAGCAGGATGGTGCCTCCCTGCGCGGCGAGCCGTCGCGACAGCTGCCACGCGCCCCACGCCCGGTCCAGCCCCACGTGCCCGACCGACACGCGCTCGACCTGGTGCGTGGCCCCGGGGAGCACACGCAGGCAGAGGACCGACAGGCCGGCGATGACGCATGCCGGGGCCGCGATCGTCAGCGGGTCCACGGTGGCCGACCCGGCGACGTCGTAGCGACGCAGCTGCAGGACCGCGAGGACCCCGAGCCCGATGAGGGCGAGGTCGAGTCCTGACCCCGACGCGAACTGGAGGGCGGCAGGGGTGCGGCCACCACCACCCGAAGCGGAGCCGGCGTCGCCGTGCCGCCCGGAGCGGACACTGGTCGCCACCACGACGACCGTGGCGAGGAGCGCCATCGTCACGAGTGCCAGCCAGAGCTGCCCGTTGCCCAGGGCGTCGCCGTGGTCCGCCGCACCGAGCTCCACCCCCGCGGCGACCCCGATGGCCCGCGTCAGCAGCGGCGCGACGGCAAAGGCCCCCACGGCTCCCACGCCGACGATGAGCCCGGAGTCGGCAAGTGCGAGCAACGCCACCTGGCTCGTGGACATCCCACGGGTGCGCATCAACCGGGTCTCGTCGGCCCGCAGCGACGTGAGGAGCCGGGCCGCCATGACGAGCGAGGCAGCGCCGAGGAGGACGAGGAGGACGGTCGGGGTGAGGAGCGAGGCGCGGATGCGGGCTGCCACGAGGGCGGCTGCGTCGAGCTGCTCGGCCAACCCCGTCTCGACCCGCCCGCCGCTGATGGCCGTGGATGGCGGCGCACTCGTGCCTGGCTCGGCGCCACGCGTGTCGCCGACCTCAGCGCGCAGGCGGGTGAGCACGTCGGTGAGCGAGCTGCGGAGGTCGTCGACCGAAGCAGCCGTCGCCTCGTCGAACCTGGTGGACGCCCGCCACGTGACCTGGGTCTGGCCGACCACCCCGGTCTCGAACACTCCCGGCCCGAGGACGAGGGGGCCGTAGGTCGTGAACTCCGTCTCGCGCACACCGACGGGGCTGAGCGGGTCGTCGATCCAGATGGCTGCCGCCCGGTCCCGGACCCGATAGGTGCCCACGACGGTGACGGTGAGGTCGGGTGCCGCCGTGTCGGTGAGGCTCATCAGCCTGAGCGAGCCACCGGGGGCGAAGCTCCAGCGCCTTGGCCGCCTCCTCCGGCAGGGACACCTCGACCGTCGAGTCGGTGCGGGTCGGCCACCGGCCCGCGACGAGCTCGCTGTGCTTCTGGAGGCCATCGATGTCGGCGAGCTGGATACGCGCGCGGGCGTCACCGCCGCGCAGGCCCCGCACCGTGGGGTAGGCCACGCGGCTCACGTCGACGTCGTCCGCCAGCGCCTCGAGCCGAGGTCGGACGACGGTGTCGGCAGCCGGGAGCGAGGCCGGTGGGATCGCCGCCGCCGCACTCACGGTGCGCGCGACGGGGTCTCCACCGGGTCCCCCCACCCCCAGGCTCGAGCGCACGCCGGCGTCCGAGATCGCCACGGACAACAGCTGCAGGGTCGCGACGACCACCATCGAGAGCAGGGCGGCGACGACGACGGCGGTGAGGGCGAGCGGATGGGTGCCGATGCGCCGACGCAGCAGCGTGAGCACGCCCATCCCCGACCTCCCTCACTGCCCTGGCACGCTCCCCGCGCTCCTCGCGCAGACCGCCGCGAGCGCCCTGGGCGCCCGCGTTCTGCCAACCTACTGACCGGGCCACGGTGCGGCAGTCGGCGTCGGTGATCGACTCCGGTTCGTGACTTTGTGCCGAGACGGGCGCCCGCCGTCAGTGCCGCTGCCGTCAGGGGAAGACGAGATCCGGTATGCCGGGTGCGGACACCGTGACCGTGTCTCGTGCGAGGTCGGCACGGAGGGTGATGCCCCGGTGCCGCATCTCGAACCCGGCGCCATCGTCGACGACGGAGCACGAGACGTCGGCGAAGCGGGTCTCGTCGGTGCCGATGACGGTGCGACGCAGACGGATCAGCTGGCGATACCACTCGAGCAGCGAGGCATGCGGCTCCGAGCCGACCTCGTCCCAGCGCAGCACGCTGGCGTCCCGGGTCGCTCGCGCCTGCGGGTCGGGGACGTCGACGGCGGCCCAGCCGTGCCCGCCGAACTCCGCCCGGCGACCGGCGCGCACGGCCTCGGCCATGCCCTCGTCGGTGAAGTCGGTGAAGAACTGCCACGGGGACGATGCAGCGAACTCCTCACCCATGAAGATCATCGGCGTGCCCGGGCCGAGGAGATAGAGCGCGGCACCGATGGCGGCACGGCCCGGCGTGATGCTGGCGCCGATCCGGTCACCGGTCGCTCGGTTGCCCACCTGGTCGTGGGTCTGGAGATACGTCACGAGCCGACGGCCGTCGAGGGTGTCCACGTCGACCGGCCTGCCCCACTCCCTGTCGCGGAACGTCGACCAGCGGCCGTCGTGGAGGAAGCCCCGCGTCAGCACGTGGGCCAGCACGTCGAGCGGACCACCGTCCGGCAGGCTGCGGGTGCCACCACCGAAGTCCTCGTAGTAGCCCTGCATCTCACCGGTGAGCGCGACGTGCAGGCCGTGGTGGACGTCGTCGGCCCACTGCGCGGTCATCCCCAGCCCCCCGTCGGTGGTGGAAGTGACCATGGAGGTGTCGTTGAGGTCGCTCTCGGCGATGAGGTCGAGCGGCCGCCCGAGAGCCACGGCGAGCTCCGCGACGTCCTCGGACAGCTCCACGAGCAGGTGTCGCTCGCTGTCGTCGACGAGGGCGTGGACGGCGTCGAGCCGCAGGGCGTCGACGTGGAAGTCGCGCAGCCACCGCAACGCGTTCTCGACGATGAACGTGCGCACCTCGGGAGCGCCCGGTGCGTCGAGGTTGACCGCCGGTCCCCACGGTGTCAGGTGGCTCTCGGTGAAGTAGGGACCGAACCGTCCGAGGTAGTTGCCGCTGGGTCCGAGGTGGTTGTAGACGACGTCGAGGCACACGCCCAGACCCCGGGCGTGGCAGGCGTCGACGAACCGCTGGAAGGCTGCCGGACCGCCGAGGGCGTCGTGGACGGCATACAGGTCGACACCGTCGTAGCCCCATCCCCACCGTCCCGGGATGGCCGCGACCGGAAGCACCTCGACGACGTCGACACCGAGGTCGACGAGGTGGTCGAGCCGCTGGAGCGCGGCGTCGAAGGTGCCCTCGGGAGTGAACGTGCCGATGTGCAGCTCGTAGATCACGCCGCCGCGCGTGCCGGCTCCGTCACGGGGCCCGCGCCAGCCGGTGTCCGCCCACTCGTGGGCGCTGACGTCGAAGAGGCGACTCGGCCCGTCGACGCCGTGCGGCTGCCAGGCGCTGCGTGGGTCCGGCAGGGCCGGCTCCTCGCCGTCCAGCACGAACGCATACTCGAAGGCGGCGTATGCCGTGGAGTCACCGTCCCAGCGCCACCAGCCCCCGTCGCCACGCACCATCGGCTCTCGCGTCGGTTCAGCGCCGGGCGCACCGAAGCTGATCTCGACTCGCGTGGCCTCGGGCGCCCACACCTCGATCATGACGACCTCACCAACAGCGCGACGGGCAGGTCGACCATGAGGTCGGCCATCTCGACGGGACCGGAGAAGCGGTCGGTCTCGCTCTCCGACAACAGGTTTCGCCACTCCCCAGCAGGGAGATCGATCCGGGCCTCGCCCCAACCACCGGAGGCGGTGAGGCTGTCGGCCCCCCGGGTGACGACGGCCACGACCTGCGGCCCTGAGTCGTCACCACGGCAGAGGGCGACTGCGAAGCGGGACATCGTGTCGAGACCCGAGTAGGTCGCCGTGTCGCCGACGAAGCACTCGGGGTGCTCGCGACGCAGCCGCAGTGCGTTGGCGGTGACGAGCAGCTTCTCGTCGTCGAGGTCGCGTGGCCGCTCACCGGCGTCGAGCCGGGCCAGCCGCTCGACCCGCTCGGCGTAGTCGACGACGCCGCGGTTGTCCGGGTCCACGAGCGTGAGGGCCTGCAGCTCGGCGCCCTGGTAGACGTCCGGCGCACCGACGGTCACGAGCTGGAGGAGCTTCTGCCCGAGCACGTTGGCCCGCACCGACGCACCGTGCAGCGAGAGCCATGTCTCGACGTGCGCGACGACGGCGGGGTCGGAGACCGCGGCTCGCGCGAAGCGCACCACGGCCGCCTCGTAGTCGGGGTTCCCGTCGACCCACGCCGTGTGGTCCTTGGCCTCGCGCACGGCCTTGAGGACGTAGCCCTCGATGCGGTCCGGGGTGATCGGCCAGGAGCCGACGACGCTCTGCCAGACGAAGTACTCGGTCGCGTCGTCGAGGAGCTCGTCGCGGTCGGGAGCAGCGAGGTCCGACGCCTCCTGCACCCACTCCGCCCACTCAACGGCGCTCTCCGGAAGCGTCATGAGCCGGGCCCGGACGTCCTCGGAGCGCTTGGTGTCATGGGTGGTCAGGGTCGTCATCGTCGAGGGCCACGTGGCGAGCTGGCGCGCGGCGAAGGCGTGGAACTCGTCGGCGCCGATCGACAGGTGCGAAGGATGACCTCCCACCTCGTTGGCACCGGTCATGCGGAACCACCGGTAGAACGCGGTGTCCTCGATGCCCTTGGCCATGACGGGCCCACAGGTCTGCTGGAAGCGCACGACGAAGTCGTCGACCAGGGTGCGGTCGGCACCCTCGGGCGCCTCACCCAGCGCCAGGGCGACCACGCGGTCGAGGTCCTCGTGCGCCTCCTGCGACAGCAACCCGCGGGCGCGGGCGGCCGCCCCCTCGAGGACGGCGCGCTGCTCGGGGTCCACCTGGGCACCGGGCACGACGTAGGCCCGGTAGCGGTCCATCGACACGAGCAGCGAGCCGAGGGCCTCACGGGTGCGGGCCGGGTCGGACTCAGGGAGCACCCGGTCGACCAGCCGCATGAGGCGGTTGACCTCCGCAGCCTGGACCGAGCCGACGACGTGCTGCTTGGCCTCGAGCACGACGTCGTCGAGCGACTCGCGACCCGGTGCGCGCTTTGCCCAGAGGCTGTCGAGCACTGCGTCACCCTCGCCCGAGGTGAGCACCTGCTGCACCCGCAGCAGGGTGTCGTAGCCCGTGGTCCCCGCGCAGCGCCAGGACTCCGGCAGCTGCTCCTCCCCCTCGAGGATCTTCTCGGCGACGACCCACGCGTCGCCGGTGGCGTCGGCGAGGCGGGCGAGGTAGCCACCGGGGTCGGCGAGGCCGTCGGGGTGGTCGATCCGGAAGCCGTCGATGGACCCGTCGCCGAACAGGGACAGCAGCAGGGCGTGGCTGGAGTCGAAGACGGCCGGGTCCTCGACCCGCACCGCCGTGAGCGTCGTGACGTCGAAGAACCGGCGGTAGTTGAGCTCGGTCGCGCCGTCCCGCCAGCTCGTGAGCCGGTAGGCCTGTGCCGCAACGAGATCCGCGAGGTCGAGGTCCTCGGTCCCGGGGCGGACCGGGTAGTCGTGGTCGTAGTAGCGCAGCACCGTCTCGGAGCCGTCCGGCCCGCCGTCGTCGGAGACGGACAGCTCACCGGCCGCCAGCACCTCGTCGAGCGAGGACCCGAGCACCGGCATGAGCACCCGCTCGCCGTCGACGTCCCAGTCGATGTCGAACCACGCCGCCGCCGCCGAGCCGCGCCCGTCCCGCAGCAACGCCCAGAGGCGGGCGTTGAGGTGGGTCGCCTCGGGCACCGTCATGTGGTTCGGCACGACGTCGACGACGATCCCGAGGCCCTGCTGGTGCGCAGCGGCGACGAGCCGGTCGAACGCCTCGCGTCCTCCCGCCTCCTCGTTGAGCGCGTCGTGGCTCACGACGTCGTAGCCGTGCGTCGAACCCGGCGCCGGCTGCAGGATCGGCGACAGATAGAGGTGCGAGACACCCAACGACGCGATGTATGCCGCCTGCTCCGCTGCCGCGTCGAACCCGAAACCGCCGTGGATCTGGAGCCGGTAGGTCGAGGTGGGGACGGCACGACGGGAGCTGTGGACGACGACGGGGGCGGACGGCATACCCATCAGAGCACGCGGTCGGGGTTCGCGGCACCCACCGGGTGCGTGATGGGCTCACGCGGGCTCCGGAGGACGACCATCGCGCGTGGGCCGACAGGGATCTGCGACCCGGCCTCGTGCCAGTCGGCGTCGACCACGTCGGCGCACGTGTCGACCTCGGTGACCCAGCGCTCGCCCCACTGCTGCGAGGGGATCGTGAACGACGTCTCCTCGTGGTCGGCGTTGAAGAAGACGAGGAAGTCGTCGTCGGTGATGGACTGACCTCTGCTGTCAGGCTCGTAGATGGCACCGCCGTTGAGCCACATCGTGACCTGCAGGGCTGACCCGTCCCAGCCGTCCTCGGCCATCGGCTCGCCGGACGGCTGGAGCCAGTAGATGTCGCCCAGCGTCGACTGGCCGCCGTGATCGGCGGACCCGGCGAAGAAGCGCCGACGCTTGAAGACGGGGTGGCTCAGGCGCAGCCGCACGACTGCCTTGGTGAACTCCAGCAGCTGGAGCTGGTCCTCGTCGAGGTCCCAGTCGACCCAGGCCAGCTCGTTGTCCTGGCAGTAGACGTTGTTGTTGCCGTCCTGGGTGCGACCGATCTCGTCACCGTGGCTGATCATCGGCACTCCCTGCGAGAGCAGCAGGGTCGTGAGGAAGTTGCGCACCTGGCGCAGCCGCAGGGCTCGGATCTCGGGGTCGTCGGTCGGCCCCTCGACCCCGTGGTTCCAGGAGTTGTTGTGGCTCTCGCCGTCGTTCCCGTCCTCGCCGTTGGCCTCGTTGTGCTTGTCGTTGTAAGACACGACGTCACGCAGGGTGAAGCCGTCGTGGGCGGTGATGAAGTTGATCGACGCGATGGGCCGGCGACCGCTGTGCTCGTAGAGGTCGCTCGAGCCGGTGATGCGCGAAGCGAACTCGCCGAGCGTCGCCGGCACGCCGCGCCAGAAGTCGCGGACCGTGTCGCGGTACTTGCCGTTCCACTCCGTCCACAGTGGCGGGAAGTTGCCGACCTGGTAGCCGCCGTCGCCGACGTCCCACGGCTCGGCGATGAGCTTGACCTGGGAGATGACCGGGTCCTGCTGGATGAGGTCGAAGAAGGCCGAGAGCTTGTCGACCTCGTGGAACTGGCGGGCCAGCGTGGCGGCGAGGTCGAACCGGAAGCCGTCGACGTGCATCTCGGTGACCCAGTAGCGCAGCGAGTCCATGATGAGCTGCAGGACGTGCGGGCTGCGCATGAGCAGGCTGTTGCCCGTGCCGGTCGTGTCGTAGTAGTGCTGCTTGTCGGAGTCGACGAGGCGGTAGTAGCTCGCGTTGTCGATGCCGCGGAAGCAGATGGTCGGGCCGAACTCGTTGCCCTCGGCCGTGTGGTTGTAGACGACGTCGAGGATGACCTCGATGCCGGCCTCGTGCAGCGCCTTGACCATCGCCTTGAACTCGGTCACCTGCTGGCCCTGCTGCCCCTGCGCGTAGGAGTTGTGCGGCGCGAGGAACCCGATGGTGTTGTAGCCCCAGTAGTTCGTCAGACCCTTGGCCTGCAACGAGGTGTCCTGGACGAACTGGTGGACCGGCATGAGCTCGATCGCGTTGATGCCGAGGCCCTTGAGGTGGTCGATGATCACCGGGTGGCCGATCGCGGCATACGTCCCGCGGATCTCCTCAGGGAGGTCCGGGTGGGTCATCGTCAGGCCCTTGACGTGGGCCTCGTAGATCACGGTGTCGTGGTACTCGTGGCGCGGGGGCCGGTCGTGACCCCAGTCGAAGTAGGGGTTGATGACGACGCTGAGCATCGTCTTGCCGAGCGAGTCCTCGGTGTTGCGCTGGGACGGGTCGAGGAAGTCGTAGGAGAACAGGGCCTGGTCGTTGGACACCTGCCCCTCGATCGCCTTGGCGTAGGGGTCGAGCAGCAGCTTGCTGGGGTCACACCGGTGCCCGGCCTCGGGCTCGTAGGGCCCGTGCACGCGGTAGCCGTAGCGCTGTCCCGGCTGCAGGCCGGGCAGGTAGCAGTGCCACACGAAGTGGTCGACCTCCGGCATCTCGATCCTGGTCTCGACGCCCTCGTCGTCGATGAGGCAGAGCTCCACCTCCTCGGCGATCTCGCTGAACAGGGCGAAGTTGACTCCGCTGCCGTCGTACGTGGCACCCAGGGGGTATGCCGTTCCGGGCCAGATCTCCATGGCCGCCTCCAACATCGTGTCTTGTGTCAAGCTCGGTGCACTCCTCACACGGGACGACGGCGGCCCACGTGGCGCGAGCAGCCGTCCGGAACTCTCGGCTGGGTATGGTTCGCGCAGTTGGCCAACCTACCCAACGTCCCCCTACCCAGAGGAACCGGCCGTGACGCACGCTCGCACCGCCCTTGTCACCGGAGCCGCTCGTGGCATCGGTGCGGCCACCGCCCGGCGCCTGGCTGCGGATGGTCTCGCCGTGGCAGTGGTCGACCTCGACGAGTCGGCCTGCGACGTGGTCGCCGCCGGCATCCGTGAAGTCGGCGGGTCGGCCCTAGGGGTGGGGATCGACGTCACCGATGCCGAGCAGGTCGAGGCGGGGGTGGCGCGCATCGCCGACGAGCTGGGTCCGCCCGTCGTGCTGGTCAACAATGCCGGCATCATCCGCGACAACCTCCTCTTCAGGATGAGCGAGTCCGACTGGGACTCGGTCATCAACGTGCACCTGCGCGGGGCCTTCCTCATGGCCAAGGCGTGCCAGGCCCACATGACGGCCGAGAAGTTCGGCCGGATCGTCAACCTCTCCTCGTCCTCGGCGCAGGGCAACCGCGGTCAGGCCAACTACTCGGCGGCCAAGGCGGGGCTCCAGGGGTTCACCAAGACGCTGGCGATCGAGCTCGGCAAGTTCGGCGTCACCGCCAACGCCGTGGCACCGGGCTTCATCCAGACCGACATGACCGCGGCGACGGCGGAGCGGCTGGGCGTCTCGTTCGAGGACTTCCTTGCCCACGCGGCCTCGCAGACGCCGGTGCAGCGGGTCGGCCAGCCCGAGGACATCGCGGCGACGATCTCCTTCCTCTGCTCCGAGGAGGCCGGCTTCGTGTCCGGTCAGGTGATCTATGTCGCTGGTGGGCCCCTCGACTGACGGCCGGTCCAGCCACCTCGTCGTCCACTCGTCCCGGCCATGACGCTTCGCCATGCCCTGTCGCGCTCGTCGCAGCCGGAGCGAAGAACCTTCCGAAAGACTCTTGACCATCTGGTTAATTATCCGTTAGGTTAACAACGTGACCGACGCACTCAGCTCCACGTTCGCCGCCCTGGCCGACCCGACGAGGCGGGCCATCCTGGCTCGCCTCTCCTCGGGCGAGGCCACGGTCGGCGAGCTCGCCGAGCCGTTCGCCATGTCACTGCCGGCAATCTCGAAGCACCTCTCGGTCCTCGAGCGCGCCGGCCTGGTCACCAAGAGCCGAGATGGGCAGCGGCGCCACTGCCGGATCTCGGTCGCACCCCTCAAGGACGCGACGTCGTGGCTCGAGCTCTATCGCCAGCACTGGGAAGAGCAGTTCGACAACCTCGGCACCTACCTCGCGACCATCCACGAGCCCTCCGACGAGGGCGAACCCAAGGAGTTCCCAGCATGAGCACCGAGTCCGTCCAGCAGTCCAGCCAGCACGCCACGGGCGCCCACGAGCGCGCCACCGTCACCACCTCCGGCTCGGAGATGGTCATCACCCGCACCTTCCCGGCCTCCGCCGAGCTCGTCTTCGAGGCCATGACCAACCCCGAGCACATCCGCCGGTGGTGGGGCGCCGGACACGGCACCATGACCGCCTGCGAGGTCGACCTCCGGGTCGGTGGCGCCTGGCACTTCGCCCAGACCGCCGGCTCCACCGGCGACGAGGTGTCGTTCTCGGGCCACTACAAGCAGATCGAGCGTCCGGGCCGGCTCGTGCACACCGAGAAGTTCGACAACATCGACAGCCCCTACTCGGTCATCGACACCACCTACACCGAGACCGACGGCAAGACCGAGCTGCGTGCGGTCATCACCTACGACTCCCCCGAGACCGTCCAGGCCGTCCTCGACTCGGGCATGGAGAGTGGGATGCAGACCTCCTACGACGCCATCGACGACGTCGTGCTCGAGCTCGCCGCCGAAGCCAGCTGACACGAGTCGAGAGGAGAGAACGCGCCGTATGCCGGCCGGCATACCCGGCGTGTTCTCTCCTCTCGACCGAGCCTGTGGATGACCAACCGGCGGCTTCTCCAAACTTCGCCATCCTCGGTGGATGCAGCCATCGCCCCTTCCCGAGGAGCTCGTCGCCGGACCGTTCAGCACGGCCCGAGCTCGCGAGCTGGGACTTACGGGATCACGGCTGCGGCGCGGTGATCTCGAGCATCCGACGCGAGGGGCACATGTCTGCACCCCTCCGAGCACCCTCGCGACGCGCGCCGCGGCCTACAGCGTGGGCATGCCGTCCGATCGGGCCTTTTCCCACCTCACCTCCGCGGTGCTGCAGTCGCTTCCACTTCCCGCCCTCCTCGAGGAGGAGGCGAGCAGCGGCCCGCTCCATGTCATGGCTCGCACGAAGGACGGACGGGTGCTGCGCAAGGGCTGCACGGGTCACCGCGGCCTCGAGCTCCGCTCGACACTCGAGCTCGTCGGCGTGCGAGTCGTGGGCCCGGCAGACACGTGGGTCGACCTCGGCGAACTGCGTCGGGGGCGTCTGTCTCTCGACGATCTCGTCGTCTTCGGAGATGCCGTCGTGGCGCGGGTCGACCAGCAGTCAGGCATCGACGTGCCGTCCGGGTCGCGCACCTCACCAGGAACGCGTGCCCTGCACGAAGCCCTGCACGCACGGGTCAGACCACGCGGCAAAGTCCTTCTGCGCCAAGCCCTACAGCTGATTCGCCCCAGGGTTCGCTCTCCGATGGAGACCCGGGCCAGGCTGATGTTCGTGCGTGCCGGGTTCCCCGAACCGGAGCCGGGAGGCGTGGTCCGCGACGAGATCGGCGAGTTCCTTGCCGAGGGTGACCTGGTGTGGCGACGCGAGCGCGTCATCGCCGAGTACCAGGGCGCCGACCATGCGCCGATCGGACGCCGCAGCATCGATGCGAACCGTCGCCACCTCCTGGAAGACAGGGGGTGGTTCGTGCGTGAGCTGTTCGCCGAGGACGTCTACCGACGACCACGGCGGATCACGACCATGGAGGCGGTCGCCCGGCTGCTGGGTTTGGACCGGTCAAGCCTGAGAATCACGTGACCAGACACAGTCGAGAGGAGAGAACTCGCCGTATGCCGGCCGGCATACCCAGCGTGTTCTCTCCTCTCGACCTTCGGGACGGGGGGCTGACGCCTCAGAGGCCGAGGTCGCGGCCGATGAGCTCCTTCATGATCTCGTTCGTGCCGGCCCAGATCTTGTGGACCCGGGCGTCCTTCCAGGCGCGCGCCACGCGGTACTCGTTCATGAAGCCGTAGCCGCCGTGCAGCTGGACGCACTCGTCCAGGACGTCGCACTGCACCTCGGCGGCCCACCACTTGGCCTTGGCCGCGTCGACCGCGGTGAGCTTGCCCTCGGCATGCGCGACGACACAGTCGTCGATGTAGGCCTCGGTGACCTCGACCTTGGTGACCAGCTCGGCGATCTTGAACTTGTTGTGCTGGAAGGCGCCGATCGGCTGACCGAACGCCTTGCGCTCCTTGGTGTAGTCGATCGTCTCCTCGAGGATCTGGCGGCAGTTGGCGATGTTGGCGATCGCGTTGCCGAGCCGCTCCTGCGGGAAGCTTCTGCATCATCGAGATGAACCCCATGCCGGGCTCGCCGAGGAGCCGGTCGGCAGGGACCCGCACGTTCTCGAAGAAGAGCTCGGAGGTGTCGGACTCGGGCTGGCCCACCTTGTCGAGCGGCTTGCCCTTGGAGAAGCCCTCGTCCTCCGCCTCGAGCACGAAGAGCGAGATGCCCTTGGCGCCCTTGCTCGGGTCGGTGCGGATGGCCACGACGGCGACGTCGCACTGGTGGCCGTTGGTGATGAAGGTCTTGGACCCGTTGATGATCCAGTCGCCGCTGCCGTCGTCGGCCTTGACCGCCGACGACTTGAGCGCGGCGAGGTCGGAGCCGCCCGAGGGCTCGGTCATGCCGATGGAGAGGATCTTCTCGCCGGTGACGACCTGCGGGAGCCAGCGCTCCTTCTGCTCCTGGGTGCCCAGCGCGACGATGTAGGGCGCGGTGATGTCGGAGTGGATGCCGAAGCACGAGGACGTCGCGGCGTTGAACTTGGCGAGCTCCTCGGCCACGACCGCGTTGAAGCGGTAGTCCACGATGCCCGCGCCCCCGAACTCCTCGGGGATGCCCAGACCGAAGAAGCCCTGCTTGCCCGCCTCCACCCAGATGTCGCGCGGGATGACGTGCTCGCGGATCATCTCCTCGGCACGAGGCTTGAGGGTCCGCTCGACGAACTCACGAACGGAGCCCCGGAAGGCCTCGTGGTCGTCGTCGTAGATGTTGCGGGGCATGGCACTCCTCGGCAGAACACGGTTGACTAAGCGCTTGCTTAGTCAACCCGGCCTCGGGCATGCTGTCAACATGTCGGCCACCACCGGAGCACCGCAGTCGGAGCAGAGCATCCTCGCGACTCTCGAGGACTCCGGCGACACAGCCGGTGCCACCGTGCTCCGTCTCATGATGGCGGCGGCTGATGCGTTCTCCGAGAAGGGCTTTCACGCCACGACGACCCGCGACATCGCCTCCCGCGCCGGCCTCTCCCCCGCGGGCGTCTATGTGCACTTCACGTCCAAGGAGGACCTCCTCTTCCAGCTGAGCCGGCGAGGTCACCAGACGGCCCGTGACCAGCTCGTCGCCGCTGCCGAAGCCGCAGCCTCACCGACCGAGGCCCTGCGCTCGATCCTCGCCGGCTTCTCCAGGTGGCACGCCGAGCACCACCAGCTCGGCCGGATCGTCCAGTACGAGTTCCGCCACCTCACGCCGGAGCACCGCGACACGGTGCTCACCCTGCGCAAGGAGATCGACCAGGTGGTGCGAGGCGTCCTCACCGACGGTGTGACCCGCGGCGACTTCGAGGTGGACGACGTCCCCGGCACCGCGCTGGCCCTGCTCTCCATGGCCGTGGACGTGGCGCGTTGGTACTCCCCCGAGATCCGCCGCACCCCCGAGGACATCGGTCGCACCAACGGGGACCTTGCGGTGCGCCTCGTCGCCCGACGCTAGGCTCTCGGCCCATGACCGACGCCGGAGGACACGGGGGCTCCCCGTCGATCGCCCAGCCCGACTACTGGTGGTACCTCGCCCGCACCGACCTCCTCCACGCGGCGCTGAGCGACTTCGCGACCGACTGCACGACGGTCCTCGACATCGGCAGCGCCGACGGCCCTAGCGCGAGCTGGCTCCATGACGGGACACGACAGCTCGCCTCCCTCGACATCGACCCGCGGGGTCTCGGCGCCAACGGGGTCTGCGGCTCGGCCCTCTCCCTCCCCTTTGCCGACTCGGGCTTCGACATGGTCTCCGCCTTCGACGTGATCGAGCACTGCGAACCCGAGGCCGAGGCGCTCGCGGAGGTCAACCGGGTGCTGCGCCCCGGAGGACGCTTCCTCATGGCAGTGCCGGCCTACCAGTGGGCCTGGACCGACTTCGACGTGGCCAACGGGCACTTCCGCCGCTACACCAGGGGTCGCGCGGTTGCCGCCGTCGAGCGCGCCGGCTTCAAGGTGGAACGGGCAACCTATGCCTTCACGTCCGTCTTCCCAGGGTTCGTCGCCGAACGCATCGTGCGGAGGCTGCGCGACCGCAAGCACACGGGTCCCGCCGACGTCGTCGAGGTCCCCGCGGTCCCGCGGGCCCTGCACCACGTGCTCATGGGGCTCACGAAGCTCGACCACGCCGTCCTCCAGCGCACCGACCTCCCGTTCGGCAGCTCCGTCTTCGTGGCCGCGACGAAGGTCAGCGACCCACGCTGACGCAGCGGGTCACCACGTGCCCGAGGTGACCGATTCGAGCTGACGGACCAGCTCACCCACGAGGTCGTATGCCGTGTCGTCCGTGTCGTTGGACATGGACAGGATGACGTGGTCGAGTCCCACCGCGGCCAGGGTGCCGTAGTGGTCGACCGCCTCGTCCACCGACCTCACCGGCTCTCCACGAGCTGAGGTGCCACCGGAGCGCCCCAGGGTGAGTCGCGACAGGGCGGTGACCTCGATCTCGCCAGGATCGCGGCCGACGTCGTCGCAGTGTCCGCGCAGGATCGCGAGTCGGGCCGCCATCGCCTCCGGCCCGGCGTCGAACAGGTTGCACGCGTCGGCGTACTTCGCCACGAGCCGCAGTGTCTTCTTCGGCCCACTGCCGCCGACGAGGATCGGCGTGCGGCGCAGGGGCGGAGGGACGTTGAGGGGACGTTCGAGCGTGAAGTGCCTGCCGGCATACGGTCTCTGGTCGCCGTCGAACATCCGGCGTGTGATGTGCAACGTCTCCTCGAGCCGCTCGAACCGCTCTGACACACCGGGATACGGCACGCCGAGCCCTCGGTGCTCCTCCTCGTTCCATGCTGCGCCGATGCCCAGCCACGCCCGCCCACCGGAGAGCACGTCGAGCGTGGTGACGGTCTTGGCGAGCAGGCCCGGGTGCCGGTAGGTCACCCCGGTGACGAGCGTGCCGAGCTCGATGCGTTCGGTGGCTGCTGCGGCATACGCCAGGGCGGTGTAGCCCTCGAGCATCTCGAGCTTCCGGCGGGCCGATCATCTCGATCTGGAAGAAGTGGTCCATCACCCAGAGCGAGGCCATGCCCGCGCCCTCGGCATTCTGGGCGATGCGCCGGAAGGTGGGGCCGATGGACGCCGGGGCGTTCGGCCAGGAGAAGGAGGAGACCTGCAGTCCACAGCGCATGTGGTGATCCTGCGCAGACTTCCGGATCGGTGGCAAGCACAATGGCGCCGTGCGAATGTTTGCCGCGATCGTGCCGTCACCGGCCGCTCACACCGACCTCGACGCCTTCGTCGAGGTGCGACGTGACGTCGAGTCCGGGCTGCGATGGACCCCACCCCACCTCTGGCACGTGACCCTGGCCTTCATGGCCGACGTGCAGGAGCGCATCGTCGACGAGGTCATCGACGAGATCGCCGGCGTGGCGATCCAGCACCAGCCCATGGCGTTGCAGCTCAGCGGTGCTGGCGTCTTCCCGTCGGTCGCCGACGCCCGGGTCGTGTGGATGGACGTTCGCTCCGACGCACCCGGAGGCCTCGTCGGGCTCGAGCACCTGGCACTCGGTGTGCGGCGTGCGTGTGGACGCGTCGGGGCCTCACCCGCGGGCGGTGACTACCGCCCACACCTCACCCTGGCGCGCTCGCGTCGCCCCTTCGAGGCGACCCGCTGGCTGCGTGTCATGGATGCGTATGCCGGCCCATCCTGGACCGCTGACGAGGTGACGGTCTTCGTGTCGCACCGGGGCACGGGAAAGGGCAGGCCCCACTACGAAGCGGTGGCGGCCTGCCCTCTCGGCGCTGACCTCAGTCGCGGGTGAGCTTGCGGTAGGTGACGCGGTGCGGTCGAGCCGCATCCTCACCCAGGCGCTCGATCTTGTTGGCCTCGTAGGCCTCGAAGTTGCCCTCGAACCAGTACCAGTTGCCCGGGTTCTCCTCGGTGCCCTCGTAGGCGAGGATGTGCGACGCCACCCGGTCGAGGAACCACCGGTCGTGGCTGATGACCACGGCGCAGCCGGGGAACTCGAGCAGGGCGTTCTCGAGCGAGCCCAGGGTCTCGACGTCGAGGTCGTTGGTCGGCTCGTCGAGGAGGAGCAGGTTGCCACCCTCCTTGAGGGTCAGCGCGAGGTTGAGGCGGTTGCGCTCGCCACCGGAGAGGACTCCGGCCTTCTTCTGCTGGTCGGGCCCCTTGAAACCGAACTGCGAGACGTAGGCGCGAGACGGGATCTCGACCTGACCGACCTGGATGTAGTCGTGCCCACCGGACACCGTCTCCCAGAGGTTCTTGTTGGGGTCGAGGCCGCCACGGCTCTGGTCGACGTAGGAGATCTTCACCGTCTCGCCAACGTCGACGACTCCACCGTCCGCGGACTCGAGGCCGACGATGGTCTTGAAGAGCGTGGTCTTGCCGACACCGTTGGCGCCGATGACACCGACGATCCCGTTGCGCGGCAACGAGAACGACAGCCCGTCGATGAGGACGCGGTCGCCGAAGCCCTTCTTGAGGTCCTTGACCTCGATGACCTTGCTGCCCAGCCGCGGGCCTGGCGGGATCTGGATCTCGTCGAAGTCCAGCTTGCGGGTGCGGTCGGCCTCGGCGGCCATCTCCTCGTAGCGGGCCAGCCGGGCCTTGGACTTCGTCTGGCGGGCCTTGGCGTTGGAGCGCACCCACTCGAGCTCGTCGGCGAGGCGCTTGGAGAAGCTTCTGGTCCTTCTTGCCCTGGACCTGGAGGCGGGCCTGCTTCTTCTCGAGGTAGGTCGAGTAGTTGCCCTCGTAGGGGTAGGCACGCCCCCGGTCGAGCTCGAGGATCCACTCGGCCACGTTGTCCATGAAGTAGCGGTCGTGGGTCACGGCGACGACGGCGCCGTGGTAGGCGGCGAGGTGCTGCTCGAGCCACAGGACCGACTCGGCGTCGAGGTGGTTGGTGGGCTCGTCGAGGAGGAGCAGGTCGGGCTTCTGGAGGAGCAGCTTGCACAGGGCGACCCGTCGACGCTCGCCACCGGAGAGCACGGTGACGTCGGCGTCCGGCGGCGGGCAGCGCAGCGCGTCCATCGCCTGCTCGAGCTGGGAGTCGAGGTCCCACGCGTCGGCAGCGTCGATGTCCTCCTGCAGCTTGCCCATCTCGACCATGAGGCTGTCGAAGTCGGCGTCCGGCTCACCCATCTCCTCGGAGATGGCGTTGTAACGGTCGAGCTTGGCCTTGATCTCGCCGGCACCCTCCTCGACGTTGCCGAGGACGGTCTTGTCCTCGTTGAGCTCGGGCTCCTGCATGAGGATGCCGACGCTGTAGCCCGGGGTCAGTCGCGCCTCACCGTTGGAGGGCTGGTCCAGGCCCGCCATGATCTTGAGGACGGACGACTTGCCGGCACCATTGGGGCCGACGACGCCGATCTTGGCGCCGGGCAGGAACGACAGCGTGACGTCATCGAGGATGACCTTGTCGCCGTGGGCCTTGCGGGCGCGCGACATGACATAAATGAACTCGGGCATGGGGCAAGGCTATCGACTGCCCGCCCCATACCCGAATCCGTTTGCGGTCAGGCCGCCGCCTCCTGGACCAACGGCCCCGAGGTGACGTCGGCCGGACGCTCCGCCAGGAGGTAGTCGTCGCGCTCCGGGTCCCCGTAGCCCTCCGCCTCCTCCTCCGCTCCGAAGGCGTCGTCCATCCGGTCCCCGGACCCGTAGGACGGCTTGGCGACCTTCTCGTAGGCGGCCTGACCCCAGCTGAGGTCGTGCCCCGCGACGTTGGCGTCGATGTTGACCGACGTCCCGTAGGACTTGTCCTCGCGCTGGAACTCGCGCACCCGCAGACGTCCGTGGACGACGACCGGCTCGCCCTTGGTGAAGGACTTCACGATGTTGGCACCGAGGTTGCGGAAGGCGTAGACGGTGTAGAACGCCGTGTCGCCGTCCTCGAAGGCACCCGGCTGACCGGAGACCGGTCGACGTGGAGTCGAGGCGACCCGGAACTTCGCGTAGGGCTGACCGCTACGCCCCACGCAGACCTCGGGGTCGGCGACGAGGCGTCCGTGGACGGTCACGATGGTGTCCTGCATGGCTGCTCCTCTGCTGATCAGGCACCGCTCGTGCGGTGCGCTGATGACAGCCTCGGCAAGGCCGATCGACGCGACAACCCTGACTCCGGGATCTGTGGACAGCCCCGGTTGGACCGCTGCGTTGTGGACAGCGACCCCGTGCTCGGAGGGGCTCAGACCTTCGCGGCCGCGTCGATGTGCTGGCGCGTCTCGCGGTGCCGCTCGAGGATGGCCGTCACCGGCGAGAGGATCCGCTCGTCGGCCACGACCGCGATGGAGTCGCGCAGCCGGCCGTTGATGACCGATCCCCGACGACGGGCTCCGATGCCGGCGAGGAAGCGCGAGACCAGTGCCAGCAGCAGACCCGCCGCGATGCCTCCGACGAGCAGCACGAACGGCCAGGGCAACGGCCCCCACATGGGGGTCTCGATGCTGGGGAACTGGAGCCAGCCCAGCACCCAGAGGACGACGAACCACAGTGCGCCCGCCAGTGCAGCAAGGGCGAGCAGGATCTGGATGAGGCCGACGACCCGCCACCACACGGGGGTGCGCGAACGCAGCGACGTGTGGATCACGGCCTGGTCGAGGGCGTCGGACATCGCATGGCCGGGGGGCGCAGCGGCAGCGTCGATGGCGTCGCCCCACGGAGTGGGCAGCGTCGAGCCCGCCCTGTCGGCGAGCCGTCGGGTCGCGAGGTCGACAGCGGCGCGTGCAGCCGGCGTGGGTGGCGGCAGTGACGAGCGGCCCAGCACGGAGCGGACGTCGGCCTGCGTCACGCCGATGTCGTCACGGCCTGTGTCGAGGCGCAGCCGACGCAGCGGTCGCGGTCGGAGGCGCTGCACCCATCGCGTCATCGGCCAACCGGTGTGGCTGACGGCCTGCATCGAGTAGTCGCGCTCGACGGCCCGCACGACGGTGGGGACCCCCGCGGCCCGGGCCAGGGCGTCCACGAGCTCGCCCTCCCCCTTGGCCTTGATGGCCGGCTCGGAGTCGGCCACGCCCGGACGCAGGGCTGCGGCCGACTGCCGCACGTCCGCCGCCAGACGAGCCCTGGCGGCATTCGAGCCGGAGACGGCGTTGCTGAGTCGCTGGCCCAGGACGTCCAGGCCGCGGCCGGTGCGCGCCGAGGTGGGGATGACGGTGGCCTTGGCGATGCCGTCACGAGCCATGAGCCGGGTGAGGTCGGTGACGCACTGGTCGATCTCCGAGTCACTGAGGCGGTCGACCTGGTTGAGCACGACGATGGTGACGGCATCGTGGGTCGCGAGCGCCGAGACGTAGTCGTCGTGGAGGCGCGCGTCGGCATACTTCTGCGGGTCGGTGACCCAGACGAACACGTCGACGAGCTCGAGGACGCGCTCGGCCTCGACCCGGTTCGAGGTCTCGCGGGAGTCGAAGTCGGGCAGGTCGAGCAGAACCAGCCCGTCGAGGGAGCCGATCCTTTTGTTGCCGGCCTTGTCACTGGCCTTGTCGCTGGTCTGGTCGGCGGCGACGTGGTGCCGGGTTGCGACACCGAGCCAGTCGAGAAGCGGTCCGGCGGGTTCGTCGCCCCAGACGCCCGCAGCCGGCTTGGACGTGGTGGGACGGCGCGCTCCGACGGTGGCGACGTCGGAGCCGACGAGCTGGTTGAAGAGGGACGACTTGCCACTGCCCGTGGCACCGGCCAGCGCGACGACCGTGTGGCCGCCGACGAGCGATGTCCGCTCCCCCACCTTGGTGACGACGGCCGTGGCCTTGGCGACGGGCGCGGGAGGCAGCTCGGAGCCGCCACTCTCGATGGCGGCGCTGAGCGAGGTGGAGGCAGCGGTCAGCGACTCGGCGGACACACCCTTGATCGTGGCGCTGCCCATGCGAAGTGGGCTCATGCGGCGACCTCGCGCACACGGGTCGCTGCCGCGTGGAGCGCGGCCGACTGCTCCGCGGTGTCACCCACGGAGGCGACGACTGCGGCATACCTCTGCTCTTCGGTCTCGTAGAGCTCGGCGACGTGGGCCAGCAGGCTCGCTCGCGCCTTGGCCGCCATCTCGCGCACGGCCTGGTCCCCGAAGATCGCCTCGAGGACGCGCTGGGCCAGCACGGACGTGCCGCCCGCGATGCCGACCTCGGCGCCGGTGAGCCCACCGGTCGCGGCGAACGAGACGAGCATGAGGAAGAGCCCGATGCCGTTGACGCCGTATGCCGCGATGCGGGCGTTGGTGCGTCGGTTGCCGCCCTCGTTGCGGACGATGTCGAAGACCTCCCCCTGCCACTGGCGCACCATGGCCTCGACGCGGAGGTTGAAGTCGGCGGACGGCTTGGCCAGCTCGGGGTGGTCGGCCAGCAGGGTGTCGCCACCGGGCAGGCGACGCCACTCGCGGGCCGTGTCGGCCGAGGCCGCGGAGGCATGGGAGACGAGGAGGTTGGCGACGCCCGACTGGAGCGCCTCGCCCAGGTCCTCGGCGGGCGCCGGCTGACCCTTGACGGCAGCCGTGAGCTTGTCGCGCCACTTGGACAGGGTTGACTCGATCTGGCGGAAGAACTCGCCCGTGCCGACGAACTCCTGCCAGCGGGCGAGGACCTCACCGCGCAGGAGCGTGCCGTCGGTCATGCCGTCCCTGACGCCCTGGGTCGCGCGCTCGTAGTTGCCGGATGCCGCCGCCGTCAACGCCTCGGCGGCCGAGGCCTGTTCGTCGGAGACCTCGGCCAGGGTGGCCGTGCGACCCGAAAGTCGAGCTCATCGCGCCCTTGAGGGTCTGGCTCACGACGACGGAGCGGGCCCTGGCATCTCCGGCGAGGGCATCGAGCCAGGCCTTGAGCCGGCCCATGGCCTCGGGTGGGAGGAAGCCCTCGGGCGACAGCGTGGCCTCGGGCACGGTGAAGATAGGGGCGGTCGGGAGTCCCTGCTCGCGCAACATGGCTGCGAGGTGGGGGCGGATCTCGTCGACGGCCTCGGGAGCGATGCGGTCCAGGACGATGGCGACGGCCGTGCCTCGCTCGGCGGCGGTGCGCAGCAGGTCCCAGGGCACGGCGTCGGCGTAGCGGGCAGCAGTCGTCACGAAGAGCCACAGGTCGGCGGCGGACAGCAGCTGGCCGGCGAGCTCACGGTTGGCCTGCACGACCGAGTCGATGTCGGGCGCATCCAGCAGCGCCATGCCGGGCGGGAGCGAGGACGAGTCCACGAGCCGCACGGTGCCCGGCGCCGCCTCTTCGCCGGGGCCGCCCGTGACCCGGGCGAGGCTGGGGAGGATGCGCTGGTCGGCAAACCACTTCCGGTCCTGCGGGTGGTGGACGAGCACCGGGCTCGTGGTGGTGGGGCGGAGCACGCCGGAGCGGCTGACCTGGGCCCCCACGATCGAGTTGACCAGGGTGGACTTGCCGGCGCCGGTCGACCCTCCGACGACCGCGAGGAGCGGTGCGTCGATGGAGCGCAGTCGCGGCAGGACGTAGTCGTCGAGCTGCTGGATGAGCTCGCGGCGCACGGTGACGCCGCGTGCCTGCCCGGGGGTGCTGAGCGGGAGCACGGAGGACTCGACGGCGTCGCGCAGTCCGGTCACGGCCTCGACAAGGACACTCGCCTCGGTCGTCTCGGATGTGGTCACGCGCTCAGCCTAACGAAATGGCGAGACGCCGCGCGCCGACGTGCCGACGCTCCCACCTGCGTTGTTGTCGTTCGTCGGTCCACGACGGTCGGCCGCCACGGGGACATTAGACTCCTTTCTCGATCAGCCCCCGTAGCTCAGCGGATAGAGCGAGTCACTTCTAATGACTGGGTCGCAGGTTCGAGTCCTGCCGGGGGCGCCAAACGTCGTAGATCCGCGGAGCGCGTCGTGACGATTGGCTGTACGGCAGAAGCAACAGGCGCGCTCGAATGGAGTGAGAGCGCCGACGGGGCTCCGCGCGGAGTCGAGCTCGCGGGGCATGGCTCGTCAACCGTGTAGGCGCACGCCGCCCGTCCCACGCTGTTGGAGACGGACGACGTGCACTGTCTGCCTACCCGAGTCGAGGGGTACAAAACGACCGACACGCTCCTCGCGGCGGAGACGGCATAACTGTCCGGCGACGCGGTCCGTCCGTGTCGACCGGTCTTTGCCGTCCTTGGGGCGGACTTCGGGCACAGCGGCCGAGCGTGATCCAGCGGGGGCGTGGGCTCAGGCAGCCAGGGTCCGGACCGCGGAGTAGATCGCCTCGTGGGCTCGCGCGAGGCTGACGCGCTCAGCGTGCCGCTCGGCAGCGGTGGCCCGTGGCGCACTCTCACCGGACAGCCATCGGCCGTGAGCTCTGCGCACGGCGTCGACGAGCGACGTGAGCCGCGTGGGCCCCGTGGCGGAGTACGACAGGGCTGGTCGCTGTTCCGCATAGAACCCGCAGTCCGGGGCGACGACCCACGTCCCGAGGTCGTGGCAGGCCTCGAGCCAACCCGAGTGGGTGCCGAACTGGTAGGGCAGGACCGACACGTCGAGCCCGAGGAGGTAGCCCCAGAGCTCGTCGTCGGAGAAGTAGTCGTGCACCTGCAGCTCGAGAAGTCCCTGCCGGGCCAGGGAGGTGACGCGATCCGAGAACCCGGCGTCGTGACGCACGAAGCCCGCAGTCATGACGTCGGTGTGGGCGTCCACGCGCAAGCGCGCACCCGGCATACCAGGAAGTGCCGTCACCAGCGCGTCGATGAGCGGCGCCGGGTCCATGTTGGCGCGCAGGCTCTTGGCATGGATCCCCACGACGAACTCGGCGCGCTCCGGACGGTCCCGGTGCAGCCACTCGGCGGGCACCACCTGGGGGTGGGGCAGCACCGTCGCCTCCCGTCCCCAGCGGTCGCGGATCTCTGCCGCGGCTCCCGGAGTGAGGGTGATGAGGGCATCGGCGGCGTCGACGAGGACACCCAGCTGCGCGTCGTGCAGCAGCGGGGCGTCATGGTGCGGGTTGCGCAGGTCGTGGACCGTGACGACCAACGGCTTGTCGTGCTCGCGCAGTGCCGCCGCCACGTCCCGCAGGTCCTCGGCAGAGAGGGCGTCGAACCCGAAGTGGATGTGCATGACGTCGAACTCGGCGGCGTGCTCGCAGATCCACGTCCGGCTCAGCATGCGCGGCGGCCACCACGGGGAGTCCGCTGACTCACCGGAGGGCGGGTCGGCCAGACGGACGACCGAATCTGCTCCGGCCAAGGGAGATGAGAGGTGCCTGACGTAGACGTGGGCAGAGGGAATCGAGGCGACGTTGATCACGGCTGACCTTCGTGACAAGGCGCGCGGAGATGGTGGCGCGACCGATGGGCAGACGGCACGCTGTTTGACCGCCGTGGACTTCGAGCCAACATAGCGCCCTCGGGCCGCGGCGGGAGATCCCCACCGGCGCCGGTGCCCGTGGAGCGCGCAGGTCAGGTCAGGCCGGCGCGGTGGCTCGCGTTGATCCGCTCTGCCAGGTCGGCGAGCTTGGTGTTCGTGCGGCTCGAGGCACCACGAAGGATCTCGAAGGCCGCTTCGTCGTCGACCTTGTGGGCCGCCATGAGCAGTCCGATGGCCTTGCCGATCTCACGGTTGCTCTGCAGCCCCCGGCGGAGGTTGTCGGCGCTCGCCTCACGCTCGGCCGCAGCCAGGGCGACGGAGGTGAAGGCGGCAAGGACCGCGCCGACGTCCACGGACTCCTGCGTCAGCGCGTCGGGGGTGTCGGAGAAGATGTTCAGCGCCGCTCGTCCGCTCAGGCCGTCGAGCAGCTGGTAGCCGACCATCCCTCTCACCGTGGTGCGGGCCAGGGTGAGCTCGGCGAGGCGGGGCCACTTGCTGTTGCGGCGGATGTCCGGGTCGTGCTGGACCGAGTCCTCGACGATGCTGTCGAGGCACGGTCCCTCGTGCGCCTCGGACTCCAGTCGGTCCATCAGGGCAGCCACGTCGTCGTTCGCGGCTCGGGTCACGAGCTGCTCGTTCTTGTGGAGCGTGGAGACGCAGGCGTGGTCGGCGCCGGGCATGATCTCGACCGCAGTGCGGCAGATCGCGCCCAGCACGTCGTCCGGTCCGTTGCCGGAGTAGACCAGCTCCGCCAGGGAGGCGAAGGCTGAGGTCGTCTCGCGCGAGCTCGGGGTCGTCATGGGTCAAGTATCACGCCTCGCAGCCCCGCGTCGGACCGAGAGGGGGGTCGATGGGAGCAGGCGTCGAGCGCGATGGAGCTCAGCCGGGCTCAGCGACTCCACGGGCTTGGCGAGGAGAGGTGCGATGATCGGGCCATGTCCGTCGCGATCCGGGCCACCCAGGTGGTCGACGACCCGCGACTGCTCGACCTGCTCGACGCCGGCGAGCGCGAACGGGCCGAACGCCGTGCCGATCCGCATCCCTTCATCACCGCCCACGCACTCCTGCGTCGCCTCGTGGCGGACGAGACCGGTGTGGATCCACGTGCTCTCGACTTCGAGAGACGGTGCGCCACGTGCGGCACCGACCGGCACGGCAAGCCCCACGTCGTCGGCATGCGTGACGTCCATGTCTCCGTGTCCTACGGCGAGCGGATGGCCGTGGCGGCCGTGACCAGCCTGGGTGAGGTGGGTGTCGACGTCGAGGACCTCGAGTCCGCGGACTTCGACGGCTTCGGCTCGGTCACCCTCGACCCCACCGAGGTGGCCCAGCTGGCCGAGCTGCACGGCGACGCCCTGCTCGGCGTGCGTGCCCAGCTGTGGTCGCGCAAGGAGGCCATCCTCAAGGCCACCGGGCACGGGCTCGTCGTCGACCCCAGCCAGATCGTCGTGTCCGCCCACGACGCCCCCGCCGAGCTGCTCGAGTGGAAGGCGGCCCAGCACCTCCCCGGTCCGATGCAGGTCAGCGACCTCGACGTCGGTCGTGTCGACCACCGTGCCGCCGTCGCCGTCCTCACGAGTCGGCCGCTGACGGTGCGGCTTCAGCGCGGCTGAGCTCCTGCGGCGGTGCGTCGCAACGCCAGCTCGGCGAGCAGGGCGGCCATGTCCGGGATGACCGAGTCGTCGTATGCCGCCCGCGGAGAATGGTTGTCGTCTGCGGTCGTGTGGTCGTCCACGACGCAGGCGCCGACGTTGAGGTAGGCGCCGGGCACCTGCTCGAGCACGAAGGACATGTCCTCCGCGCCGGCCTCGGGGGTGACCATGTCGGCCCAACGCTCGGCGCCGAAGAGGTCGACGACCGTGGCCTGCGCGAAGCCGAACTCCTGCGCGTCGTTCACCGTCACGGGGTATCCCCCGCCGATGTCGACGGTGGCGGTGAGGTGGTGTGCGGCGGCGACGTGCTCGGCCACGCGTCGGATCTCGGCGTGCGCCTTGTCGCGGTGCTCCGGCGAGAAGGTCCGCAGCGTCGCCTCGATCTCGGCGGTGTCGGGGATGACGTTGTTGACCGTGCCCGCGCTGATCCGACCGACCGTGACGACGACCGGGTCGAAGACGTCGAACCGGCGCGTCACCATGGTCTGGAGAGCGAGCACGATCTCGCACGCGACGGGCACGGGGTCCAGGGCGTACTGCGGCTGCGAGCCGTGACCGCCCTTGCCCTGCACCGTGACCAGCACCTCGTCGGCTGCGGCCATCTGGGGGCCGGGGCGACCGAACCACACGCCTCGGGGGTGCTCCGCGGCATACACATGAATGGCGTATGCCGCGTCGACCCGTCGCCCGGCGACGTCCAGCAGTCCTTCGCGCAGCATCGGTTCGGCCCCTCCGGGGCCCTCTTCGCCCGGCTGGAACATGAAGACCACGTCACCGGCGAGCTCGTCACGCAGCTCGTGCAGGATGCGCGCTGCACCGACGAGCCCGGCGACATGCAGGTCGTGACCGCAGGCGTGCATCAGTCCGTCTCGCTCGGACGCGAAGTCGAGCCCGGTGGTCTCGGTGACGGGCAGCCCGTCCATGTCACCGCGCAGGAGCACGACGGGTCGCTCACGACCGTCGGCCGACCCCCCGCGACCACGCAGCACCGCGACGACGCTGCTGAGGCTCTGCCCCAGGGTGATCTCGAGGTCGAGGCCGTCGAGCGCGTCGAGCACTGCCTGCTGAGTTCGCGGAAGGTCGTTGCCGAGCTCGGGGTGACGGTGCAGGTCGTGTCGCAGGCTGACCAGCTCGGGTGCCACGGCCTGCGACAGCTCGAGGACGGACGGGTGCCGCCCCATCAGAGGACCTGGCCGGCGAACTCGCGTCGTCGCGTCACCAGGGTGGCGAGGAGCTCGCGCTCGTCCTCGAGGGCCCGAGCGTCGGCGGCCGAGTGGTGCATGCGTCGACGGAGGAGCGCGAGCTCGCTCGCCGCGTCCTGGAAGTCCTCCATGGACCGCAGAGCGGGTCGGCCACCGTTGGCCCTCGCCCACTGTCGCGCCTCGCGTCGCCGCGGCATCGAGGCGAGCATCGCCACCTCGGCGGAGGACAGCCATCCTGCGTCCGAGTAGGCATGCAGGAACTGGCCGATGAGGCGTCCCTCACGACGCCGGACCCAGACGACGAAGCCGAGGAACGCGAGGAAGAGCGGGAGCTCGACGACGAGGTAGACGGCAATGAGTCCCTCACCTCCACTCACCGCCGCAAGGTTCCAGACGGCATGGGAGATGACCGCGATGACGAAACCGACGAGAGGCGCGACCCACCGCACCCAGCCGCGGCGCGACATCGCGGCGACGCCGATCCCGATGCCGGTGCAGATGGTGAACATCGGGTGGGCGAAGGGCGAGAGGAGGCAGCGGCCGATGAACGTGGCGGTGAGCCCGTCCTGCCCATGCTCGGCCCACGCGAGGGCGAGGTACTGGATGTTCTCGGTGAACGCGAAACCGGCGGCCGTCACACCGGCATACACCATGCCGTCCGTGATCCCGTCGAACTCCCGTCGGGCGAAGCGCCACACCAGGAGGATGAGCAGACCCTTGGCGGCCTCCTCGACGACGGGCGCGACGAACACGGCGGTGAGCGCGAGGGACTCGTCCTGCGGGATCGACCCCCACAGGACGAGCTGGCCGGCGGTGTTGAGGGTCATCGCGATGAGAACGGCGATGAGGGCGCCCCAGAGGAAGGCCATCCAGAGGTAGCGGGTCGGTTCGGACTCGAAGCGGTCGAGCCACATGAAGGTCGGGACGACGATGCCCAAGGGGATGATGGCGATGACGAGCCCCAGCAGGGTCGCGCTGACTCCGGCCGCGGCCCCGATGGCGACGGCGACGGCGAGCGCGGCGACTCCGAAGCCCAGCGTTGCGACGCCGAGGAGCACCCAGCGCCGGATCATGGACCTCCCCCGATGCGCACCCGAGCGCGTGCGATCCGGCCCCGAGGGCACGGTTGGACCGATGGCGACGGCCTGCTCCCCACTCATGTCCGCGACCCTAGTGCAGCGCCATACAGTGGAGGCCATGTCCTCAGCCCCCGACCGAGCCCTGACCGACCGCATCGTCTGGATCGACTGCGAGATGACCGGGCTCTCGCTCGAGAACGACGCCTTGGTCGAGGTGGCAGCGCTCGTCACCGACTTCGAGCTCAACATCCTCGGCGACGGCGTCGACGTCGTCATCAAGCCGAACGACGAGGCGCTCGCGCAGATGGGTGACTTCGTCCGCGAGATGCACACGTCCTCCGGGCTCATCGACGAGTTCGCCAACGGGGTGAGCATCGAGGAGGCGCAGCAGCGGGTCCTCGACTACGTGCGCGAGTGGGTGCCCGAGCCCCGCAAGGCGCCCTTGGGTGGCAACACCGTGGCGACCGACCGCGGCTTCCTGGCGCGCGACATGGCCGAGCTCGAGGAGCACCTCCACTACCGGATCATCGACGTCTCCTCGATCAAGGAGCTGTCGCGGCGCTGGTTCCCCCGCGCCTACTTCGCGGCCCCCGAGAAGTCCGGTGGCCACCGGGCGCTGGCCGACATCCGGGAGTCCATCGCGGAGCTGCGCTACTACCGCGCCGCCGTCTTCGTCGACCCTCCGGGACGCGGGACCGACGAGCTGCGCACCATCGCTGCCCAGCACGTCGTCGACCACTCCGAGCCGGTGTCGAGCGGCACTGTCGGTCTGGTCAGGAGCACGCCCGGGGAGCAGGTACGATAGTTCGCGCTGCCTCGGCTCCACTGATGTGTATGCCGTGCAGTGCCTTGGTGGGTATAGCTCAGCTGGTAGAGCGCCGCCTTGTGGTGGCGGATGTCGCGGGTTCAAGTCCCGTTACTCACCCCGCTCGAAAGCCCCTGCACCGCAGGGGCTTTCGTCATGTTCAGGCTGGGTGTGCAGTATGGGTCCCATGAGAACGACGACGCGTGGACTCGTCCTGCTGCTCCTCACCGCACTCTCGGGAGTGACGCTGGGGGTGCTTCCGGCGAGCGCCCACTCGCGGCTGATCTCGATCTCCCCCGCCGACGGCGCGTCAGTGCCAGCGTCTCCCCAGGAGATCGTGCTGACCTTCAACGAGCCGATCAACCCCCAGTTCGTGACGGTGCGCGTCACCGACGGCGAGGGCGGCGAGGTCGTCGGCGAGAAGGCGTCGACGCAGGGGGCGAAGGTCACCCTGCCGGTGAGCGACCCCATCGCCGCCGGGACCTACAACGTCGTCTACCGCGTGGTGAGCGCGGACTCCCATCCGATCTCTGGGTCGACGCGCTTCACGGTGGCCGGCGACCCCGCTGCCCCGCCGAGCTCACCCAGCGCCACTGCGTCCGAGTCGCCCTCGGGCAGCGCGTCCGGCGCAGCCACTCCGCGTGCGTCCACGAGTCCCTCGCTCGCGAGCCCGCCGGCGGCCTCTGAGGCCACCGGCGACGCCCCTGCGGCAGCCGACTCCGGGGAATCCGGTGGCACCCCGTCGTGGGTCTGGTTCATCGTCTTCGCAGCGCTCGTCGGAGCGGTCGCCGCCACCTTCTACGCCGTGCGGCGCGACGAGTCCCAGTCCTGAGCACCGGTGGCACGAAGCCCTACCGCCTCGCCGCCGCCGCGCGTGCCGAGATCGATTTCGCGACCGGGCGCGAGTCCTGATAATGTCTCCGATCGCGCGCCATTAGCTCAATTGGCAGAGCAGCTGACTCTTAATCAGCGGGTTCGGGGTTCGAGTCCCTGATGGCGCACCAGCACCGCAGACCGGGCGATCTTGCCCGGTCTGCGGTTTTTTGGTGCTGGAGTCTTCAGCGCGTATGCCGGGTGGTGCGCACCCGGCATACGCCCGGCCGTCAGGCGCGGAAGGCGGAGAGGAAGATCCCCGGGAAGCTTGGCCCACGACGGCTTGGCCGCGAACTGCGTGAGCAGCTGCCCGGTCCGCCGCGCGCTGCGGGCCGAGACGAACCACGGCGGCTTCGGCGAGAGCGAGAGCTCACCGCCGAGGACGGAGCGGGGGAACGGCCGGAACGGTCCCCGGACGATGGTCCGCTCCGTGCCCTCGAGCAGGAACGCGTTGTGGACGGTGCCGATCCCGCTCTGGACGTCGGCGAGCGTGTGGCCGGGGAAGGCCCCCCACGGCGCACCGGCCGCGAGGAAGCCGAGGCCCGTCCAGGCGTTGACGGCGATGCAGCCGTACTCGAGCCGGGCCAGCGCCTCGTCGAAGCCGCTGCCGAGCTCCTTGAGCGTGGCCGGGGCGACGATGAGGTTCGCGCCGAGAGTCCCGACGAGGGCGGTGTTCGCGTGGGCGACGGCGGCGTCGAGGAAGGCCTGCCCGGTGCCGGGCACGTCGACGACCCCGAGGACCGGTGAGAAGTACTCGGTCGTCTCGATCGCCGACGCATCCACGCCGTTCCGCGCGTCGACGAGCAACCGTCCGCTGCCCTGTCCGAGACGATCGGCCCGCGCGTAGGCCGCACCCGCAGCGGCGACGCGGTCACCGCTCCCGGGATACCAGGGCGCGCGCTCCGGGGCCTGCGCCAGCGCACGCCGGAGCTCCTCGACGAAGGCCTCCCGCTGCGGCCACTCGCTGCTGAGGACGACGACCTGGCCGGCGATGCAGTTGTAGCCGCCGTTGTGCAGGCGCTGGGTCGCGACGTGCTGCGCCTGGAAGCGGAGGTCGGCCGCGGACCACTCCCCCGGGACGACGATGATCGGCGAGACGCCACCCAGCTCGCTCGTGATGGGCTTGTCGAGGGCCGGCGTGCCCGCTGCCCGGCGCGCGGCACCCTCCGGCCCGGGCCCCCAGACGATGACGTCGTGGGTCACGGCGCTGCCGGTGATGTGCACGTGCGAGAAGGCCGGGTGGTGGGCGAGATAGCTGCCGACGTCCCCGGCGCCGGTCACCACGGCCAGCAGCCCGAGCTCGATGAGCGGCGCGAAGGCGGCGGTGTAGACCGGCAGGAGCTCGTCCATCGTCGGGTTGAGCTTCAGGACGACGACGCGGTTGTGGGCCACGAGCTCGTAGAGCACATCGAGGGGCGCGATGGAGGTGATGTTGCCGGCGCCGAGGACGAGGCCCACCCCGCCCGTGCTCGTGGGCGTGAGGGCACCGAGGCCGGCGTTGGCCCGCACGTCGCTGGCACTGAGGCCGGGCTTCATCCACACGTCGGCCGAGAAGCCGTGGAGCAGCAGGTACTCGTAGGCACTGGTCGGCAGGACGGGCACGGCCACCCGTCCCCCGGGCGCCGTGCCGAACCGCTGGGTCTCGACCGGGCTCTCACCCTGGCCGACGGCGGTCAGCGAGTGCTGCAGCGCCGACAAGGCCGTCAGCGTGCAGTAGGGACCGGAGAGCCACTCCTCACCCACGAGAGGCGAGTCCGGCTCGAGGCCCTTGGCCCGCACGGCGGCAGCCACCCACTGCTCGGCCTGCGACGCGACGGCGGCGTGGACGCGGCCCAGCAGGTCGACCCTGTCGCGCAGCCCCAGCTCGGCCCAGCGCTGCTCGCCCGCCCGGACAGTGACGATCGCCGCGTCAAGTGCTGCTCGAGTGCTCTCGTCGGGCACCGTCGGCGTGGCGTCCGAGGGCGTGGCCGTCTCAGTGGTCGTCATGGACACTCCCAGGGGTCTCACCCGTCGACGGCTCAGGCCCCGACGAGGTGCGGCAGCGTTGCCGTGACCCCAGTATCGGTCAGCGCCGTCGGCGACGCAGCACCTTGATCACGACGATGACGGCGACGACGGCCACCGCTGCAGCGACGCGCTCCACCCGCAGGTCACCCTCGGGGGTCGTCGTGGCGTCGGCGAACCGGGCCTTCGCCTGGTCGACCTGCCGCTTGGCGATCGCTGAGGGGGTCGCCTTGGCGGTGAGCTCGTTGAGGGTGCGCGCGAGGCGCGTGCGGCGCTCCGCGATGTCGGCCTCGAGGGCGGGGATGCTGGTCATCGAATCAGTCCTCACTGAGTCCGAGGTCGCGCCGGAGCTTGGCGACGTGACCTGTGGCTTTGACGTTGTAGAAGGCGTGCTCGACCTTGCCTTCACCGTCGACGACGAAGGTGGAGCGGATCACGCCCTGGACGGTCTTGCCGTAGAGGCTCTTCTCACCGAAGGCGCCCCACGACGTCATGACGGACTTGTCGGGGTCCGAGAGGAGCGTGAGCGAGAGGTGCTCCGCGTCGCGGAACTTCGCGAGCTTCTCGGGCTTGTCCGGTGAGATGCCGAGCACGGTGTAGCCGTCGGTCTTGAGCAGCTCGAGCGACTCGCTGAAGTCGCAGGCCTGCTTGGTGCACCCGGGCGTCATCGCAGCCGGGTAGAAGTAGACGATGACCTTGTCGCCACGCAGGTCCGAGAGCGTGACGCTCTCACGGGTGTCGGTGGTCAGGGTGAAGTCCGGTGCAACGTCGCCCGGACTGAGTCGCTCAGTCACGCAGATCTCCTCGATGGTCGGCTCTCGCCAAACTATCAGCGAGGCACCGACAGCCAGTGCGCGAGGCGGGATTCGAACCCGCACGCCCGAAGGCACTGGTTCCTAAGACCAGCGCGTATGCCTGTTCCGCCACTCGCGCGCGAGGACAGGGTATGCCGTCCGCCCACCTTCCGCCCTGACCCCCACCCTTGCGTCTGCGCATCTGGCGGCTCTTGCGGCCACCTCCGTGGACGCAAGGGGGAGGTGAGAGTCAGGTGAGGCGTTCGCGAAGGACCGGGATCATGGCGCGGAAGGCGCGGCCCCGGTGCGAGATCTCGTTCTTCTCGACGTCGGAGTACTCCGCCATTGCTCTGGTGTCGCCGTCGGGGACGAAGATCGGGTCGTAGCCGAAGCCATTGTCCCCCACCGGGTCCCGTCGGATCGTGCCCGTGACGCGACCTTCGACGGACTCGATGGAGCCGTCGGGCATGGCGAGCACCGCGGCACAGACGAAGGAGGCGCTGCGGTGCTCGTCGGGCACGTCGCCGAGCTGCTCGAGGAGCAGCGAGAGGTTGGCACGGTCGCGTTCGGCGCGGGGGGCGTCGGGGCCGGAGTGCGACCCGGACCACCGTGCCGAGAAGACGCCGGGCGAGCCGCCGAGCACATCGACGGCCAACCCGGAGTCGTCGGCCACGCTGGGCAGTCCGGTGGCCTGCGCGACGGCGACGGCCTTGAGCCGGGCGTTGCCCACGAAGGTCACCTCGCTCTCGACGACGTCGGGGGCGTCCGGGAAGTCCGAGGCGCCGACGACCTCCAGCCCGAGCTCCTCGACGAGCTCGGCGAGGATCTGGCGGAGCTCGTGGACCTTGTGCTCGTTCTGGGTCGCGAGGACCAGCCTCGTCATCGCGTCCGCTCCCGAGGGGCCTCGTCGAGCGCCTGCTTCTGCAGGGCCGTGAGGGTGGCGCAGCCGGCAGCGGCGAGGTCGAGCAGCTCGTTCAGCCGGTCGCGGTCGAATGCCGCGTCGGCACCCTCGGCCGTCCCCTGCACCTCGACGTAGCGACCCGAGCCGGTCATGACGACGTTCATGTCGGTGTCGGCCGTGGAGTCCTCGGGGTAGTCGAGGTCGAGGACGGGGAGCCCGCCGACCACGCCGACACTCACAGCCGCGATGGAGTCGGACAGCGGCTGGGCGTTCTTGGCGATGAGGCCCTTGGCACGGGCGTCCTCGATGGCGTCGACGAGCGCGACGTAGGCACCGGTGATCGACGCCGTGCGCGTGCCACCGTCGGCCTGTAGCACGTCACAGTCGACGACGATCGTGTTCTCCCCCAACGCCTTCGTGTCGATGACGGCACGCAGCGCACGTCCGATGAGACGGGAGATCTCGTGGGTGCGGCCGCCGACCTTGCCCTTGCGGGACTCACGGTCCGAGCGGGTGTTGGTCGAGCGCGGGAGCATCTCGTACTCGGAGGTGACCCACCCGGTGCCGCGTCCCTTGAGCCAGCGCGGCACCCCCTCGGTGAAGGACGCTGCGCAGAGCACGCGGGTGCGGCCGAACTCGATGAGGACGCTGCCCTCGGCATGGTCGAGCCAGTTGCGGGTGATCCGCACCTCGCGGAGGTCCTCGGGGGCGCGGCCGTCATGTCTGGTCTGCTGTGAAGTCACACGAGCAGGCTAGACGGCGCTCGTGCCTGCAGCCGCGCCGAGGTCGTAGACGTCGTGGGGCCGGGCCACCTCGACACCGGGCCAGAACGGCTCGGCCTGATCACGGCATACATCTCGGTCGTTCCACGCCGGCATGTGCGTCAGCACGAGGCGCCTGACTCCCCCGGCCTCGGCGGCGGCACGCGCCGCACGGCTCCCGGAGAGGTGAATGCCGCGGACCTCGTCGCGTCCGTCGACGAAGGCCGAGTCCGCGAGCACGAGGTCGGCGTCGCGCATGAGCGGTTCGAGGTTGTCGCAGGTGTCGGTGTCCCCGGTGTAGCAGAGGACGGCCCCCTCGGCCTCGACGCGGAAGCCGAAGGCCTCGACCGGGTGGTTCACGGCATACGGAGTGATCGTGAACGGGCCGACGGTGACCGGGACGCGGTCACCGAGCTCGGAGAAGGCGAAGACCCCGTCCATGCCGCCCTCCTCGAGGCCGTGGTACATGAGCGCCATGCGAGACGCGGTGCCGTGGGGACCCCAGACGGGGAGTCGTTTGCCCGGCGCTCCGGCCGGGGCGTAGTGGTGCGCCACATAGAGGCCACACAGGTCGGCGCAGTGGTCCGGGTGCAGGTGCGTGAGGAAGACCGCGTCGAGGTCTCGCGGGTCGAGGTGCCGCTGCAGCGGGCCCAGGGCACCGGAACCGAGGTCGAGGAGGACGTTCCACGTGCGATCCCCGGCGTCCACCGACACGAGATAGCTCGACGCGGCCGATTCGGGTCCCGCGAACGACCCGCTGCAGCCGATGACGGTGACCCTCACGCGATCACCGCCGGGACGCCGATGGCGGAGGTGAAGATGTGGCCGAAGTTCGGACCGAGCCCGAGGAACCGCAGCGCCAGCCGGCGGAACTCCTGCGGGTCGCCCGTCGTCGTGAACCCGTGCTCCGGGGCGGGGCGGTCGTCAGGGCGGAGGAGGTCGGCGTCCGCGAGCACGCGATAGAGCTCCTTGGCCGTCTCCTCGGCGGAGGACACGAGCGTGACGTCAGGCCCCATGACGTAGGAGATGACACCGGCGAGCAACGGGTAGTGCGTGCATCCGAGGATGAGCGTGTCGACGTCCTGGTCCTGGAGGGGGGCGAGGTAGTCGCGGGCCACGTTCCTCAGCTCCGCGCCGCCCGTCACGCCCGACTCGACGAAGTCGACGAAGCGCGGACACGGCTCGCTCGTCACCCGGAGGTGCGGGGCGGCCGCGAAGGCGTCGAGGTAGGCGCGCGACTGGTGCGTGCCGAGCGTGGAGATGACGCCGATCCGACCGCTGCGCGTGGCTCCGGCGGCGCGACGGACCGCCGGTCGGATGACCTCGACGACCGGCACGTCGTAGCGCTCCCGCGCGTCGTGGAGCACGGCGGCACTGGCGGTGTTGCAGGCGATGACGAGCGCCTTGACGCCGTGCGCCACGAGGCGGTCGAGGCACTCGAGCGCGAGGGCCCGGGTCTCGGCGATCGGGCGGGGGCCGTAGGGCGTGCGGGCCGTGTCACCCAGATAGGCCACCGACTCGTGCGGGAGCTGGTCGAGGACGGCTCGCGCCACCGTGAGACCGCCATACCCGGAGTCGAAGATTCCGATGGGAGAGTCAGGCACCGCACAAGGTTATGCGCTGCGGTCGGCACCGGGCAGCATCGCCGTGGCGAGCGTCTCCTGCAGCCACGTGAGGAAGTCGTAGACCGACATGGCGTGCGCCCGAGGATCGTCGTCGTCCACGTCGGCGAGCTCCTGCTCGAGGCGGTCGACGTCGGCGTCCTCGCGCAGCCCGAGGCGCTCGCCGAGGACGAGGCGCACGTCGGTCAGGGCGATGACCATGTCGATGGCGGCGCGCTCGTCGAGCTGCACCCCCGGACCGGGCGCCCGGAGTGAGCGGATCGCGGACTCGAGGTGGCCGGCCTTGCGCTGCCGCAGGCCGTGCTCAGTGAGCCGCCGGAACTCGGCCGAGGCCTGGTCGTCGGCCCGGTTCCCGGCCGGGAGCAGCCGCTCGAGAGCCGGGTCGCGGTCACCGAACGAGCGCGCGTCGCTGGGGACGGGCCGGTCGTCGGGCACCTGGTCCTCGGCGGAGACCGAGACACCCATGCCGAGACCGCCCAGGCCCGAGACGATCGCCGCGAAGTCATCGTCGCCCGACTCGCCCGCAGGGCCGGTCTCGACGCCCGCCACCGGCTCCGGCGCGACGAGGGCGTGAACCTGCTCCATGAGCCCGGCGACGACGGCACGTTCGACGGCATCGAGCTTGGCGGCATACCGGACGTTGGTTCCCTTGCCCTTGCGGGCGAACGCGCGCGCCATCAGTCAGTCGTCCTTCTGGCTGGTTGTGGCGCCCTTGCACATGCGGACGTTCGCTCGGAACATCAGTCGTCCTTCTGGAAGGTGGCCCACAACCCGTAGCCCTGCAGGGCCTCGGTGTCGCTCTCCATCTTCTCGCGCGAGCCGTGGGAGACGACGGCACGACCCTTGGTGTGCACGTCCATCATCAGCTTCTCGGCCTTGGTCCGGTCGTAGCCGAAGTAGCTCTGGAAGACGTAGGTCACGTAGGACATGAGGTTGACCGGGTCGTTCCAGACGAGCGTGATCCACGGGACGTCTGGCGCGACATCGGTCGAGGAGGAGGTGATCTCCTCCTGCACGGGCGCGATGGACACGGCTCCCACAATAGGGTGCTGGGGGTGAGCCTCTCCTCCCCTGCTCCTGCGTCCTCGACCGCGCCATCGACGGCCCTGCTGACCGACCACTACGAGCTGACGATGGTCCAGGCGGCCCTGCGGTCGGGGGCGGCGTCTCGACGCTGCGTCTTCGAGACCTTCGCCCGGCGACTGCCCGACGGCCGGCGCTACGGCGTGGTTGCGGGGACCGGACGGCTGCTGGACGCCATCGAACGCTTCCGGTTCGACGATGCCGACATCGCAGCCCTGCGGGCCGGGGGCGTGGTCGACGACGAGACGCTCGACTTCCTCGCCGGCTACCGCTTCGAAGGGGACATCTGGGGGTATGCCGAGGGCGACGCCTACTTCCCCGGCTCACCGGTGCTCGTGGTCGAGTCCGACTTCGCCCACGGAGTCGTCCTCGAGACCCTCGTGCTGTCAATCCTCAACCACGACAGCGCTGTTGCGAGCGCGGCCTCGCGCATGACCGGAGCCGCAGGCACCCGGCCGTGCATCGAGATGGGGTCTCGACGCACGCACGAGGAAGCCGCAGTGGCAGCTGCGCGGGCGGCATACATCGCCGGGTTCGCGACGTCTTCGAACCTCGAGGCAGGCCGCCGTTGGGGGGTGCCCACGTCAGGGACGGCTGCGCACGCGTTCACGCTGCTCCACGACGACGAGCGAGAAGCCTTCGCGGCGCAGGTCGAGGTGCTGGGTGTAGGCACGACCCTGCTCGTCGACACCTATGACGTCGAGAAGGCCGTCGAGATCGCCATCGAGGTCGCGGGGACCGAGCTGGGCGCGGTGCGTCTCGACAGCGGGGACCTCCTCGTCCAGGCGCGTGAGGTCCGCGAGCAGCTGGACTCGCTCGGCGCCAGGAACACGCGCATCGTCGTGACGTCGGACCTCGACGAGTTCGCCATCGCCGGACTGGCCGCGGGGCCGGTCGACGCCTATGGCGTGGGCACACAGCTCGTCACCGGGTCCGGTGCGCCCACCGCGGGCATGGTCTACAAGCTCGTGGCCCGCTCTGACGACTCCGGCGAGATGGTCGGCGTCGCGAAGGCGAGCAAGGACAAGACGTCGGTCGGTGGGCGCAAGTACGCCCTGCGGCGGCGCAGTACCCGCGGCATCGCCGAGGCCGAGATCATCGGGATCGGCGAGCCGCCCGACGACGACGGGGACGACCGCCCACTGCTCGTGGAGTACGTCCGGGGCGGGGACGTCGTCGGCGGTCAGCACGCGGAGCTGGCCACGGCGCGCGATCGGCACGAGGCGTCGGTTGCCGAGCTGCCTCGGTCGGCGCACCAGCTGAGCCGCGGCGAGCCGGCGATCCCCACCACCTACCTCTGAGGGCCCTCCTCTTCTCACAGTGGCGCCAGCCCGGCTGTGCGGCCGGCGTTACGGATGATTTACCTGGGCCGCAGGGTTCGGAAACACGCCTTGGGCAGGGTCTGGCCCCATGGAGACCACCACCCCCACCGCGCAACCGGCCCCTGCCGGCACTGCCGCTGCGGCCCCCGCCGCCACCGCCCCTGAGACGCGTCCCGGTCGCTGGATCGAGCACTGGGACCCCGAGGACACCAGCTTCTGGCAGTCCACCGGCCGCAGCGTCGCGCGCCGCAACCTGGGCTTCTCCGTCTTCGCCGAGTTCCTCGGCTTCTGCGTCTGGGCCCTCTGGTCCGTCGTCGTGCCGCTGCTGCCCGCAGCCGGCTTCTCGCTCACTCTCAACCAGCAGTTCTGGCTCATCGCCGTCCCGAGCCTCGTCGGCGCGACCATCCGCATCCCCTACACGTTCGCCGTGCCGGCGTTCGGCGGCCGCAACTGGACGATCATCTCGTCGCTGTTGTTGTTGCTTCCGGCGTCGGCTCTCGCGTTCATCGTCACCCGGCCAGAGACGTCGTTCGGTGTCCTGCTGCTGTGTGCCGCCCTGGCAGGCTTCGGAGGCGGCAACTTCGCCTCCTCGATGACCAACATCTCCTTCTTCTTCCCGGAGGCCGAGAAGGGGAAAGCGCTGGGGCTCAATGCTGCTGGCGGCAACCTTGGCACCGGCATCGTCCAGATGGTCGTCCCCGCGGTCATCGCCATCGGTGCCGGTGTGCACCTCGAGCGCGCGGGGCTGATCTTCATCCCGCTGGCGCTGCTGGCCGCCGTCGGCGCCTGGCGGTGGATGGACAACCTCACCGGGATCAGGGCTGACTACAGGTCCTTCGCCCTCGCGACGAAGAACCCCCACACGTGGATCATCTCGTTCCTCTACATCGGGACCTTCGGCTCCTTCATCGGGTATGCCGGTGCGTTCCCGACGCTGCTCAAGACCCAGTTCCCGACGGCTCCCCTCGGGCTGGCCTTCATCGGTGCTCTCATCGGGGCCCTGACCCGCCCGCTCGGTGGCATGGTCGCGGACCGCCTCGGCGGCGCACGAGTGACCATCGCGTCGTTCGTCATCCTCGCCGGTGGCGCCCTGGCGGCGATCGAAGGGCTGCAGGCCAAGAGCTTCCCGCTCTTCTTCGGCGCCTTCCTCGTGCTCTTCACCGGCGCTGGCATCGGCAACGGTGCGACCTACCGGATGATCCCCGCGGTCTTCCGTGCCGGGGTGTCCGCGGAGGCGCTCCCCGCCGCGCGCAAGGCGGCGGCCGGCTGCATCGGCATCGCCGGAGCCGTGGGTGCCTATGGCGGCTTCTTCATCCCGCGCGGCTTCGCGATGGCCAAGGACACCTATGGGTCGCTGGTCCCGGCGTTGTACGTCTTCGTGGCGGCCTACGTCCTCATGGCCCTGACCGTGTATGCCGTGTACCAGCGCCGTGGTTCCGCGCTGGCCTCGGAGACGATCTGACGTCTCCATGACCACTGTTGCCACGCACTGCCCCTACTGCGCCCTGCAGTGCGCCCAGACGCTCACGCCGGAGCCCACCGGCGTGAGCGTCGCCGGGCGTGACTTCCCGACCAACCGGGGAGGGCTGTGCCAGAAGGGCTGGACGAGTGCCTCGGTGCTGCGTGCGCCGGACCGGCTCACGACTCCGTTGGTGCGCAGCGCGTCGGGCGAGCTCGAGCCCACGTCGTGGGAGGCGGCGCTCGACCTGGTTGCGCTGCAGCTCAGGGCAGTCCGCGCCGAGCACGGTGCCGACGCGGTGGCCGTGTTCGGCGGTGGCGGGCTCACCAATGAGAAGGCCTACCAGCTGGGGAAGTTCGCCCGGATCGCCCTTGGGACGGCGAACATCGACTACAACGGACGGTTCTGCATGAGCAGTGCGGCAGCCGCTGCCAACCGCTCCCTTGGGATCGACCGGGGTCTCCCCTTCCCGCTCGCCGACCTTGGCGGCGCCCAGGCCGTCCTGCTCCTCGGCAGCAACCTCGCCGAGACGATGCCCCCCGCCGTGGCGCACCTGGCGGGCGCCCGGGCCAGGGGTGGGCTCGTGGTCGTCGACCCGCGGGTCAGTGCCACGGCGTCCCTGGCGGACAACGGTCAGGGACTTCACCTTCAGCCGGTGCCCGGGACCGACCTGGTCGTCCTCCTCGGAATGCTCCACGTGACGTTTGCCGAGGGACTGGCCGACACGGCATACATCACTTCTCGGACGACGGGGGTCGACGACGTCCGTCGGCTCGCGGCCGCCTGGTGGCCCGAACGCGTCGAGCAGGTTGCCGGAGTCCCGGCGATGCTGCTGCGCGAGACCGCTCGGCTGCTCGCGGCGGCGAGCCCGTCACGGGGCGGCACCGGTGCCTACATCCTCACCGGGCGTGGCGTCGAGCAGTCCTCGCAGGGCACCGCGACCGTCAACGCCGCCATCAACCTCGCCCTGGCGCTGGGCCTGCCCGGACGGGTCGGCTCGGGCTACGGCGCCATCACCGGCCAGGGCAACGGCCAGGGCGGGCGTGAGCACGGGCAGAAGTCCGACCAGCTCCCGGGATATCGGATGATCGACGACCCTGCGGCGCGGGCACACGTCGCCTCGGTGTGGGGCGTCGACCCGGGGATCATCCCCGGCAAGGGCAAGCCCGCGGTCGAGCTGCTCGACTCGCTCGGACGCGAGGACGGCCCGCGTGCACTGCTCGTGCACGGAGCCAATGTCCGGGTGTCTGCGCCCAACGCCAACCACGTGGGCGACCGTCTCGACGCGCTGCAGCTCCTGGTTGTGTGCGACGTCGTCCCGTCCGAGACCGCGCAGCGTGCTGACGTCGTCCTGCCCGTGCTGCAGTGGGCAGAGGAGGAGGGCACGATGACCTCGCTCGAAGGACGGATCTTGCGTCGTCGCAAGGCGATTGACGCACCCAGCGGTGCGCGGTCCGAGCTCTGGCTGTGGCGCGAGCTCGCTGAGCGGCTCGACGCTCCTGGCACCTGGGACACAGACGCGTCCCTCGTCTTCGACGAGCTCGCCAGGGCCAGCGCGGGTGGTCGGGCCGACTACAGCGGCCTGAGCCACGAGCGTCTCGACGCCGAGCCCGATCTCTACTGGCCGTGCCCGGCGACGGACGGAGCCCCACACCTCGGAACGCCTCGGCTCTTCCTCGACGGCTTCCCGACGGCTGACGGACGCGCGCTCTTCGTCGCCGTGGACGACCACGGACCCGCCGAGGACGTGCGCTCCGGTGCGCCCATCCACCTCGTGACGGGGCGGGTGCTCCAGCACTACCAGTCAGGGGCCCAGACCCGACGCGTCGACGCCCTCGTCAGTGCGTCGCCCGCAGCCTTCGTCGAGATCCATCCGATCCTCGCCGACCTGCACGGCATCGCCGCGGGCGCCCTCGTCAGCCTGACGAGCAGCCGTGGTGTCGTGACTGCCCCCGCCCGCATCACCGAGTCGGTGCGCCCGGACACGGTCTTCATGCCGTTCCACTGGGCCGGTGCCGAGAGCGTCAACCGCGTCACCAACGACGCCACCGATCCCATCTCGGGCATGCCCGAGTTCAAGGTCTGCGCGGTCATCGTGGCCCGCGCCGACTCCCCCGCCACCTCGGAGCTCGCCGAGCTTCCGAACCGCCACGGAGGTTCTGACATGAGGCTCGTCGTCATCGGCAACGGCATGGTCGGGTCACGGTTCGTCGAGGACCTCCTGAGACGCGACACCGTGGGCAAGTACGACATCACCGTCATCGGGGCCGAGGGATGCGAGCCCTACAACCGCGTCCTCCTCAGCGAGGTCGTCGCCGGACGCTACGACCTGACGTCCCTCACGCTGCCGACCCCGCACCACCCTCGGCTGACCGTGCTGCGAGGCACCGCGGCCGCGTCGATCGACCGTGACGACCGCGTCGTGACGACGACCGACGGCAGCCGACACCGCTACGACCAGCTCGTGCTCGCCACCGGCGCCGCAGCACGCATCCCTCCCCTCGCGGGCCTGGACAGCGGCACCGGCACGCTCCCCCTCGGCGTGCACTCGCTGCGCAGCATCGACGACGCCCGCGAGATCGTCGCGGCCACGCTCAACTCCCGTCGCGCCGTCGTCCTGGGCGCCGGCGTCCTCGGGATCGAGGCGGCGAGCGGACTGGCTCAACGCGGCTGCGCCGTGACGATCATCCATCCGGCTGAGGCTCTCATGGAGCGCCAGCTCGACGGGTCCGCGAGTCGCGTCCTCGCGAGCGCCATGCCCGAGCTCGGCATCCACCCGCGTGTCGGCGTGGGAGCGGAAGCCGCGGTGGTCGCGAACGGGCGACTCACCGGCATACGTCTCACCGACGGCGACGTCGTCGAGTCCGACCTCCTGCTCGTCGCCACGGGAACGATCGCCAACACCGAGCTCGCCGCCGAGGCCGGGCTCGCCTGTGAGCGCGGCATTGTCGTCGACGACGCGTCGAGCACGGCCGACGCCCGCATCTTCGCCATCGGTGACTGCGCCCAGCCACCAAGCGGAGCCATGGGGCTCGTCGCACTCGGATGGGACCGGGCCCGCGGCCTCGCCGACCGTCTCACCGGAACCGCCCCGCGCAGCCGCGGGTCCGACACCGCGATCAGCGACATCGTGCGCGTCAAAGCCCATGGGCTCGACGTCGTGACCATGGGTGTGTGCGGTGGCTCTCGCACCGACGATCCCGCGCAGCGCACGCTGAGCCTCTCGGACCCGGACGCCGGTCGGCACGTCGAGGTCGTCGTCTCGGGCGACCGGCTGGTCGGCGCCACCTGCATCGGCGCGGGGCAGGTGGCGGCCGACCTCGTCGCGGCCTACACCCGGCGCACCCCGGTCCCCAGCGACCCAGCCCGCCTGCTCCTCACGGCGTTGTCCGCGGCGCCGGTGGCGGCCACGACACCTGACGCACTGACGGACGACGCGGCCGTCTGCCGCTGCAACAGCGTGACGAAGGCCGAGATCATGACGGCCCACGCCTGCGGTGCGCGGTCCGTCGACGACATCGCCAGGGCGACCCAAGCCACGACGGGATGTGGCGGCTGCAAGGACGAGGTCTGCGGACTCCTCGGCTGGCTGAACGAGAAGCCCGCGGCCACTGCCGCGGTGTAAGCCTGTGCCTTCGCCGCTCCAGCATCCCGTTGGGTCACCAAGGTGTCGCCGACGGAGATGTGTCTTGCCGGCCCTGTCTGCGGGATGAGCGTGTGGTGGGAACGGGACACGCGTGAGCATCAGCTCTGCCGGGACCGCCCTCGGCTCACAGCCGTTCGACGCGGTCTGCCTGTGGTCCTCGATCGCTCTGTCGCACCTGATAGCGGACCCGATCGCCCTGCTCCAGCGCCTCTGCGCCTCTGAGCACCGACACGTGCACGAACAGGTCCGCGCCTCCCGCGTCCGGGGAGATGAAGCCGAATCCCCGCTCCGCGTCGTAGCGCGCGACCACTCCCTCTCCGCCGCGCGCCGGGACGTCGGATGCGTCCCGGCGTCCCGATCGAGCGTGGGTCGTCGACGTCGCGGGTGCGCCCCGAGGTGTCGAGCTGCGTGCGAGGCGCACATCGCGAGCTTGCGGGCCCTTCTCGCTCACGACGACGGCATACGTCACCCGGTCCCCCTCGCCCAGCTCAGGGAGCCCATCGGCCAGCTCCCGGACGTGGACGAAGACATCGGGGCCGCCCGAATCGGGGGTGATGAAGCCGAAGCCCTTGCCCCCGTCGTACCAGGACACGGTGCCGTCCGCCCCGTCGGATGCCACGGCCTGCTGGGCAGCCTGGGCTCCCAGTGGCAGCAGATGGTCAGCTTGCGGTCCCTTCTCGCCGTCGACGACGAGGAAGGCCACCCGCTGCCCCTCCGAGACCACGCCGCCGCCCACGATGGCCGAACTGTGCACGAAGACCTCGGCTCCACCGCCGTCGGGCGTAATGAACCCGTACCCCTTGGAGGGCTCGTACCAGGAGACGGTGCCGAGCACGCCCAGTGGTGTGTCGCGGGCCTGGTCGCCTGTGACCCGGACGCGGCGCGCCTGCGGACCGCGGTCCCCCTCGCCCACCTCGAACTCGACCACCTGACCCTCGCGGAGCAGCTTCATCGCGTCGTTGCTGACGATCTCGGATGCGTGCACGTACAGGTCCTCTACATCCTCACCGAGGGCGATGAAGCCGAACCCCCGCTCGGCATCGAACCAGCGGACGGTTCCCTCGGTCACGGCTGACTCCTTCTCGAAGCTACGGTCGGTTTCCCCCAGTGTCCCGGACGGGACGGCGCCCGACGCCCAACGCCCGACAAGTGCCCGCACGGTCCTGGCACGCCCGACCCACGGATGCGGCAATTGCGGACGCTGCTTAGGCGGTGGCGAGCCGAGCGCAATGGGTCGGATGATTTGGCTGGTTGTGGCGCGGTCAGCTGCGGCGCGGGCCCTCAGGCTCGTTCGAGGTCGGGTCTAGGCGTGCGGGCAGGACGCTCCACTCATGGGTTGGTGAGTGTGTCGAGGAACGCCATGTCTTCGGCAAAGACGTCGGACACGATGTCAGGGCTGGTCGACCTTCCTCTTCGTGGCTGCGGTGGGCCGGACTGCCTCGAGCTGAGCGGTGACAGCCCAGGTCGCCAACAGTTGGAGTCCGTCGTGGCTGGGGGTGCCGGGGGCGGCGGAGAAGGCCAGCAGCTGCAGGCCCGGTTCGGAGGTGAGGTCCATGGCCTCGAAGGTGAGGTCAAGGTCTCCGACGATGGGGTGGTGCACGTTCTTGGTCCCTGTGCGGTGCACCCGTACGTCGTGTGATGCCCACAGGGTGCGGAAGAGGTCGCTGCGGGTGGCTAGCTCTCCGACCAGGTCAGTGAGGATCCGGTCGTAGGGTGCGCGGCCTGCCTCGGCTCGCAGGAGGGCGACGATCTGGTGGGCGTTGCTCTCCCAGTCCCGGTAGAAGGTCGTGGCGCGAGGGTCCAGGAAGGTGAACCGGGCCGCGTTCATCGGCCGTTGCGGCAGCACGAACATCTCGGAGAAAAGCGCTGCGCCGAGCCGGTTCGTAGCCACGGCTTCGAGGCGGCCGTTCTGGACGAAAACCGGTACGTCGTGCATGGCGTCGATCAGCTGCAACACGTTGGCCTGGACCTGCTGAGCACGTGTGGGCCCTCGGCGGCGCCCGGGGTTGTTGCCTTGATTCGCAGCGCGCACCAGGTCGTAAAGGTGGGCGTGTTCGGCCTCGTCGAGCTGCAAGGCCCGGCTGACCCCGTCTAGGACGGCTTGGGAGACGCCAGTCCCATTGCCCCGTTCGAGCCGGACGTAGTACTCGGTGCTCATCCCGGCGAGGAGGGCAACCTCTTCACGGCGCAGGCCTTTCACGCGGCGTCGTCCCCCGAAGTCGGGCAGGCCCGCTTGGGCGGGGGTGAGGCGTTCCCGACGTGTCGTCAGGAAGTCGCGCAGGTCGTTCCGGGGGTCCATGGGTTCGACTTTAGGCACCGCACCCAGACGCCAGGGAGTCACTGGCATTAACCCCATAGGTAGTGACTCCCTGCGCGGTCGCGGGCCGTCTTGACTGGAGCACATCACTCCAGAAAGGCACTCCCCTCATGACTGACTCCACCCCCGGCACCTCGGCTGTCTGGTTCATCACCGGCGCGGCCCGCGGGATGGGCATCGACCTGGCCAAGGCCGCTCTCGACGCCGGCCACCGCGTCGTCGGAACCGCCCGCGACTCTGGCAAGGTCACCGCCGCCCTTGGCCAGCACGACAATCTCCTCGCGGTCTCCCTCGACGTCACCGACCCGAACGCCGCACACGCCGCCGTCGCCGCGGCCGTCGAGCGGTTCGGGCGCATCGACACCCTCGTCAACAACGCCGGCAACTTCTATGCCGGCTACTTCGAGGAGATCAGTGACAGCCAGTTCCGGGCCCAGATGGAGACCAACTTCTTCGGCCCCCTCAACGTCACCCGGGCCGTCCTGCCCGTCCTGCGCCGGCAGCGAAGCGGCCAGGTCGTCACCATCACCTCAACCGCAGGCATCGTCGGAGGGGAGTTCTGCGCGGCCTACGCCGCTTCCAAGTTCGCCCTCGAGGGCTGGATGGAGTCCCTGCACTTCGACGTGGCCCCCTACGACATCACCACCACCGTGGTCGAGCCGGGCTTCTTCCGCACCGAGCTGCTCGTCGAAGGCGCCTCGTCGATCTGGCCCGAGCTCTCGATCAAGGACTACGCCCCACGCACAGCACAGACGATCACCGCCTGGAAGGCCATGAACGGCCAGCAGGGAGGGGACCCCGCCAAACTCGGCCGCGCTCTGGTGCAGGTGATGGCCCTCGACGAGCCACCGCTGCGCTGGATCGCCGGCGCCGACGCAGTCGCCGCGGTCGAGCAGAAGGCGAACGAGCTCCTCACCCAGGCCGACGCCCACCGCCAGCTGTCCTCTTCCCTTGCCCACGACGATGCCTGAATCCCGCCACCCCGCCCGACTCACCAGCTCACGAAAGACACCCGCCATGAAGAAGACCCTTGCCTCCCTCGCCACCGTGACGGCCGCCGTGGCCCTGAGCGCCTGCACCACCACCCCTGACACCGAGGCGCCGGCAGGCACCGCCGCACCGTCGCAGCCATCGGCCGCACCCGCGACGGCTTCACCCTCCTCGAGCCCGTCAACCACCCCTCAGACCTCGGGTCAGGACACCGCCGTAACCATCACGGCCGGGAACCAGACCTTCGAGGCAACTATCAACGACAGCCAGGTGTCGCGGGACTTCCTGGCCACCCTGCCCGTGACGCTGCCCTGGGAGCGGAACGCGGGCATCGAGTACATCACCGAGCTACCCGCCCCGATGACTGAAACGGGACCGTTCTACACCAGCGTCGAGGCCGGCGACATCGTCTACTACAACCCGATGGACAGCATCACCATCATCTACGCCCCGACCTCCTCAGTCCCCACCCTCACCAAGATGGGAGAGGTCACCTCCGACCTCGCCGCCTTCGAGAACCTCCCCGACAACGTCGAAATGCTCATCGAGCGCAAGTAGAGCACTGCCAGGGCCGGGCAGCCTCCGACACGGCGCGCTGCGGCTGCTAGCCAACTGGAACGCCAAACCCTCTTCCGCACACCACCACTGAAGGATTGAACCCTCATGCACAACGCTCACCTCGGCGCCCTCGACGTGTCCCGCATCGGTCTGGGCGCCATGACCATGGCCGGCACTTACACCACCGAAGGCGCAGTCGACGACGCCGAGTCCATCCGCACGATCCACCGAGCCTTCGACCTGGGCGTCACCCACGTCGACACCGCCGAGATCTACGGGCCTTTCCACAGTGAGGAGGTCGTAGGTCAGGCCGTAAGGGGTCGCCGCGACCAGGTCGTCATCGCCACCAAGTTCGGCCTTGTCCAGCACGGCGAAGGGGACCCGACCCCCGGCATCACCGACAGCAGCCCCGCCAACATCCGGGCCGCCGTCGAGGGCTCTCTGCGCCGGCTCGGTACCGACTACATCGACCTCTATTACCAGCACCGCGTCGACCCGGGCACGCCCATCGAGCACACCGTGCAGACGCTCGCCGAGCTTGTCGTCGAGGGCAAGATCCGACACATCGGCCTGTCTGAGGCCAGTCCGGACACCATCCGCCGCGCGCACGCCGTGCACCCGATTAGTGCCCTGCAGACCGAGTACTCGCTCTGGACCCGCGACGTCGAAGCCGAGATCCTGCCGTTGCTGCGCGAGCTCGGCATCGGCCTCGTCCCCTATTCGCCTTTGGGCCACGGCCTCCTCACCGGTCAGATCCGCACCGTCGCAGACTTCGCCGACGACGACTGGCGCAAGACAAATCCCAGATTCACTGGCGAGAACTTCCAACGCAACCTCGCGATCGTCGACGAGGTCAAGGCCATCGGAGCCGAGAACGGCGCCACCCCCGCGCAGACAGCGCTGGCGTGGCTGCTCACCCGAGGCCACGACATCGCCCCGATCCCCGGCACCCGTCGCGTGTCACGCGTCGAGGAGAACACGGCAGCGGACGCCGTCGAGCTGACACCCGACCAACTGCACCGGCTCGACCACCTCGACCCCGCCGCCGGCGAGCGGCACGACAAAACCAACATGGCAGCAATCGACCGCTGACCGCGCCAGAACGGGGCCCGCATGCCCTCCGCCGAACATCCTCAATTCGGCATGAGAGTGAAGCCTGATGACGCCACTGCCACTCCCCGTCTACTGACGCGCTCTCATGGAATGAAATCGGCTGGGCCGATCACAAGGGTCCGATGAACACACGAAGAGCCAGCACTCGGCGGCGGCCACGAGCAGAGACTTCGCAGGCGCTGATCTGCCTTGGAACCATCGCGCTCGCAATCTCACTGCGGGGCACCCCGGTGTGTGAGGACCGTTTTACGTAGGGGAAACAGTTGGACGACCGTCCCGAAACGGCCCATGCCTAGCGTCGTCACCATGCTCGAGGCACCGCACATCAAACAGCTCGTCGTCGTCGGCGGCGGCATGGTGGCACGACGACTCATCGACGCCCTCCGTGCCCGCGACGAGACCGGGCAGTGGGCGGTGACCCTGCTCTGTGAAGAGCCGCGCGCACCCTACGACCGCGTCGCCCTCACGTCCTACTTCACCGGGCGCCACCCCGAGGAGCTCGCCCTGGGTGGTCAGGAGATCTGGGACGACCCACTCGTCACGCTCAAGCGTGGTGTCAAGGCCGGCAGCATCGACCGCGACGCACGGACGGTGACCACAAACGGTGGCGCGGTCCTGCCGTATGACGCCCTCGTGCTGGCAACCGGTTCGTATGCCGCCGTGCCCCCCGTCCCCGGAAAAGACCTCCGGGGCGCCTTCGTCTACCGCACCATCGACGACGTCGCCGACCTGCGCGCCTTCGTCGAGAAGCGTCGTGAGGAGCTCGACCGCCCGGTGCGTGGCGCGGTCGTCGGTGGTGGCCTCCTCGGACTCGAGGCAGCGGGCGCCCTCCAGGCACTCGAGGTCGAGTCGACGGTCGTCGAGTTCGCGCCGCGCCTCATGCCGCTCCAGGTCGACGAGGGTGGCGGCGCAGGCCTCAAGCGCCTCATCGAGGGCCTCGGCGTCACGGTGCGCACGTCGACCGCGACCTCCAAGATCGTCGGCGCCCGCGGGACGGTCTCGCGCATGGAGTTCGCCGAGGGACCAGCGCTCGACGTCGACGTCGTCATCTTCGCCGTGGGTGTCCGACCTCGGGACGAGCTCGCCCGGGCCGCCGGACTCGAGGTGGGCGAGCGCGGCGGTGTCGTCATCGACGACGCCTGTGCTACAGCCGATCCCGCGATCTGGGCCATCGGCGAGGTCGCCAACATCGGCGGCCGTTGCCTCGGCCTCGTGGCTCCCGGCTACACGATGGCCGAGATCGTCGCCGACCGGCTGCTCGGCGGTGAGGGCACCTTCCCCGGCGCCGACCTGTCGACCAAGCTCAAGCTTCCTGGGCGTCGACGTCGCGAGCTTCGGTGACGCGTTCGCGCAGGAGCCGGGCAGCCTCGAGGTCGTCATCTCCGACCCGGTCGGTGGCGTCTACAAGAAGCTCGTCATGTCCGACGACGCCCGCACCCTGCGTGGCGGCATCCTCGTGGGTGACGCCAGTGCGTATGCCGCCCTGCGTCCGATGGTGGGCCGTGAGCTGGGAGGGGACCCCGCGGCATACCTGCTCCCCGAAGGAAGTGGACCGGCGCCGGCAACGGACCTGCCGGAGGACGCAACCGTCTGTTCGTGCAACAACGTCACGGCCGGGGCCATCCGGTGCTCGGTGACCGACGGCGGCTGCACGGACCTCGCCGGCGTCAGGGCCTGCACCCTGGCCGGCACGAGCTGCGGCTCCTGCCTCCCCCTCGTCAAGAAGCTCGTCACGACCGAGCTGGAGAAGTCCGGTGTCGAGGTCAGCAAGGCTCTCTGTGAGCACTTCGACCTCTCCCGCGCCCAGCTCTTCGACGTCGTGCGAGTTCAGGGGCTCACGACCTTCAGCGAGATCATCGCGACCCACGGACGCGGCCGTGGCTGCGACATCTGCAAGCCCGTCATCGGCTCGATCCTCGCCACGCTCGGCACCGGTCACATCCTCGAGGGTGAGCGAGCGACGTTGCAGGACACCAACGACCACGTCATGGCCAACCTGCAGAAGGACGGCTCCTACTCCGTCGTGCCGCGCATCCCTGGCGGTGAGATCACGCCTGAGGGGCTCATCGTCATCGGCGAGGTCGCCAAGGACTTCGGGCTCTACACCAAGATCACCGGTGGCCAGCGGATCGACCTCTTCGGGGCTCGCATCGAGCAGCTCCCCAAGATCTGGACCCGCTTGGTCGACGCTGGCTTCGAGTCCGGCCATGCCTACGGCAAGTCGCTGCGCACGGTGAAGTCGTGCGTCGGGTCGACCTGGTGCCGCTACGGCGTGCAGGACTCGGTCGGCCTCGCGATCGCCCTCGAGCTGCGCTACCGCGGTCTGCGCTCGCCGCACAAGATCAAGCTCGGTGTCTCCGGGTGCGCGCGCGAGTGCGCCGAAGCCCGCGGCAAGGACGTCGGCGTCATCGCCACCGACAACGGTTGGAACCTCTACGTCGGTGGCAACGGCGGATTCACCCCCAAGCACGCGCAGCTCCTCGCCGAGGACCTCGACACCGAGACTCTCGTGCAGGCGATCGACCGCTTCCTCATGTTCTATGTGCGCACGGCTGACCGGCTCCAGCGCACGGCTGCGTGGGTCGACGACCACGAGGGCGGGCTCGAGGCGATCCGCGCGGTCGTCCTCGACGACTCCCTCGGCATCGCCGCCGACCTCGACGCGGCCATGGTGACCCACGTCGACGGCTACGAGGACGAGTGGGCCGCAGCGCTCGCCGACCCCGAGAAGCTGCGCCGCTTCGGGTCCTTCGTGAACGCGCCCGACCAGGCCGACGACTCGTTCGCCTACGTCGCCGAACGCGGCCAGCCCCGCCCTGCCACCGCGGAGGAGCGCGCCGGCGGCGTGCTCATCGCCGGCACCACCCTGGAGGTCCGCCGATGACCATCGACGTCGCGACGCAGGAGCTCACCCTCGCGATCCCAGGGTGGATCGCGGTGTGCCGACTCGACGACCTGGCGCCGGAACGCGGCTCTGCGGCCCTCGTGGGCGGCGAGCAGGTCGCGCTCTTCCGCACCCATTCGGACGACGTGTATGCCGTGCAGCAGCTCGACCCTTTCTCCGGCGCCTTCGTGATGTCCCGAGGGATCGTCGGGACTCGTGGAGAGGCACCGACCGTGGCCTCGCCGATGTACAAGCAGGTCTTCGACCTGCGCACCGGCGAGTGCCTCGACCCCGTGGGCAAGGAGCCGCAGCCCCTGCGGACCTGGCCCGCGGAGGTGCGCGACGGCGTCGTGCACGTCGCTCGTCCCGAACCTCACGGCGGGAGGGTGACATGACGACTCTGCTGGGCGTCGACCTCGTCGGCCGTCCGGTCCTCGTGGCCGGCGGAGGGCCGGTCGCGGCGACCAAGGCTGCGGCGCTCGTCGCCGATGGTGCCGTCGTGCACGTCGTCACGCCGGTCGTCTGCGAAGCCATGCTCGACCTCGTCGCCGAGGCGTCGGTGACCTGGAGCCAGCGCGAGGTGGCGCTCGATGACGTCGCCGGCACCTGGTTCGTCGTCGCGGCCACCGGTGACGTGTCGGTCGACCGAGCACTGTGCGAGCAGGCCACCGCAGCACGGGTCTTCAGTGTCTGTGCCGGCACCTCGGAGCACGGCACCGCCCGCAGCCCGGCGGTCACCGACCACGCCGGCGTGAGGGTGGGCGTCGTCTCGACCGGGCGCCCTGACCCGGCTCGGGTGGTGTCCATCCGCAACGCCCTTGCCCTGCACCTCGAGAGCGCCGACCTGGACCTGCGCGCCCGACGCAGGCGGCCCGACAGCGACGGGCGGGTGATCCTCGTCGGGGGTGGACCGGGCGCGGGCGACCTCATCACCGTGCGCGGACGTCGGGCCCTGGCCGAGGCGGACGTCGTCGTGACTGACCGGCTGGGCCCCACCGCCCTGCTGCGCACCCTCCCCGTCAGCGTCGAGGTCATCGACGTGGGCAAGACCGCCGGTCACCACCCGGTTCCCCAGCACGAGATCAACCGCCTCCTCGTCGAGCACGCCCAGCGCGGGCGCACCGTCGTGCGGCTCAAGGGAGGCGACCCGTTCGTCTATGGCCGTGGCGGCGAAGAGGTCCTGGCGTGCCGCGGGGCCGGGGTCTCGGTCGAGGTGGTCCCCGGCGTGAGCGAGCTCTGAGCGCTCCGGGGGCGGCCGGCATACCCCTCACCCACCGGGGAACGGTCGGTGCCGTGCACATCGTGCACGGCCACGATCAGATCGACACCCACGCGCTGTCAGCGGCAGCGGCCGAGACTGCGACACTCGTCATCCTCATGGGAGTGCGACTGCTGGCGGACCACGTGCGCGACCTCGTCGCTCACGGAGCCCGCGCCGACCTGCCGGCGGCGATCATCGAGGATGCGACCACCGAGCGCCAGCGCGTCACCCGCGCCTGTCTCGCTGAGATCGTCGAGGCCGCCGTCTCTGCCGACGTGCGCGCGCCCGCCGTCATCGTCGTCGGCCGGGTTGCGGACCCCGCGCTGCTGGCGCCCGAGCCGTCGGACAGGCTGACGGTGTGAGCGCTGCCCGGACTCCCCCGACGCTCAGCCAGGTCATGGCCGGTTGCGTCGTCCTCGTGACCGCGGACCGGCGTTCGGCCGAGCTGTCGTCCGCCTTGGTCAGGCGTGGTGCCACCGTCCGCCATGCGCCGGCGATGACGATCGTCCCCCACGAGCACGACGACGACCTGCTCATCGCGACCAAGGAGCTGCTCGCCGCCCCGCCGGACGTCGTGGTCGTCACCACCGGCATCGGCCTGAGGGGTTGGATCGAGGCGGCCGACGCCGCGGGTCTCGCCGACGACCTGGTCCTCGTGCTCGGTCGTGCCCGGATCATCGCCCGCGGACCCAAGGCGCGTGGCGCCATCCAGGCCGCTGGGCTCACCGCCGACTGGGTCGCCGAGAGCGAGACGTCCGCCGAGATCCTCGAGCTCCTGCTCGACGAGGGCGTCGCGGGTCTGCGCATCGCCGTGCAACACCATGGGGCCGGCGCCGACGGTCTCGACACCGAGCTCGCTGCCGCCGGAGCCGATGTCGCGAGCCTCGTCGTCTATCGGTGGGGGCCGACGCCGGACCCCGCAGCGTTGGCCCAGTCGGTGCGCGACGCCGCCGCCGGCGAGATCGACGCCGTCGTGTTCACATCGGCACCCGGAGCGCACGCCTGGCTGGCAGCCGCCGACGCCGAAGGGGTCACCGACGGGATCGTCGCCCGCTGCGCCTCCGGTTGCCTCGTCGCGGCCGCGGTCGGACCGGTGACAGCACTTCCCTTGCAGGACAGGGGGATCGAGCCGATCGTGCCGGACCGAGGGCGACTGGGGGCGCTCGTCCGACGCCTCGTCCACCACTACGAGGTGGCGCAGTCGTCGGCCGTGGCCACCGTCAACGGTCACCTCCAGGTGCGGCGCACCGTGGCCCTGCTCGACGGCCATGTCCTGCCGTTGTCACCGAGCGGGCTGTCCGTGCTGCGGCTCCTCGTCGACGCCGGGGGCGGCGTCGTGTCGCGGGCCGAAGTCCTCGCCGTGCTCCCGGGCGACTCGACCGACCCGCACGCCGCCGAAGTGGCCATCGGCCGCCTGCGCGACGCCGGAGGGCGCGCCCTCGTCCAGACCGTCGTCAAACGCGGCTACCGCCTCGGCCTCAGCCCTGCCGAGTGAACCCGTCGGGCAACCCAGACGTAACGCAGCGTGACACCCACCGCAACCCAGCGTCGCGATGATGACTCATGACTACAGACAGACACCGTGACACGGTGAGGTTGCTCGACTTCCCCACGCCGGACCGGCACGTGCTCGTCGTGGGCGGAGGACGCGTGGCGGCGGCCCGGGTCGACGCCCTCGCCCAGAGCGCGCACGCGGTGACCGTCATCGCAGCCCACCTCTGCGACGACATGTTCGACCTGCTCGCCGAGCGGCGCATCACGTGGGAGAACCGCGCCCCGCGCCCCAGCGACCTCGACCGGGTCTGGTTGGTGCACGCCGCGACCGGCGACGCCGCGCTCGACTCCCTCGTATGCGGGTGGGTCGAGGCGCGGCGCCAGTGGCGGTTGCTCAGCGGCGGCCGCCCCGGCCACCGCTCCAGCTGAGGTGGTACTTGCCGTCGTCGCACGCCAACCCACCCTCGCCGAGGTCGAGCGGACGGAACGTGTCGACCATGACGGCGAGCTCGTCGAAGTACTCCGCACCGATCGACGCCTCCGCAGCGCCCGGCTGCGGACCATGGGCGTGTCCGCCCGGGTGCAGCGAGATCGAGCCCTGGCCGATGCCCGATCCCTTGCGCGCCTCGTAGTCGCCCTCGACATAGAACATGACCTCGTCGGAGTCGACGTTCGAGTGGTAGTAGGGCACCGGGATGGACAACGGGTGGTAGTCGACCTTGCGCGGCACGAAGTTGCACACGACGAAGTTCCAGCCCTCGAAGACCTGGTGCACGGGCGGCGGCTGGTGCACGCGGCCGGTGATGGGTTCGAAGTCGCGCACGTTGAAGACGTAGGGATAGAGGCAGCCGTCCCAGCCCACGACGTCGAGCGGGTGGAACGGCAGCGTGTGGACGGTCCCGACGATGCCGCCACTGGCCGCCGGGCCGGAGCCGCGGTGCTTGATGTAGACCTCGGTCTCTGCGCCCTCCTTCTCGCCGATGTCCTCGGCGAGAAGCGGCCCCTGCGGCGTCCGCAGGTCACGCTCGCAGTAGGGGCTGTGCTCGAGCAGCTGGCCGTACTTACTGAGGTAGCGCTTCGGCGGCGCGATGTGGCTGTTGCCCTCGATGGCATAGGCCCGCAGCGGCTCCTTGCGCGACCCCTTCGGGATCCAGCGGTGCGTCGTGGCCCGCGGGATGATGATGTAGTCGCCCTGCGCGACGTCGAAGGCGCCGAAGATCGTCTCGACCCGGGCGGCGCCGCGCTCGATGTAGACGCACTCGTCGCCGATGCCGTTGCGGTACCACGGGCTCGTGGCGCCGGCCACGGCATACGAGATCCGCACGTCACCGTTGCCGAGCAGCAGGCGACGGCCCGTGACGACATCGGTCGTCTTGACGGACTTGGCGCCTGAACCCTCATCGAACAGCTTGTGCGGCTGCAGGTGGAGCGGCTTCAGCGGGTGGTTCGGCGTCGTGGACAGGTCGCCGATCTCCCACACCCGCGCATCGACGATCGTCGACGGGATGCCCCGGTGATAGAGCAGGGAGGAGTCTGACGAGAAGCCCTCCTCGCCCATGAGCTCCTCGTAGTAGAGCTCGCCGGTCTTGCCACGCCCGGCTGGTCGCCGGTGCTGCGTGTGCCGCTTGGGCGGGATGCTGCCCATCGACTGGTAGTGCGCCACTTGGTCTCCACCTCTTTGTGTCGAGTACGTGTCGAAACTCCTGCTTCCCTCAGCCTAGTAGCGTGTCGGCCATGTCAACGGCGCCCACCGCCCTGCTCGCAGGGCTCATCGACGATGCCGCCGTCTTCCCTCCCGGCAATGCACCGCTCGACGTCGCCGTCGCCCGCCACCGAGTGCACAGACAGGCGGCGTATGCCGGCCTCATCGGTCCGTTGCTCGTCCCCGCTTCCGACGTGGAGGCGCTCCTGACCTCCGTCGACACGGCGTCGGACAATCCGCTGGAGGTCGGGTTGATCGCTCGCCCCGGGGTCGACCCCTCAGTCGTCCTCGACGTGGTGGAGCGGCTGAAGGCCGAGGCGAGTGTGGTTGCCGTCGGTGCCGAGCTCGGCTGGTTCCCCGGCTGGCGCACCCTCCCCGTGGGCCCGCTGCCCCTGACGCTCGAGGTGCCCCGTGGCGCGGACCATCGCCGTGCGCTCGACGACATCCGCGCAGGAGTCGACGAGGCTGGCCACGTCGTCCAGGCGAAGTTCCGCACGGGAGCGACCCCGACGTGGGCCTGGCCCGACGAGGCCGAGCTCGCGGCGTTCATCCACGAATCCGCCCGGTTGGGAGTTCCCTTCAAGCTGACCGGCGGCCTGCACCACGCCGTCCGCGCCGAGCATGACGGCGAGCCCCAGCACGGGCTCCTCAACGTCCTGCTCGCGGTGCACTCGGCAGCCCACGACGGAGCCCTCGTGGCGGTCGAAGCCCTTCTGGCACAACGTGACTCACACCTGCTCGCCGACGCGGTGGAGTCCCTCGACGACGCCGACACGACACGTCTGCGAAGTCTCCTCACGGCATACGGATGCTGTGAGGTCACCGACCCCATCGGCGAGCTCGACGACCTCGGCCTGCTCGACCTCGACCTCCCTGAGGAGAACCCTTCATGACCTGGCTCGACCTGCCCGCCGACCACCCCTTCGGCATCAGCAACCTTCCCTACGGCGTCTTCTCGACCGCAGACTCGACACCGCGGGTGGGCACCCGCATCGGCGACCACGTCCTCGACCTCGCGCCCTGCGCCGAGCAGGCCGGGATGGAGTCGTATGCCGTGTGGCAGCAGCCGTCCCTCAACCCGTTCCTCGCGTTGGGGCGACCTGCGTGGACCGCCGCCCGCGAGTGGCTCGTGGAGGTCCTCACCAACCCGGCCCGTCGGGACTGCGTCGAGCCCCACCTGATCCCCCTCGACCAGGTCACCATGCACCTCCCGATCGAGGTCGCCGACTACGTCGACTTCTATGCGAGCGAGCACCACGCGACCAACGTCGGCCGCCTCTTCCGCCCGGACTCCGAACCGCTCACCCCCAACTGGAAGCACCTGCCGATCGGCTACCACGGCCGGTCCGGAACGGTCGTCGTCTCCGGCACCGACGTCGTGCGGCCGACCGGGCAGCGCAAGCCACCGACCGAGCCCGTCCCCGTGTTCGGGCCGAGCGTCCGCCTCGACATCGAGGCCGAGCTGGGCTTCATCGTCGGCGGCAGCACCGAGCTGGGTTCGCCTGTCTCCGTTGCCGACTCGGACGACCACCTCTTCGGCGTCGTCCTCCTCAACGACTGGAGCGCGCGCGACCTTCAGGCCTGGGAGTACGTCCCGCTCGGACCCTTCCTGGGCAAGTCGTTCGCGACGACGATCTCACCATGGGTCGTGACGAGCGATGCCCTGCGCGTCGCGCGGGTGCCCCTCCCGGGGCAGTCCGACCCCGCTCCCCTGCCCTATCTGCAGGGTGAGCCGACCGACGACGGTGCGAGCACGGCATACGGGCTCGACATCACCTACGAGGTCGAGTGGAACGGCACGGTCGTCTCGCGCCCGCCCTACCGCAGCATGTACTGGTCACCGGCCCAGATGATCGCGCACATGACGGTCAACGGAGCGACGCTGCGCAGCGGGGACCTCTTCGGGTCTGGCACCATCTCGGGACCCGAGAAGGCCGAGCGCGGCTCCTTCCTCGAGCTTCTCCTGGGGCGGTCAAGAAACCGTGACCCTGGACGACGGTTCGACCCGGACCTTCCTCGAGGACGACGACACGGTCATCCTGCGCGCGAGCGCACCCGGCCCGGACGGCACGAGGATCTCGCTCGGCGAGTGCGTGGGGACGATCCGGCCGGCCGTGACCGGGTCCTGATGACGCGCGCCCCGAGAGCGGCAGGTTAGGGGCAACTCTGCGGCGGGTCCGTGCGTCCGTCGCGCGCCCGTGGACCTCGATATGTATGGTCACGCCTCAACTCATCCGTCGAACTCGAGAGGCCTCACCATGCGTCGGTCGTTCCACGTCACACTCGCTGTCGCGATCGCTGCCAGCGGATGGGGCATCTCCGCGGGGAGCGTCTCCGCCGACACCAAGCCGGGTCCCGGTCAGGTCGAAGCCGACCGCGCTGCCCAAGCGCACGCGGCGGAGCAGACACTGGACGCAGCAAGGGACGCCCGAACCGGGGCGAGCAGCTCGAATGCAGGGACCTGCTCCATGCACGTCCCCACCCGCGCTTCCATCACCACGCCCTACCGCGCAATCAACGTGCCGCTGGGTCCGAACTGTGCTGCGGCCGGTGTCGAGCTCGCAGCCTGGGAAGCAGTCCACCCGACGCAGGGGACGCAGACCTTCATGTTGTACGACGGCACATCGAGCGAGCCGTGGGAGCTCTACGACTTCGATGCCGTGGGTCGGTGGGCGTGGAACCCCGAGGGTGCCTTCGACGCAGACTTTAACGAGGTCGACCAGTACGGCCCGTACTCCACCGATGTGCGTTACGGCTCCTACGGCCGGGTCACCGCGACGCGAGCAGGGTCCAAGGTCAACGTGCGCACGACGGCGATGCGCTACTGGGCTGGTGGCCGCAAGTTCATCGGATGGTCGGGGGCCCGCGGCCAGATCCAGTGGCGCACCCCCGGCAGCAGCACCTGGAACGGGCTGAAGGACGTCTACTCCACGACGAGTGGGACCTACAGCTACACCTACACGACCTCGGCCTCACGTGAGTACCGTGTCGTCCTCCGTCCTGCGACCTACATCTGGGAGTCCACCAGCCCTGTCGTCCGTCGTTGACGCGATCTCTTCGTCAACGAGGCGAACCCGCAGGGGCCCGTACCGGACGGGTCAGCGCTGGACCTTGCCCTTGACCACGATGGTCTTGGCGACCTTGTCGTGCAGGGCCTGTTTCCTGGCGTCGGCCAGCGGCCAGACGAGGTCGGCGATGATGAGGAACGTCCCGAAGACCGCCAGGAACGGGATGTTGCCAAGTGCCTGGGCCGCTGCCTGGAAGCCCACCCGACGGATGGCGGTGTCGGCGTCGAGCAGTCCCGGACGGTCGAGCCGACGCACGCTGATCCCGACGGCGAGCTTGCCCGGAGTCGCACTCCATCTCAGCAGGCAGAGGAACTGGTAGGCGACGAAGAGGAGCAGCTGGATGGCGAGGAAGGCTCCGAGGTAGCCGAAGTGCACGTCGGCGAACGCCGCGCTGATGGCACCCACGTCGCCACTCACGACGGCTGCGTCGAGCCGGTCAGCGATCGGCTCGAAGGCCTTCAACAGGAAGAAACCTCCGAAGAGCAGTGAGAGAGCACCGACGACGAGCATGTCGATGAGGTAGGCCACGACGCGCAGCGGGTAGGAGGCGAGCATCGGCTGACCGGGCACGTCCGAGGGACCGGGGCGCGCGGCGTGCGGCTCCGGATGACCGGTCTGCTGGTGCGGTTGCGGACCCCAGCCCTCGGGTCTCGGCTGCGGTCCCGACGACGGGGGGACGACCGGTGGGCCCTGCTGCGGCCGCTTGCGCAGGGGCGTCGTGTTCGCGGTCCAGAGGATGCCGTCGAAATAGCGCAGCTCATCGGGGTTGTCCGGGTTCTCGTACCACCCGGCGCTGCTCGGCGTGCTCATGCCTCGCAGGATGTCACACCGCCTTGGGACCCTTCCCCACGCGTGCGCAGTCAGAGGCGGGGCGTCGCGCGCCGAGGTCAGCTCAGCGCGCGCTCGAAGGTGACGAGGACGCCCTCGGTGCCTCCCGGACCGATGCGGCCCTTGACCTCGACAGCGGTGACGGCCTTGAGCTGCCACCCCTTGGCGGCCCACTCGTTGAGGACCGACTCGAGCTTGCCTGCCGACATCTTGCCGCCGACGAGCCCTTCGCGGATCTGCACGACCTTGTACTCATATCCCATGAAGACGAGCGTATGCCGTGGGGGCGGCCCCACGGCATACGTTCGGCTTCTCGGTGGTCCGGTCAGACGGCGACGCTGCTCCGGTAGGTGCGGACCGCGACGACGTAGGCGACGACGAGGATGCCGACGCACCAGGCGAGGGCGGTCCAGATGTCGCTGCCCACGGGCTGCTCGGTGAACAGCCGACGGAGGACGTCCACGATCGTCGTGATCGGCTGGTGCTCGGCGAAGGCCCGAACCGGCCCGGGCATGCTGTCGGTCGGCACGAACGCGGAGCTGATGAACGGCAGGAAGATCAGCGGGTAGGCGAACGCACTGGCGCCGTCGATCGTCTTCGCCCTCAAGCCCGGGATGACCGCCACCCACGTGAGGGCCAGGGTCAGCAGGACGAGGATGCCGAGGACCGCCAACCACGCGAGCGGCCCTGCGCCGGAACGGAATCCCATCCCCAGTCCCACGAGGAGCACGACCACCAGGGACAGCAGGTTGGCCACGAGCGACGTGAGGACATGGGCCCAGAGCACCGACGAGCGCGCGATGGGCATCGACCGGAACCGCTCGACGATGCCGCCCTGCATGTCGAGGAAGAGGCGGAACGCCGTGTAGGAGATCCCGGAGGCGATGGTGATCACGAGGATGCCGGGCAGGAGGTAGCTCACGTAGGACTCGGTCCCCGTGCGGATCGCTCCGCCGAGCACGTAGACGAAGAGCAGCATCATGGCGATCGGCATGACCAGGGTCGTGATGATGGTGTCGGGGCTGCGGGCGATGTGGCGAAGTGAGCGGCGGAGCAGGACCGCCGTGTCGCCGAAGAAGTGGGCGGTCGCTGGTGTGGTGGTGCTCATCGGTGTTCCTCAGTTCTTCCTGGCGCCGACGACCGCGAGGAAGACGTCCTCGAGGCTGGGCTGCTTCTCGACGTACTCGACCTCTGCCGGAGGCAGCAGGGCCTTGAGCTCGGCCAACGTCCCGTCGACGATGATCCGGCCTTCGTGGAGGATGGCGATCCGGTCGGCGAGGTGCTCGGCCTCGTCGAGGTACTGCGTGGTGAGCAGCACGGTCGTGCCCTGCGCCGCCACCTCCTTTATGGCCGCCCACACCTCGAGGCGGCCCTCGGGGTCGAGGCCGGTCGTCGGCTCGTCGAGGAAGATGACCCGCGGGTCGCCGATGAGGCTCATGGAGATGTCCAGCCGGCGACGCATGCCGCCGGAGTAGGTCGCCACGCGTCGACCGCCGGCATCGGTGAGCGAGAACCGTTCGAGGATGTCGTCGGCGATCCGACCCGGTTCCTTGAGGTGTCGCAGCTGGGCGATCATGACGAGGTTCTCTCGGCCGGTCAGGACCTCGTCGACGGCCGCGAACTGCCCGGTGAGGCTGATCGCCGCCCGCACGGCGGCGCCGTCGGAGACCACATCGAGCCCGTGCACGTTCGCCTCGCCGGCGTCGGCCTGCAGGAGCGTGGACAGGATCCGCACGAGGGTGGTCTTGCCGGCGCCGTTGCTGCCGAGCAGGGCGACGATGCTCCCCGAGGCAACTTCGAGATCGACGCCTTGCAGGACCGCCACGTCGCCGTAGGACTTGCGCAGCCCCTTGACCGCGATGGCCGGCGTGGCCGTGGCCGGCGGGGCGCCGGTGGTGGTCGTCATGACAGTGCCTTCCTGATCGTGATGTTGCCGTACTTGGTGACGGCCGCGATGGTCGCCGTGAGCTCTGCGCCCTCGGGGCGGCCCGGCGTCGGCGACAGCTCGCTCCGGACGTGCCCGTGGTTGGAGGACACGTCGAGCCTGGCCGCCGTCCCATCGAGGACGCCGACGTCGATGGACCCGTATCCGGTGGCGAGGGTGAGCTCCCCCTGGCTGATGGAGTCGACCCGCATCTGTCCGTAGGACGTCCGCGCGTCGAGGTGGCCGGAGCTGCGGCCCACGGAGATGTCGCCGGTGCTGGCCCGCAGGGTGGCGCGGCCGCCGCTGTCCCCCAGGGTGACGTTGCCGGCGCTCGTGTTGAGGTCTGCCTCGACGGTGGCGCGCCGGACGTCGACGTTGCCCGCCGAGGTCCGGAGCTGCGCGCGAGAGGCCTCGTCGGCGCGCACGTTGCCCGCTGAGGTCTTGAGGGTGCACTCGCCGAGCCGCCCGGTCGCCTCGATGTCGCCGGCGCTCGTCTCGGCGTCGAGGTGGGAGCCGCTCGGCAGCTCGACGAGCACCTCCACGGAGGCCGGGCGCCACACGAGGCTGATACCCCGGTCGCGGGGGGCGGCCACGTCGAGGACACCGTCGACCAGCGTGACGCTCGTGCGCTCGGCGGCGTCGACGTCCCCTGCCCGGTCGGGGCGGGACGGGGTCACCGTGACGACGGTGTGGTCGGTGTCGGAGGCGACGGCGCGCACGCTGCCGGCATGCAGCCGGACGCGCGCCCGGATGGGTGCGGGGGTGTCGAAGGTGGTCATGGAGAGCTCCTGCGGGTGGTCGGTGGCGGTCATGGCGCAGGTCACTGGACCCACCCGGACAGCCGCTGGCCGCCCTGGGGGGTGGAGACCGTTGCGGTCGTGGGGTGGGGTGCCGACGCGCTCGGACCGCTCGGTCGGACCACGAGGGTGAGGGTGCGGACGAGGAAGGCGTTGACGGAGAGGCCCTCGCGCTCGGCGGCGGTCTCGATGTCGGCCTTGAGCCGGTCGGAGGGGCGGAAGGTGATGCGGGAGGTTCCCCCCTCGTCTCCGTCCTCGGTCGTGGGTGATGACGTCACTGGTGACGTCACTGGAGTGGGCGTCTCGGGAGCACCGGAGACGACGAAGGCGAGACCGCGACCCGCGAGGCGGACGTCGACCGACGCCGGGGCCAGTGCGAGCGTGATCTCGGCGGCAGCGTCGACCACCGCTTCCTGCAGGGTCAGCCGAACAGCGGAGTCCAGCGGCGCCGCAAGCCGCTCGGCGACAGCCTCCGCCTCCGGACCGCCTGCTGCGGCGGCAACGGCCAGCTGCTGCTGGAGCGAGTCGACATATCTCGTGAGTTCCATGACGTCATGATGACACCACCATGACGTCACTGTCAACAGCGTGACGCCACGCCGACGGCCGCATTATCGGGCGACCCGACAATGTGCCGCTCCACCCGAGTTGCCAAACAGGGTCGAGCGCCCCTTTATCGGGTGACCCGATAATGCGGCGGGCAGGGATGCGAAAAGGCGGGGTATGCCGGAGTGTCACCACCCGGCATACCCCGCCTGTCGTTCTGGGGCGGCTACCTCAGAGGTTGCCGCGCGCGTCCTGCTCGCGCTCGATCGACTCGAACAGGGCCTTGAAGTTGCCCTTGCCGAAGCCGAGCGAGCCGTGGCGCTCGATGATCTCGAAGAAGACCGTCGGACGGTCGCCGAGCGGCTTGGTGAAGATCTGCAGCAGGTAGCCGTCCTCGTCACGGTCCACGAGGATCTTGCGCGACTTCAGCTCCTCGATCGGGACGCGGACCTCACCGATGCGAGCCCGCATCTCGGGGTCGTCGTAGTAGGCGTCCGGGGTGTCGAGGAACTCCACGCCCTCCTTGCGGAGCTCGTCGACGCTGCGCAGGATGTCGTTCGTCGCGAGCGCGAGGTGCTGCGCGCCGGGGCCCTGGTAGAAGTCGAGGTACTCGTCGATCTGGCTGCGCTTCTTGGCGATCGCCGGCTCGTTGAGCGGGAACTTCACCCGGTGGTTGCCGTTGGCGACGACCTTGGACATGAGCGCCGAGTAGTCGGTGGCGATGTCGTCGCCGATGAACTCGGCCATGTTCACGAAGCCCATGACCTTGTTGTAGAAGGTCACCCACTCGTCCATCTTGCCGAGCTCGACGTTGCCGACGATGTGGTCGAGCGCCTGGAAGAGCCGCTTGGGCGCACCGTCGCGCTTGGTGAAGGTCGACGTGCGCGCGACGTAGCCCGGCAGGTAGGGGCCGGCATACGTCTGGCCGTCGATGGTGCGCTGGACGAGGGTGTGGCGGGTCTCACCATAGGTCGCGATCGCCCCGATGCGCACGGAGCCGAACTCGTCGGAGACGGTCTCGGGCTCCTGCACGACGCGGGCACCGGCGGCCTTGGCCTGGGCGATGCACTTGTCGACGTCGGGCACCTCGAGCGAGATGTCGACGACGCCGTCACCGTGCTTGGTGTGGTGGGCGATGAGCGGGCTGTCCGGGCTGACGGCGCCCTTGAGGACGAAGCGGATCGAGCCCGACTTGAGCACGAACGCCTTGTGGTCGCGGTTGCCGTGCTCCGGACCCGAGTAGCCGACGAGCTCCATGCCCCAGGTGGACTGGTAGTACTGCGCCGCCTGGGTCGCGTTGCCCACGACGAAGACGATGGCGTCCCAGCCGGTCACGGGGAACGGGTCCTTGGTCTCGTCGTACTCGACCAGTCCGACGAGCTGCTTGAGCTGGTCGAGGTCGAGGTTGGCCTCGCGCTCCTGAGGGGTGAGGTCGAGCTGGCCGGGCTGCGCCGGTGCGTCCGTGGCCTGGGTCGTCATCGTGGTGTCGGTCATGGTTGCAGGGTGTCTGACCCACGCACGATGTGCAACGGTATGCCGCCGCGCTGCACAGTCTGCGCACCGTCTTGCCCTGGGAGGGGCATCAGGTTGACACTGTGCCCATGATCCGACCCGACGGCATCGACGCCCTGGACGCGCGCCTCATCGCTCTCTTCACCGAGAACCCGAGCGTCGGGGTGCTCGGCGCCTCCCGGCGCCTCGGCGTGGCCCGAGGCACCGTCCAGGCCAGGCTCGACCGGCTCCAGGGGCGCGGGATCATCTCGGCCATGGGCCCCCAGGTCGACCCGGCAGCGCTGGGCTATCCGGTCACGGCGTTCTGCACGCTCGAGATCCGCCAACGGCAGGGGCACGCGCCCGTCGTGGCTCACCTCGCTGCCATCCCCGAGGTCCTCGAGATCCACTCGACGACGGGCGTCGGCGACCTCATCGTCCGCGTCGTCGCGCGGGACAACGCCGACCTCGGCCGGGTCATCGACGAGATCATCGACGACGTCCACGTCCTGCGCGCCAACACCTCGATGTGCCTCGTGACCCACCTGGACCACCGCACCGGACCGCTCGTGGAGGCGTCCGCCCAGCGGGGCAACGACTGACCGCCGGGTCGAGGCCCTCAGCGGCGTCCGACGAACCAGAGCCTCAGCTTGTCGATCCGGACGGCCACCTGCTCGGACGTCGCGGCCGCCAATTCAGGTCCGCCACAGGCCCTTCGGAGCTCCATGTGCACGTTGGCATGGGGTGACCCGGTCTTCTTGGCATAGGCCGCGACGAGCTTGTCGAGCTCCTTGCGCTGCGCTGCGAGCGCGCGGTGGGCCGAGACCGGGGCCTCCGAGGCACGGGGCTTGCGCCCGGGGGCGCTGCTCTGCCTGGCCTGTCGTTCGTGGAGCAGGACCGACACCTGGTCGGGCTCGAGCAGGCCGGGCAGCCCGAGGTAGTCCTGCTCCTCGTCCGACCCGACGTCGGCGTGCAGCCCGAACTGCTGCGCGTCGAAGAGCACGTGGTCGAAGTGCGCATCGGACTCCAGCGCCTCGAAGCTCTCGTCCTCGAGTCCCATCGTCCTGTCCGTGCGGTTGGCCGCCGCGATGAGGCTCTCCTCCTCAGCCCACATCGAGGCCTCGGCCTCTGGGTCGCTCTTGCGGTTGAGGGCGTGGTCGCGCTCGAGCTCCATCGACGCGGCGTGCTCGAGGATCGTGGGCACGGACGGCAGGAAGACCGAGGCGGTCTCCCCGCGCTTGCGCGCCCGCACGAAGCGACCCACGGCCTGCGCGAAGAACAGCGGCGTCGAGGTCGACGTGGCATAGACGCCGACACAGAGGCGGGGCACGTCGACGCCCTCGGACACCATGCGCACCGCCACCATCCAGCGCGACTGACCCGCGGCATACTCCTCGATCCGCTGGCTCGACCCGGCGTCGTCGGAGAGGACGACCGTGGTCCTCTCCCCCGTGATCGAGTGCAGGATCTTGGCGTAGGCACGAGCAGTGGTCTGGTTGGTCGCAATGACGAGCCCGCCGGCATCGGGCACGTGGCGTCGTACCTCGGTGAGCCGCTTGTCGGCGGCAGCGAGCACCGACGGCACCCACTCCCCCTTGGGGTCCAGCGCCGTGCGCCAGGCCTGGGCCGTCTGGTCCTTGGTCAGCGGCTCGCCGAGGCGGGCCGCGATCTCGTCACCGGCCTTGGTCCGCCACCGCATCGCGCCGCCGTAGGCGAGGAAGAGCACGGGACGGACGACGGCGTCACGCAACGCGGCGGCATACCCGTAGGTGTAGTCAGCGGCGGAACGCACGATCCCGGCCTCGTCCATCTCGTAGCGCACGAACGGGATGGGGTTGGAGTCGGACCGGAACGGCGTCCCGGTGAGCGAGAGCCGTCGCTTCGCGGGCGTGAAGGCCACCCGGATGGCATCGCCCCAGCTGCGCGCGTCTCCCCCGTGGTGGATCTCGTCGAGGATGACGAACGTCGGGGTCGACTCCGTGCGGCGCTGGTGCAGGTCCGGCCGCGCTGCCACCTGGGCGTAGGTCAGGGCGACACCGTCGTACTCACGGCTGTGGACGGCGGTGGAGTTGGAGAACTTCGGGTCGAGCTGGATGCCGACGCGCGAGGCCGCCTCGGACCACTGCGTCTTGAGGTGCTCGGTGGGCGCGATGACCGTGATGGCCTCGACCTCACCGCTCTCCAGGAGCTCGGCGGCGATGCGCAGCGCGTAGGTCGTCTTGCCGGCACCGGGCGTCGCGACCGCCAGGAAGTCCTTGGCATCCGCCTCGAGGTATGCCGTGAGCGCGTCCTGCTGCCAAGCACGCAGCTTCGCGGCGGTACCCCACGCGGCCCGCTCCGGGAAGGCGGGACTGAGGTGGCTGGCAGCAGAGGTACTCATCGGCTCCGCAAGGGTAACGATGATCGCCGGACGACATGCCGAGGGCCCGCCTCACGGACGGGCCCTCGGTGGTGTGCATGCGCAGCACTGTCGGCTGCGCGTCCGTTCAGATGGTCAGCGCAGTCAGGCGCGGAAGGCGACGAACTGGTTCTGCATGCGGGTGATCTGGTTCGGCGTGAACTGGTCCATGCACGAGTCGTCGGTGTAGTCCATGAAGTTGCGGACCGGGTCGGTGCCGGGCAGCGAGGTGCAGGAGTCGCGTCCCACCGGGCAGCCGAAGGCCGGGCTGGCCTCGGCCGGGGTGTCCGCGACCGAGTCGCCCGTGGTCGTGCAGCCACCCTGGAAGGTGTGGTAGAGCCCGGCCCAGTGACCGACCTCGTGGGTGCCGGTGTCGCCGAGGTTGTAGGGAGCCGCGCTCCCACCGGGCAGGGTCCGGTAGTCGAGCACGACGCCGTCGTAGCTCAGGGAGCCGCCCGGGAAGGTGGCATAGCCGAGGGTGCCGTCGGCGAAGCTCAGCGAGTAGACGTTGAGGTCGGCCATGGTGCCCTGGTGCAGCGCCGTCTTCATGGCCGCTGCGTCCCTGGGCTCACCGCGGTTCGGCATGGTGACGCTGAACCAGTCCGCGTTGTTGGTCACCTTGGTGCCCTTGAGCACGAACGAGAAACCGGTGGAGGCGTAGGCCTGGTTGAGGACGTTGATCTGCGAGGCGATGGCGGTGCTGCTGACCGCACCGGCCGAACCGTTGGTGATCGTGTTCCAGTAGACGTTGACCGTGGTGGGCGCGAACGCTGCCGTTCCGCCGCCACCGCCGGGCCTCTTGGCGTCCACGGCCTTGCCCGAGCTGCTCTTGGTCAGTCCCTTGGCCGCGAGCGCCTTGGCGAACGCCGACTCCTTGGCGGCGACCTCGGCTGCGGTGAAGTGGTGGGGGTCGGACTTGCCGGCCTTGCCGGAGCGAGCGGCGGCGCCCCCGGCCTCGTCGTCGTGGTGCACGCACTCGGCGGAGATGGTCGGGTCACCGGCCGTGGTGACGGCCGAGGCGCTCGTGACGCCGAGCCCGGCTGCCGACAGGAGCGAGGCGGCAAGAAGTGCGACGGTGCGCACTGGACGAACAGACATGTGGTGTCCCTTTCGGTTTGCACAAACCTCTGTGAGGTCCGGTTCTCTCGAACCTAGCGACGCCACCGAACCCCGGATACCAAAGAAGTTCCATGATCCGGTCAAGGTTTGGCAAAGCGACCATGGCCGGTATGCCGTCCGCTCACCCCGCGATGACACCGCGCCCCCGCTCCGCCGCCACTGGTCCGGCGGGCGGTGAGGGACGCGTCAGCGGGTCACTCGCCGCCGTCCTGCGGCTTGCGCAGCCCTTCGTAGATCTCCTTGCACTCCGGGCAGACCGGGAACCTCTTGGGGTCGCGACCCGGGACCCACACCTTGCCGCACAGAGCGGTCACGGGTTCGCCGGAGAGCGCGGACTCGAGGATCTTCTCCTTGCGCACGTAGTGCGAGAAGCGCTCGTGGTCACCGGGCTCCTGGAGCTGCGGGACCGTCTCCTCGCGCTCGAGCACAGCCGTGCGCGTCGAGGGACCCGAAGGCTCGGACTCCCGCTCGGGAGTGAAGGGGTCATTGGGCATCTGCGGGTCGCTCACCGGTCCAGCGTACGTCGGGTTCGGCCGGCGGTCAGTTGAGCTCGGGGTCCGACGGGTAGTAGGCGACGAAGGCCAGCTCGCCCCGCTGGCGCCGGAGCACCTGCTCCCAGAGGCGTCCCGGGTCGCCGGTCAGCAGGTCACCGGCGACGGAGTCCACGACGAACCACGACCCGCGATCCAGCTCGCCCTCGAGCTGCCCGCTGGACCACCCGGCATACCCGGCGAAGATCCGCAGGCCGCCGACCTCGGGCATGACGAGCAGTGGCGGGGTGTCGAGGTCGACGATCGCGACCGAGTCGAACAACCGCTTGCTGCCCGGAGGCGGCTCTGCGTCGCCGCGGAAGGTGACGAGCCCCAGCGCCGAGTCGAGCTGCACCGGACCCCCCTGGAAGAGGGTCTGCGGCGAGGCGATGTGCTCGCCCCACCCCGGGAGGACGGAGTCGACGTCGGCGCCCAGCGGCTTGTTGAGGACAACCCCCTGGGCGCCGTTGTCGTCGTGCTGGAGCACGAGGATCACGCTGCGGTGGAACAACCCGTCATCGAGCTGCGGGGTGGAGACGAGAAGTCGTCCCGTCGTGCTGTCAGCGGCCACGGTTCCATTCTGCACGGCCACCCGCGCGGCTGCCGGCACCCCGGCGTTCGCCACCACGAGGTGCGCCCGAGCCGCCACCGGATCCTCCCTGGTGACCACGCGAGGCGCCCTGGAAGCGACGCGGCGGGCCACCCGGGCGACGGCCACGCTGCTCCTTGGCCTCGAGCAGCGGCATCCAGACGTGGTCGGCCACGGGGACGCCGGACGGCATACGCCCTCCAGCAGCGGCGACGTTGTGGTCGCCGGGAACTACGCGGATGGGCTCGACGTCGAGACCGGCAGCCTCGGCGAGACGGGCCATCGTCCGCTTCTGGTGCGGGAGGGCGAAGGTCACGACGGTGCCCTTCTCCCCGCACGAGCGGTGCGGCCGGCGCGGTGCAGGTAGTCCTTGTGGTCGGCAGGCGGGTCGGCCTGCAGGACGAGACCGATGTCGTCGACGTGGATGCCACGGGCGGCGACGTCGGTGGCGACGAGGACGGGCAGCGACCCGTCGCGGAAGGCGCCGAGTGCGCGGTTGCGCAGGTTCTGCGACAGGCCGCCGTGGATGGCGGCCGCGAGGACGCCCTTCTCACGGAGCTCGCGGGCGATGCGGTCGGCGCCGAGCTGGGTGCGCACGAAGACCACGGTGCGACCGTCGCGTGCGGCGAGCTCGGCCGTGAGCTGCTTCTTGTTGTTGGGGTCGATGAGCATGATGTGGTGGGCCATCGTGGTGACGCTGGCCTGCGCGTCCTCGGTCGAGTGCGTGACCGGGTCGGTGAGGTAGCGGTCGACGAGCTTGTCCACGCCCTTGTCGAGCGTCGCCGAGAAAAGCAGCCGCTGACCGCCCGCGGGGATCTTGTCGAGGATCGCGGTGACCTCGGGCATGAAGCCCATGTCGGCCATGTGGTCGGCCTCGTCGAGGATGACGACGCGCACGTCGTCGAGCTCGCAGGCACCGCGCTCGATGAGGTCGTTGAGGCGGCCCGGTGTGGCGACGAGGATGTCGATGCCGCTCTTGAGCGCCCGCACCTGGGGCTCGTAGGACAGGCCACCGGCGACGAGCTTGTGACGCAGCCCGGTCACGTGGACGAGCGGCTCGAGGGCGTCACTCACCTGCATGGCGAGCTCGCGCGTCGGCACCATGATGAGGGCGCGCGGGCGCTTGGGCGCGGGGCGGGTCCCGTCGATGAGGCGGGTGATGGTCGGGAGGCCGAACGCGAGCGTCTTGCCGGAGCCGGTCTGGCCGCGACCAAGGACGTCGCGACCCGCGAGCGCGTCGGGGATGGTGGCTTCCTGGATCGGGAACGGTGAGGAGATGCCGTCGCGGGCGAGACGCTCGACGAGGCGCGGGTCGACCCCCAGCCTGGCGAAGCCGTTGTCCTCGGTGACCTCGGTCGGGCCGGTGCCCTTCCTGGACTCGTACTTCACCCAGGTGTCGGCCTGGGCGCGCTCGGCCTCGGCCTCCTCGAAGGTGCGCTGCTCGGGCAGGTCGTTGCGACGCTCGTCGAAGTGACGGCCCTCGTGGCGGTCACGACGCACCGGGTCGGCGACGCGACGGGCAGGGGTGTCGCTGTCACGACGGAACGGCGGGCGACCGTCACGGCGCTCGCCGTAGGCGGGGCGGCTGGTGCGCTCGTTGCGGTCGTCACGACGTGGGCCGGCGTAGCCCGGGCGGGCGTTGCGCTCGCCACGCTGGGGACCGCCGTATGCCGGACGGTCACCACGATCGGGCCGGTCACCACGGTCGTCACGTCGCGGCGCAGAGGTGCCGCGGTCGTCACGACCCTGGCCGTATGCCGGCCGTTCACCACGGCTGCCGCCGCGGCTGCTCGTGCCGTTGTCGCTGCGGCTGTCCCGGCCCTGGTAGCCGCGAGAGTCGGAACGGTCGTCACGACGTGGCGCGGAGGAACCGCGGTCGTCACGACGCTGGCCGTATGCCGGCCGCTCGCCGCGGCTTTCTCCACGGGAGTCGGTGCGGCTGTCGCGACCTTGGTACCCGCGCGAGTCGGAGCGAGAGTCGGAGCGGTTGTCGCGACCCTGGTAGCCGCCACGCGAGTCGGAACGGTCATCGCGGCGCGGGCCCGAGGAGGCGCGGTCGTCGCGACGCTCCGGGCGCTCACTGCGCTCGGGTCGCGCTCCACGGTCCTCACGGTCCCAGCGCGGGCTGCGCTCGGAGCGCGGCGCCTTGGTGCGGGTGGGCCCGTCGGGCTGGCCGCGGTGGGCCTTCTTGGGCCCCTTGGCCTGGGCCGCGGACTTCTGTGAGGAGGTCCAACGCGGCTTCTTGCCGCCGGAGGAAGTCTTCTTGGGCATGGTGAATCACTCGATCCGAGTCGGTGGTGGGGGCGTATACGGCCCTCCACGCGACATCTGTGTCAACGAGATTCAACGGGCTGGAACGCGGGCGCCGGATGTGGCGCAAGGGTCCATCTTATCAGCGATCCCGCTTCGCCCTGCCCAGCGCGAGATGGGCCGCAGCGACTCCGAGGCAGACGCCGACGAGGTCGGCGACGACGTCCCAGGGATCACCGGCCCGCTTGGGCAGCAGCGTCGCCTGGACGATCTCGCTGCCCGGTGCGTGCGCAGCAAAACCGAGGACGACCGGGGTGAACGGCAGGCGGACCAGCAGCGCTGCGAAGACGGGCAGCGCGAAGACCGCGCAGTGCACCAGCTTGTCGAAGTGGGCGAAGGGCGGGGTGCCCCCGCCGGACGGCGCATACAGCACCGCGAGCTGGAGGAGCAGCGCCGCAAGCACCGGCGCGAGGGTCCCACGACGAGCGGGCTCGCTCCTCACGCCGTGGTGTTGGCCGGCTCCGCCACCGAGGCGTTCGGCTTCGGCTCTGCGGTCGCGGCACCAGCAGCGAGAGCAGCCTTCGAGACGGCGGCCGCCACGACACCGGCGACGTCGGGATGGAAGACGCTGGGGATGATGTAGGTCGCGTTGCGCTCCTCCTCCTTGACGACCGCGGCGAGCGCGTCGGCTGCGGCGAGGAGGACCTCCGGCGTGAGCACCTTCGAGCCGGAGTCGAGCAGGCCGCGGAAGACGCCGGGGAAGACCAGGACGTTGTTGATCTGGTTGGAGAAGTCGGAGCGACCGGTGGCGACGACAGCTGCGTGCTTCGCTGCCTCGAGCGGGTCCACCTCGGGCGTCGGGTTGGCCATCGCGAAGACGACGGCGTCGTCGGCCATCGTGGCGATGTCGTCACCGGTGAGGATGTTGGGGGCCGAGACGCCGAGGAAGACATCGGCACCGGCCAGGGCCTCGACCAGGGTTCCGGACAGGCCCTGCGGGTTGGTGTGCTCGGCGATCCACGCCTGGTTGGGGTGCTCTCCCGACACCACGTCCTCACGGTCCTTGTGGATGACGCCGTAGTAGTCGGCCACGACCACGTTGCGCAGGCCGGCATACAGAAGCAGCTTGAGGATCGCGGTGCCGGCAGCGCCGGCACCACTCATGACGAGGGTGACGTCCTCGAGCCTCTTGCCGACGACGGCGAGCGCGTTGCGCATGGCGGCGAGGCAGACGATGGCGGTGCCGTGCTGGTCGTCGTGGAAGACCGGGATGTCGAGCTCCTCACGCAGGCGCGCCTCGATCTCGAAGCAGCGCGGCGCCGAGATGTCCTCGAGGTTGATGCCCGCGAAGACCGGCGAGATCGCCTTGACCGCCGTGATGATCTCCTCGGTGTCGGTGGTGTCGAGGCAGATCGGGAACGCGTCGATGTCCGCGAACCGCTTGAAGAGAGCCGCCTTGCCCTCCATGACAGGCAGTGCGGCGAGCGGGCCGATGTCGCCCAGACCGAGGACCGCGGTGCCGTCGGTGACGACAGCGACCGTGTTGCGCTTGATGGTGAGGCGGCGGGCGTCCTCGGGGTTGGCGGCGATCGCCAGGCAGACGCGCGCGACACCGGGGGTGTAGATGAGGGACAGGTCGTCACGGTTGCGGATCGGGACCTTGGACTCGATGCTCAGCTTGCCGCCGAGGTGCATGAGGAAGGTGCGGTCCGACACCTTGCCGATCTCGACGCCCTCGACCGTGCGCATGCGCTCGACGATCTCGTCGGCGTGGCCCGGGTCGCGGGTCATGAGGGTCACGTCGACGCGGATCCGCTCGTGGCCCGAGGCCGTCACGTCGAGACCGGTGACGACTCCCCCGGCCTGCTCGACGACGCTGGTGAGCTCGCTGACGGCGGTGGCTCTGGCGGGGACGATGAGGCGGACGGTGACGGAGTTCGCAGCAGAGGGGAGGGCGGCCATGGAGACGATTCAACCTGCTACTCGCCAGTTCGACTTCATCGACCCGCCACAGCCGGACCTCCCGCACCCTGGGTCACGAGGCGGCTGCGCGGACCTAGAGTTGCGACCATGACCGACCACGTCGAAGTCACCGGCCACGGAGCCCACCACGTCGTCCCCGACCTCGTCATCGTGCGGGCCCGCGTGCAGTGCGACGCCCGCGACGTCGCCTCCGCCCTGACGGAGTCGTCGAACCGCACCGCTGCCGCACTGCAGGCGGCGTCCGACCACGGCGTCGAGCCTCGTGACCGACGCACCGATGACGTCGGCATCCATCCACGGCACGACCAGAACGGGCGCAAGGTCATCGGCTACACGGCATACCAGGCCTTCCGGCTCACCGTCCGCGACCGCGACCGGGTCGGCGACCTCCTCCAGGCCCTCGCCGGTGCGGCGGGCGACGCGCTCGCCGTCGACGGCATCGAGATGGGGGCCGACCAGACCACGGACGCCGTCGCCTCCGCCCGCGACGCCGCGTTCGCCGATGCCCACGACCGGGCCACGCAGTTCGCGCGCCTCGCCGGGGCCGAGCTCGGTCGGGTCATCCACATCCGTGAAGGTGGCGTCGACGACCACCGGCCGCGGCCGATGATGGCTCGGTCCGCGGACGCCTTCGGGGGGTCGATGCCCGTCGAGGGCGGGACGCAGGCCATCGCCACCACCGTCACGGTGCGGTGGGCCCTGGCGTGAGCTGGCTCGACGCCCTCGGCTGGTTCGGGTCGGCGCTCCTCATCTTCTCGCTCCTCCAGGCGCGCATCCTCCGGCTCCGGATCCTCAACACGGTCGCGTGTGTCATCCTCACCGCCTTCAACGCCCTCATCGGTGTCTGGCCGATGGTCGCCATGAACGTCGTCCTCGCCGGCATCAACCTGTTCTTCATCGCGCGGATGCTGCAGGAGAGGAACGACGAGAACGCCTTCGCCGTCATCGAGGTCGAGGAGGGTGAGGCCTACCTGCAGCACTTCCTCGAGGTCCAGCGGGGCGACATCGCGAAGTTCAACCCCGGCTTCAGCGGGGTCACCGAGTCGGCCGGGCGCTTCGCCTACCTCGTCCTGCACGGCCACGAGACGGTGGGCGTGGTCGTGCTGCGCGACGCCGGCGGCGGTGTCGGCCAGGTCGAGCTCGACTACGTGACCGAGCGCTACCGCGACTTCACGCCGGGCGAGTTCGTGTGGCGGCACAGCGGCCTCTTCACCGGCCACGGGTGGCGCACGATCCGCACACCCGACGCCATGGTGGGGGCCTACTACGAACGGCTGGGGTTTCGCCGCGACGGTGACGCCTGGGCCCTCGACATCGCCGCTGTCACCCGCCCGGACGGCAATCGCTGAGCCGTCGTCACGCGGGTGAGGTGTCGAGCCCCAGGTGCCTGCGCACCGCAGGAGCGAACGGGCTCCACGCGAACCAGTGCGGAAGTGCCCGGGTGAGGTGTGACGGTCCGGTCAGCGCCAGGCTCCCGTCAGCCAGTGCGTGCGGATAGGTGACGATGCCCGAGAAGACGCGCATCAACGCGACCGGCTCCGTGGTAACCACCAGGTCGTTCGCGAAGCCGGGTGGGTCGGTGCACACCGAGGTCTCACGGCGCTCGATCACCATCCAGATCCGGGTGGGGTCCTCTCCCGTGTAGTCGAACTCGACGATCGTGCGGTGGTCGGGCAGCTCCGTGCTGACCAGGCGGCGCGACATCCACCACGTCAGGGTGACCGGGTCGACCTCACGGGGCTCCGGCTCGCTGAACATCCAGCGCACCGCCCACTCACCGGCAGCCGTGATGACGCCCTCGAGGTCTCGCCCTGCCGGCGTGAGCTGGTACTCGTGGCCCGCAGGCACGGCCACCCGCTGGACGACGCCCTTGCGCTCAAGGTGTTCGAGGCGCTGCTTGAGCAGCGAGCGGGAGATCCCCGGCAGCCCGCGGTCGATCTCGTTGAAGCGGCGGGCACCCAGCACGAGCTCCCGGATGATCAGCGGCGTCCACCGCTCGGCGAACACCGAGCTGGCCAAGGCGACCGGGCAGTACTGCGAGTACTCCTTCACCTGTCGAGTGTCGACCCGCCGGGGGCCTGCGGTCCAGAAACTGGCCCAGTTCGGTCCACTTTGCGTTCTGGAGGGGCCCGAACTCCGAGAGGCACGCTCGTTCCATCACCCCGACACCAGGAGGAACCATGACCACCACCTTCGACCCCATCGCCTTCAAGACCACCACCCGCGCCCAGTGGGAGAACGCAGCCGAGGCCTGGCACCGCTGGGGCCCCTCGATCGAGAGGTGGCTCGGGACGGCCACCGGGCAGATGCTCGACGACGTCCGGCTCACCGAGGGTTCTCGCGTCCTCGACGTCGCCGCCGGTGCAGGAGGCCAGACCCTCGCCGCCGCCCGCCGGGTCGGCAGCTCCGGCCACGTCCTCGCGACCGACATCTCACCGGCGATCCTCCGGTTCACGGCGGACGAGGCCGCGGCGGCCGGACTGTCCAACGTCACGACCCTGGAGGCCGACGGCGAGGACCTCTCCGCCGTGCCGGATGGCAGCGTCGACGCGGCCATCTCGCGGGTCGGTCTCATCTACTTCCCCGACCGGGCCCGCGCCCTCGAGGAGATCTGTCGGACGCTCCGGACCGGTGGACGGGTCTCGGCCATCGTCTACTCGACACCTGACCGCAACGGCTTCTTCTCGATCCCGGTGGGGATCATCCGCAGGGTCGCCGGCCTGCCGGCCCCCGGTCCCGGGCTGCCCGGACCGTTCAGCCTGGGCGTACCCGGTGTGGCCGAGGCGGCGTATGCAGCGGCGGGACTCGTCGACGTGACCGTCTCGACGGTGCCCTCACCGGTGCGGATGGCGAACGCCGCAGAGTGCGTCCGCTTCGAGCAGGAGTCGTTCGGCGCCCTGCACCAGATGCTGTCCGGCGTCGACGACACCGCTCGCGCCGGTGCGTGGCGGGAGATCGAGGGAGCCCTCGGTCAGTTCGAGGGGCCGGAGGGGTTCGTCGGGCCGTGCGAGATGCTCGTCGTGTCCGGCACCCGTCCCTGACCGTCGGCCCGGCGCCTGCGTTGGCGGTCGAGGGTGATCTTGACGCGGTGCCCGGTGATGACACTGGCCAGCCAGGCAAGGCCCACCGCCCACCCCGCGATGACGTCGGTGAGCCAGTGGTGGCCGAGGAACACGCGTGACAGGCCCATCCCGACGATGAGGGCACCCAGCAGGACGATGACGACCGCCCGCCAGCGCTGGCGGTTGATCCAGAGGACGAGCAGGTATGCCGTGAGCCCGAGGATGACGGTCGCGTTGAGCGTGTGCCCCGAGGGGAAGCTCGGTGAGGTCTCGAAGGGAGGGACGGCGAGCGACTCGGGCGGACGGGCTCGGCCGGTGAGCTGCTTGCCCGTCACGGTCATCGCCAACGACCCGAGACTGGCGATGGCCATGAGGACGACCGGCGTCCACCGGCGCCACATGAGCGCGAGCCCGCCGGCGACGAGAACCGTGAGGATCGGCATGACCACCGGTCCGCCGACGTCGGTGAAGTCGGTGGCGAGCTCGGACCGGAAGGGGGTGCGTGCCGCCACGGACGCGTCGAGCACCGGCTGGTCGATGACCGAGATGCCGTCGCGGTCGACGACGTTCTCATAGACCTCCGCCGTCACGGCGCTGGGGCCCCACACGAGCGCGAGCCCCACTCCGGCGGTGAGCAGCAGCGCGATGTTGGACACCGACCAGCGCAGGAGCCGGGCCAGTACCTCGGCCACCTGGGCGACGAGCCGGACGAGTCGGCGTCCCGTGGCCGTGCGCCACTGCGCGAGGTCGCGGGTGCCGACCCGCTCCTCGTCGTGCGGCGCGGGGGTCGGGGTGGGAGCGGACGGCATACGAGATCGTCACACATCGACAGGTGCGGACACACAGACACCCGGTTCGGGCAGCAGTGCCGCCCGAACCGGGTGTCGAGGTTCGTGGGATGACCACGGTGGTGGAGGTGGCGGGAATCGAACCCGCGTCCACTGACGGGAAACCAAGGCTTCTCCGGGTGCAGTGCGCTGTGGATTTTCTCGGCCCCAGGGCTCGCGCGCACACGTTCCCTGACAGGCCCAGTCGGATTAAGTCCCACGCCACCCCCCGACAAGAGTGACGCAGCCAGTTCTCTAGATGGCGCCAGGCACTGAGTCGAGATCTAGCTCAGGCTGACGGACTTCGGAGCTCGCTCAGGCGGCGAGGGCGAAGTCGGTGCGCTTTGAGTCGGCACCTATTGGTTTGCACGGAGCGTTTACGAGATAACCGTGCATCCTCGACCCGCTTCCCTTGATCCGCCGACCAATGTCGAAACCGATCACCCCCCTGAGGGGGCTCATCCCACGCTGTTCAGTTGTGTCGTCGAACTCTACCTGTCAACGCGCGGCGGCCCCGAATCAATTCCGTGTCCGGCACCGGTCACGGATCAGGCCAGGGCCGACTTCAGAGCCTGCGCCAGCGTCGTGGTCGGGCGGCCGATGAGGCGTGAGAGGTCCCCCGACTCCGTGAGCAGGGCGCCGTGCCTGATTCCCTCGTCGCTCGACGCCAGGACCTGGGCGTAGCCCTCGGGGAGACCTGCATCGACGAGCGCGGCGGCGTAGTCGTCCACGGACAGGTCGCGGTAGGTCACCTGCGTGCCGGACTGCTCCGACAGCGCCGCGGCATACTCGCCCAGCGTGAACGCGGCGTCGCCACCGAGCTCGTAGACCTGACCCGCGTGACCGTCCTGCGTGACGACCGCCGCAGCGGCTTCGGCGAAGTCGGCCCGGGTGGCAGCGCTGATCCGGCCCTCGCCGGCCGCGCCGAGGACGGCACCGTGCTCGAGCTGCACGGGGATCTGCCCGGTGTAGTTCTCGAGATACCAGGAGTTGCGCAGGAGCACCGTCGGCAGTCCGGACGCCGTGAGCGCGTCCTCGGTGGCCTTGTGCTCAGCGGCCAGACCCAGCGACGAGGAGTCCGCCCGGACGATGCTCGTGTAGGCAACGAGATCCACGCTGGCCCGGGCGGCGGCGTCGATGACGTTCTGGTGCTGGCCTGCTCGCTTGCCGACCTCGCTCGACGAGATGAGGAGCAGCCGGTCGATCCCGACGAGGGCAGCGTCGAGAGAGGCCGGGTCGTCATAGTCTCCGACGCGCAGCTCGACCCCACGCTCGGCGAGGTCCGTGGCCTTGCCCGGGTCCCGCACGAGGGCGGCGACGTCGGCGGCTGCGACACCGCGGTCCAGCAGGGAGTCGATCGCGAGGCGGCCGAGCGCTCCGGTGGCGCCGGTGACGAGGATGGTGGTCATGGTTGAGGCCTTTCGAGGTGGTGGCTGTGGGGCTGACACCCGGAGAACGACCGACACCGGGCCATACTTCCCAGAAGTTAGTACCCACTTTGAAGTAAGGTACCTACATGAAAGTGAGTACCCCTCTGCGCGAGCTCTTCCCGGACGCCGTCTTCGCAGCGGGCTGCCCGAGCCGCACCGTCCTCGACCACGTCATGAGCAAGTGGGGCCTCCTGGTGCTCCTGGCTCTCGGCGACGGGGAGCCCCTGCGGTGGAGCGAGCTGCGCCGGCGCGCCGAAGGGGTGAGCGAGAAGATGCTCGCCCAGACCCTGCGGACCCTCGTGGCCGACGGGTTCGTGCTGCGCGACGCACGACCGGTCGTGCCGCCGCACGTGGAGTACTCGCTCACTCCTCGTGGGCTCGAGCTCGCCGCGCTGCTCAACCCGCTCATGGTCTGGGTGGTCGAGAACGCCCCCGACATCCTCGAGGATGCGGCCGCCGCGTCGTGAGTCAGGCGGCGCGAGCGGCGCTCTGCTCAGCCGGGTCCTCGGCGAGGAGGAAGCGCTGCAGTCCGGCGAGGTCGTCGGTGTTGAGGACGTCGACGTCGGCGGCGACGAGCTCTCGCCACAGCGCCTCGCGGTTGGGCAGGGCGAGGTCGGGCGTGGCCCAGAAGCGCACGTCCTGCCCGCGGGCGTGGGCCGTCGCGACGATCTCGTGGAGCCTGGCCCGCTCCCCCGCCGGCATCTCGCCGACGCCCCGCCAGGTGAAGAACTTCGTCCAGTTGTCGCTGATGAGCGGCACGATGCCCGCATCCAGCGGCCCACCGAGGTCACTCATCCGACCGTCGTAGAACGAGAAGCGAGTCGTCGCGGCCTGCATCGCGGCGAGGTCGCGGTTGCCGGAGATGACTGCGGTCACGGCGCGCTCGTGCACGCGCCCCTGGCGGGACGCGGAGAACAGCTGTGGGTATGCCGCGAGCTGCCGGTCGATGACCGGCCACGCTGCCGGGCCGTTGCTCTTGACGTCGATGAGGAGGCGGAAGTCCTCGCGCCACCGCGGGTGGATGGCGCCGCCGTTCTCGCGGAAGCGCCGGGCCAGCGGCTCGAGATAGGTGTTGGTCAGGGTGCGGCTGAGATCGGGGCCGTCATGCCCGAGATAGAGCTCGCCGTCGACGAGCCAGACGTCCGCCTCGGCCGAGGTGAAGCCGTGGTCGAGAGCGTCGAGCAGCGGGCGGTCATGCTCGTAGTCGTTGTGTGCATGAGCACGCTCCAGCGGCTGCACGCTCGAGCGTGGGGCCGGTGCGGCAACGGCGCTCACGCCCGCCGGGGAGGGCGTCGACACGGAGGCGGAGGCGACCGGGCCGGTGACGAGACCGGCGCCGAGCAGCGCGGTGAGGAGGACGGCTGGGCGGGCGAACGGCATACGAGGCATGTCCGACACCCTGCCCCTCCCGGGTGAACCGCGCGCGTCGAGAGGGCTAACAGGTCCGGACTCTGAGCAGACCGTCTCACCCCGTGAGCGGTCACTACGATCGAGGCACGTTTTCGTCCCCAGCTGGAGGTATGCCGTGTTCCGCAAGGTCCTCGTCGCCAACCGAGGTGAGATCGCCGTGCGGGCCTTCCGCGCGGCCACCGAGCTGGGGGCCAAGACGGTCGCCGTCTTCCCCCACGAGGACCGCAACTCCGAGCACCGGCTCAAGGCCGACGAGTCCTACCAGATCGGCGAGGAGGGTCACCCGGTCCGGGCCTACCTCGACCACGAGAGCATCGTGCGGGTCGCCCTCGACTGTGGCGCCGACGCGATCTACCCCGGCTACGGCTTCCTCTCCGAGAACCCGCTCCTGGCCGAGGAGTGCGCCGCCCACGGCATCACCTTCGTCGGTCCGCCGCCCGAGGTCCTGCACCTCACCGGCAACAAGTCCAAGGCCATCGCTGCCGCCCGCGCGGCAGGACTGCCGACGCTGCGAGGGTCCGAGGCCGGGACCGACCTCGACGCGCTGGAGGCGGCCGCCGCGGACATCGGCTTCCCGTGCTTCGTCAAGGCCGTCTCGGGTGGAGGCGGCCGTGGCATGCGACGGGTGGCCGACCCGGGCCAGCTGCGCGACGCACTGGAGGCGGCTCAGCGCGAGGCCGACGCGGCCTTCGGCGACCCCACGCTCTACATCGAGGAAGCCGTCGTCGACCCGCGGCACATCGAGGTCCAGATCCTCAGCGACGGCACCGGGACGACCGACGGTGACGCGGGTGTGCTCCACCTCTTCGAGCGCGACTGCTCGGTGCAGCGCCGGCACCAGAAGGTCGTCGAGATCGCTCCGGCACCGGGCCTCGACCCCGCGGTGCGCGAGCAGATGTGTGCCGACGCGGTGCGCTTCGCGCGCGAGATCGGCTACGTCAACGCCGGCACCGTCGAGTTCCTCCTCGGCAAGGACGGACGCTACGTCTTCATCGAGATGAACCCTCGCATCCAGGTCGAGCACACCGTCACCGAGGAGGTCACCGACATCGACCTCGTCGTCTCCCAGCTGCGGATCGCCTCGGGCGAGACGTTCGAGGACCTCGACCTGCGGCAGGAGGACATCGTCGTCCGCGGGTTCGCGTTGCAGTGCCGGATCACCACCGAGGACCCCTCCAACGGGTTCCGTCCCGACGCCGGCACGATCACCGTCTATCGCTCCGCCGGCGGTGGTGGGGTGCGGCTCGACGGTGGCACGGTCTTCGTCGGCGCCAAGGTCTCGGCCCACTTCGACTCGATGCTCGTCAAGCTCACCTGTCGTGGACGGAGCTTCCCCATGGCAGTGCGACGGGCGCGAAGGGCGTTGGCGGAGTTCAGGATTCGCGGTGTGTCCACCAACATCCGCTTCCTCGAGGGAGTCCTCGCCGACCCACAGTTCCAGGCAGGCGAGGCCACCACGTCATTCATCGACGAGCGCCCCGGGCTGCTCACCGCCCGCACCCCAGCAGACCGCGGGACCAAGCTGCTCACCTATCTCGCGGACGTCACCGTCAACCAGCCGCACGGCCCGGCCCGCACCAGGGTTCGGCCCCGCACCAAGCTGCCGGCGCTCGACCTCGACGCCCCCGTGCCGCCCGGCTCACGTGACCTGCTGCAGCGGGTCGGTCCGGTGGAGTTCGCACGGCAGCTGCGCGAGCGCACCGACGTCGCCGTGACCGACACGACGTTCCGTGACGCCCACCAGTCGCTGCTCGCGACCCGGATGCGCACCCGCGACCTGCTCCACGTCGCCGGCCACGTCTCCCGCCTCACCCCCGAGCTGCTGTCGATGGAGGCCTGGGGCGGAGCGACCTACGACGTCGGTCTGCGGTTCCTCAGCGAGGACCCCTGGGAGCGGCTCGCCCTCCTGCGCGAGGCCATGCCCAACATCCCGCTGCAGATGCTCCTGCGGGGACGCAACACCGTGGGCTACACGCCCTACCCGACCCGGGTCACCGACGTCTTCGTCCAGGAGGCGGCCCGCACCGGGCTCGACATCTTCCGGATCTTCGACTCGCTCAACGACGTGAGCCAGATGCGCCCGGCCGTGGAGGCCGTGCTCGCCACGGACACCGCCGTTGCCGAGGTGGCTCTCTGCTACACCGGCAACCTCAGCGACCCCGCCGAGCAGCTCTACACGCTCGACTACTACCTCCGGCTGGCGGAGCAGATCGTCGAGACCGGCGCGCACGTGCTGGCGATCAAGGACATGGCCGGGCTGCTGCGCGCACCCGCCGCGCGCACGCTGGTCACGGCCCTGCGCGAGCGCTTCGACCTGCCCGTGCACCTCCACACCCACGACACGGCCGGTGGGCAGATCGGCACGCTCCTCGCCGCCATCGACGCCGGGGTGGACGCGGTCGACGCCGCCTGCGCCGCCATGGCAGGGACCACGAGCCAGCCGTCCCTCTCGGCCCTGATCGCTGCGACGGACGGCACGGACCGGCCCACGGGGCTGGACATCGACCACGTCTTCGCGCTGGAGCCCTACTGGGAGGCCGTCCGTCAGCTCTACGCCCCCTTCGAGTCCGGCCTGCCCTCCCCCACCGGCCGGGTCTACTTCCACGAGATCCCCGGTGGGCAGCTCTCGAACCTGCGCCAGCAGGCCATCGCCCTCGGGCTCGGCGACCGGTTCGAGGACATCGAGGACATGTATGCCGCCGCGAACCGCATCCTCGGCAACCTGGTCAAGGTCACCCCGAGCAGCAAGGTCGTCGGGGACCTCGCGCTGGCCCTGGTCGGAGCCGGAGCCGACCCGGACGACTTCGAGGAGAACCCCACGAAGTACGACATCCCCGACTCGGTCATCGGCTTCCTCGAGGGTGAGCTCGGCGACCCTCCCGGGGGCTGGCCCGAGCCGTTCCGGACCAAGGCCCTCCGCGGACGCGGGCGCAAGCCCCGCGTGACCGACCTGACGCCCGCGCAGGAGCAGGCCCTCGACGTCAGCCCGCGCGGCGCACTCAACGAGCTGCTCTTCCCAGGCCCCACGCAGGACTACCTGACGTCGAGGGAGCGCCACGGCGACCTCTCCGTGCTCGGAACGGTCGAGTTCCTCCACGGGCTCGACCAGGACCGTGAGTACGAGGTCGAGATCGAGGCCGGCAAGCGACTGCTTCTCGGGGTGTCGTCGATCGGCGACGCCGACGCCAAGGGCATGCGCACGGTCATGTGCACGCTCAACGGCCAGTTCCGCCCGATCACCGTGCGCGACAGCGCTGTCAAGGTCGACGTCAAGGCCGCCGAGAAGGCCGAGCCGGGCAACTCCCGGCACGTGCCCGCGCCCTTTGCCGGGGTCGTCACCCCGGTGGTCGCCGAGGGCGCCACGGTCGAGGTCGGCGACGTGGTGGCGACGATCGAGGCCATGAAGATGGAGGCCAGCATCACCGCACCGAGCGCTGGCACCGTCGAGCGCCTCGCCATCGGTGGTCACCAACAGGTCGAGGGCGGAGACCTTCTCATCGTCCTGAAGGGTCTAGCCTGAGAGGGCACCGAAGCGTCAAGACGCGGCGCTGGCTCGGTGCAGATCATCATCCGCACAACCAAGGAGACTCACCATGGGTATCGGAGACAAGATCGAGAACATGAAGGACGACCTCAGTGGCAAGGCCAAGGAGGGCACCGGCAAGGCGACCGACAACGAGCGCCTCGAGGCCGAGGGTCGCACCGACCAGTCCAAGGCGGACCTGAAGCAGGCCGGCGAGAAGGCCAAGGACGCCTTCAAGAACTGAGTCGCACGTAGCCAAGGCCGGTCACCCCGCGGGTGACCGGCCTTCGCTGTGTCGAGGCGGCCTCAGCCCAGCGCGTCGAGCAGCGCCTTGGTGAAGGCGGGGATGTCGTCGGGGTTGCGGCTGGTGATGAGGTTGCCGTCGACGACCACCTCCTCGTCCTGCCAGGTGGCGCCTGCGTTGCGTAGGTCGGTCTGGAGGCTGGGCCACGAGGCGAGGGTCCGGCCCTCGACCACGCCCGCCTCGATGAGGGTCCACGGCGCGTGGCAGATGGCGGCCACGGGCTTGCCCGACTCGACGAACGCCTTGACGAACGCCACGGCGTCCTCGTCCATGCGCAGCGCATCCGGATTCGCGACGCCGCCGGGCAGGACGAGAGCGTCGAAGTCGTCGACCGACGCCTCCTTCACGAGGCCGTCGACCGGGCGGGTCTCCGCCTTGTCGAGGTGGTCGAAGGTCTGCACGGTGCCCGGCTCGGTGCTCAGCAGCGTGGCTGAGTGCCCGGTGTCGGTCACGGAGTCCCAGGGGTCGGTGAGCTCCACCCGCTCGATGCCCTCTGGTGCGGTCAGGAATGCGATCTTCTTGGTCATGCCACCCAGCCCATCACGGACGAACGGTGTTCGGCACCTCCGGAGGGGTGAAGAGGGTGCGGGCGGAAGTCTCGAGTATCGCGATGCGCGCGTTTGCGACGAAGGAGCAACTGAGCGTGCATTGCGATACTCGAGACTTCCGACGTGGTGCGTGCGCGAGGAGCGGCTACCAGGAGCCGCCGCCACCCCCGCCGCCGCCTCCGCCGGAGAACCCACCGCCGCCGGAGAAACCCCCGCCGCCGAGCCCTGAACCGCCGGACGAGCCAGGGGTGGAGACGAACGTTCCGGCGGCCTGCGTCGAGAACGAGTCCATGCTCGTGGCGACGTGGCCGAAGTTCCAGCCGGTCATCGGCCCGAGGTACCAGCTCGGGGCAGCGATGACGTGGCCCGCCGCGGCAGCCGCCGAGGCCACGTCCTCGAAGACGGTGGCCCAGCGATCGGCCAGGCCGAAGACGATGGCGTAGGGCAGGAACTTCGAGAAGACGTCCTGTGCCTCCTCCCACCGGATCTGGTTGGCCTCGGCCGTCGCGATGTACTGCTCGAATCCCCTGGACTGGGCCAGGACCGCGCTGCCCTGCGCCGTGCGGGAGGCCATCCGGCGGCCCAGCGCCTGCACGAGGAGCCCGGCGACGACGAGGCCGATGCCGAAGACCCATCCCATGGCCACCAGCCCACCGCCCCCGAGCCCACCGAGCGCTGACGTCAGGAAGAAGAGGGCGAGGGCACCCAGGATGAGCAGGACGATCCCGAACCCACTCCACGCGGAGCGCTGCGCATCGGGTGAGCGGCGGAACCAGTGGCGCTGCACGGCCTCGGTGTACATCATCCCCTGCACCTGCTTGAGGGTGCCGGCGAAGGTGTTCTTGAGGGCGGAGAGCCTGGTCTCGTCACCGGAGGCGAACACGCCGTCGAGCAGCTGCTGCTCGTAGGGCGCCAGGGCCGCGGCGCCGGCCGGCGGCGTGGCCCGGCGCAGGATCCAGTCGTCGCTGCGGAAGCGCCCCTTCTCCTCGGCGGTGAGGGTGAGGTGTCCCCGGACGGCCAGGTCGATGAGAGTGGCCGTGACGTCGACGACGTCGGCCTTCTCGTCCATGATCGTGCCGACCATTCCCGGCTGGACTCCCGCCGGTGGCGTGAACTGCACCGCCACGGTCGGGGCGCTCCCCCGCACCACGGGCACGCTCTCACCAGCGCCGGGCGAGAGTCCCGGGGTCAGTCCGGCATACACCTCGTCGCGTCCACGGGTCCAGACGAGCACCCCCATGAGACCACCGGCGAGCAACGGGATGAGCACGCCGCCACCGGCCAGTGCCGCCCCGAGGTACTTCTGCTGGTCCGGGCTGAGCGAGGGCCCCGGGTCGCCATAGCCTCCACCGAAACCGCCGTCGGCCTCGGCATCCCGCAGGTCCGGGGTGAGGTCACCGAAGGCCGTGCGTGGCCACGAGACGACGATCGTCGCCCCCTGACCGGGTGCGATGTCGGGGACGGTGAACGTCGACGTGGCCCCCGCGGTGCCGGTGCAGGTCGTGTCCTCCTGGAGCGCGCCGTAGTAGCAGGCGACCTTCGTCGCGGGGACCGGGCCGGTGACCTCGGCGCTCACGTCGCGGTAGACGTACTCGTTGGAGGGGTCGATGTGGTTGTAGTAGAGCTCGGCGGTGCCGTCGCCGATGTCGTTGACGACGTTGTCGAGCGTGTAGGACAGGACGTAGTCGTGCACGCCCTCGACGGTCTCGTCGGCGTTGCCGATGCGCACCTGCTCATAGGCGCCGAAGTCCGAGATGTCGGTGTCCGTCGGTGCCCCGGTCGGGGAGGTCACCTCGACGTCGGAGAGCTCGTAGTGGCGGTACTGGGTCGTGGACTCCTGGTAGCCGGCGCGCACCTGGATCGTGCGATAGATGCCGTGGCGTTCCTCCCCTTCGGGGAAGTCCCAGCGGATGCGCTGGGTGACCTGCATCGACCCGTCCGGCTGCACGGCATACGAGACGTTGAAGCGGGTGGCGTCGTCGTCCGTCGGCACGAAGCCGACGACCGAGGCCGGTGTGGCGTCGCCGCCGACCCCAGGTGCCGCCAGGGCCGCTCCCACCGGGACGCAGCCCAGCACCACCACTGCCATGGCACCGAGGCCAACCCACCAGGTCCGAAGCCGACCCCTCACGAACTACCCCCTGCTCGTGCCGAGCGCGCGCTCGGTCTCACGACGATCCTGGCGTTCCCGCAAGGTCTGGCGCTTGTCGTACTCCTTCTTGCCCTTGGCGATGGCGATCTCCACCTTGGCGCGGCCGTCCTTGAAGTAGAGCTGCAGCGGGACGATCGTGTGGCCGCTCTCGCGGGTCTTGTGGGCGATGCGGTCCAGCTCCTTGCGGTTGAGGAGGAGCTTGCGCCGACGCCGCGGCGTGTGGTTGGTCCAGGAGCCGGAGAGGTACTCGGGGATGTGGACTCCCTCGAGGAACAGCTCGTCACCGCTGAAGCTGGCCCACCCGTCGACCAGCGTCGCGCGACCCATGCGCAGGGCCTTGACCTCGGTGCCCATGAGCACGAGCCCGGCCTCGAACGTGTCCTCGATGAGGTAGTCGTGCCGCGCCTTCTTGTTGCTCGCGATGAGCTTGCGCCCGTCGTCGACCTTGGCGCTCTTCTTCTTGTTGGCCTGTGCCACGACGCTCACCTCCTCGAGTCAGTGCGACACGCTACTGCAGCGTATGCCGTGTGCGCGCGTGCCTTCGGCCCGCACCCGCGGCGTCGTTGGTCCCGCCCCAAGCCCCGACGCGGTCAGAGGTAGTTGCGCGGGTCGACGAAGGTGCCGTCCTCGTAGACCTCGAAGTGGAGGTGGCAGCCGGTGGAGTTGCCGGTCGAGCCCTCGTAGCCGACGACGGCGCCCCGCGAGACCCCACCCGAACCGACGCGGATCCGCTGCAGGTGGTTGTAGGTCGTCGTCAGGTGCACTCCGTTGATGACGCCGTGGTCGACGATGACGCGGTTGCCGTAGCCGGAGTTGTAGCCCGACTCGATGATGGTGCCCGCGGCCGCGGCCCTGACCGGAGTGCCGCAGGGCGCCGCGTAGTCGCGACCGCTGTGCAGCCGCCACTCCCGCTGGATCGGGTGGAAGCGCATGCCGAACTCGGAGCTGATCCGGCCTCCGCTCGGAGCGCTGAGCGGACCGCCGCTGGGCGGTGCGGGGGGCGGCGGCGGTGCAGCCGGGCCTCGAGGCGCCGGCCGGTTGTTGTTGTTGCGTGCCGCGCGATCCGCCGCGGCGGCCGCGGCTGAGGCCCGGGCCTCAGCGGCACGTGCCGCAGCCGCGCGTGCCGCAGCCGCTGCCTTGGCGCGAGCGTTGGCCGCGGCAGCGATGCGCGCGGCCTTGAGGGCGGCGGCGGCGCGGGCCTTGATGACGGAGCTGAGGCGCGCCGACTCGGCCTGCATCTGAGCGAGCCTGGCCTTCTCGGCGATCGACTGGGCCCGGACGGTAGCTGCCTGGGTGGTCTGCTGGGCGGCCAGGGTGTCGAGCGCCGTCTTGGCCGCAGTGGCCTCGTCGCGGGCGGAGTTGGCGGCGGCGAGTGATGCCTCGGCCTTGCGCTTGGCCTTCTCGGAGTCGGCACGCAGCGCTGAGAGGTGGTCCTCCTGCGCAGTCTGGCTGGCCCTGGCCGTCGCGAGCGCCACCATCGACTGGCCCTGCAGGTCCATCACCGTGCCGATGAGGGCGATGCGGTCCGCGAACTGCTGCGGACTCGTCGACGTCATGGCCATGTCGAACTCGCCGAAGCCCTGCTCCTGGTAGATCTGTGCGGCGAACTGCGCCACCTCGTCGCGGCTCTCGCGGATCTGCGTGGTCGTGGACGTCAGCTCGTCCTGCGCCTTGGTCTCGTTGGCCCGGGCGACCTCGAGCTCCTGCGTCGCCATGGCGTTGGCGGTCTCGGCGCGAGCTGCGGCGGTCTGCGCCCGGGTCAGCGCGGCCTGCGCGGCCGGCAGCCTGGCCTGGGTCGCCTGCAGGGCCGTGTATGCCGCCGCCAGGCTCGAGTTGGTCTCGCTGAGATCCTCGCGCAGCTGGTTGATCTGCGAGTCGACCTTGCGCTTCTGCTGACCGGGGTCGGGGTCAGCGCCCTGGAGCGCTGAGACGGGAGCCACGAGAGCAAGGGAGCACGCGAGCGCCACCGAGACACCGGCATACCGGCGAACGGAAGCGGATCGAGGCGCAGGGGTTCGCCACATAGTCACCATTGGTAACACGAGTCACCTCCGAATGGAACCTCCCCCGCCGGGAAGCTTCTCCTGCCCGTCGTCTCTCCTGCGTCCGCAGAGGTGGTCGGGAACTCGACCATTGTCGCGGACGCAGGGGTCGGACCGCAGGCGATTGGCGGGTGCGGGCGCACTGGCAGAGATGGCTCAGACCCGCAGGTAGCGGCGCAGGGTGACCACGCTCGTGAGGACCGCGATGAGGATGACGCCGCCGAAGAGCCACGGTGTCAGCGACCAGACGTCACCCGCCCCGATGAGGGCCTGGTTGAGCACGACCTGGTTGAAGCCCAGGTTGAAGATCAGCCGCAGGCCGAGCCACAACGCACCGACCGCCAACCCCACTCCGAGTGTGGCGACCACGAGCATCTCGATGATGAACGGCATCCGGATGGTCCAGTTGGACGCCCCCACGAGCCGCATGATGCCGATCTCGCGCCTGCGGATGAAGGCCGCCTGCCGGATCGTCGTCGCCATGAGCAGCGTCGCGCAGATGACCATGAGGCCGGCGAGGAAGACCGAGAACACGGTGATCCAGTTGATGATCTGGAAGAAGCGTTTGAGGACCTTCTCCTGGTCCTGGACGCTCGCGACGCCCGGTGCGCGCTCGAACTGGCTCGTGACGACGGCATACTTCGTCGGGTCGCCGAGCTGGACGCGGAAGCTCTGCGGGATGTCACCCTGCTGGACGTTGCCGGTGATCGGGCTGTTGCGGAACTGCTCCTTGAAGCGCTCGAAGGCCTCGGCCTCCGACTCGTGGAAGACCTCCTTGACCTCGGGCATGGCGCGGAGCTGGTTCTCGATGCTCTCCTCCTGCGCCGTGGTCGCAGCCTGGCCCTGGCAGTTGGGCTGGAGGGAGGACTCGGCGCACAGGTAGATCGACACCTGGATCCGGTCGTACCAGTAGCCCTTCATCGTGTCGGCCTGCTTCTGGGCGAGCAGGCCCATGCCGAGCAGGAACATCGACACCATCGTCACGAGGATGACCGAGAGCGCCATGGAGAGGTTGCGGCGCAGTCCCGACCAGACCTCGCCCGCGATGAAGCCGGCCTTCACTTGTCCACCTCCAGAGCCAGGTAGGTCGCGTCCTCGGCGTCGCGCACGACCACGCCGTCGTCGAGCTGGACGACCCGGCGACGCATCTCGTTGACGGTGTCCGCGTCGTGCGTCGCCATGACGATGGTCGTGCCCGCGCGGTTGATCCGGTCGAGCAGGTGCACGATGTCGAGGCTGATCTTGGGGTCGAGGTTTCCGGTGGGCTCGTCGCACAGAAGGATCTGCGGCTTGTTGACGACCGCCCGGGCGATGGCGACGCGCTGCTGCTCGCCACCGGAGAGCTGGTGCGGGAGGCGCTTGCCCTTGCCCTCGAGCCCGACCATCTCCAGGGTCTCGGGCACGAGCTGGCGGATGGCCGACGTCGGCTTGCCGATGACCTGGAGCGCGAAGGCGACGTTCTGGTCGACGGTCTTGCCGGGGAGGAGCCGGAAGTCCTGGAACACCGCGCCGATCCCCCGACGGAAGCGTGGGACCTTGCGGGTCGACAGGGTCCCGAGGTCCTGACCGGCGACGAGGACGGCGCCGGAGGTCGCCTTCTCCTCGCGCAGGGCGAGCCGGAGCATCGTGGACTTGCCGGACCCCGAGGGGCCGACGACGAAGACGAACTCGCCGCGCTCGACGTTGACGGACACGTCGACGAGCGCGGGGCGGGTCGACCTCGGATAGACCTTGGTGACGTTGTCGAAGCGAATCATGCGCTGGGGTCAGGCCTCACGGCTCGGGGAAGGGTGCCTGTCGAGCATAGGTTCCGGACCTGTGGCCCGAGTGCACCCCTGAGCAGAACGGCGTGCCCGGATGGACTCCGGTGATGAAGTTGCTTGATGCAACCAACGGGTGTTCAATGGTTGACATGGTCAAGCACATGGGCGCGGACGACGCCTTCGAGGAGTTCAGCACCAGCCTCTTCCGCCTCACCCGCTCGCTCCGCTCGACGTCGCACCTGTGGGTCCAGCTGCCCGGCAACCTCAAGCGCACGGACATCACGATCCTCACGATCCTGTCCGACCACGGGGACTGCCGCCCCGGCTTCGTCGCCGACCGGCTCGGCGTGGGCGCCTCCGTCGTCAGCCGCCAGCTCGTCTCCCTCGTCGCCGACGGACTGGTTCTGCGGCGCAAGGACCCGGACGACGGCCGCGCCGAGCTGATCAGCCTGTCCGCGCAGGGCAAGGCACGGCTGCGCACCCTGCGCGCGGCATACGTCCGCGGTATGCGTGAGCAGTTCACCGACTGGGACGCCGCCAGGGCCCAGGCCGCCGCAGCCCTGCTCGACGAGATCTCCGACCACCTCAGCCCGGCACTCGGCGGTCCCGAGCGGGGCTCGGGCGACACCACCAGCACCGACACCACCGACACCACCAACAAGGACACCCATGTCTGACCGCACCACCACCACGGCGACCAGGACCGCCTACGCAGAACCGGATCTCAGCCACAAGGAGGTCCTGGAGGTCCTCACCGGGCTGCTGTCCATGCTCTTCGTCGCGATGGTCAGCTCGACCATCGTCAGCACCGCCCTGCCGACCATCATCGGGGACCTGCAGGGCAGCCAGACCTCCTACACGTGGGTCGTCACCACCACCCTGCTGGCGATGACGGTGTCGAGCCCGATCTGGTCCAAGCTCGCCGACCTCTTCGACAAGAAGCTCCTCGTCCAGATCTCCGGCGTGCTCTTCCTGCTCGGCTCACTCGCCGCGGGGTTCGCCCAGAACGTGCCCCAGCTGCTGGGCGCCCGGGGCCTGCAGGGGCTCGGCGTCGGCGGCCTGCTGGCGCTGGCCCAGGCCATCATGGGCTCGATCATCCCGCCCCGCGAACGCGGGAGGTACAGCGGCTACATGGCTGCCGTCATGGCCGTCGCGACCGTGTCCGGCCCGCTCCTCGGAGGGCTCCTCGTCGACACGGTCGGCTGGCGCTGGTGCTTCTGGGCGGCGGTGCCGATCTCGCTGGTCGGGCTCGCCATGCTGCAGAGGTTCCTGCACCTCGCGCAGGTCCGCCGCCCGGTCCGGATCGACTGGTGGGGCGCCGTCCTCATCTCGGTCGCGGCCAGCCTCCCGCTCGTCTGGGTCTCCTTCGCCGGCAGCCGCTTCGACTGGGTCTCGGTCGAGACCGCCGCCTTCCTCGTCCCCGCGGCGCTCGCCGTGCTCGCCCTGATCTTCGTGGAGCGGAGCCACCCCGAGCCGCTCATCCCGCCCAAGATCCTCCTCGAGCGCACGACCACGCTGGCCATCGTCGCCAGCATCGCGGTCGGCATCGCCCAGTTCGGGACCTCGGTCTTCCTCAGCCAGTTCTTCCAGGTGGCCCAGGGCTTCTCGCCCACCGAGGCCGGGCTGCTCATGCTGCCCCTCATCCTCGGCAGCATGGTCGGAGCCACGGTGTCGGGCCAGCTGATCACCCGCACCGGCATCTGGAAGCCCTACATGCTCGTCGGCACCGTCGTCCTCATCGCCGGGCTGGCCCTCATGGGGCCGACCGACCACACGACGCCGATCTGGCACCTCTCGATCTACATGCTCCTCATGGGCGTCGGCCAGGGCACGCTGATGCAGAACCTCGTCCTCGTCGTGCAGAACACCGTCGACCTGCGCGACATCGGTGCCGCCAGTGGCGTCGTGAGCTTCTTCCGCTCGCTCGGTGGCACCGTCGGCATCGCCGTGCTCGGCGCCATCCTCACGAGCCGGGTCAGCGACAACATCGTCAGCGGTCTCCGGGCCAAGGGCATCCCCAGCTCGGGCGACGCGACGGGCGGGGGCAACCTCGACCTCGACACCCTGCCGGCCCCGGCACTCGAGGTCGTGCGGCAGGCCTATGGCGACAGCACCGGCTTCATCTTCCTCATCGCGGCGGGCGTGGCCGTCTTCACTCTCGTCGCCATCGCGTTCATGCCGCACACCGCGCTGCGGACGACGGTCACCAAGCAGGACGACAAGGATCCCCTCGGGCTCGAACGGCCCATCGACTGACCGCAGATCCCCTCACCCACCAGGCGACTTCGTGCCCCATTGGGCCACCTTCAGCGCGGGTGCGCCGGATGCGGAACCGGCCCGATGGGGCACGAAGTCGGACGTGGCCGGGTCACAGGGCGCACGTGTGGAGCAGGTCTCCCGAGGTCGGGCGCGGCACGGTCGCGTCCGCCGGCGGCGCCGTCCCGTCCTCGACCCACGCCGTGAGCGCGTCGAACCCGGCGCGGGCACAGGGCAGGAGCGGGCGGAGGCGGTCCGGGAACGCGGGGACGAGCGCATCGGTGTGGGTGCCGTCCTCGACCCGGTAGTAGCGGTGGTCGGAGCCCCGGCCGGCGTCATCGACGAGCTGCTCGTAGACGTCGGAGTCGGTGCCGATCGGCAGCAGCGTGTCCAGGTCGCCGTGCACCGTGATGAGCGGCTTGCCGATGTCGCCGGTGAGCTCCACCGACCGCATGGCCTCCTTCACCGCGGCGGGGCGGCTCGCGTAGTCGTAGTCCGCGTCGCACTGGGGAGTGCCGCTAGCGCAGTAGGGCGTCCCGGCGTCGGTTGCGCCGTCGAAGGTGGGGTCGAACTCCTCGCGGTAGATCCGCTGGGTGAGGTCCCAGTAGACGGTGTGGTGGAACGGCCAGAGGAACTCGCTGCCGGGTGCGAAGCCGGCCGCGATCATCGCCGCGTGGGCCTCGGGACTGCCGGTCGCGGCATACGCGGGGTAGTGCTTGAGCGCGGTCGGCAGGTAGGTGAGCAGGTTGGGTCCGTCAGCGCGGAGGAGCGTGCCCTCCCAGTCGAGCCCGCCGTCATAGAGGTCGGGGCGGTTCTCGAGCTGCCAGCGGACGAGGTAGCCGCCGTTGGAGATGCCGGCCATCCAGGTCCGTTGCGGCGCCTTCGCCCGGACCTGCTTGACGACGCGCTTGGCGGCGAGGGTGAGCTCGGTGACGCGTGAGTTCCATTCGCGCACACTGCCGCCCGGCTCCGAGCCGTCGTCGTAGAAGCGCAGGCCCATGTTGCCCTTGTCGGTGCTCGCGAATGCATATCCCTGTGCGAGAACCCAGTCCGACCAGATGAAGTCGTTGGCGTACTGCGTGCGGTTGCCCGGGGCGCCCGTGATGACGAGCCCGCCGTTCCAGTCGTCGGGGATGCGGATGACGAACTGGCTGTCGTGGTTCCAGCCGTTGTTGGTGTTCGTCGTCGACGTGTCGGGGAAGTAGCCGTCGACCTGTATGCCGGGCACCCCCGTCGGGTTGACCGTGCCGGGTGTGTGGAGACCGGCGAAGTCCGCGGCCCTGCTGTGTCCGGACGGCACCGTGCCGGCGGTCGTGAGGTCGTCGAGGCAGGAGACCTTCTGCTTCTCGGCTCCGGGGACCGCGATCTTGGCCTGGCGGGCGCAGTGCCCGCCACCCGGCTTGTCGGCGGTAGCCGCTGGTGCGGCGGCCACGAGGGCGGCGGTGGCTGCGAGGGCGGTCAGGGTGGCGAGGACCGCGCGAGGAGACGTCATTGTCGGGCACATGGCGCTCAGCATCCTCGGGCGCCACCCGCAGTCCCATGTGCGCAGGCCCCACTCCCCCGTGGAGCGTGTGTGTCTGTGCGACCGCTCAGGCGTCGGTGACGAAGAGCTCGCGCAGCGTGCGGGTCACGAGTGTTGCCGCTGCCGCGGCGTCCGAGGCCGGTAGGTAGCCCGAGACCGCGACGTCGTCGGGGAACCACCGTGACCAGATCCGCGCCTCGATCTCGTCGTGGCTCGGACGGCGCCAGCCGAGTGCGTCGATCTGGGCCTCCTCGGCCTCCGACAGGAGGAGCTCACCGCCGAAGCGCTCGCTGCCCACGAGCTCGGCGACGGCGTGGTCGTCATCGCGCCGCACCCGTGCCCACGGCCAGGTGTCCTCGTGGACGGCGGGGATGATCCCCAGGAACCGGCTCTTGCGCACGAGGTGCGGACGCGCCAGCGAGGGGAGCGAGATGACGACGTCCTCCCCCGCGGCCAGACCCCGGATCCGCAGCGCCAGCGCAGCCGACCACTCCGTCCAGTCCGCCGGTCCATCAGCCGGGAGCTCCACGGCATACCTCATCGTTGGTCTCGAGTCTCACTGTCCCGCAAGGGAACTCACTCAGCGGCCTTGCGCTGGGCGATCTGCCAACGGATGCCGGCCTCGATGAAGCCGTCGATGTCACCGTCGAAGACGGCGGTCGGGTTGCCGGTCTCGTACTCGGTGCGCAGGTCCTTGACCATCTGGTAGGGGTTGAGGACGTAGGAGCGCATCTGGTCGCCCCAGCTCGCCTTGACGTCGCCGGCCATCTCCTTCTTGACGGCGGCCTCCTCGGCGCGCTTGAGCAGGAGCAGGCGGGACTGCATGACCCGCAGCGCGGCGGCGCGGTTCTGGATCTGGGACTTCTCGTTCTGCATCGACACCACGGTGCCGGTCGGGAGGTGCGTCATGCGCACGGCGGAGTCGGTGGTGTTGACCGACTGACCGCCCGGTCCCGAGGAGCGGAAGACGTCGATCTTGAGGTCGTTCTCGGGGATCTCGATCGAGTCGGTCCCCTCGATGAGCGGGATGACCTCGACGGCGACGAAGCTCGTCTGGCGGCGGCCCTGGTTGTCGAAGGGGCTGATCCGGACGAGGCGGTGGGTGCCGCCCTCGACCGAGAGGTTGCCGAACGCATAGGGCACGTTGACCTCGAAGGTCGCGGACTTGATGCCGGCCTCCTCGGCGTAGGACGTGTCCATGACCTTGGTCGGGTAGCCGTGGCGCTCGGCCCAGCGCAGATACATGCGCATGAGCATCTCGGCGAAGTCGGCCGCGTCGACGCCGCCGGCGCCGGCGCGGATCGTCACGACGGCGGAGCGCTCGTCCCACTCGCCACTGAGCAGGGTGCGGACCTCGAGCTCGCCGACGGCCTTCTTGACGGCGCGCAGCTCCTTCTCGGCCTCGAGCAGGGTCTCGGCGTCGTTCTCCTCCTGGCCCATCTCGACCAGAGCCTCGAGGTCGTCGACCTTGGTGTCCATGCCGGTGACGCGCTCGTACTCGGACTTGGCGCGAGAGAGCGCCGAGGTGACGACCTGCGCCTTCTCCTGGTCGTCCCAGAGGTCGGGTGCCGCCACCTGCTGCTCGAGGTCGGCGATCGTCGCCTCGAGCGCGCTCAGGTCGGTGACGTCACGCACCGACGTCATCGTCGTGCGCAGGTCTTTGATCTCTTGCTGGAAGTCGGTTGCCACAAGAGCCAAGACTACGTGCCCGTATGCCGTCCGCTCACCTCCCGCGGTCCGGACCGGCTGGGCGGGCTGGACGGGCTGGGCGGGCCACCGACGAGGGGTGTCGGTAACCCGCCCAGGTCAGGAAGTCGCGTCCGGTCAGCCGGGACCTCCGGCGCCGCACGACGCGTAGGCGCCGCCGATGACGTCACCGTAGGCGGCGAAGACGTGGTCGATGCCACGGCCGTCGGCGTTGTTGGGGCCGCCGACGACACCGTCCTTGCCGGCCACGGTCTTGATGGTGAAGGAGGATGGCGCGCCGCTGGCCTCGTATGCAGCCATGACGCATTCGCCCTGCTCCGCAGTGAGCACACCGTCCTCGACGTCACCACCGATGGCGTCGGACACCACGAGCGTGAACCACGCGTTGGAGTTGGCACCGGCCTGTGTGTTGCCCTTGTCGGAGCGGCTGGCGTTGTAGCACTCGTGAGCCGCCGCTGTTGTCGCGGTGGCGAGACCGATGGCGGCCGTCATGGCAATGGCGGCGCCGAAGCGCTTGGTCGTGCGACGCATCTCGGATCCCTTTCCGAAGCGCCGCCGGGGCGACGGGGACGTCGCCGTGGTGCGGCGGAACTCCTGACCAAGGAGTCTTCTCCGACCCGGTTCGGCCGTCCGGGCGTTGGCGAAACCGAGGGCCACCCGTCAGGATCATTTTTCGCGAGCCCGGCCGGACTACTCGTGATGCAACTCCTCGACCCCTGACGTAGTCACCGCGGCCGCCCTGCAGGTGTGCCGTGTCCCTCAGGGCAGGTCGGCCAGGGCCTCGGCGGCGGCGCGCACCCCTGCGTCGACCGCGCCCTCCATGTAGCCGCTCCACTGGGTCGCGGTCTCGGTGGCGGCCCACTTGATCGGCCCGATCGGTGCCGCGAGGGCCTGGCCGAAGTGGATCCAGCCGCAGGGTCCCGGGTTGGCGTTGTAGCAGCCGCGGGTCCACTCCCGGTCGGCCCAGCCGCCCTCGACGATGAGCTCGGGAGCAGCGGCCCGGGGTCCGAAGTGGCGGCCCAGCTCGGCGCGCAGCGCCTCCTGCCGCTGCTCCGCGGGCCACCGACCCTCGGCGCGCGCGTTCTCACCCTCGAGGAACGCCAGGATGATGCCGGGCCCCCCGCTCCCCTCGGGCATGCAGGACTCGTTGGACATGCGGGCCGGGCCCACGTCGGAGATGAGCTGGGCGTTGAGCCCGTCCGCACGCCAGAACGGCTCGTCGTAGATCGCGAACGCCTTGTGCGCCGAGGCCTGTGGCATGCGCTGGGTCAGTTGGTCGCGCGTCCCCGGCAGGGGCGGGTCGTACATGATCCGCCCGGCCAGCGTGGGGGCGAGCGCGACGATGACCTGCCGACCTCTCGCGACCAGACCGCCCCGGCAGGTCACCGTCACCGAGTCCGGCCCGTGGTCGATGGTGAGGACAGGGGCGTCGAGCACCACCCGCTCCCCCAGGTCGTCCGCGAGCCGCTCCGGGATCTGCGCGGTGCCACCGACGAAGCGCTGGGTCTGGGCGCCTCCCTCCGACTCCGAGAGCAGGTCGGCGGTGACGCCGCAGGTCACGACGTTGACGAGCAGCCCGAGCAGGGAGACCTCGACGGTGGGCACGGCGAGGATGCCGACGGTGCAGATCTCCAGCAGCGAGCGTGCGGTCGGCGAGAGGCCCTGCGCGTCGTACCACTGGCCGACGGTGATGCGGTCCCACTCGTCGGCGTCCGGGGCCAGCCAGGGGGCGGCGACGGTCACGGTCTCGGCCATGGCGTCGAGTCGGCGCAGCACGCGGTCGACGTCGGCGAGGTCCTGCTCGTGGGCCGTCCGGAAGGCGTCGCCGCGCAGCAGCCGTCCACCGAACTCGTAGGAGGTCTCGCCCTCCTCGAACTGCGGATAGAGAGCGATGCCGAGATCTGCGGCCAGCGCCTCCATCCGGTGGTGGGTGTCGCCGATCCACTGCGCCCCGAGCTCGAGGAAGACACCCGGCAGCGGCTCCTCCGTGAGGATCCGCCCGCCCACGCGGTTGCTGGCCTCGAGGACGAGCGGCTCGTGCCCGGCGCGCTGCACCTCACGGGCGGCGACGAGCCCGGACAGGCCGGCGCCCACGATGATGACGTCCGCGTCCCGCGGACCCTGGGCCATGGGCATGAGCTGCTCTTTCCGTCGTCTGCGGTCAGGACTCGAAGCCGAGCCCGACACGATCGAGGGTTCGCAGCCACAGGTTGCGTCGGCCCTCGTGCAGGTCGGCTCGTTGGATCGACCAGGTCGTGGCCTTGATCGCGGCCCACCGGGCGGGCTCCGGCGGGAACGGCAGCGGCTTGCTGCGCACCATCTGGAGCCGGGTGCGTTCGTTGTCGGCGCCGTCGACGAGGTCGAGCATCACCCGGGCCCCGAACCGGCTCGCCCCGACACCGAGCCCGGTGTAGCCCGCCACGTAGGCGACCCGCCCACCGTGGGCCCGACCCCAGAACGCGGTGAACCTGCTGCAGGTGTCAATCGCCCCTCCCCACCGGTGGGTGAAGGCGAGCCCGCGCAGCTGGGGGAAGGTGTCGAAGAACTGTTGCGCGAGAACGGCATACGTCGCTGGTCGGTGGTCGTACTCGGCTCGCACCCGGGAGCCGAAGTGGTAGACGGCGTCGTAGCCACCCCAGAGGATCCGGTTGTCGGCGGTGAGCCGGTAGTAGTGGAACTGGTTGGCGCTGTCGGCCAGCCCATGGCGTCCCTTCCAGCCGATCGAGTGGAGCTGCTCGGCGCTGAGCGGCTCGGTGACGAGCGTGTAGTCGTAGACCGGGATGACGTAGTGGTCCAGCCGGCGCAGGAGCCGACCGCCGAAGACGTTGGTGCCGAGCACCGCCTTGGCCGCTCGGACGCTGCCGTGGTCGGTGCGGAGCCGCACGCCGGGTCCGTCCGTGTCGATGGCGGTGACGCTCGTGTGCTCATGGATGCGGACACCGAGGTCGAGGCAGGCACGGCGCAGGCCCCAGGCGAGCTTGGCCGGATGGACCATGGCGACACCGTCAGGGTCGTGCATCGCGGCGAGGTAGGTCGGGGAGTCCACGTGCGCCCGCGCCTCGTCGCGGTCAAGGAAGGCCATCGAGCCGCCGTGACGGTTGACCGTGTCGACGAGCTCCCGCAGGTCCTCGACCTGCCACGGCTCGACGGCGAAGTCGAGCTCACCGGTGCGCTCGAACTCGGCGTCGATGCCGTGCCGCACGAGCGCGTCCTCGATCCCGTCGAGGTTGTCCCGGCCCATCGCCTGCAGGGTGTCGAACTCGGGGCCGAAGCGGTCGAGCCCGTTGGCCTCGCCGTGGGTGAGGCTCGCAGCGCAGAAGCCGCCGTTGCGACCAGAGGCGGCCCACCCGATGGTGTGGGCCTCGAGGAGGACGACGTCGCGAGCAGGGTGGTCCTCCTTGGCCTGCAGTGCCGCCCACAGTCCGGTGTAGCCGCCCCCGACGACGACGAGGTCGGCCGTGGTGTCGCCGGTAAGGGTCGGCGCGGGGGCAGGCGCCGCCCGGTCGGCCAGCCAGAACACCTTCGGCTCGGCGTGAGCAAGTGAGGCGGCGACATCGGGCACCATCGCCACATCGTTGCAGCCCGTGGCCCGTTGCGGGCGTGGAGGGCGGAAGCGCGATTCCGCGAAAGAGCCCACCGGCCCCCCGGCCGCGGGCATACAGTGCGCTCACCCGGCGGACTGCGTGCCCGTGCCGCCCGAGCGTGAAGGGCAGGCTGACGTGTCCGCATCAACCAGGAACGCACCCGGCGGCGACATCCAGGCTCACAAGGGGCTGAGCGAGGGCTCGCTCTCCTTCACGGGCACGCTCGCGATCGGGCTGGCATCGGTGGCACCGGCATACAGCCTCGCTGCCACGCTCGGCTACGTCGTCATCGAGACGGGAGTGCTCGCTCCGGTCGCCGTCATCCTCGGCTTCATCCCGATGCTGCTCACGGCCTACGCCTATCGCGAGCTCAACCGGGCGGTGCCGGACTGCGGGACGACGTTCACCTGGGTGACGAAGGCGTTCGGTCCGCGCACCGGCTGGTTCAGCGGCTGGGTGCTGGCGATGGCCGGGATCATCGTGCTGGCCAACCTCGCGCAGGTCGCGGCGCAGTACTCGTTCCTTCTCCTCGGGGCCGACGGCCTCGCCGACAACAAGGTGGCGGTGACAGGGCTCGGCGTCGTCCTGCTCGCCACGATGACCTACATCTCCTATCGCGGCATCGAGATCGCGAAGTGGCTGCAGAACGTCCTCGTGGCGGTCCAGTACGTCGCGCTCGCGATACTCGTCGGCGCGCTGCTCTGGGCGGTGTTCGGCGCGGACCGTCCCGACACCTCGATCGACATCTCGGCCTCGTGGTTCAACCCGCTGGCGTTCTTCCAGGAAGGTGGCGGCGGCTGGGGCTCCCTCACCGAGGGCATGATCCTCATGGTCTTCATCTACTGGGGCTGGGACACGATCCTGTCGCTCAACGAGGAGACCAAGGACAAGGAGAACACCCCCGGTCGCGCGGCCGTCGCGGCCACCCTCATCCTGCTGGCGACCTACCTCCTGACGACCGTCGCGTCCGTCTCGTATGCCGGTGTCGGCGACACCGGCATCGGGCTGAGCAACGAGGAGAACGCCGACGACGTCTTCAGCGTCATCGGCGAGCAGGCGCTCGGCAGCTGGGACTGGGTCGTGCTGCTCGCGGTCCTCGTCTCGGCCGTGGCCTCGACGCAGACGACGATCCTGCCGGCCGCCCGCGGGACCCTGGCGATGGGCGTCTACCGGGCGATCCTCACGCGGTTCGCCGACACCCACCCGCGCTACCTCACCCCGACCTACTCCACCGTGTTCATCGGTGGAGTGGCGACGGCGATCTATGTGGCGCTGAGCCTCATGGGCGACAACGTCTATGGCGACGTGCTCCTGGCGATCGGCCTGATGATCGCCTTCTACTACGGCATCACTGCCTACGCGTGCGTCTGGTACTTCCGCAAGGACATCGCCCGCGGCGGCAAGGACCTGTGGGTCAAGGGGATCCTGCCGCTGCTGGGCGCGCTCATCCTCACCTTCGCCTTCTTCAAGAGCGCGATCGACATGCTCTCTGCCGACTACGGCTACCTCGGAGCCTGGACGGTGCCCGGCCTCGGCTGGGAGATCGGCAGCGTCTTCCTCTTCGGGATGGGCACGATCCTGCTCGGCCTGCCGATCATGTTCATCCTGTCGCGGCGCGAGGAGCAGAAGCCGTTCTTCAACGGCGAGACCCTCCACGTGGACACCCCCGTCAAGGCGCCGGAGTGACCCACGGATACCCCTCGACTTTGTGCCCCATTGGGCCCTTGAGTGCGCAGGTGCGCCCGACGCACACACGGCCCAATGGGGCACGAAGTCGGCAGCTGCGGGTCAGCCCTCGAACCCGTGGTGCTGCATGACGTGCTTGATCCGGGTGTAGTCCTCGAACCCGTAGACCGACAGGTCCTTGCCGTAGCCGGAGTGCTTGAAGCCGCCGTGGGGCATCTCGGCCAGCAGCGGGATGTGGGTGTTGATCCACACGCACCCGAAGTCGAGCCTCGCCGCCATGCGGGCCGCGGTGCTGGCGTCCTTGGTCCACACCGACGAGGACAGTCCGTAGACCGTGTCGTTGGCCATCCGCACGGCGTCATCCTCGGTGGTGAAGCGCTGCACCGTCATGACCGGCCCGAACACCTCGGTCTGCACCAGCTCGTCGTCCTGGCGCAGGTCGGCGATGACGGTCGGTGCATAGAAGTAGCCCGGCCGGTCGAGCCGCTGCCCGCCGGTGGCGACGCGGGCGTGCGGGGGCGTGCGGTCGACCAGGCCGGAGATGTGGCCGAGCTGGTTCTCGTTGTTGATCGGGCCATAGAGGATGTCGTCGTCGGAGCGGTCGTAGCCGGTCTTGGTGTCCGCGGCCGCCTTGGCCAGCGCGGCGGTGAACTCGTCGTAGATCCCGTCCTGCACGATGACCCGGGTGGCGGCGGTGCAGTCCTGGCCACCGTTGAACAGGCCTGCGACGGAGATGCCCTCGACCGCCGAGGCGATGTCGACGTCGTCGAACACCACGACCGGCGCCTTGCCACCGAGTTCGAGGTGGGCCTTCTTGAGGTCGGCCGCCGCTGCGGTGGCCACCGCCATGCCGGCGCGGGTCGAGCCGGTGATGGAGACGAGCTGCGGCACCTTGTGCTTAGTCAGGGCCGCGCCGGTGTCGCGGTCGCCGGTGACGAGGTTGCACACCCCGGGCGGGAAGATGTCCTGCATCTTCTCGAACATCCATGCCGACGATGCCGGGGTGGTGTCGGACGGCTTGAGGACGACGGTGCAGCCGGCGGCCAGCGCGGGCGCGAACTTCCACACCGCCATCATCATCGGGTAGTTCCACGGCGTGACCTGGGCGACCGGACCGATCGGCTCGCGCCGGACCGAGGACGTGTAGCCGCGCATGTATTCGCCCGAGGACCTGCCCTCGAGGATCCTCGCGGCACCGGCGAAGAACCTGATCTGGTCCACCATCACCGGCAGCTCCTCGGACATCGTCACCGAGAACGGCTTGCCGGTGTTCTCGGACTCGATCGCCACCAGCTCATCGGCGTTGCTCTCGACGACGTCGGCGAGCTTGAGCAGCGCCTGTTGGCGCTCGTTCGGGGTGGTCCAGCGCCACTTCTCGAAGGCCTTGCCGGCGGCGGCGCACGCCCGGTCGACGTCCGCCTCGTCCGAGTGCGGCGCGGTTGCATAGACCTCCCCCGTCGAGGGGTCGATGATGTCCATCATCGCGCCGGACGCCGCTGGTTGGGCCTCGCCGTCGATGATGTTGTGCAGAACCTTCTTCGTCGACATTCGTCACTCCCGGATTCGCCGAACTCATTACGCCGATGCCCTTCTGCGATCAGGCTAGGCCGGATGGGCAACGGCGACGAGGCATTGGAGCAGAAATGACCGATCACCCGCTGGATCCGCTGTCCGCCGAGGAGTTCCGGGCGACCGCCGCCATCCTGCGACGGGACCAGGGCGTCGACGAGCGGTGGCGCTTCGCCGGAATCTCTCTCCAGGAGCCGGACAAGGCCGCACTGCGGGACGCAGAGGCCGGTGCACCGCTCGCGCGGACCGCCTTCGCCGTCGCATGGAACCGGGACGACAACCGGGCCTACGAGGCGGTCGTCGACCTCACCGCCGACCGGGTCGTGACGTGGACCCACGTGCCGGGCATGACCCCGAACTTCACCATCGACGAGTGGCACGAGATCGACGTGCTCATGCGCGCCCATCCCGACGTCATCGCCGCCCTGGCCAAGCGCGGCATCACCGACCTCAGCCTGCTGCTGGTCGACGCCTGGACCTACGGCTACGACCTCATGCCCGAGAAGTGGCGCGACCGCCGGCTGGGGTGGTGCGACCTGTGGCTGCGGGAGACCCCGGACGGCAACCCCTATGCGCACCCCGTGCCCGGGATCAAGCTCATCGTCGACATGAACACCGGTCAGCTCCTCGAGATCGACGAGGGACCCAACCCCGGTATGCCGCGTGTCGACGGTGAGTACGCACCTTCCGTCCGTGGTGGTGAGCTGCGCTCGGACCTCAAGCCACTGCACATCACCCAGCCCGACGGGGTCTCGTTCGCACTCGACGGCAACGAGCTGTCCTGGCAGGGCTGGCGGCTGCGGGTCGGCTTCACCTTCCGCGAGGGGCTCGTGCTGCACCAGGTGGGCTACGACGGTCGGCCCATCGCACACCGAATGTCGTTCGCGGAGATGATCGTTCCCTACCGCGACCCGAGCTTCGAGCACTACCGGCGCACGGCCTACGACATCGGCGAGTGGGGCCTGGGGTTCATGACGACCTCGCTGGAGCTGGGCTGCGACTGCCTCGGCGAGATCCGCTACCTCGACGCGACGCTGCACGACAGCCGCGGCGAGCCCTATGACATCCCCAACGCGATCTGCATCCACGAGGAGGACAACGCCCTGCTGTGGAAGCACGTCGACGACCGCACGGGCGCCGAGGTGCGCCGGATGCGAAGGCTCGTCGTCTCGTTCCACGCCACGGTGGCCAACTACGAGTACATCGTCTACTGGCGCTTCTACCAGGACGGCAGCATCGAGTGCGAGGTCCGGGCGACCGGGCTCATGGTCACGACGCCCTACGCCGAGGGCTCCCCCGCCCCGGAGACCGGCACCGTCGTGGACAACCAGACCTATGCGCCCTTCCACCAGCACTTCATCGTGGCCCGGCTCGACCTCGACGTCGACGGTGAGGACAACACGGTGCACGAGGTGGACTCCGAGGTCGTCCCGATCTCGGCCGACAACCCGCACGGGCTCGCCCTGAGGACGCGGTCGACGCCGGTGCGGTCCGAGGCCGAGTCGGGCCGGGACTTCGACTGGCAGCGGCAGCGGGCCTGGAAGGTCGTCAACCCGAACCGCACCAACGCACACGGGACGCACCCGGCATACAAGCTCGTCCCGAGCGCCTCGGTCCCGGCACTGATGGACCCCGAGGCCCCGCAGTTCCTCCGTGCGCCGGTCATCGGGCACACGCTGTGGGTGACGAAGAACCACGCGAACGAGCTGTGGCCGGCAGGCGCCTACCCGACCCAGTCACGCGAGGACACGGGCATGAGCCGGTGGGTCGCCGACGACGAGCCGCTCGAGAACACCGACGTCGTGCTCTGGTACGTCATGGGGATCCACCACATCACCCGGGTCGAGGACTGGCCGATCATGCCGGCGGACACGATTGCCTTCTGGCTCAAGCCCTTTGGCTTCTTCGACCGCAACCCGTCGATCAACGTGGCCCCGACCGAGAAGGCCTCGCAGGCTCCGAAGCCTGATGGCGGCAAGGGCGGTGCGGCGCCCAGCTGCCACTGACCGCTGGTCGGCCCACGATCAGGCGTCGGCGAAGACCTCGTCGAGGAGGTCGAGACCCTCGGTGAGCAGGTGGTCGGGCATCGCCAGTGGGGGCAGGAAGCGCAGGACGTTGCCCTCGGTGCCGCAGGTGAGGACGATGAGCCCGCGCTGGTGGGCGGCTGTCGCGACGGCCTTGGTCAGACCGGCATCCGGCGCGCCGGTGGCTGGGTCCACGAGCTCGATCGCGATCATCGCCCCGCGACCGCGCAGGTCGCCGACCCTCGGGTCGCGTTCGGCGAGGGCGGTCAGGCGCTCCATCATCGTGGCCTCGATGGCCCGGGCGCGGCCCACGAGGTCGTCGGCGTCGATGGTCTCGATGACGGCGAGGGCTGCGGCGCACGCGAGCGGGTTGCCGCCGTAGGTCCCGCCGAGCCCGCCGACGTGGGGGGCGTCCATCATGTCGGCGCGCCCCGTGACCGCGGCCAGCGGCAACCCGCCGGCGATCCCCTTGGCCGTGACGATGAGGTCCGGCACGGCGTCCTCGTGCTCCATCGCGAACAGCGCTCCGGTGCGGGCGAACCCGGTCTGCACCTCGTCGGCGACGAAGACGACGCCGTTGTCACGGCACCACTGCACCAGCTCGGCGATGAAGCCGGGAGCCGGGACGATGAAGCCGCCCTCCCCCTGGATCGGCTCGATGACGACGGCGGCGAGGTTCTCGACACCGACCTGCTTCTCGATGACGTTGATGGCACGGGCCGCGGCGGCCTTGCCGTCCAGCCCGTCGCGATAGGGGTAGGACAGCGGCGCCCGGTAGACCTCGCCGGCGAAGGGGCCGAAGCCGGACTTGTAGGGCATGTTCTTCGACGTCATCGCCATGGTCAGGTTGGTCCGACCGTGGTACGCGTGGTCGAAGACGACGACCCCCTGCCGTTTGGTGTGCTGACGGGCGATCTTGACGGCGTTCTCGACGGCCTCGGCCCCGGAGTTGAAGAGGGCGGTGCGCTTCTCGTGGTCGCCGGGGGTGAGCCGGTTGAGCGCCTCGGCGACGCGGACGTAGCCGTCGTAGGGCGTGATCATGAAGCAGGTGTGGGTGAAGGCCTGGACCTGCTCGGTGACGGCCTCGACGACGCGCGGGGCGCTGTTGCCCACTGTCACGACGGCGATGCCGGACCCGAAGTCGATGAGCGAGTTGCCGTCGACGTCGAGGACCACCCCACCGCCGGCTGCCACAACGTAGACGGGCAGCGTCGTGCCGACCCCGGCCGCGACGGCGGCCTGTTTGCGGGCCTGCAGCTCGAGAGACTTCGGGCCGGGGATGGCCGTGGCCAAGGTGCGCTGCTGGGTCAGGTTCGGGCCGCCCGTCGTGTCGCTCATGTGCCCAATCTGGCACGTCGCGGACCGGCCCGTGGCCACATCACGCAGGGACGTGGCGTGACTCCTTTGCATGCTGGCCCGGCAGGCGCGGGTCGAGCCTGATGGCGGCCCAGGTCAGGGCGAGCAGGAGCACTGCGACTCCGGCACAGGCGAGGAGGGCGCTCGGGTAGCCGTGGAGCCCGACGTCGAGGAACGGGTAGGGGTACCAGTCGACGACGGCGCCACGCACGAGGGTGTAGACGAGCCACCCCATCGGGAAGATGAGCGAGGGCAGCAGGAGGCTGCTGTCGACCCGGCCGCGAGGGCCGAAGGCGAGCCACCCGATGATGGCGAGCAGCGGGACGACCATGTGCAGCAGCTTGTCGGCCGCCCAGTCGGCACCGCTCAGGTCGAGCAGCGGCCGCAGGAGGAAGAAGTGGACGACGCCGGTGACGGCGATGCAGATGATGGCATTGAGCCGAATGACCCGCCACCACCTCGGGAAGGTGTCCTGCCGCAGCGCCAGCGTCGTCGTCGTGACCGCCACGAGCAGGTTGGACAGGATCGTGAAGTAGGAGACCAACCGGATGAGGCGGGTGCCGAGCGGGACGGGCCCGACCGACTCATCGAGGACCCGGCCACCCTTGAGGACGAGGGCGACCTGGAGGATGAGCGCCGCCCAGGTCACGACGGCGGTGAGGGCGTGCCACGGGCGGGCCAGTCGCTGGGTGTCCACGGGCACATCATGGCCCTACTCGAGGTCTGCCCGCGCGCGGGACACGACGTCGACACGCACTCCGTCGCCCAGCATCCAGCCGACCAGCGGCACCTTTGCGACGCAAGACATGTGGACGACCGCGAGCTCGCCGTCGGGCGTCCCAGTCTCTGCGCCGAGCCCCCACTCGCGCATCCCGGCGGGCATCGGTCGTCTCGCGACGTAGTCACCTGCGGCCTGCTGGACCGTGGCGTTGCTGAGCGGGACCGCCTCACCCACACCTCCCCCGTATGCCGTGTCGTCGAGTGCGTTCGCGGCTGCCAGGGCGGCGCCGTCGGCGGCGTCGAGGAGCTTCATCCGGGACAGGTGCACGGACGTCACGGCGATGACACCGGTGATGAGCAGCACGCAGATCATCGTGAAGACGAGGACGAGGAGGGCGACCCGCCCCTGCTCGTCACGCTGGACAGGACTGTGCCGCAGCGGGTTTCGAACCTGCTGGCCATGCCTGGTCACGATGAACCTCGGAACCGGTCGACGGTCGAGAGGTGGCTCGCGGTCAGCGGGATCTCGAGAGGAACGACGTCGCGGGCGAAGCCGGGGATGAGAGGCAGGGGGACGACGACCCGGGCCGTCGTCTCGATGCGGGCCTCCGGAGTGAGGCACGGGGAGGTCGAGCAGGCGACCTCCATCGTCCCCCTCCCGCCGAAGCCCTGGTCCGCGAACGCCACCTCGGAGGCCGCCTGTGCCCGCGCCGCCGCGTCCTGCCCGGACTGCGACGTCACGAAGGCGCGTCCGGCTTCGCGCGCGGCCGTCGTCACGGCATACGAACCGGCCTGGATCCGCCCCAGCGTCATGACGAGGTAGATGAGGGGCACGAGCATGAGGACGGCGAGGAAGATGAACTCGAGGATGGCGCTCCCCTCCTCGCCGCGGGCCTGCCCTAGTCGGTCCCGCCAGGTGTTCCTGTCCATGCGCTCACCTCGCTCACTGCCGCTCGAGGAAGGCTCGGCCGGTGACGTCGAGCTGGCCATCCGGCCCCAGCAGGCCGAGAACCGGGAACGGCGCACGCACCCGCACCTCGACGACCTGCACCCCCTCGACCACGTCGGTGCCCACCGAGACGTTGTCGGCGTAGTCGTCGGACAGCGAGGTCTCGATGAGCTCTCGCGCCCTGGCGGCCCCCATCCCCGGATCGGCGTCAGCGCGGGCACCGAGCCGCGCACCCTCGCTCGCGCACGAGATGAGGGTGTTGCGGATGTGGAGGACGAGCCCGAGCTGGAAGACCGTCATGAACAGGAACACGACGAGCCCCGAGACCATGACGAAGTCCGCCACGGCCGACCCGCGCTCGTCCCGACGGGCGAGCGTGGTCATCTCAACGAGAGACGCTGTCCATGGCCTGTTGGAACAGGTTCTGCAGCTGGTCCTCGGCCACCGTCCACAGGACCGCGACCAGCCCGGCCGTCATGAGGGTGATGAGGACCCAGCCCGGCACGTCGCCGCGCTCACGCCGACGATCGGCGTTGTCGACGAGGTGCATGGCGGCGAGCTGGGCTCGGACGAGCGATCGCTGGATGGTCTGCATGGTGCTGCCTTTCGCTGGTGTCACATCGACGAATTCAGGTGTCATATCGAGAAGTTCAGGAACGAGAAGCCGGGATATACGGCGAAGAGGATGGTGACGGGGAGCACCAGGAAGACGACCGGGACCATCATGGCGATCTCCTTCTTGCCCCCGGCCTCCATGACGAGGCGGCGGCCCTCCTCCCGCACGTCCTGCGCCTGTGCGCGCAGGACGTCGGCGAGGGGGGTCCCGCGCTCGACGGCGATGACGATGCCGTCGACGAACCGGGTGAGACTCATGAGCCCGGTGCGGTCGGCGAGACCGTGGAGGGCGACGGGGAGGCTGGCACCGGCTCGGGCATCGGCCAGGCACCGGCGAAGCTCGTCGGAGAGCGCGCCATGGGACAGCCGGCACACTCTCTCGAGAGCACCGACGGCCCCCTCACCGGCCCCCACGGCGAGTGCGAGCAGCTCGGCGACCGTGGGGAACTCGGCGAGCATGCGCTCCTCGCGCTTGGCGGCACGGCGGCTGAGGAACCAGTCGGCCGCGACGACACCGGACGCGACACCGATGGCCGTGAGCAGCACGACGAGGACAGGGCTGGAGCCACGGGTGAAGAAGGCCAGCGTCCCGACGGCAAGCATCCCGAGTCCACCACCCACACCCCAGAGCACCTGTTGCGCTCGGAACCTGTCCACGTCCGGAGCCAGTCCGGCTCGCAGGAGGCGACGGCGGATGGACGGTGCTCCGCCCATGATCCGCTCCACGTGGCCGGAAAGCTCACCGACCACCGGCGCGAGCAGGACCGAGAACACCCCCTTCGTCTGGCTGTCCACGGCGAGCAGGTTCGAGGGTCTCGGGGTGTCCTTGAGGTAGGGCAGGACCCGGTCACCCAACCCCGCTCGACGATGGCGCGGCAGGCCGACCCACGTCAGGAGCAGGCCCGCGCCCATGAGGAAGCCGAGGATGGCGCCGGAGCGTGCGAGATCGGTCACCGGAGCACCCGCTCGTCCTCGGGGAGGCGGCCGATGCGCACCATGATCCAGTAGGCGATGGCCGTCATGGCTGCCCCGAAGAGCAGCACGAGCGCCCCCGTGCCCGTGGAGTACGCCTGGACCGACTCGGGTCGGGTCGACAGCATCGCGAGGACTATCCACGGTGCCGCCACCGCGAGCCGGGCAGCGTTGACCGTCCACGCCTGCCGGGTCTCGAGCTCTGAGCGGGTGCGCGAGTCCTCGCGCAGGAAGACGGACAACGTGCGCAAGAGCCGGCCGAGGTCGCTGCCCCCGACCTCGCGGGCGATGCGCAGCGACTCGATGAGCCGGTCGGCGACGGGGTCGCTGAGCCGCTCCTTGAGCCGGTCGAGGCAGTCGTGGAACCGCCCCGTGATGCGGTAGTCCTGCGCGAAGGCCTGGAAGGCCGGCCGCAGCTCCTCGGGGCCACGGAGCCCGAGCTGCGAGACCGCCTCGGGCAGGGACATGCCGGCTCGCACCGCGGAGGTGATGTTGTCGACGGCATCCGGCCACAGGTCACGCAACCGGTTGCGACGCTGCCGCGCCCGCATCCGGACCAGCGCATAGGGACCCCATGCCGCCATGAGACCGAAGCAGAAGCCGATCGCCGGGACGGCGACCACGGCATACACGAAGAGGAAGACCAGGGTGAACGCCACTCCGCACCCCACGAGGAGCATGCGCGGTGTCACGGTCGGGTAGCCCGCCTGGACCAGGTCGTCGCGAAGGACCCGGATCAGCGTGGGTGGCTCAGGCTGCCGGCTCGGGTTCTCGTCGCGGGGCCAGAAGCTCCACCAGATGCAGAAGAGCCCGGTGCCGAAGAGGAGGCCGACGACGATGCCCGTCACGTCGACCCCTGGGCGAGCAGGGCCGGAAGGTCGTATCCCGCCCGTTCGAAGCGGTCGCGGTGAGGAGGGTAGCCATCGGCGCGCACGAGCTCGTCCCCACGACGCACGAACAGGTCGGCGATCTCGATGACGTCGCCCTCGACCCGACCGGGCACCGCAGCGATCTCTCGGATGCGGCGCGTGCCGTCGCGCTCGAGGGCGGCGTGGACGACGATGTCGATCGAGCCGGCGACGGTCGGCACGACGAAGCGGCTGCCGACGTTCTCGCCGGCGAGCAGCGGCAAGGTGCACATCTTGGTGATCGCTTCGCGGGCACTGTTGGCATGGATCGTGCACATGCCCGGAAGCCCGCTGTTGAGCGCGATGAGGAGGTCGAGGCTCTCGGCCTGGCGCACCTCACCGACGATGATCCGCGAGGGCCGCATGCGCAGCGCCTCCTTGACGAGCCGTCGCAGTGGCACCTCGCCGGTGCCCTCGAGCGAGGGCTGGCGACACTGCATCGACGCCACGTCGCGCATCGGGATCTTCAGCTCGAAGACCTCCTCGCAGGTGACCACCCGCTCGCGGGCCGGGATCGCGGACGCGAGGCAGTTGAGCATCGTGGTCTTGCCCGCCTGCGTGCCTCCCGCCACGAGGATGTTGAGGCCCGATGCCACTGCCGCATCGAGGAAGGTCGCGGCCTGGCGCGTCACCGTGCCCAGCCGGACCAGGTCGTCGAGGCTGTCGGCCTTGACGATGAACTTGCGGACGTTGACGTGCCAGTGCTCACGGGTGATGTCGGGGATGACGACGTGGAGCCTCGAGCCGTCGGGCAGGACGGCATCGACGAACGGGCTGGAGAGGTCGACCCGCCGACCCGAGGACTTGAGCATGCGCTCGACGAGGTCGCGCACCTCGTCGCCGGTGAGCAGGGTCGTCGTCAGCTCGGCCACACCGTTGCGGGCGATGAAGACACGGGTCGGCTCGTTGATCCAGATCTCCTCGACCGTCGGGTCGTCGAAGTACTGCTGGAGCGGTCCGAAGCCGGCAACGGTGTCCCACACGGACTTCTCGGTCCGAGCCACATCGACGAGCACTGGCATACCGCCGTGCATCGAGCGCTGGTCGTAGTCGGCGACGGCGTCGCGGACGAGACGCTGCACGGCCTTGGGGTCGCGCGCGGGGTCGAGTCCGGAGCGTCGGATGAGCTCACGGACCTCGGCCTCAACGGTACGCACGGCGTCCAACGGGACCCCTCCCCCTCAATGCTCGCGCTCACCCCACTGGCTCACGCGTCGATGTTGATCTCTCGTCGACGATCTCTCGTCGCTGTCCCCGCCATCCAAACAAGATTCGCGAGAGCGACCGTGCAGTTGTCCACAGGCCCCCACAGAACTGTTGACCACAGGGTAACCAGAGTTGGCAGAGTCGTCCTGTCGAGCAGACGTTGCTGCCGCCCTGGGGGATTCTCGAGGCGCGGTCCTGCGTCCCAACGGCACTTGGCGCGCGCCCGGTTTGGAGCCTCTCCCGGCAGTAGGGTCCGAACCATGCCGACAACCCGGTCCGAGAGCCGCACGCGCACCATCGTCGACGTGCTCCAGGAGTCGTTCGGTGAGGCGATGTCTGCCCACCCGACGGCATACCGGCACAAGTTCCGGCGGATGGCGCACGACCCGCACTCCTTCTACCGCGGCTCCGCCGCTCTGTTCTACCGGGACGTCACCCGGATGGACGCCCCCTACGTCGACGAGCGGTCCTCCCGGATCTGGGTCCACGGCGACCTGCACGTCGAGAACTTCGGCACCTACCTCAACTCCGCCGGCCGGCTGGTCTTCGACGTCAACGACTTCGACGAGGCCTACGTCGGCCACTTCACCTGGGACCTGCTGCGCTTCAGCACGTCGCTGGCACTGCACGGCTGGCAGAAGGCGCTCCCTGACGAGGAGGTGCGCGCGCTGATCGAGACCTACCTGCGTTCGTACCTGCGCCAGGTCAACCACTACCGCGGCACGCCCGACGACACCGAGTTCGCCATCCGTCTCGAGAACGCTCGCGGTCCCGTCCTTGCTGCGCTGCGCAAGGCTCGCGAGGTGCGCCGGGTGGACCTGCTCAACGGGCTGACCACCGTGGAGGAGCACCATCGGCTCTTCATCGTCAAGGACGGGGTGCGCCGCCTCGGCAAGGCGGAGCGCGCGCGGGTGATGGGGGCCTACGAGGGCTACCTGTCGACGATCCCCGACGACAAGCGCAGCCACATCCCCGTCTTCTACGACGTGCGCGACGTCGTCTCCACCGTCACCCACGGCATCGGAAGCGCCGGCCTCACGAGCTACAACCTGCTGCTCGAGGGCCACAGCCAGGCCCTCGAGAACGACGTCGTCGTGCAGATGAAGCAGGCCAACGTGCCGGCGCTCAGCCGCTTCATCGACAGTGCCGACATCGACGCGGCCTTCGAGCACGAGGCGCACCGCACCGTGGTCAGCCAGCGCGCCCTCCAGGCGCACACCGACTCCCTCCTCGGGCACACGACGATGGACGGAGTGGGTTTCGTCCTGTCCGAGATCTCGCCCTACGAGGTGGGGCTGGCCTGGTCGGACCTCGACGAGCCGGACGAGATCGGCGTCGTGGTGCGACAGCTGGGGCAGGCCACCGCCAAGATCCACTGCGCCTCCGATGAGGACAGCGACCAGCACCTCGTGACCTTCCAGGTCGAGGAGGCGATCGCCGGCCCGCTCGAGGGGAGGCGCTCGGAGTTCACGACGTGGGTGGTCGAGCAGGCCATGGCGTATGCCGCGCAGGTGCACACCGACTATCCCCTCTTCGTCGAGGCCTTCAAGGAGGGCCGCCTGGGGCTGGACGCCGTCTGAGCAGGGCGAGATCGGGCGCCCGGGGGAATAGGAACCGCCGCGTCCGCTTTGATGCCTGACATGACTACCTCCGCACGCGCGACCGACCTGCTCGCCCTCCACCGAGCCCCAGAGCTCCTCACCGTCGTCAACGTCTGGGACGCGATCTCGGCCAAGGTCGTCGCCGACGTGCCCGGCACCAGGGCCCTGGCGACCGCGAGCCACTCGATCGCCGCGACCCTGGGCTACCCCGACGGAGAGGTCATACCCGTCGAGGAGATGCTCGACATGAGCCGCCGCATCGTCGAGGCGACCGACCTGCCGGTGAGCGCCGACCTCGAGGGCGGCTACGGCGACGCCGCCGACACCGTCCGTCGCGCGATCGGGGTCGGGATCGTCGGGGCCAACCTCGAGGACCAGATGAAGCCGCTCGCCGAGGCCGTCGCGCAGGTGGAGGCCGTCATGGCCGCCGCCGCCGCCGAAGGCGTCCCGGACTTCGTGCTCAACGCCCGCACCGACGCGTTCCACCTCGGCCGGGACCGCGACCGCGCGGTCGTGCTCGCCGAGGCGGTCGAGCGCGGGAAGGCCTATCTCGACGCCGGCGCCCCCGTCGTGTTCGTGCCCGCGATACTCACCGAGGACGAGATCGTCACCCTCGTCGACGCCTTCGGGCCGCAGCGCCTGACGACCATCGCCATCCCCGGGACGCCGTCGCTCGCGCGCCAGCAGGAGCTCGGCGTCGCCCGGGTCTCGCACGGCCCGCTCTCGCAGAACGTCGCCCTCACCGCACTCCAGGAGCTGGCCGAAGAGGTCCAGCGCGGCGGCGGCGTGCCCTCCTCGATGCGCATCCTCAACTAGGGCGGTCACCGCCGGGCGCGCGCAACGCGCCTGACGACGGCAGCCCGCTGACGGCATACCTCTCAGGGGTTGTGTGTCGTAGGTTTGTCGCCCATGGGGCGATCAGCGCAGATCACCGGACCCGACGACGACGTCGACCGCACGGCATCGGTCGACGAGCTCATCGGCGAGTACGACGAGGAGCGACCCGGTCGTCGACTGTCGCCCCGGCTCGACCAGGCCCTGACCGCAGTCTGCTTCGCAGTGTCGATGTTCGTGCTCTACCAGGTGTTCTCGCCGCTGCGACAGGGCGGCCAGTACTACCTCATCCTCTTCCTCGCGGCCGTCCTCCCCCTCGTCTTCGTCTGCTATCGGGCCACCCGCCGACGGGGAGCACGTGTCCGCACCACCCAGGCGGACGGCAGCCAGGGCGATGACAACCCCGGTGTGCTCGACTGGGCGCTGGCCGCCCTCGCGCTCGTCGTCTGCCTCTATCCCGTGCTGCCCCTGACGATCGGTGACGGTGGCGGCGGCTTCAACGCCTTCCTCGACCGCCAGGGATCGCTCGGTGCGGTCGACGTGGCGATGGGCACGTTGCTCATGCTCCTCATCCTCGAGGCCTGCCGCCGCACGACCGGCCTCGTCCTGCCGATCGTCTGCGCCGTGTTCTTCGCTTTCGCCTACTACGGCGGGTTCCTGCCGGTGTCGTGGTCGATCAGTCACGCGGGCATGAACTTCGGCGACATCATCAACGGCTTCTACAACGACGCGTCGGGCTTCTTCGGGATCCCGCTCGACGTCGCCGCGACCTACATCGTGCTCTTCACGATCTATGGCGCCGTGCTCGAGGCCACCGGCGCGAGCCGCTTCTTCATCGACATCTCGTTCGCGGCGTTCCGCAAGAGCTCGTCGGCGCCGGGTCGCACCGTCGCCCTGAGCGGCTTCCTCCTCGGCACCGTGAGCGGCTCCGGCACGGCGACCGCGGTCAGCCTCGGGTCCGTCTCGTGGCCGATCCTCAAGAAGGCCGGCTACCCGCGAGAGGCCGCCGGCGGCATGCTCGCTGCTGCCGGCATCGGCGCGATCCTCTCGCCCCCGACCCTGGGCGCGGCGGCGTTCATCATCGCCGAGTACATCGGGGTCAACTACCTCGAGGTCCTGCTCTGGGCCACGATCCCGACCGTGCTCTACTACCTCGGCATCATCCTCGCCGTCGAGATGGACGCCCGGAAGTTCGGCGCCCGTGAGGTGCACATCTCGACCCGCAGCGCCTGGCAGCTGCTGCGTCGCTTCGGCTACCACTTCCTCTCGCTCTTCGTCATCGTCGCGTTCCTCGCGCTGGGCATCCCGCCCTTCCGTGCCGTGGTCTATGCGACTGCGGTCGCTGCCCTCTTCGGTCTCGTGGAAAGGGTTGTCTCCGGCCGCGATCCGCTCGACCCGGACGCCGATCGCCTCCCGCTCGGACAGGCACTGCCGGTGTATGCCGTGCAGCTCTATCGCGGTCTCGCCGCCGGTGTCCGTTCGGTCCTGCCCGTCGCCTCCGTCTGTGCCGCAGCGGGCATCATCACCTCGGTCATCGTCAAGACCGGCATCGGCCAGTCGCTCGCATCGATGCTCGTCTCCGCGGCGGAGGCCATCACGAGCAACCCCACGGGGGTGCTCATCCTCACCGCCGTCTTCGCGGCCGTGGCCATCGCCCTCCTCGGGCTGGCCGTGCCGGTCACGGCGTCGTTCATCATCGCGTGGGTCGTCATCGGCCCGGCGCTGCAGACGCTGGGAGCCAGCCCTCCCGAGACGGCGATGTTCATCTTCTACTACGCCGTCCTCTCGGAGGTCTCTCCACCGACGGCGCTCGCCGCCGTCGCGGCCTCCGCCATCACCGGCGGCGACGCCATCAAGACGATGTGGCACGCGTGGAAGTACACCCTGCCGGCCTTCCTCGCTGCCCTCGCGTTCGTCATCACCGACAACGGCTCGCACCTGCTCATGCAGGGCGACGCCGTCTCGATCCTCTGGACCACCGTCGTCTCGATGCTCGCGGTGGCCGCGTTGGCCGTCGTGACCGGCGGGTGGCTCTTCGGACCCGCCAAGCCCGTCGTGCGCGCTCTGTGCGTCCCGGCGGCCGGCCTGCTGCTCTACCTGCAGCCGTTCTCGATCGGCGCCGGGCTGGCCTTCCTCGCCGCCGCCGTGGCCCTCGCGTGGATCACGAAGGCGAGCACACGGCATACCCCATCTGTTGACCGAAGCACCACCACACTGGAGGAAAACGCATGAGTCGCAACCGAATTCGTACGGCGGCCCTCGCAGCCGCGACCATCACCGCGCTCGCCCTGACGGGGTGTGGCGGCAAGCAGGACCGCACGAGCGACACCGCCGCGGGCGGCGCATCTGGTGGAGCGAACGACTGCACCGCGAGCTCGGGCCAGATCACCATCGCGACGGGCAACAGCACCGGCGTCTACTACGCCCTGGGCGGCGGTCTGGCGCAGGTCATCAGCGCCAACACCGAGCTCAAGGCGACAGCGGCCGAGACGGGTGCGTCGGTGCAGAACATCCAACAGCTCGTCGACAAGAAGTACGACATCGCCTTCTCGCTCGCCGACACCGCGGCCGACGCGGTCACCGGCAAGGGCGCCTTCGAGGGCAAGCAGGCCGACGTCAAGGCGCTCGCCCGGATCTACTCGAACTTCACGCAGGTCGTCGTGTCCAAGAAGTCCGGCATCACCAAGGTCGAGGACTTCAAGGGCAAGCGCATCTCCACCGGGTCGCCGAAGTCCGGCACCGAGGTCATCGCCAACCGCCTCATCGAGGCCGCCGGTCTCGACCCGGCCAAGGACGTCTCGGCCCAGCGCCTCGACCTCACCAAGACCGTCGACGCGATGAAGGACGGCAGCATCGACGGGCTCGTCTGGTCCGGCGGTCTGCCCACCGGCGGGATCACCGACCTCATGACGGCGATGAAGGACGAGGTGCAGTTCATCGACATCACGCCGCTGCTGCCCAAGCTCAAGGACGTCAACCCGGTGTATGCGGAGGACGTCATCCCGGCCGCGACCTATGGCACCCCGGCCGATGCCAAGACGGTCGTCGTGCCCAACGTGCTGCTCGTGCGCTCGGACATGTCGGACGCCAACGCGTGCGCGCTCACCAAGCTGCTCTTCGACAAGAAGGCCGACCTCGAGAAGGTGCACCCGGCCGCCAAGGACCTCGACCCGGCCACGGCCAAGGAGTCCGACCCCGTCGAGCTGCACCCCGGGTCCGAGAAGGCGCTCGACGACCTCGGCTGACCGAGCATGGGCAAGGCCGTGTCGCGTCCGGTGGTGCTCCTCCCTCTGGGCGTCGTGCTCGTGCTGGTCGGGCTGCTCACCGGGCTGGGTGCTGTCGGCGCGTGGCGCTGGGGAGGGGTGGTCGAGGACGGCCGGTCGTGCGCGGCTGGGCGGGAGGAGATGTGCCTGGTCCGTGACGACGTCGCGATCGAGGGACCCAACCCTTCCTGGCGCGATGCCGGCAACGACTGGACGCTGACTCCGTCATCCGGCCCCACGCACGAGGTGGCGCTGCCCGGCCGAGCCTCCGACGACCTCGGCGACGCCACGGACGCGGTGATGCTCTCGCAGTCCGACGGCGACGTCGTGGGCGTCGAGGCCGGTGGTCGGAGGGTGGGGACGACGTGGGTCGGTGCCTACGGTGTGCTCCAGCGCGTCGGGCTCGGCCTCCTCGGCCTGAGCCTGGGCGGAGGCCTCGTGGTTGCGTCGCGTCGGATGCGGCGCGCGACGGGCTCGTGGTTCGAGCACGAACCGCTCCAGCGGCACGGGTCCGCGGCGTTGGCGTTGCCCGTCGTCGTCGGGTTCGTGCTGTGGCTGCTGCCGCGCTTCCTCTGGTGAGTCGCCGGGGCAGCCCGGGCCCGTCGTGGACCCACTCGACCCGACAAAGGGGCGCTCCACCCGGGTTGGCAACTCGGGTCGAGCGCCCCTTTATCGGGTGACCCGATAATGCGGCAGCTGGGGGGTCAGGCGGTGGCGACGAGGCCGAGGCTGGCGGGAGCGGCGAGGCCCGGGTGCTTGGGCAGGACCCGCACGGTGTAGCCGAACGCGCCGCTGGTCTTGAGCATGAGGTCGCCGGAGAACTGATGGCGACCGTGCTCATAGCTCTCGGCGTGCTCGAGCGACAGCGTCGTGACGTCGAGGAGGTCGTCACCGCGGTGGTTCGTGCGGCCGTGCGCGACCTGCACCTCGACGTCCTCGGGGGCGAGGCCGTCGAGCGAGACGTAGGCGTTGACGTGGAGGGTCTCACCGATCTCGGGGCTGTCGCCCACGCCGGAGGACTCGATGTGGTCGACGCTCACCTTGGGCCAGGACGCCCGGACCCGACTCGCGTAGGCAGCGAGGTCGCGAGCGCCGGCGTAGTCCTCGCCCTTGAGGGCCCACCCGGCGCGGGCCGCGGGCACGTAGAGGCGCTCGGTGTACTCGCGCACCATGCGGCTCGCCCGGACCTTGGGGCCGAGGGTCGAGACCGTGTGCATGACCATGGCGAGCCAGTTCTGCGGGAAGCTTGTCGTCGTCGAGGTCGTAGAACCGGGGCGCGACCTGGTTCTCGATGAGGTCGTAGAGCGCGTTGGCCTCGATGTCGTCGCGACGGTCGGGGTCCTCGACACCGTCGGCCGTCGGGATCGCCCAGCCGTTGTTGCCGTCGAACCACTCGTCCCACCAGCCGTCGAGGATCGAGAGGTTGAGGGCCCCGTTGAGCGCGGCCTTCATGCCCGAGGTCCCGGACGCCTCGAACGGACGCAGCGGGTTGTTGAGCCACACGTCGCAGCCCGGGTAGAGGTGCTGGGCCATCGCGATGTCGTAGTTCGGGAGGAAGGCGATGCGGTGACGCACCTCCGGGTCGTCGGTGAACTTGATCATCTGCTGGATGAGCTGCTTGCCGGTCTCATCGGCTGGGTGCGACTTGCCGGCGATGACGATCTGGATCGGGCGCTCGGGGTCGAGCAGCAGCTTCTTGAGGCGGGCGGGGTCGCGCAGCATGAGCGTGAGCCGCTTGTAGGTCGGGACCCGACGGGCGAAGCCGATCGTGAGCACGTCGGGGTCGAGGATCTCGTCGGTCCAGCCGAGCTCGGCCGTCGAGGCACCGCGCTCGACCCACGAGGCGCGCACGCGGGCCCGGGCCTCCTTGACGAGCTGCTCGCGCAGCTCACGCTTGGTGGCCCAGACCTCGTCGCGCGGCAGGTCGGCCATGGCCTTCCAGGAGGCCTCGCTGTCGAGCACCGTGGTGTCGACGGTGACGTCGTCCGTATGCCGGTCGGCCAGCTCGTAGACCTTGCGGTCCACCCACGTCGGGCCGTGGACACCGTTGGTGATGCTCGTGATCGGCACCTCGTCGGCGTCGAAGCCAGGGAAGAGGCCGTCGAACATGTCGCGACTCACCACCCCGTGGAAGCTTCGAGACGCCGTTGGCGCGCTGCGCGATCCGCAGTCCGAGGACGGCCATGTTGAACATGGCCGAGTCGCCGCCCTCGTAGGTCTCGGCGCCCAGGGCCAGGAGCCGGTCGACAGGGACGCCGGCGGGAGCGAGGTCACCACCGAAGTAGATCTCGATGAGGCGGCGCTCGAAGCGGTCGATGCCGGCCGGGACCGGGGTGTGCGTCGTGAAGACCGTCGCGCCGCGCACGGCCTCGAGCGCCTCGTCGAAGCTCAGCCCGGCACCGGTCACGAGCTCGCTGATCCGCTCGATCGCGAGGAAGCCGGCGTGGCCCTCGTTGGAGTGGTAGACGTCGGGCGTGGGCGCACCGGAGAGCCGGGACCACAGGCGCAGCGCGCGGACCCCACCGACACCGAGGAGCATCTCCTGCTGGAGCCGCTGCTCACCGCCGCCGCCGTAGAGGCGCTCGGTGACCGCGCGGGCGGCCTCGTCGTTGCCCGGGATGTCGGAGTCGAGGAGCAGCAGCGGGACACGACCGACCTGCGCGCGCCACACCTGGGCTCGCAGCTCGCGACCACCCGGCAGCTTGACGACGACCGCACAAGGGGTGCCGTCCTCCTCGCGCAGGAGCGAGAGTGGGAGGCCGTCGGGGTCGAGGACGGGATAGTCCTCCTGCTGCCAGCCGTCGCGGTTGAAGCTCTGCCGGAAGTAGCCGGTCTTGTAGAACAGGCCGACGCCGACGATGGGCACACCGATGTCGGAGGCCGCCTTGAGGTGGTCACCGGCGAGGATGCCGAGGCCCCCGGAGTACTGCGGCAGCGCCGCGGCGATGCCGAACTCGGGGCTGAAGTAGGCGATCGCCGCGGGCGCGCCCTGGTCGCCCTGCTCGTCGGCCCACTGCTGGTACCAACGGTCCTCACCGAGGTAGCGCTCGAGCCCCTGCTTGGCGTCCTCTACCCGGGCGACGAAGGCGTCGTCGGCGGCGAGGCGGTCGAGCTCCTCGACCGGCGTGGCCGAGAGCATGGCCACCGGGTCGGCGCCGACCGCGGTCCACCGCCCCGGGTCGATGCTCTCGAAGAGGTCGCGCAGCGGCGGGTGCCAGCTCCAGCGCAAATTCATCGCGAGATCGCCCAACGCGGCGATGCGGGTGGGCAGGACGGGGCGGACGCTGAAGCGACGGATGGCCTTCACGAGGCGTCATCCTAGGGTCACATCGTCGATCCGCGGAAACGTTTACTCACATCTGCCCCTGACGTGCGCCGATGCGGCGAGAAACGGGCGTCGCCCCGGCGACGGTCTGGGCGTCGAGGCGTGGACGGTCTGGGCGGCGAGGCGTGGACGACTCGTGATGAGGGCGCCCGGGACGATAGCGTCGCACTGTGACCGCGACCCCCCTCAGCACTCCGCCCCAGACCCCGATCGGACGAATCCCCGTCCTCGACATCTCCCCCCTCGTCGATGGTGGCGCGCGACCCACCAAGTCCGTCGTCGACGAGACCTTCCTGGTCGAGGCGACGGTCATCCGCGAGGGGCACGACGCCGTCAGCGCGTCGGTCGTCCTCACCGATCCGGACGGCACGGACCACGTGACGCAGATGGTGTGCACCAACCCCGGCCTCAACACCTGGGAGGCCGTCGTCTCGGCCGACCGGACCGGCCTGTGGACGTTCCGCGTCGAGGGCTGGTCCGACCCCTTCGGCACGTGGGAGCACGACGCCACCGTCAAGATCCAGGCCGACGTCGACACCGCCCTCATGCTCGCCGAGGGAGCGGTGCTCCTCGACCGCGCCGCCGAGACCGAGGACCGCACCCCCGCGGGCCGGGCCACCCTCGCGGCCGGTGCAGCCGCCCTGCGGGACGAGACACGCCCGCCCCAGGTCCGTCTGTCGGCCGTCACCCACGGGCCGGTCCACGAGGAGCTGACGGGCACCCCGGTGAGGGACCACGTCACTCCGAGCACGGCATACCCGCTGCTCGTCGAGCGTCAGCTCGCCCTCACGGGAGCCTGGTACGAGTTCTTCCCCCGCAGCGAGGGCGCGGTCTACGACGAGGAGTCGCACACCTGGCGCAGCGGCACCCTGCGCACCGCCGCCAAGCGCCTCCAAGCGGTCGCCGGCATGGGCTTCGACGTCATCTACCTCACCCCGATCCACCCGATCGGGCAGGCCGCCAAGAAGGGCCCCAACAACACCCTGGACGCCGGGCCCGACGACCCCGGCAGCCCCTACGCGATCGGCTCCGCCGACGGTGGCCACGACGCGATCCATCCCGACCTCGGCACGTTCGAGGACTTCGACTTCTTCGTCAGCGAGGCCCGCCGGCTCGGCCTCGAGGTCGCCATGGACATCGCGCTGCAGTGCTCCCCCGACCACCCGTGGGTCACCGAGCACCCCGAGTGGTTCACGACCCGCGCCGACGGGACGATCGCGTTCGCCGAGAACCCGCCGAAGAAGTACCAGGACATCTACCCGCTGAACTTCGACAACGACCCCGAAGGCGCCTACGCCGAGATGCGCCGGATGATCCAGGTCTGGATCGACCACGGGGTCACGCTCTTCCGCGTCGACAACCCGCACACCAAGCCGATCGAGTTCTGGCAGTGGTTGATCCAGGACGTGGCCCGCGACCACCCGGACATCATCTGGCTCAGCGAGGCCTTCACGAAGCCGGCCATGATGCGCACCCTCGCCAAGGCCGGGTTCCAGCAGAGCTACACCTACTACGCCTGGCGCAACACCAAGCCCGACCTCGAGGAGTACGTCACCGAGCTCGCGACCGAGACGGCGCACTACATGCGGCCGAGCTTCTGGCCGACGACGCACGACATCCTCACGCCCTACATGCAGTTCGGCGGGCCGGCCGCGTGGAAGCTGCGCGCAGCGCTCGCGGGCACTCTCGTGCCGACCTACGGCATCTACACCGGCTACGAGCTCATGGAGCACGTCGCCCGCCCCGGCGCCGAGGAGCAGATCGACAACGAGAAGTACCAGTACCGCAACCGGCGCTGGGAGGACTACGAGCCCGGCGGCGAGCGCGAGGGCCAGTCGCTGGCCTGGTACCTGCGTCGCCTCAACGAGATCCGCCGCGAGCACCCGGCCCTGCACTGGCTGCGGAACGTCACGTTCCACCACGTCGACGACGAGAACATCATGGCGTTCAGCAAGCGCCGCGCCGTCCCCGCGGACGAGACGACTGGCGTCCCGGCGCACGAGGACGTCGTCATCGTCATCGCCAACCTCGACCCGCACAGCACCCGCTGGAGCCGGGTCGTCTTCGACATGCCGGCCCTGGGCCTGCACCCCGACGAGGGCTTCCGCGCCCACGACCTCATCACAGACCAGTGGTGGGACTTCCTGCGGGAGGCCATGGTGCATCTCGGTCCCGACCACGAGCCGGTCCACATCATCGAGCTGAAGAGGTACTGACGAGTGACGACCACGCAAGGACTTGGCCTGCACCAGCCGGGGCTCAAGCACGATCCCGAATGGTTCAAGACCGCGGTGTTCTACGAGGTGCTCGTGCGAGCGTTCGGCGACTCCAACGGCTCCGGGGCCGGTGACTTCCAGGGGGTCATCAACCGCCTCGACTACCTCCAGTGGCTCGGCGTCGACTGCCTCTGGCTGCCGCCGTTCTATGCCAGCCCGCTGCGCGACGGTGGCTACGACATCGCCGACTACACCCAGGTGCTGCCCGAGTTCGGGACGCTGCCGGAGTTCCAGCAGCTCATCACCGAGGCCCACGCCCGCGGCATCCGGATCATCACCGACTTCGTCATGAACCACACGAGCGACCAGCACCCGTGGTTCCAGGCGTCGCGCAGCGAGCCGGACGGCCCCTACGGCGACTTCTACGTCTGGTCCGACACCGACGACAAGTACACCGACGCCCGGATCATCTTCATCGACACCGAGACGTCGAACTGGACCTTCGACCCGATCCGGCGGCAGTTCTTCTGGCACCGCTTCTTCGGCCACCAGCCGGACCTCAACTTCGAGAACCCCGCCGTCCACGAGGCGATGTTCGAGGTCGTGCGCTTCTGGATGGACATGGGGATCGACGGCTTCCGCCTCGACGCCGTCCCCTACCTCTACGAGGAGGAGGGCCACAACGGCGAGAACCACCCCAAGACGCACGCGTTCCTCGCCAAGCTGCGCAAGATGGTCGACGAGGAGTACCCCGGCCGCATCCTCCTCGCGGAGGCCAACCAGCCTCCGGCAGACGTCGTCGACTACTTCGGCACCGAGGACGCACCCGAGTGCCAGATGTGCTTCCACTTCCCGGTCATGCCGATGCTCTACTACGCGATGCGCGACCAGCTCGCCCAGCCGATCATCGACGTGCTGGCCTCGACTCCGGACATCCCGCCCGGGACGCAGTGGGGCACGTTCCTGCGCAACCACGACGAGCTGACGCTCGAGATGGTGACGCCGGAGCAGCGCGCCACGATGTACGGCTGGTACGCCCCCGACCCCCGGATGCGGGCCAACGTGGGCATCCGGCGCCGTCTCTCGCCCCTGCTCGACAACTCCCGCCCCGAGATCGAGCTCATCCACGCGCTCCTGCTGTCGCTGCCCGGCTCTCCGTGCCTCTACTACGGCGACGAGATCGGGATGGGCGACAACATCTGGCTCACCGACCGCGACGCCGTGCGAACCCCCATGCAGTGGACCCCCGACCGCAATGCCGGCTTCTCCGAGGCCGACCCGGGCAAGCTCTACCTCCCGGTGATCTCCTCGCTCGTCTACCACTACAACGGGGTCAACGTCGAGGCCCAGATGGCGACGGGACACTCGCTCCTGCACTGGCTGCGCGGCATGCTGGGCGTGCGACGCCTCCACCCCGCGTTCGGCCTCGGTGACTTCGAGATCGTGCCGACCGACAACGAGTCGATCCTCGCCTACACCCGCTCGTGGGCCGGCAACCGCGACAGCCGCGGCGAGACCCTGCTCTGCGTCAACAACCTGTCGGACAAGCCCCAGGCGGCGACGGTGCAGGTGCCCGAGCACCTGGGCGAGAACGAGCTCTTCGACCTCTTCGGCGGTGCCAACTTCCCGTGGATCGCCGCCGACGGCCGGGTCACCTTCACCATGGGCAGCCGCGACTTCTTCTGGCTGCGCGTCGGCGACGAGAGCCGGCGCGAGTCACCGGGTCATCGAGACGCACCGGGCCATCGGGAGTCACCGGGCCATGGCTGAGATCCACAAGGGCGCCAGCATCACGCCGACCAAGCTCGAGCTCCTCGAGGCGTGGATGGGACGACAGCGCTGGTATGCCGGCAAGGGCACCTCCCCGTCGCTGCGTCGCCTCGCGTCGTGGAGACTGGGCGACCCTGCTGGCGAGGTCGGCGTCGAGGTGCTCGTCGTCGCCGACGACTCCGGCCCCTCCCCCGTGACCTACCAGGTGCCGCTCACCTATCGACCGGTGGCTGTGCCCGAGCTCCAGCCGGCGCTCGTCGGCGTCACCGAGCACTCGGTCCTCGGCACCCGCTGGGTCTACGACGCACCCCACGACCCCGTGTATGCCGCCCAGGTCCTCGAGCTCATCCAGGGCAGGGTGCGTGCGGAGTCCAGTGCCGCGAGTGATGCGTTCGACGACACCGTCGTCGCGACTCCCGGCCGTGCCTGGTCACGCGACGTCACCGTGCACGACGCCAAGGTGCTCTCCGGTGAGCAGTCCAACACCTCCGTCATCCTCCAGTGCGTCGACGACTCCGGCGCGCTCGTGCCGGTCATCGTCAAGATCTTCCGGATGCTGTCCGCCGGCGAGAACCCCGACGTCGTCCTCCAGTCGGCCCTCGTCGAGCACGGGTCCCGCCGGGTCCCGGCCGTCGTCGGTTCGGTGGCCGGGCAGTGGCCCGAGGCGCTGTCCTCCGGCGAGGGGTCCGACACCGGCGCGGCGACGACGGAAGGTGAGCACACGGCATACGGGCACTTCGTCTTCGCCCAGGAGTTTCTCCCCGGTGTCGAGGACGCCTGGCGCGTGGCCCTCGAAGCCGTGCGCTCGGGTGAGGACTTCGGCGCTCCGGCGCGGGCCCTCGGCGCGGCCACCGCCGAGGTCCACGCGATGCTTGCGGACGCCTTCGGCACGACCGGGACGAGCCCCGACGTCGCTCGCGAGATCGTCGAGGGCATGCGTGAGCGCTACGCCGCCGCGGCCGACGACGTGGGCGCCCTGCACGACCACGACGAGGCCGTCGCCGCGATCCTTGACGCGGCCATGAACGTGAGCTGGCCTGCGCTGCAACGGATCCACGGCGACTACCACCTCGGACAGGTGCTGCACACTCCTGACGGCGGCTGGATCCTCCTCGACTTCGAGGGTGAGCCGCTGCGCCCCCTCGCGGAGCGCACCCAGCCGGACCAGCGGATCCGCGACATCGCGGGCATGCTCCGCAGCTTCGACTACGCGGGCGGGTCGGTCGAGCACTCGACCGGGGCGTCGGCGCGCGACTGGGTGTCGGCTTCGCAGCAGGCCTTCCTCGACGGCTACGCCGCCACCGCCGGTGAGGACCCGCGTGCGCGTCCCGCCCTGCTCGCCGCCTTCGAGCTCGACAAGGCGATGTACGAAGTCGTCTACGAGGTCCGCAACCGACCGTCGTGGGTCGACATCCCGCTCGCCGCCATCGAACGACTGGCTGCCGGCTTCAACCCCAGCCGGCCCGCCGCCACGACCCACCAGGAGGACACCCCGTGACCCCGACCCCCGCCCACGAAGTCGGCGGCGCGATCAGCGCCCTCATCCAGGGGCGACACCAGCAGCCCCACGACCTCCTCGGCCAGCACCTCGAGGACGGCGGGCTGCGGATCCGCGCCCTGCGCCCGATGGCGAGCTCGGTGCGCGTGCGCTTCGAGGACGGTGAGGAGCTCGCCCTCGAGCACGAGGCAGAGGGCGTGTGGACCGCGGTGCGTGAGGGCACGACGCGGACCATGGACTACCGGCTGCTCGTCGCGTGGGACGACGGTGTCGAGCACCTCCAGGACGACCCCTACCGCTTCGCCCCGACGTTGGGCGAGATCGACCTCCACCTCGTCGGCGAGGGGCGGCACGAGCAGCTGTGGACCGTGCTCGGTGCCCGGGTGCGGGAGTATGCCGGCCCGCTGGGGACCGTGCGTGGGACGTCTTTCGCGGTGTGGGCACCGCGCGCCAAGGCGGTGCGGGTCGTCGGTGACTTCAACGGCTGGGACGGACGGATCCACCCGATGCGGCTCATCGGCACCAGCGGCGTCTGGGAGCTGTTCATCCCCGACATCGGGGCGGGCTCCATCTACAAGTACGAGATCCGCGGCGCCGATGACATCGTGCGGGCCAAGGCCGACCCCATGGCGCGCCGCACCGAGGTCCCGCCGCTGACCGGTTCGGTCATCGATGAGGCCGAGCACGAGTGGGCCGACACGTCGTGGATGACGGCACGGTCGCGTGGCAACCCGCACAGCGGACCCATGAGCGTCTACGAGGTGCACCTGGGCTCATGGCGTCAGGGGCTCTCCTACCGCGAGCTGGCCGAGCACCTCGTCAACTACGTCGTCGACCTCGGCTTCACCCACGTCGAGCTGCTTCCGGTCATGGAGCACCCCTACGGCCCGTCCTGGGGCTACCAGGTGACGGGCTACTACGCCCCCACCTCGCGCTTCGGGACCCCCGACGACTTCAAGTTCCTCGTCGACACGCTGCACCAGGCCGGCATCGGCGTCATCCTCGACTGGGTGCCGGGGCACTTCCCCCGTGACGAGTGGGCGTTGGCCCGCTTCGACGGGCTGCCCCTCTACGAGCACCCGGACCCGCGGCGCGGTGACCAGCCCGACTGGGGCACGCACATCTTCGACTTCGGCCGGCTCGAGGTGCGCAACTTCCTCGTCGCCAACGCGCTCTACTGGCTCGAGGAGTTCCACATCGACGGGCTGCGCGTCGACGCGGTCGCCTCGATGCTCTACCTCGACTACTCCCGCAACGACGGCGAGTGGCTTCCCAACGTCCACGGCGGACGCGAGCACCTCGAGGCCATCGGCCTGCTCCAGGAGACCAACGCGACGGCATACAAGCGGGTCCCCGGCATCGTGACGATCGCCGAGGAGTCCACGTCCTGGCCGGGCGTCACCAAGGCGACGAGCGGCGGCGGCCTCGGCTTCGGGCTGAAGTGGAACATGGGGTGGATGAACGACTCGCTGCGCTACCTCGGCGAGAAGCCGATCGACCGGCAGCACCACCACCACATGCTGACCTTTGCGCTCATGTATGCGTTCAGCGAGAACTACGTCCTGCCGATCAGCCACGACGAGGTCGTCCACGGCAAGGGCTCGCTGGTCAACAAGGCACCGGGCAACCGGACCGAGCAGCTCGCGACCGTGCGCGCGTTCCTCGCTTACATGTGGGCGCACCCCGGCAAGCAGCTGCTCTTCATGGGGTGCGAGTTCGCGCAGCCCAGCGAGTGGGCCGACGGCAGGTCGCTCGACTGGTGGCTCCTCGACCAGCCCGGCCACTACCGCGTCCACAACCTCGTCAAGGAGCTCAACCGGCTCTACCGCGCCCACCCTGCCCTGTGGACGCTCGACTCGCAGCCGGCGGGCTTCGAGTGGCTCGACGCCGACGACAACCGGGGCAACACCTACTCGTTCGTCCGGTTCGAGGACCCCTCGCGGCGCAGCGGCGACGTCGTCGCGGCGGTCGTGAACTTCGGTGGCGACTCCAAGGAGTGGCTGCGCGTCGGCGTTCCTCGCGGCGGCCGCTGGCAGGTGCTGCTCGACACCAGCGGCTACGACCAGCACGGCACGCCGAGCCAGGCGGGGCTCGAGCTCGACGCGGTCGAGGAGCCCTGGAACAACCAGCCCTTCCACGTCACGGTCCGGCTCGCCGGTCTCACCTCGCTCTACCTCGCACCCGTGGTCGACGCACCGACACCGGCCGTCGAGGCGGCACCAGCCGTCGAGGCGGCACCAGCCGTCGAGTCGGCACCAGCCGTCGAGTCGGCGCCCGTCACCAAGGAGGAAGTCTCGTGACCGATTCGCGTGCAGGACAGCTCGCCCAGCCGTCCGACCTCGTCGATGTGGCGCACCTCGTCACGGCCTACTACTCGCTGAAGCCGGACCCCGACGACATCGACCAGCAGGTCGCGTTCGGCACCTCGGGGCACCGGGGGTCCTCGCTCGACACGGCGTTCAACGAGGACCACATCCTCGCGACGACGCAGGCGATCGTCGACTACCGCACGTCCCAGGGCTTCGACGGGCCGCTCTTCCTCGGGCGGGACACCCACGGGCTGTCGGAGCCGGCGTGGGTCTCGGCGCTCGAGGTCCTCGTTGCGAACGACGTCACGGTGCTCGTCGACTCCGCTGACCGCTTCACCCCCACCCCTGCGGTGTCGCACGCCATCCTGGTGGCCAACCGGGGCAAGGTCACCGGCGTCGACGGTATGCCGTCCGGTGCCGGCCTCGCGGACGGCATCGTCGTCACCCCCTCGCACAACCCGCCCTACGACGGTGGCTTCAAGTACAACCCGCCGCACGGCGGCCCAGCCGACTCCGAGGCCACGAAGACCATTGCTGCGAGGGCCAACGCGCTCATCAAGGGTGGCCTCAAGGACGTCAAGCGGATCCCGTTCCCGCGCGCGCGAGCCAGCGCCACGGCATACGACTTCATGGGCACCTACGTCGCCGACCTGCCGTCGGTCGTGGACCTGGCGCGCATCAAGGAGGCCGGCGTGCGCATCGGTGCCGACCCGCTCGGCGGTGCAGCCGTGGACTACTGGGGGGCCATCGCCGACCGGCACGGCATCGACCTCACCGTCGTCAACCCCCTCGTGGACGCGACCTGGCGGTTCATGACGCTCGACTGGGACGGCAAGATCCGGATGGACTGCTCCTCCCCCTCGGCGATGGCCTCGCTCATCGGTCGCAAGGACGAGTACGACATCGCCACGGGCAACGACGCCGATGCGGACCGCCACGGCATCGTCACTCCCGACGCCGGGCTGATGAACCCCAACCACTACCTCGCCGTGGCGATCCAGTACCTCTACGGCGGCGCCCGACCGCAGTGGCGCGACGACGGATATGTCGGCAAGACCCTCGTCTCGAGCTCGATGATCGACCGGGTGGCAGCCGACCTCGGACGCCGCCTCGTCGAGGTGCCGGTGGGCTTCAAGTGGTTCGTGCCGGGACTGCTCGACGGCTCGGGTCCCTTCGGCGGCGAGGAGTCGGCCGGTGCCTCGTTCCTCCGGATGGACGGGTCCGTGTGGACCACCGACAAGGACGGCATCATCCTTGCGCTGCTCGCCTCCGAGATCCTCGCCGCGACGGGCAAGAGCCCCAGCGAGCACTACGGTGAGCTGACAGCGCGACACGGCACGCCGGCATACGCCCGCATTGACGCCCCCGCGGATCGATCGCAGAAGGCGAAGCTGGCCGCCCTCTCCCCCGACGCCGTCGACGCCGAGTCGCTTGCGGGTGAGGCGATCACGGCCAAGCTCACCGAGGCGCCGGGCAACGGCGCGGCCATCGGTGGCCTCAAGGTCGTCACCGAGTCGGCGTGGTTCGCGGCCCGGCCGAGCGGCACCGAGGACGTCTACAAGATCTACGCCGAGTCCTTCAAGGGCCCCGAGCACCTCGCCCAGGTCCAGGCCGAGGCCAAGGACGTCGTGAGCGCCGCCCTCGGCAGCTGACGCCAGCGAGCGAGTCAGAAGTTGGTGAGCCGACCACCCATGGGTGGTCGGCTCACCATTGTGTGGCTCGCTCGGCGCGGCGCGCCTCAGGACGAGGTCGGGGAGGTCAGGCGGTGCTGCTCGTCGGTGAGCCACATCCCGAGCAGGCCACCGAAGTGACCCTCGAACTTCTCCCACTCGTGCGGCGGGTAGGTCTGGTGGATCGTCGAGCGGAGCAGGGTGCTGAACTCGTCGGAGCCGATCCACTCGTGCACCATCTCGTCGACGTGCGGCAGTGAGGTCGCGCAGAACTCGGCGTATTTCTCGCTCTCGAAGTAGTCGTCCGACAGGCCTTGGTATGCCGCGAGCTTGCCCCGGTAGTCGAGCGCCTCGTCGTCGGCGATCGCGAACCACGGGTCGGTGTCGACCTGGGTGCGCGCCCTGCGGCCGGTGACGGCGCAGTAGACCGACCATCGCAGCAGTGCCTTCATCGCCCACGGGAAGTAGTAGTGCAGCGACGTGACCGCCACGTCGGGGCACGCGTTCGCGTAGTCGATGGGGTGGACGACGCCATCGCGCACGAGCATCTCGCAGGAGTTGAACTCCCACCGGAAGAACGCGTTGACGGTCTGCGCGATGGTGATCGCCTCGCGCCCGGTGTCCTCGGACAGGAATCCGTGGTCGACGGCGTAGCGGTTGTGCATCGGCTCGTCGGGTCGGAAGTTCATCACCATCGTCTCGGGACCGATGGTGAGCGCCCTTGCAAACACCTCGAACCCGTCGACCGACTTCTGGAGGTGCATGAGCATCTCGCCGGACTCGTCGTAGGCCTGGTGCAGCGCCTCGCGGTCCTTGATCATCGAGACGCCACGCCACGCGCCACCGTCGAACGGCTTCATGAAGAGCGGGTAGCCGATCTCCTCGGCGATCCCGGCGAGGTCGAACTGCTGGTTGTAGCGGCTCGACGTGTAGGCCCAGCGCGCGTTGTCGACCGGGTTCTTGTAGGGGACGAGCACGGTGTCGGGCACGTGCATCCCCAACCGCATGAGGGCGCAGTAGGCCGAGTGCTTCTCCATGGACTGGAACGTGAACGGGCTGTTGAGCAGGTAGACGTCGTCCATGAGCGACACCTTCTTGAGCCACTCACGGGGGTGGTAGTACCAGTGCGCGAGCCGGTCGATGACGAGGTCCTGGCGCGGCCGGTCACGCAGGTTGAACGGCTCGATCGAGAGCCGCTCCGTCGTCACCCGGTGGTCGGCCCCGTCGGCGGTGCGGATCACACCGAGGCGTCGCGCCATCGCCTCGAAGGCGGTCGGCCAGTCGTCCTCCGCGCCCAGCAGGAGCCCGATCAGGTGGTCGGTCTTCGGAGCCATGTGCGTCCCTTCGTTGTCCGTGTTGCAGGTGGTCGTGATGTTGCAGCCGGTCAGACGAATCGCCGGAGGTGGTGAGCGAGCTGCCGGTGCCACCAGGGCCAGTCGTGGGCGGAGTCGTGTCCCCACACGTCGAGCTCGTAACGAATCCCCTTCTGTGACAACAGATCCGCGAAGGCGCGAGTCGACGGTAGCGCTCCCGTCGGACTGACCTCGAACGGCCCCTCTCCCACGACGAGCAGGATCGACAGGCGTTCACGGAGCCAATCGAGGTGCTCACCGTCCAGACCCGGGACGTATGCAGTGGGGTTGGCGAAGTAGGTCGCGTCACCGAGGTCGCCCCACGCGTTCCACGTCGTCGGGTCGTAGTTGCCGGAGAGCCCGATGGCCAGGGGTGCCAGGTCGGCGCGCTGGAGGGCGAACTGCACCGCGTGGTAGGCGCCGAGTGAGACTCCGCAGGTGATGAGCTCGGACTCCTGGCTCGTCTGGTCGAGAATCCAGGGGACGACGGCCTGCTCGATCCACGAGTGGTAGGTGTGGTGTCGGGCGGCCCGCTCATCGGTCGGCACGGAGTTGTCGGACCACGTCCAGCCGTCCAGCGAGTCGACGGCGAAGACGCTCACCCGACCGGCGTCGACCAGGTCGCGGATGGCGTCGAGCATGCCGCGGCCCTCGAAGTCCGCGGCGCTCCCACCCTCGCTGGGGAAGGCCAGCAACGGTCGGCCGTGGTGACCGTGACGCACCACCCTGAGGTCGGCCTCGTGCCCGGGCACTCGGAGGCGGACGTCGGCGCGGTGCATGGGCCTATCCTTGCGCGTCCCCCCACACGTCTCGCAACACTTCGGTCAGATGCGGGTCGAGCGCGTCTCGCCAGGCGGTGTAGTTGTGGAGGTCGCGGACCTCGGTGTGGGTGACGTCGTGCCCCGCCCGACGCAGGGCTGCGGCGATGTCGCGGTTGTTGGCGGCATTCTCCTCGAGAGCCCCACAGGTGAGGCCGATGCGCAGCGGTCGCGCTGTCGAGCGCATGTCGAGGATCTCCTGGACGCGGCGCGAGATCCGGCCGAAGTACTTGTAGGAGCTCTCCTGGTCGTCGTGCCTGGTCTGGAAGAACGAGCCTGACTGGGAGAACACTCCCCCGATCTCCTCGACGCCCAGAAGCCCGACGAGGAGGGCCGTCAGCCCACCGAGGCTGGCCCCCATGACCACCACCGGTCCGTCGATGGGCGCCTCCTCAGCGAGCCTCGCAAAGCCCTGTCCCGCAATGGTCCTCAGATACTGCGGCGACCCGGAGTACCACGCGTCGCGCAGCACGGGGTGGGCCAGGGCAAGGCGGTGCGCAGGCAGGACGCCGGCGGCGATCATGGCTCCCGAATACTGCGTGAGCGACGCCAGCTGGTCGTACTCCGGGCCGTCGTGGACGAGGAGGAGCGGCAGCGCCTGCCCCTCGCTCCCCTCGGGGGCCCAGACCGTCACCGGGACGTCATCCGCCGTCTCGCCCTCCAGCGCGATGGGGGTGAAACCGCCGACGACGGAAGGGGCCGACAGCCAGGACGGCACGGCATACCCCGGCATCTGCATGACGGAACGTGAGCCGAAGGCGGTGTCGACCGTGATCGGGTTGTCCGGGTCGAGGATCGTCTCGGTGGTGGCGGCTCCGCCGTCGGCGGCTCGGGTCACCGCGAAGCGGTACTCCACCCGCTGCAGCTCCGGCCGCGGCAGGGCGAGCTCCCAGACGTCCTCGACGAGGGTGAACTCGCGCCCACCCGGGACGACCGGGTCGCAGTCCAGGGAGACTCCGACAACGCCTGCGTCCTCGGGGGCGAACCGGAAGCGCACATGGTCGTCGAGCAGCTTCGGTGGCACCTCAGAAGAGGGCGTTCATGAGCGCGGTGCGGCCCTTGCGCACGCGCTCGTCGTGGTTGCCGACGACGTTGAAGAGCTCGAGCAGGTGCGTCCGGGCCTTGTCGCGGTCGTCGCCCTCGGTCGCCTTGACCGTGTCGATGAGCCGCGTGAAGGCGTCGGCGACATGGCCACCGAGGACGTCCAGGTCGGCGACGGCGATCTGCGCGTCGACGTCCTCGGGAGACTCGGCGGCCGCCGCCCGGGCAGCCTGGACGTCGAGGTCGTCAGTGCGGAGCATGAGCTTCACCTGGGCGAGACCGAGCTCGGCCTCGTGGTCCTTGGGGTTCGCCGCAAGAGCCTTCTCGTATGCCGCCACGGCACCTTCGAGATTCCCCGCGTCGATCGCGTCGTAGGCCTCCTGGATGAGCGGCGGAAGGGCCGGCTGCTCGTCCTCGCCCCCAACGCCATCCGCGACGGGGCCGAGGTCGACCCGACCGGTGATGCCGTTCTGGACGGCGGCCTGGACGAGCTGGTCGAGGACGACCCGGATCTCGTCGTCCTGGGGCACACCGGGGAAGAGCGGCACCGGTTGACCCTGGAGCAGTCCGAACGTCACCGGCACGCTCAGCTGTCCGAAGGCCTGCACGATCACCGGCTGGAAGGCCTGGAGGATCGCGGGTGAGGTCTGGACGTCGGCCGAGATGACGAAGACCCGTCCCTCGAGCTTGGCGGCGACGGCGGCCACGCGCTCGGCCAGGCCCACGGTCTGCGCGTGCGCCGAGGACCAGAGGACGAGCACGGCCGGGACCTGGAGGGTCCGGTTCATCACCTCGGAGAAGCTGGCGTCGTCGACCGGGACCAGGACGCCCGCTGGCAGGGCTGGGGCGTCACTGGGCACCCCGGCGGCGACGGGCCCTGCGGGTGCTCCTGCTGCTGGCGGTGCTCCGGGTGCCGGTGACCCTGCAGGGCCGCTCGGTCCAGTGGTCCTCGGCCTGGAGCCGAGAGCGGAGAGGTCGATGGCGCCGCGTGCGCCGGAGGGAGGAGTGGGGGTGGTGCTCATGTCGACCAGTCTCTCAAAGGGCGACCCGGTCCCGTGCCGGAGGGCACGGGAGCGGGCAGGCGACTTTTGTCCGGAGCGGTCTCAGCGGGCCGAGGGGTCAGGCGGGGCAGGTCACTGGGCCGTGGCCGAGACGATCTGCTCGTCCGCACCCACCACCGTGGCAGCACCCTTGGCGGGGATGACCATGACGAGCTGCTCGAGGCTGTTGATGACGATGTTCTTGGTGGCCTTGCTCTTGCCGACGAGCTTGCTGTAGCTGGCCGGGATGACGAGCTCCTTGGCACCGGCGCTGGCCGTGATGACGTCCCGGCGGGTGAGCTGGCCGAAGGTCACCGTGCCGCCGTCGGCCAGGGCGAACGCAAGGGTGTTCTTGGGCACCGGAGCGTGGGCCTGGGTGAAGGACGCCAGTGCACCGAGCGCCTTGACCTGGCCCGTGGCCGAGGTGCGCAGGGCCGTGGCGTAGGCGTCGCTCGTCCCGACGGCCTTGTTCGCGACCGGCTTCGGGTAGTTCAGCGCAGCGGAGTAGGCCGTCAACGCCGCAGCAGGGGCCAGGGGTGCGCCCGCCTTGTCGGTGGGCTTGATGAGGCGGGCGCCCGCCGCGAGGTCACCCAGCGCAGGCACGCTCGTCCCCGGAAGCATCGGGACGGAGGCGTGGACCTTGAAGGGTTGAGCCGCGGCGGTCGACATGAGGACGTGCAACGTCTGGGTCTTGCTGGCCTCGTCGAGGGTGCCGACGAGCATGGCCCGTGGCCACTCCTTGCCGCGCGAGATGGCCACGACCTTGGGGTCGCTCGCCCTCTGGAGCGGGTCGGTCGAGGTCGCGGCGCCGATCCTGGTCGCGGCCTGCGCCTGCGCGAGCGCGGCATCGGCCAGCACGGTGGGCTGGACCTTGGCGGCCTCTGCGCCCTTGGCCGCACGAGCAGCCACTGCGTCGTCGAGGACGCGGGCGGCGACGCTGGTGGCGCCGTCGAGGTTCAGGGGTGCACCGTCCGACCGCTCGGCAGGTGCGTCGCGGACACCGACGATGCTGCTGCCGACTCCGCAGCCGGTGAGTCCGACGGCGAGGACCAGACCGACGACCGGGGTGGGGAAGATGCGGCGGTTCATGCGGTCTCCCCCTCGTGGGTCACCGGAAGGGGACGCGCGGTCTCACGGTCCTCGGAAAGCGGGCGGTCGGGCCGCCGGCGTGAGCTCCACAGGAGGCTGAGCCCGCTGAGCAGCAGGAAGAGCCCGACGAGGGCGGCGATGACCGACTGGACGAACCAGGACTTGCGCTCCCAGGTGAGGTCCACCCGCTCGATCTGACCCTTGGTCGCCTGGGCGATGACGGCCTCGGGCGCGTTGGCCTGCTCGATGGTCATCGAGACGGGGGCGTCGGCATCGCCGGTGTCGGTGTTGCGCCACACGTCCGTGCCGGAGAGGGCCGGAGCGTCCCCGGCTCCCGAGGTGGTGCTCCTGCGCTGCCACGGTCGCGTGCTCACGCCGGTCACGGTCGCGTGCTCTGCCTTGGCAAGGACGGCCGTGGCGTCGGAGGGTGCTGCGGCGGCGAGCCAGACGGTGCCCCCCTTGCTGGGGGTCGCGGTGACCCGGACGGCACCGTCGACGCGGTTGAGGACGGTCTGTGGGACGAGCACGGGAGTGGTGACGGAGGCCTGCGTGGAGAAGGTCGCGGTACCACTGCCACCGAGGTGCAGGGCGTACCAGAGGCCGACGACGGTGAGCACCAGGCCGATGAGGGCGAGGAGACCGCCGACGACCCGCTTGGCGAGCGTGGGCATGCAAGGTCCTTTGGTTTGGAGCGTGAAGAGGCGTGCCGAGATGTCTCGATCCGGTCACGGGCTGCTCTCCACCATGACAAAGGAGGGCCCCGGAGCCAAATCGCGACCGGCAGCGCCGCCGCTGCGACGCCGCCGTCAACCCTGCGGGCCCCGCCCGCCCGGCGCGGCCGGGGCCGCGTCGTCGACGAAGTCGCCTGCGGCCACCCGCACGCCCCTGAGCAGCGAGAACAGCGCCTTCTGCTCGTCATCGCCGAGCATCCCGAGTCCGAACTGGGCCGCCTCCAGGTCGGCCGTCGTCGCCTCCATCGCCGCCCGGCCGGTGTCGGTGATCACAGCGAAGGCGCCGCGCCGGTCGGCCGGGTTCGCGACGCGCTCGACGAACCCCTGGGCGGCCAGGCGCTGCACGATGTTGGTGGCACTCGTGGGGTGCACCATGAGGCGCTCCCCGATGCGCCCCATCGACAACCTGCCCTCCCGGCTGAAGGCGAGGAGCACGAGCGCCTCGTAGCGCGCGAAGGTGAGCCCGTGCCTGGCAGCGATGGCGTCGAACTCGCTGAGGAGGAGCTGCTGCACGCGCATGATCGACGTGGCGGTGGCCATCGGCGTGGCCTGGCTCTGCTCGCCCCATCGCGCGCGCCAGAGCTCGCCGGCACGCGCGATGGGGTCGAAGGGCAGCTTGAGGTCCTTGGGCACAGGAGCACGCTAGTCGCCCGCGCCCGTCGAGGCCCTCAGCACGTCGGTCGGGTCAGCACCGCCTCACTTCACCGCCACGAGCGACGAGAACGTGCCACCGGCACCGTCGTCCCAGCCGACGAGCGCCCGCGCCGGACCCGCGAGCTCACGGGTCAGCGGGACCGCGACGGTGACCAGCCCCGGGCGGCTCTCGGCGACCGGAGCCACGACCTGCCCGACGATCCCGTCGTCGTCGCGCACGGTAATGTGCGCCGTGCCCGGGTCCTTGACCCGCAGCCGCAGCTCGACGCTGTCACCGCGCAGCCTCGCCTTCTCGACCCACCCGGCCTCGGCGGTCGTCGACGACGGACGCCCGGCGAGCGCGACGTTGGTGCGCACCGCCTGCTCGATGGACTGCGGTGAGTCGACCGACTGCAGGGCCTCGGTCGGGATGACCGGGTCCGCCGGGGTCGTGGGGCGACCGGCCGGCGGCACGTAGCCCTCGAGTGAGACGTCACCCCAACGGTAGGGATCGCCCTGGACGCCACCCCAGACCGACCAGCCGAGGCGGGTCTGTCCGGTCTTGTCCTGCGTGTCGGAGTCGTAGGGCAGGACGTTGAGGCCCATGTGGGCCGGGTCGATGGCGCTCGGGAGGAGCGACATCGGGATCGCCGTCTCGACGACGTAGCCGGTGTAGGGCTGCGTCACCTTCGACGCGACCTTCATCCCGGGTGCGGTCACGGGCCCGTCGCCCTGGTGGGCGTCGGCGTCGCGCAGGTGGCACGGTCCACCCTCGGCCGTCCACGGCAGGATCGCCGCCTTGAACGTCGTCGACGTGTTCTCCGACGTGCCGCGCGGGTCGATGGCGATCTCGACGGAGTCGGTGCGCCAGTGCCGCTTGCAGTCGCTGGCGGCCAGCGCCGTCCCGCGCACGTCGTCCTTGACCGTGACGGCGACGAAGAGCGTGTCGTCGCGCCAGGTCACCTGGGCCGTGGCCGAGCAGTCCGCGGCCGAGGTGCAGGCCTCGCCCTCCCAGCGTCGGGAGACGTCGAGGGCGGGACCGGCATACTCTCCGGCACTCACGACACCGTCGACGGTCGGTGCGGTGGACGCCTGCGGGACCACGCTCGTCGGGACGAGCTCGAACCCCTGCTGCGTCGTGCCCGTCGCCGTGGTGCTGGTGGCCGCGATCGAGTAGAGGTGGTCGCCGGCGACGCCGCCCTCGACGGAGGTCTTGAGCGAGGTGTCGGTGTTGACCGCGGTGAACCGCACGGTGGTCCGGGCTCCCGGAGCAAGCCCGCTGTATGCCGCCGTGGCCGGGCTCATCGTGAACCCTGCGGGCGGCGACGGGGTCACCGTCCCGGACTGCACCGTCGCGCTGTGGTTCGTGACCACGACGTCGACCGGTCGGCTCCCTCCGGAGGCGAGCGTGAGGACGGGCCGCACGATGTCGGCGAAGGCCTCGGCATCCACCCCCAGCGCCCACTCCCGGAACTGCTCCACCTGCGGCAGCAGCTGCTGGGTCGCGGTGACGGGTGCGCTCACCAGCACCGGCTCGTCCTGGTATCCGACACGACCTGCGGACTCGACGAACGCCTTGAGGCGCACCCGGGTGTCGACGGCTGCACTGGCGGACGGGGTGACGGTGAAGGTGGTTGTGGCACTCCCATCGGCGGCGATCGTGCCGAGCGAGCCGTTGCCCGTGGCTGTCCAGCCGGCCGGCAGCTCGAGCCGCGCGGTGCTCGCACCGAGCGCAGTCCCCTCAGGCGCGGACGCACCGACGGTGACGGTGAACGGAGCACCGGGAAGGACACGGAACCGGTCGGTGTCAACCGTCATGCCGCTACCGAGCGGCAGGCCGCCCGCGATCGCGACGAGGGACCCGTCCAGTGGGGCGTGGTTGGTGTATGCCGCGTCAGTTCCCCACTGCGGCACGGGAGTTCGCGAGTCCACGAGGGTGAGGTGGTCGCATCCGAGCTGGGCCGGGTTGGTGGAGACGTCGGGGAAGCCGGCCCACCCCTGCGAGGCGTACTCCCGCTGGGCGTCACGCTCGACGGCGGCCCAGGAGCGGCCGTCAGGAGAGGCGGTCCCGGACCAGACGCCATAGATCGTCTGACTGGGGTCGGCCGCAACGAACGCCTTGGCGCACCCCGGTCCGTTGGCGCTGGTGCCCGTGGCGGCGCGCAGGAGGATGCGGTCCGGCGAGAACGGCTTGAGGCCCTCACGGGTGATCTGCTCGGGGAAGCGGGACGGGTCGCCCGCGGCGCGGTAGGCCTCGACGGCGATCCGCGCCGACTCCTGGTGGTTGCCGTGCTGCCCGGGGGACGGCGCCGGGTTCATGGTCACGAGGACCTCGGGGCGGGTCTGACGCAGGATGCGCACGGTCTTGGCCAGGGTCTCGTCGTGGTCCCACACCTGGGCCGTGAGCGGCTCGGAGACGGTGTAGTAGAAGTCGACCTCGTCGAGGTTGTAGATGTCGGTGATCCCGCCCTTGGCGACGGCGGCCCGCTCCTCGCGCTCACGGATGAGCCCCAGCGCGGGGCCCTCCTGCGGGCCCACGGCGTTGCCGCCGCCCTCCCCTCGCGTGATGGTGATGACGCCGGTCGTGACGTCGTGGTCGCTGTCCCACTGGCCGAAGGTCGACAGCGTCCCGGCCTCGTCGTCGGGGTGGGCGCCGATGAACATGGCGTCGAGGTCTGCCGGTGGCCCGGACGACGTCGTCAGATCGGGTGGCTTGGGCCCCTTGCCCGCGGGCCCGCCGGGTGCAGCGAGTGCGGCGCCCGGGAGGGCGAGAGCAGCGACCAGCGTGGCAACCGCTGCGAGGGTGGTTCTGCCTGGACTTCGTGACATGTGATCTCCCCATCGAGGTGCGCCCGCTGGTCGAGCTCTGAGCCGTCGTCCCCTCGAGCGCTGAGGGGGCAGCGGCAGGTGTCAGTCCTTGACCGCCCCCTCGAGCATCCCGGCGATGAAGTGCCGCTGGAGGAAGAGGTAGACGATGACGACGGGCAGCGCGACGATCGTCGCTCCGGCCGCGAGCAGCGCGTAGCCCTGGGTGTACTGACCCGAGAAGAATCCGAGTCCCAGTGGCGCGGTGCGCAGCGCCTCGTTGGTCGGGATCATCACGAGGGGGATGAGGAACTCGTTCCAGGTCCACATGAAGGTGAGGACGACGAGCGTGACGATCGCCGGCCGGGCGAGCGGCACGAGCACCTGCCCCAGGATGCGCGGCGTCGAGGCGCCGTCGAGGCGGGCGGCCTCGATGAGCGAGCGTGAGCTCGAGCGGAACGCCGCCCGCAGCCAGAACGTCCCGAAGGCCACCGACTGCGCCACCTGCGGCAGGGCGATGGCCCAGAAGGTGTCGGTGAGGCCGATGGCCCGAAGGTCGAAGAACAGGGGCACGACGATGGCCTCCGCCGGCATCATGATGCCGACGAGCATGAGGTAGAAGAGTGCCGAGGCTCCCCTGAACCGCATCGTCCCGAAGGCGAACCCGGCGAGGACCGACAGCACCGTGCTCACCGTGACGACGAAGACCGACACGAGCAGGCTCGTGCGCAGGTAGCTGCCGAAACGACCGATCTCCCACGCCGCGGTGAGGTTGCCCAGACCCCCCGGCGCCTCTGCATCGGGCTGCAGCCCGGCGATGACGATGCTGAGGATCGGATAGATCGCGAAGACGGCGAAGGCCATGAGGATGACGTAGTTCATCGTCCGCTCGGACGTCGAGACCCGCATCAGTCGGCCACCCTGTCGCCGACCCTGGTGATGACGAAGCTGATCGCGAAGATGATGACGGTGAGGAGGACCCCGATGGTGCAGGCGAGCCCGACCTGCCCGAGCTCGAAGGCCTGGCGGTAGACCTCGTAGCTCGGCACCGTCGTCGTGTGCCCCGGCCCGCCCGAGGTGGTCATGTAGATGAGGTCGAAGGTCTTGAGGGCCGCGATGACGGTGAGCGTCAGGGCGACCGCGATCTCGCCACGCACCGACGGCAGCGTCACGGCGAAGAACTCGCGGACCGCGCCGGCGCCGTCGAGCCGGGCAGCCTCGTAGAGGTCACGAGGGATCCGCGCCATCCCCGCGAGCAGCAGCACGGTGACGAGCCCGCTCTCGAACCACGTGCCGATCAGCCCGACGGCGGGCAGCGCAAAGGCGTACTCCCCCAACCATCCTCGCGTCCACGACTCGAGGCCGACGGCGGTGAGGACCGAGTTGATCGTCCCGTCCGGCGCATAGATCCGGCGCCATGCCACGGCGATGACCACCATGGCGACGACCTGCGGCAAAAAGACGACGGTCCTGAAGAAGCCCAAGCCGCGCACGCTCGCCCGGTGCAGGATCGAGGCGAGCACCAGACCGACCAGCAAGGGGATGACCGCGAAGAAGAGCATGAGCACGAGCGCGTGGCCGAAGGAGGCGCGAAGCCGCTCGTCGGTGAGCACCTCCTGGTAGTTCGACAGCCCCGCCCACGTCCCGACGGTCAGCCCGTCCCAGTCGAAGAGCGACAGGTAGAGCGCCTTGAGCAACGGGTAGAGGGCGAACGCGGCATACACGAGGAAGGCCGGGAGGACATAGAGGTAGCCGATGCGCCGGGGCTCCCCCGGCGGTCCCAGCGCCCTCGTGGAGGTGCGGCTACGCATCACTTGGCGGTGAAGTCGCCGTAGTCCTTCTGCAGCGCCTCGAGGGCCTCCTCCGGGCTGGCCTTCTTGGCCAGGAGGTCCTGCAACGTGGCACCCATGGTGTCGCCCATCGTCGGGGTCGCCCAGTCCAGATAGGGCACGAGGCCGTTGTCCTTCGAGACCGCACCGAAGGCGGCGAAGACGTCAGTGCCGAGGGCGTCGGGCGCCTTCTGGCTCGTGGTCTCGACGACGGGGAGGTTGCCGTTGTCGGCCAGCACCTTCATCGCCTCCGGACTGGTGATGAAGTTGATGTATGCCGCTGCGGCGTCCTTGTTCTTGGCCTTCTCGGTGATGGCGAAGGGCAGTCCGGAGCCACCGGTCGTCACCGGCGCACCGCCGGCTTCGGGTGCCGGCGGCAGCGAGAACCTCACGTCGGTCTTCATCGCCGCGGACAGGTCGGCCTGCAGCCACGAGCCGGCGATGAGGAAGACGCCCTTGCCCTTGGTGAAGCCCTGCCACGCCGGGTCGTAGTCCTGACCGTTGAAGCCGGGGCTGAAGTAGCCCTTGTCGACATAGTCGACGAGCGTCTGGGCGGCCTTGGTGTTCTCGGGGGTGACCCAGCTGCCCCCGGCCTGGCCGAAGCCGAGCTTGCGGATGTCGTCAGCCTTGGTGAAGCGCCCCTGGACGACGCCGAAGACGTGTCCAGCAGGCCACTTCTCGAGGTTGCCGAGGACGAGCGGCACCTCGCCGTTGGACTTCGCCGTCGCGAGCGCCGCGTCGAACTCGGCCCAGGTCTTCGGCGGGTTGATGCCGAGGGTCTTGAGCTTGGCCTCGTTGGAGAAGATGCCGACGACCTCGCCGACCTGCGGCATACCGAAGAGCGAGCCGGAGCCGAAGGTCTTGCCGTCAGGTGAGTAGGACGCGACGCTGCGCACCGACTCCGGATAGCGCTTGTCCCAGCCGTATGCCGTGGCATACGGATCGAGGTTGACGAGCTGCTTGGCCTTGACGAACTCGCCCATCTGCGAGCGGGTGTTGTTGGCCTGCACCACATCCGGTGCATCCGCCCCGGTGAGCGCGAGCCGCAGCGTCTTGACGAGGTCGTCGAAGGAGCGGGAGACGCGCTTGATCTTGATGTTGGGGTACTTCTTCTGGAAGTCGGCGTTGAGCGTCTCGATCTGCTTGGCCTGCCCCCCGCGCACCTCCTGGTCCCAGACGGTGAGGGTGACGTCGCCGAGGGCGGCGGCATCGGTCTTCACGGCGTCCGGGGCCGGGGCGGCCGACCCCTCGGACCCAGAGCCCGAGCCACCGGGGGCGCAGGCACTCAGGGCGAGCCCGGTGCCGACGGTGAGGGCGACCAGGGTGGTGCGCGTGCGGTTCATGGTGTCTCCTCGATGAGCGGTGTGGAGGGGGGTGGGGTGTCGGGAGCCTGGGCGTCGGACAGCTTGGCAATCGTGGCAGCGGCGCGACGCACGGCGCCCGGCGGCACCTCGGCGACGAGGTCGTCGAGGAAGGCGAACCGGCGCTGCACCGAGCGGGCAGCAGCGTTGGAGGTCGGTTGCCGACGGACCCGCTGCCACCAGTCGGCGAGGTCTCCCCACCCCGGGGCGGCCAGGGAGCCACCGAACTCCTGCACGGCCAGGCTGGAGCAGAGCGTGGCGAAGTTCATCCGGTCCAGGAGGGGCCACTGCGCGAGGCTGCCGACGAGCATCCCCGCATCGAACACGTCACCGGCACCCGTGGGGTCGATGGCGTTGACCCGCAGCGCGGGCACGGAGGCCTCCTCGCCGCTCGCGGAGTCGATGGCGAGCGCGCCGTCGCGGCCGTTGGTGACCACGGCGAGAGGCACGAGGTCGGCGAGGGCATAGAGCGCGTCGTGCGCCGAGTCGGTGCGGGTGTAGGCCATGGCCTCCACGGCGTTGGGCATGAAGGCGTGACAGTGTTCCAGCTGCGCGAGGACGGCCGGCGACCACTTGCCGGTGGGGTCCCAGCCCACGTCGGCGAAGAGCAGGGCGCCGTTGGCCGCCGCCTGCTCGGCCCACTGGCGTTCGGGGTGGCCGTGTCCGAGCGGTCGTTCGGCATCGAGGTCGAGCAGCACCGACCGAGCCCGCGGAACCGTCCCGATCATCTCGGTGGCCGACTGCGGGGCGTCGTGACCGTGCGTGATCATCCGACGGTCCCCGCCGACGGACACGGACACGGTGACGGGGGTGTGCCAGTGCGGGTAGCGCTCCGACCGGGACAGGTCGATCTGCTCCTGCTCGAGGGAGCGCCAGCAGAACTCGCCGTAGTCGTCGTCGCCGAAGGCCGCACCGAGCGAGGTGTTGAGCCCGAGGCGCGATGCAGCCACGGCGAGGTTGGCGATGCCGCCGGGGCACGAGCCCATGCCGTCGGCCCAGACCTCGGTGCCGCTCTTGGGCATCGCAGCGAGGCCGGTGAAGATGATGTCGAGGAAGACCATCCCCTGCACGAAGACGTCGACGACGGGATCGTCGTCGCGACGCAGCGACGCGAGGGGGTCGAAGACGTGGTCCACCGGCACCTCGTCATCGTTGCCCGACATCGCCTGGACCGCAAGGGGAAACTGCGTGTTTTTGCGCGCTTGTCGAGGTCTTTCCTGCGTGGACGGCCAGGATTGCGCGCGACCATGGCTGAAACTGCGCGGTCTTGGTACGTTGCGTGTCGTGAAGGTTCAGCGGCACAGCGAGATCGTGGCCCGGGTGCGCGAGGGCGGGACCGTGTCGGTCAGCGAGCTGTCGAGCGCGCTCGACGTCAGTGCCTCGACGATCCGCCGCGACCTCTTCCAGCTCGACCGGGCCGGAGTGCTGACCCGCGTCCACGGCGGGGCGGCCGTCACCGCCGCCGACCCCGACAGGTCGCGCCCCTTCGCGGCCGTGGCCCGGGCGGACACGCGGGACAAGTCGCGCGTCGCGGCGGCCGCGGCGGCGCGGGTGCGGGACGGCGAGGTCGTGGCACTCGACATCGGCACGACCACCGCGCTCCTGGCCGGGGAGCTGCGGGGGCGCAACATCACCGTGGTGACCAACAGCCTGGCCGTCCTCGACGTGCTGCGCTTCGACGAGTCGGTCGAGCTGATACTGCTGGGCGGCATGGTGCGCCGGTCCTACCACTCGCTCGTCGGGGTCCTCACCGAGGACGCCGTCCACCAGATCGGTGTCGACCGGGCCTTCATCGGGACGAGCGGGATCTCCGACGGCGGTCAGGTCATGGACTCGACCTTCGTGGAAGTGCCGGTGAAGCGCGCCTTCATCGCCGCGGCTCGCGAGGTGGTCCTCGTCGCCGACGGCCACAAGATTCCGGGCTCCGGAAGCCTGCGCGTCTGCCGAGTGGACCAGGTCGACGTCCTCGTCACCACTGCTGGCGCCGATCCCCTGATTCTCGACGAATGCCGCAGTCGTGGCGTGGAGGTGGTGCTCTCGTGAAGCTGACCATTCTCGGCGGTGGTGGGTTCCGGGTCCCCCTCGTCCACGGCGCCCTGTTGCGTGACGACTCGCCCGGCCGGGTCACCGAGGTCGTCCTGCACGACCTCGACGCCGGGCGCCTGACCGCCATGACGCGGGTGCTGGAGCAGGCGGGCTCCGAGAGCCCCCACGCGCCGCGGGTGAGCGCCACGACCGACCTCGACGACGCCCTGCGTGGTGCCGACTTCGTCTTCTCGGCGATCCGCGTCGGCGGCCTGGCCGGACGGACGCTCGACGAGCGGGTCGCCCTCGACCTCGGAGTCCTCGGACAGGAGACCACCGGTCCCGGTGGGCTCGCCTACGCCCTGCGCACCGTTCCGGTCGCCGTCGACATCGCTCGCCGCACGCGGGAGGTGGCGCCCGACGCGTGGTTCATCAACTTCACCAATCCCGCGGGCATCGTGACGGAGGCGATGCAGTCCATCCTCGGTGACCGGGTCATCGGCATCTGCGACTCACCGATTGCGTTGGCGCGCAGGGCGATCGGCGCCCTTGGGCTCGACCCGTCGACCACGGACATCGACTATGTCGGCCTCAACCACCTCGGCTGGCTGCGCGGCCTGCGGGTCGAGGGTGTCGACCACCTCCCCCGTCTGCTGGGCGATCCGACTGCCCTCCAGACCCTCGAGGAGGGGCGGCTCTTCGGTGCGGAGTGGATCGGGGCGCTGGGCGCCATCCCCAACGAGTACCTCTACTACTACTACTTCAACCGCGAGGCCCGGGCCGCGATCCTGGCCGCACCGCAGACCCGGGGCGAGTTCCTCCGTGACCAGCAGGCCGCCTTCTACGCCGCCGTCGCGGACCACCCCGACGAGGCTGCAGTGGAGTGGACCCGGGTCCGGGAGGAGCGCGACGCGACCTACATGCGTGAGGCCCGCGCCACGGACGAGCAGCGGGACGAGGCCGACGTCGCCGGCGGCGGCTACGAGGGGGTTGCCCTCGCGATCATGGCGGCGATCAGCCGTGGCGAGTCGTCGTCGATGATCCTCAACATCCGCGGAGGCGGAGCCGTGCCGGGTGTGCCGGACGACGCCGTCGTCGAGATCCCGTGCGTCGTCGACCGCGAGGGTCCGCATGCCAGCACCCTCGCACCGGTGGAGGGCCACATGCTCGGACTCATGCAGCAGGTCAAGGCCGTGGAGCGCCTCGTCATCGAGGCAGCCACGACCGGCTCCGCCCGGGCGGCGACCACGGCGTTCGCCCTGCACCCGCTCGTCGACTCGGTGTCGACGGCCCGGGCCCTCTTCGAGGGATATCGCCGGGCGCACCCCGAGCTCGCGGCCCTCTTCAGCGACTCCTGAGGAGGTGCGGCTCAGTCGTCCCGGAGGGCGGCCTCGAGCCGCTCCAGCTTGCCCTCGAGCTCCCCGGTCCGGCCGGCTCGGATGTCGGCCTTGAGGACGAGCCCGACGCGGGGGCCGTGAGCGGCGAGCGCGTCGACGCAGGCCTTGACGACGGCCATGCACTCGTCCCACTCACCCTCGATCGTCGTGAACATCGAGTCGGTGCGGTGGGGCAGACCGCTCTCGCGGACGATGCGCACGGCATCGGCGACGGCACCGGTCACTCCTCCCTGGTCATCGGCGACGGACGGGGACACGGAGAAGGCAACGAGCATGACAACACCGTATGCCGTCCGTTCCGGTTCGCGCCCGGCGCACCTCTCGCCCGGCGCACTCCGGACCGGCTCAGCCGGCGTCCGGCGCGAGGAACGCGTGGACGAGCGGCACCACGCCGGCGCCCTCTCCGCTGGCCGAGGCAACCCGCTTCATCGAGCCGCACCGGATGTCTCCGGCGACATAGATCCCGGGCACGGTCGTCGCATAGGGCTCCGGTGGCCGGCCGCCCTGCCACGACTGCCACGGGGTGTCGGCACCGGCGAGGACGAAGCCGAGGTCGTCCCTTGCCACCTGCTGAGGAAGCCAGTCGCAGGTCGGCTGGGCGCCGAGCAGGAGGTAGAGCCCCGCGGCCTCGACCCGCTCGTCGGTGCCGGAGTCGACGTCCTGCAGGGTGAGCCACTCGAGACGGCCCTCGCCGCCTCCGTCGGTCACGACCATCCGCGGTCGGACAGTGATGCGCGGGTTGCCCTCGATCTCGCGGATGAGGTAGCTCGACATCGTCGCGCCGAGGCCTTCGCGACGGACAAGGATGGTGACGTGCCGCGCGAAGCGGGACAGGTGCACGGCAGCCTGCCCGGCGCTGTTGCCTCCGCCCACGACGAACACGTCCTTGTTCTTGACCTCGCGTGACGTGCTGGCCGCCGCGCCGTAGTTGACCCCCCGACCGACGAGGTCCTCGAGGGGCTCGACGCCGAGGCGTCGGTAGTCGACCCCGGTCGCGATGAGCACCGTCCGGCCGCGCACGCTGGACCCGCCGAGCTCCAGGACGTGGCACCCGTCCGGACCGTCGCCGACCCGCAGGGCAGTCACTTCTTGCCCGGCGAGGAACCGCGCACCGAACCGCACGGCCTGCGACCGCGCCCGTTGTGCCAACCGCATCCCCGAGATGCCCCGCGGGAAGCCGAGGTAGTTGCGGATCATCGAGCTCGTCCCTGCCTGCCCGCCGATCGGGCCCTGGTCGATGATGAGCGTGTCAAGCCCCTCGGACGCCGCGTAGACGGCGGCTCCGAGCCCTGCGGGCCCGGCGCCGACGATGACGAGGTCGCAGATCGCCTCCTCACCGATGTCTGCCGGCCGCCCGTAGAGGACGGCTCCGAGGTCCGCGTTCGACGGGGCGGACAGCAGGTAGTCGTCGTTCGGTGCCTGGACCAGGGGCAGGGTCGCGTCCGGACCCGCCGCGGCGAGCGCCGCGACACCGGCGGGGCTGTCGGGCGCGTGCACCGTGTTGGGCAGGCCCATCCGGTCGAGGAAGTCACGGATCCTGCTCAGGTCGGGCGATGGACCGTCCGCGATGATCCGGGTCCCGTCGATCTCGGAGTAGCTCGACGACTGCGCCCAGTCCGACAGCGTCTCGGAGATCGCCGTGTGGAACTCTTCGTCCCGCGCCCCCTGCGGCAGCATGAGGTAGAGGTCGAGCCTGCCCTCGGCGAGGCTCTCGCGCAGCTGGGCCACCGACCCGCGGAAGCGCTCGACAGGGACGTAGACGAGCCGGCGGGCGCTCGGCATGAACTTTTGGAACTTGGCCAGCAGGTGGGTGGCCTTCTCGCCATCGGCGAAGAACTCGCAGGCGGCCAGCGCCACCGGTCGCCGACCGGTCCTGAGGTCCGTGAGGACCTCGATGGTCTCCTCCATGGTCGACGGCGCGATGATCTCGTACTCCATCGAGTAGCGCTGGGTGAGGACGTCCACCATGGCTTCGCGGTAGTTGGCGCCGAGGACGAGGATGACAGGGGTCGGGCGCGTGTCTGGAGGTGTCACCCGGCTCACGCTACTGGCGTCCGGGCTCCCCGGTGAGCCGGTCCACGACGTCGCGCGCTGCGGCATACACGTCCGTTTCGCCGGAGGCGACTGCAGCGGCCAGCGCGTCGGTCACGAGGCCTCCCCCGTCACCCAGCCGCTGGCGCAGGGTCACCAGGGCGATGGCCTCGATCTCGGCCTGGGCGCGACGTCGCCTGCGGTCGGCGAGCGCCCCTGATGACGTGAGCCAGTCACGGTGGGCCACAAGCGAATCGACAAGATCGGGTATGCCGTCCCCTCGGCTCGCGACGGTCCTCACCACCGGGGTCCGCCAGTCGACGGAGCGCTCGCGGTTGCCGAGCTGGATCATGTGCCGCAGGTCGCGAACCGTGTCGTCGGCGCCGTCGCGGTCGGCCTTGTTGACGACGAAGACGTCACCGATCTCGAGGATGCCCGCCTTGGCTGCCTGGATCCCGTCACCCATGCCCGGAGCGACGATGACGACGGTCGTGTCGGCGCGAGCCGCGACCTCGACCTCGGACTGGCCCACCCCCACCGTCTCGAGGAGGACGACGTCGAACCGAGCGGCGTCGAGGACGCGCAGCGCCTGGGGCGTCGCGAAGGACAGTCCGCCGAGATGACCTCGCGAGGCGACGGAGCGGATGAAGACGCCGGGGTCGGTGGCGTGGTGCTCCATCCGGATGCGGTCACCGAGCAGGGCACCGCCGGAGAAGGGCGACGACGGGTCGACCGCGAGGACCGCGACGCGCTTGTCCTCCGCGCGGTAGGCGGCGATGAGCGCCGCCGTCGTCGTCGACTTGCCCACGCCCGGCGCCCCGGTGAGGCCGATGACGTGGGCGCCGCCGCCGTGGGGAGCCAGGGCGGCCATCACCTCTGGGAGGGCAGGGTGACCGTCCTCGACGAGCGAGATGAGCCGGGCCACCGCACGCGAACGCCCCTCTCTCGCTTCAGCAACGAGAGAGGGGACGTCGACCGTGCGAGGCGTCCTGGCGGCGATGGCGGAGCCTCCGGCGTCGCGGACGATCAGGCGGTCACTGCGAGGGAACGGTGAGGATGAGGGCGTCGCCCTGCCCACCGCCACCGCAGAGCGCGGCTGCACCGGCGCCGCCGCCGCGACGCTTGAGCTCGAGCGCGAGGTGGAGTGCGATGCGCGCACCCGACATGCCGACGGGGTGGCCGAGGGCGATGGCACCGCCGTTGACGTTGACCTTGTCCTCGTCGATGCCGAGCTCCTTGGTCGAGGCGAGCCCGACCGCGGCGAAGGCCTCGTTGATCTCGACGAGGTCGAGGTCGGCCGCCTCGATGCCCTGACGCTCGCACGCCTTGACGATGGCGCGGGCCGGCTGGCTCTGCAGGGTGGAGTCCGGTCCGGCCACGACGCCGTGGGCGCCGATCTCGGCGAGCCACGTGAGGCCCAGCTCCTCGGCCTTGGACCTCTTCATGACGACGACGGCGCACGCACCGTCGGAGATCTGCGACGCGGACCCGGCCGTGATGGTGCCGTCCTTGGAGAAGGCCGGGCGCAGGCGAGCGAGCGACTCGGGCGTGGTGTCGGGGCGGATCCCCTCGTCGTCACGGAAGTCGAGGGCGTCGCCCTTGCGCTGCGGGACGGAGACGGTGACGACCTCGTCGTCGAAGAGTCCGTCCTTCCAGGCCTTGGCCGCGAGCTGGTGGCTGCGGGCGGCGAAGGCGTCCTGCTGCTCGCGGCTGAACTCGACCTCGTCGGTGTTGGCCGCCTCGGTCAGCAGCCCCATCGCCTGGTCGGTGAAGACGTCCCAGAGGCCGTCCTGGGCCATGTGGTCCTTGAGGGTCACGTCGCCGTACTTGAAGCCGTCGCGGCTCTTGGGCAGCAGGTGCGGGGCGTTGCTCATCGACTCCTGGCCACCGGCGACGACGACCTCGAACTCGCCGGCGCGGATGAGCTGGTCCGCGAGCGCGATGGCGTCGATGCCCGACAGGCAGACCTTGTTGATGGTGAGCGCCGGGACGGTCATAGGGATGCCCGCCTTGACCGCGGCCTGGCGCGCGGGGATCTGGCCCTCGCCGGCGGTGAGCACCTGGCCCATGATGACGTAGTCGACGTCCTCGGGACTCACGCCCGACTTCTCCAGGGCGCCCTTGATGGCGAACCCGCCGAGGTCGGAGCCACTGAAGCCCTTGAGGCTGCCGCTCATGCGGCCCATCGGGGTTCTCGCCCCAGCGACGAGAACTGTGGGGTCGGTGTTCTGGGTCGGGGCGGTGCTCACTGCGGTCCTCCAACGTCGGGTCGGGCTGGGCGCCCAAGGGGCTCCCCCCGATGCTAGCCACTCGCTCGTCCGGAGCCGAACGGCGTTGTGACGGACGTCCCGTAGGTGTCGATCACCACACCCGGAAAACCTGTATGCCGCTGGCTCACCTCCCTAGGCTTCGGTCCCATGAGTCAGTCCCCCACCCCCTCCAGCTCAGGGTCCGCCTCCGTCACGTCCCTGTTCACGGCGATCGACCACGTCGGCGTCGCCGTCCCCGACCTGGACGAGGCGATCGCCTTCTACCGCGACACCTATGGCATGACGCTCGCGCACGAGGAGGTCAACGAGGAGCAGGGGGTCCGCGAGGCGATGATGGCGGTCGGGAAGCTCCGGCTCGCACATCCAGCTGCTCGCGCCTCTGACCCGCGAGTCGACCATCGCGAAGTTCCTCGACCGGTCCGGGCCCGGCGTCCAGCAGGTGGCCTACCGGGTGACCGACATCGAGGGCGTGAGCGCAACCCTGCGCGAGCGCGGACTGCGCCTCCTCTATGACGAGCCCAAGCGCGGCACGTCGAACTCGCGGGTGAACTTCATCCACCCCAAGGACGCCGGCGGCATCCTCGTCGAGCTCGTCGAACCCGCCATCGACTCCCCCGCCCACTGAGTCCTGGACCTCCTGGGCCTTCGTGCCTGCCACCGCACTGACTGCGCACCTCGTTCAGCCCGACGCATCACCTGACCTGCCCCGCCCAGATCAAGGAGCACCACCTCTCATGGACCAGATCCGCGACGCCATCCTCAGCGGTGACCGCACCGAGGAGACCTACGCGAACCTCTCCATCCCCGCGACCTACCGCGCCGCGACCGTCCACAAGGACGAGGTGGACATGTTCCAGGGACTGACCGCCAAGGAGAAGGACCCGCGCAGGTCCCTCCACATCGATGACGTCCCCGTCCCCGAGCTCGCCCCGGGAGAGGCCCTCGTCGCCGTCATGGCCAGCGCCATCAACTACAACACCGTGTGGACCTCGATCTTCGAGCCGGTCTCGACCTTCGGCTTCCTCGAGCGCTACGGCCGTACGTCCGAGTATGCGAAGCGCCACGACCTGCCCTACCACGTGGTCGGCTCCGACCTCGCCGGCGTCGTGCTGCGCACCGGGCCCGGCGTCAGCAAGTGGAAGGTCGGGACCGAGGTCGTCGCCCACTGCCTCTCCGTCGAGCTCGAGGACGCGGACGGGCACAACGACACGATGCTCGACCCGCAGCAGCGCATCTGGGGGTTCGAGACCAACTTCGGTGGCCTGGCCGAGCTGGCGATCGTCAAGACCAACCAGCTCATGCCCAAGCCGACCCACCTCAGCTGGGAGGAGGCGGCCTCACCCGGACTGGTGAACAGCACGGCATACCGGCAGCTCATCTCCAAGAACGGCGCGGCCCTCAAGCTGGGTGACCGAGTGCTCATCTGGGGTGCCTCGGGTGGCCTCGGGTCCTACGCGACGCAGATGGCGCTCGCTGCCGGTGCGACCCCGGTCTGCGTGGTGTCCTCCCCCGAGAAGGCCGAGATCTGCCGGGCGATGGGCGCCGAGCTGATCATCGACCGGAGCGCCGAGGGCTACCGGTTCTGGAACGACGAGAACACCGCGCAGGACCCCAAGGAGTGGCAGCGACTCGGCAAGAAGATCCGCGAGCTCACCGGCGGCCACGACGTCGACATCGTCTTCGAGCACCCGGGCCGCGAGACCTTCGGCGCCAGCGTCTATGTGGCGCGCAAGGGCGGCACGATCGTCACCTGCGCGTCGACCTCGGGCTTCATGCACGAGTACGACAACCGCTACCTCTGGATGAACCTCAAGCGGATCCTCTCCTCGCACTTCGCCAACTACCGCGAGGCGTGGGAGGCCAACGAGCTCATCAACCGCGGCCTCATCCACCCGACGCTGAGCAAGACCTACCCCCTCGAGGAGGTCGGACAGGCTGCGCTCGACGTCCACCAGAACGCCCACCAGGGCAAGGTCGGCGTCCTCACCCTCGCCCCGGAGGCCGGCCTCGGCATTTCCGACCCCGAGAAGCGGGCGCGCCACGAGGCCGAGATCAACCGCTTCCGCGACTCCTGACTGTCCTCGATCAACGACTTATTGCGCACTGCGCACCCTTCCAGCGATGGTTCGCCTTCGGCCTGACGGTGCGCAATGCGCAATAAGTCGTCCTCTCACTGGTGGCGCTGGCGCGGGATGAGGACCTCGTCCACGAGGAGCAGGAGCGCGGCAGCCACCGGGATGGCGAGCAGCGCACCGAGCACGCCGAGCAGGGTGCCTCCGGCGAGGGCGGCGACCACCGTGAGGGCTCCCGGCACCGAGACCGTGCGCTGCATGATCTTGGGCGCGACCACGTAGTTCTCGATCTGCTGGTAGACGAGGTAGTAGATCGCGGCGAAGAGCGCGACCCGGGGCTCGTCGAAGAACGCCACGAGGCAGACGACGGCGGCGCCCAGGGTCGCGCCGACCATCGGGATGAGACCGAGGAAGCCGACGACGACAGCCAGCACGGCGGCATACGGGATCCCCAGGAGCAGCATCATCACGTAGCTGAGGATGGCGTTGATCGTCGCGATGGCGACCTGTCCGACGGCGTAGGACCCGGTGCGCCGCATGATCTCCTCACTCAGTTGCGCGAACCGGTTGCGACGGCTGGCGGGCACCATCGAGTACGCGATCTTCTTCATCCGAGGCAGGGACGCCAGGAAGTAGAGCGTGAGGATGAGGATGGTGAAGGTCTGGAAGACACCGTTGAGGACGGCTCGACCGGCCCCGAGCACACCGCCGAGGAGCGAGCTGATGAAGGTCTCGTCGGTGAGGCGCTTGTTGAACTCCTCGTTGATCTTGTCGACCACGTCGTAGTTCTTGTCGAGCTCCTGGACCCAGGAGGCTCCGAGGATCCGGTCGAGGTAGGTAGGTGCCTGTTGGACGAGGTCACTGCCCTGGGTCACCACAGGGGGGAAGACGAGCAGACCGAGCAGGACGAAGACGACGATGAGCGCCACGAAGACGATCGCCACCGAGAGCGAGCGCTTGAGACCGCGCCGGCCCAGCCACTCGACCATCGGGTTGAGGGCAAGGGTGAGGAAGAGCGCGACGACGAGGATCGTGATGGTCGTGGCCAGCCGCCCGAGCGAGTGCCACAGACCGATGGCGATCAGGGCTCCGAGGGCTCCGACGAAGCCGAGGTAGAACGGCGAGTGCCGGTTCATGGGACGGCCCATCTCACCGAACTGGGTCGTCCCCGCAGCGTCGTGCGCCCGGCGTCCGGCGGCCTGGTCCGGAGCGTCCGCCCCCGTGGTCCCATCGGTGCCCGGCTCCGACCCTGCCTCGCGTGCGTCCTCGTCAGCGCCGAGGACGTCGTTCATGAGGCTGCGCTCGAGGTGCTCGTCCTCGTAGCGGATGCGGTTGCTCTCCCGCAGAGCGGCGCGCTGGCGCTGGCGATAGTCACGCCAGTTGCGCACCGAGTTCCTGCCCCAGCTCACGTTCACGTCGGTCTCCTCGTCGGAAGGCTTCGCGGCATCATCGCAGGTCAGCGGAACGCACCTGGCGGTTGTCGACGTTCGCGTGCCGACCAGCACGGCGTGTGCCAGTGTCGACGGTCGCCCACGCCACCGACACCCTCCTCGGGCCAGGCGACGACGTGAGGCGTGCCGGGCACGATGTCCTGCTCGCACCCGGGGCAGAGGTAGACCCGCTCCGAGGACTGCCCGGTGAGGCGACGCACGGTCCAGCGCTGGCCGGCATACGTCTCCGTGGTCGTCGCGCCACGGCCGAGGCGCCCCATCGCGAGGGGCACGTCCTCGGGTCGTCTGCGGTTGGCGCGGGGCATGGGTCAAGACTCGCAGAGTCGCTGTCACCAGCGGCTGAGAGGGTGCAGCCATGAGTGACACGTGGGAGCTGGTTCGTGCCGAGCGGCTCGCGCTGGTCGACGACCTGTCGGGCCTCGAGGCGAGCCAGTGGGACGAGCAGTCGCTGTGCGGCGACTGGACGGTGCGCGAGGTGGCGGCTCACCTCGTCGACAACGCGCTCACGACCCGGGTCGGCATCGTCGTCGCGATGGCCCGGGCACGGTTCGACTTCGACCGGCAGAACGCGACGGGCGTGAGGCGCGCACTGGGCGACTCCCCTGCGGACACCCTCGCGCGCCTGCGGGCCGTCGTCGACCGCCGCACGGGGCCGCCGGCTCACCTGGACAGCCGGCTGGTCGAGGAGGTCGTCCACGGCGAGGACATCAGGCGACCGCTGGGCATGACTCGGGCGTATGCCGAGGAGGGCGTCGAACGGGCCCTGCGCTACCAGGCGAGGACCTCGGTCGGCATGGGCGGCGGCAAGCAGCGCATTGCCGGGGTGCGCCTGCGCGCGACGGACAGTGACATCGTCATCGGTGACGGCCCCGAGGTGAGCGGACCGGCCCTGTCGTTGCTGCTCGCCGTGTCAGGCCGTGACGCCGCACTGGCCGACCTCGACGGTCCAGGTGTGCCCGCCCTGACCTGACTCCAGAGGGCTCAGCCACGCACCCGCGCGCTCGTGGGGTCGTAGAGCGGGCGCAGGGCAACCACCGCCGGGACGGCGGTCCCTGCGACGTCGACCTGCCAAGTGCCCTCGTCGAGCCAGGCTTTGGTCACCGGGCCATCGGCAGCGACGGAGCCGATGCCCACCGCGCCACCGAGCGTCCAGCCATAGGACGCTGACCGGACGTCACCCACCGGCACCCCGTCACGCAATAGCACCTCGGCGCCGAACATCAACGGCTCGGGATCGGTGAGCAGCACCTGGACGAGTCGGTCGTGGCGTGGTTGCTCGCGTTCGGCCAGCACCGCGTCCCGCCCGATGAAGTCGTGCGCCAGGTCGACGGCGAAGCCGAGACCGGCCATGCCGACGGTGTCGGTGTTGTCGATGTCGTGTCCGTAGTCGCGGTAGGCCTTCTCGAGACGGAGCGAACCGAGCGCTCGCAGACCCACAGGCATCAGCCCGTATGCCGTGCCCTCCGTGCGCAGTGCCGTCCAGACCGCTGCGGTCCGGTCGCGCGGGACGTACAGCTCGTAGCCGAGCTCGCCGACGTAGGTGATGCGCACGCACAGGACCTCAACCCCGGCGACCATGATGGTGCGCGCCGTCCGGAACGGGAAGGCGTCGTTCGAGAGGTCGGTGTCGGTGAGCGCGGCGAGGAGCGCTCGCGACGCCGGGCCCTGGACGTTGAGCTGGCCGGTCGCCTCGGTGACGTCCTCGATCGTGACGTCCGTGTCGCCGACCCGTCGGCGCAGCCACGCGAGGGTGTGGCCGTGGGCCGTGTCGGAGGCGACGACGAGGAAGTCGTTCTCGCCACGCTTGGTCACGGTGAGGTCCGCCTCGATGCCACCGTCCGGCCCGAGCCACTGGGTGTAGGTGATCCGGTCCACGTCGCCGTCGACGGGGCCGGCACTGACCCGCTGCAGGACGGCGCCGGCGTCGCGCCCGGTCACTCGGAACGTTGCCATGAAGGACATGTCGATGAGGCCCACCGCCTCTCGCACGGCCCGGTGCTCGGCCTCCCACCGGTCGAACCACGGCTGCCGACCCCACGAGGGGGTGAGGTGCGCGCGTCGGCCGTCACCGGCATACCAGTCCGCGCTCTCCCAGCCCGAGACGTCCTTGAGCTTCGCGCCGGCGGCGACCATCTCGTCATGGACGGGTGAGACGAAGGTGCCACGTCCGGTGACGAGCTCGACGCCCGGGGTGTGTGCGGCGTAGGTCTTGCCGAGCACCTCCATGACCCGGTCGCGGCGGTAGTCGCGGTGGAGCTGGTGCGGCCTGAACCGGGCGACGTCGATCGCGGTGACATCGACGTCCGGACGCCCCTGTGCGATCCAGTGTGCGACAACGCGACCCAGCCCACCGCTGCTGAGGATGCCGACCGAGTTGAGGCCCGCCGCCACGTAGTAGCCCTGGAGGTCGGGCGCCTCGCCCACGGCCGGGAACCGGTCCGGGGTGAAGGACTCGGGCCCGCAGAAGAAGGTGCGGACGCCGACGTCGAGGGTCACCGGCACGCGTGACATGGCGGCCTCGAGAGCGGGGGCCATGCGGTCCCAGTCGGGCTGCAGCGTGCCGAAGGAGAAGTCCTCGGGGATGCCGTCGAGCATCCACGGGGCGGCGACCGGCTCGAAGAGGCCGACCATCATGCCGCCGCCCTCCTCGCGGTAGTAGCCGTGGCGCGCCGGGTCCTCGAAGACCGGCCCGTCGGGGTCGAGCCCGGGGATCGTGTCGGTGATGAGGTAGTAGTGCTCGGCCGCCTGGTTGGGGATGACGACGCCGTGCCGCTCCCCCAGTTGGCGCGCCCACATACCGGTGCAGTTGACGACGATCTCGCACTCGATGTCGCCGGCGCTGGTGCGCAGCCCGGTGATGCGCGGCAGTGCGCCGTCGACACGGGTGATGACGTCCCCGGCAGTGACGCCCTCGACGATGCGGACCCCGAGGTTCTTGGCTCCGCGGGCCAGCGACATGGTGAGGTCGACCGGGTTGACCCGCCCGTCGCCTGCGACGTGGAAGCCCGAGATGAGGCCGTCCATGTCGGCGGGCGGGAAGAGCTCGGCCATCTCGCGCGGTCCGATCTCCTCGACCTCCAGCCCGAGCCGGCGCTGGAAGGCTGCGACGCGGCGGTACTCCTCGAGCCGGTCGGTGTCACCCACGGCCTCGATGAGCCCCACCGGCCGGAAGCCGGTCGACAGCCCCGTCTCGGCCTCGAGCCGCGCGAAGAGGTCGCGTGAGTAGAGGCGTATGCCGGTGAGCGTCTCGCTCGTCGTCCCGAAGCACGTCATCAGCCCGGCCGCGTGCCACGTCGTGCCGCTCGTCAGGCGGTCACGCTCGACGAGCACCACGTCGGTGACACCCTCGTGGGCGAGGTGGTAGGCGATCGAGGTCCCGATGACCCCGCCGCCGATGATGACGACCCGGGCGCGGGCGGGGAGGTTCGAGGCAGGGCTCACACGCGGAGGCTACCCACCCGTGGCGCCACCCGGCAGCCGATCGACGGACAGTCGAGATCGGGTGACACGCAGGCGCGTCGCCCTGATCCCGCGCGCGTCACCCGATCTCGACGAACGGGTTCACGTCAGGGCGCGCCCAGCCCCCGGCGGGGTCAGGCGTAGGTGCGGAAGCCGCGCCCCGTCTTGCGGCCGAGGTAGCCCGCCGTCACGAGGTGCTCGAGCAGCGGGGCCGGCGCGTAGCCCGGCTCGCGGAACTCGATGTAGAGCTCGCGCTCGATCGCCAGGGACACGTCGAGCCCGACGACGTCGAGGAGCTCGAAGGGCCCCATCGGCAGGCCACAGCCGGTCTTCATCGCGGTGTCGATGTCGTCGGCGCTGGCGTAGTTGGCCGACAGCATCTTGATGGCGTCGTTGAGGTAGGGAAAGAGCAGGGCGTTGACGATGAAGCCCGACCGGTCCCCGCAGGTCACCGGGTGCTTGCCGATCTCGCGACACAGCTCCTGGACGGTCGCGACGACGTCGTCGCCGGTCGACACGGTGTGCACGACCTCGACGAGCTTCATGACCTGGGCGGGGTTGAAGAAGTGCATGCCCACGACGTCCTGCGGCCGCGAGGTCACCTTGGCGCAGTCGATGATCGGCAGCGACGAGGTCGTCGTCGCCAGGATCGCGCCGGGCTTGCAGATGGCGTCGAGCTCGGTGAAGAGCTCCTGCTTGATCGCGAGGTCCTCGGCGATCGCCTCGACGACGAGGTCGACCTCGGCGAGGTCGGCGCGCGAGGTCGTGGCGTGGAGACGACCGAGCAGCGCGTCGGCCTCCTCCTGAGTGGCGCGACCCTTCTCGACCGCGCGTGCCTGTGACTTCTCGATGGCGGCGCGGACACCGGCGAGCCTGTCGTCGCTGCGCGCGACGAACGTGACGCTCTTGCCGGCCTTGGCGAAGACCTCGATGATGCCGATGGCCATCGTGCCGGAGCCGACGACACCGACGGACGAGATCTCGCGCAGCTGCACGCCCTCGGCGGCGCCCTCGGGAGGCGTGTGCACGTCGGCGACCACCTCCGGTGAGCCGGCGGCGGCATACGTGTAGAAACCCCGTCCGGTCTTGCGTCCCTTGAGACCCGCGGACACCATCTGCTTGATGATCGGGCTGGGTGCGTGGAGCCGGTCGCGCCCCTGCTTGTACATCGTGTCGAGGATCTCGTATGCCGTGTCCAGACCGATGAGGTCGAGCAGCGCGAGCGGGCCCATCGGGTAGCCGCAGCCGAGCTTCATCGCCGCGTCGATGTCCTCGCGGGTGGCGTAGCGGCTCTCGAACATCGACACCGCGTGGTTGAGGTAGCCGAAGAGCAGGGCGTTGGCGATGAAGCCCGCCTTGTCACCGACGATGACCGGCTTCTTGTCGATGCGCTCGGCGAGGGCCTTGACGTCCTCGAAGACGTCGTCGGCGGTGATGACGGTGCGGATGACCTCGACGAACTGCTGGACCGGCGCCGGGTTGAAGAAGTGCATGCCGACGACGCGCTTGGGCGTGCTCGTCGACGCGGCGATCTCGGTGACGGGCAGCGACGAGGTGTTCGTCGCGAGGATGGCGTCCGGGGAGACGATCGCATCGAGCTTGGCGAAGATCTCCTTCTTGAGGTCGAGGTGCTCCGGCACGGCCTCGACGACGAGCTGGCAGTCCACGAGCGACTCGAACTCGGTGGCGTAGGTGACGTGGCCGTGGAGGGTGTCATGGGCGGCCTGGTCGATCTTGCCGCGGTCGAGCGCACGCCCGGTCGACTTCGCGAGGAAGGAGCGCCCCCGCTCGACCGCCTCCTGCGTGACGTCGACGGCGACGACGTCGATCCCGTTGCGCGCGAACACCTCCACGATTCCGGCACCCATGGTGCCCAGTCCGATGACGCCTACCCTGGTGAACTCGCGTGACATGTCCGCGAGTCTCCCAGAGTGGGTATGCCGTGTCGTCATCGATCCGACGTGAGCCTGCCCACCCCGGCCGGGGCGGTGCGGTGTCAGTGCGAGGCGGCGAGGGCCAGGTCCGCAGTGTCAGGGACGCCCGTGGCCTCGTCGGTCTCCGACTCAGAGACCAGCTTCCACGGCTGCACGAGGACCACCAGGACGACGGCACCCAGCCACACGGCTCCGGTCATCACCACGGCCATGCCGACCGCATCGCCCGTGCTGACGAGCCCCGTCAGCGGGGTGATGATGCTCGCCATGCCGAACTGGATGGCGCCGAGCAGCGCGGCGGCCGAGCCGGCGGCCTCACCGTGACGCGACAGTGCGAGCGCCGGCGTGTTGGGAAAGGACAGCCCCACCGCGAACATGACGAACCAGAGCGGCACGAGCACGAGCACCAGCGGTGCGTCGACCAGTGCGGCCACGAGCATGGAGCTCGTCGCGACCATGCCCAGGACCACTCCGCCGGTGAGGATGTGCTGCGGCTCCCACCTGCGGAGCAGGAACGGGTTGACCTGGGTCGCCACGATGAGCCCTGCGGCGTTGATGCCGAAGAGGATGCCGAACTGCTGCTCGTCCACGCCATAGAACTCCTGGAGGACGAAGGACGAGCCGGCGACATAGGCGAAGAGGGCGCTGAACATCAGTCCCGCGAGCAGGACCAGGCCGACGAAGGCACGGTCACGCAACAGACCGGCATACGTGTGCAGGGTGGCGCCGACGCGCGCCGGCCGACGACGGTGCACCGGCAGGGTCTCGTCCATCCCGCGAAGAGCCACCACGAAGAGCACGACCGCGACGAGGGCCAGCGCCCCGAAGATCCCGCGCCACCCCGTGAGCTGCAGCAGGAGGCCGCCGAGCGACGGAGCGAGGATGGGAGCGACGCCGATGACGAGGGTCAGGTGGCTGAGCAGGCCGGCCGCCCGCCGCCCGGTGAAGAGGTCGCGCACTACCGCCATCGCGGTGACCGCGACGGCCGCACCGGAGATGCCCTGGCCGATGCGCACCGCGGTGAGCACCTCGATCGAGGGCGCGAGCCCGGCCAGCACGGACATCACCGCGTGGGCGGCGATGCCGCCGAGCATGACGCGGCGACGCCCGACGGCATCCGAGACCGGACCCAGCACGAGCTGGCCGAGGCCGAGGCCGAGCATGATGCCGGTCAGCGTGAACTGCACCTGCGGCTCGGTGGCGCCGAGGTCGTCCGCGAGCGTCGGCAGGGCGGGCAGGTAGGTGTCGATGGTCAGGGGGCCGAGCGCGACGAGGGCACCCAGGACGAGGACCATGCGCAGGTAGGCGCGCCCGACGGGCGTGGTCGCAGCCGGCGACGCGCCGCCACCGGCGGGCTCGGCGAGGATCTCGGAGGAATGGGGGACGGGGCGGGCGCGCACTGCTGGCTCCTGGCGTGGGTGGTCGATCATGGTCGCGGCGCGCACCGGTGAGCCCGCATCACCAGTGTCCAAGACATCGCCGGGCAGGTGCATTCCCATTTCGTGTGCCGGGTTCGCAGCTCGGGTGGTTCGCGCCCGCACGTCCCCCGCTGGGGGCGCCGACTAGGGTGGCCCGGTGCGAGTGGTGATTGCGAAGTGCAGCGTCGACTACGACGGTCGGCTGACGGCCCACCTCCCCCTCGCCACACGGCTGCTCATGGTCAAGGCCGATGGCTCGGTGCTCATCCACTCCGACGGCGGCTCCTACAAGCCGCTCAACTGGATGTCACCGCCCTGCGCGATGGCCGAGGTCGAGCCGGACGAGAGCGAGGTGGCGGACGGTGTCACGGCGGTATGGGTCGTGCAGCACGCCAAGTCCGAGGACCGCCTGCGGGTGCGGCTCCACGAGGTCCACAGCGACACCAGCCATGACCTGGGGGTCGACCCCGGTCTGGTCAAGGACGGCGTCGAGGCGCACCTCCAGCGGCTCCTCGCCGAGCACATCACTACCCTCGGCGACGGCTACACCCTGACCCGGCGCGAGTTCATGACTCCCATCGGCCCGGTGGACATCCTGTGCAAGGACGCTGCCGGAGCCACCGTGGCCGTCGAGATCAAGCGCCGCGGTGACATCGACGGGGTCGAGCAGCTCACCCGCTACCTCGAGCTCATGAACCGGGACACGCACCTGGCTCCGGTGACCGGAGTCTTCGCCGCACAACAGATCAAGCCGCAGGCACGCACGCTCGCCGAGGACCGCGGCATACGCTGCGTCGTCCTGGACTACGACGACCTCAAGGGCATCGACAACAGCGAGCACCGCCTCTTCTGAGCGTCAGGGGCGCAGCGTCACAGCATGGGCTCCCCGCTCAGCGGGTCGGTGACGCGCTGACGGCGTGCCTCACGAGCACCGAACAGGCCGAGGCCGACGAAGGACGCGACTCCCACCGCGAGGGACAGCCAGGCGGGGCACTCGAAGAGCGCGGCCGTCTGCGCGACGTCGAGGAGGACGGCGACGGTCACCGCCGCGACCACGAGCAAGAACGCGGCCGGGAGCGGGCGCCTGACCCGTCCCAGCAGCACGAGGACTCCGACGGCCGCGCCGACGAGGACCGCGGCGGCGCCGAGGTCGCCGAGCCGGACCGTCACGTCCCTGTCGCCCAGCAGGCCCATGGCCCCTTCGAGGGTGAGCGCGCCGGCCAGGAACCCGAGCACGGCGGCCGGGAGCAGCGGGGCCAGCTCGGCCAGGCTGTCGGCCGGACCACCGGCGAGGCTCTCCGCGTATGCCGCTGGGTCACCAAAGCTGTCCTGCGGCGGCTCCCCGGACTCGGCGCAGTGGGTCTCGACCAGCTTGAGGTGGTCGGCGATGCTCGCCGCAGGGACGTTCCGGAGGCGCAGGGCGACCACGAAGTCGCGGCGCCACCCCGCATCGAGCGTGGTGTTCTGGGTCATGGTGTTCTCCTCGGTTCTGGCACCTGTGGGTCCGAGAGGACGGCGGCGACACGGCCGCTGAACGCCGTCCACCGGGCGACCTCTGCGTCGAGGTGGGCTCGGCCGCTCTCGGTGAGCTCGAAGTACTTGCGCCCCGGCCCACCCTCCCCCGGCTCCCACCGTGAGGAGATGTGGCCGTCCGCCTCGAGCCGGGCGAGCAGCGGGTAGAGCGTGCCCCCCTTGACCGCGCCGAGCCCGGACGCCTCGAGCTCTGTCGCGATGGCATATCCGTAGGTGCGTCCGGGTGCCACCACCTTGAGGACAAGGAGCGCCAGGGCACCGCGAAGCCAGTCGCTGGGCCACGGTGCGCTGCTCACACCATCAAGTTAGGCGACGCGTAGTCAGTCTGGCTATCTAGATCGCCTGCCTGACCAGTTGCGTGTCCGCCCTGGTCCTCCGGGTGCAGTCTCACACGACGGAGCGGTCGGCCCTGCCCGGCCACGAGTGCACCGTGACGTCGTCGGAGTCGATGCTGATCTCGGCCACGGCGCAGTTGGGCAGGAAGCGTTGTGCCGCAAGGTCGTTGCGCACGTTGTGCCCCATGCGTGGCAGGCAGAACGACATGACGCCGCCGTGGGTGAAGACGAGCACCGTCTCGCCACGGTGCTGGTCCGAGATCTCCTCGAGCGCCGCCCGGTAGCGGTCGAGGACGGCCTGCCCGCTCTCGCCTCCCGGGATGAACGTCCCGAGGTGACCGGCCTTCCAGGCCTCGAAGACGCCGTTCAGCTCGGGGTCGTCGTGCTCCCGGCCCGCGAGCGCGCCGACCGAGAACTCCTCGAGGCCGTCGATCGCGGTCGTCCGCACGCCGAGGACCTCTGCGGCGAGAGCTCCCGACTCGACGGCACGCTGCAACCGGCTCGTCCAGACGGCTGCGACGTTGCGCGACCGCAGCGACTCGGCGAGCTCGCGGACCTGGGCCTTGCCCTTGTCCGTGAGCCAGCCCCCGTCGTTCGAGAGCACCTTGGCGTGCGGGTAGTCCGCGTCACCATGACGCGACACGAGCAGGGTTGCGGGACACTGCAGATCACTCACGCCTCCACCCTCCCACGTGGTCAGGACACCCTTGCCGGTATGCCGTCCGCCCCGAATCCGTTCGACAGTGCCGGTCGTGGCTGGTTGGCTGTCGAGGTGACCGACGAGCTGACCTTTGCCACCCTCGACCTCGACGACGAGAGCGCGGCCGGCACCGCGCGGACCAGCGGCTGGCTGGACGCCATCATGCTCGGTTTCCACCAGGGGCGGCCGGACGACGAGTTCCGCGCGAAGTGGCTGACCGCGGCACGCGCCGACGGGGCCGTGCTCCGGGGGGCCTGGGAGCCACCCGCCGCAGGTCTCTCGGGCGACGTGCCCGTGGCCACCTTCGGTCACTTCGTCAAGACGATCAACGCCGGTGCCTCCGTCATCCCCGCGTGGATGATCACCGACGTCACCGTGGCACCGACCCACCGCAGGCGCGGACTGATGCGTCGCCTGATGACCGAGAACCTCGATGCGGCTGTGGCTGCGCGGATGCCGGTCGCCGTGCTCACGGCCTCCGAGGGCGCGATCTACCAGCGGTTCGGCTTCGGCCCGGCGACGCGTGAGGCCCGGGTGTCGGTCGACACGTCGTCACGCTTCGGTCTGCGGGCTCGTCCCGACGACGGCGGGCGCGTCGTCCTCGCCGACCCGTCCGAGGCGTGGCCCTTGCTCGCCACGGCGTTCCAGCGCCACCACGAGAGCACCCGCGGCAGCGTGGGCCGCCCGGGTTACTACGAGACGGGGCTCAAGGGCTACGACTGGGACGAGCAGAGCGCGGACCGCAAGCAGCGCATCGCGGTCCGCCTCGGCCCGGACGGTCGCCCCGACGGCTTCGTCGCCTATGTCGTCAAGGACGGAGACGAGGTCGAGGTCAAGGTGCGCGACATCGTCGCGGCGACCGCTACTGCGCACCTCGCGCTGTGGCAGTTCCTCGCCGACATCGACCTCGCCGACGTTGTGACGGCGCCCGCGCCCGTCGTGGACCTGCTGGCGCACGCGCTGGTGAACCACCGTGTCCGACGGGTCACCGCGACGCGGGACCACCTGTGGGTCCGCGTCCTCGACCTCGTCGCGGCACTGGAGGCTCGACCGTGGTTCGCCGACGACGTCCTCGTCCTCCGGGTCGAGGACTCGCTGGGCCACGCCGACGGCACGGTCCGGATCGAGGCTCGCGACGGGCGAGCGACGATCACCTCGACCTCCGACGAACCCGACGTCACCCTCGACGTCGAGACTCTGGGCACGCTCTACCTCGGCGACGTGTCCGTGGACCCGCTGGCGCATGCCGGCCGGATCAACGGCAGCGACGAGGCGCTGCGCCGGTTCGCCGCCCTCGCCGACGGCAGCCCCGCCCCCCACTGCAACACCCACTTCTGACCCCGCCTCCCACCCCAACTTTCCCGCCTGAAGTGGGTTCCTCTCACCTCGCCTCGTCGGCGCGATCAAGCGAAGTGAGAAGTTCCGGCACCGCACCCACGCGGCCCTCCGCCCACGCCTGCCACTCACCGGCCGGAGCACGACCATCCGGGCGCACTGAGCAGGACAAGCTCTCACCTCGCTTGATCGCGGCGGTCAGGCGAAGTGAGAGAAACTCACTTCCGGCGGGAAAGTTGGGAGGGGTGGGATTGGGGGTGCAGGTCAGGCGGTGGGCGCCTCGGCCGGGAGGCGGGAGTCGCGGACGACGTCGACGAAGCGGCCCATGATCTCGTTGAGCCCGAAGTCCTTCGGCGTGAACACCTCGGCGACTCCGAGCGCCTTGAGCCTGGCCGCGTCGGACTCGGGGATGATCCCGCCGACGATGACCGGGATGTCGCCAGCACCTGCCTCACGCAGTCCCACGAGGATCTCGGGGACGAGCTCCATGTGCGATCCCGACAGGATCGAGATGCCCACGAGGTGGACGTCCTCGGACACGGCAGCGGCCACGATCTGGTCGGGCGTGAGCCGGATGCCCTGATAGATGACCTCGAACCCCGCATCCCGCGCCCGCACGGCAATCTGCTCGGCACCGTTGGAGTGCCCGTCGAGCCCTGGCTTGCCGACGAGCACGCGCAGCGTCTCGCCGAGTTCGTCGCGCAGCTCTGCCACCCGCTGGCGCACGGCGGACAGCTCGAGGCCTGCAGCACCCCCGGTCAGCCCGACCGAGCCGGTGACACCGGTCGGAGCACGGAACTCACCGAACACCTCACGCAGTGCCTGGGCCCACTCCCCCGTCGTCACCTCCGCACGGGCGCACTCGATCGAGGCCTCCATGAGGTTCTCGTCCGTCTGTGCGGCTGCCTTGAGTCGCGCGAGCGAGGCAGCCGCTCGTTCGCGCTTGGCGGGATCCGCATCGCGTGTCTCTCGCCACTTCCGCACAGCGGCCGCCGCGGCCGCCTCGACGCCCGCGTCGACCGTCTGGATGGCCGTGTCGAGATCAGCGGTCAAGGGGTTGGGCTCGGTCGTCTCGAACTTGTTGACGCCGACGATGACGTCCTCGCCTGTCTCGATCCGCTGGCGGCGCAGGGCGTGTGATGCGACGAGCGCCGACTTCATGTAGCCGCTCTCGACGGCGGCCACGGCTCCCCCGAGCTCGGCCACGCGGTCGATCTCGGCCCTGGCTCCAGCGACGAGCTCGGCCACCTTGGCCTCGACCACGCTCGACCCCTCGAAGAGGTCGTCGTACTCCAGCAGGTCGGACTCATAGGCGAGCACCTGCTGCATGCGCAGCGACCACTGCTGGTCCCACGGCCGCGGCAGGCCGAGGGCCTCGTTCCAGGCGGGCAGCTGCACGGCGCGGGCACGGGCACCCTTGGACAGCGTGACGGCGAGCATCTCGAGAACGATGCGCTGAACGTTGTTCTCGGGCTGGGCCTCGGTGAGGCCCAGCGAGTTGACCTGGACCCCGTAGCGGAAGCGGCGCTGCTTGGCGTCGGTCACGCCGTAGCGCTCACGGGTCAGCTGCGTCCCAGAGCTCGACGAAGGCGCGCATCTTGCACATCTCCTCGACGAACCGCACGCCCGCGTTGACGAAGAACGAGATGCGGGCGACGACCTCACCGAAGCGCTCCGGTGGGACCTGACCGGCGTCGCGGACCGCGTCCAGCACCGCGATCGCCGTCGACATCGCGTAGGCGATCTCCTGCACGGGCGTGGCGCCGGCCTCCTGCAGGTGATAGCTGCAGATGTTGATCGGGTTCCACCTGGGGATGTCGGAAACGGTGTAGGCGACCATGTCGGTGATGAGCCGCAGCGACGGCGCGGGCGCGAAGACGTAGGTCCCGCGCGACAGGTACTCCTTGATGATGTCGTTCTGCGTCGTGCCGCCGAGTGCCCTGACGACCGCGGCCGCGTCCTCTCCCGCCGCCGCGGCCTGCTCCTCGGCCGCCACCTGGTACATCGCGAGCAGCCACATCGCCGTTGCGTTGATCGTCATCGACGTGTTCATCTGGGCGAGCGGGATCTGGTCGAAGAGGGCGCGCATGTCGCCGATGTGCGAGATGGGGACGCCGACCTTGCCGACCTCGCCGCGCGCGAGCACGTGGTCCGGGTCGTAGCCCGTCTGGGTCGGGAGGTCGAAGGCGACCGACAGCCCGGTCTGCCCCTTCTCGAGGTTGCGGCGATAGAGCGCGTTCGAGGCAGCGGCACTCGAGTGGCCGGCATACGTGCGCATGACCCACGGTCGGTCACGATCGGGGCGCGCGGGGGAAGCAGCGGGCACCGCGTCGGCAGAGGGGTGTTCGGGCATGCCGCAACGCTACGCGCGGCCCAAGAGCCGAGACAGGGTCTCAGGTCGTGAGAGTGCTCACGCCGCCGCAGCCGCTCGAGGGCGGCGGGACGGTGACAGCCGCTCGATGAGCCACTCGATCGGGCCGCGCCCGACGAACCGTGCCCACCCCCAGGCCACGACCAGCGCCACCACGAGCAGCAACCCGAAGGGCAGCCAGCCACCCTCGGGGAAGCCCGGGATCAGGGGCACGAGCAGGACCACGTGGAAGACGTACAGCGACAACGCCACCTGGCCGACGAGCGCCAGCGGGCGCAGCACGGCATACACCGATGGTCGTCGTTCCCCCGCGAGGTCGGTCGCCATGACGAGCCCGTATGCCGCGAGGGCCAGTCCGTTCTCCTGCACCTGGTCGGGGTGGTCACCGGAGAAGACGACCGGGTGCCCCAACAGCTCTGCGGCGAAGCTCGCCCAGAGCAGGGCCAGCCCGCCCATGACGCACCACCACGACGCGCGCTCGTCACTCAGGCCTCGCCGGGCCAGGACGACGCCCACGAGGAAGAGCGGGAGGAGGGTGAGCACGCGGTAGTGCGTGTTGGTCACGAGCCACTGCACGAGGGGGTTGGCCGCCCAGCCCGCGGTGGTCGCCGCGCCGCCGGCGACCCCGCCGGCTGCGCGCGTCACCGCCTCGATCACCCAGGGCCCGCCCACGAACAGGACCGCCGCGATCCCCACCAGCCATCGCGAACCCAGGACGAGCAGGGGCGTCCCGACGATGAGCAGGAGTCCCAGGACGTGCAGGATCACGGCCACCCAGTGGTCCAGCTGCTCGAGCCCGACCCCCAGCAGGATCAACGCCACTCCCTTGACCACCGCGCGCACGATGCCCCGAGAAGCGGCTCCGCGCCCGAAACTCAACCCTGCGGCCACCCCCATCACGAGGACGAAGAGCGGGGATGCCAGGTCGTTGACCTGTTGCAGCACGAAGGCGCCGGACTCGGACACGCGACCGCTGACGAACGGGACCCCGTGGGCGATGACCATGGCCACCACGGCGAGGCCGCGCGCGGCATCCAGGCCGAGGACACGCCGTGGGGCAGACGGGGTGTCCTGCACCGGCTCTCCCACACGATCTGTCACGCGGTTCGACACACGGACAGGATGGCAGAGGTCAGCCGACCGCGGTGGTGAGGTCCGCCGGACCGGTGCCGATGAGGTGGTTCAGCCGGGCCCGGCGCAGCAGGCGACGCGTGCGGTCGTCGGCCTCGACGATGCAGAAGGCCCGCGAACCCCGACGCGCTCGACGCAGGCACTCGACGATGAGGCCGAAGCCGGTCGCGTCGCCGATCTCGCACTCGGCGAGATCCACGAGGAGGTCGTCGTGGCCGTCGTCGACGATGCGATGGAGCACCATCCGCAGGTCGGGCACGGTGTGGAAGTCGAGGCGTCCGCGCAGCGAGACATGGTGTCCAGACGGGTCGCGACGCTCGCTGAGGGTCACGATCGTGTGTCCACGCTGATCCACGGTCGCCTTCTTCATCCGAACCCCATTGAACGCGACCCCCGCCACGGGCCGGGCATGCGCCGGGTAAAGACTCGGCAAAGGCTTCTGGCAGGCTCGGCCCATGGTCAACCTCACCCGCATCTACACCCGCACCGGCGACGACGGCACGACCGGGCTCGGGGACTTCAGCCGCACGCGCAAGACCGACCCGCGGCTCGCGGCCTACGCCGACGTCAACGAGGCCAACGCCGTCATCGGGGTCGTGCTCGCCACGGGCGAGCTGACCGAGGACGTGCGAGCCATCCTCACCCGCGTGCAGAACGACCTGTTCGACGTCGGCGCCGACCTCTGCACTCCCCTGCTCGAGAACCCGGAGTACCCGCCGCTGCGGGTCCGGTCGGAGTGGATCGACGAGCTCGAAGCGGACTGCGACACCCAGAACGCCAAGCTCGACAAGCTTCCGGTCGTTCATCCTCCCCGGCGGCACCGTCGGTGCGGCGCACCTGCACCAGGCGACGACCGTGGTCCGGCGGGCCGAGCGCTCGACCTGGGCGGCCCTCGAGGCCCACGGCACGGAGGTCGGCACCGCCAAGGGTGAGGGCGGCGTGAACCCGACGACCGCGGCATACCTCAACCGCTTGTCGGACCTCCTCTTCATCCTCGCCCGCGTCGCCAACCTCGGTGCCGGCGGCGACGTCCTGTGGCAGCCCGGTGGCGGTCGGGCGGAGGCACCGGCCAAAGGTGCGCCGACCCCGCAGGGGGACGACGCGACGACCGACGACGACTGAGTCCGGCCCGTTCGCTCAGGCGACGTTGACGTTGAACCCGGGGGGCGAGCTCTCCAGCCAGGCGCGCAGGGACGTGTATGCCGCCGGGCTGAGTGCGAGCTCGTAGTCGTCCGACCGCGACCGTCCGGTCACGCACACGGCGTCCGACGGAAGGCCCGGGACCGACTCGGCGAGCCGATGAGGTGCTCCCAGGTCGAGGTCGTGACGGACCCAGGAGTGCCCGGGACGCAAGGAGGGACCGACGACCGAGAACCAGTCGAGTCGATCCCCCGCGATGCGCGCCAGGCCCAGACGCCAACGGCGCTCACCCGTGCTGACCGCACAGAGCATGAGCGGCTTGCCACCGGAGATGTAGCGACGCCGGAGCAGGACGTAGGCGACGCCCGCCACGAGCAGGGCGACCGTCACCGCGAGCACCAGCTCGACGGCGACGATCGGCGTCATGGCGCGACCTGCCCCTGCGTCAGTTCGTCAGACCCGAGGCGTCGACGGCCTCGGCGAGGATGGTCACGCGATCGTGGTCGACGGACAGGAAGCCACCGTCGATCGTGGCGGTGCGCACACCGCCCTCGCCGTGGATCTTGATCTCGCCCTCGACAAGGACGCCGAGGATGGGGGTGTGGCCGGGCATGATGCCCAGCTCGCCCTCGATGGAGCGGGCGCTCACCTGGCTCGCCTCGCCCTCCCAGACCTTGCGGTCCGCGGCGACGAGTTCAACCTGCAGCTGGCTCACGTGTTCCTCCGGGAAGTGGTGTGGAAGTGAAGTCTACCGGCGCTGCCTGAGAGCTCCGGCGCCGTACGGCGCAGGGCCGACACCGCTCGCGGCATCGGCCCTGCGACCAACGGAACGACTCAGAGGTTCTTCTGGATCTCTGCGGCCTGGCGCTCGACGTCGTCGAGGCCACCACACATGAAGAAGGCCTGCTCGGGGAAGTGGTCGAAGTCGCCGTCGGCGATCTTCGTGAACGCCTCGATCGTGTCGACGAGCGGCACCGTCGAGCCCTCGATGCCGGTGAACTGCTTGGCGACGTAGGTGTTCTGGCCGAGGAAGCGCTGGATGCGACGGGCCCGGTTGACGAGGATCTTGTCCTCCTCGGAGAGCTCGTCGATGCCGAGGATCGCGATGATGTCCTGCAGCTCCTTGTTGCGCTGGAGGATCGACCGGATGCGCACCGCGGTGTCGTAGTGGTCATCCGCGATGTAGCGACGGTCCAGGATCCGCGAGGTCGACGTGAGCGGGTCCACGGCCGGGTAGATACCCAGCGAGGCGATCTCACGGGACAGCTCGGTCGTCGCGTCGAGGTGCGCGAACGTCGTGGCCGGGGCCGGGTCGGTGTAGTCGTCGGCGGGCACGTAGATCGCCTGCATCGAGGTGATCGAGTTGCCTCGGGTCGAGGTGATGCGCTCCTGGAGGACGCCCATCTCGTCGGCGAGGGTCGGCTGGTAGCCCACGGCTGACGGCATACGACCGAGAAGGGTCGACACCTCGGAACCGGCCTGGGTGAAGCGGAAGATGTTGTCGATGAAGAGCAGCACGTCCTGGTTCTGCACGTCACGGAAGTACTCGGCCATCGTGAGCGCAGACAGGGCCACCCGCAAACGCGTGCCCGGCGGCTCGTCCATCTGGCCGAAGACGAGGGCGGTCTGTCCGAGGACGCCGGCCTCCTCCATCTCGACCATGAGGTCGTTGCCCTCACGGGTGCGCTCGCCGACACCGGCGAACACCGAGACACCACCGTGGTTGCGCGCGACTCGGGCGATCATCTCCTGAATGAGGACGGTCTTGCCGACACCGGCGCCACCGAACAGGCCGATCTTGCCACCCTGCACGTAGGGGGTCATCAGGTCGATGATCTTGATGCCGGTCTCGAACATCTCGGTCTTGGACTCGAGCTGGTCGAAGGCCGGAGCCTTGCGGTGGATGCCCCAGCGCTCCTTGACCTCGAAGGTCTCGCCCTCGGCGAGGTTCATGACCTCACCGGTGGTGTTGAAGACCTTGCCGAGGGTCTGGTCGCCGACGGGAACCGTGATGGGACCGCCCGTGTCCTGCACCTGGGTGCCCCGGACGAGGCCGTCGGTCGGCTGCAGCGAGATGGCGCGAACCATGTTGTCGCCGATGTGCTGGGCGACCTCGAGGTTGAGGTTCTTCGTCTCACCCGAGAGCTCGACCGTGGTGGTGAGCAGGTTGTACTGCTCGGGCATGGCGTCGGCCGGGAACTCGATGTCGACGACCGGGCCGATGATGCGCGAGACACGGCCGATGCCGCCGGGCGCAGAGTCGCTGGAGTGGTTGTCAGTGCCTGTGACAGTGGCAGTCATGTTCTCTCTCACTTGCTCTCGGCCAGGGCGCTGGCGCCACCGACGATTTCGCTGATCTCTTGGGTGATCTCGGCCTGACGGGCTTGGTTGGCCAGTCGGGTGTACTTCTTGACGAGCTCCTCGGCGTTGTCCGTCGCGGACTTCATCGCGCGCTGTCGCGCGGCCAGCTCGGACGCGGCGGCCTGGAGCATGCAGTTGAACAGGCGCGACGTGACGTACTTGGGCAGCAGCGCGTCGAGCACCTCCTCGACGCTCGGCTCGAACTCGTAGAGCGGGAACAGCTCGCCCTCTGCGGGCGCCTCGGTCCCTTCGACGATCTCGAGCGGGAGGAGGCGGATGACCTCGGGCTCCTGGGTCACCATCGACACGAACCGTGAGTAGACGATGTGGACCTCGTCGACGCCACCCTCGGACTCGGTGTCCAGGAGGAAGTCCCCGACGAGCCGCTCACCGATCTCGCGGGCGGTCTCGAAGGTGGGCTTCTCGGAGTTGCCGGTCCACTCGGCCGCGGACTCGCGCCCACGGAACTTGTAGTAGCCGACGGCCTTGCGACCGAGGAGGTAGGGGATGGCTTCCTTGCCCTCTTCACGCAGTCGCGCGATGAGGCGCTCGGACTCCTTGAGCACGGACGAGCTGTAGGCGCCGGCCAGCCCGCGGTCCGAGGTGATGATGACGACCGCAGCGCGGGTCACCTTCTCCTTCTCGGTCGTGAGGATGTGGTCCTCGTTGGAGAAGGTCGCGACGGCCGAGACGGCCCGCGTGATCGCTCGCGCGTACGGGGTCGACTCACGCACGGCCTGCTGGGCCTTGACGACGCGAGCCGCGGCCATGAGCTCCATGGCCCGCGTGATCTTCTTCGTCGCGCTGACGGACCGGATGCGCTGCCGGTAAACCCGGATCTGCGCTCCCATAGTTTGCCGCCCTTCCTGGTCTGAAGTCTGTGGTGGTGCTGTGTCTGAGGTGGTGCTGTGCCTGGTGGAACCGAGCCGGTATGCCGTGTGCCCGAGGTGAGCGGGTCACTCGAGCTCTGCCCTGGCTTCCGGTGCCGGGTGGTCACGGAGGTGACCACCCGGCATACCGGGAAGCGTCAGCGCTTCTGCTTGACGATCTTCTCCTGCTCGGAGTCGAGGGCGTCGTCGCCGCTCTCGGACTCGTCGCCGATCGGGAGGTTCTCCTTGTTGGAGGGCTCGAAGCCCTTCTTGAAGGAGTCGATCTCGGCCTTGAGCGCCTCTTCGGTCGAGCTCTCGAACTTGCCCGTCTCACGGATCGCGTCGAGCAGGTCCTTCTTGCTGCGGCGGAGGTGACCGAGGAACTCGGACTCGAAGCGGCGGATGTCCTCGACCGCGACGGAGTCGAGCTGACCGGTGGTGCCGGCCCACACGGAGACGACCTGCTCCTCGACCGGGAACGGCGCCGACTGCGCCTGCTTGAGCAGCTCGACGAGTCGTGCGCCCTTGGCCAGCTGGGCCTTGGAGGCAGGGTCGAGGTCGGAGGCGAACATCGCGAAGGCCTCGAGGGCACGGAACTGGGCGAGGTCGAGCTTGAGACGACCGGAGACGCCCTTCATGGCCTTGGTCTGCGCGGCGCCACCGACTCGCGACACCGAGACACCCACGTCGACCGCGGGGCGGACGTTGGAGTTGAAGAGGTCGGCCTGGAGGTAGATCTGGCCGTCTGTGATGGAGATGACGTTGGTCGGGATGTAGGCCGAAACGTCACCCGCCTTGGTCTCGATGATCGGCAGACCGGTCATCGAGCCCGCACCGAGCTCGTCGCTGAGCTTCGCGCAACGCTCGAGCAGGCGGGAGTGCAGGTAGAAGACGTCACCCGGGTAGGCCTCGCGACCCGGCGGGCGACGCAGCAGCAGCGACACCGCGCGGTAGGCCTCGGCCTGCTTGGACAGGTCGTCGAAGACGATGAGGACGTGCTTGCCCTGGTACATCCAGTGCTGGCCGATGGCCGAGCCGGTGTAGGGGGCGAGGTACTTGAAGCCGGCGCTGTCGGAGGCGGGCGCCGCGACGATGGTGGTGTACTCCATCGCGCCGGCATCCTCGAGGGTGCCGCGGACCGACGCGATGGTCGAGCCCTTCTGGCCGATCCCGACATAGATGCAACGGACCTGCTTGTTGGGGTCGCCCGTCTCCCAGAACTCCTTCTGGTTGATGATCGTGTCGACGGCGACGGTGGTCTTGCCGGTCTGACGGTCACCGATGATGAGCTGGCGCTGGCCACGGCCGATCGGCGTCATGGCGTCGACGGCCTTGAGGCCGGTCTGCAGCGGCTCGTGGACCGACTTGCGCTGGACGACGTTGGGCGCCTGGAAGCTCGAGCGCGCGGCGCTCGTCACTCTGTATGTCGCCGAGACCGTCGATCGGGTTGCCGAGCGGGTCGACGACGCGACCGAGGAAGCTGTCTCCCACGGGAACGGAGAGGACCTCTCCGGTGCGCTTGACCTCCTGGCCCTCCTCGATCTTGGAGAAGTCACCGAGGATGACGACACCGATCTGGTGGACGTCGAGGTTGAGCGCGAGGCCCAGCGTGCCGTCCTCGAACTCGAGGAGCTCGTTGGTCATGGCCGAGGGCAGGCCCTCGACGTGGGCGATGCCGTCACCGGCGTCAGTGACGCGGCCGACCTCTTCACGCGAAGCCGCGCCGGGCTCGTAGGACTGGACGTAGGTGTCCAGTGCGTCCCGGATCTCCTCCGGACGGATCGAGAGCTCCGTCATGTGATCTCTTCTCCCTTTGGTGTAACAGCTGCCGGCTCCGATTGAGCCGAAGTGTGTGGGGTGTGGTGCTTCTTCAGATGTGGTCGAGGCGGAAGGCTCGGTATGCCGTCCGGTCCCTGCAAGGTTCCTCGGGGTCAGCCAGCGAGGTCGTGTCGCACCTTTTCGAGGCGCCGCAGGACGGTCCCGTCGACGACCTCGTCGCCGATCTGGACCCGGATCCCACCGACGACGCCACGGTCGAGCACCGTCTGCAGGGTGACCTTCTTGCCGTAGATGTCACGCAGCGCCGAAGCGAGGCGCGACTGCTGCTGCTCGTCGAGCGGGATGGCGACCGAGACGACGGCAGCGAGCTCGTCGCGACGGGTCGCGGCGAGCCTGAGGTAGGTCTCGAGCACTCGGTCGAGCCTGCGACCACGTGAGACGAGGACCGCCTGCTCAGCGAGCCGAACGGTCTCCTGCGTCGCCTTGCCCTCGAGCAGGCCGCGCACGATGCCGGCCTTGCCCGTGGCGTCGGTGTTGCGGCTCGAGAGCGTGTCGCGAAGCGCGGTGTTGCCGGCGACGATGCGCTCGAAGCGGAAGAGCTCCTCCTCGACGGTGTCGATGCGACCCTCCTTCTCGGCGTGGGCGAGCAACGCACGAACGGCGAGTGCCTCGAAGGTGTCGCTGAGGTCGCCCTCGTTGGCCCAACGCTGCGCGACGACCTCGCCCGTCAGGGACGTGGCCGTCTCGCTCACCTTGCCACCGAAGATCCGGTCGGCCAGGCCACGCTTGGCCTCACCGTCCCGCGCCGGGTCCGCGAAGGCGCGTCGCAGTGCGGCGTCGCCCTCGATCGTTCCCGCGATCGAGAAGAGCTCCTCGGCGAGAGCGGCCCGGTCGACGCCGTCGAGAGCCAGGTCGAGGGCCTTCTCGGCCGCCAGCCCGGCACCACGCGACGAGCCACGCATCAGGCGTCCCGCCCTGCCGTGCCGCCGTTGCCGAGGTCGAGCTGACCCTGGCCGGACTCCTCGGTCGGGGCCGCAACCGATGCTGCGGACACCTTCTCGGGGCGGACGGCGCCGCTCTCGAGCTCGGCGAGGAAGCGGTCGATCATGCCCTTCTGGCGCACCTCGTCCTCGAGCGACTCACCGACGATGCGGCTGGCGAGAGTCGTCGAGAGCGTGCCGACCTCGGAGCGCAGCGAGACCACGGCCTGCTGGCGCTCGGCCTCGATCTGTCGCTTGGCCGACTCGGTGATCCGGCTCGCCTCCGCCTGCGCCTTCTCGCGCAGCTCGGTGACGATGGAGGCACCCTCGGCCCGCGCCTCCTCACGGATGGCGTTGGCCTCGGTGCGGGCCTCGTGCAGCTGGGCTTCGTACTGCTGGAGGGCGGCCTGGGCCTGGGCCTGGGCCTCCTCGGCCTGCTCCATGCCGCCTTCGATGGCAGCACGACGCTCCTCGTAGGCCTTCTCCAGGTTGGGGACGACCTTGGTCGACACCACCCAGTAGAGGACCCCGATCATCACGAGACCGAAGATCAGCTCGGGGATGTGCGGGATGAGGGGCATCTTGGCGCCCTCGGCGGTCGCCAGAGAGACAACCGTCGACGGTGTGGCGGTGAACTGCACGGGTACTCCTAGTGCTTCGAACCAGTTCGGGGATGAGTCGTGGCCCTGAGGGCCGCTGGCATCAGATGAAGAAGAGCACCAGGCCGAAGATCGCAAGTGCCTCGGCGAGCGCGAAGCCAAGGATGGCGATCGGCTGGAGGAGGTTGCGGGCCTCGGGCTGACGGGCGACGCCGTTGATGTAGGCAGCGAAGATCAGGCCGACGGCGATGGCCGGGCCGATGGTCGCAAGGCCGTAACCGACGAGCGAGAGGTTGCCTTCCACGATGATTCCTCTTTCGTGTTTCTGGGGGTTCCACCTCGGCCGAGTGCCGGGGCGGAAGAATTTTTCGATGGTGTCGAGCTATGGAGTTGTGGGTCGTGCGATCAGGAAGCCGTGACTTCGCAAGTGCCCGAGGGCCTCAGTGGTCGTCGGCGAGCGCCCCGGCGATGTAGCTGGCCGCGAGCAGGGTGAAGACATAGGCCTGCAGGAACTGGACCAGCGCCTCGAAGACGAACATGGCAGCCGCCATGATGAACGTCGGGACCGAGAGCAGCTTGAAGGCGATGCCCTGGGTGAGGAAGTAGGCGCCCGCGCTCACGAAGAGCACGATGAGCATGTGCCCGGCGAACATGTTGCCGAAGAGTCGCAGCGCCAGCGTGAGTGGGCGGGTGATGAAGTAGGTGATGAACTCGAGCACGAAGATCGCGGGCTTGATCCAGCCCGGCAGGCCCGGCGGCACCAGGTGCTGGAAGTAGCCACCGAGGCCCATCTTCTTGATGCCGATCCAGTGGTAGACCACGTAGACGACGAGGGTCAGCGCGATCGGGAAGCCGATGCGGCCGAAGGTCGGGTTCATGACCGGGGGAAGGATGCCGAACCAGTTGTTGATGAGGATCAGCGAGAAGAGGCTGAAGAGCAGCGGCACGAACTTGAGGAAGTGCTTGGTGCCGATCATGTCGCGGGCGATGCCGTTGCGCGCGAGGTTGTAGAAGCCCTCCATGTAGAACTGGCCCTTGGAGGGGACGATCGCCGCCTTCTTGGACAGCGCGACCATGACCACGCTGAGGAGGAGGACGGAGACGCCGCCCCAGACCATCTGCTCCGTGATGGCCCAGTCACCGCTCGTGCCGAAGGTGGGGAGCCAGAAGATGTCGGGGGTGGGGGTCTCGAACCCGTCACCGCCCTCGGCGGTGGGGACGGCGGTCGTGGTCCCTGCAGCCAGCGCAGTCAGGATCACAGGTGGTTCTCCTCGTTCATGGTGGTGGCGGCACCCTGCAATCGCGGCTCGAGCGCGCGTCGCTTGCGGCCGATGGTCAGGGGCGTCACGACGTACCGTACCGGAGCCAGATGACGTACAACGACAGAGCCATCCCGGCCAGGATCCCGATCACGAGGATGAAGCCCGTGCCTAGGAGCTGGTCGAGTCCCCAGCCGATCCCGCCGAACACGGCGGGGCCGGTGAGCAGGTAGGCGATGACGGTGGCACCCAGCGCATCAGCACGCGCGGTGGCGCTGGGCAGCTCGGGGTCGTCGTGCCAGGTCGAGAAGGGCTCGTGCCCCTCGACGCCCTTGGGGATCTTGCGGTCGGGGGTGCGCTCGTCGGTCATGACCTTGCTCCACGGTCCAGCGAGCCCGGGTGGATCTCGTGGCGCGCTCGCGCGTATCCGACGATCTGCCCGACCTGCATGACGATCGTCTGGGCCACCGCCGACAGCGCGAAGGAGCGGCCATCCAGCCAGTCCACGCGGGTCAGGACCGCCACGATCGCCATGATGACGACGAGCTGGCCGAGGTAGACGACGCCGGCGCCGGCCATGGACGTGGCGGCCGGGCCCATCACGACCGCAGTGATGCCGAGGAGCCCGACGACGAGGACGACGAAGACGGTCGCGGCGCCCGCGAGGGCGGAGAGCGCACCGCGCTCACCGGCATACGCCCAGAAGGCACCTGCGAGCACCGGAAGGGCGATCATCCCTGGAACGAGAGCACCCCGCAGCATCATCCGGACCGGGGTCCGTGGCGCGGGGTGTGCAGTCACTGGGCGTCTCTCCCTCGAGGTGCTTCGGGTGCTTGTGAAAACTATCACAAGCGCCCGGTAGGGGCCAACTGGCCCACTCCGACGGGCGTCCCCGAGGGGGGCGAGCGCGGCGAATACACTTCCCGCCATGAGACAGCGGCTCCTCGTCGGCATGGGCCTTGCCGACGCCGCACTCCTTGTCATCGCGCTCGTGACGGCATCGCTCGTCGTGTTCGACGCCCCACCCTTCAGCGACGCCGTCCTCCTCCAGACCCGGGGGAACGGGTTGTCGCGGATCATCGCCATCTCGGTGGTCAGCTCGGCCATCGGGAGTGCGCTCGTCGCCGCGGTCACGCCGCAGGGCCCTCCGCGACCCACCTACAGCCGAGGTGCCCTCGGCGCCCTGTTCGCCTTCTTCGTGATCACCGCCCAGATCGTCCTGTTCCGGCCGTACTACTCGCGCAACCACCTCTTCATCTCGCTCGCGATCTGGTTGGGCCTCGTCCTGCTCCTGCGGGCGCTTCTGCGACTACGACCGTGGACCGAGCGCCTCGTCGTCGTGACCAGCTCGAACGCCATCGTGCGAGCCCTGGACGACACCCCGCACATCACCGTCGTCGGCGTCATCGACCCGAGTGCCACCGGGCCGCTGTCCGCTCCCCCACCCGACACCATCCTCACCGTCGACCTCAGCGCCCCGTGGTCGCGCGAGGTCACCCGCTACGTCTCCGCGACCTCGGTCGCCGGCCGCGAGGTCCGCCCGCTCAACGAGGTCTACGAGCAGCACACCGGACGCGTCCCCCTGGGTCACCTGTCGGAGGGCTGGGAGATCGAGACCTCCCTCCTGCGCAAGCTGCCCTTCCTGCCCGTCAAGCACGCCGTCGACCTCGTCCTCGTCGTGCTGACCCTGCCCCTGTGGCTCCCGATCGTCGCGGTCGTCGCCCTGCTCGTCCGCGTCGTCGACGGCAGCCCGGTGATCTTCCGTCAGGTGCGGGTCGGCAGGCGCGGCGAGCTGGTCGCAGCTCTTCAAGTTCCGCACGATGCGCGCCGACGCGGAGGTCGACGGCGCCCGCCAGGCCACCGGTGACGACCCCCGCATCACGCCTCTCGGCCACGTCCTGCGCAGCGTCCGGCTCGACGAGCTGCCCCAGTTCTTCAACATCCTGCGCGGTGAGCTTCTCCCTCATCGGACCGCGCCCGGAGCAGGTGACCTTCGTCGAGAAGTACCGCGACGCCATCCCCTTCTACGACCAGCGGCACCTCGTCCGCCCCGGCATCACCGGGTGGGCCCAGGTGCGGCACGGCTATGCCGCGTCGGAGGAGGAGACGATCGAGAAGCTTCTCCTACGACTTCTACTACCTCAAGCACATGTCGCCGCTGCTCGACCTCGAGGTCCTCGCCCGCAGCGTCTGGACGGTCGTGTCGGCCTCGGGCACCAAGCCCAAGGCCCGCCCATCGCTCGAGGAGGCCGCTGCTCTGGAGGCCGAGGCACGTGAGCAGGCGGTCGAAGACCAGCGCACCGGCCGCGACTGAGCCGCCGGACCGATCTCCTCGGCCGCATGTCACGCGTCTTCGTCCCATCCACGCAAGGGAGCCTTCGGCCCGGAACAGGTCCGGGCTGAAGGCTCCCTCGTCGTGACCAGCCGGGAAAGGTCCGGCGGCGTGCAGGATCTCAGCGTGCGTATGCCGGGAAGCGCGTCACGAGATCGGTCACCTCGGCACGCACCTGCTTGGAGACCTGGTGGTCCGGGTCCGCGTCCCCGTCTACGACCGCGCGCGCGATGAGGTCGCCGATGGTGCGCATCTCCTCCTCGCCCATGCCCTGTGTCGTCACGCACGGCGTGCCCACGCGGATGCCACTGGCGATGTTGGGCTTCTGCGGGTCGAAGGGGATGGCGTTCTTGTTGAGGGTGATGCCCGCCGCGTCACAACGCGCCTCGGCGTCGACGCCGGTGACGAGCACCGGCTGGAGGTCGTGGAGCGAGAGGTGGGTGTCGGTGCCACCCGTGGTCGGGCGGATGCCCTTCTCTCCCAGCGTCTCGGCAAGGACCCTGGCGTTCGCGATGACCTGCTTCGCGTAGGCCTGGTACTCGGGCGTGGCGCACTCCTTGAAGTTCGTCGCCTTGGCCGCGATCGTGTGCATCTGCGGACCGCCCTGCATCATCGGGAAGACCGCCTTGTCGATCGCAGCCTTGTGCTCCTCCTTGCAGACGATCGCGCCGCTGCGTGGACCACGCAGCACCTTGTGCGTCGTGAAGCTCACGACGTCGGCGTGCGGCACGGGGCTCGGGATCGCCTTGCCGGCGACGAGGCCGATGAAGTGTGCGGCGTCGACCCAGAAGATCGCGCCCACCTCGTCGGCGATGCGCCGGAAGAACTCGAAGTCGATGAGTCTCGGAATGGCCGACCCACCCGCGAGGATGACCTTGGGTCGGTGCTCCTTGGCCAGTCGCTCGACCTCGGCGTAGTCGATGTCCTCGGTGTCCTTGTCGACGCCGTAGTGGACGGCGTTGAACCACTTGCCCGAGAACGACATCTTGGTGCCGTGGGTGAGGTGGCCGCCGTGCGGCAGGCTCATCGCCAGGATCGTCTCGCCGGGCTTCATGAACGCCCCGTAGACGGCCTGGTTGGCGCTGGCGCCGGAGTGCGGCTGGACGTTGGCGTGCTCGGCCTCGAAGAGAGCCTTGGCCCGCTCGATGGCGAGGGACTCGGCCTTGTCGACCTCGGAGCAGCCTCCGTAGTAGCGGCGGCCCGGATAGCCCTCCGCGTACTTGTTGGACAGGGTCGACCCGAGCGAGGTGAGCACCGCGGGTGAGGACATGTTCTCGCTCGCGATGAGCTGCAGCCCGCCGCGGAGGCGATCCAGCTCGGACACCAGCACTCCCGCGATCTCGGGGTCGAAGGTCTCCAGCGCCTCGAAGTCGGAACCGTAGAACGTCTCACTCATGGTTGCTGCTCTCCTTGGATTCGGGTGCCGGCTCGTCCGTTGGTGAAGGGGAAGGGGTCGTCTCGTCAGCCGGCTGCTCGTCGGCGGGCTGCTCGTCCGTCGGCTGCTCGTCCACCGGCTGCTCGTCCGTCGGCTGCTCGTCCACCGGCTGGCCGTCCGTCGGCTGCTCGTCCGCCGGCAACTCTAGGTGCTGCGCCGCGAGAGCCAGGATCTCGTCCGCGTCGATGGCGCCGCGACGCAGGATCGTGGGCTCGGGGTGGGTGCAGTCGACGATCGTCGAGGCCAGGCCACCGGTGACCGGGCCACCGTCGAGGTAGAACTCGACCGACGCTCCGAGCTGCGTCGCGGCGTCGATGATGCTGCGGGACGCCGGCTGCCCGGTGCGGTTGGCACTGCTGACGGCCATCGGTCCGACCTCCTTGAGGAGCTCGAGGGCGACCTCGTTGTCGGGCATGCGCACTGCGACCGTGCCACCGGTGTCACCCAGGTCCCACATGAGCGAGGGCTGCGCCTTGAAGACGAGCGTCAGCGGGCCGGGCCAGTAGCGCTCGATGAGGGCGCGGGCATAGGCCGGCACGTCCGTGGCCAGACCGTCGACCGTGCGGACCTCGGGGACGAGCACCGGCGGTGGCATCTCGCGACCTCGGCCCTTGGCGTCGAGCAGACGCTGGACCGCATCGGGCGAGAAGGCGTCCGCGCCGATGCCGTAGAGGGTGTCGGTGGGGAGGACGACGAGCTCGCCCTGGCGCACTCCGGCGGTCGCCTTGGCGATGCCGTCCTGGCGCCCCTCGGGTGTCGTGCAGTCGAAGACGGGGCTCATGGGCCCAGCCTAGGACCGGGCCCGGCGCGGCTGTCCGCGGGGACCGGTCGGCGTCACGAAACTCGTCTGCGAACTGACCCCGGCGACATCACACCATTCGGGGCTCCGAGTGCATAGTGTCGTCACGTTCGACCCTGTCTGTTCCGAACGGAGGTGCAAGGCAATGCGTGGTTCCGGTCTCATCTGGACGATCGTCGGTGTTCTGCTGATCATCGCTCTGCTCATCTACATCCTCTGACACGACCGACGACGCTGCGGCCTCCACCCGACACCGGGTGGAGGCCGCAGTGCGTGGGGCGTGGGCGGTGCCGCGTCAGGCGCGCACGGCGACGGTCGCTCGCGGCCGACCGGTGAGGTCGAGGCGGTCCTCGACCTGCGACCAGGAACCCGTCGCGCGCAGCGCCGCCGGAAGGGACTCCCCCTGGCTGTCGGCGTGCTCCATCACGAGCACTCCCCCGCTGCGCAGCAGTCCGGCGGCCCGTGCAGCGACCAGACGAGGGATCGCGAGCCCGTCGACGCTGCCGCCGTAGAGAGCGACATGGGGGTCGTGGTCACGCACCTCGGGGTCGATGGGTTCGGCCGTCGTGGGGATGTAGGGAGGGTTCGACACGACGACGTCGACCTCCGCGAGCTCCTCGAACGCCGTCACCGCGTCGCCGTGGACGATCTCGACGTCGAGCCCCAGACGCTCCCTGTTGCGCTGCGCCCACGCGACCGCGAGGTCGCTGACCTCGACGGCGTGGACCCGCGCCTGCGGCACCTCCGACTTGATCGACAGGGCGATGGCCCCTGACCCCGTGCACAGGTCGACCACGACGGGCTCGTCGACGCCGCCCTCGACACAGGCGCTCACGGCGTCGATGGCCCACCCCGCCACGACCTCGGTCTCGGGCCGCGGCACGAAGACACCGGGCCCGACCTCGAGCTCGAGCCCCCGGAACCAGGCCCGGCCGGTGAGGTGCTGGAGCGGAACTCGACTGGCCCGCTCGGCGACGAGGGCGGCATACCCCTCGGGTTCGGGACCACCGAGGATCATCCGTCGCCGCACCTCGGCGGCGTCCACCCCGAGTGCATGCGCGGCCAGCGCGACGGCATCGTGCTCAGGAGAACCCACTCCCGCATCGGCCAGCTGCTGCGTGGCCGCCCGCACCGCCTCACGCAGGGTGGTCACGCGGCGCCCTCGCCCAGGGCCGCGAGTCTCGCCGCCTCATCCGCCGCCATCGCGGACTCGACGACCGGGTCGAGCTCCCCGCCGAGGACGGTGTCGAGGTTGTAGGCCTTGAACCCGGTGCGGTGGTCGCTGATCCGGTTCTCGGCGAAGTTGTAGGTGCGGATGCGCTCGCTGCGGTCGACGGTGCGCACCTGGCTCGCCCGGATGTCGGCGCTCGCCGCGTTGGCCTCGTCCATCGCCATCTGGTGCAGTCGAGCCCGCAGGACGCGCATCGCGGCCTCGCGGTTCTGCAGCTGCGACTTCTCGTTCTGGCAGATGACGACGGTGCCGGTGGGGAGGTGGGTGAGCCGCACGGCCGAGTCGGTGGTGTTGACGCTCTGCCCGCCCGGCCCGGACGAGCGGAAGACGTCGATGCGCAGGTCGTTGGCGTGGATCTCGACCTCGACCTCCTCGGCCTCCGGCATGACCCAGACACCGGCCGCACTCGTGTGGATGCGACCCTGCGTCTCCGTGACCGGAACGCGCTGGACCCGGTGCACGCCACCTTCGTACTTGAGCCGGGCCCACGGTCCCTCGCCCGGCTGCGGCGCCTTCTTGGACTTGACGCTGACCTGGACGTCCTTGAACCCGCCGAGGTCGGTCTCGGTCGACCCGAGCACCTCGGTGCGCCAGCCGCGCTGGTCGGCGTAGCGCAGGTACATCCGCAGCAGGTCACCGGCAAAGAGCGCGGACTCCTCGCCACCCTCCCCGGCCTTGACCTCGACGATGACGTCGCGGTCGTCGTCGGGGTCGCGCGGGATGAGCAGGCGGCGGAGCCGGTCGGCGGCGTCGTCAGCGTGCGCCTCCAGGGCGGGGACCTCGGCGGCGAAGCCGGCATCCTCGGTCGCCAGCTCCCGGGCGGTCTCGAGGTCGTCCGTGGCCGACTGCCAGGCGGCGTATGCCGCAACCGTGGGTCCCAGCGCGGCATACCTCTTGTTGATCTCACGGAGCTGGTCGGGGTCGGAGGCGATGGCCGGGTCACCCATCTCACGTTCGAGCGTGGCGTGCTCCCGGGCGAGGGCCTCGGCGGACTCGAACATCAGGGTGTCCTCTCAGGGACGAAGGCGGCTCAGGGACGGGATGGGCTCGACAACGGGGGAACACGAATGCGCCGACCCGGATCCCTTGTCAGGATCAACGGGTCGGCGCATCGGGAGTGCTACGCGTCGGCCTTCTTGCCGTAGCGAGCCTGGAAGCGCGCGACGCGGCCACCGGTGTCGAGGATCTTCTGCTTGCCCGTGTAGAACGGGTGGCACTGGCTGCAGACCTCGGCGCGGATCTCGCCACTCTCGGCGGTGCTGCGCGTGGTGAACGACGCGCCACAGGTGCAGGTGACCGTGGTCTCGGCGTAGTTCGGGTGGATGTCCTTCTTCACGATGATCTCCTTGAGAAGCTCTGGATGTCTCCGGGTCGGCGGGCCCATCAGGTAGATGCAGACCCGGTAGCGCCCCGCCTGCATCCACTCGTGAGGGTGATGCTCAGGAAACGCGTTGGTGCCGTGAACCGGTCCAGCGAACAAGTGTGCCAGAGCAGGCACACAGTGACCTAAACGACGCCCCTCTCCCCCACATTCCCTGCCCTCCGTGCACCGCATCAGGTCGTGATCTGCTGCAGGGGGCGCGACATGGCGCGCGCCCTGCAGCATCCCTGTCCCGAAAGGTCAGGGGAGGTTGGCGAAGGCCTTCTCGAGGTCGGCGATGACGTCGCCGACGCCCTCGAGTCCCACCGAGAGGCGCAGGAGGTCCGCGTCTGGTCGCGCCTCGGAGACGACCAGCCGGTGGGTGAGGCTCGCTGGATGTTGGATCAGGCTGTCCACACCCCCGAGCGACACGGCATGGGTCACGAGGTCCAGGTGTTCCACGAAGGCCGACGCGGCGGCATACCCTCCGGCGAGCCGAAAGGCGACCAGCGCTCCCGGTCCGGTCATCTGGGTTCCGACGAGCCCACGTGGGTCGGCGCCGACGAGGCCCGGGTAGTGCACCTCCGACACCTCGCAGCGCTCGGCAAGCCACGCCGCCACCACGCCCGCGGACTCCTGCTGGGCGCGCACCCGGACATGGATCGTCTGCAGCCCGCGGTGCAGCTCATAGGCGGCGAGCGGGTGCAGAACGGCACCGGTGATCGCCCGGACCTGGCGTAGGCGCGAGGTCCACTCCTGGCCCGCCGCAACCACTCCACCCATGACGTCGCCGTGCCCTCCCATGAACTTCGTGGCCGAGTGCAGGACGAGCGTCGCGCCGTGCCGCACGGGCTGCTGGAGCACCGGCGTGGCGAAGGTGTTGTCGACGGCCACGGGCACGTCCCCCGCCTCAGCCACGACCGCCGCGATGTCGACGAGCTCGAGCGAGGGGTTCGCCGGCGTCTCGAGGAGCACCAGACCCGTGTCCGGACGGACGGCGTCGCCGACCGTCTCGGGCGTCGCCCACGTGACGCTCGTGCCGAGCAGGCCCGTGGCGAGCAGGTGGTCAGAGCCGCCATAGAGCGGGCGGACGGCGACGACGTGAGGCGTGCCTGCCGCCACGACCGAGAGGAGGACCGCGGTGAGGGCCGCCATGCCGCTCGCGAAGGCGACCGCTGCGTCGGCCTGCTCGAGCGCCGCGACGGCACGCTCGAACCGGTCGACGCCGGGGTTCCACAGGCGCTGGTAGACCAGGGTCGCCTCGTGGTCCGGCCGTTCGCCCGCACCCAACGTGTCGTATGCCGTCCCGCCGGCTTCGATCGTCGGCATCGGATACGTCGTGGCCAGGTCGATGGGTGGGACGTGCAGCCCCGAGCCGCGGAGGTCCTCACGGGCAGCGTGGACGGCCGTCGTTGCCGGATCGAGGTGACGCGTCATGGATTCAGTCCTCATGTCGTCCATCGTCCGCAGGATGCACATCCTCAGGGAAGAGTCCCGCTGAAACCCGGCACACTGCGGCTCGAAACGGTGTGATCCGCGGTCCGGGGTTGGTTAGCCTGAGGGTGTGCCGAAGAATCCCCACCCGCTCACACCCGGTCCGACCCCGACCGCGCCACCACTGCTCGATGAGATCGACAGGGCCCTGGTCGCCGCCCTCGCGGCGGACGGACGCATCTCGAACGCTGCTCTCGCGCGCGAGGTGGGCCTCGCCGAGTCGACCTGTGTCGGGCGCGTGCGGTCTCTGCGGGAGCGCGGCGTCATCACCGGGGTCCACGCCGTTCTCGACCAGGCCAAGATGGGCCGCCCGCTCCAGGCCGTGATCGCGATCGGCCTCTCGGGACACGACCGGGCACAGGTCGAGGCCTTCGGGGACGAGATGGCCGGTCTGCCGGGGGTGCTGGCCGCGTTCAACATCAGCGGCGCCGACGACTTCCTGCTGCACGTGAGCGCCGAGTCGCCCGACCAGCTGCGCGACTTCGTCCTCGACAACGTCTCGAGCCGGCCGGGCGTCTCGCACGTGCAGACCTCGCTGATCTTCCGCGCCCACACGGGCCGGGTCCTGGCCTGAGGACCCTTTCGCACAGCCGTCCGGTGAAAAGCGCGAGAGCTGGGCACCTGCTCGGCTAGCGTCGGCGCGCATGGAGCAGCTGCGACCCGCCGGAGTCCACGACGTCGACGACCTGATGCGCCTGCGCGTCCTCATGTTCGAGGCCATGGGAACACCGGCGCACCAGCTCGAGGCTGCTGAATGGCGTGCCGCCGCACGCGAGTGGTTCACGGCGAAGATCGCTGCCGACAACACCCACGTCCTCGTCGTGCTCGACGGCGACCAGGTCGTTGCGGGCGGACTGGCCGAGGTGCTGTCCGCCATCCCCGCGCCGAGCATGCCGCGTGGTCGCCTCGGCTTCGTCTCCAACGTCGCGACCCTGCCCCACGCCCGGGGCCGCGGCTTGGCGCGCGCCGTGATGACCGAGCTGGTGCGCTGGCTCGAGGAGGAGGGCGATGCCGACCGGATCGACCTCGCGGCGACGAGTGAGGGCGCCCCGCTCTACAGCTCCTTGGGCTTCACCGAGGCCGCCTTCCCGACCATGCGCCGGGTGGCACCGGCGAGCGTTCGGTGAGCGGACGGCATACCCGACAATGCCGCGAGGCGGCCTCCCACACGGGAGACCGCCTCGCTGTGAAGAGCTGAACGCCGGACTCAGTCGTCCGACTCGTCCTCGATCCTGATCGAGCTGTTCTGCTGGACCTGCTTGAGGAACTCGTAGTTCGTCTTGCTCTTGCGGAGCCGGTCGAGCAGCAGCTCGATGGCCTGCTGGCTGTCGAGTCCGGAGAGCACACGACGCAGCTTCCACATGATCTTGAGCTCTTCGGGAGCGAGAAGGATCTCCTCACGACGCGTGCCCGAGTTGTTGATGTCGACCGCCGGGAAGATGCGGCGGTTGGACAGGCCACGGTCGAGCTTGAGCTCCATGTTGCCGGTGCCCTTGAACTCCTCGAAGATCACCTCGTCCATGCGCGACCCGGTCTCGACGAGCGCCGTCGCGAGGATGGTGAGCGAGCCACCGTCCTCGATGTTGCGCGCCGCGCCGAAGAACTTCTTCGGCGGGTAGAGCGCGGCCGAGTCGACGCCACCGGAGAGGATGCGACCGCTCGCCGGGGCGGAGAGGTTGTAGGCGCGACCCAGCTTCGTGATCGAGTCGAGGAGCACGACGACGTCGTGACCCATCTCGACGAGGCGCTTGGCCCGCTCGATCGCGAGCTCGGCGACCGTGGTGTGGTCCTCGGCCGGGCGGTCGAAGGTGGAGGCGATGACCTCACCCTTGACCGCACGCTGCATGTCGGTGACCTCTTCGGGCCGCTCGTCGACGAGGACGACCATGAGGTGGACCTCGGGGTTGTTCGTCGTGATCGCGTTGGCGATGGCCTGCATGACCATGGTCTTGCCGGCCTTGGCCGGTGCGACGATGAGGCCACGCTGGCCCTTGCCGATGGGGGCGACGAGGTCGATGATCCGCGTCGTCAGGATGCCCGGCTCGGTCTCGAGACGCAGCCGGTCCTGCGGGTAGAGCGGCGTGAGCTTGCCGAACTCGGCGCGGGTCCGGGCGTCGTCGGGGTTCTGACCGTTGACGGTGTCGAGGCGCGCGAGAGGCGTGTACTTGGCGCGGTTGTTGCGGGTGCCCACGGTCTGCTGCTGGGGGTCCTCGCCGTCACGCGGCGCCTTGGTCGCGCCGACGACGGCGTCACCCTTGCGCAGGTTGTGCCGCTTGACCATCCCGAGCGGGACGTAGACGTCGTTGTTGCCCGGGAGGTAGCCCGAGGTCCGCACGAAGGCGTAGTTGTCGAGGATGTCGAGGATGCCGGCCACGGGGACGAGGACGTCGTCCTCGGTGATCTGCAGCTCGTTCTCGGCCTGGGCCTCGCCGCCACCTGACGTGGGGCGGCGCTTGTCGCGGTCGCGGTCGCGGTCACGATCGCGATCGCGGCTGCGGTTGCGGTTGCGGCGACGGCGGCCGCTGCGGCCGGTCTCGTCGTCATCGCCGTCCTGGTTCTGCCCACCCTGGTCCTGACCCTGAGCCTGAGCCTGAGCCTGGGACTGCTGCCTGTTGCCCTGTCCCTGAGTGCGGTCAGTGCGGTCGTTGCTGCGCTGCTCGCCGTCGCGGTCGGAGGCGCCCGCTTCGCTGGCGTTGCGGTCGGGGCGCTCGCCGTTGTTGCGGTCAGGGCGCTCCTGGTTGTTGCGGTCGGGGCGCTCCTGGCTGCGTCCGCGCTCGCGGTTGCCCTCGCGCTGCTCCCGGTTGCCCTCGCGCTGCTCCCGACCCTCGCGGCTCTGGCCGTTGCGGTCCTCGTTCGAACCGTCGGACGTCTCGGTGCGCTCGGCACGGTCCCTGCGCTCCGAACGCTCCGCCCGGTCGGCCTGGCCGTTGCGGTCGGCGCGGGCCTCGTGCTGGCTGCGCTCGGCACGGTCGTCACCGTCGCCCTGCGGCTCGCGTTCGGCGCGGTCGTCGCGCGGTGCGGATGTCTCGGTCGGTGCGGACGCCTCGGTCGGTGCGCCGACGTCGGACTTCGGCGCCCCCTGGCCGGACGAGGAGGCCCGACGTGCCCGACCCCGTGCCGGGGCCGACGTGGAGGTCTCCGCCTCGGCGGCCGGCGCGGCGGCGGGGCCGCTCTCGCCGTTCTGCCGTGACTTGATGGCGGCGACGAGGTCGCCCTTGCGCATCTTGGCGGTGCCGGAGATGCCCATGCTCGAAGCAAGGCCCTGGAGCTCGGCAAGGCGCATGGCCGTCAGCGAGCCCGATCGGCGCGGGCTCTGCCCGGACGCCGCGGATGCCTCGAGGGTGGTGGTGTCTGTCACGAAGGATCCTTCCCCTCGTCAGTGGGCCCCTAGCCCGCAGGGGGCGGGGCCGAAAGTGGGTGCCAGAGATCTGGCGGATTGATCCACGGGACTTGCCGACAAACGGCGCGTGACTGAAGCACGACCAGTCCGACAGTGGAGGGTGCGACTCGCGGTAGGCATCGGATGAGCAGGACGCTTCCCCGGCATCAACTACGACCGCGCTGCCACACTAACACCCTGGACCGACGCGACAGTCTCCGGACGTGCGCCCATCGAGCCATCAGTTCGCGAGCACTTCCACCCCATGACGAGGTATGCCGGGGAGCAGCACCTGCCATCCCTCACCTGCCGTCTCGCTCACCATCCCCGCAGTGGCCGAGGTGGCGAGGACGAGGACTGATGGTCCTGCCCCGGAGATCACCGCCGCGTGACCGTCGGCGCGGAGCTGGTCGACCAGGGCCATCGACGCCGGGTACGACGGTCGGCGGGGCTCTTGGTGCAGCCACTCCCGGGTGCCGTCGAGCAGGTGCTCCGGCGCCTCGGTCAGGGCATGCACGAGAAGCGCGGCCCGCGCGGAGTTCGCGGCGGCGTCGGCGAGCCGCACCTGGGCGGGCAGCACCGCGCGTGCGGTCGCGGTGGAGAGCTGGGTGTCAGGACTGAAGACGACGGGCGCGACGTCGCGATGCGCGGCGAGGCGCAGCGTCGTCGTCCCCCGTTCGGGGTCGTCGGACCACGACAGGGTGACCCCACCGAAGACGCTTGCGGAGGAGTTGTCCGGGTGCCCTTCGAGCCGCGCGGCGAGGTCGTTGACGGCGCCCAGGTCCACGTCGTCGGCGGGACGCCCGTCTCGGGCGGCGCGCAAGGCGTGGGCGAGGGCGACGCCGGTGACGATCGCGGTGGCCGACGAGCCCATGCCACGACCGTGTGGCACGGCGTTGCGGCACTCGAGTCCCAAGCCCTCGGGCGCCCTCTCGCCCCACGTCTCGAACGCACGGACAAGGCTGCGGAAGACCAGATGGGAGGAATCCGTCGGGACGGTTCCGACGCCCTCGCCGGAGACCTCGATCTGCAGCCCGGGATGGGCGAGAACCGTTGCGCGACAGCGGTCCCAGACGCCGAGAGCCATCCCGATCGAGTCGAAACCCGGGCCGAGGTTGGCGCTGCTGGCCGGCACGCGCACGGCCGTGACCAGCCCCGGCCGCCACTCCCCCACGATCAGCTCTCGAAGCCCAGGACCTCGGCGACGGCCTGCGCCTCGGCCGAGACCTTGACCGGCTCGATCTCCGAGCCGTCAGCCGTGCGCAGCGCCCACTGCGGGTCCTTGAGCCCGTGCCCGGTCACGGTGCACACGATCGTCGCGTCCGCAGGAACCTCGCCGCGCTCGCTCGCCTGCACGAGGCCGGCGATGCTCGCTGCTGAGCCCGGCTCGACGAAGATGCCCTCCGTCGAGGAGAGGAGCCGGTGCGCGGCGAGGATCTGCTCGTCGGTCACCGACTCGATCCGACCACCCGACTGGTCGCGAGCCTCCTCGGCCTGTCGCCAGGAGGCTGGGTTGCCGATCCGGATGGCGGTCGCGATCGTCTCGGGATGGTCGACGGGGTGACCGAGCACGATGGGCGCGGCGCCGGCCGCCTGGAAGCCCCACATCTGCGGGGTCCGCGTCGCGACGGCCGGCAGGCCCTCGCTGTCCGTGGCGTACTCGGTGTAGCCACGCCAGTAGGCCGTGATGTTGCCGGCATTGCCGACGGGAAGGACGTGGATGTCCGGGGCGTCTCCGAGGGCGTCGACGATCTCGAAGGCGGCGGTCTTCTGGCCCTCGATCCGCGCCGGGTTGACCGAGTTCACGAGCTCGACGGGGTGCACCTCGGCGAGCTTGCGGGCGACCGTGAGGCAGATGTCGAAGTTGCCGTCGACCTGGATGAGCGTGGCGCCGTGGGCGATGGCCTGGCTCAGCTTGCCCATGGCGATCTTGCCTTCGGGGACGAGCACGGCGCAGGTCATGCCGGCCTTGGTCGCATAGGCCGCGGCCGAGGCGCTCGTGTTGCCGGTGCTCGCGCAGATGACGGCCTTGGCTCCGCGACCCTTGGCGTAGGAGATCGCTGTTGTCATCCCGCGGTCCTTGAACGACCCTGTGGGGTTGAGGCCTTCGTACTTGACGAGGACGTTGGCTCCGACCAGCTCGGACAGGTGCTCGGCCTGGATGAGTGGCGTGCCCCCCTCGTGCAGGGTCACGACAGGTGAGCCGGCAAGCATCGGCAGGCGGTCGGCATACTCACGGATCACTCCGCGCCACTGGTGTGCCACTCAGGTTCCTTCCACGCGCATCCAGGAGACGACCGCATCGACGGTGTCGAGGCCGGTCAGTGCGTTCACCGTCGCGGCCAGTGCCGAGTCGGACGCACGGTGGGTGACGATGACGAGGGACGCACGCGACTGCTCGCCCTCACCGAGCACGCGCTGTCGCACCGTCTCGATCGAGACGTCGTGAGCGGCGAACGCCGATGCCACCTGCGCGAGGACGCCGGGGCGGTCGGCCACGGCGAGGCTGATGTGGTACCTCGTCGTCGCCTGGCCCATCTCGACGACCGGCAGGTCGGCGTAGGCGGACTCGGTCGGGCCGTGCCCGCCGGCGAGGCGGTGACGAGCCACCGCGACGACGTCACCCAGGACGGCCGACGAGGTCGGGTCGCCTCCGGCACCCTTGCCGTAGAACATGAGCTCACCCGCGGCAGAAGCCTCGACGAAGACCGCGTTGTAGGCATCTCGCACCGAGGCCAGCGGGTGGGTCCGCGCGATCATCGCCGGGTGCACGCGGACGCTCACGCCGCTGGGCGCGCCGGACTCGTCGCGGACGAGCTCGCAGATCGCCAGGAGCTTGACGACGGCATCCATGTCACGCGCCGCCTGGATGTCGGCAGCAGTGACCTCGGTGATGCCCTCGCGGTGCACGTCGTCACTGGAGACCCGGGTGTGGAACGCCAGGGACGCGAGGATGGCTGCCTTCGCCGCGGCGTCGAAGCCCTCGACGTCAGCAGTCGGGTCGGCCTCGGCGTAGCCCAGGGCCTGGGCCTGCTCGACGGTCTCGGCGAAGCCGGCGCCGGTGGTGTCCATCTTGTCGAGGACGAAGTTGGTGGTGCCGTTGACGATGCCGAGGACCCGCTGCACGTCGTCGCCCACGAGGGACTCACGCATGGGTCGGACGATCGGGATCGCGCCCGCGACGGCGGCCTCGTAGTAGAGGTCGACACCGTGCTCGCCGGCCGCGGCATACAGGGTCGGTCCGTCCTCGGCGAGCAACGCCTTGTTGGCGGTGACGACGGAGGCGCCGTGCTTCATGGCGGTGAGGATCAGCTCGCGTGCCGGGTCGATGCCCCCGATCACCTCGATGACGATGTCGGCACTGCGCACGAGGCTGTCGGCGTCGGCGGTGAAGAGCGAGGGGTCGACGGGGACGTCCGGACGAGCGCGCTCGGGCCGGCGGACGGCGATGCCGATGAGGTCGAGGCGCGCACCGACCCGGGAAGCCAGGTCGTCGGCGTTGCGGATGAGCATCGTCGCGACGGAGGAACCGACCACCCCGCACCCCAGCAGGGCGACCTTGAGCGTGGGCAGGTCAGTGGTGGTGGATGCCATCTCGGCTGGGCTCTCCTCAGTCACGGGCTCGACATCCCAGGGCTGCGACATCAGCTGCTCCCGACGTCCAGAGCGAGCAGGTCGTCGATCGTCTCACGACGCACGACGACCCGCGCCCTGCCGTCTCGGACCGCGAGCACCGGCGGCCGGGGAGTGTGGTTGTACTGGCTCGAGAGCGCCCGGCAGTAGGCGCCGGTGCCGGGCACGGCGATGAGGTCACCCGGCTGGGTGTCCGCGGGCAGCCACTCGTCCTGGACGACGATGTCACCGCTCTCACAGTGTTTGCCGACGACCCGGGCGAGCACCGGCTCGGCATCGGAGGTCCGGTTGGCAAGGGTGCACGAGTAGTCGGCCTCGTAGAGCGCGGGCCGCACGTTGTCGCTCATGCCCCCGTCGACCGAGACGTAGACACGCGAGTGGTGGTCGCCGAGCTCGACCGGCTTGATGGTGCCCACCTCGTAGAGGGTGAAGGTCGAGGGTCCGACGATGGCGCGGCCCGGCTCGATCGACACCCTCGGGACGGGCACCCCCTCGAGATCGCCGTCACCGATGGCCTTGAACTCACGACCCACGATGTCGGCGAGCTGCTCACCGATCTCGCCGGGCTGGAGCGGAGTGTGCTGTGACGTGTAGGCCATGCCGAAGCCACCACCGAGGTCGATCTCGGGGCTGTGATGGCCGAGCTCGTTCGCGATCTGCGCGTGCAGGCCGACGAGGCGGCGCGCGCTCATCTCGAATCCGCCCGTGTCGAAGATCTGGCTGCCGATGTGCGAGTGCAGCCCACGCAGGTCCAGGCTCTCGTGGGTCAAGACAGCCCTGGCCGCGTCGAGCGCCTGGCCACCGGACAGGCTGAACCCGAACTTCTGGTCCTCGTGCCCGGTCGCGATGAACTCGTGGGTGTGAGCCTCGACGCCGACGGTCACGCGGATCATCACCGGAGCGACCACCCCCAGCTCGGCCGCGATCTCCGCGACCCGTTCGATCTCGACGAAGGAGTCGACGACGATCCGCCCCACGCCGTAGTCCAGCGCGTCCCGGATCTCGGCCAGCGACTTGTTGTTGCCGTGGAAGCCGATCCGCTCTGCCGGGAAGCCCGCCCGGCGTGCCACGGCGAGCTCGCCCCCGCTGCACACGTCGAGCGAAAGGCCCTCTTCCGCAACCCATTTCGCCACGGCGGTGCACAGGAAGGCCTTGCCCGCGTAGTAGACGTCGGCGCCACCGCAGACCGTGTCGAAGGGCGCCGCGAAGTCGTCGCGGAACGCCCGCGCCCGCGCGCGGAAGTCACCTTCGTCGACGACGTATGCCGGCGTGCCGAACTCGCGCGCGATGGTCTCCACGTCGAGACCGGCGACGGTCAGACGGCCCTCGGCATCACGGCATACCGAGTCCGCCCAGAGCTGCGGCAGCAGCGCGTTGACGTCGGTGGGGAAGGGCAGGTAGAGCGGCGGCCCGCCATAGCCTTCGGCGTGGAGCGCACCGGCCTCGTGTGAACGCATGGCTCAGTCCCTCACATGCGCTCGGGCGCGCTGACGCCGAGCAGGTCGAGGCCATTGGCGAGCACCTGGCGGGTGGCGTCGTTGAGCCACAGCCGGGTGCGATGGAGGTCGGTGACCTCCTCGTCGGCGTTCATGGGCCGCACCCGGCAGGTGTCGTACCACTTGTGGTAGCGGCCGGCGAGGTCCTCGAGGTAGCGCGCCACCCGGTGCGGCTCGCGCAGGTGAGCCGCCTGCGCGACGACCCGCGGGAAGTCGCCGAGGGTGGCGAGGAGGGTGGCCTCCGTGGCATCGGTGAGCAGCGCCGGGTCGAAGCCGTCCTCGCGGTGGACACCGTCCTCGCCGGCCAGTCGCGAGACGTTGGCGGTGCGGGCGTGGGCGTACTGCACGTAGTAGACCGGGTTGTCGTTGGTCTGCTTGCGCAGCTCCTCGCCGTCGAGGCTCAGCGGGCTGTCCGCGGGGTAGCGGGCGAGGTTGTAGCGGACGGCATCGCTGCCGATCCAGTCGATGAGGTCGTTCAGCTCGATGATGTTGCCGGCCCGCTTCGAGAAGCTTGGCGCCGTTGAGGTTGACCAGCTGGCCGATGCGGACGTCGATGTTGACGTCCGGGTCGTCCCCGGCGCACGCCGCGATGGCCTTGAGCCGTCCGATGTAGCCGTGGTGGTCGGCCCCGAGCAGGTAGATCTTCTCGGTGAAGCCGCGGTCCTTCTTGCTCAGGTAGTAGGCGGCGTCGGCGGCGAAGTAGGTCGGCACACCGTCAGCCCGGATGAGGACGCGGTCCTTGTCGTCGGTGAAGTCGGTCGTGCGCAGCCACACCGCGCCGTCCCGGTCGTCGACGTGGCCCTGCTCGCGCAGCCGCTCGACGGCCTGCTCGACGGCGCCACCGTCGTGGAGCTCCTGCTCGGAGAACCACACGTCGAAGAACACCCCGAACCGCTCGAGGGTCTGCTTGATCTCGGCGAGCTGCGCCCGGTAGGCGAGCGGCCGGGCGACGGCGATGGCCTCGTCGTCGGGCAGGTCGAGGAGGTCGGGCCGCTGCTCGACGACGATCTTGGCGAGGTCACCGATGTAGGCGCCCGGGTAGCCGCCCTCGGGAGTGGGCCGGCCCTTGGCACTGGCCAGGACGCTCAGGGCGAACTTGTCCATCTGCGCACCGGCGTCGTTGATGTAGTACTCCGCCGTCACGTCCGCTCCCGAGGCGGAGAGGAGGCGCCGCATCGAGTCCCCGAGGGCCGCCCACCGGGTGTGCCCGATGTGCAGCGGGCCCGTGGGGTTGGCCGAGATGAACTCGAGGTTGATCGTGTGGCCGGCTTCGGAGTCGTTCCTGCCGTATGCCGCCCCGCTCTCGACGATGCTTCGGGCCAGCTCTCCTGCGCTCGACGCGTCGAGGCTGATGTTGAGGAAGCCGGGGCCGGCGACGTCGACCTGCGAGATGCCCTCGATCGCGCTCAGTCGTGAGGCGAGCGCGGTGGCGAGGTCTCGCGGCGGCATACCGGCCGGCTTGGCAAGCTGCAGGGCGATGTTGGTGGACCAGTCGCCGTGGTCGCGGTTCCTGGGTCGCTCCACGCGCACCTCGCCGGGGACCTCGGCGGTGAAGTCGCCGGCGGCATTGGCGTCGAGCAGGGCAGCCCGGATCGCGGAGGAAAGTTCTTCGGGAGTCACCCGCGAAGTCTATTGGCCGGGATTCTCGGGTCGTCCGTGGGCGGCGAGGCGTGAGATGACCTGGACGAGGTCGGCCGGGTCGAAGGGCTTGGCGATGAAGGCGTCGAAGCCGGCGAGGGCCGCTTCGCTGCGGTCGTGCGCGGTGGTGGATGCCGTGACCAGCACCGTGGGGACTCCGACGAGACGAGGGTGGCTGCGAATGGCGGCGATGGCCCACCATCCGTCACGACGCGGAGTCTGGGCGTCGAGGATGATCACGTCCGGGACAGGGGCCGAGGGGTCGATGAGATGGCTCATGGCCTCGTGCCCGTCGGCCGCCTCGAGGACGTCGAAGCCCTCGAGCTCGAGATTGATGCGGATGATGGCCCGGATGGAGTCGATGTCGTCGCAGACCATGACCAGCGGCCGAGGCGTGATCGCCACGACGGCTGGACCGGATTCCATGCTGTGAACTCTAGGCTGATACCCTCCGTGGGCATCCCAGAATGGCGCGAATGGCCACTATTCGGACCATTCGAGCCCCCGTAGCTCAGGGGATAGAGCACCGCCCTCCGGAGGCGGGAGCGCAGGTTCGAATCCTGCCGGGGGCACCACACCGTCCGACTTGTTGCGACTTCGGGTCGGTGCTCGCTGGGCTCGCATCGACCCGAAGTCGCAACAAGTCAGGGGTTCAGCCGCGCTGGGACGCGTCCGTGACCTCGCCGACGAGCTCCTCGATCACGTCCTCGAGGAAGACGACGCCGATCACCTCGCCGTCGTCGGCGACGACCCGGGCCAGGTGCGAGCCGGTGCGCTGCATCGTGGCGAGCACGGACTCCACCTCGTCGCCGGGGCGCACGTTCGCCATCCTGCGGATGCGCTTGGCCGGAACCGGCTCGAGGCGCTCCTGCTCGTCGGCGAAGAGCACGTCCTTGAGGTGGAGGTAGCCCGAGAGCGTGCCTCCGGAGTCGACGACCGGGAAGCGCGAGAACCCGTGTCGCGCGACGAGCCGCTCGATGGCGTCGGGGGTGGCGTCGACGCCCACGGTGACGAGTCGGTCGTTGGGGACACCGACGTCTCGGGCGTCCTTGTCACTGAACTCGAGGGCGGCGCCGAGCAGGCCGTACTGCTCGGGCTCGACCAGGCCCTCCTTGTGCGACTCGGACAGGATCTGCGCGACCTCCTCGGCCGTGAACGCGGAGGCGAGCTCGTCCTTGGGGTCCACCCCCAGCGCCCGGACCAGAACCTTGGAGACCCAGTCCATGACGCTGATGACCGGCTTGACCACCCTCGAGACCATGACGAGGGCCGGGACGAGCGCGATGGCCGCCCGCTCCGGCGTCGCGATCGAGAGGTTCTTGGGGATCATCTCGCCCACGACGACGTGCAGGAAGACGACGATGAGCAGGGCGAGCACGAGCGCCAGGACGTCGGCGACGGCCTCGGGTGCACCGAGCGTCTCGACCGGTCCGACGAGCGCGTGGTGCAGGGCGGACTCGGACACGGCGCCGAGGAGCACGGAGCAGACGGTGATGCCGAGCTGGGCGGTCGCGAGCAGGATCCCGGTGCGGGACATGGCGTCGAGCGCGGTCTGCGCCCGACGGCTGCCCTCTTGGGCCAGGGGTTCGAGCTGGCTGCGGCGGGCGGACATGGCAGCGAACTCGGCGCCGACGAAGAACGCGTTGGCGAGCAGGAGGACGACCGTGATGAGGATGGTTCCGAGACTCATGCCGGCGCCCCCTCCGACTCGTCGGATCGATGTCCCGTCGGGGCGTCATCCTCGGCCGCCACGGGCGTGAAGCGCAGCCGGTCGACCCGGCGCGCCTCCATGTCGATGACCGTGATCCGCCACCCGGGCAGCTCGACGACCTCACCGACGACGGGCACCCGTCCCAGCTCCGACATGACGAAGCCGGCGACCGTCTCGTATGCCGGTCCCTCGGGGATCTCGATACCGGTGCGGCGCAGCACCTCGTCCGGCCGCCACAGGCCCGGCACGGTCCATGACCCGTCGGTCATCTGGCGACCGGTGGTCTGGCTGCGGTCGTGCTCGTCGGACACCTCGCCCACGATCTCCTCGACGAGGTCCTCGAGCGTGACGACACCCGACGTGCCGCCGTACTCGTCCACGACGATGGCGAACTGCTGACCGCTGTCACGCAGGTGGATGAGGAGCGGGTCGAGGCGGATCGTCTCGGGCACGACGAGGGGCGGGGTCATCAGGGCTGAGACGGGGACGTCGTCGCGGCGCTCGTGCGGCACGGCGATGGCCTTCTTGACGTGGACCACCCCGTCGACGTCGTCCCAGTCGTCGTCGATGACCGGGAAGCGCGAGTGACCCGTCTGGCGCGCGAGCTCGACGCACTCGCGAGCCGAGGCGGACCGGTCGATGGCCGTGGCGCGTGAGCGGGGGGTCATGACGTCGGCGGCCGTCTGGGCGCCGAAGGTGAGGGACGCGGTCACGAGGCGGGCGGTCCCGAGGTCGAGCGTGCCGGCCTCGGCCGACGTGCGCACGAGTGACGCGAGCTCGGCCGGGCTCCGGGCGGCCGAGAGCTCCTCCTGCGGCTCGACCCCCATGGCACGAAGCGCCGAGTTCGCCGTGCCGTTGAGGACGTGGATGAAGGGCTTGAACGCCAACGCGAACCATCGCACCGGTGCGGCCACCCACTTCGCCGTGGCCAGCGGCGTCGAGATCGCGAGGGTCTTGGGGACCATCTCGCCGACGATCATCGAGAAGATCGTGGCGAGGACCATCGCGAGCACCGATGCGACGCGCTCCGCGAGCGACTCGCCGAGCCCGAGCGACTGCAGCGGTCCGAGCAGGAGCTTGCCGATGGACGGGTTGGCGAGGAAGCCGAGCACGAGGGTCGTCAGGGTGATCCCGACCTGCGACGCGGACAGCTGAGTCGACAGCGCGCGCAGGGACGTGAGGACCGACCGGGCCCGGACGTCCCCACGCTCGACGGCCTTCTCGACACTGGGGCGGTCGAGTGCGACCAGCGCGAACTCGGCGGCGACGAACAGGGCGGTCCCCAGCGTCAGCGCGACGCCGGCGAGGACGAGTAACCACTCGGTCATAGTGCGACCATCCTAGGGACGAGGTAGGACGTCCCGGCATGGGGCCGCCTCCGCGAGCGGTCGACGTCATACCTCGGACGGACCCCCACTCCACCGTGCGGTTGACCCTGACGCCGCGTGAGCCTGCCAGAATTGCCGCCATGCACAGACTTCAGCACGCAAGGGGGGACGCCTGATGACCGCCGCTTCGACGACCACCGGCGCACGCATCGAGGTACGCGACCTCACCAAGACCTTCGGTTCCTTCACCGCCGTCGACCAGCTCAGCTTCGAGGTCGAGCCCGGTCGGATCACCGGCTTCCTCGGCCCCAACGGCGCAGGCAAGACAACCAGCCTGCGGATGCTCCTCGGTCTCATCCACCCGACATCGGGCACGGCGACGATCGACGGTCAGAACTACCACGACCTCGACCACCCGCAGTCGGTCGTGGGTTCGGCCCTCGAGGCGACGAACTTCCACCCGGGCCGCTCGGGCCGCGACCACCTGCGCGTCCTCGCCGCCGCAGGCGGCCTTCCCGACAGCCGCGTCGACGAGCTGCTCGAGCTGACCGGCATACCGGCTGCTGCTCGCAAGCGCGCCGGTGAGTACTCCATGGGCATGCGCCAGCGCCTCGGCCTGGCCGCGGCGCTCCTCGGCGACCCGCGAGTCCTCATCCTCGACGAGCCCTCGAACGGCCTCGACCCCGAGGGCATCCGCTGGCTGCGCGGCTTCCTGCGCCACCTCAGCAGCGAGGGCAAGACCATCCTCGTCTCCAGCCACCTCCTGCAGGAGGTCGAGGCCACGGTCGACGACGTCGTCATCATCGCCAACGGGCGGCTCGTGCGCGAAGGCGCCATGTCCGAGCTGCGTGGCGCCCCCTCGACGGTGGTCCGCACGTCCGACGTCGACCAGCTCGCCGGCGCCCTGCGGGTCGCAGACGTCCTCGCCACTCCCGGAACCGACGGCGAGCTCATCGTCGAGACCACCGACAAGCGCCTCGTGGGTGACGTGGCCCTGCGGGCAGGACTGCCGATCTGGGAGCTGCGCGACCGCAGGGCCGACCTCGAGGCACTCTTCTTCGAGCTCACCGAGGGCACCAACCGCAACCTGGGCGACGGCAACCCCGGCCCACCGACCGAACGAGATGCCGTCGCCGGCCGGGAAGGGGCGAACGAATGATGGGCGCCGTCATCAAGTCCGAGTTCCTGAAGTTCTTCACCACCCGCATGTGGTGGGGTCTGGCGATCGCCATGTTCGTCGCGGCTGCCCTCTTCGCCGTGCTCTTCGGCTTCCTGCTCACCATCCCACCGACGCCGGAGTCGATCGCGTCGGGCCAGCCCACCGGCAGCCCGCTCCAGATCGCCAACAGCGTCTACACCTCCGGCCTGACCATCGGCTACACCCTCACCCTGGTCATCGGCATCATGCAGATCGGCTCGGAGTACCGCCACAAGACCGTGACCAGCACGTTCCTCAGCACCCCGCGACGCATCCGGGTCATGCTGGCCAAGGTCGTGGCGCTGCTCGGGATCGGCGCCATCTACGGCCTGATCTCGCTCGTCGGTTCCGTCGTCGCCGGTGCCATCGTCCTGCAGTCCCGGGGTTTCGACCCCTTCCCGAGCACGCAGGTCCTCCGGGCGCTGGCCCTCAGCCTCCTGGTGCTCGGACTCTGGGCGCTCATCGGCCTGGGGGTCGGCATCCTCATCCCCAACCAGGTCGCTGCGCTGCTCATCGCGATCGGCGTGGCCCAGATCGTCGAACCCCTCGCCAGCTTCGCGCTGACGTTCTGGGACTTCGGTCAGGAGCACATCGCCAAGTTCATGCCGGGCCAGGCCACGAGCGCGATGGTCAGCGGAGTAACGCAGGGCGGGGACAACGCGGTGCAGCCCCTCTCCTGGTGGACGGCAGCCCTCGTGCTCGCCACCTACGCGGCCGTCCTGAGCGCGGTCGGCACCTGGCGGACCGTGCGCCAGGACATCTCCTAGGACCTTCTCACCACGTTCTTCGAGGGGAAGACGGCCGCTGCTTCCGATCTGCGCGGCGGGTCAAGCAGAACGAGCCGGTATGCCGGGTGCGAGCCACCCGGCATACCGGCTCGTTTCGTCGGGGAACCGTGCCCACAGACGTGTCGGACCCATCCTCGGCAGCCGCGTCCGGAGGGATAGTCTGGTCAGACACCTGAAACCTGACGACACCACGCAGAAAGAGGCGTAACTGCCGTGCCCGACCAGTCCGCTCCGCACGACCCCCTGACCGCATTCGGACCCAACGAGTGGCTGGTGGACGAGCTCTTCGAGCAGTACCAGAAGGACAAGAACTCGGTCGACAAGGCGTGGTGGGACTTCTTCGCCGACTACGACCCCGCGAGCCCCAACGGTGGTGCCGGCAACGGCGGGCGCCAGAGCGCACCGGCTGCTCAGCCTGCTCCCTCCTCGAAGCAGCCCGAGGTCGCGGCACCGAAGACCGAGGCGCCCAAGGCCGAACCCAAGGCAGCGGCGCCCAAGGGTGAGGCGCCCAAGGCCCAGCCCAAGGCAGAGGCGCCCAAGGCCGAACCGAAGAGCGAGGCGCCCACGGCCGAACCCAAGGCGGAGGCCACCAAGAGCGAGGCCCCCAAGCCGGAGGCCACCAGGAGCGACTCCCCGGCGGACGCGCCTAAGCCCCGCGAAGCGGGTGCGCCGAAGTCCGATGGCGCGGTCAACGCCCCGGAGCTGGCGCCGATCCGCGGGGCCAGCGCCCGTGTGGTCACCAACATGGAGGCGTCGCTGGCCGTCCCCACCGCGACGAGCGTGCGCGCCGTCCCCGCCAAGCTGCTCGTCGACAACCGCATCGTCATCAACAACCACCTCGCCCGCTCCCGCGGCGGCAAGGTGAGCTTCACCCACCTCATCGGCTTCGCGGTCGTCAAGGCCCTGGGCGTCATGCCCGCCATGAACAACGGCTTCTCGAACGACGAGAAGGGCAAGCCGGTCCTCGTGACCCCCGCCCATGTCAACTTCGGTCTGGCCATCGACCTCGAGAAGCCCGACGGCACGCGCCAGCTCCTCGTGCCCTCGATCAAGGCCGCCGAGACGATGGACTTCGCCCACTTCTGGACGGCATACGAGGAGATGGTCAAGAAGGCCCGCGGCGGCAAGCTCACCGTCGAGGACTTCCAGGGCACCTCCATCTCGCTCACCAACCCGGGCGGCATCGGCACGGTGCACTCCGTCCCGCGCCTCATGGCCGGCCAGGGGGCCATCGTCGGCGTCGGCGCCATGGACTACCCCGCCGAGTGGCAGGGTGCGAGCGACGAGACGCTCAACCGCAACGCCGTCTCCAAGATCCTCACGCTCACTAGCACCTACGACCACCGCATCATCCAGGGCGCCCAGTCCGGTGAGTTCCTGCGCGTGATCCACCAGCTGCTGCTGGGTGAGAACGGCTTCTACGACGAGATCTTCGAGAGCCTGCGCATCCCCTACGAGCCGGTGCGGTGGGTCCAGGACATCTCGGCGTCCCACGACGACGACATCAACAAGGTCTCGCGGGTCCAGGAGCTGATCCACGCCTACCGCGTGCGCGGCCACCTCATGGCCGACACCGACCCGCTCGAGTACAAGCAGCGGCGCCACCAGGACCTCGACGTCACGAGCCACGGCCTCTCCCTGTGGGACCTCGACCGCTTCTTCGCGACCGGCGGCTTCGGCGGCCAGCCGTTCCTCAAGCTCCGCAAGATCCTCGGCATCCTGCGCGACAGCTACTGCCGCAGCATCGGCGTCGAGTACATGCACATCCAGGACCCCGAGCAGCGCGAGTGGATCCAGTCCAAGATCGAGGTCGGCTACGCCAAGACGACCCGTGAGGAGCAGCTGCGGATCCTGCGCAAGCTCAACGCCGCCGAGGCGTTCGAGACGTTCCTCCAGACCAAGTTCGTCGGCCAGAAGCGCTTCTCCCTCGAGGGTGGCGAGTCCGTCATCGCCCTCCTCGACCGCGTCCTGTCGCTCGCGGCCGAGGACGAGCTCGAGGAGGTCTGCATCGGTATGCCGCACCGCGGCCGACTCAACGTCCTCGCCAACATCGCGGGCAAGTCCTACAGCCAGATCTTCCGCGAGTTCGAGGGCAAGCAGGACCCCAAGTCGGTCCAGGGCTCGGGCGACGTCAAGTACCACCTGGGCACCGAGGGGACGTTCACCGCCGAGAACGGCGCGACGACCAAGGTCTACCTCGCGGCCAACCCGTCGCACCTCGAGGCGGTCAACCCGGTCCTCGAGGGCATCGTCCGCGCCAAGCAGGACCGCCTCAACCTCGCCGGCGAGGACTTCACCGTCCTGCCGGTCCTCATGCACGGTGACGCGGCCTTCGCCGGGCAGGGTGTCGTCGCAGAGACGCTCAACCTGTCGCAGCTGCGCGGCTACCGCACCGGTGGCACGGTCCACGTCGTCGTCAACAACCAGGTCGGCTTCACGACGTCACCGAGCTCGTCTCGTTCCTCGACCTACTCCACCGACGTCGCCCGGATGATCCAGGCCCCGATCTTCCACGTCAACGGTGACGACCCGGAGGCGTGCGTGCGGGTCGCCGAGCTGGCCTACGAGTTCCGCAAGGAGTTCGCCAAGGACGTCGTCGTCGACATGGTCTGCTACCGACGTCGCGGCCACAACGAGGGCGACGACCCCTCGATGACGCAGCCGCTCATGTACAGCCTCATCGAGGCCAAGCGCAGCGTCCGCAAGCTCTACACCGAGTCGCTCATCGGTCGTGGCGACATCACCGTCGAGGACGCCGAGGCCGCGCTGCGCGACTACCAGCAGCAGCTGGAGCGGGTGTTCGTCGAGACCAAGGCAGCCCTCAAGGAGAACGAGGCTGCCGCCGCCAGGGCCGCCGACGACAACTACACGGGCACCGACGTCGAGGGCCACACCGGTCTCGAGCCGCCGGCCGCCCAGACGGCCGACGCGACGACCCGGTCCGCGACCGAGACGGCGATCTCGCCCGAGGAGCTCAAGGCGATCGGCGAGGTCTTCGCCAACCCGCCGCACGGCTTCAGCGTCCACCCCAAGCTTCCAGCAGATGCTCGACAAGCGTGTCGGCAGCGTCAGCCAGGGGGGCATCGACTGGGCGACCGGCGAACTCCTCGCCTTCGGCTCACTGCTCAAGGAGGGCACGCCCGTCCGCCTCGCCGGCCAGGACAGCCGCCGCGGCACCTTCGTCCAGCGCCACGCCGTCCTCATCGACAAGGAGACGGCACTCGAGTGGACGCCGCTGCTCTATCTGGGTGAGGGGCAGGGCCGGTTCTGGGTCTACGACTCCCTGCTCTCCGAGTTCGCCGCTCTCGGGTTCGAGTACGGCTACTCGGTCGAGCGCCCCGACGCGCTCGTCCTGTGGGAGGCCCAGTTCGGTGACTTCCTCAACGGGGCGCAGACCATCATCGACGAGTTCATCAGCGAGCTCGGAGCAGAAGTGGGGCCAGCGCTCCTCCGTCGTGCTGCTCCTCCCCCACGGCTACGAGGGCCAGGGTCCGGACCACTCCTCGGCCCGCATCGAGCGGTTCCTCCAGATGTGCGCCGAGGACAACATGACGGTGGCCTACCCGTCGACCCCGGCCAGCTACTTCCACCTGCTGCGCCGCCAGGCCTATGCCCGACCGCGTCGGCCGCTCATCGTCTTCACCCCGAAGTCGATGCTGCGCCTCAAGGCAGCGTCGAGCATGCCTGAGGACTTCACGACGGGCACCTTCCGGCCGATCCTCCCGGACCGTCAGGGCGCCACGGACGGCACCGTCGACCGCGTGCTCCTGGCAGCGGGCAAGGCGGTGCACGAGCTGGAGGCCGAGCGCGCCAAGCGTGGTGACACGAGCACAGCGATCCTGCACATGGAGCAGTACTACCCGCTCCCGGGCAGGGAGCTTGCCGAGGAGCTGGCGAAGTATCCGGACGCCGAGGTGGTCGTCGTCCAGGACGAGCCGCAGAACCAGGGTGCGTGGCCGTTCCTCGCCCTCAACCTGCCGGCGGCTCTCGCAGAGCACGACGTCCAGCGTCCGCTGCGCGTCCTGTCGCGCAAGGCGTCGGCCTCACCGGCCACCGGGTCGAACAAGAAGCACCAGGAGGAGCAGGCCGAGCTCATCGCGGCGGCCTTCGCCCGCTGACAACGACCAGCGCATGAGTGAGGCCTCGGCACGTGTGCCGGGGCCTCACTCATGCGCTCGAGATCGACCGCTGTCTCAGCGTCGGTAGTAGCCCGCCACATCCACGAGGAGGTGGCCCTGGACGCCCGAGGACAACTGGAAGCGCACGGTCCCGCCGTACTGCACAGGCAGGACGACGTGGTTGCCCACCGTCTGGCTCGCAGTGAAGTTCAGGATCGAGCCAGTGGACGTCGAGATCGCCGGGTGGCCCACCAGGTTGCCGCCGCGCGAGGGCCCCACCACAGTGGTGCGCAGAAGCACCGCCTTGGCCTCGGGCGGCAGGTTGGGCAGCTTCAGCGTGGTAGCCGTCGACCCGAGCCCGGTCGAGCCGCCGAGTCCGCTTCGGGTGTCCATGATCCGCGTCGGGGCGACTGGCTCGTACCCGGCGCCGGTGTCGAGCGAGTAGGTCCCCACGAGGTCGGCGATGAGCTCCACCGAACCCGCAGCGTTCCAGAGGTTGACGCGACCGGCGGAGTCGAGGGGGACGACGACCAGGTTGGCGACGGTCCCCCCCTGCGGAACGTTGAGGCTCGAGGAGTTCGGCCGCGGCGTACCAGCCGGGTATGCCGTGACATAGGTTCCCTTGGTCGCCCCCGTGACGGTGAGGTTGAGGACGGCGGCCGTGGGCACCTGCCCCACGCGCTTGGGCACCGTGAGGGACACGAGCTGTCCAGCGCCCACCGGCGACTGCGCCGCGCCGGTGCCGTGCCTCGTGTCGAGGATTCGATTTCCCGCCTCGGACAGCATCGTCGACAGTCCGCCCGGATGCACGTAGCCGGCGAGGTCGACGAGGAGGTTGACGCCTCCCCTGGCATTGAACAGGGACACGCGACCGTCCTTGCTGACCGGCACACTGACGAACGACGCCACCGTCTCACCAGGCAGGAGGTTCAGGTGCGACGCCGTCGGTCGGGCGGTGTCGGTCGCATGCGCCGTGATGTAGGTGCTGGTGGTCGCGGACAGCCCAGTGAGGTTCAGGTTCACGGACGTCGTGCCGGCAGGGAGCCCCGGCACGGTGAAGGCAATGGTCTCGCTGGGCTTCACGGGCCGAGGGCTGGCGCCCAGCCCGGTTCGGGTGTCGACGAGGCGGCGAGGCGTCACGGGCGTGAAGCGCTGGCCGACTCCCGGTGTGGTGGTCAGCGTTTTGACCTGCGACCAAGGACCCCACTCAGTGCCGTCATCGGCTCGCACGGTGAAGCCGAAGGTCCTGTCAGCCGGGAGGGCACCGAGCGACATCGTCCGCGCCGTGGTGGTCAGGCAGCTGACCGTCGTTCCGTCCAGCCGGCGCCGGCAGACCTCATAGCTCGTGACGGTGTCCACGCCACCGGGATAGGTCCACGTGAGCTTCGCCGTGTCCGGAGCGGACAGCGTCGCGGTCAACACCGGCGCAGTCACCTCGGTGACCAGTGTCACCGGGGCGGACCGGGCCGACGGCGACCCGGTGCCGACAGTGTTGATCGCGGCCACCGAGAAGGTGTGCTGCGCGGACGCAGCCAGACCCGAGAACGTCACCGTGGTGGCGGTGGCTCCAACGGTCATCGTCTGCCCGCTGGGGTGGGCCGTGACCTCGTAGCCCGACAGTGGACCGCTGGCGTTGGGTGCGGGCGGCTTCCAGCTCACGTCGATGAGGGTGCGTCGCGGCGAGGCAACGGGTGCTGCCGGGGCCGGTGGCAGGGTCCAGGTCCTCATCGGCCCGTACTCAGAGAAGGCTCCTGTGCCCAGGGCGTTGATCGCGGAGACGCGGAGAGTCTGCTGTGTGCCGTCCTCCAGTCCGGTGAAGGTCGTGGTCAGGGTGTCCGCGTCGGTCCGCACAACCTTCCCGGACGGGACCAAGGTGGCCTCGTATCCCGTGATGGGGCTGCCACCGTCGCTGAACGGGCGTTCCCACGCTGCGGTGAACGACCCCCGGGCCCACGCGGCAAGGTAGGTGATGCTCGGCAGTCCTGGCGGACTGGGCGGGCTGACGACCGTGAAGTCCGCGTTGACGCCGGCGGGCAGAGGTGGTTCGCCGACGTAGTTCCCGAGCGCATCCTGCAAGAACTCGATGGACGCCGACCACCTGCCCGTCGGGGAGCCCGTCTGCACAAGGAACTGGTTCGTGAACATGTCGGTCTCGCCGATCCGACTCAGGTGCAGGGATGAGCGAGCACCATCAGCTTCGTGGATGAAGAGCCTCACGCTGGCGTCAGTGCGATCAGTGACCTTCGCCGTGACCCTCACGAAGCGTGACTCGTACGTGATGTCGACGGGGTTCGGTGTCACCTCCAGCGAGTGCAGCACCGGCGCCTGGACGTCGGCATCGACCGAGGTCACGTCGATGGACGTGCGCGCTCCCGTGGGCGGGACCACGTCGTGGTACTCCTCGTCGACGTAGAGAGCATCGAGGTCGAGCACCCACTGACCCGGTGCAGCGCCCTGGGGCAGGGTGAAGGTGAAGGTGCGCTCGTCGGCGGAGGTCCAAGGCGTCGGGTCGGCCACACCGGTCGACACCTGGGTGCTCGCTGAGCTGCGCAGCCACGCCTGGTTCGGTGTTCCGAGATTGTGCACCGGGTCCATGCCCACCACGACGCGAAGGGTCACCGGGCCCTCGGTGACGTCCAGCGACGTGGCGCTCCATGAGACCGACGTGGCGACGATCGGTTCGGGATCGTCCGCGGCCTCCGCCACGGACGACGAGGCCAGCCCCGTGGCGAGGATGACGACGATCGCGAGCAGGGCCGAGATCGGGTACCGCACGATGGGCCGAACGTTCATGGAACTCCCCCAGAAGGCACGTGCGCCGGGAAGTCCACGGCGGGGAAAGTATCGCATTGGGGACGAGCTCCGGGTGCAGCTTCGCGCAACGCGCTCCCGAGGGCTCCCGGGTGAGGAGGCGCACGCGCATTAGGGTGGCTGCGTGTACTTCACCGACCGAGGGATCGAGGAGCTCGAGGCCCGCAGGGGCGACGAGGACATCACCTTCGCCTGGCTCGCCGAGCAGCTGCGCACCTTCGTGGACCTCAACCCCGATTTCGAGACACCCGTCGAGCGGCTCGCCACCTGGCTGGCTCGGCTCGACGATGAGGACGACTGACCATGACCGACCAGATCCACCGCCCGGATCAGTCCGGCGGCGAGCCCTCCGGCGACATCGAGTTCCGGCCGAGCGCGGACTTCAGCGTGCCCGGGGACGGACCCCGGGACGTGGCCATCGTCTTCATGGGCGACTCCCTGGTGACCGGCGTCGGTGACCCCAAGGGGCAGGGATGGGTGACCCGGGTCGTCGGGCGCACCTCTCATCCGGAGGTCGAGTTCACGGCATACAACCTCGGTATCCGTGGTCAGACGAGCGGCGACGTCCTCGCCCAGTGGCACCAGGAGTGCCCTCCCCGCTGGAAGTCACGCAGCGAACGGCGGCTCGTCATCTCGTTCGGTGCCAACGACATCGCGGCGGGCGTCACGCTGGCACGGCACCGCCTCAACCTCGCCAACATCCTCGACGAGGCCGCGAGCAACGGCGTCTCGGCGTTCGTGGTGAGCAGTCCGCCGACGAGCGACGACGCGTTCAACGACAAGCTGGCCGTGCTCGTCGAGGCCCAGGCCGACGTCTGCTCGCGCCGGTCGGTGCCGTTCGTCGACTGCTACCGCCCGTTGCTCGGGCACGACCAGTGGCGTTCCGAGCTCAGAGCCAGCCGCGACGGGCAGCACCCAGGCCAGGCCGGCTACGGCCTCATCGCCTGGCTCGTCCTGCACAACGGCTGGAACGAGTGGCTCCAGATCTGAGCCGCACGCCGGTTCAGGCCGTGAACACGATCTTGCCGGTGACCTGACCCTCGACCATCCGGGCGAAGCCTTCGCGGGCATCGGCAAGCGGGATGACGGAGTCGATGAGCGGCTGGATGCCCTGTGCGACAACGAGATTCGCCAGCTTCTGGAGCTCGTCGCGGGTGCCCATCGTCGAGCCGATGACCCGGAGCTGCTTGAAGAAGATCTTGGTGAGCTCGGCCTTGGCCGGCGCATCGCCCGACGTGGCGCCGGAGATGACGATCGTCCCACCTGGCCGCAGTGAGTTGACCGAGTGCGACCACGTCGCGGCGCCGACGGTCTCCATCACCGCGTCGACCCGCTCGGGCAGCCGCTCCCCTGACGCGAACGCGCGATCCGCACCGAGCGCGACGGCCTGCTCACCCTTGGCCTCGTCGCGGCTCGTCACCCACATCCTGATCCCGGTTGCCGCGCCGAGCTGGACGAGTGCCGTCGCGACGCCACCGGCCGCTCCCTGGACGAGGACCGTGCCTCCGGGCTGCACCTGCGAGTTCGTGAAGAGCATCCGGTATGCCGTGAGCCAGGCTGTCGGGAGGCAGGCGGCCTGCTCCCGGCTGAGCTCCGCGGGCTTGGGGACGAGGTTGGCCCGCGGGACGGCGACCTTGGTGGCCAAGGTGCCGTCGTGCAGCTCGGAGAGCAGGGTGCGGCGCGGGTCAAGGGTCTCGTCACCGTTCCATCCCTCCGACGGGACGACGGCGTGCACGAGGACCTCGTTGCCCTCGGGGTCGACGCCGGCCGCATCGCAGCCGAGAACCATCGGCAACCGGTCGGGAGCCAGCCCGACTCCGCGCAAGGACCACACGTCGTGGTGGTTGAGGGCACACGTCCTGAGGTCGACGACGACCCAGCCGTCGCGCGCCTGCGGGTCCGGGCGCTCCCCCACCTCGAGACCCGACAGCGGGTCGGCAGCGGACTGGGAGACGGCGGAGGCGGCGAGCATGGCTTCGACCCTACCCATGGCTCCGAGCCGGCAGTGCGACGATGTGGCGATGACCCTCGACACGTTCCTGCGCCCCGGACCGGTCGTCCTCGACGGCGGCTTCTCGACGGCGTTGGAGGCACGCGGCCACAACCTCTCCGGACGCCTCTGGTCGGCCCGGCTCCTGCGCCAGGCCCCGTCGGAGGTCGTGGCGGCACACCGGACCTTCGTCGACGCGGGCGCGGAGATCGTCATCAGCGCGTCCTACCAGGCAAGCTATCCGGGATACGTCGCTGCCGGTCTGAGCGAGGAGCAGTGCGACGCCGACCTCGACGCCTCCATCGGCCTGGCGCGTCAGGCCGCCGATGGCCGCGCCCTCGTCGCTGCCTCGGTCGGGCCCTACGGAGCGCACCTGGCCGATGGCTCCGAGTACACCGGCTACCCGCAGGTGAGCCGAGCGACGTTGCGCGAGTTCCACGTGCGCAGGCTGGAGCGCCTCGTCGCGGCAAACCCCGACCTCGTGGCGGTCGAGACAATTCCCGAGGTCAGGGAGGCCGAGGTGGTCGTCTCACTGCTCGCCGAGATCGCCCCGGACCTGCCCTACTGGGTCTCCTTCTCCGCGACGGAGGGCGCACGGCTCACCGGGGGCGCGCCGTTCGCCGAGGCCGTCGACGTCGTGGGCGGCGCGGCCATTGCTGTCGGCGTGAACTGCACCGCACCCCGCCACCTCGACGAGCTCCTCGCTGCCGGCCGTCCCAGCGTGCCCTACGTCATCTATCCCAATGCGGGCGCGACCTACGACCCCGACAGCAAGACCTGGACCGAGGACGGCTCCACCCGCTTCGCGCCGACATCGGTGCAGCACTGGACCGACCTCGGAGCCCGCTTCATCGGCGGTTGCTGCGGGATCGACGCGCACGGCATCCGCGACATCGCGGATGCCGTGCGCGCCTGAGCTGGCAGCGCGCTCGCCCGTTGCGTCCGGCTTTCAGGCGAGCAGGGCCACGGCGGCCGCCACGGCGTCGGCAACCCCCGGCGCGAAGACGCTGGGCACGATCTCCTCGGCGCTCGGTTCAGCGACCATGGCAGCGATGGCCTCGGCAGCAGCGAGCTTCATCGCCTCCGTGACCTGGCTCGCGCCTGAGTCCAGGGCGCCCCGGAAGATCCCGGGGAATGCCAGGACGTTGTTGATCTGGTTCGGGAAGTCCGAGCGACCCGTGGCGACGACGGCTGCGTGGCGGTGGGCCACGTCCGGGTGCACCTCGGGGTCGGGGTTCGCGAGCGCGAAGATGATCGCGTCCGGCGCCATCCTCGAGATCTCCGCCTCCGGCACGGTGCCCCCGGAGACGCCGATGTAGACGTCGGCGTCGACGAGTGCGGCGGCGATGAGGCCGGTCAGCCCGCGCGGGTTGGTGGAGGCGGCGATGCGGTGCTTGTGCCCGGTGAGATCCGTGCGTGAGGGCGAGATGATGCCGCGCGAGTCGCAGACGACGACGTCCCGGACCCCGGCCCGCTGGAGCAGTCCGGTGACCGCGACCCCTGCCGCACCGGCGCCGGCGACGACGACTCGGAGGCCGTGCAAGGGGCGACCCACGACCTTGGCGGCGTTGGTGAGGCCGGCCAGGACGACGATCGCGGTGCCGTGCTGGTCGTCATGGAAGACCGGGATGTCGAGGCGCTCCTTGAGCTGGCTCTCGATCTCGAAGCAGCGCGGCGCCGAGATGTCCTCGAGGTTGATCCCACCGTAGGACGGGGCGATCCGGGCGATGGCCTCGACGAGCTCGTCCACCGTGCCGGTCTCCATGCACACAGGCACGGCGTCGATCCCGCCGAAGTGCTTGAAGAGGATGGCCTTGCCCTCCATGACCGGCATGGCCGCGAGGGGTCCGATGTCACCCAGCCCGAGGACGGCTGTCCCGTCGGTGATGACGGCAACGGTGTTGCGACGGGCGGTGTAGCGCGCCGAGAGGCTGGGGTCCTCGGCGATGGCACGGCAGACGTCGGCCACACCCGGGGTGTAGAGCAAGGACAGGTCATCGCGGTCGCGCAGCGGCTGCGTGGCGTGTACGCCGAGCTTTCCGCCCTCGTGGGCTCGGAAGACCGGCCCGTCGAAGTCGAAGCTCGAGTACACCGGGGACGCAGACATGACGGGAACTCCCAACGTGCAGACAGGTGGCGCGACCGAAGGACTCGGTGCGACGTGCCAGGCCCCTGGTGCGGGGCGGCGATGGGCGGGAGGTGTGCCGCGCCCTGTCATCCTCGCACGCGTCGGGTCGGCACGTCTGCGGGTCCTGACGTGCGCAATGCCACAATCGCCCCGTGCTGCCACGACCGCTCCCCCGCCCGCGCGTCGTTCGCGTGCGCGGCCGGTCGATGGAGCCGACGTTGCACGAGGGCGACCTCCTGCTGGCCCTCTGGGGGGCGCGGCCACGACCCGGAGGGGTCGCCGTCGTCCGGCTGCCTGCCGACGGCAAGGGCACCGCTCGACCGGTCTCGGTCAAGCGCATCGCAGGCGCCGACCCGAGCGACCCGGGCCGCCTGTGGCTCGACTCCGACAACCCTCGAGAGGGCCTGACGTCGTTCGACGTCGGCTCGATCACCCCTGAGGACGCTCTGGCGAGCGTGGTCGCGCGGGTCTGGCCACGACCCGGAAGGCTGCCCACGCGGCAGACGCCCTGATCCCTCCGCGTGCGGTCGTTGTAGGTTGGGAAGTGGCCACAACTCAGCCCAACGAAAGGGACGTTCATGCGCCTCCCCGCTCTGTTCAGCGTCACCGATGTCAGCGCCCACTGCGACCTGCCCTGCGGCGTCTACGACCCCGCCCAGGCCCGCATCGAGGCGGAGTCGATCAAGGCGATCATCGCCAAGGTCGCCGACAACGACGACCCCGACTTCCGCACCCGCGCGATCCTCATCAAGGAGCAGCGTTCGGAGCTCGTCAAGCACCACCTCTGGGTGCTCTGGACCGACTACTTCAAGCCCCCGCACTTCGAGAAGTTCCCCAACCTGCACACCCTGGTCAACGAGGCGACCAAGCTTGCCGGCGCCTCCGGCACCAAGGGCGAGCTCGACGCCGCCAAGGCCGACGAGCTCCTCGCCAAGATCGACGAGATCGACGCGATCTTCAAGGAGACCAAGAAGGCCTGACCGCTACAGCGAGTCATGCACCGCGAGCCCCGACGCACGACGCGTCGGGGCTCGCTGCTGTCCGAGGACGTCTGCGGTCGGGTCAGGTACGGCTCGGCTGGTGGACCGTGCGGATGAGGGCCTCGACCACCTCGGGGTCGTACTCGTAGCCGAGCCCCAGGTGGATCCGTTCCAGCGCGGCCTCGATCGAGGACGCGTCGGTGCGGCCGTGCGAGAAGTCGTCGAAGGCGTTGGCGACCTTGATGATCCGACTCTCGATCGGGACCTTCTCGTTCCACTCGCGGACGTGTCGGAACGGAGTCGTCTGTCCCTCCATGAGGTCGGCCACGCGGTCGAGGACCTCGGTGCGACGGACGATGCGCGCGCCCTCGGAGGCGATCCGCCGCTGGTCGTCGGGAGCAGCCAGCACGGTTGCGCCGTCGGGGATCGGGGATCTGAGCCCGACCTGGCCCAGGTCGTGCAGGAGCGCGGCATACTCGAGGTCTTGGACCTGCTCGGCATGCATGCCCATGGAGCGCGCGATGCTCACCGCGCGGGAGGCGACCCGGGAGGCGTGCCCGGCCGGGGTGTAGCCAGCCACCTCGGTGAGCTGCGACAGGGTGGCGATCGTCTGTCGGTAGGTAGCGCGGTTCGTGGTGTAGCGGCGCACCGCGACATAGGTCAGCACCATCGGCAGGAGGCCCAGCGGCAGCGCCGCCAGACCCACGACGGGCGCGAGGAAGGCGACGAGCGGGCCCGCCGCCAGCAGACCGAGAGTGAGCGCCTGCGCCTCACCGAGCTCTTCGGAGAGTGCGCTTGCCACGGGCAGGGAGCGCCGCTGGGCCCGCACGAGGCCGGTGAGAATGATCTCGACATAGAGGCCGGCCGCAGCGGCGCCCATCATCACGATCGCCACGAGCCACGGCGGTCGGCCGTCGTCCAGCTGCCAGGCCCATTCCCCCGCCCCGCCGTCCAAGGGGACCGCACGCATCAGGCTTGCCGTGACCCCCACGCCGATCGTCCGAGCGGCGACGACGTACCAATGGGTCCGGCGATGAAGGGCACGTCCGACCAGGGTCCCCACGCACAACGACCCGGCCACGACGAGGGCGACGATGCCGGCCGGGACGTCGAAGACGGGATGTCCCTCCACCGAGCCGAGCACCGCCAGGGCGATCGCCGACGCCGTCGAGACCGGGGCCGCCACGCGCCCCGAGGGCATCTGCACGCGGAACTGCTCACCCACGACGATGGCCACGGCGAAGGCCGCCAGGACAGAGCTGTGGTCGCGCACGGCCAGCTCGAGGCGCGCGGACTCGGTGACCAGGGCGGACAGGACCGTGACGGCGCCGAGCAGGAGCACCATCGGCTCCACCCGGCGAGAGGGCCGGGCCGTCGTGGCGATGAGCGCCCCGACCCGCGGCGGAGGAGTCATGACGTCGTCACCATGCCCTCACCGGAACCATCATGGAGGCGGGCCACCCTGGCCAGGGCTCCGAGCATACGGTCCGCCTCCGGGGTCGCCGGCCTGCGTTCGCGCACCCGGGCGATGGCAGCGGAGGGACTGACCCGGTCCTCGCCGTGCAGGATGAGGTCGAACTCGTCCGCCGCTCGCACGATGTCGGCCGCGATCGAGAAGCTGGGCTCCGGAGGCCTCCGCCCTCGCGACCTCCTCCATCACTGATGAGGCCCCCGCGAGGAACGGCAGGCTCTGCAGCATGGCCGCACCTCTCAGAGCTGCGCCGCCCGCCTGGTCGACGCCCTCCTGCCCCGGAGCGACGACCACCCGGCCGAGGTCGTGCAGGAGTCCGGCCGTCCTGACGTCGGCGACCTCCTTGGGGCCCAGACCGAGCTCCTGGGCCATGAGCGCGGCCATGGTGGAGACGCGTCCGCTGTGCCCCTCCAGGACAGGCGCCCGGGTCTCGATGGCGGTCACCAGGGCGCCCAGGGCTCGTTCCCTGGCGTCCCGCTCCTCGCCGTACTGGAGCAGGGCCCAGCGCGCGCCCGCGAGAGGCGCGAGTGCGACGAGCACGGCGACCGGACCGCTTCCCCGGAAGCCACATGATCACGACCAGGAAGGCGATGATCCCGTAGGCGAACTGCGTCAGACCCGAGCTCGTCAGCATGTCGACGAGCTGCAGCTGGAGAGGCACGCCTGCCGTGAGCCGGATGACGCCGGCCACGAGGACGGCGTTCGCCAGGAGGTTGACGGCGTCGGCGACGACGATGGGCAGGCCGACGTGGAGCACGAGCTGCAGCGCCCCGTTGAGCTCGTCGACCGCGAGCGATCCCCCCGCCAGGTCGTAGGCGATCCCCCCGACCATCGCGGACGCCGACGCCATGGCCACGTTGAAGAGCCGTCGATGAAGCGCGATGCGACGCCGGGTGAGGACCGCCATGGCCAGACCCACCACTCCGGCCCCCAACGGTCCGACGATGGGGATGGCCGCCAGGACCACGACGTTGTCGGCGGTGAAGTGGATGCGACCGTCACTCGATGTCGACGGAAGCCACCACGTCAGGGCGCCAAGAAATGCCAGGACGACCAGGGCGACCCAGTCATCCGGCCAGCCGTACCGTAGGTACGAGTAGCACCCGAGACCGACCGCCACAAGCACCACGACGCCGATGTAGGTCGGCGTCGTGTATCGCGCGGGGAGTGAGGCCGGGGTCTCCGGCGTCACCACATCGGACAGGTGTTCACCACTGCCAGCCGGCAGCCTTGACCGAGGTGTTCTTCACGTGGGAGGAGTCACCGGCCTGGGCGGAGGTCGCACCGATCGTGGAGAGAGCGGCGAGGACGACGGCGACGGCAGCGATACGGATGGAGCGCATGATAAGACCTTTCGTTGGTCCCGACCAGGGAAGCCAGGACTGAGTTGCCCATTATCCCACGCTTCCCAGGTGTGCGACAATGAAAACGACGTACGAGCGATCTGTGGCGCCCCTTGGCACCGTCAGGGCTCCCTGTCGCCCGTTCACCCCCGAACCTCGAGGAGTTCCCATGAGCAAGCGCGCCCGCAAGCGCCGCTCGCGCAAGGGCAACAAGGCCAACCACGGCCGCAAGCCCAACGCCTGAGCACAGCGCAGCAGCCGACGAAGGGGCGACCACCATGCGGTGGTCGCCCCTTCGTCACACCTGCAGGCGGGTCAGCGATCGAGCTCGAGGCGCACCATGGTGATCCGTTGCATGACCTGCACGCGCAGCTGGTCAGGGCAGGGTTCGCCACCACCGGTGCGACGTACGGCAGCCTTCACGGCACGGTCCAGGTCATGTTCGTGCAGGCACGGCCCGCAGGCCTCGAGGTGCTCTGCGACCCGCGCGACGTCGGCCGGCTGCATCTCGCCATCGAGGTACTCATAGATCCGGTGCAGGACCTCGGAGCACTCTGCATGGGAGTCGACGTGGGACCCAGCGGACCCATCACCTGAGTCGACGTGGCCGCCGAGGACGCCATGATCTCCACGGGTACCTTGGGCGCTGTTGACGTTCTCGTTCACGACGAGACCTCCTTGCCGAAGCCGCGCTCAGCGGCATACTCCGTCAGCATCTCGCGGAGCTGACGACGACCGCGGTGGAGACGGGACATCACGGTGCCGATGGGGGTTCCCATGATCTCGGCGATCTCCTTGTAGGCGAACCCCTCGACGTCGGCGAGGTAGACCGCCATCCGGAAGTCCTCGGGCAGGTCCTGAAGGGCCCGCTTGATCTCGGAGTCGGGAAGGTGGTCGAGGGCTTGTGCCTCGGCCGACTTCAGACCCGTGCTCGTGTGCGACTCGGCCCGCGCCAGCTGGTAGTCCTCGACGTCGGACGCATCCGACTGGAGCGGTTCGCGCTGCTTCTTGCGATAGGTGTTGATGTAGGTGTTGGTGAGGATGCGGTACATCCAGGCACGAAGGTTGGTCCCCGGCTTGTACTGGTGGAAGGCCGCGAACGCCTTGGCGTAGGTCTCCTGCAACAGGTCCTCGGCATCGGCCGGGTTGCGCGTCGTGCGCATCGCCGCGGCATACAGCTGGTCGAGGAGGGGCAGTGCCTCCGCCTCGAACCGCGCCTGCTTCTGCGCCGGGGTCTCGGTCGCGAGATCCACGCCGGTCTCGTCGCTGGTCGTCTGTGGTGTGGTCATCGCACTCCACCCTAGACCCGTCTCGGCGGGTGACGTCGTGTGCAGTACGAGCACGGGCGAACCTCTCGGTGATGCGGTGCGCCGACGACTTCTCGGTGCGGGAACAGGGGGTTCAACAGGGGGAAGGAGGCACCATTCCCCGCGTGTAGCGTTTGGCCATGCTCACGTCGACCCCATCCTCGTTCGTCACCCTGCTCGGCGAGCAGATACGCCACGAGTTCACCGCCAGCCAGCAGTACATCGCGATCGCGGTGTGGTTCGACGACCTGGACCTTCCCCGGCTCGCCGAGCGCTTCTACGCGCAGAGCGTGGAGGAGCGCAACCACGCCATGATGATGGTCCGCTACATGCTCGACCGGGACTGGGACGTCGAGATCCCCGGGGTCGACCCCGTGCGCAACTCCTTCGACCGACCGGCGGAGCCCATCGCCCTGGCCTTCGAGCAGGAGAAGACCGTGACCGAGCAGTGCGAGGCCCTCTTCCGGGCGGCCCGCGCGGAGGGTGATGTCCTCAGCGAGCAGTTCATGCTGTGGTTCCTCAAGGAACAGGTCGAGGAGGTGTCGTCGATGAAGACCCTGCTCACGATCACCGAGCGCGCCGACGACGACTGGTTCCAGGTCGAGGAGCACCTCGCGCGCGAGCCACAGGTCGAGCCCGACGACTCCTCGGCGCCCGACGTCGCCGGCGGCCTGCTCTGAGGCGCCGCAGCGAGGCGACCGTCTCGAGGAAGGCCAGCGCGGCGGCGACCAGCGGCCCCGTCGCCCTGATCGTGTGCTCGCCCTTGACCGCGGTGACGTATGCCGGGTCGTCGAGCTCGGCGCGGACCTCACCCGGGGTGCCGAACGGGTCCCGCTCCCCCTGCACGACGTGGAGCGCGATCCCTGCCGCCAGAGGCAGCCTGAGCTCGCCGGCGCGGGAGACCTCGGGCCGGCCCGGCGGATGCAGCGGGAACGACAGGCACAGCACGGCGTCGGCCCCGACGTCTGCCGCCGTGCGGCAGGCGACTCGGGCGCCGTTGCTCTTGCCCGAGAGGACGAGCGGTCCGGGCAGTCGGGCCCGACCGGTGCGCAGGGTCTGGACCACGGGGAGCCACGCCTCGTCCTGCGGGACGGGACGCGGCGGCATACGGCGTCCTGCCACGCCCCAGGCCTGCTGCACGAACGCGACCGCCCAGCCCTGCTCGACGAGTCCGTCACGGACCGCGACGAGCTCGGCACCACCCAGCCGACCGCTGGCCCCGTGGGTGAGGACGACGGTCCCTCGAGCCCGAGGCGGCCGCGAGACGTGGGCGTGGGCAGGCCCCAGTGGGGTCTCCACCTCGACCAGTCGCGCAGTCACGTCGGGGACCCGATGATCTCGCCGGTCATGGGATCGACGACCCCGTGCAGCTCGGACTCGGGGACCGGGTCCAGCAGCTGCGGTCCGTTGGAGCGGTTGCTGCTCACGGCCCGGGAGACGGGGTATGCCGTGAAGCGTCCGGCTGCGTGGGGCCGGAGCAGTTCGGCCACGTGCCCGAGGTCGGTGAGGTCCGGGTCGAGCCAGTCGTCGAGCTGTGCCCGCTCGAGGACCAGTGGCTGGCGGTCGTGGATGCGGTCCAGACCGGGCTCCGCCTCGGTCGTGATGATCGTGAACGTCGTCAACCACGCAGAGGGGTCGTCCCCGTCGCTGACCGCGGGGTCACGCCAGAACTCGTAGAGCCCGGCGAAGGCGCAGCTCGCACCGTCGCCTCGTGAGGTGAAGAAGGGCTGCTTGAGTGGCTTGCCCTTGGCGTCGGTCGCGGTCGGCGAGGCCTGCCACTCGTACCAGCCGCGTGCGGGCACGAGGCACCGTCGGCGCGCTGCCGCCTTGGCGTAGGCCGGCTTCTCCAGCACGGACTCGACCCGGGCGTTGATCATCCGGACCCCTGCCTTGGGGTCCTTGGACCAGCTCGGGACCAGGCCCCAGGTGAGCAGTCGGAGCTGCCGTGTCGCACGGCCCTCGGACTCGCCCCGTGGTGACCTGGTGAGCACCACTGGGGCCTGCTTGGTCGGGGCCATGTTGTGGTCCGGGGTCCCCGGAGGTGGGGACTGCGGGTTGACGAGCACGCTGCGGGAGGGCTCGGCCACGCGATCGTCGTCGACCTCGAACTCGAGGGTCAGCTCATCAGGCTTGGCCGTGGCCGCATACCGCCCGCACATGCGGCCAATCTACGCAGTGGCAACGACACGAGCGGGGACAGCCGCATGACCGGGCGACCCTCGAAGCCACGGATGGATGCGCACCAACTACGGTAGGAGCAGGTCCACGATCCGTCCCGACCCCGAGGAGGACGCATGTCGCTCGTGCGTCGTGTTGCCCGTCCCATGCTCGCCGCGATGTTCGTCGTGGGAGGGCTCGACCAGCTCAAGCATCCCGGCGCCAAGTCCAAGGCGGCCGGCCCGCTGCTCGACCAGGCCCGCAAGCTCGGCCTGCCCGACGACCCCGAGCTGCTCGTGCGAGCCAACGGTGCTGCGATGGTGGGTGGTGGCGCACTGCTCGCGACCGGTCACGTCCCGCGTCTGGCGTCGACGGTCCTCGCGGGCACCCTGTTGCCGACGACCCTTGCGGCACACCCCTTCTGGAACGAGTCCGACCCGCAGAAGCGCGCGCAGCAGAGGATCCAGTTCCTCAAGAACCTCGGCCTGCTCGGTGGCCTGCTCCTCGCCGCCGTCGACACCGACGGCAAGCCCAGCCTGAGCTACCGCGCCCGGCTCGCCGGTGAGAGCGCGCAACGCACCGCCCGCACGACGAAGCGTGAGGCCCGACACGCGGCCAAGGCCGCTCGCCGCGAGGCCCGACTGAAGGCGGCCCAGGCACAGAATGCCCTCACCTGACTGGACCTGCCCGGCGACCACCGAGCCCGTGGAGGCGGTCGTCGACCTCCCCGGCAGCAAGTCGCTGACCAACCGCTTCCTCATCCTGGCCGCTCGCGCCAGTGGGGTGTCCCGCCTGCGGTCGCCGCTGCGCTCTCGGGACACCATCCTCATGGTGGGCGCCCTCCGCGGCCTCGGGGCCCAGGTCGAGGAGGTCGACGGGGACGACTGGCTCGTCACGCCCGGCGAGACGCACGGTGAGCCCATCGTCGACTGTGGACTCGCGGGCACGGTCATGCGCTTCGTCCCACCTCTCGCTGCGCTCGCCGACGGCCCCGTGCACTTCGACGGGGACCCACAGGCGCGGACCCGGCCCATGGGTCCGGCACTCGAGGCGATGCGCGCCCTCGGGGTCCGGATCGACGACGACGGCCGTGGTGCGCTGCCGTTCACCGTTCGCGGAGCTGGCTCCGTCCGTGGCGGTCCCGTGACCCTGGACGCCTCGGCGTCGTCCCAGTTCATCTCTGCCCTACTCCTCTCTGGTCCGCACTACGACCAGGGCGTGATGATCCAGCACGACGGCAAGCCGGTGCCCAGCCAGCCGCACATCGACATGACGGTCGAGGCGCTGCGCGATGCCGGAGCCGACGTCGACGACACCGAGCCCAACCTGTGGCGCGTCGAGCCGGGGCCGCTCAACCCGCTCGACGTCCAGATCGAACCGGACCTCTCGAACGCGGCCCCCTTCCTGGCGGCCGCGCTCGTCACCCGCGGACGGGTGCGCGTCCCCGGCTGGCCGCAGCACACGACCCAGGCCGGCGACGAGATCCGCGACATCCTCGACGAGATGGGCGCCGACGTCAGTCTGGCCCGCGACGGACTCACCGTGAGCGCCGTCGACGGGTTCGGAGGGGTCGACGTCGACCTCCACGACGCCAGTGAGCTGACCCCGGTCGTCGCGGCCCTGGCGGCGCTTGCCGAAGGGCCCAGCCTCATCCGTGGCGTGGCCCACATCCGCGGCCACGAGACGGACCGGCTGGCCGCCCTGGCACGCGAGCTGGGCGCCCTCGGGGCTCTCGTCACCGAGACCGAGGACGGCCTGCACATCACGCCACGGCCCCTCTCCCCCACGACCTTCCACACCTACGCCGACCATCGCATGGTCATGGCTGGTGCGGTCATCGGGCTGGCAGTGCCCGGTGTGGTCGTCGAGGATGTCGACACCGTCGCCAAGACCCTGCCCACCTTCACGACCCTGTGGGCCGGAATGCTCGGTCGGCACCAGCCCGAGGGGCGCACTGCCTGATGGCCCGGGCCACGAGCGACTATGACGAGTCCGACGCCCGGATCCGTCCCAGCAAGCGTGGCAGCCGTCCTCGGTCCAAGGACCGACCGGCCCACCTCGACGCCGTCCCCGGCATGGTCATCGGAGTCGACCGCGGTCGCTACACCGTCCTCATGGAGCCCGGATCCGCTGATGAACGCATCGTCGTGGCCATGCGGGCCCGCGAACTCGGCCGCAAGAGCATCGTCGTCGGCGACGACGCACTCCTCGTCGGTGACGTCTCCGGCAGCCCCGACGCCCTCGCACGCGTCGTGCGGGTCGAGCCCCGTCGCACCCTCCTGCGCCGCACCGCGGACGACACCGACCCCGTCGAGCGGGTCATCGTGGCCAACGCCGACCAGCTCGTCGTCGTCTGCGCCCTCGCCAATCCGGAGCCTCGCCCCCGGCTCATCGACCGCTGCCTCGTCGCGGCGTACGACGCAGGGATGTCTCCGCTGCTGGCCCTCACCAAGGCCGACCTCGCAGATCCGGCGCCGTTCCTCGAGAACTACGCACCCCTCGAGGTGCCTGCCGTCATCACGGCGACCACGGACGCGGACGGAACCGACGGGCTCGACGCCGTGCGCGACGCCCTGCGGGGGCATGTCAGCGTGCTCGTCGGACACTCGGGGGTGGGCAAGTCCACCCTCGTCAACGCCCTGGTCCCCGATGCCTACCGGGCGGTGGGCGTCGTCAACGACGTCACCGGTCGCGGGCGACACACCTCGACATCGGCCGTCGCGCTGCGCCTGCCCGACGGTGACGGCTGGGTCATCGACACGCCGGGGATCCGGTCGTTCGGCCTGGCCCACGTCGACCCCGAACGCATCATCACGCACTTCCCGGAGCTCGAGTCCGGCACCGACGGATGCCCTCGCGGCTGCACCCACGACGAGGAGGAGTGCGCCCTCGACGAGTGGGTGGCCGCCGGCCGTGCCGGGCCCTCAGGAGTCTCCCGACTGGAGTCGCTGAGGCGGCTGCTGCGCACCCGCCATCCCCAGACCGGCGACTGACCGGCGGCCTCCGACGACCGCTCTGTCGCGGGGCGTGAGAGCCGCCACGACCCCAGATGCAGGTATGCCGCCCGCGTGAGCGGACGGCATACCTGTTCTTCCGGCTGAGCCGGCGGTGTCTGTCAGACCCTCGGGTCCCGCTTCTCGTCCGGCTCGTCGTCGACGACGAGGCGATTGTCCTGCGTCGTGCTGTGGCGACGCTCCGAGCCGACCGTGGCCTCAGAACGCTCCGCCATGGCAGCGGCGTCGGCAGGCGCGCTCTCCTGGTCCTCGGAGATCACGTCCAGGTCGACGACGTCCGTCGTCGCGAAGCGTGAGTCCGGCTCGACATTGGTGACGTCGATCGTCTCGACGATGACACGCGGCTCGGCGAAGAGGCACGCGGACCGGTGCGCCGCGAGACCGTCGGGACGGTCGATCAGCTCCGGGTCATCGACGCTGCACCGCTCCTGGGCCTTGAAGCACCGCGTGTGGAAGCGGCACCCCGAGGGCGGGTTCGCCGGCGACGGGACGTCACCGGTGAGGACGATCTGCTCACGCTTGCCACGCATCGTCGGGTCCGGCACCGGGACGGCCGACAGCAGGGCCTGGGTGTAGGGATGCGTCGGCCGTTGGTAGATCTCCTCCTCGGTGCCCAGCTCGACCATGCGGCCGAGATACATCACGCCGACGCGGTCGGAGATGTGGCGGACGACGGAGAGGTCGTGAGCGATGAAGACGTAGGACAGCCCGAGCTCGTTCTGCAGCTTCTCCATGAGGTTGATGACCTGGGCCTGCACCGAGACGTCGAGTGCCGAGACGGGCTCGTCGCAGATGAGCACCTTGGGGCGCAGGGCGATGCCCCGGGCGATGCCGATGCGCTGACGCTGACCACCGGAGAACTGGTGGGGGTAACGGCTGATGTGCTCGGGGTTGAGGCCCACGAGCTCGAGCAGCTCCTGGACAGCCTTCTTGCGACCCGCCTTGGGCACGACGTCCTGGTGGATGTCGAACGGCTCGCCGATGATGTCGCCGACCGTCTTGCGCGGGTTGAGCGACGTGTACGGGTCCTGGAAGACGATCTGGATGTCGCGGCGGACCGCGCGCATCTCCTTGTTGTTCAGGCTGTACATGTCGTGGCCGTCGAAGTTCAACGTGCCAGCCGTGGGCTCCTCGAGCCGCATGAGCATGCGACCCAGGGTGGACTTGCCACAGCCGGACTCGCCGACGATGCCGAGGGTCTCGCCGCGCCGCAGCTCGAACGAGACGCCGTCGACCGCCTTGACGTTCTGCTTGCCCGTCGACCGCAGGATGCCATCGCGGATCGGGTAGTGCTTGAAGAGGTTGTCGGCCTTGAGAATGATGTCGTCAGCCATTGAGGACCTCCTCGGCGAAGTGGCACGCCGACCGCTGCTGGCCGACCAGGCGCAGGGCGGGCTCGTCCGTGCGGCAGATGTCCTGCGACATCCGACAGCGCGGGTGGAAGGCACATCCCGGGGGGATGCGCGTGAGGTTGGGTGGGAGCCCACCGATGGCCGCCAAGGTCTGACCCTTCTGGTCCAGTCGCGGGATCGACTCGAGCAACCCGCGGGTGTAGGGGTGGGCCGGACGCGCGTAGAGGTCCTCGATCTCCGCCTGGGCGACGATCCGACCGGCATACATGACCGCAGCGCGGTCGGCCACGTCGGCGACGACACCGAGGTCGTGCGTGATGAGGATGAGCCCCATCTGGCGCTCCTCCTGCAGCTCGGCGAGCAGCGCCATGATCTGTGCCTGGACGGTGACGTCGAGCGCCGTGGTCGGCTCGTCGGCGATGAGGACCGCCGGGTCGAGCGCGATGGCCATGGCGATCATGATGCGCTGGCGCATGCCGCCCGAGAACTGGTGCGGATACTGCTTGACCCGCTGCTTGGCGGCCGGGATGGCCACGCGCTCCATGAGCCGGACAGCCTGTGCGTAGGAGTCGGACTTGTTCATGCCCCGGTGCTTCCGGAACATCTCACCGATCTGCCAGCCCACGGGGAAGACCGGGTTCAGGGCACTCAGTGCGTCCTGGAAGATCATCGAGATCTCCGGCCCGCGGATCAGACGGCGCTGCTCCTCCGGCATCGTCAGGAGGTCCTCACCGCAGTAGCGGATCCCACCTGAGGGGATGACGGCCGGCGGCATGTCGAGGATGCCCATGACCGCCTGCGCGGTGACGGACTTGCCGGAGCCGGACTCACCAAGGATGGCGAGGGTCTCGCCCTGGCGGAGGTTGAAGGAGACACCGTTGATCGCCTTGGCGGCGCCACCGGCGGTGTGGAACTCGACGAAGAGGTCGTCCACCTCGAGCAACGTGCCGTCGGGGGCGGCCTTGTACTTGGAGTCGGGCTTGTGCGCTGGGGCAACTGCGGTCATGTCGCTCCTCATCGTGACTTGGGGTCGAAGGCATCGCGCACGGCATCGCCGAGCAGGATGAAGGCCAGGACCGCCATGCTCAGGAACAGGCTGGGGAAGAACAGGGCGTGGGGAGCCGCACGCATCGCGGTGAGCGCCTCACTGATGGAGACGCCCCACGAGATCGCCGGCGGCGTGAGCCCGATGCCGAGGAACGACAGAGTCGCCTCGACGGAGATGTAGACACCGAGGTTGATCGACGAGACCACGAGGACCGGCGCGAAGGCGTTCGGCATGATGTGGGACCGGATGATCCGCCACGGGGTGGCTCCCAGTGCACGGGCGGCCTGGACATACTCCTGCGGCTTGACCTGCAGCACGCTCGAGCGCATCAGTCGGGCGTTGGACGGCCAGCCCAGCACGGCCAGCGCGGCCACCACCTTGAGCACGATGAGGAGGTACGGCGTCTGCGAGTCGTTGGGGAAGGTCGCCAGGAAGAGCAGCGCGCCCAGCAGCAGGGGGATGGCGAAGAAGATGTCCGTCAGCCTCGAGAGAAGCATGTCGATCCACCCGCCGAAGTAGCCGGAGAACACCCCGATGGCCACACCGACGAGCATCGTCGAGGTGGTCGCGAGGAATCCCACGAGGATCGACGAGCGCGCCCCGTAGACCGTGCGGGCGTAGATGTCGTAGCCCTGCCGGTCGTGTCCGAAGATCGCGCCGTCGCCCGGCGGCTTGAGCGAGTTTGCGAGGTTGCCGGCTGCCGGGTCCTTGTCGGTGAACAGGCCAGGGAAGATCGACATCACGACGAAGAGGGTGATGAGCGCCGCGGAGATCCAGAAGACGGGGTTGCGGCGCAGGGCCTTCCACGCGTCGCTGGCGAGCGAGCCACCTGCCTCGACCTCGCCGGCGTCGACGGTCATGGGGGAGGCGACTTGGTCACTCATGGCTGATCCTGGGATCGAGCACGCCGTACATCAGGTCGACGAGCAGGTTGACGAGGAGATAGACGAGCACCAGCAGGGTCACGGTGCCGACGATCGCGACGCCGTCCTGTGCGGGGATGGCGCGGAAGAGATAGCCGCCGACGCCGTTGATGTTGAAGATGCGCTCGGTGACCAGCGATCCGCCGAGAAGGGCGCCGAGGTCGTAGCCGATGAAGGTGATGACGGGGATCATCGAGTTGCGCAGCGTGTGCAGACCCACGGTCCGGGCTCGCGTCAGCCCCTTGGCCTTGGCCGTGCGCACGTAGTCAGCACGCAGGTTGTCGACGAGGTTCGTCCTCGTCAGTCGCGCGATGTAGGCGACCGACGCCGATGCCAGCACGAAGGCGGGTAGGACGAAGTCGAAGAGCGTCGCATCTCGCGTTGGCACCGAGATCGGGAAGATGCCGAGCTGGAGTCCGAAGACCAGCTGCGAGGTGCTGCCGATGACGAAGATCGGCACGGAGATGAGGAGCAGGGTGCTCACAAGGACGACCTGGTCGATGAACTTGCCCTTCCGCACGCCCGAGAGCACGCCGGCGAGGATGCCGATGATGACCTGGATGACGACGGCCATGAGCGCGAGCTTCACGGTCGTGGGGTAGCGGGCGATGATGTCGTCGATGACGGGGACATCACGCTGGTTGGTACCGAAGTCGCCCTGCAGCACGTTGCCCATGTACTTGAGGTACTGCAGCGGCAGCGGGTCGTCGAGGTTGTACTTGGCACGGAAGGCCGCGATGTATGCCGGTGAGCAGGGGCGCTCGCCGCACTTGTTGTCCGTGGGGTCACCCGGAAGTGCGAAAACCATGACGTAGATCAAGAACGTGGTGCCCACGAGCACCGGGATCATCAAAAGCAGACGGCGAACAATGTATTTGCCCACGCGCCACCTCCTTCACTATGTGCGTCGCCACCTGATCGAGGTCAGCGATGCCTCACGGTCGTGTGACCACCACCGGGGCCGCTCGACCATACCTCTCCGGGTGGTGGAGCCTTAACGGACATCACGATGGGGTGGGTGACGAGCCACCCACCCCATCGTGCACGAACCGCTTACTTCAGCGTCACGTTTCCGTAGTCCGGAACTCCGAACGCGTCCACCTCGACGGTGTTCACCTTGTCGGACCAACCGGTCTGACGAGCGGTGTACCACATCGGCATGGTCGGGAGGTCCTGTCCGAGAATCTTCTCGGCCTCCTGGTACTTGCTGTTGCTGGAGGCGGGGTCGCCGTCAGCCGCAGCGTCGTTGAGCAGCTTGTCGAACGCAGGGCTGCTGTAGTCCTGGTAGTTGCTGTCGGCGTCCGTGCCGTACAGCGGGGCCAGGAAGTTCTCGATGGACGGGTAGTCCATCTGCCAGCCCAGACGGAACATCCCGTTGAACTTGCGCGACTCGAGCTCCTTCAGCATCGTCGAGAAGTCGACGAACGGACGGGGCACGCAGTTGATGCCGGTGTTGGTCTTGATCTGGTTGCAGGTCGCCTCGACCCACTCCTTGTGACCACCATCGTTGTTGTAGGCGAACTCGAGCGTGCCGGTGAAGCCGCCACCCTCGGCGAGCGTCGTCTTGGCCTTGGCCGCGTCGAACGTGCAGGCCTCGCCACAGGCGCCGGCGGCGTAGCCGTCGATGCCCGGCGGAACCCAACCGGTGGCCGGGACCCGACCCTTGTTGAAGATCTTGTCGGTGATCTCCTGGCGGTTGACCGCCATCGAGATGGCCTGACGCACCTTGACGTTGGACAGACGCGGGTCGGTCTTCGTGAAGCCGACGTGGGTGATGCCCGCGACGGCCTTGGTGGCCGCACGGCCCTGGAGGTCGGTCTTCCAGGCCTCGCCGATGAGGGCGCTCGTGGGCACCTGCTCCATCACGTCGATCGTTCCGGCGATGAGGTCCTTGTAGGCGGTCTCGTCGTCGGCGTAGATCTTGAAGGTGATGTTGTCGGGCTTGGCGGCGTCCTTGCCCGAGTAGTCCGCGAACTTCTTGAGCTTGATGTCGACGTCAGGCGTCAGCGAGACGAACTCGTAGGGGCCTGCACCGATCGGCTTCTTGCCGTAGGCCTCGGGGTCGGCGAAGAACGAGTCGGGAAGCGGCGCGAACGCGGTGTAGCCGAGGCGCACCGGGAGGTTCGAGACCTTCTCGCTGGTCTTGATCGTGAAGGTGTGGTCGTCGACGACCTTGAGGCCGGAGAAGCTCCTTGGCCTTGGGGGCCGGAGCCTTCTGGGGGCCGTCCTCGTCGGGGTCCTCCGACTGGAGGTCCGCGTAGCCCTCGAAGGGGGTGAAGAAGTAGGACGCGCCCTGGCCGTTGGGGAAGTACGCGGCGTAGTTCCAGGCGTCGACGAAGTTCTTCGCCTTGACCTCGGTGCCGTCGTGGAACTTGTAGCCCTTCTTGAGCTTGACCTCGAAGTTCTGGTTGTCCGACGTCGTGATCGACTCGGCGATGTCCATCTGGGGCTTCGCGTCCTTGGTGGCGTACGACACGAGCTTGGCCGTGACGAGGTCGAGGACGTTGCCGCCACACGTCTCGGACGTGTTGCTCGGGATCAGGGGGTTCTGCGGGCTGCAGCCTTCCACGGAGATGTCGCCGCCGGCCTTGGCCGTCGCGTCAGGGGTCTCTTCTTCGCCGCCGCCGCCGCAACCGGCGAGAAGCAGGGCTGCCGCCGAAATACCGGCAACGGCCACCGTGCGAGTGGTTCCTCGCATGGATGTCCTCCTACGTGTAGAGCCGCCCAGGGAAGTGAACGGACATCAAGTGAGAGCCGGTCCCGGTCGGGAGGCCCCCGCATGCCCCGGAAGGGCACGCGGTCCCCATGAAAGACCACAAGTGCGACTGGCGGGAGAGGCGTGACCGACCCGAGACCCGATTGTGACCGTTGCAAGGGGCTACGGTGACGGACGTGCCGACCTATGACGACGACCTGCGACTAGCCCATGTCCTCGCGGACGCCGTGGAGCGAGTGACGGTCTCCCGCTTTCGTGCCGAGGACCTGCACGTGGAGTCCAAGCCTGACCTGACACTGGTCAGTGACGCCGACCGGACGGCGGAGGAGCTGGTGCGCTCCCAGCTGAAGCGAACCCGGCCACGGGACGCCGTGATCGGCGAGGAGATGGAGCCGACCGGGCACGGCCCGCGCCAGTGGGTCATCGACCCCATCGACGGGACCCACAACTTCGTGCGAGGGGTGCCTGTCTGGGGCACGCTCATCGGGCTCATCGACGACGGCAGGCCGGTGCTCGGTCTGGTGGCGGCACCCGCCCTGAACCGGCGCTGGTGGGCGGCTCTCGGCAGCGGGGCCTGGGCTGGCCGCAGCCTGACCTCCGCCAAGCGCATCTCGGTCTCGAAGGTCTCGGCGGTCGCCGACGCGTCGCTGTCCTACAGCTCGTCGTCGTCGTGGGAGGCGGTGGGCCGTCAGCAGGCCTTCCTGGACCTGGCCCGGGACTGCTGGCGCGAGCGCGCCTACGGCGACTTCTGGTCCTACATGCTGCTGGCCGAGGGTGCCGTCGACATCGCGGCCGAGCCCGAGCTCAACCTCCACGACATGGTGGCCCTCGTCCCGATCGTCACCGAGGCCGGCGGGCGGTTCACCTCACTGCGGGGCGAGGACGGTCCCTTCGGGGGCAACGCCGTCGCGACCAACGGGCTGCTCCACGACGAGGTCATGGCCCGCATCGGCCTGTGACCTGCCGGCCGGGAGGCGGGACCGGTCAGTTGGGCAGGACAGTGACCGGGCCCAGCGCGAGTCCTTCGATGCCCTCTCGCAGAAGGGCCGCGTCACCGACGACGACGATGAGCCACTCCCCCGTGACGACGTCGTTGTATGCCGCCGTCAGACGTGCGTCGTCGAGGGCACCCATGCGTTGCAGTGTCGTGGTCTGGAAGTCGAGCGGGAGGCCCTCGATGGCGAGCGCCGAGGCCTCGTCGGCGACCGCGTCAGCCGTGGCGTAGCGGCCGGGCGCCGTCTGCACGACGTAGTCGACACCCGAGCGGATCTCCTTGTCGGAGAAGCCGGCCCGCGCCTCGTCAAGAATGTCCACAAGGAGACGCAAGGCATCGACGGTCGCGTCGGCGCGCACGGAGCCAGCCGTGATGAACGAGCCACCACGAGCCCGCGGGCGGAAGCTGGCCCGGATGCCGTAGGTGTAGCCCTTGTCCTCCCGGAGCACGGCATCTACGCGGGCGCTGGGCGAGCCACCGATGATGAACGACAGCACGGGATAGGGGTCCCAGCCCGTGCCGACCGAGCGATCGGGTCCCGGCACGGCGACGGACAGCTCGCTCTGCACCGAGCCGGGGCGATCGACGAGCACCACCCGGGTGCCGCCACCGGTGGGCACCGGCGCCTGCGCCGGCGTGGCGGGGACGTGATGCGGGTTGACCCAGCCGCCGAGCCCGACCGCCACGGTCTCGGGCACGTCGATGCCCGTGAGGTCACCGGCGACGACGAGGGTGGCGCCCCGGGGTCCGACGTGGGCACGGTGGAATGCCACGACGTCCTCGCGGGCCATGGCCGCGATCGACTCGGGGGTCCCGGCCGTCGGGCGTGAGGCCCGCTCGGTGGGAGCCCACAGGTTCGCGGTGAGCTCCCGGGCCGCCCGGTGGGGGGCTGACGCACGCTCCTGCTCGATCTCCGCGAGGCGGCTGCGCAGGATGCGGCGCACCTCGGCCTCCGGGAAGACCGGCTCGGCCAGCGCCTGGCGCAAGAGGTCCAGCGCCGCCGGGAGGAACCGCTGGGGCACGTCGACGTCGACACTCAGCGCGCCGTCGGTCACCGACGCACCGAGCACCATGCCGGTGCGCTCCATGAGCTCCGCGAACTCGTCGCTGGAGTGGCGTGCCGTGCCCTCGTCGAGGAGGCGGGCCGTCATGGCTGCGACACCCTCGCGATCCGCCGGCTCGTCGGCGAGCGCAAGTGGCACGACGAGCCGCACCGACAGGACGTACTGGCCGGGGACGGCATACGACAGAAGGCGTATGCCGTTGTCCGTCACCGTCTCGTCCGGCAACGGGAAGGCCCACGGCTCGGGTGGGGCGACATCGGGCCGGGGAACTGTCGTGATTTTCATGCGACCTCTTCGGACTCGATGTCAGCGCGGTAGGCGACCACGGCGCGGCTCTCGGGGCGCAACCACCGCGCGGCCGCGGCCCGCACCTGCTCCGGGGTGATGGCGCGCAGGCGGTCGAGATGGGTGTTGACGAGCCGGGGTTCGCCGTGGAGCAGCGTGTAGTGCGACAGGGCGTCCGCACGCTCCTCCTGGCTCGCCAGCATCGACAGCCACGATCGCTCGGCCTGGGCCAGGGCGGCCTCCATCTCGGCCACGGTGGGGCCCTCGACAGCGAACCGTTCGAGCTCCTCGAGCAGCGCCACCTCGACCTCGTCGGTCTCAGCATCGGAGGCGATGTCGACGACGATGAACCCGAGCGAGACGCCGTCGACGAAGCCCCATGCGGTCGCGTGGGCGCCCAGAGCCGTCTGCTCCTTGCGGACCAGGCGCCGGACCAGACGGGACGACGCGAGGCCCCCGAGGGCGTCCAGGGCGAGGCTGGCCGCGTTGAACTCCTCGGTCTCGTCGACCGGCAGCCGGAAGGCGATGTGCAGCCGGTCGTTCGGCACGTCCTCACGGCGCTCGACCCGCACCGGCGCGGGAAGCGGAGGCAGCGCTTCGACCGGTCCCCGACGCGGTTGTGGATGTGGCTCGATCGAGCCGAGATAGCGCTCCACGAGCGCGAACCCCTCGTCGGGGGTGATGTCACCACACAGGGTGAGCACGGTGTTGTCAGGGGCGTAGTGAAGGCGGAAGAAGGCGTGCACGTCCTCGACGCTCGCGGTATCGAGGTCCTGCATCGACCCGATCGTCGAGTGGTGGTACGGGTGTCCCTCGGGGAAGACCGCGGCATAGACGTCGATGAGGGCGTTGCCGTAGGGCTGGTTGTCGTAGCGCTGCCGCTTCTCCTCCTTGACGACGTCCCGCTGGTTGTCCAGGTTGGCCTGGTTCACGGCATCGAGCAGGTGCCCGTGGCGGTCGGCCTCGAGCCACAGGGCGAGCTCGAGGGCGCCCTTGGGGACGGTCTCGAAGTAGTTGGTGCGGTCGAACCACGTCGTGGCGTTGAGGCGACCACCCTGCGCCATCAGTGCCTCGAAGTGCTCCCCGCTAGCGACACCACGCGAGCCCTGGAACATGAGGTGCTCGAACAGGTGCGCGAAACCGGTGCGGCCGCTGGCTTCGTGGCGTGAGCCGACTCCCACCCAGATGTTGAGGGTGACGTTGGGGACGCTGGGGTCCGGGGAGACGACGACACGCAGTCCGTTGGGCAGCGTGCGCTCGTGGACCGGGTAGTCGAGCGGCATGGCGCCACCCTACGTGGCGCCGGGGCCGCCTTCCTCGCTCGCCTTTGCCGCTGCGACCGCTGTCGCCGATCCGGGTGCCGATGACGTCGCTGCCGGCTGCGGCGCCGGGGTGGCGTGGTCGGACGCGACCACGGGGAGCTTCGGCAGGTCCTGGGGATCCATCGTGCGAATGATGTTGCGCGCGAGGATCTGCTGCGCGGTCACCGTGCGCTCCGAGCGACCACGGCCGATGAAGCTCACCCCCCAGTGCAGCAGCGTGGTGATGCGCTGCTTGAAGCCGATGAGGTAGACGATGTGGATCGCGAGCCACAGCACCCAGGCGAGGAACCCGGAGAACCGGAGCTTCCCCACACTCGCGACGGCGCTGAAGCGCGAGATCGTGGCCATCGAGCCCTTGTCGAAGTACGAGAAGGACGCCGGTGCCGGCTTGCCGTCGAGGCGCGCCATGAGGTGCTTGGCCGCGTAGCGAGCTCCTTGGATCGCGACCTGGGCGACACCGGGCAGGTTGTCCAGCGAGGCCATGTCACCGACGACATAGACGTCCGGTCGGCCCGGGAGCGTGAGGTCGGGGTTGACCCTGACGCGCCCCGCGCGGTCGAGCTCGGCGTCGGACTGGGCCGCGAGCATCGCCCCGAGCTCGGAGCCCTGGACGCCGGCGGCCCAGACCTTGGTCATGGCCTCGATGCGCGCCCGGGTCCCGTCGGACTTCTCGATGTCGATGCCGGTGGAGTCGACGCCGACGACCTTGGTGCCGAGCTCGACCTCGACGCCCATCTTGGTGAGGCGGTTCCTGGCGGCGCCTCCCAGCCGGTCGCCGAAGGAGGGCAGCACCTGGGGTGCGGCGTCGAGCAGCACGATCCGGGCCTGCCGTGGGTCGATCGACCGGAAGTCGCGCCTGAGGGTGCGGTGAGCGAGCTCGGCGATCTGTCCGGCCATCTCGACCCCCGTGGGCCCGGCACCCACGACGACGAAGGTGAGGTAGCGGTCGCGCTCCGCGGGGGCGGTGGCCAGCTCGGCCCACTCGAACGCACCGAAGATGCGGCCACGCAGCTCGAGGGCGTCATCGATGCTCTTCATGCCCGGGGCGTACTCGGCGAACTGGTCGTTGCCGAAGTAGGACTGCCCGGCGCCGGCCGCGACGAGGAGCGTGTCGAACGGCGTGACGGTCTCGCGGCCGAGGACCTCACTCGTCACCGTCTTGGCCTCCAGGTCGATGGCGGTGACCGTGCCGAGGATGACGCGCGCGTTCTTCTGCCTGGCGAGGATCTCGCGGGTGCTCGGGGAGATCCCGCCCTCGGAGAGGATGCCCGTGGCGACCTGGTAGAGGAGTGGCTGGAAGAGGTGGTGGGACGTCTTTGCCACGAGGGTGATCTCGACGTCGTCGCGACGCCTGAGGGCCTGCGTGCCGAAGAGCCCGCCGAAGCCGGATCCGATGACGACGACGCGATGCGGGGCCATGCTGTGCCTCCCAGGCACCTCGGGCTCGTCGCACGAGGCGCTAGATTCAGGAAACGGCGAGTCGTCCGGGGACGACACGCCGTTGTGGTGAGCTGCACCAGACCTCTGGTGACGCCTTCATTCTACCGGCTCCAGGACGAGGCGGGGAGCGGGGGTGACAGGCACGACGCGCTTGCGGGGACCGCGGGATCGACGCGCTAGGGGTCGTCAGGCAGAAACGCCTTCAGGCCCGGAATCCGAGGATTCCGGGCCTGAAGAGAAGTAGCGGGGGCAGGATTTGAACCTGCGACCTCCGGGTTATGAGCCCGGCGAGCTGACCGAGCTGCTCCACCCCGCGTCGGGTGAGTGACCTTGCGGCCTCTCGGTATCCCCTAGGTTACGGGACGGTTGGCTGAGCGCCAAATCCGGTCAGGGAGAAGGGGTTGGGGTCGGCGTCGGGCTCCCCGTCGGTGTCGATGTGGGCGTCGGCGTCGGGGTGGCTGAGCCGCCCGGGGCCGGCGTCGCGGTGAGCTGCGGGCTGATGGCCGCGGCTCGGGCGATGGCGTCCTGCAGATCCTTCTGGGCCAGCCCGTATGCCGCGAAGTCACCCTTCTTGAGCGCCGCCTGTCCTGCCGCGTTCGCCGCCTCGATGTCACGGATGACCGCGGCCAGCTGGGCGGTCGGGGTCGACGTCGGCGGCGGTGTCCCGCCCGTGGTCGGTGGCGTCGCTCCCGGAGTGGAGCCGCTGTCTCCCGCACTCGCTCCCGAGTTGCCCCCGAAGAGGCCGTCGAGGGCCTGGTCGAGCGTCTCGCCCCAGGCGATCCGCTTGCCGAACACCGCCACGGTGGCCTTGTTCTGCGGGAACGAGCCACCCTCACGCGAGGCCTGGACATACATCGGTTGCACGTAGAGCAACCCTTCGCCGACGGGCAGGGTGAGCAGGTTGCCGTAGGTCAGCTGCTTGCCCGACTGTCGGTTCTGCGCGATGAACTGGCTGAGGTTGAGGGGCTCGGTCGGGCTCTGTGACCGAGCCGTCGAGACCTCGATCTGGTTCTGGACCTGACCGGGCCCGTCCACCGCCGAGTTGCGTGGCAGCTCGAGCAGCCTCATCGCGCCATAGGTGCCAGCGGGCTTGCCCGCAGTCGTGCCGGCGTCCGCGTCCACGGCCAGGAACCCGCGCAGGATCTCACGGCCGGTGCCCGAGGGGATGAACGTCGTCGTCAACGAGAACGCGGGCGTCGTCTGGTCCGGCATCGCCAGGGACTGGTAGTAGACCGGCTGGTCCTGGGTCGCGTGGGTCGGGTCCTTGGGGACCCGCCAGAAGTCACCACCTCCGTAGAAGGAGTTCGCGTCGGTCACGTGGTAGCTCGACAGGAGCTGGCGCTGGACCTTGAACAGGTCCTGCGGGTAGCGCACGTGCGACATGAGCTGCGAGGACATCTCGGAGAGCGGGGAGACCGATCCGGGGAAGGCCTTGCTCCACGCCTTGAGGATCGGGTCGGTCGTGTCCCAGCCATAGAGCTTGACGGAGCCGTCGGCCGCGTCGACCGTGGCCTTGACCGAGTTGCGGATGTAGTTGACCTGGCCTGCGCCGGCGACGACGACCCGGGAGTTGGCGCTCACGGAGTCGGAGGTCGCGTCGGAGAAGCTCGGCGAGCTTGCTGTTGGGGTAGCGGGCCGTCGTGGTGTAGCCGTCGACGATCCACTTGATCCGACCATCCACGACGGCCGGGTAGGCGTTGCCGTCGATGGTGAGCCACGGGGCCACTCGCTCGATGCGCTCGCGAGGCTGACGGTGGTCGAGGATGCGTGACTCCTCGTTCACCGCGTCGGACAGGAGGAATTTGGGCTCGCGGTACTTCACGGCATACGCGAGCTTGCGGACGAAGGAGCCGATCTCGACCCCACCGTCGCCCTCGAAGGTGTTGTTGGCCTGCCCTCCCTCACCCTTGTCGTCGGGGAAGTCGAACTCCCGCGGCTTGGCACCCGCGGGTGCACCGACGATCGAGTACGGCGGGGACTGCTCGCCGAAGTAGATGCGCGGTTCGTACTCGACACCCATGGGCCCCTTGGTGGAGAAGCCGTTGGAGAAGAACTGCGGGTCACCCTCGCTCGTGCGCTTGTTGCCGTAGGCACCGATGAACCCGAAGCCGTGGGTGTAGACCGTGTGGTCGTTGAGCCAGTTGCGCTGCCCCGCGGGCACCCCCTCGAGGTTGAGCTCACGGACGGCGACGATCGAGTCGCTCTTCTTGCCGTCGACGGCATACCGGTCGACGTCGAGGATGTCGGGGAACGCGTAGTACTGGCGCAGGCCCTCGAACTGCCGGAAGGTCGGGGAGACCACGTTGGGGTCGACGAGCCGGATCCCGGGGATCGTCTGGGCGTCCTCGCGCAGCTGGCCGGGCGCCGCGTCGGTGGTGGCTGCGTAGGGCGTCTTCTTGATCCCGTCGATGGCGAATGCGGCTCGAGTCGCGTCGATGTTGCGCTGGATGTACATGGCCTCGAGAGACTTCTCCGACGGGCGGACCTTGAGCGACTGCACGGCCGCAGGGTAGAGCCCTCCGGCGACCACGGAGAGGACCGTGAGCAGCCCGACGCCGATGAGGGGCAGTCGCCAGCTGCGGGTCCAGATCGCCGCGATGAAGAAGCCCGCGCACATCACCGTCGCGACCGCGAGGATCGCCTTGATGGGCAGGACGGCGTTGGCGTCGGTGTAGGTGATGCCGGTGATCAGCCTCGACTCGTGCGTCGTGAGGCTGTAGCGGTCGAGCCAGTAGGCCGCTGCCCGCACGAGCGCCAGGAGCGAGGCGATCGTCGCGATCTGGATGAAGGCGGCTCGAGTGGTCGTGCCACGACCCGGGAGCTGAAGACCGCCGTAGACGTAGTGCGTGAAGGCCGCCGCGATGAGCGCCAGCAGCAGGATGACGGTGAAGAAGCTGACGAGGAAGCGCAGCCACGGCAGCGTGAACACGAAGAAGCCGACGTCGAGGCCGAACTGCGGATCCTTGACGCCGAAGGGGACAGCGTTGCGCCACAGCAGGAACGTGCGCCACGCGCCCATCGCGGCGGCGCCGGCGAGCAGCCCGAGCACGGAGGGGATGACGACCGTCGCGAGACGGCGCAACGGGTCGAGGACCTGCCGGTACTGGTCGAGCACCTGCGCAGAGGGCGAGGGGGTGATGCGCAGGGGGCGAGTCCGGTATGCCGTGACGAGACTTGCCGCCACCGCACCGGCAGTGAGGATGAAGGCCGTGATGAACAGCAGCGCCCTCGTGCCGAGCTGGGTCATGAAGACGTCGCGGAAGCCGACGGAGTCGAACCACCAGAGGTCGGTGAGGATGCCGGCCGCCATGAGCGCGAGGATGACGAGTCCCGCGAGGATGGCGAGCGTCGTGCCGAGCGGTCCGCGCCGCGGGGGCGTTCCCGCGCCTCGAGGGCGACCCTGGCCACCGAAGCCGGCCCCGCCGGCTGCCGGGCCGCCAGGACGGGAGGACCGTCCGGGTTCGCCGGGCCCGGACGCGCCGGGGCCCTTGCCTGCGTCGTCGGGGTTGATCCCGTCGAACCACTCTGACCGGCTCACTTGTGCTGACTCCACGTCCGTGCCTCCCCGGGCACCGCCCGGGCTGGAGGGCCAACATATATGGCGAACATGGGTGCGGCACGATGGGTTCGTGACCTCAGCCCCGCAGCCTGTGACGGACCCGCTCTCCCTCGCCGCCCTCGACACCGAGCGCCATGTCGCGTCGAACGGATGGGACCAGCCACCACGGCTCTTCGCACTCGTGCCGACCGCCGACCTGCTCGAGCGTGAGCCCCAGCTCGCCAACGGGCTCACCGTGTCGGACCAGATCGACGGCGCCCTCACGGCCATCGAGCAGGAGGACCTGCCCACGACCGACTCGATCGAGAGCCTGCTCGGTCAGATCGCGTGGCCCGACACGGTCGAGGGCTGCGCCATCGTCGTCGAGCGGCTCGTCGTCCCGCCGGAGGCCGAGCGGGACCTGCCCGACGACCACGAGGCCGCGGTGGCCGCCCTGGCCGAGCACCCCGACCGCCGGGACGTGCGGCTGCTGGCAGCGGTGACCCGGGACGGTCGCACCATCTGCCTGCTCCGGCAGCGCGAGCACGACCGCGACGACCGGGTGGCGACGGGGAGCGACCTCGCACCGGGGCTCGTGGCAGCGCTGCGGGCCACCCTGACCAGCTGACCGGCGCCCGGACGATCAGCGCTACGAGCAGGTGGGGAGCGAGTCGGCCTTGCCGGCGGCAATGGCCCTGACTGCTCCGAGTGCGTCGTCGAAGGTGCCGATCCGCACGACGGTGAGTCCGTCAGGGACGTGGTCGACGACCTCGTCACAGTTGTCCGCAGGCGCCAGGAAGAAGTCGGCTCCGCCGTCGCGAGCCCCGTGCAGCTTCTGCCGGATGCCACCGATCGGGCCCACGGACTCGTCGGGCTCCATGGTCCCCGTGCCGGCGATGCGCTTGCCCCCGGTGAGGTCTCCGGGAGTGAGGACGTCATAGACCGCCAGGGTGAACATCGTCCCCGCGGACGGCCCTCCGACTCCCCCGGCCGTGATCGTGACGTCCACCGGCAGGTCGTACTCACGTCCGAGCAGGACCCCGATGATCGTGTACCCCCCGTTGTCCCGGGTGGGCACCGACAGCGCCTTCTGCGCACCCTGGCGCTTCACCACGATGGCGACCTTGGTGCCAGCCTTCTGCGCCCGCACGGCCGTCTGGACCGCAGCAGCATCGGCGGTGGGCCTCCCCGCGACGGACACGAACTCGTCGCCTGCCTCGAGGACACCCTTGGCCGGTGAACCATCGGGGACCTGGGACACGACGACACGCTCGGGCACCGTGCGTCCGGTCTCGCGCAGGGCGATGGCGGCAGCCACCTCCTGGGAGTCCACCATCTCGGCGGCGCTCTCCTGTCGAACCTCCTCGCGAGTGGTCTCCTCGGGGTAGTACGCCTCGCGAGGGAAGATCTCCTCCTCGTCGCGCAGTCGGGCCACCGCCAGGTCGAAGGGATTGACGCGCTGGCCCGGTCCCCCGCTGATCCGAACCGTGGTGAAGTCCAGGGCGCCCTTGGCCGGGTATGCCGCGGCGCCCTTGACCTGGATGATGGGCTTGCCGTCGAGCTGGCCGAGGGTGTTGGTGATGGGTCCCGGCTGCAGGACGACGTAGGGCAGCGGGATGAAGGAGATGCCTGCGGCGAGGACGATCACCACGAAGAGCATCGTCAGCAGTCCGCTGCTGCGCCGACTCACGAGGTAGGGGTTCGGCTCCGGTGCCTCCGCGGCTGCCGGATGCGTGGTGGCAGGGCCAACCGCGCCGCTCGCGGGAGCGGCAGGATCGGGTGAGCTCACGGCATACCCACCCATTCGGTGCCACCGGCACCCAGGTGCTGGTGCTTCCAGATCGGCACCTCGGACTTGAGGGTGTCGATGAGGTCGCGACAGGCCGCGAAGGCGGCGTCCCGGTGGGGAGCGGACGCCGCCACGACGACCGCGACGTCGCCGATCTCGAGGTGGCCGCTGCGGTGCAGGGCGGCGACCCGCACTGCGCCGGACCGGGCAGCGACGACGTGGGAGACCTCGGTCAGCCGCGCCTGTGCGGTGGGATGCACGGAGTAGTCGAGCGAGGCGACGTCCTGGCCCCGGTCGTGGTCACGCACCATCCCCACGAAGACGGTGACGCCACCACAGGTGGGGTGCTGCACGGACGCGAGGACCTCGTCGACGGAGAGCGGCTCCTCGCGGATCTGCGCCAGGGTCACGGTGCCCGTCGTCGCTCCGGCCGCGTCGGTCACGTCGTGCTCCACACGTTCCTCCTCGGAACTATCCCCGGGTCATCCGTGGTTGGGTACTGATGAGACCACATCTTCTCACCGCCGCCCCCAGGAGACCCGCAGTGACCGATTCGCAGGACCGCCCCGACGAGCCCGAGGAGCCCGGCCTACCGACCGAGCTCGAGCAGGTCCTGAAGGGCCTCACCGGCGGTCAGGACCTCGACCCGCAGATGGTCGAGATGCTGCGCGGGATGGGTCTGGACAAGGTCGATCCGCAGATGCTGCAGATGGTCGCCGGGCAGGTGCAGTCGATGTTCGCCGGAGCCGACGAGTCCGGCGCGGTCGACGCCTCTGTGGCCACCGACATCGCGCGCAAGACCGTTGCGGCACAGGGCGACCCGACCGTCTCGACGTCTGTCGACGCGCAGGCACGTCAGGCGGTCGATGTGGCCAACCTCTGGCTCGACGCCGTCACGGACCTCGATCACTCCGGCCTCACGGGTCGGGCGTGGAGCCGCGCCGAGTGGGTCGAGGCGACCATGCCCGTGTGGCGTGAGCTCGTCGACCCGATAGCGGTCGGTGTCAGCGATGCGATGGGCGCCGCTCTCACCAAGCAGCTCGGCGACCTCGGCGAGGCGGGGCTGCCCGAAGGGCTCGTCCCCCCGGGGACGAACCCGGCCGCGATGATGGGACAGATGGGTCCGATGCTGAGGCGCATGCAGGGCTCGATGTTCTCGGTCCAGCTCGGCCAGGCGGTCGGCACCCTCGCGGGCGAGATCCTCACCGGCGGCGAGGTGTCGTTGCCGCTCGTCCCGGCGCCCGACGTGGTCCTCATGCCGGAGGCCATCGCCGCCTTCGCCGAGGGTCTGGAGATCGACGAGCCGCAGGCCCGGCTGCTCCTCGCGGTCCGTGAGAGTGCCCGGACCCGCCTCTTCCACGCCGTCCCCTGGCTCGCTCCGCAGCTGCTGGCCGCCGTGCGCGACTACGCCGGGGACACGACCATCGACACCGACGCCATCGAGGAGGGCCTGCGCTCGATCGACCCCACCGACGCCGAGGCGATGCAGCAGGCCCTCGCCGGGCGTCTGTTCGCTCCCCAGCAGTCCGAGACCCAGAGGGCCGCCCTCACGCGTCTTGAGACCCTCCTGGCCCTCGTCGAGGGATGGGTCGACGTCGTGACCGCCGCCGCGGTGACGCCGCACCTCCCCCAGGCCGACGCGCTCGGTGAGGCCATCCGCCGGCGACGAGCCAGCGGAGGCCCGGCCGAGAAGACCTTTGCGGCGCTCGTCGGTCTGGACCTGCGACCACGCCGGCTCCGGGACGCCGCCAACCTGTTCGCCGCCCTGGAGGCCTCCGGCGGCGCCGATGCCCGCGACGCCGCCTGGGCGCACCCCGACGTCGCCCCGTCGGCGTCGGATCTCGACGACCCGCTGGGCTACGTCGAGCGCCAGAACGCGGTCGCCTCGGGCAGCGACACCTTCGACGCGGAGCTGGATGCCCTGCTCCGGGACGACACGAGCGGCGGGTCCGCCGACGGGTCCGCCCGCTCGTGACCGAGGCGTTCGACGAGCACTCGCTCGACCCCGAGGTCGAGCGCGCCTTCGCTCACCTGCACGCCGACGCGACCGAGACGCTCGCTGCCTGGAGCGCGCCGGACTCCACTCAGGAACGGTTGCGGACGGCATACCTCGCCCATCTGGGTCGACACGGCGACGGTGTCGCGAAGGCTGGGCCACCTGCCCACCTCACCGCCAGCTGCCTCGTGATCAGTCCCGAGGGAGGGCACGTGCTGCTCACGCACCATCGACGAGCCCAGCAGTGGTTCCAGTTCGGTGGGCACCTCGAGGTCGACGACGAAAGCCTGTGGCACGCCGCGACCCGCGAGGGACGTGAGGAGTCCGGCATCGCGTCGGTCTCGCCCGAGCCGGTCGTGGTCCAGCTCGACCGGCACGACCTCAGCGGCGACTTCGGCGGGTGCCGGCAGCACCTCGACGTGCGGTACGCCGCGATCGTGGACCGGTCGGTCAGCCCGTCGCCCAGCGCGGAGTCGCTCGACGTCGCGTGGTGGTCGACCGAGGCGCTGCCGACGGGCACCCGCGCCGAGCTGACGGCGCTCGTGACCTCAGCCCGTCGCGCGCTCGACCTCTGACCCACGACCCCCTTCGGTCACGCGGTCGCGCGCGCGGTCACGCGGACGCGTCCTCGACCGACTCCACGTCGTCGTCCTCGGCGATGTCGATGCCCTTGGCCAAGGCGACACCATCCAGGAAGCCGCGGGCGCGCTCCAGCTTGGGATAGGACCGCAGAAGGGTCCAGAAGTCGCGGTTGTGACCCGCGACGAGCAGGTGCGCGAGCTCGTGCAGGATGACGTAGTCGACGACGTAGCGGGGCATCCCCTGGAGCCGGTCGGAGAGGCGGATCGACCCGTCCGCCGGCGTGCAGCTCCCCCATCGTGATCGCTGGTTGGTGACCCACCGGATGCTGCGTGGTCGCGCGTGCCCGCCCAGGTAGCGATCGGACAGGTCGGTCGCCCGGGCCAGGAGGTCCTCGTCGCTCTGCCGGCGACGTCGATCGCCCGCCTTGAGCTTGTCGAGCATGCGGGCGACCCAGACGCGCTCCTCGGCGCGGGACATCGAGGCGGGGATGAGCACGACCACACGACCGTTCTCGCGACGGGCGCTGACCGTTCGGCGGCGTCGCGGGCTGCGTCGGACCTCGACGTCCTCGGTGCTCACGGCTTCCACGGTAGGCCAGAGCACCGACATTTGCCGGAGCCACGCTACGGCGCCGACGGAGACCTGACGACGAGGCAGAAGGTGTTCATTGAGACCCAGGTGGCTGGTGGGATGATTGAGGTTTGGTTCGAGGGGAACGAGCACGACGCAGGCCCTCCCGGTCGTGCGTGGCACAGGACGAATCCGTGCTCAGGCGGTCTAGGGTGAAAGAGTCCTCGCCGCGTCCCGCGGCACCACGACCAAGGAGATGCAATGGCAGACGAGACCTACAAGGGCGAGTTCTACTGCGTGAAGTGCAAGGAGAAGCGCGAGGCCGAGGGCAACGTCGTCGTCTCCGACAACGGCCGTCGCATGGCCAAGGGCAAGTGCCCCGTCTGTGGGACCAACCTCAACCGCATCCTCGGCAAGGCCTGAGCGCACAGCCAACCCGCACCATCCTGTGGCCCCCGGTTCCCACCGGGGGCCGCCGCGTTGTCCGGGCCTGTGGATGACGGAAGGGTGCCTCCCTCGCGCTGTGCCAGATTGTGAGAACCACACGTTCTGAAGGAGGCATCGATGGTCCAGCCGGCAATCGTCGTGGACGGCCGTGGTGGCCTCCCCGACGAGATCTGCCGTCAGCTGCGCCTGGCCGGCGCCTCGCGCGTGCACGGTGGGCCGTACGCCGCGGACGCGGCCGAGGCCCACCTCGGCCTCCGCCCACGCGAGCGTCCGGCGGCCGTCGTCCTCGTGGGCAGCCACACGGTCACGGTCGAGGCGACTGCACCCTGGCACCGGGCCGGCGTGCTCCACCTCCCGGTCACCTGCGACGGGCAGGTCGCCGTCGTCGGCCCGCTCATCGTCCCCGGTCGCGGCGGCTGCTGGCGCTGCCGCGCGTTGACCGCCCACGACCTCGACGCGGTGGGCGCCCTGCCCGTCGGCCGCTTCGCACTCGACCCCGTGGCCCTGCCCGCCGGAGGCCTCGGGGTGCTCACGGCAGCCGTCACCGCCAGCGTCACCCTCGCGGCCATCGCCGGTGCGACCCATCTCAGCGGCGTGTCGACCGAGCTCGAGGTCAAGGGTCCGAGCGTCACCCACCGGCACTGGGGAAGGCACCCCATGTGCAGCGACTGCCCGGCTCCCGGGACCGCCGCACGGCCCTCAGGTGGTCAGGACACAATGGCCGGGTGAGCGACATCCCGCGGCGGTCCCTGACCCGCACCGCCAAGCTCGTCGGCCTGCCCCTGGGGCATGCCGGGCGTGCGGCCGTGGGTCTGGGTCGTCGCGTCGGAGGCGCACCGGCCGAGGCCATCGCCGCTGAGCTCCAGACCCGGACCGCCGAGCAGCTCTTCGCCGTGCTCGGTGAGCTCAAGGGCGGCGCCATGAAGTTCGGACAGGCGCTCTCGGTCATGGAGGCGGCCATGCCCGAGGAGCTCGCCGGTCCCTACCGGGCCACCCTCACCAAGCTTCCAGGAGGCCGCGCCGCCCATGGCGGTCGAGCGGGTGCACGCGATCCTCGCCGAGCAGCTGGGTCCCCGCTGGCGCACCGCGAAGTTCCGGTCGTTCGAGGACCGACCCGTGGCCGCCGCGTCGATCGGTCAGGTGCACCGCGCGGTGTGGCGCGACGGGCGGGAGGTGGCGGTCAAGGTGCAGTACCCCGGCGCGGGGGCAGCCCTCCTCTCGGACATCACCCAGCTGTCGCGGGTGGCCCGGCTCGCCGGCGCCTGGATCCCGGGCATCGCCATGGGGCCGATCCTCGACGAGGTGCGCAGCCGCATGAGCGAGGAGCTCGACTACGACCTCGAGGCCCGGCACCAGAAGGTCTTCGCCAAGGCGTTCCGCGACGACGACGAGGTCTTCGTCCCGGACGTCCTCGCCCACAGCGCACAGGTCATCGTCTCCGAGTGGGTGCAGGGCCGGCCCCTCTCGCAGATCATCTCGGACGGCACCCCCGCCGAACGCGACCAGGCCGCGAGCCTCTATCTCGAGTTCCTGCTGCGTGGCCCCAACCGCGCCAGCCTCCTCCATGCGGACCCGCACCCGGGCAACTTCCGAATCACGCCCGACGGGCGTCTCGGCGTCCTCGACTTCGGGGCCGTGAACCGCCTGCCACACGGCATGCCCCCGGCCATGGGTGAGATCCTCACCCACACGCTGGCCGGAGACGAGGCCGCACTCGGTGCGGTCCTGCGCCGGGCCGGGTTCATCCGCCCGGGTGTCGAGGTGTCCGACAGCGCCCTGCTGCACTACCTGAGCACGTTCGTCGAGCCCCTCCAGCGCGAGACGTTCACCTTCAGCCGCGGCTGGTTGCGCTCGGTGTCAGCGACGATCCAGGACCCCCGCCGTGAGCAGTTCCTCGTGGGGCTGAAGTTCAACCTGCCACCCGACTACCTCCTCATCCACCGCGTCTGGCTCGGCAGCATCGGCGTGCTCTGCCAGATCGGTGGCACCGTGCCGATGCGCGGCCTCGTCTTCGCCCACGCCCCCGGGATCGACGAAGACGCCGTTCCGCCACCGAGGTGAGCGGACGGCATACACCAGCAGTGGCGTATGCCGCGTGGCTCAGCCCTTCGCTTCCTTGGCCGCCGCCTTGGTCGCCTTCTTGAAGTCGCGCACCTTCTGGAGGGACTCGGGATCGACGACGTCGGCCACGGAACGGAAGCTGCCCTCCTCCGAGTAGGCGCCCGAGACCGCGCCCCAACCGTCGGGGCGCACCCCGAGCTGCTTGGCGAGCAGGGCGACGAAGATCTTGGCCTTCTGCTCACCGAAACCAGGGAAGCTTCATGACGCGGGCGAAGAGCTCGGCCCCGGTCGTGGCCTGCGACCAGATGCGGCTGGCGTCACCGTCGTAGTCGTCACGCACGACGGCGGCGAGCGCCTGGATGCGTCCCGCCATCGAGCGGCCATATCGGTGCACCGCCGGCGGCGTCGCACAGAGGTCCGCGAACGCCTCGGGCTCTGCTGCGGCGATCGCGGCCGGGTCGAGCGTGCCGAAACGCTCCAGCACCTTGGCGGGGCCGGCGAAGGCCCGCTCCATGGGGAACTGCTGGTCCAACAGCATGCCGGTCAGCAGCGCGAACGGGTCCTCGCTGAGCACCTTGTCGGCAGTCTCGTCCTGGGCGATGCGGATCTGGATGGCCATGGGTGCCATCCTGCCGCACGCGCTCACGACCGCAGGAGGATCGCGGGCCGTGCGACGGGGAGGCCCTGTCCGCGCCACGCCGCGAAACCGCCGATGAGGTCGGTGGCGCGGGACAGCCCCAGCGAGCGCAGGGCGTCCGCCGCGAGGCTCGAGGTGTAGCCCTCCTGGCACATGACGATGACGCGGGTGTCGAAGTCGACGCCCGGCAGCACGGCATCTTGGCGCGGGTCGAAGCGCCACTCGAGCACGTTCCGCTCGATGACCAACGGTGCCAGACCCGGTGCCACCTTACCCTCCTCCGCACGCTGTGCAGCAGGCCGGATGTCGACGAGCCAGGCAGCACCCGAGCGAACCTCACGCCAGGCGGCCCGTGCCGACAACCGGTCGAGGCGTGAGCGCGCCTGAGCCAGCTGGTCCTCGATTCCCGTGCCGCTCACCAGCTCTCACCACGCTGCTCGACGCCGGCGAGGACGAGTCGCCCGAGAACGAGGTCGTAGTGGGTCATCTGGTCCAGACGCGGCGAGTAGGCGTGGACGCTGAGCGCAGCACTGTCGCCCTCATTGACGACGTCGTGGACGTGGTTGGCCCCGAACGCCCGGCCCTCGCCAGCGGGCAGCACGCGGGCGTGGAGCTCTCCATGACTGACCTGACGTTCGGTCAGGGCCCCCCGCACGGTCGTGAAGGCACCCCGCGAGCCACCGTGGTCGTGGAATCCGGTGCTTGCACCCGGTGGCCACTCGATGACCCAGAGCTGAAGGTGGTGCGTCTCGGCGAGCTGGTGCCACCGGCGCCCGCCCCGATCCTCTGGGCGCTCGGGCAGGAGGTCGGGCAGGTCGGGGTCGGCGGCGAAGAGCCTGGCGACGCGCAGGAGCTGGACAGGGGTGAACGTGCTGACGCCGGGAAGTGCCGACGTCGGACGGGCAAGGGTCATGGGAGTCTCTCAAGGGGTGTCGTCGTGGGGGTCGCGGCAGGTCAGCGACCGGGGCTGTGCGGGGTCAGCAGCAACAGCGACAACACGTGACGGCAGCGGGCATGACCGGGAGATTCCGGGCGGCTGCGGTCGACGACATGGGTAGAGCGAAGCACGGCGTGGGTTCCCGGTCCACTCGCGATGTGGGGCGTCTCACGGAATGGAAGGCGGCGGCATACCGGCTCGGGGAACCCGAACCCGAACCGTGCCCGGACATGAAACGACGCCGCCCCCAGCGTTCAGGGGCGGCGCCGAGTCGCTCGGTCATCGCACGATCATGCGGACCTCGGCGAGCGTTCGCTCTCGCACGAGGTGCGCCTGCGCCCGGCGGTGCGCATCGTGCGCGTTCCGCTCGTGCAGGATGCGACGAACCTGCTGCATTCGCCTGCGGTACATGGTTCCTCCAAGGATCCAAGGGTGTGGTCATGAGGTCAGGTGCGGTTCGACGACGAGGTCATGCCGCCACGGTGTCCTTGCGCGGGCGACCCCGGGGCCGCTTGCGGGGGATCACCACGCCGTGCTCGAAGAGCTCGCCACCCCAGACACCCCAGGGCTCCTGCCGGTCGAGGGCACCCGCGAGGCAGGCGCTCTTGATGGGGCAGGTCCCGCAGAGGGTCTTGGCGAACTCGACACCGACGGGCGTGTCGGCGAACCAGATCTCGGCGTCGTTCTCGCGACAGGGCACGGCGTCACCGAGATCGGCAGTGCACTCCTGTGCATCGATGAGGTCGGTCAGTTGCACGAGTGTCACCTCCTTCTCCGCCCGGTCGGGGCGGGTTCGTGTTGTTCGATCGGTTGATGTGGGTGTTGTCCGTGGATCGAGCGACAAACGAAAAAGGCCGCGGATCCCGGGTGGGTTCCGCGGCCTCGAGGCCAGTCGCTGCTGTGGTCTACAGCGGCGAAGCCTGGAGGGAGGCGGAGAGGTCACCCGTGGGGTTGAAGGCACCATCGGCGCGGACGCCGGCGCCGAAGGCAGCGACAGCCATGCCGGCGGACACAGTGATCCCCTGGACCGGAGCGCTGAACGGTGCGAGGGTCGGCAGTGCGCCCTGACGCTCACGCGTGCGGGAGGGGACGGTGTAGTCCGTCGCGATGCTCTTCATGATGTCCATGCGGCCAACCCTCCTCACTGTCCTGGTGACGTCGTGGCACGGCGGTTGCCGTGCTGCGTCAGATCAGGTTAGGGGACCGCTGCGAGGCGGTGCAACGGAATTAAGGAACCGGTTTGGTCGAGCAGCGCTTCAGGCGTCGGATTCCGTTGTGGCAGAGGAAGATTCGCTCTGAGAATTTGTTGCGGAATCGACAACGGACTCGGGAGGTTCGCCGCCCAGGACCGCGAGGACCTGGCTGGCATAGAGGTCGAGCTTGCGCTGCCCGACCCCACTGATCGCCGACAGGCCCGCCACGTCGCTCGGCGTCTGCTCGGCGATCGCGGTGAGCGTGGCATCGGTGAAGACGACGAAGGCGGGCACGCTTGCCGCGCGGGACGTGGCCAGACGCCACTCGCGCAGACGCTCGAACATCGCCTCGTCGTAGGTCGCTGGGCAGCTCGAGCATCGGCCGACGGTGCGCTCGGCGGCAGTCGACAGGTCGGCGCCGCAGGTGCGGCAGGTGCTGCGACGAGCGACCTTGGGTGCCTTGGCCGCGCCACCTCCGACGCGTGCAGACCGTCGGGGCTGGGAGCGTGCGCCGTCACCGAGGATGCAGGCCGTCCCGTCGAGGAAGCGGGAGGGACGGCGCGTCGCGCGCGCGCCGGGAGTGCGGGCACCCGACCACGAGACGACGAGGCGGTCGCGGGCTCGTGTCACCCCGACATAGAGCAGCCGGCGCTCCTCCTCGATGGCTTCCGGGGTGTCGGCCATCGAGATCGGGAGGTAGCCGTCGGATGCACCGATGAGGAACACGGTCCCCCACTCCAGCCCCTTGGCCGCGTGGAGCGAGGCCAGCGTGACCCCCTGCACCGACGGCGCGTGCTGGGAGGCCATCCGCTCGTCGAGCTCACGGACGAAGGCCGGCATGCGCGCCTCTGAGTCCGCGGCAACGAGGTCGTCGGCCAGCGCGGCCAGTGAGGCCAGCGACTCCCAACGCTCGCGCGCTGCGCCACCCGCGTTGGGGGCGTCGCGCGTCCACCCGACACCGAGCAGCACATCGCGCACCAGGTCGGGCAGGGGCACGGAGCCGTCATCCGACCGGGCCGCACCGCGGATGAGGACGATCGCCTCGCGCACCTCCTTGCGCTGGAAGAAGCGCTCGCCACCCCGGACGAGGTAGGGGATGCCACGGTCGGCGAGGGCTGACTCCACGACCTCGGACTGCCCGTTGGTGCGGAAGAGGACCGCGATCTGGGCCGGAGCCGTGCCGGCGGCGATGAGGTCACCGATCGCGGAGGCGACGGCCGCGGCCTCGCTGGGGTCATCGGGATGGTGGAGCAGGACCGGTGCCGGGCCGGTCTCCCGCTGGGCCTCCAGCACGACCGAGCCGCTGCGCCGGCCACCGCCCGGGGAGCGCAGCACCAGGTTGGCGAGGCCCACGATCTCGGGGGTGGACCGGTAGTTGCGCACGAGCTCGACCTGACGGGCCTTGGGGTGGCGGGCCCGGAAGCCGAGCAGGTGGACCGGCGAGGCGCCGGTGAACGAGTAGATCGTCTGGGCCGGATCGCCGACGACGCAGATGTCCTGCCGGTCGGCCAGCCACAGGTCGAGCAGTCGTTGCTGCAGGGCGTTGACGTCCTGGTACTCGTCCACGACGAAGCTGCGGTACTGCTCGCGCACGGCCCGGGCGACACCCTCGTTCTCGTCGAGGATGCCGACGAGGACGAGCAGCACGTCCTCGAAGTCGATCACCCCACGCTGGGCCTTGACCTCCTCGTAGGCGGCGAGCACTCGGGACATCGCCGTGAGGTCGAGGCCCGGCGCCTCACGGCCCGCCGCCCGTGCTGCGGCCGCATAGGTCTCGGACGTCAGCATGCTGACCTTGGCCCACTCGACCTCGGCAGCCAGGTCGCGAACCCCCGTGCGGTCGAACCGCATCCGCAGTCGACCCGCCGCTTCTGCCACGGCACCGGCCTTGTGCGGCATCACCTCGGGCGCCGCACCACCGATCGCCTGCGGCCAGAAGTAGTGCAGCTGTCGCAACGCGGCCGCGTGGAACGTCCGGGCCTGCACCCCACCCACACCGAGGTCGCGCAACCGGGTGCGCATCTCCCCCGCTGCCCTCGCGGTGAAGGTGACGGCGAGCGTCCGCTGCGGCTGCTGCGCACCGGACAGCACGGCATACGCGATCCGGTGGGTGATGGCGCGCGTCTTGCCCGTGCCTGCGCCGGCGAGCACGACCATCGGTCCGGTCGGGTTGGCGGCGACCTCTCGCTGCTCCGGGTCGAGGCCGTCGAGGATGGCGTCGGCGGACGGGTGCGCGGGCATGGAAGACATCGATGCGATCCTAGGTTGCAGCTACGACCACCCACCCTCGCCTGTCCACAGGAGCGCCATGAGCCCCAGGAACCCCGCCGCGGGAACGATCACGATGTACTCGACGACGTGGTGCGGCTACTGCCGTCGCCTCAAGTCCCAGCTGGACCGCGAGGGGATCGCCGTCGACGTCATCGACATCGAGCGTGACGAGGACGCCGCGGTCTACGTGATGCAGGTCAACGGTGGCAACCAGACCGTGCCCACCGTGGTCTTCCCCGACGGGTCCGCGGCCACGAACCCGTCCCTGGCCGAGGTCAAGCAGCGCCTCGCCGGCTGATCAGCCGCGCAGCGGGGTCTCGGCGACGTCGATCTCGGCGCCGTACCAGTGCTCGATGAGTCGACGGGCGATCGAGATCCGGCTGGAGATCCGCAGCTCACCGTCGGCCACCGCCCGCGTGAACTCGTCGCGGTCGAACCAGCGCGCCGCCTCGATCTCACTCTCCTGGAGCGTCAGCTCGGTGGTGACCGCGCGTGCAGTGAACCCGATCATGAGTGAGGACGGGAAGGGCCAGGGCTGGTCACCGAGGTAGGCCACGTCGCTCACGGTGACGCCGACCTCCTCGTGCACCTCGCGCGCCACGGCACTCGCCAGGCTCTCGCCCGGCTCGACGAAGCCGGCGAGGACCGACATCCCCTGGGGTGCGAAACCGACACCTCGGGCGAGCAGCAGCCGGTCGCGGTCGTCGATCACCGACATGATGACGGCCGGGTCGGTGCGTGGGTAGTGCTCGCTCTCGTCGATCGGGCACACGCGCGTCCAGCCCGAGTGGGCCGGCTCGGTGGGCGAGCCGCATCGTGGGCAGAAGCGGTGTCGCGCATGCCAGTTGGCCAGACCCGTGGCCGTGGTGAGGACTCCGGCGTCGAGGTCCCCGAGGCGAGCACCGACCGCCCGGAGTCCGCGCCTGCCCGGGTCGTCGACGACCGGCGTGGCCTCCCCCGCGACGGAGAGAAGGTATGCCGTGCCGCCCGTATGAGCGTCGTGGCCGAGATAGGCGACGAAGGCCTCGCGGTCAGTGGGCAGCGGGGAGCGATAGCGCAGCGCCACCTGACCCTCGTCGGTGTCCTCGCCGTCCTCGCCGTGCTCGTCGACCTCGGCTCGGCCGTCCACGAGCTCGAGCACCCTCGTGGCCGGATCGTCCAGGAGGACGTCGAGCAGACCGGGTTCGGTGCGGAGCTCGCTGTGGCGGTCGAGGCCGCCACGAGAGAGGGCAAGGGAAGGAAGACTCGCTGTTGCACGCGCCACGTCACCACCCTAGGGGGCCCCACGGCATACGGTGAACGGGTGGAACGCACCCCGACCTTCCTCGCAGCCCTCGCGAGCGCCGGCGTCCCGGGACTGGACCCGGTGAGCGTCGAGGCCCTCCCGAGCGTGCCCGAGCAGGACTACGACGTCGCCTTCGTCCAGGACACCGAACACCGTCGATGGGTGGTGCGGGCGCCTCGCAACGAGCTTGCGGCGGCCCGGATGGACCTCACCGTCAGGCTGCTGCAGCTGCTGGCCAGGCGCCTCCCCTTCACGGTCCCGGCGCCGCGCGGCTTCGTCGAGCTCAAGACCGGCGGCCGCGCGATGGTCTACCCCTACCTGCCCGGGCACAACCTCGCCTTCGACGCCCTGCCGGCCGGCGCCGGTCCGGCCGCGGACCTCGGTCGCGCCCTCGCCGCGCTGCACAACACGGATCCGCGGCTCTTCGACGAGGCCGGTATGCCGTCGTACGACACCGACTCCTATCGCACCCGCCGACTCGCTGATCTCGACCGCGCCGCCGAGTCCGGACGCGTGCCCACCGCCCTGCTGGCCCGCTGGGAGCGTGCGCTCGAGGACGTGGCGCTCTGGCGGTTCGCCCCCACGCCGGTGCACGGCGACCTCACCGGCGACCAGGTCCTTGCCGTCTTCGAGGACGACGCTGACGCGTCGACAGGTCGCATCCGCGGCATCACCGGCTGGGAGGACGCCAAGGTCGCCGACCCGGCCGATGACTTCGCAGCGCTGGTCGACGAGGCCGACCCGGCGACGGTCGAGACGGTGCTCGAGGCCTATGCCCACGCACGGGTCGAGCGGCCGGATGCGAACCTCCTCGTGCGTGCCCGGCTCGCCGCCGAGCTCACGGTGCTGGCCGAGCTGATGCGGGCCGATGCCCGAGGTGACGAGCCGGCGATCGAGGGACTCTCCAGCCGACTGCGCCGCCTCGACGAGTCGGTGCACGAGGAGCGTGAGACCGACGACTACCGCCGGAACTCGCTGACGCCGGTCGCGCTGCGGGCTCGGACCACGCCCCCGCCTGCGCTGGCCGACGACGACGAGGACGAGGACGAGGTCGTCGAGCTCGAGCCGGCTGCGGCCGACACCGAAGAGCCGCACGGCGGCGCGGACCTGGCCGGGCCCAGCGTGGCCGCCGAACCCGATGTGGCGAAGGACCCGGCAGAGCCCACGAGGTCGACCACTCCTGCGCGCGAGGTCGAGCCCACCGACGTGGGCGAGCCCACCCCCTTCGCCGCGTCGCCCGACCCGGTGGAGTCCAGCGACCTTCGCGAGTCCGACCCCTCCGACCCCTCCGACGACCTCGACGACCTCGACGAGTCCAACCACTCCGACGACCTGGACCACTCCGACGAGTCCGACGGGTCTGACGGGTCCGACGACTCCGATATGCCGACCCCGACGCCACAGGTCACGGAAACTCCCGAGGTCGCCGAGGGCCCCGAGGTCGCCGAAGGAACCGCGGTCCCCGAAGGAACCGAGATCCGTCAGTCCTCGGCGACCTCTCGACTGGGGCTCGACCTCGACTTCGACGAGCCGGACGAGGATCCCTCGCTCGATGAAGAGGTCCCCTGGACGCCGCGCACGTTCGGGTCGTCGAGCAAGGCCGTGCACTCCGAGGAGGAGACGGCGGAGCCAGGGCTCAGTCCCGAGGAACTCCGGCGAGAAGGTCGCTGATCTCGGCCTCGTCGGCGAGCTCGGGCCAGACCGTCTCACCGGTGGCGGCGTAGTAGAACGCCCCACGCACCCGCTGCGGGTCGACGCCGCGCAGGCGCGCCCAGGCGACGCGGTAGGCCGCGAGCTGCAGTGCCCGCAGCCGGGCGACCTCGCCGGCGGGCCGACGCCCGGTCTTCCAGTCGACGATGACCCAGTCAGCATCCTCGACGTCACGGAACACCGCGTCGATGCGTCCGCGGAGGGCGACGCCGTCGACCACTGTCTCCAGAGCCGTCTCGATCTCGAGGGGTTCTCGGGCCGCCCACGGGCTAGCGAGGAACCGCTCACGCATGACCGGCAGCTCCTCGTCGCCCGAAGGGTCCTCATCGGCGCTGCCGGGAAGGTCGAAGAGGTCGACGATGGCGGCCCGGGCATAGTGCGACTCGACCCACGCGTGGAAGGCGGTCCCCCGGCTGGCCGCCTGCGCGGGCGCCGACGGCATGGGACGGCGCAGCTCGGCTGCGTAGGCCTCGGGGTCGGTGGCGAACGCCACGAGCGATGACGTGGAGAGGTGCGACGGCAGCTCGACGACGTCGTCGTGACGGGTCCTGCGCGCTTCCCGCTCCGCCAGCAGGACATCGACCTCACGCGCCCACGGGCCCGCGTCGTCCGAGCCGGTCACGGTCCGCGGATCTCCCCCGGATCCGTCGTCCTGCACCGCGCTGGCCGTGTCACCGGCGGTGACGGCATCGGTGACGGCGCGAGCGGCCGCACCGGCCCGCACTCGGCGATGGGCCAGGTGGTCGACCGGCCAGACGAACTCCTGGCCGTCCTCCGTGCCCGGCTTGACCAGGGCCGACCCGTCCGCCGGCGGCTCGGGGAGGTCGGTCCAGGGACCCAGCCGGACCGGGGACGAGGTGTCGTCGCGCGCGAGCGCAAGCACCTCGTCGAGGAAACGAGAGGTCAGTCGCGGTGTCCTGGGGCGACTCCAGACGCTGGCGGTGAGCAGCAGAGCGTGTCGCGCCCGCGTCGTCGCGACATACGCGAGGCGGCGCTCCTCCGCGATGGCGTGCTCCCCACCAGCGAGAGCGAACTCCTCCAGGCGGTCGGCCAACTCGTCCCACCCGCCCGCGCTGCGCCAGCCGAAGTCGGGCAGTCCGTCACGGTCTCCTCGCAGCTCGTAGGGCAGGCCGCCGTCGGTGAGACCACCGAGCCAGCCCTTGTCCTTGGGAGCCGAGATGCGCCACTGCTCGTCCGTGAAGCGCGGCGTGTGGAGGTTGTGGGCGGGGAAGGTGCTCTCCACGAGAGCGGGCACGGCGACGACGTCCCACTCGAGGCCCTTGGCAGCGTGGATGGTCATCACCTGCACCGCGTCGGGCGTGGCGTCGGCGTAGCCGCGGTCCAGACCGCGTTCCTCGTCGATCGCCGCCTTGACCCAGTCGAGGAACCCCCCGAGGGTCGCTCGGTCGGCGCTCTGCGAGAACTGCGCTGCCACGTCGCCGAAGGCGTCGAGGTGGGCCCGAGCTGCCGCCGGGGTGTACTCGGGGCGGGACAGGACCTCGATGTCGAGGCCCAGAGCCTTCTCGGCCTCGAGGACGAGATCGGCGAGCGGGAGGAAGGTCAGCCCGCGCAGACGCCGCACGGTGGCCGCGAGCCCGGCCAGCCGGTCGCGGGCGACGTCGGAGAGCCGCTCGCCCTCGTCGCCGACCCAGCCGCGCGGCGGCAGGTCATCGAGCGCCTCGATGATGCTCGGCGCGTCGGCGGCGTCCGGGGCGAGGTCGCGCTCGTGGCGAGCCAACGACCCGCCACGCTGGCGCTGCTGCACCCGGGACCACTGCGCCAGGGCATCGAGGTCGGCGATGCCGAGCCTCATCATCGGTCCGGAGAGGAGCCGGACGAGGTGGTCACCGCGGGCGGGATCCTGAACGACGTGCAGCAGGGCGACGACGTCCTCGACCTCCGGCGTGAGGAGGAGACCACCGAGACCAACCACTTCGTGGGGTATGCCGTGCTCCTCCAGTGCCGCTGTCACGGTGGCGAACTCGGCCCGTTTGCGGCAGAGGACCGCTGCGCTCACGGCCCCCCTGGAGCGGTGAGCTGCCAGCCACTGAGCGATGTGGTCGGCCTCGTCGGCAGCGGTGAGCAGGCGAGCGACCTCGACCGAGCCGGAGCCTGCGCCGGGGCGCGACGAGAGCGGCTCCACGGGGACGCGCGACGCCGCTCGCAGCGGATGTGCCAGGTGGTTGGCGACCTCGAGGATGGCGCTGTCGTTGCGCCAGCTCGTCGAGAGGTCGAGCTTCTCGGCGGGCTCCGGGTCGGCGAACTCCAGTGCGAACCGGGTGAGGGTCGTCGCGCTCGCTCCGCGCCAGCCGTAGATCGACTGGTGCGGGTCACCGACCGCGGTCACGGCCGAGGTCTCGCCCGGTGCGACGTAGAGCGCCTTGAGCAGCGCGAGCTGTGCCTCGGACGTGTCCTGGAACTCGTCGAGGAGCACCACCCGGTGACGGGCCCGCTCGATCGCGCCGATGTCGTCGAAGGTCATGGCCAGACGCGCCGCCAAGGCCATCTGGTCGGCGAAGTCCATCGCGTCACGGCACCGCTTGAGCTGCGCGTAGCGGTCGACGATGGGCAGAACAGCCCGCCGCAGCCGGAGGCTCGCCAGCTCGTCGGCAACCGGGTGGACGCGCCTTCTGGTGTCGCCACGCTCGAGCTCCTCGAGGCCCGCGATGATCCGATCGAGGTGCGCCGCAACGGACTCGGGGCTCTGGAGGTGCTCTGCCATCTCACCCGCGAGGTCGACGACGGCCGCTGTCACCGTGGCCTCCGCCTTGTCGACCTCATCCATCGGTCCGTCGTAGCGGGCCACGGCCTCGTGTGCGGTCTGCCAGGCAGCGGCCTCCGAGAGCAGGCGGGTGTCGGCCTCGTAGCCGAGCCGCAGGCCGTGCTCGCGCACGAGCCGGCCGGCATACGAGTGGTAGGTCGACACGCTCACGGCCGCCCCGAGGGAGGGTGCGCCGTCGACCGCTTGCGGGGTCCAGAGTCCGACCCTGCGCAGCTGGGCGAGCCGGTTGCCGATCCGGTCCGACAGCTCCGTTGCCGCCTTGCGGGTGAAGGTGAGCCCGAGCACGTCCTCGGGCTCGACGAAGCCGTTGGCGACGAGCCAGACGACGCGTGCGGCCATCGTCTCGGTCTTGCCCGACCCGGCGCCTGCGATGACGAGCAGCGGGCGCAGGGGCGCCTCGATGACGGCCGTCTGCTCGGGCGTGGGACGGTGCGGCAAACCGATCGCCTCAGCGACAGCGGCGGCGGACCAGCGCACCTCCGTCTCGGGGAGGGCAGTCACAGCGCTCTCCCCTCGGCCTGGGCCGGACATGAGCTGCGCACCGGGCAGGTGCGGCAGAGCTCGTCGCTCGGCGTGGCCACGAACGTCGTGCCGCCCATGAGCTCACCCGTCTCGACGACGAGACGCTGCGCCCACTCGGGGTCGGCATCCTTCGACAGGGGTGGCTGGACCTGGATCGTCGTCGACTTGTTCGCCGCCTTGCCCACGTGGAGCAGGGCCGCGCCGGAGGACGTCGAAGGGACCTCGACATCCTCGAACCCGCCAGAGACCACGGCCAGCTGGTAGGCGCCGAGCTGGCCGTGCCGCGGGACATCCGCCGCCTTGGGCTTGCTCGAACCGGTCTTGTAGTCGAGAACGCGCACCTCACCGGAAGGCGCCACGTCGAGCCGGTCGACGGTTCCACTGAGGACGACGCGGCCGAGCTCGACCTTCATCCGCGACTCCGCCGCCAGCCGGCGCCACCCGGCGGCGGTGTTCTCGGCGAAGAAGCGTGCGAGCCGGTCGACCATCCGCTCGGCCTCTCGGCGCTTGAGGTCGGTCGACCACCCCTGCGGAAGCCCGAGTCGGGGCCAACGCTCCTCGAGCGTCGCGCGCATCGTCGCCGCGTCGGAGTCCCCCTCGGCGGCGATCTCGTGGATGAGCGTGCCGATGTCGCGCTGACCGATCATGGGGCCGTCGCCACCGACCTTGGTGAGCGCCCACCTGAGCTGGCACGAGCCGAACCCGTCGATGGCCGACGGGCCGACCCGCACGGCGTCGACCGGGCCGCGCCTCGGTCGCTCGTCGGACAGCCCGTGCAGCACCCACCACGAGGCCGGATCTGCGCCGGGCACACCGGCTCGCGCGAGTCTGGCCAGGCCGGTGATCGCGCCGCCGCGGCGACGGGGGTCCGTCGACACGACATCGCGGCGCAGGGCGCCCACGAGTGTCGGCAGCGTGACCGGCCGTGCCCAGTCGCTGGGCTCACGGCGATCTGCGTCATCGGGCAGCGGATCGACGACATCGAGATAGGGAGAAGGCTGCTCGTCCTCACTGCGGACCGCGGTGACGAGCAGCGACCGGCTCGCACGCGACACGGCGACGTGGAAGAGGCGGGTCTCGTCGTGACGGACCGCCGCAAGTGCGGCACGATGCCCACCCGCGCGACCTCGCACGACGTCGACGAGGTCCTGGGAGCCGAGGAGGGAGCCGCGGAGCCGGAGGTCGGGCCAGCTCCCCTCCTGCACGCCGGCGACGACGACGAGCGGCCACTGGCGCCCGGCCGCGGACTGGGGCGTGAGCAGCGAGACCGCCTCGCCGGCAGGAGCCCGGGCAGCGAGCGTGTCGCCGGGCACGTCCTGTCCGAGGACGTGGTGGAGGAAGGCCTCGGGGGAGGACCCCGGCAACCGCTCGCCATAGGTGGCCGCAGACCTCAGCACGGCGAGCACGGCATCGAGGTCACGGTCGGCGCGCGCGCCGGCCGCACCACCACCCAGCGCCGTCTCGCGCCAGAGCCCGGCAAGCCGGGAGGCATCCCACATCGACCAGAGGATGCGCTCGGCGCTCGCGCCCGGACCCCAGCTGCCGTCGACGGCTCCGCACGCCTCCACACCGGCCCGGATCATCCGGCCGATGCGCTGCACCGAGCGCCCCTCCAGACCGAGGCGGTCGCGGACCGCCGGCCGCAGCAGCACCTCGGCGATGAGCTCGTCGCTCGTGCGGGAGCCGCCCGCGTCGAGCTCGTCGCGCCGGAGCGCCCGACGCAGCCGTCGCAGTTCGACCGGGTCGGCTGCCCCGAGGGGCGAGACGAGCACGTCGAGCGCCGCCTCCACGGGCACGTCCTGGGTCCGCTCCAGCGCAAGGTCGGCGACGACCTGGAGGAGCGTGAGCAGCGGTCGCACCGCTGGCTCGTCGCGCACCGGCAGCTCGGCCTCGGCGGCGCTCACGGGCACACCCGAGGACTGCAGGGCCCGGCGCAAGGCTGCGCTGCGGGACTGCCCACGCACGATGACGGCCATGTCGGACCACGGCACGTCGTCGAGGAGGTGGGCTGCTCGCAGGCGCGAGGCGATGAAACCGGCCTCCTGGCTCGCCGACCGCAGCAGGTGCACCTGCGCCTCCCCGCCGTCGCCCCGTGCCTCGGCCCTGCGGTGGGCCGCATCCCCTAGGACACCGATGTGGCCGGCCACGGCCTGGGTGACGGCCTGCAGGGACTCGGGCAGCCGGTGGCTGCGCGGGAGTACGACGGTCGGCCCGTCGCCGAGCACGGCCCACTCGCGCGCCAGGAGTGTGGGGTCGCCGCCCCGGAACGTCTGGGTCGCGCTGTCGGGGTCCCCGATGAGGACGATGCCGGCGGCTGGTGCGACCTGACGCAGCACCTCGAGCAGGCGCAGTGCCGCGGGAGTCATCTCCTGGGCGTCGTCCACGACGACGAGCCGCAGCGAGGAGGTGAGCGAGTGCGCGAGCCCCTCGTCGCCCGCGAGCGCGCCCGCGGCAGCGCCGAGGATCCAGGCCGGGTCGAACGCGCCCGGCGTCAGCAGCGCGGTGACCTCGTCGTACTCACGCAGCAGCTCGGCCCCGGCCACCCACTCCTCGCGCCCGTGCAGGATGCCCAGCTCACCCAGCTCGTCGGCGTCGAGACCCAGCTCGACGGCGCGCATGAGCAGGTCACGCAGCTCGGCGCGGAACGCCCGGGTCGGCAGCGCCAGCTGGACCCGGCCCGGCCAGCTCGGACCGATGCTCTCCCCCGACGCATGGCCGGCCAGCAGCTCACGCAGCACGACGTCCTGCTCCGGTCCACTGAGCAGCCGCGGAGGGGCGTCGCCGACGAGGGCGGCGGCCGCGCGAAGCACCCCGAAGCCGAACGAGGGGAAGGTGCGCGCCATCGGCTCGGTCGACGTGCCGCCGACCCGCGCGGTCACCTGGTCACGCAGTCGCGCCGCGCTGCGCCGCGACGAGGCGAGGAGCAGGCACTGGTCGGGGCGGACACCGTCGCCGGCGTGGGCAGCGACCAGCTCCACGGCCACGGTCGACTTGCCCGTGCCCGGAGCCCCGAGCACGCGCAGCACCCCCGTGCTCCGCCAGTCGACGACCGACTGCTGCACGGAGTCCAGGACCGGGACGTGGGTCTCGGTCCTCGCGGGTCGTCGGAGGGTCAGCACGTCCCGATCCCATCACGCTGGACCGACACCGGCCTCGCGGGCTCCGCGGTCAGTAGGTCGCCAGGGTCGGGTCGACGTCCCGCACCCAGGCCAGCACCCCGCCGGTGACGTCGACCGCGTCGACACCCCGGCGGCGCAGCAGGGTCACGGCCTCCGCCGAGCGTGCTCCCGACTTGCAGTAGACGAGCGCCGGTATGCCGCCCGCGACCTGCGCGAGCGCCTCACCTTCGCCGTGGCGCACCTGCGCCAGCGGGACCGCCACGGCACCGGGGATGGTCACCACCTCACGCTCACCCGGCTCTCGGACGTCGACGAGCACGAAGTCGTCCTCGCCGCCCTCACGAGCCAGCAGTCGCTGCGACAGCTCCACGACCGTGATCGTCGGGGCGAGTTCACCTGTCGCAGCGGCCGACGGGGGGACGCCGAGGTCGTCCGAGGGTGGCCGCTCGTCGATCCCCAGAGGGCGCCGCGGGTCGGCATCGACGCCGCACACGACACAGTCGGGATCCGCCGCGACCGTGAGCGAGCTCCACTCCTGTCGCCAGGCGTCGTGCAGCAGCAGCCGACCGACGAGCGGCTCACCACCTCCGATGAGGAGCTTCACGACCTCCTCGGCCATGACCGACCCGACCGCGCCGCAGCTCGCGCCGAGGACACCGCCGGTCGAGCAGGACGGCACCGCACCCGGTGGCGGGGGCGTCGGGAAGACGCAGCGGTAGCACGGGCCCTCGCCCGCCCACCAGACACTCGTCTGCGCGTCGTGCTGGTAGACCGAGCCCCACACGTGCGGGACGCCGAGGCGGGCGCACGCGTCCCCGACGAGGTAGCGGGTGGGGAAGTTGTCCGCGCCGTCGACGACGACGTCGTGGTCGGCGACGAGGGCGAGGACGTTGGCCGCCGTGAGGCGCTCGGCGACCGGCACGACGAGCGAGTCGGGGGCCAGGGCCGCCAGCGCCGAGACAGCCGACTCGACCTTGGGCCGTCCGACATCGGCGACCCCGTGCACGACCTGGCGCTGCAGGTTGGTCGACTCGACCACGTCGTCATCGACGACCGTGAGGTGCCCGACCCCCGCGGCTGCGAGGTAGAGCAGGATCGGCGAACCGAGCCCGCCGGCCCCCACGACGAGCACCCGAGCGGCGCGAAGACGCCGCTGCCCGGTGTCACCGATCCCGGGCAGGATGACGTGGCGGGCAAAGCGCGTCCGCTCGGCAGGCGAGAGCGGCTCGCCGACGGGAGCGAGCGGCATACGCCCGCTTGTCCTGTCCATGGCAGCCACCCGGCCACGATACGTCCGGGCGCGCCCGGACGACTCCGGCGTTCCGTACTATGACGCGCACCACCCTGAATGAAGCGCAGACAGGACTCCCATGGACACCAGCCCTCACCGCGGTCAGCGCATGCCCCGATCCGAGCGCAGGGCCCAGCTGCTCGAGGCGGCGCAGGCAGTCTTCGTCGAGCGGGGCTACCACGCTGCCGCGATGGATGACATCGCTGAGCACGCAGGTGTGTCGAAGCCGGTCCTGTACCAGCACTTCCCAGGCAAGCTCGAGCTCTACCTCGCCCTCCTCGATGAGCACTGCGACACCCTCGAGAGCCTCGTCCGCCAAGCCATGCAGGAACCCGCCGAGGACAACCAGGACCGCGTCCGCGCAACCATCAGCGCCTACTTCGACTTCGTCTCGCGCGAGGGTGCCGCCTTCCGGATGATCTTCGAGTCCGACCTCACCGGCGTCCCACAGGTCCGGGCCCGGCTCGACACCCTGGAGCTCGCCTGCGCAGAGGCCATCGCCGACGTCATTGCCCACGATGCCGGCATCCCCGACGAGCACGCCATGCTCCTCGCCACCGGGCTGTCCGGCATGTCGCAGATCACCGCGCGACACTGGCTCGCCGCCGAGTCCGACCTCACGCGCGACGAGGCCAGCGAGCTCGTCACCGCCCTTATGTGGCGCGGCATCAGCTCGCTCCCCATGGCGGGCGGGGAACGATCCGAGTCAGCACACGGTTAGCCTCTCGTGAACAGGTCGCCGGCTTTCGCCGGGCGGCCCCCACGAACGAAAGGGAACTGACCGTGGAGGTCAACATCGGCGTGCAGAACGTCGCACGCGAGATCGCACTCGAGACCGACGCCTCTCCGGCCGAGGTGTCCCAGGCCGTCGACGCAGCCCTGACCGACGGCGGGGTCCTGCGCCTCACCGACAGCAAGGGCCGTGAGCTTCTCGTCCCCGGCCGGGCCCTGGGCTGGGTCCTCGTCGGCGAGTCCGAGAAGAGCCGCGTCGGGTTCGGACAGATCTGAGGGACGCCACGGCTCGGGCGTCAGGCGGCGCAGCCTGGTGAAACCGGCCCTGACCTGCCGGGATGACGAACCGGGTCGGTCGGGAACTTGCGCGGCGCGCTGTGCGTTCTGCGCCCGAGATGTGGCATAGGGTTTGTTCGTCAAGGTCACCAGACAGGTGACCACCCCTGCGCCCGTGAGGGCCAGAAAGGAGCGCTTACCGTGCTCGCCACCATCATCGGCGCCATCATCGTCGGCGCCATCATCGGGGCCCTGGCCCGCCTGGTTCTTCCGGGCAAGCAGAGCATCTCGGTCCTCGTGACCGTCATCCTCGGCATCCTGGGCTCGCTGATCGCGACCTGGCTCGTCTACCAGCTCGGATACAGCAACGGCAACGGCGGATTCCAGTTCATCCCGTTCCTCGCCGGCATCGTCGTTGCCGCCCTCCTCATCGTGGGCTACGGCATGGCGACCAACAAGAGGCAGGTCTGACGCAACGCGTCCACCTGCAGCACGGCGAAGGCCCCGATCCTCACCCGAGGACCGGGGCCTTCCCCGTCCCCCACAGAGGTCGTCACCGGAAGACAGATGTGGCCAGGCCGCAGACGGGGTGAGGTATGTGGGGATGGGCGCTCAGTTGCTCCTTCGTCGCAAACGCACCCATCCCCACATACCTGACCCCGACCTCGAGGACCAAGACGAAGCGTCAGGCGGAGAGACCGAGCCTGGCCATGCGCTGGCTGTGCCGGTCGGTGAGCCGGGTGAACATCTGGCCGATGGCCGTGAGGTCGGCTCCCCTACCGATGAGGAGCCCGCTGAGCGCGTCGCGCTCGACGGCGACCGACTGACCCTGGCTGAGTGCCTCACCCAGCAGTCGCCGGCCCCAGAGGCTCAGCCTGCCCGTGGCCTTCCTGTCGGTCTGGATCGCGTCCCGGACGACGGAGACGATGAAGTCGCCCGCGCCGGCGTCGTCGAGGGCGTGGTCCATGGCGGCGCGCGTCTCGTCGTCGACGAACGAGGCCATCTCGCGATAGAAGTCCTTGGCGATGCCGTCGCCGACATACGCCTTGATGAGCCCTTCGACCCAGCTCTTGGGGCGGGTCCGGTCGTGGAAGGCCGAGAAGGGCGCGACGAAGGGCTGCATGGCGGTCTCGGCGTCCACCCCGAGGGCACCCAAACGGTCGACGAGCACCTCGTACTGGCGGTACTCGGTGGCCGCGAAACCCGCCATCTGGGCCTTGATCCGCAACGACGGCGCGAGATCCGAGTCGGTCGCCATCCGGATGCAGGCCGTCAGCTCGCCGTAGGCCAGGACACCCAGGAGGTCCACGACCGCGGCCCTGTATGCCGGGTCGTCCAGACCCGCCGCACCGTTGCTCTCCATGCTGCGCAGCCTAGCCACCTCGCCGCGGCGACCGGACGGCATACGGCGCGGTAGGCTGAGCGAGTCCACGGTGCCCGGTCGGCACGACGAACACCCTCTGCGAGGGCCCGCCCACGGCGAGCCTCGCCCGAAGAACTCCGATCGGCCCGCCACAGCGGCGAGAAGCCTCACCCGCGTGACGCCGCAGATCAGAGAGTTCCCATGACAGACGCATCAACGATCCCTGCCGACCCGACCGCCGAGGCGATCCCGGACGAGGCAGCCATCGAGGCCACGAAGCAGGCCACCGCCGCGGTCCAGTCCTTCTCGGACTTCGCGATCCACCCCGACATCGTCTCGGCCCTCGCCTCCCACGGCATCACGACGCCCTTCCCGATCCAGTCCATGACCCTGCCCGTCGCCCTCGGCGGCCACGACATCATCGGCCAGGCCAAGACCGGCACCGGCAAGACGCTCGGGTTCGGCATCCCGCTCCTCAACAAGGTCGTCGTGCGCGGCGACGACGCGTGGGACGGCTTCGCCCACCAGGGCAAGCCGCAGGCCCTGGCCGTGGCCCCGACCCGCGAGCTCGCCGTCCAGGTCGCGGCCGACCTCGAGCGGGCCGGCAAGACCCGGGGCATCCGCGTCCTCACGGTCTACGGCGGCCGGGCCTACGAGCCCCAGATCGACGCCCTGGTCAAGGGTGTCGAGGTCGTCGTCGGCACCCCCGGTCGCCTCATCGACCTCGCCAAGCAGGGTCACCTCGACCTGTCCCATGCCAAGACGGTCGTCCTGGACGAGGCCGACGAGATGCTCGACCTCGGCTTCCTCCCCGACGTCGAGAAGCTTCTCGCGATGACGTCCCCGGCCCGACAGACGATGCTCTTCTCGGCCACGATGCCGGGTGCCGTCGTCGCGCTGGCCCGTCGCTACATGACCCAGCCGACGCACATCCGCGCCATGCAGGAGGGTGAGGGCGACACCTCGCAGACCGTCAAGGCCGTCGCGCAGCACGTCTTCCGAGCCCACGCGATGGACAAGGTCGAGATGCTCGCCCGCATGCTGCAGGCCAACGGCCGCGGCCTGACCATCGTCTTCAGCCGGACCAAGCGCACCGCGGCCAAGGTCGCCGACGAGCTCGCCGACCGTGGCTTCGCGGCCGCGGCCATCCACGGTGACCTCGGGCAGGGGGCACGTGAGCAGGCGCTGCGCGCCTTCCGCTCCGGCAAGGTCGACGTCCTCGTCGCCACCGACGTCGCCGCTCGCGGCATCGACGTCGAGAACGTCACGCACGTCATCAACTACCAGTGTCCTGAGGACGAGAAGACCTACATCCACCGCATCGGTCGCACCGGCCGCGCGGGCCAGACCGGCATCGCCGTGACGTTCGTCGACTGGGACGACCTGCACCGCTGGACGATGATCAACAAGGCGCTCGACCTGGGGATCCCGGACCCCGAGGAGACCTACTCGAGCTCGGAGCACTTCTTCGAGCAGATGGACATCCCGGTGGGCTCCAAGGGCCGTCTGCGGAAGTCCGAGCAGACGCGCGCCGGGCTCGGCGCCGAGAAGCTCGAGGACCTCGGCGAGACCGGCAAGTCGGGCGGTCGTCGCCAGGGCGGTGGCGGTTCGCGCGACGGCGGTCGTGGCTCCCGCGACGGGGGCTCCCGCGACGGGGCTTCACGTGACGGTGGCCGAGGCTCGCGTGATGGTGGCCGTGGCTCGCGTGACAACGACCGCGCCCGCACCGAGGCGCCTCGTGCCTCCGGTGACGCCGAGGCCGAGGGCTCGGCAGGACCGCGCCGCAACCGCGCCCGTCGCCGCACCCGCGCCGGCAAGCCCGCCGAGGCCACCGACTGACTCCAGGCACACGGCATACGCAACGACGAAGGCCCTTCCCGCACCACGGGAAGGGCCTTCGTCGATGGAGCGTCAGGTGGAGGCGTTGATCGTGCTCGTGTCGATGACGACGCGATAGCGGACGTCACCGTCGACAACACGGTCGTATGCCGCGTCGACCGTCGTCGTGTCGCTCGCGTCGATCGTCTCGATCGTCGCGCCGATGCCGTGCTCGGCGCAGAAGTCGAGCATCTCCTGGGTCTCGGCGATCCCGCCGATGTTGCTGCCGGTGAGGACCTTGTTGCCCATGATGAGACTGCCCGGCTGCACCGAGAGGCTGCTCGGCGGGAGGCCGACGTTGACGAGGGCGCCGTTGGGTCGCAGCAGGCGCAGGTAGGTGTCCATGTCGAGGTCGGCGCTCACCGTGTTGAGGATGAGGTCGAAGCTGCCGCGCGCCGCTTTCATGGCGTCCTTGTCGCTCGTGGCGATGTGGTTGCTCGAGCCGAGCTCCTCGGCGTCCTTGGCCTTGGCCGACGAGCGGGACAGGGTCGAGACCTCGGCGCCCATGGCCTTGGCGATCTTGACGCCCATGTGTCCCAGGCCGCCGACGCCCACGACGGCGACCTTGCGGCCGGTGCCGGCGCCCCAGCGCTTCAGGGGCGAGTAGGTCGTGATGCCCGCGCACAGCAGCGGGGCTGCCTCGTCGAGCTCGATGCCCTCGGGGATGCGCAGGACCATGCGCTCGGTGACGACGATCTGCTGGCTGTAGCCGCCGGCAGCCCACTCGCCGTCGTAGTTCTGGGCGTTGTAGGTGCCGACGGAACCCTTGGAGCAGAACATCTCCTGGCCGTTCTTGCAGTTCTCGCACTCGGCGCACGAGTCGACGAGACAGCCGACGCCGACGCGGTCACCCACCTTGTGCCTGGTCACCGCGCTGCCGACGGCGCTCACGGTGCCGGCGATCTCGTGGCCGGTGACGATCGGGTAGTGGGCAGGGCCCCATTCGTCGCGGACCGTGTGGATGTCGCTGTGGCAGATGCCGGCGAAGGCGACGTCGATGCGGACGTCGTCGTCGCGCAGGTCGCGGCGCTCGATCTCGACGGCCTCGAAGGGGGCCCCGGCAGACGGGACGGAAAGGGCGGAAGTCGTGGTGGGCATGAATCCACCGTAACCCCGGGACCACGCCGGGTGGGACCACCCCCGGGTCGCGCCAGAGCCTCTGGCGGCCCAGGGGCTAGAGCGTCGCGACCAGCGAGCTCGCGACGTCGCGATAGGCCCGGGCGCCCTTGGACGAGCGTGACGTCGCGAGGATCGAACGACCCACGGCCGGCGCCTCGGCGAAGCGCACCGTGCGCGGGATCGGCGGCGACAGCACCGGCAGGCCGTAGCGCTCGCCGACGTCGGCGAGGACCTCCTGCGCGTGGGTGCTGCGGCCGTCGAAGAGGGTGGGGAGGATGCCGATGACCCTGAGCTTCTTGTTGAGGATCTTCTTGACGTCGGTTACGGTGTCGAGCAGCTGGCCCACCCCTCGATGGCTGAGCATCTCGCACGGCATCGGGATGATCAGCCCCTGAGCGGCCGTGAGTGCGTTGAGCGTGAGCACCCCCAGGCTCGGCGAGCAGTCGAGGAGGATGACGTCGTAGTCCTTGCGCACCTGCGCGAGCGCACTCTGGAGGACGTACTCGCGAGCCGGGCGACCCAGGAGCACGGCCTCGGTGCCCGCGAGGTCGATCGAGCTGGGGACGAGGTCGACCCCGTCGTCACAGGCGACGATGACGTCGCGGAGCTCTGCCTGGCCCAGCAGGACGTGGTGGATCGACTCCTCGACCGTGTCCGGGTCCACGCCCAGGCTGAAGGTCAGGCAGGCCTGCGCGTCCAGGTCGACGAGGAGCACGCGCTTGCCCAGCTCGGCGAAGGCCGCACCCAGCGAGGCGACCGAGGTGGTCTTGGCCACGCCGCCCTTCTGGTTGGCGACGGCGAGAATCGTGGCACCGGAGGCGCGCTGGCGTGGGGGCACGAGGAGTCCTTGCAACAAAGAGGGGGTATGCCGTCCGGCCCAGTCTCGCAGGCCATCGCAGGCGCCCGTGGGACCGGTCAGGTGGTGTCGGCCACGGGCAGCGGTGTGGTGCTCCGCGCTCCCCGCCCTCCATCCGCGCGGATGCTAGGTTCGCCAGCAAGGGTGCAACAAAGCGCCGTCCACAGTGAGGAGAACGGGATGATCGAGAAGGCGCTCGAGGAGCTTGATGTCGCCACGTTCTGGGAGCGGGGTTACGCGATCCTTCACGACGTGTACACGCCGGAGGAGATCGCCCAGATCCGGCAGGAGGCCTACGACTCGCGCGGCGGTGGGGGTGACCTGCTCGCGAACCCCAGGATGCGGCACCTGCTGACCGACGGACGGATGGCCGCTGTCGCGAAGAAGCTGCTCGACACCGAGGACATCTTCTACGCCGGTGACAGCTCGTTCACCATCAACGGGGTGCAGAAGGGGTGGCACAAGGACAACACGGACCGACTGGACCCGAACGGACCCGACTGGGCCAGCTCCTACACGCAGCTGCGGTTCGGCATCTACTGCCAGGACCACGTGACCCACACCGGCGGCCTCAACCTCAAGGTCGGCAGCCACGAGATCTGCGACCTCAAGAGCGGCGAGACCCTCTACGTCAAGACTCGGCCCGGCGACCTGGCGGTGTGGTCGATGCGCATCTCCCACTCGGGCAACGGGATGCTGCTCAAGGACCCGGAGGCCAAGTACCCCGAGCCCAGCGAGCAGGGCTCCTTCTCGGCGGACGAGGTCGCGCCTGCCGATGGCGACCGCATCGCGGTCTTCGCACACCTCGGCGCCCACGACAGCCACGGGAAGCGATACGCCGACTACCTCAAGACCCGCACCTACATGGTCCAGGCGTGGCGCAAGCTGCCGTACGACGACGAGATCCGTCAACAGGCCAAGGACGCTGGCCTCATCCTGCGCGACATGCCCGCCGAGGTCATGAACGACCCCGAGGCGGGACTCGAGGAGCTGTGGAAGCCCTTCCCCTACCCGGGCTGGACGCCGCCGAAGACGTCCGCACCCGCTGCAGGCGCAGGGTCGGCCGCCACCGCAGGCGCACCCTCCACCGCGCCCGCAGGTGCTGCGTCCGCACCTGCTGCCGGCGGCACCTCGACCGACCACGCCAAGGCTGTTGCAGGCAAGGCTGCTCGCGCCGCGGCGCGGCGTGGCAAGGGTGCGCTCAAGGGCGCCATCCAGGGTTGGCGGAGCAGCTCCAGCAAGTAAGGCCCCACGACTGACGCGAGTGCTCCCGGCCCGGGAGCGCTCGCGTCAGCCGGTTTCAGTCGGTGTCGCGCGCTGTCGGCAGGACGAGCTCGCCGATGGGGCCGGGGTTCCAGGCGACCTCCCAGCGGAAGCCGTCAGGGTCGGCGAAGTAGCCGGTGTAGCCACCCCACTCCCGCTCGGCGCCGTCGGACACCACGCTCGCACCTGCCGCGCGGGCGTCGGCGAGCACCGCGTCGACCTCCTCGCGGGTGTGGACGTTGTGGCTCAGCGTCACGGGGATGACGCCCGGCCCGGCCTGGGAGGCGGATCCGACCTCGGCCTCGAAGTGCGCCCGGTCCCACAGGGACAGGACGGTCAGCGGCCCGGCCCGGAACATGAGCACGTCGTCGGGGTCATAGAACTCGGGCGTCCACCCGAGGCCCTCGGCATAGAACGTGTGCGAGGCGGCCACGTCGAGGACAGCCAGGGTGATGAACGAGACCCGCTGCTCCATCGAGGTCACTCCCCCGTCGGGGCGGCCGTGTGGCAGACGGCCTCGACGTTGTTGCCGTCGGGATCACGGACGAAGACGGCGTAGTAGCCCGGGTGGTACTCCGGCCAGTGTCGCGGCTCGTGCAGCGTCTCGGCTCCGAGCTCCGTGGCAGCCGCGTGGAAGGCGTGCACGGCGTCGACGTCGGCTGCGGTGAACGCGAGGTGGGACTCCCGGTTGGGGCCGTCCACCTCGGGTCGGGACAGCCAGAAGTCCGGCTGCTCGGTGCCGTAGCCCACGGCGACGTCGAAGTCCATGACGCGGCGGTGGCCGAGAGTGCCGAGCACCGCGTCGTAGAAGCGCTTCGCGGCATCGAGGTCCGCGCAGGTGATACCGATGTGGTCGACGATCATGCCTGCACCCTCGCACGTGTCACCGACAAGGGACAGCGCTCAGTCGACCTCCATCGACGTGGGCACGGTCGGCGCCACGGCGGCCTCGAGCGCGGCCCAACCCGACTTCTCCGGACCGGCGGCCTGCCCCTCGGGACAGTGCGCGCGGAAGTCGCACCACGTGCAGATGGGACCCACGACCGGTGGGAACAGGCGCGACTCGACGCCACGCTCGGCGAAGTCGGCGTCGGCGCGCTGGGCGTCTCGAGCGATCGACTTGGCTTCGTCGACCTTGCGGGTCAGCGACTCCGGCGTGTGGGTGTGCGCCACGACCTCTCCAGACGGGACGTGGTGCAGCTCGACCCGCAGACAGGGGCGACGGAACATCTTCCAGACGGCAGCGGCATACAGGGCCATCGGGAGGGACGTGCGGGCGTCGTCGGTCCCGGGAGGCTTCTGGCTGGTCTTGTAGTCGACGACGACGAGCTCGCCGTCGCGGTCGTCGAGACGGTCGATGCGTCCGGTGACCCGCAACGCTCCGCTGACGAACGACACCGTGCGCTCGATGCCTCGGGGCGGGTCATCGGGATCGACTCCATGGAGGTAGGCGACGACGTGCTCCTGCGCCCGTCTGCGCCACAGGCCCGACTGCTCCGGGTCGCGGAAGCCCACGTCGATCCACGAGGTGCGCACCAGCTCACGCCCGGCGGACGCCGTGCGGCGGTCGCGCGGCAGGTCCCACCAGTCGCGCAACGCGTTGTGGACGGCCAGACCGAAGGAGGTGTGCGCCCGTTGCGGCCGCTGCTCGGGGCGGGGCTTGTCGAGGTACTGCATGCGGTAGCGGCGCGGGCAGTCGACGTGCGCGAGCAGGCGGGAGGGGCTCGCGGCATACAGCTTCGGCGGCATGCCCGCGAACTCGGCCTGGACCGGTCGCCCGGCACCTCCCTCGGTCACCGCACCAACCTAGCCAGCCGGGCCTACACCACCGGGACCCCATCCACAGGCGCCAGCGTGGCGTCCTCAGCTGAAGACGACGGTGCGGTCCTCGTTGAGGATGACGCGGCTCTCACAGTGCCACCTCACCGCACGGGCGAAGACTCGGGACTCGACCTCCTCGCCGGCGGACACGAGGTCGTCGGCGCCCATCCGGTGGTCCACGCGATGGATGTCCTGCTCGATGATCGGCCCCTCGTCGAGGTCGGCCGTGACGTAGTGCGCGGTCGCGCCGATGACCTTGACGCCGCGCGCATAGGCCTGGTGGTAGGGCTTGGCGCCCTTGAAGCTCGGCAGGAAGGAGTGGTGGATGTTGATGACCCGCCCTCCGAGGTCGCGGCAGAGGTCGTCGCTCAGCACCTGCATGTAGCGGGCGAGCGCGATGAGCTCGACGTCGTGCTCGGCGACGAGCTTGCGCAGCTGCTGCTCCGCCTCGGCCTTGGTCGCACGGGTCACCGGGATGTGGTGGAACGGGATGCCGTAGGAGCGCGCCATCGGCTCCAGGTCGGCATGGTTGCTGACGATGGCCACGATGTCGGCGTTGACCTGTCCCGACTTCCAGCGGAAGAGGAGGTCGTTGAGGACGTGTCCGAACCGGCTCACCATGACCAGCGTCCGGTATGCCGTGAGCGCCGGCCTCAGCTCCCACGTCATGTCGAACTCAGTTGCGACAGAGGCGATCTGGGCGCGCCACTGGTCGAGGTCAAGCCCGTCGGCTGGCGTCGCGAAGCGCACCCGCATGAAGTAGCGACCGGTGCGGTGGTCGGAGAACTGCTGGCTCTCCTCGATGTTGGCCCGGTGCTCGAAGAGTCGCTGGGACACGGCAGCGACGATGCCGGGCCGGTCCGGGCACGACAGGGTGAGGACGAGGTCACCCACCTCGTCCTCCGGGTTCCAAGGTCGACCGGTGTGCGTCGCGCCCGGGTCCGGGTTCATGCTTCGACCACCTTCACGCCGCGCGACTGCTCCACGAGACGGGACCACTCGCGTGGCTCGGTCGAGTGCTCGCCGAGACGGTTGAGCTTGCCGGTGCCGTGGTAGTCGCTGCTGCCGGTGACGACGAGGTCGTGGCGTCGGGCGAGCCCGAGGGCGCGCTCGACGTCCGCCGGCCCGTGGTCCCGGTGGTGCGCCTCCAGCCCGGCGAGCCCCGCGGCGGTCAGCTCCTCGACCATCTCGTCGGTGATCGTCGCGGTGCGCATCGCGAAGGGGTGCGCGAGCACCGGCACTCCCCCGGCGCCGCGCACGAGCTCGATCGCCGCGACCGGGTCCGGGGCATAGTGCCCGACGTAGTACCTGCTCCCGTCGTGCAGCAGGTCACGGAAGGCGTCGTCACGGCTCTGCACGACTCCGGCCGCGACCAGCGCATCGGCGAGGTGGGGCCGACCGAGCGTCGCTCCCGGAGCCAGCTGCGCGCGCACCTGCTCGACCGTGATCGGTATGCCGTCCCGGGCCATCCGCTCGATCATCCGGTCCATCCGGGTGACCCGGCTGTCGCGGGCGCGAGCCAGCTCGACCGCGAGACGCGGGTCGTCCGGGTCGGGCAGATAACCGAGCAGATGGATGCTGCGATAGGCGCGACTGCACGAGATCTCGATGCCCCGCACCAGCCCGACGCCGTGGTGGACGGCAGCCTCGGCCGCCTCCTCCCACCCCGTCGTCGTGTCGTGGTCGGTGAGCGCGACCATCGTCAGACCTGCTGCCCTGGCCGAGGCCATGCAGCTCCGCGGGGCTCTCGGTCCCGTCGCTCGCGGTCGAGTGGGCGTGCAGGTCGATCGTCACGCTCCGTACCCTATGTGTGCGCGTTCTCGGGCGGGCCCGCACGACGCCAGGGTGACGTGCGACCGCCAGGCAACCTTTTGCGGCATACCCCCGTAGTGATGGGTGAGACCACAACATGGGGAGAACATGGGACGGGATTCCAGGGCAGAGCGCGACGCAGCGTTCACAGCCTTCATGACGGATGCGACGCCATCCTTGCTGCGCACCGCCTGGCTCCTCACGGGCTCTGCGGACCGGTCGCAGGAGCTCGTGCAGGCAGCCTTCGTCAAGACGTATGCCGCGTGGCCCAGGGTGCGTCGCGAGTCGGCACTGGCGTTCACCCGCCGGGTGCTCGTCAACCAGAAGACCGACACGTGGCGCAAGACGTCGCGCGAGGCCGTCGTCGACGCCGTGCCCGAGCGCCTCCACCGGCAGGACGGCCGCGTCGAGCACCGCGACGAGATCCTGCGGATGCTCGACCTGCTGCCACGACAGCAGCGCACGATCGTGGTCCTGCGCTACCACCAGGACCTCTCCGAGCAGCAGACCGCAGACCTGCTCGGCATCTCTGTCGGCGCCGTGAAGTCCGCCGCCTCGCGTGGCCTCGCCACCCTCCGCACAGCCCACCTCTCCACCGAAGGGAGCCAGCGATGAGCCCCGACATCGAAGACCTGCTGAGGGGCGAGCTCCGTGGTGCCGCCTCCGGCGCGCCTCAGCACCTCGGCACCGGCGAGCAGGACGTCCTCGCCCGCGGTCGCCGCCTCGTCGTGCGGCGCAGGGTCATCACCGCCGCCGGCGTCGCCGCCGCGACGCTCGCCATCGCCGGGACGATCGGTGTGCTCGCGCCACGTTCCAGCAACGACGCGCTGCCTGCGATCCCGACGCCGACGGCCACTCCCTCGGCAACCCCGACGCCGACGATCACCCCGACGATGACCCCGTCAGCGACCCCGTCACCGACAGCCAGCGCGTCACCGTCCGGAGCCGACACCCCCAGTGCGACACCGACAAGGACCCGTGAGCCGTCGTCCACCCCGGAGCCGACACCGACCAGGACCTCGAGGTCCGTGGCGCCGTCACCGACAGGCGACCCAGTTCCCAGTGCCCCACCTTCTCGGCAGATCTTGCCCTGGAGCGCTCCCGTCACCGTTGCAGGCCACTCATTCCGGGCCCGCTTCATCGAGAGCGTGCCTGACCCATCCGCCCGGCCCAACTATGACGTCCAGGTCATGGCCGACGACGTACTGGCGAAGGAGTTCAAGAACTTTTATCCCAGTCCTGGGACATGGGGCGTCAGCTCGACAGATGCACGGTTTGTCTTCTCGTTCGAGCCCAAGATCGTTGACCTTGTGGCGATAGACGGCATCCCCGTCACCGACGACCAGATAGGTCACGTCTGGATGGACCCGCCACCTGTGGAGGGCCAGCCCACGAGGCCCGGCAGCGGGGAGGTCCTCACGATCATCCGTACCGAGGAAACCACGATCCGATCGAGTCCTCAGGGCTTCGGACCGACCGGTTGGACGGTGCGCCAGGCGAACGGACTGGAGCGCACCTATGACTGAAGTCGAGCTTCGACCACGTTGAGGATGTCATTGCCAGGATGACAACCTTTCGGACCGGACACCCGTATCAGGGGCGTCCGGTTCGATGGGTCGAGAAGGGGTGGTGTGGTGACCAGGCGTGATGACGGGTCGTTCGACGAGTTCATGCACTCGAGCTTCTCCACGGCTGCTGCGGCTGGCATGGCTGCTCACGGGCGGCGCGTCGAGCGCCGAGGACCTCGTCCAGGAGACCCTCGAGCGCGTCTACGTGGCGTGGCCGCGGATCGAGGCAGGCGGGACGCACAACTACGCCCGCCGGGTCCTCGTCAACCTCCACACCGACTCCCACCGGCGTCGCTGGCGCGAGGACCTCACCTCCGAGGTGCCCGAGACCGGGCAGCCGGACCGCTCCGACTCGGTCGCCCTCGCCGACCAGCTGACCGCGGCCCTCGCCCAGCTCCCCGTGCGCGAACGCCAGTGCGTCGTCCTGCGGCACCACGCCGACCTCTCCGAGCGCGACGCCGCCGACGCCCTGGGTATCAGCACGGGCACGGTCAAGTCCTCGACCTCTCGCGGCCTCGCCCGCCTGCGCACGCTGCTCGCCACCGAAGGAGTTCGTCATGTCTGATCCTCTGCTCGAGCTGCTGGCGGCTCCTCCGAACCCCTCGATGTCCGTCGACGAGACTGCGGTGTATGCCGGTGGGCGCCGTCGCCTGCGGCGAAGGGCCTTGCGGCGCACCGCCGGTGGCCTGATCGGGATCGTCGGTGCCGCGGCCGTCGCGTTCGGTGCAGTGGGCGCCGGACTCCACAACGACGCCCTCCCTGCCAACCCCTCGCCACCCACCCGCACGGCAGCCGAGCTCTTCGACGGACGGTTCGTCGTGGGCACGTCCGATGTGGCCGGCTCGACCAGCATCACCTTCTCCACCGTCGTGAACGGACGTTCCAGGCTCCTCGGCGGGACGGATCCTTCACCCAACGCCGTCCGGTTCTTCCCCGGGGACGCGGGACAGACTCCCCGGGACATGGGCGACGGGACCATCGTGGGCACCGCCCCCGCCACCGCGACGGCGTTCCTCACACACGGCGCTTCGAGTCGAGGTGGCTCGACGATGGACCACCAGCCGATCCCGGGATCCGACTACCAGGCCGTGGCAATCGACTACGAGAACTTCCACGACATCAGCGGCTACATCACGACGTACTGGCGCGATGGCAAGGGGACCGTGCGGGACGGCGCAGGAACGGTCATCCCGGCAGGAACAATTCCCGGCTCGACAGACGTCGCGTTCGTCGATCGGCCCCGGGGCCAGCTGGGCATCTTCGGCAGCGAGGGCACCAGCACCCTGCGCCCGCTGTCAGCGTCCGGTCCTACGGTCACGGGCCGTCAGGACGGCAAGGGCACGTGGAGCGTGCGCGCCACAGCTGTCCTTCCGGTGGGCGCGAGTGATCCCTCCTTCACCTGGAAGACCGGCACCGGGGCCGCTCCCGTGCTTGTCTCCCTTGGCCAGACCGCTGTCGTGGCCTCGGCGACAGCCACTGCTCCCGCCTCGAGTGCCTTCCCGGCCGTCACTTCGGTGAGCTGGACCGATGCGGCGGGCACACGGCATACCGACGAGGTGAAGTGAGCCCTCGCCCACGGTGAGTCACACCACGAGGTGGGCGTAGTTGTCCGGTCGCTCCGACTCGCTGCGCAGGATGCAGAACTCGTTGCCCTCGGGGTCGAGGAGCGTGGCCCAGCCACCGTCGGGCTTGCGCAGGTCCTGGTGCATCGTCGCCCCATGAGCGAGCAGGCGCTCGACCTCCTCGTCCCGGCTGCGGTCCGTGGGGGTGAGGTCAAGGTGGAGCCGGTTCTTGGTCGTCTTGCCCTCGGGCACCTCGATGAAGAGCACCCGCTGGCGCCCGTCAGGACTGAAGATCATGCACTCCTCGTGACCGGGGAGGTTCGGGTCCTGCGGGTCCTCCGACCAGCCGAGCACCTCGCTCCACCAGTGGGACTGGGCGTGCGCGTCGCGGGAGTCGATGGTCGTGTGCGAGATCCGTGAGGTCATGCCTGCCAGCGTGGCAGGACGAGCTCAGTGCGTGCCAGCGGATTCCGGGCCGCTCCAGTTCCTGTCCGGCTGCGGGACCGGGCGGCCGGGCTGCTCGCCGCCTCGCGCCTCGAGGTAGCTGTCCTTGGGAACCATGACCTTGCGGCGGAAGATGCAGACGACCTTGCCGTCCTGGTTGTAGCCGATCGTCTCCACGTGCACGACGCCGCGGTCGTCCTTGGAGGAGGACTCCCGCTTGTCGATGACGCGTGTCTCTCCATAGAGGGTGTCGCCGTGGAAGGTGGGGGCGACGTGACGCAGCGACTCGACCTCGAGGTTGGCGATCGCCTTGCCGCTGATGTCCGGCACGGACATGCCGAGCAGGATCGAGTAGACGTAGTTGCCCACGACGACGTTCTTGCCGAACTGAGTCGTCTCCTGCGCGTAGTGCGCGTCGAGGTGCAGCGGGTGGTGGTTCATGGTGAGCAGGCTGAAGAGATGGTCGTCGTACTCGGTGACCGTCTTCCCGGGCCAGTGCTTGTAGGTCGCTCCGACCTCGAACTCCTCATAGCTGCGTCCGAACTGCATGACGCCCATCCTTGCGTGCCGCTCGCTCGGACACAGCACGTATGACGCGTGCGTTCCCTCACAGGGGCCGGCCACCTCACGTGTCGGGCGCCTATGACGCAGAAGTCTCAAAGTGTGCGTGTTGCAACACGTGCGGTCCGAGATTGCCGCGCCACGGGTGGGGTCATGCGGTCGCGACTCCGGCCCGGGCCAGGGCGCGACGCAGCATCTCGGCGACTTGCGCGGGGTTCCCCAGTTCGGCCCACGTGAGCCGGACGACCACGTAGCCCAAGGCACGGAGCCGGTCCTCGCGGCGTTTCTCGGCAGCGAGCGCGGCTCGCCCGTCCGCGCCGGCATACTTCTGCAGCCCGTCGAACTCCACGACGACCCTGCCCTCGACGAGGAAGTCGACCTTGGCGACGAAGTCCTCGCCATCGCAGATGACGATCTGGCTGCGCCACGCGAGTCCCAGGTCGTGGAGGAGCAGCCGGGTTCTGCTCTCGCCCGGTGAGTCGCATCTCGGGTCGGCCAAGGTCAGTAGCGTCCTGCCGAGGGAGCGAGCGGACTTGGGGGCGAGCAGTGAGAGCGCCGCAACCACGTCGTCGAGGGCGCAGAGCTTGCGCCTCAGAGCCGCATCGAGGGGGACCAGTGCCGACTCCAGCCCGGAGCGCAGGAGGACCTGCACGATGGCGTGCTCGATTCTGACGCACCGGACGCCCTCGATAGTCACGGCCTCAAGGTGGCCCGGTTGGACGCGCAAGCCGGCCACCAGCCGCACGCGGCTGACCGGTGACTGCACGTCCACTAGGTCGAGGCGGACTCCGTGCAAGGGCAGATGGCGCAGCGCGAGCGCCGCCTGGTGGGAGGCGACATCATCCCCGGGCCGCGACCTGAGCACCGCCTTGGTCCTCAACCGAAGCGACTCCTCGTGCTCGGCCTGCCGCCACATCTCGCCGAGGACGTAGGCGCCTCGCCGCACGCGCGCGAGATCGCCACTCACGACGAGGGCGCGCAGGGACGGGTCGTCCACATCCACGGATCGGGCGTCGGCCGTCGAGAGAACTCCACCGTTGGCCTCGGCAAGCATCAGCAGTCGTGGGTCCATCACCACATCGTGATCGATCCGGACACATCGGCCTCGGCGTCATCCACAGGCGCCGAAGCGATCGGCGCCCACGACGACGCAGAAATCTCGGATCGCGCGCCTTGCAACACGTTCGACTCGAGATTTCTGCGTCATAGGCTGCACGCCATGGCGGACTTCATCGGAGCAGTCGACCAGGGCACGACGAGCACGCGCTTCATGGTCTTCGACCACGACGGGCGTGAGGTCGCGCGGCACCAGCTGGAGCACCAGCAGGTTCTCCCCAGGCCCGGCTGGGTCGAGCACAACCCCCTCGAGATCTGGGACCGCACCCAGACGGTCATCGGTAGCGCACTGGCGACCGCCGGCCTCGCCACCACCGACCTTGCCGCCATCGGCATCACCAACCAGCGTGAGACGGCGATCGTGTGGGACCGGCGCACCGGCCGCCCCTACTACAACGCGATCGTGTGGCAGGACACCCGCACCGACTCGATCGCCAAGGCCCTCGATGCCGACGAGCGCGGCCAGACGATCCGGCACAAGGCCGGGCTCCCCCCGGCGACCTACTTCTCCGCCGGCAAGATCCAGTGGATCCTCGAGCACGTCGAGGGGGTGCGCGAGGCGGCCGAGCGCGGAGACGCGATCTTCGGGACGCTCGACACCTGGTTGGTGTGGAACCTCACCGGCGGCCCCCGGGGCGGGGTGCACGCCACGGACGTCACCAACGCCAGTCGCACGATGCTCATGGACCTCACGACGCTCGACTGGGACGACGAGCTGCTCGGCTTCTTCGAGATCCCGCGTCAGATGCTCCCGGAGATCCACGCGAGCAGTGACGACACGGCATACGGGAAGACGTCCGGCGAGCGGGGCACGGCCAACGTGCCGATCACCGGCGTCCTCGGCGACCAGCAGGCTGCGACCGTCGGCCAGGTCTGCTTCGAGCCCGGCGAGGCCAAGAACACCTACGGCACCGGCAACTTCCTCCTCCTCAACACCGGCACCGAGCTGGTCCGCAGCACCAACGGGCTCCTCACGACGGTCGCCTACCAGCTCGCCGGAGCGGAGCCGGTCTATGCGCTCGAAGGGTCGATCGCGGTCACCGGCAGCGCCGTGCAGTGGTTGCGCGACCAGCTCGGCATCATCTCGGGCGCCTCCGAGGTCGAGACGCTGGCCGCCCAGGTGGACGACAGCGGTGGCGTCTACTTCGTTCCGGCCTTCAGCGGGCTCTTTGCTCCCTACTGGCGCAGCGACGCGCGCGGGGCCATCGTCGGCCTGTCCCGGTTCAACACCAACGCCCACCTGGCGCGCGCCACGCTGGAGGCGATCTGCTACCAGAGCCGCGACGTCGCCGACGCGATGACGGCGGACTCTGGGGTCAGGATCGAGACACTGCGCGTGGACGGTGGAGTGACGGCCAACCGCCTCTGCATGCAGCTCCAGGCCGACATCCTCGGAGTCCCGGTGAGCAAGCCGGTCGTCGCCGAGACGACCGCGCTCGGAGCTTGCGTATGCCGCGGGGCTGGCCACCGGCTTCTGGGCGGGCACCGACGAGCTGCGGGCGAAGTGGGCGGAGGACCAGCGATGGGAGCCGCAGTGGTCCGACGAACAACGGCGGGACGGGTATGCCGGGTGGCGCAAGGCTGTGGGTCGCACCCTTGACTGGGTCGAGGTCGACTGAGACGCCACCCAGCCCGGCTGATCAGGAGTCAGAGAGGCAGGGCGAGCGCCTCGTGGACGATCTTCGAGAGACCACTGATGGTCTCCTTGCCATAGCGGAAGCCTTGCGGGCTGCGCGTGAGGATCGCCATCGTGTGGCTGCGCCCGTCCCCGACGACGCGACCAATCGAGTTGAGCCGGTAGCCGTCCGGCAACGGTCCCCAGCCGTTCTTGGTCTCCGTGTAGACGCCGTCCGAGAGCGGCGGGTCCGCCACACCCCACCGCTGCGCCGTCACCACACCGGCCATGAGGTGGCGGATGTAGGCACGATGACCCGCGTGGATGACCGACGTCCCCAACGCGATCGCGTCGAGGAGCGTCACGAGGTCGTCCGGGGTGGTGGTGCTGTAGCCCCACCAACCACCCGCGGACCCGCCCTTGACCTCCGTGCCCTTGAGACCGAGGTCGACCGCCGCACGCTGGACGTTGCTGGTGTCCACCCAGGCCAGGAGCGAGTCGGTCGCGACGTTGTCGCTGGACTGGATCATCCGGCGGGCCCGCTTGTGCTGCTCGTCGGTGAGGTCCTTGGCGTCCTCCTGAGACTTGCGCAGGCAGGCGACGAGGATGAGGACCTTGATGGTGCTGAGCGACTCGTTGGTGAAGGAGCGCCAGGCGAACCGTTGCCCGCTCCGCAGGTCGTGCACGACGAGGCCCATGGTGCCGCCGCGGGCATCACGATGGGCGTCCAGGCGGGCGGTGAGTGCCGCACGGTCGACGGTCGCACTCGGGAGTGCCGGCGCGGACGAGGCGGCAAGCTTGGTGCTGGTCGTGGACCCCGGTGCGGTCGCCCTGGCCGCAACCCACATCGGGACGCCCACGCCGACGAGCGCGAGGGTGGAGTCGACAACGACCCTGCGGGTCACCGGGCGAGGACTGGACATGCACCGAGGGTAGGCCGAGCGAGCGATCTATGCTTCATTCCCGTGACCCTTTCACCTGCGGCGCGCGTGTCCACCCTCGAACGACTCCGTTCGGGCGAGGAGCTCGACGTCCTCGTGGTCGGAGGCGGAGTCGTTGGTTGTGGTGCAGCGCTCGACGCGGTGACCCGCGGCCTGTCCACCGGCCTCATCGAGGCCCGGGACTACGCCAGCGGCACGAGCTCCCGCTCGAGCAAGCTCATCCACGGAGGGCTGCGCTATCTCGAGATGCTCGACTTCGGGCTCGTCCACGAGGCCCTCCAGGAGCGACGCCTCCTCCTGACCGTCATCGCGCCCCACCTCGTGCGCCCCGTGCCGTTCATGTATCCGCTGAGCAAGCCGGCGTGGGAGCGCTTCTATGTCGGCTCCGGCATCGCGCTCTACGACGGCCTGGCCTTCGGCGTGCGACAGACGGCCGGGCTCCCCCGCCACCGCCACCTCGGCAAGAAGGCCGCCTTGCGCCTCATGCCAAGCCTGCGTCCCGACGCGTTGACGGGTGCGATCCAGTACCACGACGCCCAGGTCGACGACGCCCGCTTCGTCCTCGAGCTGGCCCGCACCGCGGCCATGCACGGGGCGCACGTCGTCAACCGGGTCGCGGCGGTCGGCCTCCTGCGGTCCGAGGACGGTGAGCGCGTCATCGGCGTGCGGGCCCGGGACCACCAGAGCGGGGAGGAGTTCGACATCCACGCGCGCCGAGTCATCGCAGCGGCTGGTGTCTGGACCGACGAGATCCAGTCGATGGTCGGCGACGACGGCCCACTCAAGGTGCGGTCGAGCAAGGGCATCCACCTCGTCGTCCCCCGCGACCGGATCACGTCCGAGACCGGCATCATCCTGCGCACCGACAAGTCCGTGCTCTTCATCATCCCCTGGGACGAGCACTGGATCATCGGGACGACCGACACCGACTGGAGCCTCGACAAGGCCCACCCGGCCGCCACCTCGGCGGACATCGACTACCTCCTCGAGACGGTCAACTCCGTCCTCGTCACTCCGCTGACCCGTGACGACATCGACGGTGTCTATGCCGGCCTGCGTCCACTCATCTCCGGTGACGAGGAGGACGAGACGACCAAGCTTCTCGCGTGAGCACGTCGTCGCCACACCGGTTCCAGGGATCACCCTGGTCGCTGGTGGCAAGTACACGACCTATCGGATCATGGCCAAGGACGCCGTCGACGAGGCCGTCAAGGACTTCGGGAACGAGGTTGCCGAGTCCTCCACCGACAAGGTCCCCCTGGCCGGAGCCGTGGGCTGGGAATGGCTCAGCGAACGGCCCCAGATCCTCGCCCGCTCGGCTGGCATCGACCAGGAGCATGTCGAGACCCTCCTCGAGCGCTACGGCACGCTGACCAAGGAGCTGCTGGCACTCATCAACGCCCAGCCCGTGCTGGGCGAGCTGCTTCCCGGCGGGGAGACGCACCTCAAGGCCGAGATCGTGTATGCCGCCGCCACCGAGGGTGCGGTGCACCTCACCGACATCCTCACGCGGCGCACCCGCATCTCCATCGAGGCCCGCGACCGTGGCCTCAGCGCCGCCCCGCACGCCGCGGCGCTCGCAGCGCCGATCCTCGGGTGGGACGAGGCCCGCGTGTCCCAGGAGATCGACATCTACCACCGACGGGTGGAGGCGGAGATGTCGAGCCAGACGATGCCCGACGACGAGAGCGCCGACCAGGCGCGCCGCCTCGCCCCCGACGCCGCCCTCTGACCCTTGCGTGAGTTTCTCACCCAATTCCCCCGTTTCAGACATGTGTGAAAACGGGGGAATTGGGTGAGAAACTCACGGTCAGGAGCCGAGCACCAGGGGTGGGCCGTGGTGGGTGCAGTGGCCGATGACGTCGTCGTCGACCTCGATCTGCGGCTGCCACGAACCGGTGGCTGGCAGCGGATGCGGATCCTCGAGGGCAACTCGGACCAGCGGCATTCGTGACCTCGCCTCGTGGATGGCGGCGAGCATCGCGGCATACTCGGCGGCCGGCCAGTACTGCCGGGTGATCGAGTGCCACACGACGGTGAGCACTCCGTCTGGCGCCGGGGCGGCCAGCTGGTCGCGCACCCACTCGGCCGCCGAGGCGCGGTCGATGACCACCGGGTGCTCGCGCAATGTCGCGAGGGCCGCCACGAGGCGGCCGTCGCGCTCGGGCATGTGCGGCCAGATGAACGAGCGCAGGTGCGCCTCGCCCTCCGCAGTCGTGGCATCGAACGGCTCGAGGTCACAACCGCGCCGCTCGACGACCTCAAGTTCGGCCGGCGCGAAGCCCGGTGCGCCACAACCGTCGAGGACCAGCCGGGCACCGGTCGGCCCAGCGGCCCAGCCGCCACCCTCGAACCGGAACCGGTCGACGAGCAGGTTGAGACCTGCAGATGCGCCCGGCTCGAGCAGCCTCACCCGACGGATCCCGGTGCGCCGCACGGCTTCTGACAGACCGGCGAGCAGCGCGACCGCGCGTCCCACCTCGTTGGTCTGGGGCGCGACGGCCAGTGCCGACCTCAGCTCGGCCACGTGGGCACGCAGCACCGGCTCGAGAGCCGGCCACACGGCATACCGGTCCGCCGTGCCACCCACAGAGGGATAGAACTGACCGAGATCGGGCGCGTCCCCACGCAGGACGACCCGGTGGATGCCGGCGAGCAGCCGCAGCTGCACCATGTCGCCGGGCGGCGCGTCGTCATACCCCTGCAGGATCTCTCGCACCACGCCCCCGCGCTCCCAGTCGGCAGCGAGGTGGCGGACCAGCACCCCGTAGAGATGGTCCGTGCTCTCACCGAAGTGGCTCCCCATCCGCTCACCCAAGGTGGCTCCGTCGTACGCACTCACCCGTGCCACGATAGGGGTGTGAGCGAAGAGCAGAAGCAAGCCGAGAACCGCGCCCGCCCGACGACCGAGGAGTTCCGCGGCTTCGTCCGTGAGGACTGGGCCGAGCGTCGACCGCAGGCCGCCGGCCGGGCACCGGCGGCGGAGTATGCCGCGGCTCGCCGTGCGCTGGTCAGTGCCGCCTTCCCGAAGCAGCGGCTCATCGTGCCCGCCGGCGGCCTCAAGGTGCGCAGCAACGACACCGACTACGTCTTCCGCCCCCACAGCGCCTTCGCACACCTCACCGGACTCGGTGCCGACCGTGAGCCCGACGCCGTGCTCGTGCTCGAGCCGACCGGCGACGGTCACGAGGCGATCCTCTACTTCCGCCCCCTCGGCGAGCGCGACAGCGACGACTTCTTCGCGGACGCCCGCTACGGCGAGTTCTGGGTCGGTGCGCGCCCCAGCCTGGCCGACCTCGAGCTCGAGCTCGGACTGACGGCTCGGCACATCGACGAGTTCGAGGCGGCTGCCGCGAAGGACGCCGGCGAGGTCATCGTCCGCCTGGTTCGTGACGCCGACCGCGACCTCACCCGGGCGCTCGACTCCGCGCGCGTCGAGAACGGCGCTGCCGAGGAGTCCCTCGTCGAGAGCGACGACGCGCTGGCGCATGCCCTGTCGGTGCTGCGCCTGACCAAGGACGAGTTCGAGATCGAGCAGATGCGCGAGGCCGTCGCCGGCACCCACGTCGGGTTCGAGGCCGTCATCGCCGAGCTCACCACGGCGGTCGAGCTCGGCCGCGGGGAGCGGTGGATCGAGGGCATCTTCGGCCTCCACGCACGACACCAGGGCAACGGAGTCGGCTACGACTCGATTGCCGCGGCGGGCGACCACGCCAACACGCTGCACTGGATCAGGAACACCGGTGACGTCGCCGACGGCGACCTGGTCCTGCTCGACGCCGGGGTCGAGGTGGACTCCCTCTACACCGCCGACATCACCCGCACCCTTCCCGTGAGCGGCACCTTCACCGACGCCCAGCGCGAGATCTACGACGCCGTGTATGCCGCGCAGGAGGCCGGGATCGCTGCGGCCCGGCCGGGGGCCAAGTTCTCCGACATCCACGCCGCGGCCATTCGCGTCATCGCCGAACACCTGCACGCGTGGGGACTGCTGCCCGAGGGCGTGTCAGTCGACGACACGTTGGACACCGAGCACGGCCAGTACCACCGCCGCTGGATGGTGCACGGCACGTCACACCACCTCGGCCTCGACGTGCACGACTGCGCCCTCGCGACGCGCGCCGAGTATATGGACGCCGAGCTGACGCCAGGCATGGTGCTCACCGTCGAGCCCGGCCTCTACTTCAAGGCCGACGACCTCAAGGTGCCCGAGAGGTTCCGTGGCATCGGGGTGCGCATCGAGGACGACATCGTCATCACGCAGGACGGCAACGAGAACCTCTCCGCCGCCATGCCCCGCTCGAGCGCCGACGTCGAGGCCTGGATCGCAGACGTCCGCGAGGAGAACGCCGACGTCTGACCGGGTCCTCCCCCGCGTGGCTGTCGCCTTTCGCTCTCGTCCTCGGCCCGTCGCTCCCGTCGTTCCGCTGCGCTCACGCAGGCCGAATGGCAGCATTCCGCCATGCGCACGTTTCGCGCAGGGGGATCCCTGCTTCTTCTTGCCCTCTTCCCGGTGCTCGTCACCGTTCTCGTCGTCGGACTGGGTTGGTTGGTCTACTTCGCCTTCACGAGCAGCCGCGGCTTCGCCGGCGCCAAGCTGCTGCTCGTCGTCGTGCCCTTCGCCTATGCCGTCGTCGTCGCCATACGCCAGGTGCTCGGTGCACGCCCCAGCCCGGCCATCGGCCACGAGATCACGCGCACTGAGCACCCTCGGCTCTGGGAAGCCGCAGACTACGCCGCGAGCGGAGTCGGGACCGACCCCGCCGACCGCCTGGTCGTGGTCGCTGACGTCAACGCTGCCGTGACCCAGGCCGCTGGCCATCGCGAGTTGCTCATCGGCCTTCCCCTGCTCGCCACCCTGACCACGGGTGAGCTCAGGTCAGTCCTCGCACACGAGTTCGGCCACTTCGGCGCCGGCCACACCCGACTCACCGCCCTGACTTGGCGAGCACATGCACTGATGCACGAACTGGCTCAGAGCACGGAGGGTGCCATGGGGTGGGCCATGCGCAGCTACGCCAAGCTCGCCGGCCGAGTCACGGCGGCCTCCTCGCGGGACCACGAGTGGGAGGCCGACACGTATGCCGCGCGGCTCACCGACCCTGCGACCGCTGCGTCGGCGTTGCGGCGGGTCGTGGAAGCCGACCTGGGGATGAACGTCTACCTGCAGTCCCACTTCGCCCTCGCCGGCCCCGCCGCACGGCGAGCGCCGATCGCCGAAGGACTCATCAGGACCATGTCCGCTCGCAGCACCTTGATCTACAGCACGGCAGAGGAAGTCCTCCAGTCGGACTCCACCGGCAACTGGTCCGACACCCACCCGCCGATACGGGCTCGCATCGCGGCCTTCGAGGCGATGGCAACCAGCGCCGCGCCCTCCCCGGCCGACGGCGACACACCGGCATACGAACTTCTCGAGGGTGGGATCACGGCGTTCGACCCCATCGAGCTTCCGACTCACCGGCGACTCCGACCCCGTCGCCTCGTGGGACGAGGTCGTCGACCTCGCCGGGCGTGCGATCAGCACCGGACGCACCAACGCCTACCTGGACGAGACCGGCCTTCGCCCGAGAGCTCGCACCATCGGTGACGTCATCGCGCTCGCGCCCAGACCCGAGACCCGGGCCGCCTTCGCCCCCCTCGTCCCCTCGGATGTCCTGACGTTGCAGCGTGACGAGGTCGCCGGGCAGCAGGTCACGGACTTCGTCACGACCTCCATCGCGTCGACGTTGACCGCTTCGGGACTGGCCCGGTTCGTGGTCGACTGGAGCGAGCTGTGGGACCTTGTCCATGTCGACGGTCGCGAGATTCGGTTGCGTGACCTGGTCGCTGCGGTCGTCGTTGACCCTGCCAAGCTCGGCGAGCTGACGACGTACGTCAGTGACCTCGGCCTCGACCTCGACACACCGTTGCCGGGTGCCGCGCCCCAGACATCGTCCGAGGCCGTCAGCGGCGGTTGACGACGTCGAGCGCGACGGCGTGTGTCACACCGTCGGCCTGCGCTGCCTGGGCGCCCATCTCGAGGATCATCGGCACGAGCTGGTCCGGCTTCGGGAACTCGTCCGGCAACGCGGAGTTGTAGGCCGCGTGCTCCTCGAGGGACGCCACGGCCACCGCGACCTGGTCTCCGACGTCGACGTAGTGCGTCGGGTTCATCGACCCCGCGAACGCGAGCATCCCGACGTTCCACGGCTCGAAGCCCTCGTTGACGAGCTCGGGGAAGATCCACCGGTTGCCGGCGTCCGCCACGGCGTCGGCGCAGGCCAGTCCCACCGCCCGGTGGTCGGCCTGGTTGAGCATGCCCTGCACGAACCGGTTCCCGTAGTCGCCGGTGATGACGAATTCGGGCTTCCTGCGCCGGATCTCGCGGGCGATGTCGCGGCGCAGGTCCAGGGAGTACTCGACGTTCCCGTCCTTGTGGTTGCCGAAGTCCACCTCGGTGACCCCGACCACCGCGGCACTCGCGCGCTCCTCGGCCTCCCGCGCCGGACCCGCCTCGGCCGGGGACATCGTGTCGATGCCGGCCTCACCGCGGGTGAGCAGGAAGTAGGTGACCGTCTTGCCCGCCGCGGTCCACCTGGCGACGGCCGCGGCTGTGCCGTACTCGATGTCGTCGGGGTGGGCGACGACGCACAGGACCGAGGAGAAGTCCTCGGTCAGCGGTTCCAGCGGGGCGTTCCGGGGCGCATCCATGGCTCTCAGGCTAGACCTGCTGGCGGGCGTCCATCAGCCCGTTGCGCATCACCAGCCGAGCGGGACGGTCAGCCCGTCGCCGAAGTCCCGGGGTGGGTCCGGCGAGCCGCTTCTTGCGCCCGCTGCGCCTCTGCCTGAGCCGCTGCCATGGGGTCCATCTCGGCGATGAGCTCACGCCCACGGGTGGCGTGCCTGTGCTCGGTGAGCACTTCGTACTTCGTCGCGACGACCTGGGTCACGGACGTGAAGTCCCGCTGACCACCGGTGAGCGAGTAGCCGACCAGCGCCCAGATGGCACCGAACACGGACCCGAAGACCACCGTGGCGACGACGGAGGTCCACGAGAAGCCACTCGTGTCGAACAGCGCGAAGATCAGGCCGATGAGCAGTCCCAGCCAGGCGCCGGACAGCAGTCCACCGAGCAGGATGCGACTGCGCGTCAGGCGGCCCGTGACCCGCTCGAGCTGCTTGAGGTCGGTGCCGACGATGAGGACGTTCTCGACGGGGAACTCGTGGTCGGACAGGTAGTCCACGACCTTCTGCGCCGACGCATAGGTGTCGTGCACGCCGAGGGACATGGGGTACTCGAGGGACAGGATCCGGGCAGCGGCCGCGGGCCCGAGACCGCGCGTCGGTTGGGTGCTCATGACCTCAGTCTCCCACTTGGGACTGGACGACGGCTGTGAGGTGCCTGACCGGCATACGCCGGACGGCATGATGTGTCCATGGGAGGCGGCGGGCGCCAGGAAGGCGTATGGGTCGGTAGCGGGGCTTGGGGCGTCCCACGGTGGACCGCGATCTTGGCGGTCCTCGTCTGTGGGGTCGCAGCCGCTATCTCGGCAGTGACGATCTTCACGACCGACGAACCGATCGCGGAGAGCGGCGCGTTCCTGATGTTCCTCGGCGGGGCGGTGATCTTCCTGCCGACCTCTGTGTTCGGCCGACGCCGACCCCCAGGCGTCCGGACCCTGGCGATGGGGCTGCTGCTCTTCGCCGCATCAGGCGCCGCTGTGGTGTTTGCCGCACGGCTTGAGCCCCACGCGTTCATCTTCGACGGCCTTCGTGGCCAGATGATGCGCAGCACAGCACCCCTCCTCGCTCTGGCCTTCCTGGCGGCGGGCGGCTATCTGCTGCGCATGAGCTTCCGGAGGATCGAGCCGACGGACCACGAAGCACGGCACGCGGACGACGAGTAGCACCGACTGGCTCAGCGCTTGAGCGCGTACTCCTCCAACAGCCGGCGACCGATGATCATCTTCTGGATCTCGGCGGTGCCCTCACCGATGAGCAGCATCGGCGCTTCGCGGTACAGCCTCTCGATCTCGTACTCCTTGGAGTATCCGTAGCCGCCGTGGATGCGGAAGCACTGCTCCACGACGTCGTGGCAGTACTCGGCGGCGAGGTACTTGGCCATGCCGGCCTCGAGGTCGTTGCGCTGCCCGGCGTCCTTGATCCGTGCGGCCTTGACCATCATCTGGTGGCCGGCCTCGACCTTGGTCGCCATGTCGGCGAGGCGGAACATGATCGCCTGGTGCTGCGCGATCTGCTTGCCGAAGGTCTCGCGCTGCTGGGCGTAGGCGATGCCGAGCTCGAAGGCACGACGGGCGAGGCCACAGGCACGGGCGGCGACGTTGACGCGGCCGACCTCGACACCGTCCATCATCTGGTAGAAACCCTTGCCGGGCACCCCGCCGAGGATCTGCGCAGAGGTTGTCTCATGTCCCTCGAGGATGAGTTCGGTTGTGTCGACGCCCTTGTAGCCCATCTTGTCGATCTTGCCCGGCACCGTGACACCCGGTGCGGTCTGCCCGAAGCCGGGCTCCTTCTCGACGAGGAACGTCGTCATGTTCTTGTAGGGCGAGTCGGAGTCACCGAGGTCGGTCTTGACGAGAACGGCCACGAGGTTCGACGAACCACCATTGGTCAGCCACATCTTCTGGGCGTTGACCGTCCACTTCTGGTCCTCACCCTCCCCCTCGCCCGCGATCGCCTTGGACGTGATCGCGGCCACATCGGACCCCAGCCCCGGCTCCGACATCGAGAACGCGCCCCGGACCTCGCCGGTCGCCATGCGCGGGAGGTAGCGCTGCTTCTGCTCCTCGGTGCCGTGCTGCAGCAGCATGTAGGCCACGATGAAGTGCGTGTTGATGATGCCGGACACCGACATCCAGCCGCGGGCGATCTCCTCTACGCACAGCGCGTAGGTCAGCAGCGACTCCCCCAAGCCGCCGTACTCCTCCGGGATCATCAGCCCGAAGATCCCCATCTCCTTCATGCCCTCGACGATCTCGGTGGGGTACTCGTCAGCATGCTCGAGCTGCTGCGCCACCGGGAGGATCTGCTCCTCGACGAACTGCCGCACGAGCTTGATCAGCTCGCTCTGCTCGTCGGTGAGACCGTCAGTGCGCTGGAGCCGAGACATGCGTGGAAGCCACCTTCGTCGGGGGTGTGGACAGACCTTTCGAGTATGCCGTCCGCCCCCCTCCGCGCCCACCGATCCCGGGTGTGAGTCCCCCCACCCGAAACCGCCGGAGCCGGCACATCGAGTGGGCACACCCGATCTGCCGGCTCAGTGGCGACCCGAGGTCAGGGCAGGTCGACGAAGGGCTCGAGGAAGTCCCGCGCGCCCTCGGTGTCGAGCCGGTAGGTGACGTTGGTGGCGTAGCAGGGCCCGTCACCGGTGATCGTCGTCGAGGCGAGCACGAGCTCGCCGTCCAGCTCGACGAAGTTGGGTCCGCCCGAATCTCCGTAGCAGGCGCCGCCGAGACCTCGCGACGCGTTCATCGCCAGCCGGACCCAGGTCGGGTTGATCGCGTTGAGGTCGACCTTCGCCTTGAGCCGCTCACCACCGCCCGGGTGGGTGTGGCCGCCCGGGCCGCGCACCGCCTCGCTGGTGCCGTAGCCGACGGTCAGCCAGTCGGCGACGTCCAGCGCACGAGAACCCAGATCAGCGAGCTGGCCGGCCGTGGGCAGGGTGGCCGGGGTGAAGTCCCACACGTCCTGGGGTGTGACGTCCCAGTCGGCGAAGTCGACGACGCCGATGTCGTGGCTGTCGGCACCGTTGCCCGGGTAGGCGGGGTCCTGGTGCGGCGTACCCTCGACGATCCAGCCCTGGTCGAGGAAGTACTGGGTCTTGGTCTCGAGGTAGGCCTCGAGCGCTGCAGGGTCGGTCGGTCGTGGGCCGTGGTCGACGTCATAGGCATCGAGCAGGCCTTGGACGTCCTGCTCGAGGCTGACGAAGTAGCGGTCGTCGGGAAGCCCACCGGTCGTGCAGTGTGCTGCCGTGAGGTAGGTGTCGTCGTCGACCATCGTTCCGCTGCAGTACCAGGTGAGCCGGTCGAGGTAGCCGTCACCGTCACGGTCGTAGAGGCCGACGAACGCGCCGACCTCCGTGCGCTCCGGTGCCGGGGCCGAGTTGTAGGTGTTGATGGCTGCGGCTGGCGTGACCGCCATGAGGGCTGCAGCAACGACAGCGAGCGCTAGCAGGGCGGTGCGACGCATGGAAGTCCCTTTCGGCAGGAGGAGCGGCGCCTTCGACGTCACTCTCGAGGCTACGCCCGGCGGACCGGTCGCGGCGGAAATTCGGTGGCGCCCCTGTCACCGGATCTGGGACGCTGGTCCTCGACCGCACGGCATACGCCGCCATGCACCGACTCCGAGGAGGCACGACATGTCCACGACTGTCCTGGGCCGTTCCCGCGCCCTGCACCTTCTCTCCACGGAGTCCCACCATGCCCTTGCACGACAGCACCACCGAGTCACCGCTCTTCGCCACTGACAGCTCCCCCGACGCCCCGCCGGAGGGTGAGCGCTGGTCTTCCTGGGACGGTGCGATGCACGGCCCCACCCCCCGACCCGACTGGGTCATCACCGCCCTCGGCGCAGTCGAGGAGGACCTCGGCGTCCTCAAGACCGGCAAGGAGGCAGACGTCCACCTGGTCCGGCGCTGGGTCCCGAGCACCCTGACTGCCACGGCCACACCAGCCCGGGACAGCCTGCTTGCTGCCAAGAGATACCGCGGGAGTGAGAACCGGCTCTTCCACCGCGACGGCGGCTACCTCGAGGGCCGACGCGTCCGCAAGAGCCGCGAGACACGAGCGATGGCGCGTCGCACCGAGTTCGGGCGCGCCATGATCGCCGGTCAGTGGGCGGCCGCCGAGTTCGACGCGCTGGGTCGGCTCTGGGAGCTGGGCCTCCCGGTCCCCTATCCGGTGCAGCTCAGCGAGACCGAGATGCTCATGGAGTTCATCGGCGACGGGCGAACCGCTGCTCCTCGCCTCGTCCAGACCAAGCCGTCCACGGGCCTGCTGCCCCAGCTGTTCGAGGAGTTCCGCGACGTCGTCCTCACCCTCGCCGAGGAGGGCTGGGCGCACGGCGACCTCTCGCCCTACAACGTCCTCGTCCACCATGACCGGCTCGTCGTCATCGACTGGCCGCAGATCGTCGACGTGGTCGGCAACCCGCACGGCTTCGAGTTCCTCGAGCGCGACATCAGGGTGATGTGCGACTGGTTTCGCCGGCGCGGGCTCGACGTCGACGCCGACCTGCTCTTCGGGGACGCGGCGGCCCGTGCCGCAGGAAGCAGCTGGTGACTCGGTCGGTTCAGCCGAGGTCGGGCTCCGCACGGACCTCGACCTCGGTGCCCACGAGCTCCATCTCGAGGACGACGATCACGTTGGACCCCCTGTGCCACAGGGGTGCTGGCGCATACAACGTCACCTGGGGTCCGATCCCCCAGTAGCGACCCAACAAGGTGCCGTTGAGCCAGACGAAGCCCTTGCCCCAGCCGGGCAGAGCCAGGAACCCGTCGGCCGGTGCGTCGACGCCGATCGTGGCGCGAGCGAAGACGGGCCCGCGGTCAGCGCCGACGACGGCACTCCCGAAGTGGAGCCGAGCAGCCATGGCCGGGTCGTCGATCCGGAGGGCGGTCGACTCCCAGCCGTGGACGTTGCGGTGGGCCACGCGCACGCCGCGCAGTCCCTTCCACTCACCGATCTCGGCGCCGAAGTTGACCCGGCCCTGGTTCTCGACGATGACGTCGAACGTCGTCCGACCACCGTCGGGTCGAGGCGTGAGGGGCAACGAGTGGCTGTCGTCGTTCCGGTCGAGCCGCCCGAGCAGGGCACCGTCCGCGAGGACGGTGGCCCGGTCCGCGAGACCGTCGAGCTCGAGCGTGCGGCCGTCCGGTGGCACCAGTGCCGTCCCGCGATAGTGCACCAGGCCGTGGTCCTGGCCCAGCGCCTCCATCGACTTCGGCACCGGCCCGGCCACGGGCTCGTCGAAGACCTCGAGGGAGTCGAGCAGGGCCACCCATCCATCGACGCGGACCGTCTGCGGAGCCAGCCGCTGCGGAGGTGGCGGCGGCTCCGGGAGCTGCCCCGCGGCATACCGGCTGATGACGTCGCGGAAGGCGTGGAACTTGGGTCGCAGCTCCCCCGCCTCGCCGACCGCCGCGTCGTAGTCATAGCTCGTGACCGTCGGCTGGAGCCTGCCTTCGTGGATGTTGGAGCCGGACCAGAGTCCGAAGTTCGTGCCACCGTGGGCCATGTAGAGGTTGACGCTGCCGCCAGCACGCAGGATGTCGTCGAGCACTCCGGCTGCGTCCTCGGCGCTGCGGGTGTGGTGCGCCTCGCCCCAGTGGTCGAACCAGCCGTTCCAGAACTCCATGACCATGTCCGGGCCGGTCGGCTGGACCTTGCGCAGCTCGGCGAAGGCCTCGTCGACGCGTGACCCGAAGTTCACGGTTGCGAGCACCCCGGGGATGGTGCCGCTCTCGAGCCAGTCCGAACCAGGGCCGTCCGAGGTGAAGAGCAGGACGTCGACACCCCTGTCCAGCAAGCCTTTTCGACAGTGCTGAAGGTATGCCGCGTCGTCACCGTAGGAGCCGTACTCGTTCTCGACCTGCACCGCCACCACCGGTCCACCGGCGGTCGCCAGCAGCGGGCGGATGACGGGCACGACGGCGTCGAACCACGCGTCCACTGCCACGAGGAACGCCGGGTCGCTCGTGCGCAGGGCAACGCCCGGCTCGGCCAGCAGCCATGCCGGCAGGCCACCGAAGTCCCACTCCGCGCAGATGTAGGGCCCGGGTCGGACGATGACGTCGAGACCGAGCTTCCCGGCGAGGGTGATGAACCGCGCCAGGTCGCGCGGGCCGGTGAAGTCGACCTCGCCGCGCACCCGCTCGTGGAAGTTCCAGGCGACATAGGTCTCGATGGTGTTGAGCCCCATTGCCGCCAGCCGCCGGAGGCGGTCCTCCCAGAGGTCGGGGTGGATCCGGAAGTAGTGGATGGCCCCGCTGATCACCTGGTGCGGCTCGCCGCCTCGGACGAACCGGCCCTCCTCGACCGTCAGAAGGGCCCGTCCGTCACCCCGTGCCGTCACTCGTGGAAGTCCAGCTCGGCGATCGCCGCGAACGCCAGCCCATTGTGGGAGCTGAGCCCGACGACCTTGACGAAGCGCGCCTCCTGCGGTGACGCGAACGTCACCTTCTGGGGAGTCACCGCCGTCGTGAAGGCACCTCTGGCCACAGCGCTTCCCCACGTCGTCCCGTCGGTGGACACGTAGATCTCGTAGTCCTTGATCCGACCGTTGGTGCCGGACGCGCGGCCCTGGACCGCGATCGACGAGAGCTGGTGCGTGCCACCGAGGTCGACGGCGACGAAGTGGGGGTATGCCGTTTCCCTCGCCGACCACTCGGTGTGCCAGATCGTCGACGGGTCACCGTCCAGGACGTTGGCTGCTGCGCCATCCTCGCCATCGACCTCCTGCGAGTCGAAGGAGTGGATCCTCATGTCCTGCTTGGGCAACGGCAGCGCCGGCTGGTTGACCCGCTTGCCCCAGACGCCCAGCTCGCTGGCCCCACCGAAGACCGCGCCGTTGATCGAGCTCAGCCCGACGAGCTTGACGTAGCGCCCTCGCTTGACCGGGAAGGTGAGGTGCTGCACCGCGGTGGTGCTGGTGAAGCTGCCCGCCTTGACCGGCGCACCCCACGTCGCGTTGTCGCTGCTCACGTAGACCTCGTAGCCCTTCATCGAGCCGTTGCCGACGCGCACCTGGTAGTCGAAGCCGTCGACGTCGTAGTCCTCACCGAGGTCCAGCGTGATCCAGTGCGGGTAGGGGGCATCCGGGTTCACCGTGGACCAGGCCGAGTGCCACATGGTGCCGGGGTTGCCGTCGATCGCGGCACCGGCCGAGCCGTCACCGGAGCCGGGTTCGGCATCACTCACACCGGCCACCGAGAGGCGCGACTGGGGGATGAGCCCGGCCGGGAGCGTGGCGACGGTGATGCTCGACGTGAGCGTGCGCACCTCCCCGTCGACCTCGTAGGTCGCCGTCGCGCTCAGCGTGTGGTTGCCGGCGATCCCCGGCGAAGCGACGATGCGCCAGGTGGTCTTCACCGTCGCACCGGGCGCAACCGTGGCGAACGTCGCCGCGGTCGTCGGTGTCACGGTCCAGCCTTGGGGCGCCTCGAGCGAGACCTTGACGTCGGCCGCTGCTTCCGTCTCGACATTGGTGAAGCTCGTCGACGCCTGGCTCACCTCGCCGGGCACGACGCCGCCGCTCGGACCGGTGATCTCGAGGCGGGCGCACGCACCTGCGGAGTCGGAGACCCCGAGGTCGGTGACCCGCAGGTTGTCGAGGACGAAGTCCGCCTGGCTCGAACCGACGGCGTTGCGCCGCAGCCCGATGAACGTGTCACCACAGGACCCAGCAGTGAACTCACGGGCGAAGTGACCCGTGGTGCGCTGCTGGCCGAAGGTCTCGGCCGTCAGCTCGGACGTCCGGGCCGCACCCTCGACCACCTGGTCGACGCCGGTGACGAACGAGTACGCGCCGGCGGTGGCGTTCTGGTGGTCGAACTCCACCTTGTAGCGGTGTCCCTCCTCGAAGGGCACGGTGCCGGCCCAGGTGCGATAGGTCAGGCCGGTCGCCTCCTCGTGCGCCTTGAGCGACCACTCGCCGTCGAGGACGTCGTCGACGAGCTTGCCGTTCCAACCGGCCTGCGTGTAGGGCGCGTGGATCCGCGAGATGTGGGTGCGGGCATCTCCCCCGGCCTGTGCCGGTCCGGAGACGAAGGGCCACCAGCCCTGGTCGACGCCCTCGTAGTCCTGCTTCGCCACGACGTTGCCGGTCGGTGCCGTCTCCGTCGTGACGACGACCCGGGCGTCGTCGACGAGGACCGCTGCTGTGCCCGCGCCAGCCGTCACGGCGAGCGTGGCTCGTCCGTCGGCGGGGGCGGTGAAGAGCACCCGGACCCGCTGGAAGTTGGTGCCCAGCAGCTCGTTGGAGGCCTCCGCGTTGCGCACGCTCGACCGTTCGATGGAGTTCGCGACATCGACGCCGGAACCCTTCACCGACAGGCTCGTCGGCCGGGTGGCGCCGGGGGCGACCTGCATCCAGACCGATGCGGCATACGTCTTGCCGGGCGTCAGACCAGCGAGCGGCTGCGAGATGGCGGACGCGCCGGAGCCGAGGCTGGCGACACGCTGCCCGGTCGCTGTCCGAGCCTGCGTGACGGTGCCGGTCGGGTTCCAGGCGTCGAGCATGCTCGCGTTGAAGCCCGGGTCCTTGAGCGGTGTGCCGAAGCCATAGGACGGATCCACCTGCGCCGGTGCCTGGTTCGGGTAGATCACGTATGCCGTGTTCGCCTTGGCGGTGAGTGTCACCGTGTTCTTGCTGTTCGCAACGGTGCCCACCTTGGTCCGCCCCGTCTCGCTCAGCTCGTAGACGGTGAAGGACTTCGCGCTGCGCAGCTTCGGAGCAAGCTTCCACGTGGTCGTGCCACCGTCGGCGTTGTAGTGGTAGGCCTTCGTCGGCTGGTGCGGCGTCTCGTCTCCCCACGGGAGGAGGTATGCATCGCCGTCAAGGACCTTGGCGTCGGCGACGAAGAGCTGCCGCGCACCGCCTTGGGACGTGCCGCGCACCCCACCCTCGAACGCGATGTCGGTCCTGCCGGTGGCCTCGGTCCACTTCGTGATGTCGAAGTGCTGGAGGAACTTCGTCGGGAGCTGGTTGGCCCAGACGTTCTCGATCAGCGCGTTCCAGTCGTGGTGACCGGTCCAGCCCTCGGCCTCGACGATCGTCGAGCCACCGAGGACGGGGTGCGGGTTGAAGACGTCCTTCTGACCGTTGCGGATGAACCGGACGATCGTGCTATTGACGCCCTTGTTGGTGACGCCGCCGTAGTTGCGGTCGACGGCCCAGTGCGACCAGATGTTGTCGCGCTCCATCGCGTAGGCCCACTCCGAGCCCATCTGCCACCCCTGCTTGCGCAGGGCCTGGTTCATCGAGTCGGGGATCCAGCCGTAGCCGTAGTAGACGTCCCAGTAGAGGGCGTCGAGCTTGCCGGAGGTCTCGTCGTGCAGCTGCTGGGTGCGCCGCAGGAGGTCGCCGGAGTTGAGGTCCGGACGCTGGTTCATGTAGTAGCTCTGGTTGAGCCAGTTCCAGCCGGGCTTTGTCTTGTCCACGAGCTCCTCGCTGAAGGCGCGCGCCTCGGGGTAGGACTCGGTGGCGTTGACGTGGACACCGAAGTCGGCACCCACCTCCTCGCCTTCGGTCAGCAGGGTGTTGAGGTCCTTCAGACCTCCGGCGCGCTCGTTGTAGTTGCCGCCGTAGTCGGGGTGCGCACTGTCGTGGCCCTCTGCGCCGTAGCCCTTGAGGAGGGCAAACTGGCCGAGCCCATCCGTCGCCGCGGCGATCCGCTTCGTGTCGTCGAGGGTGCGCAGGAACGGGTGGGTGGCCAGGCTGCTGAAGTTGAAGGGGATCCGCTGGACGACGCGGTTCGGCACGTCCTCCGAACCGGCCGGGACGTAGGCGATGTCGCGGAAGGCGATGGCTCCGTCCTGCCAGCTGACGGCGGCGTCGGCGTTGCGGTCCCCGGTGACGACGACCTTGGCCCACGGGAGCTCGCTCTGCGCCGGGGCGCCCTCGCCCCGCACGGTCCACTGTCCCGGGGCGATGCCGACCCGCTTGGAACCGTCCGCGCCGGCCCGCACCTGGTGCCAGAGCCGGCCGTTGTCCTTGGTCGTGGCCCCGGTCGGCTTGTCGTAGGTGCCGTTGGTCTCGACGGAGGCGGCGAGCTGTGCCGTGTTGACGATGCCGTAGGCCGCACCGACAGGGGCGCTCTGGACGGCGTCGCTGCCCCTGACCGGCGTGATGACGTCCGCGTTGCGGGTCGAGTTGGTGTCGATCTGGGTGAAGGCCGTGGTGGCTCCGGTCTGGGCACTCGAGACCGACACGAGGTCGAGCCCCGGGATGTCGAGCGTGCCGACCTTGACCGTGGCCGAGTCGGTCACCCTGGTCACCTGCCAGGTGAGGACGCTGCCCTCGACCGCCACGGTGAGCTCGATGCGCACCCCGGGGAGGTCGGCGAACGTGAGTGTGTAAGCCGCGGAGCCGGCTCCCGACGTGACCGTCGCCAACGCGACGCGGGGCGTCCCGTTGATCGTCACCGAGGCTCAGCTGGTCGGACTGGCCGCCGAGGACAGCGCCTGACGCGACGGACCTGTAACCCAGCGTCTGGGGGAAGGTCGGGTCCAGCTGCACCTCGAGTTCGGCGGACGCGATGACGACCGGCGCACCGCTCGCGTCGGCAGCCACGGGGGACGCCGGCGCGGCGGAAGCCGCCCACGCGGGGGTGGTCGCGAGGGCGCCGAGCGCCACCGCACAGACGCTTGTCACGGCGGCGAGCCGCCGGGAAGTGTGATGGGACCTGCGCATGACAACCGCCTCTGTCTAATACGTTCACTCGATGAACGAACTATGGCAGCCGGGCATGTGAGCGTCAACCCCCTGACCACGTCTCGATGGTCAGGGCGGCGGCCCGGTCAGGCAGCGGGGACCGTCGTGGGGTCCTCGAAGACGCCCTCCAGAGCGGCGAGTGCGCCACCCCGGGAGGCAGCGCTGAGCCCGAGGGCCGAGGCAGCGACGACGACCTCGCTCCCCTCGTCCATGCGGCGCTCGTCCAGAGCAGACTGCACCGGAGCGATGAGGTGCTCCCCGAACGCGGCGAAGTAGCCGCCGAGCACGATGAGCCGGGGGTTGAGCACGTCGACGAGGATCGACAGCCCCCGGATGAGATCACCTGCGATGGCACCCAGAGCGGCGAGAGTGCGCTCGTCTCCGGAGGTCGCCCGCTCGCGCAGGATTTCGAGGCGGTCCTCCATCGACCGGCTCGAGTCATGAACGACGTCCCCCTCGGGAGCGGCGAGGTGCAGGAAGTGGTGCAGACCCACGACGAGCTCCCAGCACCCGCGGCGACCGCAGCTGCACTGCAGCTCGCCGGGTCCGAGGGCGAGGTGGCCCACCTCTCCCGAGAAGCCCGACCAACCCCTCACCAGTCGTCCCTCGGCGATGATGCCCGCCCCCACGCCGACCTCGCCCGAGAGGTAGACGAGGTCTTGGACCTCGGAGTCGGCGTACACGGCATACTCCGCGACAGCGGCCAGCTTGGCGTCGTTCTCGAGCTGGATCCGGGGGCAGCCAGGGCCCATTCGCTCAGAGAGGCCCGCGGCGAGGGCGACCGCTCGCCACCCGAGGTTGGGGGCGAATCGGACCATGCCTGCCTCGTAGTCGATGACCCCGGGAGGGGCGACCGTGAAGCCGACGACGATGTGTCCGGACGCCCGGAGGGACTCGACCATCCGACGGGCGATGGCCGCCACGCGGTCGAGCACGACCTCGACCGCGAGCCGTGGGACGTCCATCGGGGTGATGCTCTCGCGGATGACGGTTCCGGTCAGGTCCACCGCGGTCACCGCGACGTAGTCGATGGAGATCTCCAGTCCCAGGCCGGCGACGCGTCGGCCGTCGAGGTTCACGGTGAGACCCGGCCGCCCGACCGAACCCCCGCGATGGATCTCGCCCTCCCGCACGAGCCCGCGCTCAGCAAGGTCGCTGACGAGACCCGACGTGGTGGCCTTGGACAGGCCCGTCTCGGCGGCCAGGGTGGCTCGCGAGCGCCCGCCGTGGATCCGCAGGTGACGCAGGATGAGGCCCATGTTGGCGGCCCGCATCTGGGCCTGGTCCAGGCGCCCCGATCGTGGGGCCGCCCGCATGGACCGCGACTGCGTGACACTGGTCTGGGTCGACACGGCGCTCCTCCGACGGTGGCCGGGCGAGCCCGGAGACAGCGGGCGGAAGCCCGGCCTTCTCATGGTATCCGGCCACCGGTCCCGGCCTGGCTCGTTCGGCCTTCGGCCGAACGATCAGAGCGGGCCGGTCGCGGTCAGTAGACCCAGACCCTGCGACCGATGGCGACGCGACCCTGGGCCCAGAGCATGTCCTGCGCCGCGGTGCTCACCCGGCAGCAGCCGTGCGAGGCGGGGTAGGGCGGGATGGACTGGGATCCGTGGATCGCGAAGTCGCCCTTCCAGTACGTCGGCCGCCACATGGAGCCGAGCGATCCGTTCTGCCAGCCGTTGGGCCAGCGGTAGTAGATCGAGTAGCTCCCGGTGGGCGTGCGAGCCGTCTTCCAGCTCGAGCCCGAGTAGTAGCGCTCGCCACTGCCGGTGCTGGTGTTGAGCGTGTAGAGCAGTGCGCCGTTGCTGACGACGAAGAGCAGCTGACGCTTGAGGTCGACCTCGAGCACGTTCCCGCTGGTCGACCTCGGGCGTGTGCGAGCGCCTCGGCTGAGGAGCGAGCGCTCGACCGAGCCGACCTTGCCGGTGCGGCTCACCCCGGCGACCTTCTGCAGGGCCCACACGGCCTGCTGGGTCAGGTGCCCGAACGTCCCGTCCGGCGTCCCGCACCAGTACCTCAGCTGCACCAGTCGCTTCTGCAACGCAAGGACGTCGGCGCCGCTGTGGCCGCGCTCGAGGGTGCGGACCGTGGCCGCGTGCGCCGGGCTCGTGACGGCTCCCGCCGCGCCGACGGCTCCGGCCCCGACCAGTGCAGCCATGGCCGCCCTGCGGCTGACCTCGTGTCGCTGGATGTCCATGACCGCCCTGCCCTTCGTCCTGCTCCCCGTGACTCCCGGAGACGCACCAGAGCGGGCCGGGCCTGCGCTGACACGCAGATGCTCGAGAACGAACTCTAGCGCTTGGAGATCACGTCGTGAATGGCGAGGACCCGACGCGCCATCTCGACGTGCAGGTTCTCGACCATCCGGCCGTTGTGCGTGACGACACCACTGCCTGCTCCGGCCTCCCACGCCTCAAGGACACCCCGGGCCTCGCTCACCGCCTCCTCGCTCGGTGCAAAGATCGCGTTGCACGGCTCGACCTGCGCCGGGTGGATGAGGGTCTTGCCGTCAAAACCGAAGTCACGACCCTGCACGCACTCCGCCTCGAAGCCCTCGACGTTCTTCACGTCGTTGTGCACGCCGTCGAGGATGGCGATGCCCGCCTCCCGAGCCGCGAGCAGCGACAGCTGCAGCGCGGTGACGAGCGGCCCGCGCCCGGGGACGTGGTCGGCGTGCAGCTCCTTGACGAGGTCGTTGGTGCCGAGCACGAGGACTGCGAGTCGCGGTGATGCGGCCGCGATCTCACGCACGTCGAAGACGGCCCGGGGCGTCTCGATCATCGCCCAGAGCTTCGTGTGCTCCGGCGCCCCCGCGGCCTCGAGCCCGGCCACGAGCGAGCGCACCTCGTCGGCCGAGCCGACCTTGGGCACGACGACGCCGGCGGGTCCGGCCTCAGCGGCAGCCGCGAGGTCGGCCTCGTGCCACCGGGTGCCGATGCCGTTGACCCGGATCGTCACCTCGCGGTTGCCGTACTCCCCCGATGCGGCTGCGGCACAGGCGTTCTCACGCGCAGCCTCCTTGTGGTCAGGTGCGACCGCGTCCTCGAGGTCGAGGATGAGCCCGTCGACCGGCAGGGTCTTGGCCTTCTCGAGCGCGCGCTCGTTGGAGCCCGGCATGTAGAGCACCGAACGACGGGGCGTGTATGCAGCCTGCCCACCCATCAGGACGTCTCACCGTCAGCGTTCGGTGCCGGCACGGCATACAGGGAGGCAAGCTCCGGGTCGCTCGCACTCAGTCGTTCGGCCAGCTCGAGGATGACGAGGCACTGCTTGAGCGAGGCGTCGTCCTCCATCCTGCCGTCGAGCATGACGGCGCCGGTGCCGTCACCCATGGCCTCCTTGACCCGGCGCGCGTGCGCGACGTCCTCGGCGGAGGGGCTGAAGACGCGCTTGGCGATGTCGATCTGCACCGGGTGCAGCGTCCAGGTGCCGACGCAGCCGAGGAGGAAGGCGTTGCGGAACTGGTCCTCGCACGCCACGACGTCCTTGATGTCCCCGAAGGGGCCGTAGTACGGGAGGATCCCGTGCATCGCACAGGCGTCGACCATGCGGGCGATCGTGTAGTGCCAAAGGTCCTGCTGGTAGGTCGCGCGCTCGGCGGTGATCGGGTCCACGCCCTCAGCCACGTCCTTGGCCGGGTCCTGACGGACGAGGTAGCCAGGGTGTCCGCCACCCACGCGGGTGGTCTTCATGCGACGGTCGGCGGCGAGGTCCGCCGGGCCGAGGCTGATCCCCTGCATGCGCGGCGACGCACCGGCGATCTCCTCGACGTTGGCAACGCCCCGCGCCGTCTCGAGGATCGCGTGGACGAGGATCGGGCGCGTGAGCCCCGCACGTGCCTCGAGCTGGGCGAGGATCCGGTCGACGTAGTGGATGTCCTCGGGCCCCTGGACCTTGGGCACCATGATGACGTCGAGCTTGTCGCCGATCTCCGTGACGAGGGTGACGAGGTCGTCGAGGACCCACGGGCTGTCGAGGCTGTTGATGCGGGTCCAGAGCTGGGTGCTGTCGCCGAAGTCGGTCGCCCTGGCGATGTCGACGAGGCCCTGACGGGCGGCTTCCTTGCGGTCGGCCCTGACGGCGTCCTCGAGGTTGCCGAGGAGGACGTCGACCGTGCCCACCATGCCGGGGACCTTGGCCGCCATCTTCTCGTTGCTGGGGTCGAAGAAGTGGATCATCCGGCTGGGGAGGGCCGGCACCTCGCGCACCGGCGCCGGGGCACCGACCGCGAGCGGGCCGAAGAAGTCCTTGGGTGAGCGCATGCTGCCGGACGCTAGCAGTGCGGACGGGCCGCGCGTTATGAGACAGTTCACGCCGTGAGCGGCTCGCCGATCCCGACCCCCGGACAGACTTCCGTCAATGTCACGCGCCTCCTGGCCGAGGCCGCCAGCAAGTCCAGCGTGCTGTGGATCGAGATCCCGGACGGCAGCACCCACGCCGTCTGGTTCGTGTGGCACGACGACGAGGATCCTCGTGGCGCCGGGCCCGCCGTCCACGTCGTCTCGGGCATCGGCGAGCAGACGCTCCCCTTCCTCCCCGACGAGGTGACGGTCATCCTGCGCAGCAAGGACACCGGCGCCCGGCTCCTCCGGCTCAGAGCGACCGTGCGCTCCCTCGACCCGACCTCACCGGAGTGGGACCGCGCCGCCGAGGTCCTGCTGGCCAAGCGGCTCAACGCGACCGGCGACGTCCTCGCCCGGTGGCGGGAAGGTGCCACGATCCACGTCCTCACACCACACGGCATACCCGAGGAAGGCCCTGGAGGGTATGCCGCCGGGTCGGGTCGCGTGACCGTCTCCCCCGCCCGCGGCACGACCGCCCGCTGGCGCCCGTGGCACTGGCGCGGTCGCGGAGGCAGCTGACTCCGCCCAGGCCGCCTCCACGACGCGCGCCGAACCGGGTCGTGGCACTGGCACCGCCGCGGACACGACTAGCCTGTCGTCGTGAGCACGAGCACCCGAGTCTTCGTGGGCCGACTGGCCGAGCTGGCCGTGTTCGACCCCCTGGGCGACCCGGTCGGTCGCGTTCGGGACGTCGTCCTGACCTTCAGCGTGCAGCGGTCCAGACCTCGAGTCATCGGTCTCGTCGTCGAGGTGCCGGGCCGCCGCCGCGTCTTCGTGCCGATGACGCGTGTCACCTCCGTCGATGGCGGGCAGGTCATCACGACCGGCCTGGTCAACATGCGTCGTTTCGAGCAGCGTCCCAACGAGACCCTCGTCCTCGCCGAGCTCATCGAGCGCCACGTCCAGGTGCGTGACGAGCAGGGCGAGACCGTCGAGGCCACCGTCGAGGACATCGGGCTCGAGCAGAACCACGCCCGCAGCTGGTCGGTGACGCGTGTCTTCGTCCGCCGCACGTCCAGCCGCACCCCGCTGACCCGTCTCGGGCGCCGCCGAGGTGAGACGTTCGTCGTCCCCGTCGAGGACGTCACGGGCCTGCGCGACACGGCCGACGAGCAGAGCGCCGCCCGGCTGCTCGAGCACTACGAGGACCTCAAGCCCGCCGACCTCGCCGAGGCCATCCACGACCTGCCGGTCAAGCGACGGGCCGAGGTCGCCGCGGCCCTCGCCGACGACCAGCTCGCCGACGTCCTCGAGGAGCTGCCCGAGGACGAGCAGGTCGAGCTCATCTCCGGACTCGGCAACGACCGGGTCGCCGACGTCCTCGAGGCCATGGAGCCCGACGACGCCGCCGACCTCCTCGCCGAGCTGCCCGCCGAGCGCCAGGAGGAGCTGCTGCAGCTCATGGAGCCCGACGAGGCCGCCGACCTCCGACGCCTGCTGACCTATGACGAGAACACCGCCGGCGGTCTCATGACCACCGAGCCGGTCATCCTCGGGCCGGACGCGTCGATCGCCGAGGCGCTGGCCGTGGTCCGGCGCCAGGAGCTGTCGACGACGATGGCCTGCACCGTCTTCGTCTGTCGCCCGCCCCTGGAGACCCCCACCGGCAAGTTCCTCGGGATGGTCCACATCCAGCGGCTGCTGCGCGAGCCGCCACACGCCTCCGTGGGCACCATCCTCGACAAGGACGTCGAGCCCGTCACGACCGAGGCCACCATGGGTCAGGTCACCCGGCTGCTCGCGACCTACGACCTCGTCGCTCTCCCGGTGGTCGACGAGAACGGCCTGCTCGTGGGCGCCGTCACCGTCGACGACGTCCTCGACCACCTGCTGCCCGACGACTGGCGCGACGACCGGCACGAGGTGACCACCCATGGCTGAGCGTCGTGACCGCGCGCCTCGTCTGGACCAGCCCCGCGAGGCCCGCCGCCAGTTCCTCACCCGACCGGAGGCCTTCAGCTCGGAGGCGTTCGGTGTGCTGTCCGAGAAGTTCGCGCGCTACATGGGGACGGCGTACTTCCTCATCGGCATGACGTTCTTCGTCCTCGCGTGGGTCGTGTGGAACCTGGCCGCGCCGCAGGACTGGCGCTTCGACGAGTACCCCTTCATCTTCCTCACCCTCATGCTCAGCCTGCAGGCGTCGTATGCCGCGCCCCTCATCCTGCTCGCGCAGAACCGCCAGGCCGACCGCGACCGCGTGATGCTGGAGCAGGACCGGACCCGGGACGAGCGCAACCTCGCCGACACCGAGTTCCTCACCCGGGAGGTGGCCGCGCTGCGCATCGCGATGCGCGACTCCGCCACCCGTGACTTCGTGCGTGGTGAGCTGCGTGACCTCCTCGACGAGATGGAGGAGCGAGGACTCGTCATCGGCCGGCTTGCCAAGACGGAGACGGCCGGCAGGCGTGACGCGTCAGACACCCAGAAGCGCCGGACCGATGAGGGTGGATCGCGGCGCTCGACCTAGCATGGAGCAATGCCTGTCACTGCTGCACCTGTGAGCGACGAGGCGCTGCGCGCCGCTCTCGCCACCGTCAACGACCCCGAGATCCGCAAGCCGATCACCGAGCTCGGCATGGTCGAGGCCGTGGAGTGTGACGACACCGGACGCGTCGCCGTGACGATCCTCCTGACGATCGCGGGCTGCCCGCTCAAGGAGACGCTCACCAACGACACCACCAACGCCCTCCTCAAGGTCGCCGGGGTGACCGCCGTCGACGTCACCCTCGGGGTGATGTCCGAGGAGCAGCGCGCCGAGCTGCGCACCAACCTCCGTGGCGGCGCAGCCGAGAAGGAGATTCCCTTCGCCAAGCCGGGCAGCCTGACCCGCGTGTATGCCGTGGCGTCCGGCAAGGGCGGCGTCGGCAAGTCCTCGATCACGGCCAACCTCGCCGCCGCGCTGGCCCAGCAGGGCCTCAAGGTCGGTGTCGTCGACGCCGACATCTACGGCTTCTCCATCCCGCGCATGCTCGGTGTCGAGCAGCGACCCACGCAGGTCGACGAGATGATCCTGCCGCCCATCGCGCACGAGGTGAAGGTCATCTCGATCGGCATGTTCGTGCCCGGCAACCAGCCCGTCGTCTGGCGTGGACCGATGCTCCACCGGGCCCTCCAGCAGTTCCTCGCCGACGTCTTCTGGGGCGACCTCGACATCCTGCTCCTCGACCTCCCCCCGGGCACCGGCGACATCGCGATCTCGGTCGCCCAGCTCATCCCCGGTGCCGAGATCCTCGTCGTGACCACCCCGCAGCAGGCCGCGGCCGAGGTCGCCGAGCGTGCCGGCGCGATCGCCATCCAGACCCACCAGCGCGTCGCCGGCGTCATCGAGAACATGTCATGGCTCGAGCTGCCCGACGGCTCCCGCCAGGAGATCTTCGGCTCCGGTGGTGGTCAGATCGTCGCGGACTCGCTCACCCGCAGCATCGGCGCCCCCGTGCCCCTGCTCGGACAGATCCCGCTCGACACCACGCTGCGCATCGGCTCCGACCAGGGCACGCCCGTGGTGCTCAGCGAGTCAACCTCACCCGCGGCAGTGGCCCTGCGCGGCATCGCCCGCGAGCTCGGCACCCGCTCACGTGGCCTGGCGGGCCGCTCCCTCGGCCTCACGCCCTCCGGCCGCTGACAGGCCGACTTATTGCGAGTTCGGCTCACCCGCGGGAGGGCCTTCGGCCCGAGCGGTGTGAGCCGAACTCGCAATAAGTCGGGGTTTGAGTCAGGTGGCGTCGACGTCGTAGGGCGTGGGACGCAGCGGGTCCCAGCCACCCTCGTCCGACCCGAAGCTCACCGCGCTGTCGTCAAGGACGTCGACCTCGCCCATGTCGGGGTTGTTGCCGTCCGACTTCAGGCCTGACGCGGCATCCTCGAGGGGCTCGATCAGTGCTTCGCGCACGATCCGCCGGGGGTCGTACTGGCGCGGGTCGTACTGGCGCCAGTTGATGTCCTCGTAATCCGGGCCCAGCTGGTCCTTGAGCTGCCCCTTGGCGCCCTCGGCCATGACCCGCCCCTTCTTGATGAGCTGGGCGAGCTTCTGGGCATACTCGGGCAACCGCTCCGGCCCGAGCACGAAGACAGCGATGAGGGCAAGGAGAACGATCTCCCACCCGTTGATGCCGAACACGCGTCCTCCTGTGCGCTGTGACGCGCGTCAGTCGCTTCTGCCCTGGAGGACCATCTTGACATCCCGGGGCTTGCCGTCACGCAGCACGGTCAGGGTGACCGTCGATCCGACCGGTTTGGACCGGATCGCGACGACGAGGGCGTCGGGGTCGATCATCGGCCGGCCCTCGAAGGCGGTGATGACGTCACCGGCCTTGAGACCAGCCTTGGCAGCCGGTCCGTCGGGCGTTACCGCGGGGGTGTCCCCGGAGTCCTCGGCGATCCGCACGCCCTCACCCTGGTACTCACGGTCGAGCAGGACACCGATGATCGGGTGCTCGGCCTTGCCCGTGCGGATCAGCTGGTCCACCGTGATCTTGACCTGGGCACTGGGGATGGCGAAACCGACACCGATGTTGCCGCTCTGCCCGCCGATGGCGTTGCCGGCGACGCGGGCGATGGCGGAGTTGATCCCGATGACGCGACCCTCCATGTCGAGGAGCGGACCACCGGAGTTGCCGGGGTTGATCGCTGCGTCGGTCTGGATCGCGTTGATGAACGACTGGTCGTCGGCCTCGCCCGGGGTGACCGGGCGGTTGAGCGCCGACACGATGCCCGTCGTCACGGTCGACTCCAGGCCCAACGGCGCGCCCACGGCGATGACCGGGTCGCCGACGACGACCTTGGCCGAGTCGCCGAGCGGCAGCGGCGTGAGGTCGGTGCGGTCGACCTTGAGGACGGCGAGGTCATAGGACACGTCGCGGCCGACGATGGTCGCCTTGGCCTGCTTGCCGTTGGTGAGGACGACCGTGATCTCGCCCTGGGTGGCAGCCGCCGAGACGACGTGGTTGTTGGTGACGATGTGGCCCTTGTCGTCGAGCACCCAGCCCGACCCGGTGCCGTCGCCCGCATCTGCCTCGACCCGGATGGTCACGACGCTGGGGATGGCCTTGGCGGCGATGTTGGCCACCGAGCCGTCCGGTCGCGCCGTCGCGCCGGCGCCGGGCTCGGGCGTCGGACCACTCGCCTCGGAGCTCGTCACGTCCAGGCCGTCGAAGCGGTCGGTGGCTCCCAGCCAGCCGCCGAGCAGACCACCACCCAGCCCCGCGAGCAGGGCAGCGAGCCCCGCGATGAGGAAGACCCCCAACCACCCCGGTCCGCGCTTGCGGTCACGAGCAGCGGGGCTGTGAGCCGCTGACGCGGCATACGGATTCTGCGGGTATGCCGTGTGCTCACCCGAGCCCCAGCCCTGCGGACCGTTGGCCGGTGGCAGGCCGCCGTGGCTCGACTCCGTCGCAGCCTGGTCCCGGGGCGGCGGGGCGAAGGGCGAGGCTGGCGGGGCGTAGTTCGAGGCCGGCTGTGTGTAGCGAGGGGCAGGTTCGCCGAAGGTGGGCGCACGGTCGCCCCACCCGGAGTCGCGGGTGGGTTCGTGCGGCGGCAACAGCGGCGGCTGACCCGGAGGTGGACCGAACTCCTGGGTGTGGCTCAGGTCGACCTCTTGCGTGTGGTCCGGATCGACGCGGGGCTGCTCTGCCTCGTCGTGGCGTTCGCTGTCCTCGGTCATGCCCGCGATTCTGCCTCGCACAGGTCAAGATTCCGAACAGAGGTGCTGCTCATCCACCCGGTGGAGACACTGCGGGTCCTCAGACCACCCACGGACGGACCAGGTGAGCCGACCGCGGGGCGCACCGACGGGGACGCGCCACCGACCGACGTGACGGTCGTGGTGACCGCCCCCGTCCCGGCGATGGTGAGGGTCCAGGCGACCGCTGCCGTGGCCCCTGCTGCGGCGGTGGCGATCGCGGCCGACCGCAGCGGACTGCGGTGTGCCGGTGGGGCGGACGGCGCCACCATCTCGAGTGGTGCGCGCTCGCTCGTCTGGGGGATGGCGGGTCCGGGCATCGACGACGCGAGCGCGACCAGCTGTGCGTGGAGGCTGCCGGGCATCGACGGGCAGCCCGACGACAGCAGTGACTGGAGGCGGCGCTCGCCGGCGACGGCGTGCTGGCAACCCACGCACGAGATGAGGTGCCGGTCCCAGTCGAGGGTGCGCTGGGCCGAGAGCTGGCCCGACACGTAGTCGGGGAGCTCGTCGAGCCGGCAGCGCGAGGGACGCGACAGGTGGATCACACGGCACCCCGCGCGGGCGTGAGGAGCCCCGGCCGGAGTGACTGCGAGGACGCGGGGGCGTTGCGCACCTCGGGGGCACGGTGGGCCAGGGCCTCCCTGAGCTGGGCGCGACCGCGGTGGATGCGGGAGCGCACGGTGCCCAGCTTGATGTCGAGCGTCGCCGCGATCTCCTCGTAGGACAGACCCTCGATGTCGCAGAGCACCACCGCGGCCCGGAAGTCGGGCGCGAGGGAGTCGAGCGCACGCTGCACGTCATCGTCGAAGTGCGTGTCGGCGAAGGTCTGCTCGGGTCCTGCCTCGCGGGCGGGCAGCCGGGCTGCCGACTCGTCCGAGAGCGCGTCGAACCGGATGCGCTGCTTGCGGCGCATCTTGTCGAGGAAGACGTTGGTGGTGATGCGGTGCAGCCAGCCCTCGAACGTGCCCGGGCGATAGGTGTGCAGCGAGCGGAAGACGCGGATGAAGACGTCCTGGGTGAGGTCCTCGGCGTCGTGCACGTTGCCGGTGAGCCGATAGGCGAGGCGGTAGACCCGGGCGGAGTGCTCCTCGACGATCTGCTCCCACGACGGCGGTGTCCACTCCCCCGTGGCCGCACCTGCGTCGCTCGTCATCGTCGTCCCCTGCTCGGTGGCCACCTGGCTGCTCATGTCACAGGTGTCTACGCGCCGGAGCCGGGAAATGTTCCGGAGAACCCTGTACGCCGGCTGTGAGTCCGTTCGGGCGTCCCCGCCCGAGTAGGGTTGCCGCCCATGAGCACCCTCAAGCCCGCGAGCTGGTCGTACGCCGAGGACTTCGTCCCCGAGCCCGAGGTGATCGAGCAGGCACGCTCTCGCGGTCTCGCGTTCGAGGCCGCGACCCCCGTCGGGACGGGTGCGGGCGCGACCCTGCGACTTCTCACGGCGGCCATCGGTGCCAAGCACGTCATCGAGGTGGGCACCGGGGCCGGCACCTCGGGCCTGTGGCTCCTCGCCGGGATGCCCCAGGACGGCGTCCTCACCACCATCGACATCTCCCCGGAGCACCAGAAGGCCGCTCGTGAGGCCTACGCCGCCGCCGGCTACCCGACGCAGCGGACCCGCGTCATCTCGGGACGCGCCACCGACGTGTTGCCCCGCATGACCGACGGTGCCTACGACATGGTGCTCATCGACGCCGACAAGGCGAGCTATCCGGCATACGTCGAGCACGGGATCCGGCTGCTGCGCAGCGGCGGCGTGCTGGCGCTGGACAACATGCTGTGGCACGACAAGGTCGCCGACCCTGCGGCCCGCGACGGCGAGACCAGCATCCTTCGGGACCTCGGCAAGTCGCTGCGCGACAACGACGACCTCCTGCCGGCGCTGCTGCCGGTCAGTGACGGACTGCTCATCGCCGTCAAGCGCTGAGGCCCCCGACTTCGCGTAGAGGGCTACGCGTGCGCGTCGACCCGGGGCCCGGCGCCGCGACGGAAGCCGGCCGGCCCCTCGGCGATCGCCACGACCTCGAACTCCTCGATCGCGATGGGTGACGAGCCGATGCAGCTCGGTCCCCTTGGACTCGCCGGCGGTGGCCTCGAACTCCTCGCGGAAGACCTTGCGCTCCTGCTCGCTGTCGAACACGTAGGTCCCCTCGAACCACTCGCCCTCGCGCATGCGCCACACCTTGAAGGCCAGCCCGTCGAGGAACATGAAGCGGGCGATCGACGTCCCCACGACGTACTCGCGGAGCAGGTCAGGGGCGTTCTCAGGGGCGTCCTCGAGGGACCAACGCACTGCCAGCCCGTATCCGGCGTTCATGAAAGACCTTCCAACCATCGCAGCAGCAGTCGTGCACCGAACCCCGTCCCACCCTTGCCGTGGACTCCGGAGTCGACATCGGACCGGCCGGGGCCGGCGATGTCGAGGTGGGCCCAGCGACGCTCCCCCACGAACTCCCGGAGGAAGAGTGCTGCCGTGATCGACCCGCCTCCGACCGAGGGCCCGATGTGGTTGATGTCGGCCACCTCGGACTCCAGTGCCTGACGGTAGGCCTGCACCAGCGGGAAGGGCCAGAGCGTCTCACCTGCTGTCTCGCCGGCGGCACGCAGCTCCTCGGAGAGCGCGCCGTCGGTGGCATAGACCGGCGCCATGCTGCGTGCCAGCGCCACCCTGGCCGCGCCCGTGAGGGTGGCGATGTCGACGAGCACGTCCGGGTCGAGCTCGGCATCGGCATAGGCCAGCGCGTCCGCGAGGACGATGCGTCCCTCGGCGTCGGTGTTGCCGATCTCGGTGGTCGTCCCACCGAAGTGCGTGACGACGTCACCGGGCCGGTATGCCGCCCCGTCCACCATGTTCTCGGCGAGGGCCAGGAGGCCGGTCACCCGGACCGGCACGTCGAGGTCGCGGCAGGCCGCGAGGACGGCCAGGACGATCGCGGACCCGGACATGTCGGTCTTCATGGCGAGCATCCCGTCGGCCGGCTTCACCTGCAGGCCACCGGAGTCGAAGGTGATGCCCTTGCCGACGAGGACGACGTGCGGGGTCGAGGCGTTCGACCCCTCGGGGGTGTATCCGAGCTGGACGAGCCGCGGCGGTGTCGCAGAACCCCCGCCGACAGCGAGCAGACCGCCGAATCCGCCTGCGGCGAGGGCCTTCTCGTCCCAGACCTTGACGTCGAGGCCGGCGCGCGACGCAACGGTGCGGGCCTGTCGAGCCATCCAGGCAGGGTTCTTGATGTTCGAGGGAGTGTTGGCGAGGTTGCGGGCGAGCAGGGTGGCGCGAGCCCGAGCCACTGCCCGCTCCACGACATCGCCCTCGACGGCGACGAGAACCACCGCCGCAGCGACGTCGGTCCCCGAGGTCCATCCGCCCCCCGTGAACCTCGCCGGCGCCCACCCGCCGAGGACCGTGCCCTCGACGAACGCTGCCTGCCCGGTCTCGTCGGACGACGGGGCCAGGACCACGACCTGGGCGCGACCCCGGGTGGCCCGCCCCGCAGCGGCGCCCGCGGCCCGCAGGTCGGCAGGACCTGCGTCACCCAGCCCGACGAGCACCAGCACCCGCACGGGAAGCTCGCCACGCGGCATACGGACCGTCGTCGTGGCTCCTGCAGCCGTCGAGGGCTCGTGGGTGTCGGCCAGCTCGTCCGGTGCGAAGCCGGCCTCGGTCAGCGCGGCGTGGGCGCGACTCTCCCAGGGCCCGTCCCCGTCGACGACGCCCACGACGAGCGCGAGGTCGGTCGGGTCGAGATCGGCGAGGACGTCGGCGAGGGGTCCGTCGGCGGTCGTCCAGGAGGGCAGGGTCGGGGCGAGGAGATCTTCGGCAGGCACGCACTCGACCCTACCGACGACGAGAGGGCCCCCACCATGTCGGTGCGGGCCCTCTCAACACGTCAGAGTCGACGAGTCACTTCTTCAGTGCCTCGCAGTCGTCGATGGCCTGACCCAGCGCTCGCACCTCGTCCGGCGTCATCTCGACGACGAGTCGGCCACCACCCTCCAGAGGCATGCGGAGCACGATGCCGCGACCCTCCTTGGTGACCTCGAGAGGGCCGTCGCCCGTCCTGGGCTTCATTGCCGCCATGGGTGTTCCCTTCGTTGCCGCGACGCACAGTCGTGCGTCACGTGTTCACGTGCCGGCGTTGGCGCACCGGTGTCCCGATCCATTATTCCTGTCCGCGAGGTGGGAGCGAAATCCGGGGTCGATCACGGCGGTCGCGACCCCCACGGCATGTAGGTCAGCAGGGCGCACGTCCACCAGACGAGACCGCCGAGGATGGGCACCAGGAGGATCGCCACCCGCCTGCGCCAGTGCGTCACGATCCGCTCCCCCGTCGAGGTCCGCATCGCGACGCTCGCGAGGAGGGCGGCGATGGGGAAGTCCAGCAGCAGGAAGCGCCACATGCTCGTGATCGGTCGGACCACGGCGAAGAGGTAGAGCGGGTAGGCGACGGCCCACGCCCGCACCTCCACCGGGATCCATCGCCCGTGCCGACCGAGGATGAGTCCGACGTAGGTCCCGCAGAGGGCGACGAGGACCGCCGCGCCGAAGACGCCGCGGGCATCCCACGCCCACTGCAGCCAGAGGACGAACGGTCCCGACGCGGGGTCCTGTCCCCATGCCGCCTGCACGTCGAGGAAGGCGGTCGGTATGCCGCTCACGGCACCGACGATCACCGGCCAGGCGATGCCGGACAGCCCGATCACGACGAGCATGGCCGAGGCCGTGACCCGTTGGCCCCGCAACGGCAGGACGCCCGCGGCGCGGTCCTCCCGAACCCGGACGATGAGGTGGATGAGGGCCGCGAAGCCGATCGCTGCGGCGACTCCACGCGTGAAGCCCAACGGCACCGCGAGCAGGGCGACCACGGCATACCGGCGTCGCATGAGATACAGGAGCGAGGCTGCGACGAGCACGATCGCGAGCGGCTCGGTGTAGGCCTTGAGCATCACCCCGGTCGCCGGGTAGAAGCACCAGAGGCAGGCGGCCACGAGGGCGAGCCGTTCGCGTCCCGGCTGGGGGTCGGCATGGAGCCCATGACGGAACAGGGCCCAGATGAGGACGGCCCCGAGACCGCCCAGGACGACGTTGAGGCCGACCGCGGCGACCGTGAAGGGGATGCCCAGCAGCATCAGTCCCTTCACGAGGAGGGGGAACAGCGGATAGAAGGCCCAGGCGCTGTAGGTGAGCTTGCCCGATGCGGGGTCTGCCGGCAGAGGAACCGGATAGCCCTGTGTCGCAACGGTTTCATACCACTCGCTGTCCCAGAGGACGAGGAGGTCGCCGACGGTCGGGTCGAGGTGACCCACGCCGGCAGGGTTCTGGAACCACGTGGCGGCGACCCACATCGCGGCGAGTGCGACGAGCCGGGAGACGAGGTAGACGACGAGGATCGTCCGGACCGGGTGCGCCAGGGCGAGGGCGGTCAGCTGCGAGCGTCCGGCGAGAGTGAGGAGGGAGCGCGAGGTCGCGGGGGCCTCGTTCACCGACCGGGTGTCGGCACTCATGACCGCAGCTCGCGCACGTCCCACACGAACACGTCCTCGACCTGGACCGGGTCGCCGAGCACCGTGACGAGCGAGTCCCGCAGGGCCGTCGTCTCGGTGCGCATGGGCAGCACGACGGCATCGGTTCGCCACGCCCGGAGGTCCTCGGCGAACTGGAGCCGCTGCGCCTCGGTCGCGGGTGTGACGGCGTTGGCCGCGTTGACGTCATAGAGCCAGAGTGAGAAGGGACGGCGGACGGCGCCGTACTGACCGCCACGGTCGGGCCGACCGTTGGGGCCCACGAAGTAGCCCTCCACGATCGGGAAGGCCATGGTGTCCGCGGCCAGCTGCCAGTCGAACGCCCGGGCGTCGACGATGTCGGTCGGGGGGACGGCGAGGATCGAGCCGCCATGGCTCCAGTCGCGCCACGCGTCGCCGGTGAAGAAGGTCGGCACCGGCGGGCGCGGGTCGACGCGGAGCGCGGTCGGGAAGACGGGCAGCAGGGCGACGACAGCAGCTGCGGTCACGAGCCACCCACCCAACCGTGGGAGCCAGGCAGGCAGCTCGAGCTCGTCGGCGTCGTCGCGGCGGAGCGGGGACATCTTCATCGCGGCGTCGATGGCGATGGCGAGCAGGCCCCCGAGTGCAGGTACGGCGATCATGACGAAGCGGGTGGGCAGCACGTTCTCGAGGACGGGCAGCTCGTCGAACAGCGCCCACAGACCGGGTATGCCGGTGGGCCGGCCGTGGAGGAGCACCTCCTCTCCCAGCGAGAGCCAGGTGCTGAGCAGGACCACCGCCGCGAGCGCCTGGACGGCGGGGCGGCGAACCAGGGCCAGCACGATCACCCCGGCGAGCAGCCAGAGCGGCACGCCGAAGAAGGCGTTCTCCTCGGTGCGGTTCATCGACACCGCAGCAGAGGCAAAGGGGTCGGCACCGACGGTGCGGGTCGCGCGGCCCCACAGCGCCGCGAGGTCGTTGCCGCCCGGCAGGTGGAAGATCGAGGTGTAGCTCTGTCGACCGGCGAACTGCCACCAGAGCGGGACGGCGACGAGTGCGAGGCAGAGCGCCGCGCCCAGTCCCACCCCCGGGAGCGCCCGCGCGACGTCGAGCCTGCGGTGGGCGAGGAGCACGAGGCCGGCGATCGCCATCCCGATCGCCGCGAGCAGCAACGGTTCCTCGCCGATGAAGATCTGCCAGGTGACGAGGAGCCCGAGGACCACACCGTCACGGATGCGTCGGCGCCCATCGCCCTGCGCCAGACGCAGGACCCGGTCGACGATGACGGGGATGAGGAAGAGGGCGACGAAGTTCGGGTGGCCGTTGGCGTGCGACACCATCGCCGGGGCGAACCCGACGAACCACCCGCCGACCGCGGCAGCCGTGCGCCCGAGGCCGCGTCGGCGGATGAACCAGTACCAGGCAGCAGCCGTGCCTGCCAGCCCGAGCAGCTCGACGACGAAGAAGGTGACGTGGGCGCTCGTGGCGAGGGTGAGGGGTGCGAGCGGGATACCGAGGCCGGTGACCGCGGCGTTGGCCATGAGGTTGACGCCGTCGGGGTAGTTCTGACGATCGCTGAAGAGCGGGTTCGACAACGTCGCGACGTTGTGGGCCGACGCCCCGAAGTACCACTCGAACGCCTGGTGGTCCTGGACCCCCTGCGAGAGGTAGCCCGTGGACGTGCGCCCCACGAGGTCGCTGAGGACGTGGAGTGCGGTGCCGAGATAGGCCGCGACGACGGCGAGGTCGACCCACCCCCACCTCACCCTTGCGCCCGCGTCTCCCGCGCCTGTGTCCGTGGACGTGGTCGCTCCTGCGACCGGGCCCGCAGACGCAACGGGGGACGTCCGGGACGCCCCTTCCGTGTGGTCTCCGGGGACTGCCGTTGCTTCCGGATCCCCAGACTTAGAAGAGGGTCTGTTGCCCAGGCGGAGGTCGTTGGTGGCGATCTGGGCGTCCAGGTGCTCCAGCACCTCGTCGACCCGCGCGACGGGGTAGCCGATGAGCTGGAGGCCGAACGCCTCGTCCTCGTCGCCGCCGGCGCGTTCTCCCGTGCCCCCTGCCGGACGCCGCCCGAGGAACCACGCCATCGCGAGAGCAGCCACGACCACCGGGGCGCTGAGGAGCAGCGCCCACATCATGAGCGGTCCGACACGAGACGGTCGACCACGCGACCGAAGACGAGAGGGCCGACCAGGTCTCCGGCCGCCCTCGTCACGCGCCGCAGCCCAGGCACCCCGAGCCACAGCTCCTCGGTCCACGTCAGGCGCGAGCCACCGGCATACGGAGTGACGTCGACCTGCGCCCAGCCACCGAGGCGGCCGGTCTTGCGAATGCGCCACCGATGAGGCGCGTCCCAGTCCTCGACGACCATCGTGTCGTCGAAGCGGAGCGGCCCCAGGGCCGTCCGCACGGTGAACCGCCACCCCAGGGCCGGCTCACCCGGGTCAGCCAGGGTGGTGGTCAACGGGACGGTCTCGGTGTGCTCCGCGAGGGCGGCGACGCGCGACCACAGCTCCGTGGGCGGCAGCGGCGACTCACGCGTCAGGGTGAACATGACCGTCCCGCTCCGCAAGGACCCGCTCCTGCTCGGCGAGGCGATCCCGACGCTCGTCGAGGGCGGCGTCGACGTCTGCCGGGACGTAGCCGTAGAGCGTCGTGCCCAGGCTCAGGTGGTCGACGTCGGCGCTGGTCAGGGTCGGTGGGAAGCTCGAGCGGCGGGGTCGTGGACGTGGGTGCAGGCAGTGCGGGGGCGTCGAGCCGACCCGTGACGACGCCCACCGTGACCACGACGACGGCGACGGCGAGAAGTCCGAGGGCAACCCATTCCACGTGGCTGATCCTAGGTGGCGCTCACTCGGGGTGGGTTCCACTGCCCTCGGCGCCCTCGGGCGCCTGCGCCCGATCCGACGCGACGATGGCCGCGACGGCTTCGTCGACGTCATCGGTCAGGGTGATGAGTGCCAGGTCCTTGGCACTGACCGTCCCGGCCGTGAGGGCGGACGACCGGAGCCAGTCGAGAAGCCCCTGCCAGTAGGTCGTGCCCATGAGGATGATCGGGAACGACGTCACCTTCTGCGTCTGGACGAGGGTGATCGCCTCGAAGAGCTCGTCGAGGGTGCCGAAGCCCCCGGGCAGGACGATGAACCCCTGCGCGTACTTGACGAACATCGTCTTGCGAGCGAAGAAGTACCGGAAGTTCACGCCGAGGTCGACGTACTTGTTGAGTCCCGTCTCGAAGGGCAGCTCGATGCCCAGGCCGACCGAGGCCCCGCCCGCCTCGCACGCACCCTTGTTGGCCGCCTCCATGGCACCTGGACCGCCACCGGTGATCACGGCATACCCAGCGCGGACGAGGGCCGAGCCGACCCGTTCACCGAGCTCGTAGGTCGGGTCGTCCTCCCGGGTGCGGGCCGAGCCGAAGACGCTCACGGCCGGTCCCAGCTCGGCCAGCGCGCCGAAGCCCTCGACGAACTCGGACTGGATGCGCATGACCCGCCACGGGTCCGTGTGGACCCAGTCGGCGGAGCCGCTGCTGTCGAGGAGGCGTTGGTCGGTCGTCTCCTCGGGCACCTTGGATCGCCGCATGACGACGGGACCCTTGAAGTAGTCCTGCGCGTCGTCCCAGGGCTCTGGTGCGTCAGTCACGGAGTCAGTCACCGCACCAACCTAGGCGAGCCACCTGAGCATCGCGGCCTCGCACGACACGAGCTGGTCGACGGGGCACCGCTCCTCGTCGTGGTGGGCGAAGTTGGGATCGCCCGGACCGAAGTTCACCGCGGGCAGACCCATCGCCTGGAAGCGGGCCACATCGGTCCAGCCCTGCTTGGCGACGACGTCCACGCCGAGTGCCTCGACGAACGCCTTGGCCGCGGGCAGGTCGAGACCCGGTCGCGCTCCCCCGGCGTTGTCGGTGATCTCGAAGGTCAGCCCGTCGAAGACCTCGTGCATGTGCGCCACTGCCTGGTCCTCGTCGGTGTCGGGGGCGTAGCGGTAGTTGACCGACACCGTGCACCGGTCGGGGATGACGTTGCCGGCGATGCCACCGGAGATGCTGACGGCGTTGAGCGCCTCGCGGTACTCGAGCCCGTCGACGACCACCGTCCTCGGCTCGTATGCCGTGAGCCGACCGAGGATCTCGGCTGCGTCGTGGATCGCGTTGTGTCCGTTCCACGGTCGCGCCGAGTGGGCGGCTGCACCCTTGGTCGTGAGGTCGATGCGCAACGTGCCCTTGCAGCCGCCCTCGACGATGGCTCCGGTGGGCTCGAGGAGGACGGCGAAGTCGGCGTCCTCGATGAGCTCGGGTCGCTGCTGCTGGATGTGGAGCAGCCCGTTGAACTCGCTCTCGATCTCCTCGCCCTCGTAGAAGACGTAGGTGACGTCACGGCTCGGCGCGGGAACCGTTGCGGCGAGCCGCAGCTGGACGGCGACGCCACCCTTCATGTCCACCGTGCCCCGCCCCCAGAGGACCTCGCCCTCGCCGTCGGCGCCGGGGAGTCGGCGCGTCGGGAGGTTGGGTGGGTCCGTGAGGGGCACGGTGTCGATGTGCCCGGCGAGCACGACCCGCTCGCCGTGGCCGAGCTCGGTGCGGGCGATGACGGTGTTGCCAATCCGCGTCACGGTGAGGTGCTGCAGGGGTCGCAGCGCCTCCTCGATCGCGTCACAGACGGCGCCCTCACCCAGGCTCACCGACTCGATGTCGCAGAGCGCAGCGGTGAGGGTGACTACATCGGCAGTGAGGTCGAGCGGCATACGCGAGACCCTACCGACGACTGGTCGGTCGGCCCCCTCGGGAGGGCCGATCGGCGGCTGACCTGCATGGATCGGCGGACGGGGAAGGGCGTGACCTCCGCCGAGGAGCGGCGCCCTAGGCTTGGCGGCATGACTGCGCGCACGGCACACGGCTTCGGCCTCCTCACTCTCCACGGCGACACCGTCCTCGACGTGTGGTTCCCGGCACCCGCCCTGGGAGACGCAGGCGATGCGCAGGAGCCGAGCGGCCTGGCCGACCTGGCCGTGTCCGACGACGCGCGCGGTGTGACCCGCGAGGTGCGACTGGTGGAGATCGACCTCGATGGCGCACCGACGGACACCGCCGATGCATGGCTGCGTCTGCACCTGCTCTCGCACCGACTCGTGTCGCCCAACTCGACCAACCTCGACGGCCTCTTCGGGGCGCTGACCAACGTCGTGTGGACCAGCCAGGGGCCGTGCGCCGTCGACGGGTTCGAGCTCACCCGGCTCGCTCTGCTGGCCAGGGGCCCGGTGCAGGTCTTCGGCATCGACAAGTTCCCGCGCATGACCGACTACGTCGTGCCCTCGGGCGTCCGCATCGCCGACGCCGACCGGGTGCGGCTGGGGGCACACCTCGCCAGCGGCACGACCGTCATGCACGAGGGATTCGTCAACTTCAACGCCGGCACCCTCGGCACGTCCATGGTGGAGGGCCGCATCTCCCAGGGCGTCGTCGTCGGTGACGGCTCCGACATCGGCGGCGGGGCATCGACGATGGGCACCCTCTCGGGTGGCGGCACCGAACGCGTGTCGATCGGCGAGCGCTGCCTGCTCGGCGCCGAGTCGGGTCTGGGCATCGCCCTCGGCGACGACTGCGTCATCGAGGCCGGGCTCTATGTCACGGCCGGCACCAAGGTGACGCTTCCCGACGCCACCGTCACCAGGGCGAGCGAGCTCTCCGGCCAGTCGAACCTGCTCTTCCTGCGCAACTCCGTGACGGGCACGGTCGAGGCGCGTCCGCGCGACGGCCACGGCATCGTCCTCAACTCCGTCCTCCACGCCAACGACTGATGCGCTCGACCCGCGGCCGCATGACCCTTGCCGAGGACCAGCCCGCTCGCGCCCCCCGTTGGGTCGCCCGCGCCCTCGTCCTCAGCCTCGTGGCGCTCGTCGGTCTGGGAGCGTGGTTCGGCGGGCGCAACCTGTTCCAGAGCGTCCTGGGTCCGCGGTGCCAGGCGACGGCAGCGGGGAACTCGGTCGACTTCGACCCGGACCAGATGAGCAACGCCGCCACGATCACCGCGATCGCCCTGCGTCGGGGGCTTCCCGCACGGGCCGCGACCATCGCCCTGGCGACGGCGATCCAGGAGTCCAAGCTGCGCAACATCCGCTACGGCGACCGCGACTCCGTCGGCCTGTTCCAGCAGCGTCCGTCGCAGGGGTGGGGCACCGTCGAGGAGATCCTCGACCCCGAGTACACGACGAACAAGTTCTACGACGCCCTCGTCAAGGTCAAGGACTGGGAGACCGGCACCATCACGGTGGTCGCCCAGAAGGTCCAGCGCAGCGCCTATCCCGAGGCCTACGCCGACCACGAGCAGGAGGGCCGCATCCTGGCGTCCTCGCTGGCCGGTCACTCCCCCCGCGGCGTCGCCTGCCGGCTCGACGACCCCGAGGGCGAGGCCGACGTCGCCCTCGTCGAACGCCTCCTCGACAACGAGTACGCCCTCAAGGCGACCGCGGGCCAGGGCACCCTGACCGTGAAGGCGCCCAGTGACCAGATGGCGTGGTCCATCGCCTCCTGGTCGGTCGCAAAGGCCGTGGACACCGGCATCACCGGCGTGACCATCGGTGACCGCCGCTGGACGCGCAGCCGGGACTCCGACGCGTGGGAGTGGCAGCCAACGGACTCCCCTGCTCCCGCGCAGCAGGTCATCCTCCACCTCACCTGACGCTGGCTCGCAACAGCCGGCGTATGCCGTTCCGTTGCGTTGTGGAGTCGCGTGCACGTGTCGGTTCGCCGCAGTCCCATCCGCCGTCCGCGCGCTGAGCGCGCTCCCGGCTCCCGCCAGACCCAGCCAGCGGCGAACCGACACGTGCACACTCCCTTTCGCTCCTCACCTCCCAGCCCCGTAAGTCACCTCTGCTCGTTACCGCCATGAAGCACGTCCAGGAACGCGATTTGCACTATGTGGGGTGTCAGTGCAAACTTGCACTATGGCTGGTGAGAGTGCAGTTTCGCGGCGGGAGCAGACGTCTCGCCGGATCTCGAGGTGTGCGCAGGAGCTGGCCATCGAGCACGGCTTCGACGGGTTCACCCTCGACGAGCTTGCTGAGCAGGTCGGGGTCTCTCGGCGGACGTTGTTCAACTACTTCCCCGGCAAGGAAGCGGCCGTCCTCGACAGCCCGGACTGCATCAGCCCGGACGACGTGGCCGTGTTCGTCGCCGGCGGACCGGAGGGGCACCTCCTGCGCGACCTCGGTCATCTGGTGACCAACATCTACACGCGCGAGGAGCCGACGCGGGAGGACTGGCACCGCATCCACGCCCTCTTCGAGCGCAACCCGCGACTCATCACCGTCGCCAAGGAGCGGTTCGAGGGGATGGTCAGCCAGGTGCGCGAGGCCATCGAGCAGCGTGAAGGACTTCCCTCCGGCCACCCTCGGGCACGGGTGGCGGTCGCGATCATCGTGGGCCTCTTCCACCACTCGATGACCTCGTTCCTCAGCGATGAGGACCGCGACTTCCCCACCGACTTCATGGCTGGTGTCGACGAAGCCACCCGCCTTCTCTCCTGACCGGTCCGCGCACCCACCCAGCTCGGCCGCGCGGCCGTTCGCTTCCTCTTCACCCACACCTCCACCACAAGGAGCAGCTTCGCCATGGCGACATACCTCTATCGACTGGGCCGGACGGCATACCGTCGCTGGCCGTACTTCATCGCGGCCTGGCTCGTCGCACTCGTCGCCATCGGCGGGGTGGCGACGTCGATCTCGAAGCCGATGATCGACAAGTTCTCCATCCCCGGGATCCCGTCGGAGCAGGCGGCGCAGCTCCAGCAGGAGCTCTTCCCGCAGACCGGGGACGCCTTCGACCAGGCCACGGCCACCGTCGTCATCGCCGCACCGGAGGGCCAGAAGCTCGCCGACCCGGCGAACGCGGCGAAGGTGGAAGCGCTGCTCGCCGACCTCAAGGCCCTCCCGCAGATGCCCCCGCAGGACACCCCCGGCGCCGCTCAGCTCGTGAGCCCGGTCGACTCCGCAACCGGTCAGCGCGAGCAGATGCTCAAGGCCGCGACCGAGGCGGGCACGCCCGTCGCGGAGGCCGAGGCCAACGCTGCTGCCCTCTCTCCGTTGAGTGCTGACGGGCGCATCGGCACGATCACCTGGACCTTCGACGTGAAGACCGTCACCGATGTCGCGCCGGAGACCCAGGACGCCGTCCTGGGCGCGCTGGACACCGCGCGTGAGCAAGGACTCACGGCCGAGGTCAACGGTGCCGGGATGCAGAGCTTCGCCCCACCCGGCGGGACGTCCGAGCTCATCGGCATAGCCATCGCCGCCCTCGTCCTCATCCTCACCTTCGGCTCGCTCGTGGCCGCAGGCCTGCCCCTCGTCACCGCGGTCATCGGTGTCGGCATCGGCGCGCTCCTCGTCGTCGGGGGGACCGCGTTCTGGGAGCTCGGCACAATGACGCCGACCCTAGCGACGATGCTCGGCCTGGCCGTCGGCATCGACTACGCGTTGTTCATCCTCAGCCGCTACCGCAGCGAGCTGCGACACACCGACGACCGGGCCGAGGCGGCCGGACGCGCCTTGGGCACCGCCGGCTCGGCCGTGGTCTTCGCGGGACTCACCGTGATCATCGCCCTCTCCGCCCTCGCCCTCGTCAGGATCCCGTTCCTCACGACCATGGGCCTCGCGGCCGCTGCGACGGTCCTCGTGTCGGTGCTCATCGCCCTCACACTCACCCCGGCCATCCTCGGGATGCTCAAGGGCAAGGCGTTCGCCGGTCGCGTCCGCAAGGTGCGGTCCGACGACGGAGAGGTCGTCAACAACAACGGGGTCCGTTGGGCCCGGCTCGTCGGTCGGGCGCCGGCTCTCGTCGCCGTGCTCGCCGTCGTCGTGCTCGGCACGTTGGCCATCCCCATGAAGGACCTGCACCTCGCCCTGCCCTCCGACTCGACCTCTCCGGTCGAGACGACCCAGCGCAAGGCTGCCGACCTCATGACCGACGCGTTCGGCGCCGGGCGTCAGGGTCCGCTCGTCCTCGTCGTCGACGGGCGTCAGATCAGCGACCCTGCCGAGCGCTCCGCCGCCTACGGCGAGGTCGTCGACTGGGCCGCCGGCCAGAGCGACGTGGCCAATGCCCAGATCGTCGGCATGAACGAGGAGAGCACCGGCGCCCAGATCCTCATCACCCCCCGGAGCGGCCCGGACGACGAGGCCACGCTGACGTTGCTCGAGGACCTGCGCGGCACCAGCGCCGACATCGAGGCCCGGACCGGCGCCACGGTCGGTGTCACCGGCCTGACCGCCATCCAGACCGACGTGTCCGAGAAGCTGCAGAGCGCCCTGCTCCCCTACCTCGCCGTCGTCGTCGGGCTCGCGTTCATCCTGCTGATGATCGTCTTCCGCTCCATCCTCGTGCCGCTGACGGCCACCCTCGGGTTCCTCCTCTCGGTGCTCGCGACGCTCGGGACGACGATCCTGGTGTTCCAGGAGGGCGTCGGCGGGTTCTTCGACGGCGCGCCACTCATGAGCTTCATGCCGATCCTCGTCATCGGCATCGTCTTCGGGCTGGCGATGGACTACCAGGTCTTCCTCGTGACCCGGATGCGCGAGGCCTTCGTGCACGGCGAGAGCGCCCGTGACGCCGTCGTCGACGGGTTCCGCCACGGCGCCCGCGTCGTCGCCGCTGCGGCCGCCATCATGATCTCGGTCTTCGCCGCCTTCATGCTCCAGGACGAGCCGCTCATCCAGTCGATCGGCTTCGCCCTCGCGGCTGCGGTCTTCTTCGACGCGGTGATCGTGCGGATGACCCTCATCCCGGCCCTCATGTACCTCATGGGCGACAAGGCGTGGTGGCTGCCGCGCTGGCTCGACCGGATCCTCCCCGACGTCGATGTCGAGGGGCAGAAGCTCGGCCGGCCCGGCCAGACTCCTTCGTCCGAGACGTTCGCCGACTCCCCCGACGCGGACGAGCCCGAGAAGCACGAGCTCGTCGGCGCCGGTCGCCACCGCCCCTGACGCACGACGAAGGTATGCCGTCCACGCTCCTCGCGCGGGCGGCATACCTGTCTGACGATCCGCTGCCGGAGGAAGAGCAAAGGGCCCGGAGGGACATGTCCCTCCGGGCCCTTCAGGTCCCCCTCACGGGGTGCGCAAGCTGGTCAGCGGCTGGTGATGGCGCGGTACTCGCGCTCCGTGGCGCCGGTGTAGATCTGGCGCGGGCGGCCGATCTTGGTGTCGGGGTCCTCGATCATCTCGCGCCACTGCGCGATCCAGCCGGGGAGGCGGCCCAGGGCGAACAGCACCGTGAACATCTTGGTCGGGAAGCCCATGGCCTTGTAGATCAGGCCGGTGTAGAAGTCGACGTTCGGGTAGAGCTTGCGCTCGATGAAGTAGTCGTCCTCCAGCGCGCGCTGCTCGAGCTGCAGGGCGATGTCGAGGAGCGGGTCCCGCACGCCGTCCTTGCTGAGGATCGCGTCGGTGGTCTTCTTGATGATCGCCGCGCGCGGGTCGTAGTTCTTGTAGACCCGGTGGCCGAAGCCCATGAGCTTGACGCCGTCCTCCTTGTTCTTGACCTTCTTGACGAAGGTGTCGACGTCACCGCCGCTCTTGACGATGCCGTCGAGCATCTCGAGCACCGCCGAGTTGGCGCCACCGTGCAGCGGTCCGGAGAGGGCGTGGATGCCGGCCGACACGGAGTTGAAGAGGTTGGCGTGGGCCGAGCCGACGAGGCGCACCGTGGAGGTCGAGCAGTTCTGCTCGTGGTCGGCGTGCAGGATGAGCAGCTGGTCGAGGGCCTTCACCATGTCCGGGTCGATGTCGTAGTCGGTCGCCGGGACGCCGAACGTCATCCGGAGGAAGTTCTCGGTGAGCGAGAGCTCGTTGTCCGGGTAGAGGAACGGCTGGCCGATGCTCTTCTTGTAGGCGTAGGCCGCGATCGTCGGAAGCTTGGCGAGGAGCCGGATCGTCGAGATCTCGACCTGCTCCTTGTCGAACGGGTCGAGGCTGTCCTGGTAGAAGGTGCCCAGCGCCGACACCGCCGACGACAGGACCGGCATGGGGTGGGCGTCGCGCGGGAAGCCACCGAAGAACGACTTGAGGTCCTCGTGCAGCATCGTGTGCTGGCGGACCCGGTCGGTGAAGTCGTCGAGCTCGGCCTGGGAGGGCAGCTCGCCGTAGATGAGCAGGTAGGACGTCTCGAGGAAGGTCGACCCCTGCGCGAGCTGCTCGATCGGGTATCCGCGGTAGCGCAGGATGCCCGCGTCGCCGTCGATGTAGGTGATGGCGCTGTTGCACGAAGCCGTGTTGACGAACCCGATGTCGAGGGTGGTGTCGCCGGTCTCCTTGAGCAGGGCCGAGATGTCGTAACCGTTGTTGCCCTCGGTGGCCTTGATGAGGGGGAAGCTGAGTTCCCGGTCGCGGACCTGGAAGGTCGCGGCAGCGGCTGCGTCTGTGCTCATCGTGTCTTCATTCCTCACGTCTCGGGCGAGGTCGCAGTGGGCGTCGCTCGCGCACCATTGACGCTACCCCAGAGGTCCGTGACGACGAAAAGAGCGTCCGCCCACCCGTGGCCTCAGCCGGTCGAGAGGCGTGCGGCCGCGGCCCGGATCCGCTCGTCCGGTGCCGTGAGAGCGATCCGCACGTGCTGTCGTCCGGCAGCGCCGTAGAAGGTCCCCGGAGCCGCGAGTATGCCGCGTGCAGCCAGCCGCTCCAACGTCACCCAGGCGTCCTCCCCGGCCGTGGCCCACAGGTAGAGGCCGGCCTCGCTGTGGGTCGTCTCGAGCCCGAAGGCACGCACGCCGGCCAGCAGGACCTCTCGACGCGCGGCATACACGGCCTTCTGTGCCTCGACATGACCCACGTCCCCGACCGCCGCGGTGATCGCGGCCTGGACCGGCCACGGGACGATCATGCCGGCGTGCTTGCGCACCTCGAGGATCTGCCTGACGAGCCGGGGGTCCCCCGCGACGAACGCCGCGCGATAGCCGGCGAGGTTGGACTGCTTCGAGAGGGAGTAGACGCAGAGCAGGCCCTGATGCGAGCCGCCCGTGACCCGCGGGTCGAGGATGGACGGTGTCGTCGGGGTGGTCGACCTGCCACGGTCGCTGCGCCAGTCGAGCTCGGCGTAGCACTCGTCGCTCGCGACGACGACCCCGTGCTGACGGGCCCAGGCCACGACCTTGGCGAGGTGCTCGACGCCCAGCACCTGTCCGGTCGGGTTGCCCGGAGTGTTGAGCCACAGCAGCCGTGGGGTGGTCGACGACGTCAGCGGGCCGAGAGCGGCGAGGCCGTCCACCACCTGGGGCGTGGCGCCGGCGAGGCGCGCACCGACGTCGTAGGTCGGGTAGGCCGCCGAGGGGAAGCCGACCACGTCGCCGGGGCCGAGCCCGAGCAGTGTCGGCAGCCACGCCACGAGCTCCTTGCTCCCGATCGTCGGCAGCACCCCGTCAGGGTCGACGTCCGGCACTCCGCGCCGGGTCGCGAACCAGCGGGCCACGGCCTCGCGCAGCGCCGGCGTGCCCCAGGTCTGGGGATAGCCGGGTGCGTCCGACGCCGAGCGCAGGGCCTCCTGCACGACCTCGGGTGTCGCGTCGACGGGGGTGCCGACCGACAGGTCGACCAGTCCGAGACCGTCAGGGGTGGCAACAGAACTCGCCCGCTCCTTGACCGGAGCGAGCGAGTCCCATGGGAAGTCGGGCAGGTGCAGCAACGAGGCTCAGATCACTCGTCGTGCGACTGCGGCGGCAGGTCCGCGATCAACGGGTGGTCCTTGTTGATGAGGCCCATCTTGGCGGCGCCGCCCGGGCTGCCGAGGTCGTCGAAGAACTCGACGTTGGCCTTGTAGTAGTCGGCCCACTGCTCCGGGGTGTCGTCCTCGTAGTAGATGGCCTCCACGGGGCAGACCGGCTCGCACGCACCACAGTCGACGCACTCGTCGGGGTGGATGTAGAGCGAGCGCTCGCCCTCGTAGATGCAGTCGACGGGACACTCCTCGATGCAGGCCTTGTCCTTGAGGTCGACACAAGGCTGCGCGATCACGTACGTCATGCGGCCATAGTATGCCGCTCGTGCCTGCCTCCTTCGACGCCGTCCACATCGGTGCCCGTGTCGTCGTGCGCTGGCGGCTCGACCCCTCAGGCCACGCGGCGGCCGGCACCCCGTCGATGACCGACTCCGTCGGCGAGCTAGTGGCCCGCACCGAGCACGACGTCACGGTAGCGACGCGCAAGGGTGATGTCGTCATCGCCCGCGACCGGATCCACGCGGCGAAGGAGATCCCACCCAGACCGAGTCGCCGCGGGGCTCCGCACCTCGCGATCTCGGTCGCCGACCTCCAGCGCGTCATGGGGCCGAGCTGGGGTGCGTTGGAGCGCGAGGCTCTGGGCGAGTGGGAGCTGCGGGCCTCGCGCGGCTTCACCCAACGCGGCAACTCCGTTCTCCCCATGGGCGATCCGGGCCTGCCGCTCGTGGCGGCGGTCGACCGCGTGGAGGCCTGGTATGCCGTGCGCGGACTTCCGGCCCGCATGTCCCTGAGTGGGCCCACCGCGTTCGAACCGGCGGAGGACCCCCTCGGCGCGGAGCTGCTCTCGCGCGGCTGGACCGTCGCCGACCGCACCCTCAGCCTCACCGCCACGACCGACACCGTCGCCGGCGTCGATCCGGCAGGGCCGGACGTCCGGATGAGTGAGGCGCTCGACGACGCGTGGCTGGAGGCCTACGGCCAGAGCAGGGCCGTGGTCCCGGAGGCCGTCGCGGGTGTCCTGGAGGGCAGCCCGCGGCAGCTCTTCGCACGCATCGCCCTCGGTGGGGGTCTCGCGCAGCAGCTCGGCCTCAGCACACCGGGCGTCCGCGACCCCCGGCCCGTGGCGATCGGCCGACTGGGCATCGCCCACGGCTGGGCCGGCCTGGGCGCCGTCTGGACCGACCCGGCGTTTCGTGGCCGAGGACTGGCTGCCCACCTCACGAGCCGGCTGGCCGCTCAGGCCAGGGCGGACGGCATACGGCTCATGCACCTGCAGGTCGAGGCGGACAACGCCACGGCCATCCGCCTCTACGAGCGGCTCGGGTTCCAGCGGCACTCCAGCGACGTCTACCTGACGAGCCGACCCGCCGCCTGAGCCTCACGTCACTTGGCGTCGGGATGCGTGCAGGTGACGTCGTCCTCGGGGTTGTAGTGCGTGTTGAAGGGCTCGGTCTTCACCGTCGCGCCACCCTGCTTGAAGATTCTCGTCACGGTGACGTCGAAACCGGGGACAGGGTTCTGGGTGATGCACTTCGGCGACGGGTCGTTGATCTTCTTCGGCGTGACGATGTTGCGCCGCGGGCTCTTGGACGCGACGACATCCCACTTCTTGGTCCCGTAGAACGCCACGGTCACCTGCCCACCCGTCGAGGAGGCACGGATGTGGATGCCGCCGTCCGTGTTGTTGGTCCAACGGTTGTCGGGGTAGGGATAGGAGATCGTCGCCTCGCGGCCCTCGGGGTAGCGCGAGATGTAGAAGCCGTGCGCCATGTACTGCTCGAACTTCACGCCGGCGAAGAAGGCCGCGTTGAACAGCGTCGTCGAGACCTGCGAGATGCCACCGCCGTAGTTCTCGCTGAGTCGTCCGTCCTGGATGACCCCGCCCTTCTGGTACCCCTTCTCCGGGGTGCGGCGTCCCAGGACCTCGTTGAGGCTGAAGGTGGCTCCGGGTGCGACATAGGTGCCGTTGAGCGTCCTCGCGGCGAGCCGGATGTTGGCGACCCGCCCACCTCCGTTGGCCGGGAAGTAGGTCGTGAAGGTCGAGATCATGCCCTTGGGCAGCGTGGCCCTGGCCTTCTCGGTGGTGAACTTCGGCTGCGAGACCTTCACCGGGACGATCGCGGCCCGCTCCGGTGAGGTCAGTGCTGCCGTCACGGGCGCGACGATCTTGCTCGTCTCCAGCGCGACGCCGGTCCGTGAGGGGATGACGGTCGGCTGGCCGCTGGGGAACGAGACTGTCGCGTCGCGGGCATCGGAGGTGGCGTCGGCCCGGTCCGCCGCCCTGCTGACGGCGGCGATGATGACCTTCTCGTCGAACGCCGGGGTGATCCTCCCCTCGGAGTCCGCCGGGAAGGTGATCGCGGGAGCGAGGGTCGCCGCACTGATCTCGAACGTCTTGTCGCCGGCCTTCACGGCGATGGGGCCGGACATCGCCTTGTCGGCGAACTCGGTCCTCACGCGTTGCAGCTCCTCGGCGGAGACCTTGGGCATGGCCACGGTGACGGGGGCCACGATGGGTGTGCTGCGCGGCCACGACTGGGCGATCGCCTCGACCGTGCGGTCGATCTCGAGCGCCTGGCCCTTGACCGGCTCGGTCATCCTCACCTTGCCGCCGGCCACGGAGATCGAGCCCTCCTTGGCAGGCACCGCGAGCGCCTTGGACGCCTTGGTGACGCTGGCCTTGAGCTTGGCCTCGTCGACGTCGGTCTCGAGGCTTCGGGTCACCCCGCCGGTGAGGTGGCCCACGACGTCGGCCGGGTTGAGGCTGAAGCCGGAGAGGTCGCCGATGGAGGTGTCGATGTCGATGCTCAGACCGGCGTCCGCCGGCGCAAGGGTGGCCGACTTGCCACCGGCCGTGAGCGTGACCGGCGTCGCGCCACGCTCGGCGACGGCGGCGGCGAGCGCCTTGCGTGCCTGCGCCGGCTCGAGGCCCCCGACCTGCACGCCACCCACCTTGGTGTCACTGGGCATCCGACCACTGGTGTATGCCGCGACCCCGACATAGCCGGCCACGAGCAGGACGAAGGCCCCCACGACGGCCGCGATGGCGCCGCCACGGCGCCGGGGCGGCCCCTGCGGCTGGTCGAAAATGTCGGTCATCGGTGGTCCTTGGTCAGTCGGGTGAGGTCAGGCGAGGTTCAGGGCAGCGCGGAGTACTGTCCGCGGAAGTGTACGAGGGCCGCCTGCGGATCGCCCGCCAGGCGGGCCGAGTCGACCGTCGCGACGATGATGCTGTGGTCGCCCGCGGGGTGCACGTCACGCACGCGACACTCGAGCGAGGCCAGCGCCCCGTCGAGCAGAGGCACGCCGGTCGCGCCCCGCGTGTGCGGGGCGCGGTCCAGCTGTCCGGGCAGGGGGCGACCCGGCGTCGCGAACCACGCCGCGAGCCCCCGCTGACCGGCCGCCAGCAGGCTCACACCGAAGACCCGGGACTCCAGGACCGCGTCGTGGAATCGCGCATCGGTCTCGATGCAGACGAGCAGGAGCACGGGGTCGAGAGAGACGCTCGTGACCGAGTTGGCCGTGAGGGCGTGGTCCTGGCCGGACGCCGTCGTGGTCAGCACGGTGACGCCCCTGGCCAGGCGCCCCATGGCATGGCGGTAGGTGTCGACGTCCACGCCTGCCCCCTCCCCCGTCGCCGTCACCGGTCGCCCCCGACGAGCCCGGGTCGACGACCGCCACCACCGGGCACGAGGGCACCGGTCGAGGGATCCAGGAGCGAGTAGCCCTCTCGCCCGGCCAGCCGAGCGGCGATGTTGTTGGAGAGCGCGAACCAGCCGTCACCGACGACGACCTGGGTCGCGTGGAACCGCAGCGCCTGCTCCTGTCGAGGCACGACCTCGGGGTCGACCACGGCATGGGTCACCGCGGCGTCGTCGACCACGGACGGTGCCATCGGATCGGACGGCGACGGAACGGCATACCCCGTCTCACTGGGGACGTGGGCCGCGAGCCACTCACGGTCCTCGACCACCCACGAGCGAGGAGTGAGCGCGACGAAGAGCGCCGGGCCGGCGGGCAGCTCGGCCACGGCGGCACGCACGGCGTCGTGCACGCGGATGTGGTCGGGGTGGCCGTAGCCGCCCTCGGAGTCATAGGTGACGACGACGTCCGGGGCGATCTCGCCGACGGTGGAGCGCATCAGCTCGGCGACCTCGAGGAAGTCGGCGCTCGCGAAGGCACGTGGGTGCTCGAACGCGACCGACCCGACCATGCCGGAGTCCCGGTATGCCGGCCGCCCACCCTCGGCGTGCGCGCCGAGATAGTGGTGGGTCACCCCGAGCACCGAGACGGCACCCGCGAGCTCGCCCCGACGATGCTCGGCCAGCGGGTCGCCGGGGGCGCCCTCGAGATGGGCCAGCGGCGCGGGGATGACCTCTCCCTCCTCGCCCAGCGTGCAGGTCAGGACATGGACGTCGTCTCCGCGGGCCACGTGGTGGAGGATCGCGACACCGGTCGCCAGGGTCTCGTCGTCCGGATGCGCGTGGACGAAGAGGAGCCGGCTCATTGTCGGACCGCGATGTCAGCGAACTCGACGACCCCACCGGTGACCTCGTTGGCCGAGAGGTTGCGGACGTCGCTTCCGGCGATGTAGAGGGAGCGGCGCTCTGCGAGGCCGATGTAGGCGCCGAGGGTCTGGAGCCGGACGTCGAGGGCGGTCCAGGCCTCCTCACGGTCCGCGCGGTCGGCGATGGTGTTGATCCGCACGATCTCGGCATTGACCTTGGGGTCGACGAAGTAGCCGTAGTCCCGCCCCGGTCCGGACGGGGTGATGTTGATCGAGCTGTCGAACAGGGCCGGCAGGATCGTGCTGGCCGAGGCCCAGGCCGGCGCCCAGTTCGACCAGAAGACGTCGTAGGACGCTGCAGCGGCCGGTTGGGTGATGGCGGTGAAGTACTCGTCCTTGATCGGGGTGAGCTTCGGAGCGAACCCCGCCTCGGTCCAGCCCGCGACGAGCGAGGCCATCGCCTTGTCGGCCACGGGGCTCGAGCGGTAGGCCACCCTGATCGGCACCGGCAGGGTGAGGCCGGCCTTGCCCAGGAGCACCTTGGCCTGCCCGGCATCGCCGCGGTCGCCCGCCTTGAGGGGGTCTGCAGCGTGCGCCGCGGGCAGCGCCTCGGGGATGAGGGAGGCGGTCGGCCGACCGGTGGACCCACCACCGAGGGCGGTGACGTAGGCACCCCGGTTGGTCGCGACGGCCAGGGCCTGGCGTGCCTCGACCTTGGCGAAGACCTTGCTCCTGACGTTGGGCACGAGGTAGTCGACGAGCCCCGTGCCGGCCGTCACGGATCGCTCCTTGAGCGCATCGACCGTGAGGATGTGCTGCTGGATGGCGGGAGGTGCGGAGCCGAGCGCGACGGCGGACCTCGAGTTGTCACCGTCCGCCATGATCTGCTGCGCGACGGTCTGGGTCTCGATGCCTTCCTGGTACTCGATGGTGTTCGGGTAGGCCTCGCGCACCTCGTCGGTCGCAGCCCTCCAGTGCGGGTTGCGGACCCACGAGCCACCGGTGGACGCGCGCCACGGCGCGGCCAGCTTGTAGGGACCGTTGGAGAAGACGTTGAAGGTGCCGTCCCCGCCCTTGTCGGTCGACTTCTTCACCGGGGCGAACGCCGCCTGGGTCACCATCTCGTTGAAGTCGCTCACGGGCGCGCTGAGCGTGAACGTGATCGTCGTGCCACGACAGACGACTGCCTTGTCGTATGCCGCGCGGCCGGGGTCGTTCGATGCCGCCTTGACGAACGGGCCGGCATAGATGGGCTGGCCGTCCGGCTTCTTGGGAACGGAGAGGACGGCGAGGGCGTCGGTCGAACCACCGGTGATGACGTCGGTGCTGAACGTGCGCGAGATGCCGTACTTGACGTCCTCGCACGTGACGGCGCTCCCGTCCTCCCAGGCGATGCCCTCGCGCAGGGTGAACGACCAGGCGGTGAGGTTCTTGTTGGGCGTGCCCGTGTCGGTCGCGAGGTCACCCACGAGACGCGACTGGGTCCGCGCGTCCGTGCTGGGCTGGTAGGCGGTCAGGGTCCGGAGGAAGGTGCGCCCGGCGAAGGCTGCGTCGTCACGGGCTCCGATGCGCTGGGGGTCCCAGCTGAGCACCGGCCCCAGCGAGAGCGCCTTGAGGGTGCCGCCGCGCTCGTCGGTGCGCTCGTGGGACGCGGTCACCGCCGGCGTCGTCGGCGGGTCACCGTCGTCGAGGACACTGCATCCCCCGACCGCACCCAGCACCACCACGACGAACAGCCCGACCAGCGCCCGGACGCGAGTCCGCTGCGGCGGTGGCTGGTGGCGTCGGGTGGGGCTGCTCACGTGCTGCACTTCCTGGGAGGGGTCGTGGTGGCGCGTCAGGTCAGGCCTTGCGACCGCGGGAGGCCGTGCGGCCGCGGACGGTCTGGTCGAGCTCGACCTTGCGGATGCGGACGGCCTCGGGCGTCACCTCGACGCACTCGTCCTCGCGGCAGAACTCCAGTGCCTGCTCGAGGGTCAGGCGGCGCGGCGGGACGACCTTCTCGAAGTTGTCGGCGGAGGAGGCGCGCACGTTGGTGAGCTTCTTCTCCTTGGTGATGTTGACGTCCATGTCGTCGGCGCGGGAGTTCTCGCCGACGATCATGCCCTCGTAGACCTCGGTCGCGGGCTCGACGAACAGCGTGCCGCGCTCCTGCAGGTTGACCATCGAGTAGGCGGTCACCGGGCCGGTGCGGTCGGCGACGAGCGAGCCCGACGTGCGCGTCGTGATGGTGCCGAACCACGGCTCGTAGGACTCGAACACGTGGTGCGCGATGCCGGCACCACGGGTGTCGGTGAGGAACTGCGTGCGGAACCCGATGAGGCCGCGCGAGGGCACGAGGAACTCCATGCGGACCCAGCCGGTGCCGTGATTGGTCATCTGCTCCATGCGGCCCTTGCGCGCCGCGAGGAGCTGGGTGATGGCGCCGAGGTACTCGTCCGGGGTGTCGATGGTGAGGCGCTCGACCGGCTCGTGCAGCTTGCCGTCGATCTGCTGGGTGACCACCTGCGGCTTGCCGACGGTGAGCTCGAAGCCCTCTCGCTTCATCTGCTCGACGAGGATCGCCAAGGCCAGCTCGCCACGACCCTGGACCTCCCATGCGTCGGGGCGCTCGGTGGGCAGGACCCGGAGCGAGACGTTGCCGACGAGCTCCTTGTCGAGGCGGTCCTTGACCATGCGGGCGGTGACCTTGGAGCCACGGACCTTGCCGACCATCGGGCTGGTGTTGGTGCCGATCGTCATCGAGATCGCCGGCTCGTCGACCGTGATGATCGGGAGGGCGATGGGGTTCTCGGCGTCGGCGATCGTGTCACCGATCATGATGTCGGGGATGCCGGCGATGGCGATGATGTCGCCGGGGCGAGCAGACTTGCCGTCCTCGAGCGGCTTGCGCTCGAGGGCCTCGGTCATGAGCAGCTCGGTGATCTTGACGCGCTCGATGGTGCCGTCGTGCTTGCACCACGCGACCTGCTGGCCCTTCTTGATCTCGCCGTTGAAGACGCGCAGGAGAGCGAGGCGACCGAGGAAGTTGGACGCGTCGAGGTTGGTGACGTGCGCCTGCAGGGGCGTCTCGGTGTCGTAGGTCGGCGCGGGGATCGTGTCGATGATCGTGGCGAAGAGTGCCGTGAGGTCCTCACCGTCGGGCAGGCCACCGTTGTCGGGACGGGTCATCGACGCGCGGGCGTTCTTGGCGGAGGCGTAGACGATCGGGAACTCGATCTGCTCCTCGGTGGCGTCGAGGTCCATGAAGAGCTCGTAGACCTCGTCGACGACCTCCTGGATGCGGGAGTCCGGGCGGTCCACCTTGTTGATGCAGAGGATGACGGGCATGTGCGCGGCGAGGGCCTTGCGCAGGACGAAGCGCGTCTGCGGCAGGGGGCCCTCGGACGCGTCGACGAGGAGGACGACGCCGTCGACCATGGACAGACCGCGCTCGACCTCGCCACCGAAGTCGGCGTGACCGGGGGTGTCGATGATGTTGATCGTCAGGCCGTCGGCCAGGCCGGCGTCGACCGCGGCCTTGCCCGCGTAGTGCACCGCGGTGTTCTTGGCGAGGATCGTGATCCCCTTCTCGCGCTCGAGGTCACCGGAGTCCATGACGCGTTCGCCGGTGGACTCGACGGTGGCACGGGCCTCGAAGGCACCGGACTCCCAGAGCATCTTGTCGACCAGAGTGGTCTTTCCGTGGTCGACGTGCGCGACGATGGCGACGTTACGGATGTCGTCGCGAGTAGTGATGGGCATGATGCCAAGTCTCTCAGGACTTGCGCTATTGACGAAAACGGCGGGAATCGGCCGCCAGCGCCTCGATCGCACGGACGATCGGGAGGTCCGCCGGAAGCCACTCCACGGCATACAGGTCATCCGTCGTCAGCCAGCGCAGCTGGTCGTGGTCCTCGAGCGGTTCGGGCGCACCGTCGGTGATCCGGGCGAAGAACACAGACATGACGTATGCCGTGCCGAGCGACCAGCGTCCCCGGTCCAGCGGGCCCTCGACGAGGTCGCCCACGACGACCTCGACACCCAGCTCCTCCGCGAGCTCACGGTGGAGGGCATCGACCAGGCTCTCGCCCCGGTCGACCTTGCCACCGGGCAGCTCCCAGCCCCCCGCGAGGTCCGCTGGCTCGGTGCGGCGGGCCGCCAGCAGCAGGCTGGGCCGCCCCAGATCGTCGACCACCGCCCCCGCGACCACCTCGACGGGGTCCTTCGTGTCGTCCGTGCTCACGCGGCAGCTCCTCCTGACCTCTGGGTCTCACTCCGATAAACAATGTGCGAGCGCCGGACCGCGACGGATGAATGTCGCTATGGTCAACCCGACCGGTGCAGAGAGGCACGCCACAGCCGCTTCCCTGCAGACGGTCGCACCATCCTTCGGGGGTCAACCGTGGCTCTCGAGGTTCGCACATCCAAGCGAGGTATCGATGACGTTCAAGCGCAAGGCGACCCCGATCGCCGTGCTGACGGCTGCCGCGCTGGCCATGACGGCCTGCGCCCAGTCCGACCGTGAAGAAGACCCCGGCACCGGCGCGAGCAGTGACGGTGGCACGTCCACCTTCACCTTCGGCGCCGCTGGCGCCCCGGCCGTGTTGGACCCGTTCTATGCCACTGATGGTGAGACCTTCCGGGTCACCCGCCAGATGTTCGAGGGCCTGGTCGGCATCAAGGCAGGCAGCGCCGAGATCGAGCCCGAGCTCGCCGAGAAGTGGGAGCCGGACGCGTCGGGCACCAACTGGACGTTCACCCTGCGTGAAGGTGTGAAGTTCACCGACGGTGAGCCGTTCAACGCCGACGCCGTGTGCAAGAACTTCGAGCGCATGTTTGACCAGAACGACGCCGGCCAGGTCCGCGGCGAGTACTGGGCCAACACCTTCGGTGCGTTCAAGGCCAAGGCAGCCGAGTCGCTCTACAAGGGCTGCGAGGCCAAGGACGAGAAGACCGTGATCCTCTCGGTCACCCGCCCCACCTCCGGCTTCCCGACCTTCCTCTCCCTTGAGTCGCTGTCGATGCAGTCGCCCAAGGCGATGACCGCCGGCAAGGCCAACGAGATCGCGGCACAGGGCGAGGGCTTCACCTTCCCGGCCTACTCCTCTGCTCCGGTCGGCACCGGCCCCTACAAGCTCGACAAGTACGACGAGGCCAACAAGACGGTCACCCTCGTGCGCAACGACGACTACTACGGCGAGAAGGCCAAGAACGCCAAGATCGTCTTCAAGATCATCCCCGACGAGAGCACCCGTCGCCAGGAGCTGCAGGCCAAGAGCATCAACGGCTACGACCTGCCCAACCCGGCCGACTGGAAGGGCCTCGAGGGCGAGGGCAACAAGCTCGAGATCCGCAAGCCGTTCAACGTCTTCTACGTCGGGCTCAACCCGGCCAAGAACCCCAAGCTGCTCGACCTCAAGGTGCGCAAGGCCATCTACCAGGCCATCAACCGCGAGCAGCTCGTCAAGACCCAGCTGCCCGAGGGCGCCACGGTCGCGACGCAGATGATGCCCGACACCGTCAGCGGCTACAACAAGTCGCTCGAGGCCACGAAGTACGATCCCGCGGCGGCCAAGGCGGCCATCACCGCAGCCGGTGGTCTGACGCTCAACTTCGCCTACCCGTCCGAGGTCTCGCGTCCGTACATGCCGAACCCGCAGAAGCTCTACCAGGCCATGGTCACCGACCTCGAGGCGGCCGGCATCACGGTCAAGCAGTCGACCAAGCCCTGGAACGGTGGCTACCTCGACGGTGTCGACGCAGGCGCCTACGACGCGTTCCTCCTCGGCTGGACCGGCGACTACGACTCGGCCGCCAACTTCATCGGGACGTTCTTCGGCAACCTCGCCCAGAACAACTTCGGTCTGGCCAAGCAGAAGCTTCGGTCCGACTCTGGCCGGCGACCTTGCCAAGGCCGACTCGATCGTCGACGAGGCCGAGCGCACCGCGGCCTACGAGAAGCTCAACCAGCAGATCCAGGAGGAGTACCTCCCGGCTCTCGCGATCAGCCACTCCCCGCCGGCACTCGTCGTGGGTGAGGGCGTGGAGGGTGTCGTCGCCTCACCTCTCACGGCAGAGGAGTTCAGCTCGGTGACCGTCGGCGGCAAGTGACCGCTCCGGCTCACCAGCATTGACGCAGTGGCCGTCCCGGCGAAGGATCGCCGGGACGGCCACCGTCATGACCACTGCCATTCCCCAGGGAGGTTCGCGTGCTGAGGTTCATCGTCAGGCGCTTGATTCAGACGGTCGCTGTCGTGGCGGTTCTGTCGTTGTTGCTGTTCCTCTGGCTCAAATCGCTGCCGGGTGGGCCGGTCTCGGCCATCTTGGGCGAGCGCGCCACGCCGGCGTCGCGGGCTGCCCTTGAGAAGGTTCTGGGACTCGACCAGCCGCTCTGGTCGCAGTACGTCAGCTTCGTCGGGCGAATCATGCAGGGTGACTTCGGAGTCTCCAACGGAGTCCTGCCCGGCCGTGATGCGCTGGAGATCTTCTTTGCGAGGCTTCCCGCAACCATTGAGCTGAGCACGTTCGCCATGATTCTGGCGGTCTCCATGGGCATCCCGCTCGGCTACATGGCGGCGCGCCGACACGGCTCCTTCCTCGACAACGCGTCGGTCGTGTCCTCGCTCATCGGCGTTGCGGTCCCGGTCTTCTTCCTCGCGTTCCTGCTCAAGTACATCTTCGCCATCAAGCTTGGTTGGCTCCCCGTGTCCGGTCGTCAGGACAGCCAACTGGGGGCGACTCGGGTCACCGGCTTCTTCGTCCTGGATGGACTGCTCACGCGCGAGTACGACGTCGCCTGGAACTCGTTCAAACACCTCATCCTTCCCGCGGTGGCCCTGTCGAGCATTCCCTTCGCCGTGATCTTCCGGATCACCCGAGCGGCCGTCCTCGACGTCGTCGGCGAGGACTACATCCGCACGGCCGAGTCCAAGGGACTCACCAACCGGATCATCCGCGGCCGTCACATCCTGCGCAACGCGATGCTGCCTGTGACGACGACGATCGGCCTCCAGATCGGGGCCCTGCTCGCCGGGGCCGTCCTGACGGAGCAGGTGTTCGCATTCGGCGGAATCGGCAACGCCCTGGCCGACGCCTTCCGGCTGCGCGACTACGCCGTGCTGCAGGTGCTGATCCTGGCGGCCGCCGCCATCTATGTTCTCGTCAATCTGATGGTCGACATCGCCTACGCGGTCATCGACCCCCGAGTTCGGACGAGGTGACCTCTTGAGCCCTTCCCCGATCGACCCCCGGCCCAGTTCAAAGAAGGAGCGGATCGACTCGCTCGCCGCCACCGCTGGCGCAACGGCGTCCGCGACGGCCGTCAGGGACGTGCACGTCGACACTGCTGGACGCGTCAAGGAGACGGGCGGTGTCTCGCTCATCGCCAGCGCCTGGTCCCGCCTGAAGCGAAACCCCGTCTTCCTCCTCGGCGCGACCATCACGCTCGTGTTCATCGTTCTGGCGATCGTGGCTCCGTGGGCGGCACCGAACGACCCAGCTCGACGGATGCCCCAGCTCCTCGATGACCTCAGCCGGGCCAGCAATCCCGTCCCCGGCCCTGAGGCCGGCTTCCCGCTCGGGTCGGACGACTTCGGCCGGGACTTGCTGTCCCGCCTCATCGTGGGGGCACGACAAACCCTCATCGTCGGGGTCTTCGCCACCCTCTTCGGGCTCATTGGCGGACTCATCCTGGGAACGTTGGCCGGAGCATTCGGTGGGTGGGTCGACTCCTTCGTCATGCGCGTCGTCGACGTCATGCTCTCGATTCCGTCCCTGCTGCTCGCCGTCTCGATCTCGGCCCTGGCCCCCAAGCCCTCACAGTGGACGGTCATCATCGCCATCGCCACGGTGCAGGTGCCGGTGTTCGCACGACTGCTGCGCGGCTCGATGTTGGCCCAGCGGTCGAGCGACCACGTCCTGGCGGCCCGGGCACTGGGCGTGAAGCAGAGGGCGATCGTCTTCCGGCACATGCTGCCCAACTCGCTGAGCCCGGTCATCGTCCAGTCAACGCTGGTGCTTGCGACCTCGATCATCGACGCAGCGGCCCTCTCCTTCCTCGGTCTGGGCAACCCGGACGACCGCCAGCCCGAGTGGGGTCAGATGCTGGGCGCCGCCCAGGAGTACATCTCGGACTACCCGCACCTGGCCTTCTACCCGGCCGCGTGCATCATCGTCGTCGCGCTCGGCTTCACCCTCATGGGTGAGTCGCTACGTGAGGCACTCGACCCCAAGAGCCGGAGGTGATCTGGAGATGACGAACACCGCGGTATCCCCCACGACACGCTCGAGTTCCTCGAGCAGGCACAGCTCGTCCGAACCTCTGCTGTCGGTGCGCGACCTGCGCGTGACCTTCCAGCGGCAGGGACAGGAACCGTTCGACGCCGTGCAGGGCGTCAACTTCGACGTCCACCCCGGCCAGACGGTCGGCCTCGTCGGCGAGTCCGGCTGCGGCAAGTCGGTGACCTCGCTCGCGATCATGGGCCTGCTCCCCGACCGGGGCAACAAGGTCAGCGGCACCGTCACCTATGACGGCACCGACCTGCTCTCGCTGTCGGACCAGCAGATGCGCGACAAGCGGGGCAAGGACATCGCCATGGTGTTCCAGGACCCGCTGTCCTCCCTCAACCCGGTCATCCCGATCGGGATCCAGGTGACCGAGGTCCTCGAGCGCCACCGGGGCATGTCCCGCAAGGCAGCGACCCCGGTCGCCCGCGAGCTGCTCGACCGCGTCGGCATCCCCGATCCGGACCGCCGGCTCAAGGACTACCCGCACCAGCTCTCCGGCGGCATGCGCCAGCGCGCGCTCATCGCCATCGCCCTGGCCTGCCAGCCGCGACTGCTCATCGCCGACGAGCCCACGACCGCTCTCGACGTGACGATCCAGGCCCAGATCCTGGCCCTGCTCAAGGAGCTCGTCCAGGACACGGGCACGGCGTTGGTCATGATCACGCACGACCTCGGCGTCGTCGCCGGTCTCTGCGACGAGGTCAACGTCCTCTACGGCGGTCGTATCGTCGAGCGGGGTGAGCGGCACGAGCTCTTCGCTGCGCCGAAGCACCCCTACACCCACGGTCTGCTCGCGTCGATCCCGAGGCTCGACGCCCCCCGCGGCCAGCGCCTCACCCCCATCCCCGGCTCGGTGTCCGACAACCTGCCGTGGACGAGCGCGTGTGCGTTCGCGCCGCGGTGCCCGAACCAGATCGACGTGTGCACGCAGGTCATGCCCGAGCTCGTGGAGCAGCACGGTCGCGCGCTGCGCTGCCACAACCCCGTGGAGGAGGCCCGATGAGCGCCCAACCGGAAGGCGACATGACCACGCAGCGTGAGCGCACGGCATACACCGACAAGGACGACGTCCTCGTCGACGTCCGCGGCATCAAGGTCCACTTCCCCATCAAGCGCGGCGTGATCTTCGACAAGACGATCGGCCACGTCTACGCCGTCGATGGCGTCGACCTCGCGATCCGCAACGGAGAGACCTACGGGCTGGTGGGCGAGTCCGGTTGTGGCAAGTCCACGCTCGGCCGCGCCATCCTCAACCTGGAGCCGCCCACCGACGGGTCGGTGACCTTCGACGGCATCGACATCGCCTCGCTCAAGGGTGAGGAGCTCCGGCGCAAGCGCCAGGACATCCAGATGGTCTTCCAGGACCCGCTGTCCAGCCTGGACCCGCGTCAGTCGGTGGAGTCGCTCCTCTTCGAGGGCATGAAGGCGCACGGCATCGCCAAGAGCGCCAAGGAGGCGCGCCCGCGACTCGTCGAGCTGCTCAATGCGGTCGGTCTGCCCGAGGCGGCCCTCGCGAAGTACCCGCACGAGTTCTCCGGCGGGCAGCGGCAGCGCATCGGCATCGCCCGGGCCCTGTCGGTCAACCCCAAGCTCATCGTCGCCGACGAGCCGGTCTCCGCCCTCGACGTGTCGGTGCAGGCGCAGGTCATCAACCTGCTCGAGGACCTGCAGGAGGAGTTCGGGCTCACCTACCTCGTCATCGCCCACGACCTCGCCGTCGTGCGCCACATCAGCGACCGGATCGGCGTCATGTACCTCGGGGCGCTGGTCGAGGAGGCTGAGGCCGACGACCTCTACGCCACTCCCCTGCACCCCTACACCCGGGCGCTCATGTCGGCGGTCCCGGTGCCGGACCCGGTCGTCGAGGACGCCCGCGAGCAGATCCTGCTCACCGGCGACCTCCCCTCCCCGTCGAACCCGCCCACGGGGTGCCGGTTCCACACGCGCTGCCCGTGGCGCCAGGAGACCAAGTGCGACACCGAGCGGCCGGTGCTGCGCGTGCCGGACATCCCGGGCGTCGGCCAGGGCCACCGGGTCGCGTGCCACTGGACCGAGCAGATCGCGTCCGGCGAGATCACTGCGCACGAGGTCGCACCCACCCTGACGGATGCGAGCGACCTCGGCACCGGCGCGGACTCGCTCATGGGCCCGGCATCGCTCTCCGAGGCGTTGTGAGCAAACGGCTCCGTGGGGCACGGCGACCAGGCATCATCGGCCACAGCATCCACATCCCCACCGCCTCAGATCCTGACCAGGAGCACACATGAACATTCGACGACTGGCCGCAGCCGCTGCCGTCGCCGCCGGACTCGTCGCCGGTCCTGCACTGGCTGCTCACGCCATCACCGGCGGACAGCCAGACGGCGAGCGCCACCCCAACGTCGGCCTCATCGCCTACTACGACGCGACCGCCCGCTCCCGCTGCACCGCCACCCTGGTCACCCCCACCGTCCTCGTCACCGCTGCCCACTGCACCGACGGCACGCTGGGCAAGACCTTGGTGACCTTCAGGACCAAGATCGCCGACGCCCCGCCGTCCCCGCTCCCGGATGCGGCTGACGCCACCGCCGGCTACAGCGCCGCGGAGCTCAAGGCGGCCGGCTTCCTCTCCGGCACCGCGCACACCCACCCGCAGTACTCCGACTTCACCGACCGCAAGAACTGGAACGACGTGGGCGTCATCGTCCTCGACGAGCCGATCACCACGATCGCGCCGGCCAAGGTCGCACCTGAGGGCTTCCTCGACCAGTTCACGCCCGACATCCTCAGCCACACGTTGTTCACGTCGGTCGGCTACGGCACCGAGGTGCGCCAGGCGGAGACCGGGCCCCAGAAGCCGACCCCGCAGTCCTACCCGTTGCTGCGCCGGGTCACCGACGCGAAGGGCCAGAAGCTCACGCCGCAGATCCTCCAGCTCAACGGCAACGACAAGGACCCCTTCGGCGGTGGCGGCACCTGCTTCGGCGACTCGGGTGGACCGACGTTCAAGGGTGGCTACCAGGTCGCGGTGACGTCCTACAACTACACGTCGAACTGCCGCTACCTCAGCGGACTGCAGCGGATCGACGTCCCGGTCGTCCAGGACTGGCTCGCCACGTTCGGCGTCGCTCCCGCTGCGTGAGGCACGCACCAACCTCTCGTGGGCCGGTTCCGCAGTCGCGGAGCCGGCCCGCGGCATACCTGCTCCGTCGTATGCCGTCCGTGCCCGTTGCGAGGGAAGCCTCACCGTGCTGGACGGGCCACCCGATTCAGGACACGCTGGTGCCCATGAGCCGACTGCTGACCGACGAAGAGATCGAGCGCCAGCTCGCCGACCTGCCCCTCTGGTCCCGCGAGGGTGATGCCATCGTCGCGACGATCGAAGCCCCGGACTTCCCGGCGGCCGTCCGGATCGTCGCCGAGGCGGCCGAGGTCGCGGAGGAGATGAACCACCACCCCGACATCGACATCCGGTGGCGCACGACCCGGTGGCTGCTCACCACGCATGACGCTGGTGGGTTGACCCAGCTCGACATCGAGCAGGCGCACCGGATCATCGAGATCGCCCGACGCCACGGTGCCGCTGCCGGTGAGTGAGCACACCACCGAGCTCATCGAGCACGACGAACCGCACCACGGAAGCATCGGCGAACGCCTCAACTGGCTGCGCGCCGCCGTGCTCGGGGCCAACGACGGCATCGTCTCGACCGCCGGCATCGTCATCGGCGTGGCCGCAGCGACGACGCAGCGCTCGACGATCCTCACCGCCGGACTGGCCGGGCTCGCCGCCGGTGCCATGAGCATGGCTGTGGGCGAGTACGTCTCGGTCAGCACCCAACGCGACACCGAGGAGGCGCTCCTCACCAAGGAGCGACGCGAGCTTCGCGAGGAGCCCGAGGCCGAGCTCCAGGAGCTCGCCGAGATGTATGCCGACAAGGGTCTCTCCGCGGAGCTGGCCCACGAGGTCGCCGTGCAGCTCACGGCACACGACGCCCTGGGTGCCCACGCCGAGACCGAGCTGGGCATCGACCCGGAGGCGCTCACGAGACCGTGGCAGGCGGCATACGCCTCGTTCGTGTCGTTCACCGTCGGTGCCCTGGTGCCGCTGGTCGCGGTGCTGCTCGTCGGGGTGAGCGCCCGGGTGCCGGTCACGGTCGTGGCAGTCGTCGCGGCCCTGCTCGGCACCGGCTGGCTCAGCGCCCGGCTCGGCTCTTCTCCCGTGGGGCCGGCGATCCGCCGCAACGTCGTCGGAGGCGTTCTCGCCATGGCCGTGACCTATGGGATCGGATCCCTCGTGGGGACTCAGCTCTGACGACCTGCCGAGCTGGCGGTCAGTCTCCCGCGGTCGCTCGGAAGAGGACCTCCGCGAGCTCGGACTTCATCACGTCCTCGAGGGAGAGTGGTGTGCCGTCGGGGCCGGCCAGCGGCAGGTTCCAGTTCGGGTACTCGTCGTCGGTGCCCGGCTGGTTGATCGCTCGCCGGTCCCCGACGACGTCCGCCAGCGAGATGGCGCGAAGCGCGCTCGGGGTGTGGCCGAGCCAGCGGTGCATGGCCTCGATGACTGACGGCACCCCGGCGCCCGGCTCGAGCCAGCCCCGGGCGACGAGAGCGTCACGGACCTTGCCGATCGACTCCTCCTCGTGCGCCCGCTCCTCCTCGACAGGACGCGTCAACAGCCCGAGGCGCTCACGGATGTCCACGTGCTCGAGGGTGAGGAAGCCTGCGGTGGGCGGCAGGTCGTGCGTCGTCACCGACGACAGGCAGAGCTCGCGGTAGTCCTCGGGCGGGGTGGGTGCGTCGTCGGTGTTCTCGAACCACAGGATGCTCGTGCCCAGCACGCCCCGCTCCTGCAGGTAGTCGCGGGTGATGGCCGGGACGACACCGAGGTCCTCGCCGATGACCACGGCACCGGCGCGCTGTGCCTCCAGGCAGAGGATCCCGATGAGCGCCTCGTGGTCATAGGTGACATAGGTGCCCTCGGCGGGCGTGAGGCCCTCGGGGATCCACCAGAGACGGAAGAGGCCGATGACGTGGTCGACGCGGATGCCGCCCGAGTCCCGCAGCACCGTGCGGACCATGTCGCGGAAGGGCGCGTAGCCCAGCTCGGCGAGCCGCTCGGGGTGCCAGGGGGGTTGCGACCAGTTCTGGCCCAGCTGGTTGAACTGGTCCGGCGGGGCGCCCACGGTGACTCCGAGGGCCAGGGCGCCGGCGAGGCCCCACGAGTCCGCTCCCCGCGAGTGGACACCCACGGCCAGGTCGTGGACCACGCCCAGCGACATCCCGGCGGCCCTGGCCTCGCGCTGGACCTCGCCGAGCTGACGGTCGAGGAGCCACTGCAGCCACATGTGGAAACCCACGAGGTCGGGGTGGTTCGCGGTGAACTCGGCCACGGCAGGGCTCGTGGGGTCGTGGTACTCGGCCGGCCACTGTGACCAGGGAAGCCCGTGACGCTCGGCCAGCGCGCACCAGGTGGCGAAGGTCGTGAGGCCCTCGCCCTCGCGCTCACGGAACCGGACGAAGTCGCGCGCCCGGCGACCCTCGAGCCCGACGGCGTGCACGAGCCCGAGCGCCTCTCGCTTGGCGGTCCAGGCAGCGTCACGGTCGATCGTCTCCCCGGCGTTGAGGGCCTGGGCGGTGGCAGCGAGCTCACTCACGCGGGTGCGGGCACCGGCATCGAGCCGCACCAGCTCGGGGATGTCCTCGACCCGCAGGTAGATCGGGTTGACGAACCGCCGCGTCGCCGGCAGATAGGGCGAGTCCTCCATCGGCGCAACGGGTTCGGCGGCATGGAGCGGGTTGACGAGGATGAAGTCGGCCCCCAGGTCCGTTGCCGCCCACGAGGCCAGGTCACCGAGGTCGGCGAGGTCACCGACTCCCCAGGAGCCCGCCGAACGCACCTGGTAGACCTGGGTCATCAGGCCCGTGACGCCACCGTGCCGCAGGACCTCCGGGAAGCTCGAGCCGACCGGGTGTGACGACGAGGGTCGAGACCTCGCTGCCCTCCATGACTGCGGGCTGGTCGAGGTGGGCGACGAGGGTGTGCCAACCGGTCGGCAGGTCACCCGGCAGCTCGAAGGTCGCCTCACCGATCTCGCGGCCGTCGATGGTCCGCGGGTGGACCCAGCGCTCGACCGCCGGCACCTCGCGGCTGCCGCCGTCCTCCAGCTCGACGGTGAGCGAGATGGCGGCCCCGTGGGGCACGTGCGCATGGATCCACGGAGTCCAGCCCTCACGGCATACGACGGTTGCGGGCAGGGTGCGCCGCCATGGCCGGTCCTCGACGTCCAGCAACGCCGATGCCACTGCCTCAGGGGTGGAGGCATCGACGCCGAGGGCACCCAGGACCGTCCTGAGGGGTCCGTCGCCGATGACGGTGTGTGCGCCCCTCCAGTCCACGAACTCGGTCGCCACCCCGTGGGCGCGGGCGAGGTCGAGGAGGGCGTCGGACGGCGCGACGGGAAGCATGGCTCCATCCTGCCCGTCCCCGGCGCCGGCACGCACCAGGGGCGTCGCCGCAACCGCGACGACGCCCCTGGGACTCAGCCCCGACCGTGGGTCAGGGGTTGGGCGTGCTCTCGTGCGGACCCACGGGCAGCCGCTCGACCCGGGGGTCACCGGCGTCGGCGAAGTAGTCGCCGCGGATCGTCTCGTCGTGGCCGTTGGACACCTTCATCGCGTTGAACACGGCGCTGAGCACTCCAGCGATGATGAGGTTGAGGACGAAGGCCGTCATCGCGATGTAGCCCAGCTGCGCGATGCCCGGGATGTTGGCCAGGGAGCCACCGAAGTGGCTGCCCGTCACGGGGTTGACGACGTTGTATGCCGACCACGTGCCATAGACCATGCCGATGGCCCAGCCGACGAGCAGGGCCCACCGGTGGAACCAGCGGGTGTAGAGACCGAACACGATCGCCGGGAAGGTCTGGAGGATCCAGATGCCGCCGAGGAGCTGGAAGTTGATCGCGTTCTGCTTGTCGAGCAGCAGGACGAACACCAGCGCGAACCCCTTGACGACCAGCGACACGAGCTTGGAGACCTTGGCCTCCTGCTGTGCGGAGGCGTCCGGCTTGATCCACTCCTTGTAGATGTTGCGGGTGAAGGTGTTCGCGGCCGCGATCGACATGATCGCAGCGGGCACGAGGGCGCCGATGGCGATGGCCGCGAAGGCAACGCCCGCGAACCAGCTCGGGAACATGTCCTCGAACAGCTGCGGGATGACGAGCTGCGCGTTGGGCTCGCCGTCGAGACCGATCGGCTTGGTGCCGGCTGCGATGGCCACCCATCCGAGCAGGGCGAGGAGCCCGAGGACGAAGGAGTAGGCCGGCAGGATCGCCGCGTTGCGGCGGATCGTGTTGCGGCTGCTGGAGGAGAGGGTCGCGGTGATCGAGTGGGGATACATGAACAGCGCGAGGGCCGAGCCGAGGCCCAGCGTCGCGTAGGCCCACATCTGCTCGCTGCCCGGGATGAACGCGCCCGGCACCTTGCCCGTCGCCGGGTTGGGCGTCGTCATCTTCTCCTCGGCCGCCCCGAAGACGGCCTCCCAGCCACCGACCTTGGACGGCAGGTAGATGATCGCCACGATGATGACGAGGTAGATGAGCGTGTCCTTGACGAACGCGATCATGGCCGGCGCGCGCAGGCCGCTGCTGTAGGTGTAGGCCGCGAGCAGGGCGAACGCGATGAAGAGCGGCGCGTCCTTGGCGACCCAGTTGTCGCCGCCACCGACGCCGACGACCTCGAGGACGGCCTGGATGCCGACGAGCTGCAGGGCGATGTAGGGCATCGTCGCGAGGAAGCCGGTGACCGCGACGGCGAGCGAGAGCTCACGGCTGCCGTACCGACCCTTGACGAAGTCGGCGGGCGTGACGTAGCCGTGACGGTGGCTCACCGACCAGAGGCGGGACATGAAGACGAAGATGATCGGGTAGAGCACGATCGTGTAGGGCACGGCGAAGAACCCCGACACCGACCCGAGGGCGAACATCGCGGCCGGGACGGCGACGAACGTGTATGCCGTGTAGAGGTCACCTCCGAGGAGGAACCAGGTCACCCACGTGCCGAACGAGCGTCCGCCAAGGCCCCACTCGTCGAGGGACTCCATGCTGTCCGGTCGCCGCCAGCGCGTCGCCAGGAAGCCCATGACGGTGACGAGGAGGAACAGCACGATGAGGATGGTGAGGGCGACGTAGTTGACGCCCGGGGGGTTGGCTGCCGGGAGTGCTGCGGGCAGTGCTGCGGGCAGTGCTGTGGCCAGGGTGGTCATCGGTCGCCCTCCTTGGCGTCGAAGGGCTGGCCGTCGTGGAGGTCGGCGTCGGTGGTGTCACCGATCGTCGCTCCCCGCTCGTGGCGGCCGTGCCTGTGGGACTCGGTCCTGCGCGAGTGGCGCTCGACGTCATCCATGGGACGGTGCGGACGCGCCAGGAGCACGAGCCGGTAGGCGGCGTAGGTCATCGCGGAGCAGAGGAAGACCCAGAGGAACTGGTACCAGATGAAGAAGGGGAAGCCCCACAGACGAGGCTCGGCCCTGCTGTAGGAGCTGACCCACATGAGGGCGACGATGGGGAGCAGGAGCAGGACCCCGGCGGCCGCCAGCAGCTTCTTGTTGGCGGGAGGGACCGTGTCATGGTCCACGACCTCAGGTTCGTCCACGAGAACAACCTCTTTCGTCTGCGTTGCGAGCGCCGTTGCGCGCACCCGCGAACACTAGACCCGGCCCCTGGTCCCACGCCACAACGACGCGCAGCCCAGCTCTCGCGACGTCAGATGACCACTCGGTCAGGTGTGCCGGACGGCCACGACCGCGATGTCGTCGCGGGGCTCACCCGCCTGGAAGCGCAGCACCTCGTCGAGCAGCGAGTCCACGAGGACCGACGGGTGGTCCGACTCCCGCGCCGCGGCCCAGGCCAGGAGCTGCTCCTCGCCGAAGTACTTCCCGTCCAGCCGGGCCTCGGTCACGCCGTCGGTGTAGAGGAGCAGGGTGTCGCCAGGTCGCAGGTCGACCGGCCACTCGGAGAACGCGACGTCCGGCAGCAGCCCGAGCAGCGGGCCGTGCGCGTCGACCATCCGGGGTTCGCACCCCGGACGCAGCAGCATCGGCGGCGGGTGCCCACCCACGGCCACGGTGCTGACCCAGCTGTCGCCGTCCCGGCGCAGCCGGAGCACCACGAGCGTGCAGAACTTGTCGGTCTCGTGCTGGGCGATGACCCGGTCCACCCCGTCGAGGACCTCGGGCAGCGCGTGCCCCAGCACCGTCAGGGCGCGAACGGTGTGCCTCACGATCGAGGTGACGACCGCAGCCTCCACGCCCTTGCCGCTGACGTCGCCGAGGGCCAGCACCCAGTCCTGCGGCCCGGTCGGGAAGATGTCGTAGAAGTCCCCTCCGACCTCGGTCCCGTCACCGGCAGGTCGGTATGCCGTCGCGATCGCCAGGCCGGGTATGTCCGGCGCGGTCGGAGGGATGAAGCTTGCCTGCAGTGTGTGGGTCAGTGCCTCGGCGTGCAGCTCGGCCTCCCGCGCGGCATCACGGGCCCGCACGAGCTCTCGTTCGTACGAGCGGCGTTCGGTCGCGTCGAAGATCGCCATGCGGACGAGGTGGGTCGAGTGGTCCGCCGACGGGGCCACGGAGGCGTTGAGGAGGATGGACAACCTGCTGCCGTCCGCCCGCACCATGTCGGCGGCGATCTCACGGACGAAGCCCTGCAGGCGCAGCATCGGGCCGTAGTGCGTCTCGTGGTAGATCCGGCTCCCCGGCGTCAGCAGCTCGGCGAAACGGCGGCCGATGAGGTCATCCGGCTCACGGCCGAGCCAGCTGCACAGGGTCGCGTTGACCTTGACGATGTTGCCGTCGTCGGTCGTCGAGAGGTAGCCGCAGGGCGCCTGTTCGTAGAGCAGTGCGGGGTCGTCGTCGAGCAGGACCATCCGGAAGCCGTGGTCCTCGGGCTCCATGGCTAGGCCGCTTGGCGTCGACGCAGGAAGCCGTCGATGACCGCGATGGTCTCCTCGGGCGCGCTGAGGTTGGGGCAGTGCCCCGTGGCGGCCATGCGGACCAGTGTCCCGTCGGGGACGGCGTTCGCGACATAGGCCCCGACGAAGTCCGGCGAGATGAAGTCGTCGGTGCACTGCAGCACGAGGGTGGGGACGGGGACCTGTGCCAGGTCCTGGCGGTTGTCCGCGAGGAAGGTCGCCGTCGCGAACTGACGGGCGATGTCGGGGTCCATCCGGCAGAAGCTCGCCGTCAGCTCGGCCCCCAGCTCTGCCCGGTCGGGGTTGCCGACGATGACCGGCGCCATGGCCGCCGACCAGCCCAGGAAGTTGGAGGCCAGCGAGTCGAGCAGCTCGTCGATGTCCTGGCGGGAGAAGCCTCCCGCGTAGTCGTCGTCGTCGATGTAGCGGGGCGAGGGACCCACCATGACCAGGCTGCTGAACCGCTCCGGCGCCTCGATGGCCGCCAGCGCGCCGATCATCGCGGACACCGAGTGCCCGACGAACACGACGTCGTGCAGGTCCAGCTCTCGCACGATCTCGAGGACGTCCGAGGCGTAGCCGCGCAGGTCGGCATACTTCTGCGGGTCGTAGGCCGAGAGGTCCGAGCCACCCGCCCCGACGAAGTCGAAGGTGATGACGTGATGACGGTCGGCGAACGCCGGTGCGACGTGGCGCCACATGGTCTGGTCACAACCGAACCCGTGCGCGAACAGCATCGGCTGTCGGCCCTCCGCTCCTGAGGTCACGACGTTGTGCCGTGCGAGCGAATCCATGTCCCGAACCCTAACCGCCGCCCCTCCCGCCCGAGGTGGTTCTGCCACTTAGAGGGGCAGCTCCCGAACCCCACTGCTGACCGGAGGGTCAGGCGAACCGCACCCCGGTCAGCTCGGTCGACGTCGACCAGAGGTGCGCCGCATCCTCCGTGCTGCGCAGCGGCGCCCAGAGCTTCTGCTTCCCGGGAGGACCACCGGCGTTGCCGGGCCACTGCGGTCCGTGGAAGCTCCCGTCCCCGGCGTCGGGTCCGGCCGCGGCGAGGAGCGCGGGCAGCTTCGCGGTCTCGACGGTGCCGGCGACGAGGCCATGAGCAGAGAGCCAGCGGATCATCCGCACCTGGAGGGTGTCCTGCGTCCGGCCGAGCTCCGGCCGAGCAGCGAGCAGGCTCGTCGGAGCCACGCCGGGGTGCGAGAGGTTGCTGGTCAGCCCCCAGCCCTCGGCGGCGCTGCGGCGGCTGAGCTCCAGACCGAAGAGGCCCACCGCGATCTTGGACTGGCGGTAGGCGCGCATGCCGTCGTACTCGCGCTCCCACTGCAGGTCGTCCCAGTTGAACTTCCCGCTGCGCGCGGCGATGCTCACCTGCGACGTGACGCGCGCACGTCCCGCCTTGAGCAGGGGCAGCAGCCCGCCGGTGAGGGCGAAGTGGCCGAGGTGGTTGGTGCCCAGCTGGAGCTCGAACCCGTCCGCGGTGGTCTGTCGCTCGGGTGGTGTCATCACCCCTGCGTTGTTGATGAGCAGGTGGACGGGCGAACCCTCTGCGCGCAGCCGCTCCGTCGCCGTCGCGATGGACTCGAGCGAGGACAGGTCCATGTCGACGAGGCTGATGACGGCGCCGGGACTCCGCCTCCGGATCGTGGCGATGGCCGCCTCCCCCTTGCGCCGGTTGCGCACCGGCAGCACGAGCTCGGCACCGGAGGCCGCCAGCGCCGTCGCGATGCCGAGGCCGATCCCGTCGCTCGCCCCCGTGACGACCGCGCGTCTCCCGGTGAGGTCCGGGATGGAGAGGTCGTACTTCGTGCCTGCCATGTGTTGCTCCTGGACTGGTCTGTGAGGTGCCCTGGTCGGTGCACCCGACCACCATCCGCGGTCGCGACGGAGTTATCCACGGCCTGACGATCCGTGGCTGCGCGAGCCACCTCGGGAGAGGATGGCCGCATGATCGATCGCGCCGGGCTGGCCGGCTTCCTGCGGGTCCGCCGGGAGTCGCTCCAGCCCGAGGACGTGGGTATGCCGCGTGGTGCCCGCCGTCGGACCAGTGGCCTGCGCCGCGAGGAGGTCGCCGTCCTGTGCCACATGTCGACCGACTACTACTCGCGCCTGGAGCGCGAACGGGGTCCGCAGCCCTCCGAGCAGATGGTCGCGTCGATCGCACAGGGCCTGCACCTGTCGTTGGACGAGCGCGACCACCTCTTCCTCCTCGCTGGCCACCAGCCCCCGGCACGACGCCCCGGCGGGGACCACCTCAGTCCCGGGATGCTGCGCATCTTCGACCGGCTGGGCGACACTCCGGCGGAGATCGTCACCGAGCTCGGTGAGACGTTGCGCCAGACCCCGCTCGGGGTGGCCCTCGTCGGTGACCTGGGCCGGCACTCCGGACCGTCGCGCAGCATCGGCTACCGGTGGTTCACCGATCCCTCCGCCCGCGAGCTCCATCCCGCCGAGGACCACGAGTTCTACTCCCGCATGTATGCCTCCGGTCTGCGCGGAGTCATGGCGCTGCGCGGACCGGACTCCAGGGCCGCCCACCTGGTGAACCTGCTCAGCTCACAGAGCGAGGAGTTCAGACGCTTCTGGCAGGAGCACGAGGTCGGCATCAGACCGAGAGAGGTCAAGCGCTACCAGCACCCAGGGGTCGGGCTCCTCGAGCTGAGCTGCCAGATCCTGCTCGACCCCCAGCAGGCGCACATGCTGCTCGTCTACACCGCCGCGCCCGGCAGCGAGAGCCGGACAAGCTCCAGCTCCTGTCCGTCGTGGGCGCCCCTCTGCGCACGTGAGAGGGGCACAAGATCCCGCAGAGCGCGGCCTCCGTGCCCGCGATCCGTGGGACCTTGTGGCGACCGCAGGTGGCGCGGTCAGACGTTGAAGCGGAACTCCACGACGTCCCCGTCGGACATGACGTACTCCTTGCCCTCCATGCGGACCTTGCCGGCGGCCTTGGCCGCGGCCATCGACCCCGCGGCATCGAGGTCGTCGAAGGACACGATCTCGGCCTTGATGAACCCGCGCTGGAAGTCGGTGTGGATGACGCCGGCAGCCTGGGGCGCGGTCCAGCCCTGCCCGATCGTCCACGCCCGCGACTCCTTGGGCCCGGCGGTCAGGTAGGTCTGCAACCCGAGGGTGTGGAAGCCAGTGCGCGCGAGCTGGCTGATGCCGGACTCGGTCGCCCCGAACGACTCGAGCAGCTCCATCGCCTCGGCCGCGTCCATCTCCATGAGGTCCATCTCGAGCTTGGCGTTGAGGAAGACGGAGTCGGCCGGGGCCACGAGGGCGCGCAGCGAGGCCTGCAGCTCGGCGTCCGCGAGCTGGTCCTCGTCGAGGTTGAAGACATAGATGAAGGGCTTGGTCGTGAGCAGCCCCAGCGAGGTGGTGGCAGCCCAGTCGAGACCGACCTTGGTGTCGTCCTTGACGGCATACAGGGTCGTTCCCTCCTCGAGCACCTTCTGCGCGACGAGGGCGTTGTCCAGGAGCGGCTTGGACTCCTTCTTGATCCGCGACTCCTTCTCGAGGCGCGGCACGGCCTTCTCGAGGGTCTGCAGGTCGGCGAGGATCAGCTCGGTGTGGATCGTCTCGATGTCGGACTCGGGCGAGACCTTGCCGTCGACATGGACGACGTCACCGTCCTCGAACGCGCGCACCACCTGGCAGATCGCGTCGGCCTCGCGGATGTTGGCGAGGAACTTGTTGCCGAGCCCCTCCCCCTCCGAGGCGCCACGGACGATGCCGGCGATGTCGACGAAGGACACCGTGGCCGGCAGGATCTTCTCGGACCCATGGATCTCGGCGAGCCGGGCCAGCCGGTCGTCCGGCAGCGGCACGACGCCGACGTTGGGCTCGATGGTCGCGAACGGGTAGTTCGCGGCGAGGACGTTGTTCTTGGTCAGGGCGTTGAACATCGTCGACTTGCCGACGTTGGGGAGCCCGACGATTCCGATGGTGAGTGCCACGGGGACAGGAGTCTACTGGCGCAGGGCGCGTGCCTTCACCACACGGCACCCTGCGATGGTCACTGCAGGCTCTCAGGGACTTCGCTGTTCTCGAGATACATCGGGTATGCCGGCCGCCCACCTTCGAGGACCTGCTCCACCATCCGTGCGGTGTAGGGCGCGACGTGGTCGGCGAGAGCCTCGGGAGCCACCCAGTGCACCCCCTTGATCTCGCGCGGCAGGAGGGTGAGGTCGTCGGTGAACGAGCGCGGGACCACGCCCACTCCGAAGAGGAACAGGACCGCGTCGTCCCACCCGCGCCATGGCGGCAGCCAGTTGACGGCCAGGAGTGCCTCGATGCCGAGCGCGACCCCGAGCTCCTCGGTGATCTCACGGACGACGCACGCGGCCGGAGACTCCCTGGGGTCGACGACGCCGCCGGGCAGGTCCCACTCGGACTTGTAGGTCAGCTCGCACAGCAGGATCTCGCCGTCCTCGTTGCGCAGCAGGCCCTGCGCGATGTTGCGCTTGCGCGGGAGCTTGGCGTTGAGGAAATGCACGTGAGACCGACGACCTGTGCCGTCTGCGCCCTCGGAGGATGGGTCGGGTCGCCCGCGGTCTGCCATGCCTTGAGGCTAACTTGCGGGTCCGCCACCACGAGGAGGCGACCGTGCGGCATACCCTGCCCCTCATGCTCGTCCACCTGAGGATGACGGTTCCCGAGGACCTCTCCCCCACCATCGAGGACCTCCTCGTCACCGACGACCGCGTCACCAACGTCGTCGTCATGCGCGGGGTCTCCGTGCAGCCCGTGGGCGATGCGATCGAGGCCGACGTGGCACGCGAGGCGGCCAGCGACGTCATCGACGCGATCTGCGCGACCGGACTGCCGGCCCGTGGTGGTCTGGCCTTCAGCGATGTGGACGGCTCCCGCTTCGACGCGGCCTCTGCGGTCGGTCGAGCAGCACCGGGCGACCCGGACGATGCCGTCCTCTGGGGCGCCGTGCTCGACCGGGCGCGCACGAGCGCGCGGCCCAGCGCGACCTACCTGGCGTTCCTCGTCCTCGCGACGATCCTTGCCGCCATCGCGGTCATCACCGACTCCGCCGTCCTCGTCGTCGGCGCCATGGTCGTCGGGCCGGAGTTCGCGTCGATCGCAGGGGCGTGCGTGGCCATGGCGTTCGGTCGCTGGGGTCAGGCGGCGCGGGGCCTCTCCCGGCTCGTGGCCGCCTTCCTCGTCGCCATCGTGGGCGTCATGCTCCTGGCGTTGGTCGCCAGGGCGACCGGGTTGATCACGTCGGAGATGGTGACGCGCCCTCGACCACTGACCGGCTTCATCTGGCACCCGGACCGGTGGTCGTTCATCGTCGCGCTCGTCGCCGGCGCCGCTGGTGTCCTGGCGATGACGACTGCGAAGTCGGCCGCCATGGTCGGGGTCTTCATCTCCGTCACCACCGTCCCCGCCGCAGGGAACCTGGCGCTCGCGCTGGCCCTCTGGTCGCCCGACGAGATCCGGGGCTCGGTGAGCCAGCTCGTCGTCAACATCGCCGGCATGCTCGTCGCCGGTGTCGTGACCGTCTGGCTCCAACGCGCCTTCCGCCCCGTCGCACGCTCCTGAGGTCCCGCGTCCTGTCGGTGCCGACTGGCACCGTGGCACCCATGAACCCGTGGATCACGTTGGTGGGCGGCATCGTCATCGGTGCGCTCACGGCATACCTGCTTCTCCGGCAGGGGTATGCCGTCCGTTCGGCTTCCATGGCCACGGAGCGTGACCTGCTCCGCGAGCGGGTGCTCGACCTCGAGGCCTCGCTGGCCGAGGACCTCGAGACGGCATCGCTGCTCGCGCCGCTGCGTGATGCCCTCGGCCGGGTGGAGCGACAGGTGGGCGTGCTCGAGCGTGACCGGGTGGAGCAGTTCGGAGCGATCCGGGCGGTGATGGGCCGGGTCGAGTCCGAGGCCCAGCAGCTGGGACGCCAGACCCAGTCGCTCGCGGGGTCGCTGCGGTCCTCGTCGGTGCGGGGTTCCTGGGGCGAGGTGCAGCTGCGACGCGTGCTCGAGGCCTCCGGCATGCTGGCGCGCTGCGACTTCGAGGAGCAGGTCCGCGCGCGCAGCCGACACGACCGCGAGGTGCGCCCGGACGTGGTCGTGCGACTGCCCGGCGAGCGGTCCCTCGTCATCGACGCCAAGGCCCCGATGGCCGCCTTCCTCGACGCCCAGACCGAGGAGCTCCCCGAGCACGAGCGGGCCGAGCTGCTCCGCGAGCACGCGCGGGCCTTGCGGCAGCACGTCCACGCCCTCGCGGCCAAGGACTACTGGTCGGCCTTCGACACCACCCCTGAGATGGTGGTCTGCTTCGTGCCCAGCGACGCGATGCTGGGCGCGGCCCTGGCTGCTGACCCCGGCCTGCACGAGCGGGCCATGGCCTCGCGTGTCGTCCTCGTCGGACCGGGCACGTTGCTCGCCCTGCTGCGCACGGTCGCCTTCGGCTGGCAGAAGGACTCGCTGAGCTCGAGTGCCCGCGAGCTGCTCGCCCTCGGGCAGGAGCTCTACCGGCGGCTCGCGACCCTGGGGACCCACACGGCCAAGATGGGGCGCTCGCTGCACGCCACCGTCGAGAGCTACAACCAGTTCGTCGGCGCCCTCGAGTCCCGGGTGTTCGTCACGGCACGGCGGATGCAGGAGCTCGACGTCGTCACCGACGAGCTCCCAGCTGGCGCCGCTCGAGACCGGCCCTCGCGTCCTCACCGCGATCGAGCTCCTCGAGGCCGTCGGCGCGCAGGACGAGCGCCCGGACCTGCTGCTCGACCTGCCCGGGCAGCCGCGGCAAGCTCGTGACCAGGTCGGCTGAGCGCGGCTGTCGAATGTCTCACGAGTCGGCGGCTGCGTGACGAGCCGGGATGTCCGTAGATCCCGACTCGTCACACAGGACCCGACTGGTCAGCCCTGGATGTACTGCGGGTCGGTCGGCTCGACCCACTGCACGAGCTGGTAGATCACCCCGTTGGGGTCGGCCATCTGGAAGTAGCGCTCGCCCCACGGCTCGGTCTCGATCGGGGTGATGATCGAGACACCCTCGGCCTGCAGACGGGCGTACTGCGCGTCGATGTCGTCCACCGTGAAGGCGAGGAGCAGTCCGTCCACCGGGCCGGCTGCGGAGGCCGGCTTGAACGTCGACAGACCCACGCGGAGGTAGACGACGCTCGTCCCAGTCTCCTCGTGCTGGAGCGCGATGAACCCGTCGGCGGCCATCGCCTCGGTGAAGCCGAGGTGCTTCTTGGTCCACGAGGCCGAGGCCTCGACGTCGACGACGTTGAGTGACACGGTGAAACTGCTGAACTGCATGGGGGCTCCTGTCGATGGGTGGGCGGGGCGTGCGGTGGTGCTCTGAGTCATCGATCTCCTCGACTTCGTGGTGCTGGGGTCACTATACTGTACATTGTACGGTGTACAACGTACAACGCAGCCGTGACAGAATCATTCCCATGGCCACCAGACCTCCCACCGCTACGGGCGCCGGCGATCCCAGCCGCACGCTCGCCCTGCTCTGGGACGACCCCTCGGCCACCCCCCGCCGCAAGGGGCCGGGCCGGTCGGTGACCGTCGAGCAGGTCGTCGATGCGGCACTCCACCTGGCCGATGAGCAGGGGCTCGCAGCTGTCACCATGCGTGCCGTGGCCGAGGCCGTCGGGGTGTCGGCGATGTCGGTCTACACCTACGTCCCGGGCAAGGCCGAGCTGCTCGACCTCATGGTCGACACGCTCTACCTCCGGATGCCCCGGCCGACCTGGCGCCGATCCGGCTGGCGGACACGCCTCACCAAGGTCGCGCAGGCCAACCGCGAGCTGCTCGTCCAGCACCCCTGGCTGACCGAGGTCGCGGCCCTCAGCCGCCCGCCGCTGGGCCCGGGGGTCATGGGCAAGTACGAGCACGAGCTCGCGGCCTTCGACGACACCGGCCTGTCCGACGTCGACACCGATGCCGCGCTGACCTACCTGCTCGGCTTCGTGCAGGCACACGTGAGGTCGGCGCACGACGCGGCCCGCGCGACCACCGACACCGCGATGAGTGATGCCCAGTGGTGGGCCGCCAACGAGCCCGTCCTCGCCAAGGCCCTCGACGCCGAGGCCTACCCGCGGGCCGCGCGCATCGGGTCAGCAGCCGGCGAGGCGCAGGGCAGCGCGTGGAGCGCCGAGTCGGCGTGGGGCTTCGGACTCGCCCGCACCCTGGACGGCCTGGCCGCCCTCATCGACCGCTCCTGAGGAGCGGCCGCCCCGTCAGTGGAGTGCGCCGTCCGCGGTGAACCCGGCGTCGTGCACCATCTTGTCGGACAGCCCCGCGGCCTTGAGGTCGCGGCGGATCTCGTTGGGCAGCGAGAACATCAGCGACTCCTGCGCTGCGACGACCGGGCGCACGTCCTCGAAGCCCCGCTCGGCGAGGTAGTCGAGCACGCCACGGACGAGCAGCTCGGGCACGGAGGCACCGGAGGTGACACCCACCGTCGCGACCCCGTCGAGCCACGACGCGTCGATCTCGTCGGCATAGTCGACGAGGTGACCGGCCTTGGAACCGTGCTCGAGCGCCACCTCGACGAGGCGCACCGAGTTCGAGGAGTTGCGCGAGCCGACGACGATCATCAGGTCGCAGTCCGGCGCCATGTGCTTGACGGCGAGCTGGCGGTTCTGGGTGGCGTAGCAGATGTCGTCACTGGGCGGGTCCTGCAGCATCGGGAACTTCTCGCGCAGGCGACGCACCGTCTCCATGGTCTCGTCGACCGACAGGGTGGTCTGCGACAGCCAGACGACCTTCTCGGGGTCGCGCACCTCGACGTTGTCGACGTCCTCAGGGCCGTCGACGAGGGTGATGTGCTCGGGCGCCTCACCGGCGGTGCCGACGACCTCCTCGTGGCCCTCGTGACCGATGAGGAGGATGTCGAAGTCGTCGCTGGCGAAGCGGACGGCCTCACGGTGCACCTTGGTGACGAGGGGACAGGTCGCGTCGATCGTCTTGAGGCCGAGCGCCTTGGCCTCCTCGTGGACGACCGGGGCGACGCCGTGCGCGGAGAAGATCACCGTCGCGCCCTCGGGCACCTCGTCGGTCTCCTCGACGAAGATCGCGCCGCGCTTCTCGAGCGTGGTCACGACGTGCTTGTTGTGGACGATCTCCTTGCGCACATAGACCGGCGCCCCATAGAGGTCGAGTGCCTTCTCGACCGTGACGACGGCCCGGTCGACTCCGGCGCAGTAGCCGCGAGGCGCCGCGAGGAGCACGCGCTTGGTGGCTTGGTCATGGGGAAGATATGCGGCGGTCACGTCTTCAATGGTAGGTCGCCGTTCGTGGCGTCCCCAATCGACCGAGCCCACGTATGCCGGGTGCGCACCACGCGGCATACGCCGGCTTGCGTCGTTGTCGCCGACCACGGCCGGCCGCTCGCGCCGGCGGGCGACGCTGCGGTCCTGATGGTGACGCCGGCAGCGTTGACGGACCCACCTCCTACAGTGGCTGCGTGACCAGCCCCGATGCGCGCCCGGCTCTCCCCGAGCGGGCCGGCGACACCACCGCCGAGCAGCCGTGGCCGGTCCGTCTGCTCTCCATGAAGATCGCCGAGTACGTCGACAAGATGTCGGTGCTCTGGGTCGAGGGCCAGGTCGTCCAGCTCAACCGCCGCCCCGGGGCGCGCACGGCCTATGTGACGCTGCGCGATCCCGACGTCGACATGTCGCTCTCGGTGGCGATCCAGGTCAATGCCCTCGACGCGATGGGCACACCGCTGGTCGAGGGTGCGCGGGTCGTCGTCCAGGCCAAGCCGACGTTCTGGACCCAGCGCGGCAGTCTCATGCTCGACGGTCGACAGATCCGTCCCGTCGGTGTGGGCGAGCTGCTCGCCCGCATCGAGTACCTCAAGCGCAACCTGGCGAGCGAGGGTCTCTTCGACGCCGACCGCAAGCGACCGCTGCCCTTCCTCCCGCGCCGCATCGGCCTCATCTGTGGCCGGGCCAGCGCCGCCGAGAAGGACGTCGTCGAGAACTCCCGACGCCGCTGGCCGACGGCGCAGTTCGAGGTCCGCCAGGTGGCCGTCCAGGGCGGCAACGCCGTCACGGAGGTGACGGAGGCACTGCGCGAGCTGGACGGCATACCGGACATCGACGTCATCGTCATCGCCCGCGGCGGGGGCGGGGTCGAGGACCTGCTGCCGTTCAGCAACGAGGCGCTTCTGCGCGCTGTGGCGGCGACGCGCACACCGGTCGTGAGCGCCATCGGCCACGACGTCGACACACCCCTGCTCGACCTCGTCGCCGACCACCGCGCCTCCACGCCGACCGACGCGGCCAAGGCGATCGTCCCCGACGCCGACCGCGAGCACCAGGTCATCGAGGCGGCGCGCACGCGGGGTCGACGAGCCCTCGAGGGGCGGCTGCACCACGAGCGGCGGCGACTCGTCGAGCTGCGGTCACGTCCGGTGCTCGCCGACCCCGCAGCCTTCGTGCGCGTGCAGCGCGAGGTGGTGACAGCGCTGCGGTCACGGGCCCGGCACCGCGTCGAGGCCCAGCTGCACCGTCACCACGACGGTGTCCGCCACCTGCGCGCCCAGGTGCGCACGCTCTCACCGCAGTCGACGCTCGACCGGGGCTACGCGATCGTCCAACAGGTCGACGGAGCCGTCGTGCACGACCCAGCCGAGCTGAGCGTCCGGGAGCTGCTCCACGTGACGGTGGCTTGCGGAGACTTCGGCGTCCGCACGGAAGGGTGAGCCGGCCTGGCCTCAAGCCTCGGCACGGCGAGCGTCTCCCGCGGCGCGGCCGCCACTGCAGGCCAGAAGCGGTTCGCGAACCATCAGGCTCTTCGTGGACCGGATCGGTCCGGTCCACGGGTGAGCCCAGGGCTCGCGAACCCTCTCGTGCGGGCGAGCCGTCCGCCCTTGTCGGACAGCGGGACCTGTCCTCGCCGACGGCTAGGGTGCTGCGCATGGCGAAGAGCACCCCGCAGCCCGAGACCGTCGACGACGCGAGCGCCGTCGCGACTCCCGATGGCGCGAACGCCGATGTGGCGCAGTTGAGCTATGAGGCAGCGCGCGACGAGCTCGTCGACATCGTGGCGCGCCTCGAGAACGGCCAGGTCGGTCTCGAGGACAGCATGGGGCTGTGGCAGCGCGGCGAGGCGCTGGCAGCCCACTGCGCGAAGTGGCTCGACGAGGCCGAGGCCAAGCTCAGCGAGTAGCCGCGGTCCCGGGTCGCGCGGGCGTCACTGGGTGACGGGGGCGAGGTGCTCGGCGACGAAGGTGAGCTCCTCGAACGTGCCGGTGCCCGTGAGCAGTGTCGTCAGCTCACCGGCCCCCTTGCGCCGGTCGAGGAGGCTGTTCTGGATCTTGCCGCCGCGTTCGAACTTGATCCACGTGATGTCGGCCGCCTGGAGCTCGCCGACGCGACGAGCCCGGTTGGTCTGCGCGTCGACCCACCCCTGGGTGGCGTCACGGGTCTGCTCCACGGCCACGTAGTTGCCCGATGGCGCCTGGTATCCCGCGTGCCACGTCATGAGCCCGTCGGTCCCCTTGACGTAGCGCGCGCTCGTCGTCTTCCAGTCCTGGGGCAGGTCGACGGCTTCGGAGATCGGCCACCCGCTCTCCTCGGCGACGGTGACGGCCGTGCCGTGCACGTCGACGACCGGTCCAGCCAGCGTGTTGACGCGGGGGGTCATGAACCAGATGAGGGCCATGAGCGCGCCGATGACGAGGAGCGACCGCAGCATGTTGGGGGCGGAACCCATCGAGTAGCGGCTCTTGGTCGGCGTCGTGCTCACCCCTCCATCGTCGCCGATGACCCCGGGAATCGACGTATCGGGTCGGCGATAGAGTCGGGCGCGCAGGATCCCAGCCCGATCCAGCCACTGCGCCACGTCAAGGAAGACAGGTTTCCCATGCCCGACGCCACGCCCGCGAACGTCCCCGACCGCAACCTCGCGCTCGAGCTCGTCCGCGTCACCGAGGCCGCCGCCATGGCCGGTGGCCGCTGGGTCGGCAGGGGCGACAAGAACCGCGCCGACGGCGCCGCGGTCGAGGCGATGCGTGCCCTCATCGCCACGGTCGAGATGCGGGGCACGGTCGTCATCGGCGAGGGCGAGAAGGACAACGCCCCCATGCTCTTCAACGGCGAACAGGTCGGCGCCGGCCACGGTCCCGAGGTCGACGTCGCCGTCGACCCGATCGACGGCACGACCCTCGCGGCCAAGGGCATGCCCAACGCGATCGCGGTCATGGCGGTGAGTGACCGGGGCACGATGTATGACCCCAGCGCGGTCTTCTACATGGACAAGCTCGTCGCCGGTCCCGAAGTCGCGGACGTCGTCGACATCCGCCTGCCCGCGGCCGAGAACGTCCGCCGGATCGCCAAGGCCAAGAGGGAGAGCCCCGAGGACGTCACCGTCGTCCTGCTCGACCGCTCGCGCCACGAGAAGCTCGCCGACGAGATCCGGGGCACCGGCGCCCGCATCAAGCTCATCTCCGACGGCGACGTCGCCGGCGCCATCTCCGCAGCCCGCGAGACGACCGGCATCGACCTCCTCCTCGGCATCGGTGGAACGCCCGAGGGCATCATCACGGCCTGCGCCATCAAGTGCCTCGGTGGCGTCATCCAGGGGCGCCTGTGGCCACAGGACGACGACGAGCGGCAGAAGGCGCTGGACGCCGGCCACGACCTCGACCGTGTGCTCACGACCGAGGACCTCGTCACCTCGGACAACTGCTTCTTCGTCGCGACGGGCATCACCGACGGTGAGCTGCTCCAGGGCGTGCGCTACTCCCGCGGCCGGGCCACGACGAACTCCATCGTCATGCGCAGCAAGTCCGGCACCGTCCGCGTCATCGAGAGCCACCACGTCGTCGGCCGCACCGCAGGCCTTCCGCAGGGAAGTGCCTGACATGACCGACAACCTGACCACGGAGCAGCGCGTCCTCGTCGTCGGCGAGACCCTCGTCGACATCGTCCACACCCCCGACGGAGCGGTCGCCGAGCACGTCGGCGGCTCCCCCGCCAACGTCGCCATGGGTATCGCCCGGCTCGGTCACGACACCGTCCTCGCCACGACCCTCGGCGACGACGACCACGGCACGCGCTGCACCGAGCAGATCACCTCGCACGGCGTGACCATCGAGAACCTCGACGCCGGACAGCACCCGACGTCGACGGCGCTCGCCACGATCGACGACTCCGGCGCGGCTGAGTATGACTTCGACCTGCACTGGGACCTGCGCCCCGTCACCGGTCTCGACCAGGTCGCTCACGTCCACACCGGCTCCATCGCGGCGACGCTCACGCCCGGCGAGGCCGTGGTCACCCAGACCCTCACCGCAGCCCGTAAGCACGCGACGATCTCCTACGACCCCAACGTCCGACCCACGATCATGGGCACCGTCGACGAGGTCCGAGACCGTGTCGAGGAGCTCATCGCTCTCAGCGACGTGGTCAAGGCCAGTGAGGACGACATCGCCTGGCTGTATGCCGGGAAGTCCCTTCCGGACGTCATGGCCGCGTGGGGTCGGCTGGGACCGGGACTGGTCGTCATCACGCGTGGCGGCGACGGCGTCGCCTACCGCGTCTCGGCCACGGGAGAGATCGCGCAGGCACCCGCACGGGTCGACGAGGTGGCCGACACGGTGGGCGCCGGCGACTCCTTCATGGCTGGGCTCGTATCCGGCCTGCTCGACGCCGGGCTGCTGGGCGACGTCGACGCTCGGCAGAGGCTCGGCGCAGCCACCCTCAACGACGTGGCCGACTCGGTCAGCCGGGCACTGGCGACGAGTGCGATCACGGTCGGGCGGGCCGGCGCCTATGCCCCGACGCGAGAGGAGATCTGACGACGATGGCCGAGTTCGCCTACGAGGACCTTCTTCCCGTCGGTCGGGACGACACGGCATACCGGCTCCTCACCACGGACGGCGTCGAGGTCCTCGATGGTCCGGGAGGACGCCAGTTCCTCCAGGTCGCGCCCGAGGCGCTGCGCCTGCTGAGCGAGACGGCGATGCACGACATCGCGCACTACCTGCGGCCGGCTCACCTCCAACAGCTGCGCAACATCCTCGATGACCCCGAGGCCAGCAACAACGACAAGTTCGTCGCTCTCGACCTGCTCAAGAACGCCAACATCGCCGCTGGTGGTGTCCTGCCGATGTGCCAGGACACGGGCACGGCGATCGTCATGGGCAAGCGCGGCCAGCACGTGCTCACGCCCGGGGTCGACGAGAAGGCCCTCTCCCACGGCATCCACGACGCCTACACGCGGCTCAACCTGCGCTACTCGCAGATGGCCCCTGTGACCATGTGGGACGAGAAGAACACCGGCAACAACCTCCCCGCTCAGATCGAGCTCTACGCCGACACGACCCCGGGCCACGAGAGCACCTACAAGTTCCTCTTCATGGCCAAGGGCGGCGGCAGCGCCAACAAGTCGTTCCTCTTCCAGGAGACCAAGGCCGTCCTCAACGAGACCGCGATGATGCGCTTCCTCGACGAGAAGCTTCCGCAGCCTCGGCACGGCGGCCTGCCCGCCCTGCCACCTGGCGATCGTCATCGGTGGCACGAGCGCCGAGTTCGCCCTCAAGACAGCGAAGTACGCGAGCGCCAAGTACCTCGATGCCCTCCCCACCACAGGCGATGCAGCCACCGGACGCGGCTTCCGCGACACCGAGCTCGAGGAGCAGGTGCTCGGCCTGACCCGTGAGTTCGGCATCGGCGCGCAGTTCGGCGGCAAGTACTTCTGCCACGACGTCCGCGTCGTCCGCCTCCCCCGCCACGGCGCCTCCCTCCCTGTCGCCATCGCCGTGTCGTGCTCGGCCGACCGACAGGTGCTCGCCAAGATCACGGCTGAGGGTGTCTTCATCGAGCAGCTCGAGACGGACCCGGCTCGGTTCCTGCCCGACACGACGCACGGCGCGCTGGAGGCCCACGACGACGAGGCCGCGGGGGCCGGGTCGACCGGTCAGGGCGCCGTCGTCGAGGTCGACCTCAACCGGTCGATGGACGAGATCCTCGGCGAGCTGACGGCATACCCCGTCAAGACCCGCCTCTCCCTCACCGGACCGCTCGTCGTCGCCCGCGACATCGCCCACGCGAAGATCAAGGAGCGCCTCGACGCCGGTGAGGAGATGCCTGGTTACCTTCGTGACCACCCGGTCTACTACGCCGGTCCCGCAAAGACACCGGAGGGTATGCCGTCCGGTTCCTTCGGTCCGACGACCGCCGGTCGCATGGACTCCTACGTCGAGCAGTTCCAGGCCGCGGGCGGATCCAAGGTGATGCTGGCCAAGGGCAACCGGAGCAAGACCGTCACGGACGCCTGCAACGAGCACGGCGGCTTCTACCTCGGCTCGATCGGAGGTCCGGCCGCTCGTCTGGCTCAGGACTGCATCAAGAGCGTCGAGGTGCTCGAGTACCCCGAGCTCGGCATGGAGGCGATCTGGAAGATCGAGGTCGAGAACTTCCCCGCCTTCATCGTCGTCGACGACAAGGGCAACGACTTCTTTGCCTCAGTGACCAAGCCGATGGCCATGACCATCCCCAAGCGACCAGGACTGACATGAGCGAGAACCCCTCCCCCACAGCGGGATTCGACGATCTGCTCGCGGCCAACGAGGCCTTTGCGACGCAGTTCACCCTCGGTGGCTTCGACGGCATCGCCCACCGGGGCGTCGCCGTCGTCACCTGCATGGACTCGCGCATCGACCCGCTGGGCATGCTGGGCCTCTCCCCCGGTGACGCCAAGATCTTCCGCAACCCCGGTGGCCGCGTGACGGCGGCCGCTCTCGAGGCGCTCGTCCTCGGTGTGCACCTGCTTAATGTCCAGCGCGTGCTCGTGGTGCCGCACACCCGCTGCGCGATGACCAAGTACTCCGAGACCGAGCTGCGCGCAATCATCGGCGAGAAGGCCGGGTCCGACGCCTCCTGGCAGGGCTTCCACGTCATCAGCGACCAGGAGGCTGCTCTCAAGGCCGATGTCATGGCCGTGCGCGCGCACCCGCTCATCCCCGACAGCGTTGCTGTTGGTGGGTTCATCTACGACGTCGACACCGGCCTTATCGACCAGCGCGCGTGAGCTGACGGGTGAAGGTCGTGCTCAGGGCGACGCACGCTCAGTCGCTCCTTCGTCGCGAACGCGCGTGAAGGTCGAGCGTAGGGCGACGCACGCTCAGTCGCTCCTTCGTCGCGAACGCGCACATCGCCCTACGCTCGACCTTCCGGCTTCCAAGTTAGGGAGGGATTGAGCGATGTCGAAGGTCCATGTCGTCGGGCTCAACGTGCATCCGGTCAAGAGCACGGCGATCCGGCCGGTGGCGTCTGCGTCGGTGGAACGAGCGGGCTTCGTCGGTGACCGGCGCTGGATGGTCGTCGATGCCGACGGACTCCTCGTGTCGGCGCGTGAGGAGCACCGTCTCTTTTCTATCGTGCCCGACACCGCCGAGACCGACCCGCACGTGCCAAGTGGCTTGCGGCTGCGCGCGCCGGGGGCGTCGGACCTGCACCTGCCTGACGCGCGGGGTGAGCAGATCCCGGTTCGGCTGCACCGACACGACCTCATGGGCTCGCTCGTGTCACGCGAGGCGGATGAGTGGGTGAGCCGTGCCGTTGGCGTTCCGGGACTGAGGCTCGTGCGCTGTGTCGACCCCACCCGGCGGGCGCTCAACCCCGACTTCAGCCAGGAAGGTGACCACACGGCATACGCCGACGGCTATCCCGTGACGCTCGCCAGCCAGCGGTCGCTGGGCCGGCTCAACGACTGGATCGCCGAAGGCGCTGTGGACCGTGGCGAGCCGGTGCCCGAGCCGTTGCCGATGGAGCGCTTCCGGCCCAACGTTGTCATCGACGGTGACCTCGAGGCGTTCGTCGAGGACGGCTGGTCGACGCTCCGGCTGGGCGAGGTGACCTTCCGGGTGGCGAAGCCCGTCGACAGGTGTGTCATGACGACCATCGACCCCGGCACTCTCGCGACATCGAAGGAACCCATTCGCACCCTGGCCCGCCACCGTCGCTGGGACGGCAAGACCTGGTTCGCGATGCAGCTCATTCCCGACGGCACCGGCGTGGTGCGCATCGGGGATGAGGTCGTGCCCGGCTGAGGTTCAGACGATCGCGTCGAGCGCCAGCTTGATCGGTGTCTCCCCGTTGTTGAACAGCACCGTGGTGCGCGCGAAGACGTCGTGCTTGACGACGTATGCCGCGACGGTCGCGACGTCGTCACGCGTGACATGGCCGGGCTCGAGTTCGTCACCGACCTCGATGCGTCCGGTGCCCGTGTCGTCGGTCAACGTGCTAGGTCCGAGGATCGTCCAGTCCAGCGATGTCTCGCGCAGGTGGGCATCTGCGTCGGTCTTGGCCTGTGCGTACGTGAAGAACGGGTTGTCCTGCGGCACACCGTGATCGGGGCCAGAGCTGATGTAGGACACCATGACGTAGCGCGGCACCCCGGCGGCGACGGCGGCCTCCATCGAGCGGATGGCTGCGTCGCGGTCCACGGCGATGGTGCGTTCGGGGCTTCCGCCACCGGCACCGGCGGACCACACGACGACGTCCGCCCCAGCGAACGCCTCAGCCATCTGCTCCACCGACATCGACTCGACGTCGAGGACGGCAGGGGTGGCCCCGACCTCCTCGATGTCAGCACTTTGGTCGGCGTTGCGGATCCAGGACGTGACGTCGTGCCGGGCGTCCGACAGCTGCTGGGCGAGGCGCAGCGCGATCTTGCCGTGGCCACCGATGACCGTGACGGCAGCCATGATCAGGCCGCGCGTCCGGTGACGGTGACGTCGATGTTGCCGCGGGTGGCCTTCGAGTAGGGGCACACCTCGTGGGCCTTCTCCACCAGCTCCTGGGCTTTGACCTGGTCGACGCCCGGGATGACCGCCTCGATGGCGACCGCCAGGCCAGCACCGCTGTCGGTCTTGCCGAAGGTCACGTCTGCCGTCACGACGGACGCGCTCGTGTCGAGGCCGTCCCGCTTGGCGACCAGGTTGAGGGCACCCGTGAAGCAGGCGGCGTACCCGGAGGCGAAGAGGGTCTCGGGGTTGGCCTTGGGGTTGGCCTGGCTGCCCGGCTTGCCCAGGGGGAGGTCGACGACGCCGTCCTCGCTCTTGACGGTGCCTTCACGCCCACCCGTGGCGGTCGCGGCGATGGTGTACAGGGGCTCGGTGACTGCTTCGTATGGCATATGAACACCATGCCCCAGCCCTCGCGTGCGGACTACGTTGGGTCCATGACCTTCGAGACGACCTTCCCCGACGGCTTCCTGTGGGGCGCAGCCACCGCGAGCTACCAGATCGAGGGGGCCGTCGCCGAAGACGGGCGCTCTCCGTCCATCTGGGACACCTTCAGCGCCGAGCCCGGCAAGGTCCACGGCGGCGAGTCCGGCGAGGTGGCGTGCGACCACTACCACCGCGTCCCCGAGGACGTCGCGCTCATGAAGGACCTGGGTCTGGGCGCCTACCGCTTCTCCGTCGCCTGGCCCCGAGTCATCCCGACCGGCACCGGCGCTGTCAACCAGGCCGGCATCGACTTCTACTCACGCCTCGTGGACACGCTGCTGGACAACGGAATTCGTCCCTTCGTCACGCTCTACCACTGGGACCTGCCGCAGGCCCTCGGCGACCGCGGCGGCTGGCTCAACCGCGACATCAAGGACTGGTTCGCCGACTACACCGGGGCCGTCGTGGATGCGCTGGGTGACAGGGTCAAGAACTGGACCACCCTCAACGAGCCGTGGTGCTCGTCCTTCCTCAGCTACTCGCTCGGCCAACACGCCCCGGGGCACACCGACCCGGTCGAGGGACTCGTGTCCGCGCACCACCTCATGCTCGCCCACGGCACCGCGGTGCCGGTCATCCGTGAGAAGTGCGCCGATGCGGAGGTTTCGATCACGTTGAACCCCACCCAGGTCTGGGGACCCGAGGACGGCGACGAACGCGATCTCGATGCCGTGCGTCGGGCCGACAACGTCCTCAACGGCGTCTTCTTCGGCCCGCTCTTCCACGGTTCCTACCCGGCGACCTTGCTGGAGGACACGGCCCACCTCACCGACCACGCGTACATCCAGGAGGGTGACCTCGAGGTCATCAACGCCCCCCTCGACAACCTCGGGGTCAACAACTACTTCCCCACCCGCGTCCGCCACACAGAGGGCGCCATCCACCCGCTCCCGGGCGGCGAGGGCGTCGAGGACGCCGAGCCACGCCCACCACTCACCGACATGGGCTGGGAGATCTCGCCCGAGGGCCATCACGACATCCTCATGCGCTCATGGGAGGAGTCCGGGCTGCCGATCTATGTCACTGAGAACGGCTCCGCCTGGCCGGACACCCTCGAGACCGGACCCGAGGGCGCGGCGGTCCACGATCCGGAGCGGACGGCATACCTGCACGGTCACCTCGAGGCGGCGAAGCGGGCGATCGACGACGGAGCCGACATCCGCGGCTACTTCGCGTGGTCCCTCATGGACAACTTCGAATGGGCCTTCGGCTACAGCAAGCGCTTCGGGATCGTCCACGTGGACTACGACACCCAGAAGCGCACCATCAAGGACTCCGGGCTCGAGTACGCCCGGATCATCGCCTCGCATCGCGAATAACCGCGGCGCCGCGTCGGCGACACAGGTCACGATTCGGGGGTCTCATGCGGCAAAGTCGCTGCATCGGGCCCAGCGCTGGGTAGGGTCAGCGACTAGTCAGACGTGGGTCGACCACGTCCACTACCGCCAAGGAGTTCCCCGGTGACCACCTCACGTACCCGCCGCGCCAGCGCCCTCGCTGCCGCCGCGCTCATGTCCACTCTGGCCCTCGCCGCCTGCGGTTCCGGTGACGGGGACACCCCCGCCGCCTCGAACTCCAGCGGCATCACGACGATCTCGGACGGCAAGCTCACGGCCTGCACGCACCTGTCCTACAAGCCGTTCGAGTTCAAGGAGGGCGCCAAGGTCGTGGGCTTCGACTACGACCTCGCCGACCTCGTTGCCAAGAAGCTCGGTCTGGAGCAGGAGGTCATCGACATCGAGTTCGCCACGATCACCTCCGGTGCGGCCTTCACCGCCAAGAAGTGCGACATGGGCTATGGCGCAACGACGATCAACGACGAGCGCAAGAAGGCCATCGTCTTCTCGGACCCGTACTTCGACTCGACCGCGGCGCTGATCACCAAGAAGGGCTCAGGGATCACCGACCTCGCCAGCCTGAAGGGCAAGAAGATCGGGGTCCAGACCGACACCACCGGTCAGGAGTTCGCCGAGAAGGAGCAGGCCGCCAACGGTTACGAGCCGGTCGTGTTCGACGACCTGCCCACCCAGCTCGCCGGCGTGCTCGCCGGACGGGTGGATGCTGCGATCAACGACAACGGTCCTCTCTTCGACTACGTCAAGGACAACCCGACCACCGAGGTCGTCAAGGAGTTCGACACCGGCGAGCAGTACGGCCTGATGTTCAAGAAGGACGACCCCAACGGCACCAAGCTCGCCGAGCTGACCAACCAGGTCCTCAAGGATGCGGTCGCCGATGGCACCTACAACACGATCTACAAGAAGTGGTTCGGAGTCGACGCCCCGAAGTGACCCTTCCTTGGCGTCGGGGGCGGCGGTACGGTTTCGACCGGCCCGCCGCCCCTCGGCGTTGTGGCCCATGACCCCGACGGTCGGCAGGAGAACTGATGAGCACCACCAGCCCCACCACTGAGGCACCACCGAAGAAGAAGCTGTCTCCGCGCAAGCGCGCCCAACGGATCCGGTGGGTGCAGTATGCACTCCTCGTCGTCGTGGTGCTGGTCATCGCGTTCTCAGCGAACTGGTCCCTGTTCCAGGCCCAGTTCTTCCGGACCGAGTTCGTCAAGGAGACGCTTGTCGGGGGGATTGGCACCGCTTTCAAGAACACCTTGACCTACACCGCGGGCGCCTTCGTCATCGGACTGGTCCTCGGCACGGTGCTCGCGCTGATGCGGTTGTCGTCCATCGCCCCCTACCGGTGGATCGCGACGGCGTGGATCGAGTTCTTCCGCGGACTCCCCGCCATCGTCGTCCTACTGGGCTTCGGTCTGTTGGGCGTGGCCTTTCCAGGTCTGGCCATCCCCTTCGGCGTGAACGGCACGGTCTGGCTGGGGCTGGGCATCGTCGCCTCGGCCTACATGGCCGAGACCATCAGAGCCGGCATTCAAGCCGTGCCACCCGGCCAGGTCGAAGCCGCCCGATCACTGGGCATGCCGGCAGGGGCTGCCACCCGCAAGATCGTCCTTCCCCAAGCGCTCCGCATCATCACCCCGCCCCTGACCAACGAGGTCATCCTTTTGGTCAAGGACTCCTCCCTCGTCTCCGTCCTGGGGCTGTCCCTCAGCGGCTACGAGCTGACGAAGTACGGGCGTGACCTCTCCAGTGAGACCTCCAACCTCACGCCCCTCGTCGTGGCTGGCTTGGGCTATCTCATCATCACCCTCCCGCTCTCCATGCTCGTCCGCCGTATGGAAGCGCGCCAGAAGAAGGAGCGCTGAGCGCCATGAGTGCATCCCCCACCGCCAGTTCCACCGTCGTGAAGGTCACCGACCTGCACAAGTCGTTCGGGAGCAACCACGTCCTCCAAGGACTCAACGCAACGATCACGCAGGGCGAGGTGGTCTGTGTCATCGGCCCGTCCGGGTCGGGCAAGTCGACCTTCCTGCGCTGCATCAACCTGCTCGAGGAGCCCACGAGCGGTTCTATCACGTTCGACGGCGACGAGGTCACCGACCCCGACTGCGACATCGACGCCATCCGTCGCAACATGGGCATGGTCTTCCAGCAGTTCAACCTCTTCCCCCACCTGTCGGTGCTCGACAACTGCACCATCGCCCAGACGACGGTGCTCAAGCGGAGCAAGGCCGAGGCCGAGGCCAAGGCCCGCGAGAACCTCGAGAAGGTCGGGATCTCCGAGAAGGAGTCGGCGTTCCCCGCCCAGCTCTCCGGCGGTCAGCAGCAGCGCGTCGCCATCGCCCGTGCGCTCTCGATGGACCCCAAGCTCATGCTCTTCGACGAGCCGACCTCCGCGCTCGACCCGGAGCTCGTCGGGGACGTGCTCTCGGTCATGCGCCGCCTGGCGAGTGAGGGCATGACGATGTTCGTCGTCACCCACGAGATGGCCTTCGCCCGCGAGGTCGCGGACCGGGTGATCTTCATGGACGGCGGGAACATCGTCGAGGAGGGCGCCCCCGAACAGGTCATCGGTGAGCCCAAGGAGCAGCGGACGCGAGTCTTCCTGCAACGCGTGCTCGACCCGACACACGTCGACACGGGAGCCGAAGACGCGGCATATGCCAAGCGCCACGAGGCCGACCAGGCGCGAACTGGACCGGACATCTCGATCGACCCCCACCACTGACCACTCACAACTGACCACCGGCTGACGACGTCGGCGCGGCCAAGCAGGAGTGACCGATCGATCGAGAGTAAAGAACGCGCCGTCTCCCAAATCTCGGAGGCGGCGCGTTCTCTTCTCTCATCTGGGCCTGCAGGGGCCTCAGAGGGTGAGGCGCTCCTTGACGACCTCGACCAGGCGGTCGGCGACCAGCTGCGCGTCGTCCTTGGTGGCGGCCTCGACCATGACCCGCACGACCGGCTCGGTGCCCGACTTGCGCAGCAACACCCGTCCCGACCCGTTGAGCCGCATCCCCGCCTCTGCCACGGCCGCCTGCACGTGCTCGTCGCTCTCGACGCGTGCCTTGTCGACGCCCTTGACGTTGATGAGGACCTGCGGCAGGCGCGTCATGACCGTGCCGAGGTCGGCGATGGTGCGCCCGGTCGCGACCATGCGAGCGGCCAGCATGAGTCCGGTGAGGACACCGTCGCCCGTGGTGCCGTGCTCGAGCATGATGACGTGGCCGGACTGCTCGCCTCCGAGCGTGTGCCCGGACCGGCGCATCTCCTCGAGCACATAGCGGTCGCCGACGCCGGTCTGCTTGACCTTGATGCCCTCGCGCTCCATGGCCTGGATGAGGCCGAGGTTGCTCATGACCGTCGCCACGAGGGTGTCCTCGTGCAGTGCGCCACGTGACTTCATGTCGACCGCGAGGATCCCCATGATCTGGTCGCCGTCGACCTCGTTGCCGTCGGCGTCGACGGCGAGGCAGCGGTCGGCGTCGCCGTCGTGGGCGATGCCGAGGTGGGCACCCCGGCGGATGACGGCGTCCTTGAGGTGGGTCAGGTGGGTCGAGCCGTAGCCGTCGTTGATGTTGAGGCCGTCGGGCTCGGTGCCGATCTCGATGACCTCGGCGCCGGCCAGCCGAAACACCTCGGGTGAGACCGAGGAGGCCGCACCATGGGCTCCGTCGATGACGACGGTGAGCCCGTCGAGACTGTTGGGGATGGCCTCCAGGAGGTGCGCGACGTAGCGCGCCTGGCCGGCCCGGTTCTGGTGGACCCGACCGATCTGGGCTCCGGTCGGCAGCGGCGCAGGCGAGTCGAGCCCCGCCTCGATCTCGTCCTCGAGCGCGTCGGGCAGCTTGTGCCCACCGAGGGCGAAGAACTTGATGCCGTTGTCCGGCATGGCGTTGTGCGAGGCCGAGAGCATGACGCCGAAGTGGGCATCCATGTCGGCCGTGAGGAAGGCGACCGCCGGGGTGGGCAGCACGCCCACGTCGTGGACGTCGACTCCGGACGAGGCCAGTCCGGCGATGACGGCAGCACTGAGGAACTCGCCGGAGGCCCGGGGGTCCCGCCCCACGACGGCCTTGGGCTTGCGACCAGCCTCGCGCGCGCCACGCCCGAGGACCGTGGCGGCCGACATGGCGAGACGCATGGCGAGATCGGCAGTGATGTCGACGTTGGCGAGTCCTCTGACTCCGTCGGTCCCGAACAGTCGTGCCATGCGTGTGCCGTGCCTTTCGTCGTCCTTCTGGGCGCCGGTCGTGTTGACGGCCGACGAGTCAACCTACCCCCGCACGCCGAAGGCGGCACCCCCTGCGGGATGCCGCCTCCATGCGGGGCGCGCCACGAGGACGCGCACTCCAAGAACGCTGGATCAGCGCTTGCTGTACTGAGGTGCCTTGCGGGCCTTCTTGAGACCGGCCTTCTTGCGCTCCGGGACGCGGGAGTCGCGCGAGAGGAAGCCGGCCTTCTTGAGGGTCGGACGGTTCAGCTCCTCGTCGACTCCGTTGAGGGAGCGGGCGACACCGAGACGCACAGCGCCGGCCTGGCCGGAGGGGCCACCACCGTGGACGCGCACAAGCACGTCGTAGGCGCCGTCGAGCTCGAGCACCTTGAGGGGCTCGTTGACGATCTGCTGGTGGACCTTGTTGGGGAAGTAGGCCTCGAGCGTGCGGCCGTTGACCTTCCACTCGCCGGTGCCGGGGACGATGCGCACGCGGGCGATGGCCTGCTTGCGACGACCCGTGGCTGCGCCGGGAGCGGAGGCGGTGGGACGACGGGCGGGCTCGGTGGCCGAGTCGGCGGAGGACTCCGAGGTGTACTCGGTGATCTCCTGGTCCTCGGTGTCGGTGCCGAACTCTGCGTCAGTGGCGTCGGTGATGTTCTCGGTCATTACTGGGCCACCTGGGTGATCTCGAAGGGCTTGGGCTGCTGCGCAGCGTGGGGGTGCTCGGAGCCGGCGTAGACCTTGAGCTTGGTCGAGCTGCTGACGGCCCAGCGTGGTGCGCGGGAGCATCCCACGGACGGCCTTCTCGACCGCCTTCTCGGGGAACTTCTCGAGCATCTCGACGTAGGTGCGGCTACGCAGACCACCCGGGAAGCCGGAGTGGCGGTAGGCGCGCTTCTGCTCGAGCTTGGCGCCGGTGAGGGCCACCTTGTCGGCGTTGATGATGATGACGAAGTCGCCACCGTCGACGTGGGGGGCGAAGGTCGGCTTGTGCTTGCCGCGCAGGAGCGTCGCCGTCTGGACGGCGAGGCGACCGAGCACGACGTCCGTGGCATCGATGATGTGCCACGTGCGGGTGATGTCGCCCGGCTTCGGGGTGAAGGTACGCACGGTGTTACCTAACGTGTGGATGGAACGGGATGACCTGCGGTCTGTGTCAGCGGGACAGCCTTCGTCCGTGCCGGACCAGAACCTCAGGGGTATGCCGTGTGCTCCCGCCAGGGTTTCGAACCTCTCGGGTCACCCTGGGAAGGGCGCACGGCACAACAGTCCTCAAGTTTACGGGCGACCGGCTCCGCGCCCAAATCGCCCACAACCAGGTCGGAAAGTGCCCCTGACCTGCACAAACGATGGCTAGCCGGCAGCATACACAGATGTTGTGCAAACGAAGTGTGCAGAGGTATTGTGCACGGCATGCCCTCCGACTCCACCCCCGCCCACCACCAGCTCACCGGCCTCCGGCTCGACGCGGCCTCGCTCAAGGTGCTCGCCCACCCGCTGCGCTCCCGTCTCCTGTCTGCGCTGCGTCGTGGCGGCCCGGCGACGGCGACCGACCTCGCCACCTCGCTCGGGACCAACTCAGGTGCCACGAGCTACCACCTCCGCAGGCTCGAGTCGGTCGGTCTCGTCGCCGACACCGGTGAGGGCGAGGGCAAGCGACGGCTGTGGCGAGCCGCCACCGAGAGCCACAGCTTCGAGCCCAGCGACTTCGCCGGCGACGAGGACTCCGAGACGGCGCTGAACTGGCTCGTGCGCGACTACACCCGCCACTTCGCCGAGCAGTTCGAGAGGTGGCTCGACGTCGAGGCCGCCTGGCCGATCGCGTGGCGTGACGCAGCCGGCATGAGCGACTCCTACGTCGTCGCGACCCCGGCACAGCTGCAGGCGATGAAGGCCGAGCTCGACGAGGTGGTGGCGCGCTATCGCCGGGTGGGACAGGGCAACCCGGCCGCCCGGCGCCTCGCGGTCTACACGGTCTCCTACCCCTTGGACCTCGACCGCATCCCCCGCGGGGACGACACATGAGCCCGCACCTCTCCCCCGCGGCCGCGCGCCGCGTCTTCCTCATCCTCAGTGCGACCCGGTGGCTGCCGGTCGGCTTCGTCATCGGGGTCTTCACCCTCTTCGCGCTCGAGCGCGGGCTCACGGTCCAGCAGACCCTGACGTATGCCGCGGCGCAGGGCGTCATGGTCCTCCTCCTCGAGCTGCCGACCAGCGGCTTCGCCGACGCCTTCGGGCGCAAGAGCGTCCTTGTCGCCGCCGGCGTCATCAACGTCGTCACCGGCGTGCTCTACGTGACGGCGACGTCCTTCTGGCAGTTCACCTTGGCGGCGGCCTTCATGGGGGTCTACCGGGCCCTGGACTCCGGTCCGCTCGAGGCCTGGTTCGTCGACACCGTCCACCTCAGCGAACCGGGCGCCGACGTCGACCAGGCCCTCGCAGCACAGGGCACCATCGTGGGCGTCGCCATCGCGGGCGGCTCACTCGCCTCCGGCGGGCTCATCGCCTGGCATCCCCTCGCCGACCGGAGCGCCATCGCGCTGCCGATCGTCGTCTCGATCGCCTTCGCCGTGATCCACCTCGTCCTCACCCTGGCGCTCGTCCACGAGCCCCGGCTTCCGCACGAGTCCACGCGGTTGCGCCAGGCGCTCGACTCCGCGAAGGACACGCCCAAGGTCATCGCGGACGGCCTCACCCTGCTGCGGCACAACCGGATCCTCGCCGGCATCGTGGGCGTGGAGCTCTTCTGGGTCATCGGCATGACCGTCTTCGAGTCGATGCTGCCCATCCGGATGGCCGAGCTCCTCGGCAGCACCACGGACGCCGGCGCCCTTCTCGGCCCGGTCGCTGCCGGGGGCTGGGCCGTCTTCGCACTGGGGTCGACCCTCGCCGGTCGGATGATGAAGCGGTGGGGCGTCGTGCGCGCCGCCATCGGGGCGCGGATCTTCAACGGCCTGGGGGCGGCCGTCATGGGTCTGATGCTCGGCCCGGTCGGGCTGGTGGGGGCCTACCTCGTCACCTACATGCTGCACGGAGTCGGCGGCGCCCCGCACGCGACCCTGCTGCACCGAGAGGCCAGCGCGCGCAACCGCGCCACCGTGCTGTCGATGAACTCGATGGTGATGTTCGCAGGAGGCGCAGTGGCGGCTCCCGCGATCGGCTGGCTCGCCGAGACGACATCGGTCCAGACGGCCATGGTCGTGGCCGGCCTGGTCAGCATCCTCGGCGCCTTCCTCTACCTCCCGGCGCTGCGCCACGAGCGCGGACGCGGCGTCGACCCTGTCGAGGGTGACGCCGCGCCCGCCTGAGGTCAGCGGCTGGTGACGGTCGTGCGGTGGGTCGCTGAGTCGTAGACGAAGTTCGTCGTCGCCCCGTCGCTCGGAACGGTCACGCTCATCTCGGCGCCGTCGCGGGTGCCTCCCTCGCCGTAGTTCTCGGCCCACAGCTGGTCATGGGCGATCTTGAACGAGTACGTGCCGGCGGGAATCTGCGTCGTCGCCCAGGTGAAGACGCCGTCGCCGTCCTTGTCCTGCAACCAGGGGCGCATGCAGTCAGGGGCCCAGATCGCCGGACACCCGAGCGCGGTCTGGAAGGTCCCCGGCGCGGTGATGATCTCCGTCTGCTCGTCCGAGGTGCCCCAGTGGGTGCGCGGGTCGTAGAAGAAGGTCACCGTGCCATCCGGAGTCTCATAGGAGATGTTCTCGCTGCCACCACCGTCACCGTAGGACTCGGTCCACGAGCGGTCGTGCGCGACCTTGTAGGAGTAGGGGCCGGGGGCGATGGTGAACGTCTTCTTCCAGATGAGGTCGTCCTGGTCCAGGGTCAGCTGGGCCTGGTCGCAGTCGGGCGCCCAGTCACCGTTGACCCCGAGGTTGGACGGGCAGCCCATCTCCGAGTTGTGCGTGCCCGGCACCGACACCGCGGTCGGCTGGGTCGGCGGCGGGTCACCGATCTCACCCTCCGTCGAACCGCCCGCCGACTCCGCGACCACCGAGGCCCAGGTGCCGTCCGCGGCCACCCGGCCTGCTGCGTCACGGACGACCGCGCGGTACTCGAGAACCGAGCCGAGCGGCATACCGGCCACGTCGTGGAAGACCCTGAACGGGGCGTTGTCGTCGGTCCCGATGGAGCGCCACGCGGACGTCCCGACGGGGCGGTAGAGGAAGGTCGTCTGCGCGAAGGTGCTCGCCGACACGTCGGCAGCCACCTCGGCTCGACCCGACACCGTCGAGTCGGCGCCAGCGGTCAGCTCGACCGTCGGTGCGGCACCCGTCGTGGAGATCGCCTTGTTGGCCCGCCAGACGCTGACCGTCAGCGGCGGCACGCTCACCTTGACCGAGCCGTCCGCAGCCGGCTTGACCGCCGTGTCCGTGCCGGAGACCGGCGTGAACACGACGCCCTTGCCCTTGCTCCAGGTCGGGAACGTCGCGGACGCAGCCTTCTCGTCGTTGTTGGCGGCCACGATGTACTCGACCTTCTGACCCGCGTCGATCCGGGAGACGGCGAAGATGCCGGCGCCTTCGGCCGAGTGGCGGTTGACCTGGGCACCGTCCGCGAGCGCGGGGTGCTTCGCTCGAACCGCCGAGAGCGCCTTGATGTGCGCGTAGAGCGGGTGCGTGGTGTCGTAGCGGTCGCGCGAGCCCTCGGGCCCGGCGAGCACGTCCTCGGTGTTGTAGACGTCGACCTTGCTCGCGAACATGTCCTCGCGGGCGAGCTGGTCGCCGCCGGTGCCGACGAAGCCCTGCTCGTCGCCGTAGTAGGTCACCGGGTTGCCACGCGTGGCGAACATGAGGGAGTCGGCGAACTTCACGCGGGCGAGGTGCTCGGCCTCGCTCGAGACGCCCTCCTTGAGGAACATCGCGGCGCGGCCCATGTCGTGGTTCCCGAGGAACGTCGGCAGCTGGTAGGCGTTGCTGTCGGCGTCGGTGTACCAGTCGTCCTTGGCGAAGAAGTCCGCGAGCGCGCCGGCCGGCTTGCCCTTGGCGAAGTCGATGCCCTGCTGCTGGAAGCCGAAGTCCAGGGTGGCCTGGAGCTTGCCGCGAGTCGTGTACTCGGACATGACGGCGGGGTTGCCGTCGTAGACCTCGCCGAACGCGAAGAAGTCCGGGTTCTTCTTGGCGGCGTGGCCGAGCAGGTCGGGCATGAACTTCTGCCAGAACTCGAGGTTGACGTGCTTGACGGTGTCGATGCGGAAGCCGTCGATGCCGAAGTCGACCCACTGCTTGTAGATCTCACCCATCCCGTCGACGACCTCGGGACGCTCGGTGAAGAGGTCGTCGAGGCCGATGAAGTCGCCGTAGGTCGAGGACTCGCCGGCGAAGGTCGAGTCACCGCGGTTGTGGTACATCAGCGGGTCGTTGAGCCAGGCGGGGGTCTTGGCGTCCTCGTCGCCCGGGCGCAGGACCGGGGTGTAGGGGAAGGACGTCGCCGGGTCCATCTCGGGGAAGGTCTTGTTGACGTAGTCGCGGTCGTCGAAGGCCGTGCCCGAGGCGTCCTCGTAGGGGAAGTTCTTCTTGGAGCGGTAGGTGTACTGCTGCTCCTCGTAGTCGATGACGTCGGCGGTGTGGTTGGTGATGATGTCGAAGAAGACCTTCATCCCCTTCTTGTGCGCCGCGGCGATGAGCGTCTTCATCTCCTCGTTGGTGCCGAGGTGCGGGTCGATCTGGGTGAAGTCGGTGATCCAGTAGCCGTGGTAGCCCGCGCTCTCCTCGCCCGGCTTGCCCTGCACCGGCTTGTTCTTGAAGCTCGGCGTGAGCCAGATCGCGGTCGTGCCCATGCCCTTGATGTAGTCGAGCTTGTTGATCACGCCCTTGAGGTCACCACCGTGGTAGAAGCCCTTGTGCGTCGGGTCGAACCCGGTCGTGAGCGGCCCGCCGGTGAGCCCACCCTTGTCGTTGGCGGTGCTGCCGTTGGCGAACCGGTCGGCCATGAGGAAGTAGAAGCGTTCCTTGGTGAGCGGGGAGCGCAGCGAGCTCTTGGCCAGTGCGGCGTCGGCGGGCGTCGTGCTGCCGGAGAGGTTCTGGGGCGTGACGCTCACGAGGTGGGTCACGTCGTCGTAGGTGAACTTCAGCGTGGCCGGTCCCTCGAGGACGAGCGGGATGTCGGCACCGTCGAGCGCACCGTTCGCGCCGTAGTTGACGGCCCACGAGTCGTTGATCGCGACCTTGAACGCGTAGTTCCCGGCGGGGAGCCTGAACGTCTTGCTGTATGCCGTGGTGTCCCCGACCCGGGTCAGCTCGCTGGCGCTGCACTCGGGTTGCCAGTCGGCGGAGCACCCCAGCTCGGTCTGGAGCGAGCCGGCGAGCGCGACCGACGTCGTCTCGGCAGCAGCGGGAAGCGCGGCCCCCACGAGCGGGGTGACGGCGACGGCGGCCCCGGCCAGGACGGCATACAGGCGGCGTGGACTGGGCATCGTTGCTCCTCCGAGGTGGCCGCGGCGCCACCGTTGGCGCGCGGACGTGAACTGGAGTGGAGGCTATCTGCGTAAACGCTTTACATGAAGCCCAGCACCACCCCTTGTGTGCCCGAGACCACGACGGGGCGTGGGCTCAGGCACACAGGGCAGGATGTGGGGGTGAAGCAGTTCGTGCTGGGCGCAGTCACCATGCTCACGGCCCTGGTCGTCGCCGCCCTCGTGCTCGTGTGGTCCGTGGGCAGTCCGGGGTCGGGAGCCGACGTGCCCGCCCCGACCGCGAGCGCCGCCCCACGGCCGTCCGCGCCGACGGACCTGACCAGCGGCGAGACCTGGCTCGGCGACGTGCGCCTGACGAGCGCCCAGGTGGTCACGGGCGACGGCGGCCTGCGTGACGTCACCGCGATCGGGTCAGCAGTGAGGTTGGACGAGAACGGCCTGCGTGCCGGACGCCTCGACATCGACGCCCTGCTCCCCTTCGAGTCAGCCGCCTCCCAGATCGGTGACGGGGTGACCCTGTATGCCGCCGACGACGGGCTCGCGGGCCTGCGCCGCCGGGTGAGTGTGCTGGGTCGCGACGTCGAGGTGCGCGCGACGGGCGCGGTGCGTGCCGTCGACGGCCGGCTCGTCATCACGCCCGAGACGATCGACCTCGACGGGCCCGACTGGCTCGACTCGGCCGCCTCGACGATCGTGCGGCAGCTCGTGACGATCAGGCACACGGTCCAGGGCGTCCCTGAGGGCATGGCGCTCACGGCAGTGTCCGTCCAGGCCGAGGGGTTCCGTGCCCACCTGCGCGGCGACGACGTCAGCATCACGCGCTGAGGGTGAGGATCAAGGTTCGGGGTCGAGGGTGCGCGTGGCCCGGGCCTCCACCGCGCGAGCGGCGAGGTCCGCGTCCGCCGGATAGGTCACCTCTTCGAGCGAGAGCCCCTGCGGCGGCATCACCGTGACGCGTGGGTCACGCGCACCCGCGGCGAGCACCTCGGCCGGGAACCCGACCTCGGCCCGCCCCAGCCCCACAGGAACGACCGACCCGACGAGGGCGCGAACCATGCTGTGGCAGAACGCATCTGCGACGACTGTTGCCTCGACCGTGCCGTCGGCTGCGCGCTCCCACGAGTAGTCCAGCAACGTGCGCACAGTCGTCGCGCCCTCACGCTTCTTGCAGAAGGCCGCGAAGTCGCGCAGCCCGGTGAGGCGCCCGGCAGCCGAGTCCATCGCCTCGACGTCGAGCTCATCCTTGACGAGCACCGTGTCCCGTCGACGCAACGGGTCGAGCGTGCCGGGGCGGTCACAGACCCGATAGAGGTAACGCCGCTGCGACGCCGAGAACCGTGCGTCGAAGCCGGCCGGCGCACGTGAGACGGCCCGCACCACCACGTCGGACGGGAGTATGCCGGCCAGTCGGGTTCTCGCCGCCTCCTCGGGTGAGCGGGACGACCGACCCGGCAGGACGGCATACAGGGCTGCGTCGACGTCGGCGTGGGCAACCTGGCCGCGGGCATGGACGCCGGCGTCCGTGCGCCCAGCGACAGTGAGCCGCAACGGTTCCGGCGCACGGAGCAGAGTTGTCAGGGCCGCCGACAGCTTCTCCCTCGACGGTCCGCCGGCCCGGTTGCGCGGCCCATCCCGAGAAGTCCGTCCCGTCGTAGGCGAGGTCGATCCGCACGCGCAGCGACGTCATGGGTCCGCAGCCTAGGCCACGCGCTCACGGCCAACACCCTGCTGTGGCCGTGCAGCGGATGCGCGAGCCCCGGGGCACGGTTACGCTGCCGACATGGGGCGGTACACGCGCATCCTTGTCGTCGGCGCTCTTCTTGCCGGGACCGCTACGGCGACCCTGGCCCCCGGAGCGGCGTATGCCGGTGCGCCGCCTCGGAGTGTGGAAGCGACGGATGCGGCGCTGGCTGCGGCGGCCGAGCCAGCCTCCCGCCTCACCACGGTCGCCAGTGGGCTCGCCCTCCCATGGGACGTCGCCCCCCTGCCGTCCGGCGAGGTGCTGTTCACCCAGCGCGGCGGAGCCACGAGGATCATCCGCACCAACGGAGCCGTCCAGACCGTCAGCACCGCTCAGCCCGACCTCTTCGTCGGGTCGGAGTCCGGCCTCATGGGGCTCGTCATCGACCCCGGCTTCGCCACGAATCGGACGTACTACACCTGCCAGGCGTACCGCGGCAGCGGCACCTCCGCCGTCGACATCCGCGTGCTGCGCTGGGTGCTCGCGGCCAGCGGTGCCTCGGCCAGCCGCAGCGGCTCACCGGTCGTGACCGGCATCCCGGTCACCAGTGGGCAGCACGGCGGTTGCCGGTTGCGCTTCGCCGCCGACCGGACCCTGCACGTCGGCACCGGCGACGCCATCGTGGGCACGAGCCCGCAGGACCTCGGCTCTCTCGGCGGGAAGACCTTGCGCGTCAGCAGCTCCGGCGCCGTCCCGAGCTCCAACCCGTTCTCCTCACGAGGGGGCAACGCCGCGAAGGTCTGGACCTACGGCCACCGCAACGTCCAGGGCCTGGCGCTGCGACCCGGGACCAGCGAGATGTGGAGCGCCGAGCACGGCCCGGATGTCGACGACGAGGTCAACCGGCTGGTCCCCGGCCGCAACTACGGGTGGGACCCCGTGCCGGGCTACAACCAGAACGTTCCGATGACCGACCTGGCGAAGTTCCCCTCGGCCGTCCCGGCCCGCTGGCGGTCCGGCCGCCCGACTGTCGCCACGAGTGGCGCGACGTTCCTCACCGGCAGCCGGTGGGGCCGCTGGGAGGGTGCGCTCGCGGTGGCGGAGCTGAAGAACTCCGGTGTGCGGGTGCTGTCGCTCACGCCCGACGGCCGGGTGCGAGGAGACGAGCAGGTGGACTCACTGGACGGCTCCGTGGGACGGATCCGCACCGTGCAGTCGGCCGCCAACGGCTCGATGTTCGTGAGCACGAGCAACGGCAGCGGCGACAGGGTGCTGCGCCTCGACCCGACCGCGACGCCGCAACCCTTCACGTCCGGGCTCGACGTCTCCCCCAGCGGAGTGTCGGCGGTCGTGCGCAACGGCGCCGTGACGGTGTTCGTGCGGGCGACCGACGGGCGGGTGTGGCACACGACGCAGGCCCTCGCCGGCGGGGGCTTCGGCGCCTGGCAGGTGGTGCAGGGCACCATCACCTCGGCCCCGACGGCAGTCACCTGGGGCGGCTCGCGGGTCGACCTCTTCGCCCGTGGCCCAGCAGGCACGCTCGTGCACACCTACAGCAACGGTGGCACCTTCGCGCCGTGGGGCAACCTGGGCGGCTCGATCCGGGGCGCACCCACGGCGGCGTCGTTGTCGTCCGGAACCCTGGACGCGGTGGCCCGCAGCGGCGATGCGCTGTGGAGGATCCGTTGGGACGGCACTCGGTGGACGTCCTGGTCGACGATCCACGGAGGGGTGAGCAGCGCACCGGCGGCCGCCGCCGACCGGACCTCTGGCACCGTGCGGGTGCTCGCGCGAGGCCGTGACGGCCGCCTCTGGGACAGCATCCTCACCAGCACCGGCACCCGCCGCGGCTGGGCCCCCGTGGGCTCCCGGCAGACCTCGTCGGCCCCGGCGGTCACACCGGGCTCGGGTGTGGTGCTCACCCGCAACGGGGTGACCCCGGTGGTGGCCATCGGCTCGTTCGTCACTGCGATCGGTGGCGAGCTGACCGGCGCCCCGGCGGTCGCCTCGCGGGGCACGAACAGCTGGGTGGCGTTCGGTCGCGGCAACGACGGCGCGCTGTGGACCTACGACGGACGTCCCGGTCGGCACACCTGGTCACGCGTCGGCGGTGCACTCGGCTGAGCGTCGCGCGATCAGCGTCTGGTTCATAGACTTCCACCCATGGACCGGCCCCATCTCACTTCGGCGCTCGAGCGGCGAGACGCCGTCCTGCGCGCGTTCGTCGGCGCCGACGGACGGCTCGCCTCCATCCCGACGAGGATCACCAAGCGGCTCGTCGTGCTCGACCTCGTCGCTCAGGACTTCGCCCTGGGCGAGATCTACCCGGAGTCGACCCTCAACGAGATCCTGCGACGGCGCCACCCCGACCACGCGGCACTGCGCCGCTACCTTGTCGAGGAGGGCTTCCTCGACCGTCGGGACGGGACCTACTGGCGCTCCGGCGGGACGGTCGCGCTCGACTGAGTCGCCGAGTTCGACTCACCGACTGGGCTCGCGTGCCCAACCGATCCGGACGGACGGCATGCGAAAGGGCCGTTCACCTCGTCGAGGTGAACGGCCCTTTGCGCAGTGCCGTGGAGCGGAGGTCAGGCGTTGTCGTCCTCGACCTGCTGCTTGTCCTCGCCACCGGCAGGCTCGAAGCCGGCTGCCTTGGCGTCGTCCGCCGAAGCGAACCAGAACTCGGCCTCGGTCTGGTCGAACCACTGCGAACCCTCGACGTGGTACTTGCCGGAGTCGGCGTTGCCCTTGACCGAGTAACCCTCGGGTGCGGAGCCGTCCTCGTTGGAGGCGACAGCACCCTTCGGCAGCTCGACTGCGGCAGCGTCCTCGGTGGCCTCGGTGGCTGGCGCGTCCGTGGCCTCGGTCTCGGTGACCTCAGCCTCGGCCTCGGCAGCCTTGGACTCCTTGACGGCACGCTTGGTCGCGCCCTCGGCCTCCTTGACGGTGGCCTTCCTGGCGACGGGCTCGCGGACGAGCTCGATGACCGCCATCGGGGCGTTGTCGCCCTTGCGCGGGCCGATCTTGGTGACGCGGGTGTAGCCACCCTGGCGCTCGGCCATGTCCGGTGCGATCTCGACGAAGAGGCGGTGGACGACGCCCTTGTCGCGGATGACCGTCATGACCCTGCGCCGGGCGTGCAGGTCGCCACGCTTGGCGAAGGTGACGAGGCGCTCGGCGAGCGGGCGAAGGCGCTTGGCCTTGGTCTCGGTGGTCGTGATCGAGTCGTGCTCGAACAGCGACGTCGCGAGGTTCGCCAGGATGTGACGCTCGTGAGCCGGTCCGCCTCCGAGACGGGGACCCTTGGTGGGCGTAGGCATGTCTTTATCTCCTAGTGGTTAAGTCAGCGTCAGAGCTGCTCGTCCTCGGCGAACGACGCGTCCTCTGCGTCGTCGGCGTCGGCGAAGCTGAACTCGTCGTCGTAGGAAGCGATCTGGCTCGGGTCGAAGCCGGCGGGGCTGTCCTTCAGGGCCAGGCTCATACCGTGCAGCTTGGCCTTGACCTCGTCGATGGACTTCTGACCGAAGTTGCGGATGTCGAGCAGGTCGGCCTCACTGCGACCGACGAGCTCACCCACGGTGTGGATGCCCTCGCGCTTGAGGCAGTTGTAGGAGCGGACCGTGAGGTCGAGGTCCTCGATCGGCAGCGCCAGGTCGGCAGCGAGCGCGGCATCGGTGGGCGAGGGGCCCATGTCGATGCCCTCGGCCTCGACGTTGAGCTCCCGGGCAAGGCCGAAGAGCTCGACGAGGGTCTTGCCGGCAGAGGCGAGCGCGTCACGAGGGGTGACGGCCTGCTTGGTCTCGACGTCGAGGACGAGGCTGTTGAAGTCGGTGCGCTGCTCGACTCGGGTCAGCTCGACCTTGTAGGTGACGTTGAGGACCGGGCTGTAGATGGAGTCGACCGGGATACGGCCGATCTCCTGGTCACCGGACTTGTTCTGCTGCGCCGAGACGTAGCCGCGACCGCGCTCGACGGTCAGCTCCATCTCGATGCTGCCCTTGTCGTTGAGCGTCGCGATGTGCAGGTCGGGGTTGATGACCTCGACGCCGGCCGGCGGAGCGATGTCCGCGGCGGTGACGGCGCCGGAGCCCTGCTTGCGCAGGTACATGACCACCGGCTCGTCGTGCTCCGAGGAGACGACCAGACCCTTGATGTTGAGGATGATCTCGGTGACGTCTTCCTTGACACCGGGAATCGTGGAGAACTCGTGGAGGACCCCGTCGATCCGGATGCTCGTCACGGCGGCACCGGGGATGCTCGAGAGCAGGGTGCGGCGGAGCGAGTTCCCGAGCGTGTAGCCGAAGCCAGGCTCGAGGGGCTCGATGACGAATCGGCTCCGGTTCTCGGAGATGACGTCCTCAGAGAGGAGTGGACGCTGTGCGATGAGCACGGTGATTTTCCTTCCCACGGGCGACCGCTATATGACGCCTCGTGAAACTGCCGGGTCGGCCCGGCCATCCAGGTCACCTCTGTCTGTGACCTGAACATGAGCGTGGGTATGCCGGTACGCACCTGGGTGCGCACCGCCCCGACCTATTGCGCTTTGTGGTCCGCTCGCTGGAGCTCGCCGACCACAAAGCGCAATACGTCGGGTTCTGTCAGTTCTTCGAGTAGAACTCGACGATGAGCTGCTCGGTCAGGATCGAGTCGATCTGCGCCCGGATCGGGAGCGAGTGGATCAGGATCTGGAGCGAGCCCGGGACGACCTGCAGCCACGCCGGGGTCGGGCGGTCGCCGAAGGTCTCACGCGCGAGCTGGAGCGGGAACGTCTCCACCGACTGCTTGCGCACGGTGATGATGTCGTACTGCTCGACGCGGTAGGACGGGACGTCGACGCGCTTGCCGTTGACCTCGAAGTGGCCGTGCGTGACGAGCTGACGCGCGGCACGACGGGTGCGGGCCAGGCCCGCGCGGTAGATGACGTTGTCGAGTCGCGACTCGAGGATCGTCAGGATGTTCTCACCGGTCTTGCCGGGGCGGTTCGCCGCTTCCTTGTAGTAGCGGCGGAACTGCTTCTCCATGACGCCGTAGGTGAAGCGGGCCTTCTGCTTCTCCTGCAGCTGGGTGAGGTACTCCTTCTCCTGCATCCGGCGACGGCCGTGCTGGCCGGGCGGGAAGGGACGGAGGTCGAAGTTCTTGTCGCCGCCCACGAGGTCGACGCGCAGACGACGCGACTTCTTGGTGATGGGGCCGGTATAACGAGCCATTTTTCCAGTTCTCTTTCGGTCTCAGGCGCTCAGACGCGGCGGCGCTTGGGCGGGCGGACACCGTTGTGCGGTGAGGGCGTGACGTCCTGGATCGAACCGACCTCGAGACCGGCAGCGGTCAGCGAGCGGATCGCGGTCTCGCGACCCGAACCCGGGCCCTTGACGAAGACGTCGACCTTGCGCACGCCGTGGTCCATCGCACGACGGGCAGCAGCCTCGGCGGCGGTCTGTGCGGCGAACGGGGTGGACTTGCGCGAGCCCTTGAAGCCGACCTGGCCGGCGGAGGCCCAGGCGATGACGGCACCGGTGGGGTCGGTGATCGAGATGATCGTGTTGTTGAACGTCGACTTGATGTGGGCCTGGCCCACGGGAACGTTCTTCTTGTCCTTGCGGCGCACCTTCTTGGCGCCGGCCAAACGGCCCTTGGGAGGCATTACTTACCAACCTTCTTCTTGCCGGCGACGGTGCGCTTCGGGCCCTTGCGGGTGCGCGCGTTGGTCTTGGTCCGCTGACCGTGGACGGGCAGGCCCGAACGGTGACGGCGACCCTGGTAGGACCCGATCTCGACCTTGCGGCGGATGTCGGCCTGGACCTCACGGCGGAGGTCACCCTCGACCTTGAGGTTCTCGTCGATCCAGTCGCGCAGGGCGACGAGGTTGACGTCGGTGAGGTCCTTGACGCGGACGTTGGGGTCGATGCCGGTGGCGGCAAGGGCCTTCTGCGAGCTGGAGCGCCCCACACCGAAGATGTAGGTCAATGCGATCTCGACGCGCTTCTCGCGCGGCAGATCGACTCCTTGGAGACGTGCCATCGTGTGATGGTTCCTGTTCTGGGATTCCGGAGGTCTGGTGCAGTCGCCGGTCCGGCACTCTTGTCCGGTCCTCGGCCTCCGGGCCGAGGGTGACGTCCCGCGCTCACCTCTGACAGGTGACGGACACGGGGGTCGGGCGCTGCGTTCTCAGTCATTCACTTGTGCGTGTGCTCGAAGGCTGTGGCCTCGTGCAGAACTCCGACGGGACGGTCAGAGTTGGTCTTCTGGGATCAGCCCTGGCGCTGCTTGTGGCGCGGGTTCTCGCAGATGACCATGACCCGACCGTTGCGGCGGATCACCTTGCACTTGTCACAGATCTTCTTGACGCTCGGCTGAACCTTCATTGCCTCTGCTGTCTTGTCGATCCTCCCGACACGGCGGAAGCCGCACGGGTTCTTGCTGGGGTGCTGCAGAAGCTACTGCCTACGGATCAGACCGGTCAGCGGTAGCGGAAGACGATGCGGCCTCGGGTCAGGTCGTAGGGGCTGAGCTCCACCACCACGCGGTCCTCGGGGAGGATCCGGATGTAGTGCTGACGCATCTTGCCCGAGATGTGCGCGAGCACCTTGTGACCGTTGGTGAGCTCGACGCGGAACATCGCGTTGGGGAGCGCTTCAACGATGGTGCCCTCGATCTCGATGACGCCGTCCTTCTTGGCCATACCCTCTCAATCCGTTGCTGGTCCCACCCTGGGTGCGGCGCGAGGCCACCAGTGAAACCATGGAGATGCGGCTCGTGCTGTTCAAGGCATGCGTGAACACACGAGACCGACGCTCCATCCTACGGGAGCACGCGCTGAGCACGAAATCGATGTATGCCGTGCTGCGGGCCTGCGGACGTGCGTGGCCTCCCTCGGTCGCTCGGGACTGCAGGCCCGTGAACCCAGCACCCGGCCCGATGCCGGCTCGGCCGTGCGTGACAGTGAGACTTGACGGCATGAACGTGCGCATCGCCGTCGTCGGGGATCCCGGCCTGGAGCGGAACCAGCAGTCGCTCTCGCGGGCCCGAGCCCTGTCCGTGGACGCCGCCGCAGACCTGGAGTGGTCGCCGTTCGCCCCCTGGGAGCTGGCGGGCGGGCGGCTCGACGGGTTCGACGCCCTCTGGCTGATGGCCTGGCCGCAGGACGCGCAGTCCGAACCGGTCCGCCGAGCCGCGTGGGTGGCCCACCAGCAGGGCACCGCGGTCGTCGTCTCTCCCAGCGAGCCACCTCGGTGGTTCGTCGAGCTCGCCCGGCAGCGGGCGGCATACCGGATCCGCGGCCAGGTCGAGCGGACCAGAGCCGCCGAGCTCGAGGCGGCCGAGCGCGAGCCGCGGCCCTACGTCCATCAGATGCGTGGCCCGCGTCACCGCTGGTGGCGGCCACTCGTCGCCCTGGCCGTCGCGGTCGCCGTGGCGTTGGTCTGTCTCGTCGCCCTGCTCGTGCCCAGCGGGCTCAGCGGCCTCCTGGACAGCGAGGAGGCGCTCGTCGACCCGCTGAACCCGTGGGCAGCCCTGGTCACCAACCTCCTGCTCGCCAGCCTCATCCCGGCGACTCTGATCGGCCTCTGGGCGGGCTTCCGGCGGAGTCCGTGGCGGGTGCTGTCGGTGGCCGGGCGTCTGCGGTGGGGGTGGCTGGGCTGGTGCGCCCTCGTCGTCACCCCGCTGTGGGCGGCCTACCTCGCGGTGAGCTGGGTCGTGTTCGACCAGGAGGTGCTCGACCGGCCTAACCACTGGGTGGCGCTCATCGTCGTCACGCTGCTCACCACTCCCCTGCAGGCGGCAGGTGAGGAGCTCGCCTTCCGGGGCGGCCTCGTCCAGGGAGTCGGAGCGTGGTTCCGCTCCCCCGTGGTGGCCCTGGTCGTCACCGCCGTCCTGTCGACGGCCTTCTTCGCGGCCGCCCACGGGTCCGCGGATCCGTGGATCGTCATCGAGCTCGGCTCCCTGGCGGTCGCCGGTTGCTGGTTGGCGTGGCGCACCGGCGGCCTCGAGGCCGTCATCGTGCTGCACGTGGTCAACAACCTGCTCATCATGGTGACCGGCATCCTCTTCGGTGGGCTCGAGGAGTCGTTCGTCGACGGAGCCAGTGAGGGGTCGCCCGTGTCGGCAGCGATGAACGTCGTCGCCACGGTGCTCGTGTCGGCCGTCCTGCTGTGGTTGGCCCGCCGTCGCGGCGTGGCTCCGGCCGGGTGGCGCACCCCAGCCCGCGGCTGAGCTCGAGTCGCGTCAGTGCCGGAAGGCGGCGAGGATCTTGCTCGCTGCGTCGACGGCGCTGCTTCCCCGACCTGACGGCGGCCTCGATCTGCGCGCGCTGCTCCCTGACCTCGGGGGCGGCGCGCACGGCATCGGTCAGGTGCGCGTCGACGAGCGCCCACATCCAGTCCTGCTGCTGCTGGGCGCGCCGAGCCTCGAGTGACCCCTCGGACTCGAGGTGGGCGCGGTGCTCGAGCACCGCGGTCCAGACCTCGTCGAGCCCCGCACCGGTGAGGGCCGAGCAGGTCAGCACCGCCGGACGCCGCACGTCGGCGCCTGGGAGCATGAGTCGCATCGCCGAGGTGAGGTCCTTGGCTGCCCCCTTGGCCGCGATCTCACCGTCGCCGTCGGCCTTGTTGACCGCGATGACGTCGGCGAGCTCGAGGATGCCGCGCTTGATCCCCTGCAGCTGGTCGCCGGCCCGGGCCAGGGTCAGCAGCAAGAAGGTGTCGACCATCTCGGACACGGCGATCTCGTTCTGGCCCACCCCGACGGTCTCGACGATGACGACGTCGAACCCGGCGGCCTCGAGGACGAGCATGGACTCGCGGGTCGCCCGCGCCACTCCCCCGAGGTGTCGTCCGCTGGGACTCGGCCGGACGAACGCGCGGTCACTGGCGCTCAGCTCACCCATCCGGGTGCGGTCACCGAGGATCGAGCCGCCCGTGCGCCGCGAGCTCGGGTCGACGGCGACGACAGCCACCTTGTGGCCCGCCTCGATGAGCCGCTGTCCCATCGCGTTGATGAAGGTGGACTTGCCGGAGCCCGGGACCCCCGAGACCCCCACGCGCACCGCCGAACCCGTGTATGCCGTGAGCTCGGTGAGCAGGGCGCGTGCCCGCTCGCGGTGGTCGGGGCGCCTGGACTCGACGAGCGTGATCGCCCGGGCGACGTCGGTCCGCGAGCCAGCGCGGATCCCGTCGAACAGCTCGTCGGTCACTCGCCGGCCCGGGCAGCGGCATCCAGGCGAGCACTCAGGTCACCGATGAGGCTGGTCGCCGCAGTCGCGATGACCGTCCCGGGTGGGTAGATCGCGTCGGCGCCGGCGGCCCGGAGGTCGTCGAAGTCTTGGGTGGGGATGACGCCGCCCACGACGATCATGAGGTCCTCACGACCCAGCGCATCGAGCTTCCCTGCGCAGAGCGGGCACGAGCGTGAGGTGGCCGGCCGCGAGCGAGGACACCCCCACGACGTGCACGTCGGACTCGACCGCCTGACGCGCCACCTCGGTCGGCGTCTGGAAGAGGGGGCCCACGTCGACGTCGAAGCCCAGGTCGGCGAACGCCGTGGCGATGACCTTCTGGCCGCGGTCGTGACCGTCCTGCCCCATCTTCGCCACGAGGATCCGGGGGCGCCGCCCCTGCGCCTGCTCGAACTCCTCGACGAGCTCCTGGGCCCTGCGCACGTTGGCGTCGGCGCCGGCCTCGTCGGAGTACACGCCACCGATCGTACGGATCTGGGCGGTGTAGCGGCCGAACGCCGCTTCCATCGCGGTCGACATCTCCCCCACCGTGGCCTTGGCACGGGCCGCGTCGATCGCGAGCGCCAGCAGGTTGGTGTCCAGCGTGCCGTCGGAACCATCGCGGGCGGCGGCGGTCAAGCGCTCCAGGGCGACACGGCATACCTCGTCGTCCCGCTCCGCGCGCAGGCGCTCGAGCTTGGCGATCTGGCTGGCCCGCACCGCGGCGTTGTCGACCTTGAGCACCTCGAACGGCTCGTCACCATCGGGGATGTAGCGGTTGACGCCGATCACCGGCTGCTGGCCGGAGTCGATGCGCGCCTGGGTGCGGGCGGCCGCCTCCTCGATGCGCATCTTGGGGATGCCGGCCTCGATCGCCTTGGCCATGCCACCGGCGGCCTCGACCTCCTCGATGTGCGCCCAGGCGCGCTCGGCGAGGTCGTGGGTGAGCCGCTCGACGTAGGCCGAGCCGCCCCACGGGTCGATGGTGCGCGTCGTGCCCGACTCCTGCTGGAGGACGAGCTGGGTGTTGCGGGCGATCCGCGCGCTGAAGTCGGTCGGGAGGGCGATGGCCTCGTCGAGGGCGTTGGTGTGCAGGCTCTGGGTGTGGCCCTGCGTCGCCGCCATCGCCTCGATGCAGGTGCGGACGACGTTGTTGTAGACGTCCTGCGCGGTGAGCGACCAGCCGCTGGTCTGGCAGTGGGTGCGCAGGCTGAGCGACTTGGCGTTCTTGGCGCCCTGCTGCTCGACGAGCCGGGCCCAGAGCAGGCGGGCCGCACGCATCTTGGCGATCTCCATGAAGAAGTTCATGCCGGTGGCCCAGAAGAAGGACAGCCTTGGGGCGAACCGGTCGACGTCGAGGCCGACCTCCTTGCCTGCGCGGAGGTACTCGATGCCGTCGGCAAGCGTGTAGGCGAGCTCGAGGTCCTGCGTGGCCCCGGCCTCCTGCATGTGGTAGCCCGAGATGGAGATGGAGTTGTAGCGGGGCATCCTCTCGGAGGTGAACGCGAAGATGTCGCTGATGATCCGCATGGAGGGCTCGGGCGGATAGATGTAGGTGTTGCGGACCATGAACTCCTTGAGGATGTCGTTCTGGATGGTCCCGGAGAGCTGCTCGGGCGCGACACCCTGCTCCTCCGCTGCGACGACGAAGAGCGCGAGCACGGGGATGACCGCGCCGTTCATCGTCATCGACACCGACATCTGGTCGAGCGGGATCCCCTCGAAGAGGGTGCGCATGTCGTAGATCGAGTCGATGGCGACACCGGCCATGCCGACGTCGCCCTCGACGCGGGGGTGGTCGCTGTCGTAGCCGCGGTGGGTCGCGAGGTCGAACGCGACGCTGAGGCCCTTCTGCCCGCCCGCAAGGTTGCGGCGGTAGAAGGCGTTGGACTCCTCGGCGGTCGAGAACCCGGCGTACTGGCGGATCGTCCACGGCTGGTTGACGTACATCGTCGGGTAGGGGCCACGCAGGAAGGGCGGCGCACCGGGGATCGTCTCGAGGAAGTCGAGGCCCTCGAGGTCGGCGTCGGTGTAGAGCGGCGGCACCTCGATCTGCTCGGGCGTGAGCCAGGTCTGGGCGCCGACATCCGAGAGGTCTGCGGCGGCGGGGCGGCCGTCACCGAGGTCGACGTGTGTGAAGTCAGGGATGGCGCTCATGCCGGTGCTCCGATCTCGTCGAGCAGGGCCGAGAGGAAGGCGACCACGTCCATGTCCTTGCTGATGCCGGCGTAGCCCTGGTCGGTGCTCGTGAGCGCAGCGTCGGTGTCGTCCCCGCCCTCGACGGCGTGGATCCCGGCCACGGTGAGGAGGTTGACTGCGTCGACGCGCCGGTCTGCGGCGCGGGGGACGTCGAGGGTCGGCACGGCGACGCGGGGTGCGTGTCCGTGCTCCGTCGCGTATGCCGCCGAGCGGTCCCGAAGCGTTTCGAAGATCGCCGAGTCCCGCTGTGGCACAAGGGCGCTGGACTGGACCACCAGCTGGGCGCGGGGCACTCGCGTCAGCGGCCTCTCGCCAGCCAGCGGGAACGTGCTGACGCCGGTGATGGGTGTGGATCGCGTTGCCAGAGCAGCGTCACGCTCGGCCACCGCAGCCGAGATTCGCTGTGCGACAAGGCCGCTCGCGAGTGCCTTGACCATTCCGCCGGCGCCCTCGATCTCCTGGAAGGTGGCCCATGCAGCCTTTGCGACGTCATCGGTGAGCGTCTCGACATACCAGGAGCCACCCGCCGGGTCGGTGACGCGGGCGACGTTGGACTCCTCGGCCAAAAGGATCTGGGTGTTGCGAGCAATGCGTCGGGAGAACGGTGTCGGCAGTCCGGACACGGTGTCGAACGGCAGCACGGTGATGGCGTCGGCGCCCCCGACGCTGGCACCGAAGGTCGCGAGCGTGCTGCGCAGGATGTTGGTCCAGGCGTCATCACGCGTGAACATGCGCCGTGAGGTCACCGCGTGCGTGCGGGCACCCCGCAGCTGCTCAGGAACACCGACGCTCTCGCCGACCCGGGCCCACGTGCGACGCAGGGCGCGCAGGGCGGCCGCGGTGAGGAACTGGTCGGCTCTCGCGCTCACCCGGAAGTCGATGTGGCGGAAGGCCTCGACGACGTCGATGCCCTCGGCCTCGAGGTGACGGAGGTAGGCCACACCTGTCGCAAGCGCGAACCCGATCGCGTCGGTGACCGTCGCGCCGGCGTCCGTGTGGACACTCGTGTCGACGGTGATCGCACGGACCTCACCGTGATCGGCGAGGCGGCGGACAGCGCCCGCCAGCGGCTCGAGGTCGACCGGCCCGCCCGTTCGCGCGGCCGCTCCGAGCGGGTCGTGCCCGAGGTTGCCGGAGGCGGCAGGGGAACCGGACAGGACGGCATACAGGGCGTCTGCGGCAGCGACCTGGTCGTCCCACGAGGAGACGACGACCGGCGCGAGGTCGAGCCGGACGTCGGCGAGCGCCTCGGCGACGCCGCCGGGTGCCAGTCCGTCGGCACCGACGTGGAGCCAGACGGAGGTGACGCCGTTCTCGAGGTCGGCGAGCACCAGCTTGCGCGTCGTCGCGGCATCGGGGTCGTCATGGACCTGGCGGACGTCCCACGGGACGTCCGCGTCGCGCAGCGCCCGCCCGCGGGTGAACGGCATCGCACCGGGCAGGCCGAGCGGAGTCGCAGCGGATGACTTCGTGTAGAGCGGCTGGATGTCCAGGCCACCCTCGAGGCGCGAGTGCATCGACGCGACCGCGGCCTCACCGCTCAGGTGCTCGGCCTCGGGTCGCCCGCTGTTGACGACCGCGCCCACGAGCTCGCGCCACTGCTCCTGGGTTCGCTCCGGGAAGTGTGCCGCCAGCGCCATCGCCGCGGGCCGCTTCGGGGCCACCGTCATCCACCGCTCCTCAGCCGATCGGGTCGGTCCGCACCTGACGCGAGGTCTGCGAACCTCTCGTCACCCTACCGGCGGTGGAGGTCTGCGCCGACGAGAGTTTGGGCACACGCCACGGTGCGCCGCACGCGGAAGCAGAGCATTGACCCGGTCCCATGCGGGCGTACGATCACGAGATGGTCCTGTCGACGGAGCTCACCTCCTCGACCCTGCGCAGACTCGTGGCCGGCGCCGCCGCGAGCCTCTCGGTCCTGGCCGTGAGCGCTGGCCCGGCCGGTGCACAGGCCGACTCGGACGCGCCCTGCACCTACGCCGATCTCGTGCTTCCTCCTCGCGTCGGCATCTCCAGCGCCCACACGTATCCGGCCGCCGACGTCCAGACCGACTGCTGGCCGCCGGGTGGATCGCACCCGGAGAACATGTCCATGAAGTGGCAGGCCCACGCTCCCAGCAGACGAGTTGGACCGGAGCCGGTCTGGTACCACGCGTTGTCCAACTCGACTCAGCGCGACCTCGACCCACCCCCGTACATCTTCGACCACACCTCGCCGGGACGGTGGACGTGGAAGCCCTTGTCGGGCTACGTCGACCAGGTCGACCCCACCCGCGAGCTGACCGCCGACGAGATGAACACGCCGACGGTCGATGTGCGTGTCACGTCGCGAGCCGGCATCACGGCGACTCGCTCCGGAGGGAAGGTGAGCGTCTCGACCAGGGCCACCCGGTTCTGGACGTCCACCGCGGCCTTCGGCTCGTGGGGTGGCGCGGTGGGACTCATCCAGTACCGCGTGCCGGGCACGACCACCTGGCTCGGCCTCAAGAACGTCGCATCCGATCCAGATGGGCGCTACTCCTACACCTACACGGTGTCCGCGCGCCGTGAGTACAGAGTCCTGCTCTTCAACGCCACCTATGTCTTCGGTGGCAGCAGCACCGCGAGTGCGGCGGCCTGACCAAGGAGAGATCCGGGGCCGCCGGCCCAACACCGGCGCGTGTGAGTCCCTGTCAGCGTTCGCTGCCGTTGACGACGGCTTCGTATGCCGCCTGCAGCCGTTCGCTGGCCCGTGGACCCTCGCTCGCGGGAAGCCGGGCACCCAGATGGTGGGCGCGCAGCTCGTCCATGAGCTCGGCGACCATGGCGGCTCCGCCCTCCTCCATGACCTGCTGTCGGATGGTGAGCTCCGGAGTGGTGTCACGATGTGCCCGACCCCAGGCCCCGAGTGCCACGAGCACCGGCAGCGTCTGGATGCCGTCCTCGGTCAGGCTGTAGCGGGCCCGCTGGCCACGCGTCGCATCGTCACGGGTCAACAGGCCCGCAGCAACGAGGGACTTGAGCCGGGACGAGAGCACATTGCTCGCGATTCCCTCGTCCGAGCGGGTCAGCAGCTCCCGGAAGTAGCGGCGGTCGCCGAACATCATGTCGCGCAGGACGATGAGGCTCCAGGGGTCACCGAGCGCCTCGACGGCGGCGTTGATGGGGCAGCCCGAGCGTGGCTCACCGCGCATGTCTCTCCTCGTCGAACGTCACTCCGGCAGAGTGCTTGCCAATCGCAACCACTCTACTCTACGGTGATTCGTGGTTGCACTTCGCAATCACTCGCCGATGTGCACGGACCAAGGAGAAGACGATGTCGATCGTTCGCGTCACGGGGTTCAGCATCTCCCTCGACGGCTTCGCCACGGGGGATGTGCAGACCTTGGAGGAACCGTTCGGGCACGCCGGTCAGCGGCTCCACGAATGGATGTTCCCACCCGAGGCGGGTGGTGAGACCCGCGCACAGTCCGGCATTGACGGAGCACTGGCCGCCGTCAGCTGGGACGGCTCGGTGGGCGCCGAGATCATGGGGAGGCGCAAGTTCTGGCCCTATGCGGGTCCGTGGACCGACGAGTCATGGCGAGGCTGGTGGGGTGAGAACCCTCCGTTCCACACCCCGGTCTTCGTCATGACCCACTACCCGCGCGAGCCGATCGAGATGGAGGGTGGGACGACCTTCCACTTCACCGATGGGACACCGGAAGAGGTCCTGGCCATGGCTCGCGAGGCAGCCGGCGCCCTCGATATCCGGATCGGTGGTGGCCCCACCATCGTCCGGGAGTTCCTCAGGGCCGGGCTCATCGACGACCTGCACCTGGTCATCGCGCCCATCGTGCTGGGCCGCGGCGAGTCCCTCTGGCAGGGCCTCGAGGGCGTGGAGTCCCAGTTCGACATCCACACCGCGAACTCCGCTCGGCCCGGCGTGGTCCATCAGTTCTGGCACCGGAAGCAGCAGTGATGGGACGCCTTCGCTACGGGATGCTGGTCTCCCTCGACGGCTACGCCCGCGATGCGGCGGGCTCCTTCGACTGGGCCGCCCCCGATGATGCGCTCCACGCCTACGTCAACGAGCGTGAGGGCGGCATCCGCACCTACGTCTTCGGCCGCGAGATGTGGGAGACCATGCGCTACTGGGAGAACCCGCCGGCCGTCGACCTCACGGCCCCCGAGCACGACGAGTTCGTGGCGATCTGGAGGCAGACCGACAAGGTCATCGTGTCGACGACCCTGGCGCCTCCGACCGAACCGAGAACGGAGCTGTGGGACCACCTGGACCTCGATCGCCTCGCGACCCTGGTCCGCGAGAGCCCGACCGACGTGAGCATCGGCGGTCCGACTTTGGCCGCCCACGCACTCCGGGCCGGACTCGTCGATGAGATCACGGCATACGTCATGCCGCACGTGGCCGGCGGCGGGCTCCGATGGTTGCCCGAAGGATTCACGAGCGGGCTCGAGCTGCGCGAGCACCGCACGTTCGACAGCGGCGCCGTCGCCGTCGTCTACGACGTCGAGAGGAACGGGTCGTGATCATCGTCACCGGACATCTGAGGGTCGCTGCGGACGACCGTGACCGCGTGGTGGAGCTGTCCCGCGACGCGGTCGTCGCCGCCCGTTCGGACGCCGGGTGCCTCGACTTCGCCGTGAGCGCTGACTCGGTCGAGCCGGATCGCGTCAACGTCAGTGAGAGATGGACCGATCGCAAGGCGCTGGACCGGTTCCGGGGCAGCGGCCCGGAGGGTGAGGTCGGAGACAGCATCCGCGCTTTCACCGTCGAGGAGTACGACGTGACCTCGGACGAGTCGGCCGACGACGGCATACACGCGCTCCTGGAGACCCGCGTCGCCGCTGTGAAGGCCAAGGATCTCGACGCCCTGGCAGCAGTCCTGGCCGAGGATGTCGAGTCCTTCAACGTGCTTCCACCTCACCGGGCCGTGGGACGAGAGGCCGTGCTCGAGTCCGCGCGCGGGTGGTTCGACGGCTATGCGTCCGACATCGGCTACGACCTGCACGACCTCACCGTGACCGCAGCTGGTGATGTGGGGTTCGCGAGCTTCCTCTATCACGTCACCGGCACCCTCAATGAGGGCGCAGAGGTGGACATGTGGGTGCGCGCCACCCTGGGGTGCAGGCGTCGTGAGGGCGCTTGGGTCATCACCCACGACCACGAGTCCGTGCCCTGGGACCCCGAGACGGGGCAGGGCGTGCTGACGCGGTGAGCCGTCGTCAGTCGCGCCAGCCCAGCCCGGGGGCGACGTGGGTGAGGATGCTCTCGAGGATGTGGGCGTTGTAGTCCACGCCGAGGGTGTTGGGGATCGTGAGCAGCAGGGTGTCGGCCGCCGCGATCGCCTCGTCCTCGGCGAGCTGACGCACCAGCTCGTCCGGCTCCGCGGCATACGACTTCCCGAACCGGGCGAGGCCGCCGTCGATCATCCCGACCTGGTCGGTGCTGCGCCGGTCCGCGCCGAAGTAGGCGTGGTCCTGCGCCGTCACCAGCGGGAAGATGCTGCGGCTCACCGATGTCCGCGGTGTGCGCTCGTGCCCGGCCTCCCGCCACGCCTCGTGGAAGAGGTGGATCTGCTCGGCCTGCAGCTGGTGGAACGGCACTCCGGTGTCCTCGGTGAGCAAGGTCGAGCTCATGAGGTTCATCCCCTGCTGCGCCGTCCACACGGCGGTCGCCCGCGAACCGGCACCCCACCAGATGCGGTCCCGTAGCCCCTCGGAGTGCGGTTCGACCCGCAGCAGGCCGGGCGGGTTGGGGAACATCGGACGGGGGTTGGGCTCCGCGAAGCCCTTGCCGTCCAACAGCTCGAGGAACTGCGCCGTATGCCGCCTGGCCATGTCGGCGTCGGACTCACCCTCGCGCGGGTCGTGCCCGAAGTGGCGGTAGCCCTCGATGACCTGCTCGGGCGATCCTCGGCTGATGCCCAGCTGAAGTCGGCCCTGCGCGATGAGGTCGGCCGCTCCCGCGTCCTCGACCATGTAGGCGGGGTTCTCGTAGCGCATGTCGATGACGCCCGTGCCCAGCTCGATCCGGCTCGTCCGAGCCCCGGCTGCGGCGAGCAGGGGGAACGGCGACGCGAGCTGCTGGGCGAAGTGGTGCACCCGGAAGTAGGCGCCGTCGGCCCCCACCTCCTCGGCGGCGACCGCCAGCTCGACCGACTGCAGCAGCACGTCGGAGGCCGAGCGGACTGCCGACTGCGGGTGGGGGTTCCAGTGTCCGAACGACAAGAATCCGATGCGCTTCACACCTGCATACAACGCCGCACAGCGTCGGGCATTCCTCGGGGCGGTGCCGCTCGGTCAGGTCAGTGGCGCGTAGGTCGCGCCGAGCTCCCGAAGCCTGGACTCGCCACCGTCGACCTCGGTGAGGACCCAGAGACCCTGCGCTGTCGCGGCGACGGTGTTCTCCCAGTGAGCCGCTCTCGAGCCGTCGTTGGTGACGACCGTCCAGTCGTCCTCGAGAACCCGGTTGGCCTCGTCGCCCAGGGTCACCATCGGCTCGATCGCGACGGTCGTCGCGTCGACGACCAGCGGCCCCTTGCCGCTCACGCGATAGTTCGGCACCTGGGGGTCCATGTGCATCGACGTGCCGATGCCGTGGCCGACGTAGTCCTCGACGATGCCGTACTCGCGGCCTCGTCGCTCCCCTGCGGAGGTGATGCTGTCCTCGACGGCTTCACCCACGGCATACAGGCTCTTGCCCACGGCCAGGGCGGCGATGCCCGCCCACATCGAGGCCTGGGTGTCGTCGATCAGCTCGAGGTCCTCGGGGCGAGCGGCCTCTCGCCCTCCGACGATGACCGAGATGGCGGCGTCGCCGTGCCACCCCTGCACGATGGCGCCGCAGTCGATCGACAGCAGGTCGCCCTCGACCAGAGTCCGCGATCCCGGGATGCCGTGCACGACCTCCTCGTTGACCGACGTGCAGAGCGTGCCGGTGAAGCCGTGGTAGCCGAGGAAGCTGGGGACGCCGCCACCGCCGCGGATGTGGGTCTCTGCCAAGGCGTCGAGCTCCTTGGTCGTCAGGCCCGGACGGACCGCCTCGCTGACCAGCTGGAGGGTCTGCCCGACGAGGAGCCCTGCTGCGCGCATGAGCAGCACCTGCTCATGGGTCTTGGCCTCGATGCGCTCACGTCCGAACAGTCCCATGCAGGGCAACCTACAGCGACGCCTCCCGCTCCCCCGAATCCCGGGACGGAGCGAGAGGCGCACGTGTTCGGTCAGGACTGGGCCGGGACCTCGTCGAGGTCGAGGACCTTGCCGTGGAGGCCGTCGAGGAGCTCGACGCAGCTCGGCCGCGACCGGGTCGCCCTCGGCGACCACCCCATCGGTGCTCAGCTGCTCGGGAAAGCTCAGCCCCACCTGACCCACGACCTCGGCCTTGACGTGGGTGAGGACCTTGGTGAGGTCGGCGGCCGCGTCGCTGGCGCCCGACCAGCCGTAGCCGACGATCGCGACCGGCTTGGAGTCCCACTCGGCGAAGAGGTAGTCGATGGCGTTCTTGATCGGCGCCGGGAAGCTGCGGTTGTACTGCGGGGTCACGACGACGATCGCGTCGGACTCGAAGATCTCGCTCGCCCACGCCCTGGTGTGGGGCTGGCTGTAGTTGCCCTTCATCGGGGCGTCCTCCTCGTCGAGGAAGGGGAGGCCGATCTCGGCGAGGTCGAGGATCTTGACCTCCCACTGCTCCGGGGCGGCCTGCTCACTCACCCACTGAGTGACCTTGTGGCCGATGCGGGACGGACGGGTGCTGGAGACGATGATGCGCAGTTGATTCACATTTCAACCAACTAGGTATGCCGTCCGCCCATTCCCGATCGCGGGTCCCGCTCGTCTGACCGCCACAGGCCCGGCGCAGAGACCTAGGCTCGTCGGGTGGCCACCGAACACGAGAGTCTTCAACGAGCCCTCACCGGCGCCCGACAGCACGTCCTCGACCAGCTCGACGGCCTTGACGAGGAGGCGCTCCGGCGGCCGGTCCTTCCCTCGGGATGGACTGCTCTGGGGCTCGTGCGGCACCTCACCCTGTCGGACGAGCGCTACTGGTTCGAGGTGGTCGTGGCCGGTGGGCCGCTCGACTGGTGGCCGGAGGGAGACGACGGCGACTGGCAGGTCTCCCCCGACGAGCCCGCTGTCGAGGTCATCGCGCACTATCGCGCTGCGATCGACGCAGCCGACCGCATCCTCGCCAGTCATGCGCTGGACGCCAGACCGGCCCGGCGCGAGCCGGACTGGCCGGACGACCGCTTCGCCGACGTGCGCAGCGTGGTCCAGCACGTCATCGTCGAGACGGCGACGCACGCCGGCCAGCTGGACGCGGTCCGCGAGCTCCTCGACGGCCGCCAGTACATCGTCCTCTAGGCCCGACGAAGCACAGCGGCTCGCGAGCCGGGATGTCGCTCGCGAGGCGGGTCGATCCGGCTTGCGAGCCCACATCCGCTCGCGAGCCGGCCTGCACGTGCCCGTGCGGGGAGAGTCAGGACAGGGCGGTGATGATCCGCTCGGCGACCTCGTCGACCTCGCCGAGGCCGTTGACCTCGACGAGCAGCCCGCGGTCGGCGTAGACCTCGACCAGTGGCGCGGTCTCACGGCGGTAGATCGCCTGACGGTCCCGAATGACGTCCTCGGTGTCGTCGGGGCGCCCCTCGACCTCGGCCCGCTTGAGCAGGCGCGCCACGACGGCGTCCTCGTCGACCGTGAGGGCCAGCACCTTGTCGAGACCGTGGTCGTGCTTGCCGAGCATCCAGTCCAGGGCCGTCACCTGACCGGTCGTGCGGGGGTAGCCATCGAGGAGGAAGCCGTCACGGGCGTCGTCCTGGCCCAGCCGGTCCTCCACGATCGCGTTGGTGATGTCGTCGGAGACGTACCCACCGGAGGCGGTGATCTCCTGGACCTGCTTGCCGAGCTCCGTGCCGTTCCTGATGTTGGCGCGGAAGATGTCGCCGGTCGAGATCGCCGGGATCCCGAAGTGCTCGGCGATGCGAGCGGCCTGCGTGCCCTTGCCGGCACCGGGCGGTCCGAGAATGATGAGTCGCATTTAGCGGAGGAACCCTTCGTAGTGGCGCTGCTGCAGCTGGGACTCGATCTGCTTGACGGTCTCGAGACCGACCCCGACGATGATCAGGATCGAGGTGCCACCGAACGGGAAGTTCTGGTTGGCGCCGACGAGCACGAGTGCGATGAGCGGGATGATCGAGACCAGCGCGAGATAGATCGCACCCGGGACGGTGATACGGGTGAGGACGTACTGGAGGTACTCCGCCGTGGGTCGCCCGGCGCGGATACCCGGAATGAAGCCGCCATACTTCTTCATGTTGTCGGCAACCTCGGTGGGGTTGAACGTGATCGACACATAGAAGAACGTGAAGAAGAGGATGAGTGCGACGTAGGTGATGGCGTAGACCCACGTGTCACCGCCCGCGTAGTTGGCGTCGATCCACTGCACCCACCCCGGCGAGCTGCCGTCGGCCTTGCGGTTGAACTGGGCGAGCAGGGTCGGCAGCGCGAGGAGCGAGCTGGCGAAGATGACCGGGATGACACCGGCCATGTTGACCTTGAGCGGGATGTAGGTCGACGTGCCGCCGTAGACCCGACGCCCGACCATCCGCTTGGCGTACTGCACGGGGATCCGACGCTGGCTCTGCTCGACGAAGACGACAAGCGCGATGATGACGAAGCCCATGAGGATGATGCCGAGGAAGATGCTCCAGCTGCCCTCCCGCTGCTGGATGGCCCAGAGCGCGCCCGGGAACGTCGCCGCGATGGACGTGAAGATAAGGATGGACATGCCGTTGCCGACTCCGTGGTCGGTGACGAGCTCGCCGAGCCACATGACGAGGCCGGTGCCTGCCGTCATCGTGAGCACCATGATGAGGATCGTCACGAGGGAGTCGTCGGTGAGGATGTTGGTGCACGCGGGGTTGGCGAACAGCTGCGCCGGGTTCTGCGCGAAGGTGATGAAGGTCGCCGACTGCAGCACCGCCAGCGCGATCGTCAGATAGCGCGTGTACTGCGTCATCTTGGCCTGCCCGGCCTGACCCTCCTTCTTGAGGGTCTCGAACTTGGGTATCACGACCGTGAGCAGCTGGACGATGATGCTCGCCGTGATATAGGGCATGATCCCCAGCGCGAAGATCGACAGCTGGAGCAGGGCTCCGCCGCTGAAGAGGTTCGCCAGGCCGAGGATGTCGTTGGCCTCGCCGGCACCCTCCTGGCACGCCTGGATGAGCGAGTAGCTCACGCCCGGCGTCGGGATCTGGGCACCGAGGCGGTACAGAGCAATGATCCCGAGTGTGAACAGGATCTTCCTGCGCAGGTCGGGCGTCTTGAACGCGCGGCCGAAGGCGGTGAGCACAGGTCCTCCAGGTGGGCGGCGGTAGCCGCGTCAGTGGTGATCGACGAACAAAGATACCCCGGCGTCATCCGCGGTCGGCGACCGCAGTCTTCTCAGGGGGTCAAACGACGTATGCCGCACGGCGAGTTCCCGGATTGCCTCCGGGAACCGCGCCCTGCGGCATACGCAATGCGTGAGCGGTCAGGCTGAGTCACCCAGCGTGGCCGTGCCACCTGCTGCGACGATCTTCTCCTTGGCGGAGGAGGAGAACGCGTTGGCGGTGACGTTCACCGCAACGGTGATCTCGCCGGTGCCGAGCACCTTGACGAGCTGACCATCACGAACGGCGCCCTTGGACACGAGGTCCTCGACGCTCACGTCGCCACCGTCAGGGTAGAGAGCGGAGAGCTTGTCGAGGTTCACGACCTGGTAGTGGGTCTTGAACGGGTTCTTGAAGCCGCGGAAGCTTCGGAAGACGCATGTGGAGGGGGGTCGAGCCACCCTCGAAGCGCTCCGGAACCTGGTAGCGGGCCTTGGAACCCTTGGTACCGCGACCTGCAGTCTTGCCCTTGCTGCCCTCACCACGACCCACACGGGTCTTGGCGGTCTTGGCTCCAGGGGCGGGACGCAGGTGGTGGACCTTGAGCGCCGAAGCGCCGTTGGTCTCCACCTTGGTCTCGGACTTGGATGTCTTGGCCATGATCACTCCACCTCCTCGACGGCAACGAGGTGCGTCACCGTCTTGACCATCCCGCGGATCTCGGGACGGTCCTCCTTGACGACGACGTCGCCAATGCGCTTGAGACCGAGGCTGCGCAGCGTGTCACGCTGGTTCTGCTTGCCACCGATCCCTGAACGGGTCTGGACAACCTTGAGACGCGCCATCACGCACCTGCCTTGGCCTCGGCGATGCCCGCAGCCTGGGCGCGGAGCATCGCAGCGGGGGCAACCTGGTCCACGGGGAGACCGCGGCGCGCAGCCACGGACTCCGGACGCTCGAGCTTCCTTGAGAGCCTGAACGGTGGCGTGGACGATGTTGATGGCGTTGGACGAACCAAGGCTCTTGGAGAGCACGTCGTGGATGCCGGCGCACTCGAGAACCGCACGCACCGGACCACCGGCGATGACGCCGGTACCGGGGCTGGCGGGACGGAGCATGACGACACCGGCCGCGGCCTCACCCTGGACGGGGTGCGGGATCGTGCCCTGGATTCGCGGGACCTTGAAGAACTCCTTCTTGGCCTCCTCGACGCCCTTGGCGATCGCGGCGGGAACTTCCTTGGCCTTGCCGTAGCCGACACCGACGGTGCCGTCTCCGTCACCGACGACGACGAGGGCGGTGAAGCTGAAGCGACGACCACCCTTGACGACCTTGGACACACGGTTGATGGTCACGACACGCTCGACGTAGGCGCTCTTCTCGGCATCACGGCCGCCACCACGGCGGTCGTCGCCGCGGCCACCGCGACGGTCGCCGCCGCCACGGTTGTCGCTGCGCTCGCCACCGGTGGTGGACGACGCGGGACCGGTGCCTCGACGCTGGGGTCCTGGCATCAGATGTTCCTCATTTCAACACTGGTCTGGGAAAGCATGTGGGTCACAGCGACAGCCCACCCTCGCGGGCGCCGTCGGCGATGGCCGCAACGCGACCGTGGTACTTGTTGCCACCACGATCGAAGACAACAGCCTCGACGCCAGCAGCCTTGGCCCGCTCGGCGACGAGCTCGCCGACCTTCTTGGCCTTGGCGGTCTTGTCGCCCTCGAGAGAGCGCACATCGGCCTCCATCGTCGACGCCGAAGCGACGGTCTTGCCCGCGGTGTCGTCGACGACCTGGACGAAGACGTGACGCGAGCTGCGCGAGACGACGAGACGGGGACGCACTGCCGTGCCCGCGACGTGCTTGCGGAGACGAACGTGGCGACGGCCACGCGCGGCGACCTTGCCCTTGGCACGCTTGATGATCATTGCCATGGCTTACTTACCAGCCTTTCCGACCTTGCGGCGGATGTGCTCGCCGGCGTAGCGCACGCCCTTGCCCTTGTACGGGTCAGGCTTGCGGAGCTTGCGAATGTTGGCGGCAACCTCACCGACGAGCTGCTTGTCGATGCCCTCGACCTGGAACCGCGTCGGGTTCTCGACGGTGAAGGTGATGCCCTTCGGCGGCTCGACCGTGATCGAGTGGGAGTAACCGAGTGCGAACTCGAGCGAACCGCCCTTGTTCTGCACGCGGTAACCGGTGCCGTGGATCTCGAGCTTCTTGACATAGCCCTCGGTCACACCGAGAACCATGTTGTTGATGAGCGAACGGGTCAGGCCGTGGAGCGAACGCGACTCGCGCTCGTCGTTCGGCCGAGACACCTGGACCTCGCCATCGCTCTTCTCAACCTGGATCGGCTGGGACACCGTGTGCGCGAGCTCGCCCTTGGGACCCTTGACCTTGACGGTCTGGCCCTCGACGTTGATCTCGACACCGGAGGGGATGGCAACCGGAAGACGTCCGATGCGCGACATGTCAGATCCCCTTACCAGATGTAGGCGAGGACTTCCCCACCCACACCCTTGCTAGCGGCCTGCCGGTCTGTGAGCAGACCGGACGACGTCGAGATGATGGCGACACCGAGACCACCGAGCACCTTGGGCAGGTTGGTGGACTTGGCGTAGACGCGCAGTCCGGGCTTGGACACGCGACGGACACCCGCGATGGAACGCTCGCGGTTGGGGCCGTACTTGAGGTTGACGGTCAAGGTCTGTCCGACCTCGGCCTCCTCGACGGTCCAGCCGGCGATGTAACCCTCGGCCTCGAGGATCTCCGCGATGTGCGACTTGAGCTTGCTGAACGGCATGGCAACCGTGTCCTTGTGCGCCGAGTTGGCGTTCCGGACGCGGGTCAACATGTCCGCAATCGGGTCAGTCATTGTCATTGGGCTTCTCCGCCCTCTCTCACCGTGGTTTCATCCGGGGCTGATGCTCCGGCTGACCTTCGATGTAGATGGTTTGGGGGTATGCCGCGAGTGCGGCGTGGTCGTGGCTGCGCCTCGACCGGGATGGCTGAGTCAGCCGTGGTCACCAAGAGGACTTCGTGATACCGGGGAGCTCGCCGCGGTGGGCCATCTCCCGGAAGCAGATTCGGCACAGGCCGAACTTGCGGTACACGGCGTGGGGACGGCCGCAGCGCTGGCAGCGCGTGTAGCCGCGCACCTTGAACTTCGGCTTCTTGTTCGCCTTGTTGACAAGGGCGGTCTTGGCCATCTCAGTTCTCCTTGAACGGGAAGCCGAGCGCCTTGAGCAGCGCACGTCCCTCGTCGTCGTTCGTCGCGGTGGTGACGATGGTGATGTCCATGCCCCGGACGCGGTCGATCTTGTCCTGGTCGATCTCGTGGAACATCGACTGCTCCGTGAGGCCGAACGTGTAGTTGCCGCGACCGTCGAACTGCTTCGGGCTCATGCCACGGAAGTCACGGATACGGGGAAGCGCGACCGAGATGAGACGGTCGAGGAACTCCCACATGCGGTCGCCGCGCAGCGTGGTGTGCGTGCCGATCGGCATGCCCTCACGCAGCTTGAACTGGGCGATCGACTTGCGAGCCTTGGTGACGACCGGCTTCTGGCCGGTGATCGCCGTGAGGTCGCGGACCGCGCCGTCGATGAGCTTGCTGTCCTTGGCCGCGTCGCCGACGCCCATGTTGACGACAACCTTGACGACGCCGGGAACCTGCATGACGTTGGCGTAGCCGAACTTCTCGAGCAGGCCGTCACGGATCTCGTCCGCGTAGCGCTGCTTCAGGCGCGGCTTCCCAGCGGTGGTTTCAGTCTGAGTACTCATGGTCTGGCTCACAGGTCCTTGCCCGAGCGCACGCTGACGCGGGTACGGGTCGCCTTCTGGCGGCCGTCACGCTCAACGGTCTCGACGCGGGTCTTGGTACGGGTCGGCTTCTTGTCCTCGGGGTCGACGACGGCCACGTTGCTCACGTGGATCGGCGACTCCTGGACGACGAGGCCACCGGTCTGGCTGCCACGGGCGGTCTGGCCGGCCTTGGTGTGGCGGGTCACACGGTTGACACCCTCGACGAGGACGCGGCTCTTCTCGCGGTCGACGGAGATGACCTTGCCGGTCGAGCCCTTGTCCTTGCCGGCGAGCACCTGGACGGTGTCACCCTTCTTGATGCGGATCTTCGCCATGGTCAGAGCACCTCCGGGGCCAACGAGATGATCTTCATGAACTTCTTCTCGCGCAGCTCGCGGCCCACCGGGCCGAAGATGCGGGTTCCACGAGGGTCACCGTCGGTCTTGAGCAGCACTGCTGCGTTCTCGTCGAACTTGATGTAGGAGCCGTCTGGACGACGACGCTCCTTCTTGGTCCGGACGATGACCGCCTTGACGACATCGCCCTTCTTGACGTTGCCACCGGGGATGGCGTCCTTCACGGTGGCGACGATGGTGTCACCGATACCGGCATACCGGCGACCCGAGCCCCCGAGAACACGGATGCAAAGGATCTCCTTGGCACCGGTGTTGTCGGCGACGCGAACTCGCGACTCCTGCTGGATCACTTATCTGTCTCCTATACGTCGTGCTGGTTCTCTGGCTGCCTCGGACGGGCCGGCGGCGGCAGAGCCTGGCCGAACTGGGGGGCTGCTGGGGTTACTTGGCCTTCTCGAGGATCTCGACCACGCGCCAGCGCTTGGTCGCCGAGAGAGGGCGGGTCTCCATGATGAGGACGCGGTCACCGATACCGGCGGCGTTATCCTCGTCGTGGGCCTTGACCTTGCTGGAGCGACGCAGCACCTTGCCGTACAGGGCGTGCTTCACGCGGTCCTCGACCTCGATGACGACAGTCTTGTCCATCTTGTCGCTGACCACATAACCCTGGCGGGTCTTGCGGTAGTTGCGGGCCGGTGTCTCGGTCACGGTCTCGTCCTTCACGTTCTCACTCACTTGGCGTCCTCGCTCGCGGTCGGGCCTGCACCGATACCGAGCTCGCGCTCACGCATCTCGGTGTAGATCCGGGCGATGTCCTTGCGGACGGCACGGAGCCGACCGTGGTTGTCGAGCTGCCCGGTGGCGGACTGGAAGCGCAGGTTGAACAGCTCTTCCTTGGCCTTGCGCAGCTCGTCGACGAGACGATCGTCGTCGAACCCACGCAGCTCGTTGGAGATCAGGTCCTTGGAACCGATAGCCATCAGAAGTCACCACCTTCACGCTGGACGAAGCGGCACTTCATCGGCAGCTTGTGCATGGCCAGGCGCATGGCTTCGCGCGCGACCTCTTCGGACACGCCGGAGATCTCGAACATGATGCGTCCGGGCTTGACGTTGGCGATCCACCACTCGGGCGAACCCTTACCGGAACCCATGCGGGTCTCAGCCGGCTTCTTGGTCAGCGGGCGGTCGGGGTAGATGTTGATCCACACCTTCCCACCACGCTTCATGTAGCGGGTCATCGCAATACGAGCGGACTCGATCTGGCGGTTGGTGACGTATGCCGGCTCGAGAGCCTGGAGGCCGTAGTCACCGAACGCGATGGTCGTCCCACCCTTGGCAGCGCCCGAGCGACCCGGGTGGTGCTGCTTGCGGTGCTTGACGCGACGGGGAATCAACATCAGCTGGACGCTCCCTCAGTGGTCGTTGCCGGGGCGGTCTCGACCGCAGCACTCTCACCCTGGGCCTGAGCCGGCGCGTCCTGCCTGTCGCGACGAGCGCGAGCCGGACGGTCCGCACCTTCGCGGCGCGGGCCACGGCCCTGACGGGGGGCGCTGGCCTGCTGGGCAGCGAGCTCACGTGCGGTGACGTCACCCTTGTAGATCCAGACCTTCACACCGATGCGGCCGAAGGTCGTCTTGGCCTCGTAGAAGCCCACGTCGATCTGCGCGCGCAGGGTGTGCAGCGGCACACGACCTTCGCGGTAGAACTCCGTGCGGGACATCTCGGCGCCGCCGAGACGGCCGGAGACCTGGACACGGATGCCCTTGGCACCGGCGCGGGTCGCCGACTGCATGCTCTTGCGCATGGCCCGACGGAACGAGACACGAGCCGAAAGCTGCTCGGCGACGCCCTGGGCGACGAGCTGAGCATCGGTCTCGGGGTTCTTGACCTCGAGGATGTTCAGCTGCACCTGCTTGCCCGTGAGCTTCTCGAGCTCGCCGCGGATGCGGTCTGCCTCGGCGCCACGGCGACCGATGACGATGCCCGGACGTGCCGTGTGGATGTCCACGCGGACGCGGTCACGGGTGCGCTCGATCTCGACCTTGGAGATGCCTGCACGCTCCATGCCCTCGGACATGAGCTTGCGGATGGCGACGTCTTCCTTGACGTAGTCGCGGTAGCGCTGGCCCTCCTTGGTGGAGTCAGCGAACCAGCGGCTGCGGTGCTCGGACGTGATACCCAGACGGAAGCCGTGCGGGTTGACCTTCTGACCCATGTTCAGCGGCCTCCCTTCGAGTTCTTTGCTTGCTTGGGTGCGACGACCACGGTGATGTGGCTCGTGCGCTTGTTGATGCGCGAGGCTCGGCCCTGCGCACGCGGACGGAAACGCTTCATCGTCGCGCCCTCGTCAACGTAGGCGGACGTGATGACGAGCTCCTGCTCGTCGAAACGCTCGGCGGTCTTGTCGGCCTTGACCCGGGCGTTGGCGATGGCGCTCTCGAGCACCTTGAGGATCGGGTCGGACGCGCTCTGCGGGGCGAAACGCAGCGTGGCGATGGCCTCGCTGGCGTTCTTGCCGCGGATGAGGTCGATGACCCGGCGTGCCTTCTGCGGGGTGACTCGCACGGAGCGGGCCTGGGCCCGAGCCTCAAGGACCACGGAGGAGGTGGCCTCGGCGGCGTTGCCCTTGGTGGTGGTGGTAGTGGCCATCAGCGGCGCCGGCCCTTCTTGTCGTCCTTCACGTGACCCTTGAAGGTGCGCGTGGGTGCGAACTCGCCGAGCTTGTGGCCGACCATCGACTCGGTGACGAACACCGGGACGTGCTTGCGGCCGTCGTGGACGGCGAGAGTGTGGCCGAGCATGTCCGGGCTGATGACCGAACGGCGCGACCAGGTCTTGATGACGTTCTTGGTGCCCGCTTCGTTCTGGACGTCCACCTTCTTCTGAAGGTGGTCGTCGATGAAGGGGCCCTTCTTCAAGCTACGAGGCATGTGTCAATGGCTCCTTGTCAGCGCTTCTTGCCAGTGCGGCGTCGGCGGACGATCATCTTGTCGCTCGGTTTGCCCGGGCGACGGGTGCGGCCTTCGGCCTTGCCCCAGGGGCTGACCGGGTGGCGACCACCGGAGGTGCGGCCTTCGCCACCACCGTGCGGGTGGTCGACCGGGTTCATGACGACACCACGGACGGTCGGGCGCTTGCCCTTCCAGCGCATGCGGCCGGCCTTGCCCCAGTTGATGTTGGACTGCTCGGCGTTCCCGACCTCACCGATCGTCGCGCGGCAGCGCGCGTCGACGTTGCGGATCTCGCCGGACGGCATACGCAGCTGGGCGTAGGGACCGTCCTTGGCGACGAGCTGGACGCGGACGCCGGCCGAACGCGCGATCTTCGCGCCGCCACCGGGGCGGAGCTCGACGGCGTGGACGACCGTACCGGTCGGGATGTTGCGCAGCGGCAGGCTGTTGCCGGGCTTGATGTCGGCGCCAGGACCGTTCTCGATGTTGGCGCCCTGCTCCAGACCCTTGGGGGCCAGGATGTAGCGCTTCTCACCATCTGCGAAGTGCAGCAGAGCGATGCGGGCGGTGCGGTTGGGGTCGTACTCGATGTGAGCGACCTTGGCCGGGATGCCGTCCTTGTCGTGGCGACGGAAGTCGATGAGCCGGTAGGCGCGCTTGTGGCCCCCACCGATGTGACGCGTCGTGATGCGGCCGTTGTTGTTGCGGCCACCGCTCTTGGTGAGCGGGCGCACGAGCGACTTCTCAGGCGTGGTGCGCGTGACTTCGACGAAGTCGGCGACGCTAGAGCCGCGACGGCCAGGCGTCGTCGGCTTGTACTTGCGGATACCCATGTCGTGTTTCCTTAAGTTCCTCAGTCGTCTCTCAGGCGCCAGCGCTGCCGAAGATGTCGATGGTGCCCTCGCGGAGGGTCACGATCGCGCGCTTGGTGTCCTTGCGCTTGCCCAGTCCGAAGCGGGTGCGCCGGGTCTTGCCCTTGCGGTTCAGCGTGTGGACCGAGTCGACCTTGACGTTGAAGATCTCCTCAACGGCAATCTTGATCTCGGTCTTGTTCGAGCGCGGGTCCACCAGGAAGGTGTACTTGCCCTGGTCGAGCAGTCCGTAGGACTTCTCGGAGACAACCGGCGCCAGCAGGATGTCGCGCGGGTTCTTGCGAACGATTGACGAGCTCACTTCTGCTCCTCCTTGACATCCTCGGCCGGCTTCTCAGCCTTGGCCGGCTTCTCGGCCTTGGTGGCCTTCTCAGCCTTGGCAGGCTTGTCGGCCTTGGCAGGCTTGTCAGGCTTGTCAGCCTTCGCAGCCTTGGCCGGCTTGTCGGCCTTCGCCGGCTTGTCGGCCTTCGCCGGCTTGTCGGTCTTGGCCGGCTTCTCGGCCTTGGCGGCGACGGGGGCAGCCTCGTTCGCGGCCGGGGCCTCGACGACCTCGAGGACGTCCATCGGCTTGACGTTGCCGGCAGGGCCGGCGACGAAGGCGTCGAACGCGGCCTGCGTGAAGACGACGTCGTCGGCGCAGAGCACGTCGTACGTGTTGAGCTGGTCGGCGACGATGACGTGGAGGTTCTCCAGGTTGCGCACCGACTTCAGCGACACGATGTCACTGCGGTCGAGGACGACGAGCATGTTCTTGCGCTCCGTCAGTCCCGCGAGCAGCGCGACGGCGTCCTTGGTCGACGGCGCGTTGCCCGTGACGAGCGACGTGACGACGTGGATGCGGCCGTGACGAGCGCGGTCGGAGAGCGCGCCGCGCAGGGCAGCCGCCTTCATCTTCTTGGGGGTGCGCTGCGAGTAGTCGCGGGGCGTCGGTCCGTGGACGACGCCACCACCGGTCCAGTGCGGCGCGCGGGTCGAGCCCGCACGGGCGCGGCCGGTGCCCTTCTGGCGGTGGGGCTTGCGACCGCCACCGCGGACCTCGCCGCGGGTCTTGGTCGAGTGCGTGCCCTGGCGCGCCGCAGCGAGCTGGGCGACGACGACCTGGTGGATCAGGGGGATGTTGGTCTGCACGTCGAAGATCTCGGCGGGCAGGTCAACGTTCACGGTGGTGGCCACAGTGGTCACGCTCCCTTCACGGCGTTGCGGACGAGCACGACCGCACCGCGGGGACCGGGGACGGCGCCCTTGACGAGCAGCAGCCCCTTGTCCGCGTCGACAGCGTGGATCGTGAGGTTCTGGGTGGTCTGACGCACGCCACCCATGCGGCCGGCCATGCGCATGCCCTTGAAGACACGCCCCGGGGTGGCGCAGCCACCGATGGAGCCCGGCTTGCGGTGGTTCTTGTGCGAACCGTGGGAGGACGAGACGCCGTGGAAGCCGTGACGCTTCATGACACCGGCGAAGCCCTTGCCCTTGGTGGTCGCGGAGATGTCGACGGCCTGACCGGCCTCGAACGTCCCGGCCGTCAGCTCCTGGCCCAGCGAGTACTCGGCAGCGTCCGCGGTGCGGAGCTCGACGAGGTGGCGGCGCGGCGTGACGCCGGCCTTCTCGAAGTGGCCGGTGAGCGGCTTGGTCACCTTGCGCGGGTCGATCGCACCGAAGGCGATCTGGACACCGGCGTAGCCGTCGGTCTCGGTCTTGCGCACCTGGGTGACAACACAGGGGCCGGCCTCGATGACGGTGACGGGGATGAGCCGGTTGTCGGCGTCCCACACCTGGGTCATACCGAGCTTCTTGCCCAGCACGCCCTTCTGGATCTTGGTTGCAATGTCAGTCATGTCGTCAACCTCAGAAGCTTGATCTCGATGTTGACGTCCGCCGGCAGGTCGAGACGCATCAGCGAGTCGACGGCCTTGGGCGTCGGGTCGATGATGTCGATGAGGCGCTTGTGGGTACGCATCTCGAAGTGCTCGCGGCTGTCCTTGTACTTGTGCGGCGAACGGATGACCACGAAGACGTTCTTCTCCGTGGGCAGCGGCACCGGGCCGACCACCGTTGCGCCGGCACGGGTCACCGTGTCGACGATCTTCCGCGCCGAGTTGTCGATGACCTCGTGGTCATACGACTTCAAGCGGATGCGGATCTTCTGTCCCGCCATCTTGGCTTCCGTCTCTCTCTCGCCGTCTTCTTACTTCTGTCTCAGGTCGGTCCTGGGTCCGACCCCCGAGGTCGGGCGTGTCGCGCCCGCTACGCGGCCCGACGGCATGCGCATTCCTGCGACGAGCCATCAGGTGAATCGGAACTCCGGTGGACCGGAGCTGCTCTGCCTGCCGTGTGTCGCCCCGGCTTGACCGGTTCGAGGTGTTCTCACGTGCAGTGGTGGTCCGGAACCCGACGAGTGGTCGAGGGGTGCGTCCCACACCAAGCAACTGGACAATAGTGCCAGAGCGGGGGGCGACCTACCAAATCGGGTTCGGGCCGCACGGCATACCCGTTCCCGTGGCGCGTCGAAAGCTGGTCGTGTTAAACACCCGAGAACCCCCGCGGCGGGCAGCCGCGAGGGTTCCGGTGTCGCTGGTAGGAACGCGGGACGAGGTCAGCGGGGGCCGCCTCCGAGGACGCCGGCGTCGAGAGCCTTGAGGACGGAGGCCTTGTCGGCTTCGGTGAGCTTGCCGGCGGTGACTGCTGCGTCGAGCTTCTCGCCTAGGGCGGTGCGGTGCTCCGCCGTGCGGGCGGCACGCAGCTCCTCCAGGGCGGCGGTCACCTTGGCCTCCTCGACTCCGAGCTCCTTCGCGAGGGCGGTCACGTATGCCGCGTGCCGGGCTTCACGGTCGGCCTCGCTGGGCCGCGTGCCCTCAGCAGGGCGTTCGGCGGGCCTGGTGGCCTCGCGCACCTTCTCGATGGCGGCCTGCACCGTGGCCTCGTCGATGCCCAGAGCCTTGGCCAGGGCGCCGGCGTCGGCGCCCTTCATGCCACCGGGCCCATGGCCGCGACCGCCACCTTGGGGTGCGTCGCTGGTGTCAGGCTGAGCGCCCGTCGAGGAGGAAGAGCTGGGCGTGGGGGCCGGTGCGGTCTCGGCGAGCGCGGCACTGGCTCCGAATCCGGCCAGCGTCACAGCGGCTGCGCCGGCCACACCGGCCAGTGCGGTGGACGTCGTGAACTTGGGCATGAGGGGTTCCTCTCGTCGCAGTCGATCCGGGATGGTCGACCTTGCGTCATCCACAGTCGGCGCCCGAACTGGGCTGTCCGTATGCCGTACCTGTCACGAACCTGTCAACCCCCGCAGCAGCTCCGACCAGTCAGCCCACACCCGCTCGGCCCACGGTGACAACGCCTCCTCGGGCGTGACAGGAGCAGCTCGGGGAACGGCGGACAGGACCCGCCCGACCAGGGCCATGGAGCCGGCGACGAACGTCGCTGCGATGTCGGTGTCCCCGCCGATGAGCCACTCGTGGGACCGGGGCCAGAACAGGTCGGGCGACATGGTCCAGATCGACCCGTTGCCGACGTCAAGGTCGTCGAGCTCGTCGAGGTGAGCATCGAAGAGGGTGTAGCACCGACCCGGGAGCATCAGCCGAGGAGCCTCGATGACCTCACGACCCAACGGAGGCTCGACCTGTCGTTCCTCCCCGGTCTCCGGGTTCAGCTCCGTGCCGCCGCCGAAGTGGCCATGGCCGTCCCAGAGCGCCGCGACATGGCCGGCCGGATCGGCTTGGAGGCACGCCCGCAGAACGGCGGCATCCGTCGGGTCAAGGATCTCGACAGTCTGGCCGGCTGGGTCCGCCGGGAAGTGCGGCACCACGGCGTACGCGGCGAAGTGCTTCCCGACCAGCCCGCCGACCGTGCCGAACTGACCCAGCCGAGGCGCCAGCCACTCCCCCGCCACGGGCGGCAGGGTGTCGAGATCGGACCAGGTGCGCGGCATACGCATCAGGAAAGCCCTGCTCCGCGCCGAGCGCGAGCGAATATCGGGGGCCCGCCCCCGGGTGTGCGGAAGGGCCCCACAGCACCGGGGTGCTGTGGGGCCCTTCTCGAGTGCGTCAGGAACGCAGTCGGTCGCTCAGATCACGCGGTGATCTTGGTGACGCGACCGGCGCCGACGGTCCGGCCACCCTCACGGATGGCGAACTTGAGGCCCTCTTCCATGGCGATCGGCTGGATCAGCTCGACCGACATCTCGGTGTTGTCGCCGGGCATGACCATCTCGGTGCCCTCGGGCAGCTTGACGACGCCGGTGACGTCCGTGGTGCGGAAGTAGAACTGCGGACGGTAGTTGTCGTAGAACGGCGTGTGACGGCCACCCTCATCCTTGGACAGGATGACGACGTTCGCCTCGAAGTTCTTGTGAGGCGTGATCGAGCCCGGCTTGCAGATGACCTGGCCGCGCTCGACGTCCTCGCGCTTGATGCCACGGATGAGCAGGCCGACGTTCTCGCCCGCACGACCCTCGTCGAGGAGCTTGCGGAACATCTCGATGCCGGTGACCGTGGTCTTGGTCGCGGGACCCTCGTGGATGCCGACGATCTCGACGTCCTCGTTGACGTTCAGGACGCCACGCTCGATACGACCGGTGACGACGGTGCCACGACCGGTGATCGTGAAGACGTCCTCGACGGGCATGAGGAACGGCTTGTCGATGTCGCGCTCGGGCTCCGGGATCGACTCGTCGACCGCGTCCATGAGCTCCATGACCGTCTGGCCCCACTCGGCGTCGCCCTCGAGCGCCTTGAGCGCCGAGACCTTGACCACGGGGACGTCGTCGCCGGGGAACTCGTAGGCGGAGAGCAGCTCACGAACCTCCATCTCGACGAGCTCGAGGATCTCCTCGTCGTCGACCATGTCGGCCTTGTTGAGCGCCACGACGATGTAGGGGACACCAACCTGGCGGGCCAGGATGATGTGCTCCTTGGTCTGCGGCATCGGGCCGTCAGTGGCGGCGACGACGAGAATCGCACCGTCCATCTGGGCGGCACCGGTGATCATGTTCTTGACGTAGTCCGCGTGACCGGGGCAGTCAACGTGCGCGTAGTGACGCTTCTCGGTCTGGTACTCGATGTGCGCGATGGAGATGGTGATACCGCGCTGCTTCTCTTCGGGTGCCTTGTCGATGTCGTCGAACGCGAACTGCGGGTTCAGGTCCGGATACTTGTCGTGCAGGACCTTGGAGATCGCAGCAGTCAGCGTCGTCTTCCCGTGGTCAATGTGACCAATGGTGCCGATGTTGACGTGCGGCTTGGTCCGCTCGAACTTTGCCTTCGCCACTTTTTGTCCTCCTCAGGACTCTTCTTTGGTGAAACGCTTCACGGCCGTGCAGGACGTGGCGTCGTTCTGGGGTTGTGCATGTGGTTGAACTGGAACCCAAGTCGACACGGCCAGGCGTGTCGACGTCGTGCCCAGATCCGGACCAGCGACCAGTCTAGCGGTCACTCACCCCGGGTCTTGGCGATGATCTCCTCGGCCACGGACTTGGGAACCTCCGCGTAGGAGTCGAACTCCATCGAGTAGTTCGCTCGGCCCTGCGTCTTCGACCGGAGGTCTCCGACATAACCGAACATCTCGGACAGGGGAACCAGGCCCTTGACGACCTTGGCCCCACTGATGTCCTCCATGGCCTGGATGTGGCCACGGCGCGAGTTGATGTCGCCGATGACGTCGCCCATGTACTCCTCGGGCGTGCGCACCTCGACGGCCATCATCGGCTCGAGGATCACGGGGTCGGCCTTGCGGACGGCCTCCTTGAGCGCCATCGACCCAGCGATCTTGAACGCCATCTCCGAGGAGTCGACGTCGTGGTAGGCGCCATCGAGCAGCGAGGCCTTGATCCCGACGAGCGGGTAGCCCGCGAGCACGCCGTACTGCATGGCGTCCTGGATGCCGGCGTCGACCGAGGGGATGTACTCGCGCGGGATGCGACCGCCGGTGACCTTGTTGGCGAACTCGTAGAGCTCACCGGACTCGGTCGTGTCCAGGGGCTCGAGGCGGATCTGGATCTTGGCGAACTGACCCGAGCCACCCGTCTGCTTCTTGTGGGTGTAGTCGTGCTTCTCGACGGTGCCCTTGATGGTCTCGCGGTAGGCGACCTGCGGCTTGCCGACGTTGGCCTCGACGTTGAACTCACGCTTCATCCGGTCGACGAGGATGTCGAGGTGGAGCTCGCCCATGCCGGCGATGATCGTCTGGCCCGTGTCCTCGTCGAGGTGGACCTGGAAGGTCGGGTCCTCGGCCGAGAGCTTCTGGATGGCCGTGGACAGCTTCTCCTGGTCGCTCTTGGTCTTGGGCTCGATCGCGACCTGGATGACCGGGTCGGGGAAGCTCATCGACTCGAGCACGATCTGCTGGTCGGGGTCACTCAGGGTGTCACCCGTCGTGGTGTCCTTGAGGCCGATCGCGGCGTAGATGTGGCCGGCGAGGGCCTCGTCGACCGGGTTCTCCTTGTTGGCGTGCATCTGGAAGAGCTTGCCGACGCGCTCCTTCTTGCCCTTGGTCGTGTTGACGACCGGCGAGCCGGCGGCGATGCGACCGGAGTAGACCCGGATGAAGGTGAGCGTGCCGAAGAACGGGTGCGTGGCGACCTTGAAGGCCAGCGCGGAGAACGGCTCGTCCCTGCTGGGCTTGCGGGTCATCTCGACGGCCTCGTCGCCGGCCTTGTGACCCACCATCGGGGGGACGTCGATCGGCGAGGGGAGGTAGTCGACGACCGCGTCGAGCATCGGCTGGACGCCACGGTTCTTGAAGGCCGAGCCGCAGAGGATGGGGTAGAGCTCGGAGCGCACGGTGAGCGTGCGGATGCCGGCCTTGATCTCGGCCACCGTGAGGTCCTCGCCACCGAGGTACTTCTCCATGAGGACGTCGTCGGACTCGGCGACGCGCTCGATGAGGTGGTGGCGGTACTCGTCCGCCTTGGCCTGCATGTCCGCGGGGATCTCCTGGACCTCGTACTTGGCGCCCATGGTCACGTCACCCTTGGAGTCACCGGGCCACACCAGCGCGCGCATCTCGACGAGGTCGATGACACCGAGGAAGTCGTTCTCCGCGCCGATGGGCAGCTGGATGACGAGCGGCTCCGCACCGAGGCGGTCCTTGATGGTGTCGACGGTGAAGTAGAAGTCGGCGCCGAGCTTGTCCATCTTGTTGACGAAGCAGATGCGCGGGACGTTGTACTTGTCGGCCTGACGCCAGACGGTCTCGGACTGGGGCTCGACGCCCTCCTTGCCGTCGAACACCGCGACCGCGCCGTCGAGGACGCGCAGCGAGCGCTCGACCTCGACGGTGAAGTCGACGTGGCCGGGGGTGTCGATGATGTTGATCTGGTTCTTGCCCCAGAAGGAGGTCACGGCGGCAGACGTGATCGTGATGCCGCGCTCCTTCTCCTGCTCCATCCAGTCGGTCGTGGACGCGCCGTCGTGCGTCTCACCGATCTTGTGGTTGACACCGGTGTAGAAGAGGATGCGCTCCGTCACCGTCGTCTTGCCGGCGTCGATGTGGGCCATGATGCCGATGTTGCGGACCTGGGTCAGATCCGTCAGGACGTCGAGTGCCACTCGGTTATCTCATCTCGCTCGTTGCGGAAGTTCTGCGTGCTGTGTCGTGCGGTCGTGCTGCGGCAGTTCCAACGGAACTGCAGGGTCCGGTATGCCGTCCGCCCTCGGTGGGCGGACGGCATACCGGGAAGTCACCAGCGGTAATGCGCGAAGGCCCGGTTGGACTCGGCCATCTTGTGCGTGTCCTCGCGGCGCTTGACTGCCGCGCCAAGGCCGTTGGAGGCGTCGAGGATCTCGTTCATGAGGCGCTCGGTCATCGTCTTCTCACGACGCTGACGCGAGTAGCCGACGAGCCAGCGCAGCGACAGGGTCACGGCGCGGTTGGGCTTGACCTCGATCGGGACCTGGTAGGTCGCGCCGCCGACACGGCGGGACTTGACCTCGAGGGTCGGCTTGATGTTGTCGAGCGCGCGCTTGAGGAGCAGCACGGGGTCGGTGCCGGACTTCTCGCGGGCACCCTCGAGGGCGCCGTAGACGATCGTCTCGGCGATCGACTTCTTGCCGTCGAGGAGGATCTTGTTGACCAGCTGGGTCACGAGCGGGCTCTGGTAGACCGGGTCGATGAGCAGCGGGCGCTTCGGAGCGGGGCCTTTACGGGGCATTACTTCTTCTCCTTCTTGGCGCCGTAACGGCTGCGAGCCTGCTTGCGGCCCTTGACACCCTGGGTGTCGAGCGAGCCGCGAATGATCTTGTAGCGGACACCGGGGAGGTCCTTCACACGGCCACCACGGACGAGCACGATGGAGTGCTCCTGGAGGTTGTGACCCTCACCGGGGATGTAGGCGGTGACCTCGATGCCGGAGGTCAGCTTGACGCGCGCGACCTTGCGGAGCGCGGAGTTCGGCTTCTTGGGAGTGGTGGTGTACACACGCGTGCACACGCCGCGGCGCTGCGGAGAGCCCTTGAGGGCAGGAGTGGTCGTCTTCGTGACCTTGTCCTGCCGGCCCTTGCGCACCAGCTGGTTGATGGTAGGCAACCTGGATCCTTTGTCTGTCTGGTCAATGTCACGGCGGCTGCCGCAACTCCTTGTGGTGTCTGGTGCTCGACCCCCGTGGTCGGGCGTGTCGCACCAGGTGCTTTCCCCTGCATCCCCCGTTCCAGCCCGCATCACAGTGACGTGACCCGGTCGTGGTGTGGGGTGCCCGGCGAAAGGTGGGCGGTCAAGTGCTCCGGGCGCTCAGCGCCCTGCTCCTGACCAACGTCTGGGCCTAGCCAGACACGGTGTCCAACGATACCGGTATGCCGTGAGCCCACCAAATCGCGCCGGGTGGCCCAGGGGGGCCACAGACCGCGTTGCGCCGCAGCGAGCGGCCGCACCCCCGAGGGGATGCGGCCGCTCTGTACTGCCCACTCTTGCTCACGGCACGATGTTGGGAGGCCGTGGCTCGGTGGGGTCAGGCGATGACTCTCGCGTCGGCTCCCGCCACCTGAACGATCGTCCCGGTGGGCAGACCGGCGATGTTGGCGGAGAAGCTTGATCTCGAGCATGACGATCTCGATCCCTCTGGTGGTGCGCGTGACCTTGTGGAAGGTCACCGCCCCGAGTCCCACCACGTTGACCGTGGTGTTGGGTGCGACGTTGGAGGTGATCAGGGGCAGACCGAGGACCTTGAGGTTGACGAAGCGGGACTTGTCGGCGACACCGACCGTGCCGTCCGCTCGCAACGCGGCATGTGCCTCGGCGACGATCGCGTCGGCGGAGATGACACCGCCCAGGATCTTCGGCGCGGCGACCGAGGTGACCACCTTGCTCGTGGTGGTCGTGGCACCGTTCGTCGCCGTCGTGGTCACGAGGGTCGTGCCCGTGGAGACCAGGGGGTCACGGGTGATCGTCGCGAGGCTGCCGCTGTGGGTTCCGCCGTAGCAGAGGACGCCGATGTGCGGCTGCCGGCCGATGACGGCCGTACCGTTCAGCGCGTTCGCTGACAGGCCCCAACCGCTTCCGCCGTTCGTCGCTGCCCGGAAGGTCGTCGTCAGTCCGGCGTTCGCACCACCGATGTACACGGCGGTGGAGGCAGGAAGTCCGTACGGGTTGTTCGCGAGCAAGGTGATGACGATGCCTCGGGTCGCCTGCGTGAACACGCCGTTCGCGGTCGTCTTCGACTGGAAGTTGAGGATGACCGTGCCGACACGCGTACCCCCGACGTCAAGGGAGACCTTCGTGTTGGGCGCAACCGTGGCCGAGATCGAGTTGCCCAGGATCTTGAGCCCCACGAACGTGGTCGAGCCGGTGCCTGTCGGCGGGCCGGAAGTCTTCGTCGCAGTGGCAGTGACATCCACCGCGTCTGCGACCACCGCCCCACCCAGGAGGTTGACGCCTGCCGTCTTGGAGTTGGCGGACGTCGACGTCGGCGCGGACGTCGTGACCTTGGTCGTGATGGCACCGACCTGACCGACGACGGGCAGGTTGACCGACGGCAGGGTGTTGGTGCGCGTCAGTCCGTTGGTCGAGGTGCAGGCGATGGAGGCCGAGCTGGTCGGACCTGACTGGATGGTCTTGTCGATTGCCGTGACGTAGGTGCCCCACGCACCTGACTGGTAGCCGGTCTTGGCCACGGCTGCTGCGGCTGTGGGTGCGGATGCGGATGTGACCGCGGATGCCGGCGGGCCGGCGACTGCGACGGCGGCAAGTGCCGCCACGACTGGAACGAGAACTCGAGTGACGCGCATGTCCACACTCCCCTGGACGGTACGACGGGGTAGGTACCCCGTAGGGACGCACCGTTCTGCAGTTGGACGCTAGCCCTGGCGGACTAGTCATTACCAGACCCAAATGGGCCCCTCACCTGCAGAAATGCACTTTTGAGCCCCAGCGGGGCGTGAGGCATAGTGACTATGCGACGAAGGCGGTGCCGCGGCGCCCCCGTCAGGCGTCGAGGCGCTCGAAGGCCGGGGCGAAGCGAAAGGGGCCAGCCTGCTCAGCACGCCAGGCCCGCAGCGTCTTGATCTGGAAGTGCCCGTCCTCCCACGGTCTGGGGGCGTCCACTCCATGTCGGGATGCCGCCACGAAGCCGAAGTGTGCGTAGTACCCGGGGTCCCCGAGCAGCACGATCGCGGCGTCCCCGCGCTGCTCGGCCGAGGCGATCACCGAGGCCATGAGAGCGGCACCGATGCCCTGCCGCTGCAGGGCCGGGGCAACCGCGATGGGGCCGAGACCGATGGCGGACCCCTCCCCCAGCGTTGCGGCCGAGCACATGACATGGCCGACGACCTCACCGTCGAGCTCCGCGACGAAGGTCAGCTCCTCGATGGCGTCACCGTCACCTCGGAGCTCGTCGATCAGTGCCGACTCCACGGAGCGAGCGGCTCCCTCGACCCGCGGGAACGCGTCGTCATGGAGCGCGGCGATGCCCGCGTGGTCCTCGACGCGTTCGCGCCGGATGGTCATGTCGTCGCGCATGGGCTCAACCCTCTCACCTCGCCACGTCTGCGGATGTGGCCGTCCTCCCCGCGGCATCCTGCGGACTCGGGGAACGACGAAGGGCGGGTATGCCGTGTGGTGACCACACGGCATACCCGCCCTTGCGTTTGACTGCTGTCAGAGCCGGTCGAGACCGAGCTCGCTGTCGTCGAGCCGGACGGCCTCGCCCGAACCCGGACCGAAGGCCGGGTAGGCGAACTCGTCGTAGTTCGGCATCGAGTACATCGCGGCCTTCGCCTCTTCGGTCGGCTCCACGTTGATGTTGCGGTAGCGGAGCAGACCCGTCCCGGCCGGGATGAGCTTCCCGAGGATGACGTTCTCCTTGAGGCCGAGGAGGGTGTCGGACTTGCCCTCCATGGCGGCCTCGGTGAGGACGCGGGTGGTCTCCTGGAACGAGGCCGCGGACAGCCACGACTCGGTGGCCAGCGAGGCCTTGGTGATACCCATGAGCTCGGGACGACCCGAGGCAGGGGTGCCACCCTCGGCGACGACGCGACGGTTCTCGTCCTCGAAGCGACCACGCTCGGCGAGCATGCCCGGAAGCAGGTCCGCGTCGCCGGCCTCGATGATCGTGATCCGGCGCAGCATCTGCCGGACGATGACCTCGATGTGCTTGTCGTGAATCGACACGCCCTGCTGGCGGTAGACGTGCTGGACCTCGTCGACGAGGTGCATCTGCACCTTGCGCGGACCGAGGATGCGCAGCACCTGCTTCGGGTCGATCGAACCCACGGTGAACTGGGTTCCGACCTCGACGCTCTGACCGTCGGTGACGAGCAGGCGCGCGCGCTTGCTCACCGGGTAGGCGTGCTCCTCCGAGCCGTCGTCCGGCGTGAGCAGGATCCGACGGGCCTTGTCGGTCTCGTCGATCGTGACGCGGCCACTGGCCTCGGCGATCGGCGAGACACCCTTGGGGGTGCGCGCCTCGAAGAGCTCGACCACACGCGGCAGACCCTGGGTGATGTCGTCACCGGCCACACCACCGGTGTGGAAGGTACGCATCGTCAGCTGCGTGCCGGGCTCACCGATCGACTGGGCCGCGATGATGCCGACGGCCTCGCCGATGTCGACGAGCTTGCCGGTCGCGAGCGAACGGCCGTAGCAGAGCGCACACGTGCCGACCTTGCTGTCACAGGTCAGGACCGAGCGGACCTTGACACTGTCGACACCAGCAGCGAAGAGCGCACCGATGACGAGGTCACCGAGGTCGATACCTGCCTCTGCGAGCGTCTCGCCGTCCTTGACGACGTCCTCGGCGAGCGTGCGGGCGTAGACCGAGGTCTCGACGTCGTCGTGCACCGTGCGGTTGCCCGTGCGCTCGTCGGTCGCGGCGATCGGCATGGCCAGGCCACGGTCGGTGCCACAGTCGTCCTCGCGGATGATGACGTCCTGCGACACGTCGACCAGACGTCGCGTGAGGTACCCGGAGTCGGCCGTACGGAGCGCCGTGTCGGCCAGACCCTTGCGCGATCCGTGCGTGGAGATGAAGAACTCGAGCACGGACAGACCCTCGCGGAAGTTCGCGCGGATCGGACGAGGGATGATCTCGCCCTTCGGGTTGGACACCAGCCCACGCATACCCGCGATCTGGCGCAGCTGCATCCAGTTACCGCGAGCACCCGAGGACACCATGCGGAAGATGGTGTTGGTGGCCGGGATGTTGGCCTCCATCTCCTTGGCGACCTCGTTGGTGGCCTGCGTCCAGATCTCGATGAGCTCCTGACGACGCTCGTCGTCGGTGATGAGACCGCGCTCGTACTGGACCTGGACCTTGGTGGCCTTGACCTCGTAGCCCTCGAGGATCTCGAGCTTCTTCGGCGGCGTGACGACGTCGGAGATGGCGACCGTGATGCCGGACCGGGTGGCCCAGTGGAAGCCGTACTCCTTGAGCGCGTCGAGCGAGGCCGCGACCTGCACCTTGCTGTAGCGCTCGGCGAGGTCGTTGACGATCGTCGAGAGACGCTTCTTGTCGACCTTGTCGTTGACGTAGGGGTAGTCCATCGGCAGCGTCTCGTTGAAGAGCGCGTTGCCCAGGCTCGTGTCCGCCAGCCACTCGGGCACGAAGCCCTCGTCGTCGGGGACGACACCCTCGGGGAGGACCGTGCCCGGCGTCGGGACGACGTGGTGCAGACGGATCTTGACCGGCGTGCCCAGCAGGATCTCACCGGCGTCGAAGGCCATGCGGGCCTCGTAGACGGTGGAGAAGACCCGACCCTCACCCTGGCTGCCCTCGATGGGCGAGGTCAGGTGGAACAGGCCGATGATCATGTCCTGGGTCGGCATGGTGACGGGGCGACCGTCGGCCGGCTTGAGGATGTTGTTGCTCGACAGCATGAGGATGCGGGCCTCGGCCTGCGCCTCCGCGGAGAGCGGCACGTGCACGGCCATCTGGTCACCGTCGAAGTCCGCGTTGAAGGCGGTGCAGACGAGCGGGTGGATCTGGATGGCCTTGCCCTCGACCAGCTGGGGCTCGAAGGCCTGGATGCCGAGGCGGTGCAGCGTGGGTGCACGGTTGAGCAGGACCGGGTGCTCGGTGATGACCTCTTCGAGGACGTCCCACACGACGGAACGGTGACGCTCGACCATGCGCTTGGCCGACTTGATGTTCTGCGCGTGGTCGAGGTCGACCAGGCGCTTCATCACGAACGGCTTGAAGAGCTCGAGGGCCATCTGCTTGGGCAGACCACACTGGTGCAGCTTCAGCTGCGGGCCGACGACGATGACCGAACGGCCGGAGTAGTCGACGCGCTTGCCGAGGAGGTTCTGACGGAACCGCCCCTGCTTGCCCTTGAGCATGTCGGACAGCGACTTGAGCGGACGGTTGCCGGGACCCGTGACCGGGCGGCCACGACGACCGTTGTCGAAGAGGCTGTCGACGGCCTCCTGGAGCATCCGCTTCTCGTTGTTGACGATGATCTCGGGCGCGCCGAGGTCGAGCAGTCGCTTGAGGCGGTTGTTGCGGTTGATGACGCGACGGTAGAGGTCGTTGAGGTCCGACGTCGCGAAGCGGCCACCGTCGAGCTGCACCATCGGGCGCAGGTCCGGCGGGATGACCGGGACGGCGTCGAGGACCATGCCGGCCGGCTTGTTGGTCGTCGTCATGAAGGCCGAGACGACCTTGAGGCGCTTGAGCGAGCGGGTCTTCTTCTGGCCCTTGCCCGTGGCGATGATCTCGCGCAGGAGCTCGGCCTCGGCCTCGAGGTCGAAGGACTCCAGACGCTTCTGGATCGCCGCGGCGCCCATCCCACCCTCGAAGTACAGACCGAAGCGGTCACGCATCTCGCGGTAGAGGATCTCGTCGCCCTCGAGGTCCTGGACCTTGAGGTTCTTGAACCGGTCCCACACCTGCGCGAGACGCTCGACCTGAGCGTCCGCACGCTTGCGGATCTGGTTCATCTCGCGCTCGGCGGAGTCGCGGACCTTGCGCTTGGCGTCGGACTTGGCACCCTCGGCCTCGAGCGCGGCGATGTCGCCCTCGAGCTTCTTGGCGCGCGTGTCGACGTCGGCGTCGCGACGGTTCTCGAGCTCCTTCTTCTCGACCTCGATCTGCGCCTCGAGCGAGGGCAGGTCGGCGTGGCGCTGGTCCACGTCGACGCTCGTGATCATGTAGGCGGCGAAGTAGATGACCTTCTCAAGGTCCTTCGGCGCCAGGTCGAGGAGGTAGCCCAGGCGTGACGGGACGCCCTTGAAGTACCAGATGTGGGTGACGGGGGCGGCGAGCTCGATGTGGCCCATCCGCTCACGACGGACGGCCGCACGGGTCACCTCGACGCCGCAGCGCTCACAGATGATGCCCTTGAAGCGGACCCGCTTGTACTTGCCGCACGCGCACTCCCAGTCCCGGGTCGGGCCGAAGATCTTCTCGCAGAAGAGTCCGTCCTTCTCGGGCTTGAGGGTGCGGTAGTTGATGGTTTCGGGCTTCTTCACCTCACCATGGCTCCACTCACGGATGGAGTCGGCGGTGGCGAGGCCAATGCGCAGTTCGTCGAAGAAGTTGACGTCGAGCACGTGGTTCCTTCTCTCGTTGCTCTTGCTTAAGTCTGGGGGTTGGTCAGGAGAGGCTGGGTATGCCGTGTGCGCACCGGCCGCTCAACGCGGACGGGAGCACACGGCATACCGGTCAGACCTCTTCGACCGAACTGGGCTCGCGGCGCGACAGGTCGATCCCGAGCTCCTCGGCCGCACGGAAGACGTCTTCCTCGGCGTCGTGCATCTCGATCGCCTGGCCATCGCTGGACAGGACCTCGACGTTGAGGCAGAGGCTCTGCATCTCCTTGATGAGCACCTTGAAGGACTCGGGGATGCCGGGCTCGGGGATGTTGTCGCCCTTGACGATGGCCTCGTAGACCTTCACGCGACCGTTGACGTCGTCCGACTTGATGGTGAGCAGCTCCTGCAGCGCGTAGGCCGCGCCGTAGGCCTCGAGCGCCCACACCTCCATCTCACCGAAGCGCTGGCCACCGAACTGGGCCTTACCGCCGAGCGGCTGCTGGGTGATCATCGAGTACGGACCCGTGCTGCGTGCGTGGATCTTGTCGTCCACGAGGTGGTGCAGCTTGAGGATGTACATGTAGCCCACCGACACCGGCTCCGGGTACGGCTCGCCGGAGCGGCCGTCGAAGAGCGGCGTCTTGCCGGAGCCGTCGATGAGACGGACGCCGTCACGGGTCTCGCGGGTGCTGTCGAGCAGACCGACGATCTCGTTCTCGCGGACGCCGTCGAAGACGGGCGAGGCGACACGGGTGCCGGGCTCGGCGCTGCGGGCGTCGTCCGGGATGAGGTTGGCCCACTCGGGGTTGCCCACGATCTCCCAGCCGCGGCTCGCGGCCCAACCCAGGTGCAGCTCGAGGATCTGGCCGATGTTCATGCGACCGGGGACACCGAGCGGGTTGAGCACGACGTCGACCGGCGTGCCGTCCTCGAGGAACGGCATGTCCTCGACGGGGAGGATCTTGGAGATGACGCCCTTGTTGCCGTGACGACCGGCGAGCTTGTCGCCGTCGGTGATCTTGCGCTTGTTGGCAACGTGGACGCGCACCAGCTGGTTGACGCCCGGGGGCAGCTCGTCGCCCTCGTCCTTGTCGAACACCTTGACGCCGATGACCGTGCCGGTCTCGCCGTGAGGCACCTTGAGGGACGTGTCGCGGACCTCGCGCGCCTTCTCACCGAAGATCGCACGGAGCAGTCGCTCCTCCGGCGTCAGCTCGGTCTCACCCTTGGGCGTGACCTTGCCGACGAGGAGGTCGCCGTCGCGGACCTCGGCACCGATGCGGATGATCCCGCGCTCGTCGAGGTCGGCGAGGACCTCTTCGGAGACGTTGGGGATGTCGCGGGTGATCTCCTCGGGGCCGAGCTTGGTGTCGCGGGCGTCGACCTCGTGCTCCTCGATGTGGATCGAGGAGAGGACGTCGTCCTGCACCAGACGCTGGCTGAGGATGATCGCGTCCTCGTAGTTGTGGCCCTCCCACGGCATGAACGCCACGAGCAGGTTGCGGCCCAGAGCCATCTCGCCACCGTCGGTCGCAGGACCGTCGGCGATGAGGGCACCCTGCTCGACGCGGTCACCCTCGGAGACGATGACGCGCTGGTTGTAGCTGTTGCCCTGGTTGGACCGGGTGAACTTGTCGATCCGGTAGGTGCGCGACGTGCCGTCATCGGCAGCGACGGTGACGAGGTCCGCAGAAACTTCAGTGACCACGCCCGCCTTCTCGGCGACGACGACGTCACCGGAGTCGACCGCGGCGCGCAGCTCCATGCCCGTGCCGACGAGCGGCGCCTCGGCCTTGACCAGCGGCACCGCCTGACGCTGCATGTTGGAACCCATGAGCGCACGGTTGGCGTCGTCGTGCTCGAGGAACGGGATGAGCGCGGTCGCGGCCGAGACCATCTGTCGGGCGGAGACGTCGATGTAGTCGACGTCGTCGGCCGGGATGTACTCGACCTCGCCACCCTTGATGCGCACGAGGACACGCTCGCTGGAGAACCGCTCGCCGGTGGTGTCGAGCGCGGCGTTCGCCTGGGCGATGACGTGCTCGTCCTCCTCGTCAGCCGACAGGTAGTGGATCTCGTCGGTGATGCGACCCTTGGTCACCTTGCGGTAGGGGGTCTCGATGAAGCCGAAGGCGTTGATGCGGCCATAGGACGCGAGCGAGCCGATCAGACCGATGTTGGGACCCTCAGGGGTCTCGATCGGGCACATGCGGCCGTAGTGCGACGGGTGGACGTCACGGACCTCCATGCCGGCGCGGTCACGGGAGAGACCACCCGGGCCCAGCGCGGACAGACGACGCTTGTGCGTCAGCCCGGAGAGCGGGTTGTTCTGGTCCATGAACTGCGACAGCTGCGAGGTCCCGAAGAACTCCTTGATCGAGGCCACCACGGGGCGGATGTTGATCAGGGTCTGCGGCGTGATCGCCTCGACGTCCTGGGTCGTCATCCGCTCGCGGACGACGCGCTCCATCCGCGACAGGCCCGTGCGGACCTGGTTCTGGATGAGCTCGCCGACGTTGCGCAGACGACGGTTGCCGAAGTGGTCGATGTCGTCGGTCTCGACGCGGATCGCGACGTCCTCGCCCTTGCGACGGCCCGGCAGGGTCTCGTCGCCGTTGTGCAGGGCCACGATGTACTTGATCGTCGCGACGATGTCGTTGACGTTCAGGGTGGAGTCGGTGAGCTCGCCCTCGATGCCCAGCTTCTTGTTGATCTTGTAGCGACCAACCTTGGCCAGGTCGTAGCGCTTGCCGTTGAAGTAGAGGTTGTCGAGCAGGTTCTGCGCGGCCTCGCGGGTGGGCGGTTCGCCCGGACGGAGCTTGCGGTAGATGTCGAGCAGCGCGTCGTCCTGGCCCTCGGTGTTGTCCTTGTCGAGGGTGAGCTCGATCGACTCGTAGCCGGCGAACTCCTCGCGGATCTGCGCCTCGGTCATGCCGAGCGCCTTGAGGAGGACGGTGACCGACTGCTTGCGCTTGCGGTCGACGCGGACGCCGACCATGTCGCGCTTGTCGATCTCGAACTCGAGCCAGGCACCCCGGCTCGGGATGATCTTGGCGGTGTAGATGTCCTTGTCGGACGTCTTGTCGGGAGTGCGCTCGAAGTAGACGCCCGGGCTGCGGACGAGCTGCGAGACGACGACCCGCTCGGTGCCGTTGATGATGAACGTGCCGCGCTCGGTCATGAGCGGGAAGTCGCCCATGAAGACGGTCTGGCTCTTGATCTCACCCGTGGTGTTGTTCATGAACTCCGCGGTGACGAACAGGGGCGCGGAGTAGGTCTGGTCGCGCTCCTTGCAGTCCTCGATGGAGTACTTGAGCTCCTCGAAGCGGTGGTCGCGGAACGAGAGCGACATGGAGCCGCTGAAGTCCTCGATCGGGGAGATCTCTTCGAAGATGTCCTCGAGACCCGAACGCTCCGGGACGTCGTCGCGGCCGGCAGCGCGCGCCGTTGCGACACGCTCCTGCCACCGCTCGTTGCCGAGGAGCCAGTCGAAGCTCTCGGTCTGCAGTGCGAGGAGGTCGGGGACCTCCATGGGCTCACGGATCTTGCCGAACGAGAGACGGCCCGTAGCCGTCATTGCGGTGGTCACGATCTTGGACGCGGTGCGCGAGGCAGCCAAGGATGGTCCTTCCACTGGCCATGTGTTTTTACGGTGGTCGCACGACCCAGGACCAGTCCGCTCACATCAGGAAACCGAACTCCCCGTGCAGTAGCCGGGATGCGGCAGGGGCACGGCGGAGGTCGCTCGACGAGAGCGGAGAGAGGTCATGGGCAGGGCAAAGCAACAGCATAGACCTAAAGGGCGCAACAGTCCAACCCTGTCCAATCCCGCAAGGAGCGCGGGACGCGGGTCCGGCCAGCCGTCGTGCGCGAGAAGCACACGGTGTGACCCGGAAAGGATGACTGGCGCAGCGGCGCACGTCAAGCCCTCACGCGGCATACCTGACGCATGACCCGAGAATGAAGGGCCCGGACATGCGGAACGGGCGGGACGGATCCAGTGGATCCGTCCCGCCCGTTCGCGGAGTGCTTCAGCCTCGGTGGAGGCTCAGGTCACTTGACTTCGACGGTCGCGCCTGCGGCCTCGAGCTGCTCCTTGGCCTTGTCGGCCGTGGCCTTGTCGACCTTCTCGACGACGGCCTTGGGGGCGCCATCGACGAGGTCCTTGGCCTCCTTGAGACCGAGGGAGGTCAGCGAACGGACCTCCTTGATGACGGCGATCTTCTTGTCGCCGGCGGCGGTCAGGATGACGTCGAACTCGTCCTGCTCCTCCGCGGCGGCGGCGTCGCCGCCACCACCGGCGGGGGCTGCGGCAACCGCGACGGGCGCGGCGGCGGTGACGTTGAAGGTGTCCTCGAACTGCTTGACGAACTCAGAGAAGCTCGATGAGGGTCATTTCCTTGAAAGCCTCAAGGAGCTCGTCGGTGCTGAGCTTGGCCATGATGGCGTCCTTTCTACTTCGGTGTATGCCGTGAGTGGCGGTGGTGTTTTTCCTGGGACCTCAGCGTGTGCCGGGTCTCAGGCGTCGTCGCCACCCGTGGCGACGTCTGGGGTTGCCTCGGCCGCAGGTGCGGCGTCGGCGGGGGTCTCCTCGGAAGCGACCTCGGGCTCGGCCTCGGCCTCGGGAGCGGCCACGGCCGGACCCTCGGTCTCGACCTTGGCACGCAGCGCGTCGACGACCCGAGCGGTCTGCGACAGCGGCGCGGCGAAGAGGTAGACAGCCTGGCTGAGCGATGCCTGGAGGGCGCCGGCCAGCTTGGAGAGGAGCACCTCGCGGGACTCGAGGTCCGCGAGCTTGGTGATCTCCGCGGCCGAGAGCGCCTTGCCGTCAAGCAGGCCGCTCTTGATCACGAGGAGGGGGTTTGCCTTGGCGAAGTCACGCAGGCCCTTGGCGGCCTCGACCGGGTCGCCATCGACGAAGGCGATGGCGGAGGGTCCGACGAGCTGCCCGTCGAAGGCCGTGACTCCGGCCTCCTTGGCGGCGAGCTCGGTCAGCGTGTTCTTGACCACGGCGTAGGTCGCGTTGCCACGAAGGGCGCCACGAAGGTCGGTGATCTGCTTCACCGAGAGCCCGCGGTACTCCGTGAGGACAGTGGCGTTGGAGCTACGGAACTTCTCCGCGAGCTCGGCGATCGCCGCGGTCTTGTCTGCACGAGACATTCGGGCCTCCTTCCGTCGGTACGACCAGCGGTGAAGGTCCACGAAAGAGAAATGAGCCCCGGCGCAGGACGCGGGGCTCAAGCAGACGCGACGGTTGAGGTCGCCTGTGGTTGAAACTTACGCCTGCGCTGGTTGCCCGCTCTCGCGGAACCTTCGGTCTGGTGCGGATGCACCCGACAACCGGCGGTCTTTGGTCAAGGGACACAGTAGACGGGCGAGAGCCCGGCGACCAAATCCACCCCTCCCCCGCCCTCACGCCGACACCTGCCCCCACCATCCCCATCGCCTGCGCATTATCGGGTGACCCGATAAAGGGGCGCTCCACCCGAGCTGGCAACTCGGGTGGAGCGGGACGAACTCGGGTGGAGCGGTGGGTCAGCCCGCGGGAGCGGACGGGAAGCTGATCGGACCCACCTGGTCGGCGGGAGGCTCGGTGATCTCGACCTTCTTGCCCCAGTCGCCGTAGGTGACCTTGATCGACTGGTTCGACACCGTGGTCGAGATGGTGACGGGACGGTCGTCCTTGTCGAGGACATAGGTCATCGTCAGAGGTGGGGTCGAGGCGCTGGCCGACGGACTCGGCGTGGGGGCGGTGGTGCCCAGGGCCTTGGCTGCGTCGACGCTGAACTCGTAGGTGGAGTTGCCACCCTCGCTCGACTTGAGCGTGGCCTTGGTGCCCTTGAGGTTCTCGGCCATCTTGGTCGGGTCGCTGATGCCACCCTCGGCGATGCCCTTGAACATCTGGCTGATCGGGTCGCTCGCCTTGGGGTCGATCTTGACCCAGGGCTTGGCCTGGTCCGGGAGCCCCTTGAGGTAGACGAAGTCCCCCACGGCGATGATCTCCATCTTGGAGCCCTCGACCGGGACGGTCGTGTGCTGTTGGAGCTGGCCGTCGACGTACTTGAAGTCGCCGGAGGCCTTCTCGCCGCCGGTGTCCATCGACATGGTGCCGCTGCCGGCCTTCTCCATGGCGGCGACCATGCGACCCGCGAGCTCGCCGGCGTCGATCGTGTCGCCTGCCTTGCCCGGGTCGGCCTTGTCGCCCTGGGCCTTGTCGCCCTGGGCGGTGGGCGTGTCGGCGGCGCCCTCGGACGAGCCGCACGCGCCGAGCGCGAGCAGGCCCGCGAGCGCGAGGGCAGGACCGCCGGAGCGGCGCATCGAGATCTTCATGGGTTCCCTCCCGGTTGAGTCCCTCGAGACTATCCGCGAGGTCTGGGAGCGACGAATGCGGCCGGTCAGTCAGCTCTGAGGGCAGCCGGGACCATGGTCTGGGTCACCGTGGCGCTGCGGTGAGGTGAAGCCAGGTTGTCCGAGATCGACGGTGGCCAGGCGTCGGCCACGCGGGTCGCTACTCTGCCGACCGGTCACATGACGTCTGCGAAGGTCGCCACCTTGTCGGCCGGCGGCGCCACGACGTCCACCGGCTCGCCCCACCCCGAGTACGTCATGTCCACGGTCATCTCGGCGGCGCCGGTGAGCTCGATCCTCGTCGGCAGGTCGTCTGCCCCGATGGTCTGGCGGAGGGTGAGGGGCTTCATCACGGAAGGCGTGGGCATCGGAGTGTCGCCCATCCCCATCTCCTCGAGTCGCTTCCTGGCCATGGACAGCTGCTGGTCGGCGGACATGGTCACCTCGTAGGTCGTCGTGCCGTCCTTGACCTCGATGACCTTCGCCTTGAGTCCCTCGATGCCCGCGAGGGAGGACGTCGGGTCGGCCGACTCGGCGACCTGCCGCAACGCCGGGCCCATCATCTTGCTCATGGGGTCGTCACCCTCGGGGTCGATCTTCACGAACGTCTTGCCCGCAGGCAGGTTGGGGAAGCCGCCCATGTACATCACGCCGCCGACGAGGATGATGTCCACGCTGCGACCGTCCATGCTGGTCTGGATCTTCATCGCAGTGTCGGCCCCGTCGAGGCGCATCTGACCGGACATCGATCCTCCACCCGCCTCGCCCGTGAGGGTGAAGGTCTTCTTGGCCTTCATGGCGGTCACGGAGGCCGCGAAGGGTTCCGTGAGGTCGACCGTGTCCCCCACCTTGACCTGCGGCGTCTCGGCCACGGGTTGGTCGCTCGCCGAGGAGCCGGTCGGGCTCCCTGACGTGGCCGATCCGCAGGCGCCGAGGGCCGCGGTCAGGGCGAGGGCTGCGAAGGCAGCGCCGAACGAGCGGGTGACGGTCATGGGATCCCCTGCGACAAAAGTGGCCGCGCCTTGCGGCGATACCCAGACTAACCAGCCCACGGACGAAGCGGCCCCCGTTCCGGAGAACGAGGGCCGCTTCGGGTGCGAGCAGGTCAGGCGTCGGCCTGAGCATCCTCGTCGAGCAGGTTGCGGGTCTTGGTGAAGTCCAGCGGGATGCCGGGGCCCATCGTCGTCGACAGGGTGGCCTTGCTGATGTAGCGGCCCTTCGACGAAGCGGGCTTGAGGCGCAGGATCTCCTCGAGCGCGGCGGCGTAGTTCTCGACGAGCTTGCTCTCGTCGAAGGACACCTTGCCGATGATGAAGTGGAGGTTGCTGTGCTTGTCGGCACGGAACTCGATCTTGCCGCCCTTGATGTCGGTCACGGCCTTGGCCGTGTCCATCGTGACGGTGCCGGTCTTCGGGTTGGGCATGAGGCCACGCGGACCCAGGACCTTGCCGAGACGACCGACCTTGCCCATGAGGTCAGGGGTGGCGACGATCGCGTCGAAGTCGAGCCAGCCGCCGGCGACCTTCTCGAGCATGTCGTCGGAACCGACGTAGTCGGCGCCGGCTGCGCGAGCGGCCTCGGCCTTGTCGCCGTTGGCGAAGACGAGGACGCGGGCGGTCTTGCCGGTGCCGTGGGGCAGGTTCACGGTGCCGCGAACCATCTGGTCGGCCTTGCGCGGGTCGATGCCGAGGCGCATGGCGACCTCGACGGTCTCGTCGTACTTGGCCTTGGCGCCGGCCTTGGCGAGACGGACGGCGTCCCTGGGGGCGTAGGCCTTGTCGGTGTCGATCTTCTCCGCGGTGGCGCGGTAGCCCTTGCTGCGCTTCATGTTCTCTCCTGAGATTTCGGTGTTGGAGTCGTGGTGCGGGCCAGCGCTGGCCCTCCCACCGCTTCACTCAGGTGAGTGAAGCTCTTCGGTATGCCGCCCGCTCGCCTGAGCGGGCGGCATACCGAACGTTCGTGTTCGAGACCTAGACGGCGGTCTCGATGCCCATCTGACGCGCGGTGCCGGCGATGATCTTCATCGCGGCGTCGATGTCGTTGGCGTTGAGGTCGGGCATCTTCTGCTCGGCGATCTCGCGCACCTGGTCCTTGGTCAGCTTGGCGACCTTGGTCTTGTGCGGCTCGCCGGAGCCCTTCTGGACGCCCGCTGCCTTCTTGATCAGCTCGGAGGCCGGCGGGGTCTTGGTGATGAAGGTGAACGAGCGGTCTTCGAAGACCGTGATGACGACGGGGATGATGTTGCCCCGCTGGTGCTCGGTCGCAGCGTTGTAGGCCTTGACGAACTCCATGATGTTGACGCCGTGCTGACCGAGGGCCGGGCCGACGGGAGGAGCCGGGGTCGCCGCACCAGCCTGGATCTGCAGGTTGATGTAGCCGGAGACCTTTTTGCTCTTGGGAGGCATGCTGTGTGTCCTTTTGTTGGTTGTGGGCCCACGCCTTGGGCGATGACCCGGTTGCAGTGCGGTCGCTCAGGTCAGAGCTTGGAGACCTGGCTGAACGACAGCTCGACCGGGGTCTCCCGGCCGAAGATGGAGACGAGGACCTTGAGCTTCTGGCCCTCGGCGTTGATCTCGGAGATCGTCGCCGGCAAGGTCTCGAACGGACCGTCCATGACGGTCACCGACTCGCCGACCTCGAAGTCGACGAGCGGGGTCTTGGCAGCGGAGCCCGCACCCGAGCCGGACGCGTCCCCACCGGCGGCGGCAGCCGCAGCCAGCTCGAGCTCGGCCGGCTTGATCATCGTGTAGACCTCGTCGAGGCTGAGCGGCACCGGCTGGTGCGCGTTGCCGACGAAGCCGGTCACCCCGGGGGTGTGGCGCACGGCGCCCCAAGACTCGTCGGTGAGGTCCATGCGGACGAGGACGTATCCGGGCATCCGGACCCGGCGGACCAGCTTGCGCTGACCGCTCTTGATCTCGGTGACCTCCTCCATGGGGACCTCGATCTCGAAGATGTAGTCCTCCATGTTGAGGGACTGGATCCGGGTCTCGAGGTTGGTCTTCACGCGGTTCTCGTAGCCGGCGTAGGAGTGGATGACGTACCAGTCGCCGAACTTGGAGGCGAGGTCCTCCTTGAAGGCCTTGACCGGGTCGATGTCGGTCGGGACGACGTCGCCGTCCTCGTCGGACTCGGTGGTCGCGGCCTCGAGGGTGCTCTCGCCGTCCTCGTCGGTGCCGCTGTCGTCGGTGCTGCTGTCGTCGCTCTCGTCGGTCTCGGTGTCCGTGGCGGCCTCGTCGTCGTCCTCTGCGGACTCGCCGGCCTCGCGGTCCTCGGGACCGTCGGAGGGCGTGTCGAGGAACGCGGGAGCGGTGTCGCCGAGGGTCAGCGACTCGCGCTGGGCAGCGCTGTCGGTCTCGTCGACGGCGAGGGTCTCGGGAGTCGCCGTCTCGTCGGCAGTGTCGCCGTCAGACGTCGTGTGGTCGGACACGTGCAGACCTACTTCCTGTACAGCGTTGAGTTCACAGTGGTGCGGGCGCGCCTCTCGGACGCGACCAGGGGCTCAGCCGCCGTCGCCGAAGACGAGGGCGACGAGCTTGCCGAAGCCGTAGTCCATGCCGGACACGAGCGCCATCATCACCGTCACGAAGACGATGACGACGATCGTGTAGCTCCACAGCTCGGAGCGCGTCGGTCGGACGACCTTGCGCAGCTCGTCGAGGATCTGGCTGATGAACAGACCCAGGGACCCGAAGAGCCGTGACACGGCGTTGCGACCGTCGCCCGAGCTCTTGCTCGCACGTCGTGAGTCGCGGGACTCGCCCACTTCCGTCACAGTTCCTCTTCTCCGAGATGATCTGAACCTGCAGGGCAGGAGGGACTCGAACCCCCAACCGCCGGTTTTGGAGACCGGTGCTCTACCAATTGAGCCACTGCCCTAGGAACGCACCCGCTGGGACGGTGGTTCCGAGGCGACCGCAGGCATGACGAATCATGGTGCGATCACCGAGGGAACAGCATACGGGACGCCCCGGCCCGACGCGAAACGCATCGGACCGGGGCCCCTCTCGCCGGGACGAAGGGTCCGTTCTCAGCCGACCGGCTTGAGCGGAACCTGACCCCAGAGGATCCGATGGTTGGACGTGGTGCAGTCCTGCGTCTGCGGATTCCCGTCCTTCCAACAGGTCTGCTCGGTTCCGCCGCTCGCACGTGAGCCCTTGACCGAGGCGAAGATGTAGTCGAACTTCCTGGCTTCGTCCCCCCCACCGATGGTCGGCTTCCCGCCGCGGTTGGCCGTGCCGGCGCCGGCCATCTGGTGCAGCTCGCGGAACTCACCCTTGTGGTCCTTGCCGACGCCGTAGAGGTTGTCCATCGGATAGGTCTTGGGCAGGGTGTTGAAGTCGCCACCGACGATGACGACGTCCTTCTGGCTGACGACCGGGCTCAGCGCGGCCTTCATCGCTGCCGTCAGGGTGTTGCGCTGACTCTGGGAAGCCTTGGCTGCGATGAGATGGGTCGAGCAGGCGCGGATGTCCCGACCGTTGCGGGTGACGTCCAGGCATGCCAAGCCGTAGGTGTGCCCGTCGATGGGCTCGGCGTTGAGGATCACCGGCGGAGCGGCCGCCGCACCTGAGCCGGTCCAGACGGTGGCTTCGCCGACCGACTCGTTCGTCCCGCACTTGGCCGCGGTGCGGCGGGGTCGGAAGGTCGTGTAGCCGAGGTCGTCCTGCAGCCGCTTCACCATCGACGAGCACACCTCCTGCAGCAGGACGAACTCCGGACCCTGCGTCGCGTTGGCCTTGCGGATCGCACCACCCAGCGCCGAGGGCTTCTTGGCGACGTTGTGGGTGATGACGCGGATGGAGTTCTCTGCGGCCTCGGCGGGTGCCGCGCTGGTCGTGGCGCTGACCCCGATGGCGCCGGTCAAAGCCAGCGTGGCCACCGCGAGGGTGGCTCCGTGTCGGGTGGTGGGCAGTCTCATGGGGGTTCCCTCCAGTCATGGCGGGCGCATTCGGCCCGCCGTGCTTCCACCCTCGCGACAACCCACGTCTCGCGCCATGGGGAGGGCTGCCCTGCGCGGTCCGGTTCTGGGACGATGGGTCGGTGACCGAGCAGAGCACCCTCGCCCCCCTGTCGTCCCTCTCCCCCGCGGACCTCGAGGACTTCCTCGAGAGCCAGCGCACGGCATACGCCGCACTCCGAGATCGCGGGCTGAAGCTCGACCTGACGCGTGGCAAGCCGTCGGCCGAGCAGCTCGATTTGTGCAACGAGCTCCTCGCGCTGCCCAAGGGGCACAAGGACGGCAGCGGGACGGACGTGCGCAACTACGGCGGCCTGTCCGGGCTGCCCCAGCTGCGGGCCATGTTCGCCGACCTCCTGTGGGTGGAGCCGGAGCAGGTCGTCGCGGGCGGCAACTCGAGCCTGACGATGATGCACGACTGCCTCGTCCAGCTCCTGCTGCACGGCGGACCCGACTCCCCGCGGCCGTGGGTGCAGGAGGAGAGCGTGAAGTTCATCTGTCCTGTCCCGGGCTACGACCGCCACTTCACCATGCTGGCGTCCTACGGCATCGAGATGGTCACTGTGCCGATGCACGACGACGGACCCGACGTCGAGGCCGTGCGCGAGCTCGTCAAGGACCCCGCGGTCAAGGGCATCTGGATCGTCCCGACCTATGCCAACCCGTCGGGCTCCACCTGCTCGCAGGAGGTCGCGAGCGCGCTGGCCTCGATGGACACTGCGGCGCCGGACTTCCGGATCTTCTGGGACAACGCCTACGCCTTCCACCACCTCACCGAGGACGAGGCCAAGAGCGCCGACATCATCACGCTGGCCTCGGGCTCCGGGCACCCGAACCGGCCGCTGATGTTTGCCTCGACCTCGAAGATCACCTTCGCCGGCGCGGGCGTCGCGTTCCTCGCCGCCTCACAGGCCAACATCGACTGGTACCTCGGGCACCAGCAGTACGCGTCCATCGGGCCCGACAAGGTCAACCAGCTGCGGCACATCCAGTTCTTCGGCTCGGCCGACGGGGTGCGCGAGCACATGACCAGGCACCGCGACATCCTCGCGCCGAAGTTCGCAGCCGTCGACGCCGCGCTCGAGTCGGCCCTCGCTGGCCGTGGGGTGGCGACGTGGTCGAAGCCCTCGGGTGGCTACTTCGTCAACCTCGACGTCCTCGACGGCACGGCGTCGCGGGTCGTCGAGCTGGCCAAGGCTGCGGGCATCGCGCTCACCCCTGCCGGCGCCTCCTTCCCTCGTGGCGTCGACCCGAACGACCGCAACATCCGGCTCGCCCCGTCATTCCCCGTGCTGGCCGAGGTCGAGACGGCGATGGCCGGCGTCGCCACCTGCGTCCTCCTCGCCGCCGCCGAAAAGCTTGCCGGCGTGAAAGGCTGAGGTCATGAGCGACCAGCCTGGAACCGAGAACTTCGACACCGACCTGGGCTCGATGAGCCTCGATGACGACGTCGACTCCGGCAGCGGACAGCCCGACCTGCTCGACGCGAGCGAGGGCGACAACTTGCCGGTGTCGCCTCCGGACCTGCAGCCGCGCAACACCGAGTGGGGCACCACCGGGGCCGAGCAGGCCCAGGAGGAGACCATCGACCAGCGCATCGCGCAGGAGGTGCCGGACCCCGACTCCGCCTACGGAGCCCCGGACAACGAGTCAGGTCTCGACGAGCCCGCCGCCGTCGGTGGCGACGACCCTGACGCGATCCCCGCCGATCAGGACTTCCTCGGCGACCCGAGTGAGCCGGTCGACGGCGGGTCCCTGGTCTCCCCCGACGAAGGGGTGGGCCCCGACGAGGAGGCGTCCCTCGTGGCGGAGGAGAGCGCGGACGGTGCGGACGGCGTGGAGGGCGGCCCGGGAGCCGGACCCGACTACGCCGTGTCGGCGGAGGAGTCGGCCATGCACATCGTCGAGGATTGACCGCGCCCGCCCGCTCCACGGCGACCCTGCCCAAGGCGCACCTGCACCTGCACTTCACCGGGTCGATGCGCATCGAGACGGTGCGCGAGATGTCGGCAGCACACGGGTTGCGGCTGCCCTCAGCCCTCCGGGGCGACTGGCCGGTGACGTTCGAGACCCGCGACGAGCGTGGCTGGTTCCGATTCCAGAGCCTGTATGACGCCGCGCGTGCCTGTGTGCGCGGCGAGGACGACATGCGACGCATCGTGCGCGAGGCTGCGCTCGACGACGGCGCCGAGGGCTCACGCTGGCTCGAGATCCAGGTCGACCCGACGTCCTACGCACCGTTCGTCGGAGGCATCACCCCTGCCCTGGAGATCGTGCTCGACGAGGCAGCCTCCGTGTCGCGGGAGGCGGGCGCCACCCAGGTGGGCGTGGTCGTGGCGGCCTCGCGGATGCGCCACGAGCTCGAGTCCCGCACCCTGGCGCGGTTGGCTGCCCGGTATGCCGGCGAGGGGCCGGGTGCCGTCGTGGGCTTCGGACTGAGCAACGACGAACGACGCGGTGACACGGAGTCCTTTGCTCCTGCCTTCGCCATTGCTCGGCGAGCCGGGCTGGCGCTGGTCCCTCACGCGGGCGAGCTGCTGGGACCGGACGCGGTGGACCGAACGCTCACGTCGCTCAGGCCGGACCGCCTCGGCCACGGGGTGCGTTCGGTCGAGGACCCGCGGACGCTGGACCGGGTGGTGGCCGAGGGCGTCGCTCTGGAGGTGTGCCCCGGCAGCAACCTCTCGCTCGGCGTCTATGACGAGCTTGAGGACGTGCCGCTGCGCCGGCTCGTCGAGGCAGGCGCCACGGTGGCGCTGGGGGCGGACGACCCGTTGATCTTCGGGTCGCGCCTGGTCGCGCAGTACGAGGTGGCCCGGCTGCTCGACTTCTCGGACGCCGAGCTGGCCGAGCTGGCCCGCGGCTCGCTGAGGGCGTCGCGGGCACCTGAGGACGTCAGGGCAGTGGCCCTCGCCGACATCGACGCCTGGCTCGCCACGGAGTCCAGCTGACTCGGCCGACCCTTCCAACCCGGGTGGCATGGGCGCCTAGGTTGGGGTGATGCAGTCAGCCCCGACCTCCCCCCTGCTGCCTGCCGCCGTCCCATCCTTCCCAGGGCTTGCGGACCTGGTCGGCCGGGTCGGTGGTCAGGCGCTCGCAGTGGCCTTCGGGGCGGCTGCACGCCTGCGCGGCACGCGGGCGCTGCACCCGGTCGGCTTCTGCGGTACCGGCTCTCTGACGGTGGACCCGGGTCCCCCCAGTGGGGTGGTCATGCTCGACGGACCCGGGCCGCACCCGTGCCTGGTTCGCTGGTCGCGCGCCACCGGGCTGCGCAAGGGGCCTGACCTCGAGGGTCTCGCCGTCCGGCTGCAGGGTCCCGCATCCGGGGACGTGCTCGTCGCCTCGACCGGCACCGGCGTGCTGACCCGCCACGTGCTCATGGTGCGCCGGCGACATCACCACGGACCTCTCACCACCCTGCTCCCGCTCAGCACCCCGGCGGGTTCGCTTCTCCTGCGCTTCGACCCCCTGGCGGTGCGGGACGATCCTCCAGCTGCCTATCGGCTCCTCGTCTCCGCGCCCGGACGGCCGTGGCACGAGCGTGGCCGACTCGACATCACCTGGACCGACACCGACTGCAGTCGACGCCACGACCCCGTCGGTCACCCCCCGGCCGGGACGTGGACGCACCTGCTGTGGGCGCGACTGCGCGAGCCTTCGTATGCCGCGTCCCAACGCGTGCGTGCCGAACCCGAGGAACCGCGTGGCTGAGACGAAGGCCGGCGCCGAGCAGCACCCCGAGCGGTGGCTCGTCGTCAACGGGCGCCGGTGGCGACGGCAGGATCCTCGCTGCCGCCGGACATCGCGGAGCGACTGTTGTCGCACCTGGGCCGGGGTCGCTCCGGCGTGCGGTCGGCGACCCGAGCGGGTGAGGACCCTGCTCCGGCACGTCGTCGGGTGGACCTCGCCAAGCACGGGCTCGGCGAGCGGGGAACCCCCTGGTGGGAGCAGGATGGTGACGAGCGGCGGCGCCGCTGGGAGGAGGCGTTGACCGACCTTGACCGACTCGACGGATGACCCGAGAGCCCCGGCACCTGCCGGCTCCGGGCTGCAGCTGCTGCTCCTGGCCGACACCCACGTCCCGACTCGTGCCCGCGACCTCCCGGCGCAGGTGTGGACGGCGGTGGACGCGGCCGACGTGGTCGTGCACGCCGGAGACTGGATGAGCCCGGCCCTGCTCGACGCTCTCGAGGCGAGAGCGCGGCGGCTCGTCGGCGTGTGGGGCAACAACGACGGACCGGAGCTGCGTCGGCGTCTCCCCGAGGTGGCTAGGGTGGAGCTGGGCGGCATGGCGTGGGGCGTGGTCCACGAGACGGGCGGCAGGGCGCGGCGCGAGGAACGGATGCGGGCGGCATACCCCGATCTCGACGTGCTCGTCTTCGGACACAGCCACATCCCGTGGGACACCGAGCACGATGGCCTTCGGCTGCTCAACCCCGGGTCGCCCACCGACCGGCGCCGCCAGCCGCACTGCACCTATCTCACGTGCACGGTGGCCGATGGAGCCATCACTGCTCTCGAGCTGCACGCCCTGCCGGCCCGGACCAGCTGACCTCGGCGTCGTCGGCGCGCGTCAGCAGTCGGGGACGGGAGCGGAGCACGCCGAGTGGTCCGTTGGCTCGCCCGCAGTGACGCGGGCGAGCAGCGACCGGAACAGCTCGACCTCGTCATCGGACAGGCCCCCCAGGACGTCGCGCTCGACCGCCCGGATCCGCTCCGACGAGCTGCGCAGCGTCCGGTTGCCCTTCGCGGTGAGGATGACCTGCCGCGCCCGGCGGTCGTTGGGGTCCGGCACCCGGCTGACCATCCCCGCCGACTCGAGGTCGTCGACGAGGTGGGTCATCACCGTGCGGTCCAGTCCCAGCCTCAGGGCGATCGTGGCCTGGTTGCCGCAGGCTCCCTCGGCGGCAGTGGAGAGGACCTGGAACCCTCGCGGGCCGCCGGGCAGGGCCTCGACCGCACTGCGCGCGCCCTCGAGATAGCGCCGCAGCAGGGCCCCCAGGGCCTGCCCCAGGTCGACCGCTGCGGCGGCGCGTGGCTCCTGCTCCGGAGCATCGATGCCTGTGGCCATGCGTTCGAGTCTAGCGGGAGGGCAAGGTTTCACGATCATCAGTTTGCACGATGATCGTTTTTATAGACTATCGTTCCTGAAGAGCACTGCGCTCGACCCCTGCGAATTCACCCCCCACGACCCAGGAGCACACCATGACCACGATCTTCCGACTGGACTCCAGCATCCGCACCGAGGGCTCGGTCAGCCGCGCCGTCGCCGACACGCTCGTGGCCTCGATCACCGAGGCGGAGGACCCGGGCACCTCGGTGGTCCGTCGTGACGTCGGGCTCCACCCCCTGCCCAACGACGCGTGGTCGACCTCCGCCTTCGCGGGCTTCGTCCCCGAACCCGACCGAACGGCCGAGCAGGTGGCCGCCCAGGCCCTCGCGACCGAGCTCGCGGACGAGGTGGTGGCCGCCGACGTCGTCGTCGTCGCGACCTCGCTCTACAACTTCGGCGTCTCGCAGCACCTCAAGACCTGGATCGACACGATGATCACCGACCCGCGGTTCGCGCCGGGCAGCGAGAGCGTCAAGGGCAAGCCGGCCTTCCTCGTCGTCGCCCGAGGCGGCGGCTACGGCGAGGGAACCCCGCGCGAGGGCTGGGACCACGCCACGGCATACCTCCGGCGCATCCTCGAGGACGTCTGGGGCCTCGACCTCGACGTCATCGAGACCGAGCTGACCCTCGCAGAGGTCACGCCGCAGATGGCCGAGCTGCGAGACCTGGCGCGCCAGCAGCTGGCCGAGTCGCACGACGCGGCCCGTGCCGGCGGCCGCTCGGTCACCCTCAAGCTTCCGCAGCGCCGCGTAGCTAGCCGGCGAGGAAGTCGAGTCGGACACTGCGGTCGTGGTTGTCGACGTTGAGGTCGACCAGGCAGATGCTCTGCCACGTGCCCAGGGCGAGGCGTCCGGCCTCGACGGGGACGCTCGCGTAGGGCGGGACCAGGCCCGGCATGACGTGTGACCGCCCGTGGCCCGGGCTGCCGTGCCGATGACGCCACCGGTCGTCGGCCGGCAGCAGGTCGGCGAGCGCTGCGAGCAGGTCGTCGTCCGAACCTGCCCCGGTCTCGATGATCGCGATGCCGGCGGTGGCATGCGGCACGAAGACGTGCAGCAGGCCGTCACCGCACTCGCGCACGAAGTCCGCACACCGCTGGGTGAGGTCGAGGACCACGTCCTCGCCTCCGGTGCGCACCTGCAGGGTCGACGTCTTCATCCGTGCCTCTCTCAGAAGCTCGTGGCCGACGAGCACCGGCTCGTTGACCAAGGTGACACCGAACCGGTCGTGCACGCCGTCGCGGACCTGCCGGGCCAGCGCTGCGACGTCGGCGGCCGTCGCGGACCCGCGGTTGGTGACTGCAAGGGTGTGCTTCGTCGACAGTGCGGCGGGACCCGGCATACCGAAGCCCTTGCCGAAGCCTGCCTTGTCGATCAGCCAGGCGGCGCTCGTCTTCACGGCGCCACTGTCGTCCGGGAACCGCGGTGGCGTCGGGCCGTCGGCACCGAGCTCGCGTCGCACCCGGGACTCGAGGGCCTCGAAGCGGTCCGGAGACAGGATCGGGTTGGTGAAGAACGAGCCGCAGCTCCAGGTGTCGTGGTCGGCCGCGTCGAGGACCATGCCGCGTCGGCGCCGCTGCTCGAGCACCGCCTCCCGCGCGTCGGCGAGCGGCACGCGCGTGCCGACGTCGACACCGAGCCCGGCGGCGAGGTCGGCATAGGCGATCGGCTGCGACAGGTCGGCCACCCTGAGCTGGAAGGTCACGTCGAGCACGACGAAGTTTGAGCTCGACTTGAAGAGGGAGTGCCGGTAGGTGAAGTGGCACTGGGAGGCGCTCATGGTCCGCACCTCCTGGGTGCCGCGGTCCCAGACCCGCACCCGCGCGATCGTCTGCGAGACCTCCTGGCCGTAGGCGCCCACGTTCTGCACCGGCGTGGCACCGGAGGAACCGGGTATGCCGCTCAGCGCCTCGATCCCGGACCACCCCTGCGCGACCGCTTGCGTGACGACGTCGTCCCAGACCTCGCCGGCGGCGACGCGGACCATCGCGCCACCACAGGAGTCGTCGGACTCCACCTCGATCCCGGACGTCGCCACCTTGACGACCGTGCCGGCGAACCCGGAGTCGGAGACGACGAGGTTGGAGCCACCACCGAGGACGAGCAGGGGCTCCTGCGCGTCGTCGACCTCGCGGACGGCGTCGACGACCTCGTCGATCGTCTCCGCGACGACGAGCCGCTGGGCCGGGCCACCCACACGCATCGTCGTGTGCTCGGACAGCGGGGCGTCGTGGGACTCCTGCATCAGTCGAGCTGGACGACGGCCGTGCACCGACCGAGGACCTTGGCACCACCGGAGGTGACGGTCACGTCGATGGTCGCGCGACGAGTGTCGGGGTCGACGGCCTTGACCGTGCCGTCGATGAGGACCTCGGTCCCGGCGGCCGGCACGACGACCGGCTTGATGAAGCGCGACCCGAACTCGACGACCCGCCCCGCTCCCCCGGCCCACGCGGACACGACCGAGCCGGCCGCGCCGAGCGTCCACATGCCGTGGGCGATGACGTCGGGCAGCCCGACGGACTTCGCGAAGTCCTCGTCCTGGTGGATGGGGTTGCCGTCACCCGAGGCGCGGGCGTAGGCGACCAGGGTGTCGCGCCCGACGGGCACGGTCACGGGGCCGAAGACGTCGCCGGGCTCGGTCTCTGCTGCGGTGCGGACGCTCACGTGTCCTCGCCTCCTCGGACGACGATCGTCGACGTCGACGTGCACACGGGCTCGCCCGCTGCGCTGAGCTCGGTGCGGGTCGTGATCATGGCGTGGCCACCAGCCATCCGGATGGAGTCCACGGTGGTCTCACCGAGAAGCTCGTCGCCGGCCGTGATCGGGCGGTGGTGGACCAGACGCTGCTCACCGTGGACCACGCGGTTGTAGTCGATGCCGGCCTCCGGGTCGACGATGTAGACGCGGTCGCAGTGCTGCGCGATGGCCACCGCCAACGTCGGGGAGGCGATGACGTCGGCGTAGCCGGCCGCGCGGGCCACCTCGGCGTCACGGTGCATGGGGTCGTCCGAGCCCACCGCATCGGCGAAGGCAGCAATCTGGTCTGCGCTCACGGCATACGGGCCGCTCGGAGGATAGGTGCGCCCCTCGAAGGCGACATTGACGGTCGGACTCTCGCTCATGCGCCCCACTCTAGAGACTGAGGAACGACGAAGCCGCCCGGCACCGTGAGGTGGGGCGGCTTCGTCGGACGAGGCGCTGGGGTCAGCGCGTCTCGCGGTGCTCGGTGTGCTTCTTGCAGCGGGGGCAGAACTTCGCCAGCTCGAGCCGGTCGGGGTCGTTCCGACGGTTCTTCTTGGTGATGTAGTTGCGCTCCTTGCACTCCGTGCACGCCAGCGTGATCTTGGGGCGGACGTCAGTGGCCTTGGCCATCGGGGCAACCTGCTCTCGAAAAAGTTGATCGTGGTGTGATGCAAACTCTGTGTCGCGCTCGTTCACGAGGGGTTTTCGCGCGACGACCAGCACAACAGACTACGCGAGTTCAGGTATTCCCAGAAATCGCGCTGAGTAGCGGGAGCGGGGCTCGATCCCGCGACCTCACGATTATGAGTCGTGCGCTCTAACCAGCTGCGCTACCCCGCCTTGGGGGTCGGAGGCCGTCACGTGATGGTGACGGCCCTGACCAGAGCCCCCTGTCGGAATCGAACCGACGACCTTTTCCTTACCATGGAAACGCTCTACCGACTGAGCTAAGGGGGCCTTTCAGGCACCGAGTCAGACCCGGGCTGAGTGCGTCGGGAATGCTACACGGACACCTGCGCACGGGTGAAATCCGGCCCCCGGACCCCTGATCCGGGCTGGGTTCGGGCTGGGTTCGGCTCAGCCGGGGAGGCTGATGACGGTCATGCCGGGCGATGTCGCCGGGTGGTCCATCGCCATCAGGGCCGCTCCGGCCTCGTCCAGCGAGATGACGTCGCCGACGAGGCGGTCCGGGCGGAGCGTGCCGTCCTCGACGAGGGCCAGCATCGCGGGGTACTCGTGCGCCGCCATGCCGTGCGACCCGTAGATCTCGAGCTCGTGGGCGATGACGCGGTCCATGGGCAGGGGCGGCGTGGAGGCCGGGCCGAGCAGCAGGCCGACCTGCACGTGCCGGGCCCGTCGGCGCAGGCAGCTCACCGAGGCGGCGGCGGTCGCCGGTGTGCCGAGGGCGTCGATCGAGACGTGGGCCCCTCCGTGGGTGATCTCGCGAACCATGGCGGCGGTGTCAGCGCCCCGGCTCGCGTCGACGACGTGCTGGGCACCGAGCTCACTGGCCCGGTCGAGAGCGGCTGCGGAGATGTCGACCGCGACGACGCGGGCACCGAGGGCCGCCCCGATCATCACGGCCGACAGCCCCACGCCACCGCAGCCGTGGACCGCCAGCCAGTCGCCCGCGCGGAGGCGACCGTGCGCCGTGATCGCCCGGAACGCGGTGGCGAAGCGGCAGCCGAGCGAGGCTGCGGTGACGAAGTCGATGGAGTCCGGCAGGGCGACGAGGTTGAGGTCGGCAGCGTTGATCGCGACCCGGTCGGCGAAGGACCCGGGTCCGGTGAAGCCCGGCTGCGTCTGGTCGGGGCAGACCTGCGCGTCACCCGTCCGGCAGAGCTCGCACACGCCGCAGCCGCAGACGAACGGCACGGTGACGCGGTGGCCGACCTGCCAGTGCCTGACCTCGGCACCGACCTCGGCGACCGTGCCGGCCAGCTCGTGGCCGGGTGTGTGGGGCAGCGCGACGGGGTCGTGGCCCCTCCATGCGTGCCAGTCCGAGCGGCACACCCCGGTCGCCCGCACCGCGATGACGACGCCGTCACTCGGGCAGGTGGGCTCGGGCACCTCGGCCAGGGTGGGCGCCTGCCCGTAGGCGTCGTAGACCACGGCCCTCACGGTGCGGTCCTCTGTGCGCTTCTCTCGTGCATCACCCCAGTCTCGATGACGACCGCGACCCGGCGGCGCCCGCCTCGGACGAACCTGCTCGGGCGTGGCACGCTGAGGCCATGACCGACGAGCAGCCGCCGCGCCCAGACGAGTCGACCGACCTGGCCGAGGTGGTGCCCGGCGTGGTGCCCGACGCGGCCGAGGAGGCTGCCGAGGAGCAGGTGCGCACCTTCTGGGACCTCGCCCGGCTGCACGCCCACCTCAACGAGGTGCCGACCTACTTTGGGCCGACTCCCCTGGACTCGGTCCCGCCACCGACGTGGTCCTTCGGCGCCACGGCTGAGCAGGCCGACGAGCTGCTCGGCCTCGTGCTCGACGGCGTGAAGACGGCGACCGCCAGTGCGGTGTGGGACTACGAGGCCGAGGACGAGCCGTTGCCCGAGCAGGGCGCCCTCAGCATCGTCCTCGACGGCTCGGGCCGACCCCGCGCGCTCATCGAGACCAGCGAGGTCACCGTCGTGCCCTTCGATGAGGTCGATGAGGAGCATGCCCGCCTCGAGGGTGAGGGAGACCTGTCCCTCGCCCACTGGCGCACCGTGCACGAGCGCTTCTTCACCGACCACGCCAGCCACGGCCAGGCCTTCGCCAAGAACATGCCGGTGGTGTGCGAGCGCTTCCGCGTCCTCTACTCCGACTGAAGATGGCCTCGGTGTCGGACACGACAGGCAAGGTCCCGCAGAATCACCTGCGCTTGAAGCTCCAAGTGCCGTCGGCGCCGATTGAGACCACTGAGGGACCACCGTCCAATGGGACGGTGCCGGTATAGGTCCCGATCTCGTTCACCGCGAGGTTGGGGAAGTCCCCGCCTACCTGATTGACCGAGAAATTGCTGTCGCCCTTATGCGTGATGGCCCAGTCGCCGGGGTCTCCGTTGTAGAGAAAGACCGCTGGCCCCTTGCCGCTCATGGTCGGGGAGAGCTCCTTGAGAGCCGAGATCGGCTTGATCAAGATGGTCCACGAACCATCGGCACTGACCTTGAGCTTCGCCGGTTCGTCTCCAAAACTGGACAGCCCGTAGGCCGCGGTCCCAGCGTACGAGCCGATCTCATTTGCCAGCAGATCCCCTGTTGACTGGTTGGCGGCATCAAGGGCCGACACAGAGAAGTTGGACGAGCCCTTGTGGGTCATCACCACAGCGGCCGCCGCGACGTTGGCTGGTAGGGCCACGACTGCGTCCCCGCGTCCGCGCTTACTGATGGGTTTGAAGGACCCGAACGTTTCGTCGTATGCGTTCGGAGGGGCCGGCTCCGGTGCCGCCGTGGTAGGAGTCGGCGTCGGTGGCGCGGTGGTCGGTGCAGGCGGCGCTGCAGTTGGAGAAGCCGGCCCGGTCGCCGACATACGTGTCGAGGTGGAAGTGGAAGGAGTCGCACCAGCAGTCCTTGGTGCGTCCTCTCCGCCAGACAAGGCTGAACCGACGACTGCCACGCCCACAAGCGCCACTGGGATGAGGAATCGCTTCTTGCGGTACACCGGACGGTCTGACGGTTTGGTCGACGGCCCTGCAGCCAAGCCTTCCGTGCTCAAAGTTTCCGCCGCTGGTGGACTTTGAGTGACTGGCTGCACCCCCTGCCGATCAGCTGTGTGCTCGGTCCACTGAATGCCGTCCCAGTACCTCTGACGCCCATCGGGCGTCGGATACCAACCTGCAGGCGTTTCGGACATCGTTGTCCCCCCTCGTTCGGTGACCTGAGAGTAGTGCTATCCGGAGGTGTCCGCCTGAAGAATTGACTTTCGCCCGCTCTGCCAGTTCGGTCCCCAAAGCTCCGCCGTCAGGTGCGAATGATCCGCCGCCCGTGGGCGGTGCGACCGACACGTTCGGTCCTTCTCCCAGCGCGCTCTCGACGATCGCTCCACCACCAAGACCTTCGGCACGACGTCGTATGCCGGCCAGTCCGGTGCGGCGTCCATCCCGCCTCCCGCTGTCGGCCCGTGACCAACCCACGGGCGTGGCAGCGTGGCCCGGCTCGCCAACCGGGGGGGCGTCACCGCCCTGCAACACGCGCGGACCGGGGCAGACCAAGGTGGTCACTATCCTCGAGGACGCTGGCTGACCCGCTGGGTCAGGCCTCGACCAGTCCGCGGGCCTCGATGAGGGACGGGCCGTACCACGTGATGAGGCGACCGTTGACTAGGCGAGTTGCCGTGCGCGAGAAGGCTCTTGGCCCGTCAGTCTCGGTGAAGACGTAGGGCTCGTCGGGCAACAGGACGAGGTCGGCACCCGCTGCGTCGAGCTGCTCGAGGTCGACGTGGGGGTAGCGGCCCTCGACGCCGGCCGTGACGACCTCCAGCCCCAGTCGGGCGAGCAGGTCGGCCGTGAACGTCGGGTGTCCGACGACCATCCACGGGTCCCGCCAGATGGGCACGATGACCCGGGCGTGCGGCGTGGGGACGTCGCCTGACCAGAGGCTGTCGGCCGCGGCGAGCCAGGTCGGCTCCGGCCACGCGCAGGCCTCGACGAGTAGTCGTCGCATGGACGCGAGCGCCTGCGGGACGGTCTCGATGTCGGTGACCCACACCGCGATTCCCGACTCGCGCAGGCGCGTCACGTCGAGCTCCCGGTTCTCCTCCTTGTTGGCGATGACGAGGTCTGGCCGCAGGTCGGCGATGGCGGCACGGTCGGGGTTCTTGGTCCCTCGCACCCGCGTCACGTCGAGGTCGCCCGGGTGGGTGCACCAGTCCGTTGCTCCAACGAGCGTGTCGGGCGCCGTGGCGGCCACCGCCTCGGTGAGGGACGGGACGAGCGAGACCACACGGCATACGGGACCGTCCGGCAGGTCGACGGCGTGGCCGAGGTCGTCGCGCAGCGTCCGGCTCATCGTCAGCTCTCAGGCGCGGCCGACGGCGAGGAACGTCGTGAAGGTGCCGCGACCCTGGTCGTCACCGCCGAGCTCCTTCTCGACCGAACCGGCGTCGCTCACGGTGACGTCGTGGAAACCGCTGGCGCGCAGGCGGTCCGCGAAGCCCTCGCGGTCGAAGCCGTCATGGCCGGTGAAGTCGTCGTGGTGCGCGTGGAAGGCGCCGGTCCGGTCGTCGTCGAGCTCCACGATGGCGACCCAGCCGCCGGGGGCGAGGAGTGCCTTGACGCGTTCGAGCAGGAGGTCGACCTCACGGACGTGGTGCAGCGCAAGGGCACTCCACACCCCGTCGAAGCCGCCCTGCGGCGGCGGGTCGGTGACGAGGTCGAGCCGCTGGGTGGTGAGGCGGTCGGAGAGGCCGGCCTGCTCGATGTTGGCGCGGGCCACGTCCACCATGCCCGGTGAGGCGTCGGTGACGAGCACCGTTGCGACGGCGTCGGCGAGGGCGAGGCTCAGCTGGCCGGTGCCGCCGCCGATCTCGAGGACGCGTTCGGTGCCGTCGAGGGCCAGGGTGTCGCGGAGCAGGGCCGCGGTGGCGTGGGCGCGTTCGATCTTGGCGGGGTCGGCGTCCCAGGTGCTGGCCGCGGCGTCGAAGTGGCCGTGGCCGGTCGGGACGGCGTGGGAGTCGGCATGGTCGTGGTCGCTGCGGCTCATGCCTGCCACCCTGCCACGCCGGTTGGGGCGTCAGTCCAGAGCCGCCCGCAGCGCGTCGCCGATCCCGCGCAGGGCGCGCATGACGTCGTCGCGACCGGTGCCGGGAGGGTCCTCGGTCCAGTTGGCCAGGACGGCGTATGCCGTGGCTCGCCCGCCGCTGTCGACGATGCCCACGTCGGCGCGCACCCCGAGGTTGGTGCCGGTCTTGTTGACGATGCGCGGCCCGCTGGGCTCCTCGGCGTGCGAGAGCGGGTCCTGGTGCCACGCGGCGGCGACCATCGAGAGATCCATGCCGGGAGCGAGCCAGCCGAGGACGCGCTCGCCCGTGGAGCCCGGGGTGTCGCGCTCGGCCCACAACCGGGCGAGGATCTCGACGTGGTCGGCGGCGCACCCGAGACTGAGGTGGGGCGGATCGCCGGGGCCACGGAGCCCGCGCACCACGTCGACGAGGTCCGAGCCTCGGGGTGCCCACTCCTCTGCCCGTGCGCGGATGGCGTCGAGGCCGAGCAGGTCGATGAGGACGTTGGTGGCGAGGTTGTCGCTCACTGACCCGACGAGCTGGGCCACGTCCCGCAGTGGGAGCAGGTCGGTCGCCAGGTGCTGCCACAGGCCGGAGTCCGCGACCGGGGGGACGGCACGGCGATCGAGGGGCTGGTCCAGGCTGAGGCGGCCTTCGCGCAGGCGCTCCGCCAGTTCCATGAGGACGAAGACCTTGCCCACGCTCGCCGTCGATAGGAGCCGGTCGGGGTCGTGCGAGGCGAGCACCTCACCGCTGCCGAGGTCGACGATCGCAACGGACCAGTCGACCCCTGGCAGCAGCTCGAGGCTCAGGGACACGTCAGCGCGGCGCCATCCGCAGGGCGCCATCGAGGCGGATCGTCTCGCCGTTGAGGTAGTCGTTGTCGACGATGGCGAGGGCAAGCTTGGCGTACTCGGTCGGCGCCGCGAGGCGCTGGGGAAACGGCACTCCTGCCGCGAGACCGGCGCGGAACTCCTCGGACACCGTCGCGAGCATCGGCGTCTCGACGATGCCGGGGGCGATCGTGCAGACGCGGATGCCGTACTGCGCGAGGTCGCGCGCTGCCGGGAGGGTCAGGCCGACGATGCCGCCCTTGGACGAGCTGTATGCCGCCTGGCCCACCTGGCCGTCGTAGGCCGCGATGCTCGCGGTGTTGATGACGACGCCCCGCTGGCCGTGCTCGTCGGCCTCGGTCTGGGCGATGGCCTCGGCGGCGACCGCGAGGACGGTGAACGAGCCGATGAGGTTGATCTCGATGACCTTGCGATAGAGCGAGAGGTCGTGGACACCCTTCCTGCCGAGGATGCGCGCGCTCGGGCCGATGCCCGCGCAGTTGACGACGACGCGTAGGGGTGCGCTGGCGTCGGCGCTTGCTTGGGTCACGGCGGCGCGGACCTGCTCCTCGTCGGTGACGTCGGTCGCGACATAGGTGATGCCGTCGATCTCGGGCGCCTGCTCGACGCCCTGGGCGAGGTCGAGGGCGTAGACGTGGGCGCCGCTCGCGGCGAGGGCAGCTGCTGTGGCAGCCCCGAGGCCGGAGGCGCCGCCGGTGACGATGGCGGAGGTGTGCTGAATCTGCATGGCCGTCATCCTGTCACTGTGCTCAGGGGTTGCCGCACGGGCGCTCGATCAGGGCTGGGCAACGTCGCCACCCCGCGAAAAGTTCGCGATGTGGGCCGAAAGAGAGCACACTGGGGGCAATGACACCTGGATCCGAGTACAGCCGCCCTCGACACGCCAACAGCCCCTTCCGGCCTCAGGCCGAGGTGGCGATCGAAGAGTTCGCAGCAGGCGACCGCGTCTGCCACGACGCGCACGGTCTGGGTCGTGTGTTGAACATCGATGCGGGCGGAGCCACGGTCGACTTCGGTGGCAGCACCCTGCGGATCGAGACGCCGTTCCGCAAGATGACCAAGCTCTAGGCCTCGAACCAGGGCCGCGCCTCGGCCCTGAGGTGTGTTGCTGGTCAAGTGCATGATTGGGCGAGCATCATGAGCGCCATGACCCGATACGGCGCGCAGTACGGCCCTGACATCACCTTCCTCGGCGTCCCTCCTTGTGACCTGGACGACGAGTCGACGTACTCCGACGCAGACGTGGTGATCGTGGGCGCACCGTTCGACGGCGGCACCTCGCACAGGCCCGGCACGCGCTTCGGCCCTCAGGCGATCAGGATGACCGACTATCTCCCTCATGACGGGTCTCGACCGTCACTGGCGTTGCGGACCGACGGGCTCCAGGACCTGAGGGTCGTTGACGCTGGCGACGTCGAGATGCCACCGGGGGACATAGAGAAGGCACTGGGGGTGCTGGAGGCGGCTGTCGAGAAGGTGACCCGCGCCGGCGCGATCCCCGTCGTCCTGGGCGGGGACCACTCGATCGCGTTTCCTGACGCCAAGGGGGTGGCCAACGTGCTGGGGCACGGGCGGGTCTCGATGATCCACTTCGACGCCCACGCGGACACCGGTGACATCGAGTTCGGCTCACTCTGGGGACACGGTCAACCGATGCGTCGGCTGATCGAGTCTGGCGCTCTGCGAGGTGACAGGTTCCTGCAGGTGGGCCTGCGCGGCTACTGGCCAGGTCCAGAGACGCTCGACTGGATGGCGGAGCGAGGGATGCGGTCCTTTGAGATGACCGAGATCGTCCATCGTGGACTGACCGACGTGCTCACAGAGGCGTTCACGATCGCCATGGACGAGTGCGACGGCGTCTTTTTGTCGGTCGACATCGACGTCTGCGATCCGGGCCACGCACCGGGGACCGGCACGCCGGAGCCCGGTGGTCTCACCGCCCGAGAGCTGCTCGACTCGGTGCGTCGGATCTGCATCGAGCTCCCAGTTGTCGGAATCGACGTGGTGGAGGTCAGCCCGCCCTACGACCACTCCGACATCACCGCTGCCTTGGCCAACAGGGTCGTGCTCGAGGCGCTGTCGGCAATCGCGCGCAAGCGTCGCAACGAGCGAGACGGTACGTCGTGGGATCCGGCCCGGCCACTGCTCCAAGGCCGTCCTGACGCAGGTTGACCGGCCCCAGCCGGCGAGTCACGTCCCGTCGGCCACCGCGTCATGGGCGGCGAAGTGACGCAACCCCGGCCGAAGCTCGCCGTCTCGCGATGGCGATAGCGTGCTTCCCTCAGTCCTCGTCGCCAGTGCCTAGTACCGCGTCCGCGATCTGGTCGGCAATCTCCTCGATGTCGAACTCGTTGGTACTAAGGGCCCGCTTGTCTGCAAGCGAGGGACTGTAACCTCGGACTTCCTCGGCGCTGATCTGGTGCCAAATAGGAAGCATCGACTGCTCTCCGGCAACGGTCTTGGTGACAAGCCCGTCGAGCTCGTGGTTCGTCCATCCTTTCGCGAAGAAGGAAGGTGACAGCACAACGACCCCAAACCGGCTCGATCGGATGCCTTGGTCGATCTTCCGCCGGAGGCTGTCACCGATCTTGATCTCGGTTCGATCCAGCCAGACCGTCACCCCCCGCTGCGTAAGTGCGTCCCTCAGCGGAATGGCAACTAACTCCTTGTCCTCTGTCGCATGCGAAAGGAACACATCCCACGTCTGTCCTCCGAGGACGTCGCCCTCGGGTTCGACGGGCTCACGCAGCTCAACGTCCCGGGCGGGTCTGTCCTGTTGGTGCAGCGTGGGGAGATTGCCGCGCGGTGGCGGCTGGACTTGGACGCCGGCCCGCACTTGGCCGCCGTAACCGCCAAGGTCGACAACGACCACCCATCGGCCGTTACTCGGGATCGCAATTCTTACAGGTGATTGCTTGGCGAGACCTCCGTGATATCGGTACTGCCGGCCCGACTTGTACGCCTGGTAGGCAGACGAATCCATGAGCTGTACGTTGGCCTGCTTGTCAAGCGTGACAACTGCGGTCGCGCCCTTCCTCTGGTGCCCGAGATCGTAGAAGAGGTGTTGCATAACGACCCTCTATCGCTTGTCTCGCGGCGGGGACCCGTCGTTACAGGGCGCCACTGTGTCCACAGAGCCCTTGGCGCAACTACGTCCGAGAAGGCGTACCTGGCGGCCTTCGGAATGACTTACGAACGGCCAAGCGTGTGCGGTGGCCCGCGGCTGAGTGTCGGCACTCATACTCGCTCGCGCATCACCAAGCTGCCTGACACCCGTCCCACCGTTACGGCTATCGGCAGCGTTGCGACGGATGGTCTTGTTGCTCATGGTTGCCCCTTCGGCTGCTCCTTGTCGGCGCGCATCACGTTAGCGGGTCCGACCGACACCACGACTGCCCACGTATCCGCTTCCACGGTGTAGGTGATCTGCTACATCAGGGCTCACGTACGGCCTGTAGAGGCTTCCTCGGACGCGGCGTGGTGATCGCCTGGCAAGCGGCAGAAGGACGCGGATTCAGTATCGCGCGAAAGGACAGCCGCGACCCCTGACCATGGAACCGCGCGCCTGGCCCGCGCTTTGTAGGAGGTAGCGCTTCTAAACTCGCGTCATGTCCATGTGTGCGTGTCTCGGTCTGGAAGCCTGATGCCGTCCCGCTGGAACTATCTCGTGTCCGAGACACTCTTTGCCAGCGAACTTGTGGAGTCTGGCGTGAGCAGGCTTTGTACCGTCCCAATCCGTGACGACAGCTGGGCTGTGGGAAACGACCGGATGTATTCGTTGCACGTAGGTCTCCACTCCTACGTGACCGGGCTGGAACGACTCTGCAAGCTCACAATCGCTTGTCATGGGTTCCTCGCTACGGGTGGCTTTTCATCAATGAAGAAGTATGGCCACAGGATCGGCGGACTCTTGGACGCCGTCGAAAGCCTAGACCTACGGATCCTGCCCCAGGACGCTAAAACCGGGCCTGCCCGCCCTAACGACGATCTCGACCCGACGCTCACCGAGGCTCTCGAACGCTTTGCCAATGGCGCCGGGCGCTACGAGCACTTGGACTCGCTGTGGGACAAGGGAGCAGATGTAGCCACGCTGAAGACTTGGACGGAACTGTGTGGCCGCGTCGTTCCTTCCGAGCGGGTACGTGAGTTGATCTCCTTGCGAAACGTTGTGGTCGAACGCATGCGGCTGCTTAGCACTCACGGACATCTCGAAGGCTCGGCGTACGCCCTGCTCGAATCCTTAGATCCCTATCTCTCCGAGCTCTCGTCCGCGGTGGCACTCCGGCTGTACGACAAAGCGCGCTGGGTCGCGGAGACGCTCGATGGCCTGACGTACTACACCCATCAAGAGCTTCCGCTACTCGGCGAGGCGGTCGTGGCCATTCGGCCGCCGGCCGAATCCTTCTTTCAGTACTCGGTCGCGCATATCGAGGACGAGCAGGCCACGATCGAGGACTTGGAGAACCACTTCGAGTACTTCGGGCATCTCGGAGAGGACGAAGACGAGGACGAAGACAAGGACGAGAAGGAGGACTGAGACGACGAGGAAGAGACGATGAGTGGGCGCACAGTCCGGTCGAAGAGACCTAGTGCGCGCGTCATCGCTAGACACACATGCCAGTGATCACTACCCTTCACTCAGATGCATGCTTCATCGTCGAGTGAAAGTAGCACTGCAGTGAAGGGTAACGTCGAACTATCACCCGACGTGCCCGCGTACGTCCGGGCTGCCCTTGCAGGCATCCCTGAACTCACCGTCACCACCGGTCGCGCGTTGCGCCTCAAGTTCGACGGGCATGAACGGCCCCTTTCCCTACTGCCCAAACCGACCGCAGCACAGGCAACCGAAGAACCGTGGCACCCGCCAACCCTTCGCCCCGCCCGAAACTCCGTCGGGCTAGTCGTGGCACGCGAGATCACGCAGCAAGAACGCGCTGTCATCGAAGCAGCCGGACTGTCGTGGTGCGACGGGCGAGGAGCCCTGCACATCACTTGGCCGGGCTTCTACTTACACATCGAGCGCACAGGCCGCAGCAGCACCCGACCTTCGAGGGTTGACAGACAAACGCTAGGGGTTGCCAGCATCCGCGGCGTGCAAACAATCTTGGCCGATCCTCACCAAGGTTGGAGCGTTGCGAGGTTGGCGCAGGCCGCCGCCATCTCGTCAGGACAAGCTCACAAGATCCTGCTCGTCATGGACGAAGAACGCCTGCTATTAACGCAAGGAAGCGGACCGCAACAACGCCGCTACCTCATCGACCGCAATGAGGCGCTCACTTGGCTAGCCAACATTGAGCGCGACCGCCGACGGCCTGATACCGCGGCCACCTACCTGTACGCGCGGAACTTTGACGATCTCATCGATCGATTCGCTGCGCGCGCTGAAAAGAGCGGAGTCACCTACGCGTTGACCGGAGTGAGCGGTGCCTACGCACTAGGACATCGACTCCTAACGAACCTCAGTGTTGTTCAGGCTCGGGTTTCGCCGGTAGACGCCGATGAGGCAGTCGACCTTCTCGGACTGGAGCGATTGGAGGCGGAGGAAGCCGGCCGCGGCATGAACTTGGAACTCATCACAGACGCCGGGGAACTGGGCACGTTCGACGCACGCCCGGCACCTAACCGACCCCGCCTCGTAATGGTGGCACCGCCAGTACGGGTTTGGTTGGACATGAATCGCGCGGGTGGTCGCGAGGCCGACGCCGCCGCCCTCTTCAAGGAGCAAGCACTTGAGCGACCCTGACGGTCAGCATCATTCCGAGTACGACGCCGCGTCCGCCGACTTTATGCTGGCCCACGCAGCCGACGTCGTGCGCGCAACCGGGTTTGCCGCACAACACATCATCCTCATCGGAGGGTTGGTCCCGACGCTGCTCGTACCCGTGCTAGATCCCGGCATGGAGCCGCACGTCGGGACCGCTGACGTTGACCTCTGTCTAAGTATGGCGCTCATCGAAGGTGACACAGAGACCTACAGCCGTATCGAAGCCGAATTAAAGACTTTAGGCTTCGAGGTCGGGGACGCATCGTTCCGTTGGGTGCGCGGCGGCGACGTCCCGATGACGGTCGAGTTCTTTTGCCCATCCGGTCCCGCGCGCCCTCCGGGCCACGCATGGAGACCGACGCTAGCGGAGAACCCGACTGCCAAGCACAACCTGGGGTCTCGCCTGTCCGCGCTAGCCCTGGAGGCGGGCGACATCATCGCGGCTGACGCCGTTCTGGTCGAGCGCGAGGTGGCGCTGCCCAACAGCAAGGGCACGATCACAATCAGCCTGAACGTCACCGGACCCGTTGCCTTTCTGGTCGCCAAGACGCAGGCGCTGCATGAGCGTGACAAGCCCAAGGACGCCTACGACATCGTGTGGCTCGTCGAAAACTGGCCGGGGGGTCCCGCCGCGGCCGCCGCGGCCTTTAGGCAGCGTCCGGCATTCTCGCGGCCGGAGGTCGCTGAGACTCTGGACAGGCTCAGGGCTGCCTTCTCAAGTACGGACTCGATTGGCTCGCGCAGTTTCGCGCGGTTCTTGGGGGCCAATGCAGATGAACAAGCCCTGCTAGAACGCCGTGCCGTCGGTGCGTTGCAGGAATTCTTCGACGACATCGACTAGAGGTCGAGATCAGCCGACCCGCCGGTCCCACTCGACTTACGCGTGTTGCTCCACTCCATCGCCAACTGCGACTAGAGGAAGGCGGCTCCAGCGCGACATCGCCCGTGCACGCCGGTCCGGGCCGTTGCATTCTGGGCGAGTTGACGCGGCGGCATGTCGCAAGTTCGGTCAGCTCGTTGGCGATGCGTCCATCGGTTCCGAGGCGGATGCAAGCGCAGAGCCTCCGGTGTCCCTAAACTGGCCGACCGAAGTCTATTCAGTCCGCTCACAGTTCAGGGGATGTGTATGAGGATCCGCCTCGGGCCCGACGGCGTACACATCTTTGACCGGCAGTCCGGCCTGAACGTGCTTCTCGACGAGGTCACGCCGCCTGAACATGCTTGGGCGGCTGCGCCGCGCCAAGTGTCGATCGCGGTGACGAACGCCTGCGATTTGGCGTGTTCCTACTGCTATGCCCCGAAGCACCGTGCGGTCCTGGAGTTAAGCCACCTGCTCAGCTGGATGGACGAACTGGACCAGGCAGGAGCCCTCGGCGTCGGCTTCGGCGGCGGCGAGCCGACCCTGTTCCGGCAACTTCCTGAAGCCTGTGCGCACGCCGCCGAAAACACGGACCTCGCGGTGACGATGACAACCCACGGCCACCGCTGGAACGCCGACCTTATCTCGCGACTTCGCGGTGCCGTGAACTTCGTACGCGTCAGCGTCGACGGGGTCGGAACCACCTACGAACGCCTTCGGGGCCGGAGCTTCGTGCAGTTGCGGGGAGCCTTGGACGCGATCGCGGCCGACTTCCAGTGGGGAATGAACAGTGTGATCAACCGGGACACGGTGGAAGAACTCGACGCCATAGCTGCGCTCGCCGCGGAACATGGAGCCTCCGAGCTCTTGCTGCTGCCAGAGCAGCCCACCGCCGGGACGCCTGGAGTAGAGCAACAGACTTTGCGCGCTCTCGAGAAGCTGGGTCCTCTCGTACGCCGGCCCCGTGCCAATCGCCATGTCTGCCGACGCTGCGCTCGGCGTACCGACCGCGGACGCGCTGCCTAGCGAAGTGGGTCTGCGTTCGTACGCGCACATCGACGCGGGCGGAACGGCCCGCACCTCGTCCTACGCCCCCAGTGGCGTCCGTATTGGGAAAGATGGAGTGATGGCTGCGTTCAAGCAGCTCGCAGACATGGAGGCGGCATGAAGGTCTGGCACGGGTACGGGACCGAGCACTCGATGAACCTGAAGCTGATCGGACACTTCGCGGACGCCGACGAAGCAAGCGCAGCGGCGAAGGCCGTCAAGATCCTGACCGCTGCGGCAGAGGCAGAACACGCAGCCGGCCGCCTGGAGTACGGCGAACCCCCTCGCCTCTTCAGCGACGAACTTCTTGCCGCGCTGAGCAAGGTGAATATCCACAGCTTCGGCTACGCCGACGTCGAGCAGTTTCTCTACGACGCCGAGGTCAAGGTCGATGGCTCCGATGTCGTAGTCCAGACCGACGAGATCGACGTCATCGCCTACATCAAGGTGCTCATCGCAAAGGGCGCCAAGGTCGAGATGTACTCCGGGCACGACCACGACACCGGTGTGGGGGGCGAGTAGTGCTCGTTGCACCTGGTGAGCGCTGCGCCGGCGCACTCGTCAGGGAGCTCCGATGACTGAGCTGGACTGGGGCCAGTTCGAGAATCTGCCCGGCGACCAGGCCGCGAACTTTGAACTGCTGTGGCGCGGCGCGGTGCGCCACACCTTCGGCAAGTACGGGAAGTTCCAAGCGCGTGCGCAACAACCAGGCGTCGAGTTCCACCTCAAGCTCGACAGAAATTGTCCGCTCGGAGATGCCGGCGATTGGTTCGGCTGGCAGACCAAGTGGTGGCCCCTGCTTCAGCCGGGTCGCACCATTGGCGCATCTCGGAAGCGCGACGTGGAGGACTCGCTCAACAAGACTAAGACTCACCTGTCCGCGCTCACCAACTGGGTTATGTGCACGCGCCGCCCACTCGCGCCCACCGACGAACCCTGGTGGGACGGCTTGAGCGCGAGCACGCCCTTTAAGCTCGACCACCAAGTCGCAGAGGACCTCGCCAACCTCCTCACCGGCGACGCCGAACTGTTCCGGCAGACGTACTTCGGCGACCTGATCGTTACCCCGCACCGCCTGGAGACGCTCAAGAACCTCGCTCTCGCCGACGTGCGGGAACGCTGGTTCCCCGAGGTTCATCAGACCAGCCCGTCCGAGAACGCCCTTCGACGCATGCTCGCCGAGCCCGGTGCCTGGGAGCACCTCTACGTCCTCGGGACCGAGATCACCACTCTAACGGCGATCATCAAGAGCGACGTTGAGGCCAATCCCCTCGAAGCGTCTGTTCAGGCGGACCTAGATGTTCTGCTCGAGACCGCCGAAACCATCCGGCAACTCCTCGCGGACGCCCACGAGCACCTCACCCCAGGCGGTGACCACACGTGGCGTGAGCTCGGAGAAGCCACCGTTCCGGACGCGCCCACTGCAGTACCCCCCGTGCTGCGCAAACTTCGCGCCGCCAACCACCCGGCGGCGCTCCCTTGCGCTAATTTGGTCTTCCACACACGCGACGCCGCCGCCTCGGCCAGGAGCGTCTTCGGTGAGCTCGCGGTCCGGTGCGTCACGGTCACCGGCGACGCCGGCTATGGAAAGACCCAGCTCTCGGCGAAGCTAGCAAGCCCCATCGAGTCCCGACCGGCCGGCGTATTGCTCTTCGGACGCCAACTGCGAAGCCGAGACGACCTCGACGACCTCGCTCAAAGAGTGTCCGTCAACGGGAAGAAGGTCGAGACCTTCGAAACACTGCTGGCAGCCGTCGATGCGGCCGCCGCACGCGCCCAGTGCCGCCTCCCCATCGTCATCGACGGACTCAACGAGGCCGAGGACCCAGGCGACTGGAAGCCGCTCCTGGAGCGGGCGCAGGTTCTGCTTGAGGGCTACCCGTCGGTCCTCCTCGTCTGCACCCTCCGGTCGGCGTTCGTTGACCGGGCGATCCCCACGTCGCTGACCAACTCTGTTGATCTCTACGGGTTCGGCGAGGACGTCGACCAAGCGGTCGAGAAGTACTTCAACCACTTCAACATCGACGCCGGCGGCGTCGACCTGCCCCTCGAGCGCTTTGATCACCCGATCACCCTGCGGATCTTCTGTTCGGTTACGAACCCGACCAGGGAGCACCCCGTTCAACTCGTCGGCCGTGCTCCGTCGCTGAACGCCATGTTCGAGGGTTACCTGGCTGATGCCGCAAACCGGATCGAGATCATCACCAACTCCCGCATCCGATCCACTGATGTCCACAACGCCCTGCAGGCACTCGGCATCGAGATGTGGAACACCAACTCCCGCGAGGTCAGCGAGACCCGCGCGAAGGAGATCTTCGGCGACACGAACCGGCTCTGGGACGACAGCATCCTCAACGCCCTTCAGGGAGAGGGCGTTCTCATTCGCCAGACAGCCCAAGAGATCGACGAGGACCAGGCTGCTCCGAGCATCCCCGCGGCGGCAGACAACCGAGAAGGGCTGGTCGTGACGGTCGTGTACGACCTCCTCGCCGGCCACATCGTCGCCTCCGCCATGGCCGAGACGAGCGGCGCGACGTTCGCTACGTCGCTGAGCACACCTGAGGTCGAAGCCAAGTTCACCGGCGAGGCGGCCGGAGTCCATCCTCTGGCGGTCGACATCTTCGACGCACTCGTCTTCGTGCTGCCCCAACGCGGCCTGGGTCACCTTTGGGAGCACGTACAAGACACCTTGCTCGACGCTGCCCTGCTGCGAACGACCGAACTCGCGCCCGAGGACGTCAACGCCACAACCGTGGCGGCTTGGGAGCAGAACCTGCCGAGCCTGTCAGCACGGCCGGGCTTCTGGCCGCGGCTCAGGTCGGTCCGCGCCGTTCCGAGCCACCCGTTCAACGCGACCTTCGCCGACAACCTGCTCCGATCGCTGAGCGTCGCCAACCGCGACCTCACCTGGACCGAGTGGCTCCGCACTTCGGCCCAGCCTTACGTGCGCCCGGACCCTGGAACAGATGCACGCCCGCTGGAAGACCTCCGGTCGTGGACGACGCGCTGGCGAGAGACCGACGAACGAACCGAAGCCGACGCACTCCGGGCGCGCTGGTTCATGTGGATGCTCACCAGCACTGTGCGCGACCTCCGAGATGCCGCGACCGCCGCCCTGTACTGGTACGGCCGCGGTGACGCCGCGTCCCTGTTCGAGCTCGCGGCGGGCGCGCTGGAGATCAACGATCCATACATCGGTGAGCGAGCCATCGCCACCGCGTACGGCGTTACCACGGCCCATCAGCAGCCTGATGCAGATTTCGGGATCCAGCTCCGGACCTACCTTGAGGCGCTCATGGCCGCGACCACCGGAGACGCCCCCACCGCCCCGACGTTCCATCGGCTCGTCCGGTACTACATCGCCGGAACATTCGAATTCGCACGCACCTATTACCCCGACGCGGTTCCGGCAGCTGCTGCCGACGGCATCGAGTTCGCTGACGGCCCTCTCCCCGAGCCCCTGCGCGAGGGCGACGAGCGACACGACGAAGTCGAACGGACCATCCACATGGACTTCGGGAACTACACACTCGGCCGACTCTTCGACGACCGCGACAACTACGACTACGAGCACGAAGGACACCGCAACGCGACCGCCCAGGTCCTCGGTGTTGTCTACGAACTTGGCTGGCGTAAGGACGAGTTTTCGTCCGTCGATAGCACGCTCGGCCGCATGGATACCGATAGGAACCCGAACCGCGTCGAGAGGTACGGGAAAAAGTACAGCTGGATAGGGCTACACCTGGTGACCGGGATGCTGAATGCGCGCGGGGACCGTGTCTACAAGCTCGAGGTCGACATCGATCCGAGCTTCCCGCAGGCCTCCCCGCACCTGCCGTTCTCGATCCCGACCTGGGTCAGGCCGAAACCCGCGGATGACCGCGCGTGGCTCCTCAATGGGATCGTGAGGCTCCCTGAGGACCTTATGTACACCCAGGCCCTGGCGGGAGTCGAAGGTCCGTGGGTGCTCGTCCACGCCGAGATCGACGCGAAGGACGAACGCACGGGGCGAGGTGGGTACGGCCTTTTCAACACCGTCGTGATCGCACCGGGCGACCTCGCGCCGTTCATGGAGGGCTGGGAGCGCGACGAGCACCCCGGCCGCGACCTCATCGAGCTACCGAAGGCGTACTACCTCTTCGCCGGCGAGATCCCTTGGCACAAGCGGATGGTGACCTCGGGCGAAGACATCGCAGGCACGGGCATGCGGCCCATCGCGCGCGATGAGGACGACGGCTGGGAGGACTACCACGACCGCGAGGACCCGTACTTCGACCACTTCCGGATCGAAATGCCCGTCTCCGAAGATGTCGATGATGCGAGCGCCGACCGCGAGACTTCGGACGACGAGCTCCTCGAGATCCTGTACGGCGAGCAGGAGGAAGGCGCGGAAGGCGAAGAGACCAACATCCTTCCCCTCATCCGGGCTTGGATGCCTGGTCACCGCGCCAAGATCCCGCCGCACGTGGATCTGGAGTTCGAGTCGCTGGCACATGTGTTCGGGTGGGAGGGGAACAACAGCTCGGAAAACCAGGTGTTCGCCTACGTGCCGAGTCAACGGCTCTCCCAGCACTCCGACCTGCGCTCGCTTCCTGCTGGGTTCAACCAGGTCGATTTCGAAGGTCGGCCCGCGTCGCTGAGCTTCACCGCGCCCAAGGGCTTCAACGGTCATCTCCTGTACGTTCGCGAGGACGTCGTGAAGGCCTACGCCGGTCAACGAGCGGTCGTCACCTTCGGATGGGGCGAACGACAGATTCACGCCGCGTGGCCCGAGAGACTTCCCGACCGTTTGTTGAAGGTCTACCGGGCTTACCGCAACATATGGCGAACGCACCGTGTCATTGCCGAAGGAGATTTGGAAGCGGCCAGCGCGAGGAAGGAGGGCGAAGGGAAGCCTGAGTAGTCCCTGGCCTGCTCGGACGCGTTGAGCGAATCAATCGGCCGCACCTCGATGTCTGGCCGCAGCCCCGTCGCCCCGGCCCGAATCAGGAAGCGTCAATCTGGGCGCAGTGACGCGGGGTGTGGACAGCCGAGCACGGTCGCCGACCGCCTCGACCGTGACTACCTGGCCTTCATCACGACAGTCGGACGCGTCGTTGTCCTCAGAAGTCTGTTGTGCCGCGCAGCCGTCGCGGCCGGCCGTCGGGGTCGTAGAGGGCCAGGTAGGCCGGCCCGGCCCACCGCCTCGTCGCCGCCGAGATCGCAGGAGGCAGATGACGGCGGATGCGGCTCCCCTGGGCGTGCTCACGCTCCGCCCACAGTGCCAGGGCGTCACTCAGGTCCGCCATCCGCGGCTCGTCCTGCGGCAGACCCAGGTGCTCGGCCCACAACGACGTGCGCACGGTGCGAGCCATCACACCATCGGGATCGACCACGGCACAGGTGAGCTCGGAGTCGTGCGTCCAGGAACGCCGGTTGAGGTTGTCGGAGCCGATGGTCATCCACTCGTCGTCGACCACGCAGACCTTCGCGTGTACGTAGACCGGGGTTCCCTCGGCGTTTTCGAGGTCGTAGAGGGCAACACGGTCGCCGCCCGCCTCCCGCAACAGATCCCAGGCCAGGCGCTGCCCGTGGAGCATCGGCGGTCCGGCGATGCGGCTGTCGTTCTCCGGGAAGCGGGGGACGACTGCGATCACCTGGAGCTCCGGCTTACGTCGAAGGGCCTCGGCGAGTGTGGCTGCCACGACGTCGGACCAGAAGTACTGGTCCTCGATGTAGATCAGGCGGCGGGCCCGGCTGAACGCATGCGAGTAGGCCCTCGCGATCGAGCGTTCGCCGTCCGGGGCAAAGGGATATGCCGGCCGCTTCCGCGGGTAGGTACGCAGTATCTGCACGAGGTGCGGACCCGCCTCTGGGGGTGGGTCCCAGCGCTGCGGGAGCGGCTTGGTGTGCCGGGGCATCTTGGTCAGCCGGTGCAGCACCGCCCGGTAGGGGTTGCGGTGGTCAAGCGGAGTGCGGTCATCCCAGCGCTCCGCGAAGGTGTCGAGGACGTCCGCCACCGCCGGACCCCGGATCTCTGCCATGGCGTCGTGCCAGGGCGGGGTGGGGCCGTACCGCTCGTCCAGAGGCGGCGCCTGCGGATCGCCAGAGTGTGCCGCGTCGTCACGACGGCCGTGGCACAGGTCGATGCCACCGACGAACGCGACGTCCTCCTCGGGCCTGCCCTTGCGCCTGACGACGAAGAGCTTCTGGTGATGGGAGCCGCCGCGACGCACTCTCTCGTCAAAGAGCGCCTCTCCACCGGCCTCGTTGATGATGGTCCCGAGGTGGTTGTTCTCCTCGCTGTTGAGACTGCCCGGGTGGGAGCGCCAGAGCAGGGCCCGGACCTCGACGCCTCGACGTAGTGCCGAGGACAGCAGCTCGGCGGTGGTCGGGCCGTCACTGCTCAGGCGTTGGTCGGCATCACCGCGCCAGTCGGTGAGGAAGATCCGGTCCCCGGCCCGGGTCGCTTCGACGACCTCGAGCAGGCGAGCGAAGTACTCGGCTCCGTGCACGCGCGGCACGACAAGGTTTCCGGCGGTCCACGGCCGCTCCGTGGTGGGTAGGAACCATTCGCTCACGTGCCCACTCTCCCATCGGGCGGTGTGACGTGGGCAGGTAGCAGGGGGTGGGTCGCGCTCCTCGACCTACGATGGACGGGTGAGCGGCCCTTCACCCAGGCATTCGCGGCTTCCGCTGCGTGACGCGGAGGGCGGCGATCGGTTCGAGCTGTTCGTCGTGAGTGCCGTGGCCACGATCGCCCTCACGAGGATCTACCTGGAGGCGATGGACTACCCGCAGATCGGCGGCGGCGGACTGCACGTGGCGCACCTGCTGTGGGGCGGTCTCGGGATGATTGCCGCCATCCTGGTCATGTTGCTCTTCATGAGCCGGACGGCCCAGACGGTCGCCGCGGTCGTGGGGGGCGTCGGCTTCGGGCTGTTCATCGACGAGGTGGGTAAGTTCGTCACCGGGGACAACAACTACTTCTTCGAGCCGGTCCCGGCGATCATCTACGGGACGTTCGTGACGATCGGTCTCGCGGTGGAGCTGCTCGTGCACCGCAAGCCTCTGAGCCACGTCGAGCTCGTGGTCAACGCCATCGAGCTGCTCAAGGAGTCAGCTGCTCACGACATGGACGAGCTCGAGCGCGACCGCGCCCTGGCCCTGCTCCGCCGAGCCGATCAGGGCGACCGGGTCGTCCAGCTCCTCACGGAGACGCTGGAGAGCGTCCCTCCGCACCCGGTGAGCCACTCGCGGGTGGCACGCGCGTATGCGGCCGCGCGTGGGCTCATCGTGGACCTGCCACGCGCCCGGGCGGTCCGGCGCGTCTCGGTGGCGCTCTTCGTCCTGTTCCTGGGTGGTTCGCTGGTCCACCCGACGTGGCTCCTCCTCACCGGCCCTTCGCTGCGCCACCTCATGTATCTCGGCTTCGCCGCAGCGGCGCTGCTGGTCGGCATGGTCGCCCTCGGCACCTGGTTCCGCCATCGGCGCATCGAGGCCCTCCGCGTGTTCGAGGGCGCGCTCCTGCTGGACCTTCTCGTGGTGCAGTTCTTCCAGCTGCTCGACGCACAGTTCCTGGGCTACCTGGCCGTGCTCGTGAACCTGGGCCTAATCGGGCTGGCCCGAGCGTTGCGGGTCCAGCTGGCCGAGCAGACTGCGGCACCCGGCGGCAGTGCGGCCGTCGACATCCAGGCTGAGCGCGGCTGAGTCGTCAGACGTTGCGGCGGTACTGGCCTCCGACCTCGAAGAAGGCGTCCGTCACCTGCTGGAGCGTGCAGACCCGAGCCGCGTCCATGAGGACAGCGAGCACGTTGTCGCCGTTCATCGCCGCCTCACGCAGTCGCTGCGGAGCGACCTCGGCCTCCTCGCGGTGCGCCTCGCGGTAGGCGTTGACCCGCTCGAGCTGCGACTCCTTCTCGGACTCCGACGCCCGAGCCAGCTCGACGTGCTGTGGTGTGCCGCCCTCGGCGTCGGGCTTGCGGAAGGTGTTGACGCCGGTGATCGGCAGCGACCCGTCGTGCTTGCGGTGCTCGTAGACCATCGACTCGTCCTGGATCTTGCCGCGCTGGTAGCCGGTCTCCATCGCACCGAGCACTCCCCCGCGCTGCGAGATCCGGTCGAACTCCTCCAGCACCGCAGCCTCGACAATGTCTTTCCAGGACCTGAACGAGTCGGCGACACCGCAGTCCGGGAACGGCGTCAGCGGCTCGAGCACCCGGTAGGGGTCGACCTCGGGCGCACTGTCGCCTGAACCATCCGCTACTGCTCCCAAGGGACGGGGCGCGCCCGCACCCGAGTGAAGGAGGCGCGCACTCAGGTTCGTACGCAGCGTGGTCAACGGGCTGGTGGTGCCTCAGCGGCGGACCGCCGGCGCCACCGTGTAACTGCTGGAGATGGCGATCCGGTTGAGGGTGTTCATGGCGATGGCTGCTCAGGTCGCCGCCGAGATCTGCTCTGCTGTGAGGAATTTCCTCGGCAGCCGTGCGGTCGGCTGATCGCTCGGGCAGCGAGGAGATATAGGTGACCGCCACAACCAGCGCCAGGGCGGCGCGCCCGACCGGCTCGAAGTAGGCAGTCTCCCGCCAGGCGCTAAGCACCGCAAGCCGGTCGGGCTGCTTCCGCCGGCCAGAGCGTCCGGGACGTGCAGGCGCGGCAGAATGCGCAGCCGTTGATCTGGGAGACGCGGATGCGGACCAGCTCCATCAGTGTCGGGGACAGGCCGGCCTCGTAGGCCGTGGCCGCTGCCTACTGGCTCATGGTCATGGCGCTCAAGTAGAGAAGTGGGTGGTGCTTCGTGATGTTCACAAGTGCGCTAGCGATGGGGGACCCGTTCGAGAGGTCGCCGAGCGGGCTGGTCGGTCAGGAGGTGAGCGCCGTGGATCGGTAAAGTCCTTCGAGCATCCGGCCGGGAGCTGCGCACTCCCTAGCAGTGACCTCGCTGCAGGCGGAAGAAGGCGCATCCGACGAGCCACCTCCGGCCGGTAGACCGCATGCCGGACCGCGACCCCGCTGACGGCCCGGGAGATCTCTTCGATGCCGGAGCCCTTGAGCAGATTTCCAGCGCGCCCCTTGGATGGCCGTGAACACCGCCGAATCGTCACCAGCCATCGTCAGCATGAGCACGTGTGCCTCCAGCCACTGCTCGATGAGGCGAGCCGCGGCGTTGAAGGATGGGCTCAGCGCCACCGAGGCGCCTACTACCCGACTTGATCCCGCGCCATGGAGTCCAAGTGATTAGTCAATAGAGCGGCCCACAGCTCAGCGCCCTCTTGAAAGCCAACGACTTTTTGGCTATCCCCCCGGCGAAGAACTACTTTTCCCTCATCGGCGATAAGGCACAACTCATCGTGCATGGGCTGAAGGCCCCGAACGCTCGGCTTGTAAGGCTTGAACGCCCGTGGATTTGGATCCTTCTCAGACAAAAAGAGAGCGGGAAAATTTTGGTCTGCTTTAAGCGAACTATACGTCGCCGCGGAAGTATGCCCTACCCAGACAAGCAGATCCGTTGCCAAGCCTGGCGACCTAACTTTGGCCAGCCATCCGTTGCCTGCCCTATCCCGCCGCCTAAGCATCTCGAAATCGCTTGGGCCGATTCGCGATATAATTTCCAAAGAGTCCCGAGAAGTCAACAGGTTAGCTGACACCTCTTGGAGAAACTGATCAAGCGTGGTGTGCCATCTCCGGTAAAGACTTCCCTCCCGAACCTTCAAGTCCTTTTGGAACAGCTCCCAAGCGAAACCAGGGTCCTCCATCAGCCGCAGTTGTCGCCGAAGAGCTCGTGCGAAGACCCGCATCAGCGGAACTAAATCCCCCGCCTCATCACTGTGACCCAGAGCGCTAATGTATCGGCCGCGGTCTGCAGTCGACTTCACAATGAGGGGAGGAAAACGGCTTGTGCCAAGTAGAAAATTCGCGAACAAGCGCGCGACTCTGCCGTTTCCATCATCGAAAGGGTGAATGTGGGTAAGCCATGCGTGCGCCGTGCTCGCGCGCCATAGAAGTGGCGCGTCCGACGACCGGACCCATTGGATCAGATTGTCCATGTCACTTGGTACATCTATTGGCGTTACGGGAGTATGAGCAGACCCCTCAATGGAATTGATGTACTGCTTATACCTGCCAGCGGATGGATGACCAGTCATCACCAGCGAGTGCATGTCTCGAAGGTCGCCCTCAGCTAATGGACGATTAGGATCGCGATTGAACTGGTCAACCAAGATCCTGGCTGCAGCTAACCCGACCACATCCTTTATCTTAGGTTCGTCGGAGAGCGCCTCCGAGAGCGCGTACCTCGCCAGAGCGGAGTCAGCAGACCATAGGTCCCGGCTACTCATAATCTGGTAGGTCTCCGCCAGCGTCGCCTGCTTGCCTTCAATAGCGTTGCTTTCATAGATTTCCGTCGCACGGGACGACCGCGCGAGACGCGTGCGGAGTTCGGTTGCCACGGCAGCCCGCACCACATCGCATCGGGCTTCGATTTCCACCTCGGCCGCGACGAGATTTTCGATCGCCTCTGCGGCTCCGTCCCCGACAGGGAGGCTGTACGGAGTTCCTTCCAGCGCAGACTCAAGGCTCGCGGCGTTACCCATCTCTGCAGTCAAGCACAGGCCGCCCGCCGGAGTAGGATTGTGGATCACACTGGGTCGGACCGAAGACCTCCGCCGCTACCCGGCCGTTTGGTATCGCTCTCGCATTAGACGTTGCGGCGGTACTGGCCTCCGACCTCGAAGAAGGCGTCGGTCACCTGCTGGAGGGTGCACACCCGCGCAGCATCCATGAGCACAGCGAAGACGTTGTCGCCGCTCATCGCCGACTCCCGCAACCGCTGAAGAGCGACCTCGGCCTCCTCGCGGTGCGCCTCCCGATAGGCGTTGACGCGCTCGAGCTGCGACTCCTTCTCGGACTCGGACGCCCGCGCGAGCTCGACGTGCTGCGGAGTGCCGCCCTCGGCGTCGGGCTTGCGGAAGGTGTTGACCCCGATGATCGGCAGCGACCCGTCGTGCTTGCGGTGCTCGTAGACCATCGACTCGTCCTGGATCTTGCCGCGCTGGTAGCCGGTCTCCATCGCCCCGAGCACTCCGCCGCGCTCCGAGATCCGGTCGAACTCCTCCAGCACTGCTGCCTCGACGAGATCGGTCAGCTCGTCGATGATGTACGACCCCTGCAGCGGGTTCTCGTTCATCGCGAGCCCCCACTCACGGTTGATGATCATCTGGATCGCCAGCGCTCGACGCACCGAGTCCGGACCCGGGGTCGTCACTGCCTCGTCAAAAGCGTTGGTGTGCAACGAGTTCGCGTTGTCATAGATCGCGATGAGCGCCTGCAGCGTCGTGCGGATGTCGTTGAAGTCCATCTCCTGCGCGTGCAGCGAACGACCTGACGTCTGCACGTGGTACTTCAGCTTCTGCGACCGCTCGTTGGCGCCGTACTTCTCGCGCATCGCGACCGCCCAGATGCGGCGCGCCACGCGACCGATGACCGAGTACTCCGGGTCCATCCCGTTGGAGAAGAAGAACGAGAGGTTCGGCGCGAAGTCGTTGATGTCCATGCCGCGCGCGAGATACGCCTCGACGTAGGTGAACCCGTTCGAGAGCGTGAACGCGAGCTGGCTGATGGGGTTCGCCCCGGCCTCGGCGATGTGATAGCCCGAGATCGACACGGAGTAGAAGTTGCGCACCTGCTGCTCGATGAACCACTCCTGGATGTCGGCCATCATCCGCAATGAGAACTCGGTCGAGAACAGGCACGTGTTCTGCCCCTGGTCCTCCTTGAGGATGTCGGCCTGGACCGTGCCCCGCACCGACGCAAGAGCGAGCGCGCGTATGCCGCTCGCCTCCTCCTCGTCCGGCTGCCGGTCGTGCTCCGCGACGAACTTCGCCACCTCACCGTCGATCACCGTGTTGAGGAAGAACGCGAGGATCGTCGGCGCCGGGCCATTGATCGTCATCGACACACTCGTCGTCGGCGACGTGAGGTCGAACCCGTCGTAGAGCGCCTTCATGTCGTCGAGCGTCGCGATCGAGACACCGGAGGTGCCAACCTTGCCGTAGATGTCGGGACGCGGGTCGGGGTCGCGACCATAGAGCGTCACCGAGTCGAAAGCGGTCGAGAGGCGGGTCGCCGGCTGCCCCTCGGACAACAGCTTGAAGCGACGGTTGGTCCGGAACGGGTCGCCCTCACCGGCGAACATGCGCGCCGGGTCCTCGTTGTCGCGCTTGAACGGGAACACCCCTGCGGTGAACGGGAAGAAGCCGGGCAGGTTCTCGCGCCGCAGGAACGACACGAGGTCACCGTGGTCGGCGAACGACGGCACGGCGACGCGCCGGATCTTGCTGCCGGACAACGACTCCTTGACCAGCGAGGTGTGCAGCTCGCGCTCACGGATCCGCACGACCTGCTCGTCACCGGCATACGACTCGACGACAGCGGGCCACCTCTCGATGGCCTCCTCGACGGCAGCGGGCAGCTCCTTGCGCGCAGCAGCCAGCAGAGCATCCACGGCGTGGTCCTCGTGACCGGCGGCAGCCAGCTCGTCGTCCACGAACTCGAACCGCTGCACGCGACGGGCCTGGGCGGCATACGCATCGGTCTGCTGGTGGTAGCCGCGCACCGTGTCGGTGATCTCGGAGAGGTAGCGGACGCGCGAGGCGGGGACGATCTGACGCAGCACCGACGAGTGCCGCACGTCGACGTGCGGCAGGACGCCCTCGCCGAGCTCGAGCCCCTTGGCGACGAGGAGCCCGCGCAGCTCCTGGTAGAGCGCGGTGACGCCGTCGTCGTTGAAGGTCGCGGCCGAGGTGCCGAAGACCGGCATGTCCTCGGGCTTCTTGCCGAACGCGCCGCGGTTGCGGACGAGCTGGCGACCGACGTCGCGCAGCGCGTCCAGGGCACCGCGCCGCTCGAACTTGTTGATGGCGACGAGGTCGGCGAAGTCGAGCATGTCGATCTTCTCGAGCTGGCTCTGCGCGCCGAACTCGGGCGTCATGACATACATCGACACATCGGCGAACGGCACGATCGCCGCATCGCCCTGCCCGATGCCGGGCGTCTCGATGACGATGAGGTCGTATGCCGCGGCCTTGAGGATCGTGATGACGTCCTCGAGCGCTTCGGGAACCTCGCGTCCACCGCGCGTCGCGATGGAGCGGAAGAAGATGCGGTCGCCGTCGAGCGAGTTCATCCGGATGCGGTCGCCCAGGAGTGCACCACCACCGCGGCGGCGGGTCGGGTCCACGGCGACGACGGCGACGCGGAGCTTGTCCTGCTGGTCGACGCGCAGCCGGCGGACGAGCTCGTCGGTGAGGCTCGACTTGCCCGAGCCACCGGTGCCGGTGATGCCGACGACGGGGACGTGACGCCCGGCGGCAGCCTTCTCCAGCTCGGCCCGGTCGGCATCGGAGAGCTTGGCCGTCTCGGCTCCGGTGATCGCGCGGGCCACCGCGGCCCGCTCCCCCGCAAGGACGGCTGAAAGGTCAGCCGGCTCAGCGGCATACAGGTCGGTGTCACACGCCTCGACGACCGTGTTGATCATCCCGACGAGACCCAGCCGCTGGCCGTCCTCGGGGCTGAAGATCGTCACACCCGCCTCGCGCAGCCGGGCGATCTCGTCGGCCACGATCACGCCACCGCCACCTCCGACGACCTTGATGTGCCCGGCTCCGGCCTCACGGAGGAGCTCGACGAGGTACTCGAAGTACTCGACGTGCCCGCCCTGGTAGGACGAGACGGCGACGCCCTGCACGTCCTCCTCGATCGCCGCGTCGACGACCTCCTGCACGGAGCGGTTGTGCCCGAGGTGGATGACCTCGGCGCCCTGGCTCTGCATGATCCGCCGCATGATGTTGATCGACGCGTCATGACCGTCGAACAGGCTCGACGCCGTGACGATGCGGACCGGGTTCGCGGGGACGTGCAGGTCGGACGACGTCTGTGTCATACCCGAGATAGTAGGACGTCCAACTATCTACGCGGAAGTCACGAAAGTGACAAGGACGGTCACAGCCGTGGGTAGGTGCTCACGTGGACGTGGTCGAAGTGGTTCTGGGTCACCGACCCACGGTCCGCCATGGGGCGCCAGCCGTCGCTCGCGTGCTCGATGTTCCAGATCTCCTGACGCCAGATGACGTAGCGCACGTCGAGCCGCTGCGCCTGGGCCACGGTGTAGGCCGCGACGGCGTCACCGTCGGCTCTGCCCTGCGCGCCCTCCCACCCCTCGATCATCACGTCGATCGCGATGCCGCGCGCGTGGTCGTCGCCATAGAGCGGCACGCCCCGGCGGACGCCGCCGACCGACGTGATCTGCGGCCACAGGAAGCAGAGGCAGCGCATGAGGTGGAGCGTCTCGGGGCTGAGGCCGACTTCGCTCGCCATCCCGGTCGGCGGGTAGGTGGTGGAGGGCAGGGCCTCCGGCTGGACCAAGGCGTGCATGAATGGTGTCCCGTCCGGGACGGGTCCCGATGGTGATCCCGCAGGGCGGCGATCACGGTGGTGACGCGCAACTCCCTGCTTCGTGAGAGTACGTCACGCGGGCGGCCCCCCAGGACGGCTGCTCAGTGGGGCCCTCACGATGCTCACATGTTGCTGCCGCCCCCACCCGGCCCGCCGCGGTGGGACTGGCCGAGTGCCTTGGGGACGGACTTCTCGTCGCCGCTCACCCCCGAGGAGCCGCGGTGCCGGAGGTAGAGCGCGACCAGCGCGATGATGACGATCAGTGCGATGAAGAACTTCATGGCGATGCCCCTTGCTCCCCCGAGCCACGGACGGGCCCAGGTCAGCAGGCTAACCCTCGCGCTGGGCGGCCACCCACTGAATCGCGTCGACATACCCGGCCGTGCCGCGACCGATGACCTGGTGGTCGGTGACGTCGGTGAGATAGCTGTGGTGCCGGAACTCCTCGCGCGCGTGGATGTCGCTGATGTGCACCTCCACACGGGGCACGGTCACCGCGTTGAGCGCGTCACGCAGGGCGACCGACGTGTGCGTGTAGCCCGCTGCGTTGATGACCAGCCCGGCGATGCCGCGACGTCCCTCCTGCACCCAGTCGATGAGGACGCCCTCGTGGTTGGACTGGCGGAACTCGAGGGTGAGCCCGGCCGCCTCGCCCGCCGCCCGGCACAGTGCCTCCACGTCGGCCAGCGTCTCGGAGCCGTAGATCTCCGGCTCCCGCTCGCCGAGCAGGTTGAGGTTGGGGCCGTTGAGGACGAGCACCGTGGTCGAGTCCATGACGCGAGTATGCCGCCCGCTCACGTATGCGGGCCGCCCGCCTGTGCGCGTTGCATCGGCACGTGGTCGGGTCAGTCGTCATACGGCGTCGACCCGCCGCGGAACGAGTAGCCGGTCCCGAAGGACTGGCAGAAGCCCTGCTCGTACGGCAGCGCGGTTGCGGGCAGCGCCGAGGCGGCACGGGCCCGCCCCAGGTTCCAGGACAAGAGGTCGTCGCTAGCACGAGTTTCGTCCTCGCGCCACAGCACACACGCCGCCTGCTTCTCGTCCAAACCGGCGAGGATCGCCGGCGTGGCGTCGACGCCGAGGCCCGCGAGGTAGTGGGTGTCGAGCTTGCCGGTCTCCTTGAAGCGCTCGATGTTCTGCTGCGCCACCCAGCCGTCGGGGTTCATCAGACCAAAGCCGAGGAAGAACAGTGCACCCGTGAGCAGCGCCGCCCGCGGCACCCACTTGCCGCTGCCCCGGACGATCGCCGCGATCATCAGCACGATGAGCAGGCCGAGCCACAGCTCGAACCCGTCGACGAAGACGCGCGTCACGGTGTAGCCGTAGGCCTCCTGGTAGAGGCTCATCCGGTAGAGCGCCGAACCGACGACGGCCAGCGTGAGCAGGCAGAGCGACACGAGGGCGACCCTGAGGACCAGCCGGTCCGAGGCCATCTCCTGGGGGGCCTTGCGGGTGGCGATGCCCACGACGACGAGGGTGAGGAAGGTCGCTGTCGTGAGCTGGCCAAAGCCTTGGTGAACGTACTCGGCATACGTGAGTCCGGTTGTCTCGCGCAGGTATTCGTGACCGCCCCACATGGCCGTCGCCTGGGCTGCGAGGAAGAGGACGAAGAGGGCGATGACCACACCGAGCGGGACGAGCCACTCCCAACGGTGGGTGACGGGGCGACCTCGTGGCACGTCGAGGTCCGCAATACGGGGCGGGTTGAGCGCGAGGTAGGCCCCGGCGAGCGCGATGCCGGCGACGAAGACGAAGATGAAGATCCGCCCGATGATGGTTTCCCAGCGCAGGTCGGGCACGAGCGACTGCGCCCAGGACCCGAAGAGCGCGTCACCGGAGGCGAAGAGGCCACCGAAGAGGACGAGTCCCACGGCCGCGAACGCGATGGTGCGCAGCACCGGCCAGAGCAGGGGCATGCGGCTCGTCGCGGTCAACGTGCGTCCCAGCAGCGGCAGACCACGCACACCGGCGAGCACCCACGCAGCCGCTGACAGCGGGATGCTCACGAACGACCGAGCGCGGGTCACGGTGGCCGCGAGCAGGAGCGCCGCGATCATCGCCGAGAGGACCATGATCCACTCCGCCGCCCGGATGACCGTCATCGCCGTGAGGCCGACGCCGACCGCGACGCAGACGAGCGACCAGACGTTCCGCTTCTCGCGGGACGCCGACAGGATGAGCGCCGCGGCCAGGAGGGCGACGAGGCCCGCTCCTGCACCGAGCCGCCTCTCGGGCAGGGCGACCGCTGCGACGATGCCCAGCGCCAACGCGCCGATGAGCAGGCGGGGCTGTGGCCCCAGCCCGGCCTCCGGCCAGAGCCGTCCGAAGACCGTGTCGGTCAGGAGCGGCGGTCCGGGCCGGGTCGGAGCCGTCGGTGCGACGGGTCGTGGCGCCACGGCCGACGGAGTGGACGTGGGTGTGGCCGGTGGCGTGGTGGGCATGGTGACCTCCGTGGTCGCGGTGGCGTGCGTGCGGGTATGCCGTGGCAGCACCGCGCGCAGTCGCGCGCCTCGTGCGCCGGGCGGGGTGGGCAGGACGTGGATCGAGCCGCCGTGGAGCTCGCAGACCCACGAGGCGATGGCGAGGCCGAGGCCGGTGCCGCCACCGGAGTCGTCGCCCGTCCCGAAGCGGCTGAAGACGCTGGCCGCCTGCTCGACGGAGATGCCCGGCCCGTCGTCGACGACCTCCAGGGACCAGCGCTCGTCGTCGAGCGCCCTTGCAACGAGCTGGATCTCACCGTCGGGAGGACTGTGGCGAGCCGCGTTGTCGAGGAGGTTCGCGACGAGCTGGGCCAGGCGAGCGGGGTCGGCGGTGACGGTGAGATCGTCCGGGACCACCCGGCATACGTGATGGACGGTCCGGGAGCCGAGCTCGGCCTCGGACACGGCTCGGGCGAGCAGGTCGCCGACCGGAACCTCCTCGAGGCGCAGCGGCAGCACGCCGGCATCGATGCGGGACAGGTCGAGGAGGTCGCCGACGAGGTCGCTCAGCCGCTCGGACTGGGTGAGTGCTCCGCGCAGGGCCGCGTCGTCGGGTTGCACGACACCGTCGACGAGGTTCTCGAGCAGCGCGCGCTGCGCCGTGAGCGGGGTGCGCAGCTCGTGCGAGACGGTGGCGACGAGCTGACGCCGCTGGTGGTCCGCATCGGCGAGGTCGGAGGACATGGCGTTGAAGGCGCGAGCGAGCTCACCCACCTCGTCCGTCGACCGTGTCGAGACCCGCTGGCCGTAGTCCCCCGCCGCCATCCGGCTCGCCGCGTGGGTCATCTCCCGCAAGGGTGCCGTCATCCCGCGGGCCAGCCACTGGGTGACGAGCAGGGCGATCGCGACGGTGACCGGCAGGGTGAGCCAGAGCGGCATACCGGCTCGGTCGCCGATCGTCGCGAAGAGCGCCGCGACGACGCAGCTGACACCGACGAGGAGCCCGAGCTTGACCTTGATCGAGTCGATGCTCTCGAGGGGTTGCTCGGTGTTCACGCATCCTCCAGCGCGTAGCCGACGCCGTGGACGGTGCGCACGCGAGCGGCACCGATCTTGGCGCGCAGGGACTTCACGTGGCTGTCGAGGGTGCGGGTGCCGGACGCGTCGGACCAGCCCCACACCTCGCCCATGAGCTGCTCACGGGAGCGGACGGCACCCGGGGTGGACGCGAGCGCGGCGAGGAGGTCGAACTCGAGCGGAGTGAGGTGCACGTCGTCGCCGCCCACCGTCACGCGACGGGCCGGACCGTCGATCTGGACGTCACCGACCTGGGTCGTGGGCGCAGGCCTGGCCGCGAGCTCGGCGGCGCGCTCCACCCGGCGCAGCAGGGCGTGGGTGCGGGCGACCACCTCGCGCATGCGGAACGGCTTGGTGACGTAGTCATCGGCGCCGACTCCGAGCCCCACGAGGATGTCGGTCTCGTCGTCGCGGGCCGTGAGCATCAGCACCGGGACCGGACGGACCGCCTGGATCCGGCGGCACACCTCGAGCCCGTCGAAGCCGGGGAGCATGACGTCGAGGACGACGAGGTCGGGCGAGTGCTGCGAGAACGCCGCGACGGCAGCGGGGCCGTCGTGCGCCTGGTGGACGGTGTAGCCCTCCGCGCGCAGCCGGTCGGTGACGGCCTGGTTGATCGTCGGCTCGTCCTCGACGACCAGCACGGTCGTGCTCGTCACCGACGAAGGCCTCGCCGCGGCATCGGCTCCTGTTCCACTCATGCCACTGACAGTAGGAGCAGGCAGTGGGTGCGGGTGGGCACGACCTCTGGAGATCTCGTGAAGATCACCCCTGTCGGCACGCAGCCCCCATGTATCTGCGGCGACACCGGCCCCTCCTTCCCCACAGCGAGCGCGGTGCCGTCCGGTCGGCGGACGACCTCACTGGGCGATCGCACCAACCAGGAGGAACACATCATGAAAACAGGACCACGGGCGCGGCGACGCGCCTGTCTCACCAGCGGCGCCGCCCTCGCGGTCGCCGCCCTCGTCGTGCCCGCGGCGGTGGCCGGCTCGACGTCGGGGAGCCTCCCCAACGGGGCAGCCCTCACCGTTGGCGTCACGTCACCCGTCGACGGCGACTCGTTCATCGTGCCCGCGGGCGACACCACCGTCGACGTGCCACTCTCGGGCACGGCGAGCATCGCCACCGGAGCACCGAGCACCAGCTGGATCTATGTCGTCGACGTGTCCGGCAGCACGAGCCAGAGCTGTGACGCCACCCGCACGATCCTCACCTGCGAGAAGGTCGCCGTGAAGGGCCTCAACGACCTCGTCGTCACCGACGGCTCCGCCCTCGAGAGTGCGGTCGCCGCCTTCGGCGAGGGCGCAGCGACGGCGGACATGCGGGCGACTGCGGGCGACCAGCGGTTCACCTCACCCTCGGGCAGCGATGTCGACACCGTCGTGGACTCCCTCAGCGCCGGGGTCATCGGCCAGTTCACGAACAAGAGCATCGGCGGGAGCTCGACGAACTACGCGGCCGGGCTGCAGGCGGCGAGCACGCTCGTCGCGGCTGCTTCGGGAAGCCAGGTCAACGTCGTCTTCCTCTCGGACGGCGAGTCCAATGCCGGCACCCTCGCGGCGTTCAACGCCGCCCTGACCTCGGTGACGGCGGGCGCGACGATCTATCCGTTCGCCGTGGGCGGTGGCAGCTCGTGCGGCGGCGGCTCGGCCGGCACACTCAGCGCGATGGCCACGGCCAGCGGGACGACCTGCTTCGCCGTGCCGGACCCGGCGGACCTGCCCGACGTCATCACCAACGTCACGGCGACGACCCTCACCGGGCTGAGCGTGACGCTCGACGGTGCACCGGTCACGTCGACGCCGAGCACGGCCCTGCCGACCGCGGGACCGGCCTCGATCACCTGGACCGCACCCGGCAACGACCTCGCTCCGGGCCTGCACGAGGTCTGCGCGACGGCGACGGGCATCGGCCCGGCAAGTGATCCCACGGCCACCGGCTCGGTGACGCGGTGCGAGAGCTTCTCGGTCTTCGCGTTCGCCCTCACTCCCCCGACGGCGACCAACGAGCTCGGTAGCGACAACGCCCACACGGTCACCGCGACCGTGACGGGTCCGGCGTCCGACCTCGCCGGCCACGCGGTGGACTTCTCCGTCTCGGCCGGACCCAACACGGGCGAGACCGGAGTCTGCGCACCGGCTTCGTGCGCGACCGACGCCGCGGGCCAGGTGACGTTCACCTATGACGTCCCGATCGAGCCCGCCTCCCTCGGCACCGACACGATCTCGGCGACCGCCACCATCCACGGTGACGAGGCGACCCGGACGGTGTCGAAGCTGTGGCGCGACACCACCCCACCGGTCGCGTCCTGCGTCGAGTCGACGAACCCGGACGGTCACGTCCCCGGCGCCCCCGGCAACGGTGGTCAGGGCCAGAACCAGGACGGCTTCTACCGGCTCGTCGCCCACGACGACGTGTGGCCGGACGGCGACCTCGACGTCTTCGTCAAGGACGACGGCAGCTCCACGGTCTGGGGCCCGTTCACGGTCGACACCGACATCAAGTACGTCGAGGCCAACGGTGCCAGGCCCAGCCAGAAGCCGGGCAACGGTGTCGTCGAGTGGAACCTCAAGGGCAGGGGCGACGCCGAGGTCTATGCCATCGATGGTTCGGGCAACCGCTCGGCGTCGGTGATGTGCCTCGTGCCGAACGCACCCAAGTGACACCGGCGCGCTGAGTCAGCAACGCGCACACCGCTCCTCGGCTCAGGCCGGGGAGCGGTGTCGCGTCCGGAAGACCGTGGGGGTCAGACCCGTGCACTGGGCGAAGTGGTGACGCAGCAGGGCTGCGCTGCCGAAGCCGACGTCGCCGGCGATCTGCTCGATCGACAGGTCGGTCTCCTCGAGCAGCTCGCGCGCCCGCAGGACCCGCTGGTCGGTGATCCACTGGTGCGGCGTCGTGCCCGTCTCCGCGACGAATCGCCGAGCGAAGGTGCGCGACGACATCGCCGCGCGCCTGGCCAGCTCAGAGACGGTGTGCGGCTGCGCCAGGTGCTCGAGCATCCACTCGAGGACCGGACCGAGGCTCTCGGACTCGGTGACCGGCACCGGTTGGTCGATGAACTGGCGCTGGCCGCCGTCACGGTGCGGTGAGACGACCATGCGACGGGCGATGCGGTTGGCGACGGCGCCACCGTGCTCGGACCGCACGAGGTGCAGGCACGCGTCGATGCCCGCGGCCGTCCCCGCACTCGTGATGACCTGGCCGTCGTGCGCATAAAGGACGTCCGGGTTCACCCTGGCGAGCGGGTAGCTCGCCGCGAGCTTGTCGCTGTGCATCCAGTGCGTCGTGCACTCGCGTCCGTCGAGCACTCCAGCGGCCCCGAGCGTGAAGGCGCCCGTGCACACCGACAGCACGTAGGCCCCACGATCCACGGCGTCCCTCACCACCTGCTTCACGGCCTCCGACGGGGTGTATGCCGTCGGGCTGGCCGGGATGGCCACGAGGTCGACGTCCCTGGTCGCCTCCAACCCGTGGGGCGCGGTCAGGACGACACCGGAGTCGGTGCGCAACGGCATACCCGGGTCCTCTGCGCAGACGCGGAAGTCGAAGGGCGGCACGCCGTCATCGGTCCGGTCCATCCCGAAGACCTCGGACAGGACGCCGAACTCGAAGAGCGCGACGGGGTCCTGCAGGACGACGGCGACGGAGCGGAGAGTCACGGCGTCAGCATGGCAGGTTGGCAGCATCTTGCGCAAGGGTGTCAGGTCTGCCACTCGTGGCAGGATGTGTCCGGACGTCAAACTTGAGCCATGAGCACCTTCCTCGCCACCATCGCCCCGTTCATCCCTGCGCTCACCCTCACGGCCCTCTTCGTCTGGGCCCTCGAGGCGAGCAACCGTCGCCACGGGTCAGCACCCTGGGCCGACGACTACCGCCACCCCGCCGCGCACGACGCCGACCACCGCCGCAGCTCCCACGACGTGGACACCTACGGCAGGGCCGCCTGACCGCAGCCCTGCCCAGCGCCTCGGTCAGCCGTGGTCGCGGCCGAACGCGTAGCCGACAAGGGCACCGACAAGCCCGGCCACGGCATACGGGCCCCACTGCTTGACCGCCGAGGGCAGGGCCACCGCACCGAGGTCGATCGCATCGTCCACCGTCGGGGCCGGGTTCGGCGCCGGCCGTGGAGGCGGGTTCGGCTGTGCCACAACGGGTTCGGGCTGGTCCACGACGGGTTCACTCGGCTCGGCGGGCGCCTCGGGCTCGTCGAACTGGCTCTCGACACAGGCCACGAACTGGCCCAGCAGCTTGTCGGAGACGTCCTGCATCACCCCGCGCCCGAACTGCGCCGGCTTGCCGGTGATGGCCAGGTCGGTGCCGACCTCGACCCTCGTCGCGTCGCTGTCTGGCGTGAGCTGGAGAGTGACCGTGGCGCCGGCAGTGCCGTTGCCGCGCTTGTCCTTGCCCTTGGCCTCGATGACGGCGCGGTGGGTCGCGGCGTCGCGCTCGAGGAAGGTGCCGGACCCGGCATACACCAGGGCGATGGGACCGAGCTTGACCTTGACGGTCCCGGCGAAGCCGTCCGCGCTGGCCTCGGTCACCGTGGCGCCCGGGAAGCAGCCACCGACGCGCTCGAGGTCGAGAAGCGTGTCCCAGACCCGGTCGATCTCGCCCGGGACGGTGAACTCGTGATGGAGCTCCACGCTCAGCCTCCGGCCGCTGCGAGCACGGCGCGACGGGTGAGGACGGGTGCCAGCGCACGGCGGTAGTCGGCACTGCCGTTGAGGTCGCTCGGCGGGTTCGTGCCCTCGGCTGCTGCGGCGCAGGCCTTACGCACCGCCTCGTCCGTCGCGGCTGCCCCGACGAGTGCCGCCTCGACCGCGGACGCGCGCAGCGGCGTGGAGCCCATGTTGGTCAGCCCGACGCGTGCCTCAGCGATCGACCCACCCTCGACGCGGACGGTTGCCGCGACCGCGACGATCGACCACTGGTGCGAGACGCGGACGAACTTCTCGTAGTGGGCGCCCCAGCCGGTGTGCTTCGGGATGCGGATCGCGGTGAGGAGCTCACCCTCACCGACAGCCGTCTCGAAGAGGTCCTGGAAGAAGTCGGCGGCCGCGACCGTGCGCTCTCCCCCGCTGCCCGTGATGACGAACTCGGTGTCGAGGGCGAGTGCCGGCGCCCCGACGTCGCCGGCCGGGTCGGCGTGGACGAGGGCACCACCCACCGTGCCCCGGTGCCGGATCTGGGGGTCGGCGACCTCCTTGATCGCGGCGTGGAGGACCGTTGCGTGCTCGCGCACGAGGTCGGAGGCGAGGGCGTCGAAATAGGTCGTCATGGCGCCGATGACGATGTGGTCGCCGTCCTCCCTGATGCCCTGCAGCTCCTCGATGCGCCCGAGGTCGATGACCAGCTCGGGCGCGTTGAGGCGCATCCGCAGGACGGGCAGGAGGCTCTGGCCACCGGCGAGGACCTTGGCGTCGTCACCGGCCTCGGCGAGGGCGGCGAGGGCGTCGGCCACCGACGTGGGGGCGACGTAGTCGAACGCTGCGGGGATCACTGGCCTGCTCCTTCGCTCGACGAGCCGGGATCGTCGCCGGACGAGCCGGGGTCGTCCTGGTTGGCGGAGTCCGCCTCGAAGTGGGGCTGCGCCTCGGCCGGGACCGGCGCGGCCTGGTTGGACCCGGCCGTCTGGATCGCCGTCCACACCCGCTCGGGGGTGCACGGCATCGTGATGTCGTTGATGCCCCTCGGTCGCAGCGCGTCGACGATCGCGTTGACGACGGCCGGTGTCGAGGCAATCGTGCCCGCCTCGCCAACACCCTTGGTGCCGAGCGAGTTCGACGTCGCCGGCGACGTCGTGTGGTCGGTGATGAAGCTGATCGTGTCGGCGGCCGTGGGGAGCGTGTAGTCGACGAAGGAGCCGGAGACCAGAGTCCCCTGCTCGTCGTACTCGGCGCCCTCCCAGAGCGCCTGGGCGATGCCCTGGACGAGTCCGCCATGGACCTGGCCCTCGACGATGAGCGGGTTGATGATGACGCCGATGTCGTCCACGCAGACGTACTTGCGCATCTTCGTCGCGCCCGTCTCGGTGTCGACCTCCATGGCGCACAGGTGGGTGCCGTGCGGGAAGGAGAAGTTCACCGGGTCGAAGGTCGCGTCGGCGTCGATGCTCGGCTCGGCGCCGTCGGGCAGGTTGTGCCCGGCGAACGTCGCGAGTGCGACGTCGGTGAGACCGATGCCCTTGTCCGTGCCCTTGACCGTGAACGTGCCCTCGGCGAACTCGAGGTCGTCGGCGTTGGCCTCGAGCAGGTGCGCCGCGATGACCTTCGCCTTCTCGATGACCTTATCGGCTGCGAGCACGAGGGCCTCACCACCGACGACGAGCGACCGGGACCCGTAGCTGTCCATGCCCTTGGAGGCGATCTGGGTGTCGCCGTGGAGGACCTCGACGTTCTCGAATGGGATGCCGAGCCGGTCGGCGACGATCTGGCTCCACGCCGTCTCGTGCCCCTGACCGTGGGGCGACGTGCCGGTGATGACCTCGACGGTGCCGGTCGCGAGCATCCGGATGCTCGCCGACTCCCAGCCACCCGCGCCGTAGTTGAGCGAGCCGAGGACGCGTGAGGGCGCGAGCCCGCACATCTCGGTGAAGGTCGAGACACCGATGCCGAGCTGGACGGGGTCACCCGAGTCGCGCCGCTGCTGCTGCTCGGCGCGGAGCTCGTCGTAGCCGAAGAGCTCCCTGGCCTTGGCCGTCGCGGCCTCGTAGTTGCCGGAGTCGTAGGTCATGCCCGCCACCGTGGTGAACGGGAACTCCTCGTGCCGAATCCAGTTCTTCTCGCGGATCTCGAGAGGGTCGACGCCGACCTCGGCCGCAAGCTCGTCCATGAGCCGCTCGATGGCGTAGGTCGCCTCGGGTCGCCCTGCTCCGCGGTAGGCGTCCACCCAGGTCTTGTTGGTGTAGTAGTTCGTCGTGTTGAACCGGTATGCCGGGAACTTGTAGATCGAGTTGAACATCCAGGCGCCCAGCACGGGCACACCACCGCCGACGATCGCGGCATACGCGCCGAGGTCGGCCATCAGCTCGACCTTGAGCCCGGTGACCGTCCCGTCCTTCTGCGCGCAGAGCGTGAGCTTCTGCCACTGGTCACGACCGTGGTGCGCGGAGACCATCGACTCCGAACGGGTCTCCGTGTACTTGCAGGGCCTGCCGAGCTTGCGTGCGACGGCCAGGGTGACGAACTCCTCGGGGGTCGACTGCAGCTTGCCGCCGAAGCCGCCTCCGACGTCCGGGGCGATGACCCGGATCTTGGACTCGGGCAGGCCCGTCGTGGCGGCGATGCAGAACCTCAGGATGTGCGGGATCTGCGTGGCGGACCACATCGTGACCTGCTCGCCGGTCGGGTCCACGACCGTGGACCGCGGCTCCATGAACGCCGGGATGAGGCGCTGCTGGCGGTACTCGCGCTCGATGAGGATCCCGTCGATGCCGGCCTGCCGGATCGCCTCGTCGACGTCCTCGCCGGTGCCGCCCTCCTTGGAGTCGAGCTGCCAGAAGGCGGACTTGTTGGTGCCGAGCGACGGGTGCGCCAGGACCGCGTCCGTCGCTGCCTCCTTGAGGTCGAGGACGGCCGGGAGCTCGTCGTAGTCGACGTCGACCAGCTCGGCGGCATCCCGTGCTGCGGCAGCGGTGCGGGCCGCCACGACGGCGACGATCTCGCCGGTGTGGGCGACGCGCTCGAGGGGCATCGGCAGGTGGTCAGGTGACTTCTGCTCGGCCGAGATGGGCCACGCGGTGATGTTGACACCCTGGATGTCGGCGATGTCCTTGCCGGTGAAGACCGCGATGACGCCGGGGGCGGACCGGGCCGCCTCGGTGTCGATGTTGGTGATCGTCGCGTGCGCCAGCGGACTGCGGACCATCGCGAGGTGGAGCATCCCGGTCAGCTGGATGTTGTCGGTCCACTTCGTGCGGCCGGTGATGAGTCGCTGGTCCTCCTTGCGGCGCCGGGCGCGCCCGATCTCGGCGGTCTTGGCCTCGGGGCGGTCGTCGACGGCGGTCATGACTGCACTCCTGCGGTGATGGTCTCGGTCAAGTCCTGGAGGGCGCCCTGGCCGGCAACCTGCTGCACGGCCTTGACGATGTTGTGGTAGCCGGTGCACCGACAGAGGTTGCCCTCGAGACCGACCCGGATCTCCTCCTCGGAGGGGTTCGGGTTCTCGTTCAGCACGTCGATGGCCTGCATGATCATCCCTGGCGTGCAGTAGCCGCACTGGAGGGCGTGGCACTCGTGGAACGCCTGCTGCATGGGATGGAGCTCACCGTCCGTGGCGAGCCCCTCGATGGTCGTGACCTCGTGCCCGTCGGCCTGGACGGCGAGGACGCTGCACGACTTCACGCTCCTGCCGTCGAGGTGGACGGTGCACGCGCCGCAGTTGCTCGTGTCGCAGCCGATCACCGTCCCGGTCTTTCCCACCCCCTCGCGCAGGTAGTGGACGAGGAGCATCCGTGGCTCCACCTCGTCGCTGTAGGACGTGCCGTCGACCGTGACCGTGATGCGAGTCATCCTTGACCCTTCGCCGTGGGCGTAAGTGCAGTACTCGCGATCCTGCACTGGTCGGACAACCCCTGCAAGGTTTCGGCGAGATCCACAGCCTCGGCCAGCAGGTCAGGTGTGGATGGGCCCCTCGCGCACGGCCAGCCGCTCGCCGCGTCCGCCCCAGCGGCGGGCGATGATCTCGGCGGCGATCGACACCGCTGTCTCCTGCGGGGTGCGCCCGCCGAGGTCGAGGCCGATGGGCGAGGACAAGCGAGCCAGCTCCTCGCCCGTGACACCGGCCTCGCGCAACCGCTCCATCCGCTCGTCGTGCGTGCGCCGCGAACCCATCGCGCCGACGTAGGCCACGTCGGGCAGCCGCAGCGCGACCTCGAGCAGCGGCACGTCGAACTTGGGGTCGTGGGTGAGGACGCAGAGCACCGTGCGCCCGTCGATGCGCCCGGCCTCGACCTCCTCCTTGAGGTAGGTGTGCGGCCAGGCGACGACGACCTCGTCCGCCGCCGGCAGCCGGGCCGGCGTGGCGAAGACCGGGCGCGCGTCGCACACGGTCACGGCATACCCGAGGAAGTGGCCCACGTCCGCGACCGCCGCCGCGAAGTCGATGGCACCGAAGACGATCATCCGCGGCTTGGGCGCATAGGACGCGACGAAGACGCGCATCCCCTCGCCGCGCCGCTCGCCGTCGGGTCCGTAGGTCAGCGTCTCGGTCGAGCCGGATGCCAGCGCACCGCGGGTGTCGTCCGTGACGGCTTCGTTGGCCCGAGCGCTGCCGAGGTCCCCGTGGACCGTGTCGGGTCGCACGACGAGGCGGCGCCCGACCCAGGCCGGATCGGGGTGCGCGACGACGGTCGCCACAGCCACGGGTCGGTCCGCGGCGATGTCGTCCGCGACCGACCCGAGCTCGGGGAAGCTGTCGCGGTCGACACGCTCGACGAAGACGTCGAGCTGTCCGCCGCAGGTCAGACCGACGGAGTATGCCGTGTCGTCCGAGATGCCATAGTGGCTCAGCTGCGGTGTGGCAGAGGCGATCACGTCCTGGCCCACCTCATAGACCGCGCCCTCGACGCAACCACCCGAGACCGACCCGACCGCCGTCCCGTCGGCGCCCACGAGCATCGACGCACCGGGAGGTCGGGGCGAGGAGTTGAACGTCTCGACGACCGTCGCGAGGGCCGTGCCCTCACCGGCCTCCCACCACTCGCGCAGTTCCGCCAGGACCTCACGCATCGGCAACGACCTCCAGCAGCTCGGCAAAGGCGGCCATCGAGTGTCCGGCCACGAAGGTGTCAACGTACGGCAGGGCCGCGACGATGCCCTGCTGGACCGGCGCGTATGCCGGGTGCCCCCGATGCGGGTTGGCCCAGACGACGTGGTGGGACAGGGCGTGCAGCCGTCGCATCTGCTCGGCCAGGGGCGCGGGGTCGCCCCGCTCCCACCCGTCGCTCACGATGACGACGACGGCCCCGCGGGCCATGCCCCGCCGACCCCAGTGCTCGAGGAAGGCCCTCACCCCGTCGGCGAGGCGGGTCCCGCCCGACCAGTCCGGGATCACCTGACCCGCCGCGACGAGGGCCCGGTCCGGATCCGGCTGGTGCAGGGCCCTCGTTACGTGGGTGAGCCGCGTGCCCAGGGTGAAGACCTCGACCGACGCGGCACTGCGGCACCACACGTGGCCAAGCCGGAGCAGCGCGTCCGTGTAGGCGTTCATCGACCCCGAGACGTCGAGGAGCACGACCACCCTGCGGGCCTTCTCGGTCCGCCGCCGGTGCCGGATCGGACCGGGCTCACCGTGACGCCGCACCATCTCGCGCAGCGTGCGCCGGGCGTCAACGCGCCCCAGCCTCGCGGTGGCCAGGCGGTGGGTGCGACGCCTCGGCGACCGGGGTCGGAGAGCGGCGAACATCGCTGCGAGAGCGGCCCGCTCGCGGGCTGACATCGCGGCTATGTCCCTGTGCCGCAGCACTTCTGTGGCGCTGGCCATGGCGCGGATCTCGTCCTGGTCGCCTTCCCCGGACTCCTGCTGGTCCGCGCCGTCGAGCAGGTCGGCCATCGAGGCGGGTGGACGCTGCGGCGGCCGACGCGCCGTTCCGGCACGTTCGGCACCGAACCACGCGGCATACACGAGATCGTGCCTCTCGAGGTCGGACGGTGAGCCGCAGAGAGTCGCCCGCCCCACGGCATACACGGCTGGCTGGTCCTCGAGACCCACGGTGGCGACTGCACGCAGGTAGGTGCGTTCGCGGTCGGCGGTGACCGCCACCCCGGCCGCGCGAAGTGCACGCGCGAAACCGAGGAGGATCTCCTCGGCCGAGCGCGCGAGCACGGTCACCGCGCCAGGATCCGGTCGAGGGCGGCTCGGACCCTCGCCGCGTCCTCGCGGTACTTCACGGCCACCCCGAGAGACGCCGCCGCCGACGCGGTGTCGAGCTCGCGGACGCCCAGCTCGTGGAGGGCGCGTGCCCAGTCAAGGGTCTCGGCCACGCCTGGGGGCTTGAGCAGCTCGCCGTCGGTGCGCACCCCGTGGATGGCTCGCACGACCTGCTCGGCCAAGGCCTCCGGGACCTCAGGCGCGCGGGACCTCACGATCGCGAGCTCCCGCTCGAGAGAAGGGTGCTCGAGCCACTGGTAGAGGCAGCGGCGCTTGAGCGCGTCGTGGACCTCGCGGGTCCGGTTGGAGGTGAGGATGACGAGCGGAGGTGTCGTCGCCCGGACCGTGCCGAGCTCTGGGATGCTCACCTGCCACGTCGACAGGACCTCCAGGAGGAAGGCCTCGAACTCGTCGTCGGCGCGGTCGATCTCGTCGATGAGGAGCACTGCCGGGGCCTCGCGCAGGGCCCGCAGGATGGGGCGCGCCACGAGGAACCGCTCGGTGAACAACCCGGACTCGACGTCCTCGAGCGACGCGGCGCCGTCCACGGCCTCTACCGCACGCAGGTGCAGGATCTGGCGCGGGAAGTCCCAGTCATAGAGCGCCTGGCTCGCGTCGATGCCTTCGTGGCACTGGAGTCGGATGAGGGGAACACCGCCGGCTTCGGCCAGCGCCTCGGCCAGTGCGGTCTTGCCGGTGCCCGGCTCCCCCTCGACGAGCAGCGGCCGGTGGAGCCGCGTCGCGAGCCACGCGATCGTGGCCAGCTCGTCGTCGGCGAGGTAGCCGGTGCCCTCGAGGGCGGAGCGCAGATCCGCGGCAGTGGAGAACTCCATACCGTGCATCGTCACACGTCCGCGCCCGGGCTGGGGCTCCCTCAGAACGGAATGGGCTCCGGCGTGTGGGGTGGCCGGGGTGGGAAGTTGATGCCGTAGCGCTCCCAGTTCGGGTTGTGGTCGAGGTCGATCTTGGGTGGTGGTCCGCCGTAGGTGTTGCCGTCGATGTCGAACGAGACCGGGTACGCGCGGGGGTGTCGTGGGATGTCGTGGCTGTCGAGGAGCTCAGCCAGCCCTTCTTCGAAGGTGGTCGGGATCTGGCTGGGGTCGACCGTGACGCGACCGGAGGTGGTGGGGTCGCGGTGGGTGCGGCCGGCGGTGACGAGGTGGAGGTGGTCCACGGGCCAGGTCGTGGTGGACAGTCCGGTGGGGTCGGTCCAGGTGGCGGTGGCGTCAGGGTGCAGGCGCACGGTCCAGCCGTCGCGTTGCTTGATGCGGTGGTGACGCCGACACAACGCCATGAGGTTGGTCGGGGTGGTGGGGCCGGTCGGCCAGGGTCGGACGTGGTCGAGGTCGCACTGGCGTGCGGGGGTGGCGCAGCCGGGGAAGCGGCAGGACCCGTCGCGCAGCCGGATGAGTCGGGCCATGGGGTCGGGCACGCGGTAGGAGTCGGCGATGAGGTCGTCAGGCGGTGCATTGCTCGCGGGTGGTGCGTCTCCGCGTTCGTGGGCCTTCTCGCGAGCGCGTTCTCGTGCGCGTTCCCGGCTCTGGTGCGCGCGGCGGGCGCTGTCCTGGCCGCGGGCGAACGCCTTCGGGATGTCACCGGCCACCAGCGCGCCGGTGCCACGGTCGCAGGTGAGGTCCCGGTCCGGGTCGGAGGCGCCGGCGGCATGGAGCCAGTCCCGGCGCACGAACGTCGTCCCGAGAGCACCAAGCCCACCGACCTCGACGAGGTCCTCACCGGAGCCGAAGCCGGAGCCGGCGGCAGTGCCAGTGCCAGTAGCGGTAGCGGTAGCGGTGGCGGTGGCGGTGGCCTGAGCCGTGTCGCTCACAGGCGCCTCGTCGTCGTCGGCGGCGCGGGTGGCGTGGACGACGACCTTGACGTCGGAGTGTTCGAGGATGAGCTCCATCATCGCGTCGGCGCGGGCGAGTTCGAGGGAGTCGGCCTGCTTGTCACGCACGAGCTGACGGGCACGTTCGGTCACCGCAGCCCACGCGGTCCGCGCCTGCTCCACCTTGAAGTCCCCCCGCCAGTGGTCCGTGCCGTGCACCCCGGTGCGCCGGGTCAGTCCGCGCCGGGCACGTTCGTCCTGCGCGTGCGCGGTCACCGCGTGCGGGTCGACCTGCGCCGCGGTCCGGGCCAGCAGCCGCCGCAAGGGCCCGGTCGTCAGCTGCCCCCACACGTCCTTGACCCGGTCCACGACCTCCGCCGCGGACTCCGGGGACAGGAACTCCGTCTCCTCCGTCACGACCCGCGCCCGGTGCTCATCCAGGTCACCAGCGGCCATCGCATCGACCACCCCAGGGGTGCGGGTCAGCTGACGGACCGCATCCAGGACCCGGTTCGCCGCGACATGCACCGAACACCCCAACCGGGGCGCCGCCAGCTCCGGAGCATCCAGACGCTGGTACCCCAACCCGTGGTGCACCTCCACCGACGTGCCGTCCTCCTGCACGTGCGAGTCCCGCGCGGACAGGTGCGCCAACGCCACCGCCTGCCGGGCCGACGCCGCATCCTTCTCCCGCTGCGCCAGCTCGATGACGTCCAGCAGCTCCTCGGATCTCATGTCCGAAGCGGAAGCAGACAACGCGGCATACCGGCCCTCCAGGGCGGCGGTCGCAGCGGTGCTTTCCATGCCCTGATTCTAATCGAACGAACGTTCGAGCGTCAAGTCTCGAAGGCGCGAATTCGGTTCTGCTGCAGGCGAACACGCTCAGTACGCAAGGAGTCAGATGTCTCCGGGTCGGTCGATGTCCCGGCCCGTCGCGAGGTCCCCGCACTCGACGAGCTCGGGAGCGTTCGCGTCGAAGTACCCCCGTGCCCCTTGGTCCCCGACGGCGTGGCTCCGCACCAGCCGCCAGTGGTCGCGCCCCACGAGCACGGGGTGCCCGGAACGCCCGTGATAGGTCGCTCGCACCAGCGCCTCCTCCAAGGCCCCGCCGCCGGCAGCGCCCAGGAGGCGAGCGTGGACGTCCGACCCGACGTCAGGCAGGTCGACAAGCATGAGGAGGGCGGCCGCCGCATCGGTGGGTTCGAGGGCGTCGAGCCCGCACCGCAGCGAGGCGCCCATGCCCTCGTCCCAGTCCTCCGCCTCTACGACGACGGCGCCGACGCGTTCGGCGCGCTGCCGCACGCTGGGAGCCGAATGGCCGACGACGACGTGGACCGCGACCACGCCAGCCTCACGCAGGCGGGTGACCGCCGTCTCGACGAGGGACGGCCCGGTCGGCGAGAGGCGGAGCAGCGCCTTGGGGCCACCCATGCGCCGTCCGGCACCTGCCGCGAGGACGAGTCCGGCGACCTCCCCTTCAACCATCGCCCCACTGTGCCACTGGCCAGAGCCCCGCGTGCGCCAACCGCACACTGCGCCAGCCGGAGGAGTCGGGGAGAGTGGGCGCATGAGCATCACGACGAGAGCGGCGGTCCTGCGCCACACGACCACCGACCAGCCGTTCGCCGACTCGGCACCGCTCTCGATCGAGGAGGTCACCCTCGAAGGGCCGGGTCCGGGTGAGGTCCTCGTCAGGATCACGGCGGCCGGCCTGTGCCACTCGGACCTCTCGGTCGTCAACGGCGACCGCCCGCGGCCGCTGCCGATGGTCCTCGGCCACGAGGCCGCAGGTGTGGTCGATGAGGTTGGTCCCGGGGTCACCGGCGTCGCCGCCGGCGATCGGGTCGTCTGCTCCTACGTGCCCTCGTGCGGACACTGCGCGGACTGCGCCGGCGGACACCCCGTGCGCTGCGCCGACGCGCAGGCGGCCAACCGCGAAGCACGCCTCGTGACGGGCCGTCGCCCCTTCAGCGACGCCTCAGGCGCCGAGCTCCACCACCACCTGGGCGTCTCGGCCTTTGCGCAGCTGACGGTCGTCTCACCGCGGTCGCTCGTCCCGGTGCCCGACGACGTGCCTCTCGAGACCGCTGCCGTCTTCGGGTGCGCCGTCCTCACCGGGGCCGGCGCCGTCCTCAACACCGCCGTCGTGCGGCCGGGCGAGGCCGTCGCGGTCGTCGGGCTGGGCGGCGTCGGCATCTCGGCGGTCATGGCGGCGGCCCTCGCTGGCGCCCACCCCGTCATCGCCGTCGACACGGTCGAGGCGAAGCTGGCATCCGCCAAGGACGTGGGCGCGACCCACGGCGTCCTGGCCGGTGACGACGCCATCGAGCAGATCCGCGACCTCACCCATGGCGGTGTCGCCGTGGCGATCGAGGCCGCGGGGCACCCAGCGGCACTGTCCACGGCATACGCCGCAACGCGGGTCGGTGGACGAGTCGTCGTCGCCGGCCTTCCTCATCCACGCCACGAGATCGGCGTGCCCATCACGTCGCTGGTGGCGGAGGAGAAGTCGATCCTCGGCTCCTACATGGGCTCCTCGGTCCCGCGCCGCGACCTGCCGCGCCTCTTCGACCTGTATGCCGCCGGGTTGCTTCCCGCTGACGCGCTCGTCACCTCACGAGCGGTGCCGCTCGACGACCTCAACCTCGCACTGGACCGGCTCCAGTCGGGTGACGAGGTCCGCCAGATCCTGGACCCGCAGGCGCACTGACGCCTGGCGCCATCGCAGACTGGTGCCATGGATCCCCTGGTCGACGACGTTCGCCCGACCACCGACGTCGCTCCTGATCGGGGGACTACTGCGTCCGAACGCCCCGGCTGGGCGCAGCCCTCATCGCCCTCTCCCCGCTGTCCCTCATCCTCGTGGCCTATGCGTTCGCCCAGTGGGTCAGTGCGCCGCTCTCCCGGGGAACCCTCGACGAGGGCCAGGTCAACCGGCTCGGCGCCGGCCTCCAGATCATCTGGCCGGCCGCAGCGGACCGCAGGGTCTTCGGCGAGGTGCCGTCGGTCCGGCTCCAGGAGCTGCTCCTGCGGCCCGACCCGCAGTGGTACGACGTGCTCGCCTCGCTCGTCTACGTGACGCACTACATGGCGCTGCCGGTGGCGACCGCGGGCATCTGGTTCCTGGCCCGCAGGCGGTTCGCCGGGTGGATCACCGCCGTGCTCGTCATGACGCTCGCGTCGATCGCCGTCTACGTCATCTTCCCGGCGAGCCCACCCTGGCTGGCCGCGCAGCTCGAGGTCATCGGCTCCGTCCAGCGCATCTCCGCGGACGGATGGGCCGGCCTCCACCTCGAGCCGGTCGGCACGGCACTCGAGAGTCTCCAGGGCGACAGCAACCCCGTGGCCGCGATGCCCTCGCTGCACGCCGCCGTGCCGGCCCTCATGGCCTTCTTCCTCTGGCGGGGTGCACGGTGGTGGGTGCGAGTCCTGACCTGCGCGTATGCCGTCGTGATGGCGTGGACCCTCGTCTACACGGGGGAGCACTACGTCGTCGACGTCGTTGCCGGGTGGCTCGGGGCTGCCGTCGCCGTCGTCGTCGCGCGAGGGCTGAGCCGCCGCCGCGAGGCACGCGACCGAGCGCCCACGCAAGCGGCGCCGACCACCGCGCCGAGCCACTCGGTCTGACCCAAGGCCAGCAGGGTACTTTCTGGTATGGCCCGCCGTCAGACCCCCGCGCTGGACGAGGAGCTCGACCGATGGGTCGATGCGGGTGGGAGCCGTGCGCGGTCGCTGGGGCTCGACTTCCACGAGATGTGGTCGGCCCTCGGTCGGTGCTCCGCCGGAGGCAAGCGCGTACGTCCCGAGCTGCTGTTGACGGCCCACCGCTGCTACGGCGGCGCCGACCACGACGTCGCCGTCCGGGTGGCCGCGGCCCTCGAGCTGCTGCACACGGCGTTCGTCATCCACGACGACGTCATCGACCGCGACCTCGTCCGCCGGGGCAGCCACAACGTCTCGGGGACCTTCGTCGAGCGGGCCGCCGAGCGAGGGGCCTCGCTGGACGGCTGCCTGACCGCCGGGGTGGCCGCCGGTGTCCTGGCCGGTGACCTCGCGCTCGCCGGGGCCATCCGCGGCATCGCCCTCTGCGGCGCCGGCAGGCCGGTGACCGAGCGACTGCTAGACCTCCTCGACCACTCCATCGCCGTCACCGCCGCCGGCGAGCTCGACGACGTCCTTCTCAGCGTGTGCGAGTCGCACGACGTGGCGGTGGAGGACGTCGTGACGATGCAGCAGCACAAGACCGCCGTCTACTCGTTCCAGCTGCCCCTGCAGGCGGGCGCCCTCCTCGCCGGTGCTCCCGAGCACGCCCTCGAGCCGCTGGGTGCCGTCGGGCGGCTCATAGGCGTCGGCTTCCAGCTCGTCGATGACCTGCGCGGCGTCTTCGGTGAGGAGTCGGCCACCGGCGAGAGCGCCCTCGGCGACCTGCGCGAGGGCAAGCTCACCACCCTCATCGTCCACGCCCGTGGCACCGAGGCCTGGCCGCACATCGCACCCCACGTCGGCGACCAGGAGCTCAACGACAACACGGCCCGGGTCGTCCGGCTCCTGCTCGAGGAGTCGGGATCGAGGCAGTTCGTCGCGCGGCTGGCGCAGGACCACCTCCATGAGGGACTGCGCATCGCCCGGGAGTCGGGGCTGCCGCCCGAGCTCGTGGCCGAGCTGACCCTCCTCAGTGACGAGATCCTCGAGAGCGCCGCGTGAGGACCGGACGTCGCAGGAGGGACGGCGCGACCCAGTGGGCGTCGGCAGAGCAGCAGCAGTACGACGCGGTCGCCCGCGAGGCCTCGGCCGTGGTGATCCGGACCTACTCGTCGTCCTTCGGTCTGGCTTCGCGCCTGCTCAGGGAGCCCGTCCGGAGCCGGATCCGTGACGTCTACGCCTTCGTGAGACTCGCCGACGAGATCGTCGACGGTCCCATCGGGGTCGCTCAGCCCGACCGGGCCGCCGCCGCACTGGACCGGCTCGAGGCCGAGACCACCGAGGCGCTGGTCGACGGCTACAGCCCCAACCTCGTGGTGCACGCCTTCGCCGGCACCGCGCGCCGGTGCGGGATCGACAACGAGCTTCATCGCCCCCTTCCTCCGCTCGATGCGGGCCGACCTCACGGTCATGGAGCACGACGAGGCGAGCTTCGTCGACTACGTCTACGGTTCGGCCGAGGTGGTCGGACTCATGTGCCTGCGCGCCTTCCTGCTCGACGACAGCTCCGGCGGGGGCGCCACCGCGAGCCACCCGACGCCGCAGGACCTGGCCGGACTCGAAACAGGTGCTCGTCGGCTGGGTGCGGCCTTCCAGAAGGTCAACTTCCTCAGGGACCTGGGCGAGGACTTCAACGAGCGCGGTCGGCGCTACTTCCCCGGAGTCGACCCGAGTGCGCTGACCGAGGCTGACAAGCACCGCATCCTCGACGACATCGACGCCGACCTCGACGCGTCCAGGGAGTCGATGGCGGCTCTCCCCCGCAGCAGCCGCGTGGCCGTGACGGCCGCGCACTCCCTCTTCCACGAGCTGTCCCGCCGCCTGCGCGCAACCCCTGCGTCCGTGATCATGCAGCACCGGGTGCGCGTCCCGACATCCGTGAAGAACCGGGTCGCCATGGTGTCCATCGTCCGCGGGCTCGCCCCGTGAGCCCGCGTCGCAGGGCCGTCGTCATCGGCGGAGGCGTGAGCGGCCTGGCGTCCGCGGCCCTGCTCGCCCGCGACGGCTACGACGTCGAGCTGCACGACCAGGGCGAGGTCGTCGGTGGTCGGGCCGGCCGGTGGTCCCGTGACGGCTTCACGTTCGACACCGGCCCCTCGTGGTGGCTCATGAACGAGGTCTTCGACCACTACTTCCGCCTCCTCGGGACCACCGCGGAGGCCGAGCTCGACCTCGTCCGGCTCGACCCGGCATACCGCGTCTTCTTCGAGGGCGACCCGACGCCCCTGGAGGTGCGTTCGGGACGGGAGGCCGTCGAGGCGACCTTCGAGGGCGTCGAGCCGGGTGCCGGCAAGGCCATCGCGCGCTACCTCGACTCGGCCCACTCGACCTACGAGCTCGCTGTCCAGCGCTTCCTCTACACGACCTTCGAGACCTTCAGCCCACTCGTCCGTCTCGACGTCATGGCGCGCCTGGGACGGCTCGGTCGGCTGCTCACCCAGCCGCTGGAGTCCTTCGTCGCCGGGCACGTGCGCGACCAGCGGCTGCGTCAGGTGCTCGGCTACCCCGCCGTCTTCCTCGGCTCCTCGCCGCGGCGGGCGCCGGCGCTCTACCACCTCATGAGCCACCTCGACCTCGTCGAGGGCGTGTTCTACCCGCAGGGCGGGTTCGCCCGCCTCGTCGACCGGCTCGCCGAGCTGGCCGAGCGCGAAGGCGTCCGCATCGTCACCGGGTCGACCGCAGTCTCGATCGACACCGAGGCCGGCCGGGGCCGGGGACGCACGCGCGCCACGGTCACCGGCGTCACCGTGTGCAGCGACGAGGGCGAGTCGTTCCGACCTGCGGACCTGGTCGTGGCCGCCGCCGACCTCCACCACGTCGAGACCGAGCTCCTCCCGCCCGAGCTGCGCGAGCACTCGGAAGGCTGGTGGGAGCGCCGGGACCCCGGGCCCGGCGCCGTGCTGGTCATGCTCGGTGTCCGCGGCCTGCTGCCCGAGCTCGCGCACCACTCGCTGTTCTTCACCGCGGACTGGCAGGAGCACTTCGACGTCCTCCACGGCTCCGGTGACCCGATGCCCGACCCCGCATCGATCTATGTATGCCGTCCGTCCGCCACCGATCCCTCGGTCGCCCCCGAAGGGTGCGAGAACCTCTTCGTCCTCGTCCCGACGCCGGCCGACCCCGGCATCGGTCGCGGCGGCGAGGACGGTGGAGGCGATGCGTCCGTCGAGCAGATCGCCGACGCGGCCATCGCGCAGATCGCCGCCTGGGCCGGCGCGCCCGACCTCGCCGAGCGGGTCGTCGTGCGCCGCACCATCGGGCCGCAGGACTTCGCCGAGGACCTCAACGCCTGGTCCGGTGGCGCCCTCGGCCCGGCGCACACGTTGCAGCAGAGCGCCTTCCTGCGCGGACGGGTGTCGTCCGGCCGGGTGGACGGCCTGCACTTCGCCGGGTCGACCACCATCCCCGGCATCGGGCTGCCCATGTGCCTCATCAGCGCCGAGGTCATGCTCAAGTCCGTGCGGGGGGACAGCTCCACGACACCGCTTCCCGAGCCGTTGACCCCTGGGGCACCGGAGGCGTCGTCGGCATGACCCTCGCCAGCTGGTCCTACGTCGCCATGCTCACCTTCTGCCTCATCGGGACGATCCCGCTCGAGCTGTTCTTCGGCCTCGGCGTGCTTCGGCAGGTCCGCCGCCTCGCCCTCACCATCGGGCTCGCCGCCGGCCCCTTCCTCCTCTGGGACCTCTGGGCCACCAGGGCGGGGCACTGGGACTTCGACCCCGACCAGACGCTGCAGTGGCGGGTGGCCGGGATCCCGCTCGAGGAGGTCGGCTTCTTCGTCGTCATCCCGCTGGCGGCGATCCTCACCTACGAGGCGGTGCGGAAGCTGAGGGGACGGATCCGTCCTGCCTCTGAGGACTCCTCGGCCCAGGGTCGTCGGTCCGAGGCTCCGCAGCGGGAGTCCTGGTGACCTACACCGCGCTGACGCTGGTCGCTCTCGTCGTCGTCGTCGTCCTCGACCGGTGGGTCCTGCGCACCCGGCTGACGTCGTCGAGCACCTGGTGGCTCTCCTACGCCATCGTCGTGGGCTTCCAGCTCCTCACCAACGGATGGCTCACCGGCCGGGGCATCGTCCGCTACGACGGTGACGTCATCGTGGGCAGCGAGCGGATCACCGCCTTCGGGGACGGGCGCCTCGTCTTCGCACCGGTCGAGGATCTCGGTTTCGGCTTCGCCCTCCTGCTGCTGACCTGTGCGGTGTGGGTGCGGCTCGGCCCCGGCCGCCATGCCGGACGGGGCGAGGAGTCATGAGCACCCCGTCGCCAAGCTCGCTCTCGACGGGTCCCTTCCCGGGGCCCACCGCCCTCGACATGGCCAAGGCGTTCAACAGGGTGAGGGCCGACCCGCTGACCTTCCTCGGCGAGGTGCGCGACGAGTTCGGGGACGTCGCTGCCTTCCCCGTGCCGGGGGTGCCGGCCCTCCTGCTCTCCGACCCGGTCGACGTCCGGCACGTCCTGCAGACGTCTGCCCGGCAGTGGACCAAGGACACCGTCCAGTACGCCGCGCTGGGGCGGATCACCGGCAACGGCCTGCTGGCGAGCGCCGAGCCCTCGTGGATGCCGCACCGACGCGCGGCCGCACCCGCCTTCCACCGCCAGCGGCTCGCCGTCGTGAGCGAGCAGGTGGTCGGTGCGACGGACGACGCGTTGCGCGCCTGGGACACCGGACCCAGCAGCGGCGCCCGGGAGGTCGAGGTCTCCCACCTCCTCGCCCGGCTCGCCCTCGACGTCGTGGGACGCACCCTCTTCGGGTCCGACCTCTCCCCCCATGCCGGGCGGCTGCTCGACGCCACGAGCGACGCGGCGGTGCTCGTCGTCAGAGCCGGCCGGTCGATCCTGCCGATCCCGGCGCGGACCCCCACCCCGCTCAACCGTCGGATCCGTGCGGCACGACAGGAGTTCGACGCCCTGTCCCACCTGCTCATCGCCGAACGGCGCCGGTCGACGGCGGGGCAGGACAACTCGGGTGACGACCTGCTCGGTCTGCTCCTCGACGGCGGCCTGACCGACGACGAGATCCGCGACGAGCTCGTGACGATGGTCATCGCCGGGCACGAGACCGTCGCCGCCGGCCTCACGTGGACGCTCATGCTGCTCGCGGAGCACCCCGCGATCCAGGAGGAGGTCCACGATGAGGTCGTCGGCCTCACCGGACCCCCGCCCATCATGGGCGCGGGAGCCGCCGCCCCCGTGACGCGAGCGGTGGTCGACGAGGCCCTGCGGCTGTTCCCGCCCGCCTGGGCCATCTCACGTCGCTCCTCGGCGGCCGACCTCATCGGTGGCCGTGAGGTGCCAGCCGGCACGCTCGCGATCATCAGCCCATGGGTGCTCCATCGGCACCCCCGCCTGTGGGACGACCCCCTCGCGTTCCGCCCCAACCGGTTCCACGACGGCACCGACCACCGCGGGGCCTACCTCCCGTTCGGGGCGGGACCCCGCCTGTGCATCGGCCGCGAGTTCGCCCTCGCCGAGATGGTCGTCGTCCTGACCCGACTGCTGGCGGGCCACCGGTTCACGACGCCGCCCGGCTGGACCCGCCCGTTCGCCGAGGCGAGGGTGGCGCTGCACCCGCGAGGCGGCATGACCCTGCTCGTCGGTGGACGCGGTGGGACCGGGTCGTGAACGACACCTCGTCGTGGTCCGGCGCCGTGTCGGTCTCGGCCGTCCTCACGGCCCTGGTCCTCGTCGCGGCCATGGTGGCGCTCGCCCGTCACCAGCTTGCCCGGCTGCGGGCCCTCGCGAGCGACCCGACCGTGGGAGCGTCGGGCACTGCCGGCACGGGAGGCGTGCTCGACCACGACCTCTCGGAGCTGTCCATCGTGGTCCCCGCGCGCAACGAGGCAGCCTCGATCACTGCGCTGCTCGCGTCGCTGGCGCCGTCGCGCTCGTCGTTGCGGGACCTGCTCGTCGTCGACGACGGCTCCTCCGACGGCACGGCAGAGCTGGCACGGACCGGCGGCGCGAGGGTGCTCACCGCTCCTGCACCTCCTGACGGCTGGACCGGGAAGTCGTGGGCCTGTCATCTCGGCGCCGGAGCGACGACCGGGCGCCTGCTGCTCTTCCTCGACGCGGACACCGTGCTGGCCGCAGGGGCGTTGCCCGGCCTGCTGGATCTGCACACACAGGAACGGGGTCTCCTGTCCGTCCAGCCCCACCACCGGCCCGTGCACGCCTACGAGCACCTGTCGAGCTACTTCAACCTCGTCTCGCTCATGGGCAGCGGGCTGTTCGCCCGGCGCCCCCCGACCACCCCCATGGCGTTCGGGCCCTGCCTGCTCACGACCCGGGACGACTACGAGGCCGCCGGTGGTCACGAGGGCATCCGCGCCGAGATCCTCGACGACGCGCAGCTCGCGGCCGCCTACGGCAGGGCCGGCCTGCCCGTGTCGTGCGTCGTCGGTGGCTCGGCCGTGGCGATGCGGATGTATCCCGGTGGCCTGCGGCAGCTGGTCGAGGGGTGGACCAAGAACTTCGCCTCCGGTGCGACCCAGGCCGACCGCCGCTCGTCCGTGGCTGCCGCACTCTGGGTCGCGTGCCACGCCGCGGTCGCCGGTGGCAGCGCCTCGGCCCTCGTCGCTGCGCTGTCCGGCGCCACCGCAGCGTCCTGGTCGCTCGTGGCCGTCTGGCTGGTCGCGTGGGCAGTCACAGCGGCGCACCTCCGGCACGAGCTGCGTCGCATCGGCTCCTTCCGCTGGTGGACGTGGGCCCTCTTCCCGCTGCCCCTGGCCGTCTTCGGCCTCGTCTTCGTCCGCTCCCTCCTCCTCACCCACGTGCTGGGCACGGTGCGCTGGCGCAGTCGCCACGTGCCCCTGGGCCGACGCCTCCGGAGCCCGTGATGCTGGCGCAGCAGGTGCCGCTCCCGGTCATCGTCGTCATCGACGTCGTGGCGTGGGGTGCCTTCCACGCCACCACCGGATACCTCGCGCACCGGCTCGGGCCCCACCGGCTGGCCGAGGACGGCTGGGTGCTGCGAGCACGCGGCTTCGAGGACGCGCGCTTCTATCGCCGCCGGCTGCGCATCCATCGCTGGAAGGACCGGCTGCCCGAGGCCGGCGCCCTCTTCGCGGGCGGGGTGAGCAAGCGAGAGCTCGGCACTCTCGACGACGACGGACTCGAGGCCTTCGTCCGGGAGACCCGGCGCGCCGAGCTCGGACACTGGTGGGCAATGGCCTGCAGCCCGCTCTTCATCCTCTGGAACCCGCCGCTGGCCTCGGTGCTGCTCGTCGCCTACGGCGTCCTCGTCAACCTGCCCTTCATCGCCATCCAGCGCTACAACCGGCTGCGGATCAACGCACTGGTGGCGCGGCGGCGACATCGCCCGCCCGGGTCAACGAAGGCGGGCACCACCTGACCGGAGGTCAACCTCGTCCTCGGCCGACTGCACCCCAGCTCCGAGGTGCGCCAAATCCTCACCCCGTGGCTGCTCTAGACATGTCCCATCACGAAGGCGGTGAGGAAACCGACAGTGGCGGCCAGCCCGGCATACAGATGGGTCCTCTCGAAGGCTTCCGGAATCATGGTGTCGGCGACCATGGCCAAGATGGCTCCGGCGGCGAGCGCGGTGATCGCGGCGACGGTCGTCGGGGAGGCGCCCTCGAGGAAGAGGACGCCGAGGAGCCCGGCGAGCCCGCTGGCGACGGCGATGCCGCCCCACACCCCGAAGACGTAGCGGGCGCTGCGGCGTGACGCCTTCATCCCCGCGGCGCTGGACAACCCCTCGGGGAGGTTCGACAGGAAGATCGCCGCGAACACCGCGACGCCGACGCCGCCACCCTCGAGCAGGGTCAGGCCGAGCACGATCGACTCGGGTATGCCGTCCAGCAGTGCCCCGACGGCGATGGCCCCGCCGCTGCCCGGCGTGTCCTCCTCCGACCCCTGGATCTCGTGCGAGCGCTTGCGGTGGCGCGCTCCCCGCTTCGCCAGCAGGACATTGGCCGCGACATAGATGACAGCTCCGGTGAGGAAGCCCGCGGCAGTCGGGACGAGCCCGCCGGTCTGCTCGGCCTCGTCGACGAGGTCGAACGACAGCGCTGAGATGAGGACCCCGGCGCCGAACGCCATGATCGTCGCGACGACCCGCTGCGGCACGTGGACCACCCACGCGATCGCGGCACCGAGCACCAACGCACCGCCCGCGAGCAGACCCCACAGACCTGCCTGCGCCCACACCGGCATGCGCACCGTCCTCTCGTCAGGACATGCCTACCCCATGACGGGCGGACAACGGGGTGAGGTGCATGACGAAGGCCCCTGACCGGCATACGCCGGGTTCAGGGGCCCTCGTGCACGTGGTGGCAGGTGAAGGATTCGAACCTTCGAAGCTTTCGCGATGGATTTACAGTCCACTCCCATTGGCCGCTCGGGCAACCTGCCGTGCGCGTGGAAGGATAGCAAGCCAACGTCCCAACAACGAAACCGTGTCTGCAGACCGCGATGGACCACCCACGCGCGAGGCACCCGAACGAGGAGGACCCGTGGCCGACAGCTCCATGGACATCGTCAGCAACTACGACAAGCAGGAGATCGCCAACGCGGTCAACGCCGCCGCAAAGGAGGTCGCCAACCGCTACGACTTCAAGAACATCGGCGCCTCGGTCGAGCTCTCCGGCGAGTCCATTGCGATGCAGGCCAACTCCGAGGAGCGTGTGCTCGCCGTCCTCGACGTCGTGCAGTCGTGGCTGGTCAAGCGCAAGGTCTCGCTCAAGCACCTCGACGTCCCCGAGTCCGGACCGCGGCTGTCCGGCAAGGAGTACAAGCTCGACGTCGCGCTCCAGCAGGGCATCTCCACCGAGAACGCGAAGAAGATCAACAAGATGATCCGCGACGAGGGACCCAAGGGCGTGAAGTCCCAGATCCAGGGCGACGAGCTGCGCGTGTCGAGCAAGTCGCGCGACGACCTGCAGGCCGTGCAGCGGATGCTCCTGGCCGCCGATCTCGACGTCGCGCTCCAGTTCACGAACTACCGCTGACGACGAGATCCCAGGGCGTCCTGCGGTTTGACTCACGCTGGGAGAGCCGTCACGTGCGGTACGTTGCCCCGGTGACCGCGCCCGACGAGGCAGGACCGCCCACCACGAGTCTCAGCTCGGGCGAGCAGGTCCTGGACGCCCTCTCGGCGGCCGCCCGGTTCTGCGGGCCGCACGAGCTGCCAGGGATCGTCACCGAGCACGCGCAGCTCCTCGGCGTGCGCGATGCGACCATCCATCTGGTCGACCTCCAGCAGACGACTCTGACACCGTTCCACGGACCGGTGGTGGACGGCGCGGAACCTGAACCCGCCCCGCTCGACATCGAGTCGACGATCGCCGGCCGCGCCTACCAGCACAGCGTCGTCCTCGTCGCGCCGTCCTCACCGGAGGAAGGGTCGGGCACCACCATGTGGCTGCCCCTGTGCGAGAGCGCGGATCGGATCGGAGTGCTCTCTGTCGTGCTCGACGACGCGGACGCGGTGGGCGAACCTGATCCCGCGCTCGCCACCTGGCTGCAGCGACTTGCCGCCCTCGTCGGCGAGCTCGTCGCACTCAAGAAGAGGTATGGCGACAGCATCGTGATGGCCCGCCGCTCGAACGAGGTCGACCTCGCGGCGGAGATGCAGTGGGGGTTGCTGCCCCCGCTGACGTTCGGTTCGCGGGAGGTCTCGGTCGCGGCCGTCCTGGAACCGGCCTACGACGTGGCTGGGGACTCCGTGGACTATGCCGTGGACACCGACGTCGTCCGCCTCGGCGTCTTCGACGGCATGGGGCACGGGTTGCAGAGCGCCCAGCTCGCTGCACTCGCCGTCGAGAGCTACCGCAACGCCCGCCGCGCGGGACGCTCCCTGACGGAGACCGCAGCAGCGATCGACCGGGCCATCGAGCGGGGGTTCCTCGAGTGCTTCGCGACGGCCATCCTGGCGGAGCTGTGCACGAGCACCGGTGGCCTGTCGTGGATCAGCGCGGGTCACCCCGCGCCCCTGCTTCTGCGCGCGGGCCAGGTCGTGCGCGCCCTGCCCGTGGACCCTGGACTTCCCTTCGGTCTGGGCCTCCCGGACACCCACCACCACTACCCCGTCCAGAGTGAACAGCTCGAACCCGGCGACCAGGTGCTCTTCCTCACCGACGGAGTCCTCGACGCACGGTCGCCGTCCGGGGACCACTTCGGGGTCGCACGCCTCGCCGACCTTCTCTCCCACAGCATCGCTGCCAGCCTCTCGCCGGCGGAGTCGATGCGCCGCGTCGGTCGCGCGCTGCTGGCGCATCAGGAAGCTCGCCTCACCGACGACGCGACGATGCTCCTGATGGAGTGGCCCGGCCACCAACCCACCCTGACGTCGGCTGACGTGATGGCGCTCCCCTGGCCCTAGGTCGTGCGAACCCAGCCGCCCGAACCTGAGGGCCACTGGTGGGCTGTGGCGGGTCAGGGCAATTGTGGTTACGCTTCAGTAACCCACGCCGACGTGGGCCCTGTCGGATCGAACAACGGAGTTCAGATGCGTCGCCCAGCCCTGCGGACCGCGGCCCTCGCCAGCGCCGTCGCCGCCACAGTCGCTCTCGGCCTCACCACTCCCGCTCAGGCTGCCAAGCCCGGCGCGCGGGTGCCCGCCGGTCCCTATGTCGCCCTTGGTGACAGCTTCTCGGCCGGCTCTGGGGTGCTTCCCCTCAGCCCCACGGCCAACCCGCTGTGCGCACAGTCGGCAGTCAACTACCCCCATCTCATCGCGCAGCGCACCGGCCGTACGTTGAAGGACGCGACGTGCGGTGGCGCCGACACCGGCGACTTCTACACCGCGCAGTACCCCGGCACTCCCCCGCAGCTCGACGCGCTGACCGCCCAGTCGCGACTCGTCACGATCGGCATCGGCGGCAACGACTCCAGCCTCTTCTCGAGCCTGATCCAGAACTGCATCACCGCCGGTCTGTCCACGCTCGGCCAGGGCAGCCCCTGCAAGAACAGGTACGGCTCGACCTTCACCACCACGATCACGACCAAGACCTATCCGGCCGTGAGGAAGGCGATCGCCGACGCCAAGGCGAAGGCGCCCAACGCGAGGATCGTCGTGCCGGGCTACCCGCAGGTGCTCCCACCGACCAGGGGCTGCTACCTGACGATGCCGATCGCCTCGGGTGACGTGCCCTATGTCAACGGCATCGAGCAGACCCTCAACGCCGCCGTGAAGCAGGCCGCCCTCGACAACGGTGCGACCTTCGTCGACATGTGGGCGCCCTCAGCAGGCCGGGACGCCTGCCAGCTGCCCTGGGTTCGCTGGGTGGAGCCGGCCGTCGGGTCCCTCAACTTCGTCCCGATCCACCCGAACGCCGCCGGCGAGCGCGCCTACGCCGACCAGATCATGGCGCGCGTCAGCCTCTGAACCACGACTTCGTGCCCCGTGGGGACGCGAGCGCCAGCGAGTGTCCCAACGGGGCACGAAGTCGGGAGTGAGAAGCGTTCAGGCCCAGCGGGCGCGGGAGCGCAGCGCTTCCTCGAGCTTGGACAGCTCGTCGCCCATCGCGCGCCGCACGCCGGCCGTGAGGTCCGGGCGGGCGATCGCCTCACGCACCAGCTCGACGGTCTCCGGCTCGACCACGCGCGCCGGGAAGGCAAGTGTCGCAACGTGGTCCAGCGCATCTGCCCCGACCCACTCCGCCAGGCGAGGGATGTCGGAGACGTAGCGGGCGGCATACGGGCGCAGGTCCTCGGGGGCCCCGCTCGACCAGAACCCGGTGGCGAGGGCGTTGAGCTCGTAGTTGGAGCGTTCGCGGTTCTGCGTCAGCTCCGACCACGCCCACTGCTTGTCCGGTATGCCGGGTCGCGCGGCTCGCGCACCCAGTGCGGCGAGGTGCCCGGACAGTGTCGTGTCGTCGGCCTCGACGCGCGCGATGAGCGCATCGTCGGCGAAGCCGAGACGGGCGAGGCTGCGCACGACGATCCAGCGGAAGTCGGCGTCACCCTCCAGTCCCTCGGGGAGGTTGCGGCCATCCACCCACGCGAGCAGCCGGTCCTCGTCGGTGGTGGTCGACGCCAGCACCCGAGCCGCGACGATCTCGCGGTCCGAACCGGCCTCAGCGCCCTGGAAGGCCATGAGCGCCGCACCGGCGATGCGTCCGTCGGCAGCCTCGACGAGGGCGGTGGGCACGAACTGCGGCACGATTCGGTCGATGAAGGCCGGGGCGACCCGCGACATGACGGCGACGTCGTCCTCGTGCGGCCAGGCCGCGGTGAAGACGTCCAGTGCCACCCGCGGGTCCACGATGGACCGGAAGACGCCGGTGAGCACCGCTCCCCAGAGCACGGAACGGGCGATCGGGTCTGTGACCCGTGAGAGACCGGCCGGCAGCGCTGCCAGCGTGGCCTCGTCGAGGTCGATCTGGGCCCAGGTGAGGTCGCCTGCGTTGGGCACGAGCAGTGCGACGTCGCGGGCGACCTCGGCGACACCGGCGACCTCGACCCGGGGCGCGTCGAGGGTCACCGACGAGCGGAACACCTCGGCGCCGTCGGTGAACCCGGCGACGTCGAGCGAGTGCGGGCGGTCGGCGGGGTGGGCCTCGGGGGTCGTCCGCGTCATCGTCCCGTCGCGGTCGAGCGCGATGACGTCGACGCCGGCCGTCTCGAGCCAGGCGCGGCTCCACTCGCCGAGCGGAGCGCCGTGGGCGACCTCCATCGCGGCGAGGAACTCGGCCAGCTCACCGTTGCCGTGCTCGTGCGAGCGCAGGTAGGCCGTGACCCCGGACGTGAATGCCTCCTCGCCCATGTGCGTGACGAGCTGGCGGAGGACGGAGGCGCCCTTAGCGTAGGAGATGCCGTCGAAGTTCTCGAGGGCGCTCTGCGCATCGGGAGCAGGAGATCCGGCAACCGGGTGGGTCGACGGAGCCCGCTCCGCGGCATACCCCCACTGCTTGCGGGCGATCCCGAACTCGACCCAGCTGTCGGTGAACTCGGTGACGGCACTCGTCGCGGTGTAGGCCATGAACTCGGCGAACGACTCGTTGAGCCAGAGGTCGTCCCACCAGCGCATCGTCACGAGGTCGCCGAACCACATGTGGGCCATCTCGTGCGCGATCGTGTTGCTGCGCTGGAGGATCTGCTCGCGGGTCGCGGCTCCCCGATAGAGCATGGGGTCGCGGAAGGTCACGCAGCCCGGGTTCTCCATCGCGCCGGCGTTGAACTCGGGGACGAAGACCTGGTCGTAGTCGCCGAACGGGTAGCGGATCCCGAACGTGCGGTGGTAGTGGTCGAAGGACTGCTTCGTCACCTCGAACATCTGCGGCGCATGGTGCTCGAGCTCGCGCTGCAGGCTGCGGCGCGCGTGGATCCCGAGCGGTATGCCGTCGTGCTCGTCGTGCACCGAGACGTAGGGCCCGACGCAGACGGTGACGAAATACGTTGCGAGAGGAAGGGTCTCGCTGAGCTCCCAGTGACCGGGCGACGTCTGGGTGGCTCGGCCGTTGCCCAGGACGACGCAGTCCTGCGGCGCACGGACGGTCACGGCATACGGAGCCTTGAGGTCGGGCTGGTCGAAGCAGGCGAACACCGTCGGCGCCGCGTCGAGGAAGAGGTGACCGTAGACGTAGTCCTCGCCGTCGGCCGGGTCGGTGCTGCGGTGCAGCCCCTGGCCGTCGCGCGAGTAGGCCATCGTCGCCACGACCTCGACGAGGTTGTCGGCCGCCAGGTCGGTCAGCGGGAGTCGTCCGTCGACGACGGCCTCGGGTGCGATGGGGGCGCCGTTGAGGGTCACCGAGCCGGTTGACACCGACCGCAGATCCAGAAAGGTCGACTCGCCGGGGACGCTGCAGGAGAACCGGATTCGAGTCGTGGACCCGAAATGTTCATTTCCCCTGTCGAGGTCGAGATCGACCTCCATCCGGTTCACCGTGATGAGCTGCGCCCGCTGCCGGGCTTCGTCGCGAGTCAGTGATGGCACTGAGCGATGGTGTCACAGCCGCCGCCTCCGTCCTTCAGCCAGTTGACGGCGCCGGGCACGAGGGTCTACGTTGCCGGTGTACGAAACAGTTTCGTTCCGTACGGTCTCGTTCCGTACCGGACGTACCCACCTTGAAGGAGTGCAGTGCACATCACGCCGACAGCCGCTGGGGTTCGCCCACGAGTCGCCGGCGACCGCGAGGGAGAGATCCTCGAGGGTGTGCTGGACGTCCTGGAGGACGTGGGCTACGACAAGCTGACGTTCGACTTGGTCGCCGCCCAGGTGAAGGCGAGCAAGGCCACCCTCTACCGGCGTTGGCCGACCAAGGCCGACCTGGTCCTGGGCGCCATCGCTCTCGTGAAGCTGTGTCCCGGCGACGACGACGTCCCTCCCGACACCGGCACGCTCCGCGGAGACATGCACGCCCTGGCCTGCACGGACGGTGAGCTCACCAGCCGCCTCCCGGATCTGATGACCGCGGTCATCCCGGCTCTGCATCGCGACACGGAGCTGACCGAGAGGTTCAAGAAGTCGTTCGTGGCTCCGCGTCAGAAGATGATCGGCGACATCCTGCACCGCGCTCAGCAGCGCGGCGAGATCGCCGCCAGCACCGACCTGGAGCTGCTGGCCGCCATCGTTCCCGCCTTGGCCATGCACCACACGTTCGTCCGTGGGCAAGGTCCCACGGAGGCCTACATGCGAGGGGTCATCGACGACGTCCTCCTACCGGCCTGTCAGGCCACGCTCAACACCTGAGCACCACTCCCCCTCGCTGAGAAGGAACACCCATGTCCACGACACCGCTCGACGCTGCCCAAGGGCAGAAGAGCAAGGCTCCTCCACCCCGCAACCTGGCGCTCGCCCTCGTGGTCATCGCCACCGCGCAGCTCATGATCGTCCTCGACGCCAGCATCGTCACCATCGCCCTTCCCGAGATCCAGACCGACCTCGGGTTCAGCGATGCCAACCGCCAGTGGGTCGTCACCGCCTATGCGCTCGCCTTCGGCAGTCTGCTGCTGCTCGGCGGTCGCCTGGGTGACCTCTTCGGGCGTCGACGCATGTTCGTCGCGGGCGTCGTCCTGTTCACGCTCGCCTCACTGCTCGGCGGCTTCGCGCCGAACGAGCCTCTGCTGCTCGCCTCTCGGGCCCTCCAGGGTGCTGGGGCGGCGTTGGCCTCCCCCGCGGCGCTCGCACTGATCAACACCACGTTCCCCGCGGGCAAGGAGCGCAACCGCGCGATGGCGGTGTATGCCGCGATGTCCGGTGCCGGTGCCGCGGTCGGCCTCATCCTCGGTGGCGTCCTCACCGAGGTCGACTGGCGGTGGACCTTCTTCGTCAACATCCCGATCGGCCTGTTCATCGCGTTCATCGCCCCGCGGGTTCTCGTCGAGTCCGACGGTCACGACGCGACGCTCGACCTCCCCGGCGCCGTCCTGGGAACGGGCGGCCTGCTGGGGATCGTCTACGGCCTCTCGCATGCTGCCGAGCCGGATGCGTCGTGGGGAGATGTCATGACCCTGCTGCCCCTCATCGGTGGACTCGCCCTGCTCGTGGCCTTCGTCTTCGCCGAGGCCCGGGCCGAGCACCCCCTGCTGCCGTTGCGCATCCTCGCTGACCGCAACCGCGCGACCAGCCTCTTCACCATGTTGCTGGTGGGTGCGGGCATGTTCGCCATGTTCTTCTTCATCGGTCTGTTCCTGCAGCAGGTGCTCGGGTACTCACCGGTCAAGGCCGGGCTCTCGCTGCTGCCCTTCAGCATCGGCATCGGCGTCGGTGCCGCCATTGCGTCGAACCTGCTGAGCCGGGTGGACCCGCGCTGGATCGCCGGTGCGGGCGGTCTCCTCGTCACCGCCGGGATGCTGCTCTTCACCCGGTTGGACGCCGACAGCACCTATGCCGGCGGTCTGCTGCCCGGCATCCTCGTGATGTCGTTCGGGATGGCGTTCCTGTTCATCCCGCTCACCCTCACCGCGACGGCACGGATCAGTCCGAACGATGCCGGTGCGGCTGCGTCCGCACTGAACACCGCCCAGCAGATCGGTGGTGCGATCGGCATCGCCGCCCTGTCCACGGTGTTCACCGGTGCCGCCGCCGACAGGGGCAAGGAGCTGCTGGCCCGGGCGATGGAGCAGGCACAGGCACAGGGTCTGCCGCTCCCGAGCAACCCGACCGAGCAGGCGGCAGCCGCCCAGGCGTTCCAGCAGCAGTACGGCGCCGAGATCCAGGCCTTCGCGACGACCCAGGGGTTCTGGGTCGCGGCGGGCATGATCTTCATCGGCGCCCTGGCCGCGGTCATCCTCCTCAACGTCAAGCACGAGGAGCTCGCCACCGACGGTCACGCCGTCGCGCACGTGGGCTGATCGAAGACAGAGCAGAAGAGGCCGTCACCCGCTTCCGGGTGACGGCCTCTTCGGTTGCTGCTCGTCGGCCGGTCGACTGCTCAGCTGGGGCGGTAGCCGGTTGCCATGGCCTGGAGACGGGCGATGCGGTCGGCCATCGGCGGGTGCGTGGCCATGAGCTTCGAGATGTCCTGCGCCCGGAACGGGTTGGCGATCATCATGTGGCTCGAGTTGACGAGGTCCTTGGTCGGGGCCAGCGGTGCGCGGGACACCCCGGACTCGAGCTTGGCCAGGGCGGAGGCGAGCGCCAACGGGTCGCCGGTGAGCGTGGCGCCGTCCTCGTCGGCGTCGTACTCACGGGTGCGGGTGATGGCGAGCTGGATGAACATCGCGGCGATGGGGGCGATGAACGCCATGGCGAGTCCGGCCATGGCACCACCGGGGTTGTCGTCGTCGCGGTTCCCGCCACCGAACATCGAGGTGAAGGCCAGCATCTGGCCGACGCTGCTGATGACACCGGCGATCGCGGCGGCCACCGAGCCGGTGAGGATGTCGCGGTTGTAGACGTGCATGAGCTCGTGCCCCAGGACACCCCGCAGCTCGCGCTCGTCGAGGAGCTGGAGAATCCCTTGCGTGCAGCAGACGGCCGAGTTCTGGGGGTTGCGCCCGGTCGCGAACGCGTTGGGCGCCTCGGTCGGCGAGATGTAGAGCCTGGGCATCGGCTGCCCGGCCTTGGTGGAGAGCTCACGGACGATCCGATACATGGCCGGGGCCTCGGTCTCGCTCACCGGGAACGCGTGCATCGCCTTGATCGCGAGCTTGTCGCTGTTCCAGTACGAGTAGAAGGTCATCGCCACCCCGAACAGCGCGAAGATGAGGATGAAGCTCGGGTTGCCGAAGTAGCTCGCGGCGACCCAGCCGAGACCGAGGAACAGGGCCATGATGAGCCCGAACAGGCCGGCCGTCTTGAGGCCGTTGAAGTGGTTGTGCATGTCAGTCCCAACGTCCGAATGAGCACGAATCGTTCCGAAAACGGCCTCGGCGGGCCCGACCGGGCCTCACGAGACCAGCCCGACGAGCAGTTGCGGCAGGGCGCTCGCGGCGATGAGGATCGCGGCGCCGACGACGGCCACGCCGACGCTCGCCCGGCGCCTCCGTGGTCGTGACGGTGCGTCGCTCCCGGGCTCGCCGAAGAGCACCGCGAACCAGCGCACATAGACCGCGATGCCGAGGACCGCCGCGACGACGGCCACGACCGCCAGCGGCCACAGCCCCGCCGAGACGACCGGCCGGATCGCGACGATCTTGGCCACGAGCCCGATGACCCCGGGCGGGAGTCCGGCGAGGACGAGCAAAGCCAGTGCCAGCGTCCCTCCGGCGACGGGGTCGCGACGCAACAGCCCCCGGTATGCCGTGAGCTTCCCGTCCGTCCTCGACGTGCGGTCCGTGGATGGCACGGACCGCCGCGAAGGCGACCAGGCTGGCCACGGCATACACGAGGGCGTAGACCGCGGCAGCCCGGCGGCCGGTGACGGACAGGGCGGTGAGCGGGAGCAGGATCCAGCCGGCCTGGGCGACGGTCGACCAGGCGAGCAGGCGCACGACCTCGGTCTGGCGCAGGGCCATGACCGTGCCGGTGAGCAGTGAGGCGACGGTGAGCGTCGTCAGGGCTGCGACGACGACGTGGGGGCCTTCTGCGAGCCCGACGACGGCGTCGTAGGGCGCCAGCACGACGACGAGCGCGCCGACGGCGGCGAGCTTCGAGGCCGAGGCGAGCAGCGCCGCGACCGGGAGGGGACCCGAGGTGAGCGTCGTCGGGGTCCAGGCGTGGAACGGCACGGCCGAGAAGCTTGAAGGCGAGCCCGGCGACGAGGACGACGGTGGCCAGGCCGGCGAGGACTCGCTGCTCCGGGACGGCCCAGGCCGACGCCAGGGACTCGCCGGTGAGGGTCGGGTCACCAGTGGCGGTGACCCACAGCGCCGTGCCGAGGACGAGCAGCCCGAAGGACACCAAAGACGTGGTGAGCAGGGTGAGGGCGCCGTGAGCCGCGGCCCGGCGTTCGCGCCAGGCGACGAGGGCGATGACGGGGAGGGTGGCCAGCTCGAGGGTGATGAGCCAGGTCCCGAGGTCGCGCGAGGCAACGACGGCGGCGGCTCCGCTCGCGGACGCGAGCAGCATGACGACCTCGATGACGCCGACGCGTCGCACCGACATCAGGGCGAGCACCGCGAGCGTCGCCAGGAGGGCGGCGACCTGGAGGGTGCTCGGCAGGGCGCTGCCGTCCCACAGGCAGCGTCCGTCGGGCGCCGGTGTGCAGAGGGTGAGCCGGTCGTCGGTGGTGAGGAGGCCGGGAACGGCGGCGGCCGCACCTCCGGCGAGCCCGAGGGCGCCGATGACGGGGGCCGCGAGGCGCACCCGAGGGGCGAGGGCATCGACGACGAGGACGAGGACCATGGCGGCGGCGGGGACGAGGGCGGGGAGCAGCAGCACCCACGAGAAGCTCGAGGGTCACCGGCCACCCCCGATGACCGCGGTCACGGCGTCGGACGTCACTCCGAGGACGACATGCGGCGCGATGCCGATCGCGACGACGGCGACGACCAGGACGGCGATGACGGCGAGCTCGACGCCGCGTGCGTCATGGGCTCGGTCAGGCGCCTCGTCGTCGACCGCGTCACCGACCCACACGATGCGGGCCACCCGCAGGGAGTAGGCCGCCGCCAGCGCCGCACCCACCGCCGCGACGACCGCACAGGTGCGCACGATGCCGGTGTGGTGGGCGGGGTTCCACGCGGCGACGAGCGACAGGAGCTTCGCCCCAGAAGCCGGCGAGGCCCGGGAGCCCGAGCCCCGCCGCGAGCCCGAGGACGAGGCCGAAGCCGAGGCGGGGCGAGACCTCGCGCAGGGCCGGGCGCACGACCGCGAGGTCGACCGAACCCCAACGATGCTTGAGGCCGCCGACGATGACGAAGAGCAGCGCCGAGATGACGCCGTGGGCGATGTTGCCGATGAGTGCCGCCTGCAGGCCGGTCTCGGTGCCGGAGGCGAGACCGAGGATGACGAACCCCATGTGCGCCACCGACGAGAAGGCGATGAGCCGCTTGAGGTCCCGCTCGACCAGGCAGATGAGCCCACCCCAGAGGATGCCGACCACGCCGGCGATGGCGAGCACGGGGGCGACCCGGGCAAACCCCTCGGGAACGCTCGCCATCGGCAGCCGCACGAGGCCGTAGGTGCCGAGCTTGAGCAGCACCGCCGCGAGGAGGACCGACCCCGCCGTGGGCGCTGTGGTGTGGGCCGCCGGCAGCCACGTGTGCAGCGGGAAGACCGGCACCTTGACGGCCAGCCCGAGCGTGAGCAGCACGGCGATGAGGGTCTGCTGACCGAGACCGAGCCCGGCCGCCGCGGCCGGCAGTGCCGCGAAGTCGGCGGTGCCTGCCTGCGTCACCAGCACGAGGATGCCGACGAGCATGAGCGTGGAACCGACCGCGGTGTAGAGGATGAAGCGTGCAGAGGCGTCGGCGCGGGCCGACGCGCTGTGCCGGTCGCCGTAGCGGTTGATGAGCACCCACATCGGCACGAGGACGACCTCGAAGGCGATGAAGAAGAGGATGGCGTCGCGGGCTGCGAACGCCGCGAGAGCGCCAGCCTCGACGAGGAGCAGCGCGCCCAGATAGGTTGCGGCGCTTCCGCTCTGGACGGAGTCGGCCCACGGCTGCTCGGCCCACGCGTGGGCGACGACGAGCACGCCGATGACCGCCGTGAGGACGATGAGGGGAGCACTGATGCCGTCGACCTCGAAGTGCCACCGCACCCCGAGGTCCGGGATCCAGGCATGGTCGACGACGGGTCGGGTGACCGTCGCGGCGACGGCCGCCAGTCCCCCGACGACAGCGGCAGCAAGGGCGACCGCGCGCGCAGGGGCCGCCGACAGGGCTCGTCCACCCGTGACGAGCCACAGCCCGACCGCCGCAGGCACGAGCAGCATGACGATCAACGCCACGTCAGCACCGCCGTCCCCGCGGCCACGAGCAGCCCGAGCGCGACGAGTCCGACGCCGGCAGAAGGTGCCTCACGCCGGTGCCCGCGCTCGGTGAGCCACCCGGCGATGCCCGCCGACGCCGCCGTCCCGCGCACGTAGCCGTCGACGACCTCGCGGTCGAGGAAGGCGACGACCCGCGCCAGCCCCAGGACCGGTCGGGCGACGAGCGTCCGGTATGCCGTGTCGAACCCGAGGCCGCCATCGGCCAGCGCTCGTTGGCGCGGCGTCCGGACGAAGGCGTCCCGTGGGTCGTTCGAGCCGCGGGCGAGGTAGGACACGGCGGCACCGATGCCGATGAGGAGCAGGGTGAGGAGGATCCACCACCCCGAGGCGCCGTGGACGTCGAAGAGCCCGGTGAGGAGCACCAGCCCACCGACGACGGTGACCACCGTGAGGACGGCGAGCGCTCCGAGGACGGGAGCGGGCGGCATACCGGCGTCGTCGTCGTTCGCGTCGGCGAACTCGAGGGGCGAGGTCACGACGAGGTGCGCTCGGGTGGCGTAGGCGGCAGTGAGGACGACGGTGACCAGCAGCGCAGCAAGGACGAGGACACCCGGACCGCCGGAGCCGATCGCACCCTCGTAGGCCGTGACGATGACGTGCTCCTTGGAGAGGCCTCCGACGACGAAGGGGGCACCGGCGAGGGCGAGGAGCCCGAAGAGCCACGACACCCGGGCGAGCGGGTGGATGTTGCCGGCCCCGTGCAGCCTCGCCGCGAGAGTGGACCCCGCGACGACCGACATCCAGCCGATCGTGAGGAACAGCAGCGACTTGAAGAGGGCGTGCGCCCAGAGGTGGAAGAGCGCCGGGTCGGGGCCGATCTCGTCGGTCGCGGTCGCCAGCGCCGACAGCATGATCGCGACCTGGCTGACCGTCGACCACGCGAGGAGCCGCTTGAGGTCGGACTGGCCGAGGGCGAGCACGGCTGCGCCGACCATCGTCACCGCTGTCGCGGCCCCGAGCAGCCACCGGGCTCCGTCGGCGAGGACGAGCACGGGAAAGAGCTGGGCGAGGACGACCGTCCCGGCCGCGACCATCGTCGCCGCGTGGATGAGCGCAGAGGCCGGGGTCGGGCCCTCCATCGCGTCGGGCAGCCAGTCCTGGAACGGGAACTGCGCCGACTTGCCGAGCACCCCGACGATGACGAGCGCGAGGAGCAGCGAGCGCAGTGCCGGGGAGCCCGGCACGTCGGGACCAGACCAGGACGCGACGACCTGGTTGAGTCCGGTCGAGCCGGCACCGGCGACCAGTCCCACGATGCCGAGGACGAAGCCGATGTCGGCGACGCGCGTGACGATGAACGCCTTGTATGCCGCCCGGCGGGCCGACTCCTTGCGCGACCAGTGGCCGATGAGGAGGTAGGAGCACCAGCCCATGACCTCCCACCCAATGAGGGTGAGGACGAGGTCGCGGGAGTGGACGACGAGCATCATCGCGGCGGTGAAGAGGCTGACCGTCGCGGCGAACTGGGCGAGGCGGTCGTCGTCGGCGAGGTACCACCTCGTGAAGACGAGGACGGCGACGACGACGAGCGCGACGACTGCGGCAACCGCCGCCGTGGTCGGGCCGGCGCCGAGCCGCAGCGGCATCTCGAGCTCGCCGACACGCGGCGGCGCTTGGAGCCCGAAGATGAGCGTGCCGCGTGTGGGGGCGATGACGAGGCCGACGACGGCCAGGGCGAGCGAGCCCAGCGCCGCCACGGTGGATACACCCGCTGCGAGGTGGGGCGTCCGGCGAAGGGCCAGCGTGACGACCGACGCGAGGACGGGGACGAGGACGAGCCAGTGGGAGACCTGGAGCGCGTTCACGACGTCCCCTCCCCCGACCCAACCCCCGACTTGTTGCGAGTTCGGGTCACCCCGGGAGGGCCTTCGGCCCGCTGGGCGTGACCCGAACTCGCAACAAGTCGGTCGGAGAGGGGCGCGTCGAGGTCGATCGAGCCGCGGTGGCGGAAGGCCGTGAGGATCACCGCGAGGGCCACGACGACCTCGGCCGCGGCGATGGTGATGACGAAGAGCGGCAGGACGCTGGACGACTCCCACCGCGAGGGAGACGTCGCCCCGGCGGTCACGAGCAGCACCAGTGAGCCGGACAGGATGAGCTCGACCCCGATGAGCAGGAGGACGGCGTTGCGGCGGACTAGCACGCCCATCACCCCGAGGCCGACGAGCAGCGCGGCCACGACGTAGGGGCCGGCGAGGTGGATCACGGGCCCCCCACCTCCGACTTCGTGCCCCTTTGGGACACGTCGGAGCGGCCTTCGGCGATCGGAACGCGTCCCAAAGGGGCACGAAGTCGGTCATCGGCTCGACCGCGTGAGACCGCGAGCGCGGCGATGAGGGCCGCGAGCAGCAGCACCGACAGCGCCTCGAACGGCCACACCCACGTGCCGAAGAGCTCGGTCGCGACGGCCTGGTTCGAGATCTCCCGTCGCTCGACGGCGCCACCGGCCAGCGGCAGCAGCGCGGCCAGGAGCAGCCCGGTCGTCGCGGCCCCGGCGAGCGCCGCGGCAATCCGTCGCCACACCGGCACGCCGTGCGCCAGGTCCGGCCCGATCGGCGCCCGCGTCAGCATCAGGGCGAAGAGGACGAGCACGACGACGGCTCCGACATAGACGAGGACGAGGACGAGCGCGACGAGCTCGTGCCCGAGCACCAGCAGGCACCCCGCCACACCCAGCAGCGCGACGACGAGCCACAGGGCCGCGTGCACCACCTGACGGGTCGTCACGGCGAGCAGGCCGGCGACGACCGCCAGCAACCCGCACGCCGCGAACGCGAGGTCCAGTGAGGTCATGCGTCCGGTGCCTTTGCGGCCCGCGGAGTCCGGGCAGGCTTGTTGATGGCGGCGATTTCGGCCGGCTCGGCTGCGCGCTCGTCGAGGGCGGGCGGGGGCGGCACGCTCTCCATCCAGCCGCCGAGCCGGTCCTTGTCGTGGAGCAGGTCGCGGATGTCGGTCTCGGCGTACTCGAACTGCGGGCTCCAGAAGAGCGCGTCGAAGGGGCAGACCTCGATGCAGATCCCGCAGTACATGCAGAGCGAGAAGTCGATCGAGAAGTCGTCGAGGACGTTGCGCTGCCGGTCGCGTCCACCCTCGGTCGTCGCCGGGACCGTCTCCTTGTGCGACTCGATGTAGATGCACCAGTCCGGGCACTCGCGCGCGCAGAGCATGCAGCTCGTGCAGTTCTCCTCGAGGAGCGCGATGACACCGCGGCTGCGCGGGGGCAGGTCGGGTGCGACGTCGGGATACTCGTGCGTATGCACCGGCTTCATGGCCGTCTTGGCGGTCGTCGCCAGACCCTTGAGTATGCCGGGCAGGATGCCCTTGTCACTGCGCTTCGGCTTGTCGTCGTTCACTGTGTCATCACCACGCCAATTCCGGTGAGGGCCAACTGGATCAGGCCCATGGGTAGGAGGACGAGCCAGGCCAGCCGTTGCAGCTGGTCCTCGCGCATGCGCGGCCACGCGACGCGGAACCAGATGACGAGGACGGCGATGACCAGACCCTTGAGCATGGTCCACAGCCAGCCGAGCTGATCGTCGAACGGGCCACGCCACCCGCCGAGGTAGAGGACCGCGAAGAGCAACGAGAAGACGACGATGCCGGCATACTCCGCAAGAAGGAAGAACGCGAAGCGCAAGCCGGTGTACTCGGTCCACGGCCCCATGACGAGCTCGGCGTCGGCGATGGGCATGTCGAACGGCGGGCGCTGCAGCTCGGCGAGCGCGGCGACGAGGAAGACGACCGCGCCGGGCAGCTGCCAGACCAGCCACCACGGCGACCATGCCTCCACGACCCCGGACAGGCTCAGCGTCCCCGCGGCGAGGCATGCGGAGGCGACGGACAGGACCAGCGGCAGCTCGTAGGACACGAGCTGCGCGGCGGAGCGCAGGGCGCCGAGCAACGCGTACTTGTTGGCGCTCGCCCAGCCCGCCATGAGCGTGCCGAGGGCGCCGACGCTCGTGGCGGCGAGGATGAGGACGGCGCTCGCCGGCACGTCGACGGCGACGACGTCGCGCTGCAGCGGGAGCGCCGCCATCGCCAGGAGATAGGGGATGAGGGCGACGAAGGGCGCGATCCGGAAGATCGTCCGGTCAGCGGCACGCGGGGTGATGTCCTCCTTCTGGACGAACTTCACCCCGTCGGCGACGAGCTGGGCCCACCCGTGGAAGCCACCGGCATACATCGGTCCGAGTCGTCCCTGCATGTGGGCCATGAGCTTGTGCTCGGTCTGCCCCACCAGCAGGGGGAACACGAGGAAGGCGGCCAGCACGGCCACCGACCTCACGACCACCTCGAGAGCGCTCATCGCCTCGCAGCCTAGTAGTTGCGCGCGCCCCGGAGCCGGACCGTCAGCGGGGGCCCCAGTCGGGGCCGGGGACACCCGGTGCCTGGACCCGACGGCGTGACGGCGACTTGCCCGAGTCATGGCCCTCGCCGGGCTCCTTGCCACCGGGCCACTGCTTCGACGCACGTGCGGCGAGGACGAACGACTTGCGCAACGGCGTCCCCTCGAACCCGTCCGGGAGGAGCAGCGGCCGCAGGCCCGAGCCGGAGCCGTCGTCGAAGCCGCTGAACTCGATCCCGAACATCTCGTGGGTCTCGCGCTCGTGCCAGGCGGCACCGGCATACACGTCGGTGGCAGAAGGTGCCGGCTCGCCCTCGGCGACGCGCGTCGTGAGTCTGATCGCCCGGATGCCGCGGTGATCGCGCCCATCCCTGTCGTGGGAGATGTCGAGGGCGCGCAGGACCAGGTCGTAGCCGGGGGCCGCCTCGTCGTAGGTCCGGTCGACGGCGCTGAGCCAGTCGAAGAAGGTGAAGCCCGAGGCCTGCGCGGCGGCGACGGCCTCGTGCCAGTCGGCCAGGGCCACGTCGCGCAGCTCGTCAGTGCTCACAACCGAACCCTAGCCACCCCACCACCCGGCCTTGTGTGCCTGAGAACGAGCCAGAGGCCGTGCTCAGGCACACAAGGTGAGGTTTCAGCGGGTAGCGGCGTGCTGTGCGGCCTGGCGCTTCGACCACGCGCGGTCAGCCGCGTCGATGCTGGCCCGTGAAGAGAGGTCGACGCCGGCGCGGGCGGCAGCAGCCTTGACCCGCTCAGACCGCAGGTCGGGCGCGACGAACTCCTTGGGAGTGATCGAGGCGTCCTGCACTGCATAGGTCCGCTGCTGTGCGGCGAGGCGCTCGGACGACGCGGCGGCGCGCTCCATGGTCCTGGCAGAGACCGCGAGCGCCGAGCCGGTGAGCGGGGTGCTCACGGTGGGCGTGTAGCCGTCACGGTGTCCGGCGACGTTGGGGTGATAGCTCTCCTCGATCGGGCTGGAGAGTCCGTTGAGCCACTCGACGTCGTCGCAGACCGCGTGTCCGATGAAGCGCGACGTCGGGTTGGCGAAGCCGAATCCCTTGGCACCAGCGGCTGCTGACGTCTTGCTGTTGATGAGGTCGGCCATCTGGTTGAGGCGGGCCTCCTCGGCCGGCGAGAACCAGGTGAAGGCGTTGCAGTCCTCGCCCTGGAAGATCCGCGGGTAGCCGACGACGACGACCCTGGCGTTGGGCGCCTTGCTCCGGATGGAGGTGTAGAGCGTGGACAGCTGCCCCGGCAGGACGTTGTTGATGTAGTTCTGCGCCCCGTCGATCTTGCCGTTGCAGTTGCTCGCCCACCCGGGCATCGCGCACTCGGTGAGGACATCGCTGAAGCCGGCGTCGTTGCCGCCGACGGAGATGCTCACGTGCGTCGTGGAGGCGGTGAGGGCGCTCAGCTGAGTGTTGGTCACGTCGGGGATGCGGGCACCGGAGCAGGCCCGGAAGTTGAGCGCGTAGCCCTTGGCCGCCGCGATGAGCGAGGGGTAGGCCTTGGTGGACCGCAGGCACGAGGTGCCGTCGTTGATGTAGCTGCGCGTCCCCGTGCCCGAGGAGTAGGAGTCACCCAGGGCGACATAGGAGGAGGCCGCCTGGGCCGGGGCTGCGGCGAGCAGGAGGCTGGATGCCGCTGCGGTTGCAGCGGCGACCAGGCTGAGCTTTCGGACTGTCGTCATTGACATCTCCCACTGGAAATGAGGCCGTGGACCTCGAGGTCTGGTGCTCGCAACCTAGGGGCTCCGACGCCCCCGTGGGGGCCTGCCGACAACCCTTTGCCAAGCCCATACCTGCCACTGACCCTTGCCAGACCGAGCCATCTGGTGCACGATGAGGTGGTGCGGTTGTAAGCGCTTACAAGATTCCAGCGCCCCGCACGGCACCGATTCCGACTCAACGACGAGGCGAAGGAGCACCTGCCGATGACCGCATCTGCGAACCCCGGCCAGCGCGCGACGATCTACTCCGTCGCCGACGCCGCCGGCGTCTCCATCGCCACCGTCTCACGCGTCTTCCAGGGCACGAGCACGGTCGCCGAGAGCACCCGCGAGCGTGTCCTCTCCGCCGCGGACGAGCTCAACTACATGCCGCTGGGCGCCGCCCGCAGCCTGGCCGTCTCGCGCCACGAGCTGCTCGGACTGGTCCTGCCCGAGCTGGGCGGTCCCTACTACTCCGAGCTCCTCATGGGCTTCGAGTCGCGCGCCTCCGAGCTCGGGCTCGGCGTCATCGTCGTGGTCACCGAGGGCAAGCCCGACCCCACCCGGGCGATCCGTCAGCTCATGTCACGTGTCGACGCCGTGGCCGTCCTCGGATCCGACCTCGACGACGCCGGCCTGGCCCAGCTGGCGACGGCCAAGCCGCTGCTCTCGCTGGCCGGAGCCCCCGGCGGGGCCGTCCCGAGCCTGGCCGCCGAGAACGTCGCGAGCGCCGAGGAGCTCACCCGCCACCTCCTCGACCACGGGCGCCGGTCCCTGCTCTTCCTCGGCGATCCCGACGCCGGTGCCGACATCGCCGGCCGGTATGCCGGGTTCGCCGCTGCGCATGAGGCTCACGGTCTCGACGTGCCCGAGCCGGTCCGGATCGGGCTGCAGGAGAGCGACGGTGCAGCCTTCGCGGCGGCCTACCTCGCGGGACAGCATTCGGCCGACGCCCTCGTCTGCGCCAACGACGAGCTCGCCCTCGCGGTCCTTGCCCATCTCCAGGACCACGGCACCACGGTGCCGGACGACGTGGCGGTCGTCGGCTGGGACGACGTCATGGCCGCCCGCTACGTCCGGCCCGCACTCACCACGGTGCGCCAGCCGGTCCACGACCTCGGCGCCCTCGCGAGCGAGCGCCTCCACGAGCACCTCAGCGCCACCACCCACTCCTCCGCCAGCCACGACATCCTCCCCACGCAGGTGGTCATCCGCTCCTCCTGTGGTTGCACCACATCCCCTCCCGAAAGGCACCTCCCATGAGTTCCCACCCCATGTATCGACGACGGACGGTCTTCGCCGTCGCAGGTCTGACGGCCACCCTCGCCCTGTCCGCCTGTGGTCGCGAGGCAGCCACCGACACCCCCGGTGCCGGGCCCGAGGCCAAGCCCATCGCGAGCGGCAAGGCGACCGGCGAGCTCACCGTGTGGGCCATGGGCGCCGAGGGCGAGAGCTTCCCGGCCCTCGTCAAGGAGTTCGAGGCCGCCAACCCCGGCTTCAAGGTCAAGGTCACCGCCATCCCGTGGGACGCCGCGCACGACAAGTTCGCCTCGGCGATCACCGCCGGTGAGACCCCGGACGCCGCCATGGTCGGAAGCACCTGGATGGGTGAGTTCGCCGGCATGGACGCCCTCGACCCCACTCCCGAAGGCATCGACAAGTCCTCGTTCTTCGAGGGCGCGCAGAAGACCACGGAGGTCGCCGGCACGGCATACGGGATCCCCTGGTACGTCGAGACCCGTCTCGTCTACTACCGCAAGGACCTCGCGGCCAAGGCCGGCTTCAGCGAGCCCCCCAAGGACTGGGAGGGCCTCAAGGCCATGGCCAAGGCCATGCAGGAGAAGGCCGGCGCCAAGTTCGGCATCGGTCTCCAGGCCGGTGGCCAGGGTTCGTGGCAGTCGGTCATGCCGTTCGCGTGGTCCAACGGCGCGAACCTCACCAAGGACGACGGCAAGGCCTACAACTTCGACTCCCCCGAGATCGCCGAGGCCGCGAAGTACTACCAGTCGTACTTCACCGAGGGCATCGCCGACAAGGCCGCTCCGGTGCAGCCGACGACGGAGCCCGACTTCGCCAGCGGTCGCGTCCCGATGTTCATCAGCGGCCCGTGGATGATGTCGGCCGTCGAGAAGGTCGGTGGCGCCGGCTTCAAGGACAAGTACTCCGTCATGCCGATGCCGACCAAGGAGTCGAGCTCGTCGTTCGTCGGTGGCTCGAACTTCGTCGTCTTCAAGAAGACGAAGAACCGCGACAGCGCCTGGAAGCTCGTCCAGTGGCTGGCGGACCCGAAGACCCAGGTCAAGTGGTACCAGCAGTCCACCGACCTGCCGTCGGTGAAGTCCGCCTGGGAGGACCCGGCCATCAGCAGCGACGAGAAGCTCGCGACCTTCGGCAAGCAGCTCGAGACCGCGCAGGCGCCCCCGACCTTCCCGTCGTGGGAGCAGGTCATCACGAGCTTCGACACCGAGATGGAGAAGGTCACCAAGCAGAACGCCGACCCGGCCGCCGCCCTCAAGACGGTCCAGCAGCAGGCCGAGTCCATCGGCACAGGTGAGTGACCCAGTGTCTCCAGATTCGATGACCAGGTCCTCGTCATGACGACGACGGCACCTGCTCCCGCCGACAGCCGGGCCGGGCGCACCTCGCGCCCGTCCCGGCGCGGCCGCCAGGAGGGGATCGCAGCCTGGGTGCTGGCACTGCCGTTCTGCGCCCTCTTCCTGATCTTCACGCTGTGGCCGGTGCTGCAGTCCCTCTTCATGAGTGTCACCGACACGAGGTCGAAGGACCTGCGGACACCGTTCGCGGTGGACATCATCGGGTTCGACAACTTCACCCGGGCCTTCTCGGACCCGATCTTCCGCAAGGCCATGGCCAACACGGCCTACTTCGTGGTCGTCGGTATGCCGCTCACCCTCGGTATCGCCCTGGCTGCGGCTCTCGCTCTGGACAAGGGAATTCGCAGGTTCCGCGCGATCTTCCGGCTCGGCTTCTACCTCCCGGTCATCACCTCGATCGTCGCGGTGGCCGTCGTCTGGCGCTTCCTGCTCCAGCACGAGGCCGGCCTCATCAACACCGTGCTCGGCTGGGTCGGCATCGACGGGCCCAACTGGCTCGGTGACCCGAACTGGTCCATGCCCGGTCTCATCCTGATGGCGTCGTGGCGCAACTTCGGCACCCCGATGATCATCTTCCTCGCCGGCCTCCAGAGCGTCCCGATGATGCTCCACGAGGCCGCCAAGATCGACGGCGCCAGCTCGTGGCAGCGGTTCCGCCACGTCACGATCCCGATGCTGCGTCCGACGATCCTCTTCGTCTCCGTGACGACCTCGATCGGCTACCTGCAGTTCTTCGAGGAGCCGTTCGTCATGACCAACGGTGGCCCGCTCAACAGCACGATCTCGATGTCGATGTACACGTACAAGCAGTTCGGCTTCGGCAATTACGGGTTCGCCGCGTCGATGAGCTACATCATCTTCGTCGTCATCGCCGTGATCACCGCCATCCAGTTCCGACTGCTCCGGGAGAACACATGAGCACCCTCAACGTCCTCCCGAACGCGACCGACGCCGGCCCGGGACCCGAGTCGGACTCGGAGGCCCCGGCGCCCACCCCGGGCAACGGGCAGCCCAGCCGGTGGTGGCTCTACCTCGTGCTCAGCCTCGTCCTCGTCGTCGTCGTCGCACCGTTCGTCTGGATGGTGCTCGGCAGCTTCAAGACCCAGGGCGAGCTCCTGCAGCGCCCGCCCACGTGGTTGCCCGAGGCGGCCACGTTCGACAACTACACACAGCTGTTCTCGCGGCTGAACTTCTCCCAGTACTTCCTCAACTCCACGGTCGTGGCGGTCGCCGTCACGGCGGGCAACCTGCTCTTCTGCTCGATGCTCGGCTATGCGCTGGCGATGCTGGACTTCCGTGGCAAGCGCGCGCTCTTCCTCGTGGTCATGGCCACGCTGATGATCCCGGGCGTCGTCACCTTCGTGCCGCTCTTCGTGCTCGTCGCGAACATCGGCCTCATCAACAGCCTTCCCGGACTCATCCTGCCGTTCCTCGTCGCACCCTTCGGGGTGTTCCTCATGCGCCAGTTCTTCCTCGGGCTGCCGCGTGACCTGCTCGACGCGGGGAGGGTCGACGGTGCCAGCGAGCTGCGCATCTTCTCCCGGATCTTCCTCCCGCTGTCCGGACCGGCCCTCGCAACGCTGGGGATCCTCACCTTCCTCGGGAGCTGGAACAACTTCCTGTGGCCGCTCGTCGTGGCGCAGCAGGAGGACAAGTACACCCTTCCCGTCGCCCTCGCCCTCTACTCGACCGGCCAGAACTCCACCCAGTACGGACTGCTCCTCGCGGGCGCCACGATCGTGGTCATCCCCGTGCTCCTGGTCTTCCTCGTCTTCCAGCGCCGCTTCATCGAGGGCATCGCCACCACCGGCATCAAGTAGCCCCACCCCGCTCAAAGGAGAGCACCATGACCGACCACCAGATCACCCCTGCCACCACCACCCCCCTCACCCCCCTGACCCGCCGCGGCCTCGTCACCGGCGCAGTCGCCGTGACCGCGCTGGGCCTCGCCCCGAGCGCCCAGGCCGCGGCGGCGCAACGCCGCCCCACCCTGCTGCCGAACGCAGCCGGGGCAGCCTGGGACGAGGCCACCGTCCGACGCTGGGCCCGCGACACCTGGCGCAGCCTGGAGGCCATGACCGACCCGCGCACCGGACTCCCCGCGGACAACATCCCCGAGTCCCTTGCCGCAGGGGACCGTTCGGGCTACACCTCCCCCACCAACATCGGTGGCTACATGTGGAGCGCGATCGTCGCCCGCGAGCTGGGCATCATCTCCCGGGGCGAGTGCACCAAGCGCATCCTCCGCACGCTGCACACGCTCGCCCGCATGGAGCACCACGAGCCGAGCGGGATGTACTACAACTGGTACGACGAGGCGAGCGGGGCAGCGCTGCGCAGCTGGCCCGGCAGCGGCGACACCGTCCACCCCTTCTGCTCCAGCATCGACAACGCGTGGCTCGGCGCCGCCCTGCTCGTCGTGGCGAGCGCGGACAAGGGCGCCGCCTCGCAGGCGCGCCGACTCTTCAGCCGCATGCGCTGGGACGCCTACTACAACCCCGGCACCGACCCGGCGCACCCCACCGTGCGCCCCGGCGGGCTCATGCACGGCGGCTTCTTCGTCTTCGACCACGACCGTCCGGGCGGCGTCTACCGGGGCACCCACATCGGTGGCGACCCGGTCTGGCTCACCAACCACCACTACGACACGATCGTCTCCGAGACCCGGATCACGAGCTACCTCGGCATCCTCACCGGTCAGGTCCCGGCGAAGCACTACTTCGCCGCGTGGCGCACCTTCCCCGCCACCTGCGACTGGTCCTGGCACGAGATGCAGCCCGTGGGCGAGACCCGCACCTACCTCGGGCTCGACGTCTACGAGGGCGCCTACACCTACCGCGGCATGCGGATCGTCCCCGGCTGGGGCGGCTCGATGTTCGAGGAGCTCATGCCCGACGTCTTCGTCCCCGAGGCCACCTGGGCGCCGAAGAGCTGGGGCCGCAACCACCCGCTCCACGTGCGCGCCCAGCGCGAGCACGGCCTCGACGAAGCGGACTACGGCTACTGGGGCTTCTCACCCTCGAGCAACCCGGCAGGCGGCTACCGCGAGTACGGCGTCGACGCCCTCGGTCTCAACCCGGACGGCTACCTCTCCGACCAGGAGAACACCAACTACGACGCAGGCTTCGGCGACTGCCGCCCGGCGACGAACCCGAACCCGACCTACGGCGACGGCGTGGTCACCGCACACGCGTCCTTCCTCGCGATGATGCACGAGCCGGACCAGTCCTTCGCCAACCTCGCCGGCATCGAGCGCGACCTCGAGGCCTATGGTCGAGGGGGGTTCTTCGACGCCGTGGCAGTGCGTTCGGGCCAGGTGGCACGGCGCTACCTGTCCCTCGACCAGGCCATGGTCATGGGTGCCGTCGGCAACATCCTGTGCCAGGACGTCATCCGGCGCGCGTTCTCCACCCCGGCGGTGGAGCGCGCCCTGCGACCCGTCATCGGTGTCGAGGAGTTCGGCGCCGGCACGTCCAGCAACTAGGAGCACCACACCTCATGAAGCCCGTCACCCGCACTGCCATCGACGGCACGGCATACCGCGACCTCAACGGCAACGAAGTGATGGACCCCTACGAGAACCCCCACCTCGACGTGGCTTCTCGTGTCGAGGACCTTCTCGGCCGGCTCAGTCCGGCCGAGAAGGTCGGGCTGATGTTCCACACCGTCATCGAGGCCGGTGAGGACGGCCACGTCCTCGAGCACCCCGGCCGGATCAGCAAGTCGGCCACGACCGACGTCGTCCTGGGCAAGCACCTCACGCACTTCAACGTGCACGCGCTCGGCGACGCCCGGTTGGCGGCACGGTGGCACAACGAGCTTCCAGACGATCGCCGAGAGGTCTCCACACGGCATACCGGTCACGGTCTCCACCGACCCACGGCACGCCTTCCTCGAGAACGTCGGCACCTCGTTCGCCGCCAACGGGTTCTCGCAGTGGCCGGAGTCCCTCGGGCTCGCGGCCCTGCGGGACCCGGCGCTGGTCGAGCAGTTCGCCGACATCGCGCGCCAGGAGTACGTCGCGGTCGGCATCAGGGCCGCCCTCCACCCGACGGTCGACCTCGCCACCGAGCCCCGGTGGGCGCGCCAGCCGCAGACGTTCGGTCAGGACCCGGCGTTGGTGACCGAGCTGGGCCTGGCCTACCTGCGCGGGTTCCAGGGCGGCGAGCTCGACGCGGAGAGCGTGGCCTGCACGGCCAAGCACTTCCCCGGCGGGGGCCCGCAGAAGGACGGGGAGGACGCGCACTTCCCCTACGGCCGCGAGCAGTCCTACGAGGGCGGTCGTTTCGCCGCGCACATGGAGCCCTTCCCGCCGCTCATCGACGCCGGCGTCGCGGGGGTCATGCCCTACTACGGCATGCCGATCGGGCTCACGGTCGGCGGCGAGGCCATCGAGGAGGTTGGCTTCGGCTACAACGAGCAGATCGTCACTGGCCTGCTGCGCGAGAAGCTCGGCTACGAGGGCGTCGTCCTCACCGACTGGGAGCTCGTCAACGACAACCACGTGGGTGACCAGGTCCTGCCCGCCCGGGCCTGGGGGGTCGAACACCTCACCCCCATCGAGCGGATGGAACGCATTCTGCGCGCGGGCGCGGACCAGTTCGGCGGCGAGGAGTGCGTCGAGCTGCTCCTCGAGCTCCTGGAGGCCGGTCGCGTCACGCAGGACCGCATCGACGCCTCGGCGCGGCGCCTCCTCGCGGTGAAGTTCCGCCTCGGGCTCTTCGACAACCCCTTCGTCGACGAGGACGCCGCGAGCGTCACCGTCGGACGTGAGGACTTCCGGACGGCGGGGTATGCCGCCCAGGCCCGTTCCGTGACCGTCCTCCAGAACGGCGTGGCCGGCTCGGCCGCCACGCTGCCCCTCACCGGGACGCCCCGGATCTATGCCGAGAACCTCTCCGACGAGGCGGTCGCGACGTTGGGGGACCGGGTCGGGCGCCCCGCCGACGCCGACGTCGCGGTCGTGCGGCTGACCGCGCCCTTCGAGGCCCGCGACGACCTCTTCCTCGAGGCGTGGTTCCACCAGGGGTCGCTGGACTTCCCGCCCGGTCTGGTCTCGCGGCTGCAGGCCATGGCCTCGGTGTGCCCGCTCGTCGTCGACGTCGTCCTCGACCGCCCGGCCGTGCTCACCCCGCTGCTGCCCTTCGTCTCCGTCCTCGTCGGCAGCTTCGGCACGAGTGACGACGCGCTCGCGGACGTCCTCGCCGGACGGATCGCTCCCGAGGGTCGGCTTCCGTTCGACCTGCCCCGCTCGATGGAGCAGGTGCGTCGGCACCATGCCGACGTCCCGGGCCTCGGCGACCCGCTGTTCCCGTTCGGTTTCGGCCTGACGCCCTGACCCCCCAACCCCCTCACCCCCTCACCCCCGACTTGTTGCGAGTTCGGGTCAGGCTCGCTGGAGCTCGCACGACCCGAACTCGCAACAAGTCGGTTTGGGGGGGTCAGCGGCGGCGCTTGCGGGAGCGGCGACCGTCCTCGAGTGGCGCCCGAGGCGGAGCCGGCGGCGGGACGTTCCCGTCGAGGGCGAGCTGGGCCAGGACGAGGACCAGCCCGGCGCCGATGAGCACGAGTCCGAACCGGGAGTGGTCCAGCCCTAGCAGTCCAGCGCCGACGGCGGCCACCGCACCCCCGGCGACGAGGGCGCGCGGCACCTTGGGGATGCGCCGTCGGGCGCGCGGCGCGATGAACAACCCCCAGAGGGCGGCGACGAGCACCACCGCGAGGACGCCCACGACCGTGCCGGCGATGCCACCGCCCACGAGGGCGGAGGCGAGCAGGAAGACGCCCACCATGAAGCCGAGCTCGATGACGAACGCCAGCAGCCCGAGCAGGACGAGCATCAGAGCGGCCTCTCGACCCGCCCTCGGGTCACCTCACCGGCCGACGCCGTCCGGTGGGCGGTGTAGCGGGGAGCGCCGGCCGAGCCGTCACCCGGGCCGACTCCCCCGGCGCCGCCGAGCCGCTCGGAGATCGCCCGGCCCGAGAGCCTCTCGCCGGCGATCTGCTCCTGCAGCTTGATGATGCCGTGGAGGAGGGCCTCGGGTCGGGGCGGGCAGCCGGGGACATAGACGTCGACGGGGATGAGCTGGTCGACGCCCTTGGTCACGGAGTACGAGTCCCAGTACGGCCCACCGGAGTTGGAGCAGGCGCCGAAGGAGATGACGTACTTCGGCTCGGGCATCTGGTCGTAGAGGCGGCGGATCGCCGGCGCCATCTTGTCGGTGACCGTGCCGGAGACGATCATGAGGTCGGCCTGCCGCGGACCGGGAGCGAACGGGATGACGCCGAGCCGGATGAAGTCGTGCCGGCCCATCGACGCGGCGATGAACTCGATGGCGCAGCAGGCGAGACCGAAGTTGAAGACCCAGAGCGAGTAGCGGCGACCCCAGTTGAGGACCACCCTGATCGGCTTGGGAGCGTGCTCCGCGAGCGGCCCGACGCGCGGCATCGGCAGCATCACGGGCTGGTCGGCGCTCACGAGCCCCACCCTAGGTCAGGCGCCGGGCGACACGAGGCGCTCACGTCCAGCGCAGCAGTCCACGGCGGGCCGCATGGAGCAGCCCGATGACGATGATGCCGATGAAGATCCCGATCTCGACGAGGGAGGCTGCTCCCAGCTGCGGGTCACGGAGCACGTAGGCCCACGGGAAGAGATAGACCGCGTCGACCGCGAAGACGACGTAGAGGAAGGCGTAGGAGAGGTAGCGCACCTGGCTCTGGGCCCACCCGGCGCCCACCGGGTCGACGCCGGACTCGTAGGTCGTGAGCTTGGCCGGGGTCGGTGCGCGGGGGGCGAGCAGGGCCCGCGCACCCATCGCGGCGATGACGAGGAGGAGGCCGGTCGCCAGCACCGCCGCAGCAGCCACGTATCCGGTCATGCTGCTCAGCGTAGCGAGGTGGGCGGCGGCCGTCCGGGAGCCGCCGCCCACCCGAGTCCGAAGTCCTGGTCAGCGACGGTCGCAGCGCAGGACGTCGAGGTCGACCGCCTCACCCATGGCCCGGTTCCCGGCGTCGTTGGGGTGGAGCCCGTCACCGAAGAACTCCGCCCGCAGCCGCGAGTGGTCCTGAGGGTCCTGGGTGGCCGCGGCGAAGTCGACGACCCCGTCGAACAGGCCCGAGGTCCGGATGAAGTCGTTGACGGCGACGCGCACCTTCTCACCCTCCGGGTCCATGAAGACCGAACCACCGAAGGGAAGGATCGTCCCGCCGACGACGCAGCGACCGGCCGCGTGCGAGCGCTCGACGAGCATCCGGTAGCCGTCGATGATCTCGTCGGCCGAGGACCCGGCGCCGATGTCGTTGACGCCCTCGAGGAGCAGGACCGTGTCGACTCCGGGCTTGGTCAGCACGTCGCGCTCCAGTCGCGACAGCGCGGCGTCCCCGGCACCACCGGGCCGCGAGACCCCGCTGAGGACCCGGTTGCCCGAGATCCCCTCGTTGACGACGCCCATCTGCCGCACGGGCGGCAGCTCGGCAAGGCGGTCGGCCAGCACATCGGGCCAACGCCGGTTCGCGTCGAGGGTGGTGCCCACACCGGCAGTGATCGAGTCACCGAGCGTCGCCACGGACTGCGCCTGCTTCGGCACCTCGACCGTGAGGCCATCGAGGAAGAACCACACCGCGGACTGGGTGCCGTACGCCTGCGCCGACTCGTCGGCCGCATGGTCGCCCGTCGACGACTTGAAGGTGCTCTGCATCGACCGGTTGTGGGCCGTGAGCTTCCCGCTCGAACCCGAGACGTGCAGGCTGACGGCCAGCGTCCGCTGCGCCGCGAAACGGCCCGGCAGCGGGTCGCTCAGTGCGGTCGCACCGGGCGGGATCTCGATGGTCGTGTCCCCGTCGTTGAAGGTCAGTCGTCGGTTGGAGCCGGGCACGATGACTGCCCCGCCGGCGCTCGTGCCGACGTAGGCGCTGTCGAAGACGAGGTTCTTGTCGCCCTTGGCATTCGAGAGCCGCACCCTGAGCCCGGTCCCACCGATCGAGGTGTGGACGACGTTGCGCACCGTCATGTCGGTGAGCTCCCCGCCTGCCATGTCGTCAGACGTGCCCCAAGTTGTGACCGTCCGGCTCGACGGGGCTGACGCCGCGGACGGGGGAGGTGGGGCGGCGCTCGCCGACATCAAGGGCCCGGCGGCGAGAGCGGCGCAGGCAACGGCCGCCAGGGCTGTCGTGATGGGGCGAGCGGAGCGGGGAGACCGCGACGTGTGGGTACTGAGTTGCATCAGGTTGTCCTTCGAGAGAGTCGTCGGCCGACGGCGACTCCTCCTGCACCGTCCCGGGGGCCGATGGTCGCACGCGGTCGCCGTCGACCACTGGTGCCCCGATGCCACCAGCGCCCTACGTCACGCGGACACCCCTTGCACAGGACATCGCGTCGAACGACCCGCACCGTGCCACGAGCGGCGGCGTCGGACCGCTGGGAGGCGACGAGCGGCATACCCGGCAGTGGGGCGGACGAACGGTCGTCGCCCCTACGACGGCATCCGGTCGATGTTGTTGGACACCTCCATAGCCTTGCCTTACCCCGGTCGTACGATGGAGGTACACGTCGGGTCACGACGAAACGTCCCGACTGACGTCTCTCGAGTCAGGTGTTCATGTCCAGCAAGACCGTCCAGAAGCTCGATCGCGTCGTCATCCGCTTCGCTGGGGACTCCGGTGACGGGATGCAGCTCACCGGGGACCGGTTCACCTCCGAGACGGCCTCGATGGGCAACGACCTCTCGACCCTGCCCAACTTCCCCGCCGAGATCCGCGCGCCCCAGGGGACGCTGCCCGGTGTGTCGAGCTTCCAGCTCCACTTCGCCGACCACGAGGTCCTCACGCCCGGTGACGCCCCGGACGTCCTCGTCGCCATGAACCCGGCCGCCCTCATGGCCAACCTCGGTGACGTGCCACGTGGCGCGACGATCATCATCAACACCGACGAGTTCTCCAAGCGCGCGCTCGCCAAGGTGGGCTACGCCGAGAACCCCCTCGACGACGGCTCGCTCGAGTCCTTCCACGTCCACGCCGTGCCGCTCACCTCCATCACGGTCGATGCACTGGCGAAGTTCGAGGGCCTGACCCGCAAGGAGAAGGAGCGCGCCAAGAACATGTTCGCGCTCGGCCTCCTCTCGTGGATGTACACCCGGCCCACGACCGGCACCGAGGCGTTCCTGACGAAGAAGTTCGGCGCCCACCCCGAGATCCTCGAGGCCAACCTCACCGCGCTGAAGGCCGGCTGGAACTACGGGGAGACGACCGAGGACTTCGCGTCGAGCTACGAGATCGCTCCGGCGGTGATGCCGCCGGGGACCTACCGCAACATCACCGGCAACACGGCGCTGGCCCACGGCCTCGTGGCGGCCGCCCACCAGGCGAAGCTGCCCCTGGTGCTCGGGTCCTACCCGATCACCCCGGCCTCCGACATCCTGCACGCCCTGTCGTCGCTCAAGCGCCACGACATCACGACGATGCAGGCCGAGGACGAGATCGCCGGCATCGGCATCGCCCTGGGCGCGAGCTTCGGTGGCGCGATCGGCGTCACGACGACGTCCGGTCCGGGCGTCGCGCTGAAGTCCGAGATGATCGGCCTCGCCGTCTCGCTCGAGCTGCCGCTGATCATCGTCGACGTCCAGCGTGGCGGGCCCTCGACCGGGCTGCCGACCAAGACCGAGCAGTCCGACCTGCTCCAGGCCATGTTCGGCCGCAACGGCGAGTCGCCCGTGCCGATCATCGCGCCGTCGACCCCGGCCGACTGCTTCGAGGCAGCCTTCGAGGCGGTCCGGATCGCCACGGCATACCGCACTCCCGTCTTCCTGCTCAGTGACGGCTACCTCGCCAACGGGTCCGAGCCGTGGTCGGTCCCGGAGGTCGCCGACCTGCCCGACCTGTCGGTCGAGTTCGCCAGCGCCCCCAACGGCGTCGACGTCAAGGGCGAGCCGGTCTTCCACCCCTTCCTGCGCGACCCCGAGACGCTCGCGCGTCCGTGGGCGGTCCCCGGCACGCCGGGTCTCGAGCACCGCATCGGCGGCATCGAGAAGGCCGACATCACCGGCAACATCTCCTACGACCCCGACAACCACGACAAGATGACGCGCCTGCGCGCCGCCAAGGTCGCGGGCATCGCCGGTATCCCCGACGTCGTCGTCGAGGACCCGGCGGGTGACGCGAAGCTGCTCATCCTCGGCTGGGGTTCGACGCAGGGCCCGATCGCGGCCGCTGTCAGGGCTGTGCGCAACGCCGGTCACTCCGTCGCCTCCGCGCACCTGCGCAACCTCAACCCGTTCCCCGCCAACCTCGGCGAGGTGCTGCGGTCCTATGACCGCGTCGTCGTCCCCGAGATGAACCTCGGCCAGCTGTCGATGCTGCTGCGGGCCGAGTTCCTCGTCGACGTCCGCCCCCACACGTCGGTGCGCGGCCTGCCGTTCTCCACGGTCGACCTCGCCGACGTCATCCTCACCCACCTGGAGGAGGTCACGTGACCACCACCGAGCACACCCACAGTGACGCAGCCGCACGCCCGAGCGGACTGGCCGGCATACCCCTGCTTGCTCCTGACGCCGCGAAGCAGACCAAGCGCGAGTTCACGTCCGACCAGGAGGTGCGCTGGTGCCCGGGTTGCGGCGACTACGCCATCCTCGCGGCGGTGCAGTCGTTCCTCCCCGAGCTGGGGCTCAAGCGCGAGAACATCACGTTCGTCTCCGGCATCGGGTGCTCGAGCCGCTTCCCCTACTACCTCGACACCTACGGCATGCACTCGATCCACGGTCGCGCGCCGGCCATCGCGACCGGTCTCGCGACGTCGCGTCCGGACCAGAACGTGTGGGTGGTGACCGGCGACGGTGACGCGCTGTCGATCGGTGGCAACCACCTCATCCACGCGCTGCGCCGCAACGTCAACCTGACGATCCTGCTGTTCAACAACGAGATCTACGGGCTGACCAAGGGCCAGTACTCCCCCACCTCGCGGGTCGGCCAGGTCACGAAGTCCACGCCGATGGGGTCGGTCGACCAGCCGTTCAACCCGGTGTCGCTGGCGCTCGGCGCGGAGGCCACCTTCGTCGCCCGCACGACCGACACCGACCGCAAGCACCTCACCGGGATCCTGCGTGCCGCCGCCGAGCACCGCGGCACCTCGCTCGTCGAGATCTACCAGAACTGCCCGATCTTCAACGACGGCGCCTTCGACCTCATCAAGGACCGCACCCAGCAGGAGGCACGGCTCGTGCACCTGCTCGACGGCGAGCCGGTGCAGGTCGGGCCGCAGGACGACCGCAAGACCTTGGTGCGTATGCCGGGTGGTCGCCTCGAGTTCGTGTCTGCGGCTGACGCCGTGGGCGCGGATGTGGTCGTCCACGACGCCGGGGCCGAGGACCCGAGCCAGGCGTTCGCCCTCTCGCGGCTCGACTCCCCCGAGATGACGCACGTGCCGATGGGCATCTTCCGCTCGGTCTCCCGTCCGACCTATGACGACGGGGTGCGGGCGCAGGTGCAGGCCGCCATCGACACCGCGGGTGGTCCGGCGACCGACGACGACCTGGGTGCACTGCTCAGGGGCCGCGACACCTGGACCGTGGCGTGACTGCATGAGCCCACCCCTCGCGGGTGATGCCGGTGAGCTGCGGCGCGGGACGATCTTCGCCTTCCTCGCCTACGGCATCTGGGGACTCTTCCCGCTCTACTTCCACGCGCTGGAGCCGTCCGGCGCGTTCGAGATCCTCGCGCACCGCATCCTGTGGACGCTGCTCTTCTGCGTGGGCGTGCTCGTCGTGCGCCGTGACTTCGGCTGGGTGGCCTCGGTCGTGCACCGTCCGAAGCTGCTGGGTGGGCTGACCCTCGCCGCACTGCTCATCGCGGTGAACTGGGTCGTCTATGTCCTTGCCGTCCTCACCGGCCGGACGTATGCCGCTGCCCTCGGCTACTTCCTCAACCCCATCGTCACGGTGGGGCTGGGTGTCTTCGTGCTCAAGGAGCGACTCCGCCCGCTGCAGTGGGCGGCCGTGTCCGTCGGCGCGGTGGCGGCGGTCTACCTCACCGTGGCCGGGGGCGAGTTCCCCTGGATCGCGGTGACGCTGGCGTTCTCGTTCGCCTTCTACGGACTGGTCAAGAAGAAGGTCGGGGCGACGCTCGACGCGATGCACTCCCTGACGGTCGAGACGCTGGTCCTGGCACCGGTCGCCGTGGGGGTCCTCGTCTGGCTGGCCGCTCAGGGATCGACGACCTTCGGCGCGGAGGGGCCGTGGCACACGGGACTGCTCGTCGCAGCCGGCGTCGTCACCGCGATCCCGCTCCTGCTCTTCGCAGCTGCCGCCCGCCGGATCCCGCTCGTGACGATCGGGCTCATCCAGTTCCTCACGCCGATGCTGCAGCTGATCTGCAGCGTGCTCCTGCTGGGCGAGCACGTCACCGGCGCTCTCTGGGTCGGCTTCGCGATCGTGTGGCTCGCCCTGCTGCTCCTCACGGTCGACTCCCTTCGCCAGGGCCGCACGAACCGCCGCGCCCGTCGCGACGCGGCCGGCCCAGACCCCGAACCCTGCCCCTGACCTCACCTTTCCCGCCTGAAGTGGGTTTCTCTCACCTCGCCTGATCGCCGCGACCAAGCGGAGTGAGAACTTGGTGTCAAGACGAGCGATCCGGCGTGTTCAGGCAGCGGCGCGAATCGCGGTGCGGACCTTGGCCGCCACCACCCCGGGCTTTTCGAGGTCTGCCCAGATGATGCGAACGACCGTGTATCCCAGTCGGCGGAGACGATCCTCGCGCTTCTTCTCCGCCCACAGGACCTCCGGATCGCCCTCCCCGAACTTCATCTTGCCGTCGAACTCGACGACGACATTCGTTCCGTCCACGAGGAAGTCGACCCGCCCCACGAGGTTGCCGAACGCGTCGCGGATCTCGACCTGGGGTGTGACTCGTATGCCGGCCAGCTCCAGGCCGATCCCGCACCGGGACTCCCCCACGGACTCGCGCAGACCGCACATGAGGGCTGCCATCGAGCGTGCCTTGTGGGCGTCCGGCCAGTTCTCGACGCCAGCAACGGCGGCCCCGAGGGCTTCAGTGGTGACCACGCCATGGTGCAGCGCATGGTCCGCGCTCGCCACGCCTTGCTCCGTGCCGTAGTCCATGGCCAGCTGCACCAGGGCGTCGGCCGGCGTTGCCGCTGGGCCCCAAGGCGTCTCCACCGCCGTCCCCCGCGTTGGCCGCACCCGTAGTCCGCGGACTCCGGTGGAACGACTGATGGGCCTCAGCACCTGGGGCCTGCTCAGCTCACAGCCCCAAACCGCGATGTCGTGGGCCAGCACCGCGGTCACACTGGCAAACATCAGATCGGGATAGATGAGCCGCGACCCCACGGCGAGATGCCTGTGCCACCTCCTCGGTGAGGTGGCGTCGACGACCTGCGCCACGGCATACAGGGATCGCATGGGATGCAGCGCGACGCCATCGGCGACGGCGCGCGCTAAGGAGGACTTGTCCATGCCCGTGCGGTGCGCTTGGGCTGTCGTGAACATGCCGTCCTGCCCGGCAGCGAGGGTGAGGAGAAGCGGCTCGAGGGAGGTCATGATCCCGACTGTGGCCGACGCCGGGTGTCGCCGCAGGGCGCTCTCCTCCATCTGTGGACAGACGTGAGGCGAGCCTGTCCCTGTGGACAACGTGGGCCGCGGCAACAAGCTTCTCACTTCGCTTGATCGCGGCGACCAGGCGATGTGAGAGAAACCCACTTCAGGCGGGAATGTTGGGCGTCCAGGGGCCGAGGAGGTGGGTAAGGTGGTCGTTGGCGAAGCGACGGTCGGGGTCGACGCGGTCGCGCACCGCCAGGGCGTCACCGAACCGCGGGTAGAGGCGGGCGAGGTCCTGCGCGCCGAGGGTGTGCAGCTTGCCCCAGTGCGGGCGCCCGGCGTGCTCCCGCACGATCGCCTCGAAGGCCGCGAACACTCCCCCGTCGCCCATCCGGTGGTACTGGTGAACCGCGACATAGGCGTTCTCCCGCTCGTATGCCGTCGACAGCCACACGTCGTCCACTCCCGTCGAGCGGACCTCGACCGGGAACGGCAGAGCAACGTCGTGGCTGTCGATCCACGCCCGGAGCGCTCCGACGACGGCGGGCAGCGAAGCCCGCGGGACGGCATACTCGCTCTCCCGGAAGCGGACGTCGCGGGAGGTGCAGAAGACCTTCCACGACGTGTCGGTGTACTCCTTGGCGCCGAGCACCCGGGCGCTCACCTGGTTGAGGCGAGGCACGATGCCCGGCCGGGCTGCCGCCGCCCGGTTGACGACGCCGAAGACCTTGTTGCTGAGGATGTCCTCGTCGAGCCGTTCGCGCCACGCAGGCTGGGGCCGACCGGGGTCTGTGTCGTCCAGGCGTGAGTTGCGCTTGAGGAGAACGCGGTCCGTGTGGGGGAACCAGTGGAAGTCGACGTGGTCGAACTCGTGCACGAGCTGCTCGTAGCCGTCGATGACCTCGTCGAGCCGGCCCGGTGTCTCGAGCGCTCGCAGCCGGAAGGCCGGCACGCACTGGAGCTCGACCTCGGTGACGACCCCGAAGGCCCCGAGGCCGATCCTCGCCGCCTGGAAGAGCTCGGAGTGCTGGGCATCGTCGACGGAGACAACAGACCCGTCAGCCAGCACGAGCGTCAGTCCGGTGACCGCCGCCGCGATGCCCTGGTGGCGGATGCCGGTGCCGTGGGTGCCCGTCGCGATCGCGCCGGCGACGCTCTGCCGGTCGATGTCGCCGAGGTTGGGCAGGGCCAGGCCCAGCGCCTCGAGGACCGGGTTGAGGGCATGGAGCGGAGTCCCGCCCGCGACCCTGACCCGCGAGAGGTCGCGGTCGACCTCGAGGATGCCGGTCAGGTGGGTGAGCCGAAGCAGCGTGCCGCCGGTGGCGCACAGGGGGGTGAACGAGTGGCCTGCGCCGACGACCCGGACCCGCTCCTGGCGCTCGCCCACCTGCGTGACGATCTCAGCGACCTCGTCGACCGAGCGGGGTTCGAGGAGCCGCGCCGGGGTCGCGGTGACGTTGCCGGCCCAGTTGCTCCAGGTCATCCGAAGTTCTGCCCTTCACCTCGATAGCTCGGGACCGTCTCGACGAGCCGTCCCTGCTGGACGAGGTGCACGTGGTCGAACCGCTCGAGCAGCTCGCCGGCCTTGGCACCACGCAGCCACACGCGGTCGCCGATCGCGAGCCGGTCGGCGGCCGGCCCTCGCAACGGAGTCTGCACCTCGCCGGCCGCCTCGGAGCGGATGAGCGAGAGGGCTCGCCCCACTGGTGTCGGGACCCGCGTCCAGCCCGGCTCCCCGCTGGCGACATAACCGCCTCCGTATGCCGTGACGATCCCCTTCGCGGGGCGGCGCACCACCGGGAGGGCGTAGGTCATCGCGGGCCGGGGCGTGAAGTCGTCGTAGGCGTCGAAGAGGGTGGGGGCATAGAGGCCGGAGCCCGCGGCGAGCTCGGTGAGGCTGTCGGCGGCTGCCAGCCGGCCGAGGCTGCCCGTGCCGCCACCGTTGACGAAGTCGAGGTCGGTGAGCGCGCGCACGGCCTCGACGAGGGGAGCACGTCGCTGCGCCAGGTCCGCCAGCGAGCGCTTCTTGAGGGCCTTGAGGTGGGGCCCGCGGTCGGGCAGTCCGGCCACCTGGGCGTCATAGAACATCACTCCGGCCACCCGCAGCCCGACCTCGAGTGCGGCCCGGGTCACGGCCAGCGCGTCGGCGGGTGTGCGCAACGGTGAGCGACGCACGCCGAGGTGGAGCCGGCCGATGCGCAGCGAGCAGTCGACGTCGAGAGCGACCCGCACACCGCTCCCCTGACCCAGCACCCTGGAGAGCAGGCGCACCTGCTCGACGCTGTCGACCGCGACGGAGATCTCGCTGCGCAGCACGTCGTCGGCAGCCACGGTCTCGAGCCACTCCCGGTCGACGCTGGGGTAGGCGACGAAGACGTCCGTGAACCCGTGGCGCACGAGCCACACGGCCTCAGGCACGGCATACGCCATCACCCCGGCGAAGCCGGGACGGTCGAGGACCCGACGAAGCAACGCGCGGCATCTCACCGACTTGCTCGCCACCCGGATGGGTCGCCCGGCAGCGCGACGGACGAGGTCGTCGGCGTTGGCGTCGAAGGCGTCGAGGTCGACGGTGACGAGTGGCGCCGGAAGGCCCGACGTCGCCGACTCGAGGGCGTCGATGTCGACGAAGGGTGTGTCGCGGCGGCTCATGCGATCCTGCTCTCGGTCCTGCCCTCCGTGGCGCCGCGGAAGGTGCGACGGTAGGCCTGCGGTGAGACCCCCAGCGTGGCGGCACAGTGCTTGCGCAGCGAGGCACCGGTGCCGAGCCCGGCGCGCGTCGCGATGACGTCGACGGCGAGGTCGGTGGTCTCGAGGAGATGCTGTGCCTGGCGCACCCGCTGCTGGGTGACCCAGGCCGCCGGGGTCAGCCCGGTCTCCTCCCGGAACCGTCGGGCGAAGGTGCGTTCGCTCATCCGGGCGCGCCGGGCGAGGGCGGGGACGGACAGGTCCGCGGCGAGGTGGGCCATCGCCCAGGCCCGGGTCGTCGAGGTCGACGCGTCATCCATGACCGGCACCGGGCGCTCGATGAACTGTGCCTGACCGCCGTCGCGCCAGGGCGGGACGACGCAGTAGCGCGCAACGTCGTTGGCGACGGTGGCACCGTGGTCGCGGCGCAAGAGGTGCAGGCAGAGGTCGACGCCGGCCGAGAGGCCCGCGGCGGTGAGGACGTCGCCGTCGTCGACGAACAGCACGTCCTCGTTGAGGTCGACCTGCGGGTAGAGCGTGCGGAACCTCTCGGTGTGCTGCCAGTGGGTGGTGGCCGGTCGCCCGTCGAGGAGTCCGGCTGCGGCAAGGACATAGGCGCCCGTGCAGATCGAGACGATGCGCGTGCCCTTGCGGATGCGTCCCAGCGCGGCCCCCAGCTCGTCGGGCATGGTGCCGTCGAAGCGGGGCCCCGGGATCTGGGTGCCCGGGATGATGACGGTATCTGCCTGCGCCAGGAGGGACGAGTCACCGTGCGGCACAACGGCATACCCGTTGTGTGTGTTCACCGCTCCACCGTCGAGGGAGGCCATCTGGACGTCATAGAGCGGTCGGTCCTGGGAGTCCTGGGCGGAGCCGAGCACCGCTCCCGGGATCGTGGCGTCGTAGCCGATGAGCGGCTCGAGCAGCAGGACGACGACCCGGTGTTGGTGTGGCGAGCGTGGAGTGCGCATGGCTGGATCTTTGCACATTGTGGCGTTTCTGCCACTAGGCGCCAGTCGAACCGGCTGACAGGCTCTCTCCCATGACCGACGACCTCGCGGTGAGTGCCGCCGATGCCGAGCCCTTCGCCGACGACGGTGGGCGGCGACGCCGTCCGCCCCTGCACCGCGCGTGGATCGTGGCCATCGTCGGGTTCGTCACGCTCATCGGTGCCGCCGGCTTCCGCTCGGTCCCGAGCGTGCTCATCGACCCGCTCCACCAGGAGTTCGGCTGGAGCCGCGCCACGATCGGCTTCGCCGTGTCGGTCAACCTCGTGCTCTTCGGGCTGTTCTCACCGTTCGCTGCCGCGCTCATGGACCGGTTCGGCATCCGGCGGGTCGTCGTGGTCGCACTCACCCTCGTCGCCCTCGGGAGCGGGCTGACCGTCTTCATGACCCAGGCGTGGCAGCTCGTCCTGCTGTGGGGCGTCGTCGTCGGCGTCGGCACCGGTTCGATGTCGATGGCCCTCGTGGCGACCCTCGTCAACCGGTGGTTCGTGGCACGTCGCGGACTCGTGAGTGGCGTGCTCACGGCGGCCGGTGCGACCGGACAGCTGGTCTTCCTGCCGCTCATCGCGATCCTGGCCGACCGATACGGCTGGCGCACACCGGCGCTCGTCGTCGCCGCCGTCGCCCTCGCCGTGGTCCCCCTCGTGATCCTGTTCGTCCGCGACCACCCGCACGACGTCGGCCTGCAGGCCTATGGCGCAACCGCCCAGGATCCCGGGCTCCCCCTCCCCAACCCCGTGGGCAATGCCGCAACCCAGGCACTGTCGGCCCTGCGCGACGCTGCGAGGACGCGCGCCTTCTGGCTGCTCGCAGGTGGTTTCGCGATCTGTGGTGCCTCGACCAACGGTCTCGTCGGCACGCACTTCGTCCCGGCGGCCCACGACCACGGGATGCCCACGACGATGGCCGCGTCACTGCTCGCGCTCATCGGGCTCTTCGACATCGCGGGCACGATCTTCTCGGGCTGGATGACCGACCGGGTCGACCCCCGCTTCCTGCTCGTGGGCTACTACGCCCTACGCGGACTCTCTCTCATGCTGTTGCCCTCATTGCTCGGGCCATCGGTGCAACCGACCATGTGGTTCTTCATCATCTTCTACGGGCTCGACTGGATCGCCACCGTGCCGCCGACCGTGGCCCTGTGCCGTGAGTGGTTCGACGTCTCGGCGCCGGTCGTCTTCGGGTGGGTGTTCGCCTCGCACCAGATCGGTGCCGCCATCGCTGCCACGGGAGCCGGGGCAGTGCGTGACTTCACCGGGACCTACTCCCTGGCCTGGTTCACCGCCGGCGGACTCTGCCTCCTGGCAGCCGCCTTCTCATGGTTGATCCCCCGTCGTCGCACGCCGGTCGCCGCTTGAGCCGTCCTTCACTCGCCGTCGCGGGGCGCCGGCGCGACGAGGGCACCAAGCGTGATCGGGGACGCGATGGGCCGGTTCGCCATCGGGCTCGACGCTTCGGTGCCGGTGCGGTCCGCGATGAGGCACGAGGCGGCATAGCCGCAAACCCGTCCCTGGCACCAGCCCAACCCAGCACGCGCCAGCAGCTTGGCGGCCCGGGCACTGTCGGCGCCGAGGTCGTCGACAGCGCCCCGCAGGTCACCCGCCGTCACCTCCTCGCAGCGACACACGAGAGTGTCGTCGGTGACGCGAGCCAGCCAGCCGTCCGGGACTGGGTGGACGTGGTGCATCGCAATGGCGAACTGCCGCAACGCATCTCGTCGTCGGACGGCAGTCCGCGGCGCTGCCACGCCGGCGGCACTGGCGCCGGCGATGCTTCCTTCGGCCACGGAGAGGCCGGCCCCGCCGATGCCGCATGCCTCACCGGCGACCCAGACACCTTCGACCGACGTGCGCTGGTCGCCGTCGACGGCCACGACATGCGACCCATCGACGTCGAGGCGGGTGACGCACCCCAGGGCCAGGGGGAGCGAGCTGGGGGGTGAAGCCCCAGCCGACGGCGAGCACGTCGACGGCGACCCTGCGCTCCGAGCCGGGAACCACCTGTCCGTTCGCGTCCAGTCCGGCGAGCGTGACGGCCTCCACCTGGACCGCGCCATGCGCTGCGACCACCGTGGACCGGGAGCGCACGGGCACCCGGTGCCGCGCGAGCGACCGGGCGTACCCCGCACCTTCGAGGAGCTTGGCGGCGTTGCGCGTCAGTGCACGCGGGTGCCGCGCCCAGCTCCGAACTGCATTGGCTTCGTGTATGCCGAGCACCTGGGCTCCCGCTTCGGCGAGGCCCGCCGCGACGGGGAGGAGGAACGGGCCGGTCCCCGCGACGAGCACGCGCGGTCCGGCGGCGACACCGTGCCCCTTGAGGAGCGCCTGCGCCCCGCCCACGGTCATCACACCCGGCAGGCCCCACCCCGGGAACGGGATCTGGCGGTCGTAGGCGCCGGGAGCGAGGACGACCTTGCGCGCCCTCACCTCGCGAAGGTTCTCGGAGCCGTCCGAGCGCTCGACCACGTGGGCGACCACGCCCCCGGCGTCACGGGTCATCGCCCACACAGAGTGCCCGGCCAGGACGGTGCAGCGGTCGAGCCCGGTGACGAGACGGTCGAAGGTCGCGAGGTCGTGGTGCAGGTGGAGTCCCGCGATCCGGGCCTCGACACCGCGGCCACCGGGCTGGCGCCAGTACTGTCCCCCCGGGCGCTCCGCGGCGTCGACGACGACCACCCGCACGCCGGCCCTCGAGGCAGCATCCGCGGCAGCCAGCCCCGCGGGACCGGCACCCACGACGAGGACGTCGTAGGACTCAGACGGTGAGGTCGCCATGACCGGTGCCCTCCTGGGTCTCGACCCGCAGACCCTCACGCGCGGGGACCAGGCAGGCACGCTCGTTGGGTGACCCGTCCACCATGACCAGGCAGTCGAAGCACACGCCGATTCCGCAGAAGATCCCGCGAGGTCGACCCTCGATGCGGGTCGTGCGCCATGACCGTATGCCGGCGGCCGTCAGTGCCGCGCCGATGCTCTGCCCGTCGTCGTGCTCGATCTCCCGCCCGTCGAAGGTGAAGCTCATGCGAGGGCCTGCGCGAATCGTTCCGGCGCGAAGGCTGCGGCGTCGACGACGGGCTCCGCGCCGGTGAGCAGGTCGGCGACCAGTCGCCCGGTCGCAGGAGCCAGGCCGATCCCTGCACCCTCGTGGCCGCAGGCATGAAGCAGTCCCGGCACGCGAGGGTCGGGGCCGATCACCGGCAGGTGGTCGGGGCAGTAGGGCCGGAAACCCTGGTAGGTCCGCATCAGCCGGACCTGCGCGAGGAAGGGAAAGAGCGCCACCGCCTGCTGGGCCAGGCGACGCAGCACCTCCACCGACAGGCTGGTGTCGAAGCCGACCCGCTCTCGGCTGGCGCCGATCAGCACGGTGCCTCCGTGCGTTCCCTCGATGACCGCCGACGTCTCCAAGCCCGCGTCGGACGAGGCGACGTTGTCGACGTAGTCGGCCGAGTAGACCTTGTGCCGGACCACCCGCGGCAGCGGCTCGGTGACGAGGATGAAGCCCCGCCTCGGCAGCACCGGCACCGGACCGCCCAGACGCACGCTCACGTCGCCACCCCAGGTGCCGGCAGCGTTGACCACCGATCCGGTCGGGTATGCCGTCCCGCCGGCAAGAACCCCGCTCACCTTGCCGACCGCATCGTTCTCGACACCGGTGACCTCCACACCGGTGACGACCCGGGCCCCCTGCCGACGAGCGGCAGCGAGCAGCGTCGCCGCGGCCAGCACGGGTTGGACCTGGAGGTCCTGCGGGTAGAGCAGGCCGCCGGGCAGGCCCGTAGCCAGGTGCGGCTCGAGGTCGTGCAGACCTGTGCCGCTCACCTGTTGGGCCACCACTCCGGCGCCGGTCTGACCAGCGCCGAACTGCTGCAGGGAGTCCAGGGCCGCCTCGCTCGCGGCCACCACGAGGCCGCCCTTCTGCTCGAGCTCGTACGCGCCGGCGCCGTGCTCGGCGGCCAGCTCGAGCCAGAGCTCGCGCGAGGCCAGAGCCAGGTCGAGCTCGGGTCCGGGCGCCTTGTCGGAGACGAGGATGTTGCCCTCACCGCGACTGGTGGTCCCGGCCGCGATCGAGCCCCGCTCGAGCACGGTGACGGACAGCCCGGCTCGGGTGGCGTAGTAGGCGCACGCGGCGCCGACGATGCCTCCGCCGACGACCACCAGGTCGGACGATGACGTCATCAGAGCAGGAAGCCGGCCGGGAAGGGGTCCGTGGGGTCGAGGAACCACTGCGCCGTGCCGGTGACCCAGGCGCGTCCGGTGATCGTGGGGATGACGGCCGGCGTGCCAGCAACCTCGGTCTCCTCGACCAGCCGACCGACGAACGTCGAGCCGATGAAGGACTCGTTGACGAAGTCGGTGTCCAACGCGAGCTCGCCACGGGCGTGCAGTCGGGCCATCAGCGCGCTGGTGCCGGTGCCGCACGGACTGCGGTCGAACCACCCCGGATGGATGGCCATCGCATGCCTGGTGTGGCGGGCGTCCGAGCCCGGCGCCAGGAGCGCGACGTGGTGGCAGCCCCGGATCGAGGAGTCGGTCAGGTGGACCGGCTCGTCGACCTCGTTGATGGCCGCCATGATCGCCAGCCCGGCATCGAGCAGCCGCTGCTTCTCGGCACGCTCGAACGGCAGCCCGAGGTCGTCGAGGTGCACGGCGGCGTAGAAGTTGCCGCCATAGGCCAGGTCGTAGCCCACGGCACCCAACCCGGGCACGTCGACCGTGGAACCCAGCCGGACGGCATACGAAGGAACGTTGCGGATGGTGACCGCCGTCGCGGCACCGTCGGTCAGCGCGACGTCCGCGATCACGAGCCCGGCCGGTGTGTCCAACCGGATCCTCGTCACCGGCTCGACGACCTCGACCATGCCGGTCTCGACGAGCACCGTGGCGACGCCGATGGTGCCGTGACCGCACATCGGCAGGCACCCGGACACCTCGATGAAGAGCACCCCGAAGTCGGCATCGGGCCGGGTGGCCGGCTGCAGAATCGCGCCCGACATCGCGGCATGCCCACGAGGCTCGAACATCAGCAGCGTGCGGAGGTCGTCAGTGTTGGCGAGGAACCAGTCACGTCGCTCCATCATGGTGGCGCCGGGGAGGGTCCCCACGCCTCCGGTGATCACCCGGGTGGGCATGCCCTCGGTGTGGGACTCCACCGAGTGCAGGATGCGTCGGCTGCGCATGGCTCAGCAGAGCCCTGCGTCGAGGGCCCGCTCGGTCGCTGCGCGCACCGAGGCCTCCTGCTCCGGCGTGAGCGGCTGCCGTGGCGGGCGCACCGGACCGCCCCGGCGACCGACGATGTCCATGGACAGCTTGATCGCCTGGACGAACTCGACCTTGGAGTCCCAGCGAAGCAACGGGTGCAGGGAGCGGTAGAGCGGCAGGGCCCTCTCGACGTCGCGGGCGACCGACAGCTCGTAGAGCTCGACGGTGGACTTCGGGAAGGCGTTGGTGTAGCCGGCGACCCAGCCCTTCGCACCGGCGAGACCCACCTCGAGGACCACGTCGTCCGAGCCGATCATCAGGTCCAGGCCCGGGGCGAGCTCGGCGATCTCGTAGGCACGACGGACGTCCCCGGTGAACTCCTTGACGCCGACGATGAGGCCCTCCTGGTGGAGCGTCGCCAGCAGCGGTGGCGTCAGGTCGGTCTTGGTGTCGATGGGGTTGTTGTAGGCCGTCACCGGCAGGCCGGCCTTGGCGATCTCGCGGTAGTGCTCCACCACCGCGCGCTCGTCGGCGCGATAGCTGTTGGGTGGCAGGGCCATGAGCACGTTCGCGCCGGCCTCGGCTGCCTGCTCGGCCCAGCGCCGGGACTCGAACGCGCCGTAGGCGCCGACGCCCGCCATGACCGTGAAGCCCTGGGGCGAGGCCGCCACGGCGGTCTCGACGACCCTGGCGCGCTCCTCGGCGGTGAGCACGGGGTACTCACCCAGCGAGCCGTTGGGCACCACGCCGTGCACACCGGACGCGGCGAGCCAGGCCACGTGCTCGGCATAGGCGTCGTAGTCGACCTGGAGGTCGGCGGTGAAGGGCAGCGCCGTGGCGACGAGCACGCCGTGCCAGGGCGAGCGCTCGGGGGCAGCAGCGTGGCGGGTGGCGTCGGTCGTGGTCATCGGAAGCAGGCTCCAGGGAGGTCGCGGTGGACGGGTCGTGATGCAGTAATGTATTACACAGTACTCATGACGTCCAGCACGAGGTGAAGCCCCGAATGTCCCGTCCGTCCCCCTCCCGCCTGCCGGTCCACCCTGCGGCCCTGCCGACGTTCGGCGGTCGACGCAACCTCCGCCAGGAGATCGCTGCAGCCCTGCGCGGCTCCATCGTGGCGGGTGAGCTGCATCCGGGTGAGCTCTACTCGGTGCCGGGGCTGGCCGAGCGCTTCGAGGTCTCGGCCACACCCGTGCGTGAGGCGATGCTCGACCTCGCGAGCGAGGGGCTCGTCACGGCCGTGCGCAACAAGGGCTTCCGGGTCACCGAGCTCTCGAACCGCGACCTCGATGAGATCACCGCGCTGCGACTGCTCATCGAGGCGCCGACCGTCCGGGACGTCGCCGCTGCCGTCCGAGCCGGACGCATCGCGCCGGACGTGGTCGAGGGCCTCCGCCCATTCGCCGCCGCCATCGAGAACTTCGCAGTCACAGCAGACCTGGTCGCCTACGTCGAGGCCGACCGGGCCTTCCACCTGGCGCTGCTCGAGCTCGCGGGCAACTTCCACCTCGTCGAGGTGGTCGGGTCCCTCCGCTCGCGCAGCCGGCTCTACGGCCTCAACGAGACCAGCAATGCCGAGCAGCTCCTGCGCTCCGCCCGCGAGCACGACCGGATCCTCGACCTGGTCGTGGCTGGAGACGCGCAGGGCACCGAGGCCCTCATGCTGACCCACATCGATGACGTGCGGTCGGCCTGGGCGCAGCGAGACGACTGACAGAAGCCACCCCCGGCTCATCCCCTTCCTCGACCAGCGATCCCCCACGAGAGGACCCCCATGACCCAGCCCGAGCAGCCCCGCTCCATCATCGCCGGAGCCGAGACCGACCCCGGCGGGGATGCCGACGTGGCAGTGGCCACGAGCGCGGCGGCCGAGGCGTTCCTGACCTATCGCCTCACCAGTCCCGACGAGCGAGCTGCCTTCCTCGAGTCCGTCGCCGGCGAGATCGAGGCCGACCAGGACGCGATCATCGAGGCGGCGGTCACCGAGAGCCACCTCCCGCGCGGTCGCATCACCGGCGAGGTCGGCCGCACGACGGGGCAGCTGCGCCTGTTCGCCGAGGTCGTGCGCCGAGGTGACCACCTCGGGGTCCGCATCGACCCGGCGCTGCCGGACCGTTCACCGCTGCCCCGGCCCGACATCCGCCAGCGGATGGTCCCGCTCGGGCCGGTCGCCGTCTTCGGGGCGAGCAACTTCCCACTCGCCTTCTCGACCGCCGGTGGTGACACCGCCTCCGCGCTGGCGGCCGGCTGCCCCGTCGTCGTCAAGGGCCATCCGGGCCACCCGCGCACGGGCCACCTCGTTGCCCGGGCCATCGGGCGCGCGGTCGCTGGCGCCGGCCTCCACCCGGGCACCTTCTCGTTCCTGCTCGGACCCGACGGTCCCGCGGGCCTCCAGCTCGGGATCGCCCTCGTCAAGGACCCCCGGATCACCGCGGTCGGCTTCACCGGCTCCCGGGCCGGTGGGCTCGCCCTGCTGGCAGCCGCCTCGCAGCGGCCCGTGCCGATCCCCGTGCACGCCGAGATGTCCTCGATCAACCCGGTCGTCGTCCTCCCCGGCGCACTGGCACGGGAGGCGGCAGCCGAAGCCCTGGCAGCGGCATACGTCGCCTCACTCACCCTCGGCGCCGGTCAGTTCTGCACCAACCCGGGCCTGCTGTTCCTCCCCATCGGCGATGCGGGCGACCGGTTCCTCGCGGCGGCCGGCGCTGCTGTCGGCGAAGCGGCCGGGGCGACCATGCTCTCGCCCGCCATCGCGCAGGCCTACGCCACGGGAGCGGCCAGACTGCGCGACGCCGGCCACGTCCGAGTCGTCGCGCAGGGCACCGAGGGCGGTGAGCATGCTCCCGCCCCGCAGGTGGTGGAGGTGATGGAGGCAGACGCGCTGTCGAGCCCGGTGAGTGACGAGGTGTTCGGCGCATCGGGAGTCGTCGTCCGCTACGACGGGGTGGAGGCGCTGGAGCACCACCTCCGGGGACTCGAGGGCCAGCTGACGATGACCCTGCACGCCACCGACGAGGACACCGAGGTGGCGCGTCGGCTGCTCCCCACCTGTGAGCAGAAAGCCGGCCGGATCCTCTTCAACGGCTGGCCCACCGGTGTCGAGGTCGGACACGCGATGGTCCACGGCGGGCCGTTCCCCGCCACCACCGATGGTCGCACCACCAGCGTGGGCAGCCTGTCCATCGAGCGCTTCCAGCGACCCGTGGCCTACCAGGACCTCCCCCTCGACGTGCTGCCCGAGCCGCTGCGCGATGACAACCCCTGGGGTCTCACGCGCAGGATCGACGGTGAGCTCCGGCCCCCGAGCTGACGCCCGGCGTCGGGCCGTGTCTCGACTGGTGGCCGTGATACTCGACCCGGCGAACTCGCGGTTTGCTTGACCCATGTCCATCGAAGAGCTCGCCGACCGGGCCAACGGGTCGGAGCTGCTGCGGGCCGTCCTGCGGGCGCCGGTCTATGAGGCCGCAGTCGTCACCCCGCTCGAGGTCATGGACTCGCTGTCCGAGCGCCTGGGCAACACCGTGCAGGTCAAGCGGGAGGACCGCCAACCGATCCACTCGTTCAAGATCCGCGGCGCCTACACGCGGATGGGCGGCCTCAGCCCTGAGGAGCGCGAGCGGGGAGTCGTCACCGCCTCGGCCGGCAACCACGCCCAGGGCGTGGCGCTGTCCGCGTCCCTGCTCGGTGTCACCGCGGTGGTCGTCATGCCCGCGACGACGGCGCCGATCAAGGTGGAGGCCGTCCGTGGTCACGGCGCGGAGGTCGTGCTCGTGGGTGACACGTTCGACGTCGCGCAGGCCGAGGCGCTGCGTCTCGCGGACGCGCGCGGACTCACCTACATCCCACCGTTCGACGACCCGCTCGTCATCGCCGGCCAAGGCACGATCGGGCTCGAGCTCATCCAGCAGGACGCCCACCTCGACCGGGTCTTCGTGCCCGTCGGCGGTGGCGGGCTGGCGGCCGGCGTCGCCGGCCTCATCAAGAACCTCATGCCCGGCATCAAGGTCATCGGCGTCGAGCCCGAGGACGCCGCCTGCTTGCACGCCGCCCTCGAAGCCGGCGAGCCGGTGGACCTCCCCGAGGTGAGCCGCTTCGCCGAGGGCGTCGCGGTGAAGCGGATCGGGGACCGGACCTTCGAGCTCTGCCGCCGCCATCTCGACGACGTCGTCACCGTCGGCTCGGACGAGATCTGCGCGGCGGTCAAGGACATCTTCGAGGACGTGCGTGCCGTCGCGGAGCCGGCTGGCGCCGTGGCACTCGCGGGACTCAAGAAGTACGTCGCCGCACACGGCATACAGGGAGAAAGGTTGGCGCACATCCTCTCCGGCGCCAACGTCCCGTTCGACACGCTGCGCTACATCTCCGAGCGGGCCGAGATCGGCGAGCATCGCGAGGCGCTCTTCGGTGTGACCATCCCAGACCGCGCCGGCGCGTTCCTGGAGTTCGTCGGCGTGCTGGCCGGCCGCTCGGTCACGGAGTTCAACTACCGGGCGGACGGGACCGAGCGAGCACGGATCTTCGTCGGCGTGCAGCTTCTCCGGCGGCGCGGCCGAGGGCCGCCAGATCCATGACAACCTCACCGCCGCGGGCTACGAGTCGGTCGACCTCTCCGAGGACGACACTGCCAAGACGCACGTGCGCTACATGATCGGCGGGCGTTCGTCGGGCGCAGACGAGGAGGTCTACAGCTTCGAGTTCCCGGAGCACCCCGGCGCCCTGAGCCGCTTCCTCACCGAGCTCGGCACCCGGTGGAACATCACGATGTTCCACTACCGCAGCCACGGCACCGACTACGGCCGGGTGCTCTGCGCCTTCGAGGGCGTGCGCGACGACGCCGACTTCGCGACCCATGTGGCGAACCTCGGCTACCCGTGCCGCGACGTCTCGACCTCGGCCGCGCTGTCCTACTTCCTCCTGCGCTGACCTGTGCTGAGCTGAGCTGATCGGCGCTGATCTGCGCTGCCGCCCTGCCCCATCCGGTGCCTCCACGCAGTCCGGCGCGACGCCGCGACACACGCCACCTGGCCCGTCGCCCTGGTGTCCGAAGCGTCACCGGAATCGGTGGTTCAGCGGGCGCGGACCGGGCATGGTGGAGGCATGAGATCGTTTCGCCGCCCTGTCGCCGCGGTCGCGACCGCCGTGGCCGTGGGCATCACCACGGCCTCCTGCTCGGACTACCAGACCACCACGGGTGACTCACCGGGAACCAACCTCGAGGTCGACGGTGTCAAGATCCGCTACGCCCACCTCGAGCCGCCCCAGGACCCGGACGGCTGGGAGGAGGGTGAGGACGTGCCTCTCTACGTCTGGCTCCACAACAGCTCCGGCGAGCCCCGCACGCTCACGGGGGCCAGCAGTCCGGTGGCCATCAGGATCACCCTCAGCGAGGGGTCGTTCCCCGTGGACCTCACCCCCATGGACTGGGTCCAGCTGGAGCGCGGCGCTCCCCACCTCGTCCTCCACGACGTGAAGGAACAGATCCGAGGGGCCGAGTTCGTCGAGGTCACCCTCGAGTTCGCCAGCGGCAGGACCGCGGTGATGGACGTCGAGGCCGTCGACCCGGACTACGGCGAGACGCCCAGCCCCCCAGCCTCTTGAGGGGTCCCTCAGGAGACGCGGTGCGTGACCGACGTGGCCAGCGCCAGCAGGGCGGTCTTCGCCTCGCTGTCGGGCAGCTCGGTCAACGCCTCCTGCGCCTGCTCGCCGACCGCGCGGGTCTCGGCGCGGGCCCGGTCCAGCGCCGGGTGCACCCTCAGCAGCTCGAGCGCCTCGCCCAGCTCGGCGTCACCTGACAGCTCCGACTGCAGCAGCTCCAGGAGCCGGGCGTCGTCGGGCGCCGTCGAGGCCAGGGCATGGAGCACGGCGAGGGTCCGCTTGCCCTCGCGCAGGTCCGTGCCCGGCGTCTTGCCGAGCTCCTCCGCCGAGGACTCGATGTCGATGAGGTCGTCGGCGAGCTGGAAGGCCATGCCCAGTCGCTCGCCATAGACCCGCATCGTCTCGACGACGTCGTCATCACAGCCCGCGAACATCGCGCCATATCGGGCAGCGGTCGCGATGAGCACACCGGTCTTGTCCTCGAGGACGCGCAGGTAGTAGGCGCCGGCATCCTCACCCTCGGGCGCCTGCCGCTCGTCGCGGATCTGACCGGTGCACAGCCGGATGAAGGTCTCGGCCTGGATCCGCACCGCATCGTTGCCCAGCTCGGCGACCAGGGCAGATGCGTGCCCGAAGAGGAGGTCACCGATGAGGATGGCGGTGGAGTTGCCGTATGCCGTGTTGGCCGTGGGTGTGCCCCGGCGCAGCTCCGCCTCGTCCATGACGTCGTCGTGGTAGAGCGAGGCCAGGTGGGTCAGCTCCACCGCGGCGGCCGCCGTGACGACGGCATCGTTGACCCCCTCGCCCAGCTCGGCGGCGAGGATCGTGAGCATCGGCCGGAACCGCTTGCCGCCGGCCCGGAGCAGGTGCACGTTGGCGTCGGCGATGAAGGCGTCGTCGTGGTCGATGCGCTCCTCGATGAGCGCCTCGACCCGGGCGAGACCGTCGGTGAGCCGCTCCTGCAACCCGGCCGAGACCTCGGGCAGGGCGAGGGTCACTGGATGAACTGCGACACCCGACCGGCGAGGTCGAGGATCGGGCCCGGGACGACGCCGAGCACGACGGTGCCGAGGGCGCCGACGGTGATGGCGATCGTCGAGGCGATCGACGGGGTCAGCGCGACGACGTCGTCGTCACCGGTCGGCTCCGTGAAGTACATGAGCACGATGAGCCGGAAGTAGACGAACGCGGTGACGGCCGAGGCCAGCACACCGACGACGACCATGACGATGCCTGCCAGACCACCGTGCGCGATCGCCGGGGCGAACGCCGCGAACTTCGCCGTGAAGCCGGACGTGAGCGGGATGCCCGCGAACGCGAGGAGCAGGAGCGCGAAGATGCCGGCGACGACCGGGTGCTTCCTGCCCAGGCCGGCCCACTGCGAGAGGTGCGTCGCCTCGGACCCGCCGGAGCGGACCAGGGAGACGATGGCGAACGCGGCGATGGTCGCCAGACCGTAGGCAGCGAGGTAGAACATCGTGCCGGAGACGCCGGTGACGTCGAAGGCCAGGACACCGACGAGGATGAAGCCGGCGTGCGCGATGGACGAGTAGGCCAGGAGTCGCTTGATGTCGGTCTGGGTGACCGACAGAACCGAGCCCACGACCATGGTCAGGACGGCGATCGCGGCCACTCCGAGGCGCCACTCGAGACGTGAGGACTCCACGCCGACGTAGACGAGGCGCAGGATCGCACCGAAGGCGGCGAGCTTGGTCGCCGCGGCCATGAACCCGGTGACCGGCGTCGGAGCGCCCTGGTAGGCGTCGGGCGTCCACGAGTGGAACGGCACCGCGCCGATCTTGAAGAGCAGCCCGATGAGGGTGAGGACCACGCCCGGGAGCAACAGGCCTTCGTAGGCGCCGTTGGCCGTGGTGATCGCCTCGGCGATCCTCGCGAGGTCGGTCGACCCGGCATACCCGTAGAGCAGTGCCGCACCGAAGAGGAAGAAGGCCGACGAGAAGGCACCCAGCAGGAAGTACTTGAGCGAGGCCTCCTGCGAGAGCAGCCGGCGACGTCGGGCCAGGCCGGTCAGCACGTAGAGCGGCAGGGACAGGACCTCGAGAGCGACGAACATCGTGATGAGGTCGTTCGACGAGACGAACATGAGCATGCCGAACACGGCGAACAGCGTCAGCGGGAAGGCCTCCGACGTCGCGAACCCGGCGCGGTCGGCCGCGGACTGGGCCGGCGAGCCCGGGGTGGCCGCACCCATCGGGGTGAAGGCATCGGCGGAGCGCCCGCCGAAGCGCTCGGACATCGTGAGCACGCCGAGCACCGAGAAGATCAGCAGCGTCCCCTGCATGAACAGGGCCGGGCCGTCGACGACGATCGAGCCGCCGGCGGTGACCGTCTGGTTGTCGACGGACACCAGCGCGAGCACCGCGAAGGATGCCACGAGCGCAGCGAGGGCGAGCGAGACCTGGATGACGTGACGCGAGGTCCGCGGCGCGAACGCCTCGACGAGGACACCGATGAGCGCGGCGCCGACGACGATCAGCATGGGCGCGACGGCGCCGTAGTTGACCTGGACGGCCTCGAAGGCGGTCGGCATCGCGGTGGACAGGGCGGTCACTGGGCACTCCCGGTGGCGTTGGTCGGCGTCGGATCAGTGACACCGACGAGTTCGAGCGTCTGCTTCACGGCCGGGTTGACGAGGTCGAGCACCGGCTTCGGGTAGACGCCGAGGAGCAGGAACGAGGCGATGATCGGCGCCACGACGAGCTTCTCGCGCAGCCCCAGGTCGCGGGGCTCGGAGCCCTCCGCGAAGCTCGGACGCGGACCGGTGAAGACCCGCTGGTAGGTCAGCAGGATGTAGAGCGCGGCGAGGACGATGCCGATGGTGGCGATCGCCGCGGCCACCTGGTAGCGCTGGAAGGTCCCCGTGAGCACGAGGAACTCCGACACGTAGGACGACAGGCCGGGCAGCGCCAACGACGAGAGTCCAGCCACGAGGAAGGTCCCGGCGAGCACGGGGGTGACCCGTTGCCAGCCTCCGTAGTCGGCGATGCGCTGGGAGCCGTGCCGCGAGATGAGGAACCCGGCGAGCAGGAAGAGCCCGGCGGTCGAGAACCCGTGGTTGATCATGTAGAGCGCCGACCCGCCACCGGCCGTCGTCGTCATCGCGAAGATGCCCAGGACGATGAAGCCAAAGTGGCTGATCGAGGTGAACGCGATGAGCCGCATGATGTCGCGCGACCCGATGGCGAGCAGCGCGCCGTAGATCACCGAGATGACCGCAAGCGTGATGACCACCGGGGTGGCCCACTGCGACGCCTCCGGGAAGAAGCCGAGGCAGAAGCGCAGCATCCCGAAGGTGCCGACCTTGTCGAGGACGCCGACGAGCAGCACGGCAGTGGCGGGACGAGCCTCGGATGCCGCGTCGGGCAGCCACGTGTGGACCGGCCACATCGGCGCCTTGATCGCGAACGCGATGAAGAAGCCGATGAACAGCCAGCGCTGGGTCGCGGTCGACCCGCCGACAGCACCTTCGAGCGACTCGTAGAGGAAGCCCTGCTCGCCACCCGGCCCCTGGAAGTAGAGGCCGATGACGGCGACGAGCATGATGAGCCCGCCGACGAGCGAGAAGAGGATGAACTTCACGGCGGCGTACTGACGGCGCGGTCCACCGAACAGCCCGATGAGGAAGTAGACCGGGATGAGCATGGCCTCGAAGAACACGTAGAACAGGAAGACGTCGCGCGCCGCGAAGACACCCACCATGAAGGTGAGCAGCACGAGCATGAGCGCGAAGTAGGTCTTCTCCCGCATTCCACTGACGTCGTCGTCCCTGTCACTTTCAAGGTCGTTCCACGCCGCCAGCAGGCAGATCGGCGTGAGGATCGCGGCCATGACGATGAGCGAGAGCGCGATGCCGTCGACGCCGAGGGCGTAGGACACCCCGAACTGGGGGATCCACGAGTGCGTCTCGGTCAGCTGGTAGCGGTCACCCGACCCGGCGTCGAACCGACCCCAGGCGACCAGGGCGAGCGCGAGGGTCAGCAACGAGACGCCCAGCGCGATCGGCTTGGCCAGCCGCGACGAGGCGGACGGCAGCAGCCAGATGACCGCCGCGCCGACGAGCGGCACGACCATCATGAGCGTGAGCAGGGGCAGGCCGGACATCAGTTCATCACCCACAGTGCTCCGAGAATGGCGACGACACCGGTGAGCATCGTCAGGGCATAGGACCGGGCGTAGCCGGTCTGGAGGCGGCGCAGTCGCGAGGACAGCCCGCCGATGGAGGCGGCCATCGAGCCGGTCAGCCCGTCCACACCCTTGCCGTCGGTGAAGACGAGCGCGCGGGTGAGGTGGGTCCCGGGCCGCATGAACAGGCCCTCGTTGATGGCGTCCTGGTAGAGGTCGACGCGGGCGGCCTGGGTGAGGAGGGAGCCTCGCGGTGCCGTCTGCGGGACCGCGTCGCGCCAGTACAACATCCAGGCGTATGCCGCCCCGCCGGCCACGAGGAGCAGCGTCAGTCCCATGATGACCGGGACCGCGAGCACCGGGTGCTCCTCCCCGTGCTCGCCGACGACCGGCTCGAGCCAGTGGGTGAACATGCCGCCCCACGAGAGGACGAGGCCCAGCAGGCCTGAGCCCACCGCGAGCACGATCATCGGGACGGTCATCGTCAGCGGCGACTCGTGCGGGTGCACCGCGCGCGATCCGAGCTCGCGCGCCTCCGCCTCGTCGACCCAGCGCTTCTTGCCGTGGAAGGTCATGAAGAACAGGCGGGACATGTAGAAGGCGGTGATCCCGGCACCGATGAGCGCCACGAACCCGAAGACCCACGGGCGCCAGCCGTCACCGATGAACGCTGCCTCGATGATCTTGTCCTTGGACCAGAAGCCCGAGAACGGCGGGACACCGAGGATGGCGAGCCAGCCCAGGCCGAACGTGATCCAGGTGATCTTCATGGCGCTGGAGAGGCCACCGAAGCGGCGCATGTTGACCTGGTCGTTCATGCCGTGCATGACCGAGCCGGCACCGAGGAACATGCCGGCCTTGAAGAAGCCGTGGGTGATGAGGTGGAAGATCGCGAAGGCGTAGCCCACCGGTCCGAGCCCGGCGGCGAGCATCATGTAGCCGATCTGCGACATGGTCGAGGCCGCCAGCGCCTTCTTGATGTCGTCCTTGGCGCACCCGACGATCGCTCCGTAGAGCAGCGTGATGGCACCGACGACGGCGACCGCGAGCTGCGCGTTGGGGGCGGCGTTGAAGATGTCGTGCGAGCGGACGACGAGGTAGACACCGGCGGTGACCATCGTCGCGGCGTGGATGAGCGCCGAGACGGGGGTCGGGCCGGCCATGGCGTCGCCGAGCCACGACTGCAGCGGGAACTGAGCCGACTTCGCGCAGGCACCGACGAGCAGCAGCAGCCCGAGCGTGGTCATGGCGGTCGAACCCGCCTCGGCAGCGCCGGCGTGCACGGTCGCGAAGTCCACCGCGCCGAACGTGTAGAACATGTACATCAGCGCGATCGACATGCCGACGTCACCGACGCGGTTGACGAAGAACGCCTTGTTGGCCGCCGTCGCGTAGGCCGGGTTGTGGTTCCAGAAGCCGATGAGCAGGTAGGACGCGAGACCGACCCCCTCCCAGCCGACGAAGAGCAGCAGGTAGGAGTCCGCGAGCACCACGAGCAGCATGGCCGCGACGAAGAGGTTGAGGTAGGCGAAGAACTTGCGCCGGTCGACGTCGTGCTCCATGTAGCCGATGGAGTAGACGTGGATGAGGGACCCGACGAAGGTGATGAGCAGGACGAAGGCGATCGACAGCTGGTCGACGAGCAGCCCCGTCTCGAGCTGGAACTGCCCCGCGGGGATGAAGTTCCACCCGCTGAGGTGCGCGCCGCGCTCCTCGCCGCCCCGCCCGATCATGGCGAACAGCAGGACGAAGCCGAGGACGAAGCTGGCCCACGACAGAGCGGTGGCGAGCAGGTGTCCCCAGGCGTTGGTGGCCCTGCCGCCGAGCAGGAGGATCGCCGCGCCGAGCAGGGGGAACGCCACGAGAAGCCAGGCGTATGCCGTGATGCCGGTGGCCGCGGCCACCTCACCTTCCGCGGCGAGCAGGAGAGAAACGTTCACGAGTGCCCCTTAGAGCTTCAGCAGGTTGGCATCGTCGACAGAAGCCGACCGGCGGGCACGGAAGATCGCCATGATGATGGCCAGGCCGACGACGACCTCTGCGGCAGCGACCACCATGACGAACAGGGCGATGGCCTGCCCGTGGAGGTTGCCGTGCATGCGGGCGAAGGTGACGAAGGCGAGGTTGGCCGCGTTGAGCATCAGCTCGACACCCATGAAGACGACGATCGCGTTGCGTCGGGTGAGCACGGTCGCCCCGCCGATGACGAACAGCAGCGTCGCCAGGTAGATGTAGTTGATCAGGCTCATCGCTGGCCCTCCCTCGTCGCGTCCGGGTCGACGCGGTCGTCGTTGCCCGTCGTGACGCTGTCGTTGTCGTCGTCGTCCTCGCCCCGGCGACGGTCCTGGCCGAGGTCGCGCTCGATCTCGCGCTCGGCGTCGAGCCACGGCGCGGCCGAGCCGACCTGGTCGCGGGCGGTGAGGACGCGCGAGATGGACAGCTCGCTCGGCGTGCCGTCGGGCAGCAGGGCCGGGGTGTCGATGGCGTTGTGACGGGCGTAGACACCGGGCACCGGCAGGCCGGCGAGGTTCTCGCCGCCGCGGATCCGGCGTTCGCTCCACGCACGCTGGTCGGGGCGGGCGCCCAGGCGCTCGCGGTGGGCCAGGACCATGGCCGCCAGCGCTGCAGTGATGAGCAGCGCCGACGTGGCCTCGAAGACCCAGACGTAGCGGCCGAAGATCAGCTCCGCCATCCCGGAGACGTTGCCGGTCTCGTTGTTGACCGCGTTGAGCTTGTCGGCGGGGGCGTCACCGATGGTGATGCGTCCGACGGCGCCCATGAGGAGGGCTGCCAGCCCCAGGGTCAGGACGACGGTGGCCGCGCGCTGGCCCTTGAGGGTCTCGACGATGCTGTCGGAGGAGTCGACGCCGACGAGCATGACGACGAAGAGGAAGAGCATCATCACGGCGCCGGTGTAGACGAAGATCTGGATGACGCCGAGGAAGTCGGCACCCTGGGCGAGGTAGAAGATGCCGAGGATGATCATCGTCAGCGCCATGCCGAGCGCGGCGTGGACGGCCTTGCGAGCAAAGATCAGGCCCATCGCGCCGATGACGGCGAGGGGGCCGAGGATCCAGAAGAGGATGGCTTCTCCGGTGCTGGTCATGCGAGGACCTCCTGAGGACACGAGCGACGAAGGAGCGAGGCCCGGAAGGCAGACGAGCATGGCCCGAAGAAGACGGTCATTGCGCAGGCTCCTTCACGGCACCCGTGGACCCCGAGGCACCCGTCGCGTCGATCGCAGGGCTGGTCTGGGCGTGGTTGGTCTGCGCCCAGTCCTTCTGGGTGGGCGTGGCCTCCGAGACCTTGCCCAGGTAGTAGTCGCGCTCCTCCATGCCCTCGACCATCGGGTGCGGCGCAGCGACCATGCCGCCCTGGAGCGGGGCGAGCAGCTGCTCCTTGGTGAAGATGAGGTCCGCGCGGTTGTTGTCGGCCAGCTCGTACTCGTTGGTCATCGTCAGCGCGCGCGTCGGGCAGGCCTCGATGCACAGGCCGCAGAAGATGCAGCGCAGGTAGTTGATCTGGTAGACGCGGCCGTAGCGCTCCCCGGGTGAGAAGCGCTGGCCGGAGAGGTCGTCGTTGTTGGCGCCCTCGACGAGGATCGCGTCGGCCGGGCAGGCCCACGCGCACAGCTCGCAGCCGACGCACTTCTCCAGACCGTCGGGGTGACGGTTGAGCTGGTGGCGTCCGTGGAAGCGCTGGGCCGTCGGCCGCTTCACCTCGGGGTACTCGGTCGTGGCGACCTTGCGGAACATCGTCGCGAAGGTCACCCCGAAGCCACCCACGGGCGCGAAGAGGTCGGACAGGAACCCCGCCTTCTTCTTGTCGTCAGCCACGAGGGGCCTCCTTGTCGGTGAAGTCGAACTCGGCGGGCCCGCTCGGACGCTTGGGCGTCACGGGATCGGCCCCGGGGAGGGCAGGTGCCCCGACGCTTGCGGTCTCGCGCAGACGCTGACCGGGCAACGGCGGCACGGGGTAGCCACCGGCATACGGGTCGATCTCCTCCGGCGGTGCAACAGACGCGGCTGCCTCCTTGGCCAGGGCACGTGAGTCCCACCACCAGCCGAACGCCAGGGCACCGACGGCGACGAGCGCGACGATGGCCAACGAGGACACCGGGAAGCGACGGCCCGCGAACTCCAGGGCGGCGTCACCGAACCAGCCGTTCTGCGCGCCCCGGAAGAACGCGACCAGCACGACCCAGCCGAGCGTGGCGGGGATGAGGAACTTCCAGCCGAAGCGCATGAACTGGTCGTAGCGGGTGCGCGGCAGGGAGCCACGAAGCCAGACGAAGAGGAACATGAACATCCAGAAGCTTGATGGTGAACCACAGCAGGCCCCACCAGCCCTCGTTGAACATGCCGTCGTTGATCGCGGCGATGCCGGGGGGCGCCATCCACCCGCCGAGGAACATCGTCGTGGCCAGTGCCGAGACCGTGAACATGTTGATGTACTCGCCGAGGAAGAACATGGCGAAGCGCATCGAGCCGTACTCGGTGTGGAAGCCACCCGTGAGCTCGCCCTCACCCTCGGCGAGGTCGAACGGCAGGCGGTTGGTCTCGCCGACCATGGTGATGATGTAGACGAAGAAGCTGAAGAACGCCGGAATGATGTACCAGACGTTGTTCTGCGCGCCGACGATCTGCGAGGTCGACATCGAGCCGCTGTAGAGGAAGACGGCGACGAGCGAGAGGCCCATCGCGATCTCGTAGGAGATCATCTGGGCCGAGGAGCGCAGGCCACCCATGAGCGGGTAGGGCGAGCCCGACGACCAGCCGGCGAGCACGACGCCGTAGATGCCGATGCCGGCGATGGCGAGCACGAAGAGCACCGAGATCGAGGAGTCGGCGAGCTGCAGTGGCGTGGTGTGGCCGAACACGGTGACCTCGCCGCCGAGCGGGATGATCGCGAAGCCGATGAAGCACATGGTCGCCGTGATGAGTGGCGCGAGGGTGAAGACGATCCGGTCCGCCTTGGCGGGGGTGACGTCCTCCTTGAGCATGGCCTTCATGCCGTCGGCGAGGGTCTGGAGCAGACCGAACGGGCCGTTGCGGTTGGGGCCGGGGCGCTGCTGCATGCGACCGATGACGCGCCGCTCGAACCAGATGACCATGAGCGTCGACACGAGGAGGTAGACGAAGATGACCACGGCCTTGAGCAGCGAGAGCCACCACGGCGTGTCCGAGAAGTCGGCGATGGGGTTGTCCGTGCCTTCGGCGACGAGCGTGGGTATGCCGGTCAGTCCGGCGCCGCTCAACGCTTCCGTTGCGCTGGAGAGGGCGAGAAGGGCGCTCATGCTGCACTTCCTTTGTCGACCTTGGTGACGGAGACGCGGATGGCCGGTGCGTCGGCGAGCGTGGCGCGGAGGTCGCACCCCGCGGAGTGGGTCGGGAGCCAGACGACGTGGTCGGCCATCTGCGTGACGGTGACGGGGACCGTGATGGGGTCGACCGACGAGTCGCCGATGACGACGGTGACGGTGTCGCCGTCGGTGACACCGAGCGAGTCGGCGGTCGTCCGGGAGACCTTGGCGGTCGGCCTCGGTGCGGTGCCGGCGAGGAACGGCTCGCCGTCCTGGAGCCGACCGCGGTCGAGCAGGTGGCGCCAGGTGGCGAGGACGAGATGACCGTCCTCGGCGCTGGGCACCTCACCGGCCTCGACCGTCGGAGCCGCGGCCCGGCGCTCCGTCGATGACGGGCCGATCCGCTCCATCTCGGAGCGGACCTCGGCGACGGTGCGGCAGCCGAGGAACTCGCCCAGCTCGTCGGCGATCATGTCGAGGGCGCGGTGGTCGCTGACGTAGCCGGTCTCGAGGGCTCGCTGGAAGGTGCGCGCGCGCCCCTCCCAGTCGACGAAGGTCCCGGCCTTCTCGGCGTGCGCCGCGACGGGCAGGACGACGTCGGCGACAGCGGTGACGGCGGACTCACGGATCTCCAGCGAGACCACGAAGGTCGACTCGAACGCCGTGATCGCGTCGGCCCGGCCGAAGTCGAGCGGGTCGACGCCACCGACGACGAGGGCACCGATCTTGCCGGTGCGCGCGCCCTCGAGGATGGCCGCGGAGTCGCGACCAGGAGCATCCGGGAGGCCGACGACACCCCAGGCCGAGGCGACCTCGGCGCGGGCTGCGGCATCGCTCACGGCGCGGCCACCGGGGAGCAGCGTCGGGAGGGCACCGGCCTCGAGGGCACCGCGCTCCCCCGCGCGACGCGGGATCCAGGCGAGCCGGGCACCGGTCGTCTCGGCGAGACGGGCGGCAGCGCTCAGGGCGCCGGGGACAGTGGCCAGGCGCTCGCCGACGAGGATGATCGCACCCTCGCCGCGCAGCGCCTCGGCGGCGGCCCGCACGGTGTCGGGACCCTCACCTGCGGCGCCGCTCGCGGCACCCTTGCCGAGGGCGTCGAGGACCTCCGGCTCGGTGCCGGGGGCGGTCGGGATGAGGTGACCGGAGACCTTGGTGAGCCCGCGGGTCGCGACGGGCGACACGGCATACACGGCCGTCTTGTTCTTGCGCGCCGCCTTGCGCAGGCGCAGGAAGATGATGGGGCTCTCGTCCTCGGGCTCGAAGCCCGCGAGGACGACGGTCTTCGCGTTCTCGAGGTCCGCATAGGTCACGGCACCGGACGCAGGAGAGGTCCGCACCACGTGGGACGCGAGGAACTCCGCCTCCTCGGCCGAGTGCGGCCGGGCGCGGAAGTCGACGTCGTTGGTGCCGAGCACGGTGCGCGCGAACTTGGCGTAGGCGTAGGCGTCCTCGGCGCTGACGCGCCCGCCGACGAGCACGCCCGCACTGGGCGCGGCCTTGAGACCAGCGGCGGCGACCTCGAGGGCCTCCCGCCAGGAGGCGACCCTGAGCTCGCCGTCCTCACGGACCATCGGCAGGCCGAGACGGTCGGGGAGCGTGGCGTACTGGAAGGCCCATCGGCCCTTGTCGCAGTTCCACTCCTCGTTGACCGCCGGCTCGTTGGCAGCCATGCGGCGCAGGACCGAGCCACGACGGTGGTCGGTGCGGGTGGAGCAGCCACTGGCGCAGTGCTCACAGATGCTCGGCGTGGAGACGAGGTCGAACGGACGCGCGCGGAAACGGTAGGCCGCACCGGTCAGTGCGCCCACCGGGCAGATCTGGACCGTGTTGCCCGAGAAGTAGGACTCGAACGGCTTCTCCTCGTAGATGCCGACCTGCTGCAGGGCGCCGCGCTCGACGAGCGCGATGAAGGGGTCACCGGCGACCTGCTCGGAGAAGCGGGTGCAGCGGGCACACAGGACGCAGCGCTCGCGGTCAAGGAGGACCTGGCTCGAGATGTTGATCGGTTTGGGGTAGGTCCGCTTGACGTCCTCGAAGCGGCTCACCGGCCGTCCGCTGCTCATCGCCTGGTTCTGGAGGGGGCACTCGCCACCCTTGTCGCAGACCGGGCAGTCGAGCGGGTGGTTGATGAGGAGCAGCTCCATGACACCGTGCTGCGCCTTCTCGGCGACCTCGGAGGTGTGCTGCGTCTTGACCTGCATGCCGGGTGAGACCGTCATGGTGCACGACGCCTGCGGCTTCGGCATGGGGCGCAGGGTCCCGTCCGGGCCCGGGGTCGCCACGTCGACGAGGCACTGCCGGCAGGCGCCGACCGGCTCGAGCAGCGGGTGGTCGCAGAAGCGCGGGATCTCGATCCCGACCTCCTCGGCCGCCCGGATGACGAGGGTGTTCTTGGGGACGGAGACGTCGATGCCGTCGATGGTCAGCTCGACCATCTCGACGGCCGGCTTGTCACCAGCTTCGCTCCCGGACTTGTCTGCCGCGTTTTTCGAGATCACAGTCATGCCGTCACGCGGTCCTTGTGGAAGAGCGTCGACTCACGCGAGTCGAACGGGCAGGAGCCTTCGGTCAGGTGGGCGATGTACTCCTCGCGGAAGTACTGGATCGAGCTCGTGATCGGGCTCGTCGCGCCGTCGCCGAGTGCGCAGAAGCTGCGGCCGAGGATGTTGTCGCAGATGTCGAGGAGCTTGTCGAGATCCTCTTCGCTGCCCTGACCGTGCTCGAGGCGACCGAGGATCTGCTTGAGCCACCACGTGCCCTCACGGCAGGGGGTGCACTTGCCGCAGGACTCGTGCTTGTAGAAGTCGGTCCAGCGGTCGACGGCGCGCACGACACAGGTGGTCTCGTCGAAGATCTGGAGGGCGCGAGTGCCGAGCATCGATCCGGCCGCGGCGACCGACTCGAAGTCGAGCGGGGTGTCGAGGTGCTCGGCCGTGAAGAGCGGGGTCGAGGAGCCACCAGGCGTCCAGAACTTCAGCTGCTTCTCGGGGTCGCGCATGCCACCGGCCATCTCGAGCAGCTCACGCAGGGTGATGCCGAGGGGCGCTTCGTACTGACCCGGGTTCTTGACGTGGCCCGACAGGCTGAAGATGCCGAAGCCCTGGGACTTCTCGGTGCCCATGTCGCCGAACCACTCGGAGCCGTGGAGCAGGATCGGGGGCACCGAGGCGATGCTCTCGACGTTGTTGACGACGGTGGGCCGGGCGTAGAGGCCGGCGACGGCCGGGAACGGCGGCTTGAGGCGCGGCTGGCCGCGACGGCCCTCGAGGCTGTCGAGGAGCGCGGTCTCCTCGCCACAGATGTAGGCGCCGGCGCCCGCGTGGACGGTGATGTCGAGGTCGAAGCCCGAGCCGTGGATGTTCTTGCCGAGGTGACCCGCGGCATACGCCTCCTCCACCGCGCGCATGAGGCGACGGTAGACGTGGACGACCTCACCACGAAGGTAGATGAAGGCGTGGTTGCAGCCGATCGCGTAGGACGTGATGACGCAGCCCTCGATGAGGAACTGCGGCGCCGCCATCATGAGCGGGATGTCCTTGCACGTGCCCGGCTCGGACTCGTCGGCGTTGACGACGAGGTAGCGAGGGCCGCCGTCCGGCGGAGGGAGGAAGCCCCACTTCATCCCCGTGGGGAAGCCGGCTCCACCGCGACCGCGCAGGCCCGAGTCCTTGGTCATCTGCACGAGGTCGGCGGGCGCCGTCGCGAGCGCCTTGGTGAGCGCCTTGTAGCCGTCGTTCTTCTCGTAGGTCTCGAGAGTCCAGCTCTGCGGGTCGTCCCAGAACTTCGTGAGGATCGGCGTCAGCGTGGTGCTCATGACTCGTCACCCTTCGTCTTGGTGTTCTTGCGGTCGAGCGCGTTGGTGAACCCGGCGGCAGTCGCTGCGGCCTCGTCACGGAACCACACCTCGGCCCTGGTGCGCGAGTACGACGGCGACTTCGGGGTGTGGAACAGCATCGAGCGCGGGTTCCCCTTGATGACCCACCCCTCCGGGCCGGTGCCGTCCGCCCGCGGGGCGACGGCGCCGTCACCGAACGAGGAAGTCGGGAAGCCTGCGGGGAAGTCGCCACCGGTCTGGACGGTCGGCCCTTGGGAGCTGGCCGCGGCAGGGGTTCCGGTCAGCGGCGCATCGCCCCGAGGCTCCGCCTCGGCGATCGAGGAGCCGTCGTCGAAGAGCGTGGCGTCCTCGTCCGTCGGCGCGGGCGTCTTGTCGGCGTCCTTGGCAGGCTTGTCGGCCTTGGCGTCCTGGCCACCCGGCTTCTCGTCGGGCTCGTTGGTCGGGGCGTTGACCGAGGTATGCCGTCCGGCCGCCTTGCCCTCGACGTTCCCGCCGGCAGCGCTGGCCTCGGTCGTGGCGTCGTCATCTCCGCGGTCCGCGGCCTCGGCGCGCTCGGCGCGTGGTGCCTCCCAGCCGTTCTCGTGGGCGACCTCGAGGCCGCGCAGCGAGGCGGGGCCGGCGCCGACACCCTCGTCGGCGAGACCGTCGGGGAAGCCGGCGAGCACGCGCGACATCTGCTTGAAGGAGCACACCGAGTTGGGGCCTCGCGTCGGCTTGACGGGCGTGCCGGCGCGCAGGTCGTCGACGAGCTGGTTGGTCGACTCGGGCGTCTGGTTGTCGAAGAACTCCCAGTTGGCCATCACGACGGGCGCGTAGTCGCAGGCCGCGTTGCACTCGATGCGCTCGAGGGTCACCTTGCCGTCGTCGGTCGTCTCGTCGTGGCCGATGCCGAGGTGCTCGGAGACGGACTCCCAGATCTCGTCGCCGCCCATGATCGCGCAGAGCGTGTTGGTGCACACGCCCACCGTGTACTCACCGTTGGGGTGGCGCTTGTACTGGGTGTAGAACGTCGCGACACCCGACACCTCGGCGCGGCTCAGCTCGAGGACCTCGGCACAGAAGTCGATCCCGCGGCCGGTGACGTAGCCGTCGACCGACTGCACGAGGTGCAGCAGCGGGAGCAGCGCCGAGCGCTTCTGCGGGTAGCGGGCGATGACCAGCGCGGCGTCCGCGTGCAGACCCTCGAGGACGTCGGCGGCATACGCCTCCTTGGACTCGGGCGACACCGTGAGGTGGCCCGACGCCATCTGCAGTCCGTAGTGCTCCATCAGTGCTTGTCCCTTCGCGCAACGACGGCAGCTCCGCGCCTCGCTCGTTCCTCACTCGTGTGCTCGCTACCTGTCGCGCTCAACGGTCCACGCCTCCCATGACGGGGTCGATGCTGGCGACGGCGACGATGACGTCGGCGACCTGGCCGCCCTCGGACAGCGCGGCCACGGCCTGCAGGTTGTTGAAGCTCGGGTCCCGGAAGTGCGCCCGGTAGGGACGCGTGCCGCCGTCGGAGACGATGTGGCACCCGAGCTCGCCCTTGGGCGACTCGATCGGCACATAGGCCTGGCCGGCGGGGACGCGGAAGCCCTCGGTGACGAGCTTGAAGTGGTGGATCAGCGACTCCATCGAGGTGCCCATGATCTCGCGGATGTGGTCGAGGCTGTTGCCCTGGCCGTCGCTGCCGACCGACAGCTGGGCCGGCCACGCGATCTTCTTGTCCGCGACCATGACCGGGCCGGTGACCTTCTTGAGGCGTTCGACGCACTGCTCGACGATCTTGAGCGACTCGTACATCTCGTCGAGGCGGATCCGGATCCGGTCGTAGGCGTCGGCGCCGGTGCGGGTGATGACCTCGAAGTCGTAGGTCTCGTAGCCGCAGTAGGGCTGGCTCTTGCGCAGGTCGTGCGGGAGCCCGGTCGAGCGCAGGATGGGTCCGGTGATCCCGAGCGCCATGCAGCCGGCGAGGTCGAGGTAGCCGACGTTCTTGGTGCGGCCCTTGAGGATCGGGTTCTCGTTGAGCAGGAGCTCGAGCTCGCGCAGGCCCCGGCGCAGCTCGCCGACGGTGCCGTTGATCTGGTCGAGGCTGCCGTGCGGCAGGTCCTGCGCGACACCACCCGGGCGGATGTAGGCGTTGTTCATGCGCAGACCGGTGATCGTCTCGAAGATCCGCAGGATGCGCTCGCGCTCGCGGAAGCCGACGGTCATGACGGTCGTCGCACCGAGCTCCATGCCGCCGGTGCCGAGGCACACGAGGTGGGAGTTGATGCGGGTGAGCTCCATCATGAGGACACGGATGATGCTCGCGCGCTCGGGGATCTGGTCCTCGATGCCGAGGAGCCGCTCGATGCCGAGACAGTAGGTCGTCTCCTGGAACATCGGCGTGAGGTAGTCCATGCGCGTGCAGAAGGTCACGCCCTGCACCCAGTTGCGGTACTCCATGTTCTTCTCGATGCCGGTGTGGAGGTAGCCGATGCCCGCGCGGGCCTCGGTGACCATCTCACCGTCGAGCTCGAGGATGAGCCGGAGCACGCCGTGCGTCGACGGGTGCTGCGGACCCATGTTGACGACGATGCGCTCCTCATGGAGGGCGGTCGCCTCGTCGGCCAGGTCGCCCCAGTCGCCGCCGGTCGCGTTGAAGACGCGAGCGCCGTCCTCGCGGTCGGCGTCGGTGGTGGCGTAGGGGTCGCGCCCACCCTCGTCGATGCCGTCGCCCAGCTCGGAGTCGAGCCCCGGGCTCTGCTCGTGTGCCGGGATGTCTTCGTAGACGGTGTCCTTGTCAGTGGCCATCAGCTGTACGACCTCCGCTCGTCGGGCGGCGGGACGGTGCCGCCCTTGTACTCCACCGGGATGCCACCCAGCGGATAGTCCTTGCGCTGGGGGTGTCCCGGCCAGTCGTCCGGCATGAGGATCCGGGTGAGAGCGGGGTGGCCCTCGAAGACGATGCCGAACATGTCCCAGGTCTCACGCTCGTGCCAGTCCGCCGCGGGATAGGTCTCGACGACCGAGGGGATGCGGGCATCGGTCTCGGGCGCGCTCACCTCGAGACGCACGCGACGGTTGTGGGTGATCGAGAGCAGGTGGTAGACGGCGTGCAGCTCGCGACCGACCTCGTTCGGGAAGTGCACACCCGAGACCCCGGTGCAGATCTCGAAACGCAGGGCCGGGTCGTCGCGCAGCGCGCGGACGACCGTCGGCAGGGCCTCGCGCGCCACGTGCAGGGTGAGCTTCGCCGCGGTCCACGACGATCCGCTCGACTGCGGTGTCGTATGCCGTGGTGCCCGTCGCGCCGAGCGCTCGCCCGAGAGTGTCGGTCAGCTCGTCGAAGTAGGAGCCGTAGGGCTTCTCCGACTCGCCGGGGAAGAGGATCGGGGAGCGCAGGCCGCCGTAGCCGGTGGTGTCGCTACCCCTCGTCGCTCCGAACATGCCGCGACGCTCGCCGATCCGGATCGGGTCGGTGTCGCCGGTGGCCCGGGCTCGGGTCAGGTCGAGGTCGTCGGCGTGGACGTCGCCGGAGTCGACGTGCGTGGTGACCTTGCTGCGAGGCGTGGTCGCCTCGTCGGCCGCCGTGTCGTCAGGCACCGTAGGTTTTTCGGAGCTCATGCGAGGAGGTTCCTCCCGGGCGTCGCCGTGAGGGCGTCGTGGTCGTGGGTCGGCTGCATGAGGCGCGTCGGGGTGGCTCGCAGGGCTGCCTCCTCGGCAGCGCGGGCGGCGGCGATCCGGTTGACGCCGAGCTTGGAGTTCTGGATCTGGTCGTGCAGCTCGATGATCGCGTTGAGCAGCATCTCGGGACGGGGCGGACAGCCGGGGAGGTAGATGTCGACCGGGATGATGTGGTCGACGCCCTGGACGATCGCGTAGTTGTTGAACATGCCGCCCGAGCTGGCGCACACACCCATCGAGATGACCCACTTGGGGTTGGGCATCTGGTCGTAGACCTGGCGCACGACCGGGGCCATCTTGTTGGACACCCGTCCGGCGACGATCATCAGGTCGGCCTGGCGGGGCGTCGCCGAGAAGCGCTCCATGCCGAAGCGGGCGATGTCGTAGTCCGGCGTGCCGACGGCCATCATCTCGATCGCGCAGCACGCGAGGCCGAACGTGGCGGGCCAGATGGACGCCTTGCGCATGTATCCGGCGACGCTCTCGAGCGTCGTCAGGACGAAGCCTGCGGGCAGCTTCTCCTCGAGTCCCATCAGAGACCCCTTCCGATCGAAACGTTGACGCGCATCCGCGCATGGTCAGCACACGGCATACCGGGCAGGCAAGGCATCAGTCCCACTCCAGCCCGCCGCGCTTCCACACGTACGCGTAGGCGACGAACACGGTGAGGATGAACAGCACCATCTCGACGAGCGCGAACAGCCCGAGCGAGTCGAACGCCACCGCGAACGGGTAGAGGAAGACCGACTCGATGTCGAAGATGATGAAGAGCATTGCCGTGAGGAAGTACTTGATCGGCACGCGACCACCGCCGGTGGCACGCGGTGACGGCTGGATCCCGCACTCGTACGGCTCGGACTTGGCGCGGTTGTAGCGCTTGGGTCCGACGACGAGGCTCGTACCCACCGACAGGGCGGCGAAACCGAAGCCGAGGGCCAGCAGGAAGAGGATCGGGACGTAGGGGTTGCTCATCGCTGGTCAACTCCCCTTTCGGTGCCAGGGTGTGCGGCGGCTCGGGTCACGCGCCCCATCGTAGAGGGCGTGACGCAGGTCTCAACTGCAGCGTTCGCGAGCCCTCCGAGGCGCAACGCTCCGGTAACGACGCCCGCACCATCGAGGTCGCGGACGCCACTGGCGGAGCCAGCAGCATCGGGGGCATGAGTGGCGAGGATCAACGGCGCACCTTGCTTGTGAAAGTCTTCACGAACACCGACCCACTCTATGCAGCCGATTTCTCGCTGATCACTAAGGCCAACCTAAGTCCCCGGCCGCATTATCGGGTCACCCGATAAAGGGCCGCTCGACCCCACTCGGCAACTCGGGTTGAGCGCCACAAAGTCGGGTTGAGCGAACGTCAGGGCTTCGCCGCTCGGTGCCTACGCTCGCGCTCAGCCCGCCTTCCGGGCCTCAGTCGCAGAGCTCCCTCGTGTCCTCAGGCGGGCTTCGCCGCTCGGTGCAGCGCGACGATCCCGCCGCTCAGGTTGCGCCACGCGACCTCGCCCCACCCGGCCTCGGCCACCCGCGACGCAAGCGCCCTCTGGTCGGGCCAGGCCTGGATCGACTCGGCGAGGTAGACGTAGGACTCGGGGTTCGAGCTGACCCTGCGGGCCACGCGCGGAAGCGCCTCCATGAGGTACTCGACGTAGACCTTGCGGAACGGCCCGTTGACCGGCTGGCTGAACTCGCACACGACCAGGCGCCCACCCGGCCTGGTGACGCGGGCGAACTCACGCAGGGCCGCGTCGATGTCGGCCACGTTGCGCAGGCCGAACGACATCGTCACCACGTCGAACGACTCGTCGGCGAACGGAAGCCTCATGGCGTCTGCTGCGGTGAAGCCGAGGTCGTCGCGACGCTTCTTGCCGACCCGCAGCATGCCGAGCGAGAAGTCGGCGGGCACGACGTGGACACCCTGGTCGGCGAACGGCTCGCTCGACGTCCCCGTGCCGGCCGCGATGTCGAGGACCCGCTCCCCCGGCTGCGCGTCGACGGCCTGGCGGACGGCGCGTCGCCACAGCCGGTCCTGGCCCAGGGAGAGTACGTCGTTGGTCACGTCGTACCTCTCGGCGACGTCGTCGAACATCGCCGCGACGTCGCGGGGGTCCTTGTCGAGGGAGGCGCGGCTCATGTCGCCATCATCTCACCGCGTCCTTGCGAGGACTGCCGCCCCTCGGGGTTACGCTCGCCCGTGATGACGTCCATGCCCACGTCCGAGTCGGACCTCGCGCCCCATGCGCCCCTCGTCGCCCGCACCGTCGCGCTGTCCCCCGCGGACGGCACGTCCCTGCTGGCACTCCTGCCTGCGACGAGCCCGCGTGACACCACCTCCTGGGTGCGTCGTGGCGACGGCCTCGTCGGCTGGGGTCGCACCCTGTCGGTGACCGCTCACGGCGCCGACCGGTTCGCCACACTCGAGTCCTGGTGGAGTGAGGTGTCGGGGTCCGCAGTCGTGCGCGACGAGGTCGACCTGCCCGGCACCGGACCCGTCGCCTTCGGCGCGATCTCGTATGCCGCGGACTCACCTTCCGGTGCCACTCTCGTCGTGCCGTCGGTCGTCATCGGGCGGCGCGGCGACCGGTGGTGGGTGACGACGACGTCGACTCACGCCCTCCCTCCGAACGTCGATCCGTCGGTCTCGACCGACGCCGTGGCGCCGGGTGACGTGACCTTCGCAGACGGTTCACTGTCGCCGACCGAGTGGGCCGGGGCCGTCGCCGAGGCGGTGACCCGCATCCAGGCGGGCGCTCTGGACAAGGTGGTCCTCGCCCGAGATCTCGACGTGCGCACTGCCGCTCCGATCGACGTGCGCTGGCTGCTCGGACGCCTGGCCGAGAGCTATGGGTCGACGTGGGTCTTCGCCGTCGACGGGTTGGTGGGTGCGACGCCGGAGATGCTGGTGCGCCGCGAGAAGGGTCTCGTGACCTCTCGGGTGCTGGCGGGGACGATCCGCCGCACCGGGGACGACGAGCACGACCTGGCGCTGGCCGCCTCGCTCGCCCGGTCGTCGAAGGACCTCGAGGAACACGAGTACGCCGTGCGCTCGGTGGCCGACGCCCTTGCGCCGCACTGCTCCTCGATGAACGTGCCCGAGGCACCCTTCGTCCTGCACCTGTCCAACGTCATGCACCTGGCGACCGACGTCGCGGGCGTGCTCACCGACCGGACGACCTCGCTGGCCCTGGCCGCGTCGCTCCATCCGAGTGCGGCGGTGTGCGGGACACCGACCTCGGTGGCGGACGGGCTCATCAGCGAGCTCGAGCACATGGACCGCGGCCGCTATGCCGGGCCGGTCGGCTGGATCGACGCGAGCGGGGACGGCGAGTGGGGAATCGCGTTGCGCTCAGGGGCGATCCACCATGAGGACGACCACCGCATGTCGCTCTATGCCGGGTGCGGCATCGTCGCGGGTTCGGTGCCGGAGGCCGAGGTGGCCGAGTCCGACGCCAAGCTCATCCCCATGCGCGACGCCCTCACCGCCGCGACGCCGCGCTCCCGTCCCCAACCCTGACGTCTCGTGGGGGTTTCCCACCCAATTCCCCCAAAACTCCCGCGACACGCGCGTATGCCGTCCGCCCAAGTCGGCCTCCCGGCACCAGCTGCGCTGCGAGACTGGGCGCGTGAAGAGACTTTGGGGGCGGTCCTGGGTTCGGTGGCTCTGCGTGCCGATCGTGCTGGGGCTTCTCGGGGTGCTGGTGCCTTGGGCCTGGATCCTCATCGCGTCAGTCGGACGAGTGGACGACGCGGCGGATGTCGCCGACGCCCCTGCCGCGCCCGTGGCCCTGGTCCTCGGCGCCGGTCTGCAGGGCGGCCGACCCAGCCCGTATCTTGCAGCCCGCCTCGATGCCGCCAAGGAGCTGTACGACAAAGGCAAGGTGCGCGTCCTCTTGGTGTCAGGCGACAACCGCACCCATGCCTACGACGAGCCGACGGCCATGCGCGACTACCTCGTCGCGGCGGGAGTGCCCACGGAGGACGTCGTCCTCGACTTCGCCGGACGTGACACCTACGACTCCTGCCAGCGCGCTCACCGCGTCTTCGGCGTCGACGAGGTCACGGTGATCTCGCAGCGCTATCACGTGGGTCGCGCGGTCGCCCTGTGCCGAGCGGCCGGCATGACCACGCATGGCGTCGGGGACACCTCGATGCGCGACCGCTACCCACGTCAGTGGTGGATCGGCTGGGCGCGCGAGAAGCTCGCCAACATCAAGGCCGTCGGCGACGTGGTCACTGGTCGCGACCCGGTCCTGGGCGAACCCGAGACCAGCGTCCAGGACGCCCTCGCCCGCTGAGTGCGGCGGTGGCTGGTAGACGACCAGAGATGAGGCGATTCGCCAAAGTCCGCTGGATTCGCCGATGTTTCAGCGAATCGAGCGACAAGCGGCGAATCGAGAGCCGGTCCCGGTGGGATCAGGTGAAGGGCGGGCGGTGCTCGAGTCGGACGGACTGGCGACCGGCCCAGCGCCACACCCGAGCAGCTGAGTCGCGGTCCTCGTCGGTCACGAGGTTGCCCATCCACCGCAGCGCGAGCGTCATGAGCCAGTCCGACCGCATGCCGGCCGGGCCCAGCGCGGGCAGCACGCGCGGCACCGTCACCACACCCGCGAGACGACGAGCGATCGAGAACGCCTCGCCGTAGTGCTCCTTGAGCAACGCCGGCCAGGTCACCGACAGGTCCGTGTCGAGCAGGTCCACGACGAACCGTCCCGACTCGAGCCCGTAGTCGATGCCCTCGCCGTTCAGGGGGTTGACGCAGGCAGCGGCGTCACCGATGAGCGCCCAGTTCGGGCCTGCCACACCACTGACAGCGCCACCCATCGGCAGCAGCGCACTCGTGGCCAGCCGTGCCTCCCCCTGCAGGCCGAACCCGTCACGGCACTCCTCGACGTAGCGCGCCATGAGCGGCTTGATCGCGACCTCGGCCGGCCGCTTCGTCGTGGCCAGCGTCCCGGCACCGACATTCACCTGCCCGCCGCCCAGCGGGAAGATCCAGCCGTAGCCCGACAGGATCTCGCCCTGCTCGCCGCGCAGCTCGAGGTGGCTGCTGATCCACGGGTCGTCGGACAGCGTCGAGTCGACGTAGCAACGACCGGCCACGGCATACACGGTGTCCTTGTGCCAGACCCGACCGAGCACCTTCCCGAGTCCAGAGCGCACACCGTCGGCGACGATGAGCCGCTCGCACTCGATCTCGAAGCTCTCGCCGTCGCGCTGGAAGGTCACACCGCGCACGCGGCCACCCTCGAGTCGGGCGTCGACGGCCTTGGCCCCCTCCACACCGACGGCACCGGACTTCAGGGCGGTGGTGCGGAGGTGGTCGTCGAGCTCGGTGCGCGCGACAGCCGAACCCCAGTCCGGCAGCGACCCCCCGGGCCAGGGCAGCTCGAGCACCTGGCCGAAGCCGTGTGCGCGCAGTCCCTGGTTCACCGTGTGCGCACGCAGCCAGTCCTCGAGGCCGAGCCGGGTGAGCTCCGCGATCGCGCGCGGCGTCAGTCCGTCGCCACAGGTCTTGTCCCGCGGGAAGACGGCGGCGTCGGCCAGCACCACGTCTCGTCCGGAGCGAGCCGCCCAGGCCGCCGCGGCGGATCCGGCCGGTCCGGCGCCGACGACGAGGACATCGGTGCGATGGGGGGTGGTGGTCACGGCCTCATTCTCGCAAGTCGCACGCTCACCCCGAAATCGCCAGCGCCTTGCGCGCGATCCGGCGCAGACGCTCGTGCGCTCCGCGGTGCGAGTCCGGGTCGACGGGCACCTCCACGACAGTGATGCCGTCAGGAGTCGCAGACAGAACGTGGGCTGCCGCCTCGCGCGTCTGCGCAACCACATGGCGTATGCCGTGTGCTCGGCACAGTGCCCCGAAGTCGGTCCCCGTCGGGGTGCCGAAGATGCGGCCGAAGTCGTCCGCCCTCTCCGGGACGCCGTGCTCGAGGGTGCGGAAGATGCCGCCACCGCCGTCGTTGGTGACGAGGATCGTGAGGTCGGGTCTCGGCTCGTCCGGACCGATCGCCAGGGCGTTGGAGTCGTGGAGGAAGGTGAGGTCGCCGACCCAGGCGTAGCTCGACGCATCTGTCGTGAGCGCCAGCCCTAGCGCGGTCGACAGGCAACCGTCGATCCCGGCCAGCCCACGGTTGGCCAGGACGGAGATGGCCGAGTCGCGGCTCATGCCGAGGTCGAGGTCGCGCACCGGGTTCGACGACCCGACAAAGAGCTGCGCACCGTCCGGGAGCGCCTCACCGACGACGGAAGCGACGGCCAAGCCTGTCCCCCAAGGCGCGCGCTGGTTCTGGACCGCCTGTGCCACAACCGATCCGGCGCCACCCCACCCTTTCAACCACCGAGCGTCGGCGGCCTCCGGCGACTCACCCGCGAAGGTCATCAGCGAGTGCACCTCGTGGACGACGTGAGCCGGATCGGACCACTGCGACGCCCCCGTGAACACCTCCACGCGCAGCCCCTCGGTGCGCAGCAGCGCAGCAACCGCTCGGGACAACGTGATGCGACCGACGACGAGCACGCGCTCCGGGAGGTTCTCCGCGAGCCACTCCCCAGCAGTGAGGAGGAGCGGTCCGTGCGGCACGACAGCGGTCCGGTCATGCACGCCAAAGGGTTCTGCGACCACGGGATAGCCGCGGGACACGGCCCAGTCCACGACCTGCGCCGAGGTGACGGGTGACTGTGCGAGGTCACCGAGGACGACGAGGGTCCGCGGGATGTGCGTGAGACCACCAGTGCTGGACACGCCGAACCACCCGCCCAAGGGGCTGCGGACCCAGGGCTCTCCGTCGGCACGCCCGGCATGGACCTCGGAGGCATCGCCCAGGTCCGGCGTCAGGTTGTCGCGGAAGGAGACATTGAGGTGGACCGGGCCAGCAGCCGGGCCCGGCAGACCCGCAGCGGTGGTGCCTCGTGCTGCCACCAGGGCGCGACACACGGTTGAGCGCTGGAATCCGCCCACGGACTCAACGAGTTCGGGCGCCGGCACGTCCACAGACCAGCGCACGGCCGATCCGAAGAGACCCGGCTGCACCGTCGTCTGGTTGGCCCCGGTTCCGCGCAGCTCGGCCGGGCGATCGGCTGACAGCACCAAGAGCGGCACCCCGGTGTGGTGGGCCTCGAGCACCGCCGGGTGCAGGTTTGCGACCGCCGTCCCGGACGTCGTGATGACCGGGACCGGTGTGCGAGAACCCTTGGCGAGGCCGAGGGCCAGGAACCCGGCAGTCCGCTCGTCCACCCGGACGTGCAAGCGAAGGCGGCCTTCGCGCTCGGCCTGCTGCACTGCATACGCAAGGGGCGCGGAGCGCGAACCGGGAGCGAGGACGACCTCGCGAACTCCACCACGGATCAGCTCGTCGACGAGGACGCGAGCGAGCGCGGTGGACGGGTTCATCAGCTGCCCGACGCCGGCGGGCCGACGACGAGGGCGACACCCGTCAGTCCTGCGACGGCCACGACACCGACCACAGCGGCCAGCGCCGGGTTGCGGGTGAGCCAGGCCAGAACCTTCTCGGGCAGGGACGCAGGTGACTGGCCGCCGTCACCGAAGCGCCACGGTCCCTCGAGCTGGCCGGCCGACTCTGCGCTCCGGTCGAACAGGATGGTCGCGAACGGCGGCACGGCACTCACGAGCGCCAGCAGGCCGGTCCGCAACGACCACTTCTGGTTGACCCAGGTCGCGAGGGCGATCAACCCGTAGGCGATGAAGACCACGCCGTGCACCATCCCGAAGATGCGCACTCCGAGCTCGGTCGTCTCCGTCACGTACTTGAGGAACATGCCGACAAGGAGGAGTGCCCAGGTGATCGCCTCGGCGACGGCCACCCGACGGAACAGCAGTTTGGGGGTCACGAGTCGCGATTCTGCCACCGCCTCTCCGACCGGAACTCATGCACCACGGCCCTTGACCCGGCTGCAGGCGTCAGCGCGGGTGCCGCACCGCGCTTCCACGCGGTCAGGGACACGTCGCTCGACCGGTCGGCCTTGGCAGCCACCCGTCGGTAGAGGGGCAGGTCGTGGAACCGGAAGGGACCGGTCGCGGTCGTCGCGGCCCCCGAGCTCACCGTGGTCCAGTGACGCCGTCCCGGAGGGGGTGAGACGTCGAGCGCATGCACAGGATCGGCGCGGTGCTGGAGCGAGAGCACCGTGGTCCTGACCGGGATGGGGAACTGGTCGATCGGCGAGCCCGCCGTGACGACGTGGCTCACGCGATGCTGCCGGCCGAAGTCCGGATCGGACGCCAATGCCGCGGCGACGATCCCGCCCTGGCTGAAACCGGCGAGGACGACCCGGTCCCCGGGCCTCGAGCGGCCGCGCTGGGCCTGTTGGAGCGCCATGGTGGCGGCGGTTTTGGACGCACTGGTGTTGCGCAGCATGAGTGACACGTTGGCGGGCCAGTCCATGGGAACCTCGTCGCCGCGCCACAGTCCGCCGTGAGTGCCGGGGATCTGGACCACCCAGGTCGTGGTCCCGTCGGCGACCGGCACCTCGACCACGCGCACGCTGCCGTCGTGACTGAGTCCCTCCAGTCCGGACAGCAGCCAGTCGGCGGACGCGGTGACAGGGCTCGACTCCGTCCGGGACACGGGCGCGACTCCGACGTCCCAGCCCGAGCCCTCGTCGAGCAGGCCGAAGGCTTGACCCGTGACCTCGGTGACCAGCCACGCGGTGGCCATGGCCTGCACGTGGACCCCGTCGACGAGGCCACGCACGGCTGCCTCTGCCCACTCGTAGTGAGCGGCCGCGCTGGCGACCTCACGCGAGAGCCGACGCAACCGTTCCACTGCACCGGCCACGTCGGAGACCAGGTCGTCGAGGTCATGACGGCACCGGGCCACGAGCGGGACGAGGTCGATCGGCGCCCCGAGAACCCTCGCCCCCATCCCCCAGTCGGGCCCGGCGACAGGGACGGCCGGGGTCGGCAGCTCGACGTCCGTCTCGCGAGGCGTGGCCTTCACCATGGCGTCGGCAGTGCACCGGAGCGAGGCAGAGGCGCGGCGCAGGTCCTCGATGCCGACCTCGATGCCCCCCGCGCCACCGGTGACACCGAAGTCGTCGCTCATGCGGCGAGCTCCGCCGACTCGGCCACCCTGTCCAGCAGGTCGGCGACCGCGTCCTCTCGCTCGGCCAGCTCCTGCAGCTCGGCCATCCGTCGGGAGATGACCTGCCGGAACTCCCGCGCCGAAGGCGAGCGCCAGCTCAGCCCGGACACTTGACGGAGCACCTCGCACTCGGCGCGAGTGTCCTGTGCGGCGGCCCGCCACCGCTGTGCACGCTCTCTCAGCTCCCCCGTGGTGACCATGCGAACAGCCAACTCGCACATTCGGGTTGGCGTCCACACGCGGAGACCGACCTGTGGACAACCTGGTCATCCTTGATCTCCTGTGGACAGTTCAGGCGGCCATTTCGAAGGGGTGTGTCGGGAAGCCGAAGTCGACACGCGGCACCCAGTCGTCGGGCACTGGTTCCGGTTCGGTCCAGCCTTCGCCCAAAATCGGTGGCGCGGTGGAGTCGTGCACGCGTCCCGTGGGTGTCGTGATGCGCATGCCGTGCGCACCCGTTCCGTCGAGGCCGGTCGACTGGACTCTGGCGTGCCAACAAGGTTCTTCCTTGACGAGGTTGTGGCGTTTGCACATCCCGCCAGCGTTGGCTCCGGTCGTGTCACCACCGTCGTGGACCGCCCGGACGTGGTCTGCCTCGATCGCGGGTGCGTCGCACCAAGGGACGCGGCACGTGGGGTCGCGCAGTTCCAGGAAGCGGCGGAGGCCGCCGAGGAAGCGGCGGCGCTTCGAGTCGAGGGCCACGAGGTCACGACCCGTGGGGTCCGTGAACAGCCGCCGCAACCACACGAACGCGGCAGTGTCGCCATCCGCGCCGGCGCCACTCATACCGCTCGTCGTTTCGGCGCCTGTGTGGTCCAACAGGTCAGCTATGTATGCACGCGCTTCGCGTCCGGGGATCGGTCCCCACCCAGGGATCACGGCGACATCATCTGCGGGTGCCTTGCCACCGAACGCTGCTGGGAGGAGGACCTTGTCGGTCATGACGAGGTTGACCTCGACCGGCTGCGGCTGACCCTTCGCCCGACCTGACAACAGCTCCAAGGCCCGGTCAGCAAGCCACGCACCCTTGCCGCGAGCGTCCGCACGAGCTGCGGCAGCGGCGGCGTCCCACTGAGCACCGGGTAGGTCGGGGTCGATCTGGTGGCGGCGGGACTCTTCGGCGGTCAACGCGACGTGGGCGCCGATGATGTCCTTCATCGGACCCAGGATCGACAGCCAGGCCATCCCATCGGCGGCCGGGCGGACACTGACACGACGACTCGCGACAGCGCGGCGGTTGCGTTCAGCAAGACTCTCCGCATCCAACGCGGCACCGGCACGCCGGGCCGCCCCGGCCAACGCCTTGTCCCCCAACGACCCGATCGTGGGTGCGAGCCGGCGATCGACCTCCGCGCGGTGCTCCACACTCAGGCAGGCCGTCTCCCGCACCACGATCATCGCCCGCCGCTCGCTGATCTCCCCACGCGTCAACGCCGCCATCGTCTCGGGCATCTCACCCACCAGCGCCTTCGCCACCCCCACGTGCTGGTCCGCCACCGTCGGCGAGCACCGACGGGCCAACGCCAGGTCCGCGCGCACACTGCGGGAGTCCTCACCCAGTGCCTCACGATCCACCACCGCAGCCGCCGTCAGTCGCGCCTGCGCAGCCGCCGCTGCACCCTTCAACGCCTCCAACGCGGACACCGTTGCGACCCGCTCCGCCTGCGTCAAACCCTCCGGGTCCATCTCCGCGAGTAAGGACACGACGAAGCGGACCTGACCTCAGGCCCTCCGATTGCTGGCGTCCCCTCCATACCACTTATCGTACACCTGTCCGGTGACACCCGGCCATTATCCACACGCCAATTCCAATACAAGACAATGCATTTGCTCCCTACGACAGCTGGCGGCGGGTGTGATCGACAGCGCCGACGGGCGGAGGACCAAGCCCACCAGAACGGACCGACACCGACAGCCAGAGGAAACCTTGGGCAGGCGGCATACGCTGAAGGCATGGCGACGCACCACGACCTGATCATCATCGGAACCGGGTCGGGCAACTCACTCGTCACTCCCGAGCTCGAAGGCCTCGACATCGCGATCGTCGAGGAGGGCACGTTCGGCGGCACCTGTCTCAACGTCGGCTGCATCCCGACCAAGATGCTCGTCCTGCCCGCCGACCGGGTCATCGAGTCGCGTGAGGCCCAGCGCCTCGGCGTGACGATCAGTCGCGACGTCAAGGTCGACTGGCCCGCGATCCGTGACCGCATCTTCACCGACCGGATCGACCAGATCTCCGCCGGTGGTGAGCGCTACCGCCGCAGCCAGGGATTCGTGACCCTGTATGCCGCGACCGCTCGGTTCGTCGGCGACCGTCACCTGGCGCTGTCGACCGGTGAGGAGATCACCGCCGACCGGGTCGTCGTCGCTGCGGGGTCACGGGCCGACCTGCTCGACATCGACGGCCTGGACCGCGTCGACCCGACCCATGGCGTCCACACGAGCGACACCGTCATGCGGATGGACGAGCTGCCACGACGGATGGCGATCGTCGGCGGCGGGTTCGTGGCGTGCGAGTTCGCGCACGTGTTCGATGCGCTCGGCGTCGAGGTCACCATGATCCAGCGGTCGGCGGCGTTGCTGCGGGTCGAGGATGCCCAGATCTCTCGTCGCTACACCGAGCTGGCGCGGGGACGGCACGACGTCCGCCTCGAGACCGTGGTCTCGTCGGCGACGCGATCCGAAAATGGCACGTGGACGCTCGGCCTCAAGGGCCTTGACGGTGACACCGACGTCGAGGTCGACGCCGTGCTCGTCGCCGTCGGACGCACCCCTAACGGCGCCCGGCTGGAGGTCGAGGCCGGCGGCATCGAGCTCGACGACCGCGGCGTGGTCGTCGTCGACGCACAGCAGCGCACGACCGCCGAGGGCGTATGGGCCCTGGGCGACGTCGCCAACTCATGGCAGCTCAAGCACGTCGCCAACCACGAGGCACGCATCGTCGCCCACAACATCGCCGTCGACGCCGGCCGTGTCGAGGGCGGGACACCACTCGACGCAGACCACCGGTTCGTGCCGCACGCCGTCTTCGGACATCCCCAGATCGCGGCGTTCGGACCGACGGGCGCCGAGCTCGACGAGGCCGGGACGCCCTACGTGGCCAAGACGCAGGCCTTCGGTGACACGGCATACGGGTGGGCGCTCGAGGACACCACCGGCATCCTCACGGTCTATGCCGACCCGACGACCGGTCGGATCCTCAGCGCCCACTGCCTCGGCCCCAACGCGTCGACCCTCATCCAGCCCCTCATCCAGGCCGCGTCCTTCGGGCAGAGCGCCCGTGAGGTCGCCCGTGGTCAGTACTGGATCCACCCGGCCCTCGCCGAGGTCGTCGAGAACGCACTTCTGGGCCTCGACCTTGACGTCAAGGGCTGACGGCACCTGTGGTCGCGACAACAGCGACCCTCGGCCTGTGAGCCACCGCCCCGCCTGACCCGCCCTTCCCCACCCGGTTCACGCTGAGCTTCTCCGGGTCGTCACGCAATCGCTGAACTCGTCTGTGACGAACTGCCTGCGTGTGTCATGAGCAGGTGATGGACACATCACCGACGGAGCTGGAGCGCCTCGTGGAGAGGGCGCGCACCGCCGACCCCGATGCGTGGGAGGCGATCTATCGCCGCGCCTACCCGCGCCTCTTCGCCTACGCGCGACGACGGCTCTCCACCGACGGCGCGGCCGAGGATGCGGTGAGCGAGACGATCACGCGCGCCATGCACCGCATCGACGGGTTCGTGTCGGGTGACGCCGGCATCGACGGCTGGCTCTTCGGGATCGCGCGCAACGTGGTGCTCGAGACCTACCGGGTCGACGCCCGGACCTCGGCTGCCGACCCAGCCACGCTCTCCGAGCCGGCTGCCGAGGGACTGCGGCACCACGGTGCTCCCCCGGGCGCGGCTGACCCCGCCTTCCGCGTGGGGATGCTCGTCGAGCACGACATCGTCCGCCGCGCCTTCGCCAGGCTGACCGCACCCGAGCAGGAGCTGCTCGAGCTCCGTGTGGTGTCAGGTCTGGGGGCCCAGGCGGTGGCCACCCTCACGGGCCAGCGCCCGGGCGCGGTCCGGATGGCCCAGAGCCGTGCCCTCCAACGGCTACGCGCTGAGTACGAGGAGTTGAGCCGATGACAGACGACCCGAAGGACAACGCGATCAACGACATGTGGGACCTGCGCGACGACGACGACCTGCTGGAGGTGGGACGGGCCTTGGGATACGACGAAGGGCGAGAACCGCCGAGCGAGCGAGTGGCCGCCGTGCGTCTCGCCGCCGAGCAGCTGCGCGCCGAGCAGCAGGCTGCCGCGGGCAGATCACCTCGCAGGGGCAATCGCCACGGCCGACGCACCCTGCTCGTGGGGATCGCAGCCGCCGGCGCGGGCGTGATCGGCGGAGGTATGGGTCGGGGCGTACTCGAAGGCGAGGCGACGCCAACCGTGCCCACAGAGGCCTTGGCCCTCACCGGTGTTCCCGCGGGAGCCACGGCTCGGGGCCGTCTGATCAACCACACCTGGGGCACCGAGGTCCTGCTCGACGTTCGTGACCTGCCCCCCGGGAACGTCTACCGCGTCCAGCTTGAGACCCCCACAGGCGCGACCGACGCCGGGTCGTTCCTCTCGGTGCCGGACGTGCTCATGGTCTGTCGCTTCAACGCCGCACCACTGCGCGCCGAGGTGGGTGCCGTTGTCGTCCGTGACCCCAGCGATGAGGAGGTGATGCGCGCCGACCTTGCCTGATTGCTCGTACCACCACCTTTGCAGCCTCAGACACAGGAGATTCCTCATGAAGAAGACGTCCATCGCACTCACCGTCACAGGCGCCGTGCTCGTTGTCGGACTCGGCACCGTTCCCGCTGCCTCCGCATTCGGCTCCGCCAAAGCTGTCGGCCTCGCAGGGGGAGGCACGACCCTCGTGGGCTTCGACCCCGACCGTCCGAGCCGGGCGTCGAGCCCGCAGAAGGTCACCGGCCTCGCCCAGGACACCGCCCTCATCGGCATCGACTACCGAGTGCAGAACGGGGAGCTCTACGGCGTCGGCAACCAAGGCGGCATCTATGTCCTCGACCCGCGTCGCGGCAAGGCCGTTCTCCAGGACCGCCCCCGAGTCACGCTCGATGGCAGCAGCGCCTATGGCGTGGACTTCAACCCGGCAGCGAACGCCCTGCGAATCGTCAGCTCGAACGGCACGAACCTGCGCGTTCCCTTTGCCACCGCTGCCGCCGCCATCGTCGACGGACCCCTGACCCGACCGGCAGTCGCCCCCGCAACGGGCACCGTGCCTGCCACGGGAGTCACGGCCGCGGCGTACACGAACAACGACCTCGACACCGCCACTGCGACCACGCTCTTCGTCATCGACACCGAGCGCGACCAGGTCGCGATCCAGTCCCCGGCCAACGCGGGCTCGACCGCGGCGACGGGCTCGCTCGCCGCGGACGTCTCCGGTGACATCGGCTTCGACATCTACAGCGACCTGCGCCGCGGCAAGACCAAGAGCGTCAAGGCGTATGCCGTCGTCGGCAGCACCGTGCACCGTGTCGACCTGCTCACCGGCGCCGCACCGGCCATCGGCAAGCTCCGGGTTGCCGGCGTCACCGACCTCGCGGTCGCACTCGACGACTGAGCTGCACGACCACCTCGCTGGTGGACCGCCGGTCCCCACCAGCAGGCCTCGACCCCGTCCCCTGGCACGTCAGGGGGTGGGGTCGCGGGCGTCGTAGCGCAGGAAGCCGGACTGCACCCTGGCCAGCACGACAATGGCTGCGACACAGGCGAACCCGCCCATCACGGCCGTCCGGCCCTCGCCGACGTTCTCTGCGACGAAGCCGCCGAGCAGCTCCCCGAGTCGCGGTCCGCCCGCGACCACGACGATGAACACACCCTGGAGCCGACCGCGCAGATGGTCGGGGGTGGCGGACTGCAGGATCGTCGTCCGGAAGACGGCGCTCACCGAGTCCGCGGCCCCGGCCACAGCCATGGCGACCAGCCCGACCCACAGCGCCTGGCCACGGGTGAGGACGTCCCCGGCCGCGAGCATCGCTGCTCCGAGCCCGGCGATGGCGGCGCCCCAGCCGACGATCGAGATGAGGATCGCTCGACCCTGGTGGATCACGGAGCCGAGGCGTCCGGAGAAGAACATCGCCCCGATGCCACCCACCGCGGCCGCGGCCGACAGGGCGCCGACGGTGGTCGCCCCTCCCCCGAAGATCACCGCGCCCGCCGCCGGGAAGAGCACCCGCGGCTGCGCCAGCACCATGGCGCAGATGTCGGCGATGAAGGTCATGCGCACGTTGGGCCGGGTCGCGAGGAACGCGAAGCCGTCCAGGACGGAGCGTATGCCGGGTCGGGACCTGGCCGCGCCCTCACCGATGTCGCGCGCCGGTTCCGGTGGGAGAGAGGGCAGTCGGGCAAGGCCCCACAGCGCCGCAGTAGTGATCACCGCATCGACGGTGTAGGCCGTCCGGAAGCCACCCCAGTCGACGAGGACGCCCGCGAGCAGCGGCCCGACGGTCATCGACGCGTTCATCGCGAAGACCGACAGGGCGTTGGCGGCCGGCAGCTGGTCACGCCGAAGGATGCGTGGGTAGATCGAGGTCCTCGCCGGTGAGGACACGGCGAAGGCAGCGTTCCAGGCGGCGACGAGCGCGTAGAGCACCCACACCTGGGTGTTGCCCAACCACGCCTGCAGCGCACAGAGGATGCTCACGAGGAACGCGACCGACTGGGCGACGAGGCCGACGATGCGCCGGTCGAAGTGGTCGACGAGCGTGCCGCCGTAGAGCCCCATGACGACCAGGGGGACGAGGGCGCACAGGCCGACGACGCCCACCGACGCAGTCGACCGCGTCAGGTCGTAGACCTGGAGGCCGATGGCGACGACAGCGAGCTGGGAGCCGACGTTCGAGAGGGTGAACCCGGCATACAGGCGCCGGTAGTCCGGATTGCTCCGCAACGGTTCGAGGTCGAGGAGCAGCGCCACCCTGCGACCCTAGGGCGTTCGGTGGGTGAGGCAGTAGGTCCGTCCGACGGGATCACGCATGACGGTCCAGAACTCGTGCTCGGAGACGACGCTCGCACCGGCAGCGAGATGCACCTCTCGACTCGCGACGCGGTCCACGCACGCGAAGTCGACGTGGCCCCGCACCGTGCCGCTCGGCTCCTCGAGCCGTTGGAGCAGCAACCGCACCGGTATGCCGTCCGGTCGCGTCAGGGAGACGAACTCCCGAAGCGAGCCGGGACGCTTCGGCCACCCGGTGAGGGTCTCCCAGAAGTCGACCTCGCGGGCGTACCCGTCGGAGGGGATGTCGATGCAGACCTGGTCGAGCAGGTCCGGCTCGCCCTCTCGCACCTGCGTGTCCGGCGATCCGCAGTCGCTCCAGGACAGGAGGCAGAACGGGAGGCCTCCCGGCGAGCGCAGGACGACGAGGCCGTCGGTGCGCGAGACCTCGGTTGCGCCGAGGGAGACAGCGTCGGCGGAGGCCTGCGTCAGGGGCTGGTCGACGGCGAGGTCGAGGTGGACTCCGCCGCCCTCGACCACCCTCTGCAACGCGACCCACGCATCTCCTCGCCGGGGCTTCAGGGACACGAACTCGTCGTTGTCGCCCTGGCGGTCAGAGAGGTCGGTGCGAGTCACCCGCTGCCAGAACGCTTCGGACCGTCCGGCGTCGGCTTCGACGGTGTCGAGCAACATCCACATCCAGCGCACGTCAAGCATGGCGGTGCCCTACCCCGTCGTGGGCCCAACATGCGGTGACCCGCCGACGCCACCACTGGACCCGGTCCTCAGCGGCGGCCCAGCGGTCCAGCAGCTCTGGGTCGGCGGCGACGCGGTGCACCGGAAGTGCGCCACCCACCGGGACCAGCGACTCGGTCGCCACGTCGCCGTCGAGCAGGGCCACCGTGCCCAGCCCGCAGGCATGGTCGAGCTGCGGCAGCGCGGCCGCGAGCGCCACGCCCGCGGCCATGCCGACACTGGTGTCGAGGGCTGACGAGACGACTGCGGGCAGGCCGCACTCAGCGACGATGTCCAACGCCCGTCGCACTCCTCCGAGCGGCGCGGCCTTGATGACGATGAGATCGGCCGCCTCGAGGTCACGCACGCGCATGGGGTCCTCGGCCTTGCGGATCGACTCGTCGGCAGCGACGGGGATGTCGACTCCGCTGCGCGCCAGGAGAACTCGCAGATCTCGCAGCTCCTCGACGCTCGCGCACGGCTGCTCCGCATACTCGATGTCGTATGCCGCCAGCCGACTGAGCACGTCCCTCGCCGTGTCGACGTCCCATGCGCCGTTGGCGTCGATCCGGACCCGAGCGTGAGGTCCCATGGCATCGCGGACCGCAGCGACACGGCATACATCGTCGTCTGCGGTCTGTCCATGTTCGGCGACCTTGACCTTGGCCGTCGTGGTCCCGGGGAACCGTTGCAGCACACCGGGAACCGCGTCAGGCGAGACGGCCGGCACGGTGGCGTTGACGGGTATCGAGTCACGCAGAGGCGCGGGCCAGCCGTGCCAGGCAGCCTCGACCGCCGCCGCGAGCCAGCGACTGGCCTCCGGCGGCGCGTACTCGAGGAACGGACCGAACTCGCCCCATCCTGCCGGGCCCTCGACGAGCGCCACCTCGCGCTCCGTCACCCCTCGGAAGGTCACCCGCATGGGGATCGAGACCACCCGCAGCGAGGCGAGCAGGTCCTGGAGCGAAGGCTCGGTCACCGGTCGCGTGCGGAGAGGACGCAGAACTCGTTGCCCTCAGGGTCGGTGAGGACAGTCCACGTGACGTCGTCCGGCTGACCGACGTCGGCCAGGGCAGCACCCCGGTCGAGGAGCGAGGCGATCTCGGCATCACGGTCCTGGGTGGTGTGCGGAGCCAGGTCGAGGTGCAGCCGGTTCTTGAGGGTCTTGCCCTCCTCGACGCGGACGAAGACGAGCTCCTGGCGCTGCAGCCGCCACTCCTCCAGGGTCTCGACGGGATCCTCGGTCGCGTCCGGCGGAGCGATGACGACCTCCTCGTCGTCCTCGTACCCGATCTTCCAGCCGAGTGTCTGCGCCCACCAACGCGCCTGGGCAGCGTTGTCGTGGCAGTCGATGACGACGGTGTACCAGAGGAGGGACATGGACCGAACCTACCCGCGACGTGACGGGCGGCCCACCGGGTTCTTCGACAGCTCTCGCCTTGCCAAGGGTGGCCCTGTGGGATGCCATGGAGCCATGCAGACCACGATCAGCATCGACTCAGCACTGCTCAAGCAGGCCCGCCGCTACGCCAAGGGTGCCGGCCTGACGTGGAACGACTTCGCCGAGCAGGCCCTGCGCGCCCACCTCGAGACCGTCGACCCCGACGGAAGGGTCGACCCGGACGCATTGGCGGACGAGCCCGAGAAGACCGTCTTCGTCGTCGTCCCGGAGGACCTCGCGAAGGCCGAGGGCAACCACGACTACGGCTGGCAGCGCTGAGCCCGCCCCGCCCTGACCGGCGGTTAGGCTCCGACACGTGACTGCGATCGATGGTGTGAGTGAGACGTTCGACCCGGCGGCGTGGGACGAGGTCGAAGGGTTCGACTTCACCGACATCACCTACCACCGGGCCCGTGATCTTGGCGCTGTCCGCATCGCGTTCGACCGACCCGAGGTGCTCAACGCCTTCCGGCCGCACACCGTCGACGAGCTCTATCGCGCACTCGACCACGCCCGCCGCAGCCCCGACGTCGGCGTCGTCCTGCTCACCGGCAACGGCCCCGGGCCCTCCGGCACCAGCAGCGAGGGCAAGTGGGCCTTCTGCTCCGGCGGCGACCAGCGCATCCGCGGCCGCAGCGGCTACCAGTACGCCGCCGAGGACGCCGACGACGACACAGCCGCGGGAGTCGACGAGCGCCGGGTCAAGGCCGAGGGCGGGCGGCTCCACATCCTCGAGGTCCAGCGCCTCATCCGCACGATGCCCAAGGTCCTCATCTCCCTCGTGAACGGGTGGGCGGCCGGTGGCGGGCACTCCCTGCACGTGGTCTGCGACCTCACGATGGCGAGCCGCGAGCACGCCCGGTTCAAGCAGACCGATGCCGACGTGGGCTCCTTCGACGGGGGCTACGGCTCGGCCTACCTCGCGAAGATGGTCGGTCAGAAGTTCGCCCGCGAGATCTTCTTCCTCGGCCGGACCTACACCGCCGACGACATGCACCGCATGGGGGCGGTCAACATCGTGTCGGCGCACGCGGAGCTCGAGGCGGACGCCCTCCAGGTCGCCCGCGAGATCATGTCCAAGTCGCCACAGGCGCAGCGCATGCTCAAGTTCTCGTTCAACCTCGTCGACGACGGGCTCATGGGCCAGCAGGTCTTCGCCGGCGAGGCGACGCGCCTGGCCTACATGACCGACGAGGCGGTCGAGGGGCGCGACCAGTTCCTCGAGAAGCGCGACCCCGACTGGTCTCCCTTCCCCTGGTACTTCTGACCTCTCAGCCCTGACCGCCGATGTCGACCTCGTAGGCCTCATAGATGAGGTCGGCACCCCGTTGCCGGTGACGGACGATCCGACCGACGAGCTGGGTCGCTGCTTCGCGGTGTGCCGCAACGGCATCCGCACTCTGCAGGCCGGCCTCCCGCTCCCCCAGCAGGCGCTGGACGACCTCGACGAAGTCGAGGTGCTCGTCCATCTGCAGCTTGGACACGGAGGCGAGCCGGGGCGCTCGAGCCACGGCGTCGGCATACAGCCCACCCGGCTCCTCGGTGATCGCGCGGTGGTCGCGCAGGTCGTGCTCCAGCTCGGTGAGCGCTGCTCGCACCCGCCGACGCCACAGCGCCCCCAACCCCACCGGCAGCGCCAACGCGGCATCGAGCGCTGCGAGCGACTCACCCAGCTCGGCTCGGTGCGCGCGAACCCGCTCGAGATAGGCCGCGAACTCAGGGTCCATGCGCCCATCATCCTCACGATGACCTGTGCTGCCTAGAGTGAGCCGCATGAGGATCGAGCCGCTCGCGGTGCCTTCGGGCGCGGCCGCGCTCGACGTCCTCCCGCGCCTCGAGCTCGCGCTCGGTGGCGGCCACCCCGTTGCCCCGTATGCCGCCGGCTCACCTCACCCGGACGTCCCGCCTCACGATGCCGAGTCCCTCCCCAGCGACCTCGCGGTGGTCGTGGGAACGTCGGGTTCGACCGGCGCCCCCAAGCTGGCGATGCTCGGGACGCGTGCCCTGCGTGCGAGCATCGATGCCACGCACGGCCGTCTCGCCGGCCCCGGCCACTGGGTGCTCACCATGCCGGGGCACCACGTCGCCGGCCTCCAGGTGCTGCTCCGCTCGCTCGTCGCCGGCACGACACCGCAGGTCATGGACCTCCGCGCGGGCTTCACGCCGGCGGCCTGGGTCGAGGCCGTGGACGCTGTGCCGGACCACAACCAGCCGACCTATGTGTCGCTCGTCCCGACCCAGCTCACCCGCCTCCTGGCCGACAGTGGGGCCACCGAGCGCCTCGCCCGCTTCGCCGCCGTGCTCGTCGGGGGTGCCGCCACCCACCCGGACCTCCTCGCTCGAGCAGCCGATGCCGGGATCAGGGCGGTCACGACCTACGGCATGAGCGAGACCGCCGGGGGCTGCGTCTACGACGGCCAGCCCCTCGAGGGCACCGAGGTGCTGCTCGACCAGGACGGTCGCATCCATCTCGCCGGCGCCACCCTGGCCCACGGCTACCTCGGCGACCCGACCCGCACGGCCGCCGCCTTCCCGGTGGGTTTCCCACCCAATTCCCCCGAAACTCACGCGTGGGAATCGGGGGAATTGGGTGGGAAACCCACGATGCGGGTGTTCTGCACGGATGACATCGGGCACCTCGACGACAGCGGACGGCTCCGCGTCGACGGCCGCATCGACGACGTCGTCAACACCGGGGGCCTCAAGGTCTCGCCCCGCCTCGTCGAGGAGTCCGTGACCAGCCTCGACGGTGTCGCCGAGGCCGTTGTCGTCGGTGTCCCCGACCGCGACTGGGGCGAGGTCGTCGCTGTGGCGGTCGTCCGTGACTCCGCCTCCTCGGCCGTCCTGGGCAAAGCGCTCACGGTGAGCGAGCTGCGGGACCGGCTGCGCGGCATACTCCCCGATCACGCCCTGCCCCGAGCGGTTCGAGAGGTCGACGCCCTCCCCTCACGAGGCCCGGGCAAGCCCGACCGAGCGGCCATCCGAATGCTGTTCGAGACCGTGGGAGAATGAGGCCGTGCTCCGCTTCCTGCCCCTGCTCGTCGCTCTCGCGCTGTCGATCTACTGCGTCGTCGACTGCGTCCAGAGCGACGACAGCCAGGTGCGCGGCCTCCCCAAGCTCATCTGGGTCTTCGTCATCCTGCTCTTCCCGTTCGCGGGCTCGATCGCGTGGCTCGTGGCCGGTCGCCCCAAGACGACCCGCCCGCCGCGTCGACAGATGCCGCGCGGGCCCGACGACGACCCCGACTTCCTCAAAGGACTGTAGGCACCAAACCCCATGGCCACGTTCGAACAGTGGGTCGCCGGCGCGCGCCCTCGCACCCTCTTCGCTGCCCTCGCACCCGTCGTCATCGGCACCGCGGCCGCAACCGAGCACTCCGAGCCCAGCTTTGCGATCGCGATCCTCGCCGCAGTCGTCGCCCTCGCCCTGCAGATCGGCGTGAACTACGCCAACGACTACTCCGACGGCATCCGGGGCACCGACGACGCGCGCGTGGGACCGGTGCGCCTCGTCGGGCAGAAGCTCGCCCGGCCCGAGAGCGTCAAGGCGGCGGCGTTCCTGACGTTCGGGTTCGCAGCCATCGCGGGGCTGGCCCTCGTGGCGATCGCCGAGGCCTGGTTGCTGCTGCCGCTCGGCGTCGCATCCATCGTCGCGGCCTGGAAGTACACCGGCGGCGACACGCCCTATGGCTACCGCGGCCTCGGCGAGATCTTCGTCTTCGTCTTCTTCGGGCTCGTGGCGACCCTGGGCACCATGTATGCCGAGACCGGCGCCCTCTCGTGGTTCGGGCTGGCGGCGGCCGTGGGTGTCGGCGCCATCGCGTCCGCCATCCTCGTCGTCAACAACCTGCGAGACATCCCCAGCGACACCGAGTCGGGCAAGCACACGCTCGCGGTGCGACTCGGGGATGCCGGCACCCGGCGCCTCTGGCTCGGGCTCATCGTGGTGAGCGTCCTCGCCGTCGCGGTCATGGCCGTCTGGGAGCCCTGGGCGCTGCTCGGCCTGGTTTCGGTCGCAGTCATCGTCGGCGCCGTTCGCGTCGTCATGGGTGGCGCCGAGGGGCGGCGGCTCGTGCCGGTGCTCGGCTCGACGGGCAAGTACGAGCTGGCGTATGCCGTGGCGGTCTCCGCCGGCGTCCTCCTCTCGCACACCCTCGCCTGACGCCGGCTGCCCACACTCACTTCTGTCCTGTGAAACGCGGGCCCTAGGCCGCACCCGACAGGACATAGAGCTCGACGGCTCGTGTGACTTGTGCCATGAAGGCGTCCGGCTGCAGCCTCAGACCTAGCACCGGAAGGCGCAGCACGGCCTTCCCCTCAAGGACTACCTCGTTCGCCCGCAGCGCATCGTCAACCGGGTTCAGCCCAGTCAAGTGGTGCCCTCCGTCGATCTCCACGACGAGCCCCTCCCACTCGACGTCCAGGTAGACGCGGCCCGAGGCCGACGTTCTGACCGACTGTCGTCTGGGTGGCGGCAGCCCGTATGACCGACACCACTTGGCGAAGTCCAGCTCCCCCAACGAATGGGCGCCATCGCACACGTCGCGGATCACGGCGTCGATGAGGACCCGGCGCGGCGATCTATGCACCGCAGCCCAAGCGGCCAACACTGCTTGCGGCCTCACCAATCGCTGTTGCACGGGTAGGCAGACAATCAGTGCTGCCTGACGGTCCGAGCGAGCCCACTGTGCTGCACGGATGAGTGCCGTCTCAGGGCGGACGCGCGGCAGGCCTGAGCCCATGACCGGTCCCAGGTCGCGTCGCAGGTGCGGAGTCACACCTTCCACACGGCGAAGTCCTGCGCCCTTCGGGAGAGCGACATCAATGGTGGAAAGGTCGAACCCGGTCATCCCTTGCGCCACGAGAGCTGCCGCACCATCGAGGACAGCTCCCCAACCACTCTCCCAAACCGCTGTCCAGAAAGCCGCTCGGGGACTCGTCGCGACGGAAAGGACGCGGAGGGTGTGACGACCTTGACGCTGCCAGCGTCCGGCATCCAGTTCGGTGCGGACATCGTGCCTCGAAATGCCCTGACGCCTCAGATCGGCTCGATGAACGACACCGTCATGGTCGACAGCGAGCTCAGCGGCGATGCGCTCCCGGTCACCCGGGCTCTTTGTGGGCATGCAGGCCAGAGTGGTTCAGCCATCGCGGCCAAGTCACCGACGAGAGCGAATCTGTGGACAGGGCCCGACGGTCAGCACCGCCTGTGGACGGCAACCGAGCGTGTGTCCTGTCAGAAGCGTGCTCTAGCCCCCGCCTCACAGGACACAACGGCAGCCGGAACTCCGGGCGGTCAGCGGAAGTCGGAGGTGCCGTCGCGCTTGGTCGAGGCGCCCGGGCGCTCCTGCTCGGCGTCCTCGGCGAGCTCGTCGCCACTGGTCGTCCGCTTGCGCTCCAGGCGCTGGTCGACGCGCTCGGCGATGGCCGCGGACGCCTGCTGACGGAACGGCTTGAGGACGACGGCAGAGATCGCCAGCGAGGCCACGGCGGCGATGATGACGGCCAGGAACTGGTCCTCGCGGTCACGCAGGCCCAGCAGCCAGGTCGCGGCGAGGCATCCTACGAAGATGAGCGTCCGCAGGATCAGGTAGCGCACCATCGCCATGTCAGAGGCCCGAGTAGGAGTGCTGGCCGACGAAGTAGACGTTGACGACGGCGTAGTTGACGATGATGCAGACGAACCCGGCCACAGCGATCCACGTCGCCGAGCCCCGGCCCCACCCGCGCGTCACCCGCGCATGCAGGTATGCCGCGTAGACGACCCAGATGATGAACGTCCAGACCTCCTTGGGGTCCCAGTTCCAGTAGGAGCCCCAGGCCTGGCGAGCCCAGATGGCGCCGGCGATGAGGGTGAAGGTCCACAGCGGGAACGCGATGATGTGCAACCCGTAGGCCAGGCGCTCGAGTGAGCGGGTGTCGGGCAGCGCACGCAGCACCCGGAGCCCGCCTGCGCCTGAGCCGAACCGGTCCTTGGCGAGGTAGAGCAGGGCCACGACGAAGCCGACGGCGAACAAACCCACCGAGATCGTCGCGACGGTGACGTGGATGACGAGCCAGATGCTCTTGAGCGACGGCATGAGCTCGGCCGCCTCGGTGTACCAGATCGTGTTGGCAAGGCCGAGCAGGATGAGCACGGGAGCGACGACGAAGACACCGAGCCAGCGCAGGTCGCGACGCAGCCCCCCGAGGACGAAGACCACCATGGTGAACAGCGCTGCCGCGACTCCGAACTCGAACATGTTGCCTAGGGGCCAGCGCTCCACCGACCAGCCGCGCAGCGCGGCAGAGGCGAACAGGAGCATCGTGCCGAGCAGCGCGAGGGTCTGGGCGACGCCACCGGCCTTGCGCGCCCGCAAGGGCACCTCGGCCCCGGCATCGACGTCGGCCGTGGTCGACGGCGACGTCGCCGGCGACGCGTCGCCGGACCACGAGTCGGCGGTGCCCGAGCCTGCACCCGCAGCGACGAGCTCGCGATCCTCGACGTCCACCGTCTGGGACTCGCTCACGGCGTCACGGGCGGGCAACCAGCCGGCGAGGTACGCGGCATACCCGAGCATGGAGAGGGTGAGGACCGCCATCGCGGAGTACAGGCTGAGGTTGGCGTAGGTCGCCAGGTTCTCGTGTGTCACGTGCGTCGTTCCTTCAGTCGCGTGAGGACATCTTCGAGCTGTTCGCCCATGCCCTCGTCGTCGTCCTTGGCCAGGCCGCCGATGCTCACTACGGTACGGCCCTCGTCGTCGGCGGACGCAACCCGGACGAAGACCCGACGCCGACGGATCGTCAGCGACAGGATGAGCCCCAGCAGGGCCACGAGCGAGGACACGAGCGTGACCTCCTTGCCGGGGTCGTTGCGGATCGAGATGCCGGCGAAGCGCTCGACCCCGTCGAAGGTGATCGAGCCCTGCCCGCCGGGCAGCGTGAAGGTCTGCCCGGGCGTGAGCCAGATGCGCAGCAGGTCGGTGCCGGCCTTGTTCTCGAGCTGGGTCATCTCGGCGGTGTCGAGCGAGTAGACCGACTGCGGCCGACCCCCCGGGAAGAGCGTCCCCTCGAAGGCCGAGAGCGCGAGGGCCGGCTCGAGCGCGTCCGGGAAGACCGAGCGCGGCCCCTGCTCGTCGAGGACGGCCGTCGGCAGGAACAGCCCGGCGAACCCGAGCTGCTTGCCCGCCGGCCCCGCCCCTGCAACCTTGACCGCACCCACCGAGTTGTAGTTGTTGTCCTGCGCGAGGAAGGGCGTGAGCTCGGAGTAGGTCACCTTGCCCTCTGCGTTCTTCACGGTGATCCGGGGGGCGTAGCCGTTGCCGAGGAGGAAGGCCGTGCCACCGCCGGTCTCGAGGGGTCCGTTGACCCGGATGAGCTTCTTCTCCGGCTCCGCGCCGGGTTCCTTCGTGAAGTCGACGTATGCCGTGAAGTCCCGTGGGGAGCCGAACTGGCCCTTGCCCTTGACATCGGTCTCGAACTCGGCGTCGAAGCGGGTGAGCTTCATCGTGAACGGCTGGAAGTCGGCGGTGTCGACGAGCGGCCCGGGGCTGATGGTGTCGTAGCGGCCGGCGGTGTTGGCGAAGGTCTCACCCACCGGGAGGATGACATCGCCCTTCCACCCCAGGAGGTGGCCCGCCGCCATGCCGAGGATGACCCCGATGAGCGCGAGGTGGAAGAAGAGGTTGCCGGTCTCCTTGAGGTAGCCCTTCTCGGCGGAGACCGTGGCGTCGTCGTGCGAGTGCGTGCGGAAGCGCGCGGACTTCAGCGCTGCTCGCACGTCCTCCAGCACCTCCTCGGGGGAGCCGTCGACGGTCACGCTCTCGTGGGCAGCCAGTCGCTCCAACCGCTTCGGGGCGCGCGGCGGCTGGGAACGCATGGCCTTCCAGTGGACCCTGGAGCGCGGCAGGACGCAGCCGACGAGCGAGACCAGCAGCAGCAGGTAGATCGCCGCGAACCAGGGTGAGGCATAGACCTCGAAGAGGCCGAGCGTGTCGAGGATCGGGCCGGCCGTCTCGTGGCGCGCGATCCAGTCGGCGGTCCGGACGGCGTCGATGGAGCGCTGCGGGAAGATCGAGCCCGGCAGCGCGGCGACGGCGAGCAGCAGCAGCAGGAACAGCGCGGTGCGCATCGAGGTCAGCTGGCGCCAGCCGAAGCGCAGCAGTCCGAGCGTGCCCAGCCTGGGCTGGATGACGCCCTCGTCGCGGCGGGGGTCGGTGGGCTGGGTGGACAGGCTCATCAGATCACCACCTGGAAGCCGGACACGAGCTCGGCGCGCAGCCACACGGTGAGGTCCTCCCAGACCCCGGTCAGCAGGAGCACTCCGACGACGATGAGCAGCCCACCACCGACGTACTGGATCACCCGGTGGTGCCGCCGCACCCACCCGGACACCGCGCCGAACCTCTCGATGCCGGCCGCCGCAAGGATGAAGGGCAGTCCCAGACCCAGCGCGTATGCCGTGGCGAGGATGACCGCCCGTCCGGTGCTCGGGTTCGTGGTCGAGGCCGACAGGGTGAGGACGGCGGCCAGGGTCGGGCCGGTGCACGGCGCCCACCCGAGGCCGAAGACGGCGCCGAGCACCGGCGCCCCGAGAAGCCCGGCCCGGGGCCGCCAGGTCGGCCCGAACTGCCGCTGCGAGCTCGCACCGCCGACGCCGAGGAAGACGAGCCCCATGAGGATGACGAGCACTCCCCCGATGCGCATCAGGAGCACACGGTGCTCGAGGAGCGAGCGGCCCAGCGTGGCGACGAAGATCGAGCCGAGGACGAAGACGACCGCGAAGCCGAGGACGAAGAGCAAGGCCCCGAGCACCATGCGGCTGCGTGACCGCTGCTCCAGCGCGGTGTCGCTCAACCCCGTGACGTAGCCGAGGAACCCCGGCACCAGCGGCAGCACGCACGGCGAGGCGAACGACACCAGCCCTGCCAGTGCGGCCACGAGGACGGCGAGGGGCAGGGCACCTGAGGCGATCGTGTCAGACATGAAGCGTCAGGACTCGGAGCCCGACAAAGCGTCATCGATGAGGCCCTGCAGCGTCGTGGCGGTCACCGGACCGTTGGCCCGGGCCGCGACCCGGCCCTCGCGGTCGAGGATGAGCGTCGACGGCGTGTTGGTCGGGGCCTGACGGCCGAAGGCGAGCAGGAGGAGGCCGGGCTTGTCGCTGAGGCTCGGGTAGGTCATCTTCTGGCTCTCGGCGAGGGCGGCACCACGCTCGGGCCCCTCGCGGAAGTTGATGCCCATGAACTGCACCGGCTTCTTGGCAGCCTGGACATCGGTCCAGACCTTCTGGAGGTCCGGGATCTCCTTGATGCACGGTCCGCACCACGACGCCCACATGTTGACGACGACGATCTCGTCGCCGCGCACCGACGTGCTCGACCAGTCCTCGCCGTCGAGGGTCGTGCCCTCGAGGGTGATCGGGTCGAGGCGCTGGTCGACGGGGATCTGCTCGATCGCGCCGTTGCCGGCGATGTAGCCCTTCTGGTCACCCTGCTTGGCCTGCTCGGCGATCGAGTTGGGGTCCGACGAGCACCCTCCCAGCGCGACGAGCGCACAGACAGCGGCGACGGAGACGGCAGCGCGCGACACGGCATACCGGGTGGTTCGACGACTCATGCACCGGCTCCCGAGTGGGCAAGCGGAAGGAGCGCGGCGGCGGGCTCGCTGTAGGCGAGCGACTCGAGCTCGTCTCCGCGATAGGTGAGGGAGGTGAGCGACGCGAGGGTGCACTCACGCCTGCGCGGGTCGTGGACGAAGCGGCGGCCTTCGATCGCCAGGCGCAGCATCCAGATCGGCGCCTGGTGCGACACGATGACGGCCTCGTGACCGCGGGCCAGGTCGCGCGCCGCGTCGACGGCAGCCTGCATCCGGGCGGCGAGGTCGGCATAGGGCTCGCCCCAGGACGGACGCATCGGGTTGACCATGAGCACCCACAGCCTCGGGTCGCGGAAGATTCCCTTCCCTCCGGCGACGGCGCGGCCCTCGAAGGCGTTCACGGCCTCGAGCGCCTGCTCGTCGAGCTCGACCGCGAGGCCGTGGGCCGCCGCGATCGGCGCTGCCGTCTCGCGCGCCCGCTCGAGCGGGCTCGAGATGACGTGGGTGATGTCGTGGTCCGCGAGGTGGCTTGCGACGAGCTCGGCCATCTCGTGACCGAGGTCGGAGAGGTGGAACTCGGGCAGCCGACCATAGAGGATGCGGTCGGGGTTGTGGACCTCGCCGTGCCGCACGAGGTGCACGACCGTGCGGTCAGTCGGACTCATGCACCGATTGTCGCAAACGAACCTGAGGGTCCGGTCAGCCGGCGTGGGCGGCAGCGCGCGCGGCCGCCGGCAGTGCCTCGACGACCTGCCCGACCGCCTCGTCGTCGTGCGAACCGCTCACGAACCAGGCCTCGAACGCGCTCGGCGGCAGGTGCACCCCGGACTCCAGCATGGAGTGGAAGAAGCGCCCGTATGCCGCCGTGTCCTGGTCTCGCGCCTCGTCATAGTTCGTGACGCGCCCGTCCCGGAAGAAGACCGAGAACATCGAGCCCGCCCACTGCACGGTGTGGGCGACGCCCTCGGCGGCCAGGGCTGCGCTCGCCGCGTCGGCGATGGTGCGCGCCGTGACCTCGAGGCGGGGATAGAGGTCTTCGGTGCAGCCCTCGAGGGTGGCGAGCCCCGCCGCCGTGGCGACAGGGTTCCCGCTCAGCGTGCCGGCCTGGTAGACCGGGCCGAGAGGCGCGAGGTGGGCCATGATCTCGGCGCTGGCCCCGAAGGCGGCCGCAGGGAAGCCGCCGCCCATGACCTTGCCGAAGGTGAAGATGTCGGGTGCACCGGCGGCATACGGCCCCTCAAGACCGAACCAGCCGGCCTTGCTGCACCGGAAGCCGGTCATGACCTCGTCGGACACGAGCAGGGCACCGTGCTCGCGCGTGACGCGTCGCAGGGCCTCGGTGAAGCCCGGCGCGGGCGGGACGACGCCCATGTTGCCGGCGGCTGCCTCAGTGATGACGGCGGCGATCTCACCGCCTCGGGCGGCGAAGACCGCTTCGAGGGCGGGGACGTCGTTGTAGGGCACGACGATCGTGTCGGCGGTCATCTCGACGGGGACGCCGGCGGAGTCGGGCAGCGCGAGGGTCGCGAGCCCGGACCCCGCGGCGGCGAGGAGCGCGTCGACGTGCCCGTGGTAGCAGCCGGCGAACTTCACGATGACGGAGCGACCGGTGACTCCGCGGGCGAGGCGGATGGCACTCATCGTCGCCTCGGTCCCGGAGGAGACCAGGCGGACCTGCTCGACCGGGTCGATGCGGGCGACGATCTCCTCGGCGAGGAGCACCTCGTTCTCACTGGGGGTGCCGAAGGAGAAACCCTTGTCGGCGGCCGTGCGCACGGCCTCGAGCACGTCGGAGTGGGCGTGGCCGAGGATCATCGGCCCCCAGGAGCAGAGCAGGTCGACATAGCGACGCCCGTCCACATCGGTGAGCCACGGCCCCTGTGCGGAGGCGATGAAGCGGGGCGTGCCACCGACGGCGCGGAAGGCTCGCACCGGCGAGTTCACCCCACCGGGGATGACCCGCGTGGCGCGCTCGAGCAGGGCCGCAGAGGCAGGGGCGTCGGAACGCGGGTCGGCGGGGGTGGCGGGCGTGGTGGGGCTGGACGTCATGCGTCCATTGTCCGCCTCAGTGGATCTCGTCGTCCGCCCGGGCACCCGGCACGAGGTGCGCGCGCACCTTGGCAAAGGAGTCGTGCAGCGAGCCGAGCTGAGCCTCGGTCAGCAGGTCGATGAAGTTCGCCCGCACGGAGTGGACGTGGACGGGGGCGACGCTCTCGATCATGCGCCGGCCGTCGGGTGTGAGGGCGAGCGCGACTCCGCGGCCGTCCTCGGGGGTGGGCTCACGGCGCACCCAGCCTCGCTGCTCGAGGCGCTTGGCGGTGTGCGTGACCCGGCTGCGGCTCTGGACGACGAGGTCGGCGAGGACCGACATGCGGGCCCGGTCGCCCTCCTGCTCGGAGAGCATCGAGAGCAGCTCGTACTCGGGGAGGCTGAGGCCGAAGTCGGTGAGGTCCCGGTCGAGGGCCACCTGCAGCTCACGATGGGCGCGCAGGTAGGCCCGCCAGGCCTGCTGCTCCTCCTGCGTCAGCCAACGGGTCGCAGGGTTCTCCGAGGCGGCCACGGGGACAGGTTAGCGGCCCCTTGACGAGCTCCTGACCCGTTGTTCACCTAGAATCTTCCAAGTTGTTGAAATATTGATGACCTGTCGGTCGTTGGAACCCGCGACAGGCACCCACCACCCTCAAGGAGTCTCCACATGAGCACCACCACCACCGACATCGCGCTGGCCCCCGGCACCTGGGCCATCGACCCGACCCACACCGAGGTCGGCTTCGTCACCCGCCACCTCATGGTGAGCAAGGTCCGCGGCTCGTTCCGCGAGGTCTCCGGCACCGTCGAGGTCGCCGAGGACATCACGAAGTCGGTCGTCGACGTCACTGCGCAGATCGCCTCCGTCGACACGGGCAACGCGGACCGCGACACCCACCTCCGCAGCGGCGACTTCTTCGACGCCGAGCAGTTCCCGACCATGACCTTCCGCTCGACCGCCTTCGACGGCGAGACCCTCACCGGCGACCTGACCATCAAGGACGTCACCAAGTCCGTCACCTTCGACGTCGACTTCGGTGGCGTGGGACAGGACCCGTGGGGCAACACCAAGGCCGGCTTCGAGGCCACCACGACCGTCAACCGCAAGGACTGGGGCCTCACCTGGAACGCGGCTGTCGAGGGTGGCGGCGTGCTCGTCTCCGACAAGATCTCGCTGACGATCGACGTGCAGCTCGCCAAGCAGGCCTGAGCCAGCACACCGACTTTGTGCCCCGTTGGGCCCCTACCGCGCAGCCGCACCTGCGCTGGGACGGGCCCAACGGGGCACAAAGTCGTTCAGATGAGGTTGGCGACGTCCAGGGCGCTGTAGGTCAGGATGATCTGCGCGCCCGCGCGCCGGATGTGCAGCAGCGACTCGAGGACGGCGCGGTCACCGTCGATCCAACCGCGCTCGGCAGCCGCCTTGATCTGGGAGTACTCCCCCGAGATCTGGTATGCCGCGACCGGCACCGTTGACCTCTCGGCTGCCAGCGCGATGATGTCGAGGTGGGTCTGGGCCGGCTTGACCATGACGATGTCGGCGCCCTCGGCCAGGTCGAGCTCGAGCTCACGCATCGCCTCGGTGGCGTTGGCCGGGTCCTGCTGGTAGGTCGCCCGGTCCCCCACGAGTGACGACTGGACCGCCTCGCGGAACGGGCCGTAGAGCGCGGAGGTGTACTTCGCGGCATACGCCAGGATGATCGTGTCGGTGAAGCCGGCCTCGTCGAGAGCCGTGCGCACGTGGGCCACCTGGCCGTCCATCATCCCGCTCAGTCCGAGGACGTGCGCCCCCGCACGAGCCTGGGCGAGAGCCATCGACGCGTAGCGGTCGAGGGTGGCGTCGTTGTCGACCCGGCCGTCCGGGTCCAGGACGCCGCAGTGGCCGTGGTCGGTGAACTCGTCGAGGCACAGGTCGGCCATGACGACGAGGTCGTCTCCGACAGCGTCACGCACCGCGCGCAGGCCGACGTTGAGGATGCCGTCGTCGGCGTCGGCACCGGATCCGACGGCATCCTTGGACTCCGGGACCCCGAAGAGCATGATGCCACCGAGCCCGGCCTCGACGCAGCGGTGCGCCTCGGCCACGAGCGAGTCCACCGTGTGCTGGACGACGCCGGGCATCGCCTCGATCGGCTGCGGGTCGTCAATGCCCTCCCGCACGAAGACGGGCAGGACGAGCTCGGCCGGGTGCAGCCGAGTCTGCGCGACGAGGCGGCGGACCGCCGGCGACTGGCGGAGCCGCCGGGGACGCTGGGGCCGCAGCGGGTTGCTCACTTGGCGCGACGGCGGGCCGTGGGCCGCTTCTGGCTCGGGCGGACCGCCTGCTCACCGGACTCCGACGCCGTGAGGGCGAGGGAGCGACCGTGGTCGGCGAGGGCGTCGACGAGCTCGTCGGCCGAGGGCTCCGGTGCGAGGACGTCGACGCGCAGTCCGCACTCCTCGGCCGTCTTGGCGGTCGCCGGACCGATGCAGGCGATGACCGTCGAGGGGTGCGGCTTGCCCGCGATGCCGACGAGGTTGCGCACGGTCGAGCTCGACGTGAAGACGACCGCGTCGAAGCTGCCAGTCTTGATGGCGTCCCGGATCGGCGCTGCCGGCGGGGCCGCACGGACGGTGCGGTAGGCCGTGACGTCGTCGACCTCCCAGCCCATGCCCTGGAGCCCGGCGACGAGCGTCTCGGTGGCGATGTCGGCGCGCGGCAGGAAGACCCGGTTGATCGGGTCGAGCAGCTCGTCGAAGGGAGGCCACTCGTCGAGCAGGCCCTTGGCGGACTGCTCGCCCTCGGGCACGAGGTCGGGGTTGATGCCCCAGTCGCGCAGGGCATCGGCCGTGACTCCACCGACGGCGGCGACCTTGAGGCCGGCGAAGGAGCGGGCGTCGAGCCCGAACTCCTCGAACTTCTCGCGGATGGCGCGCACGGCGTTGACCGACGTGAAGCCCACCCACTCGTAGCGGCCGGTGACGAGGCCCTTGACCGCCCGCTCGATCTGCTGCGGGGTGCGCGGCGGCTCGACCGAGATCGTGGGGACCGACGTGGCCTGGGCGCCGTAGCGCTCGAGGCGACGCACCATCGAACCGGACTGGTCCTTGGTGCGCGGCACGAGGACGTTCCAGCCGAAGAGCGGCTTGGTCTCGAACCACGAGAGGTTCTCGCGCAGCGACACGTTGTCGCCGACGACGGCCAGGGCGGGGAACTGCATCGACCTGGCCGCCGTGGCGACGTCGGCGAGCGTCGTCGTGACCGTCACCTGGTGCACGGTGGTGCCGCGCTCGGTGATGGCGACAGGAGTCTCGTCGGCGCGACCGGCAGCACGCAGCGCCTCGAGCGTGCCGACGAGCGTGTCGGGCTGGCCGAGGACGACGACGGTGACCGTCGGGTCGATGGCCACGGCGATGTCCTTGAGCTTCTCGCCCGCCGTGATGATGTGGATGCCACGCGAGCTGCTCGTCGTGAGCGGGACACCGGCGTAGGTCGGAACGGCACTGACCGAGCTGACGCCCGGCACGACCTCGAAGGGCACGCCGGCCTTGACGCAGGCGGCGGCCTCCTCGGCGAGTCCGTTGAACGTCGCCGGGTCACCGTCCATGAGCCGGACGACGAGGCCACGCGGGTGGGCCTTGGCGGCCCTGACGACGAGCTTGGCCCGGGAGGCGTGGGTCAGCGGCTGACCGTGCTCTCCGTGGCCCGCGTCGACGATCTCGACCTCGGGGCGGGCGTGCCGTGCGACGACGTCCTCACGAGCGATCTGGTCGATGACGACGGCGTCGGCCTCGGCGAGGTACTCGAGCGCACGCACCGTCATCAGTCCGGCGTCCCCGGGGCCAGCGCCGACGAAGGCAACCCTCGCGGGGGTGCGGGTGGTCGTGGTGGGTCGGATCGAGCGGGTGGTGCTCACTGGTCACGCTCCGGGGCGTTCGGTATTGGACGGTGCTGGCGGTGTTGTCGGTGTTGACACTGCTGAGGCGCTGAGGCTGCTGAGGCTGTCGACGGGCACGAGGTCGGCGGCGCCGTCCTCGAGGAGGAGACGGGCGAGACCGCGGCCGACGGCGTCCGCGTCGGCGGGGCTGCCCGTGGCGGAGCGGCGCAGGTCGCCCGAGCCATCGGGGCTGGCGACGACCGCGCGCAGCGAGAGCTCGTCACCCTCGTCGCCGAGGACGATCTCGGCGAGGGCACCGACCGGTGCGGAGCAGCCGGCCTCGAGCTCGGCGAGCACGGCCCGCTCGGCGTCGACGCAGGCACGGGTGTCGGCGTCGTCGAGGGCGGCCAAGGCGTCACGGGTGACTGTGTCGTCGGCACGGACCTCGACGGCGAGCGCACCCTGTCCGGGGGCCGGAAGCATCTGGATGGGGTCGATGACCTCGGTGACGGCGGCCTCGCGACCGAGGCGACGCAGGCCCGCGTGCGCGAGCACGACTGCGTCGAGGTCACCACTGGTGACCCGCGCCAGTCGCGTGTCGACGTTGCCGCGCAGGTCGCGGATCTCGAGTCCCAGCCCGAGTGCCTCGAGCTGGGCGCGGCGGCGCGGCGACCCGGTGCCGACCGTGGACCCCGTCGGGAGCTCACCCAGGGTGAGGCCGTCGCGGGCGACGAGGGCATCCCGGGGATCCTCCCGGGGTGGGATCGCGGCCACGACGAGGTCGGTCTCAGGTGTCGTGGGGAGGTCCTTGAGGGAGTGCACCGCGAGGTCGACGCGACCATCGCGGAGCGCATCGCGCAGGGCCGACACGAAGACACCCGTGCCACCCATCGTGGCGAGCGGGGTGGTGCGGTCCAGGTCGCCCTCGGTGGTGATCTCGACGAGCTCGACGTCGTGGCCGAGCTCACGCAGCCGGTCGGCGACCCAGGCGGACTGGGTGGTGGCGAGCGCGGAGCGGCGGGTTCCGAGGCGGAGCGTCATCGGCCGACCTCCTCGTCGTCGGTCACCGGAAGGATCGGCGGGGTCGAGACCACCGACACCTCGCGGGGGTCGAGGTCGAACAGCTCGCTCAGAGCCTTGGCGTAGCTGCCACCCTGACCGGCCTGGGCCATCTCCTTGACGCGGACCGTGGGGGCGTGGAGCAGTTTCTCGACGATGCGGTGGACGGTGCGCTGCACCTCGGCGCGGTCGCCGTCCGCGAGCTCCGGCGTGCGCCGGGACAGCCGGGTCATCTCGTCGTCGACGACCTGCTGGGCACGCGAGCGGAGCGCCGCGACCGTGGGCGCCACGGCCTCGGCGGAGCGTTCGGTGAGGTATGCCGCGACCTCGCCCGTGACGATGTCGCGCGCCTCCTGCACCTGCGGGACGTCGCCCGTGTGCCTGAGCATCTCGCCGAGCTCGGCGAGGCCGATGCGCGTGACTCTGTCGAGGTCGGCGACCGCGAGGTCGACGTCGTGGGGCAGGCCGAGGTCGACGAAGACCTGGGGGCGACCCGCCCGGACCACGGCGGCCGCCTCCACGTCGCCGGCGGTGACGACGACGCCCGTGGCGCCGGTGCTGGAGATGACGATGTCGGCGTCGGCGAGCCCGTCGAGGCGCGACTCCCACGCCAGCGCGCGCCCGCCCACCCGGCTGGCCAGGCGCTCGGCCCGCACCAGCCCACGGTTGGCGATCGTGACCGAGCTGACGCCGGCCTGGCTCACCGTGGTCGCGGCGAGTGCGCCCATGCCGCCGGCGCCGATGACGAGCACACGGGCTCCGGCGATCGGACCCACGACCTCGGCGGCGGCGGCGAGACCGGCCCCCACGAGCGATCGGCTCACGTCGTCGATGGCCGTCTCGGTGTGGACGCGCTTGCCCACGCGAAGGGCCTGCTGCAGCAACGTGTTGAGCGCCGGACCGACGTGGCCCCGACGCTGGGCGCGGGTCAGCGAGTCACGGAGCTGACCGAGGATCTGCGCCTCGCCGACCGCCATCGAGTCGAGGCCGGCCGCGACGGAGAACGCGTGCGCGATGCCACGGTCCTCGTAGTGCACGTAGAGGTGCGGCTGGAGATCCGTCAGGGGCACACCCGTGGCGGCGGCGAGCGCCTCGGACACGTCGGCGAGCGCGCCGTGGAAGGTCAGCCCCTCGGCATACACCTCGGTGCGGTTGCACGTCGAGACGACGACGGCCTCGACGACGTGCTCGGACGAGACGATCGCTGCCTCGAGTCGCCCGCGAGCGCCCTGGTCGAGGACGGCGGCCTCGAGCAGCTCGATCGGGGCGCCGTGGTGCGAGAGACCCAGAACGATCAGGCTCACAGGGCCACCTCCCCGACGACGGACTGCTCGGCGAGGTCGAGCTCGCCGGTGCGGCGCTGCTCGTGGAAGGCGAGGATCTGCAGCTCGGTCGACATGTCGACCTTGCGCACCATGACGTCGTCCGGGACGTCGAGCACGCACGGTGCGAAGTTGAGGATGGAGCGCACGCCGGCGGCGACGAGGCGATCGGCCACGTCCTGCGCCGAGTCGGCCGGGGTCGCGATGACCCCGATCGCGAGCCGGTCCTCACGCACGAGGGCATCGAGGTCTCCCATGGGCCGGACCCGGCGCTTCCCGACCGAGGTGCCCACCAGGCTGTCGTCGCGGTCGAGCAGTGCGACGACGTTGAACCCGCGCGTGGCGAAGCCGCTGTAGGCCGCGAGCGCCCGGCCGAGGTTGCCCATCCCGACGATGGCCACCGGCCAGTCCTGGGTCAGCCCGAGTGCGGTCGAGATCTCGTAGGCGAGCCGGTCGACCTCGTAGCCGACCCCACGCACTCCGTAGGAGCCGAGGTGGGAGAGGTCCTTGCGCAGCTTGGCCGAGCTCACTCCCGCGGCTGCCGCGAGCTCCTCGGAGCTGACCGAGCTGATGCCGCGCTCCGCGAGGTTGGTGAGGGCCTGCAGGTATCCCGGAAGTCGAGCCACGGACGCGTCGGGGATACCCCGGCGGGCTGCGACGTCAGCGGACACGTGGCCTTCGACTCCTGTCTGGAAGGTGTGGTGGTGCCCTGTCAGCGTACGCACTTGTGAAGCGATGCACAAAGTCGCAAGGTGACCCCGAGACAAGCCACCCACCCCGTTCTGGTACAAGCCACCGGCGTAACCGCTTGCACCTGCTTTACCCCGTTTCTCAGTCAGGTATGCCGTGCGGTTGCGTCGCGCTTTGCGCTTCACGCACGTATGCCGTTCGCCGCAGTCCCATCCGCGCTCGCGCGCTGAGCGCGCTTCGCGCTCCCGCCAGACCCAGCCAGCGGCCGACGACATACGTGCGTTCCGCCCCGGTCGCGTAGCGCTCCCGCCAGGCCCAGCCGGCGGCGAACGGCACACCCACGCTCCGCTCGGCGCCTCGGGTCGCCTACCGCTTGGGTTGGGTCAGGGCAGTTCGCAGGCGGGCTTCGTCTACGCGCCAGAAGTCGTGCTGCTTGCCGTCGACGAAGGTCACGGGAATCTCCTCGGCGTACTTCTCCATCAGGTCCGGGCGCTCGAGGACGTTGAGCTCCTCGAAGGACTCCCCCAGGTCTTCGGCGACTCTCGCGATGATGGCTCGGGCGTCTTCGCAGAGGTGGCAGCCGGGTTTGGCGATCAGGGTGATGCGGGGGGCACTTCCCTGAGGGGGCTGCGGGTCGGGGGTGGACGGCATACGTGGATCGCCTGTCAGAAGAAGACGGAACGTCGCTGCATGAGCAGCGAGTAGAGCGTCTGCTGGATCGTCTCGCGCACCTGGTCGGTGAGGTCGAAGACGAGCATCGGGTCATCGGCCGCGGCCGAGCCGTGGCTGGCGGTCTCGATGGGGGCACCGAACTCGATGATCCACTTGCTCGGCAGGGGGATGAGGCCGAGAGGGCCGAGCAGGGGGAAGGTCGGCGTGATCGGCGCGTAGGGCAGACCGAGAAGGCGCGCGACGGTCTTCATGTTGCCGATCATCGGCGCGATCTCCTCGGCGCCGACGACGGAGGTCGGGATGATCGGCACGCCGGCCTCCAGCGCGGCCGAGACGAACCCGCCTCGACCGAAGCGCTGCAGCTTGTAGCGCTCCTTGAACGGCTTGCCCACACCCTTGAACCCCTCGGGGAAGACACCGACGAGCTCACCCTTGGCAAAGAGCCGTTCGACGTCCTCCTTGGCGGCGAGGGTGGACCCACCACGACGCGCGAACGCACCGAGGAACGGTGTCTGGAAGACGAGGTCAGCACCGAGGCCGCGCATGACACGGTGCTGCGGGTGCTCGTCGTGGATGGCCTGCGCCACCATGAGCGAGTCGATGGCGATGGTCCCGGAGTGGTTGCTCACGATGAGCGCCCCGCCCTCCGCCGGGATGTTCTCGAGGCCGCGCACCTCGACCCGGAACCAGCTGCGATAGATGGGCCGCAGCATCGGGAAGATGACATTCTCGGCAAAGTGCTCGTCGTAGCCGAACTCGTCGACCGTGTAGTCACCCTCGATCCGGCGCCGCACGAAGGCCAGCGTCGCCGCGATCCGGCGCTCGATCTCGTCGGGCGAGAGACCCGCGCCCTGGGCGGCGATGCGCATGGCGGCGATCGACGCGCTGAGCAGCTCCTCGACGCCGGGCACGGGGAGGGCCATGTCGGTCTGCGTGGCCGTCGGATCGAATGCGCGCGTCACCGGCTCCGCAGGCACCGCCACCCGCAGGTGCCGGCGCGCGGCGTCGTCTGCCGCACGCTTCGCGCGTGGGCTCTGGCCGCGGGTGCCGGCCTGCTTCGACGCCTTGGGGCTGGGCTTGGCACTGACGGTCGGGCGCGGGCGGTGGGCGGCGCGCTGCTCGGTGGCATCGGACGCCTGACTGGACGGGGTCTTGGAGGGAGCTGCAGTAGTGGAAGTGGTCTTGCGCGTCGCGGTCCTCGGAGCACGGGTCGCTGTGGGGGCGGTGACCGGCTCGACCTGCGCAGACAGCAACGGCGTCGCGCGTCGGCGGGCGCGCTCACCGGAGGCACGGGCGGCTCCGGCAGCCAGCGACGACGCCTTCTTCTTCGAGGTGCCGGCAGCGGATGCTGGTGCCTTGGCCCCGGTCGTCCTCGGGACAGCCTTGGTGCTCTTCTTCGTCGCCATCAGTGACTTCCTCGCGCGGGCCGACCCAGGACCTGTTGTGCCGCACCGACGAGCCCGCCCACTGCACCCGAGACCGCGTCGATCGAGGGATAGATCGGCGTGACGGTCCGCGCGAAGTCCTCGAAGGCTGCTCGCGTGGAGAACGACGGTTGGAAGCCGAAGGACTTCCGCATGGCGGTGGTGTCCATCCCCCGGCCGAAGGCGAGGAAGGTCATCTGGTCCGCGTTGAAGTCCACGAGCCCGAAGCGCTTGCCCAGCCCGCCGATGGTGCCGGCGGCGGCCATGGGCACGAGGACGACCGGGCGTCGCACGAGCGAGGCGGCCTGGAGCACGGTGAGGACCCCGTCACCGGCGAGGTTCACGACGCCGGTGGCCGAACCGGTGACGCCACGGGCCAGGGCGGCGATGGCGTCGTCCTCGTGGAAGAACTGGAGTCGGGCGTCGTAGCCGAAGGGGACGGGGATGACCGGCAGGTTGAAGTAGTCGGTGATCGAGGTCCGGATGCGCGGACCGATGATGTTGGCGAAGCGCAGCGTGAGGATCTCGGCGTCGGGCCGGCGACGCGCGAAGCCACGCACATAGCCCTCGACCTCGATAGAGTCCTTGCCGAAGCCGGAGGACGGCAGCCGCTTGGCGCTCATCTCCTCGGTGAACATGGCCGGGTCGCGGGGGGTCGAGCCGTAGACCGCCGCGGTCGACTTCACGACGAGGCGCTTGACCGACGACGCCTTCTGGCAGGCAGCCAGGAGCTGCATGGTGCCGATGACGTTGATCTCCTTCTGCGGAGTGCGTCCTCCGGCGAAGGTCGGCGTGGCGATGACGTTGGCGTGGACGACCGTGTCGACGTCACCCTGGGCGATGACCTTGCCGATCATCGGGTTGCGGATGTCGGCGCGGATGAACTCGGCACCGCCGATGTCGCGTGGTGGCGGGATGACGTCGACACCGATGACCTTGTCGACCGACGGGTCCGCCGCGAGTCGCCGTGCGAGGACTCCCCCGAGGTGGCGGGACACCCCCGTCACGAGTACTACTTTGCCCACGGGCACAGCCCCCTCTTCGGCTCACTCAACGGATCGCGGTCTTGAAGGCTCGACCCTACTTCCCGCCGAGGCGTGACGGGAGTGCCGGAGAGGCCGGTCACCCATACGGGCCACCTGCTGGACGGGCGGACGGCCGCGGGCGGACGGCATACCCCTACGAATACGGAACGGCCCCCGCCGGAGGGCGAGGGCCGATTCCACACGTCAGGGACGCGTCACTTCTTGTTGCGGCGCTGGTGGCGCGTCTTGCGAAGCAACTTGCGGTGCTTCTTCTTCGCCATGCGCTTGCGGCGCTTCTTGATCACTGAACCCATGAGCAGTCCTTGCTGATTGGAGAGAATCGAACGACGGTGGACCAGCAGCTGCTGATCGGCCTGCGCGGCCGACCGGCGCGCGTGTGTCGAGGAGCAACCCTACCGGCGCGTGACCCGAGCGCCCAAACGGGGCCCGCCCTGAGCACGAGACGCCGAAGGCCGGACCTCGACGGTCCGGCCTTCGGCGTTGTCGTTCGACTCGTTCACGCGGTGCCCATGTAGGACTCCCGGAGGTACTTCTGCACCTCGTCCTCGGGAACCCGGAAGGACCGCCCCACGCGCACGGCGGGGAGCTCGCCTCCATGCACCATGCGATAGACGGTCATCTTGGACACACGCATGATCGAGGCCACCTCGGCAACGGTGAGAAACCGCACCTCGGCAAAGCGTTCCTGAGACATCGCTACCTCGATCTTCTGCAGGCTCGCATCGCCGACTTCCCCGTCGGCGGTCATCTACGTGCTGCAAGAAGCAACCATAGGGGCTGGTGTGACGATTGGGGAAGTCGTTGGAGCGGAATGTTTGCCACGTCCAGTCGACACGCTGCCAAGTGGGGAGAAATCTCGGTCAGTCGAACCATGGGTCGAGGCCATGGAGCGGGAAGACAGCTTGACGCGTCGCCAGGATGGCGGCGTCCCCGGGGCGGTCGGGGTTGTGCCCCATCCCCCACGGACGCACCCAGATCGGGAGGTCCTGCTCGGCCAGGTCGCCCATGGTCGTGGGGCCCTCTCGACCGAACGTCTCACGCACGTGGTCCAGCCAATCGGTCGGGACCGGGTCCGCGGCCGGGACGGGCACGTGGGCGGCGATGGCGGTGAGGTGGGCCCAGGACCGGGGCACGACGTCGACGAGCTCATAGCCTCCACCCCCGAGCGCGACCCACTTGCCGTCGGCGTGGTCGTGGGCGAGCCGGTGGAGGCACTCGTGGGCCCGACGCTGTGCATCGAGGGAGATGCTGAAGTGGGCGAGCGGGTCCTGACGATGGCTGTCACAACCGTGCTGGGTCACGAGGATCTGCGGATCGAACGCCTCGACGACGTGCGGCACGACCGACTCGATCGCCCTCAGCCAGTCGGCGTCGCCCGTGCCCGGCGGCAGCGCCACGTTGACCGCGGTCCCCCGGGCGTCGGGGCCCCCGATGTCACCCGGCCACCCCGTGCCCGGGAAGAGGGCGCGCCCGGACTCGTGCACCGACACGGTGAGGACGCGCGGGTCGTTCCAGAAGATCCGCTCCACACCGTCGCCGTGGTGGACGTCGATGTCGACGTAGGCCACGCGCTCGGCGCCGCTGTCGAGGAGGTGCTGGATCCCTACGGCGATGTCGTTGTAGATGCAGAAGCCGGCAGCATGCGTGGCCATCGCGTGGTGGAGGCCCCCACAGTAGTTGACCCCGTGGTCGACCTCGCCGCTCCACACGGCAGCGCAGACGTCGACCGTGCCCTGGACGATGCGGGCACTCGCCTCGTGCATGCCCGCAAAGGCCGGGTCGTCCTCGGTGCCGAGCCCACGCCGCAGGTCGGCGCCGTCGGGATCGGCCGACGCCTCACGCACCGCCGCGATGTAGTCGCGGTCGTGCACGGTGGCGAGCAGGTCGTCACTCGCGACGCCGGGACTGATGACCTCGGTCTGCGCGAGGACCCCGAGGGAGTCGAGCAGCCGGGTCGTGAGGGCGAGCCGCGAGGGCCCCATCGGATGGGAGGGCCCGAAGTTGTATGCCGTGAACCCGTCGTCCCAGACGAGGCGCGTGCGATGAGCCATGTCGGGCACGCTACCCGGCAGACCACGGATGAGGGTTAGCCTCGACCCGAACGTCCACCTGACGACGCGACCTCGCCGGCACTGGCGTCGCACGTCAGCTTCAGGTCAGTCGTCATGTCAGTCACCAGCAGGAGGAAGCCTTGGGCGCCAAGAACAGCGATCTCGACGTCCTGGTCGTCGGGCTGGGTCGATTCGGTGGTGCCGCCGCCCTCGAGCTGCGCCGCCTCGGACACCGGGTCGTCGCCATCGAGAAGGACGGGTTCCTCGCCGAGAAGTTCCTCGGCCGGATCAGCTCGATCATCCACGGTGACGCCAGCGACGTCGGGGTGATCCGCGAGGCCAAGGCCTCGCGCTTCAGGATCGCCATCGTCGGGGTGGGTTCCTCGCTCGAGGCCTCCGTCCTCGCGTCGGCCAACCTCGTCGACGCCGGCATCCCCGACATCTGGGCCAAGGCGATGTCGCCCGAGCACGCCCGCATCCTCGACCGCATCGGCGTCCAGCACATCGTCCGCCCCGAGGCCGACACCGGCCGACGCGTCGCCCACCTCGTGGGCGGCAAGCTTCCAGGACTACATCGAGTTCGACGACGGGTTCGCCATCGTCAAGATGCGGCCACCGGCCGAGGCCGTCGGCTTCACCCTCGAGCAGAGCAAGCTGCGCAGCAAGTACGGCGTCACGATCGTGGGCGTGAAGGCCCCCGGACAGGACTTCACGTATGCCGTGCCAACGACGAAGGTCTCGGCTCACGACACGCTCATCGTCAGTGGCCCGACCGAGCTCCTGGAACGCCTCGCCGCCCGCCCCTGACCCTCCCTGACCCACCGAGCCGATGAGCGCGAAAGCGGAAAAGCGCCGACAAGGGTGAGCACCACTGAAGTCCGCAGGGATCCTCAACTCGAGCGATCGGAACCTGAGGAGCGAACGGGGTGTGCCGTTCGCCGCTGGCTGGGCCTGGCGGGAGCGCGGAGTGCGTTCAGCGCGCGCAGCGCGGATGGGACTGCGGCGAACGGCATACCCCGTTCGCGACGACTGCGACAGCGCAACGAAAGACGGAGCGCGCTTCAGAAGTCGTGGGGCACGGCCCCGCGGTCGCCGCCGAGCGCGAGGACCATGGCCACCTCGTCCTCGTCGTCCTCGCTCTTGACCCGCATGGGCCGCCGCTCGGCGGTGGGGCGGAACCCGAAGCCGCTGGCGAAGGCCACGGCGCGACCGTTGTCGCTGCCGACCCAGTAGGCGAGCTGGGTCTGGCCCTGCTCGCGGGCCAGCCTGGCGCCGGCGCGCACGAGGGCGGAGGCCACGCCGCTCCCCCGAGCCTCCGGCCGCACCCACAGGCCGAACAGCTCGGAGGTCTTGGGGTTCTCATCGCTCGAGCGCCCGACGCTGACGATGCCGAGGGTGCCGTTCTCGCGCTCCGCGAGGAGGCGGGCAGAGCGCTTCATGCGCAGGCGCCAGAGGTCCTCGTCGAAGGCCTCCTCCTCCTCGACGGTGGCCGCGAAGGCCTCGGGGGACTCCCGCAGAGCGGTCAGCCGGGCGTCGCGGTACTGCTGCCAGTCCTCTTCGCCCAGAGGGCGCACGCTGATCTCGCTCATGCGTCAACTGTCGCTGACGGCACCGGGGGGCGGCAAACCGGGTCCACCCTCACGGCATACCCGATCTCCCGGATCCCGCCGTAGAGGGGGTTGTCCCAGGTCGCGCCGGTGGGGGTGAATCCGTGTCGCTCGTAGAGGCGCCTGGCGGCCTCGTTCTCCTCGGCGACGTCGAGGTGGACACTCACGTACCCCTCCTGACCTGCGGCGTCGAGCGCGGTGGTGACGAGGAGGTCGCCGACGCCGCGCCCCCGGACGGACGCGGACACCCACATGCCGATGAGATAGATCTCGTCGTCGGGCTGCTCGCTGCTGTGCCAGATCGCGATCGTGCCGACCGGACGGTCGTCGGCCATCGCGAGCCAGACCCGCATCGAGCTGAGCCGAGCGATCCAGGACTCCTCCGGGTAGGCCGCGCTCACGGCATACGTGTTGGCGAAGGCTCGGGGGGTGTCGAGGAGCGAGGCGAGCCGCACGTCGCGATAGGTGCGCCAGTTGTCCTCGGTGACCGGGACGACGCGCGCGGCGCCGCCCGGGTCAGCCACCGGACAGCTCCTTGGAGCGGACCGCGGCAGCCTCGATGGCGCTGACGAAGGCGGCGCGGACCTTGTGGTCGTCCAGGACACGCAGCGCGGCCGCGGTCGTGCCGCCGGGTGAGGTGACCTGCTCGCGCAGCACGGTGGGGTGCTGCCCGGTCTCGCGCAGCATCGTCGCCGCGCCGTAGAGCGTCTGGGTGACGAGCTCGGTAGCGGTGGCACGCGGCATACCGAGCACGACACCGGCCTCGATCATGGCTTCGACGACATAGAAGATGTATGCCGGTCCGCTCCCGGACATCGCGGTGACCGCGTCCTGGAGCTTCTCGGGCACCTCGGTGACCTTGCCGGTCGCGGCGAGCAGGCTGCGGGCGTGCTCGAGCTGGTCGGGCTGGCAGTGCCGGCCGGCGCTCACGGCGGCCATGCCCTCGTCGACGAGAGCCGGGGTGTTGGGCATGACGCGCACGACGGAGCGGCCCTCGGGCAGGTGGCTCTCGATGAAGTCGGTGGTGATGCCGGCCGCGAGACTGACGACGAGGTTGGCCTCGGCGACGTGCGGGCCGATCTCCTCGAGGAGCGCGGCCATGTCCTGCGGCTTGACGACGAGGACGAGCGTCTCGGCCTCGGCCGCGGCCTCGACGTTGCTCAGCGCGCGGACGCCGTACTTGTCGGTCAGCTCGACAGCACGCTCGGGCCGGCGCTCGGTGATGACGAGCTCCTCCGCTGGTCGTCCGGCACGCAGCAGTCCCGAGAGCAGGGTCTCGCCCATGACACCAGCACCGAAGATCGCAACCGTTCCCATGGCGCGAGACTATGCCCGACCTCATCCCTCCACGCCGCCGCATTATCGGGTGACCCGATAAAGGGGCGCTCCACCCGAGTTGGCAACTCGGGTGGAGCGGGACAAAGCCGGGTCGAGCCGGGGCTTCAGCCCTCGCGCTGCGTCAGCCCTTGGTGACGAGACTGCGCAGGAAGAACTGGAGGTTGGCGGGGCGCTCGGCCATCCGGCGCATGAGGTAGCCGTACCACTCCTCGCCGAACGGCACGTAGACGCGCATCTGGTGCCCGCGGTCGGCAATCCGGGTCTGCTCGTCGGGGCGGATGCCGTAGAGCATCTGGAACTCGTAGGAGTCGGGTTCGCGGCCGTGCCGGCTGGCGAGCGCCCGGGCGATGTCGATGAGCCGCGGGTCGTGGCTCGCGATCATCGGGTAGCCGTCCCCGGCCATGAGCACCTTGAGGCAGCGCACATACGACAGGTCGACGTCCTGCGCGTCCTGGTAGGCGACGGAGGCCGGCTCCTTGTAGGCGCCCTTGCAGAGGCGGACCCGACTGCCCGCAGTGGCGAGGTCGCGGCAGTCGGACTCGGTGCGGTGGAGGTAGGACTGGACCACGGCGCCGGTGTCGGGGAAGTCCTGGCGCAGCTCGGCGAGGATCGACAGCGTCGAGTCGGTGGTCGTGTGGTCCTCCATGTCGAGCGTGACCGTCGTGTCGGCGTCCTTGGCGATCTCGCAGATACGGCGCGCGTTGTCGAGGGCGATCTGCTCGCCGTCCTGCGGGAGCGCCTGGCCCACGGCGCTGAGCTTGACGCTGACCTCGGCCGCTCCGAACTGCGACAGGTCGCGAGCCTTGAGCGCCCGGAGAAGGCCGACATAGGTGTCGACGGTGTGCGCGGCCTGACCGGCGTCCAGCGTGTCCTCGCCGAGGTAGTCGATCGTCACCATCCGGTTCGTCGCGCGCAGCTCGGCCGCGGCGCCCACGGCGTCGGCGACGTCGGTGCCGGGCACATAGCGCTGCACGACGGAGCGGCTCACCGGCGCCTTCTCGATCGTGGTGCGCACGAGAGAGGAGTCGGACAGGTGCAGAAGGCTGGATCGGAGCAGGTCAGAGGCATCCACGAGCGTCAGGTTATCCGCTGCGCGGGAGTGCTCGAGACGGGTATGCCGTCCGCTCACCTTCGCGCTTTCGCCTCACGGCGTGCGGCGGCGCAGGGTGAGGCTGCCGAGGGCGAGGGCCAGAACGATGGCGCCGACGATGACTGCGAGGTCGCTCGAGACGTCAGCCAACGGGTCGGGAACCGCAGCGATCGTGCGCATCGCGTCCACGGCATACGAGAGGGGGAGGAAGTCCGAGATCGCGGACAGGACCGACGGCAGCGAGTCCCGCGGCACGAGGAGCCCACAGAGCAGGAACTGCGGGAGGACGAACGCCGGCATGAACTGCACGGCCTGGAACTCCGTGGACGCGAAGCCGCTCACGAGCAGGCCGAGGGCCGTGCCGAGGAGCGCATCGCAGACCGCCACGACGACGAGCAGCCACGTGGGGCCGGCGACGTCGAGACCGCAGACCCACACCGCGAATCCGGTTGCCACGACGGCCTGCACGACAGCCATGACTCCGAAGGCGAGGGCATAGCCGAGCATGAAGTCGCCCTTGCCGAGCGGGGTGGTGAGGAGTCGCTCCAACGTGCCCGACGTGCGCTCGCGCAGGGTCGCAACGCTGGTGACGATGAACATCACGACGAACGGGAAGACCCCCAGGAGCGCGGCGCCGGTGCGGTCGAAGACCGGCGTGCCGTCGAAGATCCAGGCGAGCAAACCGACGAGGACGCACGGCACGACGAGCATCATCGCGATGGTCCGGTGGTCGGCCCGCAGCTGGCGCAGGATGCGTGCGGCGGTGGCGAGGGTGATGCTCGGGTTCATGGGCGGTCTCCGGTCTCGTGCCGACCTGTGTATGCCGGATTGTCCGGTCGCGCGTCCGGCGCGCGTCCGCTCGCCCGGTCGACGAGTGCCAGGAACGCCTGCTCGGCGTCGGTGGTCCCCGTGTGGTCGAGCAGCTCGGGCAGCGTGGAGTCGCTCAGGATCTCGCCCTCGCGCAGGAGCAGCAGCCGGTCACAGCGCGTGGCCTCGTCCATGACGTGGCTCGAGACGAGCAGGGTGCGCCCCTCCTCGTGGGCGAGTCGGCGGAAGAGGTCCCAGAGGTCACGCCGGAGCACGGGGTCGAGGCCGACGGTCGGCTCGTCGAGGACGAGCAGCTCGGGGTCGCCGACGAGCGCGGCGGCGAGGGAGACGCGCGAGCGCTGCCCACCGGAGAGGTTGCCGACCGAGGCGTCCGCGTGGCTGGTGAGGTCGACCGACTCGATGGCGCGGTCGACCGCGCCCGGCTGCGCGCCGAGGACCTTGGCGAAGTAGGCGAGGTTGTGGCGCACCGAGAGGTCGGCGTAGACGCTCGGCGACTGGGTGACGTAGCCGACGCGATGGCGCAGCCCGGGACTGCCGGCCGGCTCGCCGAGCACGGTGACGGTGCCGGAGGCGACCCGCTGCACGCCGACGATGGCGCGCATGAGGGTCGACTTGCCCCCACCACTGGGGCCGAGGAGGCCGACGACCTGTCCGGCGGGCACGACGAGGCTGAGGCCGGGCAGGACGTCGCGGTCACCGCGGACGACCCGCAGCTGCTCCACGACGACGGCGTCGGTGCTCTCGTTTTTCATCATGTGATGAATTTAGACCCACGGGGGCGACCGGCTCAACCCCCGGAGTCGGGCAGGGTGGACTGAGCAGTGCGGTCGTTGAGCAGGCTCAGCGGCTCGTGGGGACGAGGTGCCACTGGAGGGTCGGGCCGAGGACCGCGACGATCTCCTCCATCGTGGCGTCAGCGACCGCAGGCACCTTGACGACGTAGCGCAGCATCCCCATGCCCACGAGCTGGGCGGCGCCGAGCGCCACCCTCAGCTCGAGCGACTCCCCCGACGGAGGCGCCACGCCATCTCGTGGCTGCATCGTCTCCACGACCCGGCGGAGGACCTCCCGACCGACGAACTCACGCACCATCCGGGCGTGCTCCTCGTGAGCGGCAGCGGCGGCGAACATCGCCGCAAAACGCTCCCGGCCCTCGGGCGAGTCCCATGCGGTGAGGAAGGCCCGGGCGAGCGTCTCGCCGAGCTCTGACCGAGGGGCCGCAGCGATCTGTTCGACGAGGACGGCCGGGTTGGCGGGGAAGGCCATGACCTCGGCGAAGAGCTCGGTCTTGCCGTCGAAGTAGTGGTGCACGAGCTTGGGGTCGACCCCGGCCTCACGCGCGACACCCCGCAGCGACGTGCCGTCGTAGCCACGCTGCGCGAACTCGGACCGCGCCGCATCGATGATCGCTGCGCGAGTGTCCTCGCCTCCGGGCCGACGACCCCGGGGACTCACGACGCACCCCCGTCGTCAACACCCTCGTCCTCCGTGTCGACGGCGAGGGCCGAGGCGAGGTGGAGCCGACAGAACGCCAAGGACTCGGCCAGGGCGATCTCACGCTGGCTCACGGACAGTCGGCGAGTCGACACCTCGACGACGACGGCGCCACCAAAACCGCTGTGCACCAACACATCCAGCACCTCTGCGCAGGGTTGGGACCCTCGTCCCGGCACCAGGTGCTCGTCCCTCATGGACCCGAGCCCGTCGGCGAGGTGCAGATGGGCGAGGCGGGGGCCCAGCGCCTTGACCATCGCCAGGGCGTCCGAACCCGCGGTCGCGGTGTGGGACAGGTCGAGCGTCACGTGGTCGTAGGGCTGCGGCACCGGGTCCCAGTGCGGGAGGTAGGCCTCGATCTCTCGACCACCCACCCGCCACGGGAACATGTTCTCGACGGCCAGCGTGATGCCCGAGTCGTGCTCGCGCGTCGCGATGCCGTCGGTGAAGTCGCGGGCGTAGTCCTTCTGCCAGCGGAAGGGCGGGTGCAGCACCACCGTCTCCGCACCCACCTCGTGCGCCAGCTCCAGCGACCGGTCGACCTTGCCCCAGGCATCGACTCCGAAGATCCGCTGGCTGATGAGCAGGGTGGGCGCGTGGATGGAGACGATGGGTATGCCGTGGAGCTCGGACAGTGCGCGGAGTGCGCCCGCCTCCTGGGTCACCGGGTCGGTCCAGACCATCACCTCGACGGCGTCGTAGCCCAGACGCGCTGCGTGCTGGAAGGCTGCGGCGCAGTTCTCGGGATAGACCGACGCCGTGGAGAGGGCGACCGGGATGTCCGGGATGTCCACCGCGTCGAGGGCGTCCATCAGTGCATGCCGTCGAGCCTGCGCAGGATGATGCCCTCGCGCAGTGCCCACGGGCAGATCTCGAGGCGGTCGACACCGAGGAGGTCCATCGTGGCGGACGCCACGATCCCGCCCGCGAGGAGCTGATGGGCCCGCGACGCGGAGACTCCCGGGAGTGAGCTGCGCTGTGCCGCAGTCATTTTGGCGATCTTGGGCAGGATCGCGTCGAGAGCGGCACGCTCGAGGGAGCGGGCGGCATACATGCCCTCCGAGCTCGGGGCGGCTCCCGTGATTCGGGCGAGGGAACGCATCGTCTTGGAGGTTCCGACGACGCGGTCCGGCGTGGTCGCCTTGGTGAGGGGGCGCAGCTCGCGGGCGATGGTGGCCCGCACGTGCTTGCGGGCGGCGCGGACGGCCTCGACCCCGGGAGGGTCGCCGAGCAGGTGGTCGCGGGTGACGCGCCCGGCCCCGAGGGGCAGTGAGATGGCGACGTCGGGATCCTCGTCCACTCCCTGGGCGATCTCGAGGGACCCCCCACCGATGTCGGCGACGAGCAGGGTCCCGGCCGACCAGCCGAACCACCGGCGCGCCGCGAGGAAGGTCAACCGCGCCTCGTCCTCGCCCGAGAGCACGTCGAGGACGATGCCGGTGCGTTCCTTGACGGCGGCGAGCACCTCGTCGCCGTTGGGGGCCTCGCGGATCGCGCTCGTGACGAAGCCCATGAGGTCCTCGGCGCCCTGGTCCTCGGCGACCGTGAGGCACTCCGCGACGAAGTCGGCCAGCTGCTCCCGCCCCGCGTCGTCGATCTCCCCCGTGTCCTTGACGTGCTCGGAGAGGCGGAGCTCTCGCTTGTGGGAGCTCGTGGGGAGCGGCTGGGCCCCCGTGTGGGCGTCGACGACGAGGAGATGCACGGTGTTGGAACCCACATCGATGACCCCGAGCCGCATGGTGCAACGGTAGTCGGCGTCACCGGCATAGGGTGACCGGGTGGCTGAGACTCCGCTCGACATCCCCCGGACCTGGGTGGAGTTCCCCGATCCCTCCGACTCCGGGCAGCGCTTCCGCTGCGACCTCACCTGGCTCACGTCGCGGTGGACCTGCATCTTCGGGTCGGGCTGTGAGGGCATCTATGCCGACCGCCCCGACGACGGGTGCTGCACCCTCGGCGCGCACTTCTCCGACGACGACGACCTGGCGCGGGTCGCCGCCGTCGTCGCCGAGCTGGGCGAGGACGAGTGGCAGCTGCGACCCGACCGCAAGAACCCCACCAAGATCTCGGCGTGGACCGAGCGCGAGGACGACGCCCGCAAGACCAAGGTCGTCGACGGCGCCTGCATCTTCCTCAACCGCCCCGGCTTCCCGGCCGGCGCCGGGTGCGCCCTCCACCAGCACGCCGTCCTCACCGGCAAGCCGCCACACACCCAGAAGCCCGACGTCTGCTGGCAGCTGCCGATCCGGCGGACCTTCCGCACCGTCGAGCACCCCGACGACACGAGCTACCTCGAGGTGTCGATCGGTGAGTATGACCGCCGGGGCTGGGGCCCGGGCGGGCACGACCTCGACTGGTACTGCTCGGGCAACCCCGACGCGCACGTGGGGGCGGAGCCGGTCTATCGGAGCAACCGCGCCGAGCTCGTCGAGCTGATGGGCCAGGGCGCGTACGACGAGCTGGTCGTGCGCTGCGAGGCGCACCTGGCCGCGGTCAAGGCGCTGCGCACGCCGGCTTCACGGCGGCTGCTGCCGCTCTTCGTCCACCCGGCAACGGTGGCCGCCGGAACCCCCGCCCTGCGCAAGGGCCACTGAACGACCGACTCACCCGTGCGTTCCCCACCCAATTCCCCCGATTCTCACCGTGAGTTTCGGGGGAATTGGGTGGCGAACTCACACGAGGTCGAGGGCCAGGTCGAGGATCGGGCTGGAGTGGGTCAGCCCACCGACGCTGAGGAAGTCGACGCCCGTCGCGGCATAGTCCGCTGCGACCTCGAGCGTCAGCCCACCGGTCGCCTCGAGCTCGACGGTCTCCCCCGTCGCGCGCACCGCCTCAACCGTTGCGCGCAGCAGGTCGGTGGACATGTTGTCGCACAAGAGGAATCGCGCACCGGCCTCGACCGACTCCAAGGCTTCGGCCGTCGTGGTCACCTCGACCTGGACCGGCACTTCCGGGAACTGCTGACGAACTGCGGCGTATGCCGCCGCGAGACTTCCGGCGGCCAGCTTGTGGTTGTCCTTGATCATGGCGACGTCGTGCAGCCCCATGCGCTTGTTGGTGCCGCCACCGGCGCGGACGGCGAACTTCTCCAGGGCCCGCAGACCCGGCGTCGTCTTGCGGGTGTCGAGCACCATGGCGCCCGAGCCCTCGAGGACGTCGGCCCAGCGTCGGGTGTGGGTGGCGATCCCGGACAGGCGGCAGAGGAGGTTGAGCAGGGTCCGCTCCCCCGTCAGGGTCACCCGGGTCGACCCGGAGAAGCTCGGCGACGACGTCACCGCGCCTGACCCGGTCACCGTCGGCGACCTTGACGTCGACGACCAGCGGCTCGGCGCCGAGACGGTCGGCGACCTCGCCCAGCGTCAGCCCGATGACGTCGACGCCCGCGATGACACCGTCCTCGCGAGCGACGACCGCAGCCCGCGTCGTCTGCGTCGCCGGGATCGTCGCGGTCGTCGTCACGTCGACGCCGTCCGGACCCCCGAGGTCCTCGTCGAGGGCGCCCGTCACGACGCGGCGGGCGTCCTGCAGGGGGAAGGCGAGGTCTGCTGAGGGGGACGAGCTCACGGCATACTCCGTTCGGTCACGGTGAGGGATCGGTCGGGTGCGACGACCACGCTCTGGCGGACGAGCCAGCGGGCGTCGTCGCGCTCCGGGAAGTCGCTGCGCACGTGGCCGCCGCGCGTCTCGGCACGGCGGTGGGCCAGCTCGGTGAGGACCTGGCCGAGGTGCAGGAGGTTGGTCGTCTCCCACGTCCTGGGGCCCGGCTCGGCCGTCGAGGGCGGGAGCGCGGCGAGGTCCGCGAGAGCCTGCGCAGTGGCAGCCGTCGACTCCGCCGATCGCACCGGACCCGACCCGGCCGTCATCGCTCGCTGCACGGTGAGTCGCTGCGAGCTGTCGAGGAGCGCCCCCGGGCCGGCGCCCTCGCCGCCCGCACGCATGGGCGTCGCCGGTCGCGGCTCGGGCAGCTCACCGTCGGCGATCCGCACAGGGATGTCTGAGGCGATCCGGCTCGCGAAGACCAGACCCTCGAGGAGGCTGTTGGACGCGAGGCGATTGGCGCCATGGACGCCGGTGCACGAGCACTCGCCGCACGCATAGAGCCCGGGCAGCGACGAGCGACCGCGCAGGTCGGTCGTGATGCCACCGGACGCGTAGTGCTGGGCGGGGGCCACCGGCAGCAGGTCGGTGGACGGGTCGAAGCCCAACGAACGACAGGACGCCACGATCGACGGGAACCGCTCCTCGAGGAACGTCGCTCCCAGGTGGCGGGCGTCGAGGAAGACGTGGTCGGTGCCCTGGTCGCGCATCGTCTCGAGGATGGCGCGGGCCACGACGTCGCGCGGCGCGAGGTCGGCGAGCTCGTGCCGCCCCTCCATGATCCGGTGCCCGGTCGCGTCCACGAGGAACGCGCCCTCGCCACGCACGGCCTCGGAGATGAGCGGCTGCTGCCCGGTCGAGCCCTCCCCGAGGAAGAGCACCGTCGGGTGGAACTGGATGAACTCGAGGTCGGTCATCCGGGCGCCCGCGCGCAGCGCTGCAGCCATGCCGTCGCCGGTCGCGACGGGAGGGTTCGTCGTGGAGGTGTAGATCTGACCCAGGCCACCCGTGGCCAGGACGACCGCGCGGGCGTATGCCGCACCGACACCGTCGAGCTGTCCCTCACCGATGACGTGGAGCGTGACTCCGTTGACCCGGCCGGCGCCGTCGTCGAGCAGGTCGACGACGAGGGCGTGCTCGACGACCTCGATGCCGGGGTCGTGGCGCACCCGGTCGAGGGCAGCGATGAGGGCGCGGGAGATCTCACGGCCCGTGGCGTCGCCGCCGGCGTGGGCGATGCGGTCCCGGTGGTGCCCACCCTCGCGAGTCAGCTTGATCTCGCCCTCGGCGTCCCGGTCGAACTCGGCGCCGAGCGCGACGAGCTGGCGCACCCGCCGCGGGCCCTCGGTGACGAGGGCCTCGACCGCCTCTCGTTCACACAGGCCCACGCCGGCCACGAGGGTGTCCTCGAGGTGCTCCTCGGGCGAGTCCTCCGGGTGCAGGGCGGCGGCGATGCCCCCCTGCGCCCATGCCGTCGAGCCCTCGTCCAGCACCGTCTTGGTGACCAGCAGGACGCGGTCGACGCGTTCCCGCAGGCGCAGTGCGCACGTCAGGCCGGCGATGCCCGAGCCGACCACGATGACATCGGCCGACGTCGTCCATCCGGGCGCCGGTGCGGCGAGCGCACGCGGCAGCCGGACGTTCACGGGAGCACCCGGCATACCGGGCTCTTGTCGATCGTCAGGACCCGCGGGGCGCGAGGTCACCCTTGCGAGCGCTTCGTCACGGCCGACGTCTTCAGCCCGAAGCCCTCGGGGACGTCACCACCGTCGTCGCCGACGTCGACGATCCTGTTGCTCTTGTCGACGAAGACCACGTGCGGGTCGTGGGCGCGTGCGTCCTCGTCGGACATCGACGCGTAGGCGATGATGATGACGGTGTCGCCGGGGCTGATGAGCCGGGCCGCCGCACCGTTGATGCAGACGATGCCGGAGCCACGTTCGCCCTCGATCGCATAGGTCGTCAGGCGATTGCCGTTGTCGACGTCGACGACGTCGACCTGCTGTCCCGGGAGGAGGTCCGCGGCCTCCATGAGGTCCATGTCGATCGTCAGCGAGCCGACGTAGTGCAGGTCGGCCTGGGTCACCGTCGCGCGGTGGATCTTGCTGTGCAGCATGTAGCGGTACATCACGAGGGCTCCTGGGTCGTGCCTGTGCTGATGCCGGTGGTGTCGGCCGGGCGAGCGGGGATGCCCGGGGTGGCGGGCTGCGAGAAGACGTCGAGTCTCCCACCCCCGGGGCCGACGAGGATCGGGGTGTTGTCGATGAGTCGGGTCGTGCCGACCCGGGCGGCGATGGCGAGCAGTGCCTCGCCGCGGTACCACTCAGGGACGTCCTGCAGCGTGGTCGGGTGGACGAGGACGAGGTAGTCGACGAGGGCGAGCGGCTCCTCGACGAGGACCTCGCGGGCGGCGCGGCGGATGGCGGACGGACCGTATGCCGCCGCGCCGGCTCCCGCGGTGAGCGCGCGGCTCAGGCAGAGGGCGACCTCGCGGTCGGAGTCGGTGAGATACATGTTGCGACTGCTCAGCGCCAGGCCGTCGTCCTCGCGCACGGTCGGCACGGACACCACCTCCACGGGGAAGTCGAGGTCGCGAGCCATGCGACGGATGAGCAGGAGCTGCTGGGCGTCCTTCTGCCCGAAGAACGCGCGGGTGGCCCCGGTGAGGTGGAGCAGCTTGCCGACGACGGTGAGGACCCCGTCGAAGTGCCCAGGGCGCGCCTTGCCCTCCAGGACGTCGCCGAGCGGGCCGGCTGAGACCCGCACACCGGGGTCGCCGTCGGGGTAGACGACGTCCGGCGTCGGCGCGAAGACGATGTCGACCCCCTCGGCCGTGGCGATCCGGAGGTCGTCGTCGAAGGTGCGCGGATAGCGCGACAGGTCCTCCTTGGGTCCGAACTGCAGGGGGTTGAGGAAGACCGTGAGGATGAGGTGGTCGGCCGAACGACGGGCCTCACGCAACAGCTGGGCATGACCCTCGTGGAGCGCGCCCATCGTCATGACGACGGCGACGTCCGTGCCCGAGAGCGCGGCCCGGGCATCCCGGAGCTCGTCACGAGTGCTCGCGACCACCGTTGCGGCAGTGGGAGTTTCGGTCACTTCGGCCTGGGTCACGAGGTCGGCTCCTGGTCGGCGAGGGTGTCGAGGAGTGGCTCGGCGGCCGACGGCCGCAGCCGCCCGCTCTCGAGCGCACGCACCGCGGTGGCTCGAGCCAGGGCGACGTAGGTCGTGCGGATCCCGGGTGAGATCCGCTCCAGCTCGCGAAGGTGCGTGTCCACGGTACTCACATCGCCACGGGCCACAGGGCCGGTGAGGGCTGCGTCACCGAGCCGCAGCGCGTTGTCGAGGGCAGCCCGCACGAGCGGTCCCAGGACAGCACGGGGCTGCTCGACACCGGCGGCGGCGAGGACCTCCATGGCCTCGGCGATGAGGGTGACGAGGTGGTTCGAGCCGTGGGCCAGGCCCGCGTGGTAGGCCGCCCGCTGGTCCTCCGCGACCCACACCGGCTCACCGCCCATCTCGACGACGAGCGCCTCGGCCATGGGCCGCAACGCGTCGGGGCCGGTGACGCCGAAGGCGCACTCGTCGAGCCGCCCGAGGTCGAGGGCAGTGCCCGTGAAGGTCATGGCCGGGTGGATCGCGACGGGGAGGATGTGCGAGGCGAGCGCCGGCCGGAGGATGTCCGTGCCGTACCGGCCGCTCGTGTGCACGACGATCTGCCCGGCCTGCCACGTGTCGGTCGCCGCCAGCCCGGAGACGAGCTCGGCGAGGGCGTCGTCCGGGACGGCCAGGAGCACCAGGTCGGCGCCGTCGATGACCCCGTGGATGTCCTTGACCGGAACTCCCGGAAGGAGAGCGTCCGCACGTTCACGGCTGGCCTCGCTCACGGCATACACGGCATGGACGCGGTGTCCGGCACGGGCGAGGGCGGCGCCCAGCACGGCGCCGACGCGACCGGCGCCAATGACACCGATGGAGAGGCGGGCGGGGTGCGTCACGCCCCAAACCTAAACCCCCCGCCGCGTGTGCCTGAGAACGAGGCATACGCCGCTCTCAGGCACACAAGACCGCCAATCCGAGACTCCGGAGGTCGGCCGCCAGCTCGAAAGGCTCGTCGCGGACCTCTCGGGCAGTACATCGCACGACAACCCGGCCCCGCCTCGTGATGCGCCGCTCCCTCTTGATGTCGCTCTCCCAGTGCTCCACCTCCATGTGGAATGCACCGTCGACCTCCAGGACGATCACGGTGCCGTCAGGCAGATCCCACTCGCAGTCGGTGTAGCGCCACCTGCCGCCTGAGTCCTTGCGCTTCTTCTGCCGGTCCGGCCTGGGCAGGCCGTAGTCGCGGCACATGCGAGTCACATCGATCTCGGCGAGGGAACCTGCGCCGCCCTCGATCTCGGCGAGCACTACCCGGAACCGCGGAGCCCGCTTCAACGGCTTCATCCGCTCCATCTGGTCGCGAAGCTTCGGCACAGTCGTCAGCCTCTGCTGGACCACCGCGGCGAGCAACCCCTGGGCCGTACGCGGGTGCGGTTCGTATGCCGCACACAACAGGGCCGCTGGCGCCACCCTCGCCATCGGCAGTTCGTGACCCTGGGAGTGCCACAGATCGAGCGGGCGCCGAGTCCTGAACCAGTCGATGCCTTCGAGCCGATCGAGATGCTCCTCGTCGTCAACCAGGATCGTGATGGCGTCCCGATGCCAGTTCTTGAGGCCGTGCAGCTCAAGTGCGGTGTACCCACCGACGATGGCTGGCGGACCGGCGTGCAGCACTCCCAGCCACGCACGTTGCTCTCGGGTGAGCTCACCGGTGAACGTGCTGACGACGACCGAGCTGCGCTCCACCCACCGCTCCGCAAGTAGATGCGTGAGCACGTGGTCCCACGTGAGTCCGAGGGCCCTCAGCTGACGGCGCGCCAGCAAGCCGTTCTGAGCCTTTGCCAGCCGGGTCACGTCGTCGGGAATCCGCCATCGGTTGAGCCTGCCGGAAAGCGACGAACCGGCCGGGGAGTCATCCACAGGCCCCGAAACTCCCGCCTCGTGTGCCTGAGAACGAGGTATACCCCGTTCTCGGGCACACGAGGCTCGGTTTCAGGCGGTGGCGAGGACCTCGGCGACGAACCTGGCCGCGCGGTGCCGGAGCCCCTCGATGCGGCGCTCGATGAACAGGTCTCGGTCAGCGGGGTCGTCGGAGCCGAGCTCGGTGAAGGTCGGCTTGCGTCGCACGTTGCTCGAGCAGACGAACTCGGTGCAGATCAGGGTGCCGATCGTGTCGCCCCTGCGACCCGCGGCACCACCGCGCTTGGCGACGTAGAGGCTGACGTCCTGGGTCTCGAGAGGGTCCTCGCACCAGGCGCAGATCGCGCTCCGCCGGCGACCTCCCAGCGCGGTCGCCGGTGGGGCGGCTCGCAGGATGATGCCCCTCGGGACGTCGTCGATGAGAGCCACCGCATAGCCGAGAGGTCGTTTGCCGTCGCGCCAGCCGAGGTACTCGAGGCGCTCCCAGTCGAGGCTGTCCACCTGGGGCAGGCTCGCCTGTGCCACCTCGCGCTTCGAGGCGTTGACGAAGCTGCTGCGGATCTCGTGCTCGGTCAGGGGTTTCACGTGCACCGAGTCTGCCTTCCGGCCACGTCGGATGCGAACGGATTACCTGTCATAGGTTGCGGGGGTGAGCCCTCGACCCTGGCGTGACGCGTGGTGGGACGCGCTCTATGGGCCGGGCGGTTTCTATCACCGAGCCGAAGGTCCCGCGAGGCACTTCACGACGTCGACCCACGGAATGCTGGGTGCGGTGCTCGCCGAGGTCGTCGCGAACCTTGCCGACCAAGCCGGCGTATGCCGCGTGGTCGACCTTGCCTGCGGGCGCGGCGAGCTGTTGGCCCACCTCCACAGCCTGCGACCCGATCTCGCGCTGCTGGGCGTCGACGTGGTCGAGCGTCCCCACGACCTCCCGACAGCCGTCGACTGGCTCCGCTCCCCCGGCGGTGCGGCGTTGCCCGGTGAGCTGCGGGACCTCGATGCCCTCGTCCTCGCCCATGAGTGGCTCGACGTCGTGCCGTGCACCATCGCCGAGGTCGACGACGACGGAGTCCTGCGTCAGGTCCTCGTCGACGAGGCGGGCACCGAGTCACTCGGCAGTGAGCCGAGCGACGCAGACTGCGCCTGGGCCGACACGTGGTGGCCGACCACCCGCCCGGGCGACCGCGTCGAGGTCGGCCTCAGTCGCGACCTGGCGTGGCGAGACCTGTTGTCCCGCAGCCGGACTGGCGTCACCATCGCCGTGGACTACGGTCACGTGAAGGTGACGCGACCCCTGGAAGGCACGCTCACGGCATACCGCGAAGGAACCCTGACCGACGTCGTCCCTGACGGGCAGCGGGACCTCACCGCCCACGTCGCCATGGACTCCCTCGGCGCCGACGAGGTCGTCTCGCAGCGCGACCTCTTCCACCGGTTCGGGCTCACCGCCGCGACGCCCGACCACGCGGGGGCCAGCACCGACCCGCTCGGCTACGTTCGGGCGCTCGGTCGAGCCTCGACGATCGCTGCCCTCACCGACCCGCACGGACTCGGCGGGTTCCACTGGGCGATGACGCGGCATACTCGAAGCCATGCCTGACACGCCGACCGGGACCCTGGAGATGCAGACGGTCGCCGTCGGCGCAGGCGGGCTCGCGACGGCCGACATGGTCCTCAACATCGGGCCGCAGCACCCGGCCACCCACGGCGTCCTGCGACTGCGCCTCACCCTCGACGGCGAGCGCATCGTCCACGCCGAGCCGATCATCGGCTACATGCACCGCGGCGCCGAGAAGCTCTTCGAGGTCCGCGACTACCGGCAGATCATCGTCCTCGCGAACCGGCACGACTGGCTCAGTGCCTTCAGCAACGAGCTCGGCGTGGTCCTCGCGGTCGAGGAGATGCTCGGCATGGAGGTGCCCGAGCGAGCGGTGTGGCTGCGGACGATGCTCGCCGAGCTCAACCGGGTCCTGTCGCACCTGATGTTCCTCGGGTCCTACCCGCTCGAGCTCGGCGCGATCACTCCTGTCTTCTATGCGTTCCGCGAGCGCGAGGAGCTGCAGGCGGTCATGGAGGAGGCGTCCGGCGGACGGATGCACTACATGTTCAACCGCGTCGGCGGCCTCAAGGAGGACGTGCCTGCCGGCTGGCTCGGTCGCGTCGACTCCGCCGTCCAGGCCGTGCGCGGACGCCTGCCCGACCTCGAGTCGATGCTCGTCGGCAACGAGATCCTCAACGCCCGCACGCGCGGAGTCGGCGTCCTCGACCCCGCTACCGTGGCGGCATACGGTGTCTCGGGTCCGATCGCGCGCGCCTCGGGCGTCGACATCGACCTGCGTCGTGACCAGCCCTACCTCGCCTATGGCGAGCTGTTCGCCGAGGGCGGGCCCGGGCGCGTCGTGACCCGCACGGCCGGCGACTGCCTCTCGCGGCTCGAGGTGCTGCTCGAGCAGGTGCAGGTCAGCCTCGACCTCGTCGAGCACTGCCTGTCGGTGCTCGGTGCGCTCGCACCCGGACCGGTGAACCAGCGCCTCCCCAAGGTGCTCAAGGTCCCCGAGGGGGAGACCTATGTCGCGACCGAGAACCCGCTCGGCTTCAACGGCTACTTCCTCGTGTCGCGCGGCGAGAAGACCCCGTGGCGCCTCAAGCTGCGCTCGGCCTCGTTCAACAACGTGCAGGTGCTCACCGAGCTGTTGCCGGGAGCTCTCGTGTCCGACATGGTGGCGATCCTCGGGTCGACCTTCTTCGTCGTCGGTGACGTCGACAAGTAGCCCCGCCAAGGACTGCTGTCGTGCCGAGGCAACCTTTCGCGGTGCCAGCCCGTCATGATGGGTGAGCGCGCAGTCCGCCGCGCAGCACCTGCACCTGGTGCAACACCCTGGGGGGAACGTCCATGACTCGCTCGACCAGCACCGCCTGCCACCTCGGCGCCGCCTTCGGCCTGATCGCCGTGGCCCTCGGGCTCGGCGCCGCGCCGGCCGGGGCCGCATCCGGCAGCATCGCCTACACCTGCTCGATCCTCTCGTTCCACGGCGAGAACGACGGCCAGGAGGACGGCTTCACCATGACGGCGAGGCTCGACTCGGCCCTCGCCGACGACATGGAGGTGCCCGTCGGCACGACCGTGCGGCTCAGCCCGGTCCCGAGCCGGTTCACCTTCGACGCTCCGCTCGTCAGAGCGATGCGCGACCTCGGCGTTCCGGAAGGCACGGTCGCGGCGACCATGTCGAGCCGCATCGTGGAGCAGGACGCGGATGCGCCGACGCGATACACCGAGATGCCGTTCGACTTCACCGGTGGTGCGACCACGGTGCAGGGACGCGGCGAGGCGGAGGCCTACACCGTCAGGGAGACGGGGAGGCACACGTTCGCCGCCGGCAAGGTCACCATGGAGCTGTCGCACCGCGAAGGTTTTGCGCTCGGGTCGATCACCTGTCGGGTGGTCGAGGGTGAGGAGCCGGCCATCGACACCGTCGTCGGCGTCAACGGGCCCTCTCGTCCGACCGTCGTCCAGACAGATGCGGCACAGCCCTCCACCGACTCCGGTATGCCGTCCGCCCTCGTTCCCGGGGCCGCCCTGCTCGTGCTCGCAGCTGCCTCTCAGGCCCGACGCGCCTTCCGACGCAGCTGAGTCGGGTCCGACTTCTGTGCTTCGGATCGAGTCCTCCGGGCGCATTTCGGACACAAAGGCCCAACGTCCGGTATGTTTCGCGAACCTCCCTGTCTCGCGGGACCTCGTCCCGCCTCTCGTCCGAAAGACCTGACATGACCTCTGTTGCCCTGCGTCGCGTCTGCTTCGGTGCGCTCGCCGCCACCGCCGCTCTGTCCCTGACCCCGTCGGCCCAGGCCGCCAGCGGTGAGCTCACCTACACCTGCTCCGTCGAGGCATATGCCCTCGACGAGCTCGAAGAGTCCCCTCCGACCTCGAGGAGGACGTCGCTGAGGGTCTTGCGCAGGGCGAGTCGCTGTCCGAGGCCGCTGAGGGCGCACTTGGGGAGCTCGAATCCAGCGAGTCCGAGCCCGGGGACGAGCCCGCTGACGAGCCGGAGCCCATCTTCTCGGCCACGGGTCTCAAGCTCACTGCAACCTTCGACACCGCCATCAAGGACGGCGCCACGACGAGCGAGAGCCGCGACATCGCCCTCGACCCGGCCACCGCACGGCTCGAGCTCGCGCCTGAGTTCCGTCAGGTCCTGGTCGACCTTGACCTCGACCGCGCCGCAGCCAGCGCTTCACTCCTGGGCTATGTGCCTGAGACGGAGGAGTATCTCGGCCTCGACTTCCTCTTCGAGGAGCTGGACCTCTCTGGCCCGGCACTGACCTCCGACGAAAGCTTCGCTGAGGACGAGCTCGACATCGACGGCCCCGGCACTTACACCTACGAGGCCGGCGACATGTTCTTCTTCGCTGGCGATGACTTCGTCGTCGGCGAAGGAGATGACGCCGTCGTCGTCTTCGGCGACTGCGTCCTTGACGCGGACCAGGACGCTCAGATCGACCAGCTCGTCGTGACTGATGACAGTGCCCCTGCGCCCTCCCCGTCGCCGTCTCCGGTGCGCCCCGACGTCGTCCAGACCGACGCCGCCCAGCCGACGTCCCCGTCGTGGATCCCGCTCGCCGCAGCCGGCACGGGCTCGATCCTCGTGCTGGGTGCTGCCTCCGTGTTCGCTCGTCGCAGTGCCGCAGCTCGCCGCTGACCGACGCCGGCTGCTCGCTGCGACCGCGGCCGTCGTCGCCGCCGTCGCACTGCTCGTCTGGGGCCTGGCCTCTCGCGGCGGCTCTCCGGAGTCGCGCGAGGGTCAGGCCCCGGTCGCAAGCGCCCCGACGACACCCGCGCCCTCGGCCAGTCCCTCAGCCAGCCGGTCAGCCAGTCCCACCCTGACCCCGACGCCGACGCGCACCCCCTCCGCAGCTCCAACCCGCCCGAGACCGACCTCGACCCCTCGCCAGACCGCCGCGCCCACCTTCGGCCCGTCCACGGTCAAGCCCAGGGGTGAGCCGAAGCGGGTCGTCGTCGTCAGCACGAGCGGCGAGACCCTCGTCGACGCCGACCTCGTCCCCAGCCGACTGGACGACGAGGGCGTGCTCGCACCGCCGTTCGGGGTCGCCGGCTGGTATGCCGAGCAGGGCTGGGCCAAACCCGGCTGGCCCGGCGCCTCGATCCTCGCAGGACACATCAACCGTCGCTCCCCCAAGCTCGAGCTCGACACCTTCGGCCACCTCACCAAGGTGCGCAGCGGCGACCGGATCACCGTCGTCTACACCTCGGGCCAGTCGGTGACCTTCAAGGCCACCCGGTCCAAGGCGCTGTCGAAGAAGGCCGTCCCGCAGGATGACACGATCTGGGACGCCGGCAACCCCGAGCCATTGCTGCGGCTCATCACGTGCGACCCCACGACTCCCGTCCAGGGTGGCCACTACAAGGGCAACTGGGTCGTCTGGGCCTCACTGGCCTGACGCCCGGCTGCAAGAACGCGACCGCCGAGTCGTCAGTCCTCCGTGGGCGGGTCGACCCGGCACCAGTGCTGTCCCACCAGCCCCGCGATGCTCAGCACGACACCAGCGCCGACGAGGATCGCCAGGCGCCACACGCGGGACTCGTTGGCCACGAGCTCGAGTCCACCCGCGACGACAGCCAGCTGTCCGGCATACCAGCCGGCGGCAGCCGCGCCGGTGAGGGTGGCCGCCTGGGCGAGCACGACGACCCGGGCGGCGCGCAAGGGGTCCAGGCGCCGGGTCGAGCGCGCGCCGAGGTAGGCACGCACCGGCCAGGCGAAGCCGATGACGAACGCCGCCATGGCCACGAGCAGGCCAGCAGCCAGCCAGGACGGCCGCGGAACGAGTGAGCCCCCGGCCGTGACGAGGTGCCACAGCAACCACGAGACCAGCCCAACACCGAGGCCGACAGCGAGCGCCACCCGCACCCGCACGCCGTGGCCCGTCACCATCCGTCCTCCAACAGGTCGACGTCAGGTCCGAGCGTGACTCCGGCCGTCCCGACCTCGGCGACGAGCTCAGCCACGCGCCGGACCTCGCCGTCCACCCGCAGCGTCGCCTCCGAGTCGGCGTCGGCCCACGGCACGAGCACGAACGCGCGCTCGCGGGCCCGCGGATGCGGCAGGGTCAGCGCCTCGGTCGAGAGGCGGACGTCGGTGTCGAAGACGGGGTCGCCGTACTGGATGAGGTCGAGGTCGAGCGTGCGCGGCCCCCACCGCTCCTTGCGGACCCGGCCGTTGTCGAGCTCGATGTCCTGCATCGTGCGCAGGAGGCGTTGCGGAGACATCGACGTCGTGCCGACGACGACGGCATTGAGGTATGCCGCCTGCGCCGGTCCGCCCACCGGTGCGGTCTCGTAGACGCGTGAGGCGGCCTTGAGCTCGAGCGCGAGCCAGAGGGACCCGACCGCAGTCTGGATCGTCTCCACCGACTCGCCCATGTTGGAGCCGATGGCGATGACGACCGGTGTCTCGCGCAAGCGCTCGACCGTGACGGCGACGTCGGTGAAGGGATGACCAACCGGCGCCTGCGGCTTGTGCACCGTGACGATGACCGCCTCGACGAGGGGACGGGTCAGCACCTTGGTGGCGATCTGGTCGGCGAGGGCCTCGATGAGGTCGAGCGACTCACCGGCGATGAGCTCGACGATGTCGCTGGCGACCTCGGCGTAGTTCACGGTGTCCACGAGGTCGTCGCTGGCGCCGGCCGGCGCGAGGTCGACCTCCATCTCGACGTCGACGACGAACGTCTGACCGTCCTGCTTCTCGAAGTCGAGGACGCCGTGAAAACCCTTGGCGGAGATGCCTTTGAGGGCGATGCGGTCACTCATGTGCTCACCTCGTCGGGTTGGCTCAAGGCCTCGGCCACGTCGAGTGCCTGCACGGTGGCGGCGACGTCGTGCACCCGCACCGCCCAGGCCCCGTGTCGCGCGGCGTGGAACGAGGTCACCGCCGTGGTGAGGTCGCGCTCGGTCGCCGGACGCGGCTCGGCACCGTCCGGGCGCCCGAGCCGCCCGAGGAAGGCCTTGCGCGAGGTCCCGACGAGGAGCGGGTGCCCGAGGGCGACGAGCTCGTCGAGCCGGCGCAGCAGCGCCCAGTTGTGCTCAGCGGTCTTGGCGAACCCGAAGCCGGGGTCGAGAATGATGTTGCCAGCCCGAACTCCGCTGTCCTGCAACACCTTCACCTGTTCGCGCAGCTCAGCGCAGACGTCGGCGACGACGTCGTCGTAGGTCGCTCGCTCCTGCATGTCTGCGCTGTGCCCACGCCAGTGCATGGCGACGAAGGGTATGGCGGCCTGCGCGACGAGCGGGACCATGTCACCATCCGCGCGGCCTCCGCTCACGTCGTTGACCAGGGCGGCGCCGGCGTCGAGCGCGGCGGAGGCGACGGCGGCTCGCATCGTGTCGATGGACACGATCGCGCCCTCTGCGGCGAGGGCGCGGACGACGGGCAGGACCCGCCGCAGCTCCTCCTCGACCGGGGGTCGCTCCGCCCCGGGTCGCGTCGACTCACCACCGACGTCGATGACGTCGGCACCTGCGGCGACGAGCTCACGGCCGTGCGCGATCGCGGCCTCGGGCTCGAACCACTCGCCGCCGTCGCTGAACGAGTCGGGGGTGACGTTGACGACCCCCATGACCTTGGGCCGAGGTCCGGCGACGAGCGAGATCACCGCTTGCCGCCGAGCAGGAGCGACATCGCCTCTGCCCGGGTGGCGGGGTCGCGCAGCTGGCCGCGCACGGCCGACGTGATGGTGCGGGAGCCGGGCTTGTGCACTCCCCGCATGGACATGCACAGGTGCTCGGCCTCGATGACGACGATGACGCCCTGCACCCCGAGGTGCTCGACGAGGGCATCGGCCACCTGGGTGGTGATGCGCTCCTGGACCTGGGGACGGCGGGCGAAGACGTCGACGAGCCGGGCCAGCTTGGAGAGGCCGGTGACGGTGCCGTCGGACGACGGGATGTAGCCGACATGGGCCACACCGTGGAAGGGCAGCAGGTGGTGCTCGCAGGTCGAGAAGATCTCGATGTCGCGCACGATGATGAGCTCTTCGTGGTCGATCGAGAACCGCGCGGACAGGACGTCAGCCGGGTCCTGGGACAGGCCGGCATACAGCTGGGTGGCGGCACGCGCGACCCGGTCCGGGGTGTCGATCAGACCTTCGCGGTCGGGGTCCTCCCCGATCGCGATGAGCAGCTCGCGCACGGCGGCGCGAGCGCGTTCGTGGTCCACCTGGCGTGGCGCGACGCTGTCGGCCTCGGTGGGCAGGACAGCGTCAGCCTCAGTGGGCGTCGGGGTCGACACGCTGGCCCTCGGGAACCTCGATCACCTTGGTCGGCGGGTGCTCCTCGGCCGCCGCAGCGGGGTGCGCGCCCTCGGTCGCGGCCCTGTCGATCGCCGCCACCGTCGCCGGGTCACCCTCGTTGGCGTGGGCACCGGCGGGTGCGCCGGACGAGTCGTGTCCGTTGAGGGCTGCCCGCTCGGCCGGCGTCATCACCGGCGGCTGGTCGGAGATGCCTCGGTGCTCGCTCGAGAGCCACGTCGGGCGCAACGGCCGCTTGACGATGTCCTCGAAGATGACCGCGAGGTCCTTCTGGTTGAGGGTCTCGCGCTCGAGGAGCTCGAGGACGAGGCGGTCGAGGACGTCGCGGTTGGCGTTGATGACGTGCCACGCCTCGTCGTGCGCGGCCTCGATGAGCCCACGCACCTCCTCGTCGACAATGCCGGCGATCTTCTCGGAGTAGTCGCGCTGGTGCCCGAGGTCGCGGCCCAGGAAGACCTCACCCTGGCTCTGGCCGAGCTTGATCGCGCCGACGCGCTCGCTCATGCCGTACTCGGTGACCATCTTGCGGGCCATGGCGGTGGCCTTCTCGATGTCGTTGGCGGCACCGGTCGTGGGGTCGTGGAAGATGATCTCCTCCGCGACGCGGCCACCCAGTGCGTAGGCGAGCTGGTCGAGGATCTCGTTGCGCGTCGTGGAGTACTTGTCGTCGAGGGGCATGACCATCGTGTAGCCGAGCGCTCGGCCGCGGGGCAGGATCGTCACCTTGGTCACCGGGTCGGTGTGGTTCATCGCCGACGCGACCAGGGCGTGGCCACCCTCGTGGTAGGCCGTGATCTTGCGTTCCTTGGCGGACATGATCCGCGTCTTCTTCTGCGGTCCGGCGATGACGCGGTCGATGGCCTCGTCGAGCGTGAAGTCGTCGATGAGCTTCTTGTCGGTGCGGGCCGTGAGCAGCGCGGCCTCGTTGAGGACGTTGGCGAGGTCGGCACCGGTGAAGCCGGGCGTGCGCCGCGCGACGGCGAGCAGGTCGACGCCCGCGGCCATCGGCTTGCCCTGCGAGTGGACCTCGAGGATGCGGTGGCGGCCGAGCATGTCGGGCGCCTCGACGGCGATCTGGCGGTCGAAGCGGCCCGGGCGCAGCAGCGCGGGGTCGAGGATGTCGGGGCGGTTGGTCGCGGCGATGAGGATGACGTTGGTCTTGACGTCGAAGCCGTCCATCTCGACCAGCAGCTGGTTGAGCGTCTGCTCGCGCTCGTCGTGTCCGCCGCCCATGCCTGCGCCGCGGTGGCGCCCGACGGCGTCGATCTCGTCGACGAAGACGATGGCGGGCGCGTTGGCCTTGGCCTGCTCGAAGAGGTCACGGACACGCGAGGCACCGACACCGACGAACATCTCGACGAAGTCCGAGCCGGAGATCGAGTAGAACGGCACCCCGGCCTCACCGGCGACGGCGCGGGCGAGGAGGGTCTTGCCGGTTCCGGGAGGGCCGTAGAGGAGGACACCCTTGGGGATCTTGGCTCCGACCGCGAGGAACTTGGCCGGGTCCGAGAGGAACTCCTTGATCTCGTAGAGCTCCTGCACGGCCTCGTCGGCGCCCGCGACGTCGTCGAAGGTCACCTTGGGGGTGTCCTTGGTGGCCAGCTTGGCCTTGGACTTGCCGAACTGCATGACCCGCGAGCCGCCGCCCTGGGACTGGCTCATGATGAACCAGAAGAGGCCGACGAGCAGCAGGATCGGGAAGATGCTGATGAGGAGCGTGAAGAACGGGTTCTGCGTCTCCCGCTTGTCGTTGTAGCCGTTGGTGGGCTCGTTGGCATCGATCAGCGCGACAAGGGACTCGGCGCGGGCGTCGACGAACTCGGCCTGGACCTTGTCGGCGTCCTTGATGTTGGCGCCTTCGTCGGAGTAGGCCGCGTCCTGCTTGAGGTCGAGCTTGAGGACGTTGTCACTCGTCAGCTCGGCCTTGTCGACCTTCTTGTCGGTGATGAGCTTCTCGGCCTTCGCGGTGTCGATCGTCGCGTAACCGTCGTCACCCCCGAGCGAGAACATCACCACGGTGATGGCGATGACGGCAAGGACCCAGAACAACGGGGTCTTGAACACGCGCTTGGCATCCATGAATGTGAATGGGGCCAGTGGCCCCACGTCCTCCTGATCAGCGAAATCTCCGTGCGCGCTCAGGCGGCACAGGTCTGGGTGCACACGCTACCCGTCTGGAGCCTGGCTCCACGGGGCGCGTCCGACCGGGACAACGACCGGCGTATGCCGCGTGTTCCGCGAGGTCCGCGACCTCAGGTCCGGTTGCGGGCGAGGAAGTCGCCGATCGCGGCCCGGGGGTTGTCGCGCAGCTCCGCGCCATGGGTGAACGCTGCGGTCGTGTAGTCGAGCGTCGTCAGGCGCTCCGCCGTCTGCATGGTCATGACGAAGTTCGTGCAGAACGCCTTGACCGGCCACCTCAGTCCACGCACGTTGAAGATCGAGTCGCCGGTGATGAGGACCCCGCTGTCGCGGTGGAGGTATGCCGCGTGGCCGGGTGAGTGCCCGGGCGTGTGCACCACCTCGAGACCTCCGGCCACGGGGACGACCTGCCCGTCGACGAAGGTCTCGCCGACCTCGATCGGCTCGAAGGCCTGTCGTCCGCCCATGAGCAGGTTGGCGAGGGCGCCGATCCGCAGCGAGCCGTCGCGCGGCGGCGAGTGGCCACTGCGGGCGAAGGTGGCGTCGTCCTCATGGACTCCGAAGGCCTGGCCCGTCTCGCGCGACACATGGGCAGCACCGCCGGCGTGGTCGAGGTGCGCGTGGGTGAGCAGGAGGCGGGTGACATCGCTCGGGCCGGAGCCGATGGTCGAGAGGGCCGCCATGACCTTGGGTCCGTGGGACGCAAGGCCCATGTCGACGAGCGTCACCTGACCGTCGTCGTCACGAAGGATGAAGCCGTTGATGAAGTCGCGCAGGAGGCGGATGCGCCACACTCCGGGGGCGAGGGGGACGACGAGGTCCGTGGCCATGCCCGCCTGCCTCTCGGTCAGCTGTAGACGTGCGGGGCGAGCGTGCCGACCTGCCGGAGGCCGCGGTACTGCTCGTCGTAGTCAAGGCCGTAGCCGACGACGAACTCGTTGGGGATGTCGAACCCGACCCACTTGACGTCCACCTCGACCTTGGCGGCCTCGGGCTTGCGCAGCAGGGTGACGATCTCGACCGAGGCCGGCCGGCGGGACTCGAGGTTGGCCCTGATCCACGAGAGGGTCAGGCCCGAGTCGACGATGTCCTCGACGATGAGCACGTGCTTGCCGGAGATGTCGGCGTCCAGGTCCTTGAGGATCCGGACGACACCGCTGCTCTTGGTGCCCGATCCGTAGGAGGAGACCGCCATCCAGTCGACGGGAGCCGTCATCGGCAGGGCTCGCAGGAGGTCGGCCATGACCATCACCGCCCCCTTCAGGACTCCCACGAGGAGCAGATCCTTGCCGGCGTACTCCTGCGCGATCTCCTCGGCCAGCTCGGCGAGCTTGGCCTGGATCTCGTCCTCGGTGACGAGGACCCGCTCGAGGTCGGCCCCCATGTGGGCAGCGTCCACGATGCTCTCCTGGTGGTGTCGTCGGTCCTGGGTCGGTCGGCCACGTCCTGGCCAACCGGTCACCTCCTAGTCAACCGGACAAGCGGGCCGCATGGACACCCGGGCACCCGTACTGTGCAAATCACCCGGATTCGGGACCCATCCACGAGAGGCGCTCCCATGAGCGAGCTGAACGTCGTCGCCACCATCCCCGTCAAGCCCGAGCACGTCGAAGCCCTGCGCGGCGCGCTCACCCAGCTCGCCGAGGCCACCCGGCAGGAGTCCGGCTGCCTGGCCTATGACCTCTTCGAGTCCGCCGCGGCGCCCGGGGTGTTCGTCACCGTCGAGCGCTGGACCGACCAGGCAGCCCTCGACGCCCACATGCAGGCTCCACACGTTGCTGCGGCGTTCGCCGCCGCCGAGGGAGCGCTTGCCGGCGACGTGGCGATCCACCCGTTGACCCCCGTCGCGGGGTAAGGGGACGATCGGCGCCGTTCAAGCGACGCCGACGATGTAGCCGATCCCTACATCAATTGCCGGTCGACCTCCGCGGGACGAAGGTTTCACGCTGTCCGGGCATCATCCGGGAGAACCAGCCTTCGTAAGGAACCCGAAATGAACACACGTCGTACTTCGCTGTGGGCGCGCGCCGCCGCAGCGTTGGGAACCGCCGCGGTGGTGGCGGTGGCAGGAGCGGTCGCCACAGCCGCCCCAGCACATGCTGACTGGAACTCCGGTCAAGGCTTCGTCCTCCTGGACAGCACCGTCCGGGACCGACCGGCCTACACGATCAGGTTCTCGAGCAGCAGCGTGGAGGCCTCCGCGCGCCCGTACCTCGAGCGCAGCGTCAACGAGCTGCACTCCATCGCGAACACCCGAATCACCTTCGGTGGCGTCGGCTCACGTACCGGCTCGGGAGACGAGATCTATGTCAGCGCGGCCACCGGCGGATCCTGCGGTTCGACGCCCTGGGGGTCCTGGGACGGGTGTGGCTCCTATGGGCTGTCGAGCGGCTACGTCAGCAGCTCCCACCTCCAGCTCAGGATGGCCGCCTTCACCAAGTCGTCCTCGTACCTCCACGCCCTGCTCAGCCACGAGCTCGGACACACGCTGGGCCTGCGTCACGCCACAGACCCCGCCCAGCTCATGCACGGAACCGTCGACAGCTCGGACTTCGCGGGGGACGGAACCTACAAGGCCGGCGACCGAAACGGACTTCGGTACCTCGCGCGGGGCACCACGACACCGCCGGACGGCACGGCCGGTTCCGGCCAGGTGTGGGAAGCAGCCAGCTCGACTGGTTGGAAGGCACTCGCGATGGGCGACTCCAACGGTCCCATCCGAGCCAGCCGCACCTCCGCGGTCGTGCGACCGGACGGCACGAAGGTGCTCTACTCGTTGAACAACGGGCAGGTCTGGGAGGCCGGAAGCAACGCCGGCTGGCGCAACCTCTACACCGGCATCAGTGACGCTACCGACCTGGACGTGATCGTCCGGCCTGATGGCAAGAGCGTGGTCTACACCGTCAGGAACGGACAGGTCTGGGAGGCCGGCAGCGACAGCTGGCGCAACCTCTACACCGGCATCAGCGGTGTCACGGACATCTCCGCCGTCGTCCGTCCCGACGGAAGCACCGTGCTCTACTCGCTCATCAACGGCGGGGTGTGGGAGGCCGGAAGCAACGCCGGCTGGCGCAACCTCTACACCGGGATCAGCGGCGCCACCGATGTGGACGCGATCGTCCGGCCCGATGGCAAGAGCGTGGTCTACACCCTGATCAACGGACAGGTCTGGGAGGCCGGCAGCGACAGCTGGCGCAACCTCTACACCGGGATCAGCGGCGCCACCGACGTCTCGGGCATCGTCCGTCCCGACGGAAGCACCGTGCTCTACACCCTCATCAACGGCGGGGTGTGGGAGGCGGGGAGCAGCGCCGGCTGGCGCAACCTCTACACCGGCATACCGGGTCGGACCGTGGCCGCGATCCGGTCCGGTGGCGGTGAGGTGATCTACGCGACCCGTTAGCGCAGCGTCCTGGTGGCGAGTGGACGTCATGTCCGCCGACCTGAGCGAGGAGGGGCGCTCAGGTCGGCGGGTGAAGGTCGCCAAGAAGCGCTTCGGCGGCCGACGTTCGGACGTAGAGCAGAGACCGGCCGTCGCGGATCGTCGTCACCAGCCCCACGTCACGCAGCCACCGCAGCTGCTGGTTGGCCGCGGACACGCTGATGCGTCGCCGGGCGGCCACCGTGGTGCTCGACATCGGTTCACGCAGGTTCATCAGCAGCGTCGCCCGAGTGGTGCCGAGCAGCTGCACCGCGCGCTGCGGCGCCGGCGACGGCAGGTCGAGACGACCTCGGCCCAGCGCGGGATACAGGATGTAGGGCGGCGCATCGGCGTTGAAGGGGTAGGACGCATGCGGCGTGAAGTGCGTCGGCACGAAGACCAGCCCCCGACCTCGGGCATCGGCGTGGAAGTGTGGACCGCTGGGGTTCCAGGCCTGGATCTCCCTGTCCCCGAACCGCAGTGCCGGGCTCAGGTCGTCAAGCATCGGTCGCAGACCGACCCGGGCACTGGTCACGGCCCGCATCGTGATGTCACCCGAGAGGTTGGCGTGCATCGGGGACCACCACGGCCGGACGCAGGTCAGCCAGTACTCCTCCATCGCACGCACGATGCGCTCGAGCACGCGCGCGGTCGGACCGACGAGAGCGGCCGGCCGTCCTGACGGATAGAGGTCGTCGAGGTCCCGGTCCACGACCTTCGCGGGCAACCGTGACACCGTCGACAGCTCGTCGTCGAAGTCCGTCGACGGCGCCACCGGCCGCGGGTTGAGGAACTCCGGAGTCGAGTAGTCCGGTGCGACGAGCGCCAGCAGCATCTCGAGGTCGAGGCCCGCGAGTCGGGGCTCGATGGGCCGACGCCATGGGGCCATGTGTGGATAGACGTCGGGGCGCCACACCGCCCGCAGCGACAGTGTCGTCTCGCTGAGGACCGAGATCCCGAACGTGGCCGTGGTCAGGTCAGCCTCGGCGATGCGATAGCTAACCATGTGCGGCTGCACGACTAACCGAATCCGGCTGTGCCACAACGTATCCGTCACGCCGCAGCACGCGGACGGGTCCTGGAGCATGGACCGGTCCCTGACCGCGCCAGTTGGTGACCAACGCATCACACGACTCGGTATGCCGGGTGCTCACCTGCCCGGCCGGCGCACCGGCCGCGACGAGGAGCCTTCGCCAGACCCGCATGCGCACGCCCCGGGCCAGCCCACCGAGATCGGCGACGGCCCACGGACCAGTCCCCAGCGCCGACACCGCGTCATCGGCAAGGGCGTCGAGGACATCGGCGTCGTCCCTCAGCTGATCGGCCGAACGCCCCAGTGCCGCAATGACTCCCGGCCCCAGGTCGGCCTCGAGGTCGGCGACGGCCCGGCGCGCGCGGACGCGCGTGAAGGAGGTGTCCTCGTTCATCGGGTCGTCCCACCACTGCACCCCCTCGGCGGCGCAGGACTCGCGACACTCAGCCCGGGTCACACCCAGCAGCGGTCGCCGATAGCGCCCTTGAGCCGCCGGCATCCCGGCCAGCGAGCGTGCACCCGACCCACGGACCAGGCCGAGCAGCACCTGCTCGGCTTGGTCGTCGAGGGTGTGGCCGAGCAGGACCACAACGGCACCGAGGCGGTCCGCCGATCCGGACAACGCGGCATACCGGGCGTCTCTGGCTGCGGCCTCGAGCCCGGAACCGTTGCCCGACACCGCTGCTCGCTCGACCACGACCGGGTCGAGCCCGAGGCCTCGACATCGCTGCGCCGCCTCCTCGGCAACGTGGGCCGAGTCCGGCTGCAGCCCGTGGTCGACCACGACGGCCCCCGCGCGCCACGGCGCGTGCCGGGCCTCGTGGGCAACGGCCTCCGCGAGCGCCATCGAGTCGCCGCCACCCGAGCACGCCACCAGAACGAGGGACGCGGGTGAGAGGTCCGCGAGAGCCGCGCGGACGGCATACCGGATCTTCGCCGTCGACGGGTGCGGACCGGACATGCGCTCAGCCGTGCACGCGCGTGACCCAAGCGGCCGGATCGGTGATCTCGAGCGGCTTGGGCAAGGTCTCGGGTGAGGACCAGATCGCGTTGAACCCATCGACACCAACACGGTCCTGCACGCCTCGCACGAAGGCCGCGCCGTCCTTGTACTGACGCATCTTGGCCTCGAGCCCCAGCAGCCGTCGCAGCATCTTGTCCACGGCGCCGGCCCCCTTGCGTCGCTCGGTGAACTTGGCGCGGATCTGCGCGACCGTCGGGATGTGGGCAGGTCCCACGTCATCCATGACGACGTCCGCGTGGCCCTCGAGGAGCGACATGACGGCGGTGAGCTCGGCGAGCTTGGCCCGCTGCTCGGGGGTCGTCACGAGGTCGGTGATGCCACCGGAAGCTTTGCTGAAGAGCTCGGGAAGCTTCTCGGTGATGCGCCTCGTGAGCTCCTGGATGCGCTCCTGGTCGGGCGCCATGTCGGTGGCGAGCTGCCGGGCCTGGTCGATCATGTGCTCGCGCAGCCACGGCACGGCGGTGAACTGCACACGGTGCGTCTCCTCGTGCATGCACACCCAGGCGCGGAAGTCCTCGGCGTCGACGTCGAGCTCGCGCTGGACCTGGACGAGGTTGGGGGCGACGAGCAGCAGCGCCGGGGTGCCGCCGGGTGCCAGGTCGTACTGACCCAGGACCTTGCTCGACATGAACGCGAGCAGCGCCCCCGCCTCGGCGCCGGTGACCTTGCCGCCGATGACGGCGCCGACTCCGGAGGGAGCGTTGCGCTGCTTGACGATCTGCTCGAACGCGGGGTTGAGCATCGCGCCCATCGAGTCGGCGTTCATCGCGATCCACGTCGGCCGGTCGATGACCAGGGCCTCGGGGGCACCGTCGGGCGTCGAGAGTCGGGAGGTCTCGGCCACGGGTCCGTGGGCCCGCCGGGCTGCGGCCCGGATGGCCTCCACCTCGGCGGTGGCCTCGTCCGACGACACGTTCGGTCCCGCTGCGACGAGGGTCCGCCCGGTGGTCTTGGCGAACTCCCAGTCGACGTAGCTGTTGCTCACGTGCTCTCCTCAGTGACGACCCGACATCAGCGACAGCCGCACCGGGTCAGTGCGGTGACGAACCGATCCAACGCCGCGCGTGCTCCGAGCGTTCCCGATGAGGGTGGCACACGGTCGGCGAGGATGGTGAACGTGAGCAGGCGCCCGTCGGCTGTCACGGTCGTCCCGGCCAGGCTCGAGATGCCGGTCAGGGTGCCGGTCTTCGCCCTCGGTATGCCGGCCACGGACTTGGTCTTCGAGCTTCTGGTAGCGCTTGGAGAGGGTGCCGGTCAGGCCGGCCACCGGCAGCTTGGCGACGGCGGCCTGCAGGTCCGGCTCGCGTCCCGACGTCGCGAGGGCGAGCACCTCGCTGATCGTCGTGGCGCTCACGAACTGCCCGTAGGCGAGACCGCTGGTGTCGAGGGTGGCCATGCCCGCCGTGGTGACACCCGCAGCCGCCAGGGTCGAGCGCACGAAGTTCGGCGGGGCCAGGAGGGCGGCCGGCGACTGACCGACACTGACCATCGCCTGGCGCACGAGGTTCTCGGTGAGGGCGTCGTCACTCACGGTCAGGGCAAGGTCGAGGACCTCCCGGTAGGTCGCGGACTCGACCGACCCCAGCTCCTGCGCCGCGGCCGGGGCCGGGGTGCCGTGGCCGCGGATCGGGGTCACCGTCGTGCGCACGCCACGCTTGTTCAGGAGGGCTCCCAGCGACGCCGCGACCGAGTCCTCGGCGACCGCGACCGACGGAGTGCCGATGCGTGGCCGTTGCACGGCGCGGCCCAGCATCGCCACCCCCTGGGTGAAGCCGTCACGGACATCGATCGCCTTCCACTTAGCAGGGAGGCGGGGTCCGGCGGCATACGTGGCATCGACGCGGAGCGTCACGGGCCCGGCCCCACGGGCCTTCAACGAGGCAGCCACCTCGTCGGCGAGGGTCGCCAGGCCAGCGTGTCCGGCGACCACGTCCGGGTTCGACGCCCCGTCGCCGATCATCGTGTCGCCGCCAGCGACGAGCATGATCTCCCCCGGCGTGCTGCCGGTGACCACCCGGGTGGACATCCTGGCGTCGAGGTCGAGGGACTTCACAGCAGCGAAGGCGCTGAGGATCTTCGTCGTCGAGGCCGGCTCTCGCGGGGTTGCGGGATCGACGGCATACAGCTCCGTGCCCGTGAGACCGTCACGGACGCTGATCCCCACGCTCGGACCCAGCCACGGGTCCTTCGCGAGCGCCCCCAGGGCCTTGGTGAGTCCCGCCGTCGTCGGCGGCGCCCCGGCGGCCGAGGGGGTGGGGGTCGAGGTGCCACCAGCGCTTCGGCCGGAGCCTGCTGCGGCTGGCAACGGGGCCCAGCTCGGCGACGGTGACGCCGAGCCGGTGGGGGTCGGCGGGTCGATCGAGGCCCCGTCGTGGGTCAGGACGCCGGGCGCCAGGTCGACGACGTCCGCCGCGGCATATCCGACGCCGCCGACGAGGAGACACGTGACCCCCGCCACAACCGCCCGTCGCATCCGACCCCTTCTCCTGCAGTGCCCCAATCATGCGGGACAATGATCCTCGAGCGTAGGTCATCCGTACCCATCCGAAAGAAGGCCACCACCGTGGAGTTCGACGTCACCATCGAGATCCCCAAGGGACACCGCAACAAGTACGAGGTGGATCACGAGACCGGGCGCATCCGTCTGGACCGGATGCTCTTCACGTCGATGGCCTACCCCTCGGACTACGGCTACGTCGAGGACACCCTTGGTGAGGACAGCGACCCCCTCGACGCCCTCGTGCTGCTCGACGAGCCCACCTGGCCCGGCTGTCTCGTCCGGGCCCGCCCCATCGGCATGTTCCACATGCGTGACGAGGCCGGTGGCGACGACAAGATCCTCTGCATCCCCGCCGGCGACCCGCGCAAGGCGCACATCACCGAGCTCGACCACATCAGCGAGTTCGACCGCCTCGAGATCCAGCACTTCTTCGAGACCTACAAGGACCTCGAGCCCGGCAAGTCCGTCGAGGGCGCGCACTGGGCCGGTCGTGAGGACGCCGAGCGCTGCGTCGAGGAGGCGATCGAGCGCGCCAAGGAGGCCGGCATGACCACGGCCCGCTGGCGTATGCCGGCCGCCCAGGAGTCCGACGCCCGCGCTGCTTCCGCTGCCCGCACCAAGGAGGAGCACGCCCACGCAGCCGCGAAGGCCAAGGAGGAGCTCGCCACCAAGGAGCGGCCCCTCAGCGACTCCCCCGACCACTGAGGTCCCAGCCCACCTTTCCCGCCTGAAGTGGGTTTCTCTCACCTCGCTTGATCGCCTCGGTCAGGCGAGGTGAGATGTTTCGGTCCTACCTCATGGAAGACAGCGACGTGCGCTGACGACCTGAGTCGTCGAAGTTGCCCGGGTCGAGCCATGCCTCGTGGGCGGCCCGGACCTGCGGCCACTCGCCGTCGGTGACCGAGAACCAGTCGGTGTCGCGGTTGCGGCCCTGCGTGACCATGTGGTTGCGGAACCGCCCCTCATAGGTGAAGCCCAGGCGGGCAGCGGCACGTCGTGACGGCTCGTTGAGGCTGTCGCACTTCCACTCGAAGCGGCGGTAGCCGAGGTCGTCGAAGGCATAGCGCATGAGCAGGTGGATCGCCTCGGTCGCCGCCCGGGTCCGCTGCAGGGTCCGGCCGAAGAGCACGCCAGCCACCTCGACCTGTCCGGTCCGTGGGTCGATCCGGTTGAACGACGCGATCCCGCTGGGCCGGCCGGCGCGCTCTCCCTCGAGTGGGACCAGCGTGTAGGTCAGGTTCGGCGAGTCCAGGATGTCGGCGAGGTGCATCCACAGCCCCGCGAGGGACGTCGGCTTCGCGATCGGCCGGTAGGTCCAGAGCGCGTCGTCCTCCGGCCCGCAGACCGCCGCGAACAGGTCCGCGTAGTGCACCGAGTCCAGCGGCACGATCCGCACGTACTGCCCCTCGAGGGTCACCAGCTCGGGCTCGGGCCGAGCCTCCCAGCCGGGCACGACATGACCGACGGGCTGCCCGAACGCGTTGATCTGTGGCACCGCCGCAGGCTATCCGAGACGCGCGGCCAACCCGCGGCGCTCTCGTGGTCCCTGCCCTCGTCCTCGCCCTTGCCCCTGGTTCGGGCTCTCAGTGGGTCCGAGTCAGGACGGCGTCGAGCTGACGCTGAGGTCGGCGCGCAGGGCGGCCAGCGTCTTCGCGATGTTGCGCTCCTGGAAGCTCGCGAACGTCCGACCGCCGGTGAGCCTGCTGTCGACCGCGTTGGCGAGTCGGTCGGGCCACCGACGACGCGCGTCACGCCACGTCTCGGTGACCAACACGCCGTCCTCCACGGCCTCGAACGTGTACTCCCAGCGAGCGATGGCGATCCTGAGGAGAGGAGACCTCAGGCCCCAAGCGACGACGTCGAACGCGAACCTCTCCCCCGGCTCGGCAGCGACCACCTTGCACCGCGTCTGCCACCGCGTGCCCCCGCGCTTGTTGGCGCCGACGAAGACGTCTCCTACCGTGAGGCTGCCGGCGGTCCCGCGCTCGACCCGGGCTCCCGTGTTCTCCGGGCTCCAGCGACCCATCTGTGTCGGGTCGCTCACCTGCGCGTACGCCTCGGCCGGCGTGACCCCCGCGATGACCACCGAGTCACTGACCTTCATCTCACGTCCCATCACCCGAGGGTAGGTGAGCGGTCTGCGCACCGGGCGGGGCGGCATACCGGAGCGTTGTCGGTATGCCGCCCCGCTCCTTTCGCGAGACATTCGGTGGCGTTCGGCGTAGGTTCACCGCAGTCGAGGAGGTGGATCGATGCGGGGTGGCCTGCGGTGCGCGGTGCTGGCGCTGTGTTGTGCCCTCGTGACCTCGTGCGGGACCCGGGCGAGCAGTGAGCAGAGCGGGGCTGAGCCCCAGCTCGCGACCGGTCCAGCGTTCCGGACCACGGACCGGGGCCTCGATGGTGCCGCCGCCTCGACGGCGTCCCACGAATGGTTCGAGCAGGGCGAGGTCCCTGGCGCAGGAACTCGGTGGGAGTCGATGGCCCAGTGGGCCCTCATCGACATCCGACAGATGATGGTGAATGGCCAGGCTGCGGGCGGAGCACCGGCTGCGGGGGCTGCCGGGTACTGGGGCTACTTCTGGCCGCGTGACGGAGCCTTCCTCGCCGTCGCACTGGACCGCGCGGGCCATCACGTGGAGGCGCGTCACCTCGTGGACGTGCTGGCCGGGCTGCCGTTCGACGCCGCGTCGGGCTTCGACGCGCGCTACCTGCTCAACGGGGAGCGGGTGACCACTGACGTTCGAGGCCCGCAGTCGGACGGGTGCGGGTGGGTGCTGTGGGCCCTCGGTTCGATGTCGGCCTCCTCGCTGCCGACGTCGACGGCCGGGCTCCGGTCCAAGTGTCTGTCCAACATCATGCGACTGACCTGGAGCGGGTGGCAGCTGCCGCCCCCGTCACCGGACTACTGGGAGCTGGCCGTGACGGAGACGTCGCTCGGCACGGTCGCGCCCATGCTCGCGGGCCTGCACGGCGTTGCCCGGTCCGGGACCACACCTGAGCGGGCCTTGGCTCGGGACATGGCCAAACGCCTTGCGGCACAGGTGCACTCGGAGATGGGGCCGGAGCTGGAGCGCTTCGGGGACCATGGCGGGCTCGATGCTGCGGTGGCGATGCTCATGCCTCCGTTCGCGCCGTCCGACCCGCGGGTGACGACGCGGTGGCTGGGCTACCAGAAGGCCGCCCTGCGGTCCTCCGGCGGACTGGCACCGGGTGCGGGATGGCGGAACGACGGAACGTCGTGGACGCCGGAGACGGCACTCGTCGCCTACACCGCCGCCGCATCTGGACAGGAGGAGGTCGCCGAGCACTGGTTGGACTGGCTCGACGACCACCGGACTGCCTGGGGGTCGCTGCCCGAGAAGGTGAACAGGTCCGGCAACCCGGCCGGGCCGGCGCCACTCCTCTGGACGGCCGCACTCGTGCTGCTGACCCTGGACGAGCTCGAGGACGACTGATGCCAGCCCTGCGAGACTGGGTCGATGACCGCACCTGCCACAGCTGACTCGGTCGAGCTGACGTTCACCGTGACCCAGGCCGACACCGCTGTCGCGCTCGGGTCCGGCAGCCTGCCCGTCCTCGGAACCCCACGGCTCCTCGCCTGGTGCGAGGCCGCGACCTGCGCGTCCCTGGAGCCGCTGGCCCGAGAGGGGCGGGCCAACGTCGGCACCCGGGTCGATCTGCAGCACAGCGCCGCCTCTCCGGTCGGTGCCACGGTCATCGTCACTGCCGACCCGGCATACGCCGATGGTCGACTCCACCGCCTCAGGGTGAGCGCCCGGCACTCCGATGGGAAGGTCGTCGCCAGCGGCGAGATCACCCGGGTCATCGTCGACACCGACCGCTTCCTCGCCCGCCTGTCGTGACCACGCCTCGAGAGCACGTGAGGAACGCCGCTGGCTTCGCGCTCGTGTGGGTCGCGGCCAAGGCCGCGCACCGCGTGCGGTTCCGGACGATGGGCTCGGTCCCCCGCACCGGGCCGGTCATCCTCGTCGCCAACCACCTCACGATGACCGACCCACTCGCCGTTGCGCGCGTGGTGATCGGGCATCGGCGCTTCCCCCACTTCCTCGCGATGCAGGAGGTCTTCGGATGGCCGGGAGTCGGCGCGCTGGCGCGGGCGACCGGCCAGATCCCCGTGGCGCGGGGTTCGGCCTCGGCCGCCGACGCGTTGGAAAGCGCTTCCGACCGGCTCGACCAGGGGCAGCTCGTCGCCCTCTATCCCGAGGGCCGCCTCACGACCGAGCCCGACCAGATGCCCGGGCCGGCGCGCACCGGCGCCGCTCGGCTGGCCCTGCGGCATCCCGAGGCGCCGGTCATCCCTGTCGGCACGTGGGGTCCCAAGCAGGGCAACGAACACATCTGGCACCGCCACACGGCGTGCCTTTCGGTCGGCCTGCCCGTCGACCTGTCGGCGTGGGGCAGCCGGAGCGATGAAGCCGCCGCTCGCGAGGTCACGGACGCCATCATGGCGGCCATCCGCGTCGAGATCGCCCACGCCAAGCAGATGTGGCACGCCCGCTGAACCAGCGACGCCCCCGCCACGAGGGCGGGGGCGTCCACTGAGCCGCTTATCGGAATCGAACCGATGACCTATTCATTACGAGTGAATCGCTCTGGCCGACTGAGCTAAAGCGGCGTGGTGCCCGAACCGAAGCTCCAGCACGCCGGACCACTATACGAACAACTCCGCCCCATCGCGAAACCGACCCTGAGACCCTGCGCCCGACGGGCTACCGGACAGGTAGTACGCGTAACGGGACCGGTCCGGGACCGGGCGTTGAGCACGGAAGGTGGGCGGGCGGCATACCCATTGCCTGTCCGTGGGACCCCGGGGCTCAGCAGGTCAGCACTTCAGCCCGTCCTGCGGCACCGTCCCCTTGAGGTAGAACTCGTCGATCGGCTCGTCGACACAGTCGTTGGACCGCATGTATGCCGTGTGCCCGTCACCGTCGTACGTGATGAGCGAGCTCTTGGCGAGCTGGTCATGCAGGCGCTCGGACCACTCGTAGGGCGTCGCCGGGTCGCGCGTCGTGCCCACGACGACGATCGGGTCCGCCCCCTCCGCGGTGACCTTCTTGGGCGGCTCGGACGACCGCTCCGTCTCGACCGGCCACGAGCCGCAGGTCAGCGAGGACCAGGCGAGGAACGGCCCCCAGGTCGGGGCCTCGACCGCCGCAGCCCGGGCCGACGCCGCGTGCTCGGCGATGTCGTCCGACTCCGGCTTGTCGAGGCAGTTCACCGCGTAGATGACCTCCATGATGTTGCCGGCGTAACCACCTCCGGGCTGGCGGTCGGCGTAGGAGTTGGCGAGCCCCATGAGGTCGGCGCCGTCACCCTCGGTCGCCGCGCGCATCGCCTCGACGAGCGTGTCCCACATGCCCTCGTCATACATCGCGGCGGCGATGCCGGTCGAGGCCCAGCCCTCGGTGAGCTCCGTGACGGCGGGGTCGCCCGTCTTCGTCAGCGGCTCGTCGTCGACCTGCGCGAGGAAGTCCCGGATCCCCTGCATCACCGCGTCCACCGACTCCCCCATCGGGCAGTCGCCCTTGTCGATGCAGAACTGCGCCCACGCCCGGGTGGCGGTCTCGAAGCCCTTGGCCTGACCGAGGTTGACCTCGGCCGAGGTCAGGTCCGGCGCGACGACCCCGTCGAGGACGAAGCGACCCACGAGCTGGGGAAAGAGGTCGGCATACGTCGCTCCGAGGTAGGTCCCGTAGGACTTGCCCAGATAGTGCAGCTTGGCCTCGCCGAGGTTCGCCCGCAGGACGTCCATGTCCCTGGCGGCGTCGACGGTGGACACGTGGCCGAGCAGCGGGCCCGCGTTGGCGCCGCACTTCTCCGCGAAGCTCTTGGCGTTGGCCGCGAACTTCTCGTCGTCACCAGCGTCGTCCGGCGTGGGGTCGAAGCCGAGGAACGCATCGAGCTCGGTGTCGCTCACGCAGTCGATCGGCGCCGAGCGCCCCACCCCACGGGGGTCGAAGCCCACCACGTCGAAGCGCTGTCGCACACCGGAACCGACGATGAAGTCCGCCGCCCTGGCGTAGTCGACGCCGGACCCTCCCGGGCCCCCGGGGTTGACGACGAGCGCGCCGATCCGCTGAGACTGCTTGCGCGCCGGCACTCGCAGCACGGACACCTCGATCGCGGCGCCCTCCGGCTCGGCGTAGTCCCGCGGCACCGAGAAGCTTGGCGCACTGCCCGCCCGAGCAGTCCGACCACTGCAGGTCCTGCGCATAGAACTTCTCCAGCCCCTCCATGCCGGCTGGCGGCTTCTGCGGCTCGACCGGCGCCGGCCTCGCCGACTCCCGGTCCATCAGGTCCCCCACGGCAGAGCACCCGGACAGCGTGAGGGCGAGGCAGGTCAGGGCAGCGATGGGGGCGACACGACGCAGCATGAGCTGACCCTACGGGCCAATCCTGAGGTATGCCGTCCGCCCCCGAGCGTGTGCGGCGAGCCCTCGCCGGCCGCGCCGGGTGTCAGCGCGGCAGGCGGAGCTCGAGCGCCATGGCCTCGAGCGCCAGGAGGGGTTGGACGTTGGCGGCGATGCGCTCACGCGCCGTCCCGATCGCATCCATGGCGACGAGCACCCGCACCGGCGGAAGCACCTGGGCGACCTGCTGCACCGTCTGGCGGGCGTCCTCGTTGACGAGTGCCGTCTGCGCGCCGGTGTGCAGGACGAGCGCGTCGCGATAGACCGACAGCAGGTCGACGAGGGCGCGGTCCACCATGTCGCGGGAGAATCGGGTGGCCCTGGCCTTCTGGTCCTTCTCGAGCGAGGAGAGCTGCGACCGGATGTGGGGAGGCTGGGTCCGGGCCGAGGGGTCGCCGCCGAGGACCTCCAAGAGCTTGGCCCGCTCAGCCGCGTCCCGCTCGGCCGACGACGCCTGGGACTCCTCGGTGGCGATGGTCGAGAGGTCGGACGCGGCGTCGATGGCGTCGCCCACCGTGCGGATCTTGGACGCGAGGGTGATGACGTCGTGCCGACGGATGCGGGCGTTCTCGTCGCGGGCCAGCCGACGCGCCAGGCCGACATGGCACTGGGCTGCGCGGGCGGCATACATGGCCATCGGGGGGTCCACCCCGTCACGACGCACCAACAGGTCGGCGACGGCCTCGACCGACGGGGTGCGCAGCCGCACGTGCCGTGAGCGCGATCGGATGGTGATGATGACGTCCTCGACGGACGGCGCGCAGAGCATCCACACCGTGCGGGGCGTGGGCTCCTCGAGGGCCTTGAGGAGCGCGTCGGCGGCGCGCTCGGTGAGCCGGTCTGCGTCCTCCACGATGATCACGCGGAAGCGGCCGACCGACGGGCGGTGGGCCGCGAGCGCGACGAGGTCACGGGCCTGCTCCACCTTGATGGAGAGGCCCTCGGTGGCGATGAGGTCGACGTCGGCGTGCGTGCCGTCAGCCGCGGTGCGGCACTCGCGGCACTCGCCACATCCCCCGGTGGGGCACTGCAACGCCGCCGCGAAGGCGCGCGCCGCGACCGAGCGACCCGACCCCGGCGGCCCGGTGAACAGCCAGGCGTGGGTCATGGCAGCTGGGTCGGCCACCGCCCGCGACAGGGTCGCGATGGCCGGGTCCTGCCCGATGACGTCCCGCCAGACGGTCACGCCGTCCCACCCTCCAGCAGGCCGGACGACGCGAGGCGACCGACCACGGCGGCGTGGATCTCGTCGGGTGATGACGTGCCGTCGACGACGAGGTAGCGCTCCGGAGACCCCTGGGCCATCGCGAGGTAGTGGTGCCGGATCGCGTCGTGGAACGCGTCGGCCTCGGCCTCGAGCCGGTCATGGACCTCACCTCGCCGGCGGCGCCCCTCCTGGGCGGTGACGTCGACGATGACGGTCAGGTCGGGCACGAGCGAGCCGACGGCCCACATCTGCAGGTCGTGGACCTCGACGGCGCCGAGGTCGCGCCCGGCTCCCTGGTAGGCCACGGCCGAGTCGGTGTAGCGGTCGGTGATGACGACGGCGCCCCGCTCCATGGCAGGGCGGATGAGCTGGTCGACGTGGTGCGCCTTGTCGGCAGCGAAGAGCAGGGCCTCGGCCCGAGGTGAGACATGGTCACCATGGAGGACGAGGTCGCGGATCTGGGCGCCGAGCGGCGTGCCTCCGGGCTGACGGGTCACGACGACCTCGCGCCCTGCGGACTCGAGGGCAGCCGCGAGCAGGCGCACCTGGGTCGACTTGCCCGCGCCGTCGCCGCCCTCGAAGGCGATGAAGAGTCCGTCCGTCACGCGCCGAGCCTAGGCGAGCCGCCGGACAACCCGTCTCGTGTGCCCGAGAACGAGGTATGGCTCGTTCTCAGGCACACAAGGCGAGGGTCAGCGGGCCTGGCGGTCGGCGTTCGCGTGGATCGCGTCCCGCACATAGACCGCGAGCCCCGGTGCGATGTCCTCGTACGTCTTCGTGAACCGCGGGTCGGCGACATACGTGTCGGCGAGGTTGCGGTGGAAGTCGTGGTCGAGGTCGTAGAACCAGGTGTGGATCTGCAGGCGCGCGGCCTCCGCCGCGTCCATCGCCTCGGGCGAGTCCGCCGGCAGCCCGGCCTCCATGGCGGCGACGTACGCGTCGTTGACGGCGCCCATCTCGGTCTTGATCCGCTCCCAGTCGGCCACGGTGTAGCCCTTGGTGCGACGGTTCGACTGCTTCCACGCGTCGGTCTCGCCCCAGCGCTCCTGCGCCTCGGCCTGGTACTCGTCCTTGAACCCGTCACCGAAGATCTCCTTGAGGTGGTCGTGGGTCGCGGGCGTCTCGTTCATGTCTCTCTCCAGTGCTCGGTCGATCGCGTCGACGAGCCCGTGCAGCTCCTCGACCTTGCTCATGACCGCATCGCGCTGGCGCCGCAGGTGCTCCAGGCTCGAGCCCTCACCACGCAGCAGCGAGGCCACCTCGTCCAGCGGCAGGTCCAGCCGTCGGTAGGTGACGATCGTCGCCAGCCGCTCGAGGTCGTCCGCCGTGTAGAGGCGGTAGCCGGCGCGCGAACGCTCCGACGGGCAGAGCAGCCCGACCTCGTCGTAGTGGTGCAGCGTTCGCACCGTCACGCCGAAGGTCTGCGCCACCTGGCCCACCGTGAGCAGCTCGTCCACGGCCACAGTCTCTCGAACATCGGTCATGGGGACACCGTCCCGCCTCACGTCGCGTGAGGGTCAAGCCACCTTTCACACCACCAGCAGGTATGCCGCCCGCTCGCCCGGTGCGTCCGTCATCCGTTGCGGGGACGGCGCTTCTCGAGACCGTCGAGGACGACGTCGAGCCCGAACTCGAACTCGGTCTGGTCGTCGCAGAACCCGAGGGTCTGTTCTGGGCCGTCGGTGTGCGGGGCGTTCGCCATCATCGCCACGAGGTTGGGCACGACCTCGGCCATCTGGGCCAGGACCTCCTGGGAGGTGTCCTCGCCACCCTCGCCGGGGTCGAAGAGCTCCTGGCTGAAGCCGATGACGCGGCTGCCGAGGGCGTGCAGCGAGTGGTGGGTGAGGTCGTGGCCGAAGCCACCGGCCATGAGGATCGCGACGACGCCGTCGTAGTAGCGGACGACCTCGAGGCTCATCGTCGTCCGGCTCTGCAGGACGGACGGCATCCAGGGGTGTCTGAGCATCACCTCGCGGGCGGCAAGGGACTGGGCACGGAGGGCAGCGGCCCAGTCCTCCGCGGGGTCGGGCAGGTCGAGCGCCGCGACCTCGGCGTTGAGCTCGGCGCCGACGTGCTCGACCATCGCGTCGAGCAACGCCTCCTTGCCCGCCACGTGGTGGTAGAGCGACATCGCCTCGACGCCGAGGTCGGCACCGAGTCGACGCATCGAGACGGCGTCGAGCCCGGACGTGTCGGCGAGCTTCACGGCGCGACGCAGCACCCGGTCGCGGCTCAGTGGCCGGCGAACGGGTCGGCGCGCGGTGTTGGTCACGAAGGTCCTCCTCCTCGGTGTGCATCGTATCCAGATGGGCCATTGACGAACTTACGCCGTAAGCCATACCTTACGGCGTAAGTAGCCAGCGGGAACCCGCGGCTCCCACCAGGAGGCACGTCATGTCCGAGTCCACCCAGTCATCCACCACCGAGCGGCCGCCGCTCGTCCCCTCGACCATGCGTAGCGCGTTCCACGAGCGCTACGGTCCGCCCGAGGAGGTGGTGTCGGTCCGCACCGTCCCGACTCCCACCCCCGGAGCCGGCGAGGTCCTCGTCCGGGTCCGGGCCGCGTCGGTCAACGCGCTCGACTGGCACTACGTCACCGGCCTGCCGATGTTCGCCCGCCCCTCCCTCGGCCTGCGCCGTCCCACGCGCCAGGTCCCCGGCGCTGACGCCTCCGGCGAGGTCGTCGCGGTCGGCGCGGGTGTCACCCGCCACCAGGTCGGGGACGACGTCTTCGGCCAGGTCGACGGTGGCGGCTTCGCCGAGTTCGCGCTCGCGCCCGAGGACTGGTGGCTGCCCCTGCCCCAGGGCGTCTCGCACGAGCAGGCGACGACCCTTGGTGTCGCAGCGCAGACGGCGCTGCAAGGTCTGCGCGACTGGGGAAGCCTGCGAGAGGGGCAGCGCGTCCTCATCGCCGGCGCCTCCGGCGGAGTGGGCAGCTTCGCGGTCCGCCTGGCCAAGCTCCTCGGTGCCACCCACGTCACGGCGGTCTGCAGCACCGGCAACGTCGAGCACGCCCTCGCCGGTGGTGCCGACCGCGTCGTCGACTACACCCGGGAGGACGTCCGGGACCTCGGCGACCGCTTCGACGTGTTCTTCGACAACGCCGGGACGATGACCCTGCGCGACTGCCGCAGGCTCCTTGTGAAGGGCGGCGCCTACGTCTCCATCACGGCCCCGAAGTCCACGTGGGTCAAGCCGATGCCGCGCATGCTCGGCGTCCCGGTCTTCTTCGCCCTCACCGGCGAGAGGGCGCCCGCGTTCAAGGTCGCCTCACGCAGCGTGACCGACCAGAGCTGGCTCGCCGAGCAGGTCGCCACCGGCCGGCTCCAGCCGCTCATCGAGCGGCGCTGGTCGCTGGAGGACGCACCCGAGGTCCTGCGCCGGCAGGGCGAGTTCCACGCCCGCGGCAAGGTTCTGGTCATCCCCTGACGCTCGCTCACCCTGCGGGGAGCCTGCCCGCCGGGCGGACGCGAACCTGTACCGTCACTGTCGTTCCCTCGTCGGAGCAGCGACGAATCCGCTGCACGAGGTGATCAGAACAGGATCGATGCGCCATGAGTCCGACCGCCAAGCCAGGCACAGGCCGCAAGCTCGTCATCGTCGAGTCGCCCGCCAAGGCCAAGACCATTGCCGGCTATCTCGGTCCCGACTGGGACGTCGAGGCGTCGGTCGGCCACATCCGCGACATCCCGACGCCCTCGGAGATGCCCGCCGACATCAAGAAGGGCCCCTTCGGCCGCTTCGGTGTCGACGTCGACAACGACTTCGAGCCCTACTACATCGTCGACGCCGACAAGAAGAAGAAGGTCGGCGAGCTCAAGCGGCTGCTCAAGGGCGCCGACGAGCTCTACCTCGCCACCGATGAGGACCGCGAGGGCGAGGCCATCGCCTGGCACCTCCTCGAGACCCTGCAGCCCAAGGTCCCGGTCAAGCGCATGGTCTTCCACGAGATCACCAAGGAGGCCATCCAGCGCGCGGCGGCCAACACCCGCGACCTCGACACGGCGCTGGTCGACGCGCAGGAGACCCGCCGCATCCTCGACCGCCTCTACGGCTACGAGATCTCGCCGGTCCTGTGGCGCAAGGTCAAGGCCGGGCTCTCGGCCGGCCGGGTGCAGTCGGTCGCGACCCGCATGGTCGTCGAGCGCGAGCGCGAGCGCATGGCCTTCCGCTCCGCCAACTACTGGGACGTCGAGGGCGAGTTCACCCCCGACGCAACCTCCTCCGCCTTCACCGCGCGCCTGTCCTCCGTCGACGGCAAGCGGGTCGCCACGGGCCGTGACTTCGGTGACGACGGCCGTCTCAAGGGCGAGGTCGCCCACCTCGACGAGGCGTCCGCGACGGGCATCGCCCACGCCGTCATGGCCGCCGACGTCAGCGTCGTCGGCGTCAGCGAGAAGCCCTACACCCGCCGTCCCAGCGCGCCGTTCACGACGAGCACCCTGCAGCAGGAGGCCTCCCGCAAGCTGCGCCTCAGCAGCAAGAACGCCATGCGGGTCGCGCAGCGCCTCTACGAGAACGGCTACATCACCTACATGCGCACCGACAGCACCGCGCTGTCGCAGTCCGCGCTCACCGCCGCCCGCCAGCAGGCGCGCGACCTCTACGGCGGCGACTACGTCCCCGACTCCCCGCGCAACTACGCCAAGAAGGTCAAGAACGCGCAGGAGGCACACGAGGCCATCCGTCCCGCGGGTGACCGCTTCCGCACGCCTGCCCAGGTCGCCGGCGAGCTCCGCGGTGACGAGTTCGCCCTCTACGAGCTGATCTGGAAGCGCACCATCGCCTCGCAGATGGCCGATGCCAAGGGTTCGACGGCCACCGTGAAGCTCGGCGCCACCCTCGACCGCGAGGCACCCGCAGAGCGGGTCGAGTTCACCGCGAGCGGAACGGTCATCACGTTCCGGGGCTTCATGGCGGCATACGAGGAGGGTCGGGACGAGCAGCGCAACGCCAACGCCGACGAGGAGCGTCGCCTCCCCCGCCTCGGCGAGGGCACCGCGCTCAAGGTCATCCGCGCCGAGGCAGACGGCCACGACACGTCACCGCCGGCCCGCTACACCGAGGCCACGCTCGTCAAAGCCATGGAGGAGAAGGGAATTGGTCGCCCGTCGACCTACGCCTCCACCATCGGCACCATCCAGGACCGCGGCTATGTCTCGAACCGTGGCAACGCGCTCGTGCCGTCGTGGCTCGCCTTCGCGGTGACGCGCCTCATGGAGGAGCACTTCACGCGGCTCGTGGACTACGACTTCACCGCGTCGATGGAGGAGGACCTCGACCAGATCGCGAACGGCGACGCCCAGCGGGTGACGTGGCTCAAGCGCTTCTACTTCGGTGACGAGGCGGGCTCGAGCGAGGGCCTGCGCGACCTCGTCGCCGACCTCGGCGACATCGACGCCCGCGCCATCTCGACCATCGACATCGGCGACGGCATCGTCGTGCGCGTCGGTCGCTACGGGCCCTACGTCGAGGAGGTCGCACCCGCCGGTGTCGACCCGGTGACCGGCGAGGTCACTGAGGCGTATGCCGGCGACGCACCCTCGGCTGACGGCGCCACCGCCGAGGGCGGTGAGGGCTCCGACAAGCCCGCGACCCCCCGTCGCGCGACGATCAACGACGACATCGCCCCCGACGAGATGACGCCGCAGAAGGCACGCGAGCTGCTCGACACGGCCGCCGACGACGGTCGCGTGCTCGGTCAGGACCCGGAGAACGGTCGCGACATCGTGGCCAAGGCAGGGCGATACGGCCCGTATGTCACTGAGGTTCTGGACGAGGAGACCGCCGCCCTCAAGGGCAAGGCCAAGGTCAAGCCGCGGACCGCGTCCCTCTTCGCCGACATGGACCTGGCCACGCTCGACCTCGAGACCGCCCTCAAGCTGCTCTCACTCCCCCGCGTCGTCGGTGTCGTCACCGAGACGGTCACCGGCGAGGACGGAAAGGAGTCCCAGAAGCAGGTCGAGATCACCGCGCAGAACGGTCGCTACGGTCCCTACCTCAAGAAGGGCACCGACTCGCGCTCGCTCGAGACCGAGCAGCAGCTCTTCGACATCACGCTCGAGCAGGCCGAGGCGATCTATGCCCAACCCAAGCAGCGTGGCCGGGCCGCCGCCAAGCCACCGCTCAAGGAGTTCGGCCCGGACCCCGTGTCGGGCAAGCCGGTCGTCGTCAAGGACGGCCGCTTCGGCGAGTACGTCACCGACGGCGAGACCAACACGACGCTCCGCCGCGACGACGACCTCGAGACGATGACCGCCGAGCGCGCCTTCGAGATGCTCGCCGAGAAGCGCGCCAAGGGTCCTACGACCCGCAAGCGCGCCGCCAAGAAGACGACGAAGAAGACCACGACCAAGAAGGCTGCAGCCAAGAAGACCACGGCGAAGAAGGCCGCCAAGAAGGCCTGACCCGCCCCAGCCGACGCACCTGTGTCCTGCTCGACGCGCGCCATCCGGCCCGTGTGGCAGGACACAGTGCTTCACCTTGTCGCCCTACCTACTGGCAAGTAGGGTCGAGCCTGATCACCTGCCCTCAACGAGGAGGAACCTCGCGATGACCGACTTCGACCCCACGACCTTCGCCACGATGAACCCGTCAGAGTTCGCAGCGACCGTGAGGACGCTCTCCGACAAGGAGATCAACGAGGTCATGGGAGGGGAGCACCGTCAGTCGATCCTCGATGCGATCTTCGAGCGCTTCCCCACGCTCTTCAACCCCGAGAAGGCCAAGGGCGCCGACGCCCGCGTCAACTGGCGCATCACGGGTGGGCCCGGTGGCAGCGACGACACCTATGCGGTCGTCGTCAAGGACGGCACCTGCACTGTCGAGAAGTCGCCGACGCAGGAGCCCAAGACCTCGATCATGCTCGGTCCGGCCGAGTTCGCGAAGCTCATCACCGGCTCGGGCAACCCGACCATGATGGTGATGACGGGCAAGATCAAGGCCCGAGGAGACCTCAGCGCCGCCATGGCCTTCCAGAACTGGTTCGACACACCCAAGGCCTGACCCATGTCGATCAGCCTGCTCACGGTCGGTGCCGTCATGGCCCGACGTGGCCTGCTGGCCCCCGGCCCACCTCACCGACAGGTCAGCCAGCTCCGCTCACTGCACCAGTGGGGGTTCGGCCTCGCCGGCGAGCTGCGCCAGGCCGCCAGTCGCAGCCCCGAGCGGGTGGCCGTCATCGACGAGCTGCGCGGGCCGGTCACCTGGGCCGAGCTGCTCAACCGCTCCGAGCAGGTCTCAGACCTGTTGCTGCACAGGGGGTTCCGCCCAGGGCAGCGCGTGGGCCTGCTCGCTCGCAACCACGTCGGCGCCATCGAGGTCATGACCGGAGCCTCCGCCGTGGGCATCGACCTGGTGCTCATGAACACCGGCCTGTCCACCGGCCAGCTCGCCCTCGTCCCGGACCAGCAGGAGCTCACCGCACTCATCCACGACGACGAGTTCGACGGGGTGGTCGGCGACCTTCCCGACACCGTCACCGTCATCCGTGAGAGCGACTGGGTCGCGGAGCTCGACGTGGCGCCGGCACCGAGCAACCTCACCCCTCCGGCCAGGGGTGGGCGCACGATCATCCTCACCTCGGGGACGACCGGCACTCCCAAGGGCGCTGCCCGCAAGACCCCCGGTGGCTTCGGTCCGCTGATCTCGATCATCGAACGGATCCCCCTGCGGGCGCAGGACCGCATCCTCATCAGCGCGCCGATCTTCCACACCTGGGGGTATGCCGCGATGCAGCTGCGCTTGCCCTCCGGGCCACGATCGTGCTCCAGCGACGCTTCGACCCCCAGGCGGCCAAGGACACCCTGGAGTCGCAGCAGTGCCACGCGATGTTCGCCATCCCGGTGATGCTCCAGCGGCTGATGGAGCTGCCGCCCGACCCCGGAGGCAGGGACCGCCGCCCGAACCTACGCGTCGTGGCGACGTCGGGTTCGGCCTACCCCCACGGCTTCACCCGCACGTTCATGGACGAGTACGGCGACGTCCTCTACAACCTCTACGGCTCCACCGAGGCGTCCTGGATCTGCATCGCCACCCCTGCCGACCTGCGCCGCGACCCCGACACCGCGGGCACACCCCCGCTCGGCACCGTCGTCAGGATCCTGGACGCCGACGACAACGACGTGGCGCCCGGCGAGACCGGCCGCATCTTCTGTGGCAACGACCTCGTCTTCGACGGCTACACCTCGGGGTCGACCAAGGACTTCGTCGACGGGCTCGTCTCCACGGGCGACGTGGGCCACGTCAGGGACGGCCTGTTCCACGTCGACGGTCGCGACGACGACATGATCGTCAGCGGCGGCGAGAACGTCTACCCGATCGAGGTCGAGTCGCTCCTCGTCGAGCATCCCGCCGTGCGCGAGGTGACCGTAGTGGGTGTGCCCGACCCGGAGTTCGGTCAGCGTCTCGCGGCCTTCGTCGTGCTTCACGACGGATCGCAGCTCTCGCCCGACGAGGTCAGGGAGCACGTGAGGGCCCACCGGGCCCGACACTGCGTGCCGCGCGAGGTGCACTTCCTCGACGAGCTCCCGCGCAACGCGACCGGCAAGATCCTCGCCCGGGAAGCTCCGCGCCAGCATCACTTGACGGACAACGCCCTACAGGGCATCCGGCTGGGCGTCGAAGCGGGTCGACGGGTCTTCGCCGCGTCGCATGACCGCCCGGTGCTCGACGCCGTGCGCCGCTCGCGTCAGGGCGGCGCTGAGGTGACGAAGGGCAGGGTCCAGCGACCCTTCGCCCCGGTGGACCAGCATGTCGAGGCGGTCGCGGGTGCGGTCGAGAACAGCAAGCGGGAGCGCCGCGACGACGTTCCCCGGTGGTCTGCGCGCGACGATCGGGTGGGCGCGTGTCGGGGCGGTGCGGCGGACGCCTTCCCAGGCGAGTCCGAGGAGCCGTAGCCGTGCACCGGAGAAGCTTCATCTGTAGGCGAGGCAGGAGCTCGTCCTCCTCATCGCGCACGTCCTCACGGAGCACCTCGACGAGGCGGTCCAGCACCGGTCGGCGCTCTGCTGAGCTCGCATCCAGACGCTCGAGGCGGGTCACCAGCTCGTTGACCTCCTGGTGCTCGCGCTCAACCCGGAGCGTGAGCTCCTCGCCATCGGGCAGAGCCCGTCGCATGACCGGCCAGAGGACAGCCTCCTCTGCGAACGCGTGGGGGAACACGAGTCGGTAGATGTCCAGCAGCGCGCTGTCCTGCTCCTCTGGTGACGAGGCGCGGAGACGCTCCAACAGCCGGTCGAGGGTGATGTGGTCCTTCTTCTGCCGCGTGAGCACGCTCATGCGCCCGCCCAGCTCCGCGACGCCCTGGTCTGCCACCGATCTCATGAAAGGCCCCTTCCCTCAGGCAGGTGTTTGTCGTGAAGTCGGGCAGCAGGGCGACCCACGCAGCGAACCCGTCCTCGTCCTGTCCGCTCGATGACCGGGCACTGGCGTCCGCGACTGTGGGGCGCAGCCTCGCTCGACAGGGGGCCAGTACCCACCCCGCAAGAAGGCAAAACGCATCAGCGAGGGACGGGCCCTGCGGCACGACGCTGCCTCACCCTGCTCGGCAGCGCTCGGCGCTGGCTACTTCACCTCGCGGTGCATGACCCGGTAGGACCCGATCGCGAGCGGCAGCAGCACCCAGACGCCGACCGATGTGGCGAGCTGTCCCCAGTTCTCGCCGGTCATCGTGCCTTCGAAGAGCGGGCCGGTGACCTGGTTGAGGTCGAGCCACTTGCTCGGCTCCTGGAGCGCCTGGACCAGGCTCGTCGCCACGGTCCACAGGGTCGGCAGGAGCAGGGAGGCCACGATCGCGAAGGGCGTGTTGAGGAAGACGAACCCGAAGGCCAGCCCCTGCAGCACATAGATCGCGAAGGCGACGATGACTCCGACCGTCACGGTCCAGGTGACGTCCCACGTGCCGTCACCGCCGGCGACGCCACCCCCGATGATGTTGGCGAGCGCCGAGGCGGCGAACGCCGATGCGGTGACGATGAGGCCGAGGATCACGGCGGCCACGATCTTGGCGACGATGACCCGGCCGCGCCGCGGCTCGAGGGTGAACGTCACGAGGCCGGTGCGCTGGCTCCACTCGGCCGTCGCCGCCATGATGCCGACGATCGGCAGGAGCATCACGAGCGGGAGCGAGGTGAACCCGAGGAAGGTCCCATAGGTCATCTCGTCCGCCTCGCCCCAGATGAGAAGGGCACCCACGACGATGAGCGAGATGGCAGACATGACGATGAGCATCCAGCGACCGGCACGGGTGTCGACCATCTTGCGCAGCTCGACGTTGACGAGCCGCTGCATCGGGACGCCGGGGCGCCCGTCCTGGTCCGAGGTGGCGACCGGTCGAGCCAGGCTCGGGTCGATGGCGGGGTTGCGTGTGTCGGTGGTGGTCATGCTGCGGTCCCTTCGCGTGACGTGGCGGCGGTGAGGCTGAGGAACATCTCCTCGAGACCCTCCGAGCCACCGGAGCGGAGCTCGAGGAGGACGATGCGCTCGTCGAAGGCGATCTGGCCGACGACCCCGGGCTCGGCGTCGACGACGAGACCGGACGAGACGTCGTTGGCGACGACTCCGGCGTGCCGGAGCGCAGCGAGGAGGGCACGGTTGTCGCTCGATCGCACGGTGGTGCCGCCACGGCTGAGCAGCTCGTCCTTGGTGCCCATGGCGACGATCTCCCCACGGCCGATCATGACGAGGTCGTCGGCGATGACCTGCACCTCGTGGAGCAGGTGGCTCGACAGGAGCACGGTGCCGCCGCCGTCCGCGAAGCCGCGCAGCAGGCCACGCATCCAGTGGATGCCCTGCGGGTCGAGGCCGTTGGCCGGCTCGTCGAGGATGAGGACCTCGGGCTGGCCGAGCAGCGCCGACGCGAGGCCGAGCCGCTGACGCATGCCGAGCGAGTAGTTGCGGACGCGCCGGCCGGCCTCCTCGTCGGTGAGACCGACGATGGCGAGGGCCTCGTCGACGCGCGACTTCGGCACGCCGATCTGGATCCCGGCGAGGCGCAGGACCTCGCGGCCGGTGCGGCCGGGGTGCTGGGCGGAGGCGTCGAGCATGACGCCGACCTGACGCCCGGGGTTGTGGAGGTCGCGGTAGGCCTTGCCCAGGATGGTCGACCGCCCACCCGTCACCGGCGTGAGGCCGGTCATCATCCGCATCGCGGTGGACTTGCCTGCGCCGTTGGGTCCGAGGAACCCGACGACGCTCCCCGGGCGGACCTCGAAGGAGATGTCGTTCACGGCGGTGAACCCGCCATAGCGCTTCGTGAGGTTCTCGACTGTGATCATGACGACCACTCTGGTCCGTGCGCCCGGGTGCGCACATCGGTCCCCGGTCCCGAGCGGCATACGACTTTGGTATGCCGTCCGCCCACCGTCGGTAGTCCGTGGACTGACGCGGACGTCGCCTTCACCTGCCTAGGCTCACTCCATGCCCGACTCCCCATCGACCGCCACGAGCCGCCTGAGCTCGGCCTGGCGCTATGCCCTGGCTCTGCTGATCAGCGCCGTGGCGTGGGGAGCGGTCGCCGTCGTGATGGACGACGCCAACGTCGGCGACGAGCCGATCATGGCGTGGCTCCTCATCGGCGACACGCTGCTCGGACTCGGCTCCTTCGTCCTCATGCACTGGCGACACCGCTGGCCAGGGCCCGTCGCCGTCCTCACCGGACTCGCCTCCTTCGTCTCGGCGACCAGCGCCGGACCGGCGACCTGGGCGGTGGGCTCGGTGGCGTCGCGACATCGCTGGCGCCTGCTCCCGGTGGTCCTCCCCCTCAACGTGGTGGCCGGCATCGTCCAGGAGCGGTTCTATCCGGGTGAGGACGACCTGCCGCTGTGGGCCTCGCTCCTCTTCGGTGTGCTCATCGTCGGGATCGTCGTCGCCGTCGGCTACGCGATGGGCTCCCAGCGCAACCTCATGGACTCGCTGCGCGACCGGGCGTTCACCGCCGAGCGGGAGCAGCAGGCACGGGTGGCCCAGGCCCAGGCCGCGGAACGCACTCGCATCGCCCGCGAGATGCATGACGTTCTCGCACACCGGATCTCGCTCGTCGCGATGCACGCCGGAGCCCTGAGCTATCGCACCGACCTCACTCCGGAGGAGCAGGCGACGGCGGCGAGGACCATCGAGGAGAACGCCCACCAGGCCCTGCGCGACCTGCGCGAGGTGCTCGGGGTGCTGCGCGACCCCACCCTCCCGTCCGATGCCGGGCCGGAGCGACCACAGCCGCTCATCGGCGACATCGCCGGACTCGTCGAGGCCGAGCGCCTCGCCGGTCTGCGGGTCGGCCTCGACGACACCCTGGAGGGTGAGGTGCCCGAGGGACAGGGGCGGACGGCATACCGCGTCGTCCAGGAAGCCCTCACCAACGCACGCAAGCACGCCCCCGGGACGTCGGTCACCGTCACCCTGAGCGGCAGCTCCGACGACGGGCTGACCGTCGTGGTCCGCAATGCCGCACCGGTCGGCAGCCACCCGTCGTCGCTCCCCGACTCCGGGCTCGGGCTCATCGGACTCGACGAGCGGGTGGGCCTCGCGGGTGGGCGACTCGAGCACGGGCCCGACGCCACTGGCGGCTACGTCGTCCGCGCATGGATACCGTGGCAGGTGTGAGCACACCTCCACCCGAGTCCATCCGACTCGCCATCGTCGACGATGACCCGATGGTGCGCGCCGCCCTCGGGATGATGCTCGGCGGCAACTCCGGCATCTCCGTCGTGGGTGAGGCGACCAACGGCGAGGACGCCCTCACCGTCGTGCCCGCGTCCGGTGCGGACCTGGTGCTCATGGACATCCGCATGCCGGTGCGGGACGGCCTCAGCGCGACCGAGGCTCTCCTCAGCCGGGATCCGTCACTCAAGATCATCGTGCTCACGACGTTCGACGCCGATGACATGGTCCTGCGCGCCCTGCGACTGGGGGCCGCCGGGTTCATGCTCAAGGACACTCCCCCGGCTCGTCTCGTCGAGGCGGTGAGGACCGTCGCCGCGGGGCAGCCGATGCTCTCTCCGAGCGTCACCGCCCAGCTCATCGCCGCCGTCGCCGGGCCCGACCCCGGTGCTGGCGAGCGCACCGCAGCCCGGGCCCGGCTCGCCACCCTCACCGAACGCGAGCGAGAGGTCGCCGCTGCCGTCGGCCGCGGTCTGAGCAACGCCGAGATCTCGGCCGAGCTCTACATGGGTGTGCCGACCGTCAAGACCCACGTCGGACGCCTCTTCACCAAGCTCGGGGTGGACAACCGCGTGCAGGTGGCCATCCTCGTCCACGACGCCCGTGACTGAGCACCTGTGCGGCGTGGTCGTGCATCCGGGCAAGCCCCGGAGCGCGGCAGCGGTCGCCGCTGTGCGAAGGGCCACGAGGCAGCGCGGCTGGCCGGAGCCGATCGTGCTCGAGACCTTCGCCGGCTCAGCCGGGGCCGAGCAGGTCGCGGACCTCCTCGGTCGGGGTGTGGACCGCCTCGTCGCCATCGGCGGCGACGGCACGGTCCGCGACGTCGCTGCCGCCCTCTCGCTCGCCGGTGACGCCGCAGACCGGGTCGCACTCGGCGTCATCCCCACCGGCACTGCCAACCTCTGGGCGCGCACCATCGGCGTGCACGGCTCGCTCGACCTCGCCGCTGACGTCGCCGTCGACGGGCCCGCGCGCGACTGCGACCTCGCGTGGGTGACGCTCACCCGGGCCGACGGGTCGACGCAGACCCTCGACGTCGCGGTCGTCGCCGGCGTCGGGATGGACGCGGAGGCGTTCGCAGCCACGAGGGAGCGCAGCAAGGAGCGACTGGGCTGGGCGGCCTACTTCGCCGCGCTGCTGAGGCGGGCAGCCGGGGCGCCCATCGCCTTCGCGGCCCGGCTCGACAGCCGCCCGACGACACGGGGCTCGGCCCGCACCGTGCTCGTCGGCAACTGTCGGGTGCTGCCGCTCGGTCTGCCGCTCATGCCGTCCGCTTCGATGACGGACGGTCGGCTCGACGTGCTCGTGGTCTCACCTCGCCGCGTCGTCGGCTGGGTCGGTGTCGGGGTGGGCGTGCTGTCCGGTCGGCGCGGGGGCTGGACCGGCATGCGCACCCACCGAGCTCGTCACGTCGTCCTGGACCTCGACGAGCCCACCGCGGTCCACGTCGACGGCGACCCCGTCGGTGACGCCGTCCGGCTCGAGCTCGGGGTGTCGCCGGCCGCCGTCCTCGTGCGCTGTCCGGCGGCCGCAGCCCCGCTCGACGAGCGCCTCCACCAGCTCCTCGCCGACCCGGCGCGCGACCTCGGTGAGCTCGCCGACGCCCTGCACCGAGGTCGTCGCTGGTCCTCCGACCACGCGCGCGAGCACCTCGTCCGCGATGCCTTCCTCTCGCTCCGGGGCGCCGACCTCACGCGCTTCAAGAGCCTGCTTAGCTCGGGTTCGGACCATCGCGACCTCGAGCACCTCGTCTTCGACGTCGTCGACGACGAGGGCGCGCGGCAGGACATCCTCGACCACATCGCCGCCCAGGCCGCCGGTATCGACGTGCCCGACCTGCACGTGCTCAGCGACATCGACGACACGCTGCGGTGCGCCCTCCACGACGACCGCTACCCCCGCGGCACGGTCTATCCCGGCGTCATCGCCCTCTATCGCGCCCTGGACGCCGGCCACTCCGGCGACCCGGAGCGGCCGGGTGACCTCACCTTCGTCACCGCTCGTCCGATGGACCCGGCCGGCCTCATCGAGCAGCACACGCGCCGCGGACTGCGCGAGCTCGGCCTGCCGCCGCATGCCGTCCTGTCGGGCACGTTCGACGGGCTGCGCAACCATGACTCGATGGCCGGCGCCAAGATCGAGAACTTCGAGCGCTTCCGCCGGCTCATGCCCGAGACGCACGTCGTCTTCATCGGCGACAGCGGCCAGGGCGACGTCGAGGTGGGCCGCCGGATGATCGCCTCGGACCCGGACGCCGTGCGTCTCGTGCTCATCCACGACGTCGTTGCCCTGCCTGACGAGAAGCGGGCAGCCCTGCGGTCGGAGGGCATCGTCATCGTCGACACCCCCGTCGGCGGCGCGATCGAGGCGTATGCCGCAGGGCTCGTCTCTGCCGCCGGCCTCGCGTCCGTGGTCGAGGCCGCCGAGCGGGACATGTCCCGGATCAGGTGGGAGTCGCCCGACCAGGAGAAGGCGACGACAGCGCTCCTGGCGCGGGATCTGGCGGCTGCGCGGGTGGCATACCCACAACAACCTTGACATGGGATAGCCGCACTATCCATTATTGGAGAGAGCCACTATCCAAGGAGCCCTCCATGTCCGCGCTGACCGACCCCCAGACCCTCGTCACAGCCACGGCCACCTTGTCCGATGCCTCTCGCACGACCGCCGGGATCCTGCTCCTCGGGCTCGTCACGGTCGAGAGCGGAGGCCTGTACCTGCTCAAGGTCGTCCGGGAACGGGAGGAGGTGACGCCGTTCCAGGAGAAGTTCGCCCGCGCCGGCCACGCCCACGCCGGGGTGCTGCTGCTCCTCGCCCTCATCTGCCAGCTCCTCGTCGACGCCACCGACCAGACCGGCGTGCTCAGCTGGCTCTCGCGGTCCGGGGTCGCCGTCTCGGCGCTGCTCATGCCCGCCGGCTTCTTCTTATCGTCGATGGGAGGGGGCCGGACCGAGCCGAACCGGCTCATCGTGCTCATCTTCGCCGGCGCCGCCCTGCTCGCCATCAGCCTCACCACGCTGGGAGTCGGGCTCCTCACCGCAAGCTGACGAACGCCAACCCTCGACAAACATTCAACAACATGCACAGAATGGATGATGGACACTCCCTCCACACCCACCCGTCGCCTCCTCCTCACCGGCGCCGCCGCGTCGATCGTCGCGTCCTCGCTCTCGGCCGCCAACCCCGCGTCCGCCCAGGGCCGCCGAGCGACGCCCGCTCCGGAGACCGTCCCGCTCCCTGACGGCATCCGGCCCGAGGGCATCACCTCGGGACCGGGGACCCGCTTCTATGTCGGGTCCCTCGCCGACGGACGGATCGTGGCCGGTGACCTGCTCACCGGGACCCCCAGCACCCTGCTCGCCGGGAGTGCCGGCCGGGCGATCCGCGGCCTGTTCTGGGACAGCCGGACCAACCTCGTCTGGGCCGCGGGCAACGTCGGCTCCGTGGGTCACGTCTGGGCCGTCAACGGCACCACGGGCGCCGTCGTCCAGGACACGATCGTGCCCGGCGCCGTGTTCCTCAACGACCTCGTCGTCACGACCGACACCGTCTGGGTGACCGACTCCCGCATCGTGCCGGACCGGTTGACCGCCATCGCCCTCACGCCGGCCGGCGCCCCCACCGGCGCAGCGCCGACGTTCGTCCCCCTCGGCGGGGACTGGCCCGCAGGCGACGGAAGCGCGGTCAACGCCAACGGTATTCGCGCCCTCTCCGACGGCAGCCTCATCCTCAACAACTCTCGTGTCGGGGGCCTCTGGCAGGTCGACCCCGCGACGGGTGCCGCCTCCGAGATCCCGGTCAGTGGCGGGCCCGGCATCACCGCCGGTGACGGCCTCGAGCTCGACGGATCGACGCTCTACAACGTGCGCGGCTCGGGGCAGAACGAGGTCTCCGTGCTCGAGCTCGTCCCCGTCGGCTCCACGTGGGCCGCGCGCTGGCGTGGCGCCCGCTCCGACGAGACGCTCGACGTGCCCTCGACGGCCACCCTCGCCGGCGGCTGGCTATGGGCGGTCAACGCCCGCTTCGGCGTCGCCTCGCCGGGCACCGCCTCCTACTGGATCACCCGCCTGCCGGCCCGCTGACCTCGCATGGGGTCGGGACCCTCAGCCAAGGCCTAGAGTCAGGTCGTGGACACGCGCAGCCCGGTCATCTACCTCAGCCACGGAGCACCGCCGCTCGCCGACGACGAGCGCTGGACCAGTGAGCTGTCGGCGTGGTCGAGCGACCTCCCACGGCCCACGTCGATCCTCGTCGTGTCGGCGCACTGGGAGCAGGCGCCCATCTCGGTGAGCTCGACCACCGCGGGCACGCCTCTGCTGTACGACTTCTGGGGTTTCCCACAGCACTATTACGACGTCACCTACGCCGCTCCCCCGGCGCCTGAGCTGGCCCGATCGGTCGCCGGCCTGCTCGGCGACACGAGCGGCGGTCTGCACCAGGACCCGTCACGGGGCCTCGACCACGGCGCCTACGTCCCGCTCGTCGAGATGTTCCCCGAGGCCGATGTCCCCGTGCTCCAGCTGTCGATGCCCACGCTCGACCCGCAGGCACTCTTCGACATCGGCACCCGGCTCGCACCCCTGCGTGACGAGGGCACGCTGATCATCGGCTCCGGCTTCACGACCCACAACCTCGGTTGGTTCAACCCCCACGCCCCGGCCGACGCTGCGCCGCCCGCCCCGTCCTCGGAGTTCGACCACTGGGCGGCCGAAGCCGTGGACGCCGGCGACGTCGACGCGATCCTCGACTTCATGGACAAGGCTCCGGCGGCACATGAGGCGCACCCGCGCACGGAGCACTGGGCGCCGCTCTTCGTCAGCCTCGGCGCAGCCCACGCCAGCGGTGGCATCGACGGGCAGAGCGTCATCGACGGGTTCTGGTTCGGCCTCTCGAAGCGGTCCTGGCAGTTCGCCTGACCTCGTCCGCAACGCAAGAACGCCCGGTATGCCGGGTGGCCGGCATACCGGGCGTTCTTGCGTCTGCTGGGCCTTGACTCAGCGCCTCTTCTTCTTCTTGGACCTGTTGGCGTTGGGCTTGTTCTTGCGCGGCGCCGGGCGGGTCGCGTCATCGACGACGGGCTCGACGTGGTCGGGCACGACCGTCGGGCGGACCTTCGCCCACGCGAGGAAGCCGGCCGAGACGGCGAGCAGCGCCAGCCCGGTCCAGAGGTTGGCGTTGACTCCTCCAGTCTTCTCGAGCTCCTTGTCACCGAAGAGGCCCATGAGCACGAGGATGAGGCCGTAGAGCCCGAGCAGCATCCCGATGAAGTTGCGGATGTCGAATGCTCCGGCGGTCTTCTTGGTCGTGGTGTCAGACATGTCGGGCACCTCCTAGAAGGCGAAGTTGAGGACGAGGACGAGGGCCAGGGCCAGACCGGCGAGCGGCATCGTGCGCTGGTACCAGGGCAACGAGGCCTCCTCGGGGTCGTGGAGGTCCTCCTTGGGAGTCTCGCTGTAGACCAGACCTCTGAGCTCCGACGCGGGCTTGGGCTTGGTCACCATCGTGACGGCCACACTGACGAGGATGTCGACGACGAAGGCCGCCGACGCCGCGACGAAGCTGGCTCCCTGGCCGGACAACGGGATGACGCCGAGGCTCGCCGACCCGAAGGAGTCCTCGGACAGGAACGCGACGGTGACCGCCGCCAGGGTGCCGCTGACCAGACCCGTCCACCCGGCGGTCGCGGTCATCCTCTTCCAGAACATGCCGAGGATGAACGTCGCGAACAGCGGAGCGTTGAAGAAGCCGAAGAGCGTCTGGAGGTAGTCCATGATGTTGGAGAAGCTGCCAGCGATCGACGCCGTGAAGATGGCGATCACGGTGGCCGCGACGGTGGCCAGGCGGCCGATGCGCAGGTAGTAGTCGTCGCTGCGGTCCTTCCGGATGTAGCGCTCCCACAGGTCATAGCTGAAGACCGTGTTGAACGCCGAGATGTTGGCCGCCATGCCCGCCATGAAGGCCGCGAGCAGGCCCGCGATGGCCAGCCCCAGCAGGCCGTTGGGCAGCACGTCACGCATCAGCAGGAGCAGCGAGTCGTTGTACTTGACCGTGCCGCTGGCTCCTCCTGCAGGGGTGCCACCGTTCTTGAGCTCGGCGATCTCCGAGACGAGGACGGCGGCGACCATGCCCGGGAGGATGACGATGAACGGCACGAACATCTTGGGGAAGGCGCCGATGATGGGCGTCTTGCGTGCGGCCGAGATGGACTTGGACGCCATGGCGCGCTGCACCTCGACGAAGTTCGTCGTCCAGTAGCCGAAGGACAGCACGAAGCCGAGCCCGAAGACGATCCCGATGACGGACAGGAACCCCGAGTCGAAGCCCGAGAGGGCCTGACCCGGCCACGAGTTCAGCTGCTGCTCGGCGGGGGCGACCTCGGCCGCCGCCGGCGCGTTGTTGGCCGCCTCGGTGAGCTTGTCCTTGAGCCCGCCGTAGCCACCGACCCGGTTGAGGCCGATGAGGGTCAGGGGCAGCAGCGACGCCACGATGACGAAGAACTGGAGCACCTCGTTGTAGATCGCGGCCGAGAGGCCACCGAGGGTGATGTAGGACAGCACGATCACGGCAGCGACGATGAGGGCCAGCCAGAGCGGCCATCCGAGCAGCGCCTGGACGATCGATCCGAGAAGATAGAGGTTGACGCCGGCGATGAGGAGCTGGGCGATCGCGAAGCTGATCGCGTTGACGAGGTGGGCCCCGGTGCCGAAGCGTCGGAACATGAACTCGGGGACCGACCGGACCTTGGATCCGTAGTAGAACGGCATCATGACGACGCCGAGGAAGAGCATCGCCGGGATGGCGCCGACCCAGAAGTAGTGCACCGTCGGCAGGCCGTACTCCGCGCCGTTGGCCGACATGCCCATGATCTCCACGGCGCCGAGGTTGGCCGAGATGAAGGCCAGACCGGTCACCCACGCCGGGAGGGAGCGCCCGGAGAGGAAGAAGTCGATGGAGTCGGAGACGGCTCGCCGGGCGGCCAGCCCGATCCCCATGACGAAGACGAAGTACAACCCCACGATGAGGTAGTCGACGGCGTTCGCGTCGATGAGGGGCTCGGCGGCGATCAGTGCTGGTGCGAGGGCCGATGACATCGACGACCTCCTCGTCATCGAGGGCGGCTCCTGGAGCCCGAACGGCACAAACCTACTCCCGCATGAGTGCTCCGTCTCGGCGAGCGCGCCGACCATTCTGGTCGCCTCCTCGACCAGGGGCGCGGACGCGGCCGGTGGAGGAGAGGTCAGTCCACGGGTTCGGCGACAGCGGCCCGGAACTGGGCGGCATACAGGGCTGCGAAGGCACCACCACTGGCGAGCAGGTCCGCGTGCGAACCCTGCTCGACGATCCGGCCGTCCTCCATGACGAGGATGAGGTCGGCGTCGCGGATCGTCGAGAGCCGGTGCGCGATGACGAAGCTCGTCCGGTCCTGGCGCAGGGCCGCCATGGCCTGCTGCACGAGGAGCTCGGTCCGCGTGTCGACGGACGAGGTGGCCTCGTCGAGGATGAGCAGCGCCGGGTCGGACAGGAAGGCGCGGGCGATGGTGATGAGCTGCTTCTCGCCCGCGCTGATGTTGCCGGCCTCGGCGTCGAGCACCGTGTCGTAGCCGTCGGGCAGCGAGTGCACGAAGCGGTCGACGTAGGTCGCCTGCGCGGCCGCGACGACCTCCTCCTCGGACGCCGTCGGGCGGCCGTAGGCGATGTTGTCGCGGATCGTGCCACCGAAGAGCCACGTGTCCTGGAGGACCATGCCGATCTCGCCGCGCAGGTTGTGCCGGCTCAGATCGGTGATGTCGACGCCGTCAAGGGTGATGCGCCCCGAGTCGAGCTCGTAGAACCGCATGATGAGGTTGACGAGGGTCGTCTTGCCTGCGCCGGTGGGACCGACGATGGCGACCGTCTGGCCGGGCTCGACGGTGAGGTCGAGGTGCTCGATGAGGGGGGTCTCGCGGGAGTAGGAGAAGGACACGTCCTCGAAGGCCACGCGACCGTGCGGGTCGTCGAGGACGGTCGGGACCGCGCTCTCGGCCTGCTGCTCCGGAGCGTCCAGGACGTCGAACACCCGCTCGGCGGAGGCGACTCCGGACTGCATGAGGTTGGCCATGGACGCCACCTGGGTGAGCGGCTGGGTGAACTGGCGGGAGTACTGGATGAAGGCCTGCACGTCACCGAGCGACATCGACCCGCTCGCCACCCGGAGCCCACCGACCACGGCGATGACGACGTAGTTGAGGTTCCCGATGAACATCATCGTCGGCATGATGATGCCGCTGACGAACTGGGCGCCGAAGCCGGCGTCGAAGAGGTCGTCGTTCTTCTCGCGGAACGCCGCGCGCACCTCGTCCTGGCGACCGAAGACCTTGACGAGCTGGTGACCCGTGAACGTCTCCTCGACGATGCCGTTGAGCTCGCCCGTCGACTTCCACTGCTGCACGAAGTGCTTCTGCGAGCGCTTGCCGATGGCCGCCGTGACGAGCATTGTGATGGGGATCGTCACCAGCGCGATGATGGCCAGCAGCGGCGAGATGTAGAGCATCATCGCGACCATCGCGACGACGGTGAGCAGCGAGGTGAGGAGCTGGCTCAGGGTCTGCTGGAGGCTCTGGGCGACGTTGTCGATGTCGTTGGTGACGCGACTGAGCAGCTCACCCCGCGGCTGGTTGTCGAAGTAGGGCAGCGGCAGCCGGTTGAGCTTGTCCTCGACGTCACGCCGCAGGTTGAAGATCGTCCGGTTGACGGCCCCGGTGAGGATGTAGCTGCTGGCCCACTGCAGCAGGCTCGCGACGACATAGATCGCAAGGACGAGGAGCAGGACCTCCCCCACCGCCCGGAAGTCGATGCCTGCACCCGGGACGAGGTGCGGCATGCCCTCGATGAGGTCGGCCCTGGCGCCCTCACCCCTTGCTCGGAGGGCAGCGGCGATCTGCTCGACCGAGCCCTCGCTCGGCAGGTCCTTGCCGATGACCCCAGCGAAGATGAGGTCGGTCGCCCTGCCGAGGATCTTGGGGCCGACGGCGTTGAGGATGACGCTGGCGAGGGCGAAGGCGAGCACGCCGTAGAGCGCCAGCCGCTCCGGCCGGAGCAGGCCGAGCAGCCGCTTGGCCGACGGCTTGAAGTTCGAGGACTTCTCGGTCGGGACACCGATGGACATCGGGCCGTGCCGGTTGGTCGCGGTCCCCGCAGGGCCCCGACGCGCTTCCGCAGCCTTCTCCTCAGCCGTCTTCACACCTTCGGCGCTCATGCTGCCGCCTCCTCTGCGCTGCGCTGGCTCTCGACGATCTCGACGTAGGTCGGGCACGTCTCGAGCAGCTCGTCATGGCTGCCCGCGCCCACGACGGCGCCGTCCTCGAGGACGACGATGTGGTCGGCGTCGATGATCGTCGAGACCCGCTGTGCGACGACGATGACCGTCGTATGCCGCGTGACCGGCTTGAGTGCCGCCCGGAGCCGTGCGTCCGTGGACAGGTCGAGGGCGGAGAAGCTGTCGTCGAAGAGGTAGACGTCGGGCTTGGCGACGAGGGCCCGGGCGATGGCCAGGCGCTGCCGCTGACCACCGGAGACGTTGGTGCCACCCTGCGCGATGGGCGACTCCAGCCCGTCCGGCATCGCTCTCACGAAGTCGTCGGCCTGGGCGATCCGCAGTGCCTCCCAGAGCTCCTCGTCGGTGGCGTCGGCATCGCCGTAGCGCAGGTTGGACGCGACGGTGCCGGTGAAGAGGTAGGGCTTCTGCGGCACCAGCCCGATGCGTGACCACACGTCCTCGAGCGTCGCCTCACGGACGTCGACGCCGCCGAGGAGGACGGCGCCGCCGGTGACGTCGTAGAGCCGCGGGATGACGGAGAGCAGCGTCGACTTGCCGGAGCCGGTGCTGCCGATGATCGCGGTCGTGCGCCCCGGCTCGGCGGTGAGCGAAACGCCCTGCAGGACAGGCACATCTGCGCCCGGATAGGCGAAGACGACGTCTCGCAGCTCGACCGAGGTGCCGCCCGGGGGCAGCGCCACGGGGGCGGTCGGCTGGACGACGGTGGAGTCGGTGTCGAGGACCTCGGTGATGCGTCCGGCCGAGACCGTGGCGCGAGGGATCATCATCGACATGAAGGTCGCCATCATCACCGACATGAGGATCTGCATGAGATAGCTCATGAAGGCCGTCAGCTCGCCGATCTGCATCTGGCCGTTGTCGACCCGCTGGGCACCGAACCACAGCACCGCGACCGTGGACGCGTTGAAGATGACCATGACGATCGGGAAGACGAGGGCCATCAACCGTCCGACCGCCAGCGCCGTCCCGGTGTACTGGGTGTTGGCCTCGGCGAAGCGGGCCCGCTCGTGGTCCTCCCGCACGAAGGCCCGCACGACGCGGATGCCCGTGATCTGCTCGCGCAGCACCCGGTTGACCCAGTCGACCGACTCCTGCATGAGGCGGAAGTTGGGGATCATCCGGCGGATGACGAGGGCGACGCTCAGGGCGAGGAGCGGCACGGCGACGGCCACGAGCCACGACAGGCCCACGTCCTCGCGCAGCGCCATGACGATCCCGCCGACCATCATGATCGGCGCCGACACCATCATCGCCGCGCCCATGAAGACGACCGTCTGCACCTGGGTGACGTCGTTGGTGTTGCGCGAGATCAGCGTCGGCGCGCCGAAGCGCGAGACCTCCTGGGCCGAGAAGTCACCCACCCTGGCGAAGATGCCGGCGCGCAGGTCGCGGCCCATCCCCGCCGCGACGCGGGCACCGAGGTAGGTGGCAGCGATCGTCACGGCGATCTGGATGAGCGAGACGGCGAGCATCCAGCCGCCGGCCGACATGATGTAGCCCGTGTCCCCCTTGGCGACGCCCTCGTCGATGATGCGCCCGTTGAGGCTGGGCAGGTAGAGCGAGGCGATGGTGCCGACCAGCTGGAGCAGGACGAGCACGACGAGTGGTCCGCGATAGGGGCGCAGGTAGTCACGCATGAGTCGGAGCAGCACTACTTCTTCCTCCGGTTCTTCGTGGTGGGAGCGGTTCGGGCGGCGGCACGGTCGAGGGCGCCCTCGAGGAGGACGTCGACGAGCTGCTCCGGGGTGGAGGAGTCGCCGTCGAGCATGGGGTGAACGCTCGAGAGGGTGAGCATTCTCAGGTAGCCGATGAACGTGGTCGCGGGGACTCGGATGAGGGCCGCGTCCTCACCCAGGAGCTCGACGAACGCCGCGTCGAGCTCGGCGGTGGCCTCGTGGCGGCGTCGGTGGGCGTCACCCCCGGCGGGCGGCCGGAGCGGCTGGCCCGAGGAGGCCAGGACCGTCATGAGCTGGAAGATCCCCTGCAGGTGCTCCTGCATGATCGCGACCGCGGCGGCGAGGCGCTCGCGCATGGCGAGTGAGGGGTCGACCTGGGCGAGCTCACCGATGAGGGCCGAGTTGTCGAAGGCGTCATGGACGACCGCCTCGATGAGCGCGTCCTTGGTCTCGAACACCCGGAAGATCGTGCCCTCGGCGATGCCCGCGGCCTTGGCGATCTCCTTGGTGCTCACGCTGCCGCCCTTCGACCGCAGGAGCGGGAGGGTGGCGGCGATGATCGACGCCCGACGGTCGTCGGGGCTCAGGGCCGGGGCACGAGGTGTCACGTCATCCAGTATGAGTGAGTGAGCACTCACTCACAACTGGGTTTCCGACCTGCACGGATGCCCTCGTCCGGGGCACAGATCGGCCCGGCCACTCACTCGTGGCCGGGCCGATCCGTCATCTCTGTGTCGTGCTGGGAGTGGAGGAGCCTGCCTCAGCCGTCGGAGTGGAGCTGTCCGCGGACCGCGCCGCCCGGGAACTCGGTGTTGTGCACGTTGACGTAGTACGCCGACGGGTTGGCGAGGATCTGCTGGACCTCGCCCGGGTCGAGACCCTTGCCGGCCTCACCCTCGGTGAGGCAGTCGGCGGCCTGGCCACCCTGCGGGAACGCGAGGTTGACCTCGACCGGACCGTTGGTGCCCTTGGCGCCCTTGTGGATGTGGGCCATGCGAGCGCCACCCGGCGCCTGGTCGAGCTCGGCGATCTTGCTCACCTCGAGGATGTAGCAGAGCGTCGTGGGGTCCCCGTCGATGCCGAAGACGTAGGCCTCGCCGCGCCCGTTGGGGTCACCGACGACACCCTTCGCGGTGGCCGAGACCTCTGCGCGACCGTTGAGGTGGGCGGAGATCAGGGCGTTGCTGTGGCCGGCCTGAGCCGGAAGGGGGGCCAACATGAGGCCGACTCCGAGTCCGACGGCGCCGGTGGCGGCGCCGATGAGAATGCGCTTCATTGCGGATCAACTCACTTTCGCAGGGAGGGCCAGGGGCGACCCTGCGGGGGATTCGTCGCCGATCCGGTTCCGGATTGCTCGACCCGGTCAGATGGTGCCGTCCGGCTCGCCGGCGACGTTGACGTCCTGCGCGCCGTCCACACCGGAGTCGTTGACGTCGGGAGTGTCGGGCACGCTGTCGGCTCCGCCCTGAGCGGTCTCGGAGTTGAGGGCGCCGGAGCCGCCCTCTGAGACCGTGCCGCCCTCGTCGTCGTGGTCGCTGTCGTTGCCTGGGGTGCTGTGGTCGTTGCTCATGCCACCAACATAGGCGCGGCGAGCGCTGCGTCTGGGCGCTCCTGTCAATCGGATTCGGCGACGAGGAGCCCGTCCTTGGCGGCGTCACGCACGAAGGCGACGACCTCGCGCTCGGTCTCGACGGGGTCGAGCTCGAGGATGCCGGCGATCGCGCCCACCGCCTGTCTGGGAGTGAGCTCACCGTCGGCAACCGACAGGTATGCCGCGGTGACCGTCGTGAGCGTGATGACCCGTCCCAGGCCACCACCCTGGCGAGCCACGATGACCGACGGGTCGGAGGCGGCCGGCCTGGTGTGCCGCTCCTCGGTGACGTCCGCAGGCGCCTTCCACGCCCGGTCGAGGAGCTCGTCGTCCGTGTGCTCCGCCAACCACGTGCGCGCCTCCAGCCCGACCCGGACCGACTCACCCATGGCCGGGGGCACGGGGCCCCGGGCGTCCATGAGGTCGAGGAACGGCTCCCGCGCGATCGCCGGCCGGTGGAGGGTGATGACCCCGAAGCCGATCGACACGACGTCGCGAGACGCGAAGTCGTCGAGCCACGCGGCATACATCGCATCGAAGTCCGCCGTCCCAGGGTGGTGACCGCCGTCGCGGGACCAGGTCTCTGCGTACTCCGCCGGGTCCTGGACCTCGCGCTGGACGACCCAGGCGTCGACGCCGGCGTCCTCGAGCCAGGACCCGACGCGCTCGGTCCACGTCGAGCCGCGCGGGACCTCCCAGTTGCCGAGGAACTGGGCGACTCCGCCCGGCTCGAGGTGCTCACCCACCGAGCGCACGAGGTCGGCGACGATCGCGTCACCGGACGCCCCGCCGTCGCGGTACTCGAAGAGCGGCACCTCACCGGAGCGGGGAGTGATGACGAAGGGCGGGTTGCTGACGATGAGCTCGAAGCGCTCTCCGGCAACGGGTTCGAGCATCGACCCGGACCGCAGGTCCCACGTGCACTCGTTGAGGGCGGCGTTGAACCGGGCGAAGGCCAGAGCGCGTTCGGAGAGGTCACTGGCGACGATCGACTCTGCGTGTGCACCGAGGTGGAGCGCCTGGACACCGCTCCCGGTCCCGAGGTCGAGGGCGCGACCCACCGGGCGACGGACCGTCCAGGCAGCCAACGTCGTGGACGCCCCACCGATGCCGAGGACGTGGTCGCCGCGGACCGGCGAGCCGGTGGCGAGCTCGGCGAGGTCGGAGGCGATCCACCAGTGACGGTCGTCCGCGGCATACGGGCGCACGTCGATCCGGGCCACGACACCGTCACCCTCCTCGTCGACGAGACCGAGCGCCACGGCGCCGCTCGCGCGCAGGGTCGGCAGGGCCCGGTCCACCTCGGCCACGTCGACGGGGTCACCGAGGGTGAAGAGGCGGATCAGGGTGGCGACAGGCGCCGTCGAGGCGCCGGCCACGCGGCGTGCGGACAGCGGCTGTTCACGTGCGAGGGCGCCACTTGCCAAGGGGCCGAGCGTGTCCGTGACGCCGGTGACGGTGAAGTCCGCGGTCGTGAGGTCGGCGCGGAGCCGCGCGATGAGGGCCTCGTCGAGGCGAGGCGTGCGAGGGGTCACGGGAGGTCAGCCGTCGAGGAGGCCACCGAGCATGCCGCCGCCTCCACCGCCGCCGGTCGTCGCCGGGGGGACCCATTCGCTCGGCTGCACGATGACGAACCCGGCGCCGTGGAAGGCGTACTGGAAGGCCTCGCCGCTCCCCCCGCGCAGCATCGAGCGCATGTTCATGCTCGAGACGACCTGCGGGGTGAGGCCGAGCGACCAGCCGACACACGCCTGCACGTCGACATAGGTGGGCTGCTGCGAGCAGTCGAGGATGACCGGTTGACCCATCGAGTGGATCGCGACCGTGCCCGTCCCCTCGAGGGTGGTGTTGAAGAGGCCGCCGCTCATCATCCCCGCGCCCTGGACGCGCTTGATGTCCCAGGCGATCTGGCTGTCGAACGCCAGGAGGTTGCGGGCGTTGATGCTCAGACCGTCGCCGGTGAGCTCGATGAGGTGGACGAATCCCGCCTCGCTGGCGAAGAACACCTCGCCGTCGCCGGACACGCGCATGAGGCTGATGTCCTCGCCGGTGACGACCTTCTTGAAGAGCTTGCCGACACTGCCGGCCTTCTCGTGGTCGAAGCGCATCTGGCCCTGGTAGGCGACCATCGCACCCTTGACGGCGAGGACGTCACCGCCGAGGTGGACGCGCAGCAGCTGCGGGTTCTGCAGGGCGAAGGTCTGCTCGGACTGGAGCTCGAGGTTGGACTGGTCGAAGAGCGAGGAGCGCATGGCGCCAGCCTAGAGCGCAGACCCCGAGCGAGTCGTCAGCTCCCTCTGGAGCCGCTCGGCCGGTCCCCCGGCGACGAGCGATGCAGAAGTTGGCGAGCGAGCCACCCATGGCTGGTCGGTTCGCCAACTTCTGACTCGCTCACCGTTCCGGTTCGGTAGCGCCGCCCGCCATCAGGCGGCGTCGAACCACGTGTTGCGCGCGACCGGCCGGATCCCCTGGGCGCCGAGGACCTTGAGCAGGAGGCTGGGGCGCGCCGCCTCCGCCCAGACCCACCGCGCCATCCTGCGGTCCGTTGCCCTGATGCGGTCCTCTCGCTGCTTCTCCCGCCACAGCACGTCCGCGACCTGTTCAGGTGTGGCTCCCTCCGGCACCTTGTACTTCTTGCGGCCGTCGAACTCACCCATGACGTCCTCCCAACCGAAGTCGCAGAACCCCACCAGGCCGTCTCCGTCCTCGACCTTCACCTGAAGCTGGGGCCGGGGGATGTTGAGCCGAAACATCTGCACCCGCGACATCGACTCACCGACCGACATCGCACCGGCCTCCGCGAAGTCGACGACCAGCGAAGCGCCTGCCCGCCCTCGGGCCCCGGCTGGGACGAGAGCGAGCTCCGCCGACAGGTCCTCGCGCGTGCACATGCCGCGGTGAAGCGCATGGTCCGCTGCGGCCACAGCGTCGGGCAGGTCCTCGGTCCGCGCCAGGTCGATGACGGTCCGCGCCACCGTCGTCAGGGAGAGGTCGTCCACTGCGACGCAGGCGCCGACATCACCGATGTGCCGGTGCACCAGACCCGATGACCGCACCGTCGGGCGACTGGACGTGACGGACACGCACCTCGGCCAGGGCGTGATCCGCGGCAACCCCCAGATCGCGGCGGCCGAAGTGTGCGAGAAGACGAGCAGGCCCGCGCTCCTCATCTGCATGGCGGTCGCCTGGACGAAGGCAGCGTGGCGCTGCTCTGGAGTCAGGTCGGCCCACAAGCTGGTCCTGACGACGACGCCGTGGCGGACCCGCACCCACTTCGGCCGGCCGTCGGCGTCGCGATCGGCAGGAGCTTCGCCCAGTCTGCGGAGGTCGGCTGTGGGGCGCAGCAGGCCGGGCGTGAGGAGGCGGGGACGGGGCGCGGGCATGCTCGAGGGTGGCAGAAATCATGGCGTGGGCAGGGGCGTCATCCACAGGTCCCTCGAGCGATGCAGAAATGGGTGAGCCGACCACCCGTGGGTGGTCGGCTCACCAATTTGTGGCTCGCTCGGCGTATGCCGTGGGCTCGCCCTAGCGCTGGGCCGGAACCTCGACGTGGTCGGGGTTGTCGCGCGTCTCGATCGACTCCTCGACGGCCTCACCGGGAGCGGTGACGGCACCGGAGTCCGGCGCCTCGGCGTCGCGGTCGACCACGGGGTCACCCTCGTCGTCGCCACCGATGGCCAGGTCGCGACGCTTGGAGATCGCGACGGCCGTGACGACGATGACGAGCCCGACGGCAGCGATGCCGTAGCGGATCGGCTTGCTGGCGTCCTCGCCGACCGAGAGCATGACGATGGCCGGGGCGATGAGCACCGCGACGAGGTTCATGACCTTGAGGAGGGGGTTGATGGCCGGGCCGGCGGTGTCCTTGAACGGGTCACCGACGGTGTCACCGATGACGGTGGCCTCGTGGGCGGCCGAGCCCTTGCCGCCGTGGACGCCGTCCTCGACGATCTTCTTCGCGTTGTCCCAGGAGCCGCCCGAGTTCGCGAGGAAGACGGCCATGAGGCAACCGGTGCCGATGGCGCCGGCGAGGAAACCGGCGAGGGCACCGATGCCCAGACCGAACCCGACGATGACGGGCGTGAGGGCGGCGAGCAGGCCGGGCGTCGCGAGCTCGCGCAGCGAGTCCTTGGTGCAGATGTCGACGACCTTGCCGTACTCGGGCTTGGTCGTGCCCTCCATGATCCCGGGGATCTCGCGGAACTGGCGACGCACCTCGAAGACGATGGCGCCGGCGGCGCGGGTCACGGCGTTGATCGCCAGGCCCGAGAAGAGGAACACCACGGCTGCACCGAGGAGCAGGCCGACGAGCGTCGACGGGTTGGTGATGACGCCCTGGGCGTTCTGGATGAACTCGTTGCCCTCGGTGATCTGGACCTGGGACAGCGTCGACGTGTCGAGCTCGCCGATCGCCGTCTGCCAGGCATCGGTGTAGGAGCCGAACAGGGCCGTCGCGGCCAGCACGGCCGTCGCGATGGCGATGCCCTTGGTGATGGCCTTGGTCGTGTTGCCGACCGCGTCGAGCTCGGTGAGGATCTGCGCCGCCTCCGCGTCGACGTCGCCCGACATCTCGGCGATGCCCTGCGCGTTGTCGGAGACCGGCCCGAAGGTGTCCATGGCGACGATGACGCCGACGGTGGTGAGCAGACCACAGCCCGCGAGCGCGATGAGGAAGAGCGACAGGGCCACCGAGCCGCCACCGAGGAGGAACGCGCCATAGACGGCGGCACCGATGATCGCGGCGGTGTAGACGGCGGACTCGAGCCCGACGCCGATGCCGGAGAGGACGACCGTGGCCGCACCGGTGAGCGACGTGCGCGCGACGTCCTTGGTGGGGCGCTTGTCGGTGCCGGTGAAGTAGCCGGTGAGCCACAGGATGACCGCGGCGAGGACGATGCCGATGATCACGGCGTAGATCGCGACGAGTGCCGGGTTGCTGTCGAGCGCTGCGATGCCCTGCTGCGTCTCGGTGAGGGTCTGCGGGTCGCGGCCCTCGAAGAGCTCGGCGAACGTGTGCGGCAGGTAGAACCACGCGACGATCGAGGACAGCACCGCGGCGATGGCGGCCGAGACGTAGAAGCCCTGGTTGATCGCGTCGAGCGCGCTCTGGCTGCCACGTGCCTTGGTGATGAAGACACCGATGAGCGCGGTGATCGCGCCGATCGCCGGGACGAGCAGCGGGAAGACCAGGCCGTAGTCCCCGAAGGCGACGGAACCGAGGATGAGAGCGGCAACGAGCATCACGGCATACGACTCGAAGAGGTCTGCCGCCATGCCGGCGCAGTCACCGACGTTGTCGCCCACGTTGTCGGCGATGGTGGCCGCGTTGCGGGGGTCATCCTCGGGAATGCCGGCCTCGACCTTGCCGACGAGGTCGGCGCCGACGTCGGCGGCCTTGGTGAAGATGCCACCGCCGACGCGCATGAACATGGCGAGGAGAGCTGCGCCGAAGCCGAAGCCCTCGAGCACCTTGGGCGCCTCGGCCTTGTAGAGGAGGACGACGACGGAGGCGCCGAGCAGGCCGAGGCCCACGGTCGCCATGCCGACGGTGCCACCGGTGCGGAAGGCGATGCGCATGCCCTCGTCGCGACCGTTCTCACCGCGCGAGGCGGCGGCGACGCGGACGTTGGCCTTGGTCGCGAGCTTCATGCCGAAGTAGCCGATGGCGGCGGAGAAGACCGCACCCACGATGAAGAAGCCGGAGCGGCCCAGCTTGACGTTCCAGTCAGGAGCGGGGAGCAGGAGGAGCAGACCGAACACGAGCACGACGAAGATGCTCAGCGTCTTGAACTGCCGGGCGAGGAAGGCCTGGGCCCCCTCCTCGACAGCGGCGCCGATCTCGCGCATCTTGTCGGTTCCTGTGTCCGCGCGCAGGACCTGCTGCCGGAAGACGAAGCCCATGACGAGGGCGATCACGGCGATGACCGCGACCCCGACGACGAGTGTGACGTTCGATCCAGTGAGCTCCAGCGTGGACGTCGCCTCGGCCGGTGCGAGCGCGAGTGCAGCCATTCCATCCTCCTTGACGGGTGTGCGTCATCAGCCGTTTTGACGTGCCGCGCGATCGTTGGACCGCGGGCAGACGCGGGGTGGACCTTACCCGGTGACTCAGGTCACAGGAACTCTCGGTGGTCCGGTGTGACTGCTCTCACGCCTGTGGGGCGGGTCTGCGACCTCGCTCGGGCCGAACCTCGGCTCGCTCGGGCGGAACCCCCGCCTGGCTCAGGCCGAGACCTCGGGCTCGGCGAAGTCGTGCGGGTCGGCCCCCAGGGCCGCGTCGACCGTGTCGTGGATGGGGATGACCTTGTCGAGGCCGGTGATGCCGAAGATGCGGATGATGCGGTCGTTGGTGCAGACGACCCGGAGCCAGCCGTCGAGCTTGCGAACCGCCTTGAGCCTGCCGACGAGGACACCGAGTCCGGTCGAGTCGAGGAACCCGACGTCCTGGAGGTCGACGATGAGGGCGGTGTGCCCCGCGGCGATGCGCTCCTCGAGCGCGGATCGCAGCTGGGGTGCGGTGTAGACGTCGACCTCACCGGAGACGGTCACGATGGTGACGCCTTCCCGTTCCGTGGTCGCCACGGTCAACTTCACTGCAGCCGGCTCCTTCTTCGCTTCACGTCCGCGTCGCGGACCCTTCTGTGCGACGACGCCCCCGGCGTGCGGGCCGAGGGTCTGTCAGTGCACCGCATTACGGTAGCCGCTGTGTCGCCATCTGCCGAGCCGACCGCGATTCTTGCTGCTCTCGCAGCCGGGGATCGCGGCGCTCGGCTGCGTCACGTCGAGCGGTTGCCGGCCCGGCCCGCCCGGCTGGCGCAGTGGCCGACCTGGGTCGCCCCACCCGTGCTCGCCAGCCTCACCGGCAGCGGCATCGCTGCCCCGTGGTCCCACCAGCGTGAGGCCATGGACCTCGCCCACGACGGTTCGCACGTCGTCCTCTCGACGGGCACCGCCTCCGGCAAGAGCCTGGGCTATCTCGTCCCGGCCCTCACCGCCGTGCTCGACGGGCTCGCTGCGCCGACCGGTCGGGGCGCGACCGTGCTCTACGTCGCGCCGACCAAGGCCCTGGCCGCGGACCAGCTCGCCCGCATCGAGGCCCTCGCGATCCCGGGCGTCCGGGCGGCCACCTATGACGGCGACACCCCGGCCGACGAGCGCCGCTGGATCCGTGAGCACGCCAACATCGTCCTCACCAACCCGGACCTCCTCCACCACTCGCTGCTGCCGGGGCACAGGAACTGGTCACCGTTCCTCCGGTCGCTGAGCTACGTCGTCATCGACGAGTGCCACATCTATCGCGGCGTCTTCGGGTCGCACGTGTCGTCGGTCCTGCGCCGGCTGCGGCGGGTGTGCACTCGCTACCGCTCGACCCCGACGTTCGTGCTCGCCTCCGCGACCGTGAGCCACCCGGCGTCCCACGCCAGCTCCCTGGTGGGTATGCCGGTCAGTCCCGTCGAGGTCGACGGCTCACCTCGCGAGGCGCTCACCTTCGCCCTGTGGGAGCCGCCGACGATCGACGAGACTCGGCGGTCGGCGACGAGCGAGGCGGCCGAGCTGCTCGCCGACCTCGTCGCGGCGGACGTCCAGACCCTGGCGTTCGCCCGGAGCCGGGCCGGGGTCGAGGCGTTGGCCGCATCGGCAAGGCGACGCCTCGGGCAGGTGAGCGGGACCGCGGAGGCGAGCATCGCGGCATACCGAGGGGGTTATCTTCCGCAGGAGCGGCGCGAGCTCGAGCGCGCCCTGCGCGACGGCGAGCTGCGGGGTCTCGCGGCGACCAACGCGCTGGAGCTGGGCATCGACATCAGTGGCCTCGACGCGGTGCTCATGGCCGGGTGGCCGGGGCGCCGCGCCAACCTGTGGCAGCAGGCAGGACGCGCCGGCCGGTCGGGGCGTGAGTCGCTCGCGGTGCTCATCGCTGCCGACGACCCGCTCGACACCTATCTGCTCGAGCACCCGGAGGCGATCTTCGGTGCGCCGATCGAGTCCACCGTGATGGACCCCGCGAACCCGCACGTGCTGGCGCCGCACCTGGCTGCGGCGGCGCACGAGCTGCCGTTGACCGAGGCCGACCTGCCGATGTTCGGGACCGGGGCGCGGGGCGTGGTCGACCTGCTCGTCCAGCGCGGGATCCTGCGGCGACGGCCGACCGGATGGTTCTGGGCGCGCGCCGACCGGCCGGGTGACCACGTCAACCTGCGCGGCACCACCGAGGTCGTCTCCATCGTCGAGCGGCGCAGCGGGCGGGTCCTCGGCACCATCGACGAGGCGTCGGCGCACTCCCAGGTCCACACCGGGGCGGTGCACGTGCACCAGGGCGACACGTTCGTCGTGACCGACCTCGACCTGCCGGGGGCCACCGCGACCGTCGTGCGCGGCGACCCGGGGTGGAGCACCTCCTCGCAGTCGCAGAGCTCCTTCTCGATCATCGGGGCGCAGCGCACGAACAGGTGGGGCGAGATCGACGTCTGCTTCGGCTCGGTTCGGGTGACGACGCAGGTGACGTCGTTCCTGCGCCGGCTGCCCTCGGGGGAGGTGCTCGGCACCCATCCGCTCGAGCTGCCCGAGCGCTCCCTCGTCACGCGGGGTGTGTGGTGGACGATGCCGCTCGACCTGCTCGAGGAGGCCGGGATCGAGGAGGCGCAGGTGCCCGGTGCCGCGCACGCCGCCGAGCACGCGGCGATCGGCATGCTGCCGCTCGTGGCGACCTCGGACCGATGGGACGTCGGTGGCGTCTCGACCGACATGCATCCCGACACCGGGCTGCCGACGATTCTCATCTATGACGGCTACCCGGGCGGGGCGGGCTTCGCCGAGCGCGCCCACACGGCCTTCGGCGAGTGGGTGGAGGCGACCCGCGATGCGGTCGCGCGTTGCCGGTGTGAGCGCGGGTGCCCCGCCTGCGTGCAGTCGCCGAAGTGCGGCAACGGCAACGAGCCGCTCGACAAGGCCAGGGCGATCCGGCTGCTCGACCTCGTGCTGATGTCCCGCCCGGCCTGACACCCTGCCGCAGGCCGCCGTCAGGACTCGGGGTCCTGAACAGGCACAACGTCTCCAAAGGGCGCTAGCCTCGCAGACGTGATCATCCTTGGACTCATCCTCGTTCTCATCGCCATCGCCGCAGGGATCCTGCTGTTCGAAGGCACGTCGCAGCTCACCGACGGTGTCGACATCGACCTGCTGAACGGAACCATCAGCCTGCCGCCGCTGGCGCTCCTCATCACCGGTGCCGCGGTCATCAGCGTGTTCTGGCTCGGCTGGGTGCTGATGCGCCACGGCTTCAAGCGCGGGTCGCGCCGACGTCGTGCCGCCAAGGAAGAGGCGGCGCGCGCCGAGCAGAACCGCGTCGAGAACGAGCGCAGGATGCAGGAGGAGTTCGCCCAGCGTGAGCGTCACCTCGCCGACGAGCGTCGCCGCCACGAGGCGGAGACCACTGCCCTGCGCCGCGACGGCGACCAGCGCGTCGAGGAGCAGCACCTCTCCACCGAGGAGGCCCGTCGTCGCGCGGAGGTCGCGGAGGCCCAGGCTCAGGGCCGCGGCGCGGACTCCCGGTATGCCGGCACCGTGGATCCGCGCCATGCCCGGGGCGCCGACAACGTGCGTGACGGCGGCACCGTGGACCCCCGCAACAACCCTCGTGACGGCGGCGGCAACGTGGATCCGCGCAACAACCCCCGCACCTGACCTCGCCTCCTCGGGGACGTTCGCCCGGCTCGGCATCGGATCGTGATGCCGGACCGGGCGTTCCTCGTCTTGGGGTCGTGCGCCTTGCTGCCCGTGAGCGGCCGGACCCGCTGCCTCGCCGACCCGCGGACCCGCAGCGCCTCGGCGCGGTCGCGCCTCACGGGAGGGCGGTCGGAGCCGGACCGGCACGGGCCGAGGCGAGCGCTCGGTCGGGAACGCCTGGCCAGCGGGTGGCCACGGCCGTCGAGACGCTGACGGACACCGACTCCCCGACCAGTGCGCACGCGACCAGCCGGGCCTGGTTGCGCCCGGCGACCTGCGCCGCCCGGGCACACGGTGGTGCGTCGCCCTCCTGCAGCGTGGTTGCCCCGGCGAGGGCCGCGAGGTCGGCGGCCGTCCTCGCGCGGTGAGCCGCTGTGGCAGCCGCACCCAGATGCAGCGCGGCGACGACGAGGACGAGCAGCACTCCTATGGCGGCGACCACGAGCACCGTCCCCGACCCCCGCTCACCACCGTGGCGTGCGAACCGACGGCCGCGATGGCGCCTGTGACTCATGGGGCTGCCTCCGGCACGGCATGGGCCACTCCCCGAGGGCGCGCACTGACACCGACGGCTCGGAGCAACGGCGGAGGCTGGGCGCTCACGTCGACCCTGACCGAGTCGGGGCCGACCTCGAACCCGATGTCCGCCCCGTCCGGCGCCTGACGAGCCACCTCGCTGCGCACCTGCTCGACCGGCTCCCCTCGGGCCAGCAGCCGGGCCCCGACCCGCGCGGCGTCGACGCACCTGAGCTGGTCGGTCACCACGGCGACGGCACCCAGCCCCAGAGTGAGGACGAGGACGAGGGCCGGCAGGGCCACGGCGATCTCCGCCGTGACCATGCCGGTCTCTGCGCGTCGGCCTCGGGTCACTTCCCCGTGCCGAGGGCTGCGGTGATCACGCCGGCAAGCGCCGACTTCACCGGACCCGACTTGACGACGAGCATGAGCACAGCGGCGAAGGCGCACGCCGCGAGCGCTCCCTGTTGGTTGCCTACTTGTCCGTTGCGAGGGTTATCCCGGCCTGTTGCGGGTTGACCGCCAACAGGTCCTTGCCGGTCTTTGGAGGGTATGAGCGAATGGCAAAGGCGTCTTCCCCCCGTTGGCGGGGTGCGGGTTCGGGTGATGTTTCGGGATCAGGTCGATCCCAAAGTCCTCACCCGCGTGATCGAAGCCCTGGTGCCTTCCGAGCAGCGGGTTCTGTCGCCGAAGGTGAGCCGCAGAGCCTCGTGAGCCGCCAAGTGCGGGTCGTGACCTACGCGAGGGTCTCGACAGCCGAGCAGGTCGAGACCGGCACATCGTTGCCCGACCAGCGGCGCCGCCTGGCTGCAGCTGTGACCGCTCGAGCCGCGGTGCTGGTGGAGCACTTTGATGATGCCGGTGTCTCGGGGGTGCTGGACTCGCGACCGGGCCTTGACCGGCTCCTGGCGAGAGTGGTGGCCGGGGGTGTGGATGCCGTCATGGCAACCAAGATCGACCGGATCTCCCGGTCGGCGGTCGGCCTGCTCAATCTTGTAGAGAAGCTGCGTGAGCACGGGTGTCATGTCGTCCTGATCGATGAAGGCCTGGACACCTCCACTCCCGCCGGCGATCTGACGTCTGGCGTGTTGGGTGTCATCGGGGGGTGGGAACGGCGCCGCATCTCGGAACGCACACAGCAGGGCCGCCGCGCTGCCGCCCAGAATGAAGGCCGATTCGTTTCGTCAACGCCACCGTTCGGGTACCGGGTCGTGTCAGCACCATCCCAGCGAGGCAAGCGCTTGGTCACAGACGACGCGCAAGCGCAGATCATCCGGACCATCTTCCAACGACTGATCGTTGACGGCTCTAGTGCGACGGCCGTTGCGGCAGAGCTGAATGCGGCGGGGATGGCGCCCGCGCGTGCGTCTTCCTGGTCCGCTGCCTCTCTGCGTCGCTGGGCCCTCAGACAGCCGCCCCTTCGAGCGGCCTCCGGAACCTGGGTCTTCGATGGCATCTCCGTTGCGATCCCAGCGATCCTCACCCCGGCGGAGTCGGCGCAATGGTCAGCCTGGCAGCAAGGCCGTACAGGTCCGCAACAGCAGTCCCGCGGTCCCTACCTGCTGTCTGGTGTTCTTCGGATGCCGTGCGGGCGCGGGGCCATGGGGCGAACAGCGGGAACCCAACGTCCTACCTACTCCTGTCGGGAGCACTACCTCCCGACCGCTGATCCCCACCGGCACGGGTCCTGCCTCAACGTCCCCGTCGACGTCGTCGACGATGCCGTCCTGCAACACCTCAGACAGGTACTTGCGACACCGGAGGTGCTCGAACAAGCAGCCAACCGCTACCTGCTGGGTCCAGCCCAACCAAAAGATAAGGCGGACGCGCTCGAAGCCCAACTCCTGGACCTCGACCAACAAATCACTTCCGACTCGTCGGCTCTGCGAGCCGAAGGCCTGAGCGGTCGAGCTCTCGGCGCGGCCCTGGTTCCACTGCAACGTCAACAGCAGGACATCGTGCGAGAACTCCGCGCTCTTCATCGACGCGCAACCACCATCGCACACGCACGTAACGACAGTCAGCTCGCCCAGCTCGTCACCACCGCCCGACAAGCACTGAACAACAACACTGCCGACACCTGGCGCCCCCTGCTCAGCGTCCTCCACGCCATCGTGACCATCGACGGCTACACCACCTGCCCCCAATGCCACGGAACCGGCTTCCTTCCCCTTGGCTCAGGCGATGGTCGGCGCTGGCCCCTCCGTTGCCCCACATGCCTCAAAGGTCAAACCCCCGACCTCACCATCGAACTCGACAACATCATGGCGTTCGTCATCGCCAACCGGATCAGCAAGATGCCAGACCACAGATAGCCCCAGCGCCAGACACCCTCGCCGAGCGCAAAAGGCTGGGTCGCCTGCCCTAAGCAGCCGAGCCGACCCGGATCACACTCATTCGCCACCCCGACCCGGCGTCGCCCCCGCGCGAATGTGCGCGACTGCTCGATTCGATTGCTTCCCAATACGTTTCACGTCCGACTCCAAACACCAGGCGTGTTCGCGTGCATGAGCGGCGGCCCTATGCAGGTGCTGTGTCGCCGTCGACAAGCCAACAGGTGCCGACGAAGACACAGCGGCTGAGACAAAGGTGATCTCCTCGTCGCCGCGGGCCCCGAGTAGTAGGCGCGCAAGTAATGATGGAAGGGAAATATGGGTCCCTCCCAACGAAGCACTGGGGTCAGCTAACGTCGCGCGCTTCGCTCGAGACCACCCAATGAGGGTCACCGTCTCAACCGAGTCGGCCTTGGGGCGAGAGGTTGCCTTCCGTCATCGCTACCTCCCGAGCGCCCGTTGAGTACCCGCGTGGACTCAGCCGCATGTGCCCTGAGCGCTGCGGCGTAGGTTTCGAACCACGACGAAAGCAGACGACGGTCGGGCCGAGCGACTAGCCCCTTGGATGCGCACCATGCCGTTGAGCGATCAAGTTCTGACCGCCGGGACGACTCTCGTGGTCGAGGCAATCAACGGGCGCCGAGACGACTTACCGTTCCCTATACATGAACTCACGATCCGGCAGGCCGCAACCCTGACGGAGTCCGTCCGAGTGGCTCAACTGCTTGGTGACCACTACGCGACAGTGACAGCGCCCCCTACATCGCGCAGATGGCGTGGACGAGCATTGGCGAGTGTCCAAGCTGGCTCGCGTCTTGGCTGAGCGGATCCGGGATCACTTTCGTAGGGCCCGGCGACCGCGACTCACTCCAGCGCGCCCGCCAGCCCCTGTGTTGCGACGCTGACTGGAACCCGCCCGGCTTGACTGGCCCCATCTGGAGCGGCAGCCGGGGAGCCTGTCGTCAGGGGTGCCGGATGGCTCCGAGTTGCAGGGCCGCGATGGCCAAGGCTAGGACGAGGAAGAACGAGAGCATGGTCCCAGGTTGGCAGGTGATCGCCCACCAGGCCCCGGTCTTCGCGAAGGGCGGCGCATAGCAGCGCGCCCAGGACGGGCGGGACGAAGGACAGTGGTCCCATAGCGGGATTAGTCAGCGCGGCAAGCGCTGTCCCGAGGAGCAGACTGCGCACGGCTCCCATGAATCCAAGCCGGCGATGGTCGCCCCGGTTGCGGCTGCTGCCACGGCAACTGCGGTGAGTGCGCGTTTGTCCTAGTTGATTCGCAGTTGAACCTGGTCGAGGTGTTGTTCGGGGTCGTCACCCGCCAGGACAACCGGCGCGGATCGTTCGACACCGTCAATCAGCTCGTCGCTGCGATCACCAGATCTATGGACGGCTGGAACGACTGCTGCCACCCATTCTCCTAGGCCAAAACCGCCGAAAGGTCCCTGGCTCACGCCGCCCGACAACCAGATTTAGACGCGCGAGACTAGAAGCGAGGGCGCAGTCCACTATGACGAGGTTCACGAAAGAGGTCGAACGCTGCGTCGATCTGAGGGCGTGTGGATCCACGCCGTAACAACATCTGAAGGAGCAAGCGGCCCTTGAGGGCTGGCAGGAACCCGGCCGGGGTGAGGCCGATCTCTTGCAGGTGGCGTTCCGAGCCTTTACCAGCATATGTACTGTGCAATGTGGGACCCGAGCCGGTACGGGGGCTGTAGACGACAGGTAGCTCGCCGGATAGACATTCGAGGTGCCCCGCCCAGGTGGCTGGGACCGATCCGCCTCCCATCACCTCGATCACCACGCCCCCAAAACCAAGTCGAGGCAGTTCGCGCAGGAGTCGGCCGTCGTCGCCCATCGCCACCCGCACGATGGCGACAGCGTCCTGAGTGCTGCGCCGCCCGGTCCCGATGACCGGCCGGTCGATGACTCCCGGAGTGAGCATTCGGAAGGTGTCCTCCTGGACCTGACCCACAGGGCCGGTATGGGCGGACCTGAAGGCCGAGGTGAGGCCGGTGTGGGCCTTCTGGACCTGCCAAGCTTGGTGGACCTCCCCGCCCATGGCCACCAGCGCGCCCGTGTGGTGGGCGATTTCACTGGTGGCGACGAGCACCGAGTCACGGACGTTGCCCGGGCCGTCGGCGCTGGGCAGTGTGGGGTTTCGCATGGCCCCCGTGACGACGAGCGGGACGCGATGAGACCAGAGCAGGTCCAGAGTGAAGGCAACCTCTTCCAAGCTGTCCGTACCAGTGGCGACGACGATGCCTGACGAACCGTCCTGCACCGCCCGCTCCGCATAGGCAACTAGATCCGCCATAGCGTCCATGGTGATGTCGGCGGATGATCCCCCTGCGACGGGGAACGTTTGGACCACAGGTCCGCCGGGTAACGAGCCCAGCGCCTGCTCAACGACCGCGCGCATCACTAAGGGATCCTCGGCCGTGTGCACACCGCCACCGGGTGCTGCCACGCAGGCGATGGTGCCACCCAAAGACAGGACGGCGACCGCGGGCGCCGATGCCTTGGCCGCAGGAACCCGCATCACCCACTCCGATGTGCGACCAACGCGAACCGTGGATGAGGAGGGGTGCTGAGAGTGACGTGGTCTGCGACCAGCCGGCCCACCACCGGGGCCAACTTGGCGCCGTGCCCCGAGCAGGCCGATGCCACGACGAGGGGTCCCACCCGGTCAATGACGAAGTCCTCGCTGGGGGTGGTCGTATAGAGGCACGTCGTCTCGCCGAACGGGGTCGGGACGAGCCCGGGCAGCCACTCCCGGACGTAGCGCACTGCCTGCTCGCGCGCCACAATGTCGATTCGTGGGTCGCGGTTTCGTGGGTCGCTGGGTCGGCCCACATGCTGCGCGAGTTTGCGAGCACCCCCGGGGCCGCCGTCGCGACCACCGGGCAGGTGATAGATGTCGAGTGCGTCACGATGAATGGCGACCGGCCAAGTGACGGCCTCGTCGACGCGCGGGAAGTGGAAAACCCGATGCTCGGTCACGGCGAGCGGCGGCAGCTGGACGAGGCCGCCGACGAGTCCCGCGCACCAGGCGCCGGCTGCCACCACCACGTGGCGCGCGCGCACGTTCCCGCGGCTGGTCCGCACAACGGCACCGTTGTCACCCGGGTCGATGCCCTCGACGGTGGTTCCCGTGTACACCTGGCACCCACGATGCGCGGCCACCCTCAGAAACGCGGACACTGCACCAGCAGCGTCGAGCGTGCCGGCCTGTTCGTGGTGCAGCACCGGCCCCGAGAAGCGCATGCCCTCGAACCGCTGCTCGGCGTCCTGAGCGCTGAGCAGCTCGTGGCTGACGCCAGCTCTTGCCAGGACCTGAGCGATGCCGGTTACGTCGCGACCTTGGCCGTGGTCCACGGCTCCCGAGAGCCGGACCAGAACCTGTCCGGACTCCACCTCGAGTTCTCGCCAGAGTTCGAATGCTTCTCCTGTGAGGTCCACGTAGTCGGCTTGCGGGTAGGCGCGCCTGACGATGCGGGCAGACCCGTGCGAACTGCCGTACTCAGTGGCTGGTTCGAACTGTTCGAGGACGACGACCTGGAGGCCGCGAGCAGCCAGCTGCCATGCCGCGGCCGCGCCCATCAGGCCTGCGCCGACGACCACCACTGCGGCTCGTTCCGGGAGTTCCGTAGCCGCACGGGTCTCAACCACGGGATGCTCGAACTTTAGAAGGGCCGTCCGTGAAGAGCGGCTCACCGGATGACGCTGTCGGCAACGCGAGTCCCAGCCACGCGCGTAGGGCGTTCGCCACCGCAGCGGGGGCTTCAAGGGGGACCATGTGGCCAGCGTCGGGGACGGTCATCGCCTTGGCTCCCGGGATGTCGCCGGCCAGGTCGTGTTGAACGTGCGGGGGACAAATGTGGTCGTCGGCCCCGACGACCACGAGTGTGGGCACGTTGATGGACGGCAGCGTCGGGCGGCTGTCTGGCCTGCTTGCTTGGGCGGCGAGTTGGTTGAGCAGACCCGATTTACCTATGGCCCCCGCCATGGCGGTCACGGTGTCGATGAGATGGGATGTGCGCCGCGTCGGGGTGAGGGTGGAGAGGGCGAAGGCGGATGCCGCGTCGGCGAAGCCGGTGCGTTGCACCTCTTGCCTCAACGAGTCCCAGGCGGCGCGCTGTGCGCTCGTCGCCGGCGCGGCGCTGGAGCTGATGGTGGCCAGTCTCGAAATCCGTTTCGGTGCCTGCCGCCACAGCTCCAACGCGACGATGCCACCGAACGAATGCCCGGCTATCGAGAAGCGTTCCGGCGCTGCGGCCAGGATTGCCTCGGCGATTCCGCTGACGGAGTCGCTGGAGTCTGTGCGCACGCACAGTGTGGGTTGGCCCGTGCCGAGCTCGAGCAGGACGTCGGCCCATAGTCGTTCGTCGCCGAGCATGCCGCTGAGCAGTACCAGTGTCTCCGATTCCCGATTCGATGTGGCTGTCACCAGCGCGCCTTCCTCATCGTTGGTGGGTGCCTCTCAGCACCGGGACGACCGGGTGCACGTCGACCCGGGGTGGACTGGTGTCGCCCGAGAGCCGGGCCAGGATGCGGTCGACCGCGCTGCGCACCAGGGTCTCGAACGGGACGCGGATTGTGGTCAGGTCGAACATGGGCCACGAGGCTTGGTCGAGGTCGTCGAACCCCATGAAGGCCAGGTCCGACGGCACTTGGAGGCCCATCTCGTGGGCGGTGTTGAGCGCACCTATGGCAATGATGTCGTTGGCGCAGAAGACAGCGGTCGGTTGGTACCTGCGGCGCAGCAGCTTCGGGAGTCCGTCGCGCCCGCAGGCGTAGGCGAAGTCGCCGTGAACGACGCGTGAGTCGGGCAGGCTCAGGCCGGCCTCCGCGAGTCCATGCCTGAACCCCTTCTCACGATCACGTCCGGTACTCGTGTCGGAGGGACCGAACAATGCGCCGATGCGCTTGTGTCCAGCTGTGGCGAGCACATGTGCGGCGATCCGGCCGCCCGCCTCGTTGTCGGCGACCGCGGCGTCCGTGCGTAAGCCTTTGATGACTCGGTTGACGAGCACGAACGGGACGCCGCGGGCTTTCAGCTGGGCGGGCAGGGTCGCGCTCATCCTGGCCGACGTCATGATCACGCCGTCGGCCCATCCGCCGAGCAGCTGCTGCTCGAATTGCTGGAGGTCACCGTGCTCAGCAAGGAGCGTCATCGAGTACCCGCTTTCAGACAGCCTGTCGTGAAGCTGTTCGACGAGCATCGGCCACAGGGGGTTGTCGAGGTCGGTGACCACGGCGATGCGTCTGGTGGCACGGGTCGACAGAGCGCGGCCGAGCTCGCTGGGGACGTAGCCGAGTCGTTTCGCCGCCTCGGCCACGCGCACCCTGGTCTTCTTCGCGATGATGGGGTCGTTGCGCAGGGCCCGCGAGACCGTGGGCTGTGAAACGCCTGCCTCCCTGGCCACATCGTGACTCGTCACACTCATCCAAGGCTCCTGCAGTTGGGTCTCCCGGTACAGGCGCTCAGTATCCCGCATTGCCCGCGACGCTCGGATCGTTCACGTGCAGCGCACGGGTCACGGCAAGGCGATGGCTTGCCCCCTCCCGCAGCAGCACCATGTCGTTTCCCGGAGTGACGAGGTCGTAGCCCTCTCGCACCAGGGCAGCGGCGGACTCCGCGTCGCCGCAGTAGGCCCCGGCCGCGACTCCGGCGGCGTGGGCCACGTCCACGATCCGTGACAGTGCCTGCTGCACCTCGACCGGCGCGGGTGAGGTGCCGGCCGGCAAGCCGAAGGAGAGGGCGAGGTCGTTGGGGCCGACGTAGACGCCGTCGAGCCCGGGTACGGCGACGATGTCCTCGAGGTTCTCCAGGGCCTGCTTGGACTCGATCATGGCCCAGACCTGGACGGTGACGTCGGCTTGCTGAACGTAGTCCGGGCCACCGTAGAGCAAGCCTCTCGACGGTCCGAAGCTGCGTCGACCCAGGGGCGGGTAGCGACAGGCTGAAACCAGTTCGCGGCACTGCTCGGCAGTGTCGATACTGGGACAGATGAGCCCGTAAGCACCGGCGTCGAGCAGCTTCCCGATTTCGGCGAGGTCGAGGTGGCTGCAGCGCACCATAGGCATGGCGGGGCCAGCACTCACTGCCTGCAACAGCGTGATGACCCGGTCGAGCCCGAACATGCCGTGCTGATGGTCGATGGTGACCGCGTCGTAGCCCGCGTTGGACAGCACCTCAGCGACGTACGGGCTGTCACACGACACCCAGGCATTGACCGCGGGGGTCCCCGCGGTGATGAGGTCCTTGACCTTGTTGCGCCTCATCCCTTCACTGCTCCGCCGGCCAGGCCCGCCACGAAATACTTGCGCGCGAAGATCGTGATGAGCACGATCGGCACGGCGAGGACGAGACTCAGAGCGGCGAGCGTCTGGAACGTCGTAATGTCGTCCGCCCCGGCCTGCGAGGCCACGAACACCGGGATGGTGACCGCGTCGTTCTGGGTCAGCGTCAGCGCCACCAGGTACTCCTGGAAGGCCAGAAGGAATGCGAACATGCCCGCGGTGATAAGTCCGGGCCCGCTCAGTGGGACGATCACCCGCCGGAAGGCTTGCAGCCTTGTGCACCCATCGATCATCGCCGCCTCGTCGAGGTCGACCGGCAGTTCGCGGAAGAAGCCGGTGAGCAGCAGCAGCATGAAGGGCATGTTGATGGCGACGAAGGCGACGACAAGCGCGACGTTGGTGTCATAGATTCCCAGCGCCCGGGATGCCTCGTAGAAGGGCAGTACCACGGCGAAGCGAGGCAGCGCCCGGAAGACCAAGGCCAGCACCAGCAATGTGGGTCCGATGCGACCCCCGTAGCGGGCGAACGCGTACGCCGCGGGTGCGCCGACGAGCAGGCTGAGGACGGCGGAGGCGACAGCGACCAGAGTCGTGTTTCCCAGCACCTTGGCGAAGGAGGTTCCCTTCCACAGCTCGGTGAAGGCATCAAACTGCGGAGTGAACGACCAGACGGGTGGGTTCTGGAACGCGTCGGAGAACGGTTTGACGGCGGTCAACCCGGCCCAGATGAACGGAGTCATCATGAGGAGGGTGATCACGACCATCGCCCAGAACGCGAACCACGAGGTGCCGCCTTTGGCGGGACCCTGGTTCTGGACGGGCACAGCGGGGGCCGCTCGACGGGCGCGGTAGCGGCGAAGGAGGCCGTGGTGGACGTCGACGGTGCTCATGAGAGTCCTCTCGCATCACGCCAGGTGGATCGAAGGAAGGGGATGAGGATCAGCAAGGTCAGGATGATCGTGAGCAGGTTGACGGCGCTACCGATGCCCAGCCGATAACTGTCGTTGAGGGCGATCTGAAAGACGTAGGTCATGAGCGACTCTGTTCCCAGTTGCGATGCCGCAGGCGTGATGATGCGGATGGAGTCGAAGATCTTCAGCGCGTCCATGATGCTGATGAGGCAGACGAAGGTGACCAGTCGGCTCAGGGCCGGAAGCACGACGTACCGCTGCTTCTGGAACCAGTTCGCCCCGTCGAGTGAGGCCGCCTCGAGCGGCTCGTCTGGTATCCCCTGCAGTCCGGCGTAGAAGATCAGCACTGCGAATGGGATTTCGTGCCACAGCATGTGCATGCCCAGCAGCGTGCGGGCGGGCCACTCGTTGACAAGCCAGTCGATCCGCACTCCGAAGAGCTCGAACAGGCGGTTCACTGGCCCGCCGAAGATGTCATTGAAGAGCCAGGAGAAGTCCAGGGCCCCGACGACTGTCGGCACCACATATGTCGACAACAGAATGCCGAGGAAGACAGCTCGCCCGTAACGCGCCTTGTGCAGGATGAGTGCGACGGCGTAGCCGAAGATCACCTTGAGGGCGGTGATGACCAGGGCAAAGCCCACGGTGAAGACAGCGGCGTCGCGAAAACGTGGGCTGTTCAGGAGTTCGCGGTAGTTTTCGAGCCCGTTGAAGACCCCTGGTTGCCCCACGGGTACGTTCTGGAAACTCCACTGCACCGTGGCAAACAGGGGGATGACAAGCAGGCCGACCATCAGGGCGATTGCCGGGCCGGAGAGCGCGAAGAAGGTACGGGTACGCATCAGGAAGGACTCCTCGAGTCGAAGGGTGGCGCCGGCACGACACGGCACGGCCGGTCGGGGCGGCGCCACCACTAGTGGGTCCTACTTGGCGTAACCGGCGTTCGCGATGGCCTTTATTGCTGTCGCCTGCGCCTCGTCGAGGGCGGCTTGCGGGGCCTTCTTCCCGGAGATGGCGTCTCCGATGGGCGCACCCAGCACGCTGTAGACGTCAGCCATGTACGGCACCTGGTTGAGCGGCTTCGGGTCGGTGCCCAAGACCTCCTTGGCGCTGGCGGCGAAGGGGATGGCGCTCTCGTCGATCACTCCCAACCGGGCGGGCAGGGCGATGGGGAGCACCGCCTTGGCTGCCTCCTCGCTCGTCGCCACAGCCGCCATTTCGAACAGCAGCGCCTGGTCGACGGTCGAGTTCTTGGCGACCGCGAACCCATCGACAGACAGGAAGGACATCGGCTTTCCCCCGGCCTTGACCGAGGGCGGCGTCGCGAAGGCGAACTTGTCGGCATTCGGGCTCTTCGCCTTGTCGACGAGGGGTGACAGACGGCCCGTCACCAGCAGCCCCATGGCCGCCTGTCCTGTCTGCAGCTGGGTCGTGACCTCCGGCGAGGAGAAGCTGAGCACCTGCGGCGACATGAACGGCAACAAGCTCTTCAACTCAGTGACTGCCTCGAGCCCCTCAGCGCTGTTGACGGCAGGCACGGGCTTGCCCTCTTCAAAGTAGTCACCACCCAGCGAGCGGATCGCGTGGCCGAACAGGCCCTGGATGTCGTTGGCCGGGGCCATGGGGATGGCGAGCGGGTACTTGACCTCACCCGAGTCCTGGATCGTCTTCGCGACCGCCCGCATCTCCTCGAAGTTCGTGGGCGGCTTGAGGCCGAGCTTGTCGAAGATGTCCTTGCGGTAGACGAGGTGGTTGACGCTCCAATACGTCGGCAGGCCGTACTGCTTGCCGTCGTACTCGTGAGCGGCCAACAGTTTCGGGTCGATCCCGTCGACTTTGAACTTGGCGCCGTTCTCGGCCAGGAAGTCATCGAGGGGCACGGTCCAGCCCCGGTCGGCGTACAGCGGGTAGACAGTCCCGAACTGCTCGATGAGGTCGTAGCTCGCGGTGCCGGCGGCGAGCGATTGCACTGCACGCTGCTTCTGGCCCGCGAGGTCGGTGGCAGGGTGCTTGATGGTGAGCGTGTCAGAGGCGCAGTTGGACGTGAGCACGTTTGTGAACGGATCCGTTGCGGCGCTGTTGTAGGCCAGGACGTTGACGGTGGTCGCAGACGTCGGTTGCGTGATGTCGCACGCGACCTTCACGTCGGACGAACCGACCTCCGAGCCCGCGCCGCAGGCCGCGACTGAGATGAGAGCGGCAACACCACTGGCGACGGTGATCAACTTCCGCGATCTGGATGACGTGCGGGTCTGCATGGATGGTACGAGCATCGTGACTCCTGAGGTGATCCGGTCGACTTCGCCTTCGGCAGAGGGGGTTTGCCATCCGGTGTCGAATTGCTGTATACGTATACAACACGATGCGGAAGCTCCGAAGTCAAGAGTCCTTTGCCGCAGAGTGCCAACCGAAGATTGAGAGGATCGCCCCCATGCAGCTCAAGCCCAGCGTCTACGCACCGTTCGATTCCCCGGAGGACTACATCCTCAACTGGACAGACCTCATCTGGGAGCAATACGGCCTCGGTCGCCTCGGTGAGCACTACGCCCGCGACATGACGGTGCACGGTGCCTACGGCCCCATCCGGAGCATGGAGACGGTGCTTCGAGGGTCGTTGGTGAAGAAGAGCGCCTTCCCGAATCGCATCGGCACCGCCGAGGACGTCATCTGCGAGGCGCGTGGAGAGGACGCCTTCATCAGCCACCACCGCGTGTTCCACTCCGGGCCTCAGCAGGGGGTGTGGGCGTACGGTCCACCGACGGGTCGCGAGTCCGAGTCGAGAAACATGGCGATCTGCCTGGTCCGTGACGGGCTCGTCGAGGAGGAGTGGGTCGTGCGCGACGAGTGGCGCGTCGTGACGACGCTGGGCCTCGACCCCGAGTCCATCGCCCGCACAGTCGCCTTCACGGACGAGCCCGAAGGACTGTTCGGCACCGTGGCGCCTGCGAACGTGGTGACCCACGGGGAGTCAGGCCCGCGACCCGACTCACATCGCGCCGAGGCCGAGATGATCCACGAGTTCATCGACACCGTGTGGCAGCAGCGTCACATGGAAAAGGCCGGCGACTTCACCCACCGCGACCTCTTCCTCGAGACCACCCGAGCGCGAATCCGCACTCGGCTGCGCAACTACCAGAGCGACCTCTCGCAGATGCTCGCCCCGTTCCCCGACGCCACGGTCGAGGTCAGAGACATCGCAGTCAACACGGCCGAGGAGCAGGGAACCCGCATCGGGGTCCTGTGGCGCCTGAACGGCACGTACGACGGCGCACCCCTGTACGGACCGGTCACGAACAGTCCCATCGAGATTCTCGGCTCCTCGCAATTCCTGCTGCGCAAGGGAAAGATCATCCACGAGTGGCGCGTCTTCGACGAGATCGCGGTGCTCGCCCAGGTGGCCAAGGCTCGCGGTGACGAGCCTACTGCCGGTGCTCGCTGACATGCAGAGACCAGTGACCCCGGCTGATGGGGCTCCCGCGAAGCGCGAACCCGTCGTCACCCTCTACGGTCCGCAGACCGCACTTGCGCTCACCAACTTTCCGGCTCGCGGTCGGTCCCTCGCCGACGTGCCATCGATGGTCAACGCATACGTCCGCGTGAAGGCCGCAGCGGCCGCCACCAACGCCGAGCTCGGCCTCATCGACGCCGGCATCGCCAACGCGATCGTGGAGGCAGCGGCATCGGTGGCCGCGGGAGAGCACCACGACCAGTTCCCGACTGCACTGCTCCAGGGCGGCGGCGGCACCTCGACCAACATGAACGTCAACGAAGTGTTGGCGACGCTCGCCCAACGACTGATGGATGCGCGCGGCCTTGCGGGAGAGGTCCACCCCAACGACCACGTGAACCGGTCCCAGTCGACGAACGACACGTTTCCGACGGCGATGAGCCTCGCCGTCACCGAGCTCGCCGTCGCTACCACGGAGTCGTTGAGGGTGCTGGAGGACTGCCTGCTGCGTCAGGCGGAGCGCAACGACCGGATCGTCCGGCTCGGCCGCACGTGCCTTCAGGATGCGGTCCCGCTGACCGTCGGTGAAACCCATCGTGCGCAGGCTCGTGCCGTCAAGCGGGGGCGCTCGGACCTTGGGAAGGCGATCGCCGACCTTTCCGCCGTCCCGCTGGGAGCCACGGCCGTGGGCACCTCGATCGGGGCCCCAGCGGGCTATCCCGCGAAGGCCGTGGCACACCTCAACCGCCTGGCGGGAACGAACTGCTCCGTCTCGACCGACTTCTTCGACGCGCTCGCCCACCTCGACCCGTATGCCGCACTCGCACAGGCGATCTCGCGATCGGCCGTCACGATCGAGAAGATTGCACGGGACCTGCGCCTGCTGTCCTCTGGACCCACCGGGGGGCTCGGCGAGGTCCGCTTGCCGGTGAGGCAGGCGGGGTCCTCCATCATGCCGGGTAAGGTGAACCCGGTCATTCCCGAGCTGGCGATCCAGCTCAGCCAGCGCATCAGGGGCTGTGCCGTCACGGTCGAACTAGCCGTCGCGTCAGGCGAGTTGGAGCTGAACGTCATGGAGCCCGTGATCCTGGACAGCCTAGTGACGATGCTGGGCGACCTCGACGACGCTGCGCGCTACCTGGCGGACAAGTGCATCCAAGGGATGACGTGGGACGGGGAGCGCCTTCGTCGCAACCTCCGCGGCTCCCTCGAGCACTCCGTCGAGCTGGCCGGGGAGCGCGGCTACTCCGTCGCAGCCGACCTCGCGGCCCAGTCACAGATGACGCGAACCCGGACACCTTCGTGACAGCCACCGGGGACCCTGTCCCGCGCTCTGTTAGCGCGCCGGTGACACAGCCAGTCCTCGGCTGTGTCGCCGACGACATCACCGGCGCGACCGACTTGGCCAGTGCTCTGATGGGAGCGGGCGTTCGCACCACCTTGGTCCTGGGCGTCCCCGGTGTTGGAACGTCCGTGCCGATCGGGGGCGGTGCCGTGGTGGTAGCCCTGAAGTCGCGAAACCTGCCCCCGGATGAGGCCGTCGCTCAGACGCTCGCGGCGGTGGGGTGGTTGAAGGGCCTCGGAGCAGGTCGGCTCTTCATCAAGTACTGCAGCACGTTCGACTCGACAAGCACCGGCAACATCGGACCGGTCACCGACGCGGTCATGACTTACCTGCGGACCTCGGTTGTCGTCCACGCGCCTACGTATCCGGCCCAAGGGCGCACCGTCTATCAGGGCCACCTCTTCGTCGGGACCACCCTGCTCTCGGAGTCGGGCATGCAGCACCACCCGCTCACACCCATGACCGACCCGAACCTGCTCCGCGTGCTGTCGGCCCAGACCGACGCCCAGGTCGTACTTCTCCCGTGGTCCGTGGTGTCCGCCGGCGCCGAGCGCGTCCGTGGGCGACTGCTGAACATGGTGCGCGGGAGTCGTGTCCACGTCATCGCGGACGCGCTCACGGACGGCGACCTCCGCACCGTGGCGACGGGCGCCGAGTCACTCGACCTCTTAGCCGGCGGCGCAGCCTTCGGCGCTGCGTGGGGTGGCATCCTCGCGCGCGACCCAAGACCGACCCCTGCACCCCGCGCGACCAGCGGGGCAGGTCGCGGTGTCGTACTGGTGGGGAGCGCCTCCGCGACGACGCGCAGACAAGTAGCGGCCTTCAAGTCCCACCACCCTGTGCGACAACTGTCCGTCGACGAACTCCAGGACCCCAACACTCTCGCCGACGCCGTCGCCTCCTGGGTGCTGAAGCAACCCGCGGGCGAACCGGTGCTGGTATCCGCAGACACCTCGCCCGACGGTGTCAGCCAGGCACGCGAACGCTACGGATCACAGGACGCCGCAGACCGGATCGAGCAAAGCCTGGCGCTCATCGCGGTGGCGCTGGTTGAGGCTGGAGTACGCCGCCTCGTCGTGGCAGGTGGCGAGACGTCCGGTGCGGTCGCCTTGGCCCTGCGCCTAGACGTGCTCGAGGTCGGACCGGACATCTGCGCCGGCGTTCCTTGGACCTTCTCGACCGAGCCGAACGTCAACATCGCTTTCAAATCGGGCAACTTCGGCGGGGACGACCTCTTCCTCCACGCCCTGAATCCCCTTTTGCTGCCGACTACGGGAGCCCCCGATGAGCGATGAGCGACGGGCACGTGACGACATCGTCGCTTTGGGGCAGGCGTTGTACGACCGAGGTGTCACTCCAGGACGGACCGGTAACCTCAGCATCCGGCTCGGGGACCACGTGCTCGTCACACCCACAGGGGTTTCGCTGGGACGCCTGGACCGCGACGCGCTGTCGCTCATCGAGCTCGACGGCACGCTGGTGTCCGGTGCACCCCCCACCAAAGAGGCAGCGCTCCACCTGGCTCTGTACGCCGGGTTCCCGGACGTAGGCGCCGTCGCCCACGGTCACACCACACACGCGGTGGCTTGGTCGTGCCTGCGCGACCTGCACCCCCTCGACTGCCTACCCGCGCTGACCGCCTATTACGCCATGCGGGTGGGCGATCTGCCGCTCATCGACTACGCACCACCTGGAGATCCACGCCTGGCCGAGAGACTCTTCCGGCTCCGTGCCCGCTGCGCTCTTTTGGCCAACCACGGGTCAATCTCCTCCGGGACGACACTTGAGGCCGCTGTCGACGCGCTCGAGGAGATCGAGGAAACCGCGCGTATCGCGTTGTTGCTGCGGGGAACGCCGACGCGAAGCCTCACCAATGAGGAGAGGACTTCCTTGCGCTGAGCGTTTGGGAACTACTCGCCGTCTTGCGCCACAAGTCCCCTTGTCCATATGATGCATACGTATACACGATAGAAGAAGGAGCCATGAAAAACATCATCGTCACCGCCGAAGAAACCGAGCAGCGTACGATCCGCCGGGCCGAACTGGTGCCAGACCGCGCGGCGTTTATCGACACTGTCCTGCCGGAGTGCGCCGGCAAGGAGAACTACGCCCTTATCGGACCTGGTGTCGCCGAGAACCCGGATCAGCAGGTCCCGGTCACCGCACCCCACGGCTTCAACCTGGGGGTGGCCGCCCTTCCCCACGGCATCACGAACTCGCTGCACCTGCACTTCACGGCCGAGGTCTTCAGCTGCATGAGTGGGAAATGGCTCTTCCGCTGGGGCGTAGAAGGAACCGATGGTGAAGCCGTCATCGAGCCTGGCGACGTCATCTCCATCCCGACCTGGGCCTTTCGCGGCTTTACCAACATCGGTGCGGACGACGGCTGGATGTTCTCCTCCTTGGGCCAAGACGAGACCGGGGGGATCCTATGGGCGCCATCCGTGCTCGAAGCGGCAGGGAAGCTGGGCAAGTTCCTCACTGCGGACAACCGCATGGTGGACGGCGCGCCAGGCGTTCCGCCCGCCGGCGTCGAGCTGACCAAGCCGTTGACCCCGGAGCAGCTCGCTTCGCTGCCGCGCATCACCCCGAACGAGATGCGTTCACGTTTGGCCACTCCGGGCGACCTCGAGTGGTCCAACCGTGCCCTGCTCGACTTTGACCTGGCCGGAGGCGGCGCCGAGTTGGCACTGGTTATCGGATACGGGATCACGGAGAACCGCAACCAGCACCCACACGTAACCAACCCGCACGGCTTCAGCATCGCGTGGCTGCGGGCCGCGCCTGGTCAAGGAGTGAGCCGACACCGCCACGACGCCAGTCAGGTCCTTATGGTGATGGACGGCCAGTGGCGCATCACGCTCAATGAGGACAACCCCGTCTCCTCCGAGATCGGCCCTTTGGACACTTTTTCAGTCCCTGTCGGAAGCTTGGCGACGCATTGAGTGCATCGGTGACCGGCCCGGCCGGATGGTCGTGATGACGGGAGGCGACGGGCGGGTGCCTGTCGAGTGGCCCGCTGAAACACTCGCGGCCGCTCGCGAGAAGGGCACGAGCCGCGACACCAACGGCTACCTCGCGCCAAGCAGCATTGTCGGGTAGCGCATGCTGGGTTCCTCCAAATCCTCCACCCATGCGTTCGAGCGGACCGTCGCCAATGTAGGCGCGTGCTGCTTCCAGGTCCTGAAACGGAGCGGGCCAGGAGTGAAAGAAGGGCCCCCAGCTTCGGTTTATAAGGGCGTCGCCACGGCCTGCGCCTCCCTCTAAGAGAACGAGGTCCGGTCGGGTGGGGACGACGAGCATTGCCGTGTATACCCCACCATCGACTGTCCTAGCAAGGTGACGGCGCTGCCGCAGGCGGACTCGATAGCGCGTGCGCAGTCATGGACGAAGGCGGCTCGCGACGTGTTGCTTGGCCGGCGGGTGCTGTGTCCGTGTCCCCGCTGATCCATGAGAACGACTCGCCGGCCTGTGAGTGCTTGGGCTGTTGGGAGGAACTCCGTTGCGCTGCCGGCGAGGCCGTAAAGGACGAGGACCGCTGGCCCCGGCCCGTCGGAGTCGAGGTAGCTGATTGTTGTCAAGTCATCCGAAGGTAATGACCGGCGCGTGAACTTCACGGCCTCACTGTAGGAGGTGTGTCTACTGCCTTTCGTCGATCCGACGACAGGGTTCCTTACGGCTCATACGGCGGCTTTGGCACCCATTCGAGAGTGGGCGAGGCGGTAGGAGTGGTGCCGCTTTCGATGATGGTGACGTTGTCGGTGAGACGGTCCACGATCGCAGCGCACAATCGAGGGTCGGTGAAGGTGTCGGTCCAGCCGGAGAAGGACTGGTTCGAGGCGATCGCGATCGAGTTCTTCTCTTCACGTTCGGTGAGGACTTGGAAGAGGAGTTCGGCTCCGCGGCGGTCGAGTTCCATGTAGCCGAGCTCGTCGATCATGAGCAGGTCGACGCGACCGTAGCGGGCGATGGTCTTGGCGAGCTGTTTGTCGTCGGCGGCCTCGACCAGCTCGTTCACGAGCTTGGTGGCCAGGGTGTACCGGACCCGATACCCCTGTTCCGCGGCCGCCGTCCCGAGGGCGATGAGCAGGTGGGACTTGCCGGTGCCGGAGTCCCCGATCAGGCACAGCGGGTCACCTCGGCGGATCCAGTCACCCTTGGCGAGGTCATGCACGGTCGTGGGGTTGATCGCGTCGTTGGCGTCGAAGTCGAAGTCACCGATCCACTTGTCCCTCGGAAACCCAGCAGCCTTGACCCGGCGCACCGAGGAGCGGCGGTCCCGATCGTCGACCTCGGCCAGGAGCAGCTCAGCCAAGAATCCTTGGTAGGTCAGCTGCTCCTTCTTCGCCACCGCCAGGGCCTCGTCAACCAAGGCCTGGATCGTCGGCAGCCGGAGCCGCCGGCAGGCTTGGTCGATCGCGGCGACCGCTGCTTCCTCGGTCATGCCGCGCCGACGACGCAACGTCGGACTGACCAAGCCGCCGGCAGGCTTGGTCGATCGCGGCGACCGCTGCTTCCTCGGTCATGCCGCGCCGACGACGCAACGTCGGACTGACCGGGGTGACCGGGGTGACCATTGGTGTCGGACTCATCAGCTGGTACTCACTTTCACATCGGCAGAAGGTGTCGTTGTTGGGGTACGTCGTCGTGGGAGCAATTCGTCGTAAGCGGCCACGGACGGGATGGGTCGCGTGTCCGGTGGCAGGCCCGCGATCACCGCGGCCGGGTCGGTCAGCCGACGTTGGGTGAGACTGACAACGCGTTGCTCGCGGGCATCACCTCGAGCAACGTGATGACGGTCAGGACCGGCCCCACCCACAGCCGTGGCGGCGGGTGCGTGGCGGCGGGCTTCGACCGCGACGACGTCCGCGGACACGGCACCGACAGACAGGGCGGCGGTGATCCCGGCGGTCACTTGCTCATGAGTGAGGGATCGGTGGAGCAGGAGTACGTCGACGAGTTCGCGGGTGCCGTCGGTGTCGCCGTTGACCTTGCGTGAGGCCGCCCAGAACGCCTCGTGCGCGGCAGTGAACACGCCTGCAGCGCGAGCCTGCGCCAGTGCGGTCGACCCGGGTAGCGCGCCGGGTTTGAACCGCAGCACCTCCAGGTAGTGATCCAGGACGACCCGGCTCGTGCCACGGGCCACGGACCGTGGATGCACCGCCACGACGCTGCGGCCCTCGAAGACGATCACCTCCGTTGCGCGCAGGCTGACGCGGACGCGGCGACCGATGAGGTGCGCGGGGACGGAGTACTTAACCATCCGAACGGTGATCATCGAGGACCGATCAACGCGCGGGTTCAGCACCAGCCCAGGTTCGAACACCTCAGTCGGCAACGCCCGTAACAGGGGCCGTTCGGCTGTGAAGTCGTGCCCGATCGTGTGGACGTGACCACTGATACGCCGGTCCTCGTCGGCGGCCTCCCACAGCCTGATCTGCTCGTTCAGCTCGTCGAGGGAGTCCACCTCGGGCATCGGGACCAGGTGGTTGCGTCGGAACCAGCCGACCGCGCCCTCAACCCCACCTTTCTCGTGGGCGCCTCCGATGCCGGACTGGCAGTAGAACGCGTCGAAGCCGTAGTGCGACCGAAACAGGACCCACCGGTCGTTTTCGTTGCGGGCGCGGCCTGGTCCGTGGATGACGGCCGTGACCGCTGAGGTGAGGTTGTCGTACTTGATGCCGGGTCGGGATCCCGCCGATCGCGTCGAACGCTTCAATGTGCCCTTGGAGGAACGCTTCCTGCGCCTGAGTCGGGTACACCCGGTGGATCGCCTTCCCGGAATGGGAGAGCCACAGCACGAACATGTAGCACTTGGTCCTCACCCCGCCCAGGACGACCCAGACCTCGCCGAAGTCGACCTCGGCCTCCTCACCCGGCCCGTGGTGTTGGGCGATGAACGCCTCCTGACGGCGTCCGCCCTCGAGGTCGAGCTGTGCCCGCCGCACCCGCACGTAGTCCCGCACCGTCGAATAGGACAACCCGGTCGCTGCGTTTTCCTCGATCAGGCGGACCAGGATCCGGGTCGCGGTATGTCGCTGCTTCCTCGGCGCGTCCAGATCGGAGCGCAGCATCCCGTCGATGGTCCCTTTGAAGGGGTCGAGCCGCGGCGCCGAGCGTGCTGGTGCCTTCCGCGCCTTCGGCTCAGCCGCCGCCAGCGCCTGCCTCACGGTGCGCCGGTGCACCCCATGACGGCGGGCCAATTCGCGGATCGAGATCTCCTCAACCCGCGCGTCCCGACGTATCGCAGCGAACAACTCCACACGTGATCCCAACCCAACCCCGATCCCTCGAGTGCTCTGATGAGAGCAAGGCTGAGGTGGGGCCAGATCAAACCGTCACAACCACCCCGGCGCGTCGCCAGTGGGGCCAGTTCAGACCGGGCGGGTTCCACTCAGCGTCGCAACACAGTGGTTGGTTCGAGCAGCCTAACCATGCGGTTGGTCGGGCTGTCCCAGTTGAGGATTCGTCGCGGTCGTTCGTTGAGGAACTCCTGCACGAGAGCGATCTGATTTGCGTCGTACAGGGCGAGATCGGTGCCTTTGGGGAAGTAGCCGCGCAGCAGGCCGTTGGTGTTCTCGTTGGTGGGTCGCTGCCAGGGCGAGTGGTCTTCGCAGAAGGAGATCCGTGTCGTGTCGAGGGCCCGGGTGATCTCGGTGTGGCGGGCCATCTCCTTGCCTTGGTCCCAGGTCAGGGTGCGTCGCAGCTCGGGTGGTAACCCGCCCATGGCCGCGATGACGCTGTCGCGGACCGCGATTGAGTCGTGTCGACCGCCCGGCAGGTGTCCAGGATCGTGAACCGGCTGACGCGTTCGACCAGGGTCACGATCGCGGAGCCGTTGGCTGAGCCCATGATCAGGTCTCCTTCCCAATGGCCCGGTTCGACCCGGTCTGTGACGGTGGCGGGGCGCTGGTCGATCAACGTCATCCCGGTGACTGGCCCGGAGCGGCGATGCTGAGCATCACGTCGACGCAGCCGTTGGCGGCGCCGGTAGCGAAGCACGCGCCCGGGCAGGTCTCGTGAAAGACCGCCCAGGTCAGGGCGATACAGCGCTTGGTAGATCGTTTCGGCGCACAGCCACCGCGACCGGTTATCGGGGAACTGTCGCGGGAGCGCCCGAGAGATCTGTTCGGGGCTCCAACCCTTCAGCAGCCGCTCTTGGACCCATCCGCGCAGCTCGTCATCCTGCGCGAGCCGGCTCACCCGGGTCACCCGACGTCGGCCGAGGGCGCGCCTGTGCGCCTCGAACGGGCGGTACCGACCCGCGGCGTCGTGGCCGCGGCGCAGTTCGCGGCTGATCGTCGACGGTGCTCGGCCCATCAGCTCGGCGATCTGCCTGATCGTGTGTCCCTCACGGCGCAGATCCGCCAGGCGGATTCGCTCTTCCTCCTGCAGATATAGCGCTGGGAGTACGTCCGGGCCGGCGTCACGTTGATCACCGGCGGATAGTGCAGCACACGCCCGCTCGGATAGCGGATCTTGCGACCGTTGCGCCATCGTTTCGCGGTCTTGCGGTTCACCCCGACCCGACGGGCGGCCTCCGACAACGAGACACCCTCGTTCAGCAGCCGCTCGACTGCTTCCCGCTTGGCATGATCCGGCGCTGGACCTCGACGTCCCATCGCAACTCCTGATGGTCAGATGTTGCGACGTTCAGCAGAATGCGCCCCGTCACGGTGGGGCCAAATCAACCTGTCATAGCCACTCGGGATTCAACTCGCAACCTGCAGGAGCAGTTCGCCTTGCTGCCGCCAGAGTTAGTTGAGTCTCAGGCGGGTTCCCCGTGAAGGTGCCGCCAACGGACTCCAGCGACGCAGACGCGTCGGGGACCGCAGAGTAGGCAGTACGCACACGCTCACGAGCGCTCCCTGTTGGTTGCCTACTTGTCCGTTGTGAGGGTTATCCCGTGCTGCTGCGTGTTGACCGCCGGCAGTTCCTTGCTGGCCTTTGGGGGGTATGAGCAAATGGCAGAAGCGTCTTTCACCAACGTGCGGAGTGCGGATTCGGGTGGTGTTTCGGGATCAGGTGGATCCCAAAGTCCTCACCCGTCTGATCGAAGCCCTCGTGCCTTCCGAGCAGTGGATTCTGTCACCGAAGGTGAGCCGCAAGGCCTCGTGAGCGACCAGGTCAGGGTCGTGACCTACGCGAGGGTCTCGACGGCCGAGCAGGTCGAGAAGGGCACATCGTTGCCGGATCAGCGGCGCCGGCTGGCTGCAGCTGTGACGGCCCGAGCAGCGGTGCTGGTGGAGCACTTTGATGATGCTGGTGTCTCGGGGGTGCTGGACTCCCGACCGGGCCTTGACCGGCTCCTAGCCAGAGTCGGGGCCGGGGGTGTGGATGCGGTCATGGCAACCAAGATCGATCGGATCTCCCGGTCGGCGGTGGGCCTGCTCAATCTTGTAGAGAAGCTTCCGTGAACACGGGTGTCATGTCGTCTTGATCGACGAGGGCCTGGACACCTCCACTCCCGCCGGTGATCTGACGTCTGGTGTGTTGGGTGTCATTGGGGGGTGGGAGCGGCGCCGCATCTCGGAACGCACCCAGCAGGGCCGCCGCGCTGCCGCCCAGAACGAAGGACGATTCGTCTCTTCCACGCCACCGTTCGGGTACCGGGTCGTGTCATCGCCATCCCAGCGAGGCAAACGCTTGGTGACCGACGACGCGCAAGCGCAGACCATCCGGACCATCTTCCAACGACTGATCGTGGACGGCGCGAACGCGGCCACCGTTGCGGCCGAGCTGAATTCGGTGAATATGGCCCCAGCCCGTGCGTCTTCCTGGTCCGCGGCTTCTCTGCGTCGTTGGGCCCTTCGGGAGCCGCCTCTTCGAGCGGCCTCCGGCATCTGGGTCTTTGATGGCATCTCCGTCTCCATCCCCGCGATCCTCACCCCGGCGGAGTCGGCGCAATGGTCAGAGTGGCAACAAGGCCGTACCGGGCCGCAACAGCAGTCCCGGGGCCCTTACCTGCTGTCCGGTGTTCTGCGGATGCCGTGCGGGCGCGGGGCCATGGGGCGAACAGCAGGCACCCAACGCCCGACCTACTCATGCCGGGACCACTACCTCCCGGCCGCAGACCCAACCCGGCACGCGTCCTGCCTCAACGTCCCAGTCGACGTTGTCGATGATGCCGTCCTGCAACACGTCAGACAGGTACTCGCGGCTCCGGAGGTGCTCGAACAAGCAGCCAAGCGCTACCTGTGGGGTCCAGCCCAACCCGAAGGTGAAGCGGACGCGCTCGAAGCCCAGCTGCTGGAACTTGACCAGCAAATCACCACCGAAGCGGCCGCTCTACGAGCCGAAGGCCTGGGCGGTCGCGCCCTCGGCGCAGCCCTGGTTCCACTGCAACGTCAACAGCAGGACATCGTCCGAGAACTCCGCTCCCTCCACCGTCAAGTCGCCACCACGGCACACCTTCGCAATGACGCCCAGCTCGCCCAGCTCGTTGCCACCGCCCGACAGGCACTCAGCGAAAACACTGCCGACACGTGGCGCCCCCTGCTGAGCGTCCTCCACGCAATCGTGACCATCGACAGCTACAGCACCTGCACCCAATGTCACGGCACCGGATTCCTGGCCCTGGGCTCAGGCGATGGTCGGCGGTGGCCCCTTCGTTGCCCCTCCTGTCTCAAGGGTCAGATGCCCGTCCTCACCATCGAGCTCGACAACATCATGGCGTTCGTCATCGCCGACCGGATCGGCAAGCTGCCAGCCGCACTTGAAGCACCGACGTCCTGACATGCTGTGGATCGATCACTAGCTGCGCAGCTGAAACGACGGTCGCCACCAGTGAGTCCGCCTGTGACCGATTCAAGATCCTGTAGCTCGTCATCATCACGACTAACCGCGGGACGCCGGCGGAACATCCGCTCATGGCTCCCCTCTGTGTCAAGAGGCGGCCGGGAGCGGCGTTCTAGGATTGGTGGTGGCGGGTCCGGGAAGTGGCTTGTCCGAAGAGTTGGTGTGGGGCTGTGAGCCGGCCGCGCTGGAGTCAGAGTCGTTGCCCCGTTGCCCTCCCTGGCCCGTCCCCATGTGTCTGGCGGCGTCGTTGACCATGGTTCGGTACACGATGTCGGACAGTCGGCGTTTGAGCAGCCGCATGGACTCGTTGGAGGTCTTCCCGCGGGCTTTGCTGCGGTCGAAGTAGGCGCGGCCTTCGGTGGGGTTGCGTAGTTGGACGGTGGCCATGATGTGCAGCACCCGGTTGATCTGCCGGTTGCCGCCTCGGGACAGCCGGTGACGGACGTTGTCGCCTGAGGAGGCGTCGATGGGTGCGGTGCCGGTCCAGGAGCCGAAGTGGTTCTTGTCCGGGAAGCGGGTGATGTCACCGACCTCGACGAGCAGCCGAGCGGCGCCGGAGGGACCGATCCCGTTCAGGTCCATGAGGGTGGTGCCGGCAGCAGCGACCAGGGCGGTCAGTTCCTTGTTCGCGGCCTTCTTGCGCTGATAGATCCGCTCGAGGTCGGCGATCAGTTCGGCCGTGACCCGACGCCGAGTCTTCCCGGCGGCATCACGGGGACGAACGGTCGCGAGCAGCTTCTTGGCCTGGGCGGCGGACAGGTCCTTCATCGCGCCTCCGGGGATCAGCTCGAGCAGCAGGTGGTGGACCTGCGACATCTTGCGTGTGTGCTCCTCTCCCAGCGATCGACGCCGGTCGACCAGGATCCGCAGCACCGCCAGGTCCTCGTCGTCGACCACAGGGCGCAGGCCACTCATCCGCGTGCCGACCAGCGCCACCGAGTGCGCGTCCGTGGCGTCGGTCTTGCGGCCCTGCCCGGTGGCGAACACGCGCGCCCGAGCGGACAGCTTCGGGGGGACGTCGACCACCTGCTCGCCTTCGGCCAGCAGCCTGTTGGCGACATGCCGTCCGATGCCCTGACATCCCTCGATCGCCCACACGCGGTCGGGCCACGCCTGCACGTACCGGCGCATGGCGGCATGACCGTCGCGGTCGGTGGCGAATCGGCCTGTCCCGACGACTGATTCGTCTTTCGTCATGACTTCGATCGTGACGGAGCGTTTGTGTGGGTCCATCCCGATGACTACTGGCGATGCCGTGTCCATGGTGTCCTCCGAACTCGAACCTGATGGGGTGGTCGAGCTGGGAGGGCAACGCTACTTCGAGCTTGGGCAAACCCCTCTTGAGCCTCTCCCGCTCTGGCGACGTCCGGGGATGCGCAGGCCAAATGAGAGCTACACCGAGGTGAGCAGCCGAAATGAGAGCGACAACCCCGAACGCCTAGACCGAGCCTCGTCAGATACCGGCCATGCCGTCAATGAAACAAGTAGCCGATGAGCGGTCGGTCGACTGCGGCTCTCAAATCAGGAAAGCGACTACCAAGCGCCTAGGGCCTTGAGACCGGGCGAAGGATGCCCTTCGTCTGGGGGCGTGACCTTGTAGCCCATGCTGGTGAGTTGCGAAGAAGCCTCTTCGGGTAGCGATCGAACGGCCGCCCGAGTCTGGATGCGTCGCCATTCAGCCCGCTCCCGGTCAACCGCAGCTCGCCAGGAAGGTAGAGCATCGAAGTGGCAGTCCACGACCAGAAACTGCGCGACATCCTCAACGTTGGGCCGAAAGCGCGCCCCACCCGTCGGAAGATGAAGCGCAGACATGTTGTGGGGACGACCATGACCTGTCTGTGAAAGCAAGTGCGCCAGTGCTCCACGCTCGCCATGTACCTGAATATGCGAATGCGGGACCCAATCAGCGTCGTATAGGTACTCGAAGCGAAAGATCGGCGTCGAATCGACGGTGGCGACGATCCAGATCTTCGACTTATCGATCGCGAGGAACTCGGAGGTCGCGTCAAGCCGGCAAAGGAAGTCCAGCCGTAGCCATGCAAGATGCTGCCCGTTGGCGACCAGCGGGACACCGCCTTGCTTGTCCGTCTGACCATCCGGACTGAGACTGGCGCGCGTTCCCTTCGTTGTCAGGACCATCGACGGGGCATCGGAGAAGCAGGCCCCCAGCAGGTCCGAGACCTTATCCCCGAAGTCCGTCGCTTGGTCCAGCAGGGATTCCGACGGCTGACTAGTCACGCTCGAGGAGGTAATCAATGTCCTCAATCTCCGACCAAGCCGACCATTCGCGCCCTGTCAGGCCACCGACTCGAACCTTCCCCTGGAGTTCGTCGTCCGTCAGGCCCAGCTCGTCGAGGATCTCGGCGCGGCGGACTGCCAGATCACCTTCAGTGACGTGTCGGATCTTTGTAGACATATCGCGAGCGTAGACCTGTGCGCTGACAGGCACCGCCCAGACACAGGATGTGTCCGGTCATGCCGCATATGGGACTACGAATTCACGGGCGTAACTGACGCGAGGCTGAAATCATCCGGCGCCAGCCCTTCGAGGGTCTCCGCGATGGCCGTCAGGAGGGCCTGTGGGGTCTCATCCTCGTCCACGTCAAAAACCGTTCGAAGAACCACCGGCCCGGACCAGGCCAACTCGTCCCCCATGTACGCCCACGTTGCCACCAGTTGTGTGCCAGTTCTGCGTAGGACCTTCCGGTGGAGCCGTTCGACGCGGTTCTCGAAACGCTCCTGCTGCTTGTAGAGCTGGCGAAAGGTCTTCTTTCGAGGATGGTCGCCGTACGTCGCGAACGCTTCGAGGAGGGACTGGAGTGCGTCCGTCAATCGCTCGCGCTGTTTCTCGAGCTTGCTGCTGAGCTCTGGGTGAGGCCGGGGCGGAACGTGGCTGTCTGGAGCTAGTACTGGGGTCCGAGTGATAGCCGGCGCGTCTGCGGCGCTTCCGCGGGCGCCCGGAAAGATCCGCTCCGTGGACAGGATCGCGAACCTGCTCTCGTCGAGAAGCTTGGCACAGGCGGTCGTCGACGGCCGGGGCCACATCATCGCGGGCTTCCTCGTTGAGTACGTCCATGGCCAAGCGAACCGTGACAACCGGCCCGTCATAAGACTCTGTGAAGCCGGTCCAGTCGGAAATGAGGCCGATGCCGTAGCGCTGCTCGAGGTGGGTGAAGATCTTCCATGGCGTCCTCGGCCGCCGATGCCGCGGCTGCCACGTCACCATCCGTGTCAAGGGCCACCAACAGCGCATCAATCGCCCCCATCATCGCGTCCTGCGCAACCTTGAAATCATCATTCACGTGGATATCATCCATCGTCTTTCAGTTGATCTCCGCCATACGGATGAACTTCCGCATCTGCCGCAAGCGGGAAGCGCACCTGCCTCCCGTTTAGCCGCTCACCGGCAATTGTCGTGACGGCGAAGCCGAAGCACGACATGCTGTTGCACGTCCTCGACTGCACGTGTACGGCCTAGCACAGGAGGTTGCATCCGATGGGCTTCTTCCCCGACCCACCCCAGCCAGACCAAGAAGAGCCCGAGGAGGGCTATCAGCCTGTGTGGGCCAATGCCCCCGAAGACGTCCTGCCTGGGGTGGTGCCCATGGAATTGCTCATCGCCCGGTCGGCGAGCACGGTCGTCATGCTCACCAGCATCCGCGCCTTCCCCGAGGGGTTGGCCATGACCCTGGCCATCCGATTGCGTGATCCCCTGGAGCGACGGGACCTGCACTCTGAGGTCTTTGACGGTCCCTACCTCCACAGCATGGGCGAGCAGTGGCAGTCCGAGCGATTGAAGTGGGGCTTTGAGTTCTCTGACGGTCGCCGGGCGACCAACGTCGATCCACCCGCTTGGGACAGCCAGGATGAACACCCATGGAAGGACAAGACGTGGCGCCCAGATCGTCCCGTGCTTAACGGCCAAGGAGGCGGAGGCGGCCAACGCGCGATCGACCGTAACTACTGGTTGTGGCCCCTGCCGCCGCCTCGTCGGGTGCGGGTGGTGTTGCGGTGGCCTCAGCAGGGCATCGAGACCACCACTCACGACTTGGACGCGCAGGCGTTCCTTGACGCGGCCGCACGCTCCCAGCCGATATGGGGCCGGGAATAGACACAAAGCCGGCCGGGCGGGGAGCTGGGAGTGGGGCTAGCGTCGTCCGCCGCGAGCGGACTGATCGCCTTGACCTCATGAGGAGGAAAGGCTCTCACCGGGTCGGTGAACGCACTCATCTGCCGCGAATCGATCACCAGCGCCGAGGCGGAAGTGTGACTCTCTCAGGCCCGTGACGATCGATGACGTACTGCTCGTCAGCTCCGGTCACTCACTACGAGCCACCCCTGGACGTTCGCGTTCAGCGTGACACCGACGGAACGGTCGTCGCAGCGATGGCCAAGGACGACTTTGATTACTGGACCGAGGACAACAGCGACCCGGAGTTCGGGCTCATGCTCGGCGGCGCCGGGCTCGGCGCTTCGGTAGCCCTTCTCCTCCTGAACAGCATCCGTCTCACGCGACATTCCACACGCCGTCAAGCGCGGATCGGAGCCACCGGCAAGCGCGGCCGCGAGTCCGCCCCCCCCAGCCCCCCCGTGCTGACTGTCCGCCCTGACCGGCGGCTCACGCTGCTGGCTGTTGCCAAGTTCGGGCCTCGGCGGAATGGTCGGGTTCGTGGTGGGCGTCGGGATGGTTTTGGACGGAGAGACGAAATGGTTCCCCCGCTTCCCGCGCCGCTGACCATCGGCGCAGGTGGCGCGGCCACTCTGGGCTTCGTCTTGGCACTGACGTGGTTGGCATTCCCGGGTCGCATGACCCTATGAAGTCAGCGACGGGTCGCTGGTGGCCCGTTGCGGTGTGCCCCGAAGGCTTGGCGGTGATGTTGCCGGAGGTGTCGTGACTCAACGTAATCGTGCCGCCTGAGCGTCGGTCTGTGACGTCTGCCGACCCGTAGCGGGGCCTCAGGTGCTCGTTGTCGCGAAGGTTCGAGCCAGGCCCGCCGGGGACGACATCCGACTCAGTTACTTTCGTCGCTCGGCCAAGGGTGTCGTACTCCGTGCTCGCCTTCAGACCTGAAGCATCGGTGTACGTCACGGCCCGGCCGAGGTGTCGATGACGGTGCTCATGGTCTTGCCGCCGCCGGTGGTGGAGGCAAGGGCGCCGGTGGCCGGGTCGTAGACGAACGTTTGAGTGACCGGGTTCGCGCCCAGCCCCGTGGTGTCCACCGCTGCCGGTTTGGAAGACGACAACTCCGCACCGAGCAACCACGGGACACGTTTGAGCCAGTCGCATCAGCGTCACGTACCGACAAGGTGATCCGTGGCGCCTCCAACGTGCGCTACGTAACCGCCGCTTCTCGTCGCTCCTGGGTTCGGCGCCACCCGTACCGCGTCATACCTCGCGGCTTGTAGATGTTTAGAACCAGAGGCACGAGAAGCGTGATCAGACCGCCGACTGCGTGGAACAAGTCGCCGTTGAGGCGGTTTATGTTCGCGTTGGGGTCAGCTGCAAGCGCCGCCATGGCTTCCACCGCGGGGATGTGCTGCACGAGGACGACAAAGGCGAAGGCAGTGATGACGAGGCTGATCGTCACCCAGTAGTGGCGGAACAAGCCCCAAGGAGTGCCGAGCGACTGAATGACTCCTGTGGCAAGGGCGGCCGCGGCCAGTGGTAGAAGCGCCAGGCGAAGGACGACGTCCATCATCAGGTACGCCGATCGGACGATCTGCTCGTCCTCGCCGACCACCGCTGGAACGTTCAGCGCGATGTATGCGGCGATGCCGCCGAGCCAGCCGACCGATGTGCTGATGTGGATCGTGAGCATCAGCCGGCGCAGTCTCGGTGGCACTACCCGCCGTGCCTGCTGGGCCCGTGTTCACCGCCCATGAGAAGCACGGCCAGCACCAACAGCACCAGCACGGCGGCGACGCCGAACGACAGAAGCTTCACCCAGCGAGGCAGTCCCGGAGGACCGTCGGGCGCCCGATGGTCGTGGGGCAGGGAGCTGGCCATGTGGTCTCCTGACATTGGGTCTTGAGTATGCCGTTGTATGCGGCTTGCGGTGCGTCATGCCATGCAACGACCACGATGCTCTCAGAGTGCCCTGGCGCCAAGCGATTACGACGCCGCCTTTCTACAGCACGGCGTGCGAACTCATGCGACCCCGGCGTCGCGAGCCGACTCGTCTCCTTGAGCAAAATCCCTGGTCAGCCTTCCACTCCGTGTGATCGTCGCGGTAAGAACGGTTCGTCCGGCCTTCCAGCGCAACGCCCGCAAATGCCGCGACCCAGGCGGTTGTTCCGAAGAGCGCAGGTTCAGCGATCTGTGATCATTGACGCCTCAAGATCATCGATGCATGCCTCAGGTCCTCAACTAAGACAAGGTCGTAGTGCCTAGCGTGTGCGTCGCCTTCTCGACCCCAGTCCATCCCAGCATCCCCGGAGGGCCACATCTCCACGAACGCCTCGGCCCTTGACCGAAATCGCAGTCTTGATACGTCAGCGCGGAGTCGTGCCGAGCGAGCCGCGTTCCAATGTGGAAGCTGCCGCTACAGCTTGGGTAACGGGCGCTCCTAACATGGCGCTGCTCGCGGGAGTCACCGACATCCTCTGGGCCTACCTGAAGGGTCTCCAGCACCTCATCGGCGCGGGAGCTTCCAATTTGAGGTGACAGGTGTTACGAATGGTGACCATGTGGCGAACCCGTGCGTCCGGACGGGCCACCGTGCGGCGAACCGCCGGCCTTTCCTTGGCCCTGCTGTGCTCCCTGACGCTGGTCAGTCCCTCGACCGCGCTCCAGGCCGAGCCCGACCCAGGTCGACAGAAGCAGCATGTCGACGCCCAAGCCGAGCAACTGCGTGAGGCCTTGCACGACACCAATGCTGACCTCGCCGAGGCCTACATCGCTTTGCGCTCCACCCAGGCTCAGATGCCCGGTGCCCAGGCCGCGCTGACCCGGGCGCAGGCTGCCGCCGGTCGCGCTGAGACCGCCAACGCGCTGGCCGCCCAAGAGGTCCAGGTCGCCCAGGCCAACGAGACCAAGGCGCAGGAGGACCTCGACGCGAGGAGCTCCGAGATCGTCGAGAGCCGGGGCCAGATCGCCCAGTTCGCCGCCCAGATCTACCAGGAACAGGGCTTCGGCGAGTTCGACATGGCCATGACGTCGACGTCGCCGCAGCAGTTCGCCGACCGCATCGCGCTCATCGGCACGGTCATGGACCTCCAGAGCCAATCGATGGTCGCGCTGGCGACCGCCAAGGCGAGCCAGACCGCACAGGAGGACCACCTCTCCGCGTTGCGCGTTGATTCCGAGAAGGCCAAGCGCAAGGCCGAGTCCAAGCTCAGCCGCCGCCACGAAGGCCCGCGAAAGGGCCATCGCCGCCGAAGCCACGCTCGACGCCCTCGCCGCCCAGCAGGCCGCCCAGGCCAGCACGGTGAAGGCGCGGTCGGTCGCCGAGGCTGCCAGCCTCAACCAGATGGAGGCCGAGTCCGTCCGCCTCAGCGGGGTCATCAAGGCGCGCGCGGCCGCCGCCCTCAAGCGAGCTCGCATCGCGGCCGCGGCCAACCGCCGGGCAAAGGCCGCCGCGGCATCCCGTGCTGCCGCCCGTCGCGCTGCCGCTGCCGATGCCGCGCGACGGGCGGCAGCCGCCGCGGCCGACCGGCCAAGCACCGGCTCGGGAACGGGCTCGTCCACCCGCCCACCGGCACCCCCGGCCCCGCCCAATAGCGCCGGCCCGCTCAGCGCCCCGACGACCGAGGGCTGGATCAGTTCCGAGTTCGGTATGCGTTTGCACCCGATCGACCGCGTCTGGCGGCTGCACAGCGGTCGCGACTACGCCGCTCCGTGCGGGACGCCCCTCAAGGCGGCCGCCTCCGGTGTCGTCATCGAGGCCGGCTACAACAGCGGCTACGGCAACCGGGTCGTCATAGACCACGGGGTCATCGGCGGCGTCCATCTCGTCACGACGTACAACCACATGGAGAGCATCCGCACCCGGGGCGGGAGCGTGCAACGCGGGCAGGTCGTGGGCTACGAAGGCTCCACGGGCAAGTCCAACGGTTGCCACCTCCACTTCGAGGTCTACGAGGACGGCGAGTTCGTCGACCCTCGCAACTACCTCTGACGGGAACATCGGCCCACACGGTGAAGCAGTAGCCTGACGCCCTGAACCTCGAGAGGTGACCGTCGTGCCACCGACTATTGAACGTCGGCTTTGTCGCAGAGGCCACCAAGGTCGTCAATGTGCCGCTTCCAAGCGCTCGGTTTGTAGAGCCCGATCTCGATGCCACCCACGCGAACAGCGATCCTGACGGCCAATCCAGAGAGTGGCGGTCCGGCTTGTGCGCCGCCACATGCCTTGGGACTGCTGAAGTTCTGGTTGCCACTTCGGGTGTGGTGTTTCAGGCCGCATTAGCGGCATGATTGATGGACTCAAACTTGATCGGGTGAGCTTGCCGAAGGCGCGCTTTCCCCCGCTGGCGGTGGTAGGTGCGTTCGTTCCAAGTGACGAGGGCCCAGCCGGAGGTGGTCGCGGCTGCCCCAGCGTCGGCGTTGAGGACGGCCTTCCAGAGCATGGCGAAGAAGGACTATGTGGCGGCGTCGTTGCCCGGTGCGTGGGGTCGGGAGCAGAACTGGCTGCCCCTGATCGTGTGGGCCACGCCGCCACGCACCCGATGACCTGGGCCGAGCCGCGGCGAGCGATCGCCATCTCGGGGGCGTCAACGGTGAGCTGCGAGGTCATCCGCGATTCGCGGGAGTACCGACGACGCGACGGGACCACGCGTCCTTGACCGCACACAGGTGCGCTTTCCCTGGAGCGGTGGGGTGCTCGGTGATGTCGGTCAGTCGCAACCTGTTCGGGCCCCGGTGCGGTGAATTCCCGTTCGACGAAGTTGTCGCGCACCGGCGGCCCAGGCTGCCTGACCCGGCCCCGTCTCCGCGAGTGCGCCCACACGATCCCAGCCTGCGAGCACCGGCGCCACACCAGCCCTTAGGGACATGGCCTGACCGGCACGGTATGCCCGTCGGCGATGAACCGGTACCCGAACCCATATCGTCACGGTGGACCTTGAGCGCGGTAGGGCGTACACGTCGACCAAATCCTGCTGGCTGACCATATGCGCCCTCCACGCGTAAGAGGCCAGGCGGGAGAACCTCAGCAGCCCGTGGGTCACCGCGACGGGAACCCCGTCGGCGACAAGGTCCAGACCCAGCGGGAACGTCACTTTGGGGACTGACCCAGCCTCAGGTTCGCTTCGGACAGGCTCACCACTGCCCGCGCATGATCTCATTCTCCGGCTCAAGAAAGCCGGATCTTCGCTGGCTTCCCGCAACATGGTCATCAGGTCGTCGACGGTTCGGGTCGACACGATCGATGTTTGCTCGGCACATTGTGCGCTGGCGAACTTTCGGGGCCATTCTCGCAGGCGGACAAGGGATGCTCCAGCGATGTCCTAATCTTCGTGAGAGCTCGTCCCGGCCGAAAGGCTGAGCATCCGACGGACAGGGTTCATAGGACGCCTCATGACGTGCCGTGTAAGTGCCACCCCGATCAAGAGCACAGCCGCTGCGGTGGCCGCGAAGTGAAGCGCTCGCCCGTCGGCTTCAGCCCCCGCGCCTACGGCCGCCCACGCGATCGAGCCGGGAACCAGCGCAAGCAAGGACACGACATAGTCGCGGGCGCGGACCAAGCTGAGCCCCGCTCCATAGTTGGTGAGAACGAAAGGTGCGATCGGCGTGAGTCGGGCCGTGATGAGGGTGACCAGACCTCGGTCATGAAGCGCCCTCTGCACCCGGTCAATGCGTCGACCGCTCAGTTGAGCCACGGAGGCGCGTCCGAAGCGTCGAGCCAAGGCGAAGCTGACCAAGGCGGCAAGCACTGAGCCAATGACCGACAGGGCAGCGCCGAGTGACAGCCCGAAGATACCCCCCGCAATCACCGCAAGACCGCTGCGGGGTACCGGCACGAGGCATACGACCACGTGTAACACAACGAAGACGACGCCGCCCCACGCCCCTGCATCGCTCGCAGCCGAGCGCACGAGTCCTGGTTCGTCACCCATAATGGCGGAGGAAGCAATGAAGCCCGCAACTCCCAAGCCAGCGAGCATGCCCAGGAGGCGCAGCTGGGGCCATGGCGAATCTGTCACCTCGAAAGGATACTTGGCGGAAATCGCCGCCCTGCGAGCGGCCTTCTCGAGTTCGGACCTCCATTCCGCCAAACGTTCAACCCGCGTGGTTCTCAACGGCCCGGGGTGGCGCACAGTGAAGGGAACCTTCGCATGGGGGGTACCCAGCACGAGTTGCGGACTGGCGGCGGGGCTGCAGATTCTTGTCTGCGCTGTAGAGGAATCCATCCCAACTAATTGTTCGTTGGGAGGCCGCGAGTTCAGTGGAGGAGGTTCTCCATGCGCGTTGGGCGGTCTGCATGGGAGTGTTGGACCCTCACGAAGGCCGCCTCTGCTGCTGCGCGGCGCGGGCATACTCAAGCTCGACGGCCCGCACGACCTGAGTCCAGCCCTGTTCCGGTTGAACCCTCTCGTTGTGGGAGCGCAGTCCCCGCAACAGGTCCCCGTCGTAAGCGAGCTCGATCAGACCGACAACCAGGCCATCGTCATCTTCTCGCATCAAGCCTGTGACGCCGTCGGTGATGAAGTCCTCGGTGCCGCTCCCCCGCAGAGACAGCACCGGTAGTCCGACCGTGCGCCCTTCCAGTGCCGCGATCCCGAACGACTCGTAGCGCGAGGACGCGAGATACACATCTGCCGCACAGTAGTGCCGGAGCAGTTGCCCCCGATCGATGCGCCCCGGCAGCGACACCCACTCGGACCAACCTCGACGGCGCACGACCCAGCGGACGAGACCGAGCAGCGGTCCGCTGCCACAGATCTCGAGAGTGATCGGCACAGTGCTTCGCAGCCTCGCCGCGTGCACGATGTCGATGACGGCCAGCGGTCGCTTACGTGGGGTGAAGCGCATCGCCAGGACCACCCGCAACGGCTCGGCCGCGTTTGTCGTGTGCGATCCCCGCCCCGGCTCGTGAGCGCGCCACTGCTCGGCGTCGATCCCGTTGTGGATCACCCCGACCTGCGCCCAAGGGGCCAGCCGGCGGACCTGTTCGGCGGCCCTCTCGGAGACGCCGTGCAGCGCCGCACCCGCGTCCGCCCACCGCTGAGCGTGACCGAGTCTACGTACGAGCGGCACCCACCGACCGAGGACGCAATGCCAGGTCACGGTGACCGGGATCCCAAGATCGAGTGCGATGTCCCCGGCATCCACGGCGAACGGACTGACCACTCCCATGTGCACATGCGCTACGTCGAACGCGCCCTCGGCTAGTTTGGCTCTCAGCAAGGCACGCGCCCGCGGATTCACCGGCAGCCCAAGAGGTACTGAGGCGCCCATCCGATGGACGGTGACCCCGTCGAGAACCTCGACGGCGCCACCACGCGCCCCATCAGCACCGTTGGTCGCAGTGAGCACTTCTACATCGTGGGTGCCAGCCATGAGATGCAGGGTCAGGTCGCGCACCTGCGACTCGATCCCGCCGACGCGCGGCGGATAGCAGTCCGAGATCATGGCCACCTTCACCCATACAGGCTCGCATGAGGGAGACTGCCTCGGATGACTGACCCAGTACCCCCGACGTTCCTGCCTCGACCGTCGGTCAGGGTTGTCCTACGTGTCATCCTTAGCCTCGCCGCCGCCGTCGCACTGCTCGGCTGGGTGCTGCCGCGCGCGACCGGCACGACGTGGAGTGACGTCATCGCTGTGCTGCGCGACGTGCCCGGCACGGCACTAGCGGCCTGCTTCGTGCTCACTATGGTCTTCCTGACCTCCTACGCCTTCACCATGCGAGCCTCGTTGCCGGGCCTGACGATGCCGAAGGCTCTCGTCGTGAACACCGCCGGCACAGCAGTCTCCAAGTTCCTCCCTGGCGGTGGCGCAGTCGGCTTGGCGGCGACGTTCTTGCTCTGCCGGTCCTGGGGTTTCTCGGTGAGAGCTGTCACAACCTCGGCCATCGTCACTGGGGTGTGGAACGCCCTGGCCCGGGTCGCCCTCCCTGTGCTTGCGATCGGACTCCTGGCACTCACCCAACCCGACCTCCCCTTGCTCCTGCGTCAGGCAGCGTGGGGCGCCGGGGTCTCAGGACTGCTGATCCTCGCCCTCTTCATTGGAGTCATCGCCTCGGCCCGTGTCGCGGACCACGTCGTTAAGGTCGCCAAACGGATCGGAGACTGGATCCCCCACCGGGGTGCTCGCCTGGGCGGGGCGCAGACTGCAATGCGCGAAACCCGAGCCCAGATCGTCGAGCGCGTCCGCGGTTCCTGGCACTGGCTCACCCTCGGCCTCGCCGGTTTCTTCACCGCCCAACTGGCTATCTTCCTCATCGCACTGCACGTGACCGGCATCGAGCTGGCATTCACCGCGGCGTTCGCGGCCTTCGCCATCGGCCGACTGCTCACGGGGGTGGGGATCACGCCGGGCGGCATCGGCATCACGGAGACCGGCACAGCAGCGGCCCTCGTCGCCCTGGGTGCCGACCCGGCTCCCGCAGCCGCCGCGGTCGTGCTGATGTCGATCTTCACGAACCTCCTGGAACTCCCCTTCGGGGTGCTGGCATGGGTCATCTGGAGCCTGGACCCGCAGACACAATTCAAACGGGAGGAACGCGAAACTGCGAAAAGCTGAGCCGACCAGCGCGCGCGCCTTCTCGGTGATGCCGCTGAGCCAATCAAAATCAAACCCAGCGTCCAATCGCCAGAACGCGGGCAGACCGATGAAGAGATCCGCCGAAGGTGACGGTTGCTTAGAATGGCACCCGTAGGGTGCGAGTCGTTGCCGCAGGGATGGAGGCGACCGCTCGTTCCGTCGTGGTGCCGAGCCTGCAGCGTCGGCGCCTATAGCTCTACTTCGGCAGGGACTCCGGGATGTCACCGTGCGAGTGGCTCACTCCGTCGTCGTGGGTGCCCTTGACAGGCCGACCCCACATGCTGCCCATGACCCACATCATCACGACCATCATTGCGACGCAGGCCAACGGCCACAGCCAGAAGAGCGCACCGCCGTCGATGAGGCCCGAGAAGTACAGGGCGCCCCCTCCGACGACCAAGCCGCCCATGAGGTACATATGCATCTTGTGGTTCATTGAGTCCAGCTCCTGGCTGTATGCGGCGAACAGGCCGAGCTCCTGCCGGTGAACCAGCAGGTCGTCCAACCCAGTACCGACGCTACGACTTTCAGGCGCGTCCGATCAGGGTCAAAGGTCCCTCCCTTCGCCTCCGCCGACCGATTCGACAGCGAACGGCTGCCGGCGCCGTCTTACGAGTCTCATGAAGGGGGTCCGTAGCGTCGAGATGCGGCTTGCCCCAGTTGGCGCGGTTGCCACCTTCATTGTGGCCGGTCGCTACTTCGAGGAGCGCGCGAAATCGTAGTTCCGGCCCTGCCGTTCGCGCACTCTCGGCATGGGCACCGAGGGCGTCGCCGTGCCCGTCAAAACGCCCACCCCGGGAACATGTAGCGGCCTGCGACCGACCCAAGCTCCTAATCAGTAGGGCTCCTCGGCCAGGCTAGGCGTGACACGTGCCACTCATGCGACGTGCTGACAGCCCTCACGTGATGATCGTCGAATGGGCATGTCTCGACGTAGCTCCGCGCACGCTCACTTAGGATCAATGCATGGTTGCGGTGGATGATCTGATCAGGCGCGTGTCACGTCTGATCATCGTCCTTGTCTGCGCAACCGGCGCGTCGTGGGGTTTTGCCGCGGGCGCACACGGCACGACGCATTTGCTGGCCGGTACGACCACCCCGGGCCATCACCACACACATGGTGGACATGCGCCGCATGCGGCAAACGACAGCGCCCAGATTCGCACCTCTCGTCGCGTCGGGACCCGCTCGGTTCGAAAGGGTCCGGAACCCTTCCTCGCTGCCTGGGTGGGCCGAAGGTCGTTGGCGCGTCTCCTCACCCCGGCAGCTCCGGCGCCACATCTGTGGATGGACCGCATCCTCTTGGCGAGTTGCCCGGAACAGTTATGCGTCCATAGGACGTAAGCGCCTACTGCACCTGAGTTCGCGGCGTGTGAACTAGTCGCCACCGGCTACTTCCCCACATGAGGCGCCGTACGGGGCAATCCTCCGGGTTACCCACTCGCCCGGCCAACTCTGCCACCTGTCCCACATATGACGCGGCTCGTGGCACACCTGAATAGCCTTCCTCGGTCGCTGAGCCCGTTCGTAGCGACTCGATTCGGAAGCGTTCCCGGCTCAGCTTCTCGGGTGCGAACCGCACGACAACTGCCTGAGGACAACACAGGCAACAGTTGTCCGCGCCCCCCCGACCACCACGCCACCGGAGCACACACATGACTGACGCGCACACGTCGGCGCACCCCCAGAACACCCGCACCCACCGAGCTGGGCGGCTCGAAGCAATCGATGCTGCTAGGGGCTTGGCCCTCATCGGCATGATGATGATTAACCTCGGTACTGTCCGGTCCGAGGGTTGGTTCAACAAGCTGTGGACGTTGCCCTTCGGGCGAGCTTCCATCCTCTTTGTGGTCTTAGCTGGCCTCGGGATGTCCCTATTCTTTACCTCACGGCGCCAACACTCGCGCTTATGGCCGGTGCTGACGTGGCGCGCCATAATCTTCCTAGTCGGCGGCCTCGCCCTGCAGATTCTGACCCCAGCGGTCAGTGTGATCCTGCCCACGTACGGCGTACTGTTCCTAGGGGCGCTGCTATGGCGGCGACTCTCCGACCGCACCCTTGCGACGTTCGCGCTCCTGATGCTGGTGGTGGGTCCGGTGATCGTCCAGGGCGACCAGATCGCGGGCGAGCACAAGACCCGGATGCCGACGTTGGGTGAGGAGCCGGGCACCGTGATCCACTCACTCTTCCTGTCCGGCGCGTACCCGCTATTGGTCTGGGTGGTCCCGTTCGTGGCTGGCATGTGGCTGGGCCGCCAAGACCTCCGTGACCGCCGGGTTCAGCGACAGCTGATGCTCGCAGGTGGTGCGGCCGGCGTCCTGGCCTTCGTCGCCAGCCAGGGCTCGATGGTGCTCCTCGGGACCGAAGGGGACTTCGGCTGGAAGCAGCTGCTGACCGGCGCTGCCCACGGGCAGATGCCGCTGTGGCTGGTGAGCAGCATCGGTAGCGCGGCCTTCGTCATCGGCATCACGCTGTGGATCTGGCCGCGGGTACGTAGCTGGGCTCTGCCACTGGCCCACCTCGGTCAGCTCGCCTTCACCTTCTATGTCGCCCACTTCTTTGTGATCGCCGCGCTGGGAGGTCGTATCGACTCCCGCCTCGTGGGAGTGCCGGTGACCATCGGGTTAGTGCTCGCGTTCACCGCAGTAGCGACCCTGTGGGTGCGCCACTGGGGCATCGGCCCCTTGGAGCGGGTCCTGCGTGCGACGTGGCTCACCAACACTTCTCGAGGAGACGCATGAACGACAGCAAGAATCGGCAGAACCGCCCCGGCCCGCTCAGCCGTCGCCAAGCGATCAGCGGCCTCATCGGAACGACACTGCTCGCTGGTTGCTCAAACAACGAGCCCGACGTGACACCCACCGCGACGGGGACAACGTCGCACGAGGTGCCCTCATCGCGTCCTCCTGCCCTCGGCGCCTTTGGAGCCAACACCGGCCACCCACTGGCCACCGAAGCGGCGATGGACGTCCTTCGACGGGGCGGGAATGCCGTGGACGCCGCCATCGCCGCAGGCTTCGCCGACGCCGTCATGCAGCCCGCGTCCTCGGGCATCGGCGGTGGAGGAGTGAGCATCGTCGTCCACGGTGACCAGCGCACCAACCACGACTACCGCGAGGTGGTCGCCCGGTCCGGCAAGGTGCCTTCCAGTGGGGTGGGAACTCCAGGGTTCGCGGCTGGCATGGTGGACCTGCACGAGCGTTACGGCACTCAGAAGTGGGCCGACCTCCTGGAGCCGGCGATCACCATCGCAGAGAACGGGGGGCCGGTCTCGGGATACCTCGCCGACACGCTGGCCACCGCCCGCGGGCGACGAGTCGTCCGCGACCTCGAGCACTTCCACCGCAAGGACGGCACCGTGTTGCGCCGGGGCGACACCCTCGTGCAGAAGGAACTCGCCGCGACGATGCGGCTCCTTGCCGCCGACGGTGCGGCCGCGTTCTACAACGGCGCACTGACCCCGCAGCTCATCCGAGTGCCGGGACTGGACGCGGCATCGCTCGACGCCTACAAGATTCAGCACTCCGCGCCCGCCAGCGGTGCCCTGGGCGGCTTCACCTTCCTCTCCGGGGCACCCGCCCTCCCCGGTGGCGCGATCATCCAGATGGCACAGATCGCAGAAGCCCTGGGTATCGGAGAGGTCGCGGAAGACTCTCCCGAGTTCATCGACATGCTGTCCCGGGGCTGGCAGGTGGCCGAGCGCTCCGTCCACCGCTGGTTCGGTGACCCCGACTTCATCGACGTCCCGCTCGACACCATCACCGACCGTGCCCGCAACGCGGCCCTCGCAAAAACCCTCAAACGAGAACCGTCCGCCAAGACCGGGCCCGACAACTCCGGTGACCCGAACACGACACACATCTCCGTCGTCGACGCCAACGGCATGGCGATCTCCATGACCAACACGATCACCAGTTACTGGGGATCCCAGACCTACACGGCCGGGTTTTTCCTCAACGACCAGCTGGGGCGCTTCGACCTCATCGGCAATGGGCCCGCAAATCGCCCGCAACCAGGGCGACGCTCGGTCACCTGGAGCTCCCCCTCCATGGTGCTCGACGGCAACGGCCGGCCGGCCCTAGTCATCGGAGCGCCCGGAGGCAGTCAGATACCAAACACCACTGCCTCCGTGGTGCTGCGATGGGCACTGCTCGGCCAGAGCCTCGAACAGGCAGTCCCAGCGGCCCGGTTCAAACTGGACAACGGGCTCATGCGGTTGGAATCTTCCCGCCACGTCAAGGCGTTGGAGAAGCTCGGCTACCGCACCCGTGTCATGCCCAAGGCTTACCGCGCCTCATGGGGGTCAGTTCAGGCACTCGCAGTCGACTGGGAGTCACGTGCGGTCTCCGGCGTCGCTGACACTCGACGCTCCGCAGGCGTCGCCGTCTCCCCTTGAGGTCCGCCGCGGATTGCTGTGGATCGCACGCAACGCTTGATCGCCGGTCGTCAATGAGCGTCACAGCATGCTCGGGATAGGCATGGACCATGGCGTCCGCCGTCGGCTGACCCGATGAGCCCGACTCGCTGCGGGAGTCCGTCCCGACTCTAGGGTGTCCCGAGGCCAGCAGCAGCCCGCGCCGTGAGTGCCTCGATCGTGACCGCCGCCAGCATCTGGCGGGATTCGCTGCCATCTGATGCGGTCGCGCCGTAATGTCCAGCGCCCAGGGAGTGCGTCCCCACCACGGCCAACGCCAACACGATGACGGCTACCAGCTGCCATTCGCGCCGTGCCGCCGCAGGTGGGGTCAACATGCTGGAATTTGCTCTCCGTCCAGTCTTCGCGGTGTGGAATTCTGCCGCAATAAGTGCTGTGATGGCCTCCGCCGGCGGCTACCAGACGGCATGACCCCGACCCTTCAGTCCGGCATGGTTTTCCCCCGAGGGGAGACGCTCGGGGGGTGTATTCAGAGGTACTACTACCCGATTTGAAGAGGTGTTGGTAAATCGTTAGAGGCGACCGGCCAATCAACCCCGGGGTTCGACCCTGCTATTGCTCACAGGCGTCGTGTTCGTAGGCGTAGGGCGTTCGCGATGACGCTAACCGAAGAGAGCGCCATGGCGGCTGCGGCGATCATCGGCGAGAGCAGGAGTCCGAACGTCGGGTAGAGGACTCCAGCGGCGATGGGGATGCCTGCGACGTTGTACATGAACGCGAACACGAGGTTTTGTCGGATGTTCGACATGGTCGCCTGGGACAGGTTGCGTGCTCGCACGATGCCGGTCAGGTCGCCCTTGAGCAGGGTGATGCCGGCGCTCTCGATGGCCACGTCGGTTCCTGATCCCATTGCTAGGCCCACGTCGGCGGCGGCGAGGGCGGGTGCGTCGTTGACGCCGTCGCCTGCCATGGCCACCACGCGTCCTTGGCTACGCAGCCGCTTGACGACGTCGGCCTTGTGGTCAGGCATGACCTCGGCTTCGACCTGGTCGATGCCGAGTCGGCGCGCCACCGCTTCCGCGGTGACGCGGTTGTCACCGGTGAGCATGACGACCTCGATGCCCTCAGCGCGCAGCGCCTTCACGGCCTCCGGCGTTGTCTTCTTGACCGGATCGGCGATGGCGATGATGCCAGCGACCTGGTCGTCCACGCCGGCGAAGATCACCGTGGCACCGTCGGCGCGCAGCTGGTCCGCCTGTGTCGTCAGCACGCTCGGGTCGAGTCCTTCACCAGTCAGGAAGGACGAGCTGCCGACCCGAACTTGGCGCTGTTCAACCGTTCCGACCACTCCCTTGCCCACTGGTGCATCGAAGTCGGCCACATCCGGAATGGACAGGCTGGCCTGGGTGGCGGCGTTGACGATGGCTGTTGCGAGGGGGTGCTCGGAGGCTCGTTCTACCCCGGCCACCAGACGCAGCAGGTCGTCCTGCTCAAACCCCGCCGTGGTGACGACCTGTGTCACGGACGGCCTGCCCTCGGTGAGGGTTCCGGTCTTGTCTACGACGAGGGTGTTGACCTTCTCCATCCGTTCGAGGGCTTCGGCGTTCTTGATCAGGACCCCAAGCCCGGCTCCTCGCCCGACGCCGACCATGATCGACATCGGCGTCGCCAGTCCCAGGGCACAGGGGCACGCGATAATCAGGACGGACACGGCCACGACGAGCGCGTGAGCCAGCCGTGGGTCGGGTCCGACCGCAGCCCACACCGCGAACGCGACGATCGCGATAACGATCACGGCCGGCACGAACCATGCGGCCACCTGGTCCGCGACTCGCTGGATGGGTGCGCGCGAGCGTTGCGCGTCGGCGACCATCTGGACGATCCGAGCGAGCATGGTGTCGCGACCGACCTTCTCGGCCCGCACGATCAGCGACCCCGTCTGGTTGATGGTCCCGCCGATGACAGTGTCATCAACGGCTTTGGTCACCGGCATCGACTCACCGGTCACGAGGGACTCGTCCAGGGTCGAACGCCCCTCCTCTACGAGGCCGTCGACGGGGATCTTCTCGCCCGGCCGGACCCGGAACCGGTCACCCACGTTCACCTGGTCCAGGGTCACCTCGTGTTCTGTGCCGTCAGGGTCGATGCGACGTGCCGTGTCGGGGGTGAGATCGAGTAGGGCTTTGATGGCGCCGGAGGTTTGTTCGCGGGCCCGCAGCTCGAGGACCTGACCAAGCAGGACGAGGGTGGTGATGACTGAGGCGGCTTCGAAGTAGACGTCGACCGCACCATCCATCCGGAAGGCTTCAGGAAAGATCCCCGGTGCGAGGGTGGCAATGACGCTGAACAGCCAGGCGACGCCGGTGCCCATGGCGATGAGGGTGAACATGTTGAGCTTGAGGGTGCGCACCGAGGTCCAGCCCCGCTGGAAAAACGGCCACCCGGCCCACAACACCACGGGGGTGGCGAAGACCAGTTGCACCCAAGCAGACGCGCGCGGTGAGATCGCGTCGTGGATCGCCGGGATCAGGTCGCCACCCATTCCAAGGATGACCACGGGGACCGACAGGGCAACGCCGGTCCAGAAACGGCGGGTCATGTCTGCCAGCTCAGGGCTGGGCCCGCTGTCTGCGGTCACCATCACGGGTTCGAGGGCCATCCCGCAGATCGGGCACGAACCCGGGCCGGGTCGCCGGATCTCCGGGTGCATCGGGCAGGTCCACTCCGCGACGTCCCCAGATGCAGGTGTCGATGCTGCGCCGTGCCCGGCAGGGCCTTGGCCATGATGGTGATGCGCGCTGGTTTGGTCGGGCGGACCGTCGGTGCCGGCCGAGGAGTACGCCCCAGGATCGGCGTCGAACGTGGCCTTGCACTTTGCAGAACAGAAGTGGAACGTGTGGCCGTCGCGCTCTGTCCGGTGGGTGCTGACGTCGGGGTTGACGTCCATCCCACACACAGGATCTTTCACCGTGGTCGTAGCGGCGGCGTGTTCAGTGGGGTGGCTCATGCCAACCAACATATACCCCCTAGGGGTATTTGTCTACGGCAGGCACTGCCGTCAGTTCGCGTGCTGCTCTGTGTGCTCAGGTCACCGACGGTTGATCCTCGCGTATGCCGAAGGTGTGGTTTGGCTGGTCTTAGAAGATCGCGCCACGTGAGGATCGGGGCGCTGCTGGGGCCAGGTGGGCCAGAAGTCGCGAAGGGTGACGGGCAGGCAGGTCCGTCCGAACAACCGGCCTGAGCGAGGTGATGTGCGCTCGTGGCTGAGTAAGCTGCGACTTCACGGGGACCATCTGGTGCAGCGATACCTGATGATGACGTTCCTCGGAGCAGTCTCCTGAGGGTCCTGCGGACGCGCCTAGGGGCGAACCATCGCGTTGATGGTCCGCACGACAACGCGGGCTGCCTCATCTTCCAGGAGGTTGCCGTTGCGTACCTCTGTGGCAGCACCGTGCAAGATGAAGTGGATCGCACTTCCGAGCCACTGGGCGGACAGGTCGCGACGGAAGGTCCCCTGGGCTTGTCCTCGCCGGAGTAGGGCGGTGATCCGCAGCGCTGGTTCGGCGTGCATGGCCTTGAGCTGATCGGCCGGTACCACGCCATCGGCTGCGGTGAGCAGAGAGGCCGACTCGGCGACCAGCCCCCAGCTCGAGGTGAGCAGCCGGGTTAAGGCTTCGCCAGGATGGCCGCCGAGGTCGATGCCGCTGAGCTGCTCCTCGCCGTCCGCGAGGGCTCGTTCGAGCGCAGCCGTGAGCAGGATCGCGCGCGTGCGGTAGTGCCCATACAGCGTCATCCGGCCAACACCCGCTTCGTGCGCGATGCCCTCCATGGTCGCGCTCGGATCGCGACTGAGCAGACGGCGAGCCGCATCCAAGATCCGTAGCCGGTTCTCGTGCGCATCTGAGCGCTCAGCACGCCGCCCCGTCGACGGGGGGACGGTCCCTCGGGGCGAAGTCATGAGCCACCTTAACTCGTACGGGAATATCCGACTTAGGGTACGGTTCTAAGTCGTACATCAAGGTACGAGTAACGAAGGTGGAGGCAACGACATGACGAGCCAGCACGTATCAGATCCCATCGAGGTAGGAGCAGCGCATGCTGCACGCTGGAAAATTCTGGGGTTCTTGGGAGTAGCCCAGCTGATGCTGATCCTGGACGTGACCGTGGTAGCAATCGCGCTGCCGCACATCCAGAGCGATCTGGACCTTGGCCGGGAGGCTCTGACCTGGACGGTCAGCGCCTACACCCTGACTTTCGGTGGCCTGATGCTCCTGGGCGGCCGGCTCGCCGATATCTTCGGCGCTCGTCGCGTCCTGCTCACCGGGTTGACTCTGTTCACGGCAGCGTCCCTGATGGCCGGCTTCGCCAGCTCTGCGGAGATGCTGCTGTTGGGTCGTGTCGGGCAAGGAGCGGGCGCCGCGCTCCTGTCGCCGTCCGCGTTGTCGCTGGTGGTCTCGTTGTTTCAGGGCGAGGAACGCAACCGGGCACTGGGGGTGTGGTCCGCACTCGGTGGTGGGGGCGCGGCCTTGGGTGTCCTCGTCGGAGGCTTGCTGACCGCAGGTCCCGGGTGGGAGTGGGTGTTCTGGGTCAACGTCCCGATCGGCCTGGTCATCTTGGTGGCGCTGACAAGGATGCTGCCGACCGGCCTGACGTCACTCACAAATCGTCGCCTCGATGTTCTGGGCGCGGCACTGGTCACGGCGTCGTCGGTCGTCCTGATCTTCGCGTTCGTCGGGGCGGGTGAAACGGGCTGGTTCGCTGCTCGCACCGGTGTGCTCGTCGCGGCTTCCGCGATCGGGTTTGCCTTGTTCGTGGCATGGCAGCGCACCACTGCCACCCCCCTGATGGATGTGCGTCTGCTGGCTCGCCGGCCCGTTGCGACTGGGACATTTTTGATCTTCGTTGCAACTGCCCTGATGGTTGCGGTCTTTTTCCTGGGCACGTTCTACTTCCAGCACGGCCTGGGCTACGGGCCGATGACCGCCGGACTCTTGTTCCTTCCGGTGGCACTGGCCACGATGACCGGCGCGCAGCTGACCGGGCGGTTGCTCGCCCGCCTGGGTGTGCGTGCGTTGTCTGTGTCCGGTCTTGGCCTGGCGGCGGCAGGGATGGCGATCCCAGCCCTCTCCCTGCAAGTGGGTTGGGCTCTGGTCGGTGTCGTGATCGCCGCGGCAGGAACCGGCGCACTGTTCGTGGTCGCCTCCGCGACTGCTCTGGGGCAGGTCGCCCCGCATGAGGCAGGGATCGCCTCGGGAATTGTCAGCACCTCGCACGAGCTTGGTGCCTCCATCGGTGCCTCGGTCATCTCCAGCGTGGCCGCGGTCAGTCTCACCGGCGCCACGGACGACGGCTTCACCCGTGGGTTCGCTGTCGCCGCAGCCGCTGCCGCAGCGTCGGCACTCATCGCTCTCGCGCTCACACCGGGGCCCCAGCGCGCGGACCGGGCCTGAGTTCCGCGCCGACTACCCCGTTGCCATCGACAACGGGGTAGTCGGTGCGAGTCAGGGCCACGGTTGCACGTGCTCTGGCGCCGTGTCAGCCCAGCGACGTGAAGGCCGCGCCCTCATCGCTTGAGCGCAGGATGGCCGCGTGGGTCACGGCCAAGATCTCCATACGCCCATCTTGGATGCTGGCACTCAGGGCTTGGGGTGGCCCCAGTGCCTTGGCGGGGACCCGCTTCCATGTGCGACCGGCGTCACCACTGGAGAAGACGGCACCGGCACGATCCGCGCCAACGACCCGGTTTTCGTCGGCCCAGTCCACGAGTACCAGGGCAGGCGCGTCAGGCACGAGCGCCCACGCCTCTGCTCCGGTGCTCGAGGCCTGAAGTCCGGCGCCGGTGGCAGCCAACAGCTGCTGCCCGTCGGGAGAAGCGCCTAGCGACGTCACCTCTTGCGGTGAGGGCAAGGTTCGCCAGGATAGGCCGTCTTGGCTGACCCGCAGGGCGCCGTCGTAGCCGAGGACGCCACGTGCCGAGGCACTCAAAGCGTGGAAGTCGGACTGCCCACCCCGAGAACGGACAGCCCAGGTCTTCCCGCCGTCGACTGACTCGATGAGTCCCACGGGCTGAGGGAGATCTGTTCCGACCCCGGGATGCCCAGAAGCAAGCAGGTCACCTGACTTCGTGATCGTGAAGCCCATGAGGTCGATGGTCGGACCGACGGACCGCGGCGGGTCCGAACCTGTGATCACGAACAACCCGTCGTGGGTGGCGACAAACACGTCACCACTGTCGGGGTGTCGGGCGATCCCGTGCACATGCCCGGTGATCAGCGAGTTCGAACTCTTCTGGCTACCGACAGCGAGATCTTCCGGGGCGGAGTCGTCGGGCCCGAACAGTCCGCCGCTGGCGGCTATCAGCGCCGCGAACACGACCGCCGCGACCAGTGGAAGCAGGATGCGTGATCGCACGCGTCACTGGCCAGCGAGGAGAGAGTTCATGGTGGCAATCTCCTTGCTCTGGCCGTCAACGATCGCCTGCGCCAGCTTCTTGGCCTCGGCGTCGTTGCCTTCGGTCAGCTCGGTGCGGGCCATGGCGATCGCACCGTCGTGGTGCTTGATCATCATCTGCAGCCACATCTTGTCGAACGCGGCGCCTTTGGCGGTCTCAAGCTGACCCATTTCCTCCATGCTCATCATGCCGTCGCCGTGCTGCATCTCCCCTGCTGGCGGCACGGGCTCGCCCCACGCCTGGAGCCACCCCGACATCTGCTTGATCTCGGGGTCCTGTGCAGCTTGGATCTGTGCTGCGAGGTCTTTGACCTGCTGGCTGCTGGCGCGGGTCGGCACCATCTTGGCCATGGCCACTGCTTGGGCGTGGTGGGGAATCATGTCGGTCGCAAAAGCGATGTCGGCGTCGTTGTGTGCTCCGGGTGCGGCCTGTCCCGAGGGGGAGGTCGTGGCCGCTGGGGAGCGGGTGCTGCTCATGTTGTCCATGTCATGCCCGCCGTCGTCGGCGCAGGCGGACAGGGTCGCGGCCGCGAGGGCGGACACGGCAAGGACACGGGTGATGCGCTTCATGGTGTTTCTCCGTTTCGAGGGTTTACTGGGCGTGCAGGAAGGAGTCGGGGTGCGGACATGGGCCCGCGCCCTTGCTCACGTCCGCAGCACACAAACCTCGATCGGTGACAGGGCCATTCGCCGCAAGGGTGAGCGCGGCGTCACAGCTGCACGCCACCACAGAGGAAACGTGAGGGCAGGACGCCCACGCAACAGATGGCGCAAGGAGAGCAACAGCGCCAAGACGAGCAAGCTCGATACCACCGCCAGACACATGGCACCCAAGGCCTCTGCGCCGCCCAAGCACCCGATACATGCCGTTACGACGCTGGCCTTCATCACGCTCTGCATGACGATGGGCGCTGCCTCAGCGGCGGGGTGGTGATCATGGCCTGGACTGGTCACGAGCAGATGATCGTGTGTCTCGCCCGCAGCCCCTATGGCCGCTTGGTGGGAGCCGTGCCCTACAGAGGTTGTGGCGCCGTGGTGACCCGCCCCTAAGGAATGCATCCCCACCACGGCCAGGGCAAGGACGAAGACAGCGACCAGCCGCCATCCGCGCCATGCCGCAACCGAGGCCAACATGCATCCGATTCTCGCACGCGGGCTGCATCCGGCTTGCACAATCTCACCTCCGCCGACTGACCTCGAGACATACATGTACCCCCTAAGGGTATACTGCCTCCGGCCTGTATCGAAACAGGCGAGCCCCCAACAAAAGAAGGATCCAGCCATGAGCGCCACCACCACCATCACCGTCAACGGCATGACCTGCGGCGGCTGCGCAACCAAGGTCAGCACCGCGGTCGAGTCCGTTCCCGGCATCTCGAGTGCCGTAGTGGACCTGGGCGCCTCGACCGTCACCGCCACAGGTGAGGACGTTGACGAGGCCGCAGTGCGTACTGCGATCGCTTCCGCTGGATACGAGACCGCCTGAGCCCGATCTGCACTCGAGGCCGACCCGTAGTATCGGGCAACGGTGCCGCCCACGGGGCTCCTTCGGTGGGGATCGATCTCGTACAGGAAGCCTTTGATCATGGCTCAGCACCACTCACGTCACGCCGGTAAAGACACGCAACGGATGCGGTCCATAGCCCTGGCCGTCATCGTCCCCACGGGCCTCATCACGCTTCTCGCCCTCATCTGGCTGTGGCCACCTCCCAGCAACGTCGCCGACCAGTCCGGCCGCGCCGACCAGTACGCGGCGACGGTCACAAAGGTGACGAAGGAGAAGTGCCCCGAAGCCCCTGAAGGTCAGGAGCCGCTCCCGGGCGGAGCAACCGTGAACGTGAACGGCTGCGGAACCGTGCAGGTTAAGGTCGCCGAGGGTCCAGACAACGGCCTGGACGTCGTGGTCCAGCTACCCAACGGGCCCGGTGCCCCCACCGTCGAAGACGGCGACGAGGTCATCGTCGTGTCGACCGAAAACCCGGACGGTAGCCAGTACGACATCGTCGACCACCAGCGCACGAAGGGGCTGTGGTACCTCGCGATCGCGTTTGTCGCTGCAGTGCTCTCCTTCGGTCGAGGACGCGGACTGTCAGCACTGGTCGGGCTGGCCGTGACCTTCGCCCTACTCCTGCTCTTCGTGGTCCCAGCGATCCTTGCTGGCGAGTCGCCACTGCTCGTGTCCCTCGTCGGAGCGTCCGCGATCATGCTCACCGTCCTCTACCTCACCCACGGGCTGACCTTCTCGACATCAGTGGCTGTGATCGGAACGCTGGGAAGCCTGGTTCTGACCGGAGTGCTGGCCGAGCTCTCTGTCACCGGCCTGCACCTGACCGGTTTCGCAGACGAATCCTCAACCTTCTTGGCCACCACCCAAAGCATCAACCTGCAGGGCCTGCTGTTCGCGGGAATCATCATCGGGACCCTCGGTGTCCTTGACGACGTCACGGTCACCCAAGCAGCCACCGTCACCGAGCTCGCCCGCGCCAACCCTGGATATGGGGCGCGTGAGCTCTACCGGGCAGGCGCCCGAGTCGGCAGGGCGCACATCGCTTCCGTCATCAACACGATCATCCTGGCCTACGCCGGCTCCTCCCTACCGCTGCTCATCCTGATCGCGGCGAACAACAGCTCCATCGGAAACGTCATCACCACGCAGGTCATCGCGCAGGAGATCGTCCGCAGCGTCGTGGCCACCCTGGGCCTGATCGCAGCAGTCCCCATCACCACGGCCCTGGCCGCGGTCACCGCCCGTCGGACCATCTAGAGCCGACCGCGTCGAGGCCCTCCAGGAACGCCCACCCCTCCGGTTCCGATCCGGAATCGGACGCATTAAGGGAGCGAGTCAGGTGCCGCAGCCGAGAGGGGTCTGGGCGAGGATTTGGCCGGGGCCTGGCACCAGCAGCCCCCCCGCTTCGTCGCCACACCCGCCCGATCGTGCAAGATGCCGTGGCCACGTTCGTGCAGTCTTGGCTCCATCGCTCGCATGTGAGGACGTGGCGACTTCTCGACATCAAACGTCGGCGACAAGCGGGTCGGAGGCGCGGTCACAGGGTGCGCTCTGGTGCGAGCCCCGCAATCATCACCTCAATCTTCCGGGTCAGCTGCTCCCTCGGGGTGCGACGGATCGTTGCTGCGAAGGCACTGCGCAATTGGGGGTCAAGGTGGTCGATCCAGGGGCTCAACAGTTCGACCCGCCGACGCTTCGACTGCTCGACCGACTCCGGCCCGTGCCCAGCTGGTTGTTGACCGGTGCCGGGAGGCACGAAAGCGTGGGTGACCAAGTCGCCCAGCATGTCGACCACCAGCACGGCAGTGCTCGCCTCAAAACCTGCGGTGACAAGCGCTCCGGCTGACCGGTTGGTCAGCGCGATCATGGCCTCGGAGGTTGTTCGCAACCCTGCTACCTCCGCAGCCAAGCCTGGGTGTGCTGCGTAGAGCTCCCAATAGGAGGCCGCCAACTGGCGCACGTACTGGCGCCAGTCCTCCTCGGGCGCCGGCCATTGGTGCCTAGCCACCGCACGGTCGATCGCTGCCGCCGCCAAGTCGTCGCGGTCAACGAAGTAGCGGTAGAGCGCGGAGTGGGCCAGGCCTAGCTGTCTGCCGACGGCCGACATCGACAGCTCGGCGAACCCCACGGCCAACGCCGCCTCAACGATCGATGCCTCGTCGACGACGGCAGGACGCCCTCGACGACGGCTTCCCGACGAGGGACTTGGCACGGGTTCTCCTTCACTCCTCCTCGCGATGACACAGCCAGTGTGTCAGACCCGCATGCCGATTTCTGCGAGTTTGTGACAGGCTGTAACTAAACACCGAGAAGGGAAGCGCGATGACAGCAACAGGGGCAGCGACACTGCCAAACAGGGCGACGAAACGAGGTTGGGTTCTGGCGGTCACCGTCATTGCGCAACTGCTCGTCGTACTGGACGCGTCCGTGGTCAATGTGGCGCTTCCCCAAGTGCAAGCAGATCTTGGGTTGGACGACGCGGACCGGGCCGGTGTCGTGACGCTGTATTCGCTGGCCTTTGGTGGCCTTTTGCTGATCGGTGGGCGGCTTGGCGACATCGTGGGGATGAAGAAGGTCTTCATCGTCGGGGTGGTCGTCTTTACCTTCGCCTCAGCGATGGGCGGTCTCGCGTTCACCGGGCCGATGTTGCTCGGTGCACGTTTCGGACAGGGGGTCGGCGCTGCACTCCTCGCGCCAGCAGGATTGGCCTTGCTTACCGGTGCGTTCCCAGACGGTCCGGCTCGCGCCCGGGCTTTCGCGATTTTCGGCGCCGCAGTTGGCAGTGGCGGCATCGTCGGCATGCTGCTGGGCGGACTCCTGACGTCTGCGGCCTCATGGCGCTGGTGTCTGCTGGTCAACGTGCCGCTGGGCGTGCTGCTAGTGGTGATGGCCGCCGTGACCCTGCAGGAAAGTGACCGCACGCAGCGGCGGGGGTTCGACGTCACGGGCGCCATCGCCTCCACACTTGGCACCGCGTGCCTGTTGTACGGGATATCCACGATCGCCGAGTCAGGCAGCGCGACAACGGTGACCTTCCTGATGCTGGCGACGGGAGTCCTGCTTCTGGTGGGCTTCGTGGTCTGGGAGGCGCGGGCCGAGGCGCCGTTGCTGCCGTTATCGGTCCTGACTCATCGAGTGCGCGGCTCGGCCTTCGGCGTCATCTTCTTGGCTAACGGCGCTGCGTACGGCTTCTACCTCCTTCTCACGTACTACCTGCAGACGGGGCTGGGGTACTCGCCGCTGCAGACAGGGGCCTCTTTCGTCCCGGTCGGCGTCGGGATCTTCGTGGGCGCCTCCGTCGCCGGCCGCCGTATCGGACGCTGCTCTGACCGTGCACCAACCACCATCACCAGAGGGCTCCTTGTGGCCGTCGTCGGGATGGGCGGGCTCGGCCTGCTGATGACCGACGTGTCTGCGTGGTTGGTGCTAGCACCTGGACAATTGCTGGTGGGTCTAGGACTCGGCGGCGCACTCACCGCAGTGGTGAGCCGGGCTTTGGAGGATCTTCCGGCTGACAACGTCGGCGCGGCGAGTGCGCTGACCCACTCCTTCCGGGAGATCGGTGGCGCGATTGGCATCTCCGTGCTCAACGTGGTCGCAGTCACCGTCGCCGCCACGCACCACTCTCCCGGGGCCGTGGGCGCCGTGCGCGACGGTCTTGTCGTCGGCTTCGTGTGCGCGGCACTACTGCTCCTGGCAGCCGCAGCGCTCTCGGCTCTCGCGGCCAAGACCCATGCCCCGTCATGACCCGGCGGCTAACGGGGGCCTACGTTGCGGCACTAGGTCACCCAGACGCTAGTCGACTGCTCTTGGCTCGGGTGATGACCCAAGTCGCGTCCGGGATGGCAGGTCTCAGTCTGCTCCTGGCCAGCTACCAAGCCACGAACAGCTACGCCGTTGCCGGGTTCGTCGCCGGCGCCTACGCGGTCGGACTGGCCGTGGCTGCACCCTTCACCGGATGGCTAGCGGACTCGTCTCGAGTAGTGCCCCTCATGGGTGTGGCGGTGGCCTTTCACGCTGCCGGACTGGGGGGCTTCGTGCTTGCAGCAACTATGGGCTGTCGGACGTGGGTGTTCGTCGTCCTGTCCGCGCTTGGAGGGGCGGCGACCCCACCGATGTCGTCGATCGTTGGGCGACTGTGGATGCAGGTGGACCAACCGCATCTTCGTCAGGCGCTTTTCGCCACCTCGAGCGTCTCCGGAGAAGCCACCTTTCTCCTCGGCCCCGTGCTGGTCAGTTCTATAGCCGCTGTGGCGTCGCCAAAACATGCGGTGGCCTTCGCGGTGTGCTGTACGGTCACCGGAGTCGTTCTCTCACTGGGCCCGCTGCGGCGCGCGAGTTCACCGCCGCCCCACACGCCGCGCCAACGGCATGCGCGTGGACGCGGATCCGCACCAGAGCAGATCACCATCCTCATCGTGGCCGTGTTGGGGGCCGTGGGCATCGGCGCTCTGCAGGTGTCGCTCATCGCCTTCGCCATCCCCGCGGACGTCAGCTCCCGGAATCCTGCTCAGCCTGGTCGCCGGCGGCGGGATCATAGGCAGCCTGCTCTATGGCGCATGGGCACCACCCACTGCCCGATGGCTCCAGCTCGCAGCCTCGCTCGCGCTGTACGCCGTCGGAATGGCGGTGCTTACCAGCGAACCCACACTCTTGCCAGCGCTGCTGCTCCTCGTGCTGACCGGAGGGTGCAACGGCCCAACCGACGCACTCGAGACGCTTCTTCTGGGTGAGGCCGCAGCACCGCATCGACGCGCCCGGGCCTTCGGAATGCTGGTCACCGCCAACTGGGTCGGATTCGCCATCGGCACGGCCGCTGGAGGCGCGCTCGCTGAGTGCTCGGGCGTCCAAGCCTCCCTCTACCTAGGTGTCGTGGCCGTCACGGTCGCCGCAGTGGCGGCGCTTGGGCGGGTAGTCGCCCGCCGGCCCCTGCGCGCTTCCTGTACCGGGGTCAGAAACCGCTGAGGCGGGCAAGCGCCGATATATAACCTCGAGGACATTCGGGTGCTCGGTTCCACTCCATCGAGTCCCAAACTCGTGTGACGTCGCTCGGATACAAGCCGTCGCCTGTCCGAAGGTGTTCGTGTGGGGCTGTGAGCGGCCGACCGCGCTGGAGTCAGTCGGTGTCCCGTTGCTCTCCCGGACCCGGTACCCACGTATTCGGCTGGTTGTTGGTCATGGTTCGGTACACGATGTCGGAGAGCCGACGCTTGAGCAGTCGCATGGACTCGTTGGAAGTCCTCCCCTGGGTTTTGCTGCGGTCGAAGTGCCCGTGGCCCCCAGATGGCTTTGGCGCAGCTGGACTGTGGCCATGGTGTGCAGCTTCGGTTGACTTGACGGTTGCCGCCACGTGAGAGCCGGGTGAGGGACGCCTCAGCCAATCCGTTCGTGCCAGCGGCTCCGAACAGGGGTGGACCGTCGAGACCGCCTCCCTGGTCGCTCACCCCCTGGAGCACATCATGCAACGAAGCACGACAGCTTTCCTTGGCACCTCCGTTCTCGCCCTGGTCGCAGCAGCGTCCCTAGGCGTTGGCTCGGCCTCGGCCCACCCCTCCCCTTCACCGTCCGGCAAGGGTGCTGAGAGGACCGTGAGTCTCAGCGCGCAGCTGGACGAGCTCAACGGCTCGAACGCCTCGGGGACCGCCACCGCCACGGTCCGCAACCAGCGCATCCAGAACATCGACGTCCACGCTCACGGCCTCACGCCGAATGCCCCGCACGCCCAGCACATCCACTACGGCCAAGAGGCTCTCAACGAGTGCCCGACGGCGGCGCTGGACTCCAACGACGACGGACGCATCAACACCGTCGAGGGCATCCCGGCCTACGGTCCGGTCGTCGTCTCGCTCAACACCAGTGGTGACACCACGCCCGCCAGCTTCCTGGACGTGAGCCGGTTCCCGGTCTCATCCAACGGCTCGTACCACTACAGCCGCGACAACATCAAGTTCACCCGGGTCGCAGGCACCGGCTACCAAGGTGGCGGCGGCACGGCCAAGCAGATCGCCGACTCCATCCGCGACGGCGAGGGCGTCCTCGTCATCCACGGCGTGGACTACAACGGCAACGGCATCTACGACTTCGAAGGCGCGGGTGCCAGCGAGCTCGACCCGAACCTGCCCGCCGAGGCGACCGACCCGGCCGTCTGTGGCGTGCTCAAGGTCGACAACTGACCATGTAGGGCCGGACAAATTGGATAGTGGCGATGGCCGCACCCACTCTTAGGGTGGGCCGTCGCTACTATTCGCAGTTGGGGACCGTTCCGGCGCTGCCAACCGCACCCCCGGGGGCTATCGGTCCCTTGGCCGATTCGACCATGTTGAGGGTCATTTCCGCTCGCGACTCGCTATTGCCTATCGATCCCACCCTATGTTCCAGTGTTAAGGACTTCGCGGATCCGTTCCCTCAGGGTCCTGCCCAGCCACACCGGTTGAGGCGAGAGCCAGCCATCACTGTCGGCCATGTAAGCCGACGACAAGGAGCCCACTTGAGCACCATGACCACGATCTCGCGCGGTGCCGCTGCCATCTGTGCGGCCAAGATGATGGACCTCCGCTTCGCAGCCAAGGCCGGTGCCTCCGTCCAGGTGATGCAACGCAAGGAAGAGCACTGATACATAACGACGGTCAAGGTGACTTGCGCATGATGGTCGAGCACTCCGGGATGCGGGAGGGGCTTCGCGGTCCGACCCGCTTCCTGTCTGTCCACTGCAGGCTCACCCGTGCCCGGGTCGGCATGGTGGTCGTCGGTACCTTCGCCCTCTCAGCCGGTTGCAGCAGCGAGGTGAGGGTCTCCCCGTCTTCGGTCTCGGTGGGCACGCCCCGTCCAGCCAGCGGGACCCCGTCGGAGGCGACCACGCCGATGATGTTCTCGGCGCCCAGCATCGGCGTGAGCGGGGTCCTTTCGCGCACGTCGGCCGTCAACGGTGTGGTCAACCCACCGGCGGGAGTGCTGGGGTGGGTCACGGGCTACGACCGGGTCCGACCCGGTGAGGTCGGGACCGCAGTGGTTGCCGGGCACGTCGTTGATGGCGACAAGCCCGGAGTCTTCGTCAACCTCGAGGACATCAGGCGGGGTGCCGAGATCGCCGTCGTCGACTCCCGCGGGAAGCCGGTCACGTACACCGTAACCGCGACCCGGGTGGCGACGAAGCAAGCGGTGAGTCGTGACAAGGACGTCTGGGGAGCGAACCGGTCGGTGCGACGCATCGCGTTGATCACGTGCGACGACGACGGCGGATACCGACCGGACGGCCACCGGGTGTCCAACTTCGTCGCGGTTGCCGAAGCCGGCTAACGCGGGGAGGGTGGTCCAGCACAAGCTCGTCGCCTGAACATCCCCAGGTTCGGCTGGCGTGCTCGCTTCCGCCACACATCTCGACCGAACTCGTTAATAGGCAGGGAGGAGCCCTTGCACCGAATGAGAAGATCCGCTGTGACACAGCGTCTTTCGCGCCGACGGTTGCGTATTATCAAGTCAACTGAAGCAGGCATGACCACTCGGAGTAGGCCGTGGTCATGTTTCGTGTTGGCCCCTACTTGTCCCTTGCCACGGCAGTCACGTGCTGTTGCGGGTTGACCGCCGGCAGTTCCGTGCCTAAACCCGGCCCGGGCAAAGGAGGTACTTTCCGACCCCAGCGGATGGCCAGCGTTCGTAGTGCATCGGGCAGCCCAGGTGTTGCGCACGAAGATCGACACGCAGGAGCCGTTGGTTGCGATCGCCGAGCGTGACGGTTGGTTCACGTAGAGGTCGACCTCTGCCGCGAGACGACTGTCAAGATTCTGGGGGAACCTCCAACGGCGGTTGAACGCCCGTGAGGTCGTCGATGAGTTCGCGCTCGGAGTCGTCTAGAGGCCGGTCTGTTCCTGTTTGGATCGAAGCTGCTCGAGAGTGATTTTGAGTTTGGGCGTTCGCGCGAAGCTCACTTACACAGAGTTCCCCACAGTCCCCGGCTATCTCAAATTGATGTCCCGTCGCAAGTCGAGGGCTCGCGCCGGCGACGGCTCGTGCGGGATCTACGGCTGGTTGACCGGAGGCAGGCTCAACGTCCATACGCCCGCTGGTTAGGCACCATAGCCCTGCTAGGCGCGCGGCGTTCATCGCTGCGACCGTTCATGCGCTCGAGGGATGTCTGGGAGGTTTCCGTTGCACGGTCGAGGGTTGCCGCAGCACGGGCGGCAGACGTGCTGGTGTCGACGACTCGCTGCCCTTGCTGCTTGAGGGCGCCTCTGATCGGGTCTGGCAGGGAGATTTGTCGGTTGCCGACGACGTCGTTGGCGTCGACTGCGGCCTCGATGAGGTCAGCCCGGTTACGTGGTCGGTGTAAGTCCAGTTCGGTGGACATGGTCAATGCTGTTCGTGCACCGACCGTGATTGTGGTGTCGCCGGTGGCCGTGAGCACCTCGTGTGCCAGGTCGACTGAAGCGGAGATGGTCTGTTGGAGCGTTTGGGCGATATCCACGAGGTCTGCCCGGGTCGCGATTGTCGTAGCGCTGGCGGGGCCGGTGCGGTCGTGGACGAGCTCGAGGAGCGCAGCCCTGGTCTCGTGCGTGGCCCCTACGAGATCTGGGGTGATGCGCTGCACGCTCGGCGGCGTGAGGTTCTGCCAGCTGGTGGCCAGGTCCCCCCAACCGGCTTGGGCGGCCTCCAGTGCGGGGGAGAGTCGCTCTCTGAACTGATCCTTGTCGATGGCTCCGGTTTCCGCGGCGGCGTGGAGCAGCCCTTGACTGGCCATCAGCACCCAGGCATGAGTCTGAGTGATCGCCATCAGATTGGCACCACTGACGGAGGTGGCCAAGGTGCGATGCGCTTGAATCTCCCATGTCGCCAGTGCGTTGCTGACACGGTTGAGTTCTGGCGTGGACCGGTGCTCGTCACGCAGTGCTGCGGGGTAGGTGCGGGACACGTAGGAGCCGGCGATCGCCTCGAACGAGGCGAGACGGTCACGCGCAGCCCGCACGGGGGTCAGGGGACTGGTGGCTAGGCCTGCGGAGCGGCCGTCCTGCAGTGCGCGCACGTCTTGACCGAGGGCCACGTGCACACCGTGTGCGCCGATGTACAGCGTGTGCATCAGTCGGACCTTTACCGCGGCCAGGTCTGCCTGGACCAGTGCCCGCGTGAGGGTCACCTCCGAGCGGTATCGCTGGACGAGTTCCGCGGCCCGGGTGAGGTTGCCTGAGATGGTGAGGAGCCGTTCGTCGGCTGGGCCTTCACCTGGCCACTCGCGTCCGCGGCTATTTCTCATCAACGTGGAGTTCATGGCCTGGAGACGGCCCATCAGTGCGTCTCCGCGGTCGGGTGAAGCTCCGACCATGGGGTCTGCGCCGCGCGGGAGCGTCTCCCAGAGCTCGCCGGCACTCTCGACGACCTCGCCCCAGGTACGCAGCATCGCGCGCCCATCCATCCGGGCTGGGTTCGTGAGGACATCTCGTGCCAAGAACTCCGAATCCAGGAGAAGTTCACCTACGGTGCGGTGATCGCCGTAAGTCATCCGTGGTCTCGGATCAGGTCGCAGATCGCGACAATGAGCTGAGAGGTGCCCGGTGGGAACTGGTCGATGGGCACGGTCCGGGTGACGGCTTCGGCCGCCCTCACAAGGTCGATCGGCGTGGCATGACCAGGGACCGACTCGTCGACGTTGGCGCCCGGCGGCAGCAGCTCGAGCGCCTGGCTCACCGCAAGCTGTGCCCCGAGACCGAGTGCGCCCATGGGGAGGTCGTGCCGCGCAGAGGAGAGGGCGTGTGCCCGCGCCGAGGCGCAGCTGAGCAGCTGGACGACCCTCTCGAGGGCACGGCGACTGCTCAGTTCTGTGATCGTGCTGGAGTTCATTGCGTCCTTCTTCCTCGGTGCGTTCGACAACGCCTAATCACCTACGCCCATGGCCGTCGCCGCGAGTACCAGTCGGGAGGCCTGTGGATGACGGGAGCGGCATGGCGGACCCGGGGATCACACTGGGCTGAACACGAACGCCGGCCAGCGATGCGCCAGCGGTCAGAACACGACAGAGTCGAACATGTCGCACTAGTGCATCTACCGAGAGAGGTGGTCCAGGTGAATCGATCCATCCTGAAGGTGGCCGCGTTCGCGCCCGCCGTGGTGGCGAGCACGCTGCTGACCGTGACCTTCGCTCCGCTTCTGCCGCCGTTGGCAGGGTGGGTCCTATTCGTCGGTGGGCTGGTGGCCATGGCCGCGTTGAGTTGTGGGGTGGCGGAGGACTTCGCCATCCGGGCCTTGTTCCGGGGCCGGCGCCTCACGACAGCAGAGGAACGGCTCCTTGCCCCGGCCGTGACATTGCTGTGTCAGCGGGGGTTGGGCCCGCCGGTGACACGACTTTGGGTTCGAGACTCTGTTCACCCGATCTCCAGCGGCGGTGTGGGGCGGCGCTCTGTGATCGTCTCCGGTGGGCTGATCGCGGCTGTACGCGACGGCCATCTGCCTTCGGACCAGGCGGCCGCGGTCATCGCCCACGCGGCAGGGACCGTTCGCGCCGGAGTCGTCCGCTGTGACGCGGCCCTGGAGTTCTGGACGGTGCCATGGCAACTCGTCCGCACCGTCGGCGTAGGCGCTGCTCGGTGGTTTGCCTGGATCCCGCTGGCTGGACTTGCGTGGCGGTTGCGGTTCATCGTCGGCGGCATCGCGCTCGTACAGGGCCTCATCGACGGACGGCCTGCGGCAATCGCCGCGAGCATCGGCGCCGGCCTTGTGATCGCCCTCAGCTACCTCACGCCCAAACTCGCAGCATCATGGGCCGCCGCGGTCTCCGAGGCAGGGGACCGCGAGGTGGATCGTGCCGGTCTGGGTGAGCCACTCGCCGCCTACCTGCGCCGGTGCTCGAGGTCACCCGAGACCATGGAGCGGATCCACCGCCTGGCTGGGGCCGAACCTGTACCGCGCCCCTCTCTTGCCGCGGTGTCTCTGTGATCCCGGTGCTCGATCGGACCCACGTCTATCCACCCAGAGCGCACCCGGGGGAGATAGCCAGGGACCGCCAACGGACGGTCCCTAGCCTCAGCGGGACGACGCTGCAGTGGTCGCGCCGATCGCCCCCAGGGCTCGGCTCGTTCTCCTGCTGGCCGTACAACGAGAGTCCCCGCTGAAGGTGAAGGACAAGGCAGCCCAGCGCCTCCTGTGCGGTATGGAGGAATCGCCTGACCATGCTCACCGCGGCCGCGGCACCCGAGAGGGTCTCCGGATTGCTCGTGCCAACGGTCAGAGGCGCCAAAACATGCACCGCGGCATGTAGTGACGCCCCGGCAGCTGCGGCCGAGGCAGCGCGCAACGGCTGTTGCATGCTGAAGGACTCGCGGGAGTGGCCGGGCAAGTCATCGGTCCCATGGAGGATCCGCACCACCTCACGAACGTCGTCACGAATCACCAGGAGAGCCCCACGCGTCACGTTGACCTTCTCGGCGAATTCGCCTGAGTCGTAGGTCCTTTCTCGATCTGCGTCAACTCTCGAACACGGTCTTGGACGCCAGTGAGGCTGCTTGATGCAAGACCGACGGCTCGCGCCACGGCGCGGGCATCTTGGTGTCCACCTGCCCAGCGGGCGCGGGGAATGCAGTCATCTGGACGGCCCGAAGAAGTGGCGCTGCGCTGCGGCCGCCGCCGGCGCACTACCGCGTCGGCTCTCGTGGCCAAGGCGTCTGCGCGCAGCCTCACTGACAACATCCGACTGTCGTGCGGCACGCTGCCCACCCATGTCCGCCTGTTCGACCGTTCGACCAAGGTGTTGGCTGTCGGCGGTTGCCTGAGCCAGGTCGTTGCTCGCAAGGCTCATCTGGGCAGCAACGCGGCTCAGATCGTGTGGCTGCCTTTGCGGATGCTCCACCGGAAGCATTTGGCCCGCTGACTGGGAAGCAGACCCGAGGTGACCCATAGCGGCCTCGGTCATCGACCTGCCTAGATCTACGACGTCGCTGAGCGCGTCGACGCGCACTCCCAGTGCTGCCAAGTCGGATCGTTCCTGTCCGCCGAGCCTCTCGGGATCGATCCCGCGCAGGGTCTGTTGGACGACTTCGATCAGAAGGTAGGCACCGTCCAGTTTGAGCTGGATCTCGGCACCGATTGCGTGGGAGGTCCCGCACAGCTTCTGCACTTGCTCCAATGCGTCACTGGCGGCCACCGGGTTGCCAGCAGCATGACTGGTAGCGCCTGCCCAGTGCGCTCGTTCCGCGTGGGACAACTCGGCAGATGCATGCGCAACACCGATGTGAAGGTCCGGAATCAGACTATGGGCTGCACTGATTCGGGTCTGCGCTTGGTGCAGCGCCTCTTGAACTCGAGCGGACTCCGCCGCGAACTGCTCATTCACCATGACGGCCGCCCTCTGCATGCCTCCGGTCGGATCTGACCTGGTCTGACCGACGTCGGAGGTGAGTCAGATCCAATGCCTTCTCCAGGTCGTCCGTCGCGCGCGCGGCCTGCACCAGGTGATGCCGTGTCCTCTTGATCGGCTCCGGTCGTGATCGTCGGTCAAGGTCCATCGAGGCCCTCCGTCTGCGTTGCGGCTTAGCGCCCCTCATGGGTGCGTGAACTGAGCCGTTTGGATACCTGGCCTAAGCCACGCATTCCGCCCCGAGCGGTCACTGCGGGGCGAACCCGGCATGCGCCCTCGCTTGGGTCATCCGCACGCCATTGCTGTGATCGCCAGGACCGGCTCCAGGTCTTTCGTCGGTACACGCTCCAGGGCAGTCGAAGCCACGGGCGCTCTTCGAGGGGAGGCCGCATGGTCTACAACAAGGCGTGGGAAGTCCAGTACGCCCGCGACCGAGCTCATGGCCAGCGCCGATACGTCGATGCCAACCCAACCCGAGCAACGCTCCAACGCTTCGTCGACGCAAACGTCCCCTACCGGGCGATCAGCCGCGCCTGCGGCCTGAGTGACACCGCCGTTGGAAACATCGTCGACGGCCGCAACACACACGTGCAACGTGCCACGGCCGAGCGCATCGACGCCCTCACACTCAGCGCCATCTACGACCAGGGGCACGGCACCGTCCCGAGCATCGGGGCACAACGCCGAGTGCAAGCGCTCATGGCCCTTGGGTGGCCCAAACAGGAACTGGAAGCTGCCGGCATCCCCAGCACCCAGCTCGTCACGCGCCCTCGATCCCAAGTCAGTGTCGATGGCTGGCGGCAGGTCAAAGACGTGTACGACGAACTGTCCATGACTCGCGGGCCGTCAGAGCTCACGCGCAGCCGCGCCATCGCCCGGGGTTACCAACCCCCGCTCGCCTGGGACGACGACACCCTCGATGACCCTCGAGCGACACCACACCAGGGCACTGGCACTGGCATCGAGATCGACAACGTGGCGGTGGCTCGAGCAGTCGGCAGTCATCCGAAAGCCGCGCCCATTCCCCTCACACCTCCAGAACAACTGGCGACAGTTCGCGAGCTCACCACACGTGGCACATCCGTCGCTGACATCGCTGCGATCGTCGGCACCTCAGACCGAACAGTGCTTCGCTGGAGGAAAAAGGACGATCTTGCCGAGGCCGATGCCCCCTTCGTTGGCGACTCTGGCCGCGACGCTTCCCGACTCCGACAGGCCGCACGCCGAGCCGCGAACGCAGCCCGCCCCATCGCCCGTCCAAGCGCAGACAGGGCGATCTGACCCAGACCTATGGCCACTCCGATCATCACGCAAAGTCGTCGGAGACTGCCCGCACTTTCCTCTTCCCTTGGGCTTCGTCGGCACGCATGCCTACCCTCGAACCTGTGTCCGACGTCCCTGCACCTCCTTCGCGTGGCATCCCGCTGCGTGACCGCCCAGTCACCGGCTCCCACCACACCGGGCCGAGACACTGCTGGGTCACAGGCCCAGCGGATAGCCCAGGACCTTGGCCAGGACTGGTGCTCGACCGCCGCCGCAACGCAGACTTCGGCAGGGACTTGTCGTGTACGCCGTCACCGCCACCAGCGACGTCACCCTGGTCCAGCAGTGGGTCCAAGGCGATCTCATCAAACTGACATGAGCAACAAAGCCGCACAGGAGGATGAGCCGTTGGCTGCCGACCAGCCACGACTACAGCGCTGCAAGTGCGGTGCCATCGTCGAGGTCCTGCCCACACCTGACGGCGACGAGGTCCGCCTCGAGGCCGGACGGTGGCCTTGGCCGGACCTTCCCGACGACGCGCGTTTCGTCATCGTCGAAGGCATCGCGCAATCAGCTGCGGGCCCGGGTTCACACGAGCAACTGGTGAGGCTTCTGCATGATCGTGCGTGCCCTCGCGTCGTCCGGCGCAGGCCAGCTGACAACCTCATTGGTGCGGTGTGGGCGCACCATATCGACTACGCAAAGCCGCGACCGTACGACCAGCGGGCCGCGGCGTGGGCCGCACAGCGGCGCGAGGGGATCAGCACTGATCGCATCGCGGTCGTCGCGGGTGTGACCCATCAGTGGGTCTCTCGCGTCACCAACCCGCTCGGCCCTTTCCCGCGGCCCGGCACACCCTCAGCAAAAACGGTCGATCGTTGGATCACGGCCCGTCGAGAAGGCATGTCGGCCAGCGCCATCGCGCTACGCGATCGGGTGCCCGTGCAACGAGTCCGCGACTCCACCCGCCACGCCGGGCCCTTCGCACGCAGGGTGCATGGGGCGGGAGAGCTGGGCATCACCGAGATTGCTCAGTTGCTGGGCGTGGGGCATCCAACCGTCTACCGATGGCAGCGCCTCGGACGCCTACCTGAGCCGACCAAAGGACGCCCTGGGCTCCAAGCATGGGATCGGGACCAAGTGGAACATTGGGCGGCGGAGAACCTCACTAAGTGCGCTCAGTGTGGGGCGCGGCCGATGGACCTGCTCCGCCACACAGCAATGAAACACCGAGGCGCGCGCTGACGCCATCTCCGGGCAGTGCGGAAGGTGCACAGGATGACATTCGCACGAATTCTTCGTGACGCAAATCCATGGTTGCAGTTTGATAGCCCTGTCTTGCAACGGTATCCGTCAACAGTCGAGTTCGCCTACGACGCGAAGCCCTTCATGGTCATGATACCGCGCGAATACCTGGACGACTACTGCGAGGGTGCCAGTGCTCACGAGTGGGTGGCGCTCGCTTCAGCGTTCCTGGCTGAAATGGACAGGCGCCAGAGACCAAGGGCCTAGCGGCCAGGCAACGAAGCTGAGGCCAAGGGACGCCCGCAGTGGTGGTCACGACGGCGTTCCAAACCTTCGCCATCACGGGCGACGATGCAGACGACGCTGGGCAGGCATGCAGTGCACTACACCCTTGCCCCGCCGACGCATCTCGGCACATAGGCAGCGCGCTGGACTGACGCCCCCCACCCTGCCGTAGGGTGCGCGGGTCTTTGGCTAGGCAGCAGGACAGTCAACGCCCGCCATCTGTGCAAACAGATCAACTCCCGCGGAGGTGCGGTGCGGCCATAACCGGCTTCCCAATACGGGCCCTGCATGGTCTAGAGCCTGCGTTGTTTCGACTCTACGAGAGTTGGGCCGACCCGTGGGCACCCCCTACAGGAGATTGACCGTCCGATTTCCGTCCTTCTTCGTCCGACCTAGCTTCACGACGTTCTGCGACTGCAGCAGCTGCAAGATCGTGGCGAACGGCTCTTCAGCGGGCGCCTCGAACTCGCCCTGCTCCCTAGTGGAGAGGTAGTTCCACGGAGGTCCGAGCGACGACAAAACCGCCAGCACCTCCGACAGGTCTTCCGCCTTCGGGGCTGCGAGTTCGAGGAGCTGCATCGTCTGTATTGGTGAGCCCGAGCTGTGCGTAGCGATCAGCTGCAGGTGCGGCCACGACAGGACCTTTCGTGTCCGGAGGGCGTACCCGGCAACGGCCGTCCATGCAGACTGCTCGTCCGGTGCAAGGAACGAGTTGAGGTCCTCCAGCACCCGACTTCCCACCTTCTCGGCGGTGTCATGGTCGTTGAGGACGTCAGCGACCATTCCGCTGATGTGGGCGGGCGTTAAAAATGTCGTCACCTGTTTTGAGGCGATCGTGGCCGCCCGCACCGCGGGCCAGCCTCCGGAGGCCAGATGGTTGAAGGTCGCCTCGTCGTCGGCTACCAGCCCGGCTTCGAGGAGCCGCCCGAACAAGTCGCTCTTCTCTGCGGCGATCTCAATAGCGATGAGCTGGGTGTCGAGTTCGAGGCTCGCTACAAGCTGCGCTCGCTGCTCGGTCGCCGGGATAGTCGTACGGGCGTTGAGGACGGCGAAAGCGACCGTGCGCGCGTCGGGACGGGCTAGTGCCTCCTCAGGCTCTCCGGCCTCCTCAACCTCATGCACGGAGTCGTTGATGAACGCGCCGACGGAGGTCAGCAATCGGCCGAGGTCGGCGTCGATCTCGCCGATCTGGGTCAGGTACGCCCCAACGTTGTCGAGCGTCGCCCGGAACAGGCCCGCTTCAGCCAATTGCTTCCACATTGACGAGGGCACAGCCTGGACGTCGCGGAGCGCGGCATCAGCCGATGTGGCGTGGAGCAGCTCTTCTTGCTGCGTTGTGGACCATTCTGCGGCCTCGCGGGTGTTGAACACCTGCGTCAACGTCTCCGCGCTGTGGATGGCGTGCTGTGTCTCGGCGTCGTCTATGACCTCAGCCAGGTAGGCGTCGGGGTTGCCCAGGCAGTAGGCATACACCGTGTCTGGCGCGGCGTTCCGCAGGTGGTCGAGGTCTACCGGTCCCGCGATGCCCGCCGCGAGCCGCAGGTTGTCCGCGGTGAGTTCGTAGAGATCCTCGTCGACGACTTGGCTGCGGATTTCCTCGTCGAGCTCGGTCAGGTTCGGCAGACGAATGTCTGCGCCCTTGAGGAGGGCGACGACTCCCGCCCTCACCCGGGCGTTTTGCGGCGCCACGAAGGTCGACATCTGGTGGTAGTGGTCCACCAAGAAGTTGGCGAACTCGATGGGGGTGTCATATGCGCCGACGGTAGTGGCGTGGATTTCACGCAACGCAGCGTCGACGAGGTCGATGCGGACGTCCTCGGGCACGTCAGTGCTGGTGGCCAGGTAGGTGAACGTAGGTGGCCACTCCTCGTGCGCCAGCAGAGCCGCGAACTGCGGTCGGGCCTTCCCGGAGGTTAAGTACGTCGCCATGAACTGCTGAGCGAGTTCGCTGCTCTCAAGCGTCCGCATCAGATGGGTCACTACGTTCGCGGCGCCTGCGCGGTCGTGGGAGAGGAGCCAGTCGAGCACGTCAGTGTTGAAGGCGCTGATGGAGCGCGTGAAGTCGACGTTGGCCTCGTCGAGCAGGTGCCTGACTGAGTCCTCGTTCTCGAACTTGTAATCGATGTCGGAGCTGTTCGTCTGTTCGGTTTGGATGAGGAACGTGTGTACGTCGATGCCGGCGAATGTGCCGTAGAACTGGGCCGCGTACACACTGAAGTTCACGTCAATGAAGCCGCGTCGCACCAAGTCCCGAGCGAGCTCCGAAGCCAGTACCTCGTGCACCCGCTCGCCCATGGACACGGTTTCCGTCGCAGGCGTCTTCGCCGCGGCCGTCGCGGCGACGGTCCCGGGGCCACCGACCCCCGCGTAGTTCCTTGGCATCTTGTACGTGTCCGAAGCCTCAACGAGCGTCTTGAAGTAAGCGCCACGAAGTTCGGCAATCTTGACATCCAACGCCGCCGCGTCGGCAAGCGCGGCTTCCAAGTTACGTTCCCTCCACTGACCCTCGAGCACATCGGGGAACAGTTCCTCGAGGCTCTCCTTCGTCAGCGAGGTGCTCCAGCTCGTCCCCTCGAGGACGACAGTCACGCTGGACGCAGCGACGACGGCCTCCCAGAACTCAGCGTTTGTGGCCGTCTCCGGGGTGTACACCACGTCGCCGACCTGGTAGCGGAACTTGTAGGCGGCGTAACCGGCCTGAGTACGCATATACATCGCGATCGCGTTTAGCGTCGTACCCAACTGCCGCGCGTAGTGCTGCACGGACGGGGGCTTGGCCTCTCGTCGCAGCATCGTGCGCTTCTCGAGCTCGCGACTGACCACGCCGTGACGGATCAGGCTGCGACGGTCGTCGTAAAGAGTGTCGAGGGCGCTGGTGCGGCGGGCGATGTTCTCGAAGTCATCCATATGGAAGTTCTTGTAGGCCACCAGCGCGAACAGTTTCGTCGAGTCCAACTTCGGTGCCTGCTGCTCGCCCTCGAGGAGCCGCTCGGCGAACACCAGGTACTCGTTACGCATGTTGCGAAGCAACCGCATGTCGGTGCAGTGACGGGCGACCAGGTCGACCAAGCCGCGTTCCACCGTCACGTCAGATTCCTCCAACAACCCCTTCAACAAGTCGCGCGCGTTGCGGTGGGAGATGAACGGGACGATGGGGATGACGACCTCGAAGAACTTCGTACGGTTCGCGCGGACCGTCTCCGCCGTCGCTGCGTCAGCCCTTGAGGCGGCCTGCCGCGCCAAGGGTGGGGCGGGGGCCAGCTCCGCGGTCTGTCCCTCGGTCTCGCCCTCGGGATCCGCCGCCGGCTTTGTGCCGATCTGCTCGAAGAGACTGTCGCGGACCGCGTACACGAACCGCAACGGACCCTCCCGCGCCGCTCCGCGCTTTGACCCGTTCAGCAGGGTGTTCAGCTCGCGCAGGGCCTCGAAGATCTGCGGGTCCTCGAACCGGTCAAGATCCTCAAACATAACGACGTTGATGGCCTCGGAGTCGAAGAAGTTCACGATCAAGTCGAGGTACTCATCGAAATAGGTGAGTTTCTTCTCCGACAGCTTGACCATGGCGCCGCCAGCGGAGACGTCGGAGACGAAGAACTTCTCGTGGGTTAGCAGCCGCAGTGCGGTAGCTGCCGCCAACACCACACCTACTACCGCGAGCCACACGACCACCCGCTGGAACGGCGGGTCGCCGACCTGCGCTGCACCTGGTGTCGGTAGCCACCCCATCAGCACGAGAAACGCACACAACAGCGCCAACACGGCACCCACCTCGCCGGCCGCACGTCGCGGCGACAGCTCGACGGGGCGACGGAACTGCGAGCGGGCGAGGGTGCGCGGCTCAGCGCTATAGATGAGCTGCTTGACAATCTCCTTCTGAATGCGGTTCGTCAACGACGCACCCTCGTCATTCGGCCCCAGCGAGGAGATCGCCAGCCGCAGCGTGGTCTCCTCCCGCCCTCGAACGTAAGCGTCCAGCACGCTGGACTTGCCCGCCCCGTACCGACCGGTGAGCGCGATATTGCGGTTTCGGTCGTCACCTAGCACGGTCGTCAACCGGTCCAGGTATGACTGGTGCTGCTGTGCCACGAACTCCGGCGCAAGCGACGTCAGCGGCACCTCGGCCGCCCTACGACCACCCTCAACAGACGCCGCAGTCGGGGCGACGGACTTTTTACCGGCGTCTCCTTGGGCCGCATCGGTGTCGTCGGGCTCGGCGGTCGAGTTGTGCGTGGTGACTTCAGGCACCGTTGCTCCCAGCGTCGTTGCGCGTCATAGATACCGACCGTGGCGAACCTGCGCACAGCCACAGCCGTCCAGCCGCCGACCCCCGGAGCCGACGGTCGCGAGTGTAGGCGCGGGCACCGACAGCACCATCACCTCGCCCGTCAGGTCCTTCCCGGCTTCGCCACGGTGCGCACCAACCCGTTCACCCAGCAGGCCGGAGCCATCGGGGGCGTCGGGTCGGGCTACACGCCTCTTCAGAACTTGGAGCACGCTGAGTTCCTCAACCGGCTGGCCGACCAATCGGGCGCGATCTTCGACACCGCAGGCAGCCTGCGCGGTAGCCGTCAGGTCTTCGTCACCAAGCGCCTGCCCGAGCCGCTCGTCGTCGGCGGTGACCGTGTCGAGCATCAGCATCCGCCACACCCGCCACGCCAAGGCTGCGGTTCAGGCCGCGCGCGGCGCGCTCTGCCTGACGTTCGCCTTGGTGGCCGCCCGCCTCTAGGACTCGACCGAGGTACGGTCCACGGTCGCGCTAGCTTCCGTCTCGTCAGCCAAGTCCTGCTCGACCCGTCGAAGCCGTGCAGCTTCGGCGCGCGAGAGGTCCGGACCGCACCAGTCCACGGCTTCGTTCAGCGTGAGTCGCTCGTCTTCAACCATCTTCCGCAGAGCGTCACTGGCCCGTCGTTCCCAGATCTTCACCTGGTGATCCCGTTCGGCCAGGGCAACCATCACCGTGACCCCAAGACCACTGAGCCTTTTCTCGCGGTGCTCCCGCTCGACCCGCATTGACTTCTGCGCGCTCAGTGCTGCCCGCCGAGCAGCCTGACGCACCGACTGATCACCTCTTGTCTGGCCCATCCTTGCCGCCGCCTTCCCGTGAATCGACTGTCATCAGCATCCACCTAAGCCCTCCCATCACGGTCAGCGTTCACGTCCTCCTCATCACCCTCAGCCGTCACGACTCGAGACAACTCCACCCCCTCAGAGCACCGACGTACCCACCCCGAAACCCGAAATCTGATGTGCCACACACCTCATGCATTCCCGGTGCTTTCAGTTTCAATTACTGACCGCCAGAAGGCGTCTGACGGGCTTTTCTAGGTGTGACGATGTCCATGCACAAGCTGACTGCCGGGAGCGGGTACGACTACCTGACCCGGCAGGTAGCCGCGCAGGACGTGACCGAGAAGGGTCACACGGGCTTGGCCAGCTACTACGCCGAGAAGGGCGAGACTCCGGGTGTCTGGATGGGCTCGGGCCTGATCGGCATCGATGGAATCCAAGCCGGCGACATCGTCACGGCTGAGCAGATGCAGGCGCTCTTCGGTTCCGGTCACCACCCGCTCGCACAAGAGCGAGCCGCGGCTCTTTCTGGCCCGGATCTGACCGATCACGACCACGAGGCGGTGACACGGCTCGGAGCTCCATACAAGGTCTACTCCAGTGATGTGTCGGCGTTTCGGCTCGAGGTCGCCAAGCGCATCGCAGACTTCGCATCCGAGTTGGGCCACCCTTCGGACTACCCGATTCCCACCGACGATCGTGCCCGGATCCGCACTGAGGTCGCGGTCGAGTTCTTCCGTGCGCAGTACGGTCGCGATCCCGAAGACTCCCGGGAGATCGCCGCCACCATTGCTAAACACTCGCGGCCGAGAACCACTGCCGTCGCCGGATACGACCTGACCTTCAGTCCGGTGAAGAGCGTGAGCACCTTGTGGGCGATCGCCGACCCCTCGGTCGCAGCCCGGATCGAACGCGCCCACCAGGCTGCGGTCAAGGACGCTCTGACGTACTTGGAGTCGCACGCGCTCTACACCCGCACGGGAACCAACGGTGTGCGCCAGGTCGACGTCAACGGCATGGTGGCGACCGCCTTCACGCACCGCGACAGCCGTGCCGGAGATCCCGACCTTCACACACATGTCGCCGTCGCCAACAAGGTCCAGACCGAGGACGGTCGGTGGCTCGCGATCGACGGTCGGGTGCTGTTCAAGGCCAACGTCACCGCGTCAGAGACCTACAACACCGCGCTGGAGAAGCACCTCACGGCCGACCTGGGACTTCGCTTCGAGGAGCGCCCCAACGAGGACTCCCGTAAGCGGCCTGTGCGGGAAATCGTTGGCGTCGACTCGCGCTTGAACGAGCAGTGGTCAGCCCGACGGGCGAGTATCCAGGCGCGCCGTGGCGAGTTGGCTGAGGAGTTCCAGCGAACGCATGGAAGGCCTCCGACACCAGTCGAGTCGATCCAACTCGCGCAACGGGCAACCCTTGAGACGCGCGATGCGAAGAAGGCGCCACGCACCCTCGATGAGCAGCGCACCTCGTGGCACTCTCAGGCAGCTGAGGTGTTAGGCGGTTCGGCCAGCGTCGAGGCCATGGTGAAGTCCGCGCCCTCCCCCACTCAGGCGCCCCGTCGCCTCGTCACTGCGGCGTGGATGGCGACCACCGCGGAGGAGATCACCGCCACGATTGAGGCTCGTCGAAGCACCTGGCAGGTCTGGCATGTGCGCGCCGAGGCCCAGCGTCAAGTGCGGTCCATGGATCTGCTGGCTGCGGACGTTGAGCGAGTTGTCGACCTCCTTGTGGGGGAGGTTCTGGAAGCCCGCTCTGTGCGTCTGACTGCTCCTTCCGATGGGATCCAAGAGCCCTCCCGTCTACGCAGGCGAGACGCCTCGAGCATGTACACCGTCTACGGGGCTGAGCAGTACACGTCGAGTCGAGTCCTCGCCGCCGAGGAGCGCCTCGTTGCAGCCGCCGGAGTGCGCGATGGGCGCATCGCCACGAGTGAGGCGGTCGATTTGGCCCTTCTGGAATCGACGGCGAACGGCATCACGCTCAACGCCGGCCAAGCAGCTTTGGTACGCGGCATGGCCACCTCTGGTGCTCGACTCCAGCTGGCGATAGCACCCGCCGGCGCGGGCAAAACCACGGCGATGCGCGCCTTGGCTGCGGCTTGGTGCAATGACGGTGGCACGATCCTTGGCCTTGCCCCGTCCGCGGCGGCCGCCGCCGTGCTGCGCGACCAGCTCGACAGCAGCACTGACACACTCGCCAAGCTGGTGTGGTCCGTCAGCCACGGCGATCTGCCGGAGTGGGCCTCCTCGATCGACAGCCAGACCCTCGTCGTGATCGACGAGGCAGGCATGGCCGACACCCTCACTCTTGACGCTGCGGTGCAGTTCATCACCGAGCGTGGCGGCGCAGTCCGCCTCATCGGCGACGATCAACAGCTCGCGGCCATCGGCGCCGGTGGTGTCCTGCGCGACCTGGACACCACTCACGGCGCACTGCGATTGACCGAGCTGATGCGCTTCTCTGACCCGGCTGAGGGCGCCGCTTCCCTGTCGCTGCGCGATGGCGAAACGGAGTCGCTCGGGTACTACCTCGATCACGACCGCGTCCATGTCGGCGATCTCGCCACCATGACCGAGGACGTGTTCTCCGCCTGGCAGAGCGACCGCTCCAAGGGCCTAGACGCCATCATGCTGGCACCCACCCGCGACCTCGTTTCCGAACTCAACCGGCGTGCCCGAACCCACCGCCTCGAAGGCGGCCTCGCCGGCCACGAGGTGCAGCTGGCCGACGGCAACGCCGCCTCGGTTGGCGATCTCATCCTCACCCGCGCCAACAACCGCCAGCTCCGCATGACCGCCTCGGACTGGGTCAAAAACGGCGACCGCTGGACGGTCCTCAAGGTCGAAACCAGTGGCGACCTAAGCGTTCAGCACACCCAAAACGGTCGCATCGTCACGCTTCCCGATACCTACGTGCGGACCTCTACAGAACTCGGCTACGCCACCACGGTGCACGCCGCCCAAGGCGCCTCGGTCGACGCCATGCACGGTCTGGCCACCGGCGAGGAGTCCCGCCAACAGCTGTACACGATGATGACGCGCGGCCGTCTGGCCAACCACATCTACCTCGAGGTGGTCGGTGACGGGGATCCCCACAACGTCATCCGCCCGGACAACCTGGTCCCCTCCACAGCGACCGACATCCTCGAGAACGTCCTGGCCCGGGACGACTCCCCATCTTCGGCGACGACGATCTTGCGCGAGCAGCAGGAACCGCGGATCCTGCTGGGGCAGGCCACCGCCCGCTACACCGACGCGCTCTACTTCGCGGCCGAGAACACGCTCGGTGCCGATGCCGTCGCGACCTTGGAGACCGAGGCCGCGACCATCATGCCGGGTCTCAACGCGCACGCGGCCTGGCCGACTCTGCGAGCCCATCTCATCCTTTTGGGCGCCCACAACGTGGACCCAGTCGCCGCACTGCGCCAAGCAGCGACGAATCGGGAATTGGATTCGGCCGCAGACCCTGCCGCCGTTCTGGACTGGCGTCTTGACGACTCCGGTCTACGTAACGCCGGTGGAGGTCCCCTTCCGTGGATGCCCGGTATCCCCCTTGCGCTGCGTCAACACCCGACATGGGGTGACTACCTCACCGCTCGACGTGCGCTGGTTGAAGACCTCGCAGGGAGTGTGCGTCAGGGAGCAGTGGCCGGCCCGGCACCCTCGTGGGCTCGTCAAGGTCAGGTCCTCTCCTCCCCCAAGGTTCTGGGTGACGTTGAGGTGTGGAGGGCGGCGATGCAGGTTGCCGATCGGGACCGCCGACCCACCGGGACGCCGCAACTCCAGAAGAGTGCGGCCCTGTGGCAGAGACGCCAGCTCGCGACACTCATCGGGACACGGGCACCAGCCATGCAGGAGTGGGGACCTGTCCTCGAGCAGGCTGCGCCCTCTGTCCGATTCGACGACTATCTGCCGGTTCTGGCGGAACGACTGGCGGGCATGTCCCACGCTGGCCTGGACGCCCGCGGACTGCTCCGCAGCGCCCTGAGCGAGGGCACCCTGCCCGACGACCACGCGGCTGCTGCGATCTGGTGGCGGATCAGCCGTCGTATCGGCCCTGCCGTCCACCACGAGGTCGACCAGACCCTGTCGACGACCTGGCAGCCACGACTCGTCGAGATCCTCGGAGGCGAACGGGCACAGCATCTGCAGCAGGACAGCATGTGGCCGGCGATGGTGACGTCGATCGACCACGCTCTCCAACGAGGGTGGCGGCTTGAGGACCTGCTGGCCGACACTCAGGACACTGATGACTGTCAGACCTTGGTATGGAAGATCTCGGTACTCACCGACCCCGTTACCCCAGAGGACTTCGCCGATGCCAACGAAGGCGCTCCCGAAGACCTCCCCCCAGAGGACATGTGGGACGGAGTGGATGCCCCGGCAGACGCCCCGACCAACTCGGAGTGGCACGACTTCATCCACGGCGCCTCGCAGCCAACCGACGACGGTGTCGTCAACGAACCTGAACCTGTCGACGCTGGGGACCTCGACGCCGGTACAAGCCTCCAAATGGCCGCCATGATGCGGGAGCACATGGGTCCGCTCGAGCCGACCGACGAGCAGATAAACACGATGGTCAGCCGGGCCGCCGAGTGGGACGACAGCCCCGTGACACGCGAACGCATGGTGGAGCTCAACCAGATAGCCCAGAACTTCTTCGCACAAGGGTTCTCATCCAGTTGGGCCCGCAACTACCTCGAGGAGCGGTTCGGCCAGGACCTCACAGATCATCCCGAGTTCGCGCCTGGGCACGCACCGGCAGGGTGGACGGCTCTGGTGACGCACCTACGCGAGCGAGGTGTCACTGACGAAGAGATGGTGTGCACCGGCTTGGCCACGGTTGCCCGCACCGGCCGACTGATCGACCGCTTCCGCGACCGGGCGACGTTCCCGATCGTGCACCAGGGCGAGATCCTGGGATTCGTGGCCCGACGCCACCCCGAACGAACAGACCAAGACAACGCAGGACCCAAGTACCTCAACACCTCCGACACCCCGCTCTTCCACAAGGGCGCCCAGCTGTTCGGCGCAGGGGCCCTACTCCAGGACGCCGACGTCACCCCAGTCCTAGTTGAAGGGCCCATGGACGCGATCGCCGTCACTCTGGCCAGCGGCGGAAGCCATGTGGGTTTGGCACCCCTCGGCACATCTCTTACAGAGGACCAGGCCACCGAATTGGCCCTGCTCGGGCGGGATCCCATCGTGGCAACTGATGGAGACATCGCCGGTCGAGTGGCAGCCGAGCGAGACTACTGGCTGCTGACACAGCACGGCTTGGCCCCCGCCGTGGCTTCCTTCGCAGATGGCTCTGACCCTGCCGACGCAATGGCCCGCCATGGACGCCAAGCGCTCGTCGACGTCCTCGCTCGAGCCAAGCCGTTGGGTGAGGCGTTGCTCGATGAGCGCCTGGCCAACCTCACTGGCGATGAGGCACTCGACCACGCTGCCCAGGTGCTGGCTGCGCAACCCGGCTCGGAGTGGGACCTAGGTGCGCAGCGCGTCGCGACACACCTCTCCTTCCCGGAAGGCGTTGTCCGCGGGCAAGTGCGCACGGCTGTCGAGCAGTGGAACCGAGACCCCCGCAAAATCGCCCAAGCACGAATCGCGGACGCGCGAGCCGTTCGCGACCGCCTCACTGCCTCGTCGCTGCAGGCTCCCCAGGAACGGTGGATGGCCACAGCGCACGAGCTGGATCCCCGACTGCCGATCGCGAAGGACTGGCCAGCCCTGGCAAGCATGCTCGAGCAAGCTCACCGAGAGGGTCACGACGTGCCAGAGTTGACGCGCCAGCTGGTCGACGGCGAACCGCTTGGAGACCAGCCAGCCCAGGACCTGCGCTACAGGCTGGCAGCGCACCTCCCTCCCCCCGCCGACCCGATCGCACCTTCACCAACGACCAGCACGGGTGCCGCGCATGCCCGTCGGCAGGTGGCACACCCAAGCGCACACGCAAAGCGACCCCGTAGGTAACCAGCGTCGCTCGGGAACAACTCTGAGATGCCGATGACTTTTTCCTGAGGCCCGAACCGGCACCCTCGCGCGCCCCCCAATATGTCGGCATCCCATGGCGCATCGCAGGTGTATCGCGGCGGCTTCGCATGGTTGCTTCTCATCGACTGGTACGAAACGCTGATTGGGTCATATCAGTATCGAAATGATCTGGCAGCGGATGTGCATAGACTCAAGGGCATGACCACCTCCGACTCCAGCTCCGTCGCCACCTACGACGAGGCCCGCGCCGAGGTCCTGCGCCTGACCGGCAGGAACTACGGGATCGTGCGGCACCTCTTCGTCCAGCACCCCCGCGGATCCGCCGTGCGCCCCAGCACCCTCGGGACGCTCGTCAACAAGCGCAAGCACCGCGCCCTGCTGCTCTACCTGTTGCTCCTCACGATCTGGCCCATGCTCGAAAAACGAAGGGACCCGTTCGAAGGCGCACTGTGGGCGCGCCTGCTCTCCACCGAACAGGGGCCTGCGTGGACCACCAGCGACATCTCCAAGGCCTGGACCGATCTCGAAGGGCTCGGCCTGATCGAACGCACCCGGGAGGGGCGTGCTGTCCGCGTCGCACCTCGTCGGGAAGACGGCAAGTCCAAGTGGACTGCGCCTGGCCAAGTCGGCAAGGACCGCAAGGAGACGTACTTTTCACTCCCCGGCGCCTTCTGGACCAGTGGACTCTTTGCCGAACTGAAGCTGCCCGGGCTCGCCGTCTTGCTCATCGTGGCAGCAGAGACGAGCAAGGGCGACGAAGTCTGGCTGAGCTACGAGCGAGCCGCTGAGTGGTACGGACTCTCTGCGGCCAGTTTCAAGAACGGCACGCGCGATCTGGAGGAGCGGGGGCTGCTGACCAGACGCCCGGAAACCATCAAGGCGCCGCTCAGCCCTACCGGATCCACCACGAAGTGGTGGTACTCGCTCAACGGCGCCTACTCGTCGGCTGCCCGTGCAGCCGCCCAGGATCTGGCCCGCAGGGAGCGGGAAGTACGCACCAAGAAGCAGGCAGCGACCAAGAAGCGGACGAAGTCACTGGCGCCCAAGACCCGAGGTCGCGCACCCACGTCACCTGCACGCAAGGGTCGATCCGCCAAGTGAGCAGCCAGGAACCGTCAGCCCGTCACCTGTCGTGACTAGGGCATGCAACAGATTTCCGACAAACCGAGGAGGTGAAGAAGAGATGATCGCGAAAGAGATCAGCCGCACCATCCGGGCGGCCTTGCACGGATGGCCCGAAACGGTGCGGCTGATCGCACTCATCAGCGTCCTGACCGCGGCATTCGTCGTGGTGGGACGACTTACCTAACCCACGATAGGAGGTGGGGGTCCCGGGCACCAGCCCCGGGCACCCCCACCCCTGACCAAGAATGGCGGCCAGCGTACGGAACGAAACGCGACCCGGGCGCCGTAACCCTAGGTATGACCACCATGGCTGAAGCACCCCACGACCCTGACCTGGACGAGGTCCTGCAGCGCCCGGAACTGACCACTCCCGATCTCTACCCGGCACTGAACTGAATGTGTCAACTAGAAGTGGCCCCACTTGGACGGCTTGATCTGGCCCCACCTGGGGAGATGGGGTTGGGTGTCGGCTAGCTCCTCGTGACGGTGAGAGCTTCCCGCGCACGACCGTCAAGGCTTTGGTCCTATGAGTCGTCCTCCTCGACGAGCTCGCCTTCCCAAGCCTCGCGACCCTCGTGGATCGCGAAGGCTGCGATGACGAATCCGGCGAGGGGGTCGAGCCACGCAGCGCCGGTCAGCGCGTAGAGGCCGAGCCCGAGGAGGGTTGAGATGCTGAGCAGGACGCAAATTCGGGTCTCAGCAGCGTCGGCGAGGATGAGCCGGTCGCCTCCGAGCTGGTGGGCGACCTTTGTCTTCTCGCGCGCGAGGACCGGCATGATGATGATGGACGCGATGAGCAGCCCGATACCGATCCAGGAGGTTTCCGGGGCCTCGTCCCCGAGCAGGCTTCGGACCCCCTCAAAGGTGACGTAGGCGGCCAGCACGTAGAACGTGATCGCCACGGCCTTAAGGGTTCGGCGTTCCTTGGCCTCGTCGACGTCGCCATGGCGCAAGCGCGACGCGAGGCGCAGGCCGACGAGGACCGCGGCTGCGGACTCGATGCCGCTGTCGAGGCCAAACCCGACGAGGGAAACCAGTCCGGCCATGAGGCCGATGGTGACGGCGATGATTCCTTCGATGACGTTGTAGGCGACGGTGAACTGGGCCAGGCGCAGCCCGCGACGGGTGAGCGTTTCGACGTGTGCGGGAGTCAGGTCGGCGGTCGTGGGGCTGGTCACGTGAGGTCCTTTCGGGAGGGCAAGCCGTAGCTGGAGCAGAGAGGGACCGTATCGCCGGTTGTATTCAGGAGTTGCTCGGCAGCATCGAGGAGGCGGTGGGTCTCGTCGGGGTGGGCGAGTCGGTAGAAGGTGGCTCGACCTACGGACCGGGACTCGACCAGCGCGCAGTCCCGCAGGCAGGCGAGATGGCCCGAGACCGTCGACTGGGCCAACCCGAGCCGCTGGGTCAGGTCGACCACGCGCTGCTCATCCGCCACCAGCAACCCGATGATCGCCATTCGGGTCGGGTCACTGAAGCCGTTGAACAAGCACGCCGCTGCGATCGACGCCTTTGCGGTCACGGCATCTGTCGTGATCGTCATATGCCGATGATAACGCCGATCTCCGATTGTTCCTAGGCCGGCATGGCGGCTGGGTCGATGACGCGGTGGTGACTGCGCCTAGTCAGCCAGACAGACCACTGGGGGCGATCGAACGCTCTGGTTCATTTGAGACAATCGTCCGCATGCCCTCGATCACTCGGTATGCGCTGTCGCGCGCTGTTGTTGCCCTCGCTTCGTGCGTGGCTGTGTTGACTGTTGGGGCCTGCTCGTCGGACCGCAACTCGATCGCTGAGCAGGCCAAGCAGGGCGACCAGAAGGGCTACATCGCCGGCAACGGGGCGATCGAGCAGATCCCTGCCGCCAAGCGGCTCAAGCCCATCACGCTTGAGGGCACCACCTTGGACGGCGAAGACTGGTCGAGTACTTCGGCCCGGGGCAAGGACATCGTCGTCATCAACCTGTGGGGATCGTGGTGCCCTCCGTGCATCACCGAAATCCCTGACCTCGAAAAGGTGTGGACCGAGGTCCAGGCAGCCAAGAAGCCGGTGCAGTTCATGGGCATCGATTTCCGCGAGTCACCCGAGCGCGGGTCTGCGTTCGTGTCGACTCAGAAGATGACCTACCCCAGCCTGTCCGACCCATCAGGCATCCTCATCCTTGCCTTCGGTCGTCAGGCCCCAACGAGCCCACCCTCTACTCTCATCCTTGACCGTGAGGGGCGTGTCGCCGCCCGTGCCAGCGGCGTCGTCTCAGCCGCGACACTGCGGGGCCTCATCGACGACGTACTGAAGTCCTGACCCGTGACCGACACCATCGCCTCTGGTGCCCTACCCATCGCCGTCCTCATCGCGGCCCTCGCCGGGCTCGTGTCCTTCGCGTCGCCATGCGTGCTGCCGCTCGTTCCAGGCTTCCTTGGCTACGTCACCGGGCTGAGCGACACCGCGCTGGAGCACCGTTCGCGAGGTCGGATGGTGCTTGGGGCGGTGCTGTTCGTCCTCGGCTTTGCCGCCGTCTTCGTTCTTGGGTCAATCTTCATCGCCACTCTGGGCCGTTCACTGACCGTGCATCGTGAGCTGCTCATGCGGGTCGGCGGGGTGTTTATCATCCTCATGGGATTGGTCTTCCTAGGCATTGGTGCGGGTATTGGCTCACAACGTCAGTTCGCCCCGTCGTGGCGCCCCCAGACCGGGCTCCTGGGGGCACCCCTGGTCGGGGCCATCTTCGGGCTCGGTTGGGCACCCTGCACTGGCCCCACCCTGGCCGCGGTCATGACCCTGTCGGCCTCGACCACGAACCCAAGCACTGGTCGCGCGGTGACTCTTGCCACGGCATACGCCCTCGGTCTGGGCCTGCCGTTCATTCTCGCGGCTGCCGGGATCGAACGCTTTGGACGCGTGTCCGGCTGGGTCCGCGACCACCATCGTCTCGTGCAGTACGTCGGCGGTGGGCTGCTCATCGTTGTCGGGCTGCTGCTCCTCACCGGGGTTTGGGAGGACCTCACCCGTTGGCTGCAAGCTAGCTCGTGTCTGGCTTCACCGTGCCGATCTGAGGGTTCCTCGATCAAGATCAACCACGTTGGTAGGACGACGCCATTATCGGAGCCCACCCTAGGTATCTCGCTCGGGTTGGGAGACTGCGGCGACCGTTGTGAGGTCGCTGCTGCTGTTTGCGTTGGCCGCCCTCGCGGAGATCGGTGGGCGTGGCTGGCTTGGCAAGGAGTTCGTAAGCACAGGGGCTGGATCTGGATCGGCGCTGGCGTCGTTGCGCTCGGTCTGTATGGGTTCGTCGCCACCCTGCAGGCTGACGCGAACTTCGGGCGCATCCTGGCCGCCTACGGAGGAGTCTTCGTCGCCGGATCCCTGGCGTGGGGCATGGTCGCGGACGGATTCCGACCCGACCGCTACGACATCACCGCCGCGCTCATCTGCTTGGTCGCTGTCGCCGTCATCATGTACGCACCCCGGCCCGCCCGAGCCGACTACCGAAGCGACTGCGGAGCGAGCAACTCGTCAGCGCGTTCAGGTGCCCAGCGTCACCCAGTAGTCCCAGAACTGGACGGCGATGAGCCCAGCGATGACGACGAGCCACACGATGACCACGCTGGGACTGTAGGACGCGATGGCGCGCAGCCGTGATGGCAGCGGGATCTGCCCGGTTCTGATGTTTTCGGCTGTGGTGGCCACGAACCCGGTGATGGCCGCGACCCACACGATCATGCAATAGGGGCACAGGGCGCCGATGCGGTAGAGGCTCTGAAAGACCAGCCAGTGTACGAACACGACCCCGAACGTTGTCCCGGCCTGGATGCCCCACCAGTACCAGCCGGGCAGCCTCGCCCGGGTCAGCAGGACCACCCCGATGGTGAGCAGCGCGGCGAACCCTGCGACGCCGAGGATGGGGTTGGGGAACCCGAACGCAGCGGCTTGGTCGGTGTTCATGACCGACCCGCAGGACAGCACCGGGTTGATGCTGCACGAGGGCACATAGTTCGGATCTGCGAGCAGGGCGACCTTCTCGACGAGAAGCACGAACGCTGCGAGCAGGCCCACCAGCCCGGCGAGCGTCAGCGACCAGACTGTGCCCCGCCCAACGCTCCCTTCCGGCTCAGCAACTTTTGCTTCGACCGATCGGGCGGGTGCGGCCTCAGCCATTGAGGGCGGCGTCGATCTGGTCGCGGAAGTCCTGGACCGAGGACGGCTGAAGCTTCTTGCCGTTGAGGAAGAACGTCGGTGTTCCCTCCACTCCCAGGTCCAAGCCGTCTTGCCGGTCCCGCTGTACCCGCTCCAACGTGGATTTGGCTGCGACGGCCTTGTCGTAAGCCGCCATGTCCAAACCCAGCTCCTGCGCGAAGCCACGGAACACCGACGCCTTCGAGTCCTGCTGCTCACCCCACGACGTCTGGGTGTCGTACATGCGCTTGTACATGTCCTCGAACTTGCCCTGCTGGGCAGCGGCTTCAACAGCGAGAGCGGAGTTGACGGCGTTCGCGTGGCTCGGGATCGGGAAGTAGCGCACCACGAAGTCGACCTCGCCGGCATACGTGGTGCGCAATTCCTCCACGACCGGGTATGCCGCACGGCAGGACTCGCACTCGAAGTCCAGGAACTCGACCAGCACGACCTTGCCTGTCCCGGCGGCCCCGAGCCGGTGACTGTCGTCGCGGATGAGCTTGCCCGTCGCCGTTCCTGTTCCGGCTTCGACGTCGGCGGGGTCGGCCTTCTTGGGGGCCAGTGCGAAGGCGCCGGCGATGAACGCCACGAAGAGGGCGATGACGATGCCGGAGACGAGCGCGTTGCGTTTCACGGGTTTCACAGGGGGTTCAGCTCCAAGGCAGGACGGAAGGGTCAGGGGGCTTGCTGGGGCGAACGGGCGGAGACCGGATGAGGTTCCTCGGCCGGTCGAGAAGGGGCTCGCGTCAGCGGTGCGCCAGGAGTTCGGCGAGGTCGTGCGGGACAGGCATGCGCTGCGTCAGGGGGACGGTCGCACGGCCGGTGTTGCCTTCGGGATAGCGGCCCAGCGCCGATCCGGGCGCCGCGACAAGAAGCCGGAGGACCTGACCGGCTGCTTCGCGCCGGTCGTGCTCGCTCCACGCCACGGACAGCATGACGGCATGCGCCTGGGTGTGCGGCCAGGCCCACGGCTGGGAGAGGATGTGCGCCCGCTCCAGTGCGGTCCAACGCTCCTCGCCCGTCGCAGATGTTCTCGCTGCCCGCAGTTCTGCGTCGAACGCCTCCCGGATCGTTGTAGGCATCCGGCGGCTCATGAGCGGTCCTCGCCCCGTGTGAGTGTCACTGGGGTGGGTGCGGCTTTGTCGGCCACCCCTTGGTTGCCGCCGACCGCCGCGGGGGCGCAGCAGTCGTCTGAGGCGCAGTTCGTCGGGGACGTCGCGGCGACTGTCCCGGCCCCGACTGCGGAGAGTGCGGCTGGTGCGCAGCAGTCGTCGCCTTGCCAGTTCTCCCAGCCTTCGCGGGCCGCGACGGCAGCGATGATGAGTGCGGCCACCGGGTCGGCCCAGAACCAGCCGAGGGTGGCGTTCAGGACTAGCCCAACCAGCAGCACTGCGGACAAGTAGGTGCACAGCAGGGTCTGCGTGCCGTCGCCTTCGACAGCGCCGGAACCGAGCTCCTTGCCGGTGCGGCGCTGCCACAGGCTCAGGAACGGCATCACTGCCAGTGAGGCCAGGGCCAGGCCGATGCCGACGGGGCTCCCCTCTGGCTGGGCTCCGGTGATCAGAGCGTGCCCAGCCTCGACGGTGAGGTAGGCCGCGAGAGCGAAGAACGAGATGGCGATGAGGCGTTGCGCGGTGCGTTCCCTGCTTTCTGGCATCCGGTGGCGGAACTGCCACAGGATCACGAGCCCGGAGGACACCTCGACGATGGAGTCCAGGCCGAATCCGACCAGGGCGGAGGAGCCAGCAATGTTTCCGGCGGTGATCGCGATGACAGCTTCAACGCTGTTGTAGATGACGGATGCGGCAGCCAAGAGTTGGGCGCGGCGCATCAACGTGGCTCGGCGCTCGGTAGTCGCGAGGGTGGTCCATGTGGTCACCAGGTGACCTCCTTGCATCCGGTATGGGTGTTGGGTTCGACCTGCAGGGTGGCGTGTTCGACGCCGAAGTTGGTGCGCATGACGGTTCGAGCGTTGTCCAGGACGGCGTGCGCGTCCGCGCCTTCATCGGTCATGAGGTGTGCGGTGGCGACGTTCATGCCGGAGGTCAGGGTCCACACGTGCAGGTCGTGCACGTTGGCGACGCCGGTAACCGCCGACAGTGCTTGCTCGACGTCGTCTGGTGTCATGTCCGCCGGGGCGTGCTGGCCCAGGACGGTCAGGACCTCACGGCCCAACATGACCGCCCGGACGGCGACGAAGAGCGCGATAACCAGGGCGATGCCGGTGTCCCACCACGGGTTGCCTGTTAGAGCCACCATGAGTCCGGCGACGATGACGCCCACCGAGCCGAGGGTGTCGGCGACGACCTCGAGGTAGGCGCCCTTGACGTTGAGACTGTCGCTGGCTCCGCCGCGCAGCAGCAACAGGGCAATGACATTGATGACCAGCCCGACGGCGCCGACGACCAGCATTGTCCCGGAGGCGACCTCAGCGGTGTCACCGATGCGCCCGATGGCCTCGATCATGATGTAGACCGAGACGCCGAACATGAGCAGCACCGCCAGCCCGGACGCGAACACCTCAGCGCGGTAGGACCCGAACGTGCGACGGCCGGTGCTGTCCGGGCGTGACGCGATCCGGGTCGCGACCAACGCCGCACCCAGGGCGACCACATCAGCGGCCATGTGCCCCGCGTCGGATAGCAACGCCAGGGACCCGGAGACCAGGCCCGCGGCGAGCTCGACGACGAAGTAGCCGGCGACGAGGATGAACGCCAACCTCAGCCGCCATCGGTGCGCACCTCCCGCGCTTGCGTGTCCGTGCCCGCCACTCATCGGATGAACTCGGTGGACGTCGCAACGTTGTCGGGGGTGCCGACGTCGTGGGCGATGTGCTCCCGGGTCAGGTCCAGCAGCATCCGTACATGCGCATCCGCGAGCCGATAGAACACCAGCCGCCCCTGCCTGCGACCCGTCACCACACCGGAGGCACGCAACATCCGCAAAGACTGCGACACCGTCGCCTCCTGCGTACCGGTCGCCGCCGCGAGATCACACACGCACAGCTCACCGGCCTCCAAAAGCGCGAACAACAGCCGTGACCGCGTCGGGTCGCCAAGAAGCTTGAACATGCTCGCCGCCCGAGCCAAGTCGTCCGCCGGCAACGTCGCATCCAGCACGAGCTGGACCTTCTGCGGATGGATGCACTGAACCGCGCAGCCATCCAAACCCACAATCGTGTCATCTGAGCGCATGATCAGATGATAACGGACGTCAGTCAGTCGGCCGATCATCCTGTCATGCAAACCGACTGCCGCTCGAGGCACTGGCCGGATCCGGCAACTCGCCACCCAGATGCTGTCGGAGTGAGCGCCGCGGGACTTCGTTGCTCAGGTCGTTCTTCAGCGTCCCTTGCCCGACGCAGGGCACCACAGCCAATACTCGCCACCCACTTGGCCAACACGCGGGACCTAGAAGTGTGTAGAAATCTGTAAGCCTGTCTAAAACTCCCTTATATTGAGTTAGGAACTTCTATAGGAGGACGTTGTGGACGAGGTCACGAACCCCTATATGCCCGGAGCTGGGATGCGTCCCGTAGCCCTCTTGGGACGGGACGCACAGCAGGACCAGTGGACGACCCAGCTCGCCCGCGCCGAGCACGGTCGACCTGGGCGCTCGTCCGTGCTCTACGGGCTGCGTGGTGTCGGCAAGACCGTGCTGCTCGGGAAACTCCACGAAGAGGCCGAGCAGGGCGAGTGGGTCGCAGGATTCATCGAGGCAGGTACGGGCAAGGGCTTGCGCGAGCTCGTTGCCGAGGCTTTCCAACTCCCCTTGCTCAACCTCGCCCGTCCAAGCGCCAGCGAGAAGATCAAAATTGCGCTCAAGACATTCGTCTCGTTCAAGGCAAGCGTGGACTCAACGGGGACTTGGTCGTTCGGCCTGGATCTCGACGGGTCTGATGGTGGCGGCGCGGATTCGGGCGCGCTCGAAATGGATCTGCTCAGGCTGATCCTCGACCTCACCACTGCGACTCGCGAGGACGGCAAGGGTGTCGCCTTGCTGATCGACGAAGCGCAGGATCTGACCAATGCAGAGATGGCGACACTGTGCTCCCTCGTGCACATCGCCAACCAGCGGTCCCTGCCGTTCGTTGTGGCCCTCGCCGGCCTGCCCAGCCTGCCGGCGGCGCTGGCGGAGGCGAAGTCCTACACCGAGCGGCTCTTCCAGTTCTCTCACATCCAGCACCTGCCAGACCACGACGCCCGTGCCGTGTTGACCGAGCCGGCCAGACTCGAGTCAGTGGAGTGGGAGAGCGATGCTGTCACCCTGGCCGTGGAGGTCTCCCGCGGTTACCCGTACTTCCTGCAGGAGTTCGGGTCCAAGACATGGTCCGTTGCACCCGGTCCCGGTATCACTCAGCGTGACGCCGAGCTGGGGTGCGCTGAAGGGCTCCGTGAACTCGACAACGGCTTCTTCCGGGCACGGTGGGATCGCGCTACCCCGCAGGAGCGCGATTATCTGAAGGCGATGGCGGTCGACGGTGACGCGGGGTCCAACTCCAGGGCTGTGGCCGATCGGCTGGGCAAGTCGATGAGTCAGATCAGTGTGGCCCGGTCGAACCTCATCGCCAAGGGTCTGATCTACGCGCCCGAGCACGGCCGCGTCGCGTTCACGGTCCCTCAGATGGCTGACTTCATCTCCCGGCAGCACGCGTAACCGTCGACGTCGCAACCTCTGCGCGCCGGGCGTCGGCTTCCCGTTGTCTGCGCCGTTTCACGTCGTCATCTTCTGGCTGGAGTCCGGGCATGACGGTGGCCAGTTCCTCCGGCGCGGCGTCCAGATCGATGTCCTCCAAAGAGAACTCGTCGTGGCCGCCGGCCACGAAGGTGTACGACCTGTCGCCGCTGGGGCACGCGTTGTCTGCCACGTTGTAGTCACGGATGATGACCGTCGCGGGATCGCGTTCTCCGGTCATCATCGTCGAGGCGGTCAGCCCCTCCCCTGGCCCGGAAAGAACATCGGCCACGGTGTACCTGTCGTAGAGCAGGTCCCGGGCGTACTCCTCCGCATGCTCCACAGTCTCGAATCCCGACACCAAGAGCACCGTGTCGCAGACCACCCCTTCGCAGTGAGGGTGCAGCGACTCGTCGCAGTCACCGAACTCGATGTCGAAGCGTGACAACGACGCGCTGTTCTCGTCCGCGGTCATCCGTCTGTTCCCTTGCTGATCAGTCCGCGGGGCCCGTTCCCTCGCGCCGTGTCACAGGCACCCCACAGGCCACGCTGTCTCTGTTCGGCGGTCCTCTCAATGTCGAGGTAGTACCGCGACAGCTGGTGGTTCTCCAGCGCTCGGAACGAGGTGGCGTGGCCTTGCTCGAGGAGGTACTCGGCGACGTCTTCGCCGGCAACGTTGACCTGACGTAGGAGCCGGTCGTAGCGATCGCGGTCGTCGACGTCGTCGACGGAGAACGCGAGAACTAATTGGCCCTCGAGCAGCTCGCCCAGCGCAACGCCCGCCTCCGTGCTCCAGCACTCAGCTGGGCTCGGGTCGTGGGCGACCTTGGGTGCGTCGATGCCCACGATCCGGATCCGTTCCCGTGCACGACCAACGGTGGCACGCAGGGTGTCTCCGTCGACGACGGTGACATTCGTGAGCGTCACAGGGGCCTTCCCTGAGGTGGCGCTGGTGAGCGGCGCGGCGCACCCGATCAACAGTGCCGCGCACCCGACGATCAGGGTGAGGTTCAGGTGGATCCGGTGCCGTGTCATCGTTCCCTTCGTGCTTCAGTCGAAGATCTCGCCGGTGTCTGTGTCGACCGCGAGGTCGTCGTCGACGACTCGGAGCTGCGGGCCTTGCGGTTGCTGGCTGGCCCGCGATGCCCGTTGAGTCTGCTGATCAGCGTTGAAGGCTCGTCTGCGTTCGTTGACCCGCTCGTCGCTGACATGGCGGGCGAATCGGCCGTTCGCGGGCCAGTCCTGGTGCCCTTCCTCGCAGTAGTTGCGCGAGCGACCCTTCATCCGGTCGATGAAGGACGGCAACGCGTATCGGTGCCACTCCTCGAGGGCGTCGCTGGTCAGGGCCCGCCCTGCCCTGCGCCGCTGGTCGGCGATGACGGCAATCTCGTGCACGAGGTGTGGGTGTTGGGGCCAGCAGGGCGGGATCATGGCCGACACGTCCCACACGTACTCAAGATTCAGCCAGGTCGTGACCGCCTCGAGCCAGGCCCACGCCTCCAAGCGCAGCTGGGGCTGAGTCAGGCTTGCCGGGTCCCAGGGTCGCGGCAGAAGGTTCAGGTCACCGAGCGCCTTCCTCTGGGCGTCCGTACCCGTGTCAGCCAGGTCGAGTTCTCGGTAGGCCTGCTGGATTCCTTTTCCCGGCTCGGGAAAGGCTCGGACGATCGGGGCCGGCCTGGGTGGGGTCGATGGGGAGCCCTGGACGGTGCTCATGGCTGGGTGAAGCTGTAGTCGGTCGGGCTTCCGCTGTCGTGGAGAAGTCCTCGTCGTCGTGCCTGGACGAGCGCCGCGGTTGCCCGCGCCTCGGGGGTCACGGTCATGCGCTGGTTGTCGCTAAGTCGGGTTCGCAGCTCGGATTTGTCATGCAGGAGTTGCTTGCCCGACTTCCCGGTGATGCATCGGTCCAGTTTGGCGATGATCGGCTTGCCGTTCTCGGAGACGACGAGAGCATGCCCCTCCTTCAGCTGGCGCACCTCTGCCCCGGTCAGGATGGGGATGTCCTCACCCACGACGTTGCGCCCGCCCATCTGCCCGAACTGCCAGCTGCTGCGACTGATCCGCACTGGCCCGAGGAGGTCGGAGATCTCCTGGTTGAACGCAACATCTTTGCTCCCACCGAACAGGACGAGGTTGTTGGTCAGACCGAGAAGGGTTCGGGCTTCCTGCTCCCCGAAGATCGCGGACATTTGGGCGCGGGTCTGCGCCGCCCAGATGAAGGCCATCCCCAAGGCTCGCTCGTTGGCCATCCGGGTGCGCAGCGTCGGCAATGGCGCCGTCGACGGCAGCTCGTCGAGGCAGGCCAGCATCGGTGGGCAGAGCCGGCCGTGCGGGGAACGTTGAGCCGCCCCGAGGCCGGTGTCCAGGACGTGTTCGGCCACGGCTGTCATCAAAGGCGAAGCGCTGGCGTAGGGGTCCTCCCTGCCGAGCAGGTAGATCGTGCCTGCGCGGCGGATGACGTCGGCGATGTCGGTGGCGGGCCGCCCGGGTCCGGGCACGCACCGCTTCCTGATGGGTTCTTGGAAGAACAGGGACATGGCTTGCTGCACGGTCGTGATGGTGTTGCCGGCTGTGCGGTCGTCACCGTGGAGGGCGCCGTGGAGCAGCCCATGCCAGAACGGTGCCGCGTGCGGGTGCTCGCGCAGGATCTCGATCGGGTCCGAAGTGCTGTGCGGGTTGGCCACCCAGCGCAGCACGTCTTCCAGCGTGCGGCCCGTGAGTGCTGCAGCATGGAAGAATGCCTGGATCACTTTCGCCGCCTCAGCGGCGTAGAAGCGGGCGGCGTCGTCCCCGTGGCCGCCGGCGACTGCGCCCTTGACGGTTCCGGCCGTGAACGCCTTGGCGCGTCGTTCGGCCACCATCGGGTCGATGCACCCTTCGATGGGGTCCCAGACGAGCTCAGGCAGTCCTTGGGTGATCCCGAAGGGGTCGAGGACGACGCAGGGTCGGTCGTTGCTCGAGCGCGCGGTGAAGCTGAGCAACAGGTCGTCGGCCTTGGTGAGGGTGACCAGGGCTGCGCCGGGCGCGTTGAGCAGTGCTGGGATGAGAGTGTCGAGCGTCTTTCCGCTGCCCTGTGGGCCGATCACACCAGCGGTGCGGTCCCAGGGCACCCACAGTTCCCCTCCGCTGGGTTGACGGGCACGCCCCAGACGCCACCCAATCTGCCGTGGGTCGAACCGCTGCGTGTGTTTCATCGCTGCCGCTTCCCGTAGAGGTCGGGGCGGATGACTGCGGCGTTGCGGCGCAGTCGGCTTCGCCCGAGGAGCTTCTCGGCTTCAGTTCGGGTGGCCATGCCGTGGACCCGGGAGGGACCCCACCGGTCCCAGGCGATCTTGCTCGCCCACAGCATGAGGGCCACGTTAAGTACTTCGACGATGCCGATCCAGATCCGTGTGGCGGCGGCCCCGGCGATGTGGTCTGGTCGAGGAACCAGACCCGCGCCTGCATCTCCGCCTAAGGCCGGGAAGACGCTGACGAACAGTTCCTCCCGTGGCGGGAAGTGCAGGCCGGCACCGGCGATGAGGTTGGCGCCTCCCCGACCGGCGTGTACCCCCAGGATGAAGAGGAGCACCACGACCACCACGGCCGCCAGCGGTATCTCCCAGGTTGTCGGGTGCGGGTTGACCCGTCGTGATCTCTGCATGGGTGGTCTCCTTTCACTGCCCGTAAGTCGCGTCTGCGCCTCTGACGGTCAGCCGGCCTCAAACGGGCTGCCTGGTGGGTTGGTCGGCCATGTTGCCGACGCGCCAGATCTCGAAGATGTTGCGCTTCGCGCCGTCTGCGTAGCTGAAGTGGCCGACCCCCTTGGCAGTGCTCCGTGCGTCGATCGTGGTCTTCGTCGCGGGGTCCCAGACGATCACGACGTGCCCGATGCGTTCAGGGCCCAGATAGGAGTCCCAGAAGATGATGTCCCCGGGGCGTTCTTGGCCGGGTTGGACCCGGAACCCGTTGCCTTTGGCGAGCCAATCGCGTTGTGCGCCAGCGGTCCTCGGCATCGATATCCCGACCTGCGCGAGGGCGTTTTGGGTGAACGAGGAACAGTCCCAGGCGTTGGGTCCGTTGGCGCCGTACCCGTAGGGGTCGCCTGCGTGGCTCCCTGCCCAGGCGAGCACTTTGGTCAGGCGGTCGTTGCTCAGCGGAGGGAGCTGCGGGTTGCCGGCGCCTCCGACACCGCAGTCGGTGGGATCTCCAAGGACGAGCCCGCCACCGTAGGCATGGGCGTAGTGGAGGACATCGTTGACGTACCAGTCGGCGTGGTTGTAGGCCCAGACAGCCTTCTTCACACCGGTTGGCCCGTTGGCCACCCCGCTCTTGATGAGGTAGTTCGCTGCGGAGGAGACGCTGTCTGCGTCGTTGCGGATGTCGGCTCGGCCGTCGCCGTTGCCGTCGACGCCCATCGTGGCGAAAGTGGCTGGCATGAACTGCATTAGGCCTTGTGCGCCGGCGCTGGAGGTGCCCTTGTTGCGGCCGTGCCCTGTCTCCTCCATGCCGATGCCGGCCAGGAGGGTCCACGGGATCTTGTACCTGGCGGCCGCTGCGGTGTAGAGGCTCTTGATCGTCGACGGGATGCTTGCTGGTGGGGTGCGCAGTGAGTCCTGTCTGGGCGCACCGGCGGCGGGCAGATCGAATCCGATGCCGCCTTCCGTGACGTCGCTGGGGAGGTTCGTGGTGGTTGTGCTGGGGGCGACGGCCTTGCCGTTGAGGGGTGCGCCGTGCTCGAGCATGAACGGAACCGGATCCACGGCGCGGCTTCCCACGTGGATCTCGAGGTGAAGGTGCTCGCCGGTGCTTCCCCCGGTGCTGCCCTCGATTCCAAGGGTTGCGCCGGGGCTGATTACCTGGCCCGGTTTGACCGTGATCTTGGCCAGGTGCGCGTAACGGCTCACCACTCCCCCGGCGTGAGCGACGTCGACCAGATTGCCATAGGTGCCTCGGGCTGCCGCAAACGTCACCTTGCCCCCGGCGATCGCCACCACGGGACCTGGTCCAGGGAGCGAGGAGAGGTCCTGACCGGTGTGCTGGCGCCACTCGTGGGCGATGGGGTGGAACTCGTTGCCGAAGCCTCGCTTGCTCACGACGTAGGCCTGTTGGAACGGTGGCCGCCAGTCACCGGTGGCCGGGATGGCGCCCCCGCAATCGACGGTGCGCAGCTCGGCCCCGATCACCGACCCACCGATTGCCGCCATGGCACCCAAGGCCACGGGCACGCACATCATCGCGAGTAGAGCGACAAGGAGGAGGGCGATCTTTTTCATCGGTCCGACCTCAGGCCGCGCCCTCGATGGCGTCGTTGGTGTAAGTGAGCCGGCGCTCGGTGGGGTGCAGCACGGTCTGCACCTTGTAGGTCTGCTCCCCCACGCTCCACAGGGCGCGGCCTTTGCCTTGCATGGCCCACCCCGTCACCAGGTCGCGCGCGATCGGGCCCAGACCGAGAAGGGTCTCGAGTTCGTTGGCGACCGCTAGGTCCTGTCCGTGGAGGATCTTGACGTCGGCCAGGTGGAGCAGGTCCTTGGCGATGGCGACGGCTTGGGATCCGGTGTCGCCGGCGGAAAGCAGGTCGGTTGGTTTGTGTGCGACCGCGAACTGGATGTCGCCGTCGCGACGGGATAGGCGCAGGTCTGCGTCGAAGGACTTGACTGCCTCGGGTCCGAGCCGCAGTTGTTTCCAGGACTCGTCGCGCACGACCACACGCAGGTCGCCGGCTGGGGCGATCTCGCGCATGCCTCGTCCCCACGAGTTCAGGCAGGTCAGGGCGATCCCGACTGCTTCGTCGCCGAGCGGGTCGAGTCGCGAGAGGCTGAGGGACTGGATGGGGGCGCGCCAGTCGACGTCGACGGTGGTGTGGTCGTCGAAGAGTCCGGCCAAGGCGCCACTGACGAGCTGTCCGAGGGCATCACGCAGGAGCCGGGTGGTGTCGAGGAAGTGCCTTTCGTCGGAGTAGCGGCATTCGACGATGAGATCCTTGGTTGGGTTGTCGAGCAGGTGCCACAGTTCGGGGATGGTGGTCTCGCGCATGTGGGTGTGTCCGGCGGCGTAACCGGTCAGGTGTTGCAGTGCGGCCTTGACGACCACTTCGTCAGTGGGGCCGAAAGGGACGCCCCGTTCCCCGATACGTTGTGAGCCGACCAGACCCCGGACGAGGGTGAGCCAGCGGGAGAACACGATCGTGGCCCGCGCCTGTGCCTCCTCGGGGCTCAGCTGATCCCATCCGGTCAGGAGCGGCCCGAAGGACAAGGGGTTGATCCGGGCGGGCAGGCCTGGCCCGATCGCGAAGGGCTCGACCCCCAGGAATCGGCACAGCGGCTCGTACTCGTCCTTGGTGTCGCCGAGGATGAGGACCCGGTAACCGAAGTCGATCATGCGCAGGCAGAAGCACTTGGTGGTCGCGCTCTTGCCACGACCGGGCTTTCCGAAGCTGAAGATGTTGGAGTTGGTGACCGGGACGTCGTCGTCAAGGACCCATCCGAGAGGGTCTGCGTAGAACGCGCCACCGGAGAGCATGTCGATGCCCATCTGTGCGCCGGTGGGGGGCAGGCCCGGGGTAGAGATGAAGGGCCAGAAGACGGGGGCTTGGTCACTCGTCATGCGCCACAGCGACACGGGAGCGGAGGCGGGCGCCCATCCTCGTCCGGCGCGACGTGCCCCGCTACGGGGTGCGGGCTTGAATATCCGCCCTTCGTGAACAGGCGGGAGCGGGCGCGGGATCGAGGGCAGCTCGTGGCCGAAGTCGGAGAGCAGACGGGACATGTCGCGTCCGCCGCGACGGCTGCCGAGTTTGGTAGCCATGTCAGTTGGCCTTCCTGGTGAGGCTGATCCCCAAGGGGACCGTGGAGGATGAGAATGCGACGTCTTGGGCGAGGTCGAGCCGAAGTGGCGCGAACCCAGCCCGCCGCACGGACGCGTCGAGGCATCGGCCGTATTCCGAGACCCGGGCGGTCTTGGGGACCGTGACCGTGACGACGGCATACGGGCGAGTGAGGCTGTTTCCTCGGGCCAGTTTCTGGTCAAGGCGGCGCACCTTGTCGGCTTCGTCTCTGGACTTGGTGCGCTGTTTGACCTTCGCCTTGTTGCGCATCTCCTCACCGATGTCGGCCGCCCATTCGCTGGTGGCGCTCTGTCGTTGCGCCGCTGACTGCGTCAGGATCGGGTAGGCCACCATGAAGCTGCGACGCTCCCCCGCCGCGGTCGGAGTCAGGACCGGGGCGAGAGCACCCATTGCGGCACCCTTGACGGGGAGTTTGATCGTGGAGCTGATTGAGTTCCAGGCGTCGTGGCTGTAGTGCCGTGCCACCGGGTCCGCCCCTGAGGGCCCGGCCATGGCCCAGGGGATGTCAGCGTTCACGTCCGGGTCACTCTTTCGGCTGTCGAGCGCGTCCACAATTCCAGCGCGGTCGCCCGGCGCGAATCCGGTGCGGCACACCAACGCGAGCTCGGGACTGGTGAGCCAGTTCACGGTGGTCATCCCCATGCCGCCGCGCAGCTGCGCCTCGACTTCTGAGGCCAGGCTGTACAGGACACGGGCGCGCCCGTCGAGGCCACCGCCTGACTCCTTGGCCTCCTTCGCGATCCGTCCCTCGGGGACCACGAACGTCACGAATGCTTCGGTGCGAACGCTGGCCTGGGTGAGGTTGCTCTGCAGCTCGTCGTTGATTTCACGGGCCGCGGTCGCTTCCCCGCGGCGGTGGCGTGTGACCCATTGGTCGCGTTCGGCACCGTCCTCGGGAACGGTGCGCACCAGGAACAGGATCTCGTCGATGAGCTCAGTCCGTGCGGCGAGATCTAGGAGGTCGCTGAGTCCGGCGCCTTGCCTTTGTCGCTCGTCGACCTCTTTCAAGCCGATGCCGGGGTGGACCACGGAGGCGGTCACCGCCCAGGTGCGGGATCGGTGGTCTTGGACCATCGCCGTTCGGGCCAACATTGCACCGTTGGGTGGGCCGTCGTGGATCTTGATGCCCTGAAGGATGCCGGGCAGGTCTGGCTCGTCCATGTCGTCTGCTCGCCCTCGCCCGGCCTTGGAGCGGAATCTGGTCCAGCCGGCCAGCCCGCCAACTGCGAAGGCGAGGGATGCGGTGGCCCACCCCGTGGCCGATCGTCCGCGCACTGGGGTGATCGTGATCAGGAGGATGACGGTCCACAGGAGCAGGAACAGCAGAGCGGAGATCCAAGCCCCGCTACGCATTGACCAGGCGATCGGTAGGAACGTCAGCGAGACGATCGCCAACTGCCACCCCCCCAGTCCGAAGAACCATCCGATGCGAGCTCGGGAGTAATCCGAGTAGATGACTGCCATGTGTCTTCCTTCCTAGACCGGCACGACGGGGATGGCTCCCGCGCCGGCTCCTGCTGCTCCTGCACCTTCTGCTCCTGCGCCGCCTGCTCCAGAGGTGGGCATCCTTCCCCCGCCGCCGCCGGGTGATGGGCCTCCACCTCCAGGTGCAGATGGGAGTGATGGGGTCGGTGGGGTGGGCAGGGAAGGGGTGGGTGCCCCGTCGGTGCCGGTCGCCGCAGGGTGGAGGTCCTGGTCGGGGCCACCACTTCCACCGCTGTGGGAGTCGTCGTCCCCGTCAGCACTCTTGGGTCGCCCGCCGTCGCTGCCGCGTTTGGTGGAGGTGAAGTCGGGGACGTAGTTGTTGTGACCGACCCCCATCTGGTTGGTCAGGTCCGCGCCCACCGCGGCACCGGTGGATCCGATCTTCTCCATGGCTCCCATGCCGGCGGCGCCGGCCTGGCCGAGGGCGCCACCGAATTTGCCCATCATTCCGGCCGTGCTGCCGTTGAACCGGCTGCTCGTCGAGTCTTCGCCGGCGCTCTCGCCTTGCGATTTGCCGTTCTGGTCAGTGGCGGAGGCCGCGGAGTTGCTGCCGCTGGCGCTACTTCCACCGAGCCCTCCCAGCAGTCCGGAGATCCCGCCTTGTGCTGCGAGGCCGGTACGTAGCGCCGCGCCGGAGGTGGTGCCGGGGTCGGTGAACGCGAGGAGTTTGAACAGTGCGAGCGGGCTGAAGCAGCCGATGCAGATCAAAACCACGCCGGGGACTGCGGTGCCGATGGCCTTCTCCAACTCGTTGGTCATGCCAGTGGCCACGCCCGATGTCATCTGCACCCCAATCCCCAGGACGAGGATCATGAGGACAGGGGTGAAGGCAGCGGCGTGGAACCACCGGAAGCTCTTCCAGAACCAGTCGCGGCCGAAGTCGGAGGACAGCCCCGCGGCCGAGATTGGCGTGGTGGCAGCAAGTACGAGCAACGAGCCGGCCCGAGCCAGCATGACGAGCAGGTGCCCGATGGCGGCGAACACCAGAAAGATGCCGAGCACCATGAGGACTGTGGCCACCGTGCCGTCGGAGATGTCTTGGACGGAGATCTGCGTGCCCAAGGGTTCGAACTGCGCCCACTTATCGATGTGCAGCAATTTGTTCATAAGGGCTTTGGTGAGCCCGCCGACGGCCGCGAGGAGCGCGACGCCGTATCCGAGCCAGGCGGCCCAGACCATGAGGAACTGGCCGGTGCCGATGAGGAGCTGCCCCACCGAGCGACCGTCCCTGCGGAAGGCAGAGATCCCCAGCTGCGCCAGGGACAGCGTGATCATCAGGGTCAGCGCGATCCAGAACGTGATCCTGTAGATCTCCGCGCCTGGGCCAGTCTCGCTGAGGTCGGGAGTGGTGAAACTGTCGACGATCGTCAGCACCAGTTTGAGCAGCCACAGCCCGGCGTTCCAAACTCCGAGGCAGACCGCCGTCCATCCGTCAGCGACGACCTTGCCCGCGGCTGATGCGAGGTATCCGAACGGGTTGAACATCTTCAGCTCACCCCCGAGTCCTCGGCCTCGACCCAAGTACGCCACCCGGCCTTGATCGCCAAATGGGTGTCGGGCCAGGTTGACGGTGCGGTGGCGGGGAGGTCGCCGGGGGCGATCATCCATCGCCCGCTCTGGGTGTCGCCGAACCACTGCATGCGTTCGCAGTACCCGTAGGCGACCCGGGCTTCGGTGGTGATGACGGCCCGCACGTCGAGCAGGACGCAGGCGAGCACCCAGCCCGTCCCATCGATGCCCTTGACCTGGGCTGCCGCTGGGCGGGCGCTGACGGTGATGGTGGGGTCCTTGGTCTGCCCCTGCTGGGCACTGGCCAGGAACGCTTGGACGTTCTTGATCAGGGGCCAGTTCGCGACTCCGACACCCCCCGGCATGGCCCACTGCTTGTAGACGTCGTTGGCGTGCGGGATCGACATGCCCTGCAAGACGGTGGTCTCGATCGCCGCCAGCTGTCCGATCGCCCCAGCCGGTGACTTGGGGAATCCGGTGGGCACCTCGACTGGTCCGGTCCTTGTAGCGGCAGGCACAGCCAGTGCCGGCGCGGGGGTGGCCGCCGGGGTGCCGGCCTTGGAGTCATCCGGTTCCACCTCGAGCATGGCGGCGGCCGCGACTGCGTCCCGGTGAGCCTGACCGTGGGACTCCCCTGCGGCCCCAGCGCGGATTTCGGCCGAGGCGGGTTCGACGGTGGAGGTGTCGGCGGACTGCACTGCGTAGAAGACCGCGAAGCCCAGGCCGACCAGGCCGGCCAGGACGACGACGACTCCGCCGGCGAGCACGGCCAGCAGTCGTGGCCTTCCCCATGCCCCGTCGGTGAGGTGCCTCGCCTGAGCCATCAGATACAGCCAGACCCGGTCATGGCGCGGACCACGCCTGGCAGCACGAGGTAGGCGATGACGGCGAGGAACACGACGACGACCCCCACGATCCCGGCTTTGCTGGCATGGGGCATGCCGAACACTCGACCGGCCACGATGGAGCCGATGCCGACGACGACACCAACGAAGAACAGGAAGATGACGCCCCACAGGACGTAGCCCATGAGCTGGTCGGCGTACTTCTGTGCCTGAGGTGGCGCGGTGGGGCACACCGCTGTCGGGAGGGCGGTGAGGTGGTAGGTGATCGTGCTCAGCATGAGGGGTCCCCTTCTCGGTGGTTCTTGGCTTGGACAAGCCGGAGCAGGTGGGTTGTTGCGGTGGTCAGTGCCGCCGGTAGCGGTCGCGTGTCGAGGCCGTGGCTGGCCAGGTCGCGGTCTTCGGGGATGTCGATGAGTTGCCCGTTGCGCTCCAGAGCACGGGTGAGGGCGCCCATGGTGTGGTCGATGCCGCGTGCCCACTTCTTTCGTCGTGGGCCGACGATTGCGGCCACGACGTTGGCGCCTTCGAGGAGCGCGAGGGCGCCTTCCAGTCGTCGCAGGCCGGGCACGGTGGCCGAGGTGACAACGACGACGGCCTGCGCACGGTGCACGTGGTCGCCTATCCAGGAGGGCGTGGCCAGGACCTGCCCGAGCTCCCAGCCGATATCGAGGACAGTCAGGCCCAGTGGGCTGATGGGTGGCGGGGGCAGTGGGACCTCGTTGATCTCGAGCAGCACGTCGGTGCCGCGCTCGAGGGTGACGTTGTCTCGGGTGCCTCGGGTCCACCCATCGCCGACCCGTCCGAGCTCGGCAGTGGCCGCGGCCGCTAGGCCGGTCGCGGTGACGGTGCAGCACTCCACGACGCGGGCCGAGGCAGCGACGGTGGCGATCGCCAGGGCGACGGTGCTGGCACCGGTGTTGCCGCCGCATCCGATGACTGGGAGGACATCCTCATCGGGCTCCCACGTCGGCCCGGGCTTACCGTCGCGGGTGTCCGTCGGGCGACGGCTCGGGTCGGTGCGGAACTGTCCGGTCTGTACGGCCTGCCAGGCACGCTTCAGCTCGTCGACGCTGATGGTGGTGCGCGGTGCCGTCTGGGTCGCACTCATCGGGTTCGCTCTCCCAGTGCGCGCCGTCGGGCAGCGAACAGCTCGCGCAGGTCGCTGGAGTCGAGACGGGCCAAGGCGGCTTTCGCCAGCTGCGCCTGGCGCAGCCTGGTCATGCACTGGTCGAGGTCCTCGAGGACGGCGGCGTCGCTGTTGGCCACGTCCATCAGTCGCTCGATCTCTGCGGCATCGGTCACTGTCATCACCTCGCCGCCTAAAGCCGGACGGGGGTCACTGGCGGTCCTCATCAGGCGGACAGCTTTCGTGCGTCTCGCAGCGCTTGGACTGAGCGTCGGGTCCGGCGGCGGATGGTGATCGGCGAGACACCGTGGCGATGGGCGACCTCCGTGGAGACGTCGTTGGAGAGCAGACCGGCATGCCCGCGACCGGCACGGCGCGGCTGGTACCGGTCCGCGGTGGCGGCCACGTCGACGAGCAGCGCCCGGTCGTCTTCAGTGATGACTCCCTGGCTGCATGCCCACTCCAGGAGCTCGGCCAGTTCGTGTTCGGGTTGGGCGTCGGCGGCCGGGCCAGGAAGGACACCCCAGACGTCTTCTGTGGGGGCAATCAGGATGCTTCGGGACCATGCCGGGTCCGCAGCCACACCCACCCCGAGATCACGCATGACCGCCTTGCGTGCGTTCATCAGGATGTTGGCGGCGACGCGGCGGCCACGCTGCCACGGGAAGGTTCGAGCCTCGACCCACAGCTGGGCCGCGAGCACCTCGTCGATACTCGGGGTCAGGGTCGCCAGCCGAGCTGCGAGGAGGCTGGCGCCGGGCAGAAGAAGCCAGGCCAACGCTCCCGTAGCAGCGAGATCGTCGCCACCTTCGGGTGAGGCCAATTCGGCCAACGCGAGCAGCACCCGGTCTGCGTTCTCGGGTTCGGCGTTGCGCATCCAGGTGGGCAAGTCCACGAGGTCCTCGACGACTTCGAGTGCCTCGTGCTCGAGACGCCAGCTGCTCCAACGATCCCTGGCGAGGGCCAGCATGTTGTTGTCAGGGTCATCCAGACCGAGGTTCCTTGCGACGCTCATTTCGAGCTCCTTCCGCCGTGTGGGCATGGAAGGAAGATCCCGATCGGGCGTCCCCGAGGTTGTCCCCGCCGAGCGCGATTCGCTGGGGGGTACGACCTCCTAGAGGCAAGCCGTCAGGTCTGTGACCTGCACAAATACAACGTCCCCCCGAAAGTTGAAGAAATTCGCGGCGGAGGGGTTGCCACAAGGGTTTGTGGGTTGGGTTTCGAGCCACGCGAAAACGAAAGGGCCTCACCATCGTGGGCGATGGTGAGGCCCTTTCATCTGGCTTGGCCCTAGTTGTCAGCTGGCCTGCTGAGAGCGCTTGAGCCAGTCCTTTCCGGCGATGATCTGTTGGGTCCGCTCGGAGAGTTCAACCGGCGGCCCGTCGTCGTCGGTCCGGTTGAGGATCTCGTCTCGCAGGATTCGGTCGGCCTCGTTGGCGTGACCCTCTGCTGCCGCGACGGCTGCGAGATCGAGGCGGGGAATCTCATCGTCCGGCGCGGCCAGTGCGGCGGTTTCGGCGGCCAGGCGGGCGCGTTTGAGATCGCCGTCGCGCAGGCTGTGTGTGGTGAGGAGATGGGCAACGTCGACGACGGCACAGACCATGTGCTGGTCAAGCCGATCTCCTTCGGAGAGCCAGTACCAGCCACCCTTGCGGAGGTTGTCAAAAGGACGTCCTTGGACCAGGCGCAGGGCGGCGCAGAGGTCGTCGATTCCTTCGGGACCTCGCGCCTCGCCGCGGGCTCTGAGGCGACGGAACAGGTCCGCGTCGACGAGAGCGTCCAACACCTGGTAGACGCTGGTGCCGCGCGTTTGTGCCAGTGGTGCTTTGCGTGCGTCGGGAAGGTGCTTGTCCCCGGTGCGAGGGTTGGTACCCAGCCAGTCGCGAACGGTGTTCACGTAGTCGCGTGCCTTGGTCTGGGAGATGTTGAAGGTGTCCGCGACCTCGTCCGGGGTCGCCCCGTGCCGGCGCGTCACCAGGTAAGCCAGCAGCTCGGTGAAGTAAGGCTTGCGCTTGGCCAGCGCAGCCCCTCGAGTGCGCGCCGTGACTGGGCCAAGGAAGGTCAGTCTGGGAAGGTCGCACGTGTCTGAGTGCCACTGCTCCAGGTCTGCGTCGAGGGTCGGGTCGGTGTTCAAGACCGCATCACGGACTTGGGGTGTCACCCGCGGCGCCAAGGCGTTGAGATCGGCGACGGTGGTCGCCCCGTGCTCCACGTACTCCTCGTCCGGATCCGCCAGGATCGACGTTGGTGGCGCAGCAGGTTGGGCGTCCTCCTCGTCCACGTCGTTGAGGCTGAGGCGGGGAAGGGTGTATTCGTCTCGCAGAGCTCCGGCCTCGTCGGTCCAGGCCTTCCAGCTTTCCTCGTCTGCCTCGACGGAGGGGATGTCGACGTCGTCGAGGTCCTCACTCTGTGCCAGGAGGGCTGCACATCCTTGTGCTTCGTCGGCTGTCAGACCCACCGCGATCAGGTCGAGTCCTGAGGTTGGCATCATAATCCGCCCGGTTGCGCTGATCTGGACCTCGATGCCGTCGCCGGCGAGCTCCTCCCCTCTGACCACGACACTGGTGCCGGTGTGCCCGCCGTGGGTGCGCACGAGGTTAAGCAGCTGCTCCAGGGCGGGTGTCGTGTCTGCGGCGGCGGCGTCGACCATCAGCATCTTCGCCGGCCAAGGGTCGGCCCCCAGCTGGGCTGCTCGAGCTGTAATCACGTCGGTGCCAGCGTCCTGAGAGCGGTCGATCATGGCGACAGCGTCCGCGACGAGATCAGCGGCGGGGTCATCGCCGGTGTGGACGCGCACCCGTTCGGGGTTCATGGCCTCGACCTCGGTGGCGACCCCGATGAGGTCCACCGTGACGCCGTGAGACCACGGGTTGCACGCGATCTCGGCGGCGATGTACCGCGCGAAGTCCCGTCCGTAGTCCACGTCTCCGGTGATGACCAGGTCCATGTCCTCCAGGTTGAGCATCCATGCGTCGCCGGCGTCGCTGGTCCCGATGGTGCAGAGCATCGGGTAGGGGGCTGGCTGATCCTCGACGAGCGGCCCGACGGTCGCGGGGTCCGCCTGCGCCGGCAGCGTCCAGTGGAGGTGGTCCTCGGTGCCGTGCCAGGGGGCGTCGAGGGTGGTCGGACCCGACAGGTGCAGGGTGAGGCCGGTCGGGGTCATCTGGACGGCTGCCACTTCGGGCATGGCCTGACCCGCGCCGGTGTGCGAGAGCGCGAGTCGTCGGAGCGCGGCGTCAAGGTGCTCAACGGTCGGGGCGGTCCTTGACCCGATCGCGGTCACGGTCTTCTCGACGGGGATGAGCACGGGCTCGGGGGTTGCGATCGTGCGTCCGGGACGTCGGGCACGGAACTGGGCCCGGCGCCGACGTAGCAGCAGGAGCGCCATCGACCCGGCGAGCACTCCTCCCCCGCCGACGAGTCCGGTCAGCATCCACGGTGCGACGGAGGGTGTCTCCTCGACTGCGTCCGTGGGGGCAGGCGCGGGTGCGGATTGGCCTGAGGGGATGCTTGGGGCCGCTGCTGGCGGGCGGGCGCTCTCTGTGCCCGGCGTTTCGCCCGACGGCACGTTGTGTGGTGCGGCGCTGGTCGGTGAGGGAGCCCGGCCCTCTGCGGGTGCCTTCGGGGTGGGGGCAGGCGGCGACGTTGCCGGTGTTGCTGCCCCGGGGATGGTGAGAGTCCATCCAGGCAGGATCAGGTTGGGGTCGACCAGGCGGCGGTCGCCGGGCTGATGGGTGTCCTTGGAGGCTGCGTAGATCTCCGGGTAGCGGTCGGGGTCACCGAGCTCCTCGTTCGCGATATCTGACAGAGTGTCCCCGGGTTCGACGACGACCTTGGTGTCGTCTGCGCCCGCCGCCTTCGTAGGCGCAGTGGGAATTGTCAGCACGGTTCCCGGGGTCAAGAAGCCGGGGTCGGCACCCAGGGTCTTGGGGTTGAGCTCGACGATCTCGCCGTATCGCGCTCCGTCCCCAAGGTGGGCTTCGGCCAGGGACCACAGCGTGTCCCCCGGCTTGACTGTGTGGTTGATCGTGGAGGGCTTCGCCTCGAGTGGAGTCAACTGAGTGTGGGGTGTCGCAGGGGGTGCGAGCTGACCGGAAGGAACCGGTGCGGCTCTCGATGGGGTGCTCGCCGCAGCGGATGCGGTCGCTGCTGTCCCCGCGCTGGCGTGGGCGGCAGGCATGCCGACGGGGGCCGTGACGAACAGCAACAGGGCTGCACCGATCAGTCCTCGGGCGGCGGACTGCGGAAGCGCGAGGCCGGGCAGGTGCGGCGAGGAGGTGCGGCGGACCCGGGCGATGCCTTCCAGGGCAAGGGAGGCGGCCAGGAAGGCCCATGCCGCCCAGCCGACGAGTGTGATGAAAGCCAGGGCGAGTGTTCCGTCATCCGGGCTCGTGAGGAAGACGCGGAGCTGCTCGAGGGTGGGGACCTCGTTCGGCAGAGGGTTGGCGCCGATAGCCAAGAGCGCCACGGGGAGTCCGATGACGATCCCCAGGATGGTTAGTGTGGCCACCAGTCCGACAAGTCGAGTGCGCAGTCTCACTGTTCGACACCTCCAGCGGAGCGGACGATCCTCGACTCGGCGTCACCGTGGACGGTGAAGGATCCGATGCCGATGATGTTGAGGAACTTGGTGGAGTAGGTCTCCGTGGTGGTGACTCTCACGGTCGTGCCGTTGATGACGGTGGCTGACCCTGCCACGCCAGCCCCGGCAAGGTATGTCTGCGCTGCTTGCTGCGCGGCGTACGGGTCGGCCTGGACACCTTCACCACGGATGGCTGCCGGGGCGACGAGCTGTTGCCCTCCCGCTCGTGCAGCCTGCCTGGCGACGTCCCGGGCATGCTCGAGTGTGTGGACTTTGCCGCCGACGTCGGCGGCGAGTCCGACCAGAATGATCATGGCCACGGCACCCACGACGAGGACGATGCTGATCGATCCGCGTTCGCGTTCGTCGTCGCGCCATGGGTTGGTCAAGGTCCGCATCCGAATCACCGTTCTCGGTAGGTGTCGATAGCCGACGCCGTGGTCGCCTCGACGGAAAGGGTTCCGGGCAGACCGGGCACGGCTAGGTCGGCGACCTGGACCTGGCAGGTGACCGTGGCCGTCACTCGCGCTGGGGTCCCGACCGGCGCAGCAAAGCCGGTCGTGTCGACAGAGACGCTCTTCGAGCTGCATTTTAGGCCTTGGTTGTTCAGGGTCGTGGCAGCACTCGAGGAGGCCGCACCCTGTGCCTGTTCTTGGGTACGGGAGATGGACGCCGCCCGGGCTGCTGCGTTTGCTGCGGACTCCACGCTGTGCTGGGCGATGGTGAACCGTCCGGCAGCAATGATGAGGCCGACGAACAGCATGAACGCAGGGATCCCGATGACGGCCTCGATCACCGCTGACCCTCGCTCGCGTCCTCCTTTGCCCGACCTCATCCGGTGACCCTTTCTACGGGGACGGTGGCCGATTGTCTGACCATGAGTCCCCAACCGGGAATCACGGTGAGTGGCCTCCCTGTCACCGTGACCGTGGCGTTCGTGGCAGAGCGTTGACTGGTGATCCTGACCCCTCTGATGACGTCCGAGCCTCCCGCGTCGGCGACGAAGCTCGAGGCTGCGGCGGAACCGTCCCCACCTGAGCCCCCTTCAGCTCCTGCTGCTCGCGCGCCTTCCTGCGCGGCCGCGATAGCGACCGTTCGGGCGTGGTAGTGCAGGGCGCCTTGAAGACCCAGGAACATCACACTGAACACCAGCGGCAACAAGATGACGTTTTGGATCGACCCCGAGCCACGCTCGTTTTGCCCCGACCCCACGAAGGGGTGAGGCAAACGGAAGGAGCGAGGCGACATCATGTGCCGAGCTGGCCGGCCTTACCCATGACGAAGGTCCTGATGACGGCCACAACAGCGGCCGCGAGGGCCGCGAGGGCCACGCCCCACAGGATCTGTTCCAAGGTCACGGATCCGCGCTCCGGATCGCCCTTGATGCGCTTGCTTGCGTGATCGGACGCGGTGACGCCCAACGTGTGTAGAACTGCGGCCAGATAGTGCATGCGGCTCTCCCCTTCTGTGGTTGTGCCGGCCCTGGTTGGACGGCTTAAAAGCTTGGTTGCTATCGGTGACGTGAACAGGTTCAGGACCCCTCCATCAGTCTGAGGAGGGAGGGTGCGACGAGGATGGCGAGGAAGATGACGCCGAGCGCGCTCATCGGTATCGACATCTGTTCGCTGCTCTCGTTCGCCTTGGTCTGCTCGGCGTTGAGCATGGCTGCTCTCATCCCGGCTGATCGGGCTCGCAGGCTGGTGTAGATCTGGGCACCCTCTTCACCCGAGAGCCGCATGATGTCCGCGAAGTCATCGAGTTCGGGCAGTCCGAGTTCGTCGCTCAGGTTGTGTAGCGCCTCCCAGGGCGTCACCCCTGACCACCGCGTCCGGGCGAGCTCTTCCCCGAGGCGGCGAAACACCCAGCTGTCGCCCACTTCCGCTGCCAGTTCCATCGCCTGTCGAGGACCGGAGCCGCTGTTGCGCTCCAAGGCAACGAGCTCGATGTAGGCACCCAGCGCCCAGTTGAACTCGACGCGGGCCTTCTTGGCGTCATCGCGGGCGTTGTAGTCCGGGAGGAAGAAGAACGCCACCGCGCAGGCCAATGACGCAGCGACAGGAAGGATGATCGGCAGACCCAGGCCGATGGTGGCCAGCATGAGCCCAAACAGCGGGGGGATCGTCAGTCCCAGCAGGGCGAACAGGATCTTCTCCCCGTAGAACCGGCTGAGCGGGATCCGCAGGAGAGCCAGTTCCTTGACGGGCGCCTTTCCCCAGGTTCCCGCGGGGAGTGTCTTCATCCCCCAGCGGCCGAGCCGGTCACGCGAGTCCGTGGCCGTGGTCGAGGCCTCGCCGGGCTCGCCTGTCGTGGCGCGTGGTGAGAGCCGTTCCAATGCCTGGCCCAGGTCGGGGTCTGCCGGAGCCAGGCGCCACAGTAGGAAGACCGCGCCGAGACCGAGCAACGCACCTCCGGTGATCGCCAACTGCAGTCCGGTCAGCATCAGTTCGCCGCCTCCTTCGCGGCCGCCCCGATGAAGCGAGGCAGTTTGCCGCCGATCGCCATCCGCTTCATCCAGATCAACGTGGCGACGTAGAGGGCCAGCAGGGTGAGAAGGATCATCTGCCCAAGGGGGGACCGGTACGGCTCGATGTAGTCGCCGTTGAGGGCCAGGAACCCGAGCACTCCCAGGGTGATGAAGGTGACGGCTCGCGCTGTCGCTCGTGGCTTGGCCCGGTCGGCCTCGATCTCTCGGCGGGCCCGGACGTCGGCGGCAACGGACTCCGCCAGTGCTTCCAGGACGGCCGCGAGGCCGGCGCCGCGGCGCCGGGCGGCGAGGATGAGGTTTGCGGAGATCAGATCGCCGGTGGCGTCGTCGGCCTCGTCGGCGAAGGCCCGCAGTGCGTCCTCCGTGGACCACCGGGCGCGCAGCCGGGAGGCCAGGCGCGCCACTTCGGGGCGGATCTCGTCGGGTGTCGAACGGAGGGTCGCGATGAGGGCCTGCTCGAGGCCCGCGCCGGCGGTCAAGATCCCGGAGAGGGACCGGGTCCATTCCTCCATTGCTTGAAGGCGTTCGATCTTGTCGTTGGCTTCTGGCGATGACAGCAGCCAGGGCAGGCCTGCGATGAGGGCAGGAACAAGGATGACCGCCACGACCCACCCGGTGAGGATGGCCACCAGGAGGCCGACGCCAGCCCCGACGAGGAGCAGCTTCTGGGAGCGCTTGGTCATCGACTGGACTCGTGCCATCCCGGGCAGCCTCCTTCGGGTTGGTGCGGCCGCCTTCTCGGGTGTGCCACGCACACCGACGAGCACGCCGATCGCACCGGCGACGATCAGTGCGGCGGCCAGCGCGGGGACGAGCGGTGTCATGACGCAGCTTCCCCGTTCTGGGCGTAGAAGGCGTTGAGGTCGAAGCCCCACAGCTCGAGGTCGCGGTACTCATCGGGCATCACTGAGGGCACCGCCTCGCGGCGACCGGGCTTGGTCTTGAACACGGTCTGGGAGGAGTAACCCGTTTCCCTCTCGCCAGGCGCCACGGTGATGATCTCCTCGACCCACCGTGCGAGCTGATAGGCGTCGTCACCGATGGGGCTCTTGTCCAGGTGGACGTGGACCACGATGTCGACGTTGGCCGCGATCTGGCGGATCGAGTAGTCGTAGGTGATCTGCGGGCCGGCCTCGAGGGCGCAGGTGACGAGTTTGCCAAGTGCGCCGACTGCGTTGCGGGCGTGAGTGGTGCTGATCGAGCCGTTGGAGGATTCCATCGCCTTGAACATCGCCAAGATCTCCGGCCCGCGCACTTCGCCTACAATCTGGCGGCTCAGGTTGAACCGGAAGCTGTCGACGAGGCATTCGGACAAGGTGACCTCGCCCGCCTGCCGACCGTCTGCGCCACGCTCCCCCGACCCGGGCCTGGCCTCCCAAGGGAAGACGATGTCGTGCTGTTCCTTCAGCTCGTGCAAGAACAATTCGTATTCGGTCTCGAACGTGCCGATGATCTCGCGACGGGGAATCTCGGCGCACAGGGCCCGCACCAACGTGGTCTTGCCTGCACCCTGTGCACCCGAGACCACGATGTTCTTCCCGGCTTTGACAGCAGCTGACAGGAAGGATGCGGCGGTGACGGTCAAGGTTCCGCGCTCAACCAGATCGCCCAACGTCACCTGGCGCAGGCGGTGGCGGCGAATCACTACTGAGGGGTATGGGTGAACCCACGCGGTGGCCGCGAGCCGGGCACCGCCGTCCAGCCGCATGTGCAGGCGTGGTTGTGCCTCAGAGAAGGGGCGTGGGTTGGATTCCGACCGTGACGCGAGGAAGACCAGGAAGTCGATCAACTCCTGGTCATTCGTCGCGACTGCGGGTCCTCGCACGAGTCGTCCGTCGCTGTACTCGAGCCACACCGACTGTGACCCAGCGATGATGATGTTCTCCACGAGGTCGTCATCGACGAGCGGCTGCAAACGGCCCAACCCGAACAGGGCGTCGTCGAGGGCCTTGGCCATCTGTCCCTGCTCGGCGAGCGTCCACGAGTCCTGCCCTGCCGTCATCCGTGCGGCGGACTCGTCGTTGAGCAACTCGAGGATGATGGCGCGCCCACGTTCGCGCTGCACGTCGCGCGGCATGTGTGCCCGGTCCTCCCCCAACGCTGTGCTCAGCCGCTCCGACGCCTGTTGCCGCAGCGTCGCGATGAGGTCCCAGTCCAGTTCGCTTCCACGTCGCTCTGCCGCACGACGCAGCGATGTGGGCTCCCTGGGCTGCTCCTCATGCGATTCGGTGTCTGCGGCTTCGTCCTGAGGCGTCATCGAGAACGTGCCACGGACCCTGCCGCGTCGCAGAGGAGCGGGCTCTCCGAAAATGGGCAAGGCCGTCGGATCGCCCGGGTTATGGGAGCCGGTCCAGTCCGCGTCCTGGGTCATCGCGAACTCCCAACGGGTTGGACGGTGAGGTCCGCACGGTTGGCCGTGACTGTGGCGGTGATCGCGGTCTGTGCGGCTCGCAGGCTGCGCACGAGCGGTGACGAGTCGAACTTCTTGGGCGCTTTGGCGCCCTTGGCGAACACTGCGGCCGCGTCGGGATCCCACGCCAGGCAGGCGGTCACCGGCAGCTGCAGGACCTTACGGACCTCGCGCGCCGAGTACGGGTCCCCTACACCGGCCATCAAGACACCCAAGGACGACAGGCCACCTGTGCGCTCGAACCCGTCCCGCAGGGTTGCCGCCCAGGACCTTGCGCCCGACAGGGAGACCAGGTCAGATCGTGTGGTGAGCAGGCAGAGATCGGCGGCATACATCAGTGGTTCTGCAGAGCCGACCAGCCCCAACCGGCCCGCGTCGACGATGACGTCCTGCCCGGTGCGCTCAAGCGACTTCAGCGCGGCCGCCAGCGGATTCCACAGCCCTGTCAGAGTCGGTGCTTGAGCGTGTGACCGGATCCCTGAAATCAGCGAGACCTGCGTGCCTTCGATCGGGCTTGACGTCTCCGAGATGGCCTCGACCAGATGCCCGTGACGGTTGGCCAGCGCAAGGTCGAGCAACGAATCGGCCGGGGGAACCATCCCACGCAGGTAGCCCGCGTGGATCGCTGAACCACCTGTCGGGTCTGCGTCCAGGAGTAAAACCGGACGGGGCCATGTCACAGCCAGGCCGACGGCCGTCGCAGTGACACCCGGAGAGGCAGAGGCTGATACCAGGACGATCAGAGCCATGACTTCACCGCTCCCGACTGTCGAGCACGAGGGCTACTTTGCCCGTGGCCGCTCGCGCAGCCAGCTCACCGGCCACAGCCTCGGGGACTTCCACGGCCACGACCGTCTTACCCTGATCGGCCCCAGGGTGCAGACCCACCACCGTGGCCTCGATCTCAACCTGCTTGCCCTCCGTAACCTCACCCTCCTGCCCCGGGGTGGCAACAACCCTCACCGTGTCACCCGAACGCAGCGGCTCCCCCGGCAGCAGGGACGCAGGAAGCGCGACACCGACAATGGATTTCCCTGCGGGCGGGATCGTTTGGCCAGGCGCCACCGCAGCGGCGGTCAGCAGACTGCCCTCAGCGAGATCCATCGTCGCTCGCCTCCCAACCAGTCCAGCCAGGTCTTCGCCCGGGATCGTCTTCAACGCCGGATCGACACCCACACGCACGGTCATGAGGTCCTCACGCACGATCACCTCGCCGCGCTCAACCGTGCTGCGAACCGCAACAACATGCTGCGCGTTACTTGTCGACGACCATGCCCATGCACCCAGCAGGGCGCCCAAGCAGACCGTCGCCACCGAAGCCGCGATCAACGCCGGCCGGCGTCGCAGCTTCGGTGCGGGTGCAACCTCCGAGACCGGATCCAGCTCACCACGCCGACGCCGACCACCCTTCTCCACTGGTGCCTCCTGCGCACGGTCAACCATCGTGGCCATCTTTGCCCCCTTGCTCATTGGCTCAACACCTGGCTTTCGCCCATGGCGATGTTGGTCGTCCTCGAGAAGTCCAACGGGATGGTTCCGCTCTGCCCGATCCCGGCCCACGCCACCGTCCAGTAACTCGTTGCCGTAACGGCATAGCGCCCCTGGCGGGTGTAGGTGTGCCCGCACGTTGGAGAACTCTTCTTGCCGTACTTATCGGCGTAAGGCGTCCCGCGACCGGTGCAAGTCACGGATGTGCCGTCGCCCATCTTCCACACCGTCTTCGTGACCTTCGCTGTGGCCGTCACACTGAAACCACCTGCGGACGCAGTCCGGGTGATCGGTCCAATGGTGCTGTCGCTGGGGGCGTCGACCCACATCCATGTCGGCATCCCGACCACACCGATCCGACCCGGGCGACCCTCCGGGACGATGCCGATCTGCACTGCGCTTAGATTCATCATCGCGATCGCCTGCCGGGCAAGCACCCGAGGGTCTGGAGGTGCAGCGGGACCGCCAGGAGGGGCGAGGGACCAGAAGTCATAGCCCACGACACCGGAGAGCCACGGGTTGTAGCAGAGGTAGATTCCCCCGTCGGGGTAGTTGCCTTGCCAAAGGGGGTGCGCAGGAGGGTAGGTCGCCTTTGAGTCACTGACGTAGCAAAGATTCTGGTTGCTCCAGTACCCGTGCTCGCTCTTGCAAGGAATTTCTTCCTCCGCCCACATGCACTTTTGCACGGTGCCTGCGCCTGTGCCTGTGCCCGTACCCAGGCCGGTGCCCGTGCCCGGGTTTTCTGGTTCGGTCACGACGATGATGCATTGCCCGGTGTACGGGTCGCGCGTGCACTCAACTGGTGGGGACGCGATCGCCACACCATCAGTCGAAAACAGAACCGCCATCAAGACAAGCGCGACTTTGACGCCCCCGCTCAGCATGGTCTCCCCTTGAGCAAATCCTCCACGACAAAGAACTGATCACCGTCTTGCTCGACCTTGTAGGGGTATCGAGTCCGGGGCGGACGTTCTGCTGTGACAACGGACTTGCCGTCCTTGTCCACGACGTTCACCTTGCTGACGTCCACACAGGCGGTGACCTCGTAGAGCTTGGTCTTCGCATCGAGGACTCCAGGGGACGTTTCCACCGTCACCCGCCCTACCGTTTTCGTACCCTTGCCCCTCATGATGGTCAGGTTGCGCTGCCACTGTGCCAACGCCTGACCCCGCGCCACGGCCGAGAGCTCAGTGAGTGATGCCTGAGGATTCGCGGCCAACTCGTCCTGCTTTGCCCAGAAGGCAACTACGGACTCGCCGGCCAACCTCGCATTGCGCTGCTCGACTGTCTCTGAGCTCGTTGGCGATGAACTCGGAGTGCTCGTCGTCGACGTTGAGGTAGTCGGAGAGGTCGAGGTGGGCGGTGAGGGCTCATCCGGGCTGCAGGCAGACAGGCCCAAGGTCCCGGTCAGAAGCAGAACCACCGGGACCAAGCGCCCGTTCTTACGAAACTTCGTCATCGTGTTCCACTCCTAGATCTCCATGGGCTTAAGCCGCGAACGTCCTTTGGGCGGTCAGACTACGGGGAATCGATGCGATCACACTAGTGCACTTGCAGCGCATAGCGCCACCGATGTCGCCGCACCGGTGGGTCGTGTTGGTCATCGTCATAAGCCCTCGCCCCGCAACAGGGCTCCCCCCTGCTGTTCGTTGTCTTACCGCTCTATGGCACCACAAATGCACCTATGGCGCATGATCGAGCGTGGCTAGCCGAGGGGGTCGCGTGTGGAGCGTCGTGCCTGGTTTAGGGCGTCCGCCACCGCGGCAGGAGTCGCCTTCACTGCTTCTGCGATGCGGGCCAGTGCGGTCTCGGGCGGCAGGTGTTGAAGACGGCCGGCTTCCCATCTTTGGACGCTGGCCAGTGAGAGATGGGCTTGATCGGCAAGTTGCCGCGCACTGAGCCCGGCGAGAGTGCGCAGACGACGAAGGTCCTGCCCCCGCGTCGGTGGGGTGAGGAGGACTGCGGTCTCGACGTCCAACACCTCGGCCAGGCGAACGAGAACGTCAGGTCTCGGCTCGGAGGTGCCCAGCTCCCAGCGGGAGACCCGCTCGCCGCCGGCCACGCCAATCAGGCGCGCCAGCTCGTGCTGGGTCAGGCCCTTGCGTGTGCGGGCGAGACGCAAGGCTGTGGGATCGGTGAGTGAGTCGGGTTTGCGCATGTCGGCAACACCCTATGGCTGGGTCAGGTCGACTCGCGCCCCGTTGGCACGACACTTCTCCACCAGTGCGCAGATTCAGGCCGCCCCCGACTGGCGACGTCTTCTCGGTCCTCTTACCGCCACACGACCTCGGGGGCTGCGATGACTGTGGCGGCGACCTTGGCGTCTGTCGGCAGGTTCGCGGCGTTCGCCGCCGCCGTCGCGGCCTCACGAACGGCCACAAAGCTCTTGTGCTTGGTCGGAGTCATTCGAGCAGTGACTGGGGTGGCAGCAGTGCCGCTTATTCTGTCCGCCCGGAATCAGGCCCTCGGATGGGTGGACTTGGTTGAGAGTTTTATCAACGACAGCCTTCGACTGGCTCTGGCAGGTCCAAGCTACGAGTTGCCTGACCGGCCGGAGCTAGTGGTTGTGGCACCCACTCAGAGGCTGAGCGGCCGCCATGACCGACCAGACCAGTCCCCAGTCCGTCGCCGTCCGCCTGCACCAGCAGCGACAGGTCGGTGAGTATTGCACCTGGGTCGACGTCGTTTCGAGCATGGTCGTGCTGCCGCGCGGACCTGAGCCTGCCCGCACCCGGTGAGTTATGCCGCGCACGCGAAGGCCCACTTTTGCGTCCTAGCAGCCATCGGCCAGCGGTCGCCCCCCGGATATGTCAGTGTGACGTGCACTCGCAACGTTCGTGAGCGACCGCGCAACCTAGGCAGAGGGTGTAGATGTCGAAGATCAGGGGGCCCATGGGGCGGGAACGGGCGCCGTTGCTACCTAACCGTAATAGGCAATTCGCATGACCGCGACCGAGGACTTCTTCACGCGTAAGCAAGCCGCCGCCGTGCTGAAACACGGCGTGGTGAGCCGCTACCCGACCATCTTTGCCTCCATGGCCGGATACAGAGAGGCCGAGGTTGTCCTCTACGACGCCTACGCTGGTCCCGGCCGGTACGAGGACGGTTCCAAGGGGTCACCCCTGCTGCTCGTGGAGACCGCCCAGCGGATCAAGGCGTTTCGCAAGGTGCGACTCATGTTCAGTGAAGAGGACATGGACACACACACCGAACTCCATCGAACGTTGACGGAGGCCGCCGGCGCCGAGGTGCAGTGGGATGCGGATGTGGGCGAAGTAGAACAGTGGGCCGCCGCGAACGTTCGAGAGGCCGGCGACGCCCCCATGCTGACCTTGCTGGACCCCTTCGGCGTTGGGCTGAGCTACCGCGTCTTGACCGAAGTGCTCCTCGGTCGACCGGCCAAGCTGAAGACCGAGGTGCTGCTCAACATCAACGTCGAGAGTGTTCGGCGCATAGGTGGGTTTCTGCGTGTCCCGGAGGAACAGAGGCCCCCTGGGGCCGAGAAAACCCTGTCGCATGTTGATGGGTTCCTTGGAGACCGTTGGTGGCGTGAAGACTTCCGCCGGGTACGCGACACCTCGACTGCAGCCGTCGCAGCGATGCACGTCGTCGACGAGTTCTGCCGGCGGGTGCACGACGCGACCAACTTTCATTCGTTCAAAGTCCCGATCCGTCGTCGACCCGGGCATGAGCCACTGTTCATCCTGACCCTCTTCTACCGTCACGACGCGGCACCGTGGAAGTTCAACGACAGCGCCTCGAAGGCCAACCGTGAGTGGCGCCAAGCGTGCCTGGAAGAGGACCTCGAACGAGAGCTCAGCAAGATCCCGATCGAAGAGTCGCTGTTCGGCACCGAAGAGGACAACCGTGCCTTGATGCGACGGGCCAAGCTTCCAGGCTTGGGAAGCTCAAGAAATCGCCCTCGAAGCCGAGTGGGTCGACACCATTGCTGACAACCTCGAGGTACTCCTCGGAGAACGCCCGTTCGTCAACCTCGGCACAGAGATGGTCGCGGTCTACGGGAGCACCCTAGGGTTGGCGCGCGAAACTCATGTCCGACAGGCATGGGACGAACTCGATCTCCGTCGCGTGGTGCTGAAGCGCGACGTCACGCGGGACTACCACAAGGGCACGGTTCACCGCCGGCCTTCGACCCACGGCTAACCGACGACAGCCGTGGGCATCTCGTCCCACAAGCGACCGTCGAGTTCACGCCCCAGATTTTTCGGGGTGCGGCCTCCCCACTGCTTGAAGAAGAACGGGACCTCGGCCGCGACGCAGTCATCGCGAATACCCCGAGCCCACGAGACCTCCATAGGGCGGTAATTCGGGCCGGACTCGCCACCAGCTATGACCCATCCGATCCCACCGAGGTTGATCCCACCCAGTGGCCCGAGCAACGGTTCGCAGGACAGGAACCGCACCTTCGCGGGGACCTCCCGGAGTGCGTCGACACGGTCGAAGTACTTCGCGGTCTCGACGGACACACCCAGCCACACGTTGTCCGGCCAAGGGAGGCCGTCGGCGAGCCGAAGGGCTCTACGAGGTCGCTTCGTAAGCACTTGGTAGGTGTGGCGTGGCGTGGCGGCCATGACGTCGAACACCTCGCGGATGAACGGCGTAGGCACCCGCGCGTGGAACAGGTCACTCATCGAGTTGACGAACACAACCTTGGGTGTGCGCCACCTTTTGGGCTGCTCGAGTGCGGCAGGGTGCGTGGTCACGCCGAAGCCCGGACCGCTGGTTCGAGGGTCTCCGTCGTTCTGGTACTTCGGGGCGCCCATCGCCTTGAGGCGCTTGGACAACGTCAGGGCATAGCAATGGTCGCAACCGGGAGAGACCCGGTCACATCCAGTGACGGGGTTCCAGGTTGCCTCGGTCCACTCGATCCCCGACTTGTCACCCATGGATCCATGCTAGCGGTTCGAACGCATGTTCGATCGCGTATCGCGACCCCGTCTCGGCCCCACGATGTGACCTCGTCGCCGAAGACGCTTGGCCCCGGTCGTGTCGGGGCCTCGGCCGACTATGCGTGCCCACGGCCAGCAGGCGGGACGGTCGGCCGGTACCTACCGACTTGGCGGCTTGGCCGAATGGTGACTGAGAAGTACGCTGCGAACATGCTGCGAGCGTGCCCACGGCATACTCGGCGGTGGTCATGCCGGCCTCAGCCGATTCCTTGATGCGCACCCAACGGCGCGAAAGAGCCTGTGTCACAGCGGATCTCCTCGATCAGTGCGGGGCCTGTCCCCGCCTCGGAACGAGTCCAGCGCACTTCACGTGGGAGTACGACAGCGTCATCGACATCTGTGGACGACCGCGGTCCACACAGCTGCCTGTGGACGAGCGAGCCGTGTCAGCGAGCCTCGGCGATGGCGACGAAGTTCGCGACGCGGTGACCGTCAGCGCGGAATCCGTCGTCGTCGTCACAGGTGATGAGCGCGATCCGGCGAACCGACCCGTTCGCGCCCCAGACCGCCCTGTCGCGGCTCACTTCCTCCTTGGTCGCCACCCGCGTGGACGTGACCGTGTAGACCACCGGCTTGCCCCGGGCATCGACCACCGTGACCGCGGCACCGTGCTTGATGTCCTTGAGGTTCGCGAAGACGTCGTCCTGCCTGCCGTCGACGACATGGCCGGCGATGACCGCCGTCCCTACCTCACCGGGTTGGACCCGGTCGTAGCCTGTGATCCACGCCAGCACTCCCGGCGGCGGGTTGACGACTCCGTTGACGGCTGAGGTGCGCGTGAGAGTGCCGCTGACGTCGATCGTCGGAGCGGAGAAGGTCATCGGAGTCGAGGTCCCGGGCGATGCGGTCTGCGCGACGGAACGGGTCGCCGCAGACGGAGGCTCGGTGTCACGAGCGCAGCCCTGGGTCAGGGCCACCGCGGCGAGCAGGCTCAGGCCGACACCACCTCGCACAGCCATCGCGCGGGCAGACGAGAAGCGGGTGGAACCGTGGAGCCCCACCGGCAGCCGAGGGCGCTCAGCCACGTGGCTCGACGTCACGCTCCTCCGCTCTCGAGAGATCAGTGCTGTCCCTTGCGGCGGACAACCAGGACCGAGGCGCCGACACCGGCGAGCAGCGCAGCGCCTCCAAGGGCGATCGGCGTGGTGCTGGTGCCGGACTCGACGATGTCGGTCTCGACGATCGGGCCGCTCGGCTCACCGGGCGTCGAGGGAGTCGGGTCGGGCGTCTCGGTCTCCTTGTCGGCGTCGCAGGTGATGATGTGCGAGATCTCCTTGCCGGAGCTCGTCGAGCTCCTCACCCTCTTCGACCCCGACGAAGTCGTCGTCCTCGTCGATGCCGAAGACGGTGTTCTCGTCGTCGCCGGAACCAGCCTTGAGGACGACGATCAGGTAGTCGCCGTCCGAGACCCAGGCGCTGCTGTCGAGACCGGTGTCGTCCTTCTCGCAGACGGGGTTCACGAATCCCTCGTCCTCGAGGAAGGCCTCCCAGTAGTCGACCGAGTTGGTGTTGTCGATGGGCTCGGCGGTGGCCGTGGTGGCGAGGCCCAGGCTCAGCATTCCGGCGGCGCACAGGGCAGCCCCGCTCCGGGCGACGGTGGTCATGGTGCTCATGTCGAGGCTCCTCGTCATCCCGGTCCTCGAGACCAGAGATGCTGTGTGGCGATCGCCACGACCACGTCGGCCGGGCAGGGCTCATGGAGGCATGTCCCCATGTCTCTCTGCTGCGAACGTAGGTCGCAGGGCGACGAACCGATGAGCTTCTCGAGAAGCTGGGCTGAAGATGGTTCGTGCCGGCCATGCTCCCTGCACAGGAGGGCTACCCCACCCCTCACGATGCGCCCAGGCTCGACCTGGCCAGATGAAGGACGACGGGCACCACGGTCGTTCCGACGAACCCGGGCAGGAAGCACGCGCCGAGGGGCAGCACGAGGAGCACTCCCGCTCGCTGGACTCCTGCCTCGACCCGTGACGCCTCCTCGCGGCGCATCCGCTCGGCCGCGGCCAGGACGACCCCGGCCGGTGCAGCGCCGGAGCGTTCGGCGGCCTGCCAGGCGAGGGCTGCGGGACGCCACGCCTCCCCCACATGACGCCACGCCGTGGCGGCGTCCTGGCCCCATCGGTGCGCGCTCGCGACGACCCGCAAGTGGTGCGCCACCGGACCGTGGACCTGGCCGGCCACCGCTTCGAGGGCCTCGACCGGGCCAAGCCCGGCGCGCATCGCGAGCGCACAGAGCACCAGGGCGTCAGCCGCCTCGTCGACGGTCACTGTGGCGCCATCCACCGGGGAGGCCTCGCCATGCACCGGGGCGGTCGCGCCGTCCGCGGGGATGGTCAGGCCCTCTGCCGACCCGGCCGTAGCGTCAGCCGACGAGCCGGTGGGGTCCGTGGTCGGGCCGGGTTCTCCTGGAGGGATGGCCAACGACTTCCGTCCCGGCGGCCACAGCAGACACGCCAGCGTGAGGCACGTCAGGGCGACGACGAGCGGGGTCACGAGATCTCCGATGGTCGCAGGGCTCGCCGCAGGACCGTCCGGGACCAGAACCACCCGAGGCCGGTGAGCCCCAGGCCAACCGTCGCGGCCGCGAGGGCGGTCGTGGACCCATAGACCTCGGCCACCGGGAACCCGAGCACCACGGCGACAAGGGGTCCACTGAGCGGCAGCAGGGTGAGGAGCCACATCGAGGCCCGTGGACCGGCTGCGAGGACCGTGCGCCTGTCGTCGCTGGCCGTGCGCTCACGGAGCACTGCGGCAGACACGCGTGCAGCCGGTGCAGCAGCGACACCGAACTCGTCGGTCAGCTGCCAGGCGGCGGCGAGGAAGGCGAGGTCGCGGTCACCGTCGGCAGCCTCACGCAGGCAGTCGCCCACCCCGCCCCCGTGCGCCTGAGCGTCGGCGATGCGAGCAGCCAGATCGGCGAACTCTGCGCTCCTGGCGGCCGAGCCTCCCACCTCGCAGGCGAGCCGGGCCGCCTCTGCGGCTGGGAGCCCGGCATCGAGGCCCACCGCCGACAGCTCGGCGAAGTCGGCCACCCATCCCCGGCGCTCCCGGAGGAACCGCACCTCCCGCGACAGCATGGCACGCACCCTCACGGGCAGGGCGCCGGGGCGAGGGGCAGGTCCGACGCCCCCGGCCGGCCAGCTGGTCCGCGGCACCGGACGACCCCGCGGCCAGACGAGGATCGCCATGACCAGCAGCAGGACCAGCAGCGTGGTCATGCGACGTCCCGACGACCAAGATCCGGCGCCACGCCGTCGGGCAACCCATCAGCCGCCCTGAGGAGGATGTCGAGCTGAGCGGCTCCGGGCCCGCGACGCATCGCGAAAGCACCACCTCCCGGCGCCCCCGTCACCACGTGCGCCTCGTCGACCACGACCTCCGACCCGGTCCAGCGAGTCACGCCGACTCCTCGCACGAAGCGCACCGGACCGACACGCGCGACGTCGATGACGACCTGGATCGCGCCCCGCAGCTGCGCATGGACCGCCTCGCGGCCGAGCCCGGCCAAGGCCCCCAGAGCCTCCAGCCTCGCGGGCAGCTCCTCGAGGCCGTTGGCGTGCACCGTGCCGGCACCACCGTCGTGGCCGGTGTTGAGGGCCGCCAACATCTCGCGCACCTCGGCACCCCGGACCTCGCCGACGACGAGCCGGTCGGGGCGCATGCGGAGGGCCTGCCGCACCAGGTCGACCATGGTCACCGCGCCGACGCCCTCGACGTTGGGCATGCGGCCCTGGAGACGGACGACGTGGGGATGTGCCGGAGCGAGCTCCCTGACGTCCTCGACAACGACGATGCGCTCATCCGGCGCGCATTCGGACAGGAGCGCCCCGAGCACGGTCGTCTTGCCCGCCCCCGTGCCACCGACCACGACGAACGACGCCCGGGCCGCGACGACCCGGCGCAGCACGTCCGCGAGCTCGCCTCCCACGGCTCCCAGCCGGACGAGCCCGTCGACGCCCACCGGCTGGTGCCGTGGCACCCGCAGGCTGAGGTGCGTGCCGGACTCGGCGAGCGGCGGCAGGATCGCGTGCAGCCGCACCCCACCGGGTAACACACCGTCGACCCACGGCTGCGCCTCGTCGAGCCGTCGGCGGGCCAGTCCCGCGAGCCGCGTGGCCAGCGCCCGGGCGGCCGCGGCGTCCAGCCTCACCCCGGTCTCCTCGACTCCCCCGCCCCGGTCGACCCAGACCGCGCCGTCCCCGTTGACGAGCACGTCCGTCACCGAGGCCTGCGTGATCCACGGCTCCAGCGGCCCGAAGCCCAGGACCTGTTCCCGCAGCAGCGCCCCCTCGATGGCGGCGCCCTCGACACCGAGCTCCACGACCTCTCCGGTGACTCCGGCGATCGCCGACGCATCGGGTCCGCGACCCGCACGGATCGCCTCCTCGATGCCCGGCCACCGCGACGCCCCGGCCTGCACCCCCGCACCCCCGCTCATGCCGCGCCCACCCCAAGATGGTCGACGAGGTCGAGAACTACCCGGTCTGCGCTCTCCCGCAGTGCTCCTCGCAGGCCAGGCCACTCACCACGCTTGCCGTCACGGAGCACTCTGGCGTCGGTGCGCAGGTGCGCGAGATGGGCGGCGCCCAGGTGCTCGAGGACCTCGTCGAGCTCGGGTGCGATGCCACCGGACGAGCGGGTCACCAACCCGAGGCGTGCACCGGCCATCTCGCCGACATCGCAGATCAGGGCCTCCGTGTCGGCGAGCTGGCGGGCCTGCAACCCCGACACCACGTGGACGGCCTCAGCCCCGCCGATGAGCGACTCCGCCACGGAGGTGAGTCGGGGGAGGTCCACGACGACGGGCACCACACCGCGCATCGACGCGACGACGTCGAGCACCACCGAGTCAGGGACGGTTCCACCGCGCCCGCCCGCCGACAGCACCGGCACCTCACCACGCGGCAGGGCAGCGACCAGCCGCGCGCACGACGTCGTCCCACGCAGCCGCGCCAGGTCGGGCCAGCGCAGACCGGGCACGTGCTCCGTGCCGCACGTCATGTCGAGGCCACCGCCGCGGACGTCACCGTCGACGAGGACGCATTCGCCCAGGTGCAGGGACACGCGCCGCGCCAGCGCCGCCGCCCAGGTCGACGCACCCAGGCCGCCACTGGCTCCGAGCACCACGACGAGCGGAGTCGCGAGAGGAGAGGAGGAGGAAGTCATGCCCCGACCGTCGCCGGAGGACCCGGCCGCGCACCACCTCGTCGAGCCGATCTGTGGACAGGGGCACCCGGCATACCTGCCCTGTGGACAGCCGCGGAACCGAACTGCCCGGGGACAGGCGACGGCCCCGGTCGGGGGGATGACCGGGGCCGTCGGGCGGGCCGAGCCCCGGGGGGGAGAGGCCGGACCACCCGTCGCTACTACCCCGAAGGGGAGCGATGACTCCATCGTTGCTGATCCATCGTCCACACGCAAGGTGAACGTTGAAACTCGCACCAAATGACCATTCAACTACCACCCGGTCACGCACCGAGGACCACCCCGACGACGATGACGCCCCCGGGGGGAGGGGGCGTCATCCGCCGCGAGCGTGTCGGGCGACCAAGCGTGCGTTTCCTTTGCCGTCGTATCGGGTCAAGCCCGAACGGACCGGTCCATCAGTGGACTGCCCTCGCGTGGGTACCTGGTGCGTCTCGCGGTTGATCCGGGATCTCGGGTGGTTCCGCAAGGCCTGCCCGACAGGTCCTGTCTACTCCCCCACGGACTGCGCCACAAGACTTGACATTTCGTCAGGTCAGTCGGCCGGCGAGCACCGCGTCGGCGATCGACTCACCTTCGGCGGCGCCAGCGACGATCGCGTCGCAGCAGTGCGTGAGCCACAGACCGACGCCTGCGGCGTCACCGCGGGTGTATGCCGTGAGCCCACCGAGATAGGCCGGCCCACCTCCCGTGCCGTGCCCGGCTTCGGGGACGGCGACCCCGGTCGGGTCGAGGCCACCGGCCTGGATGACGGCGCGCTCAAGGGCGCGCGCGACCACGCCGTTGCCGCGGGTGAAGGGTCGCGCGGTGACGATCTCGGCGTGGGCGAGGCCGGCGACGACGGGCACGGGCAGGGTCGAGGCGCTGGCCAGGAGGTCGACGACGCGCAGCAGCCGCTCGCGCGCCTCGGTGGCGGGTGGCGCCGGGCCGATCTCGACGAACTCGCGGCAGTCCTCACCGTCACGTCGTGGCCGACCCAGCTCGTCGTCGGGGACGAGTCCGGCCGCGGCCGCGGTGTGGAGCCGGGCGAGCGCCTGCATCGGTGCGGTGAGGACGACGAAGCCCAGGCGCTCGGTCTCGGCGGTGGCAGCGACGACGCCGCGCATGACCTGCTCGACCGGGTCGGGGTCGTCGTGCCAGGTGACCGCGCCGCGCATGAGGTCGCGGACGATGTCGACGGACAGGCGGGCACCGTCGAGCTCACCGCTGGCCCAGGCACCGCGCACCCGTGACTCCGCAGCGGCCTCGGGGATGCGTCGGCGCAGCGCGTTGTGCCAGCGCAGCTGGGTGCAGGCCTGCCGGGCGGCGTCGATCTTCTCGGGCATGCCGGGCAGGGAGGCGAGGGCGTTGACGGCCGACGTGAGCTGAGCAGGGGTGTCCGACAACGTCATTCGCCCGTCGCGCTGTCGGGGGCGGCCGGCATACGTACGCCTGCGAGCTGGCGAGACTGCGCGACGACACGGTCGCGCGAGTCCCACACGACGGCGTCCTCCTCGAAGAGGCCGCCGATGACGTTGCGGGTCGTGATCCGCATCCGCAGCCATCCCGGCGCGGGGCGTGAGCGGATGTGCCCGGAGAAGGCGATCGTCGGTGCCCACCCGAGCGCGCCGAAGGTGAACGTCACCGGTGGCATCGCGTCGAGGAAGAACGGCAGCGACGCCACATCGGGTTCCCGGCCGTCGGCGAACCGGATCCAGGCCCGCATCTCGCCGTCCCGCGCCGGCTGGCCCACGGCCCACCCGACGGTGGCAGGGTCGATGCGCAGGTCGATGCGGTCGAGCAACGCGATCTTCTCGGCGAAACCACCCCGGGCGGCCGGGACGCACTGCTCCGGGTCGGGCAGCTCGGGAGGCGCTTCCTGGAGGTGGACGGGGTCGCTGTGGGCGTCGAGGTCGGCGAACGTCGCCGTATGCCGCAGGCGCACCTTGTCGTCCTGGCTCACCGTGACCTCGGCGGTGGAGAACGAGCGGCCGAGGCGCAGGATCTGGGTCTCGACGGTCGCCGGTCCCGGCTGGGCGGCGGCGAGGAAGGTCGCGCTGAAGGCGACGGCGTCGGTCGAGCTGCCCTCCGCCCGCATCGCCTCTGCGGCGGCCCGGGTGGCGAGCGCCATGAGGACTCCCCCGTTGACCGCCTCGCCGATGACCCACCCGTCGGGGAGCTCGGCGACGCCGTCGGAGAGGTGCAGGACATCGTCGAACTCAGTCATGCGCCGAGCGTATGTCGACCGTGTGCCGACGAGTCGGGGGGTGTGTGACGGGTCGCCTTGTCGTGGAGTCCCGACTCGTCACACAAGCCCCGACCGGTGCCCGGCCAACGCCTAGGCTCGCGGCATGTCGCCGTCCTTCCACGTCCCCACCGCCGTGGTCGTGGCGGGGGCGATGCTGCTGCTCGGCCTGGGCGTGTGGCTCGCGGGGCGCGGCCGGCGTCGCGGCTTCCTGTCGACGGTCGACCGGGTGACCTACGCGACGCTGCACACCGCCTCGCTCGCCTCGCGCCACCTCGCCGACGGGCTCACCCCTGAGGGAGCCGACCGCGCCGGCAAGCACCTGCTCGCGATCCTCGGCGCCAGGTCCGTGGCGATCTGTGACGCCTCGGGGCTCCTGGCCTGGACCGGCCCAGGCGACCACCACTCCGGCGACGCGCACGGGCACGCCGCGGCGACCCGCACCTCGGGGGCGTCCACCGTGCTCGCCGGTGGCGAGATCACCTGCAGCGACCCCGACTGCCCCATCCGGTCCGCCGTCACCGCCCCGCTCATCGCCGACGAACGCGTCGTGGGGACGCTCACGGCATACGCACCGACGGCGTCAGCCGGCCTGGCCCAGGCCACCGGCGAGCTCGCCCGCTGGGTGTCGGCGGAGCTCGACGTCGCCGAGCTCGGTCGCGCGCGCACCCGCGCCATGGAGGCCGAGCTGCGTGCCCTGCGCGCCCAGATCAGCCCGCACTTCATCTACAACTCCCTCGGCGCCATCGCGTCATTCGTGCGCACCGACCCCGAGCGGGCGCGCGAGCTGCTGCTCGAGTTCGCCGACTTCACCCGCTACGCGCTGCGCCAGGGTGGGCCGTTCACGACGCTCGCCGAGGAGCTGCGCAACGTCGAGCGCTACCTCGTGCTCGAGCAGGCCAGGTTCGGTGACCGCCTCCAGGTCTCCCTCCTCATCGCGCCCGAGGTGCTGCCGGTGCACGTGCCCTATCTCGCGGTGCAACCGTTGGTGGAGAACGCGGTTCGTCACGGTCTCGCCACCAAGGAGGGCGTCGGCCACGTGACGATCACGGCGTCCGACCAGGGGTCCGAGGCCGAGATCTCCATCGAGGACGACGGTGTCGGGACCTCGCCGGACCTCGTCCAGCGCATCCTCGACGGCCAGTCGCGCGCCGACTCCGTGGGCCTCGGCAACGTCGACGCCCGGCTGCGCCAGGTCTACGGCGACGAGTTCGGGCTCGTCGTCGAGACTGCGGTCGGGGCCGGGACGCGGGTCAGCTTCCGGGTCCCGAAGTACGCACCCGGGGTCCACGCGGACTAGGACGGCGTATGCCGCGCGCGACAGCTTGCGCTGCCGGCGCGGCCTCCGCCTCCTCCTGTGCTCGCGCTGCCCGTCAGTACCCCGCGCAGGCGTTCGCGTTGTCGAAGTGGCCCGGTGTCGTCGGGTAGGCACTGCCGGTCCCGTGGGCCTTGCCGTCGGCGTTGTAGACGAGCGCCAGCTCGTCGTAGGCCGAGGTGCCGGGCGTCGCCACGTCTGCCGTGCTTCCGGCACCGGCCGGTCGGCCCGCGCCGTTGCCGGTGGCCCAGGTCCGGAGGAAGTCCTCCACCGCCGGAGCCGGGACCCTGACGTCGGTGAACCCGCCGTAGGCCGCGTTGCAGTGGCTCCACAGGTTGTAGACGCCGGACCAGTCGATGAGCCGGTCACCGTTGTGCGGGCCGTTGTTGGACAGGTCACCCTGCATCACGTCACGGTCCCACCCGCCGTAGACCCAGTCGACACCCTGGTGGTGCTGGTTGTTGGCCAGGGTCGTGGAGCTCGCCTCGACGTCGTCAGCGCGGTCGGTCATCTCGAACCAGGAGCACGGGTCGGTCGTGCCGTCCTTCTGGGTCGTGACCGGCGCCGTGCTCGTGCTGCACGTGCGGCCGGTGAAGGTCGCGCCCGTGCCGTAGGCACCGCGGGGCCGCCAGTCGAGGACGTCCTCGTTCTTGCCACCGGCGAGGTGGTCGATGAACTCACCGTTCACGCCGGAGTCGGCCAGGCAGGCCGCGTCGGTGTAGGTGCAGACCTTGCCGGCCCCACCCCACATGACGTCGTTGCCGCGACCACCGAACATCGAGTCGCCGCCGGAGTCACCGTTGGCGAGGTCGTCGCCGGCACCCGCGTGGATCGAGTCGTGGCCAGCCCCGCCGCGGATCCGGTCGACGCCACCGAAGGCGATCCCGTTCAGGGGCATTGAGGTGCTGAGCGCACCCCCGACGAAGTCGGTGCCGTTGACGTCGTGGAGCAGGTCGGCCTCGCGGCTCACCGAGCCGCTGAGCCGCGTCACCATGGTGACGGCCGGAGGCATGGTGAGCGTGGTCGTGGTCGAGCGTGACCCGCTCTCATACCTGTTCTGTATGCCGCCTCGGTCACCGAGGATCGCGTCCTCGCCGTCCTCACCGAAGAGGGAGTCCGCACCGAGCTCGCCATAGAGGTCGTCGTCGTCCGCGCCACCCCGGATGGTGTCGCCACCGTCCTGTCCGTAGAGCACGTCCTGGCCGGCGTCACCGAAGACGGTGTCCGCGCCGAAGGCTCCGGTCACCTCACAGGTGGACGTCGCCGCAGTCCCGGTGGTCGGGCAGAAGCGCGTCGAGGTTGCGCTGCCGCCGGCGACCCGGACCTTGGCCTGACCGAGACGCGAGGCGCCGTAGCGCTGCGTGTAGACGCGGTCCGTCGTGCCGCCGTCGACCACGCGCTGGATGGCGCCGTTGTCGCCGACCACGAAGTCGTCGTTGCCGTCGCCGCGGATCGTGTCGTTGCCGTCACGGTAGGCCTGGCGACCCCAGCCACCGGTCAGGTCGTCCTGACCTGCGGTGACGGGCTCACCATCGACCACCGGAGTGGACCAGGCCGCGCCGGCTGGAGCTGGCACGATCTCGGAAGCGTCCAGTGCCACGTCGCCGTGGATGCTGTCCGCGCCGCCGTCGCCCTCGACGTAGTCGTCGTCGCCGCCGCCGCTGATCCGGTCGTCGCCGTCCTGACCGAAGATCACGTCGACGCCGTCCTGGCCGGACAGTGCGTCACCCGCGGAGTGCGTGGCGTTCGCAGCTGCAGGAGCCGGACCGACGAGGTCGTGGAACGTCACTCCTCGCGACGGGACGAGAGCGGACTGGGTGGCGTTGGCCCGGATGGTGCGCCAGTCGCGCTCTGTCGTGGGCCGGTTGAGCAGGCTGTTGTCGCCCATGATCAGGTCGGAACCAGCGCCGCCGTAGACGTCATCGGCGCCGTCCGGCTGACCGACCTGGCCCGTGCTGGTCGTTGCGCTGCCTGCCGACGAGCCACCGACGACGTCGTCGTCCTCGGTGCCACCGATGACGAGGTCGGAGCTCTGCCCGCCCTCGGCGTAGTCGGCACCGGCACCGGCGTCGGCGCGGTCGGCGCCGCCCTGGCCCAGGAGCACGTCGTTGTCGGCCGCGCCGGTGATCGTGTCCGGACCGGAGGTGCCGGCAACAGGGGTGTCGCCGAGGTCGTAGGGCAGGACCGTGCGTTGCGTGGCGACCCGGTTGAAGGTCAGCAGGGTGGCCGGCGAGACGGGTGGTGTGGTGACGGGTCGGGTGAGCGAGCCGTTGTCGCCGAGCACGACGTCCTCACCGGCGTCGCCGGCGAGGGTGTCGCCACCGTCCGGCTGGCCGATCGTCGTCGGCGCGGCACCGGACACGGGGGTGTAGGAGCCACCGACGACGTCGTCGTCACCTGCGTCTCCGTGCACGAGGTCGACACCGGGGCCGCCCTCGCCGTAGTCCACCGCGTCACCGAGGGAGACGTCGTCGTTCCCGCGCTGGGCGAAGACGACGTCGGCGTCCTTGCCGGCCACGATGAGGTCGTCGCCGGCCACGCCGGTCGGGGAGCCGGAGCCCTCGTCCGCGAGGTCGACGCTCCGCGGCGTGGTGATCCCGCGGCCCGCCATCACAGCGTGCGGCGTCCCACCGCGCGTCACCGCGGCGTTGTCACCGGTGATGACGTCCTGGCCATCGTCGCCGTTGAGCGTGTCGCCGGCGTCCGGCTGACCGGCCTCGCCGGCGGCCGGGGTGAAGGAGCCACCGACGACGTCGTCGTCCTGGGCACCTCCGGTGACGGAGTCCTTGTCAGGACCGCCTTCGCCGTAGTCGGCTCCGTCACCGAGCGTGACGGTGTCGTTCCCACGTTGGGCGAAGACGACGTCGACCTCGTTGCCGGCGTCGATGACGTCGTTGCCGGACACGTCGGCCGGGGACCCGGCGGACTCGTCAGCGAGGTCGACCCCGCGCGTGGTGGTGAGCCCGCGGCCCGCCATCACGGCGTGTGCTGTCGCACCACGTGTCACCACGGCGTTGTCGCCGGTGATGACGTCCTGGCCGTCGCCGCCGTTGAGGCGGTCACCTGCGTCGGGCCGACCCTGCTCGGTGCCGGAGGCCAGCTGCGAGGAGCCACCGATGATGTCGTCGTCCCCGGCCTCGCCGGAGATGCCGTCGGAGCCGGGGTTGCCCTCGGCGAGGTCGTTGCCGAGCCCGGCGTAGACCGTGTCGCCGGCGAGACCGCCGTAGGCGCGGTCGTCGTCGTCGCCGGCGACGAGGTAGTCGCCGCCACCGAGGGTGGCGTCGGTCGAACCGAGATCGGCCGGGTAGGGCTGGTCGGCAAGGACGTCGCTCGTCGCGTTGTCGCCGACGAGCACGTCGGCGCCACCGGCGCCCAGGAGGACGTCGCCGGCGTCGGCCGAGCCGGCGGCGGAGGTGCCGCCGATCAGGACGTCGGCCTCGGTGCCACCGTCGACCCAGTCGGAGCCGGCGTTGCCCTGGAGGCGGTCGGCGCCATCGCTGCCGTAGACCGAGTCCGCGCCGGTGTTGCCATAGACCTGGTCGGATCCGGACTCGCCGTAAGCCTGGTCGTCACCGCTGCCACCGAACACGAGGTCGGCGTCGTCGCCGGCGTAGAGGTGGTCGGAGCCGCTGTTGCCGCAGACGCGGTCGGCGGCACCGGAGGTGTAGGCCCAGTCGGCCCCGCCTCCGGCGTTGACGACGTCGACGCCGGTGCCACCGAGGATGAGGTCGGCCGCATCCTCGGACACGGTGGTCTCGCCCGGCTGGGCGCTCACCGGGCTCGCCTGCACGTCGCAGGCGTCGACGGAGGTGTCACCGAAGATCGTCGACGGGCCGTCGGAGCCATAGATGCGGTCGGTGCCGGTGCCGCCGACGAGCAGCTTGGTGCTCGGTCCCGCGTCGGGCAGGACGGCCACGTCGCGGGCTGCGCCGAGGACGTCGGTGATGGCGCCGGGGCCACTGACCGTGGCCGGAGCGGCCACGACGTAGTCGTCACCCGGGCCACCGTAGATCTTGTCCGAGCCCTTGCCGCCGGTGAGGACGTCCGCCGCGCCGCCGCCGAAGATCGTCGCCGTCTGCGTCGTGGTCGACGCCGTGGTGACGAAGTCGAGGCCGTTGGAGCCATAGACGGTGTCGGATCCGGTGCCGGTGCTGACCGTGTTGGAGTCCGTGTCAGCGTCACCGGAACCGGCGTCGGTCTCGGTGATCGCGGCATACGTCCCGGTGTAGACGGTGTCGGTGGCAGAACCGCTCTTGAGCACGTCACTGCCGGCGCCGCCGACGATGACCGAGCCCTTGGCGCGGTAGAGCGCCTCCTTCTCGGCGGTCCCGCCGGTCGTCCCGGCCTTGATCCCGGCGGAGTCGGCGAGCGGGCTGTCGTTCGCGGTGCCGATCGTGTCGGCGCCGCCGTTGCCGGAGAGTCGGACCTGGCCGAGGCCGGCCGCGATCTGGTCGGCGCCCGAGCCCGTCGGGTTCGCCTTGTAGAAGTCGGCGTCAGCGGCGTCGGTGAGGGTGGAGTCGACCCGCACGGCGTCCTTCAGCGTGACCGAACCCTTCTTGTCGGGCGACAGGGCGACGACGGGTGAGGAGAACTCGTACTTCAGCGATGCGTCACCCGTCACGACGTTGTTGCCGTTGCCGACGGTGATCGCGTCCGCGCCCTCACCACCGGCGACGTGCGCCACGCCCGAGTCGGCCGCAGACGCGAGATCGGTGCGGTCGAGGGTGGTGATCGTGTCGACGCCCTTGCCGCCGTCGACCCATGAGGTGCCGGCACCGGTGCGGATGACGTCGTCGGCGTCGCTGCCGAAGACGACGGCAGCCTTTTTGAACGGTTCGGCCGTCGCGCCCTCCACCGGCGGCTGACCACCCGTGAAGCTCACGGTCAGGGGCGCGGAGGTCCCGCGTCCGTCGACGACGACGGTCGAGATCGCGGTGTCACCCGAGTCCGGGAAGGTCTCGGTGAGCCCGAGCCCACGCACCTCGATGACGGCCGGCTGCTGCACGTCGTCCTCGTCCTTGTAGGTCGGCACCTGACGGATGACCCACGTCTCGGGCTTGTCGGTCGCACCCCACGGAGCGCCACGCTCGGCGTTGGTGCCGAACTTGCCGGCGAAGACGTAGAGGGTGGTGCCGGTCTGGCCGGCCAGCCTCGGCGGTGCCGGTTTGCAGTCGGGCTTGAGACTGAAGTCCAGGAGCTTGATGTTGATCAGTGTGAAGTCGAAACTCACCGAGAACGGGCTGAACCCGAGGGTGACGAAGACCTTGATGTAGAGAGAGAGCTCTCCTGAGACGTTGAACAGACAGATCGGGTTCACCGCCACTGCGGCCCCGAACTCGAAGAGCCTGAACTTGCCGTCGTTGTTGGGGTCGTTCCAGTAGAAGCCGACGGTGAGCCGGACGCCGCCGACCACCCCGACCTCGATGATCGCGAGGGACACCGAAGCGCCGGCCTCGAGGTAGCCCGTGAACTGGACGACCGGGATCGGCTTGCCAGTCTGGTCGACCGTCTTGAAGTAGAGGCTGTCGAGGATCTCGGCAGCGCCCTTGCCCTCAATGGCGCGGCGGATGCCATAGGTGTCGAACCCGGCGGCGATCCGCATCGAGACCGAGGCCCCTCCACCGATGACCATCATGACCGGCGGCGGTGCATAGATCGGGCCGAAGGACTTCTGGAACTGGAAGCCGAGGGTGAGCGGCCCGCTGTCGAACTCGACCAGCGGGATGTCGCCACCGGAGATGAGGTCGAAGACCTTGGTCGGGTCGTCGAGGACCGGGAAGGACAGGCCGGCGAGGGCCCGCTTCGTCGAGTTCGACATCCGGCCCGAGGTGTCCTTGGCCGCGACCTGCTGGGCGGGCGTCTGGCCCGCGACGGCCGGAGCCACCTCCTTGGCGGCGATCATCGACGTGGCGTTGCCGGCCGACACCCGGGTCGTCGTCACTGCCGCGCCCGACAGGGTGAAGCTGCCGAGGTTGACGCCACACTTTGTGTCGTCCTTCAGCGGATCGCAGCTGACGTTCTTGAGGAAGTCCTTCGTCGTCTTGATGGCGTCGAGGAAGGGCTTGATCTTCGGGCCTCCGGCGACGGTGCTGAACGTCTCGGCGAGGGTCGCGATCGTGATCGGCTGGCCACCGGCGGCGGTCGAGAGGTCGGAGATGACCGGCATGGGCGTGAAGATCGTGTCGAGCACCGGTTGCAGCGGCTTCGTCGCGTCGACGACCTGCTGGAGATAGGGCTTGAGCGCCTTGCCGAAGAACGCTCCGGCGTCCAGGGTGACCCTGTCGAACCTGACGAGAAGGGCGGCCGCGTTCTTCTTCGGGTCCTTGCTCGTCGTGGCGTTGAAGGCCCACTGGAGGACGAAGTCGGTCGAGATGCCGGGCAGGGCTGCCCCGGCCGTGCCCTCGAGGTGCCAGCCGATGTCGATCTTGGCATCGAGGTTGACGGTGATCGCGTCGGCGACGCGGGTGCGGGCGATGTCGGCGAGCTTGAGCTTGCCGTCCTTGCCCTTGATGTCGATGCCGAAGGAGCCGACGAACTCGGGCCGGGTGTGCTTCTTCGAGACGTTGACCTCGATGATGGACAGCTGCGCGGTGAGCGCGGTCGTGTCGATGGGTGCGTCGAGCTTGAGGGCGGCACCGACGGCGAGCTCGTTCTGCGTCGAGGTGTCGACATAGAAGCCCTCGGTGCGGCTCATGACCACCGTGAGGGACAGGCGCCAGCCGACGTCGCCGGTGATCTTGCCGGAGTCACCGGTCTGCAGCGACAGCCCGGGGATGCCGAGGTCGACGGGCAGCTCGGCGCCGAAGCAGTCGTTCTTGCCGTCGGCGGCGTCGACACAGCCCTTGTCGCCGGACACGACGCCCTGGCCCATCGTCAGGCCGAGGCTCACGCCGTCGACCTTCTGCACGGGGGTGTCGTCGGGGCAGGCGGTGGGCGGCAGGAGCGGGTTCGTCGTCGCGGCCGTGTATGCCGTCCCCGCAGTCGCGACGTGGTCTTCGTAGGTGGCGACGGCACCGACGGTGGCGATGAGCCGGTAGGCCGCAGGCAACGGTGTCGTCGTGCCGGTCTGGGGCGCTCGGATGACCTGGTAGCCGGTCGCGCCGACCGCCTTGGTCCAGGTGACGGTGTTGAACTTGCCGCTCGCGCCGGCGGTGAGGGTGGCGGCGTTCTTCACGGCCACGGTGGCGGCCGACGGGAGGGAGCGCTTGAGGTCTGCGCCCTGGCCGAAGGTCGAGACGACCTTGTAGACGTACTGCGTCGTGTCGGCGGCGACGGCGTTGTTGGGCGTGGCCTTGGGCTCCGTCGGGGGCAGGAGGGTGAGCTTGCAGGTGAAGTCGACCTTGATCCCGGACGAGCCACCGACGACGACCCCGAGCTTCTCGGAGAGCGTGTTGGTCAGGAGGGTCTTCGCCGGGCCGACCTGGCTGACGTCCCCGTTGGTCTTGATGAAGAGCGCGAGGTCCTTGCGGACCTTGCCCATGAAGTCGGCGCCGGCCTGCAGGTCCTTGCCCACGATGGGCATCTCACCGCCGTTGGACGCGGTGCGCAGCGCGGTCTCGGAGTAGAACATGTACTGCTGGACACCCTCGAGGAGGGAGCCGAACTTGAAGGCGCCGTTCTCGAGGATGTTGTTGATCTCGTCCGGGAAGACGACCTCGGTCGACGCGCCGGTGAAGAGGTCCGTGAGGCTGTCCTCCTGGGCGCCGAGCGTCGTCGTCACCTCGAGGGGCTCGAGGAGCTCCGTGCCGTTGGCCCACATCGGGAACGAGGCACAGATGACCTGCTCGGCCTCGTCACACGCGTCGCCCCCGCCGACCTCGAGGTCGAAGCCGTCGGTGAAGAAGTCGGCGATCGACGGGTCGTCCTCGGTCGTCGCTCCGGTCGCCTTGACGGCGAAGCCGGCGTGCACCGAGCCGCGGTTGCCCTCGCTGTCACGGCCGAGCTCGAGGCTGATCGGGCCGAGGTTGGCGCCGAAGAAGGCGTTGTCCGCGCCGACCCTGGCCGTGAAGGCCACCTCGGACCAGTCCTTGTCGACCTTCGTGTTGGCGATCGGGCTCAGCATCGCGGCCGCGGTGAGCGGCAGGTAGAGGCGGAGCTTGACGGTGCCGCTCGCCTGCAGGCTGAGCTCGCCGCCACTGGACAGACCGATGACGTCGAGGTCCTCACCCAGGGTGAGGCTGACCGGTTGGGTCACCTCGTAGGCGCGCGCCCACGAGAGGTCGAGCCGCAGCTGCTCGTCTCCGTCGTCGTTCTTCGCGAGGCCGAAGTCGACCGTCGAGCCGTTGCCGAGAGAGGCCTCGGCCATCGCCAGGGTGTCCTGGAGGGTGTCCGGCGTCATGGCGCTCAGGACGTGCACGGCTCCGAGGAGCTCGTTCTCGACGAGGTAGGGGGTGTCGTCCACCGGAGTGCTCGGGATCTGGGGCGCCAGGTCGAGGGTCGTGCCGTCCGCGTCGACGATCGTCGCGAGGGTCGAGCCGACGACGATCTGGCGACCGATGAACTCCGGCGTGAAGGCGGCCTTCGGGTCGGTGAGCACAGTGACGGCAGGGCCGCCGTCGACACCGGCACGGTCGGCATACTTGGCCGATCCGCTGGCGCCGGCTCCGATGAGCTGGCTCACCGAGGACCCCACGAAGGGGATCGGGGTGTCGAGTCCGCCGCCGGTCATCGTCGTGAGGTCGGCGCCCGCACCCTCGAGAGCACCGCGCACCGCACCGAAGAGTGACGTCGGCTCGAGCTCCTTGTCGAGGGCGTCCTTGATGTTGAGGGCCTTGAGCAGGTCCGCGCGGTCCTCGTCGTCGGCCGCGACGGTGACCTCGCCCGCGTCGATGCCGTCGGCGAGCGCGTCGACCGTGGCCGTGAGGGTGATGCTCGTCGAGTCAGGGTTCTCCTCGTCCTCGGCGTCGCTGAAGGCGGTCGGGGCGTCGGGCACGGTGATGTCGAGGTTCGCCTCGACGGTGCCGCCGAGGGTCCGCTTGAAGACGTCCGCGGTGGAGGCGGCGGTGCGCACCGTCTGCTGGCGCACCTGCTCGACGAACTCGGGGACGGGGACGTCACCGGACTTCGTCAGCGCGAGGACCTGGAGGTGGCCGGAGGGGACCGTCAGCGCGACGTCGCCGGTGATGTCGAGGGCCAGGAATCCGCTCTTGGTGCTGATCTGCACCGGCGAGGTGATGGCCGCGTCGGCGACCAGGAGGTCGCGGGTGCTCTGGCGGAGCATGACGCGGTCGGCCGCGAGCGGCAGGGAGGTGATGATGCGGGCGAGCCCGGACTCGTCGACCTGCTTGAAGGGGCACGGGGCGGTGCCGGTGCCGGGGTCGCAGTCGAGGACGAGCTCGTTGGCCTCGTTCGTGTACTTCTCGGGGTCCCTGAGGTCGAGGACCATCGGCAGGGTGACGGTGACGTCGGGGGTGATCTTCGCGGTCGAGACCTCGGCGTTGGCCCCGGCGACTCCGATCCTCGTCTTGAGCACGTCGGCGAACTGCGGGGCGCCGGTCTTGGGGTCGGCCGCCTCGATGGCGAAGAGCGTGCCGTTCACCGGGGTGCCGCCGGTCCAGCTGTCGTCGGTGAGGGTGAGGGTGGTCCCGCTGTCGATCGTGGCGACCGTCGCGGTCGACGTGCCGGCGGTGACCTTGCGGCCCGCGAGGAGCGCGGCGCCGTCGTTCTTCGGTCCGTTGAGGTCGACACCCGAGGCGGTGAGACCTGTGGCGGTGTATGCCGTGCCCGTGCCGGAGGTCGCCGCGCCGAGCGGGTTGAGCTCGAGGTCGGTCTTCCCACCGCGGGTCGTGACGATGGTGAAGTTGACCTTGCTCGTCCCCGGGTCGAAGGTCGCGGCCTCCTTGCCGTCGCCGTCGTCCTTGTCGAGGACCTCGATGGACCAACCGGAGTCGGCGTACTCCGCCGCGTCGAGGGCGGCGAGCATGTCCTGGAGGGAGGCGAACTTCGGCTGACCGGGCGTCTGGTCGTCGGGGTCGGCGTCCGGCACCTGGTCGGCGAGGAAGGTCTTGATGCCGCCGACGGCGTCGATGGCGTTCGACAGCGACCCACGCATGAGCGGGAGGTCTCCGTCGCCGGCGTTATGCATGCCGAGGACGGCGGAGGCCGCCTGGGAGAGCGAGGCGGCGAGGTCGCGGGGGGTCATGTTGAGGAACGGCTTCGCGGCATCCGGGACGACGGCCGTCACGAGCGGCGCCTCGAACGTGGCCGGCGAGGCCGAGGACAGGGTCACGGTCGTCCCGACGCTCGGGAGCCCGGCGACCCGGTCGTTGGCCCGGGGCTTCGCCTCGAGCTTGCCCGCCAGGGTGCCCACCTGCGTGGCGGTGACGATGCCGGTGCCCGCGCCCTTGGCGGCAAGCTTCTCCGTCGTCGGCTGCGGCAGTGGTGGGGTTGTCGAAGGCGAGCGAACCCGCGGCGTCGTTGTCGGGGTTGGCCCAGCTCGTCGTGACCGTGCTCTCGAGGTGGTAGTCCGCCGTGCTGTCACCGGCCTCACCGGAGACCGCGACTCCGAGGATGCCCAGGCCCGCGTTCATCGTCGTGTCCGAGGGCAGGTCGCCGATGGTCGCGATGGTCAGCGACGGCTTGGTAAGGACGGCCTGGCCGCCGGTGACGACGAAGGTGAACGAGCCGGTGAGGGTGCCGACGACCGAGATGCCGTCACCGCTCGACAGGCTGATCGTGCCGTCGGCGTCACGGATGTCGAGACCGGCAGAGCGCTTGACCTCGCGCGTGAAGCCGACGGTCAGGGAGCCATCGGTCGGCATGCTGGACGTGAAGTTCCACTCCCCGCCGTCCGCGTCCTCGACGTAGTCCTCCAGGTCCCCGAGCGTCTCCTGGGTGCCGAAGTCCTCGAGCACTCCGCCGGCCCCCAGCGCCGAGGAGAACGCGTCCTTGAGCCCGACCGACTCGGCCGGGGTGACCGCCAGCGTCGGGGAGCTGCCGGGACAGGGCGGTGCTCGAGGCCACCTGCGGCAGGAAGTCCGAGGCGAGCCGGTCGAACAGCGCGCTGACCGCCGTGGTCGCGGCATCGGGTCCGGCGGCTTGCGCGGACGGTGCCACCGCAATCCCGAGGGTCCCGAACATGGCGACGGTGACAGTGGACGCGAGAGCAGATCTGCGCAGAGCAAGCACGTGAATTCCCCGACGTGAGGGCTCGGGGTCTTGGCGGACCCCGAGTGGCGGCGCCTACCGGAGTCGGTAGCCGATATGGTGCCGGTCCTCCACCTCAAGGATCGTCATCACTGGGTGATCCACACAGCACTCTGCGGGCACCCGAGGAGCACGCTCCCACCAGGCGGCCAACGGCCGATATGACTCGTTGTGACTATGTTTACTAGTTACTGCCCTCCGAACACGCTCGCGCGCGGAGGAAAGGGCATCGCTGCAGGTCCAGAGCCTGGCTCCCCCCGCCTCACGACCGGACTCACGCCACGGCGGTGCCCTCCAGCTCCACCAGTTGGCCCGGAATGGCCAGTCGGGTCACGCCGAGCATCGTCGTCGTCGGTGCCACCCCGGCCTCACCCAGACGGGCTGCCAGCACGCCGTAGTGCGGGAAGAGCAGGTCGATGTCGGTGGCATAGACGTTGAGCCGCACGAGGTTGGCCAGCGACATGTCGGCCTCGCGCAGCACCGCCTCGAGGTTGTCGACGCTCAGGACGAGCTGGGCCGCCATGTCGCCGTCGTGGGCCGGGGTGCCGTCCGCGGTCATCGAGGTCTGCCCCGACACATACAGCGTCCGGGTCTGTCCCGAGACGACCTCGCCCTGGTTGAAGCCCATCGCCACCGACCAGGTGACCGGGTTGACCGCACTGCGTTCCATCGCCACTTCAGCTCCTTCTCGTCGGGCCACCTCCGGGTGAGGCGGCTCCTGCGGATCAGCCTCACAGTCCATACGTGACACCTTGTGTCGTGTATCTCTGGGAGGATTCCCGGATGCGCGCCGACCGCCTGGTCTCGCTCGTGCTGCTGCTCCGTCAGCACGAGCGCCTGTCGGCGACCGCGCTCGCCCGCGAGCTGGAGGTCTCGACCCGCACGGTGCTGCGCGACATCGAGGCCCTGTCGGCGGCGGGCGTCCCGGTCTATGCCGAGCGCGGGCGCCGCGGTGGCTTCGCGCTGCTCCCCGGCTTCCACACCGAGCTGACCGGGCTCAACCACGACGAGGCGCTGGCCCTCGTGGTGGCTGGATCGCGGCGCGGCGCACAGGCATTCGGCCTCGGCTCGGCCCTCTCGTCGGCCATGCTCAAGGTCGTCGACGCCCTCCCCCAGAGCCATCGAGACACCGCAGCCGGGGCGTCCCAGCGCCTGCTCATCGACCCGCCGACCGACCTCCTCTCGCGCCGGCTGGACAGCGACAGTGCGGCGCAGGTGCCGGCTGCTGTCGTCGCCGAGATCCGGCGGGCGGTCTTCACCGGCCACAAGCTGCGCCTGCACTACGCCGCGGCGGGCCAGCTCCCGACGTGGCGCACCGTGGACCCGGTCGGCCTCGTCATCGTCCGCGACCAGGGCTACCTGCTGGCCATCCGCGACGGAGCCGACCGCACCTACCGGCTCTCCCGGGTCCTTGCGGCCGAGGCGCTCACCGAGCCGGCCGAGCGACCGGACGAGGTCGACCTCGACCAGCTGTGGCAGGAGCGCAGCGCGCAGTTCCGGACCGGCGGCGACCAGGTGGCGGTGGTGGTCCGGCTCGACCCGACGCGCCGGGAGGAGCTCGTCGGCACGTCACTGGCCGTGCTGTCCGAGGAGGGTGACACCGGGGGCTGGCTCCGGATGGAGGTGACCTTCCAGGACTCGCGGCACGCCGTCTGGGCGCTGTGGCTGCTCGGCGCCAGCGCGGAAGCCCTGTCGCCACAGTGGTTGCGCGACTCGCTGCACGAGCGAGCCAGCACCCTCGCCGCTGCCTACGAGTGACCTGCGACCCTCCTTTGACCCCTCGGGGAAGTCTTTTTGCGCAAGCGATCCCGGGCCGTCTGCCGTGGCTATCCTCGGTCCATGGCCAGTGAAGGCTCCCTGCGCGCCCTCGTGGTGGACGACGAGCTCCCCGCCCTCTCCGAGGTGCGCTTCCTGCTGGACGCCGACGCCCGCATCGGCTCGGTCCTCACCGCGACGAGCGGCACCGAGGCGCTGCAGATGCTCGAGTCGCACGACATCGACGTGATCTTCAGCGACATCTCGATGCCGGGCCTGGACGGGATGGCTCTGGGGCGGGTGCTGGCTCGCTTCGCCTCTCCCCCGCAGCTCGTCTTCGTCACCGCCCACGAGCAGCACGCGGTCGACGCCTTCGCCCTGGCCGCAACGGATTACGTCATGAAGCCCGTGCGCGGCGAGCGTCTCGCCGAAGCCGTCCGTCGCGTCGTGGCGAAACAGGACGAGGCGGGTATGCCGCCCGCTCCCGGAGCCGAGACCGGCTCGCCTTCCGCTGCGGCTGGGTCTGCCGGCGGTGCGGGTGCTGCGCTCGAGGACGAGACGATCCCCGTCGAGCTCGGGGGCGTCACCCGCTTCATCACGCGCTCGCAGATCCGCTACGCCCAGGCATCCGGCGACTACGCCCGGCTCCACACCCCAGAGGGCAGCCACCTCGTGCGGATCCCCCTCGCCGTCCTCGAGGAGAAGTGGGCAGACCACGGCTTCATCCGGATCCACCGGTCCACCCTCGTGGCACTCCCGCACGTCACCGAGGTCCGGATGGACCATGGACGGTGCTCGGTCGTCATCGGCGACGTCGAGCTGCAGGTGAGCAGACGGCATACGCGACAGCTTCGAGACGTGCTGCTGAGGCGACCCGGCACGGGAGCCTGATGGCGCCCGAGCGGTCCGGTGTGCCGCAACGGGTGCGGGTCACGAGCTCGCGGCGGTCGGCGGTGTCCGCGGTGACCGCGCACGCCCGGGTGCTGGCGAGCGACCTCGACGAGCAGACCGAGCTGGGTGACGTCTACATCGACGGGCTCCGGCGGGCGCAGCTGCGGCTGGCGCTCACGGTGCTGGCGCTCATGACGGCGGCGATCGGCGGGTTCCCGCTGCTGCTGACGCTCGTGCCGTCGACGCGGACGATGACGCTGGCGGGGATCCCGTTGCCGTGGCTCGTGCTCGGGGTGCTCGTCTATCCGGCGGCGTGGCTGCTGGCGCGGGGCTATGTGCGTCAGGCCGAGCGGATCGAGTCGGAGTTCGCCGACATCGTCGGGCCCGGGCGTGAAGGTCGGGAGGGGCGCCATGGCTGACGCGTTCTCGATCATCGCCGTCGGGCTCGTGTGCTTCACGACGATCGTCGTCGGGGCGTGGGGGCTGCGGCTGTCGCGGCGGACCTCGGACTTCTATGTGGCCGGTCGGACGGTGTCGCCGCGGCTCAACGCGAGTGCGATCTCGGGTGAATACCTTTCTGCTGCTTCCTTTTTGGGCGTCGCCGGGCTGATCTATGACCAGGGCGTCGACCTGTTGTGGCTGCCGGTGGGCTACACGTTGGGCTACCTGGTGTTGCTCGTCATGGTGGCGGCGCCGATGCGTCGGTCAGGGGCGTACACGTTGCCCGACTTCGCCGAGGCGCGGCTGGGGTCGGTGCTCGTGCGGCGGCTCGCGGCGGTGCTGGTCGTGGCGATCGGCTGGATGTATCTCGTGCCGCAGTTCCAGGGCGCGTCGCTCGCGTTGCAGCTCGTGACGGGGGCGCCGCAGTGGGTCGGGTCGCTCGTGGTCGCAGTTGTCGTGGCGATCGCCGTCGGGGCCGGTGGGATGCGGTCGATCACGTTCGTCCAGGCGATGCAGTACTGGATCAAGCTCACGTGCCTAGCAGTGCCGGCGTTCGTGCTCATCGCGCTCTGGATGCGTTCTGGCGGTGGGGCGCCCGCGGTGTCGGAGGCGTGGTCGCAGCCGTTCGTGGCGGACTCGCCGGACGACCACCCGTTCTATCGGACGGCGTCGATGATGCTCGCACTGTGCTTGGGGACGATGGGGCTGCCGCACGTGCTGGTGCGCTACTACACGAACCCCGACGGCGTGGCCGCGCGGCGGACGACGGTATCCGTCGTGGCCCTGCTGGGCGTCTTCTACCTTTTGCCCCCGGTGTATGCCGTGCTCGGCCGCCTGCATCTGCCGTCACTGCCGCCGGGGGTGCGGTCCGACACGATCGTCATCCAGCTGCCGGCCCGGGTGGTGGACGGGCTGGGCGCGGACCTGCTGACCGCGATGCTGGCTGGTGGGGCGTTCGCGGCGCTGCTGTCGACGGCGTCGGGGTTGGCGATGTCGGTGACGGGGGTGCTGCACCAGGAGTTCCTGCGGCCTCGGCTGTCGCGGCTCACCGGTGGGGATGCTTTCGGGTTCGGTGGGTTCCGGCTGGCGGCGGTGGCCGCTGTGGCCGTGCCGTTCATCGTGGCGCGCTTCGTCGAGCAGATCGGGATCGCGACGACGGTGGGCTTCGCCTTCTCGTTGGCGGCGGCGACGTTCGCGCCGCTGCTGATCCTCGGCGTGTGGTGGCGGCGGTTGAGTCGAGCGGGTGCTGTGGCGGGGCTGGTCGTCGGTGCCCTGGCGGCAACGTCGGCTGCGGTCACGACCTATGCGGCTGGGCCTCTGGACGGCTGGGCCGGGGCATTGCTGGCCAACCCGGCCGCGTGGTGCACCCCGTTGGCGTTCGCCACCGCGATCATCGTGTCCCTCGCCACCCCGGCCACGATCCCCCGCGACACGGCAAGGCTCATGGTCCGCCTCCACACCCCCGAAAAGGTCCACTTGGCCCGAAGCCGCCTCACGGACTGAACGATGGCCTGGGTGCCTGCGGACCACACGCAGCCCGAATGACTTCACACGGTCTCGCGCAGAGTCACACGGGCCCATGAACATGAACTCGAAGGCCGGGGGCGGAGCCGCGCCCGTTGAAAGCCCGCGTCGTACTCGCCGGTCAGATCTCTACTTGGCCGGTCGTTCCGCATTTCCATTGTCCGGTGGTCTAATCGACGTTGACCATCACTTCCGCGCGCGCGAGGACCTCATCGAATGTAAGGATCTCGGGACTGAACAGACCGCGCCTGAACAGTTCAAATGATCGGATCTTGGCTTGGTCGTGACCCCCGGATTCGCCGAGCAACTGATCGAGGGTGCCAGCCACCACAAAGCTTCGCGGCCTGAAGAGGTAGGTGACGTCGCCTGGAACATCTACGCCATCGGCGTCAACGCTCTGGAGGCGAGCGCCGATTTGCTCCGCGACGAGTTGGACAGTTGCTTGTACTTGCGCGATTGCCCCGGCCAAGTCGTTGTGAACGGGCCAAGCGCCTGCTCGATAGTCCGACGTCGCCAGCAAGGGTGTCTCGTGGTGTTTGATCTCTACGAAGACCATGGACCGAACGATGCCCGCCGAACGCATGAGGGCGTCGGGCCGCTTACCGACAGAAAAGATGGAACGACCAACGGCGGTCTGTTCGAGTCGATCCGGGGTCCAAGAAGTGAACAATCCCGCAGAGAGCGAACCGCCAAGCAGCCAGTGATTCGACTCGAAGAGGGCTTGCCAAACTTTCTCTGGCCCGCCGTCCGCAGCAGCCCGTTCCGCAAAATACGCAGGGTCAGTGAGTAGGCGCCTGAACTGGTCGACCACCTTCCTGCGGTGGGCGATTGCAATGACGTCACCCGCCTGGGAGTCGGCCTCGATGAGTCGCCGGAACATTGTCGCGTCGCGACGGTACGCCGCTTCCAGCTCAGGTCCTCCGACGACAGCGATCAGATCGTCGGGGGTCGGCAAGTGGCTTTCAAGGAGGGAAGCGAAGGAACTATTGCCCAGTAGGGCGACGAATCTCTTCGCCTCCTTCCCCGTCAGGTGAAGCACAGTCCTCTCGGTGGGGCCTTCAGGTTCTTGGTCAACACGATTCACCCAAAGGTCGTGCACGGCGCCGGATGCGCGGACCGCTATGACTTTAAGGTGGTACGCAGCGGCGGCGACTGCCTCGCCAACGGTCCAGACCGCGCCTTGCTCAAAGCCACCAGCGTGGCGTGCGCCTGGCTCGAGCGTGCGCGAATCGGGGTTAATGAAGGTTGTGTGTACGACGACAGCTGGCGCCCCAAAGTCGGACGAGGCCTCGGCCTCGATACGCGCTCGGGCCACCAAAATCGCGGGCTTCTGGCCATCGGTTGCCTGAGCATCGTGCGCTACCGACACACCGTGGTCGAGTTCGTCGTGAGACTCCGATGCCACACGGGCTGACGGTCCAACGTCCGGCGATCCCGGCCCCCGTGACTCGCCTCCATCCGACGGAACCGTCATGGTGCGCCGGCGATACAGGGTGCGCAGCCACAGCGCACCGATACTCCCGAGGTCACCTGCGCTATGCCCAGCACTCCTTGGACGACGTTCGTGCGCAGGTCGTCGAGCACAGTGGTTGCGGGCAATCTGGTGCCAATCAGAGCTTCGGACTGGACTCTGGGCGCTTGCGACTGGCGGGACCTATACACGACAACCGCCGTGGAACCGTGGTCGAGAGCGCGCCGGCAAATGGCTCTGACGTAGTAGCGGTTGAACTCCGTCCCACCGAAACGGCTTGCTGCGTTGACCGGCTTCTCCTCCATCCGCTCGTGCCCGTCTAGAGCCACGATCAACGTCTCGGCGTTGCCGTGAAGCATGGCCTCGCGTAGCAAAGCTGGGTAGTCGGCCGCCCCACGAGGCGTGAAGAGCTTGCTGGGTGTGGGATTTCCGCCGTCGCGATCGAGTTCGTCCAGCATGAACTTCCGTGTCTGTCCGTCCAACTCAATGAATCTAAACGCACCCATGACCCACGTTCCCCTCCACGGTCCGAAACGCGGACGCGCTCTCTCCAGAATTTAGCCGTGATGAACCTGGCCCAGTCGAGCAGTTTACCTATCACTGCAGTTTCCCACACATGTTGTCATGCGTTTCTGAGCCATGTGGCGCTTAGAAGCTCGCTGATGGACTCACAACAGCCAATCCGCGACGGCTACTCTCCGGCGGGGACGCTGTTCGGTCAAGTGGAAGACTTCATGAATGCCTCGACTCGAGCGCACAAGCGATCGAGATGATGGCCCGTCCTTCGCTCGGCAAAGCAAGAGCTACAGTTGCGACGCCCGCGAAGGGACTGCGCAGTCACGTCGCCCACCTTCTCGGAGCGCCCAGCGCCCCAGCCACAGTTACCCTCCGCTTAGGCATACACCGATGTTTAGCGGAATCGGCCAAGGAGAGGAACGAAAGTTTGTCACCACGGGAAGCGTGGCCAAGTCTGGATGAGTTACTCAAAGAGGAGTCAGAGATCGTGCTTCCGGCCCTGTCCGAGAAGGTCGCCTACGACTTGGGTCGGCACGCGACGGACGCTGCGTGGGCAGAGGGCCTAACAGTCGTCGTCGGTATTTGGCGCGGCGAGCACCAGCTCTTCCATGCCGCCCTCCCAGGCTCGACACAGGACAACGACGAGTGGTTGCAGCGCAAGGGGCGGGTTGTCAGGCGCTTCGAGCACTCGTCGCTCTACATAGGGCAGCTCTGCAGAGATCAAGACACCACCTTGTCTGAGAAGTTCCTGCTGCCGCCTTGGCAGTACGCGGCGCACGGCGGGGCAGTACCGCTTCGCGTTGACGGCGTGGGCGTCGTCGGCTGGATGGGCGCGTCCGGTTTGCCACAGCTTGACGACCACAGGTTCGTAGTCCGCATCCTGCGGGAGCACCTGAGCTCCATCCTCAACTTATAGTCGCATCGCTAGGAGTGGCATGGCTTCTAGTTACTTAGTCCCGCTCACACCGGACGCACCATCAGGGAACTGGGCGTATTGCCCTGGACAGAGTCAGGTACCCACTGGCCCATGAAACGCCATGTCGTTCCGATATCTTGAACATCGAGGCTCTTGGATCTCCAACCGCTTCTGCCTTCTCCCACGGTGAGCTTACCGAAGCGAGAAGTCCGCCGAAGTTTGGCCCGCTGAGGAGTGCACGTCGTCTGGACGCTATGTCCCACCGACCGCACCGGCGATGAGGTTTGCGCCATCAGCGCGGGGAGCGACGCGACCAGCGCACGAGAACAGATCTAACTTCGCCTCATGCTAGAAGTACTCGCGGCGATCCGGCTGCGGTCGTAGTATTTGCAGATGACCAATAACCCCGAACAAGAGCGAGATCTGGATGCCGAGGAGCGTGCCTTCGCGCAACGCGGCTGGAACTTTGTCGTCAAAGTCAGCACGCCAACCTCGCCACCGAATCCGCCCGACCCGCGTGTTCAATCCCTTAGTTATGCAAAGGCATCCAAAGTGGGCGACGACCGGCACTTTCACGCGGACGGGTCCTCGAAGGACGACGCTCGAGCGAGGTTGCTGGACCAGATGTTTGCAGAGATTGACGTCACCGAGGGACGCTAATCACGGACCGAACTACGTGGATGACACCAAGCCGGACAAGCGAGCATTCCTGCGGCTAACTGGTTTCCCGACCAAGCCGCCTCGCACTTCTCAACGAAGGCGCGGCCTCCTTCGGCCGCATCACTTGAGGTGGTCTCGCCAAATTCTCACGACGCCTCCTGCACCCTGCAGCCTCCCGCATCGACCGTTGAGATCTCGTGCGTAGTTGGCAGTACGGGCGGTAAGCCGCACTACCCATTACCCTGACTCGGACGGCGAGTGCGCCGTAGCATATGTCCGCTACGGGATCGAGGCGCGCACGAGTTCGCCCCCGTGTCGACAGCACTTCACGAGCACAAGGCGTCGGACCCTAGTGATAACTTCGTGACGTCCACATGTAAGCCAGTACCTCATGATCGGGGCAACATGAACTCCATTCCAGTGGTGGTGGTTGTGGACACGTGGAATCTCCGTGGACAAGTGTTTGACGTCTTGGGCGAGCGGAGGTACCCCAGCGTTGACGGGATCAAAGCCGCCTTGTCGAGGTTTGGGTTCGACGTTCAGCATGTCTACGCAGCAATGGGTATTGATCCGCCGCAGTCGCACGTGACACCCCGACTAATCGCGGCACTAGCGAGTTCGCAGCGCTTCGCCGACGTCATCAGCGGCAACCCCGACGCGACGCTCTTGCGCGGTCGTCTCGTCGACAGAGGCAAGCTCGAGGAGAAGCTCGTCGACGTACTGTGCGCGCTCCAGGTACTACGCTGTGCCATCGAGATGGTGACTGGAGTGAGCAAAGCGAAGGCCGTCGTCGTCCTATCTGAGGACATCGACTTAACCCCTTCCTACGCCATGGCCAGAGAGTTCAACGTCCCTGTCTTCGCCATGGCCAATGAAACGGTCCACACTAGGCCCGGATCTTGGGCCATCCTTGGGGACTCGTCATTCATACGTCTGTGCGGCAGGGCTTGGGGTTCGCAGCAGGGGCACGACAAGCGACGGACTCTAGTTTCGCATCTTCAGTCACCTCAAGTGGCGCGCACGTATGAAGTGCGCTACCTAGATAACAAGGCAGGCGCCTACGTCCTGCGGCACCGAACAGGGGTCGAGGGCCTTCTTCCACAGTCGGTCGCTCAACGCGCCTTCTCACCTGGAGACAGACCGGAGCTCCACGCAGTGGGCGTTGACTTTGGGCCTGACCGCCAAGACTTTCCCAAGCTTCCGACTCGCGGCCGCACCCGTCCCTCAGGTCACAAGTTCGGTGCAGTCAGCAACGGTGGTCAGTTGGAAGTCTGCGACCCGCGTGCAGGTTCGGGCCAACCGCGACTGGACCCTAGACGCGAGCCCTGGAACCCTCCTGCCTGGTATGCGTGTCCTGGTCGACACGACTCCAGCAAGCCGACCCGTTCTGGTTGGGGCCGTCGACATCCTGACGCGCATGCCCGGGTGGCGTAATCCGACTGATCCTGAACTTGTGACCGTCGAGCAGGCCGCTGCATCGCCCGGCGCATTAGTCCGTGCGTCCAACGGCAGCGGACGCTTCGTGCTGCTTCCTGGCTCCAATGAGACTCCTCAGGCGGGCGAACGTTTTGCTGCTGTCCCTATCCAGTGCGACAACTCAGGAACTGTCACACACGTCGCGGCAGTATCCTCCGCGCTTCCATAACCAAGTCGTGACCTTGAGCAGGGGCGGTGGGGTTGACGTGGGGGCCCTCAACAAGCCACTATTGACCTGCGCGCCCTCGGGTTGCGCTTACAGCATTGCCGGACTATCGGGCCGGTGGGAGGGGGCAGCGACGCTGCCCCCTCTCTTGTTGTGCGCAGTTGGGACTCGATGAGTCCCGCCTTCCGACCCCTGGCTTGGCACGGCTACGTGGAGAGTCAGGCAAACCCACTGCGATAAACCTTGGTCTCGCTACTCGGATTCTGGCGCGATCCCCATGCCTTCCGCCGCAAGCCGCTCCTCGCCAACCGGACCTCAGCCAGTCGCTGGGGTCAATGCGGGCCATCGAGAATACGCAGAAACCGGCGCCACACACGCGTCTGATGTCGACGGGCCGACTCGTGAACCCTGCGCCCATTAGATCCCCGACGACGCGTCGATAAGACGGAACGTGAGCTGGACCTCCCAAGGAAGACCTCCGCGGCCCCTTACTGTGAGAGACCTCTGTGAGTTCCAGGGCGCCTGCGTTGCCGTAGTGGACAGAAAAGTTCGGCTCTCTGTCAAAGTAGAACCCCCGACCCCCTTCGCCTGGGTCCGGTTCACCCAACCGAAATTCGCCGTCCGTCCGTGAGTCTTCGATGTGGAACCGGGGACCTCACAGCCGGTGTGACCTTCATGAGCCAAGCCGTCCGGTCACGCGCCCGTACCACGCGCAGTCGTGAAGGCGTCGACGCAGCGGCGCACGTCTTCCTCGGAGTGAGCAGCGCTCAGCTGCACCCGAATTCGCGCCATGCCACGCGGCACGACCGGGAACGAGAACGGGATGACATAGACCCCATCAGCCAACATCCGATCAGCAACCTCGGCCGCCAGCCGCGCGCCATCGTCTCCCGGGAACATCACCGGCGTGATCGGGTGCGATCCCGGCAACAGCTCGAACCCGGCCTCCGTCATCAGCTCACGGAACAGCGTGGTGTTCGCCACCAGCTGCTCCCGAGCCTCCGACGACGTGTCCACGAGCTCCAGAGCCTTCAACGACCCGGCCACAACACCTGGCGCCACCGAGTTCGAGAACAGGTACGGCCGCGAGCGCTGACGCAGCAGGTCCACGATCTCCTGGTGCGCCGCGACATACCCGCCGCTCGCCCCTCCCAGCGCCTTGCCCAGCGTCCCTGTCACGATGTCGACGCGGTCCTGCACGCCGAACAGCTCCGGCGTACCCCGCCCGTTCGGCCCGACGAACCCGACCGCGTGCGAGTCATCGACCAGCACCATCGCCTCGAACTCGTCCGCCAGGTCGCAGATCTCGTCGAGCGGCGCATAGAACCCGTCCATCGAGAACACGCCATCGGTCACGATCACCTTGCGACGAGCCCCCGCCGCGACAGCCGCCTCAAGCTGAATCCGCAGGTCCATCATGTTCGCGTTCTTGTAGCGATACCGCGCAGCCTTGCTCAGCCGCACCCCGTCGATGATCGACGCGTGGTTGAGCTCGTCGCTGATGATCGCGTCCTCCGCGCCGAACAGCACCTCGAACACTCCCCCGTTGGCGTCGAAGCACGACGAGTACAGGATCGTCGCCTCCGTCCCGAGGAAGGTGCTCAGCGCCTTCTCCAGCACCGAGTGCTGCGTCTGCGTGCCACAGATGAACCGCACCGACGCCATCCCGAAGCCCCACTCGTCGAGGGCCTTCTTCGACGCCTCGACGACCTCCGGGTGGTCCGCGAACCCGAGGTAGTTGTTGGCGCAGAAGTTCAGCGCCTCACCACCACTCGTCCCCACGTGCGAGCTCTGCGGCGTGGTCAGCTCACGCTCGCGCTTGTAGAGGCCTGCCGCCTCGATCTCGGCCAACGTCTCAGCGAGCTCGGCCTTCACGGATCCGTACACGGCATACCTCTCGTTGGTTCGTCACAGACGAAAGCCAATGTATGCCGTCCGCTCACCGGGAGCCGCGCGGCTCGTTCGCGTCGTGAGAACCGCTCCGAAGCAGCAGCGGGAGCGAGCCTCGATGCCCGAGCAGCCGGCGGTCAGGTGGCCAGCAACCATCCCATCCGCTTGCGTTCCGTGCCGCGCGTGGACGGAGTCGTCACCACTGCGTGAGCACCCGCCCGCTCCCTCCACACGTGCTGCACACGGTCGAGTGCACCTGGGGCGCGGCCGGCCCGTCGTCGCCCGGGCCGGTCAGCCGGTCGTCACCCCGGGCGGTCAGCTGGTCGTCGCCCACGGACGTGACCGCGACTCCGCGCTTGGCCGCTGCGAAAGCCGCCTCCAGTCGGGCCGCGAAGTCCGGCGAGCGTGGCTCGGCCGGCTGCACCGGCTGAGCCACGGGAGCCGCGACACCCGGATAGGGGTCGGCCAGCGCGCGCAGCCCCGCGGCCACGTTCTGAACGCCCTCCGCTCCGGCGGACACCCCGATCGAGACGGCATCCGCCACGTGCGCGTTGCGGTTGCTGGAGTCGACCTGCGCCTGGGCCAGGCTCACCAGGAGCCGGTCGAGCGCCCCTTCACCTGACGCATTCGGGTGGGCCGCCGCCTCGCCGGGCTTGGCGCGCAGCGTGTCCAGGGCATCGGCCACCCGCTTCACGCCTTCCAGACCGCCACCCAACGTGGTGTTGACCGCCGCGTTGACCTCCTGCTGACGCTGCACCGACGTCTGCTGCGCATTCTGCAGCCGGGCCAGCAGCTCCGAGAGTTGATCCGACACAGGACCCTCCTTCGCTCGCACCTCTGCGGACTCCTCACTTTCCTCCGCCGACACCACAGGCGGCATGACCCGTTAGGAAGGGCCCGCGGACGCCGCATGACTAGTGCGCACTCCGTCGGGTATGCCGTCCGCGCACCTTCTCCGGTCGCGGCCCACGCGCGCAGTGGCTACCTTCGAAAACAGGCCGAGCCCGGTCACAGCCGCAGAGATGTCTCGCGGCATACGAGCAACGACAAAGGGACCAACACGATGAAGATGCGCATCCTCGCCGGCAGCGCGACCGTGGCAGCCGTGCTCATGGCAGGGGCGATGACGGCTCCCGCGTCGTCGGCCGACACCTCGGACAACAAGCTGAGGGTGGTGCAGCACAACACCGACATGGGCGGTCACCAGTCAGCCATCGCCGAGGCCGCGAGCTGGGGCGACGTCGACGCCGTGACCTTCCAGGAGCTCTGCGAGTCGCACAAGGAGTCCCTCGAGGCGAGCGGCTGGACGGTCCACTGGCGGATGCAGACCAGCGTCAACCCGGCGTGTCCGCCCAGCGCCGACGGCACCACCCGCAAGGGCAACGCGGTCGCCACCCGGCGCGGCATGGGTGGGACCGAGACCCGCGACCTCGGCACCTATGGCGGCCGGGACTTCAAGCTGCTCTGCGCCCAGATCACCGGCAGCGGGATCGCCAACTCCTGGGTGTGCACCACGCACCTGGCGCTGGGATACCCGGGCGCCGAGGACGGCTCCGCCAACCGCGCCGCCCAGACGGCCAAGATCACCGACACGCTCAACCCGTGGGTGACGCAGGGGCGCCGCGTCGTCCTCACCGGTGACCTCAACGCCGTCCCCGCCAGCTCCGAGCTCAGCCCCCTCTATCGCGTGCAGAGCGGAGGGACCGACACCGACAAGTTCTGGGAGGGCGACCAGAGCGACGGCACCTACTGCGCCTCCCTGTGCCGCAACATGCAGGAGACGACCGACCCGAACCCCGAGACCGGCGCGAGCCGCAAGATCGACTACTTCTTCGCCAGCTATCGCGGCGTGGACGCCCACACCGGGATGTCGAAGGGCGTCGTCCCGTCGGCCACGTCCGGCCACCACATCATCCGCGGCCAGGCCACCTTCGGTCCCCTCTGACGGGCCCGGGTCGCGCGCCGAGCATCCGGTGACTACCTTCGACGGATGCACTTCCTGCGCACGCCCCTGACCCTGGTCGCCGGCGCGTCCCTCGCGCTCACTCTCGGCGCGTGCGGCTCCGGATCCGCCGACGACCCCTCGGGTTCGACCGGGTCGACGGGCTCGACGCCCTCGGCGTCCATGTCCTCGGCGACCGATGCCCCGAGCACGAGCCCGTCGCCCACGTCGACGCCGAGCAACAGCGGCATCGTCCCGGCGAACACCTGGGCCTCGGTCTTCAAGAAGGCGGTGCCGCCGCTGGCCAGCAAGAGCGACGAGGCGGTCGCCGCCGCAGGCAAGAAGGTCTGCACCGACTTCGTGGCCGCCCCCACCGACGCGACAGCAGACGCCATCCTCAAGGGCCTGGAGTCGAGCCTGGGCCTGGACCGGACCCAGGCTCAGATCTTCGCCTCCGGGGCGATCACCCACTTCTGCACGCCGCAGGCCGACGCCTGGACCAAGGCCTCGCTCGGCTGACGCCGCGGCCTGCGCCGTCGGGCGCAGTGGCCGAGGACAGATCCGGCTTTCCCTCCCGCGCACGTTGCCACCTTGGGACGCAGAGGGCTGTGCACTGCTCGCTGGGGCGCAGCAGTGCACAGCGCGGACCGAGGACCTCCGCTCCACGGAATCCCCCACGCCCGCTCGCGCCCCCAACTCCAGGGCAGGCCGCAAGCGGAGGCACATCGAGCCCAGCGGAGCGGGCCGAGTCGGGAGGCGTTGCGCCCACTCCCTCAAACGCAGGTCAGGCCTCGCGGGACAGCCGGGCCGCGAACCCGACGAGGAACGCCCCGCTCACGGCATCGATGACCCGACGCGTCCGGCGGCGGAGCAACGTCTGGCGCACCCTCGTCGCGCCGAGCACGATGAGGGCCAGCCAGGCGCAGCCGACCACGGGAAGCACCAGCGCGTGCCCGAGCCCCACCAGCACCGGCGCGGTCGGCGCGACGAACTGCGGCAGCAGCGCGAGATAGAAGACGAGCATCTTGGGGTTCGTGAGGTTGGTCAGCGCGCCGGTGCGGAAGCCGCGCGCCATGCCGGAGTCGGTGGCGGCGTCGCCCTCGGCGTAGCTGCCCGCGAGCGCCGAGCGCCAAGCGGTGATGCCGAGCCAGACGAGGTAGGCGACCCCGGCCCACTTGATCACCTGGAAGAGCGGCTGCACCCGCACGATGACCGCGCCCACGCCGACGGAGGCGAGCACGCCCTGCATCGCCGACCCGGCACCGATGCCGAGGACCGTGCCGAAGCCGGCCCGTCGCCCGGCCGCCACCGTGTTGCGCAGCGTGACAAGCACGTCGACGCCGGGTGTCACGATGACAGCAAGGACAACAACCAGGTATGCCGCAGTCATGCCTCCCAGCCTGCCATCCCGGTCCGTCCAAACGGGTCCGAGCGGGTCGGGGCGCGTGCCGAGCTCACCCAAGAGGACGGTTGGGACGCAGGTCCGGGCGCTCAGCTCCAGTCGAGGACGACCTTGCCGCACTGACCCGACCGCGCGACCTCGAAGCCCTTGGCCCACTCCTCCGCCGGGAAGCGATGGGTGATGACGGACTGCACGGCGTCGCGCAGCTTGGCGCTCGTCGCGAGCATCGACCCCATGAGGTACCAGGTCTCGAACATCTCGCGCCCATAGATGCCACGGATGGTGATCATGTGGGTGATGACCCGGCCCCAGTCGATCGGGTAGGGGTCCTTGGGCAGACCGAGCATCGCCACACGCGCGCCGTGGTTGAGGTTGGCGAGCATGTCCTCGACCGCCAGCGGGGCGCCACTCATCTCGAGGCCGATGTCGAAGCCCTCGAGCATGCCGAGCTGCTCCTGCGCCCACGCGAGGTCTTCCCCACGCGCGACGTTGACGCAGAGGTCGGCTCCGGCTCCCTTGGCCAGCGACAGCCGCTCGTCGCTCATGTCGGTCACGGCGATGCGCCGCGCGCCGGCGTGACGAGCGATCGCCACGGCCATGACCCCGATCGGTCCGGCGCCGGTGACGACGACGTCCTCCCCCACGACCGGCCACTGCAGCGTCGTGTGGGTGGCGTTGCCGAGGGGGTCGAAGATCGCCCCGAGGTCGGGGTCGAGGTCGGCCGGCTGGAGCCAGGCGTTCGTCGCCGGGATGACGACGAAGTCGGCGAACGCACCGTCGCGGTTGACGCCCACGCCCACCGTGTTGATGCAGAGGTGGCGGCGACCGGCCCTGCAGTTGCGGCAGTTGCCACAGACGAGGTGTCCCTCGCCGGAGACCCGGTCGCCGACCTTGAGGTGCCCGACGAGCGCGCCCACCTCGACGACCTCGCCATAGAACTCGTGCCCGATCGTCATCGGTGCCTCGACGACCGAGGCCGCCCAGTCGTCCCACTGCTCGAGGTGGAGGTCGGTGCCACAGAGCCCTGCCCGCAGCACGCGGATCTTGACGTCGGCATCACCGCACACGGGCTCTGGGACGTCGATGAGCTGGAGGCCGGGCCCGGCTTCGGTCTTCACGAGTGCGCGCACGGCGCCCATCATGCCCTCCGCGGTGCGCGGGTTAGGAATATTGACGGGCTAACGCTGTTAGCCTAATGTAGCTAACAGCGTTAGCCCACACCACCAGACCCAGGAGTCCGACCATGACCATCTTGCGCATCGCCCTCATCGCCACGGCAGCCGTCGCGGCCCTCGCCCTGACCGCCGTCCTCCTCCACCGCGAGCAGCGGGTCGAGCGGTTCGTCGACATCGCCGCCCCGCCCGCGAAGGTGTGGGCCGCACTCACGGACTTCGCGGCATACCCGGAGTGGAACCCGTTCATCCGCGAGCTGAGCGGGACGGCGCGCACCGGCGCCACGCTCACCGTCGAGATCCACCCGGCGGGCGGCAAGGCCATGACGTTCACACCGACCGTCCTCGCCGCCGAACCAGGGCGTGAGCTGCGCTGGCTCGGCCGCGTCGTCATGCCCGGCCTCCTCGACGGCCAGCACGCGTTCACCCTCGAGGCGATCCCGGGAGGCACCCGGCTCACCCAGAGCGAGGACTTCTCCGGCGTGCTCGTCCCCTTCGTCGGCTCGGCGCTCGACGTCGGTGACGACTTCGCGGCGATGAACGCCGCGCTCCGGGACCGCGTGGAGGCCAGCGCTAGCATCACCCGATGACCTGCCCCCAGGCGCTCGACCCCAGCCTGCTCCTCACCCCACGCGCCTGTCAGGTCGTCGACGCCGCCCGCACGGTGCTGGAGCGCCAGGGCTGGGAGGCGCTCACGATGCGCACCCTCGCCGACGAGCTCGGGATCGCGGCGCCCTCGCTCTACAAGCACTTCAGCAGCAAGGACGCCCTCAAGACCCAGCTCGTGGCGCTCGCGCTCAAGGAGAACGGCGAGGCCCTCAGGCCGGTGACGACGGTGTCCCGGCTGGTGCGGCGCTATCGCGAGACCGCGACCTCGAACCCGCAGCTCTATCGCCTCTCGACCTCCGGCCCCCTCGACCGCGCCGCCTTGCCGCCCGGCCTCGAGGAGTGGTCGGGGACACCGTTCTTCGAGGCGACGGGCGACCCCCACCGTGGCCAGGCGCTGTGGGCCTCCGCGCACGGCATGGTGATCCTCGAGCTCGACGGCCGCTTCCCCACGGGCAGCGCACCCGAGAGCACGTGGCGCGAGCTCGTCCGTCACTTCAGCTGACGGCGGCTCCGGGCGCTCTCGTCAGCGCAGGTGCTTGCCGTAGCAGCGGACGAAGGGTGAGCTCGCGTAGTGGCCGAACGGCACGACCGGCCCGTAGCCCGTCGCCTCGTAGAGCCCCATCGCGTCCGGCTGCATCGTGCCCGTCTCGAGGACGAAGCGCTCCACGCCCTCGGCCCGCGCCGACTCCTCCAGGCGCGCCAGCACGCGCCGGGCCACCCCTCGCCCACGGGCGACCGGGGAGACGAACATCCGCTTGATCTCGGCGACCGCGTCACCCTCGAAGCGCTCGGCGAGGTCGCGACGCCACCGCCAGCCGCCCATGCCGACCGGCTCGTCGTCGAGCAGGGCCAGCACGAAGCGGCCCTGCGGCGGCATGAACTCCGTCGGGTCCACCGGCGACTCGTCCGGAGTCCCGTAGATCACGACATAGTGCGACTGCACCTCGTCGACGAGGCGCTGCACCCGCTCGTCGACGAAGAGCGCATCCGTGATGGACAGGGCAGGCCGGTCGATCTCCACCCTGCTATCCAACAACACCTCCCCGACAGCCCGTGGCCGGCACCGACACAGACCTTTTCGCGTATGCCGTCGCGACCGCTCGTCGCTTCTCACCGGCCGCTCGGCGCACCTGCCCGGGCCACCCGACGAAGGCCCGCATCCGCCCGGCGCGAGCCGGAGCGGAAGGCGCGCGGACGGCATACCGGAGCATCGACAGTGGGGGTGACCCGGACACTTCCGGGACCGACCACTGGAGGTGCCCGTGAGCAACGAAGCTCGCACCCGCGGCGACGAGGATCCCTACGTCGCCATGCAGACCACCGACGAGTTCCAGGCGCTGCGCAAGAAGTTCCGCGGCTTCGTCTTCCCGATGACGGCCTTCTTCCTCGTCTGGTACTTCGTCTACGTCCTGCTGTCGACCTTCGCCCCCGGCTTCATGGGCACCAAGGTCTTCGGCAACATCAACATCGGCCTGCTCTTCGGCCTCGGACAGTTCGTCACGACGTTCGCGATCACGATCACCTATGCCCGCTGGGCCAACCGCGAGCTCGACCCGTTGGCCGACGCCATCGGTGCGCGTCTCGACGGCGTGAAGGAGCACTGAGATGACCTCACTCACGGGCATGGTCCCCACCGAGACCACCCAGGTCGGCTCCCCCGCCCTCAACATCGCCATCTTCGTCGGCTTCGTCCTCGTCACCCTCGTCGTCATCGTCAAGGTGGCCAGCGGCAAGAAGACGGCCGGTGAGTTCTACACGGCCAGCGGCGGATTCTCAGGACGTCAGAACGGCGTCGCCATCGCCGGTGACTACCTCTCTGCCGCAAGCTTCCTCGGCATCGCCGGCGCCATCGCGCTGCAGGGCTATGACGGCTTCCTCTACTCGATCGGCTTCCTCGTCGCGTGGCTCGTCGCGCTCCTGCTCGTCGCCGAGCTGATGCGCAACACCGGCCGACTGACGATGGCCGACGTGCTGTCCTACCGCCTCAAGCAGCGCCCGGTGCGCATCGCCACCGCCATCTCGGTGCTCGCGGTGTCGTTCTTCTACCTGCTCGCCCAGATGGCCGGCGCCGGTGGCCTCGTGTCGCTGCTGCTGGGCATCGAGGGAGAGGGCGCGCAGAACCTCGTCATCGCCGTCGTCGGCATCGTGATGATCGCCTACGTCCTCATCGGCGGCATGCGAGGCACCACGTGGGTCCAGATCATCAAGGCGGTCCTGCTCATCGCGGCCACCGCGATCATGACCGTCTGGGTGCTCGGCAAGTACGGCTTCAACCTCTCTGGCTTGCTCGGCGCGGCCGTTGACAAGAACCAAGGTGTCGGCGAGAAGCTGCTCGAGCCCGGCGTGAAGTACGGCGTCTCGACGACGACCAAGATCGACTTCATCTCGCTGTCGCTCGCGCTGGTCCTCGGCACCGCCGGCCTTCCGCACGTGCTGCAGCGCTTCTACACCGTCCCCACCAGCAAGCAGGCTCGGAAGTCGGTCGAGTGGGCCATCTGGCTGATCGGTGGCTTCTACCTGCTCACCCTCGTCGTCGGCTACGGCGCCGGTGCGCTCGTGGGCGCGGAGACGATCAACGCGGCTCCGGGCAAGGCGAACTCGGCTGCTCCGCTGCTCGCGTTCGAGCTCGGCGGGTCGCCGTTCCTGGGGATCGTGTCGGGCATCGCGTTCGCGACGATCCTCGCGGTCGTGGCCGGGCTGACGATCACGGCGAGTGCGACGTTCGCGCACGACATCTACAAGGAGGTCATCACGCGCGGCAAGTCGACCTCCGACCAGGAGGTCCGGGTCGCCCGCATCTCCGCCGTCGCGATCGGTGTCATCGCCATCCTCGGTGGCATGTTCGCCAAGAGCCAGAACATCGCCTTCCTCGTGGCGCTGGCCTTCGCAGTCGCCGCCTCGGCCAACCTGCCGACGATCCTCTACTCGCTGTTCTGGAAGCGGTTCAACACCCAGGGCGCGCTGTGGTCGATCTATGGCGGGCTCATCTCGACGATCGGCCTGATCATCTTCAGCCCGGTCGTGTCCGGCAAGGCGCCTCTGGTCGAGGGCGGGCCGTCCCCGTCGATGATCACCAACCCGGACATCGACTTCTCGTGGTTCCCGCTCGACAACCCGGGCCTCGTGACGATCCCGCTGGCGTTCTTCCTCGGCTGGCTCGGCACGGTCCTGAGCAAGGAGCACAACGCGCAGAAGTACGCCGAGATGGAGGTGCGCAGCCTCACCGGTCACGGCGTGGGCAAGGCCCTCGACCACTGACCCATCACCTCGTGTGCCCCAGCGTTCCCTTCCCGGGACCGCTGGGGCACACGACGTTGAGGGGGTATGCCGCCAAGTTGCCGGACGCAAAGGTGCCGTCGCGATGCTTCCACGCGATCTATGTGCAGGATATGTTTATCCATATTTGGGTATATATTTGGTGGCGTGAACTCATCCGACCGTCTTCGTCAGCGCCTGACGGCGCTCATCGAGGCTGCGGGCTTCAACCAGAGCCAGGCAGCCCATGCCGTCGGATGCACACCGTCCCGCCTCGGGGACTACTTGGCGGGTCGAACCGTCCCGTCGGCGATGGTTCTGCTCGAGCTCGAGGATGCGGCGGAGCAAGCAGAGAAACGTACGTGGATGCGGGCCGCGGATGTCATTGATGCCGTGGCCACCTACTCCGAGTCCAACCCGTTGTGGGCCATGCGCGTGCTGCTCCAAGGACGCGACCAGTCCCTTGCACTGAGCACGCCGACTCGTCGTGCCATCTGGGCCACAGGATCGCCCCGTCGGCCCTTGACTGGCCCTTGGAAGACCTTGGCGTACACGATCTTGCGCGAGAGTGCCCGTGACTCGCGGCCGATCCCCAAGTGGCTCGCCGCCCCCATGCCGCTGGGCGAGTCTTGGGCTCCCCTGCCCTTGAAACAGGGGCGACCCCTGCACGAGGGACTTGCCAGGCTCGGCATCGAGATCAACGAACGTGAGCTGGTCACGGCATGAGTTTTGACTTCGACGCGGCCCACATCCGGCAGTTGCTGGACGAGCTCGACCAGCGACTTCGCGTCGCGGGGATCGCTGCAGCCGTCTACATCGTCGGAGGCGCTGCGATCTCATTGCACCTTCCCGACGCCGACCGCAGGACTCAGGACATTGACGGCATCACGACCGACGGCCGACTGGCCGAGATCGTCGCGCAGATGGCTGACGAGCTCGGGCTGCCGGAGGGATGGCTCAATGGTGCTGCACGCCCCTTCCTCCCAGCCATTCCCCCTGAGGCCCTCGATCCTCCGAGCTCCCCCGGGTTGCGGGTTCAGTTGGCGTCACTCGAGCAGCTACTCGCGATGAAGCTGGCAGCAGGACGTGCGCGCGACCACGCGGACATCGCCTCCCTGGCGACGGTCTTGCAAGTTGGTCCCGCGGAAGCGACTCAGTTGACCCTCGATGCCTACGGCTCCGATGCCCTGGAGCAGCTGACCACGTTGGAGGATGTGGCGTCCGGCGCCGATGCGCTGATCCCCCATCGCCGGACTGACTGACGATGGCTAAAGGCGATCCAGGGCACGTAGGTAGCGCTGGGTCATGAAGTGCTGGGCGACTCGGCTCACCGGGCCGCCGAGCCTGGCCAGCCCCGACGCCAGCTTCGAGTCCGCGGTGATGGTGAGCGTGATGCGACCGTCGTCGAGGCGCTCGAGGACGAAGCTTCTCCTCACCGGCCTCCGGGTGCCCGGGGAGGGTGCCGTAGGTGAAGCCCCTCCGGCGTGGCTCCTCCAGCACGTCGAGGACGCGACAGGGAATTCGCAACGACAGCGGACCCAGCCCCCACCGCATCAGCACGACGGTCTCCCGCCGCAACGGGATCTCGGACGCGTGGACCTTGAGCCCCGCCCGTGAGTGCATCCGCCAGGCGCGGAGGTCCTCGGCGGCAGCGTCGAAGTCCCGGCGCGCCAGCGTGGTGGACCGCTGCAGGCGATGGTAGCCGGGGGGCGCCTCACCACCCCACCCGCCCGCGGCGGCGTAGGACAACGGGGCTGCGCGCAGCTGGGAGGCCGACTGCTCGTCGAGGAGGTGGACCGTCATGGCCCCATCATCACCGACCTCCCTTCGCGGGCGGCTCGCCGGGCCGGCATGTATCTGTCGGGGCACTTCGGTCTCCTGTGTGTCAACCGACGAGACGGCATACGCGTCTTCTCGGTGTAGTCACACCCACCAGGAGGACACCATGAACAGCAAGACCCTTCGCCGCAGCGCAGCCGCCCTGGCCCTCGGCCTCGCCGCCGCCACCGCACCCGCCGCCATCGGCGCGACCACCGCTTCCGCCGCGCCCTACTGCGGCATCACCTGGGGATCCGTCGCCAAGGCGAGCCAGACCATGAACGCCACGGCCCTCACCGGCCTGCGCGCCGGCCGCCACGCCTGCTTCGACCGGCTCGTCATCGACCACAAGGGCAAGGCCACCGGCTACGACGTGCGCTACGTCTCGGTGGTCACCCAGGACGGGTCCGGCTTCCCGGTCCCGGTCGCCGGTGGGGCCGCGCTTCAGGTCGTCGACCGCGCGGCGCGCTACACGACCGCGCCGGCCATGCCGAACGTCACCGGCTTCACGACGTTCCGTCAGGTCAAGTGGGCCGGCTCGTTCGAGGGACAGTCCACCGTCGCTCTCGGGGTGCGGGCCCGGCTGCCGTTCCGCGCCTTCACGGTCAACGACACGGCGACGGGTACGAGCCGGCTCGTCATCGACGTCGCGCACCAGTGGTGACCTGACCCGCGCCCACCCGCTCGACCCGACAAAGGACCGCTCCACCCCGGTTGGCAACTCGGGTGGAGCGGTCCTTTATCGGGTCACCCGATAATGCGGCTCCCCGGCAGCCGGGCAGCCGGGGAGGGCGGGTCAGCGGGTGGCGGCCTCGGCGCGCAGCTTGGCCGCGAGGTCGTCGTCGACGCTCTCGAAGAACGAGCCCACGACGTCCTCGAGCTGGTCCATGCCTTCGGCGCAGAACAGCACCGGCTGGTAGGCCGTGATGTCGTAGTTGAGCGTCCCCATGTCGACGAGGTCCAGGGCCCGGTGCTCCATGTGACCGAACTCGTCCATCTCGCCGTAGCTGGACAGGATGCCAGCGCCGTAGGCCTTGACCTCGCCGTGCTCGCGCATGATCCCGAACTCCATCGAGAACCAGAACACGTCGGCGACGAACTTCATCGCGTCGTCGGTCTCCAGCCGCAGCGACGCCTGGCCCGCGGCCTCGGTCATGCGCGCGAATCGCGGTGAGGCGAGCTGGTTCCCGTGCCCGATGACCTCATGGATGATGTCCGGCTCGGGGGTGTAGAGCGGCTGGCTGCCGTAGCGCAGGTACTGCGTCGAGTTGAACGTCCTCGCACCCAGGTCGCCGTAGAAGTCGCGCAGCGGCACGAGCCCCGGAGCGGCGATGTAGGTCCAGCCGGTGATCGGCTCGAGCCGCTCGCTGACCTCGTGCAGCTGGGGCACGTGCTCGGTCGGCAGGCTCAGCGCGTGCTTCGCGGCGAGGTACTCGCTGTGCGCGTACTTCTCATGCTTCGGCGCGAGCTCGTGGCTCACGGTGCGCCAGACGTCGTGCTCGGCCTCGGTGTAGTCGATCTGCGGGATCGGCTCACCACGGGTCCAGGACAGTGCGGCGCCGGCGATCTCGCCGCGGCGCTTCAGGTAGGCGGGGTCGTCGCGCCCCGGGTGGTTGTCGCTCAGGTGGACCTCGACGGTTCCGTCGTCATGCTGGGTCACGGGCGAGTACAGCTGGCCTTCTTCGAACATGGCCCACCTCCTTGTGGTCGTGTTGACCTCAGGGAACCATTCCACCGCGCAAAGCGACACCGTTGCCGAACACACTGGGCACAGAGTGCACGTTCCGACCAGCCCGAGGGACGGCATACCCAGCACTTTGTCCAACGACGCAAGCGATGGGGTATGCCGCCCGCTCACCCCTGTGGACAACTCAAGTCGCGGGTTACGCCCGTTTCCCTAGACTGACCTCAGTCCTTGACACACGACTGGGGTGGGATTCAACCGTGAACAAGACCTGGGGCCGCCATGCGGTCGTCCTCTGCATCGCCGCGTTCGGCCTGACCGGATGCGGTGGCGACGACAAGCCGAGCGCCGTGCCGACGCCCCCGTCGAGCGGTTCGGCTACGTCGCCGTCGACCTCGGCCAGCGGCCCGTCGCCGAGCGCGTCCACGAGTCCGAGCGTGAGCGTGACCGCCAGCACTTCACCGAAGGTGAACGTGCCGACGCGAGCGAAGTCACGGACCAAGCAGGGAGCCATTGCCTTCCTCAACTTCTACTTCGACCTCGCGAGCCAAGGCGTGGTCGACGCCAAGAACGCCCCGAACCTGTTTGCCATCGCCGACAAAGACTGCATCGCATGCAAGAAGACGCAGGATCTCTTCGTTGACTACGCCGAGGGTGGCTGGTCCATGAAGCAGTCGGGGGTACGGATCGACGACGCGGTGCTGGCGACCGAGGTCACCGCACCCAAAGTCATTGTGAACTTCGTCTTCGTTCAAGCCGAGGAGCCGCTGTACCAGAACGGCAAGAAGACCAGCCACAAGGTCGCCGCCGCGCGCACGCAGAAGGGTGCCGCTCTTAAGTGGGTGAACGGGGCATGGCAAATGTTCGACATCGAAGACCTCTGATCGGCGTCCTTCTAGCGTTAGGTCTGGTCTGCGTCAGCCCGGCCGCAGCGGAGGCAACACCGCCACCAGGTGACCTGGGCGGCGAGAGTACTGGCGGTGGCACGAGAGTCACGCTGACGATTGCGGAGATGCGGAAGGCGCGCGCTGACGCGGCAGCTGCGGTGGGCAAACCAGGGCCCCGGTGGCAGTACACCACCAAGATCAACTGCGTCCTCGACGTCAACCTCGACTGCCACAGCTCCACGGTTTGCCCCAATGGCCGGTTCCAGGCCACGGTCCTGCGCCGGCTGGTCAACCCCGACGGCACTCCCGTGGCCGGCGGACAGGGCACTTGGACCGGGTGGGGTCTCACGTGCTTCCCCGAAGAGATCCCTGGCAACGGCCTGCCCACGGTCGCGCAGATCATTCAGGTCTTCCGGGAGGTCGACTTCACCAAGGGCGCACTCAAGATTCAGCCCGTCGGCAACGTCACCCTCGTCAACCTGCCCACCTACTACGAGGCCACCTGGCCGGAGGCCGGTGTCGGCCCGGATGAGATCGACACCTCCGCCCTGCTCGGCTTCCGCCTCGACATCGAGGCAGCCGCCCGCTCCATGACCTACGTCTACGGCGACGGCTCCTCGAGCGACCCCACCGAGTCCTTGGGCGGTCCCCATCCCGAGGGCGACATCCGCCACACCTACACGCGGCCCGGCGTGATGCCTGCTCGCATCGACACCACGTACGGCGGCCGGTTCCGCCTCGAGGGCGGGCCCTGGATCGACATCCCCGAGACCGTCACAGTCCAGGGCACCACGGTGAACCTCACCGTCCGTGAGGCGAAGGCCCGCCTCTACCGCTGACGCGCAGCCACGACGAACGCGACAGCAAGGACGATGGCCAACCAGATCCGGCCGTAGTGCGAGCGTGTGCCGCTTGTCGCACCGTCCGCCGCAGGTCACCCGCCTCCCGGCGACGAGGAGCGGACCGGTGTTGATGCGGGCGGCCGGACACGGTTGGCTGGAGCCTGAGCGTGTTGTGCACGACGCAGTCCCCAACGACGAGGAGCCCGAAGTGACCGACGAGAACCTCTCCAGCCATCTGGCCGAGCTCGACCTCTCCCCGAGCGACGAGCTCAAGGCGCAGGCGATCGGCACCGAGGACCTCTACGCCGAGGCCGACGCCGACTACGAGGCCTTCTGGGCGCGACAGGCCCGCGAGCGCCTCACCTGGTCCAAGGACTTCGACCAGACGCTCGACTGGAGCGAGGCGCCCTTCGCGAAGTGGTTCGTCGGCGGCGAGCTGAACGTCTCCTACAACTGCGTCGACCGCCACGTCGAGGCCGGCAACGGCGACCGCGTCGCGCTCCACTTCGAGGGCGAGGCCGGCGACACCAGGACCATCACATATGCCGACCTGCTGGCTGACGTGTCCCGAGCGGCGAACGCTCTCCTCGAGCTGGGTGTGCAGAAGGGCGACCGGGTCGCGATCTATCTGCCGATGATCCCCGAGGCGATCGCGACGATGCTCGCGTGCGCCCGCCTCGGCGCTCCGCACTCCGTCATCTTCGGCGGCTTCTCGGCCGAGGCCCTGCGCACCCGCATCAACGACGCCGAGGCCAAGATCGTCGTCACTGCCGACGGTCAGTGGCGTCGCGGCAAGGCGGCCCCGCTCAAGCCCGCCGTCGACGAGTCGCTGGCCGGTGGCGACACCCCCGTCACCTCGGTCCTCGTCGTCAGGCGCACCGAGTCCGAGGTCGAGTGGACCGAGGGACGCGACGTGTGGTGGCACGACGTCGTCGACAAGCAGAGCCCCGAGCACACGGCCGAGCCGATGGACTCCGAGCACCCGCTCTTCATCCTCTACACCTCCGGGACCACGGGGAAGCCGAAGGGCATCTTCCACACGACGGCCGGCTACCTGGCGCAGACGGCATACACCAATGCTGTTGTGCACGACCTGCACCCGGAGTCCGACGTCTACTGGTGCACCGCCGACATCGGCTGGGTGACGGGCCACTCCTACATCGTCTACGGGCCGCTCGCCAACGGTGCGACGCAGGTGCTCTACGAGGGCACCCCCGACACCCCGCACCAGGGTCGGTGGTGGGAGATCATCGAGAAGTACAAGGTGTCGATCCTCTACACCGCGCCCACCGCGATCCGCACGTTCATGAAGTGGGGCTCCGACATCCCCGCGAAGTTCGACCTCTCGTCGGTGCGCGTCCTCGGCTCGGTCGGCGAGCCGATCAACCCCGAGGCCTGGCTCTGGTACCGCAAGACCATCGGCGGCGAGAAGGCCCCGATCGTCGACACGTGGTGGCAGACCGAGACCGGCGCGATCATGATCAGCCCGCTCCCGGGTGTGACGACGCTCGAGCCCGGCTCGGCGCAGCGGCCCATACCTGGCATCAGTGCCGAGATCCTCGACGACGAGGGCCAGCCGTTCACCGAGGCCGACAAGGTGGGCTACCTCGTGCTCACCAAGCCGTGGCCGTCGATGTTGCGCGGCATCTGGGGCGACCCGGAGCGCTACAAGGAGACCTACTGGAGCCGCTTCGGCCCGAAGTACTACTTCGCCGGTGACGGTGCTAAGTACGACGCCAAGGGCAACATCTGGCTGCTCGGACGCGTCGACGACGTCATGAACGTCTCGGGCCACCGGCTCTCGACCGCCGAGATCGAGTCGGCGCTCGTGTCGCACCCATCCGTCGCCGAGGCCGCGGTCGTCGGGGCCTCGGACGAGACGACCGGTCAGGCCGTCGTCGCGTTCGTCATCCTGCGCGGAGGCTCGGAGGACAAGGGCGACGAGACGGTGCAGCAGCTGCGCAACCACGTCGCCAAGGAGATCGGGCCGATCGCCAAGCCGCGCTCGATCATGGTCGTGCCGGAGCTGCCCAAGACCCGCTCGGGCAAGATCATGCGCCGCCTGCTCAAGGACGTCGCCGAGAACCGTGAGGTCGGCGACGTCACGACGCTGGCCGACTCCTCGGTCATGAACCTCATCCAGCAGGGCCTGTCCAAGGACTCCTCCGACTGAGGGACACCCACCCATCGACTTCGTGCCCGTTTGGGCGCCTTCCACCGTTGGTTCGCCGACAGCGGGAGGCCGCCCAAACGGGCACGAAGTCGCTCTGGGGTCAGGTCAGGCGAGGAGCTGGACCTTGATCTCGGACTTGAGGACCTTGCCGACCTTCGACCGGGGCAGGTCGTCCCACACCCAGACCTCCTTGGGCGTCTTGACACTGCCGAGGCGCTCCTTGACGAAGGCGATGACGTCGGCGGGCACAACGTCGTTGCCGGGCTGGGCCTGGACGACAGCGACCACCCGCTCGCCCCACTTCTCGTCGGCGAGGCCGACGACAGCACAGTCCCGTATGCCGGGGTGCGCCATGAGGGCCTGCTCCACCTCCGTGGAGTAGACGTTGAAACCACCGGTGATGATCATGTCCTTGGCGCGGTCCACGATGAAGAGGTAGTTGTCCTCGTCGAGGTAGCCGATGTCGCCGGTGTGGTGCCAGCCGTGTCGCGACGCCTCGGCGGTGGCCTCCGGGTTGCGGTGATAGCCCCGCATGACCAGCGACCCGCGCACGACGATCTCACCGCGCTCGCCGGACGGCAGCAGCCGACCGGACTCGTCCATGATCGCGACGGTGACCAGCGGCGCCGGGCGACCGGCGGAGGCCAGCCGGTTCGTGGCGATCTCACCGTCCGGAGTGAAGTGCTCGCTCGGCGGCAGCAGGGAGACCATCATCGGCGCCTCGGTCTGGCCGAAGAGCTGCGCCATGACGGGTCCGATCCGGTCCAGCGCCTCCCTCAGCCGGTCGACCGACATCGGGGCGGCGCCGTACCAGAAGCACTGCAACGAGGACAGATCCGCCGCATCCAGCGACTCGTGGCCGAGCACCATGTAGATCAGGGTCGGCGGCAAGAAGGTGTGGGTGACGCGATGCTTCTCGATGTTGGCGACGAAGCCACCCACATCGGGCGTACGCATGATGACGACCGAGCCGCCGTGGCAGAGGATCGGGAAGCACAGCACCCCCGCCGCGTGGGTGAGCGGCGCGAGCGCGAGATAGGTCGGCACGCCATCGAAGGGATAGCCCATCAGGGTGATCGCCGTCATCGCCTCGAGGTTGGCCCCGGTGAGGACGACCCCCTTGGGACGGCCCGTCGTGCCGCCGGTGCCGACGATCATGGCGACGTCGTCGACCGCGTCCCGGTCGACCTGTTCGGTGTCCTCGTCACCGGTGCCACCGCGAGCCAGGAACTCTGCCCACGTCAACGACCCCGGCACCTCACCGTCGAGGCAGACCCATGTGCGGACCTCGGGCAGGGAGTCCCGGATCGCCGCCACCACCGGCGCGAAGGACTGCTGATGGATGACGACGGCACAGTCGAAGAGCCCGAGCAGCTCGGCGTTCTCGGTCGCCTCGTTACGAGGGTTGATCGGGCACCACACCGCCCCGGCCCGGCTGATCCCGAAGACGGCGGAGAAGGCGATCGGGTCGTTGGCCGAGAGGATCGCGACCGAGGTCCCCGGCTGCACCCCGGACGCGACCAGCGCGGAGGCGACGGCATACGACAGGCCCTGCACCACGGCATACGACAGGGTTGTGTCGTCCGTGACGAGGCACGGCGCCGCCGGGTCGAGGGATGCGCCCTTGTCGAGGTAGCTGACGAGGCGCACGCGCTCAGTCCTGAACTGTGAGAACGGGTTCCGAGACGAGGCCGAACGTGCGGAGCACTCCGAGGAGCTCGCGGTGCCCGAACGCCTGGCAGCCCGACGCGAACCCGACGCGCTTCGGCGGCGCCTGCAAGAGGCTGTAGGCCGCATAGGCCTGCAGCAACCCCGTCTGCTTGTAGTTGCTGTTGCCGTGGATGACGCAGTGCGCCCGGCCTAGCGGACCGGAGGCGTGCACGGAGTCGAGCGACTTGTTGACCCGGGGGTTCTCACGCGGCGGCATCTGGTTCATCACCTGCGCCGCGGTCGCCGTGAGCGCGGCGTCGCGGTCCTCCTCGGACATGTCCTTGGTCGCCTCGAGCGCGGCGGCGACGATCTGCGGCACTCCGTGCATGAGCGCGGTGTTGAAGACGCCGCCCTGGGCCTTGACGTTGGCCACGCGCGGGTCGCGCCGGAACCAGATCGGGTGCGAGGTGCCACCCCACGGGAGTGACAGGGCGAGCTCGTGCTGCCCCGGCACGACGAGCGGCACGAGTCCGGCGCCCGCATCGAACTCCACGAGCTGGTTCTGCTCGAGGTAGTGCGCGGCCGAGGTGGCGGCGTTGACGAGGATCGTCTGCGTCGAGGCGATCGTCGGGCTGCCGCCCCAGAAGACCGCGATGTCGAGGGTGTCCAGGCCGGGCTTCTCGAGCGCCACCTGGGCCGCGATCTCACCGGTCGTGTACATCTGCGCGATGCCCGGCGAGAGCAACAGCCCCTTGTCGGCGAAGGCCTCGCCCCACGTCTCGTCACACGTGATGAGCCAGTCCTGCTCGCCGGTGGTGTCGGTGTAGTGCACGCCGGCCGCGAGCGCCGCCTCGACGACGGGCGGACCCCACTTGCTGAAGGGCCCGACGGTGTTGAGGACGACCTTGGCACCCTGGAAGAGCTTGGTGAGGGCCTCGACGTCGTGCTCGACGACGGTGACCTCGTAGTCGGCGGTCTCGATGCCAGCGACGTGCGAGCTCATGGAGTCGTTGAGGCGGTCCTCGTCGCGGCCGGCGGCGATGAACGGCACGCCGTACTCACGGAGGTATTCGCAGATGAGCCGCCCGGTGTAGCCGGAGGCTCCGTAGACGACGACGGGCTTGGCGCTCATGGTGTGCCTTTCATGCTGGGAGAGAACGGAACTCACGTATGCCGTCCGCCCACCGCGGCGTGTCGCGCACGGTGGGCGGAGGCGTCCTTCACATCCCCATGCCGCCGTCGACGGGCAGGCCGGCACCGGTGATGAACTTTGCGGCGTCAGAGGCGAGGAAGACGACGGCGTCGGCCATGTCGTCGACCTGCCCGAGGCGGCCGCCGGGCGTCAGGTCGATGACGGCGGCGACGGCGGCGTCGGGCGACTCGAAGAGCCCGAGCTCCGCGACGTCGTTGGCCAGGCCGGCACCCATGGCGGTGGGGACGAGGCCGGGGTAGATGCAGTTGACGCGAACGCCGTAGCCGAGCTTGCCGGCCTCCATGGCGGCCACGCGGGTGAGCCGGTCGACTGCGGACTTGGTGGCCGAGTACACGGCGATCCCGGGGAAGGCGATGGTGGCGGCGACCGAGGCGATGTTGATGATCGAGCCACCCTTGCCGGCAGCGCCTTCGGGTCGCATGGCGCGCAGGCCGTGCTTGATGCCGAGGGTGGTGCCGAGGATGTTGACGTCGAGCATGGTGCGGACGTCCTCGGCCCTGATCTCGGTGAAGAGCGAGGTGATCTCGACGCCGGCGTTGTTCACGAGGATGTCGAGGCCGCCGAGCTGCTCGATGGTCGTGGCGACTGCTGCCTCCCAGGCGTCGTCGTCGGTGATGTCGAGCTTGACGAAGCCATGGCCGTCACCGAGGGCGGCGGCCGTCTCGGCGCCCGACTCCTGGAGGTCGGCGATCATCACCCTGGCACCGGCTGCGGCCAGCGCCTGGGCCATGCATTCGCCGAGGCCCTGGGCCCCACCGGTGACGAGGGCGGTGCGACCGGTCAGGTCGATCGAGGTCATGGGCTTCTCGCTTCTGGAGAGAGACGGAGGTGGCCCGGGTCCATCACGACGATGGGCGGACCCCGGCCCCGAGAGGCCGTGACCTCACCCTTGCTCAAACTCTTGACACTCGTCAAGACCAACTGTTCAGAAATCTTGGTGACCCGTAGAGTGGCGCCCATGCCCACCGAGTCCCTGGTCACCCCCGGAGCCGCCGGATCGTCCAGCCGCGCGGCCGACTCGGGGCGCAACCGCGCCAAGAAGTCAGCCAAGCGACGTGACGAGCTCGTCGACTCGGCCCTGGTCACCCTCGGAGAAGCTCGGAGTCGCGCGCACCTCGCTGCGCGAGATCGCCGCGAACTCGACCTTCAGCCACGGAGTGGTGCACTACTACTTCAGCGACAAGGCCGAGCTCATCATCGCCAGCGTGCGCCGCTACAAGGCCACGTGCGTCACCCGCTATGACGGCGTCATCGGCTCGTCCATGACCCCGGACGAGCTCGTGGCCGGGTTCGCCGCCAAGCTCGCGGAGACCATCGTCGACGACGCTGCGATGCACCGCCTCTGGTACGACCTGCGCACCCAGAGCATGTTCGACGAGTCGCTGCGTCGCGACGTCCTCGAGATCGACGCAACCCTCGAAGGCATGATCCAGCGGGTGCTGGTGCGCTACGCCGAGCTGAGCGACACAAACCTGACGGTGCCCGGGCCGACCGCCTACGCGATGCTCGACGGCGTCTTCGAACGGGCGCTGCTCCGGCACATCGCCGGCGTCGACGGGGTGCTCGACGACCTGCGGGCGACGACCGTCGAGCTGCTCCCCCGCCTCTTCTCACCGAAGGTCGGCTGAGCCCAGCTTCGACGCCGAGCGATGCAGAAGTTGGTGAGCCGACCACCTATGGATGGTCGGTTCACCAACCTCTGACTCGCTCGCGCTCGAGGCCGGCTCGTCAGCCGCGGACCATGACGTATGCCGCGGGCGCACCGACCCTGTCGGCGCGAACACCGCAGCATCCGACGTCTGCACTCAGCCGGACGTCACCGTCAGCGACACGACTGTGACGCGCTTGCCCGACCGTCCCGGAGCCGCGACGTCGAGGGCTACGTAGCGAGCTGACGTGTCCAGTCCGACTGCGCCCTGCTGCACACCCGGCCCGACCCGGCCGACGCGACGGAACTCCAGGCCGTCGTCCGAGACCTCCACCGTGGCGGTGCCCGGGGCGGTTCCCCAGTCGACCACTGCCTCGCCGAGCGCGAGCCGAGACCCGAGGTCCACGACCATGCGGCCGGATCCGGTGACCTCCCAAGCCGTCCGGGGGTCGCCGTCCACGGCGGCGGCGGGCGAGGTCATCGTGGGCGGCAGGGGCGACGTCGGGTAGGTCTGCCGGGTCATCGCGAGGTCGTCGATCGGGTACGCCGCGCCGGACACACGGATCGTGGTGGTGCGGTCCCGCCCGACCGTGGCCCGTCGTCGCTGGCCGTTGGCGAACACCACGTCGACCTGGCCGTCGATGCCCTGCAGACGCAGGGTGACCGCGTCCTCGACGGTGACGACCAGTCCCGACGCGGGCTGGCCGCCGTCGACGGCGGTGATGGTGGCGCGAGGCGCCAGCACGACGCCCGAGCTTCCCGGCGACGGAGAGCCGCAGGACGGAGCCCGAGGACGTGACCTCCTGCGTGCCCTCGAAGCAGGGCACTTCGCCGTCGACGGCCATGGTGATGTCGGTGTCAACGGTGTCGGCGGTGAGGTTGACGACGCTGAGCAGCCCACCCACGAGCGACGCGGTGATGCCGGGGGCGCTCGGGCGAGGAGCCGCCGCCGCAGCCTCGTCGGCGATGCGGGCGAGGTCGGCGGAGCGCACGTCCGGCAGTCCCTCGACGACCATGCCGGCACTGCCCGCAGCCGGTCCTGCCGACAGGGTGAGGATGCTCCCGCCCACCTCGATCGGGTTCTGCGACCCACGCACGAGGAACCCGACGCGGTCGTCGATGCCGACCCAGCCCGAGCTCCGCAGGACCTTGGGGTAGGTCGCGCGTGTCGTCCAGGTGCTCGCGTCATCGGACGTCTGGACGACGTAGGCGCGCCCGGCCGAGGCCTCCCAGTCGATGGTCACCTGACCGATCTCCGTGGGGGCGCCGAGGTCGACTGCGAGCCAGCTGTCGGCACGCGGGCGGTCGGCCCGGGACACGGCCCACCGCGTGCTCACCTTGGCGTCGGTCGCGAACGCCGGATCGCGACCGGTGTCGAACGACGACGCCGTCGTGGGACGCCGAGCCGCGAGATCTGACCCATCCGCGCCCGAGCGCACCTCGAACGACACGATCGAGTAGCCGTACGTCGGGTCCGGGGTGACACCGAGCATGCGGACGTGGCGTGCCGTCACGCTCTCGGGCAGGTCGAGGACCTCGCGGCGCGCCACACCACCGGGGAGCGGCCCCTGCACGTCGGCTGCCTCGGCGTCGACGGCCCCGTCGGCGGTGACGAAGGTGCGCGTCCCGTCGAGCCCACGCACCCCGGGCATCCGAAGGTTGTGCAGGCCGAAGGTGCCCTCACGGTCGACGACACCGGAGCTGGTCATGACGACCTCGCCACCGGGGAGAGTGGCGAGGGCGACGCGACCCGCGGCTCCCAGGGTCAGGACCGTGACGGAGGCGTCGTACCCGTCTCGTGCCGCGGCATACGTCCGGACACTGCGCCCGGTGACGCCGAGGTTGGTGCGCGGGAGATACATCGGTGAGGCCCCGCCCAAATTGAAGAACCAGTCGTCGTGATCTGGCTGCCAGGCCAGCTTGACGAAGCCGGCCTTGCTCACGGCGCCGGCCCAGGCCTTCGCGCTCTGGTGCGAGACGATCCCTGGGCCGGTGCCCAGGTCCACGGCACCGGACCCCGCGGCATACAGCTCCGCGGAGGTCAGCGGGGTCACCGCCTCTCCCTGCGCAGCGCGCCACTCGTGCAGGAGGAAGCTGATCGCCACCTCGGCCCGGGCCTCCGGTTCGTACTTCGGCTCGCCCGAGAACTTCGTCAGGCGGCACTCCGGCGGGTAGGCGAGGTAGGGCAGCAACCGGTCGGCGAGGTCGGCCTCCGAGCGCGCCGCCGCCCGGTCGCCGAGGACCTGCGCGAGGAACGCGAGCGGGATGACGTCGCGACCGTAGAGGTGCTCGCGGTCGTCGACGAGGGGCATGAGCGGCTCACCGGCGTCGCTCATGAAGCCCACCATCCTGTCCCACAACGGTTCGCCGTTGGGCTGCTGCAACAGCACCTCGGGCAACGGGCGCCCGGCCACGATGAAGTGGGCGGCGTTGCGCCCGGACGTCCGCCACAGCTCCGACTGGTAGTGCGGACCGAACGAGCCGTGGTTCTCGGCGACGAACGAGTCGTAGACGTTCTGGGCCGTGTTGGTGAGGACGGGAATGCCGTCCACGAGGGCTGGGTTCGCCGCGTCCGCCTGCGGGAGGCCGCCCTCGTTCCGGCTCCACCGGCCGTAGGCCGCGAACCAGTCCTGCCAGCGCGGGTCCGCGGACCCCCAAGCCAGGCCGGGCGCGATGGCCTGGGCGTAGACGCCCATCTCCTCGAGCTTGGTGTCACCGACCCAGCCGCCCTTGAGACCGTTCGTCGTCCAGCCACCGGATGCAGGGTCCTTGCCTGCCCCGAGTGCCGTCGTGAACTGGGCCTGCTCGAGAGCGATGGCCTGCATGTGCTCGCGGGTCTGCTCGTCGAGCTCGTCCCACAGGAGGCGCGCAGCGAGCTGGACGTAGAGCTGGAACGTCGTGTCGAAGAAGAGCGTGCGACCCCACTCGGTCCCACCCACGTTGCGGTTCGAGGCCGCGAAGTGCCGAAGGGTCGCCAGCGTCCGCGAGCGCAGCGTCGCCTCGTCGATCCCGGCCTCGGCGGCGTCGAAACCGCCGCGCGTGAGCAGCACCGCGTGCCCGAGGACCACCGCGAAGCCGAAGTCGGTCCGCCGGTAGTGCCCGGCCGCGGCGTCCCACTGCGTCTCCGACCACCGCGTGTGGCGCAGCAGGGCCCGGTGGTAGGTCTGCGCCACCTCGTCGCCGTCGAGCCAGCCCTCCGGCGCGGCAATCCCCACCGGCACCCCGAGGGGCGACAACGCCGACGCGTGTGCCATGGGCAGACAGGCGGACACGCCACCCACTCCCATGAGCCCGAGGAACCAGCGGCGAGTGGTGACGGTCGTTGTCATGGCGTGACCGTAAGCAGGTCACTGGCGAGGGTCAACGACTCCGGCGGGACTGTCCGATGGCACTGCCCGATCGGACAGCGGCGTCGGACAGACGCCCATGTCTCGCTGGGTCAGCCGGCCGCGCGCGGGGTGGATTCGACCGTGAGGGTCGGCATCGGCTCCCAGATGCCTCGGCGAATGTAGTTCTCCCGCAACAGGTCTGGGCGATCGGTGATGATGCCGTCGACTCCGGCGTCGAGCAGCCGATCCATGAGGGTCGGCTCGTCGACGGTCCAGACGATGACCCGTATGCCGTGCGCGTGCGCCTTGTCGACGAGCCGGTCGACGAACACCGGCAACCGGCCGAGCGACACGGGCACGTGTGCGAACTCGGCCGTCCGCACCCACCGCGGCGCGCTCACGCCGGCCCGGGCACAGGAGATGAGAGTCGTGAGGCTGCGCCACCCCAGCGCGGTGTGCGCGTGGGGCGCCAGCTCACGCAGGCGGCTCAGCCAGCCGTCCCATGCCCCGGCGACGCACACCCGCTCGCCGACCGAGCGCTGTGCGAGCACCCTCGCCATCGGCTCGATCGCCGCGGCCTCCTTGAGGTCCACCGTGAAGCGCGAGTGGGGGAAGGCCTCGAGCGCCTCGGTCAGCGTCACGATCGGCTCGCCACCCACACCGAGGCGGCGCAGCTGTGCCATCGTGCGGTGGCGCACCGGACCCCGCGCCGAGGTCACCCGGTCCAGGCTCTCGTCGTGGAAGCACGCCAGCTGACCATCGCTCGTGAGGCGGACATCGGTCTCGAGGTAGCGGATGCCGAGTGCCGTGGACCGGGCGAACGCCGCCAAGGTGTTCTCGGGCGCGAGTCCTGCGCCACCGCGATGGGCGATGGCGAGTGGGCCGACCTGCGAGGGGTACGCCATGACGACCATCGTCGCGCGGCGACATGGACCACGAGTGACGAGCACACGGCATACCGACGGCTGTTCACCCACAGTTCGGCGGCCCGCCGCACGCCCGGGGGACCGGCCGGTCAGTCCTCGCTCACCACGACGCCGGCAGTCGACCCTGCAGCCCGCCGGCTGGCGTCGATCTCCTCCGTCGGGATGGCCGCTGCGGGTCTGGTCAGGATCTCGTGGATCACCTCGACGGGGAAGCTTGGGTTGCCGGTCGTCGGTGAGCAGCCCGTTGCGCTCCTGCTCGGTGTCGGTCAGCTGGGTGTAGCAGAAGCCGGCCAGCTCCGGGTTGTCGAGGATCGCGCCGACGAGGCCGCGCAGCCGGTCCTCGAGCTCCTGCGACGACTCCACCGTCGAGTAGCCGAACCACTTCTCTCCGGAGCTCGGGGAGAAGCTCAACCCTCCGAACTCGGTGAGGACGACGGGCTGACCACGGTGCACGGGGTCGCCGAGGACGACCCGCCTGGGCCCCGGACGTCTGTCCCCCAGCACGCGGCCGACCGCCTCCGGCCCGTCGTAGCGCCGGGTGAGCGCCTCACCGTGTGCGGCGTAGTCGTGCACGCCCCAAATGTCGCTCTCGGTGTGCTCCCAACCGTCGTTAGAGATGACCGGTCGGGTGCCGTCCAGCGCCTTGGTCAGGTGATAGAGGCCCGTGGCGTAGTGCCGCTGCTCCGCCACCTCGGCGATGTCCCAGACACCCCAGCTCTCGTTGAGGGGGACCCAGGTGACGACGCTGGGGTGGCTCCGGTCCCGCCGGACGACCTCGAGCCACTCCTTGGTCAGGCGCTCCACCGCTCGCGGGGCGAACTCGATCACGCTGGGCATCTCGGCCCAGACGAGCAGACCGAGCCGGTCGCACCAGGCCAGGAAGCGCGGGTCCTCGACCTTCTGATGGATGCGTATGCCGTTGAAGCCGAGCTCCTTGACCAGCTCGGCCTCGCGCCGTAGCGCGTCACCGCTCGGCGCGGCGAGGTGCGACTGCGGCCAGTAGCCCTGCTCGAGTGCCAGTCGGAGGAAGCAGGGCTCGCCGTTGAGGACGAAGCGACCGTCCTCGATGCCGGTGCTGCGGAAGCCGAAGTAGGACCCGACGGTGTCGATCGCGCGGTCGTCCTCGAGCAGCTCGACCACCGCGTCGATGAGGTGCGGGTTGTGCGGTGACCAGAGCAGACGGCCGAGGTGCTGCGCGTGGCGCGCCGCGGGGATGGCCACGACGAACGCGAGGTGCCTGCCCATGACGAGCACTGTCTGCTCGGCCAGGAGCTCCTCTCCGAGAGTGAGACGGACCCGGACGCGCGCCGGTGACACCGGGACCCGGGACAGGGTCGCCTCGACGCGCACCTGGGCACGCGAGACGTCAGGGGTCCAGTGGAGCTCGGTCACGGCTGCCGCGGGGACCACCTCGGCCCACACGGGCTGCCAGATGCCCGTCGTGCGGTGGTACCAGATCCCGTGCGGCTCCTCGAGCCAGTCCTGCTTCCCGCGGGGCTGCGTCACGTCGTCGGCGTGGTCCTCGGCCCGGACGGTGATCACCTGGTCGCCGTCGACCAGGGCATCGGTGACGTCGAAGGAGAACGGCGTGTGGCCACCCTCGTGACCACCGAGATGGGTCCCGTTGAGCCAGACCTGCGCCGCGTAGTCCACGGCGCCGAAGTGGAGGATGAGACGCTCTCCCTCCTGCGGCCGATCCAGCTCGACGGCCCGGCGGTACCAGACCACTGAGTGAGGTGTCGTGTCCCCGATGCCGGACAGCGTGGACTCCGGCGGGAACGGGACCGTGATGCTCCGGTCAAAGGCACCGCCGTCGGTCATCCACCGATCGGTCAGGCCGCGCTCGTCGTCGTCGTAGGCGAAGCCCCACTCGCCGCAGAGGTCCTGCCACTGGCTCCGGACCAGCTGTGGTCGGGGATAGTTCGGATCGGCCTGTGCCGGTGTCGTGCTCACGTGTGTCTCGTCCCTCGCTGTGATGGCTGTGGTGCTGCTGGGCCGGAGTGCGGGTGGGGTCACCAGTGTGCCAACCGGGGCCGGCTGCGGTCCTCCCCTGCACGGGTCAATTCCTGAGCCCGGTAGGCTGGCCGCAGGTGCGCCGGGAAGTCTGGTCGGCAATTGTGCTGCCGACCCCCGAAAGGGCCCCATGACCACCCGCAGGCAACCGGACCGCCTCTTCCGCCGTCCGACCTGGACCGAGACCCAGCTCGTCACCAAGGCTCTGCGCACCGAGACCGTGGGCGGCGCGATCCTCCTCGTCGCTGCTGTGGCTGCCCTCGTCTGGGCCAACTCGCCCTGGCGTGAGGCCTACACCGATCTGCGCGAGGCCGAGTTCGGCTACGCGCCGTGGCACCTCGAGCTGTCGCTCGGTCACTGGGCTGCCGATGGCCTCCTCGCCATCTTCTTCTTCGTCGCGGGACTCGAGCTCAAGCGTGAGTTCCTCGTCGGAGACCTCCGAACCCCGGCCAAGGCCGCCGTCCCCGTGATCGCGGCCGCTGCCGGAGTCGCAGTGCCTGCCACCTTCTTCACCATGACCGTGCTGGCAGCCGGGGGCGACTCAGCAGCCTTGCGCGGGTGGGCGATTCCGACGGCCACGGACATCGCCTTCGCGCTCGCCGTGCTGGCCGTCATCGGTTCACACCTGCCCTCTGGCCTGCGTTCCTTCCTTCTCACCCTCGCGGTCGTCGACGACCTCATCGCCATCACGATCATCGCCATCTTCTACACCGAGGGCCTCGAGGTCCTCCCCCTGCTCCTGGCCCTGCTCCCGCTGGGCCTGTTCGCCTTCCTCGTGCAGCGCCGGATCGTCCTGGTGTGGCTGCTCGTGCCCCTGGCGTTCGCGACCTGGACCCTCGTCCACGCGTCCGGAATTCACGCCACCGTCGCCGGCGTGCTGCTCGGTCTTGTCGTGCCGGTCAAGCCGCGTGCCAGCGTCCCGACCATCTCCACGTTGCCCGCGGAGGCTGACGTCGCGCAGCGGTTCGAGCACCGCCTGCGCCCCTTGTCTGCGGGTTTCGCGGTTCCGGTCTTCGCCTTCTTCGCCTCCGGGGTGACGGTCATCGGCGGCGGTCTCGGTGATGCGATGCGCGATCCCGTAGCGATCGGCATCGTCCTCGCGCTCGTCCTGGGCAAGCTCGTGGGGGTCCTGGGCAGCACCTTCGTCATGGCCAGGTTCACGCGGGCCGAGCTCGACGACGACCTGTCCTGGAGCGACGTCGTCGGGCTGTCGCTGCTCACCGGCATCGGATTCACGGTGTCGCTGCTCGTGGGTGAACTCGCCTTCGGCCCCGGGTCCGACCGCGACGAGCACGCCAAGCTCGCCATCATCGTCGGCTCGGTCGTGGCGGCGATCCTGGCGGCGGTCGTACTCCGTCGGCGCAACGCCGTCTATCGCCGGATCCACCTCGAGGACCAGGTGGACCATGACGCCGACGGGGTGCCCGACGCCTACCAGGACCCCTCGGGCATGGACAAGTCCCACGGGCCCGACACGACTCGATAGGGTCGGGGGAAGTCGCACCGACCCTCACGACCTGCAAAGGTGAGCAGCATGACAACCGAAAACCAACCCGAGCGGACCATCGGCCAGCTCGTTGCCGACGCCACCCACGACGTGCAGGGCATCGTCCGCAGCGAGATCGCCCTGGCCAAGGTCGAGGTGGCTGCAGGCGCCAAGGTCATGGGCAAGGGTGCCGGCCTGCTCGGCGGCGCAGCCTTCCTCGGTCTGCTCGGTCTGATCTTCCTGTTCCACACCCTGGCCCGGGTCCTCGACATCTGGCTGCCGATCTCGGCGAGCTACGGCATCGTGACGTTGGTCCTCTTCCTCGTCGCCGGGGTCCTCGCACTTCTCGGCAAGAACGCCCTGGCCAAGGCGAAGCCCGCGCCCTCGCGCGCCCTCGCCGAGGCCCAGCAGACGATCGCCACCCTCAAGTCCTGACCCACCACTTGCGTCCGCAATCCTGGTCGCCTACCCGACCACCTTTGCGGACGACCAGGTATGCCGTCCGCCCGCGTCCGCAAATCCTGGTCGCCTCTCGACCACCGTTGCGGACGCAGCCGTCTGGCCCCCGAACTCAGGCGCGGTTGCGCCTCCAGTCGTACAGCACGTGCTCCGGGATCGGCCGCTCGACGCTCTCGTCCCACTCCCGCGTCAGCCCGGCGAGGTCGAAGACGGCCCCCAGCAACAGCGCCGTGAAGCCCCAGACGAACAGGCCACCGGCCTCGAAGCCGGGTCCGCGATAGCCCGACGGGTGCGCGACCGTGAACCGACGGGCCGGGTCGAGCAGCTCGGCGACGGGCACCCGTTCGACGCGCTCGACCTCGCCCGGATCCACCACCCGCACCTCACCCGGTGTCGGCCACCACGCGAGAACCGGCGTGACGGCGTTGCCGCTCGGGGTGAGGAACAGGGCGGGCATCGCCCCGACGACGTCCACACTCGCGGGGTCGACCCCGACCTCCTCCTCGGTCTCGCGCAACGCCGCCTCGACCGGCCCGGCATCGCTCGGGTCGACCCGGCCCCCGGGGAACGACACCTGTCCCGGGTGCGCGCGGAGGTCCCGGGAGCGAGCCGTCAGCACGACGTCGCAGCCGCCATCGGCCGAGGGAGCGAAGAGCATGAGCACGGCCGAGCGTCGATCGGGGTCCGCGGGTGGCGCAAAGGTCGAGAACGCCGGAGGCAGCCGCTCCCCGACGGCCATGAGGACCTGGCCCATCCAGGCGGGGCGAGGTGCACTCACGCGGTGACCACGCGCTGCTCCCCCGGCAGAGGCCCGGGTGGCGGGTCGGGCAGCTCGGCCCCGGGGGCCAGCTCGTACTTGAGGAGCTTCAACGCCACGACCGGGTCGGTCTCGCCCTCGCCGTAGGACGGGCACCACTGCGACACCGGGCAGGCCCCACAGGCCGGTCGGCGCGCATGGCACGTCCGTCGGCCATGGAAGATGAGGACGTGACTGAGCATGACCCAGTCCTTGCGCGGGAAGAGCGCGCCGATCGCGTGCTCGACCTTGACCGGGTCGGTCTCCTCGGTCCAGCCGAACCGGCGCACCAGCCGGCCGAAGTGCGTGTCCACGGTGATCCCGGGCACCCCGAAGGCGTTGCCGAGGACGACGTTGGCCGTCTTGCGGCCGACACCGGGCAGCGTCACGAGATCCTTGAGCCGCGGCGGAACCTCGCCCCCGAACCGGTCGACCAGCGCCTGGCTCAACGTGATGACCGAGTTGGTCTTGGCACGGAAGAACCCGGTCGGCTTGAGCACCTCCTCCATCTCGGTGCGGTCGGCGGCCGCGAGCGCCTCAGCCGTGGGCCAGCGCGCGAACAACGTCGGCGTCACCTTGTTGACCGTGACGTCCGTGGTCTGGGCCGACAGCACCGTGGCGAGCAGCAGCTGGAGCGGCGTCTCGAAGTCCAGCTCGGCGTGGGCATAGGGATAGCGGTCAAAGAGCGCACGGTAGATCTTGCGGGCCCGGCGCGTGCGCGCGACCGGTGACTCAGCGGCATACGAGGCGGTGGAGGCAGGCACGAACCTCACCCTACGGCGAGGTGCTGACCGTCACATGCGGCCGTGAGGGGCGGCACTGCGGGCACCCACCGTGGCACACTGAGCCCCGTGAATCACGACGTCGTGCGCAAAGCCCCGCTCTTCGCGGCCCTCGATGACGAGGCCGCCGACAGCCTGATCGCGTCCATGACGCCGCAGCACATGGAGCGAGGTGACGTGCTGTTCCGTGAGGGCGACGCCGGCGACCGCCTCTACGTCATCGGCGAGGGCAAGATCAAGCTCGGCCGCTCCTCCCCCGACGGTCGCGAGAACCTGCTCGCCATCCTCGGCCCGGGCGAGATGTTCGGCGAGCTGAGCCTCTTCGACCCGGGCGCTCGCACGGCAACCGCGACGGCCGTGGCGGAGACCCAGATCGTGGGCCTCACGCACGACCAGCTCAAGTCCTTCCTCGCGGAGCGTCCGGGCGTGGCCGCCACGCTCCTCGCCGCACTGGCCCGGCGCCTCCGCCGCACCAACGAGTCGCTCGCGGACCTCGTCTTCACCGACGTCCCCGGTCGCGTCGCTAAGGCCCTCATCGACCTGGCCGAGCGCTTCGGTCGTCCGATCGACGGCGGCGTCATGGTGAGCCACGACCTCACCCAGGAGGAGCTCGCGCAGCTCGTCGGCGCCTCTCGCGAGACGGTCAACAAGGCGCTGGCGGACTTCGCGACCCGGGGCTGGCTCAAGCTCGAGGCCCGCGCCGTGCTCGTGCAGGACATGGAGCGGTTGCAGCGCCGCGCGCGCTGACGCCGTTGACTCAGCTCTGGCCCAGGTAGTCCAGCTGCGCGCGGATGCTCATCCGCGCCGCCGGCCACACCTCCTGCGGCACGTCCGCATAGACCCGCGTCAGCACGCCCTCGACCGGGTCCTGCTCCTGCGCCGCCCCGTCCTTGAGGGCCTGCCGCACCTGCTCGAGCCGCTCCTGCCGGTGGGTCCGGTAGAACGCGACCATCGCTGCAGCGTCCGGCACCAGCGGGCCGTGCCCGGGAAGGATGCTGGTCACCTCTCCGTTGCCGGTCAGGTCGGCGATGCGATCCAACGACGCCAGGTATGCCGTGAGCTCACCATCGGGGTGCGCCACCACCGTGGTGCCCCGACCGAGGACGGTGTCGCCGGTGAGCAGGGCGTGGTCGGCCTCGAGGGCGAAGGACATCGAGTCGCTGGTGTGGCCCGGGGTGGCGACGACGCGGATCTCCAGGGCGCCGGCAGTGACGACGTCTCCGTCGGCGAGGTCGTCGTGGCCGCGCCCCACAGCACGCACGCGGCTCCGGGTCCGCTCGGCGAAGCGCGGCGCAGCCTCGGCGTGGTCGTGGTGCGCGTGGGTGAGCACGGTGAGGGTGACGCGGGCGCCGGCATCGGCGACCACACGGCATACGCGCTGCAGGTGCTGCTCGTCGAGAGGCCCTGGGTCGATGACCACGGCTTCCGTGCCACCGGGTTCGAGGAGGACCCAGGTGTTCGTGCCGTCGAGGGTCATCGGCCCGGGGTTCGGCGCCAGCACACAGTGCGCCCGGGTCGTGATCTGCCCACCGGCCCACACGCTCTCAGCCATGCCCCCACCCTGCCACCCACCGTCCCTCCGGACAGGTAATGAGCCGGCGGCTCGCCCTTGGGCTCGTGTGCGCGGCCGGCGATCCGACGCAGTGACCTGTCCGGCGGTCAGGCTGCTGCTGCCTGAGCGAGTCGCGGCGGCGCCGTCGGGGTGCCTCCCCTGTGCGTGATGAGCCAGGACCGGAAGACCCAACGCACCCAGTCCTGTTCGTACATTGCGTCCTCGTAGGCAAACCGCAACGAGTCCCACCCCCACACCGCGAAGAGCGAGTGGCGCCGGCAGTCTCGACGGAGGCCGCCTCGAGTGCCGTGCGTCTCGTAGCCCTCGGCCTCGACGACCAGCCTCAGCTCTTCGCTGCCGAGGTCCACCACAGCGAAGATCCCGGACTCGGCGAACTGCATCTGGGGTGTGAGATCGAACCCTTCCTCGATGGCGAGAGCTCGGATGACCGACTCCAAGGGATTGGCCGCCTTGCCATTCGCATGCTTGATCACCCGACGCGCGGCCCGCGCGCCCGGCCCACGCAGCCCAGGCCCGGCGCGCCGGAGCTCCGCCGGGTGGACCGCCCGGGAGCGCAGCGCCGAGTCAGCGACCGCGAGCGCTTCGTCGAACGGGAGAGTGCGCGCGCAGTCGAGCACGGTTCGCAGTGGAGAGGTGACCTCGTCCTCGACGTCCTCCGGCTTCAGGTCCGCCCAGTGAGGATCGACGCCGGATCGATGTTCGGCCCGCAGCCTGCGTTTGTACGGGACGGTGATCTGGGCCTTCTGCGGGACGACTTTGACCTTCCAGCCGTAGTGCAGCGCAGCGCTGAGATGCGAGAGCCGGGCCTTGCGGGCATGGGCCAGTCGACGGTGCTCATCGACGGACGGAAGCGCGTAGCGGCCCCGACTGACGCGGTCGACCTCGCCTGCCGCGCGGGCGTCCGCGATCGCCCGCTTCGGGTGATGGCGCCGAAGCTCGTGGGTCGTCGCCACTCCGCCCAGGGCGGCGAGAGTTCGGGCGACGGACATGGCACCAGCCTGCCGAAACTCACGGCGGCGTCCCCAGACTTGTCCACAGGGCTGTCGGACAGGTAATAGGCACTGATCCCTCGAGGTGCATGCGGGCACCGTGCCGCGGCCCCGGCCAATACCTGTCCGCGGGGACGTGGCCGGTCGCTGGGTGTGGGGTCAGGGGAGGTCGGAGCGCATGACGAGGCGGTCGCCGAGGTCGACGAGCTCGGGCGAGACCGCCGTGAGGGCCGGGGAGTCGGAGAGGAACTCGGCCACTGATCCGAACGTGGCCAGCTGCTCCAGCGCCACGACCGTGGGTGGCAGCATCACCGCCCTGCCTTCGGCGTATGCCGTGAGGAGCCTTCCGGGGAGCACCCACGCGTCGTGGTCGGTCTCGGTCGAGGCACCCAGGGCGCTTTGCCCCTCGGGCATGGGGGCCGCGAAGAACCACGTGTCGTAGCGCCGCTTCTCGAAGGCCGGGGTGATCCAGTGCGCCCGGGGCACGAGATCGGCCACCGCCAGACGCAGCCCGCACTCCTCCTCGACCTCACGGATCGCAGCCGCCACCAACGGATGCGCCTGCGCAGGGGTCAGGTCCATGCGCGTGGCGAGGGCCTCGACCTGTGCAGGGTCGAGGTCGGCCTCGGCGTCGGCATCGTCGACGCCTCCGCCGGGGAAGACATACATCGACGGCGCGAACGCCATCGTGGGCACGCGTCTCTGGACGAACACCATGGGCCCGTCCGACGAGTCACGGACGACGAGGACCGTGGCCGCACCCCGGGGTACCAGGGGCTTCCCCGGAGACGCCAGCCAGGCCCGCGCGTTCGCGACCCACGCGTCAGAAAGCGGGGCAGCAAACTCGCGCAACGGCATACCGGCTGTCCCTAACCGTCCAGTTGGGTGAGCTCGGGACGGTCAGTCGGCGACGTGGAAGATGACCTCGACCTCGACGGGGGCGTCGAGGGGAAGCACCGTCACACCGACGGCGGAGCGCGCGTGCACGCCGCGGTCGCCGAAGGCCTGGCCGAGCAGCTCGCTGGCGCCGTTGATGACGCCGGGCTGGCCGGTGAAGGACGGGTCGGACGCGACGAAGCCCACGACCTTGACCACCCGCTCGACCTTGTCGAGGTCACCGACGACGGACTTCACGGCCGCGATGGCGTTGAGGGCACAGATCTGGGCCAGCTCCTTGGCGCGCTCGGGCGACACGAACCCATCGCCCCCTGTGCCCACCTTGCCCGTGTCCGCGAGCGCACCCGACACCATCGGCAGCTGGCCGGAGGTGAAGACGCGCGACCCGTCCTGGACCGCAGGGACATAGACAGCCACCGGAGCGGCCACCTCGGGCACGCTGAGACCGAGCTCGGCCAGGCGGTCCTCGACAGCACCCATCGTCAGGCTCCCTTCGGACGCTTGAAGTAGGCCACGAGACCGTTGCCGTCAGGCCCGGTCAGGACCTGCACGAGCTCCCAGCCGTCCTCGCCCCACTGGTCGAGGATCTGCTTGGTCGCGTGGATCATCAGCGGCACCGTGGCGTACTCCCAAGTCTGCATGCCGCTCAGCCTAGTCGGGCCCCACGTACGCTGGCTCCGTGCCCTCATCCACCCTCCCCGCCGAGTTTGCGGGAGCCCGGCTCCACATCGTCACCGGCAAGGGCGGGGTCGGCAAGACCACCGTGGCGGCGGCACTCGCCATGGCCCTTGCGAGCACGGGCAAGCGCGTCCTGGTCATCGAGGTCGAGGGCCGCCAGGGTCTGTCCCAGACGTTCGACGTCGCACCTCTCGGCACCACCGAGGTCAAGCTCGTCACCCACCACAGCGGCGGCGAGCTGTGGGCGCTCTCGATCGACGCCAAGGCCGCGCTGCTCGAGTACCTCCAGCTCTTCTACAAGCTCGGTCGCGCGGGCTCGGCCCTCGAGAAGATCGGAGCCATCGACTTCGCCACGACGATCGCGCCGGGTGTGCGTGACGTCCTGCTCACCGGCAAGATCTACGAGGCAGCCGGTCGGACCAAGGGCGGACGGGGGTCGAAGCAGAAGGGCCTGCACTACGACGCGCTGGTGCTGGACGCACCGCCGACCGGTCGGGCCGTGCGCTTCCTCAACGTCAACGCCGAACTCGCCGACGTCGCCAAGGTCGGGCCGATCCGCTCGCAGGCCGACTCGATCACCGGCATGCTGCACGACGAGCGCACGCTCGTGCACATGGTGACCCTGCTCGAGGAGATGCCGGTGCAGGAGAGCCTCGACGGGCTGCGCGACCTGGCCGCTGCCGGGCTCCACCTCGGCTCGATCATCGTCAACCAGATCCGCGAGCCCCATCTCTCCCCCGCCCACATCGGCGCGCTGGGCGGCAACGACGACGAGCTCGACGAGACGCTGCGTGCCGAGCTCGTCAGTGCCGGACTGCGCCCGACGAACCCGATGGTCCGCGGCCTCATCAGCGAGGGACGGGACCACGCCCAGCGGCTCGCCCTCCAGGACGACATGGCCGCGGAGATCGTGGCCGCCGGCCGACCGGTCATCGAGCTGCCGGCACTCACCGGGGGAGTCGAGGACGGCGGCATCGCCGTCCTCTCGGACGAGCTCCTCGCGCAGGGAGTGCGCTGATGGCACGACAGAAGCAGTCCGAGCACCCACGCCTCGACATCGACGCCCTGCTCGCCGACCCCGGCGTCGGCATCATCGTGTGCTGTGGTGCGGGCGGTGTCGGCAAGACAACGACCGCGGCTGCCCTCGGCATCCGCGCGGCGGAGGCCGGTCGCCGGGTCGTCGTCCTCACCATCGACCCCGCCCGCCGCCTGGCCCAGGCCCTCGGCCTCACCGAGCTCGACAACACACCCCGGCCCGTGGCCGGCGTCGACCTCTCGGCGGGCGGCTCTCTCGACGCGATGATGCTCGACATGAAGCGGACCTTCGACGAGGTCGTCGAAGCCCACTCCACACCGGACAAGGCCGCACAGATCCTGGAGAACCCCTTCTACCAGGCGGTGTCGAGCTCGTTCGCGGGCACGCAGGAGTACATGGCCATGGAGAAGCTCGGGCAGCTCCGCGCCCAGGCCGAGCGCGAGGGCACCTGGGACCTCATCGTCGTCGACACCCCGCCGTCGCGATCGGCGCTGGACTTCCTCGACGCACCCAAGCGGCTCGGCTCCTTCCTCGACGGTCGCTTCGTGCGCCTCCTCATGGCGCCCGCCAAGGCCGGGGGCCGGGCCTACCTCAAGGTCTTCAGCGCCGGCGTGGACCTCGCGCAGCGCACGCTCAGCCGGGTGCTCGGCGGTCAGATGCTCCAGGACGTGCAGACCTTCGTGGCGGCGCTCGACACGATGTTCGGCGGCTTCCGCGAGCGCGCCGACGTCACCTACGCCCTGCTCAAGGAGCACACGACCGCCTTCGTCGTGGTCGCCTCCCCCGACCGCGATGCGTTGCGCGAGGCGGCCTTCTTCGTGGACCGGTTGGGCGAGGAGCGTATGCCGCTCGCGGGAGTCGTCGTGAACCGTCTCCAGTCGCTCGGGGCGGCTGCGCTGTCCGCGTCACGGGCCGAGGACGGAGCCGAACAGCTCGCCGAGGACGGTCCTCACGGCACGCTCACCGAGGGCCTGCTCCAGCTGCACTTCGACCTGGCCTCGACCTCGGCCAGGCAGCACGCCGTCGTCACCCGCTTCGCCGCGTCCCACCCCGACGTCCGGCTCGCGACCGTTGCCGCATCGGCGACGGACGTGCACGACCTCGACGGACTGCGCGAGGTGGGCCGGTTGCTGGCCGGCTGAGTGCGGGACACACGACAAGACATACGAAAGCCGGGCCGGTGCCATGAAGGCGCCGACCCGGCATACGAGAAGAAGAGCTCAGACCGGCGGGCGGCCCATCGTCTTGCTGAGGACCTCTCGCCAGGAGCGGACTCCCGGGTGGCGACGGAGCAGGGCACGTCGCTCGCGCTCGGTCATGCCACCCCACACGCCGAACTCGGTCCGGTTGTCGAGGGCATCCGAGAGGCACTCGAGCGCCACCGGGCACTCACGGCACACGACCTTGGCCGTGCGCTGCTCCTTGCCCTGGACGAAGAGTGCGTCCGGATCGGTGCCGACGCACGTGCCGCGCGTCGACCAGTCGGACGTGCCCTGCGTGCTCTGGGCGGGTGGTGCTGTGGTGATCGTCATTGCTCTGTCCCTTTGCCTGTGGCCATTCCCTCCCGGATGGCGCTAAAGGGAAAACTAGGCAGTAGGTGAAACCTGCACCATGACGAATATGGGGACTAGTTATATGGCTCGTAGTAACTAGTTACTAGTCTAGACATTTACCGCCAGAACGCAACAACGCGCGGAAATCGTCGGTCGCGGGACCCCACTAGATCCCGAGTTACCCTGATGGTATGGATGGTCGCGCCCACAATCTCCCCCATGTCCTCCGCCTGTTGACGGGGCTCGTGGTCCTGAGCGCGCTCATGGGCCTGCTCATGGCCGGGCTCGCGATCCCGGCCATCGGGGCCGGCGGGAGCGCCACCAAGAGCGGGGTCAAGGCCTTCAACGACCTGCCCAGCGAGTTCTCCGTCTCCCCGTTGGCCCAGCAATCGCGCATCGTCGACGCCAGCGGCAAGCTCATCGCCAACCCCTACGACGAGAACCGCATCATCGTTCCGCTCAAGAACATCTCACCGTGGATGCAGAAGGCCCAGATCGCCATCGAGGACTCCCGGTTCTACGAGCACGGCGGCCTGGACGTGCGTGGCTTCACCCGGGCGATGGTCTCGAACGTCTCGAGCGGGTCCGTGCAGGGCGCGTCGACCCTCACCCAGCAGTACGTCAAGATCACCCTCCAGGAGAACGCCCTCCGCCGGGACGACAAGGAGGCGGCCGAGAGGGCCGTCGAGAAGGCTACACCCGCAAGCTTCCAGGAGCTGAAGTACGCCCTCGACGTCGAGCGCAACTTCACCAAGGAGCAGATCCTCACGGGCTACCTCAACCTCGTCTACTACGGCGACCAGGCCTACGGCGTCGAGGCCGCGGCCCAGAACTACTTCGGCATCCCGGCCAGCAAGCTCAACCTGGGTCAGTCGGCCCTGCTCGCCGGCATCGTGCAGCAGCCCACGACGTTCAACCCGGTGCTCAACCCGAAGCAGTCGCAGACCCGCCGCAACGCGGTGCTCGACCGCATGCAGTTCCTCGGCATGGCCACGGCCAAGGACGTGGCCGCGGCCAAGAAGGTCGCCGTCCCGGCCATGCTCGGCAACCGCAAGCCGCCCAAGGGCGTCTGCCAGCGGTCGAGCGAGCCGTTCTTCTGCGCCTACATGATGGAGTACCTCCAGAAGTCGCCGCAGATGGCCGTGCTCGGCAAGACCCCGGCCGAGCGCCTCAAGAACATCAACCAGGGCGGGCTGACGATCAAGACCACCCTGGACCCCAAGCTTCCAGAAGACCACCCTCACCGAGCTGACCAAGGCTGTGCCGATCGGCAACCGGAGCAACCTCGGCGCTGCGTCGACCGTCATCGAGCCCGGCACCGGCAAGATCCTCGCGATGGCCCAGGCCACGGACTTCACCAAGAGCCAGCTCAACCTCAACGTCGACCAGCGCTACGGCGGCAGCCAGTACGGCTACCAGTTCGGCTCGACCGCCAAGATGTACGCGCTCGTCGCGGCCCTCGAGTCGGGTATGCCGCTCGACGGCACGGTCAATGCACCCTCCGCCTCCCCGGAGGACCCGCACCTCTTCCCGGTCGAGGACATGAAGGACCGGTGCAACGCCCAGGAGGCCTGGCCGGTGGAGAACGACTACCGCAGCGGCGGTGTCATGACCCTGGCCAAGGCCACGGCCGAGTCGATCAACACCGCGTTCGGTCAGCTCGTCATCGACCTCGGCGGCTGCAAGGTTCACGAGGTCATGGGCCGGATGGGCATCCACCAGGGAGACGGCAAGCCGATCAGCACGTCCATCTCCTCGATCACCCTGGGCGCCGGCGTGGCGACGCCGATGACCATGGCAGCGTCCTACGCCACCCTGGCCGCCCGCGGCAAGTACTGCGAGCCGACCCCGATCGCGTCGATCACCACCTCCAACGGCAAGGCCATCAAGGTTCCACCGGCGACCTGCAAGCAGGTCATCCGGGCCGACATCGCCGACGGCGTCAACCTGCTCCTCGAGGGGCCGCTCAGGGACAGCCGGGGCACGGCCGAGGGGTCGTGGCAGAGCAGCCGACCGGCCGCCGGCAAGACCGGGACGACGAACTCGCACAACCAGTCGTGGTTCGTGGGCTACACCCCGCAGCGCGCCGCATCGGTGTGGATCGGCAACATCAAGGTGGCCAAGAACAGTCGTGGTGACCTCACCACGCTCAACGGCAAGACCTTCGGCACCTACGGCTACAAGAAGAGCGTCTTCGGTGGCACGGTTGCCGGTCCGGTGTGGGGCCAGATCATGGAGGCCGCGACCGCTGGATTGCCCGTCGTCCCGTTCACCCCACCCTCGGAGCGCGTCAAGAACGGCAACCAGGTGCCGATCCCGGACGTCATCGGCGACACCGTCGGCATCGCGACCCTCAAGCTCGAAGGAGCCGGGTTCGAGGTGAAGGTCGGGACGCGGGTCGACAGCGGCATCGAGGAGGGCAACGTGGCCCGGACCAGCCCCGGCACGCGGGCCACGAAGGGTGCGACGATCACCCTCTTCATCTCGCGCGGCTACCAGGAGGACACGTTCGCCCAGCCCAGGAACCAGACCCGGACGGAGTCCCAGCCCAGGATCCGGATCCAGCCCAGACCGCGCACCACCACCAACACCCCTGAGCCGACTGTCGTCGTCCCGCCCCCGACGGGTCCCAAGCCGAAGCCCAGCAAGCCGGGCAAGCCCTGAGCTCGACCAACCTCGGCCAGCTGGGTCAGCCCGCAAGCACCTGCTTGACGATCGCAGCGACGCGCCCACCGTCGGCGCGTCCGGCGATCTCCCCCTGGGCTGCCTTCATGACCTGCCCCATCTGAGCCATGCCGCTGGCCCCCGTGGAGTCGACGGCGGCGCGCACGATGCGCTCCAGCTCCGCGTCGTCGAGCTGCTTGGGCAGGTAGGCCTCGAGGATGACCAGCTCGGCATCCTCGACCGCGGCCAGCTCGGGACGAGCGGCATCGACGTAGGCCGCGCTCGACTCCTTGCGCTTCTTGGCCTCCTTGGCGATGACCTTGAGCACCTCGTCGTCGGTGAGCTCCTTGGCCTCGACACCGGCCACCTCGGCGTTGGTGATCGCGGTGAGCGTCATGCGCAGCGTGCCGGCACGGACCTTGTCCTTGCTGCGCATGGCGTCGTGGAGGTCGCTCCGGAGCGTGCCCTTGAGGGTCGTGTCGGTCATGGCTCCAGTCTCGCACCAGGGTCAACCGGGATACTGGGTCGATGACGTCGACGACCCGCACCGTCCTGCAGACCCTCGCCGGGGTGGCCGCTGCCGGAGTGACCGGCGTCGCCTATGCGGGACTCGTCGAGCGCAACCTCTTCACGGTGCGCCGCTTCGAGGTCCCGGTACTGCCCTCGGGCACTGCGCCGCTCCGCCTGCTGCAGGTGAGCGACCTGCACCTCGTGCCTCGTCAGCACCGCAAGATCGAGTGGGTGCGTGAGCTGGCCTCTCTCAGACCGGACTTCGTCGTCAACTCCGGCGACAACCTGGCTGCTGTCGATGCCGTCCCGGGCCTGCTGCGGGCCATGGAGCCCCTCATGGACTTCCCTGGCGCGTTCGTCCTTGGCTCCAACGACCGATACGCCCCGGTCCCCAAGAACCCCGGCCGCTACCTCACTCGTGACCACGCCCGTCCGCCGCGTGCGACCCGGCCGGACCTGCCGGTCGACGACCTCATCGACGGCCTGCGCGCCGGCGGCTGGCTCGACCTCGACAACGCCCGGACGACGGTCACGGTGGGCCCGCACCGGCTCGAGCTCGTCGGGGTCGACGACCCGCACATCGAACGAGACCGGTATGCCGCGGTGTCGGCTCCCGCTGCCGCTGACGTTGCGCTGACGCTGGGTCTCGTGCACGCGCCGTACCAGCGGGTCCTCGACGCGATGACCGCCGACGGCGTCGGGCTCATCCTCGCCGGGCACACCCATGGCGGCCAGCTGGCCCTGCCGTTCTACGGCGCCCTCGTGACGAACTGCGACCTCGACCGGGGCCGGGCCAAGGGCGTGTCCCGGTGGTGGTCCGGCGCGGGAGGCGACGTGCCCACGCAACCGGGCGACGCGGCATACCTGCACGTCTCTGCGGGCCTCGGGACCTCGCCCTATGCGCCGGTGCGGTTCGCGTGCCGCCCCGAGGCGACCCTGCTCACCCTGGTGTCGCGCTGACCGGGACGGCGTCGGGGAAGCGCTTCCGGAAGGCCGCCTCCCAGTCCGCCGAGCCGGTGCCGTCGTCGACGAGGTCTGCGTCGCCAGCGCCACCGTCCTGAGTGCCCTTCTCGGAGCGGCCGAGCTCGAGGTCGAGCCGGTGCCCGGCCGGCATGGAGTCGTGGGCGGCCTCGACGATGGGCCAGACGGAAGCGCCGTGGGCAGCCTCGGCCAAGGAGCCGGCCACGCCTGGGAGCGAGACCACGACCCGGATACGGCGGACACCTTCGACGTCCTCGACCACGACGACACGGGCGATGGACGCACTCCCGTCCTGACCGGCATACGTGGCTTCGATGGCCTTCCACTCGTCCACCATCGGTGCAGCGAGGGGGCGTCCGGCGCTGAAGCGGGCGTAGGGAGACTGCGGCGTCTGGTACTCGACCACGGTCCAGTCGAGCTCAAGGAGGCCACTGCCCAGGGCCCAACCCAATGCGGTCGACACCGGCTCATGGGACGAGACCGTCGCGGTGGCGCGCCGTGGGGCTGGGCGAGCCCTGACCTGCAGGCCGCCCGGAGGGGAGCTGGCCACGGCCTTCGCCCACCGCGTCGCGAGCCCGGGCAGCGGCGGCTCGGGTCCGAACTCGAGGCTCGATGCGTCGGCGCTCACCCCGGCTCCCTCGCCGAGGTCCCGCGTCGTGAGGACGAGCTCGTCGTAGCCGTCGGCGTGCTTGATGCGCCCCAGGGTCTCGGGGAGGCTGCGCACGAGCTCCTCGACCTCCTCGGCGTCGGGAGGGCTGGCCACCTGGACCGAGATCTCCTGGTCGCCGGCGCCGCCCAGGCTCGTGCCGGTGAAGGACGCGTCGACCCCCTCGACGCCGGTCAGTCCACGGACGGCTCGTGCCACCTCCTGCTCGTCCGGTTCGGGCTGAGCGCAGCCGGCAGTGGCCATCATCAGGAGCGTGCATCCGACGACGCCCAGCCCCCTCCTCAGGCGCCGACCGGGCCCCGCCGTCGCTCGCATGGGCCCCACCCTGCCCTGTTTGCGGAACGGATTTCGGGAGGCGGGTCGCCGTCGGCTATTCTCTGGTGTCGCTGCCTGCAAGGGCGGCGACAGCCACGGGGTGTGGCGCAGCTTGGTAGCGCGCTTCGTTCGGGACGAAGAGGTCGCAGGTTCAAATCCTGTCACCCCGACAGACAGACAACACCGCAGGTCAGCGCACGCGCTCCTGCGGTGTTGTCGTTCCCACCGGCGTTGTGACGGCCTCCTCGGGAAGGCCGTCGTCCCAGTAGTCCAGGGTCTGGGTCACCCAGAACACCGCGAACGACACGAGCAGCACGACCTCGACCCACAGCACCCACTCCGTCGGCGTCCCACCACCACCCCACTGGTCCACGACGGCGAGCACGGCAGCCACGACGAAGGTCAGGGCCATGATGCCGGCGACGACCCCGTAGATCGCCGGGTAGGACTTCGCCCCCTTGCTGGGCAGACCCTCACGCCGAGCCGAGGCCTTGCGCGCGTTGACGAACGCGACGCCGGTGATGAGCCCGAACAGTGGCACGGCAGAGGCGTAGTGAGCCAGGTCGAGGAAGGCATCGCGGCCGAGCTGGAACCACAGGACGAAGGCGAGCCACACCGCGGCCGCGAGGAAGAAACCCCGGCGCGTCGCGGCCGAGGACTGACCACGGAGGATGACGACCTTCACGCCCACCGCCAGCCCGAGCAACCCCAGTGCCACGAGCCCCCACACGTTGTTGACGACGGACGGCACGAACTCCGGCGGCACCGAGCACCGCCCCTCGGGGTCGCACGGCGCTCCCCCGGCGCCCCGGGGCGTCGGCACCATGGCCACGACGGGGGCGAGCATCCCGGCGACGTTGAGGGAGGTGTCCTCGAACCCGCGCCTCCCGACGATCGCCACGAGGCTGATGCCGATGGCGACGAGCGCTCCGACGAAGACGCTGCGCGCGGGCGTGTAGTAGTACGCGCTGATCGAGCCGAGCCGTCGGTTGACCTCGGCGCCGGTCAGCCGCTCCAGCCATACGCACACGAGCAGGAGCAGGACGAGCCCGACGAGGCTGAGTCGCAGGTAGCGGTAGGTGCGCACGGAGGCGCTGGCCCGCACCCGCGGTGGCGTGATGGTGGCGGCGGTCTGGGTCGAGTCGTGCATGGCGGGCTCCCTTGCGTGACGGTGTCACCCCAGAGGAGCCGTCCCGAGCCGCGCAGATACACGCGGCGTATGCCGTCCGCCCACCTCGCGCTCAGGCGTGCCCGCCAAGGAGTCGAAGGCCCGCTCCGCATTCTTGGTTGAGGGCGAGGTCCTCGTCGCTTGCTCCGGAGGTCAGGCCGTGGCTGGCGCGGGGAGCCGTCCGAGGCGGGCGAACCGCTCGAGTCGGGCCGCGCGTCGGACCGCGGGGTCGGTCGCCAACAGGGTCGCGAGCTCGTGCTGGAGGACGGCACCGAGCCGCAGGCAGAAGTCCTCGGGCTCGGAAGCGGCGTCGGGGAGCTCCGGGATGATGAGGTCGACGAGCCCGTGGGCCAGCAGGTCCAGCGAGCGCACACCCTGGGCCTGCGCCATCTCGGCAGCGTGGTCCGTGTCGCGATGCACGATCGCCGACGCGCCCTCGGGCGGAAGGGGCGAGAGCCAGCCGTGCTGGGCTGCCACGGTGCGGTCGGCCGGCACCAGTGCCAGCGCTCCGCCGCCCGTGCCCTGGCCAAGCAGGACCGAGAGGGTGGGCGCCTCGAGGTCGACGAGCTCTGCGAGGCAACGCGCGATCTCGCCGGCCAGGCCTCCCTCCTCCGCCTCGCGTGAGAGCGCCGCACCGGGGGTGTCGATGACCGTGACGAGCGGGAGGCGCAGCTCGCGCGCGAGGCGCATCCCGCGCCGCGCCTCGCGCAGTGCGGCCGGGCCCATCGGTCGGTCCGCACTCTGGCCGCGGCGGTCCTGTCCGAGGACCACGCACGGCACCTCACCGAAGCGAGCCAGGGCGAGGAGCAGTCCGGGGTCGGACTCCCCTGCGCCGGTCCCGTTCAGCGGCACGACATCTCGCGCGGCGTAGCGGAGCAGGCGGCGTATGCCGGGACGCTCCTTGCGTCGTGAGGTCGTGACCGACTCCCACGCAGGAACGTCGCGGACGAGCTCGTCGAGCCGGGTCGGAAGCGGCGGGACGGCGGGCGTGCGGGGCGCGGAGAGGACGGTGAGGGCGCGGTCGAGGACGTCGGCCACCCGCTCGGGTTCGAGCACGGCGTCGACGATGCCGTGGGCGAAGAGGTTCTCGGCGAGCTGGACCCCCTCGGGAAAGGGGCGGCCGTAGAGCGCCTCGTAGACGCGGGGGCCGAGGAAGCCGATGAGGGCCCCCGGCTCGGCGACGGTGACGTGGCCGAGTGAGCCCCACGAGGCGAGCACGCCTCCGGTTGTGGGGTCGCGCAGGTAGACGAGGTACGGCAGGCCGGCCGCCTTGTGGGCGGTGATGGCGGAGGTGATCCGCACCATCTGCAGGAAGGCGACGGTGCCCTCCTGCATCCGCGTGCCACCACTGGCTGGAGCGGCCAGGAGCGGGAGGCCCTGCTCGGTGGCGCGGCGGATGGCATACGTGAGCCGGTCAGCAGTGGCGACACCGATGCTGCCTGCGAGGAACGAGAACTCACCCGCGACGACGGCGACCCGGCGCCCGCGCAGAAGTCCCTCGCCGGTGACGATGGCCTCGTCGACCCCAGACTTCTCGCGGGCACCCGCGAGCGCGGCGGCATACGCGGCGTCCGGTTCGACGTCGACGGGAGCCTCGTCCCACGACTGGTACGAGCCGGTGTCGAGGACGAGCCCGAGCAGGTCGTGCGCGGAGAGCCGCCGCTTCACGGTCGGTCCAGCCAGGCGAGCACGGACTCGCGGTCGGCGTCGAGGAGCGGCGGCGCCGAGTGCGACGTCATCGTCGTCTCCGTACCCTCGCCGTCGAAGAACCGGAGCGGCGGCCCGGGCAGGGTGACCGGGCCGAGGGAAGCGTGGTCCACCTCGACGAGCAGGCCCTGGGACCGCACCTGGTCCCAGTCGTAGACCTCGTCGAGGGTCCGGACCTTGCCTGCGGGGATGCCTGCCGCGGAGAGCTTGTCGAGGAGGTCCGCGCTGTCGAAGGATGCGAAGGCGCTCTCGACGAGCTCGATGACCGCCTCGCGGTTCCTCGCTCGATCGGGGTTGGTCTGCATGCCCACGGTCTGCGCGTCCAGGTCGAAGGCGTCACAGAAGCGGCGCCACAGTCCTTCGCTGCCGACCGCGATCTGCACGGCGCCGTCGCGGCACCGGAAGAGGCCGTAGGGCGAGATCGAGGGGTGGTGGTTGCCCTGTGCCCGTCCCGTCTCGCCGGCGACCGTCTGCCTGGTGCCCTGGAAGGCGTGGATGCCTACGACACCCGCGAGGAGCGAGGTCCGAACCACCTGCCCGCGACCGCTGCGCTCGCGCTCGAGCAGCGCGGCGAGGACGCCGTAGCCGCCCCACATCCCCGCGAGGAGGTCGGCGATGGGTACGCCGACCCGCTGGGGATCGTCGGGGCTGGAACCGGTGACCGACATGAGGCCGGCCTCGCCCTGCGCGATCTGGTCGTAGCCGGCGCGCCCGCCCTCGGGGCCGTCGTGGCCGAAGCCGGTGATGCTCAGCACGACGAGCCTCGGGTTGAGCTCGAGGAGGCGCTCGGCGGAGAAGCCGAGCCGGTCGAGCACCCCGGTCCTGAAGTTCTCGACGAGGACGTCGGCGCGCTCCACCAGCGCCGTGAGTACCTCGCGCCCCTCGTCGGACTTCAGGTCGAGGGCGATCGACTCCTTGTTGCGGTTGCACGACAGGAAGTAGGTCGACACCCCCTCGGCAGGAGCGGCCGGCCGACCCTCGCTGTCGACGAACGGCGGTCCCCATCCGCGGGTGTCGTCCCCGTGCCCGGGCGACTCCACCTTGATGACGCGGGCACCGAGGTCGCCGAGCATCATGCCGGCGTGGGGTCCGGCGAGGGCCCGGCTGAGGTCGACGACGAGGGTGCCGCTGAGCGGCCCGGCGCTCACAGCCAGCCCGGTGCCACGAGCAGGCCCCAGGTCACCAGAGGTGCGACGACGACGAGGCTCATGCCCCAGCGCATCAGCTGCCGGAACACGAGGTCGCGCTCGCGGGGCTCGGCGTTGGCGACGCAGAGGGCGCCGTTGGTCGAGAACGGGCTGATGTCGACGACCGAGGAGGAGATGGCGAGGGCGATGACGACGCCGACGGCACCGATCTGACCGGTGAGGAGGAAGGGCACGGCGAGCGGGATGAGCGCACCGAGGATGCCGGTCGTCGAGGCGAAGGCCGAGACCACCGCTCCGATGAGGCAGATGAGGAGGGCCGCGAGCAGCGGGGCGCCTACGCCGGCGACCTGCTCCCCCAGCCAGTCCACGGTGCCCTGGTCCTGGAGCAGGGTGACATAGGTGACGATGCCTCCGACGAGGAGGACGGTCCCCCAGGCGATCTTGTCGACGGCGCCCTTGGCCGAGGCCGGGTAGATCAGGGTGAGGACGACCGCGACCCCCAGGGCGGTGAAGCCGACGTCGAACTTGAGCAGCAACGCCGAGATCGCGAGGAAGGCCAGACCCACGAGGGTGAGGATGCGCTCGGGGTTGAGCCGGCTATCGTCGTCCTCGGTGGACCCGGCCGCCGTGTCGACACCACCGGTGCGCGCGCGCTCGACGGCGGCCTCGGGGGTTCCGGTGACGGCGGAGCGAGTGGCCGTGCGGCTCGCGGCGACCGCGGCCTCACTGATCTCGTCCTCGGCGGCGACGTCCCGGCCGCGGCTGATGAGCTCACGTCCACCGAAGAGCACGAAGGCCAGGGCAGTGATGACGAAGCAGGAGATGACCGACATCGCGAAGAGCAGGCCGGGGTTGCCGGGGAGGTCGTTGTCGTCCACGACACCGTTGGTGATGGCACCGAAGATCCCGATCGGGGAGAAGGAGCCGCCGGTGGCGCCGAGCGTGATGGCCATGCCCATGAGGACCGGGCTGATCCGGTAGCGGGCGGCGAAGCCCATGCCCACCGGGGCGACGATGGCGACCGTCGCCGGGGTGGCGGCGCCGATGCCGGCGATGACGGCGCAGATGCCGAACATCGCCCAGGGCACGAGCGCCACCCGACCTCGGACGGCCCGGACGCTCGCATGGACCATCCAGTCCACCGTTCCGTTGTTCTTGGCCAGGGCGAAGAGGTAGGTGACCCCGACGAGGATGACGAAGAGGGTGGCGGGGAAGCCGCCGACGACCTCGGCCGGGCCCACGTCGAAGACGGTGACCCCGACGACCGCCGCGGCCACGAGGGCCAGGGCACCCATGTTGATCGACCGCACCGTGGCGACGAGGAAGACGAGGACGAGGACCCCGAGGGCGATGACGTCGTTCATGTGAGCTCCTTTGCTCATCGAGGCCGAGCGCCCCGGTGGTTCAGTGGCCTAGCCTCTTGGCCAACAGGCCATCTGTCAATAGATTGGGACCCATGACCTCAGACACCTGCCCGCTGGAGCACCGGTGAGCAACGCTGCCCCGATGGGCCCGGGCGGAGGTGAGGGCGGCGGCGGCGCCCCACGCAAGCTGCTGCGTCCGCGCCTGTACGAGCAGCTGGCCGACCACATCGCCGACTTCATCGAGGCCCAGGGGCTCGTCCCCGGCGACCGGCTGCCTCCTGAGCGGCGACTGGCCAAGGACCTGGGCGTGAGCCGAGCAACTCTCAGCCGGGCGCTCGTCGCACTCGAGGTTAGGGGCCGCCTCGAGGTGCGTCACGGGGACGGAGCGGTCGTGCGCGACCCCCAGGCCCGCGTGACCCTCCCCTCGCTCGACGACGTCCCCCTCTCCGAGCTGCAGTTCACCCGACTCGCGACCATGACCGAGCTCGCCATCGGCGCGGCGCGGCACCCGGACAGCGCCCTTCGCTCTGCCCTCCTGGCCGACGACGGCGGCCACCGTGAGCTCGATGACGTGTGGGAGTGCGTCCTACGGCTGGTCGATGGGGAGTCGCTGCTCGCCCGGGTCGACACCGCGCTCGGGGACCGGGCACGCCAGCTGGGGGCTCCCGTGGCCCACCCGTCACACGTCCGGTTGCTGGCGGAGGCGGTCCGGCGCGGTCGGGTCGACGAGGTGTCGGGCGCCGTCCGCGCCGTCCTCGATGTCGTGGACGTCTGAGCCGTCGCCTCGCTGGTCCCCTCACCCGTGTCCTGGCCACCGTCGTCTTCGTCGGTGGCTGTGCGGGGAAGCCGACACGGGCGGCGTATGCCGGCCGCCCACCGTGCGCTCAGGCGTGGCCGACCGAGGATCGCAGCTGCGTGAACCAGGGGACGTCGACGTCGAACTTCTTGCCTCCGGCCACGCGGGGGAACTCGATGGCGCGCAGCTCGTGGCCCCGCTCCTCGTCCTCACCCACGAGACCGGACTCGCCACGCAGGGCGGCGTCGACGGCATACTCCGTGCACTCGCGGATGAGGGCGAGGTCCTCGTCCCCGGCGGCGGCGGAGCGGGAGAAGTAGCCGGACTTCTGGACCATGACCTTCTCGGCGCCCAGCAGGGCGGCGAACTGCTTGCCGAACCACGCGCCGGGGTTGACCTTGTCGAGCTGCACGTGTCCGAACGGGTCGACGGGCACCTCGAGGCCGGCGGCTTCGAGCTCGGCCACGACCTCGGCCACGCCGGCGCCCTCGGACAGGAAGATGTTGACGCAGCCGATCTCGTCCATGACGGCCTTCAGGCGGGCACTCTCGACGGCGAGGTCGATCGGCTGCTCGGGGACGAAGACCGCGTGGACGTCCCAGCGAGGGGCATCGAGGCCCACACCCGGCAGCCACTGCTGCTCGGCCACCCACGCATGGTGTCGACGGGCGGTCTCGGCCGTCAGCCAGCCGCAGTGGCGGCCCATGACCTCGTGGATGATGAGCATCCGCGGGTTGGACGAGTGCTCGGCGAGGACGTTGCGGGCGAAGATCGCGCCCTGCTCGGCCGCGGTCCAGGCTCCCAGCGACTGGCGGATGGGGATGATGTCGTTGTCGATCGTCTTCGGAAGTCCGACGACCGTGAGCGGGTAGTCGTGCTCGGCGAGGTAGGCCGCGAGGTCGGCGGCGGTGGTGTTGGTGTCGTCGCCACCGATGGTGTGAAGGACGTCGACCCCGTCAGCGGTGAGCTGCTCGGCGGCGACTCGCAGCGGGTCCTGGCCCTCCTGGACGAGGCCGCGCTTCACGCAGTCGGCGACGTTGGTGAGCTTGACCCGGCTGTTGCCGATCGGGGAGCCGCCGAACTTGTGGAGCAGCGCCGCACCCTCACGGACCTCGGGGGTGACCTCCACCGAGCGGCCGGTGAGCAGGCCGGCATACCCGTTCTGGTAGCTGATGATCCGCACGTCGGGTGCGACCTCGGTGTAGCGCTCGATGAGCCCGCCCACGGCGGACGAGAGGCAGGGCGCGAGACCACCGGCGGTGAGCAGGGCAACGGTCGATACAGGCATGGGCACAGTCAACCAGTGTGACCGGCGACACATCGGCCGCCGCCCGAGGAGTGGACGGGCGGGGTCAGTCGCAGGGGCGGGTCACCGTGTGGGGCGGGTCCTTGCGCACGGCCTGCTTGGGGGAGCTCGGTGCGGGGCGTGACGGACTCGAACTTGTTGCCGATGAGGACGTCGATCGTCATGTTGTCGCGCGGCACCTCCCGCAGCACGGAGCCCTTGATCTCGCGGGCCACGAGACCGGCTGCGAGGTCTGCGTCCGGTCCGTGCAGGACGACCGCGACGTCGTCGGGGAGGAACGAGCCGTCCGGGTTGTTGCCCTGCTTGCCCGTGGTGAAGCCGCGCGAGCCGAGCTCGGCCAGAGCCGTCTTGGCCAGGCCCGAGCGCCACGTCGTGTTGTAGACGTTGACGGTGAAGGACGAGAGGGCCGGCTGCTTCGGGGGCGGCGCCGGGAGCATCTTGGTGAAGTCGCCACCGATGACGAAGACGACGCTGGTGCCGGCGCGGCCGTCGTTCTCGAGCTCGGCGCCGTCGATGGTCTGGGCGACGAGCAGGGCCTGGTCGAGCCCGTCCTTGCCGTGGTAGATGCGTGCTGGCGCCTTGACGTAGAGCGTGCGCGGGGCGGTCGTCACGTCCCCGACGCTGAACCCGCGCCGGGAGAGGTCACGACCCACGACCTGGCCGGCGCCGTTCTGGCCGGAGGCGTTCATGACCGTGACCTTGAAGGACCCGAAGGCCGGGGCGAGAGCGACGACCGGCTCGCAGACCGGCACCGGGTCGCTGCTCATGAGACCGCTTCCGTATGCCGCGGCGATGCTCGCCGTGCCGAGCAGGAGTGCCGGGATGGTGACGAAGGCTGCGAGGTGCCGGAACTGGTAGCGACGCCAGATCTGGTCGTCGCTCAGCGCCTCCTGCGACTTGGCCCGCTCGAGGAACTCCCGGTGCACGGTGTCTCGCGTCATGCCCAGGCTGCGACGGGCAAGGTCGCGGGCCGCGTGGAAGGTGCGCGCCGGCAGCGCAGGGCGCCCGGGCTCTGGTCTCTGCCTCGTGAACATGACGCCTCCTCAACTTCTGCCGTGCGGTCCCACAACCGCTGTCCGAATTGCACCACGAGTCACACCGGTCACACCAGTAACACGCCACAGACGTCACCCGATCGAGATGCAGTGCCGACCCGGCCTGCACGCCCATGCCCTGGGCAGCGTGGCAGGGGCACGTGCACGGCGTCTGTCCACGAGGTCACGCCGACGTCACGCGCTCCGGGCGGACGGATGGCCAGCCAGCCAGACAGCCAGACAGCCAGACAGCCAGGCAGCCAGGCAGCCGGACAAGCCCGCCGGCCGCGTAGGCAGCCAGCTGTCAGAGGGTGGCAGCGACGAGCTCGGCGGTCTGGAGCATGTTGAGCGCCGCCCCCTTGCGCAGGTTGTCGCCGCAGACGAAGAGGTCCAGGGTCCGGGGGAAGTCGATCGCCTGGCGCATCCGGCCGACGAACCGAGGGTCGGCACCGACGATGTCGGCCGGTGTGGGGAACTCGCCGTGCTCGGGGTCGTCGAGGACGACGACGGCCGGCGCCTCGACGAGGGCCTGGCGCGCCTTCGCCACGGTGATCGACTTCGCGAACGTCGCGTGCACGGACACCGAGTGCGTGGAGACGACCGGCACACGCACGCACGTCGCCGACACCTTGAGGTCGGGCATGCCCAGGATCTTGCGTGTCTCCTGGCGGATCTTGGACTCCTCGGAGCTCCATCCGTCGCCGACGTGCGATCCGGCGAACGGCAGGACGTTGAGCGCGAGCGGTCCGCCGAAGATGCTCGGGCCGAGCTCGTGGTCGATGGCACGACGCACGTCGCCCGGGCGCATCCCGAGCTCGCGGTCACCGGCGACGACGGCGATCTCGTCATGGAGCCGGCTCATCCCCGCACGACCGAGGCCGGACGCAGCCTGGAGGCTCGTGACGACGAGCTCGGCCAGCTCCCACTGCGCGTGCAGCACCGCGAGCACGTCGATCATCGTCATCACGGTGGCCCCGGGGTTGGCGATGACGCCCTTGGGGCGCTCGCTCACCGCCTCGGGGTTGATCTCGGTCACGACGAGCGGCACGTCGGGGTCGCGCCGGAACGTCGGGCTGTTGTCGATGACGACGACTCCGCGCTCCACGGCGATGGCGGCCCACTCAGCGGAGATCTCCGGTGGGACGTCCACGAGCGCGACGTCGACGCCGTCGAAGAACTCCGGTGTCAGGGCCTGGACCGTCAGGTCCTCGCCGGCCACGCGGCATACCTTGCCGACATCCTCGACCCCCGCGGCAAGGCGCACGTCACCCCAGATGTGGCGGCGCATGGGCAGCACGTCGAGCACGACGGTGCCCACGGCACCGGTGGCGCCGACGATGGCGAGGGTCGGGGAGTCGTTCAGGACAGCGGCGTTCGACGCAGCGTGGGACACAGGAGTCATCCGATCCGGGTCGTCTCGGTTCAGCGGCCCGTGCCCGCGTAGACGACCGCTTCACCGTCCTGCGAGTCGAGTCCGAAGGCGGTGTGCACCGCCCGGACGGCCTCGTCGAGGAGCTCGCTGCGGGTGATGACCGAGATCCGGATCTCGGAGGTCGAGATCATCTCGATGTTGACGTCGGCGTCGGCGAGCGCCCGGAAGAAGGTCGCCGAGACACCCGGGTTGGAGCGCATGCCCGCCCCGACGAGGGACAGCTTGCCGACCTGGTCGTCGTACTGCAGGCCGGTGAAGCCCACCTGCTCCTGGATCGCCTGGAGCGCCTCCATCGCGGTCTGCCCATCGGTCTTGGGCAGGGTGAACGAAATGTCGGTGAGGCCCGTGTCTGTCGCCGAGACGTTCTGGACGATCATGTCGAGGTTGATCTCGGCGGCAGCGACGGCGTGGAAGATCTGGGCGGCCTTGCCGGTCGTGTCGGGCACACCGACCACGGTGATCTTGGCTTCGCTGAGGTCATGGGCGACGCCGGCGATGATCGGGGCTTCCACGGTTTCTCCTTCGGGGCCCTGCTGGCCCGGCTGGTCACTGACGATGGTGCCTTCCTTCGGGGTGAAGGAGGACCGGACGTGGATGGGGATGTCGTAGCGACGGGCGTACTCGACGCTGCGCAGGTGCAGGACCTTGGAGCCGCTGGCGGCGAGCTCGAGCATCTCCTCGGCCGAGATCCGGTCGAGCTTGCGGGCCCGGGGGACGATGCGCGGGTCGGCGGTGAAGACGCCGTCGACGTCGGTGTAGATCTCGCACACCTGCGCCCCGAGCGCGGCGGCGAGCGCAACCGCGGTCGTGTCGGTGCCGCCACGGCCCAGGGTGGTGATCTCCTTGGTGCTCTGGCTCACGCCCTGGAAGCCCGCGACGATGACGACGTGCCCCTTGCCGAGTGCCTCGGTGATGCGGCCCGGCGTGACGTCGATGATCTTGGCCCTGCCGTGCGCCTCGTCGGTGATGACGCCTGCCTGGCTGCCGGTGAACGAGCGAGCGCTGATGCCGAGGTCGTGGATCGCCATCGCGACGAGCGCCATGCTGATCCGCTCGCCGGCGGTCATGAGCATGTCGAGCTCACGCGGCGGCGGGACCGGGCTGACGTCCTGTGCGAGGTCCACCAGCTCGTCGGTCGAGTCGCCCATCGCGGACACGGCGACGACGACGTCGTTGCCGGCCTTGCGGGTCTCGGCGATGCGACGCGCCACCCGCTTGATGCTCTCGGCATCGGCGAGCGAGGAGCCGCCGTACTTCTGGACGACGATGGGCACGGGTGCACTCCCAGGCGGTGGTTCGCGGGGTCTGTGGGTGGTCGCCAGCGAGTCTAACGAGCAGCCTGGGCGTCCGAGCTCACGCCCGTATGCCGGTCGCGCACCTGGGTTGTCGAGATGGTCTGAGCCCGAGAGAGCCACGAGCTGGTGAGCCGACCACCCCTGGGTGGTCGGCTCACCCATTTCTGCATCGCTCGTCGGGCCTGCGCGCTACGGCAGCTCCGTCGGCGCACCCAGCTCGGCGAGGCCGGCCATGCCCGCAGGTGTGTGCGCGGCGAGACGCTCGCGCGCATCGTCCAGGGCCTGAGATGCCGGATAACCCGGGGGGACCCGGGTGGGGTTGAGGGAGATCCCGTCCACCCACGCCTTGACGTCGGGCTCGGCAGAGAACGCCATGGCCGCCCGGTTGCCCCGGAAGAACATGCGAGCCCAGTCGGCCCTCGAGTTGCCGTAGTTCGACGGCGGACACACCCTGTTCTTCTCGTCGTCGGACCTACGGCTGGCCTCGACGAACCCGGCAATGGCGGCTCCGAAGGACGGAAAGCCGGGCCTGACCGGTTGCAGGGTGATGACGTCGGGGCGCCACACCGGGACGAGTGGCGCGTACTTCAGCCCGTCCGCTGCGCAGTGCACCACGATCGCGTCGTCGGCGACCCGGACCGAGCCGTCGGCGAAGTCGAGCCGACCACGGGCGACGGCCTTGATGTGCCCGTGCCGCACGACGTTCTCCAGGGTTCGCAGCTGGTCGAGCTCCCACTTCGCCAGCGTCGGCGCCTTGGCCATCATCGGCATGACGGACCGGTCGATCCGCATCATCACGTCGGCGTCCTCCAGGCGGAGGAACAACTCGTCGTGCGTGCGGGCCCCCGCGGCCGACTGGAGGATGTCGGCCGCGAGACCGAGGAAGATCGCCGGGTCCGGCTGGACCCGCGCCCGGTTGAGCATCCACGGCTCGCGGGGACGCACCCAGCAGATGGCGTCCGGGTCGACACCTCTCGCCAGCAGCCAGATGCACGTGTCCGTTGCGGTCTTCCCTGCGCCGACCACGACGTACTCGCTGGGCGCCTCGTCAAGGCGAGCGAGGTCGTTGACGGGAAGCACGCGGGCACCGTCGCCGACGTCGAACGGCGCCGGCTTCTCGGCCGGGATGCTGGGAGCGAGGTAGTGCGCGTTGACGATGCGGCACGCCTGCGGAACCTCGAAGCTGTCACCGGAGATGCGCGACACCACCATGCGGTCGCCGACGTGGTCGCTGTTGGGGAAGAACTCGAGCCGACCCGACTTCACCAGCCGGTCGAGTGCTTTGGCGTAGTAGGCAGTGATTTCCGGCTGGGTCGCACGCTCCTGCAGCCCAGCCTCGGGTCCGCTCTCCTGCAGCGCCCCACCACCGAGCATCGTCGACGCCACACCGTAGAACGCAGAGGACTGGTGGAGGCGGACGAAGGGGTAGGCCTCGAGCCAGTGGCCACCCACGCCGTGGCGTCGGTCGACCATGACCACACGGGCGTCGGAGTGGTCGATGACCGCGTCGGCGAAGGCCATCCCCATGGCGCCGGCGCCCACCACGAGGTAGTCGGCTTCCACGGCCCGGATCATGCGTCCACGGTGGCACCGAAGAGACGCAGCGTCCACCTCCCTGATGGGTGGCTCCGTGACCACCTGCGGCCGCGAGTGGCTCCGACTACGGGTGGAGGGCGTCGAACTCCGCCTCGGCGACGGCGTCGGCGTCGGCGTCGAGGCGGATGTGCGCAAGCAGGGCCTGGAGGACGCGCAGGGCGCTCGCGGCGCGCTCGCCCCAGTCGGAGAGATAGCTGAACTGCCACCACCACAGGGCCTCCAAGATCCGGCCCTCCTCGTGGTGGCGCAGGCCGTGGGCCAGGGCGGAGGCGACGACGGTGAGGTCGTTCGAGATCGAGCCGGTCGTCAGCTCGGGCTCGGTCACGGGGTCGACGATGTCGGCGTAGTCGTCGAGGCCCTCGAGCAGGTTGGTGAGGTTCTCGCGCAGCGGGTCCAGCTCGACGTCCGGGCCCGGGTCCACCTCGAACCGGTCCTCCGGGACGATGTCCTCGATCGCGCCGAGGCGTGCACCCATGACGAGCACCTGCGACAGGGCGAGCAGTCCGAGCGGGAGGGCTGCTGCCGGGTTGGCGCCGGAGGCGATGTCGGCGACGGTGGCGAGGTAGGTGCGGGCCTCGGCGGCGGAGTCGTCGGCGAGCGCGCGCAGGTCGGAGAGGAGCTCGGGGTCGGCGGCGCCGGAGGCTGCCGCGTTCTCAGGAGTGACCTGGTCAGGCATCGAGCAGCCTCCGTCCTTCGAAGGCGCGGCCCAGGGTGACCTCGTCGGCATACTCGAGGTCGCCGCCGACGGGCAGCCCGGAGGCGAGGCGGGTGACCCGGATGTCCATCCCCTTGAGGAAGCGCGCGAGATAGCTCGCCGTCGCCTCTCCCTCGAGGTTGGGGTCGGTCGCGATGATGATCTCGGTGACCTCGGAGCTGGCCAGGCGGGTCATGAGCTCACGGAAGGTCAGGTCGTCGGGGCCGATGCCGTCGATGGGGCTGATCGCGCCACCGAGCACGTGGTAGCGCCCGCGGAACTCGCGGGTCCGCTCGATGGCGACGACGTCCTTGGGCTCCTCGACGACGCAGATGCTCGCCAGGTCGCGCCGCGGGTCGGCACAGATGCGGCACTGCTCGGCCTCGGCGATGTTGAAGCAGATCGTGCAGAAGCGGACCTTGGCCTTGACCTGCGTGAGGGAGTCGACGAGGCGCTGCACGTCGATCGCGTCCTGCTGGAGCAGGTGGAAGGCGATGCGCTGCGCGCTCTTGGGACCGACGCCCGGGAGTCGTCCGAGTTCGTCGATGAGGTCCTGCACTGCGCCTTCGTACACACCCCGAGCCTAGGCCACCCGGCCGTCACTGGCTTCCGCCGCGCGGGATGAATGGCGACTGGAGACAACCCTCCGACCCGGAGAGAGAGTCCCCCCTCCAGATCCGCAACCTTCCCTCGTGGGGAGCAAGAACTGGGGTCAGTCGTCGGGGTCGGTGCTTGGCCGCTCGTTGTAGCCGTCGGCGCGCTCCTGGCCGGTGAGCGCGGCGATCGAGTCCATGACGTCGTCGGTGAGCTGACGCCGAGCGCGACCGGCGGGCAGGCCGGCATACGCCGAGGGCAGGATCGGGGTGCCGAACGAGATGGTGACGTCGGCGAGCCGCAGGCCTCGCTCCCCGACGGGTTGCACCTTGTCGGTGCCGATGAGGCCGACGGGCACGACCGGCACGTCAGCGGTGAGCGACAGGAACGCGACACCGGTGCGACCGCGATAGAGCCGGCCGTCGCGCGAGCGCGTGCCCTCGGGATAGATGCCGAACGCCTTGCCGGCCCTGAGCACCTCGAGCGCGAGGTCGAGCGATGCCTGGGCGCCGCGTGAGTCGTCGCGGTCGAGCGGGATCGCGTCGCCGGCCTCCATGAACCCGCGGACGAAGCGACCACGCAGCCCGGTGCCCGTGAAGTAGTCGTGCTTGGCGAGGAAGGACACCTTGCGCGGCGCCGCGACGGGGATCGCGAAGCTGTCGATGAAGGACAGGTGGTTGCTCGCGAGGAGGACGCCACCCTCCTTGGGGACGTTGTCCTTGCCGTGGATCTTGGGGCGCCACACCGCGTGGGAGAGCGACATGATCGCCGTGCGGCCGACCCAGTAGTAGGTGCTCATGCGTCCTCTTCGGAAATGACCTTCCCGCCGAGGACTCGCTCGATCACGGGGACACCCACCTCGCCGAGGCCTTCGATGTCCTCGTCATCCTCGCTCATCGCGGAGTCGTCAGCGACGGGCGTCTCAGGGTCCGGCTCGGACGCGACCGTCTCCTTGGCCCGGGCGAAGGGGCTGGCCACGGCCGCGGCCTCACCGTCTCCGCCGGCCCACGCGGGTGCGGTCGCGCTGTCGGCGGCTCCGCTCCCCCACGCGGCCTGCGTCGTGGGCGGCTGACTCGGCACGTATGCCGCCGGCTCGCCCCCGCGGTCCGGCTCGCCGTGCGCTGCCGCGCCGTTGGCCTCAGCCCTCGCCTGTGGTGACTGCTGCGCCGCTGCGGGGCGGGGCGTCTCGGCCCGGGGCGCGCGCACCGGGTCGGGGCGCGTGGGGTCGATGGTCGCCACCCCGGGAACCCCACCCGAGGGGTCGGAACCGTCGGCCGGCACGCCCTCGACCCGGGCGTCGATGCCGAGGACGTCGATGAGCGCCTGCTGGACGTAGGTCGCGTGCGGTCCCCTGCGGAAGGTGTTGGCAAGGCCGGTCGTCGAGATGCTGAGGAGCAGGCGCTCGCCGTCGTAGTCGATGACCTGCGCATGCTCGGAGACGAAGGTCCAGGTCGTGCGACGCAGCTCGAAGACCTTGGCGAGGACGTCGGGCCAGGATCGGCGGATCGCCGCGGTGTCGAGGCCGCCGGGGCGGGCGGGAGGCGTCGGCTGGGCGGAAGGTCCGGCACCGGCGGACGACGGAGCCGGGGGTTGCGGGCCCGACGACTGGGGCTGCTGGGTCGGCTCCACGGCTTGCTGGGCCGGCTCCACTCCTCGCGGTGCCGGCACGACCGGCTGCGACCGGTCCCGCGGCGCGGCCGACGGAGGCGCCTGGGGCTCGATGAACTCGGGCTCCATGAAGTCCGGCTCGTCCAGGTCCGGCGGCTCGTCGACGGGTCGCTCGGGAACGACCGACGCCGGGGCGGGGATGCTCTGCCTCGGCGCCTGGCGGTCGGGCTGGGATGATGCCTGAACCGCGGGGGCGACGGGTTCGGACTGCTCGACCGACCGGACCGACGGCTCTGGCTGCTGCACCTGGGTGGACTGATCCATCTGGGGTGGCTGCTGCACCTGGGGCGACCGCTGGACCGGCAGCGACGGCGCCTGCTGGCGAACGGGCGCCGTGGGCAGCGAGGCAGCGGCGGCGCTCGGAACTCCACCGACGTCGAGGCGACGTTCGAGACGGTCGAGGCGGGCGGCATACCCGGCTTCTCCGGCAGCGCCGGGCAGCAGCAGGCGCGCGGCGATGAGCTCGAGCTGGAGCCTGGGCGCGGTGGCGCCCGTCATCTCGGAGAGGCCGGCGTTGACGATGTCAGCCGCCCGGGAGAGCGCACCCGGGCCGAACGCCGCCGCCTGCTGACGCATGCGCTCGAGCTGGTCCGGAGGCAGGGCCCGCAGGACGGCCGAGGCGCCGTCGGGTACGGCCGCGACGACGATGAGGTCTCGCAGGCGCTCCAGCAGGTCCTCGATGTAGCGGCGCGGGTCGAGCCCGCTCTCGATGACCCGCTCGATCGACGAGAACGCCCCGGCGCCGTCAGCTGCGGCGAAGGCGTCGATCGCGGCGTCGAGGAGCTCGCTGTCGGTGAACCCGAGCAGCGCGGCCGCCGACTCGTAGGTGAGCCCCTCGTCGCTCGACCCGGCGATGAGCTGGTCGAGCACCGACAGGGAGTCACGCACCGACCCGCCCCCGGCGCGCACGACGAAGGACAGCACGCCCGGCGCGACCGCGACCTTCTCGGAGACGCAGAGCCGCTCCATGTACTCGGTGAGCTGCCCCGGCGGCACGAGCCGGAACGGGTAGTGGTGCGTGCGAGATCGAATGGTCCCGATGACCTTCTCGGGCTCGGTCGTCGCGAAGATGAACTTCACGTGCTCCGGCGGCTCCTCGACGATCTTGAGCAGCGCGTTGAAGCCCTGCGGCGTCACCATGTGCGCCTCGTCGATGATGTAGATCTTGTAGCGGCTCTGCGCCGGGCCGTAGCTGGCGCGTTCGCGCAGGTCACGCGCGTCGTCGACCCCACCGTGGCTGGCGGCGTCGATCTCGATGACGTCGACGGTCCCGGCGCCCCCACGGGCCAGGGCCACGCACGAGTCGCACTCGCCGCACGGTGTCGGCGTCGGGCCCTGCTCGCAGTTGAGGCAGCGGGCCAGGATGCGGGCGCTCGTCGTCTTGCCACAGCCACGCGGACCGCTGAAGAGGTAGGCGTGGTTGACGCGCTCCGTGCGCAGGGCCTGCATGAGCGGCTCCGTCACGTGCTCCTGCCCGATGACGTCGGCGAACGTCTCGGGGCGGTAGCGGCGGTACAGGGCGGTGCTCACGGCGTCCAACCTAGTCGCCGTGAACGACAGCCGGTATGCCGCGTGGGGGCGCCTGTGGACAGGGTCGCTACCGTGCCCCTCATGGATGTCCGAGCCGAAGGCGTGTCGAAGGTGATCGGCCCGGCCACCCTGCTCGCGCCGGTCTCGGTCACCGCCCCCAGTGGCTCCTGCCTCGTGCTGCGCGGGCCCAACGGCTCCGGCAAGACGACCCTGCTGCGGATCCTCATCGGGGTGCTGCCCGCGACCACGGGCACGGCGTTCGTGGGCGACGCCGCCGCGGACGAGCGCGACCCGGTGGTGCGCGCTGCCGTGGCGGCTCTCGTCGGAGCACCCGCCACCTATCGCGACCTCACCCTGCGCGACCATCTCGTGCTCCTCGACGCCACGTGGGCCGGGGACGCCGACACCTCTGACGACCGGGTGGCGTCCGCGCTCGGCGACCTGGGCATCGGTGAGCTGGGCGGCCGCTTCCCCCATGAGCTGTCGTCGGGCCAGACGCAGCTCTTCCGGCTGGCGCTGACGTTGTTCCGGCCCGGGTCCGTGCTGGTCCTCGACGAGCCCGAGCAACGGCTCGACACGTCCAAGCGGACCCTCGTCGCGGACCTCATCGCCTCCCGGCGCGACGCGGGGACGACCGTGGTCCTTGCGTGCCACGACCCGATCATCACCGAGCGGGTGACCGCCGGCCGGGCCGACCAGGTCGTCGACCTCGTCGCCGCCGAGGGCTGACCCGGATGAGTGCGACAGACGTGACGGACGCCGAACGGCTGGCCGACACCGTCCACGTCCTCCACGGGCCGGGTGGCAGCCCCGCCCGCAAGGAGGTGGCGTATGCCGCGTACGTCGCCGTCATCGTCGTCGGCCTCTACGGCTTCCCGCTGCTGCGGGCCCTCGTCATCGCGGCCGACCGCGAGGCGATGGCCTCGGCGCTGCGCTCACCCTGGTCGGCGCTGGTCCTCGTCGTGGTCGTGGCCGCCGTGGCCGTCGCGGCGAGGGAGGCCGGGCGGGTGCGCGGGCCGGTCGTCGCCCCCGTCCCGTGGGTCGACCACGTCGTGGCCTCGTCGATCGACCGTTGGGCGAGCCTGCGGTCGTGGTTCGGTTACTCCCTGTTCGCAGCGCTCTTCGCCGGTGGTCTGTCCGGGCTGGTGGTGGGTGCCGCCTTCGCCGGTGCGCGGGCCGCGGGTTGGTGGATCCTGCCGGTGGGGCTCGTCGTCGGCCTGCTCGTCGGGCTGCTGGCCGGGACTGCCTGGCTCGTCGGCCAGTCCCGGCTCTCTCCGCCACCACCACCCGGGCACGGGCCGTGGTGGGTGCGCGAGGTGCGACGGCTCGCGGTCCACGACCTGCGCACCCAGTCGGCTCGGTCCAACCGCATCGTCGGCGGAGTCCAGGCCGGCGACCTGCGAGCCGTTCGTCTCGAGGCTGCCCGACCCGTCACCCGGGGTCGCGACCTGCGACTGCGGCATCGCGGTCCGATCCTGACGTTGGTCGCGAGAGACGTTCTCGGACTGCGACGTTCGCCTGCTGCCGGGGTCGTGGGTCTGCTGCTCTGCGCTGCGGCGGGTGCCGCCCTGGGGGCAACCCTGGGCAGCACGGCCGTCCCGCCGCTCGTCGGGTTCGTCGCCGGACTGGTGAGCCACCTCGGCTTCGGCGCACTGTCCGAGGGACTGCGGCTCGAGGCCGACACGGTCGGCACCCCTCCCCTCTTCGGTGCTCCCCCGGTCCGCGCCGCCGCCGCACACCTCCTCGTCCCCGGCACGGTCCACCTCGTCACCACAGTGCTCGCCGGTTGCATCACGGGCATCGCCGTCGGGGCCGACCTGGGAGCGGTCCTGCCGTGGCTGGTCATGACGACCGTCTTCCTCGCTGGTGGAAGCCTCCTCGCGGCCTACCGCGGACGGCCGCCGGTGAGCCAGTTCAACCCGGTGCCGAGCCCTCAGACGGTCGCCGTCTGGTACGCCTTCCCCCTCATCCTCGGCACCGTGCTCATCGGCGGGATGGTCTGGGGCGCAACGCAGTTCCCCACGAACGGGTGGTTCGTCATCGCGGTCTGGGTCGCTGCGGTCTGCCTGCTCTACGCCGGGCTGGGCCGCGTCCAGCGCGAGAACCTCGCGCACCGCACCGTCTGAGCCACCGCGGAATCACCCCCGGGTGTCGGGGAACCGGGGTCATGCACGCGCGGGATGGCCCACATCCCCGACACCGGGCAGGAGCGGACCAGCAAAGAATCCCTAAGACTCATCAGTCGAGCCGCGACGCTCGGGCAACCCGGCGGCATACAGGGCCGCTCCGATGAGCACGGGCTGGAAGAAGAGGCGCACCAGCCGCTTGGTGTCCGTGTCGAGGCCGAAGGCATTGACGCCGTCGACGTACTGCGCCACGTTGCCCGGGAAGATCGCGACATAGAACGCTGCCAGGGCCAGCCCGGTCAGACGCCGGTGCCGCGGCAGGGCCAGCAGCGCCAGACCTAGCGCGATCTCGGCCACACCGGACGCGAGGACGACGAGGTCCTCGTCCAGGGGAACCCACGCCGGCACCTGCGCCTGAAACTCTTCGCGCGCGACGGTGAGGTGCAGCAGCCCGGCGCCGGTCATGAACGCGCCCAGGGCGAGGCGAGTGAGGTTCTGCGACAGGGTGGCCGAGACCTTCCGGGTCAGGAGGCTCATGGCGTCACGGTAGACCTGCCGCCTCGCGCGTCCGCGCCGACGGTCGACGGGCGACGTCGGCGCGGACGCGGGCCGGACCTCAGGTCACTGGACCTCGCGCACCTCGATGCGGGTGGACAGGGCCTTCGAGATCGTCTCGGCGTGACCCACTGCGGTCTCGCGGTCAGGCGTCTCGACGATCCAGAAGCCTCCGACGTAGGCGGATGCCTCGACGAAGGGTCCGTCCACTCGCTCGGTGCCCCCGCCGCTGGCGTCGACGGTCACGGCGGACGACGGCGGGTGGAGCCCGGCCGCGTGGACGAACTGGCCGGAGTCCTTGAGTGCGGCGTTGAAGTCGTCCACGGCGGCCATCACCGCCTCGAGCTCGCCGGGGTCGGACTCCGCCATCGACTCCATCGTGGGTTCGGTCTCGGAGTCGTGGGGGATGGTCAGGAAGTACTGCGGCATTGCCTCTCCTTCTCGATGGGGTGGAACTCCTTGCCGGTCGGCAAGAACTCGGGGGCGGGGGACGGTGGGGACACGGCCTCGACGACGACGAACGGGACGGTGAGGCGAGCGAGCACGGGCAGCTCGAAGTGCTCGACAGCGGTGAGCCGCAGTGCACTTCGTCGCACGGCCTCCTCGGTGTCGCGCGTAGGGTCGCACCCGTGGTCGAACATGCGGGAGAACGGCGCCACCGCTGCCTGGAGCCGGCGGCGCGCGGTCCCGTCCGGTGCCGCCACGTGCTCGGCCAGCACTGCTCTCCCACCCGGCTTCAGCACCCGGGCGATCTCGGCGAGCGACTGCCTCTGGTCACGGACGCTGCACAGGACCACCGTCGCGACCACGGCGTCAACACTCCTGTCCGCCAGGGGAATCGCCTCGGCGACCCCGTCGAGCACCGCGGCATGGTGACCATGAGCGGCAGCGTTGCGCTGCAGGGCTCGGCGCCGCCCCCGCGACGGTTCGAGGCCCACCCACTCGATGCCGCTCGGGAGCAGGTCGAAGTTCCTCCCGTCACCGGCGCCGATCTCGAGGACACGGCCGCGAACGTCACCGAGCGCACGAGCCTTTGCCGCGGCATACGCCTCATGTCCCCGCGGGCGGGTCACCTGGGTCACCGGATCTCCAGTCCTCCCACGAAGAGCGCGACGAGCTCCTCCGCATAGGCGTCGGCAGTGAGGCCGGGGTTGGCAGCGATGACCTCGTGGAAGCCCTCGACCGCGCAGAGGATCGTGTGCGCCACCCAGGCCGTGCGGACGTCACGCAGGACGCCTGTCGCAACCCCCTCATCGAGGGCACGCAGCAGCGGCTCGACCAGAGGCGTCTCGTCAAAGGCCTGGTCCCTGCCCGGCGCCTTCCACCCGGACGCCAGGCGCCACAGGGCCCCCACCGCGTTCGGGTTCGCGTCCTGCCACCCGATGAACGCCCTGAGGTATGCCGCGAGGCCGGCTCGCGCATCCGGCGCGCCGTCGACGGCGCGCACCAACGCTTCGGTGAGCGAGGCGACGTGCAGCTCGGCGAGGAGGGTGAACAGCTCGTCCTTGTCGGCGAAGTGGTAGCTGATCATGCCCGGGCTGGAGAGTCCCGCCTCGGCGGCGATCCGGGTGAACGCGGCCTTGGAGAGGCCCTCGCGCGCAATGACCCGGGTCGCCGCCTCGACGATCTGCAGGCGTCGACCCTGCGAGGTCGCCGAAGGTTTTGTTTGCATGAACAAAACCTAGCGCGCCGACGCCGGCACGTCCACCACTCTCGGTCGGGTTCAGCCGGCGCTGACCACCCCGTGCTCGTAGGCGAAGACCACGGCCTGCGCCCGGTCCCGCAGGCCGAGCTTGGCGAGCACCCGCGACACGTGGGTCTTGACCGTCTGCTCGGCGACGAAGAGCCGCGTCGCGATCTCGGTGTTGGAGAGCCCTCGCGCGATGAGCTCCAGCACCTCGAGCTCACGCGGCGTCAGGTCACGCAGCCGCGGCGAGTCCTTGGGCACGCCCGAGCGCGACCTCGTCGCCTCGGCGATCAGCCGCTTGGTCACCGAGGGCGCGAGGAGCGCATCTCCCGCTGCCACGACCCGGACGGCCCGCGCCAGCTCCTCGGCGGGCGCGTCCTTGAGCATGAACCCGCTCGCCCCGATGCGCAGCGCCTCATAGACGTAGTCGTCGACGTCGAACGTCGTCAGCATCAGCACGTGCGGTCGGTCGGGACTGGGCGAGGCGAGGATCGTGGCCGCCGCGTCCAACCCGTTGACCTCCGGCATGCGCACGTCCATGAGGACGACGTCGGGGCGCAGCCTCGAGACCTCACGCACGGCCTCGGCCCCGTTGGCCGCCTCACCGACGACCTGGAGGTCGGGTTGGGCGTTGAGCAGCGCCCCGAGCCCCTGCCGCACCATCGCCTGGTCGTCGACGATGACCACTGTGATCATGGCGCTCAACCTAGTCCGGCGACTCGGGGGCGGCCGGTGAGCGGGACGGTCGCGATGACGACGAAGCCTTCTCCCACCGGCTCCGCCTCGAACGTGCCGCCCACCGCCCGAACCCGCTCGAACATGCCCGGTATGCCGTTCCCGCCACCTGCGTCGTTGCCGTCCTGCTCGCGCTCTGCGCCGGCTCCACGACCGTCGGCCCGGACGCCGGCGCCGTTCGCGACGGCGGGCGCGGGCGGTGGTGAGCTGCGGACCATGAGCCGGGCCCAGCCGGAGTCCTCCTCCAACGTCAGCTCGACCGCAGCGCCGGGGGCGTGCCGGGCCGCGTTGGCCAGCGACTCCTGCGCCACGCGATAGAGCACGAGGGCCGTGCCCGGGGGGACCCTGGACGCGTCGACACGCAGTCGGGAGGTGAGCGGCATACCCGCCGCCTTGGACGCCTTGACGAGCGACGGGAGCTGCGCGAGATCCGGCAACGGAGCCGTCTCGACCGGGCCGCGCTCGTCCCGCAGCACCCCGAGGACGGAGCGCACCTCGGTGAGCGCCTGCCGCGCCGAACCCTCGATGGCCGCGAACTCGCCGACCACCTGCGGATCCGAGAGGTTGTGCCTCAGCGGGGCGCTCTGGGCCTGCACGACGATCATCGACATGTGGTGCGCGACCACGTCGTGGAGCTCGCGCGCAATGCGGCTGCGCTCCTCGACGACGGCCCGGCGAGCGCGCTCGGTCTCGACCTCGTCCTGCTGCACCGCGATCTGTCGACGCGAGATGACGAGCCAGCGCACCAGCAGCGCGACGCCCATGACGAGCGCTTGACCGAGCCCCCACGGCTTGAGGTCGTCCGGGAGGAACAGGATGCAGATCGCTGCCGTCACGGCTGTGACGACGGGGATCTCGCGCCATTCACTCCAGAGTCCCACCGCGAAGACGGAAGCGATGAGGACGAGGAACTGCATGACGGGCCACGGCATCGGCGCAGCCGGGAAGCTCCGGGACCAGCGCCCACCACGTGGTCGACATCACCGCTGCCAAGACCCAGGCGACGAACGGTGTCCGACGCAGGAGGACGACGGGGAAGGCCACGCAGAGGGCGAGGACGGGCATGAGCGAGATCGGCACGTCGTGGGTGATGCTCATCGTCGACCAGGTGACGATGAAGGTGAGGAGCGCCAGGAGTCCGAGCACGAGGTCCGTGTGACGGGTCAGCGCTCGAGCGCCCCGCCACAGGGGTTGCGCCAGCCGGCGGACCGCCCGCCCACCCGCTCCGACCACTCTGCTTCCGACCATGCCCTCAACAGTAGGCAGCGGCCGCCGCCAGGTCGTCATACGAGGGAGTGAACCCGACGTCACCCCGGGGTATCACTTGACGCCCGTTCTGGGTCTCCGGTCGCGTCCCTGAACCGCTCCCGAGGGCGACGACCTCACGTGCCCCCGGCTCCGAGCCTTGCTGCATGTTCACGAGACACCACGCCCTCCGAGCCGTCGTCGTCACCGGCATCGCCACAGCAGCCGGACTCCTGCTCGCTCCCACCGCCTCCTCCGTGCCCGTCCCGGACCGGTCGGCCGAGCACGCCCTCACCACGCTCGTCTCCGGCCCTCCCGCAGCCGCTGACCTGGCGTTGCCGCGAGACTTCGCGCAGCGCTTCGGCTACCGGCCGACCCTCACCCAGGGCCTGCTCGGCGACCCCTCGGGATCGTGCTCGTCACCGGTCCCGCTGCCGGCGGAGTTCACCGCCGCGTGCCGCCAGCACGACCTTGGCTACGACCTGCTCCGGTATGCCGGCCGGTCCGGTCGCGCCCTTCCTCCCGACGCGCGGCGGTCCGTCGACACCCAGCTCGGTGCTGCCTTCGAGGACGCCTGCTCGAGCCGCGAGGAGCCCCTGGGCCGGGCGAGCTGCCTGGCCTGGGCCGACATCGCCGAGGGCTTCGTGCGGGTCAACAGCGCCCGGCAGGACCACGCCGTGCCCGAGCCCGAGACGGTGCGCAGCATCGCCCCCGGCGTCGGTCTGGGGTCGGCCACGATCGGCGCGCTGGGCCTGGCCGTGGGTGCACGCCGCCGCTCGACTCGTGTGTTGGTGAGCACGTCAGCGCGTGGTCTCGCACACACAGGCCAAGGTGGCGCGGTTGGTCCGCGGGGTGCGCGATGAGGCTCCGGCTGCCTCGCGCCTCGACCGCGCTGGCCACGCCGGTCGCCCTGGGCGTGGCGACCTTCCCGTCCTACCTGCCGCACCTCCCCGTCGCCCTCGGGGTCCTGACGGCGCTGTCGTTCCTCGTCGTCGTCGGCACCGTCCGGCGCCTCGCCGGCCCCCGCCCTCGCCTCACCGGGCCGGCCCACCATGTCGCCCTTGCGCTGGGAGGTGCCGTCACGGCATACCTGCTGTTCGTCACGTGGACCACGCAGGCCGGGATGCGCGACCGCATCGGCATGGATGCGCTGGGTCTCGGCGACGTCGGCCTCGTGCTCGTCACTGCGCTCGCCGTCGTGGGTGGCTGCCACGGTCTGCGTCAGGTGTGGCGCCGACGGGGCCGGGTCCCGCGCCGCGCTGTCGCCGCAGTGGCCGGGTTGTCGCTCCTGAGCTTCGCGCCGAGCGCCCAGGCGGACGCCGGCGCACCACCCTCCGACCAGGTGCTGCTCACGTCATCGCCCGTGGGGGCCGTGCGGGCGTATGCCGGACTGTCCGACTCCGCGGACGACACGGCTCGCGCGCACCTCGCTGTGGACCGGCTCGTCGCCGCCGGAGGCCTGGAGCGGGAGCACCTGCTCGTCGCGATCCCGACCGGGTCGGGCTGGGTCAACCCCGAGTTCGTCGCCGGCATGGAGCGCCGGTTCGGCTCGGACGTCGCGACCGTGTCTATGCAGTACGACGACCGGCCCAGCTGGGTGGCCTACCTGCTCGACCGCGACGGTGCGGTGAGGGGGGCCCAGGCGCTGCTCGATGCCGCGGTGGCCGAGGTCTCCACGCTGCCGGTGGGTCAGCGACCGCAGGTGCACGTCGTCGGTGAGAGCCTGGGCGCGACGGCCGGACAGGCGGCGCTGCTCGCGCCGGGGGTTGCCGTCGAGGCGTTGCGCTCGACCGTGTGCTCGACGTTCTGGCTGGGCACGCCCGGAGGTGGTCGGACGGGCCTCCCCAACGAGACCGTCGCCGCCAACCCCGACGACCCCATCGTCCACGCGCGGCCGTCGATGGCGCTCGTGCCGCCCGGCGAGGACCGGCCGTGGCTCCCGGTCGTGTCGTTCGTCCACGCCGGGGCCGATGTCGTCGGGGCACTCGCCATGCCCTTCGGTGCCGGTCACCGCTACGGGGCGGACCAGCCCGGACGCCTGCAGACCTGCGACTGACCTGTGACTGACCGAATGACCTGCGATGGAGGGGCACCGGCCGGGTGGACGTATCGTCAAGGGGTGCGCATCGACGTCTGGTCCGACCTGGTCTGCCCCTTCTGCCACGTGGGGCGTCGCCGCCTCGAGCTGGCCCTCGAGGAGTTCGAGCATGCCGACGAGGTGGAGGTGACCTGGCACAGCTACCAGCTCGACCGGTCGGCCCCTCCGGTCGTCGAGGGGTCCAACGTCGACCGCATCGCCGAGAAGTACGGCAAGACGCGCGAGGAGATGGTCGCCCAGCACGAGGCCATGGCTGCCGACGCCGCCGCGGTCGGGCTCGACTTCCAGTGGGACAAGGTCGTGGGCGGCAACAGCTTCGACGCCCATCGAGTCATCCACCTGGCCAGGGCGCGCGGGGTGGAGACGCCGGTGACCGAGCGGATCATGCGCGGCTGGTACTCCGAGGGCGCCGCGATCGGTGACACCGACACGTTGGTGCGGCTCGCGGTCGAGGGTGGGCTGGTCGAGGAGCACGTGCGCGCGATGCTGGCGTCCGAGGACTACGGCTACGACGTGCGGGCCGACGAGGCGACGGCCAACCAGCTCGGGATCACCGCGGTGCCGACGTTCGTGCTCGACCAGAAGTTCGCCGTGACCGGGGCCCAGCCGGTCGACGGGCTCCTGCGCGCGCTCGAGCTGACGTGGGAGGACCGGGGCAACCGCCCCGAGGCCGCTGCCGGCGGCTGCGGTGGGTGCGCGGGCGGCTGCGCCTGCGGCGCCTGACCAGTCTCGACTGATTGCGAGTTCGGCTCAGGCGAGGACAGCGAGCGTGAGCCGAAGTCGCAATCAGTCGGTTGCGGAGACAGAGAAGACACCCCGCGTACCTGGAAGAGCTCACCTGCCCTTGCTGCATTCCTGCCCTGGGGGAGTTCGGCGAGGTACCACCACGCGGGGTGCCGGTCCAAAGTCTAACCCGGCCGGTGGGACCGACTCCAACTCGCCGCCTCACGGCGTAGGACTGCTCGATCCGCGCTCTGCACTGCTGCGCTGAGGCGCAGCAATGCACAGCGCTGACTGGGAGGTGCGGAGGTCGGAGTCCCGATCGACTTGGCTGACCGCCTCGGTCAGGACAGATGCACGTATGCCGGGTGCCTGGGGATCGTGCCAGTCCCAGCAAGCGTCGTGGCCAGGATCATGGCTCCTTCGAGCGCGCCCCCGACAGCTGGCGTCAGCGTCGCGCCCGCATCCGCGAGCGAGGACTCGAGCGCGGCTCGGACCGGCTGGGCCTCGAGCAGCCCACCGGTGGCGACGAGCGTGGGCGAGGCGATCCCCGCCGCGGCCGACAGGAGCGACTGGGCCAACGCCTCCCCCGCCTCCTGACAGATCTGCTGCGCCACCACCTCCCCGGCCAGGGCGGCATCGACGACGTGAGGCGCGAACGAGGCCAGCAGCTCCGGGGCGTTGCTCGCCGTCATGACCCTGCGGGGCCAGCGCGGGGTCGGACCGAACACGGCCTCCCCGGCCACGAGCAACCGCTCCGACCCGTCGGGAAGGCCGTCATGGTGCCGCAACCCCGCCCGCAGCCCGAGGAGCCCCACCCAGGCGGCCGAGCCACGGTCGCCGAGCACGTGCCCCCATCCGTCGACGAGCCTCCAGACGGAGGTGTCCCGGGCGCCGAAGTCCGTGCCGAAGGCCACGGCGCCCGTGCCGGCCGCGACGACCGCGCCCGGACGCACGGACCCGAGGGCACCGACGAGCGAGGCCACGGCATCGCTGACGACCGCCGTCCGCGTCGCGCCCAGCCCGGAGGCCACCGCCGAGACCACCTCGGTCGGGTCCGACAGGAAGAGCAGCCCCCGCTGCGACCAGCACACGGCGGCGACGTCGAGGCCGGTGCCGCCCTCGGTCCCCGGCCCCACCCCGCCCTCCGAGAGCAGACGCGCCGCGTCGGCGGTGAGTGCTGCCACGTCCACGCCGTGATCCACGATCCGGGCGCCCGGTGCGGTGTGCACGGGACTCCGCCGGCCGGCATACGCGAACTGCAGGCGAAGTCCGGAACCACCCACGTCGACTCCGACGACGGCTCCGGACCCCGTGGCGTTCACAAGGGTCGTTGGGTGAGAGCCGTCAGGGCCACGGCGACCGAGTCGTCGTGCACGCTCAGCGCGGCGACGGCCGTGTCGACGGGGACACCGGCGAGGAGCGAGAGGAGGGCCGGCTTGAGCTGGCCGCCGGCAGCATCGAGCGCGACCCGGGCATCGGTCTCGTCGGCGCCACTCGCCTCCTGGAGGATCCGGACGACCCGTCCGCGCAGCTTGGCGTTCGTCGCGACGACGTCGACCATGAGGTTGGACCAGGTGCGCCCGAGGCGGATCATGACCGCGGTCGAGAAGGCGTTGAGGACGAGCTTCTGGGCGGTGCCCGCCTTGAGCCGCGTGGATCCCGTCAGGACCTCGGGTCCGGTCTCGGGGGCCAACAGATGATCGGCGTATGCCGCGAGCTCGGCTCCCGGGTTCGCCGTCACGAGCGCGGTGCGTGCGCCGCGCTCCCGGGCGCCCATGAGGGCGCCCTTGACGAAGGGGGTGCGACCGGACGCCGTGAGCCCGATGGCGATGTCCTTGGGGGTGAGCCTCGCGGCCTCGGCGCATCCGGCGTCGACGTCGTCCTCGACGTTCTCGACGGCGTTGACCAGGGCAGCCGACCCGCCTGCGTGGTGCGCCACGAAGAGCCCGGGCGGGACGTTGAAGGTGGGCAGCAGCTCCGCGGCATCGAGGACGGCGAGCCGTCCGGACGTGCCGGCGCCGAAGTAGTGGACGTGGCCGCCGGCGCGGATGGCCTCGACGGCATGGTCGACGAGCCGCGCCAGCTCGGGCAGCACCTCGGTGACGGCGTCGGCCACCGTCCGGTCGGCGTCGTTCATCAAGGTGAGGACCTCGAGGGTCGACGCCGTGTCGATCCCGGTCGAGCCGGGGTGCCGCTCTTCGGTGGGTGCACTCACGCGGACGTCAATGGCCATGTCCGCAGGTTAGTTTCTTACGCCATCAACGTCAATGACGTCAATGACTCACGCCAGGTGGTGGCCGGAGACGGCCTTGCGACTCTCGGCCACGGCCTTGCGCGCCCGGGGCAGGTCTCGCTGGGCCACGGCGATGTAGAGGCAGTCGACGACCGTGAGGGCGGCGATGCGGCTGGCGGTGGCCCCGGAGCGCAACGACGTCTCGCGGGCGGCGGTGGTGAGCACGATGTCGGCCGACTTCGCGAGCGGCGAGAGCGGGAAGTTGGTGATGACGATCGTCGTGGCACCGCGCTGGCGCGCGGCCGCGAGGGACTCGATCGTCTCGCTCGTCGCGCCCGAGTGCGAGATTCCGATCGCCACGTCCCGCTTGGTCAGCAAGGTCGCGCTGGTGAGGGCGATGTGCGGGTCGTTCCAGGCGAAGGAGACCACCCCGATGCGGTGCAGCTTCTGCTGCAGGTCGGCGCCGACGATGGCGCTCGCACCGATCCCGTAGATGTCGGCACGCGTCGCCCCGGCCAGTGCGTCGGCCGCCTTCTTGAGCGCCACCCGGTCGAGCTGCTGGGCGGTCTCCTCGACGGCGCTGGAGTTGATGGAGGCCACCTTGGCGACGATGTCGTCGATCGTGTCCGTCGCACTGATGTCGCTCCCGGCCATGCGCTGCTCCCGTGGCAGGGCGGACTCGGCCGCAAGGCCCAGCCGCAGCTGGGGGTATCCCTTGAGGCCGAGTCGCTTGCAGAAGCGCAGCACAGTCGTCTCCGAGGTGTGCGCGACCAGGGCCAGCTCGGTGATCGTCAGGTCGGACGCGCGGCGCGCATCGGCAAGGACCTCGGCAGCGACCCGGTCCTCCGCCGGGGTGAGGGTGGGCCGGATGCCACGAAGACGAACAAGGAGTGGTGCATCAGCCACGTCGGACTGAGAAATCGGTGATGACATGCCCCAAAACTACGACCTCGACGTCTTCGTCCAGCCCGAAGCGGTGAATGTGGCCGAAGAGGCATCGCTGTCGACGACGACTCCGCCCTGGCCCACGACGCGGATCCGGCTCACCGAGACACCACGTCCGAGGGTGTTGCCATCGGTCGAGTAGCGCCACCGCAGGGCCTGCTGCCCGCCGGCCAGGTCGGCGCGGACCTGGACCCAGCGCCGCTCCCCCGGCGTGCCGCTCACCGAGCCGTCCTCCTCACCCGTGCGCGTGTCGCCCGGGTGTCGGATCTCGAGCGGGACGAGCGTCCAGGTCGTGCCGTCCGCCGAGGACTCCAGGCGGAGGACGTCGGTCTCCTCGGTCTCCGCCACGAGGTCGAAGCCAAGGCGGGCACCCGTCGCCGGGAGGGCGAGCGGCACCGACAGGACGGCGTTCGTGGCGTGGAGTGGCTCGGTCTCCCACGCGACGTGGTTGCCGCGCGGGGTGATCGGAAGCGCCCGACCGAGGCCGCCGGCCCACTCCTGACGCGCGACGTTGATGCTGCCCCACGCCCGCGACGGGTGCACTCGGTTGGTGAGCAGGATCGCGAACGAGCGCGAGGAGAAGTCGATGACGATCGACGTGCCCGTGTAGCCGGTGTGGCCGGCCGTGCGCGGGCCGCTGAGGGCGTCCATGTACCAGACCTGGTTGAGCTCGAAGCCGAGTCCGTGGTCGTCCCCGGGAAAGGCCTCGTTGAAGTTGGTGATGAGCAGCGAGACGCTCTTGCGGTCGAGGATCCTCGCGCCGCGGTAGGTGCCGCCGTTGAGGAGGGCCTGGGCGAGGATCGCCATGTCATCGGCCGTCGAGAACACGCCGGCGTGACCGGCGACCCCTTCGAGGGACCACGCGTTCTCGTCGTGCACCTCGCCCCAGACCATGCCGCGTGCGGGGACGGCCTGGTACTCCGTCGCCGCCGTGCGCTCCTTGACGGCGGGGTTGTAGCCCGTGTCCGTCATGCCCAGCGGCTGGGTGAGCCGGGCAGCGACGACCTCGTCGAGCGACTGGCCCCGCAGCCGCTCGACGAGCACGCCGAGCGTGATGAGGTTGAGGTCGCTGTAGAGGTAGACCGTGCCCACGGGGTTGGTGAGCGGCTGGTTCATCACGGCAGCGATGCGAGCGGCCTTGGTGGCGTACCTGCTGTAGAGCGGCAGCCACGACGTGAACCCGCTCGTGTGGGTGAGCAGGTGCCGGATCGTCACCGACCCCTTGCCCGCCGCGGCGAACTCCGGCAGATAGGTCGCGACCGGCGTCTCCAGCCCGACGCGCCCCTCCTCGATGAGCTGGACGACGGCGATCGACGTGAACAGCTTCGAGACCGAGGCCATGTCGAAGATGGTGTCGCGCCGCATCGGCACCCGCTCGCTCTCGGGGAGCTCCTGGGTCGCGTTGCGGTAGCGCAGGGCGTAGCCGTCGACCTGGGTGGCGACGACGACGCCGTCGTGAGCCATGAGCCCGACGTGTCCGGGATAGAGCGGCCGGCCGCCGGCCGGAGCCACCTGGTGGCTGAGGACCTGCCGCTTGGCGACCTCGATGGGCGCGGGGTCGAGCCCGACCGACTGGGGCGTGCCCTCACGCAGCACGGTCGACGGGGGCGCGAAGCCGGTGAACGGGCGGGTGAAGTCGTCGGCTCGCGCCGCGGTCACACCCGGGGCGAACAGGGCCGTGCCCGCGGCCAGCCCGCCACCCAGGACGACACGTCGGGACAGGTTCATCGGGTCGGACCTCCATAGATGAGGAAGGGCTGCCGGCGGGCGTCGAAGGCCGCGAGCTCGTCCTTCCAGGCGCCCATGACGGTCTCGACGTCGGCGCCGGCAGTGATCTGGTCCCGCAGTCTCGTCGAGCCGGTGAGCTTGTCGATCCAGTAGGGACGAGCCGGGTCATAGGCGTCGTAGCGCCACTGGAAGTCGGTGTAGATCGACTTGGCCGCGACGAGCATCTCGACACCCACGCGCATCGGGTCGATGGCCGAGGGGTCGACGATGTGGACCTGCACACCACCGCACACCTTGCCGACGTGCTTGTTGAACGTGGGCGTGAAGTACGCCTCGCGGAAGGCGACACCGGCGACGTCGCGACCCGCGAGCTTCTCTGCCCACTTGTAGTCGACGTAGGGCGCTCCGATGAGCTCGAACGGACGGGTCGTGCCACGCCCCTCGGAGAGGTTCGTGCCCTCGAACATGCCCGTTCCCGGATAGACGAGTGCGGTGTCGGGGGTCGGCATGTTGGGGCTGGGCAGGACCCACGGAAGGCAGGTCCCGGCATACGTGACGTCGCGTCGCCAGCCCTTGCACTCGACGACGATGAGCTCCGAGAGCCGGGGACCGCCCGTGTCCGTCGGGAGGATGATCGCGTCGAGGTAGCGGGCCATCTCGCCGACGGTCATGCCGTGCGCCTGGACGATGTTCTCGGCGCCGACCCCGGAGGTCCACGGGTCGGTCATCATCGGGCCGTAGGCGGTGCCACCGATCGGGTTCGGGCGGTCGAGGACGACCATCGAGGCGCCGGTCTCGACGCAGGCCTTCATCGCCGTGTACATCGTCCAGATGTAGGTGTAGAAGCGACAGCCCACGTCCTGGATGTCGAAGACGACGGTGTCGGTCCCCGAGGCGCGGATCATCGAGGCGAACTTCGCGGTGTTCGCGCCGTACGCGTCGTAGACGGTGATGCCGGTGCGCTCGTCGACGTAGGTGTCCTCGGCCTCGCCGGCCTGGGCGGTGCCGCGGAAGCCGTGCTCCGGCCCGAAGACGCCACGGATGTCGACAGTGCCGGCGTCGTGCATCTCGTCGACGATCGTGCGCAGGTTGAGCAGGATGCCGGTCGGGTTGGTGACGATGCCGACCTTGCGCCCGGCGAGGACGGACCAGTTGGCGGCTGCCGCGACGTCAGCACCCGGCGTCACCTTGCGGTTGGGGTCGTTCGCGGCCGAGGTGTATGCCGTGGTGCGGCCGAGCGTGCCTGCTGACGCCGGCGTCGCGGCGAGTCCGAAGGCGGCGGCTCCGGCAACGCCGGCTCCGCCCGTGAGGAGCTGGCGGCGGTTGGGACTGGTCATCGAAATCTCCATTTCAACTCGTCCTGTGTGCCTGAGCGCGACCTCTGGCTCGCGCTCAGACACACAGGGCGGGGGGTGGTTGGGGGGTTGGAGTTGTGTGCGGTCGCTCAGTACGAGAGGCCGTGGCCGAAGGGGTACAGCACGGTCGTCGGGGCGCCCTTGACCGGGATGTCGACGGGGAGCTTGCCCGTCGGGGCGACGGCACCGGTGATGAGCCGGGCTGCGGCCTCCATCGACACGGCGTTGTAGGAGTAGGTCGCCAGGTAGGTGCGCGTGCCCGGCAGGTAGGCGATGTCGTAGGAATCGCGCGTGGCGACGACGATGACCGGAACGCCGGCGTCCTGCAAGGCCTTGACGAGCTTCTGCTGGCCGCCCCGCTTGTCCGTGACGGCCGTGTCCCAGGCCTTCATGGTCGTCACGACGACGTAGTCCTTGCCCGCCGCAGCGGCGGTCGCCGCGGCGATCTGTGCGTCCGTGGGCGAGGCACCGGTCGTCACCCGCGTGCTCGTCGTGCCCGCCCTGGTCAGGCCCGCCGCCAAGGTCGTCGTGGCGACGTCGCCATAACCGGTGACGAGGACGTTCTTGCCGGCGGCGGCGATGGGCAGGACTGCATCGTCGTTGCGCACCAGCGTTCCGGTGCGGTTCGTCACGGCGTCGGCGACGGCGAGGTGTTGCGGAGTGCCAACGACGGAGCTGATCGAGGCCGGGTCGACCATGTGGTCCGCGACGATCCCGCGACGCACCTTCTGCTCGAGGACCCGGCGCACCTTGGCGTCGAGGTCGGCCTTGCTGATGCGTCCGCTCTGCACGGCCGCGACGACCGCCGGGAAGGCCTTGACCATCGACGGGGTCATGAGCAGCTGGTCGGCGCCGGCCTCGAGGGAGCGCACGGCGACCTCGGCGTCGCTGTACAGCTCGCGCACGCCGGCCATCTCGAGGGAGTCGGTGATGATGACGCCCTTGTAGCCGAGCTCCTTGCGGAGCAGGTCGGTGAGGATCGGCTTGCTCAGAGTCGCAGGGTTGCCGGAGTCGTCGAGGGCCGGGAAGGACAGGTGCGCTGTCATGATCATGTCGATGCCCTGGGCGATGGCGGCCTTGAAGGGTGGCGCGTCCATCTGGTCCCACTCCTCACGCGTGTGCGTGATGACCGGGAACGCGACGTGGCTGTCGGTGGCGGTGTCACCGTGGCCGGGGAAGTGCTTGGCGCTGGCCGAGACCCTGCCGTCCTCCTGGTAGCCGGCGACCTGCGCCGCCACCATGTCGGCCGTGAGCGCCGGGTTGCTCGAGAAGGCGCGGGTGCCGATCACGGGGTTGAGCGGGTTGACGTTGACGTCGGCGACCGGAGCGAAGTTGGTGTTGATGCCGAGGGCTCGCAGCTCCTTGCCGGTGATGCCGGCGGCGGTGCGCGCGTCGGCGGTGGAACGACCCGCGCCGAGCGCCATGCTGCCCGGGAACTGCGTGGCCGGCGCACCGACGCGGGTCACGACGCCCATCTCCTGGTCCGTCGAGATGCCGAGCGGGATGTCGACCTTGGAGTCGCGGGCGAAGGAGGCTTCCTGCAGACCGTTGGACAGTGCCGCGATCTGCTGGGGGTTCTGCACGCTGTTGGTCCACGCGAAGTAGATGACGCCGCCGAGGTGGTACTTCTTCACGGCCTCGGCGGGCGTGGGGACCCCGAAGATGGCAGTGTTGCGCGGGTCCGGGGTGTTCGCGTCCTTGCCGTAGGCATACTGGACGAAGAGCTGGCCGACCTTCTCCTCCAGCGTCATCCGCGCGAGAGTTGACTGGATCCACCCGTCGGAACCCGGCGGCACGGCAGCGCCTGCCGAGGTTGCCGGGATGGCGCCGGCGGCGAGCGTCGCGGCGACCGCCGAGGCGATCGCGGTGCGGCGGGTGACGGACGGACGGGACATGCGACTCTCCGATTCTCGATGCTCACGACAGTGTGAACAATTCACGCAACGGCTCTTGATCATGGAACTTAGCCACAGAGCGGCCGCCGCGCAACCATTACCCAGGGGTCACTTCCGCCGAGCGAGCCACCAGTTGGCGAGCGAGTCACCCCTGCGTGGTCGGCTCGCCAACCTCTGCATCGCTCGCCGAGTGCCCCATGCGAAAAGGGCCCCGACACGAGGTCGGAGCCCTTCTCTCTGCGGAGGATAGGGGATTCGAACCCCTGAGGGTTTTAACCCAACGCGCTTTCCAAGCGCGCGCACTAGGCCACTATGCGAATCCTCCAACGGAGGAGGTTACCCGAGCGCTGAGGCGCCACGAAATCCGCTCACGTCCTCCTGCGGTAGCGGCTCGGCGGCACGCCCACGAGGGCGGTGAAGTCCCGGGTGAAGTGCGCCTGGTCGTACCAGCCGTGCGCCACGGCCAGGTCGGTCAGCGACCCCTCGTATCCGCCGTCGAGCGCCGCGACGACGTCGTGCATCCGGTGGCGCCCGAGCACCCACTTGGGCCCGACCCCGACGTAGTGGAGGAAGTCCCGCTGCAGGGTGCGCCCGGACACCTCGTGGCGCTCCTCGAGCTCCCTCACCGTGACGACGCGCCGGTCCGAGAGCAGGTCCGCGACGACCCTGAGCACCCGGTCGTAGCGAGCGTCCTCGCCCGGGTGCGCGGGGAACGCCGCCTCGACCGCACCCATCCCGGCCTCCACGTCACCGTCCAGGTCGAGCGCGGCGAGGGCGCGCACGACCTCGGCCGAGACCGCCGGACTCGCAGCCACCGTGCGGTCGGTCCACGCCCGTGCGGACTGCCCCGTGAGCGCCGCGAGACCGCCCGGCCGGAAGCGCAGCCCCGCCACCCGTCCGCTCCCCCGGATCTCCACGTCGAAGCGGCGGGTGACGACCCCCGTGATGACGACCTCCTCGCCCGCGAGCGCCGGCCGTGGATGGTCGCCGCGCTCGACGGTGAGCGAGCACGTGGGATGCGGCAGCACCTCGCTCGCGAAGGACGCACCCTCGGGCAGGTCCCAGCGCAGCGCCCAGTGGTTCTCGACCCATCGCGAGACCCGCTCGCTCGCCGGCCAGCGGCGGACCTCGACGTACTTGGCGAGCTCGTCGGGACGCAGGATCCCGGCAAAGGTCGCGGTGGTTTCCGTCGATGGCGGGTTTGTCCTAGCAGGCACGACGCCAGCCTAGGGAGACTCGGCGCAGAGATCCCACCGACGAAGGAGACCCGGCCATGCCCATCGCCACCCTCAAGATGCTCAGCCTCGACAGCTCCGACGCGAGGCGCGACGCAGCCTTCTGGTCGGCCGTCCTCGGCTGGGACGTCACGGCCGAGGGCGACGGCTACGCCATGCTCACCGGCCCGGACCACGCCCTCGGCTTCGGCACCGTCCCGGACCACGAGCCCCCGGCCTGGCCCAACGAGCACGGCAGCAAGCAGTTCCACCTCGACCTCGCCGTGGACGACCTCGATGCGGCCGCCGCCGAGTGCGTCCGGCTCGGCGCCACCCTGCCCGACGAGCAGCCCGGCGAGACCTGGCGCGTCCTCCTGGACCCGAGCGGCCACCCGTTCTGCCTCACCCAGGCGGCCAACTGGGGCTGAACGGCCCGTTCCCCTAGCCGCAGGACCGTCGACCCAGCACGATGGCGAGATGACCCACGACGGCTACGCAGCGGCATACGCCCAATCTCTGGAGCAGCCGGACGAGTTCTGGAGACGGGCCGCGGAGCGGATCGAGTGGATCACTCCCCCGACGACGATCCTCGACGGCAGCAACCCACCGCTCTACCGCTGGTTCCCCGGCGCCACCCTCAACACCTGCTTCAACGCGCTCGACCGGCACGTCCGCGACGGGCGTGGTGAGCAACCGGCGCTCATCCACGACAGTCCCGTCACCGGCACGCAACAGACCATCACGTATGCCGGCCTGCTGGCTCGCGTGGCGACGTTCGCCGGTGCGTTGGCGAGCCTGGGGGTGGAGAAGGGCGACCGGGTCGTCATCTACATGCCGATGGTGCCGGAGGCCGTCGTCGCGATGCTGGCGTGCGCGCGCCTCGGCGCCATCCACTCGGTGGTGTTCGGCGGGTTCGCCCCGGCCGAGCTCGCGGCACGGATCGAGGACGCGCAGCCCAAGGTGGTCGTGGCCGCGAGCTGTGGCATCGAGCCGAGCCGGGTGGTCGAGTACAAGCCGATGCTCGACGCCGCCCTCGACCGCAGCTCGCACAAGCCGGAGTCGGTCATCGTCCTGCAGCGCGAGCAGGCCCGGGCCGCGGTCGGCGAGCGCGACACCGACTGGGAGGAGCTGGACTGGGACGAGCTCGTCGCCGACGCCGAGCCGGCCGACTGCGTTGAGGTCGCGGCGACCGACCCGCTCTACATCCTCTACACCTCTGGCACGACCGGCCGCCCCAAGGGCATCGTGCGCGACAACGGTGGTCACGCCGTCGCGCTGCGCTGGTCGATGGACAACATCTATGGCATCGACCCCGGCGACGTGTGGTTCACCGCGAGCGACGTCGGGTGGGTCGTGGGTCACTCCTACATCGTCTACGCACCACTGCTCACGGGTGCGACCACCGTTCTCTACGAGGGCAAACCGGTGGGCACGCCCGACGCCGGCGCCTTCTGGCGGCTCATCGCCGAGCACAAGGTGCGGGCCATGTTCACCGCCCCCACGGCATACCGGGCCATCAAGCGGGACGACCCGCGGGGTGAGCTGATGCGCGAGCACGACCTCTCGTCGTTGAACGCGGTCTTCCTCGCGGGTGAGCGGCTCGACCCGGACACCTACGAGTGGGCGACCTCCATGCTCGGTGTCCCCGTCGTCGACAACTGGTGGCAGACCGAGACCGGCTGGCCGATCGCGTCGAACCTGCGTGGGCTCGAACCGATGCCGCTCAAGCCCGGCTCCCCGTCGGTGCCGGTGCCGGGGTATGCCGTGGTGATCCTCGACGAGTCCGGCGCACCGCAGCCTGCCGGCGAGGAGGGCGCGATCTGCCTCAGGCTGCCGATGCCGCCGGGGACGCTGCCGACGCTGTGGGGCGACGACCAGCGCTTCGTCGACGGCTACCTGTCGACCTTCCCCGGCTACTACGTGTCGGGCGACGGTGGCCACCTCGACGAGGACGGCTACCTCTATGTCATGGGGCGCACCGACGACATCCTCAACGTCGCCGGCCACCGCCTCTCGACGGGTTCGATCGAGGCGGCGCTCGCCGGTCACCCCGACGTCGCCGAGTGCGCGGTCATCGGGGTCGCCGACGAGCTCAAGGGGCAGGTGCCGCGCGGGCTCGTCGTCCTCAAGGGCGGGGTCGACGGCACGGGCGCCGAGGGCGAGCGGATCTGCGCCGAGCTCGTGCAGCGGGTGCGCGACGAGGTCGGCCCCGTGGCCGCCCTGCGGCAGGTCGACGTCGTCGCCGCTCTGCCCAAGACCCGCTCCGGCAAGATCCTGCGCAAGACGATGCGCGAGCTCGCCGACGGCGGCACGCCCGTCGTGCCAGGGACGATCGAGGACGCGTCCGTCCTTGAGACGCTGGCACCGGTGCTCCGCCGCTCCACCTAGCCTGACCGGGTGCAGGGAGTCTTCACGGGGTTCGCGACGATCGCCGTCGTCATCGGCGTCGGCGCCCTCCTCGCCCACCTGCGCATCCTCGACCTCACGGCCCAGCGCGTGCTGTCCCAGGTCGCGTTCTTCGTGGGCTCGCCGGCCCTCATGGTCGTGACGCTGGGCCGCGCCGACGTGCATGCCGTCCTGTCGGCGAACCTCGTGGCCACCGCAGCCGGAGTCGCCGCCACCGTTGCCATCTATGCCGTGGGGGCGCGCTTCCTCTGGAGGCGACGCCTGGGTGACGCGACGATCGGTGCGCTCTGCGCGGCATACGTCAATGCGGGCAACCTCGGCATCCCGGTGGCGAGCTATGTCCTCGGCGACGCGGCGCTCGTGGCACCGACCCTGCTCCTGCAGATGCTCGTCCTGCAGCCGGTCGCTTTGGCGCTGCTCGATGCCGACGGCGCGACTGGCGCACCGTCGTTGTTGCGGCTGGTCACCCGACCGTTCACCAACCCGCTGACCGTCGGGTCACTGCTCGGCGTACTGCTGTCGGTGACCGGCTGGACCCTGCCCGAGTTCGTCGGCAACCCGCTCGAGCTGCTCAGCAACGTCGCGGTCCCGGCCATGCTCATCGCCTATGGCATCGCGCTGCGGCTGGGCCCCGGGCTGGGCGCCGCCGGGTCGGTGGGCGAGCTGGCGACGACGTCCCTGCTCAAGCTCGTCGTCCAGCCGGTGGTGGCGTATGCCGTGGCGCACTTCGCGCTCGGAGTGGACGGACACGCCCTGCTGGCGATCGTGGTCTGCTCGGCGCTCCCCACGGCGCAGAACATCTTCGTCCACGCCACGCGCTACGACCGCGCGACGGTGCTCGCGCGCGACACGATCCTCATCACGACGATGGGCTCGGTACCGGTGATCCTCGTCGTCGCCGCCCTGCTGGGCTGAGCCCGCCAGAGGCGCTCGCCTGACGTCTGGTCGTCGTGGCATCCCTGGTCCGGTGAATGGATGTGGCGACAGCGGGGTACCTGTAGGTCGATCCGGCGGGCTCCCACTGCAGCCGGAGACCCAGGAGCAGGAGGTGTCGGCGATGGACGTGTCGAGTGCGGGGAGCGAGAGCAGCGACCCGGGTGTGCCTGCGGGCGAAGCGCGGGCCTCGGTGACGTTCATCGGCAACGCCACTGTCCTGCTGGAGTACGGCGGCTTCACCGTCCTGACCGACCCGACCTTCGTGCACCGTCACGAGAAGGTCGACCTGGGCTACGGCCTGAGCACCACGAGGCTCACCGATCCGGCCCTGGAGATCGACGACCTGCCGCCACTCGACCTCGTGGTGCTCTCCCACTTCCACGGCGACCACTTCGACCAGGTGGCCCAGGAGCGGCTCGACAGGTCGCTGCCGATCGTCACCACCCCGCAGGCCCGGGCCCAGCTGCACGAGCTCGGGTTCGAGAACGCCCGTGGCCTGGACACCTGGGAGACCGCGACCTTCTCCAAGGACGGACGGCAGCTTCGGATCACCGCCTGCCCCGGACGGCACGGACCCGGGGTCACCGACCTTGCCCTGCCCGACGTGATGGGCAGCATCCTCGAGGTCGACGGGACGCACCCCAGCACCATCTACATCACCGGCGACACCCTGATGTACGACGACCTTGCGCACATCCCCGAGCGCTACCCCGACATCGACCTGGGCCTGTTCCACCTCGGCGGCACCAAAGTGCTCGGGATCATGGTGACCATGGACGCCGAGCAGGGGGTGGAGGCCGTCCGTCTCATCGACCCAGCCACGGCCATCCCGATCCACTATGACGACTACGACGTCTTCACCTCTCCGATCAGCGACTTCATCGATGCCATGGCGCAGACCGGCCTCGACGATCGGCTGGTCGTCCTGCATCGCGGTGACACCCATCGGATGCGATGAGCCGACCGGCTCAGTGCTGACGTGGTGGACGGGGACGGCCTTCCGTCGTGCCGTCCGGGAACGGGTGCGAGCGTCGCCCTCCCGCTGAAGGTGTCGTGTCGGTGATTCCCATCGCTGCCCGCGAGGATTGGCGCAGGCACCTATCCTGAGCCGATGTGGGGAGCCGAGCTCATGGGGGACAAGGCGGCCGACGTCGGGATCGGGCATGAGCGCCTGTGGACCGGCGCGACGGTCATCACGGCGGTGCGCACCATCGCGTCGGGTGCGGTGGCCGCGTGGGCGGTGCACGAACGCAGCCTCACCCTGCTCGTCGTCGCCCTCGGTGTCTACTGGGTCGGCGACATGCTCGACGGTGCCTGGGCCCGCGTGCGTGGGTGCGAGACCCGGATCGGCGCCGTGCTCGACATCTTCTCGGACCGCTTCAACGCCGGCGCGTTCTATCTGGGTCTGGCGTGGCTTGAGCCCGAGCTGGCGCCCGCGGTGTTCGTCTATCTCGCCGAGTTCATGGTCGTCGACAGCTTCCTGTCGCTGGCCTTCCTGGCGTGGCCGATCCGCAGCCCCAACTACTTCTACGTCGTCGACCGACAGATCTGGCTGTGGAACTGGTCCAAGCCGGCGAAGGCCGTCAACAGCGCGCTCTTCGCGGTGCTGCTGCTCGTCACCGGGTCGATGTGGCTCGGGCTGGCCATCGCCGTGGCCCTGCTCGCGATGAAGTCATGGTCCTTGGCGCGACTGCTGAGAATCGGCCTCCCGGTGCCGACGGCCGCCATCGGCGCGGACCAGCAACCGGGTCGACCGCATGTGGGTTGAGGCCCTCGGTATCGCTGGGTCCGCTGTCGCGTCAGCGCTCGTCCCCATCATCAACATCGAGGCGATCGTCGCGCTCGCGGCATCGCAGGACCGGGCACCGGGGTGGCTCATCGTCGCCGCCGCCGCCATCGGGCAGATGGTCGGCAAGCTCTTCTGGTACTACGGCGGACGAGAGCTCGACCGGTTCGCGTTCGTGTCCCGCCGCATGCAGCGACCCCGGGCCCGCGCCGCGATGGAACGCTGGCAGGCTCGCACGGAGGGGCGCCCCTGGTTCACGACCGGCTTGCTGCTGCTCTCGGCCGTCGTCGGCCTTCCTCCGTATGCCGTCATCGCGGTCGTCGCGGGCGCGTTGCGGGTGCGTCTGTCGGTCTTCCTCCTCACCGGCCTCGTCGGCCGAGCTCTGCGCTTCTGGGTCATCGTCGGGGGGATGGAGACGGTCCAGTCGCGGTGGTGACGCGCTGGGGGGGCCGTCGCCCGGGTGGCGGCGCGCAGGTGTCACTGCTAGGAACGAGGCATGACACGTCGCGCTCTGTCCACTCTCGTCGCCGGCCTCGTCCTGGCCACCTCCACCTCCGCCGTCGCCGCCGTGGGGTCCTCGGTCGCCGTGGCCCAGACCCCGGACCGGGCGCCCGAGGAGATCGTGGCGCTGCGCGACATCGACCCCACGATCGTCCACGAGATCCGCTACACGACCAACCACAACTTCGTGGGTGAGCGCATCGACGCCTACCGCGCGCCGCTCTGCTTGCTCACCCGCCCTGCCGCCGAGGCGCTGGCCCGGGCGCAGGACGCGCTCCGACCTCGAGGCCTCACCCTCAAGGTCTACGACTGCTACCGCCCGCAGAGCGCGGTGGACCACTTCGTCCGTTGGGCCGAGGACCTCGACGACGAGCAGATGAAGTCGGAGTTCTATCCCCGGGTGGAGAAGTCGCGCCTGTTCGAGGACGGCTACATCGCGGCGAAGTCCGGCCACTCACGGGCCAGCACCGTCGACCTCACGATCCAGCCCATCGACGGCCGCAGGGTGCCGGCACCGCACTCGCCGAAGCCCGCCGGGTCCTGCTTCGGGCCTGTCGCGGAGCGGGTGCCCGACGCCTCCCTCGACATGGGCACGGCCTACGACTGCTTCGACGTCCTCTCACACACTGCCAACCCGGCGTTCACCGCTGAGGTGCGCGAGAACCGTGACCTGCTCGTCGACGTGCTCGCGGACGAGGGGTTCGCCAACTACGAGAACGAGTGGTGGCACTTCACCCACCGTCCCGAGCTGTTCCCGGACACGTTCTTCGACTTCCCCGTCTCACGCGCGTCGCTGACCTCGCACTGAACACGGAGGCTCTCGGGCCATGATGGGGCGATGATCTCTCTCGATCTCGCCCGCCGCCTGGTCCACGACGCGGGAGTCCTGTGGGAACCGGCAGCAGGCGACCGCTTCGTCATCGACGCCCAGCTCCTCACCGACGAGGTCTTCTGGATCAGCAACCTCACGGTCGAGCCCCAACACTTCGCGGACCAGACCGTCCTCGGCTTCAACGGCACGACGGAGTGGGCGCTGGACTCGGTCAGCCTCGACCAGTCGCTGTGGCTGCCCCGTGAGGACCAGCTGCGGACGCTGCTCGGAGACCGGCTCGAGGCGCTGCGTCGAACACCGGAGGGCTGGGAGGTGACGTATGCCGCGAGCGACGGCTCGCGGCATACGGTCACCGATGCAGACGTCGAGAACGCCTACGCGAGAGCCCTGCTCAGCCTCTAGGCCCGCACCTGGCCGTCGGACCCGATCGACAGGACCACCTGGTCGTCGTACTCACGGCGCTCCGTGCGGGTGACCCGATACGCGGGGTCCACCACCGGGAAGACGTGCACCGGCGTCATCGTCATCCGAGCACCGTCGGGGGTGCGCTTGACCTCGACGTGCAGGTGGCCGTAGTGCTTGCCGCCGGAGGTCAGGACCCGCGCTCCCCGCCGGTCCTCCCACACCTCGGGCTCGTCGCGGTCCGCGGTCCACTGGCGGTAGGGGTTGTAGCTGAGTCGCGCCGAGTCCGGTCCGGCGACCCGCCGCTCACCCCGCAGACCGTCACCCGCGACGCCCACGTCGTAGTAGTGGACGCCCACGCCATCACCGTCCTCGTCGACGAAGCTGCGCTCGAAGAGCTCGCTGTGGCCGCAGATGACGGCAGCGACCCCGTAGCGCTCGGCGAGCACGTGGTACTGCCGCATCGGCGTCCCGCCCTGGCCGGACGTGTCCCGGTGATACATGGGCAGGCCGTGCTCACCGCTGCTGAAAGGCGAGTGGTGCCACTGCATGACGATGATCTGGCCCTGCTCTCGGGCCTGCGCCAGCTGCTCCTCGCACCAACGCCACTGGATGCTGCCGGGGTTGAAGTCGGAGAGGTCCGTGCCGCCGGCTGCTGCGTACTCCGCAGCCGTGAAGTTGTTCTGGGTGTCAGTGCCCGGGCCGCGGTACTCGGTGCCGACGGCCTGGTTGCCGAGGTGGTTCTCGGTGTCGTCATCCGGCTCGCCGTTGTTGGAGTCGAGGGTGATGACGGTCAGCGGGCCGTAGTCGATGCGGTAGTAGTTGTCGCGGTGCTCGGGGGTCCCGTTGTCCGGCGCGTCGAAGTAGGCGTGGTACTTGCCACGGGAGCGCACGACGATGGAGCGGTCCTCGCTTGAGCCGTAGCCCCCGTTGACGGTGCCACCGAAGCTTCTCCCAGTTGCCGAACGCCGTCAGGGCGGGAGTGCGACCGAGCCGGTCGCCTGCGGGGCCGGCGTTGCACCGGAACCACTCGTCCCAGCCCGGCTGGTAGCCGCCGCCCTGCACGAGGTCACCGGGGAACATCATGAAGTCGGGCTTGCTGGCGTCGACGACACGGAGGTTGGCGAGGTAGCCCTCGTCCTCGGTGAGCGGGTACCTCAGCACCCGTGCCCCATTGAGGACGGTGGTGCCGAAGACACCGTCCCAGACGGACCCGGCCGCGGCATCGGGCCGCCCCAGCCCGGCGACCTCTCCGGGCGCCCACTCGCGACGCGTGACCCGACCGCGGGGCTCGGTCTCGTGGTCCGACATGGCGATGAAGCTCACCCGGTTCCAGTCCTGTGCGCTGGGAGCAGTGCGGAAGCGGCCCTGGTAGCGGTCCCGTCCCTGCACGACCTCGTAGGTGTAGTGGGTGCCCGGACGAAGCCCTTCGACCTCGACGACGTGCTTGACGTTGCCCTCCCGCAGCAGCCACGACCCGGTCGGCAGACCGGGAATCTCCTCGGCCCGCTCGCCCTCGGTGTAGCCCAGGATCGCCATCGGCTGCGGCGTGCTCCTGACCCGACGGCGCCCGCCGCCCAGTCCCGGGCCACGCACCGTCAGAGCGCCCGGCACGTCGGCGTAGCTGAACCAGGTGATGGTCATCGAGGTGCTGGCCGGGTTCTGCAGATAGGGCAGCACCCGCAGGTCGCGCATCGAGTGGGCCGCCGCCCTGCCGGTCTCGGCGGCCGAGGCCGTCGTGCACGACAGCAGCGGCGGCGCGAACGTGGCAGCGGCGAGTCCGCTCAGGACGACGCGGCGGGACAGGGGGACTCGGGTCTCAGACATCGTTGTCCTCGGGAGTGGAGAAAAGTGGGACACCCACCGGCGGTGCGCGCCACTTTTCACCCTATGGGAGGGGACCCGCCCACGACAGAGGGCGACCACGCCCTCTGCGCCATGGCCCGGCTCAGCGCTTGCGCGTCCCGAAGATCGAGCGGGTGATCTCGCGACCGATGACGGTGCCGGCCGACCGCAGGGCCGAGCGGAACGCACTCGACTTCACGACCTGCTCCACCAGACCCGGGTCCTCCTTGGCAGCAGCGGTCTTCTTCGCCGGGGTCGGGGCGGGAGACTTCGGCGGTGCGGTGGGGGGCGGGACGGCCTGCACCCGGGCTGCGAGCAACTCGAAAGCGGACTCGCGGTCGGCCACGGCGGCATACTTCGCGCCGATGGCCGAGGCGGCGACGGTCTGGTCGAGCACTGCCTCGGAGGACGGGGCCATGAGCGACTGCGGTGCGCGCATCCGCGTCCATGCCACCGGGGTGGGCGCCCCCCTCTCGGAGAGGACGGTGACGACGGCCTCGCCGGTGCCGAGCGAGGTCAGCAGCTTCTCGAGGTCGTACTGGCTGTGCGGGTAGGTGCGCACGGCCGACTTGAGCGCCTTGGCGTCGTCGGGCGTGAACGCGCGCAGGGCGTGCTGCACCCGGTTGCCCAGCTGGCCGAGCACGCCGGACGGCACGTCCTTGGGCGACTGCGTCACGAAGAAGACGCCGACCCCCTTGGATCGGATGAGGCGGACGGTCTGCTCGATGGCCTCCTGGAAGGCCTTGCTCGCGTCGGCGAAGAGCAGGTGCGCCTCGTCGAAGAAGAAGACCAGCTTGGGCTTGTCGACGTCGCCGACCTCGGGCAGGTCGTGGAACAGGTCGGCAAGCATCCACATGAGGAAGGTCGAGAACAGCGCCGGACGGTCCTGCACGCCGGGCAGCTCGAGGCAGGTGACGAGCCCCTTGCCGTCGCTGGACAGGCGCATCAGGTCGGCGGTGTCGAAGGCCGGCTCGCCGAAGAAGGCGTCGGCACCCTGGTCCTCGAAGGCGATGAGCTCGCGCAGGATGACGCCGGCCGTCGCGGACGAGAGGCCACCGAGGGACTTGAGCTCCGGCTTGCCCTCGTCGCTCACGAGGTGGCTGATGACGGCGCGCAGGTCCTTGAGGTCGAGGAGCGCGAGGCCGTTTTTGTCGGCGTAGTGGAAGACGAGCCCGAGGCTCGACTCCTGGGTGTCGTTGAGGCCGAGCACCTTGGAGAGCAGGGTCGGACCGAAGTCGGTGATCGTCGCGCGGATCGGCACGCCCTTGCCGACGCCGCCGAGTGAGAGGAACTCCGTCGGGTATGCCGTGGGCTGCCAGTCCTGCCCGACGTCCTCGGCTCTTGCTGTGGTCCGGTCACTGGCCTCGCCCGGACTCGCCATGCCGGAGAGGTCACCCTTGATGTCGGCGAGGAAGACCGGGACGCCCTGCGCGCTGAGCTGCTCGGCCATGAGCTGCAGGGTCTTGGTCTTGCCGGTGCCGGTGGCCCCGGCGACGAGGCCGTGGCGGTTGAGGACGGCGAGCGGGATGCGCACCGGGGTGTCCGGGTGCGCGGAGTCGTCGATGACGGCCGCGCCGAAGTCGAGGGCTGGTCCCTCGAACGTGTAGCCGGCCCGGATCTCGTCCAGGTGCGCCGAACCCTGGTCCGCGGCGCCCCCAGCGGAGCCCCCAGACGCAGGTGCCGCGACCTCGGGGGCCGGGGGTGTCGGAGGAGTGGCGGGCTGCTCGGGCGTCGCGTTCTCGGTCACCCTCGGCACTCTAGTGCGAGCGCTCGGCGAGCCGACGGCATACGCCGTGTGCCTGCGTCCGCAACCTTGGTCACCTGCTCGACCAAGGTTGCGGACGCTGCAGGAGCGCCGCCTCAGCGAGTCTCGTGGAGGTGCTCGAGGCGACCTCGTCGCTCAGGAGTCCTTGCCCGAGCTGAAGGCTGCGTCGAACGCGGCTTCCGGTGGCTCGAACGCGAGGCGTCGCACGAAGCCGACCGCCTCGGCGGCACCGACGAGCCGGTCCATGCCGGCGTCCTCCCACTCGACCGAGATGGGGCCGGAGTAGCCGATGGCACCGAGCGTGCGGAAGCAGTCCTCCCAGGGCACGTCGCCGTGACCGGTCGAGACGAAGTCCCAGCCGCGCCGGGGGTCGTTCCAGGGCAGGTGCGAGGACAGCCTTCCGTTGCGGCCGTTGCCCACTCGCATGCGCACGTCCTTGCAGTCGACGTGGTAGATCCGGTCCTGGAAGTCCCAGATGAACGCGGCCGGGTCGAGGTCCTGCCACACCATGTGCGAGGGGTCCCAGTTGAGACCGAAGGCCGGGCGGTGGCCGATCGCCTCGAGGGTGCGCACCGTCGTCCAGTGGTCGTAGGCGATCTCGCTCGGGTGCACCTCGTGGGCGAAGCGCACCCCCACCTCGTCGAAGACGTCGAGGATGGGGTTCCACCGGTCCGCGAAGTCCTGGTAGCCCGCCTCGATCGTCTCCGCCGACACCGGCGGGAACATCGCGACGTACTTCCAGATGGCGGACCCCGTGAAGCCGATGACGGTGTCGACACCGAGCTTCGCGGCGGCACGCGCGGTGTCGGCCATCCGGGCCGCCGCGCGCTGGCGCACACCCTCGGGGTCGCCGTCACCCCAGATGTCCGCCGGCAGGATGTCCTGGTGCCGCTGGTCGATGGGGTCGTCGCAGACCGCCTGTCCCACGAGGTGGTTCGAGATGGCCCAGACCCCGAGTCCGTGACGCTCGAGGATCTCGCGACGCCCGGCGACGTAGTCGTCCTCGGCCAGGGCGCGGTCGACCTCGAAGTGGTCGCCCCAACAGGCGAGCTCCAGCCCGTCGTAGCCCCACGAGGCGGCCAGCCGGCAGACCTCCTCGAAGGGAAGGTCGGCCCACTGTCCCGTGAACAGGGTGATCGGTCGTGCCACGTCAGTCCTCCAATGTGTTGCGTCAGAACCGGTCCACCGTCCGTGGCAGCCGGTCACGTCCTGGATGTCGTCGGGCGGTGGTCGAGGGTCGTCCGAGGTGGGTCAGCCGATGGCGGGTGGGGTGATCGGGGTCCACGCGGCTCCGCTCGCCGCACTCGTCTCGACCGCCTCGAGGACGCGTTGGACGCCGAGACCATCGGCGAACGACGGCGACGGGTCGGTGCCTGCGGCGATCGCCGTGAGGAAGTCGGCTGCCTGGTGCGTGAAGCCGTGCTCGTAGCCGAGTCCGTGACCCGCCGGCCACCACGCGGCGACGTAGGGGTGGTGGGGTTCGGTGACCTGGATGCGGCGGAAGCCGGGCTCGTCGGCGTCGGCCTCGTAGACGTTGAGGACGTTCATGTCCTCGAAGTCGAAGGCGATGCTGCCCCGGGTGCCGTTGAGCTCCAGCCGGATCGCGTTCTTGCGCCCGGTGGCGAAGCGGGTGGCCTCGAAGGAGGCGATCGCCCCACCGGCGAAGCGGCCGATGAAGACGGTCGCGTCGTCGACGGTCACCTGTCCGGTCCCGGATCCTGCCGTCGCCGACAGACCGCTCGAGGACTGGGGCAGCGGGCGCTCCTTGACGAAGGTCTCGGTGAGCCCGCTGACCCCGGCCAACCGGTCACCGGTGATGAACTGCGTGAGGTCGATGACGTGGGCACCGATGTCGCCCAGCGCGCCGGAGCCGGCTCGCTCCTTCTGCAGCCGCCAGGTGAGCGGGGACTCGGGGTCGACGAGCCAGTCCTGGAGGTACTGCGCACGCACGTGTCGCACCTCCCCGATCCGTCCGGCCGCGACGAGCTGCTGCGCGAGGGCGATGGCCGGCACGCGACGGTAGGTGAACCCCACCATGCTGCGTATGCCGTCCGCCCCCGCCCGCTGTGCCGCTTCCGTCATCGTCTCGGCCTCCTTCACGGAGTTCGCGAGCGGCTTCTCGCACAGGACGTGCTTGCCGGCCGCGAGGGCCGCGAGCGCGATCTCGGCGTGCGTGTCGCCCGGCGTGCAGATGTCGACGATGTCGACGTCGTCACGCGCGATGGCGGCGCGCCAGTCGGTCTCCACCGACTCCCAGCCGAAGCGTCGGGCCAGCTCGCCGGCCGCCTCGGCGTCGCGGCCGCACACCACCCGGAGCTCCGGCACGACCGCCGGGTCGAAGAAGCTTCCGGGCGTTGCGCCAGCCCTGCGAGTGCGCCTGCCCCATGAAGGCGTAGCCGATCATGGCGACGCCGAGTGGCTGGTTGTCCATCAACGACTCAGGACTCGAAGCCGAGGGGCAGGTACTTGTCGACGTTCTCCTTGGTGACAACAGGTGCGTCGAGGACGATCCGGCGAGGCACCGCGACCTGGACGAGGTCGGCCATGCCCTTGTCCTGCGCGAGCAGTCGGGCCAGTCGGACACCGTCGGCAGCCTGGGTCGGCGGGTAGATGACGGTGGCGTCCATCTTGCCCTCCTTGATCCAGCGCATGGCGTTGGCGGAGCCGGCACCGCCGATGAAGGCGAACTCCTTGCGGTTGGCGTTGTCGAAGGCGGCCATGACGCCGACACCCTGGTCGTCGTCGTGGTTCCAGATGACGTCGATCTTGGGTGCGGCCTGCAGCAGGTTGGCCGCGACGCTCTCGCCGGACGCGACCGTGAACTCGGCCGCCACCCGGTTGTCGACGGTCTGGTTGCAGGCCTTCAGCGCGGCAGCGAAGCCCTTGCTGCGGTCCTGGGTCAGCGGGAGGGCGTCGATGCCGGCGATCTCGGCGATGACGGGGTTGGTGACCTTCTTGTCGGCGATGACCTTGCACGCGCGCGTCCCGGCACTGACACCCATGCCGTAGTTGTCACCGAGCACGGTGGTGCGTGCCGCGAACGGGCTGGAGAACTCACGGTCGACGTTGACGACGATGATGCCGGCGTTGGTGGCCTTCGTCGCGACCTCCGTGAGCGCGGCGCCGTCGGTCGGCAGGAGGACGATCGCGTCGACCTTGTCGTTGATGAAGGTCTCGATCTGCGAGATCTGGAGGCTGGCGTCGTTGGTGCCCTCGGCCGCGCGGAACTCGACGTCGCTGTACTTCTTGGCCTCGGCCAGCGCCGTGGAGTTGATGGCGGCGAGCCAGCCGTGGTCGGCGGCGGGACCGGAGAAGCCGATGGTGACCTTCTTGCCGGGCTTGGCGTTGTCACCGACGGGGGCAGCAGTGCTGCTCGAGTCGCTGCTCGTCTCGGGGGTGTTGCTCGTGCAGCCGGCAGCGACGAGTGCGACCACGCCGAAGGCTGCGGCGGTGCGGACGGACCGGGTGAGGGTGGGACGGGGAAGGCTCATGTGGTGCTCTCCTGGGATGCGTTGCGCTGAATGAGTGGTGGGACGAGAGGGACGGGGGACGTGGGATGCCGTCGAGGCGCGCCGCCGAAGGACGCGGTCGAGGGCGGCTGCGACGGCTAGGGACTGGCCCGACGAGAGGCCACTCGCTGCTGCAGCAGCACGGCAGCGACGATGATCACGCCCTTGGCCACGGCCTGCGTCGAGGTGTCGAGGTTGTTGAGCGTGAAGACGTTGGTGAGCGTCGCGAAGATGAGGACCCCGAGGACCGTGCCGACGATCGTCCCGCGCCCTCCGCTGAGGAGCGTGCCGCCGATGACGACGGCGGCGATCGCGTCGAGCTCGAGCAGCTGACCGTGCGTCGAGGTGCCGGTCGTGGTGCGAGCCATGTACATGACCGCCGCCAGTCCGCACGCGAGACCGAGCAGCACATACAGGTATGCCGTCTGGCGCCGGACGTCGATCCCGGCCAGTCGCGCCGCCTCCGGGTTGCCTCCGATGGCCAGGGTGCGCCGCCCGAAGGTGGTGCGGTTGAGCAGGACCCAGCCTAGGACGGCGACGAGCGCGAAGATGATGACGAGCACCGGGATCCCGAGCACGCTGCCACCGAAGAAGTCGATGAAGCCACGGTCGCGCACGATCTGGGTCCGGCGCTGGGCGATGATCTCGGCGAGCCCTCGCGCAGCGGCCAGCATCGCCAGGGTCGCGATGAAGGGTGCCAGCCTGCCGTAGGCGATGAGCAGACCGTTGACGAGGCCGCACGCCGACCCGACGAGGAGAGCCGTGCCGACCATGAGGATCCAGTGGCTGTTCTCGGCCATGGTCTGGGTGGCCAGGGTCGTGGCCCAGACGGACGAGAGGGCGACGATGGCTCCGACCGACAGGTCGATCCCTCCGCTCGCGATGACGAACGTCATCCCCACGCTCACGACGCCGATGATCGAGGCGTATCGCAGGATGGTGAGGATGTTGTCGAAGCTGCCGAACCTCTCGCCTCCGGTCGCCACCCCGACGACGAAGAGCACCACGAGGGCGATGACCAGGCCGAGGCTGCGGGTGGCCGGGCTGGCGTAGAGGCGCGACAGCGCACTGGCTGAAGAGCCCTGTGCCGCGGGGCTGCCCATCTCCTGGGTGCCCTCCGCCTCGGACCGCTGACCTGGGGTCGTGGATGGGCTGTCGACGCTCATGCGGCGTCTCCTTTCAGAATGATGTCCAGCACGCGGTGTTCGTCGAGGTCCGCGGACGCAGCCTCGTGCAGCACCTGTCCGTCACCGATGACGAGGACCCGGTCGGCGAGACCGAGCACCTCCTCGATCTCGCTCGAGACCACGACGACGGCGACGCCGTCGTCCGCGAGCCGACGGACCAGGGCATAGATCTCGGACCGGGCGCCGATGTCGACGCCTCGGGTGGGCTCGTCGAGCAGCAGGACGCGGCACCCGCGAAGGAGCCAGCGGGCGAGCACGACCTTCTGCTGGTTGCCACCGGACAGCGTGCGCACCTCACGGGCGATGCCGGCCGGTCGCAGCTCGAGGCTGGTCGCCAGCTCCTGGGCGGCCCGGTGCTCTGCCGTGTGGTCGAGCCAGCCTGCCTTGGCGAAGCGGGTGAGCGTCGCCATGCTGATGTTGGAGGCGACGCTGTCACCCAGCACGAGTGCCTGGCTCTTGCGCTCCTCGGGGGCCAGGCCGATGCCGGCGGACACGGCCGCGCCGACCGACCCGGGACGCAGCGCCCGACCACCCACGGCGACCGTGCCCGCGTCGGCCTTGCGCGCACCGAAGACGGTCTCGACGATCTCGGAGCGCCCGGCACCGACCAGACCCGCGAGACCGAGGACCTCACCCGGGCGGACGGTGAAGCTCACGTCAGCGAACTCGCCGCGACGGGTCAGACCGGTGACCTCGAGGAGCGGCTCGCCGTCCGGCACGACGCCTCGGGTCGGGAAGACGTACTCGATCGAGCGACCCGTCATGAGCCGGATGACCTCCGACGTCGCGGTCTCCTTGGCCGACAGGCCGGTGGCGACGGTCCGACCGTCCTTGAGGACCGTGACCCGGTCGCCGATGACCCGGATCTCCTCGAGCCGGTGCGAGATGTAGACGACTGCCACGCCCTGGGCGGTGAGGTCGCGGATGACTCCGAAGAGGCGCTCCACCTCGCCGCCGTCGAGGACCGCCGACGGTTCGTCCATGACGATGAGCCGGGCGTCGCGGGAGAGCGCGCGAGCCATGCTCACGATCTGCTGACCGGCTGCGGAGAGCTGGCCCACCTCGGTGGAGGGTGAGATCTCGGGGTGGCCGAGCCGCTCGAGCAGCGCTGCCGTCTCGGCGCGCGCCGCCGACCGCTGGGAGAAGCCGAAGCGGGACCGCTCCTGGCCCAGGAAGATGTTCTCGGAGACCGTGAGCCCCTCGACGAGGTCGAGCTCCTGGTAGATCGTCGCGATGCCGCGGTCCATCGCGGCCTGCGGGTGGGCCAGCGCGACCTCCTCGCCGTTCCACGTGATCGTGCCCTCGTCGGGCTGGTGGACGCCGGCGAGCACCTTGATGAGCGTGGACTTGCCTGCGCCGTTCTGGCCCAGGAGGCAGTGCACCTCCCCGGGGAGCACGTCGAGATCGACACCGCCGAGCGCGGTCACACCTGGGAATCGCTTGACGATTCCGGCCATCACCAGAAGAGGTGAGGCGCCATTGCCTCCGGTCATGCCGTGGACGCTATGGCTCTTTTGTCTGCGCGTCAAGCAAAAGTTGGTATGCCGTGATCTGCTTCCGTCCTCCCGTGGTCCGGAAGTGCCGGGCTGTGCTTCACTACGGAGCGTGAGTGGACCCGTCAGCCTCCCGACCTCCGGCGTCAACGGGGCGTCCACGGCGCCTGCGGTCGGAGCACCCGGCGCGGGCGCCCTCCTCCAGCTCATGCGCGATGGCCAGCCGCGCACCCGCGCGGAGCTCATCGAGATGACCGGACTTGCCCGCTCGACCGTGGGCGCACGAGTCGAATCCCTGCTCGCCGCAGGGCTGCTCACGTCAGCAGGCGAGTCGCGCTCGACCGGCGGACGTCCACCGACTCGGCTGGCCTTCAACCCGGAGGCTGGCTTCGTCCTCGGCGCCGACCTGGGCGCCACCCACGTGACCGTCGCGCTCACCGACCTCGGTGGCCGGGTGGTCGCGGAGACCTCCGAGGCACTCGACATCCGTCAGGGGCCAGAGGTCGTCCTCGATGCCGTCATCGAGATCGGCAGGAGGCTGCTGCGCTCCTCGGGGCACAGCAAGCGCCAGCTCGTGGGCGTCGGGCTGGGCCTGCCGGGCCCGGTGGCGCACTCCACCGGTCGTCCCGCGTCGCCGCCGATCATGCCGGGCTGGGACGGCTACGACGTGCCGGCGCACGTGTCAGCGAAGCTCGGCGGACCGGTCCTCGTCGACAACGACGTCAACATCATGGCTCTGGGCGAGCACGCCACGATCTATCCCGGCGTCGAGCACCTCGTCTTCATCAAGGTGGCCACGGGCATCGGCGCCGGCATCATCAGCGGGGGCCTGCTCCATCGGGGGGCCCAGGGCTCGGCCGGGGACCTCGGCCACGTGGCGGCTCCCCACGGCGAGGGCATCATCTGCCGCTGCGGCAACGAGGGCTGCCTCGAGGCCGTGGCCAGCGGGCCGGCCATCGTCGCCCGCCTCGCGGAGCGCGGGGTGCAGGTCCGGGACAGTCGTCAGCTGCTCGACCTCGCACGTTCCGGCAGCCCCGAGGCCATCGCGGAGCTGCGCCAGGCGGGCCGCGAGATCGGTGCGGTCCTGGCCTCGATCGTCAGCCTGCTCAACCCGTCGGTCATCGCCATCGGCGGCCTCCTCGCCCAGTCCAACGACGGACTGCTCGCCGGGATCCGTGAGGTCGTCTACGGACGCTCACTCCCTCTGGCCACCGGCGAGCTGCAGATCGTGACCGCCCGCACCGGCGACCACGCGGGTGTCATCGGTGCAGCGACGATGGTCATCCAGCACGTGCTGTCCGCCGACGAGGTCGAGCGACACCTCGCCACCCTCGCCTCCTGACATGCGTATGCCGTCCGCTCACCTCACGGGGTGAGCGGACGGCATACGCGTCTGGTCTCGTGCCTCAGAGGGCGACCGCAGCGATCAGGCCGCGACCTCCTCGTCGTGCTCGTGGTGCGGGTGGATGTTGCCGGACTTGCCGGCGCTGCGCTTGCCGTTGATCGCCTGGGTGCTCTGCGCCAACGTGATCGTGGCATGGGCGATGGCGTCACTGTTGATGTCGAGCGCCTCGGCATTGACGTTGTCGATGTCGTCGCCGACGGCGTGGTAGTTCACGTCGTAGGCAACGCCGGTCTGACCACCGAAGAGCGCCTGCTCGGCAGCGGTCTTGGGCTGCTCCGCACCGGTGAACAGGCCCGAGGACGGGACGCCGTTGAGGATGAACGCCTGGTAGTCCGAGCGTCCAGAGAACTCCGTATCGACCCACGGCTGGCCGACCGAGTCGAAGTAGTCGGTGAGGACGTCCTCGGTCTCGATGGAGCCACCGGGGATCGGCACCCCGGCGGGTGCCGGGTAGGTCGACTGGTCGGCGTCGTAGACCCCGATCTTGTAGTTGGGCGAGCCGACCATGTCGAAGTTGAGGTAGGTCGCGATCCGGTCGAGCTCGGTCGGGTTGTTGGCCTTGAGGTCGTTGACGTAGTACGTCGACCCGACGAGGCCGATCTCCTCGGCACCCCACCAGGCGAACCGGACCGCGTTGTTGAGCTTGTTGACGTCGGCGAGCTGGACGGCCGTCTCGAGGATGGCCGCCGAGCCACTGCCGTTGTCGTTGATGCCCGCGCCCTCCATCACGCCATCGAGGTGCGCACCGAGCATGACGACGTTGTCGGTGCGTCCGGTGTCGGTCTGGGCGATGAGGTTGAAGGTCTGGCGCTGCTCGATGTCGGAGGCGAAGACCCGGGCCACGGTGGTGCTGGGGTCGGAGAGGTCCACCCCATCGAGGTAGCTGACACCGGCGACCGGGATGTTGACGTCAAAGGTGCCCAACGTGGGGTTGACCGGACCGTTGCGGTCCTCGGCGGTGGTGTTGCCCTGGTTGAAGATGATGACTGCGCTGGCGCCCGCAGCCTCGGCGTTGTCGGCCTTGAGGCCGAAGTCGCAGGCGCCGCGCTGGACCAGCGCGATGTTGCCGGCCGGGAAGCCGGCGAAGTCGGTCGCCTGGCAGCCGGAGGTGCTGGCGTTGCCGAGCCCGAGCGCGATGTCGACGGCGGTCACCTGTGCGGTGACGTCGCCCTCGCCGGAGCCGGTCGCCGTGTTGGACACGTAGTCGGTCGGGGTCGGCGAGATCTGCTCGACGACACCGGGCTCCTGGTAGTTGATGGTGAAGTTCTGCCGGGTGACGTCGTAGCCGGCGCCCTCGAGGACACCCTCGACGTAGGCGCCGGAGGCCTCGTAGCCGGAGGTCCCGGCGGCGCGGTTGCCGTCATTGGCGTCGGCGATGGCCTGGAACGCCTCGAGGTGGCGCATGACGCCGTCGACGGTGACGGCCTTGCGCAGCTTGGCCGAGTTGTTGGGGTTGCCCGCTTGGGCGGGGGCGACGCTGAGGGTGGTCAGCGCGAGCCCGGCCAGCGCCAGTCCGGCGATGGCAGTGCGACGGGGAGTTCGCATGGGTGGGTTCCTCCTGGTTACGACGGGTCTCGACGTTGGGGCCCGCATGGTGGGTCGCACGCTAGTCCACGGCGGCCGCGTCCGGCGATGGCCGTTTCGGGTGTTGACAAAAGCGCTCACGACTGAACCGGCGACGCGACTCGTGCCGGCTCTCCCCATGCAGGGCCGTCCCACCGCCCGCGAACCCGACGGTCGAGGCAGGGTCACAAGCAGGGTTCAGGTCGTGCGAGTCACCTTGGACAGGCCGCGGGGGGCGTCCGGGTCCTCGTGGCGGGCGAGCGCCATGGCGTGGGCGAGTCGCTGCATGGGGATGATCTCGACGAGTGGACTCAGCTCCTCGGCGACCCGCGGCAGCGCGATCGCCGGCCGCTGACCGGCCGACTCGGCGTCGCCGACCACGGTGAGGTCCGCGCCGCGGTCGCGCAGCCGCTCGAGCACCGGGCCCAGGGCCCGACCAGCCGTGCCGTGCGGGACCAGGGCCAGGACCGGACGGTCGGTGTCGACCATGGCCAGGGGTCCGTGGAGGAGGTCCGCCCCGGAGAAGGCGTGCGCCGCGAGGTAGGACGTCTCCATGAGCTTGAGCGCGGCCTCTCGGGCCGTCGGGTAGGCATAGCCGCGGCCGGTGAGGACGAGCTTGTCGACGAACCGGTAGTGGCCCGCGACCTCCTCGACACCGGACACGTGCACCGCCTCCTCGGCGGCAGCGACCAGGGCGTCGAGGTCGAGCCGGCGTCGACCACTCCACTCGTCGACGAGGAGCCACAGCGTGAGCAGGGTGGCGGTGTAGGTCTTCGTAGCCGCCACCGCACGCTCGACACCGGCACGCACGTCGAGGTGGAGCTCGGCGGCAGCAGCGAGCGGGGACTCGGCGTTGTTGGTCACGGCGAGGGTGAGCGCCCCGGCACGGCCTGCCGCGCGGGTGGACTCGAGCAGGTCGGGCGAACCGCCGGACTGGCTCACCGCGACCCACAGCACGTCCCGCAGGTCGGGCTCGGCGCCGTAGGCCGTGGTCGTCGATGGCGAGGCCAGGCCGCACGGAAGGCCGAGGACGATCTCGACGAGGTACTTGAAGTAGAGCGCGGCGTGGTCGCTCGTCCCCCGCGCAGCGACCATGACGAAGCGCGGGCGGGCCTCGCGGATGCGACCAGCGACAGCCTCGACGTCACCGAGGCCCTGGGCCACGATGCGGCCGAAGACCGCCGGCTGCTCGGCGATCTCCGCGGCCATGAGGGCGCCAGGGAGCCGTGCGGCGGGAGGGTGTTCGAGTGTCATGAGGTCTCCTCGTCGATGGCAGACGTGACGGCGACCGCCGACACGGACCAACACACCGAAACCCTGCCAGAGCCGCCGACCGCGACGTCGTGCGCATCCGACAGGTGGCGCCCGGGCCACGTCACCCACGCAGGTGGGCGGACGGCATACCGGCTCCTCGTCGACAGGTCACAGTGCGCTCACGACGCGAGAGGCGACGCGCTTTGGCGTGCGTCGCCCCATACAGTGGCGGGCGTGATCTTCAAGGCCGTCGGCGACACGCGTCCGTACCCCGAGCACGGGTACAGCACGCGGCAGTGGTCGAACGTGCCCCCCGACTCGTCCGCCTCGACGACCTCGTCACGACCAAACGGACCCTCGACCTCGGCATGCTCCTCTCCGAGGACTCGACCTTCTATGGCGACCTCTTCGCGCACGTCGTCGAGTTCGAGGGGACGCTCTACCTCGAGGACGGGCTCCACCGGGCGCTGCGCGCCGCACTGCACCAGCGACCGACGCTGCACGCGCGCGTCCTCGTCATCGAGTAGCACGCGATGCCCGACCGCGAACTCCCCGCAGAGCTGCGCCACCGGCAGCAGCACCGCCGTGCCACGACGACCATCCTGGTCGTCATCCTCATGCTGTTCTTCGCCTTCTGGTACGCCTACTCCTACTACCGCGACTCCACCGGCGCCGCCGCCCCGACCCCCAGCGCGCAGACCTGCCGGCCCTTCGACCCCAAGGTCGCGACCCCGGCCAACACGACGGTCAACGTCTACAACGCCACGACGAGGGCCGGCCTCGCGGCCCGGACGGCAGCCGACCTCAGGCGACGGGGCTTCACCGTCGGCAAGGTGGCCAACGACCCCTTGGGACGCAAGGTCGCCGCACCGGCCGAGATCCGCTTCGGTCCAGCGGGCAAGCCCCGCTCCGCCCTCGTGGTCCCGCTCGGCGGCAAGGGCACGACGCAGCTCGCCGACACCCGCAAGGACGCCACCGTCGATCTCGTCCTCGGCGCCAAGTTCACCGCACTCGCCGCCACACCCAAGCCCACGGGCAAGCCGATGTGTCCCTCCCCCAGCACCTCCCCCTCGGCCACCGCGTCGGCGGGCTGAGCGTGCCGACCCCGCCGCTGATCGGGCTGACCCCCGACCTGTCGACGACGCAGGCACTCGCCGTCATCGTGCGGGCCTGCGGGCAACAGGTCCTCGACCGGGTCGACCCGGTGCTCACCACCCGCGACGCGCGCTCCCTGCACGAGATGCGCGTCGCCCTCCGTCGGCTGCGCGCCGCGTTCTCGCTGCTGCGCCGACCCCTCGGCGACGGCGAGAAGCTCGCCTGGGTGAGCACCGAGACCCGCGACCTCGCCGCGCCACTCGGTCGGGCACGCGACCTCGACGTGGCCGTGCGCGACCACCTCGAGCGACTCACGGGCAGCCCGCACCGCAAGCTCCTCGCCCTGCGCGAGGACGCCTATGACCAGGTCGTCGACGTCGTCGGCTCGGACCGGTGGCGCGACCTCAGCACCCACATGGACCGCTTCCTCACGCGCCTCCACGACGAGGTCCCGGTCGACCCACCCGTGACGGTGGCCGCCAACGAGGCCCTCGACCGCCGCTTCCGGCGCGTCACCGAGCGCGGCGCCCACCTCGGGCGCTCGAAACCGGCGGAGCGGCACCGCGTGCGCATCGACGCCAAGAAGCTCCGCTACGGGTCCCAGTTCTTCGCCGGCCTGTATGCCGTGCCCTCCGGTCCCGACGCCGCGGCCACCTCGGCGGTGGTGGACTTCACCCGCTCCGTCGCCACCCTGCAGGACTCGCTCGGGGAAGCTGCGCGACATCCAGACGACGCGCCACCTCCTCGAGTCCGTGGGCGCGACCGTGCCGGACGTCGACACCACACCCTTGCTCGAACGGGCCATCGCCTCGCACGCCGAGATCGTGTCCCGCGGTCCGTTCTGGTCCGCGCCGCCACGATGAGGTTGGCTTCACCCACCGGGCCGGTTCGCGCTGCTGCTGCCTTCCTCGCCACCCGGGTCCTCCTGGGCCTGCTCGTCCTGCTCATCGCGGCGACCACCGCCCAGGGTGGCGTCGACCACGAGTGGGCCACAGGAACGTGGTGGCTCGACCGCTTCTCTGCGTGGGACAGCTACCACTTCGTGCGGATCGCGACGCTGGGCTACCTGCCGCCCGGGCTCGACTGCTGCGACCAGGCCTACTTCCCCGGCTACCCCCTGCTCATGGCCGGCCTCGCCCCGCTCACCGGAGGCAGCGTCACCGGCGCCGGCCTGCTCGTCAGCCTCGTCGGGGGTGCCGTCGCGGCCGGCCTCCTCTGGCTGCTCGTGGCCGAGGACCCGCGCGGCGGCCCGCTCGCCGCCCGTCGCGCCGTCACGCTCCTCGCGCTCGCGCCGACCGGCTTCTTCTTCGTCGCCGTCTACACCGAGGCCCTCTTCCTCGCCCTCGCCCTCGGCGCCTGGCTGCTCGCCACCCGACGGCAGTGGTGGCTGGCCGGGCTGCTCGCCGCCCTCGCCTCCGGGGTCCGGGTCAACGGCCTCTTCCTCGCGGCGGCTCTCGCCGTCCTCTATGCCGTGCAGTGGCACCACGACGGACGGCCGCGCCCCCGCTGGGACGTGCTAGCGCTCGGGCTGCCGGCCGTGAGCGTCGGGGCCTACATGGCTCACCTCCACTCGCGCACCGGCTCCTGGGATGCCTGGCGCGCGGCCGAGCAGCGTGGCTGGGACCGGTCCACCGCCTGGCCGTGGGAGGGGCTGGCGACGGCGTGGCAGTCACTGCTCGACAGCCCCGACGCGTGGCTCGCCGCCAGCCGGGCCGCCGACATCGGGGCGGTCCTCCTCGGCGTGGCGCTGTGCGTTCTCCTGGCGGGACAGCGCCGCTGGCCCGAGCTCACCTACCTCGCCCTCACCGTCGGCGTCGTCCTGTGCTCGACCCTGTGGGTGTCCACGCCCCGCTACGCACTCACCTGGTTCCCCGCCTACCTGGCCCTCGTCACGATGCGTGACACGACGGCATACCGGCGCACGTATGCCGTGGGGCTGGGACTGTCGGCCCTCCTGCTCGTGGGTGCCACGTGGGCAGCCGCGACCCGACACTGGGTGGCCTGAGACGGAGGCAAGGCACAGGCATACAGGTGCATGAGTCACAATCTGTCGACATCGATCGATCTTCAGGAGTGTGTCGTGGCCCCGTCCGGCAGTGGCAGCAAGAAGGCGCGCGCGAGCCAGCGCAACGCCTCCGACCGTGTTTCGCAGATGCGCAAGGAGCAGCAGAAGAAGGACCGTCGTCGGCTCCTCGCGATCTGGGGGGCTGCGGGAGTGACCGTCGCGATCATCATCGGAGCGGTGACGTTCGCGATCATCCAGGGCAACGCCAACAAGCCGGACCTGGCGGCCGTGAAGTCGTTCGACTACGACGCGGGTGCGCACACGCAGGAGCCGGTGGCCTACAAGGAGTCCCCGCCGGTCGGCGGCGAGCACAACCCCGTGTGGCTCAACTGTGGCGTCTACGACTCGCCGGTGCCCAAGGAGAACGCGGTCCACTCGATGGAGCACGGCGCGGTGTGGATCACCTACCAGCCCGACCTGCCTGCGGCCGACGTCGACAAGCTCAAGGACATCACGCCGGACACGTATGCCGTCCTGTCGCCCTACGAGGGCCTGACCTCACCGGTCGTCATCTCGGCCTGGGGCAAGCAGCTCGCCCTCACCGGCGCCGACGACAACCGCCTCGAGGCCTTCATCAAGGAGTACCGCCAGGGTCCGCAGACGCCGGAGCAAGGCGCCCTGTGCACCGGCGGCACCGACGGGACCGACGAGAACGCGACCCCGCAGGCTCCCGCCGGCGCGACGCCCACTCCGTCGACCTCACCCTCCCCGTCCACCCCGGCCTCGCCGTCCGCGACCCCCTCGCCGTCGGCATCGTGACCGACGTCCCACACGAGGACCCGACGACCTCTCCCCGCTCGCGGGGTGAGGTCGTCGGTCTCTCGGTGCTGGCCGTCGTCGGGTCACTGCTCGCCGGGCTGGTGCTGGGGTGGGCGCTGTTCGGTCGGGACGGGTTCCCGCTGGACGGCTCGGCCGAGGCGGGGTTCGCGCGCGACATGCAGACCCACCACGGTCAGGCCGTGGAGATGTCACTGCTCGTCATGGAGCGGACGCAGGATCCGACCGTTCGGATCATGGCCAAGGACATCGCCACCAGCCAGCAGAACCAGTCGGGGCAGATGTTTGCCTGGCTGCAGCTGTGGGGCCTCTCCCCCACCGGGTCCCAGCCGCCGATGGCGTGGATGGAGGGCGACCACCACGGGGCGACCTCCGCCTCGGGTGACGCTGTGGCCATGCCGGGCATGGCGACGGCGGAGGACATCGCGAACCTCACCGCTGCCCGAGGTGTCGATGCCGACCGCATCTTCCTGTCGCTGATGATCGAGCACCACCGCGGCGGGGTCGAGATGGCCGATGCTGTTCTCGCGAGGTCGGATCGGCCGGAGGTCGTGACGCTCGCCCGCTCGATGAAGCTGGCGCAGACGTCCGAGATCACGACGATGCAGCAGATGCTCGACGCCAAGCCCTGACCCCTTTCCCGCCGGAAGTGGGTTGCTCTCACCTCGCTTGACGGCGGCGGTCAAGCGAAGTGAGAGGTTCGTGCATGGACCCTCGCTCCGCCGAGCCCTCGATTTCGCTCCGACGGGGACGTTGCGTATTGTGCTCCGCGGTGGTGTGTCCGAGCGGCCTAAGGAGCACGCCTCGAAAGCGTGTGTGGGTGCAAGCCCACCGTGGGTTCAAATCCCACCGCCACCGCCAGACGAAAAGCCCCGAGCCAGCTCGGGGCTTTTCCCTTGCCCGGGCGTGGGTTCACGAGCACGGTGCGCGACAAACGCTGCTCTGCCCTCACTCGCCACGCTCGACTGGTCGGCCCTGAGGGCTCTTTGCCGCGCGCAGTGCCCGGACAGCAAGGCCGGCCCGGCCGGCCGGGGTGGGTCCGGGCATGGAACAGCCCGTGGGCCTGCCGTCCGACTCGAGGTCGGCGCGACGTGTGCAGGGGACGACCTGCACGACCCACGGGCTGCGGTGAACTGCTGGGGATTGCGCCGGGCGGCGCTCCTCGAGCAGTCGAGGTGCGCTAGCGCGCAGTCACCTCACGCGTCCAATGAGAAATCACTTCTTGAACCACCTCCCTTCCGTGTACCTCCACGCTAAGTCGGAAGGTTCTCCTCGCGCAACGCCTTTTGGCCAAGGACCTCAGGGCTGGGCGATCAGGGCGGGACGGGCCCGGACGATCTCCGGCCCTTCCCAGGGGCAACCGCAGGATCCGCGGAAGACGACCCGGGTCGGGAGGATCTGCGGCTCGACCTGGCGGGTGCGGCCCTGGATGCGCTCGTGCAGGCGGATCGCGGCCCACCGGCCCAGCTCGTGGGTCGGCTGCCGGACGGTGGTCAGGCCGGGGCTGACGTAGCGCGAGGTCATGATGTCGTCGAAGCCGACGATGGCGAGGTCGTCCGGGACGGTGACCCCGCGCCTGGCCAGGAGGGTCATCGTGGCGAGCGCGAGCTCGTCGTTCGCGCACACGAGAGCGTCGACCTGGCCGGGGGCGGCCATGAGCTCGTCGACGATCTCCGGCGCCGAGGACTCCTGGAACCACACGCTCATCGGCGGCCGCGCCTCACGCAACCCGGCCGTCTCGAGGGCACCCGCGAACCCGGCATACCGCTCCCGGATGTCGTGGGAGGTCTCCGGGTCGCCGACGAAGACGAGCCGGCGGCGACCGTGCTCGAGGAGGTGGGTCGTGAGGGTGGCCGCGCTCTCGCGGTTCTCGACGACGACGGTGTCGCAGCCCTCGATCGGTGAGTGTGCGAGGACCACGGTGGGGATGGAGCGCGCCAGCGTGCGGGTCAGACCGTCAGCGGCGGTGCCGTGCGTGAGGGCCAGCCCGTCCACCCTGGCCAGCAGCGTCCGCAGCGTGGAGTTGAGGTCGAGCAGGTCCGCGGTGAGCACGACCACGACCGACTGGCCGTACTGCGACGCGGTCGACTCGTATCCCGCGAGCAGCTCGGCGAAGTACTGCCCGGTGAGCCCGGGCAGGACCAGGCCATGGGCCTCGTGGCGGCTCACGTCGAGGGTGCGGGCCGCCCGCAGCGGCACGTAGTCGAGCTCCTCCACGGCGCGCAGGACCTTCTGCCGGGTGACGGGCGAGGACCGCGCCGACCCTTGCAGCACGCGCGAGACGGTGGCGATGCTGACGCCCGCCCGCTCCGCGACGGTGTAGATCGTGACGGGGCGGTCGCCGTCGCTCGAGCTCACCGCGGCGCCTCGTCCATGACGTGCATCCTTGCCGCCGCCGTGGCGACAGACAAGCGTGGGCCGACGACGCGTCCGGCGCCGCCGTGGTCCAGAGCCCTGTCCGGTATGCCGTCCGCCCGCCTCAGGCGGGAGCCGTCTCCTTCCCGAACGGGTTGGGGATGGCGTCGAGAAGGGTGCGTGTGTAGGCGTCTGTCGGGTTGCGGATGACCTCGAGCGCCCGGCCCCGCTCGACCACCCTCCCCTCGGACAGCACGAGGATCTCGTCGGCGAGGAGCCGTGCGCTGAGCAGGTCGTGGGTGATGTAGAGGACGCCGAGGTCGTGGCTGGTGACCAGCTCCTGGAGGAGCTCGAGGATCTCGGCCCGGATCGACACGTCGAGGCTGGAGATCGGCTCGTCGGCCACGATGAGCTCGGGGTTGGCGGCCAGGGCCCGGGCGATCACCACGCGCTGTCGCTGGCCACCGGAGAGCTCGTGCGGGTATCGGTCCAGGAACCTGTTGCTCGGCGTGAGCGCCACCGTCTCGAGCAGCTCACCGGCGACCGTGTCGGCTTCCTTCGCGCCCAGGCCACGGTGGTTCCGCAGCGGACGACTGAGGGTGTAGCGGAGCGTGAGCGCCGGGTTGAGCGAGCTGTAGGGGTCCTGGAAGACCATCTGCACGTGCTTGCGGTACTGACGGAGGTCGCGGGTGCGCAGGGTCTCCACCCTGACGACGCCGTCGGAGCCGGTGAAGCGGATCTGCCCCGACGTCGGACGGTCGACACCGGTGATCATCCGGGCCAGTGTGGTCTTGCCGCTGCCGCTCTGTCCGACGAGCGCCGTGACCTCACCCTTGCGGAGCTGGAAGGACACGTCGTCGACCGCCTGGGTGCTCTCCTTGCGGAACCCGCGGCGACGTTCGAAGACCTTGCTCACGCCCTCGACCTCGAGGAAGACCTCGCCGCGCAGGGCGCGCTCGCTGTCCTCGGCCGTCTTGACGAACGTGGGGCCGGCGAAGACGCGGGTGTGCTCGGGCAGGTCCGCGGGCCGGTCCTCGGCGGCACCGAGCTGGAGGTGGGCGACGTGGCATGCCACCTGTCCGCCGGCCAGCGGCAGCAGCTCCGGGTCCTGCGTCGCGCACCGTTCGATGGCCTCCGGACACCGGTCCGTGAAGCGGCATCCCGTGAGGGTCCGGGTGAGGTCCGGCGGGCGCCCGGGGATGTAGGTCACCCGGACGGTGTCGGCCCGCGGATCGCTGTAGGAGCCGAGCAGCCCCTTGGAGTAGGGATGCAACGGGTTCGCGACGAGGGCTGACGCGGGCTGCTGCTCGACGATCTCACCGGCATACATGACGAGGATGCGGTCAGAGAGCTCCATGACGGTCCCGATGTCATGGCTGATGAAGAGCACCGCGAAGCCCTGTTCCTTCTGGAGGCGGCGGACGGCGTCGAGGATCGAGCGCTGCACGACGACGTCCAGGCCCGTGGTCGGCTCGTCGAGCAGGACGAACCTCGGGCGGTTCGCGAGCGCCAGGGCGAGGTTGACCCGCTGCTTCATGCCGCCGGAGAGCTCGTGCGGGAACGCGCTCATGAACTGGGGCTCGATCATCACCATGTCGAACAGCTCGCGCACCCGCTCGGTGACGGCGTTCCCACGCAGGTCGCTGTGCTCCTCGATCACGTCCCGGAACTGGGCCTCGACCCGCATGACCGGGTTGAGCGAGTTCATGCTGCTCTGGAAGACGGTGGCGATGTCGCGCCAGCGGCGGGCGCGCAGGTCCTCGTCGGACATGGTCGCGAGGTCGACCCCGTCGATCTCGATGGTGCCCCCGCTGACGCGACCGGGCTTGGCCAGCAACGCCAGCAGCGCCATCGCCAGCGTGGACTTGCCGCTGCCCGACTCACCGATGAGCCCGACGAACTCGCCCTCGTGGAGGTCGAAGCTCACGGTGTCGACGGCGGTGAGGGCGGGAGACATCTTGGGCTCGAACCGCACGCTCAGGTCGCGGACCCGGAGCAGCGGGGCGCCCGTCGCCGTGGGGGACGGAGATGAGGCGGGCGAGCCGGGCGAGGTGGGAACGGCGGTCGTCACGGTCAGTCCTCCCTGAGGTGGGGGTTCGACAGCAGGTCGACCCCGAAGTTGATGAACGTGAGGGAGGTGATGAGCAGGGCGAGGACGAGACCCGGAGCGAGCACCCAGCCCCAGAGCCCCTGTCCGACGGCGCCCTGGGCGTCGGCCTGGAAGAGCATGGTGCCCCAGGAGACGGTGTTCGGGTCGCCCAGACCGAGGAAGGACAGGCCCGCCTCCGCCCCGATCGCCCCGGTGGAGGCACCGACGAAGCCGGCCGCGACCAAGGACGTCATGCTCGGCATGATCTCGCGGAAGATGATGCGCCCCGAGCCCTCCCCGGCGAACTTGGCCGCCGTGACGAAGTCGCGGTTGCGCAGGGTGATGATCTGCGCTCGCTTGGCCCGGGCGTGCCCGGCCCACGAGGTGATGCCGATGACGAAGACGATGAGCGGGATGCCGCGCACCTCGCTGTAGGCGATGAGCACGATCATGAGCGGCAGCACCGGCACGACGATCGCGACGTTGGTGATGAAGGAGAGGAGGTCGTCGATCACCGTCCCCTCCTTGTAGCCCGACCACATGCCGATGACGAGGGCGATGACCGTCGACACCAGACCGCCGAAGAGCCCCACCAGCAGCGAGACCCGGGTGCCGTGGACGAGCTGCGAGAAGATGTCGCCGCCCTGGCTGGTGGTTCCGAGGAGGTGGTCACCGCTGCGGGGCAGCAGGGCCTCGAAGTCGGAGCGGGTGCCCTCATAGGGAGCGATGAGCGGGGCGAACACTGCGACGAGGACGAAGACCAGCAGCAGGATGAGGCCGACGCGAGCCTTGTAGCTGCTCCAGATCAGCTGCCACCACCGCATCTGCCGGTAGCCGGCGTCGGTCTCGCTGCGCTCCGCGGTGCCGTCGCCCGGAAGGTCGTCGGTGCCGGTCTGGACGATTCCTGCGCTCATGACTCAGACCTCCTGGCCCGGGGGTCGAGGACGCCGTAAAGCAGGTCCGCGATGAGGTTCGCGACCAGCACGGCGACGATGATGAAGAGCAGCAGGGTCTGCAGCAGCGGGAAGTCGCGGTTGCCGATCGCCTCGTCCATGAGGCGGCCCATGCCGGGGTAGTCGAAGATCTTCTCGACGAGGATCGACCCGCCGAGGACGCTTCCCAGGGCGATCGCGAAGCCGGTGACGCTGGGGAGCAACGCGTTGCGGGCGGCATACCGGAGGGCGACGACGCGGTCGGGGAGACCCTTGGCCTTGGCGAGCCGGATGTAGTCCTCTCCGAGGTTCATCACCATCGTGTTGCGCATGCCGAGGATCCACCCGACCGGGGCGGTGATGAGCAGCGAGAGCGCCGGGAGCAACGAGTGGTATGCCGCGTCGGCCAGGAACGCTCCGTTCAGGCCTGGCGTGGTCACCGAGTAGCCGCCGCCCGTCGGGAACCAGCCGACGGTGTAGCCGAAGACGAACAGCAGCAACAACGCGATCCAGAAGGAGGGCAGGGTGCCGAGGAAGGTCGAGCCGAGCGTGACGATGCTGTCGAAGCGGCTGTTGCGCCGCCACGCGGCATACGCCCCCAGGGTGATCCCGATGACGAACGCGAGGACCTGGGTGACGCCCACGAGGACCAGGGTCCACGGCAGGGCGTTCCCGATGACCTCGGTGACCGGGTAGGGGTAGTACGTGTAGGAGATGCCGAAGTCGCCCTGCACGAGCGCTCGGAGGTAGGCGACGTACTGCTCGAAGAGGCTGCCGTCGGGCGTGCCGAGCATGGTGCGCATGGCCTGCACCGCGGCCGGGTTGAGCTGCGCGTCCTTGCCGGCGAGCTTCTGCACCATCACCTCGGCCGGGTCACCGGGCTGGAGGCGGGGAATGATGAAGTTCAGCGTGATCGCTGCCCAGAGGGTGGCGAGGAAGAACGCGATCTTGCGGACGAAGTACCTCACGGCGGGCCACCGTCACCCGGCGCACCCGTGACGGTGGCCACCGTCGACATCACTTCGCCGGTCGCAGCCGGGTGAGGATGAGGAGTCGGTCGTCCTGGGGCTGGGCGTAGGGGTCCTCTTCGCTCGGCCAGCCGACGGCCTTGTCGGTGCGGTAGAGGATGCGCGCAGGGGCGTAGATGAGAGGGATGACGGGATACTCCGTCATCATCGTCTCCACGAGGGTTCCGACGAGCTCCTTCTGCTTGGCCTCATCGACGGTGCTGCTGAGCTCCTTGACCGTCGCGTCGGTCGCCGGGTCGCTCCAGCGCTCGACGTTGGGCAGGATCTCGGTCTTGGTCGGGATCTGGTCGGACGCGAGCTTGCCGCCGATGTTCTTGGCGTTCTCGCAGCCGCCGTGGAGGTACTCGAGGACGAGGCCGAAGTCGCCGGACTTCTTCTGGGCGTCGACCGACTCCGGTGCGGTGGCGGTGATCTTGGTGGTCACACCGACCGAGTTGAGGTTGCGGGTGATGACCTCGGCCATGGACTGGTAGTCGATGAAGCCCGCCTGGACGCTGAAGGTCAGGTCGATCGGCTGGCCGTCGGGCGACTGGCGCTTGCCGTCGCCTCCCTTGGTGTAGCCCGCAGCGTCGAGCAGCTGGTTGGCCTTCCCGGCGTCGAACGGGATCACGGTGTCGGCACCGCCGTTGGCGGCATACTTCTCGGGGAGCAGCTTGACGGCCGCCGGCAGCTTCAAACCGGTCTGGCTCGCGGGCTTCATGATCCCGTAGGTCGCCTTCTCGGAGATCTCCTCCCGGTTGAGTGCCGGGGCGATCGCCTCGCGGAACTTCGCGTCGTTGAACGGCGCCTTCTGCACGTTGGGCGAGAGGACGGTCATCCCGTTGGGCGGGTAGTAGAGATGGTTCTTCTTCGGGTCGGAGTCCACGAAGGCCCGCTTGGGGTTCGGGATCTCACCCCAGTAGGCGTCGAGCTGGCCCGACTGCAGCTTGAGGGCGGCTTGGGAGGCTTCGTAGTTGCCCTCGAGGACGAGCTTCTGCACCTTGATCTTGTCGGCCTGCCAGTAGTCGGCGCGCCGGACCAGCTCGAGGCGGCGGCCGTTGTACTTGTCGACCTTGAACGGCCCGGACCCGACGGGGGCCTTGTCGATGTACTTCGTGACGTCGCCGACCTTGCCGTAGACGTGCTCCGGGAGGATCTGGAGCTTGATCAGCTCGTCGAACTTGGGAGCGGCGTTGCCCTCGAAGACGATCTTCACCTTGGTGCCCTCGGCCGTGATGGTCTTGGCCGGGGCGCCGAACACCGGCTTCCAGATGCCGGCCCGGTCGATCGCGGGGTACTGCTTGGCGAGGTTGAGCGTGAAGGCGACGTCCTTGGCCGTGAGGGGCTTGCCGTCGCTCCACTTGACCCCGTCGCGGATCGTGAAGTCGAGGGTGCTGGCCTGGCCACCCCAGGTGAAGTCGGTGGCGAGCCACGGTGTGACCTCGCAGCTGATGCCGTTGCGCACCATGAGCGGCTCGTAGAGCCACGTCTTCGTCAGGGCGTTGACCGCATAGGGGTTGTAGTCCACCAGGCCACCCATGGCGGCGGGCGCGTCGGACGGGAAGGTCAGCTGCGCGATCATGCCTTCGGCAGCGGCTCCACCCCCTCCGGACTGGCCGGCTCCGGCGCATGCGGACAGGCCGAGCGCTCCGCACAGTGCAAGAGCCACAAGGGGTGTGGATTTCGTCGCCATTGACTGACCTCCGTGGTGAATGTCTTTTCACCCTGAGTTGGCCAGCCGTCACGTGTCAACGGTTCTCGCCATGAAAGTACTTTCATGGCGACCCTTCGTGCTCACCGAGTGAGTTTCATTTATTTACAAGGGTTTTCGCCTTGCCCCCGACGCTCGTGGCGCTGCTATACAACAGGGGTGCCCTTCAGGACGAACGCGATGACGCGCGCTCACCACGAGCTCACGAGTGATGCCGGCCTGCGGGCGGTGTTCACCGAAGAGGCCTGTCTGGCCCGCCTCGACGCGGGCGAGACGTCGTTGTTGATGTATCCCGCGAGCACCCACGAGGCCGGTCCGGCCAACCTCCACCTGCGCCGGATCGACGGCAGTCGCGCGACCTCGGTGCCGCTCCTCGGCCCGGGCAGTGCCAGTGCCGTGTCCTGGTCCGACCGGGGGCCCGTGGTGACGGGGAGGTGGGCGGACCTGCACTACTCCGTGTCCTTCTCCCTCGCCGAAGGGCTGCCGGCCTGGTTCTGGCACGTGTCGGTGGAGAACACGGGCTCGAACGACGCCGTCATCGACGTCGTGCTCACGCACGACCCCGGCCTCGCCGCGTTCGGCGCGGTCCGCACCAACGAGTTCTATGTCAGCCAGTACCTCGACCTCACTCCCGTGGCGACCGCGCACGGCACCGCCATCGCGGTCCGGCAGAACATGCCCGGCCCGAAGGCTCCCTGGCTGCTCGTGGGGTCCCTGACGCGGGGACACGGCTGGGCGACCGACACCCTCCAGCTTGTCCGGGGCGCCCGGCGTCCCGGTGTGGCGGCCTCCTTGGACCTCGCCGAGCTGCCGAACGAACGGCTCCAGCACGAGCACGCCCTCGTGGTCGTGCAGGACGAGCCCGTGACCCTTCCCGCGGGCGGACGGCACCGCACCGGCTTCTACGGCGTCTTCAGCCCGGACCATCCCGACGCGACCAGCGATGCGGATGCCGCGTGGGCCACTGCGGTCCTCGCCCAGCCGGAGGCCGGGGCCGCCACCTCGGCGGGAGGTGAAGCGGGAGCTGCGGCTGCAGCTGGAGCCACGCTGCACGTGATCGGTGGGGCAGCCTCGGGCTCGCTCTTCGGCACCGCACCCCCCTTCGTCGCCGACGACCTGGACCCCGACACGCTGGCGGAGCTCACCGGCCACTCGGAGCCGACCCATGCCGAGACCGGTCCGGACGGCGAGCTGCTGTCATGGTTCGGCACCGACGGCTCCCACGTCGTCACGGCTGCCAAGGAGCGAGCCGTCCTCCGGCCACACGGCCACGTGCTGCGCACGGGCGATGCCCTCGTGCCCGACACCCGGACGCTGACGTCGACCATCTGGATGACCGGCACGTTCCACTCGCAGCTGACCCGGGGGCACGTCGGCCGGGACCCGCTGCTGTCGACCCGTCGCGGCTACCTCGGCGTGCAGCGCGCCCACGGGATGCGGATCTTCGTCGAGGAACCGGCCACGGCCACGGGCTGGGCCCTGCTGGAGACTCCGAGCGCCTGGGCCCTGCGGACCGACGGCGCGACCTGGTGGTACGCCAACGACGACCTGGCCCTCGAGGTCCAGTCCTCCGCCCCGGCGTCTGCGCACGCGCTCGGGCTCACCGTCCGCTGGCTGTCCGGCGGACCCCGGCGGCTGCTCATCGCCCTCAACGTCGCCCTGTCCGGTGACGACGGGCTGGGTGCCGCGGCCTACGACGTGACCGAGCGTGACGACGGCGTCGACATCAGGACGCCCGACGCCGGCCTCCTCCTCGGCTGGCCGGCCGGCGGGGTCACCGTGTCCGCCGACGGCCCGCTCTTCGCCGACGGCGCGGACCGCGGCACCCCCTGGGTGGTGCTCGACGTCGCACCACGCAGCCTCTTCGCCCTCAGCCTCGGCGTGACCTCCACGGACCACGACCTCGAGGTCCACCCGGCTCCCGGCCGGCAGCTCGGCGAGAGCTGGTCGGCGACGGTGCCGGAGGCGCTGCACCTTGGCACAGGAGCAGCGGACCCCACACTGGCGGCAGAGGTCGCGCGGATCGACACGGTGCTGCCCTGGTTCACCCAGAACGCCCTCGTCCACTACGTCTCCCCCCGTGGCCTCGAGCAGTTCTCCGGTGGCGCCTGGGGCACTCGCGACGTGTGCCAGGGTCCGGTCGGGCTGCTGACGGCGCTCGGGCGCGACGAGGAGCAGCGCGAGGTGCTCCTGTCCGTCCTGCGCAACCAGAACGCGCGCGGCGACTGGCCACAGGCGTTCGACTTCCTCCCCCCACTCGCGCAGAGCGGTCAGCAGGACGCCCACGGCGACGTCCTCTACTGGCCCGTCCTCGCGATCGGCGACTACCTGCGCGCCACCGGTGACGGCTCGCTCCTCGGCGAGGGCGTGCCCTTCGTCGGCGACGAGGGCCTCACGCCGCCGGCCTCGGTCGAGGAGCACCTGCGCCGCGCACTCGACCGGATCGCCGAGGTGCGGGTCCCGGGAACTGCCCTGCCGGCATACGGTCACGGAGACTGGAACGACTCGTTGCAGCCGGCGGACCGCCACCTCGCGGCACATCTCGTCTCGACCTGGACGACGGTGCTGCTCGTCACCGCGCTGCGGTCGCTCGCGGACGGCCTCGAGGCGTGCGGGGTCGGTGACGACCTCGTCGCCCGGGCCCGCGGGGCAGCCGACGCCGCGCACACCTCGATCCAGGACGACCTCCTCGTCGACGGGGTGCTCCCGGGCTACGTCCTGATGCACGACGACGGCACGGCCGAGCCTCTCGTGCACCCACGGGACACCCGGACCGGACTGACGTACGGGGTGCTGCCCTGGATCCACGCGATCTCGGCCGACCTCCTGACTCCGGAGCAGGCCCGGCACCACCTCGACCTCATCGACGAGCACCTGCTCGGACCCGACGGCGCCCGACTGTTCGACCGCCCGGTGGCCTACCGCGGTGGCCCGATGAGCGTCTTCCAGCGGGCCGAGGCGAGCACCTTCTGGGGTCGCGAGATCGGGCTCATGTACATGCATGCGCACCTGCGCTACGCCGAGGCCCTCGCCCGGTTCGGTGAGGGCAGGCGCCTCTTCGCCGCGCTGTGCCAGGCCAACCCGGTCGGGGTGACCGAACGTGTTGCTCGTGCCCGGCCGCGGCAGAGCACCACCTACTACTCGTCCTCGGACGGCGTCTTCGACGACCGCCTCGACGCGAGTGAGCGCTACGACGCACTGATGGCCGGTGACGTCGACCTCGAGGGCGGCTGGCGTGTCTACTCCTCCGGGCCGGGACTGTTCCTGAGGTTGCTCACCGAGACGTTCCTCGGAATACGTGCCCGCGCGGACCGGGTCGAGATCGATCCCGTGCTCGACCCAGGACTTGATGGCTTGGTCGTGCGTATGCCGCTGGGGCACAGGAGAATCCGTGTCACCTACCGCGTGGGAGGCACAGGGGCTGGCGTATGCCGTGTGACCGTCTCCGGTGCTGCCGTCACGACGTCGCCACTCACCAACCCCTATCGCACGCCGGGCGTCAGCATCGCCCTCGCGGACCTGGTGCCGGTTGCCGGCGGCGACATCGAGCTGATCGTGGAGACCTTCTGAGATGCCTGCTGGCCACGACGACCGACCCTGGCTGCACCCGGCCCTGTCCGTGCCCGAGCGGGTGGAGTCGCTGCTCGGGCGGATGACCCTGCACGACAAGGTGGGCCAGATGCACCAGGTCGCCAACATCCACCCGGATGACGACGCCGACCTGCTGCGGGAGGGCCGCATCGGGTCCAGCCTCTTCGCGAGCGGCGCGACAGGAGGCAACGAGCGCGACGAGGGGGTGCTCGCCGGCAACATCGACGCGGCCCAGCGCCACGCCACCGACGAGAGCCGGCTCGGCATACCCGTCCTCTTCGGTCGGGACGTCATCCACGGGCACCGCACCGTGTGCCCGATCCCCCTGGGCCTGGCTGCCTCCTTCGACGAGGACCTCGTGGAGGAGGTCGCCGCGCTGGCCGCTGCCGAGGCGGTCGTCGACGGCGTCGCGTGGACCTTCGCGCCGATGGTCGACCTGTCCGAGGAGCCCCGCTGGGGGCGCGTCGCGGAGTCCCTCGGCGAGACGCCGGTGCTGAGCGGACGGATGGCCGCGGCGATGGTGCGGGGCTTCCAGGGCGGTGGCGCTGCCGGAGTCGCGGACGAGTCGCGGATCGCGGCCTGCGCCAAGCACTTCGCGGGCTACGGTCTGTCAGCAGGCGGTCGCGACTACGACACGGTGTCGGTGGGTGAGAACACCCTGCGCAACCTGCACCTGCGGCCGTTCCGTGCCGCCGTGGACGCCGGGGTCTGCACCGTCATGGCCGCCTTCAACGACGTCGACGGCATCCCGATGCACGCCCACCGCCACCTCCTGCGCGACGTCCTCAAGGGTGAGTGGGGCTTCGAGGGTGTGGTCGTCGCCGACTGGAACGGCATCGGACAGCTCGTCTTCCAGGGCGTCGCGGGCGACCTGCGCGACGCCGCGCGCCAGGCCATCGCGGCCGGCGTCGACCTCGACATGTGCTCCGGCGGGTATGCCGCGCACCTCGCCGACCTCGTCGAGTCGGGTGAGGTGGACGTGGCCCTCGTCGACGACGCGGTGCGACGGCTGCTCACCCTGAAGTTCCGGCTGGGGCTGTTCGAGAAGCCCTTCGTCGGCGACCCCGGACGGAGCAACGCGCCCACCGCTCAGTCCAGGGCGGTGGCTCTGCGTGCCGCGCGCGCGGCTCACGTGCTCGTCTCCAACAACGGCGTGCTCCCGCTGTCGCCCGACGTCGGCACGGTGCACCTGAGCGGCCCCTTCGCCGAGGCCGGCGAGGAGCTGCTCGGCACCTGGACCCTCGATGGCCGAGGCGAGGACGTCGTGGCACCGGCAACGGCCTTCCGTGACCGACTCGGCGAGAAACGGCTCATGGTCACCGACGGCCGGTTCAGCGACCGCGCGGTGCAACAGGTCCGCAACGCCGACGTCACCGTCGCGGTGGTGGGTGAGCATCCCTGGCGATCGGGAGAAGCCAACTCGGTGACCGACATCGGGCTCCCGGCCGGTCAGCTCGACTTCGTCCGGCAGCTTCTCCCGGATCGGCAAGCCGTTGGTCGTGGTCGCCTACACCGGGCGCCCGCTCGAGCTCGGCGAGATCATGGAGCTGGCGGACGCCGTCCTCGTCGTGTGGCACCCCGGCATCGAGGCGGGCACAGCCCTGGCCGACGTGGTGTTCGGGGACGTCAGCCCGCACGGCCGACTCCCCATGACCTTCCCGCGCACGACCGGCCACATCCCGACGAGCACGCACCAGCGGCCCACAGGGCGAGTCATCGAGCTGGACGAGGACGGCCGCCTCGGCCGCTACCTCGACGACCTCGTGTTCCCGCGCCTGCCCTTCGGCCACGGCCTGGGCTACACGACGTTCGAGTACGGAGACCTGCGTGCGACCGGCTCCGCGGAGCTCCCGCTCGACGGCTCGGTCGAGGTCGAGGTCGACGTCGTCAACACGGGTGAGCGAAGCGGGCGTGAGGTGGTGCAGCTGTCCTTCCGCGACCCCGTCGCGCAGGTGACGCGCCCGTTGACCGAGCTCCTCGACTGGTCCGTGCTCGACCTCGCGCCCGGTGAGAAGGGCACGGCCACGTTCACGGTGCGCGCCGACCAGCTCGCCTACCACGGGCGGGACAACGTCCTGCGTGTCGACCCCGGCGAGATCGTCCTGTCGGCCGGCCCGGACGCCCTGCACGGCTCCCGGCTCACCGTGTCCGTCACGCCCTGACCGACGCCGCCTCGCGAGAGCCCGACCGGCCGGTCCCGGCTGCGGGCCAGCCCCGGACCCTGTCCCCCAACGGAAAGCATCATGATCCAGATCCAGGACAAGCAGATCCTCATCGACGGCGAGCCCAGGGTGGTGATGGCCGGCGAGCTCCACTACTTCAGAGTCGCCCGCGACGAGTGGGAGCAGCGGATCCTGCTGCTCAAGGAGGCGGGTTGCAACGCCGTGGCCTCCTACATCCCGTGGCTGTGGCACGAGCTGCCTGACGGCACCGTCGACGTCACCGGCGCCACCCGGCCGGAGCGCGACGTCGCCGCCTTCATCGACCTGTGCGCGGCGCACGACCTCTGGTTCATCGCCCGGCCGGGCCCGTTCATCATGGCGGAGCTGAAGAACGAGGGCCTGCCCTTCCGCCTCTACACCGAGCACCCCGAAATCGTCTCCACGGGCTGGGACGGCGCACCGGCGCCGAGCCGCACGGTGGACTACCTCGCCCCCGCCTACCTCGACGAGTGCGACCGCTGGTTCGGGGCGGTCCTCCCGCTCATCGCGCAGCGGCTGCAGCCCCGCGGTGGCAACGTCATCGCGGTTCAGCTGGACAACGAGATCGGCATGCTCGCGTGGGTGACCAACAGCCCCGACCTCACCGACCACCTCGTCGTAGACTTCGCCGACTGGGTGCAGGGCCATCGCGCCGGAGCCGTGACCTACCCGTTGGCACCCGACGACATCCGCTCGCCCAAGGAGGAGTGGGCCGGGCCGCTGCGCCAGGACCTCGCGGTCTTCATGCGTGACCGGTTCCGCCGCTATGTCGTGGCCCTGCGGGCGATGGCCGAGGCGCGTGGTGTCGTCGACGTCCCGTTCCTCATCAACATCCACGGCACCGAGGGCGGCAGTGGTGAGCCGTTCCCGATCGGCATCAGCCAGCTCGTCGAGACCTACGCCGGCGTGCCCGGGATGATCTCGGGCTCGGACCACTACATGGGCGACATGACGCTCAACACCACCACCGACCTCTACCTCATCAACGCGTTCATGGACGCGGTGCACACCGCCGGCCAGCCCACCACCTCGCTGGAGTTCGAGGCCGGGTCGGGCGACTACGCCGGTGGGGTCGACAACCAGTACGACCCGTCCACCGTCGACCTCAAGACCCGGCGCTCACTGGCCCAGGGCAACCGGCTGATCAACTACTACCTCTTCGCCGGTGGCATCAACCCGCCGCTGGAGGAGCCGGTCGGGGACGGGAACGACCGGATCAGCTTCACCGGCGAGCGGCACGGCACGGCCGCGCCCGTCGGACCCGAGGGTCAGAAGGGCATGACGTATGCCGCCACGGCCCGGACTGTGCACGCCGTCCGGCTCCACGAGCGCTGGCTCTCGCGCATGGACGAGGAGCGCGACGGCGTCCAGCTCGGCCTGGTCCTCGACTCTTACGCCACGGAGTACCACCATCCCGACAGCGCGCTCATGACCGAGGTCGTCGAGGATCTGGCCCGCCACCGTGGTGCCGGGCCACGCCGGGCCCTCGTGCGCTCGATGCTGCTCGCTGGCTACCGCTTCGGCGCGGTCCACCTGCAGCGGGACGAGCCGAGTGGTGTCGTGGCGCTGGCCACGGGGCGCCACCTCGCCCCTGAGGTGCAGCAGGGCCTGGTCGACCACCTGACCCTCGGTGGCGGACTGCTCGTGCTGGGCCGGCTGCCGGACCGCGATCTCGAGGGCAGGGCGTGCACGATCCTCGCCGAGGCCCTCGGCATCACGGGAGCGCACCTGACCTGGGCCAAGAACCACTACTTCCCCTCGGCCGTGGCGAGCGGTTGGGCGGCGCCGTGGCCGGAGACCCGGGTCGGCTGGTTCCAGGCCCTGGAGCACGAGCGCGGCGACGCCGTCCTGCGCGACGTCGGCGGCGCTGTCTGTGGCGTCGACGTCGAGGTCGGTGCCGGTCGGGCGATCCTGCTCGCAGCCGAGCTGCCGTCCGACGTCGACCTCTTCGGACGGGCCCTGCGACGGCTCGGCGCCTCACCGGGTCTGGAGCTGGAGGCCGACGTGCCGGGCGCGTTCGCGACCACCTCCTCGACGGCCGAGGGCGAGCGTCTGCTCCACCTCGCCAACATCACCGGTCACCACAACAGGGTTCGCCTGTCCCTCGACGGGCGTGCGCTGGGCGACGGCGACTTCTGCCTGCCGCCGCGCACCGGCGCCTTCCTCGCCCTAGGTCTGGACACGCCGCTCGGCCGCGTCGAGTGGGCCAACGCCGAGCTCGTCGAGATCGGTCAGGACCGGCTGGCCTTCGGTCCCCCGCTGGGTGAACGGACCACGGTGGTGCTGCGAGGCGCGCCTGACGTCCGTGTCGACGGCGGGACGCATCAGCGCGACGGCGACGTGCAGACGCTCACCACACCGGCCGGGGTGCAGCTGGCCCTCTCGCGCGCCTGAACGCCGCCGTGCCGGTCCGTCTCCACGGAGACGGACCGGCACGGCGGCCGAGCTGACGGACTCAGGTGGGGTTTCCGTAGGCCCTGAACTCGTAGACCGAGTAGCCGTACGTCGTGGCCCGGGTCAGGCCCTGCATCCGCACGAAGTTCACCGGGCCGGTGTCAGCGAGCTGCACCGTGTCGGTCGCGCAGGTGCTCTGGTCGACCGTCGCTGCCCGTGTCCAGGTCGTCCCGTCCACCGACACGTCGATGGCGAAGGATCTCGCGCACGCCGGCTCCCAGTCGAGCTCGACGCTCCTGACCGTCGAGGGTGCCGCCAGCTCGAGCTGCAGCCACTGGTCGTCGCTGTGGCTCGAGGCCCACCGCGTGGCCGGGTCGCCGTCGTTGGCCATCGGCGCGACCAGCCGTGCGAGTCCACCCTCGACACTGGACGCGGTCGCCGTCGCCGAGTAGGACAGGTGCTGGGTCCCTGCCGGAGCGGGTGCTGCCGTCCTGGCTGTCACCTGACCTGACGCGGTGACCTCGGCACGGTCGACCGTCCCCGTCACCGTGCCGGTGATCTTGCCGCTGGCGAACGTCGCAGCCTCCGTGGCGGTGATCCGGAACGTCCACGACCCTGCTTGGCCCGGTTGCAGGCCGCGTGGTCCGCTGCCCATCGGCGCCACGGTGAGGGCCAGCCCGTCCGCGGCGGTGAGGGTTGCCGTGGGCCTGGACAGCGCGGTGGCGTGGTTGTTGCGCACGGTCACGTCGACCAAGGCACTGGCTCCGGCTGCCACCATCGGCGGCGTCGAGACGCTGACGGCGAGCTTGCGGTCGCCGGGGTCGTGGAGCGTCGGCGTGACGACGCTGATGCCCGGACCCATGCCGAGACGACCTGCCTCGGCCATGAACCGCTCGTGGGTCTGCCCGGGCTCGACGCCACGCCACACCTTCTGGGCGAAGATGCCGAAGGTCGGCTCGACGAGACCGTGCACGTCCTGCTGGGTGTAGGTCGCGTCGACGAGGTCGTTCCAGACCGCCGACATCGCACCCTTGAGCGAGTCCTCGCCCTCGGGGACGATGTTGCTGCCGCCGAAGTGGCGCGGGGTCCAGTTGGCGAAGAGCCATGGACCGTCGAGTCCCTGGCCGTGGTAGTAGCTCGCGAACGGGACGATGTAGAGCAGGCCGTCGTTGGTGTTGACGAAGTCGTAGCCGTCGGCGATGGCCGGCGTCGGGCCGTACCACCCGTTGTTCCAGGAGTTGATGAGGACGTCGCGGTCATAGCCCTCGGCAGTGCCGGACATGACCGTGAAGCTGCCCCAGGCGGCAGCCCTCTTGCCGAGGCTGCGGACGTGTGCGGCCATCTCGTTGAAGTACTGCATGTACTCGGCTGCGTACTCACGCGGGTACTCGTCGGCGCCGTAGTGGACGGTGGGTCCTCGGAACCACGGCGTGAACTCGGTGAACACGTCCTTCATGAACTGGGTCGTCGCCGGCTTGGTGAGGTCGAGGTGGTCGGAGTTGCCACCGTTGAGCCCCAGGCTCGGGTCGAACTCGATGAAGGCACGCGAGTGCGCGGGCGCGTCGATCTCGGGGACGATGTCGACGAAGTGCGCCGCGGCGTTGTCCTCGATCGCGTCCCAGTCGGCCCGGGTGTAGGAGCCGTCATCGGCTGCGAGACCGGCGAAGCGAGGGTTGTCACTCCTGAGCCGGAAGGCCGACTGCGCCCTGGACCAGTCGCCGCCGGGGGCGGTGATGGCGTTGTCGTTGAGGTGGATCTGGAAGGTGTTGAGCTTGTACCAGCTCATGTAGGCCGTGTAGTCCTGCAGGTACTCCGGCGTGAAGTAGCGACGGCCCACGTCGAGCATGAAGCCACGGGACTCGTAGTTGGGCCAGTCCGTGGCGCTGCCGACGGGCAGGGTCGTGCGCAGGCTGGACCCGGCGAGGATGTGCAGCATGCTCCGTGTGGCCCAGAACGCCCCACGTGCGGTCCGCGAGGTGATGGTGGCGTGCGCGCCGACGTCAAGCGTGTAGCCCTCGGCCCGGGCGACCTCGGTGTCGGGTCCGACGGACGCAGCCGCATCGAGCCCGATGACGATGTCGCCGGCCTTCGTGACGTTGGTGTGGACGACGTCGAGGGCACGCAGCCCGGTGACCTCGGTGAGATCGCTGCGGAGCTGGGAGGCAACGGGTGTCAACGCCACCACGTCCTCCGGAGCCAGGACGATGCGGGACCTGCGGGTCAGCTCGAGGTGGCCCGTGCCTCCGGTCCACTGCTGCAGGGCAGGGATGACGAGGGGCTTGGCATTGACGGCGTCGGCCATGGTCGGTTGACCTCATCAACGACAGATTCGAGCGCGGCTGACGGTGACGTTAGCGGCATGCGACGGCATACCACCAGAGCACCGCGCGCTTGCCTCTCGTCGCGTGCGGCGAGCGGTGAGCTCTTCCGTGAAGACCGGACGTCGGTCACCAGGCGACGTCGTGGCAGCCCGTGTGCGTCTCTGGCTCCACCTGGAGCGTGGCGTGCTCGACGCCGAACTGCACCCGCATCACCTGCCGAGCGGCATCGAGCACGTCGTGCGGGTCCACGGCCTCGACGGTCATGAGGTGGGCGGTGGCGACGTTCATCCCGGACGTCAGCGTCCACACGTGGAGGTCGTGGACGTCCACCACCCCCGGGACGCCCGCGAGCGCCGCGGTCACCTCGTCCGGGCTCATGCCGGCAGGGGCGTGCTGCCCGAGAACGGTGAGCACCTCGCGCCCGAGCATGACCGCGCGCACCGCGACAAAGGCAGCGATGGCCAGCGCAATGCCGGTGTCCCACAACGCATCGCCGGTGGCAGCCACGAGCACCCCGGCAGCGATGACCCCGACGGAGCCGAGCGTGTCGGCGACGACCTCGAGGTAGGCGCCCTTGACGTTGAGCGAGTCGGCGGCGCCGCCGCGCAACAGGATCAGGGCGATGAGGTTGATGAGGAGTCCGAGGACGCCGACCACGAGCATCGGCCCGGTCGCGACCTCAGCAGGTCCACCGATGCGTTGCACCGCTTCGAACGCGATGTATGCCGCGACGCCCAGCATGAGGAGCACCGCGAGTCCCGAGGCGAAGACTTCCGCGCGGAAGGACCCATAGGTCCGGCGGCCCGTCGAGTCCGGACGACCGGCGATCCGCGTCGCGACGAGCGCTGCGCCGAGAGCGACGACGTCGGCGGCCATGTGCCCGGCGTCGGAGAGCAGCGCGAGGGAGCCCGACGTCAGCGCGGTGACGAGCTCGACGACGAAGAACGTCGCGACGAGCCCGAAGGCCAGCTGCAGCCGCCACCGGTGGGTGGCACCCGCGGAATCGTGGCTGTGGCTGTGGCCCATGGCCTTAACGCTAGCCACCGGGTCGATCTCACCCTGCGGGGCATGGTGCGACGCCGCCCAAGTGTGATCTGGTGGGGCGATGACTCGATACGGCTTCCACGCCTCGCACGAGCAGATCGCCCCGGGCCAGCTGCTGGCCGACGTGCAGCACGCCGAGAAGGCCGGCTTCGCGATGGCCATGTGCTCGGACCACTTCTCCCCGTGGAGCGCCCGCCAGGGCCACAGCGGCTACACCTGGTCGTGGCTCGGTGCCGCGCTCGCCACGACGAACCTCACGTTCGGCTGCGTCAGCGCCCCCGGCCAGCGCTACCACCCCGCGGTCGCGGCCCAGAAGATCGCGACCCTCTCCCAGATGTTCGAGGGGCGCTTCTGGGTGGCGCTCGGCAGCGGCGAGGCGAGCAACGAGCACATCACCGGCGACGGCTGGCCCCGCAAGGACGTGCGGGACCAACGCCTGGACGAGTGCGTGGACGTCATCCGACGCCTCCTCGCGGGTGAGGAGGTGAGCCACGACGGACTCGTCACGGTCGACCGGGCCCGGCTGTGGGACCTCCCAACACAGCAGCCGAAGCTGCTCGCGCCCGTGGTCTCGGTCGAGAGCGCAGCCCGCGTCGCGGCATGGGCCGACGGCCTCATCACGATCGTCCAGCCGGAGGAGCAGCTGCGCGAGGTCATCGAGACCTTCCGCGGGGCCGGGGGCCGGGGGTCGCTCTCGCTCCAGGTCCACCTCAGCTGGGCTCAGAGCGAGCAGGCCGCCGAGGACATCGCCTTCGACCAGTGGCGCAGCAACGTCATCGGGGCACCGGTGTCCTGGGACACCGAGACCGCGGAGGCGTTCGACGCCATCGGTGAGCAGGTCACCCTCGACTCGGTGCGCACCGCGGTGCAGGTCTCCGCAGACCTCGGTGAGCACCGCGAGCGCCTGGCGCACCTCGCCTCCCTGGGGTTCGACGACATCTACCTCCACCACGTCGGCCAGGAGCAGCACTCCTTCATCGAGGCCTTCGGCAGCGAGGTCCTTCCCGGGCTGACCGGCCACTCCGACCCCCGAGCCTGAGGACAGAGCCATGCGCATCACCGACACCAGCGACCAGTGGTGGAAGACCGCCGTCATCTACTGCCTCGACGTCGAGACCTTCTACGACTCCGACGGCGACGGGATCGGCGACCTCCGCGGGCTGGGCGAGCGCCTGGACTACCTCACGGAGCTCGGCGTGACGTGCGTCTGGCTCATGCCCTTCTATCCGAGCCCGCAGCGCGACGACGGCTACGACGTCATGGACTTCTACTCGGTCGACCCCCGCGTCGGCACCAGCGGCGACCTCGTCGAGGTCATCCGCACCGCGCACGACCGCGGGCTGCGGGTCATCGCCGACCTCCTCGTCAACCACACCTCGGACCAGCACCCGTGGTTCAAGGAGTCCCGTCGCAGCAAGGACTCCCCCCGGCGGGACTGGTACGTCTGGCGCGCCGACGCCCCTCCGGACACCACGGACCAGGTCGTCTTCCCGGACCGGGAGGACGGCATCTGGACCCTCGACGACAAGACCGGGGAGTGGTACCTCCACCACTTCTACGCCCACCAGCCCGACCTCAACGTGGCCAACCCGGACGTGCAGGACGAGATCGCGCGAGTCGCCGGCTACTGGCTCGAGCTCGGCCTCGACGGGTTCCGCGTCGACGCCGTGCCGTTCTTCGTCGAGGACGTCGACACGGGTGGCCCCGACGCCGTCCTGGAGCCGCACGACCTGCTCAAGAACCTGCGCGCCTTCATCAACCGCCGCAACGGTTCGGCGATCATGCTCGGCGAGGTCAACCTGCCGCACAAGCTGCAGCGCGAGTACTTCGGCGGCGACGCCGGGGACGAGCTGCACATGATGTTCGACTTCATCGGGATGCAGAAGCTCTACCTCTCGTTGGCCCGCGAGGACGCCCGCCCGCTCGCCAAGGCCCTGAACGACCGGCCGCCCATCCACCGGAGCTGCCAGTGGGCGACCTTCGTGCGCAACCACGACGAGCTCACCCTCGACAAGCTCACGGACAAGGAGCGAGAGGAGGTCTTCGCCGCCTTCGGGCCCGAGCCCGAGATGCAGATCTACGGTCGCGGCCTCAAGCGCCGCCTGCCACCGATGCTCGGCGGCGACCCCCGCCGCATCCGGATGGCCTACAGCCTGCTCTTCTCGCTGCCCGGGACGCCGACCCTCTTCTACGGCGAGGAGATCGGCATGGGCGAGGACCTCGCCGGCGAGGGGCGGATGGCGGTCCGCACACCGATGCAGTGGTCCGACGGGCCCGCCGGCGGGTTCTCCACCGCGTCACCGCGCAAGCTGGTGCGCCGCACCGCCCCCGACGGCTACGCGCCCGAGCACGTCAACGTCGTGGCCCAGCGCGCCGACCCCGACTCGTTGTGGAGCTTCATGCGTCACCTCGTGCAGACCTACCGCGCGTGCCCGGAGCTGGGCTGGGGCGAGCTCTCGGTGCTGCCACAGCCGGACAAGCAGGTTCTCGCGCACGCGTGCTCGACGGACGATGCCGGTGTCGTCGCGCTCCACAACTTCGGGCCCAACCCGGTCACCGTCTCGGTCGACCTGTCCGAGCTTCCCCGGGTGGGCGTCATGGTCGGCGTCCGGCGACGTGATCCTGACCGACCTCCTGTCGGGCGGCGAGGTGGCACCCCGGGACGGCTCCCTCGAGGTCGCCCTCGACGGTTACGGCTACCGCTGGCTGAGGGTCCGGCCCGCCGGCGACCTACGCATCCCCTGAGCCTTCGGGTCAGGCGTCCATCGTTGCCGACGGGGACCTGGGCGACATCCTCCGGCGCCACAGCCACCCCACGAGCAGCCCGACCACCACGATGCCGAGCAGGACCGCGCCGGCCGTGCCGAACCACGTGACCACCTGCTCGTAGGACTTGCCGGCGGCGAACCCCGCGAGCACACTCACGACCGACCACGAGCCGGCGGCCAACAGGTCCCATGCGAGGAACTTGGGATACGGCATACCGGAGATGCCGGCGAGCGACGGCATCACCGAACGCACGAACGGCGTCCATCGCCCCACGAGCACGGCCAAGCCACCGCGGACCCGCAGCCGTGCCTCAGCCGCGACGAGGACCTTCCGGCGTCCGGGATGCGTGACGTGGCGGTGGAGCCGCGGACCGAACCGGCGCCCGACGGCATACCCGACGTTGTCACCGAGGAGCGCCGCGGCCACCACGACGACGAGCACGGCCACCAGAGAGGTGCGGCCGAGGGCGGCCGCCGCGCCGGCAAGGACCGCAACCGTCTCGCCCGGCAGCACCATGCCGACGAGCAGGGCGCACTCCCCGAAGACGATGAGGCCCGCGATCGTGAGGATCACCCACTGCGGCTGGTCGAGCAGGGTCGCGAGGAAGTCCGTCACCGGCGCTCCCCGAAGAAGTCGAGCAGGAGCCGGGACGCCTCGTCCTCGAGGACTCCCCCGACGACCTCGATCCGGTGCGTCGCCCGGCGGTCGCGCACGACGTCCCAGACCGAGCCGGTCGCGCCGAGCTTGGGATCCCAGGCACCGAGGACGATGCGGGAGATGCGGGCCAGCATCGCTGCGCCCGCGCACATCGGGCAGGGCTCGAGCGTCACGACCAGCGTGCAGTCCTCGAGCCGCCACGACCCGGTATGCCGTGCGGCCGCCCTGAGTGCCACGACCTCGGCATGCGCCGTGGGGTCGCCCTCGACCTCGCGCAGGTTCCAGCCCTCGCCGATGACCGTGCCGGACGGGTCCAGGACGACGGCCCCGACCGGCACGTCGCCTGCCGACGCAGCGCGCGAGGCGAGGTCGAGCGCGCGACGCATGGGCGCGGCATACTCCTCGCGCAGCGGCGCGAAAGCCGGGGCCGAGACGGGACCCGGGGGGAGGCCGGACGCGGGTCCGGAGGTGGGGCTCACACGCTAAGTTTCACCCATGCGCGTTCACGTTGCGGACCATCCGCTCATTGCCCACAAGCTGACCTACCTACGGGACAAGCGGACGGACTCGCCGACCTTCCGCCGGCTGGCCGAGGAGCTCATGACGCTGCTCGCCTATGAGGCGACGCGCGACGTGCGGGTCGAGCCGTTCGAGATCGAGACGCCGGTGGCCCCCACCACGGGCATCAAGCTTCTCCAACCCCAAGCCGCTGATCGTCCCGATCCTGCGCGCCGGGCTCGGCATGCTCGAGGGCATGGTGCGGCTCCTGCCGAGCGCCGAGGTCGGGTTCCTCGGCATGCAGCGCAACGAGGAGACGCTCGAGGCGATCACCTACGCGAACCGGCTGCCGGACGACCTCTCCGGGCGCCAGGTCTATGTGCTGGACCCGATGCTGGCCACCGGCGGCTCGATGATCGACGCCATCAGGTTCCTCCTCGAGCGCGGCGCCGACGACATCACCGCCGTCACCCTGCTCGCGGCGCCCGAGGGCATCGCTGCCATGGAGAGCGCGCTCGCCGACGCCGGTGTGCCCGTCCAGCTCGTCACCGGCTCGATCGACGAGCGGCTCAACGAGCTCGGCTACATCGTGCCCGGGCTGGGTGACGCGGGCGACCGGCTCTACGGCGTCGTCTGAACTGCTCCGGCGAGGCCCGGGCCGTGGTGCGGCGACACGCCGACGCCAACCTCACGAGTCACACCAGTCACATCCCCCATCATGAGTGCAGCAGTGTGACGTCTGTGCGCGCCCGCGCAGGCCAGATCCCGAGAGAGAGCCGACGTGTCCATGCCCCCGGTCAAGAAGATCGTCACGTGGCTCATCGTCATCTTCCTGCTCTACGCCATCTTCACCTCCCCCTCCGACGCCGCTGACATCGTCGGCAGCGCCTGGGACATCATCAGCAACGGCGTCGCCAACATCGGTCGGTTCTTCGACTCCCTGATCGCCCGGAGCTGACCTTGGCGGCCGGGCGCCTCGACCGCGAGCTGGAGCGCTACCTCGTCCCGGGTGAGCGCGTCGTCACGGTCGTCCGGCAGCACTGGTTCTCCCAGCTGCGCCCCGTCGCGATCTTCGTCGGGCTGCTCTTCCTTGCGACCTTCGTCGAGGCCGAGGCCCCGCAGACGCGCTCGGGCGCGATGCTCGCCAACGCCTTCTGGTATGCCGCGTTGGCCGGAGCGCTGTACCTCCTGTGGCGCTACCTCAACTGGCGTCACGACTGGTTCGTCGCGACCGACAAGCGCTTCCTGCTCTTCTACGGCTTCATCCGCCGCAAGGTCGCGATGATGCCGCTGACCAAGGTCACCGACATGACCTTCGACCGCTCGATCATGGGCCGGGTCGTCGGCTACGGCACCTTCCTCCTCGAGTCCGCCGGCCAGGACCAGGCGCTCGGACACATCGAGTACGTCCCCGACGCCGAGCGGCACTACCGCGCCATCTGCACGGTCCTCTTCGGCTCGACCGATGCCGCCCGTGACCCCGACGACGGGTGGGAGGACGACGAGGACCCGGACAGCGGTCCGGGTGGCAGGGACGATGGCCCCGTCGCCGGTCCGGACGCCCCCTACGACGACGGGTGGCAGGACGGCTGGGAGGACCCGCACGGCTGGCGCGACTACCTCGGGCGGGACGAGCGGCAGTCGAGGGCGGACGGCATACGGAGTCCGATCCGCGAGTGGAACGACTCGGCGGACACCCCCGAGACGCTCTACCGCAGCTCCGACCTGCTGCACGCCTCTCGCCTCGAGGACACGGGCGAGATCCCCGTCATCAGGCCACGCAGCCGGCGTCGCCCCGGACCGAGCGGGCGCAGCGGCCCTCGGTGACCGCTCTGGTGAGGTCGGTCGAGCAGTAAGGCTCTGGGCAGTCCGGCAGGATCAGCCGACGGGCGGCTGGTTCGTCGGTGGCTGGTTGGGGTCCACGGGCGGAGCCTCAGCGGCCGGACGGTCGGTGGGCGCCGCAGAGGTGGGCGGCTGGTTCGGGTCCACCTGGGGCTCGACCGGAGCCGGCGGGCGCTGCTCCGCGACCTTGTCGACACCTCTGGTCGCAGCCTCCTTGGCCTTGGCGACCTTGTCGGAGTACTTGCCCTGCGTTCGCTCGTCGACGGCCTGACCAGCCTTGTCGACGTAGCCGCCGAGCTTGTCGCGGTTCTCGTCGGCATAGGTCGCAGCCTTGGCCTTCGCCTCGTGGACCGCCTTGTCGGCGCCGCGGATGACGTCCTCGGTCTTGGCGGGAAGTCCCAGGTCCTTCGCCTTCTGGATGAGCTTGTCGCGCATCGACATCGTGGTGCTCCTCGTCATCGGTTCGGGATCAGGTGAGTCGAGTGTGACTGGTGTCGTCCCGCACAGCAACGCCGCTCCCGTCAACGCCGGCTGCGATAGGTGAGCAGGCCCTCGACCCCGAGGAGCAGCGTCTCGCTGACGGCCTCCGGGTCGGCGAGGCATCCGGCGCTCATGGCCCCGTCGCGGAGCATGACGAAGTGCCGAGCCGCGGCCTCCTCATCACCCTTCCCGGTCTCAGCGAAGAGCGCCGTCATCGTGTCCAGGAACCATGTCCGATGAGCGAGCACGGCCCGGTGCACAGGGTGGCTCGAATCGGGGAACTCGGCTGCGGCATTGAGGAAGGCGCAGCCGCGGAAGCCCTTGCCCTCAATGTCGTGAGCGATGGCTCGGGCAATCGTCCTGATGGCCCCGTCGGGGCTGCCACCCTCGGCCCGCACTGCGGCCGCCCTGGCTCGCAGCGCCTCGTCGGCCTGGGACAGGTAGGCCACGATCAGGTCGTCCTTGCTCGGGAAGTGGCGATAGAGGGTGGCCCGGGTGACCCCGGCCGTTGCGACGATCCGGTCGATCCCGACGGAGTGGAGCCCGTGCGCATAGAAGAGCTCGGTGGCGGTGGCGAGCAGTCGATCTCGCGCTGCGGACATCGGGCTTCTCCTTGCGTTGCTCGGGAGGACGTACTGCGACAACGCTAGCAGACAGAACGATCGGTCTTGACATCCGCGGCGCTCCCTGCAACGCTCAGGAGACCGATCGTTCTACCCACCGAAGGAAGACACCTCATGCCCACCTCCGTCCACGCCGACCGGCCGCTCACGGCGACGAGCTCCACCGGGCGAGTCACCGAGCTGGCGCGCCTCTACTTCGTGCGCACCGCGTTCGCCCTCGTCTGGGCCGGCCTGCTCACGCTCACCGCCTCTCCTCTCACGGTGGCGACCGGTGCCGTGCTCGTCATCTATCCGTTGTTCGACGCCGTTGCCGCGGTGATCGACGCCCGCTCCTCGCGGACCCCAGCCGCGCGGGCGCCCCTGTTCGCCAACCTCGCCTTCAGCCTGGTGGCCGCCGTCGCCGTGGCCGTGGCAGCCACGTCCGGAATCCCGGACGTCCTGCGCGTCTGGGGCATCTGGGCGATCGCTGCAGGGCTCGTCCAGCTGGTGGTCGCCGTTCGACGTCGTCAGCTGGGAGGTCAGTGGCCGATGATCCTCAGTGGTGGACTCTCCGTCGTCGCGGGCTCCGCCTTCATCCTCCAGGCCGGTGGCACCGGTGAATCGCTGAGCAGCCTCGCCGGATACGCCACCCTCGGCGCGGTGTTCTTCCTCGTCTCCGCCATCCGCCTGACCCGACGCACCAGTACGGTCAACGCATGAGCGCCGCGACCCGCAAGACCGTCGATGTCGTGGTCATCGGAGCCGGCCCCGTGGGTGAGAACGTCGCCGACCGGGCGGTGCAGGGCGGCCTGTCCGTCGTCATCGTCGAGCGCGAGCTCGTCGGCGGCGAGTGCTCCTACTGGGCGTGCATGCCCACCAAGGCACTGCTGCGCGACGCGGCTGCGTTGCGTGCCGCTCGTGCACTGCCGGCCGCCGCACAGCTGATCAGGGGTGACCTCGATCCGCAGGCGGTTTTCGCCCGACGCGACCGGTTCACGTCGAGCTGGAACGATGAAGGCCAGGTCAGCTGGTTGGCCGAGGCCGGCATCGCCCTCATCCGCGGACAGGGACGGATCACCGGCACCCGCGCCGTCACGGTCACTGCTGACGACGGCACGAGCACCGAGCTCCACGCCCGCCACGCCGTCGTCGTCGCCACCGGCAGCAGCGCCCAGGTGCCGCCCATCCCGGGCCTGCCGGAGGTCGCGCCCTGGACGAGCAGGCAGGCGGCGTCCGCCCGAGAGGTTCCGGGTCGACTGGCGATCATCGGAGGAGGCGTCGTGGGCTCAGAGATGGCCACCGCCTTCACCGCCCTCGGGTCGAGCGTGACGGTCATCTCCCAGACACGACTCCTCCCCGGCGTCGAGGCCTTCGCTGGTGAGCACGTGGCCGATGCACTCCGCTCTGCGGGCGCCACGATCCTGCTGGAGGTCGATGCCACCGCGGCCCGGCGCGACGACGACGGGACCGTGCACGTCACGGTGTCCGACGGCAGGGTCGTCGAGGCCGACGAGGTCCTCGTCGCCACGGGTCGCACTCCCAACACCAAGGACGTCGGTCTGGAGAGCGTCGGGCTGCGCCCCGGCGACTGGCTGACCGTCGACGAAGGGCTCTCGGTCGTCGACGCCAGCGGTGAGCCGGTCGGCGAGGGCTGGCTGTATGCCGCTGGCGACGTGAACCATCGCGTCCTCCTCACCCACCACGGCAAGTACCAGGCCCGGGCCCTGGGGGATGCGATCGCCGCCCGGGCACACGGGTCGGCGCCCGACCTCAGTCCCTGGGGTCGACACGCGGCCACCGCGGACGAACGCGCCATCACCCAGGTGATCTTCACCGATCCCGAGGTGGCTGCCGTCGGGCTGTCAGCCGACCAGGCCTCGGCCGCGGGCATCTCCGTGCGCACCGTCGACCACGACCTCGGCGCCGTCGCCGGGGCGGCGCTGCACGCGGACGACTACACCGGCCGTGCCCGGATGGTCGTGGACGACGAGCGCAACGTCCTTGTCGGCTTCACTGCCGTGGGCCCGGATGTGGCCGAGCTGCTCCACGCCGCGACCATCGCCGTCGCTGCCGAGGTCCCGCTGGACCGCCTGTGGCACGCCGTGCCCGCCTATCCGACGATGAACGAGATCTGGCTCCGTCTCCTGGAGGCAGACGGCCGCGACCGCCGGTCCGAGGCGACCACAACGCCGAGTTGAGGGGGTCGAGGGTGACCGGACGGCATACCGCACGGGAACGCCATGCCACGAAGGGCGCACCCGGCATACGTCGAGCGAGTCAGAAGCTGGTGAGCCGACCATGCCTGGGTGGTCGGCTCAACCATTTCTGCATCGCTCGCCAAAGGCCCGGCGAGCAGCGACCCTCGAGCCGGCCCACGAGCGCTAGAGCGCGGTGAGGATGTCGGTGACGCGGTCCTTCGCGTCCCCGAAGAGCATCTGCGAGTTCTCGCGGAAGAAGAGCGGGTTCTGCACGCCGGCGTACCCGGTCGCCATCGAGCGCTTGAAGACGATGACGTCGTGCGCGTTCCACACCTCGAGTACCGGCATACCGGCGATCGGCGAGGTCGGGTCCTCCGCCGCGGACGGGTTGACCGTGTCGTTGGCGCCGATCACCAGCACCACGTCGGTGGAGCCGAAGTCGTCGTTGACCTCGTCCATCTCGAGGACGATGTCGTAGGGCACCTTGGCCTCGGCGAGCAGCACGTTCATGTGACCGGGCAGTCGTCCTGCGACCGGGTGGATGCCGAAGCGGACCTCGACCCCCTTGTCCCGCAACCGCTTCGTCAGCTCGGCGACCGGATACTGCGCCTGCGCGACAGCCATGCCGTAGCCCGGGGTGATGACGACCGACGACGCGTCCCGCAGCAGCTCAGCGACACCCTCTGCCGTGATCTCCCGGTGCTCGCCGTAGTCCCTGTCCTCACCGACGACGACCTCCTGCCCGAAGCCACCGGCGATGACCGACACGAACGACCGGTTCATCGCCTTGCACATGATGTAGCTGAGGATCGCACCCGAGGCGCCGACGAGTGCGCCCGTGACGATGAGCAGGTCGTTGCCGAGCATGAAGCCGGCCGCGGCCGCCGCCCACCCCGAGTAGGAGTTGAGCATCGACACGACGACGGGCATGTCGCCGCCACCGATGGACGCCACCAGGTGCCAGCCGAACGCGAGCGCGATGACCGTCATGAGCAGCAGCGGGACGATCGAGTGCGTCTGGATGAACCAGCCGAGCAGCAGGACCGCCACGACGAGCGCCGCCAGGTTGAGCCAGTGGCGGGCCGGCAGCATGAGCGGCGACGACGGGATCCGTCCGGACAGCTTGAGGAACGCCACCACCGAACCCGTCAGGGTCACGGCGCCGATGAAGACGCCGAGGAAGACCTCGACCGAGTGGATCGTATCGGACGCGTCCCCGACGGTGAGGTGGCTGTTGATGCCGACGAGGACCGCCGCGAGCCCGACGAAGCTGTGCAGCATCGCGACGAGCTCGGGCATCTGGGTCATCTCGACCTTGCGCGCTCGCCACAGCCCGATGGCGGCGCCGATGCCCATGGCCAGCGCGATGAGCAGCAGTGTCACGAGGGCGTGCTCGGACCTCGACAGGGTGAGCCAGACGGTCGCGCCGAGCGCGATGACCATGCCGGTCACGCCGAAGGCGTTGCCCTCCTTGGCGCTCTCGTGCTTCGAGAGCCCTGCGAGGGAGAGGACGAAGAGGACGGCAGAGACGATGTATGCCGCAGAGACCACGTTCGATGTCATTTCTCGCCTCAGTCCTTCCGGAACATCTCGAGCATGCGGCCGGTCACAGCGAAGCCTCCGAAGATGTTGATGCTGGCGACGAGGATCGCGAGGAACGCGAGGCTCTTGACGACGAGGTCGTCGGAGTCGATCTGGAGCAGCCCACCCACGACGATGATGCCGCTGATCGCGTTGGTCTCGGCCATGAGGGGCGTGTGCAGGGCGTGCGACACGTTGGAGATGACATAGAAGCCGACGATCACCGCGAGAGCGAAGACGGTGAAGTGCCCGAGGAAGACCGCCGGTGAGGCCGACGCCACGAGGGCGAAGACCAGGGCACCAATGGCCATCCAGAGGTACTTCATCCGCGGGTCGCGGGCCTTCTTGGGCTCCTTCGGGGCAGCGGACCCTGCTGGTCCCGCTGCGCCCTTCGCGCCGCCAGCAGGGACGGCGGAGATCTGCACCGGGGGCGGCGGCCAGAGCACCTCCCCGTCGTTGACGACCGTCATGCCGCGCTGCACCTGGTCGTCGAGGTCGAGCGTGAGGTTGCCGTCCTTCTCAGGGGTGACGAGCTTGAGCAGGTTGACGAGGTTGGTGCCGAAGAGCTGCGACGCCTGGGTGGGCAGGCGACCCGGCAGGTCGGTGTAGCCGAGGATCGTCACGCCGTTCTCGGTGACGACCTTCTGGTCGACGAGCGTGCCGGCGACGTTGCCACCATTGGCTGCTGCCATGTCGACGATGACGGAGCCGGGCTTCATCGAGGCAACCATCGCCTCATCGAGCAGGCGCGGCGCCGGACGGCCGGGGATGAGCGCGGTGGTGATGACGATGTCGACGTCCGCAGCCTGCGCGGCATACAGGTCGGCAGCCTTGCGGTTGAAGTCCTCGCCCGTCTCCTTGGCGTAGCCGTCACTGCTGGGAGCCGAGTCGGCGCCGTCCGGAAGCTCTATGCGCAGGAACTGCGCACCCATCGACTCGACCTGCTCGGCGACCTCGCTGCGCGCGTCGAAGGCGCGCACCACGGCACCCAGCGACCCCGCCGTGCCGATCGCCGACAGACCAGCGACGCCCGCGCCGATGACCAGCACCTTGGCGGGCGGCACCTTGCCGGCCGCCGTGACCTGGCCCGTGAAGAAGGAGCCGAACTCGTGCGCAGCCTCGATGACCGCGCGATATCCACCGATGTTGGCCATGGAGGACAGGACGTCGAGCGACTGCGCGCGCGAGATGCGAGGCACGGCATCCATCGCGAGCGCCGTCACGCCGCGCTCGGCGAGAGCCGCCACGAGCTCCGGCCTGAGGGCTGGCGACAGCAGGCTCACCAACGTCTGGCCGCTGCGCAGCCGCCCGAGCTCCTGCGGCGAGGGCGCGTTGATCTTGAGCAGGATGTCGGTGTTCCACACCTCTTCGCCCACGACGTCGGCGCCCGCCCTGGCATAGGCGTCGTCCTCGAACGTCGCACGGTGCCCCGCACCGGACTGGACGAACACGGCATACCCGAGTCCGACGAGCTGCTCGACAGTCTTGGGGGTCGCGGCCACGCGGGTCTCGCCAGCCAGCGACTCCACTGGCACACCGATGCGCACAGAGAACCTCCTCGTCCGGGGACAGACATACGCCCGCGAACCTACTAGGACGACCCCACTCATCGCTGCTTCTGTGACTCCCCCGACGGCGCCGTCCCGTTCCTCGGTCGCCAAGGCACCACGTGGGGTGCTGCCTTGGCTACGGTCATGTCATGGATGACGCGATGCTCTTAATCGTCGGCGGGCTCGCGCTCGTGGTGGTCGTGGCCGCGCTGGTGTGGGTGCTGCGTCACCGCGGCGACTCCACGACCGCAGTGTCACCCCACGACTACGGGTCCCCTGAGGTCCACGTGGCCGGACGGACCGACGGCGGCGGGCTCACCTTCGGCCGGGACGGCGGCGACACCGTCGACCAGACGGTCCCACGCAGCCGCCTGGGCGGGGCCGGATGGCGCGACGGCGAGGGCGCCCCGGAAGGGACCACGACCGATGCGTATGCCGGCGGGTCCCGTTCGTGGGGCGAGGACGAGTCAGCGGTGGCACCGGACCCGGCCTTCGAGCACCACGTCGAGGTGGACACCACCGGGCCGCGCCCGTGGGTGGACGAAGACGTCGACCGCGAGCGCGGCGGCCACTGGTGACGCGCTGAAAACGACTTCGTGCCCCATCGGGACACAGGCGGCGCGGCTGGAAGCCGCCCCTGCGCTGTCCCAACGGGGCACGAAGTCGGTGTCGATCAGCCCTCGGAGGGGTTGAAGCCGGCCCGGCGGGCCGCCTCCTCGTCGTAGAACCAGACGTCCGGCTCGGCCGAGTCGTAGCCGGCGGAGTCCGGCAGTCGGAATGTGCGCGTGTCGTTGTAGGCCTGCACCGGGTGGTCGGCCGGTTGCGCGCGATCCTCGAACGGCGCTGCCGACCCGACACCGAAACCACCGTCGCGGATCTCGTCGACACCGGAGATGCGGCGGCTCCCGCCGCCTCCTTCGCCAGCTGCGTCGTGCTCGGCGCCTGCGCCCTCGGACGAGTAGTTCGGCTGGTCGCCGGAGACGCTGTCGTAGCCGTTTTCGTTGTCGCCTGCTCCCGCCGAGCCCGTGCCCGACACGTCCGTGCCCTGCCCCTGGTCACCGGCGGAGTCGCTGTCGAGCGTGTTGACCCGGTCGGTTCCGTCCGGCCAGTGGGTCGCGTCGCCCGAGCCGGTGTGGGCGTCGGTGTCGGCATTCGAGTCGGTGTTGGCGGCGGCCTCTGAGCCGATGCCCGAGTCGGTGCCTGACGACGTCGAGCCGCTCTCCCACGTCTGCTCGGTGGTCGGCTCCTCGCTGCGCGACTCCTCCACGGAGCCGCGGTCGCTCGTCGTCGACGCCTCCGCGCCCGACACGCTGCCGTCGGTCCCGCTGTCGTTGGTCCGGTCGTCACGCGAACCCTCATCGGACGTCACGTCGCTCGTGTGCTCGTCGGAGCGCTGCGCCGAGGTGGACTCATCCGACGACGTGTCCGCGTTGCCCGACGGCGGCTGCCCGTCCATCGGCAGCGGCTCCGTGGAGGCGTAGTCCTCGACGTTGGCGATGATCGCCATGTCACCCTCGCCCGTCGAGGTCGTGTCCTGGTGCTCCGTCGTCCTGTCCTGCTGTTCCGTCGACGTGTCCTGCTGTGCCGCCGACGTGTCCTGCTGCTCTGTCGTCGTGTCCGGTGCGACCGACGCCGCCGTTGCGCCGGATGCCCGTCGCTCGTCCGACGTGGTGGAGTCTTCGTGCTCAGTCATGTCGTGCCCTTGCCTCTCCTCGAGATCGACACGGTCGGATCCGACCGTGGGCCCTGCGTCAGGTGTCGTGCCGCCCATCGCCACGGAGTCCGAGGTCTCGGCGTGCTCCGTGCTCCGGGTCCTGTCCGTGCTGTCCGTGCTCTCCGTGCTGTCTGTGGACGATTCGGTGTCGGGAGTCCCCCAGTCGCGACTCGGTGCGCTCTCGGCAGCGTGCGCCGGCTGGTAGTCGGAGTCGGCCGACTGCACCGAGTCGCTCTCCCGGTGGTCGCTGTAGTCGACACCGGAGGCGAGGCGAGAGGCCTCGTCGTCGGTCACGTTGCCGCGAGTGGCGGCATACGCGCTCCCGATGGCCGCCGCTCCGGCTCCGGCGGCAGCAGCACCGGTGCCCCACGAACCCCCGTCGCGCTGCCCGTCACCCTCCGGCGCGTGGTCGCGGGTGGCGTCGAGCGGGCGGACGTCGTCGTCGAGGTCCTCGGGCAAGGGCCGCGGGTCGTCCTCGGCGATCTCGACGTCGGGGTCGAGCTCGTCGGCCCGACGGAGCTCCGCGTCGCGCGAGCGCCGTGCACGCTCCAGGTCCTCCTGGTGGCGCCGAGCCTCCTCCTCGATCCGCTGGGCCTCGCGAGCGCTCTCCTCGGCCTGGCGGGCTCGCTCCTCGGCCTCCTGACGGGCGAGCGAGGCGCGTTCGCCGGCCTGCTGCGAGAAGGCCTCCTGCCCGCGGATGGTCGCGTCGCGCTCCTCTGCGGCGGCCCGGATGCGCGCTGCCTCGGTGCGTTGCTCGTCGAGCTGCCGCTTCTTGCCCCTGGAGACGAACCACCAGATGAGGAAGAGCAGCGCGAGGATGACCAGTGCGCCGATGAGGTACTTCATGGGAGGTGAGCTCCTGACGTTGGCATCGGGTGCGACAGCACCCGTGTGGTCCCCCAAACTACCGCCGGACCTGCACGGATTGGGCGCCGTCACAGTGCCGGTTCGGGCCCCTGTCATGGTGGCCCATCCACGTCAGGCGCTGCCCGATCCGCCCCCACCGAGACCGAGCTCGGTCACGGTGATCTCGCGCATCTCGACCTTGCGAACCTTGCCCGTCACGGTCATCGGGAACTCGTCGACGACGCGGACGTGCCGCGGGATCTTGTAGTGCGCCAGCCTCCCCGTGGCGAACTCGCGCACCCCCTCGGCAGTGAGCGGCTCGGCGCCCTCACGCATGCGGATCCAGACGGCGAGCTCCTCGCCGTACTTCTCGTCCGGCACCCCGATGACCTGGGCGTCGAGGATGTCGGGGTGGGTGTGGAGGAACTCCTCGATCTCGCGCGGATAGATGTTCTCGCCGCCGCGGATCACCATGTCCTTGATGCGGCCCGTGATCTGCAGGAAGCCGGCGTCGTCCATGACGGCGAGGTCACCCGTGCGCATCCAGCCGTCGACGATCGCCTCGGCGGTCCGCTCGTCCTGGCCCCAGTAGCCGAGCATCACCGAGTAGCCCCTGGTCCAGAGCTTCTCCGGGCTCGCCGTGCGGCAGGGCCTCGAGGGTGACCGGGTCGACGACCTTGACCTCGAGGTGCGGCGTCACCTGCCCGACGGTGCCGACCTTCTTGTCGAAGTCGTCGTCGGTGTGCGTCTGCGTCGACACGGGAGAGGTCTCGGTCATGCCGTAGGCGATCGTCATCTCGTCGATCCCGGCCGCGATGAGCTTCTTCATCAGCTCCGCCGGGCAGGGGGACCCGGCCATGATGCCGGTCCGCACACTGCTCAGGTCGTGCTCGGCGAAGGTCGGCAGCGCCCACTCGGCGATGAACATCGTCGGCACGCCGTAGAGGCTGGTGCACCTCTCCTGCGCCGTCGCCTCGAGGGTGAGACGAGGGTCGAACCCGGGCGCCGGGATGACCATGCAGGCGCCGTGGGTGGTCGCCGCGAGGTTGCCCATGACCATGCCGAAGCAGTGGTAGAAGGGCACGGGGATGCAGATCCGGTCCTCTTCGGTGTAGCGACAGGTCTCGCCGACGAGGTAGCCGTTGTTGAGGATGTTGCGATGGCTGAGAGTCGCCCCCTTGGGGAATCCCGTCGTGCCAGAGGTGTACTGGATGTTGATGGCGTCACTCGGCGACAGCTCGGCGCCCACGAGCTGCAGCCGCTCGTCACTCACCTCGCTCGCGTGAGCCACGAGGTCGCTCCAGCTCTCCTGACCGATGACCCACACGTGCTCGAGGTCGGGACAGTCGTCGCGCACCTCCTCGACCATCGACACGTAGTCCGAGGCCTTGAACGTCTGTGCGCAGAACAGTCCACGGATCCCGGCCTGGCCGAGGACGTAGCCCAGCTCGTGCGACCGGTATGCCGGGTTGATGTTGACGAGGATCAGCCCCACCTTGGCCGTCGCGAACTGCACGACGGTCCACTGCGCGCAGTTGGGGGCCCAGATCCCGACCCGGTCGCCCTTGACCAGGCCGGTCGCGAGCAGCGCCTTGGCGAGGCGGTCGACCTCCGCGCCGAAGACGGCATACGTCCACCGCAGTCCCTGGGCTCGGTCGACCAGCGCCTCACGGTCGCCGTGGGCCGCGATCGTCGCGTCGAGGCTCGCGCCGATCGTCTGCTCGAGCAGGGGCGGCTCGCTGGGACCGGTGGCATGGGACAGGGTCGAGTGGACCGTGCTCGTCGTCGGGCGCGAACCGCTGTGCATCGCCATGTCTGGCCCCTGGGGTCTGGGTGAGAGCTTCTGAACGTACCCCGCAGGCAACCCTCATGGGTATGGTCGCTGACATGGACGAACGCGAAGGTGAGGCCATCCCGGACGGCGCAGTTGTCGTGGGGATCGGGAACAGCGACCGCGACCAGGAGTGCCTCACCTGGGCGGGGAACTCGGCCCAGCGATCCGGCAGCCCGCTGCACATCCTCCACGCCCACGACCTCAGCGCGGAGATGGCGGCCATCGACCCGGTGGCGGGCAACACCATCTCGCTCGGCCCCGACGGCGACCTCGGCAACACCGGACTCCTGGCCGACGCGCTCGAGAGTGCCCGGGAGCGTTGGCCCGACGTCCCCGTCTCGGGGAGCCAGCCGTTCGTCCGACCGGAGCAGGCCCTCATCGACGCCTCCGCGAACGCCCGGCTCATCGTGGCCGGCGCCGCCCGCGTGAGCGCCCTCCAGCGCCTCGGCCTGGGTCGTCCCTCACTGGCTGCCGCGATGCACGCGAAGTGCCCCGTCGTCATCGTCCCGCAGGGATCGCGGGCGGACGCCGACGGCCCGGTGATCGTCGCCATCGACGGCTCGAGCCACAGCGCAGCAGCTGCCGAACGCGCGTTCTGGATCGCCGACCTCCGCAAGGCCCCGCTCGTCGCCCTCACGACCTGGAACGTCGAGGTCGTCGACGGCATGGTCGTCACGACCCCGGGCACGGACGCGTGGAACAGCACCGAGGCGAAGTACCGCGCCATCCTCGACAGGGTCGTGGAGCCGCTGCGGGCCAGCCACCCAGACGTCGACGCCACGGCAGAGGTCCTGCGCGGCTCCCCCGGCAAGGTCCTTGCCGAACGCTCCACCGACGGCGGGCTGCTCGTCATGGGCACGCGTGGTCGCGGCGGCTTCGCCGGTATGCACCTCGGGTCGGTGAGCCAGCAGGTGCTCGAGACCGCGAGCTGCCCGGTCATGCTCGTGCGCGCACCCCAGGCGAGCTGAGCCCAGACCGGTGCCTCACCGTCGGGACCGCTTCCGAGGACACATCGCCGGCATCGGCTCCACCTCCGGCGTGCGGGTCGTCATCGGCGACTGGCACGACACCCCTCTGGGAGCGTTCACCGACGCCATGGTCGAGACCGCGTCGGGTCACCGCGTGCTCCTGGCGCCGAGCGACGACGTCGCCACCTACGTCACTGCGACCTACTCCTTTGACGAGGTCCGCGTGGAGCCGTTGTCCCGCACCGTTGCCGGCCCGAGCTGGTCGGTGCGCTCGGACTCGCTCTCGCTCGACCTGACAACCGGATCGCGTATGCCGTTGGGCTGGCTCCTGCGAGCCGTGCCCGGCCCGCTCGGTGCCAGTCCGACCTGGGCCAGGGTGGTCGACCCCGTCGCGCGGGTGGTGCTGCCGGGGGTACGCACGGTCGGCACCGCCCTCGAGGGTCGCCGCGAGTTCTATGGCGCAACGGACCTGCGTCGGGTCACCTCCGCCGGGGGCAGCTTCGACGGGCAGGACCTCGGCACCCTCGCGCCCATCGACCCGCCGTGCCGGTTCGGCTTCTCGTCGACCCCCAGGACGCCCTCGGTCACCACCGTCGTCACGACCGTGGTGTCCCACACCTGATCCACCTCCACCTGATCATCCTCCACCCCCGCCCGGCGCTCCAGACCCCGGCCCGAGCGGACCGGACAAGCGCGGCATACCCCCTGGCGGTATGGCTCGAGCGCTGCTACGTTCGGAGTCGGATACCCGCCTGGGGTATTGCACCGACAGTGGAGAACGTCATGAGACAGCTCGGCAACACCCCGCGCGCCCGGTTCTGGTGGCACTACCTCGAGATGGTCCTCGCCATGCTCATCGGCATGGGCCTCTTCTGGCCCGTGTGGATCGGCCTCTTCGCGCTCGTCGGCCGGCCCGACCTCATGGACCGTGGCGACCTCGCCGCCGTCCGGATGGCCCTCAACATGACGGCCGGCATGGCGCTCTGGATGAGGGTCCGGGGACACGGGGGACGCGACATCGTCGAGATGTCGGTGGCCATGAGCGCACCGTTCTTCGTTCTGCTCATCCCTCACTGGACGGGCGCACTCAGCGCTGAAGCCCTCATGGTGGCGGCGCACACCATCATGTTCGTCACGATGCTGCTCGCGATGTGGTGGCGCAAGGACGTCTACAGCGCCGACCACTCGAGACATGTGCACGGTCGGTCGCGTCGTCGGTCGGAGAACGCGACCGCCTGATAATTTCGACGCAATGAACGGAACCGCGCACCCAGCCCGCTCCTCCCACCGCTCTCCTGACCTCCGCGCCCTCGCGCTCGCCGTCCTCCAGCCGGGCTTCGTGGGACTCACGCCCCCCGACTGGCTGCTGCGCGAGCTCGACAGCGGGCTCGGAGGCGTGGCTCTCTTCGCCCGCAACATCGACACCCTGTCCCAGGTGGCCGACCTCAGCGCGGCGGTGCATGCCGCCCGCCCGCAGGCGCTCATCGCCATCGACGAGGAGGCCGGTGACGTCACCCGCCTCGAGCACGCGACCGGTTCGTCGTGGCCCGGCAACCTCGCGCTGGGGGTCGTCGACGACGTCGCCCTCACGCAGGCGGTGGCTCGAGAGATCGGCACGATGCTCGACAACGCCGGCATCGACCTCGACTACGCGCCCGTGGCCGACGTCAACAACAACCCGGACAACCCGGTGATCGGGGTGCGCAGCTTCGGGGCCGACCCGGCGCTCGTCGCCCGGCACACGGGTGCGTGGGTTCGGGGCCTGCAGTCGGCTGGGGTGCTCGCCTGCGCCAAGCACTTCCCGGGCCACGGCGACACGGCGACCGACAGCCACCTCGACCTCCCGGTCGTCACCCTCGACGGGCTCGAAGAGGTTGCACTGCAACCCTTCCGGGCGGCCATCGCGGCCGGCACGGCGTCCATCATGAGCGCCCACATCGTCGTGCGCGGGTTGGACGACGGTCCGGCCACCTTGTCGCGCCGGGTCCTCGTGGACCTGCTGCGGACCGAGCTCGGCTTCGGGGGGCTGGTCCTCTCCGACGGGATGGAGATGGGCGGGATCACCGGCTCCATGAGCCTGGCGCAGGGTTGCGTGCGCGCCGTGGCTGCGGGTGTCGACCTGCTCTGCATCGGGGGCGGTCTCGCCGAGGAGGACACGGTCCTCGACGTCGCGGACGCGCTGGTCGACGCCGTGCACGACGGTCGGCTCGAGGAGTCACGCCTTGCCGACGCGGCGCAGCGCGTTGGCTGGGCCGCCGACGAGCGGGCCCGTCTGCGTGAGGCAGCGGCTGGCGCTGGGGCCTCTGCAGCGGGCGGCTCGCATCCCGCCGGGGTCGATGCCGCCCGCAGCGCGATTGTCGTCCGTGGTCCGCTCCGCACGATCGAGGCAGAGCAGGCTCCCACCGTCATCGAGCTCAGCGCGCCGACCAACATCGCCGTCGGCGACGAGACCATGAGCGGCATGGCGACGGCCGTGGCGCAGCGCTGGCCCGGGTCGAGCACCACGCGGGTGAGCAGCGCTCCTGAGCTTGTCGAGGCGCTGCCGACCGCGGACGGTCGCGCGCTGTGGGTCTCCGTCCGGGACCCGCACCGTCACGCCTGGATGGCCCCTGCGCTCGCAGCCCTGCTCGAGGCGCGACCCAACGCCGTCGTCATCGACACCGGCTGGCCCGGGTGGACCGCACCGGAGGGCACGACCCACGTTGTCACCCACGGAGCGGCGAGGGTCACGGCCGAGCGCGTCGTCGAGCTGCTCGCCTGACTCTCTGGCTGCGTCCGCACGTGGAGGTCGGCTGCGGGTGTCATCAGGCCGATGACCTATAGGTGTTCGGCTGAACACCTATCGGTTGTCGATGCGGGCGAACAACCATGCGGCACCAGGTCCTCGGCCTTCGCCCGCGAGGGCGTGGACGGACCGCCCGGCCCGTCGGCCCACCGACGTCCCCGACAGTCTCGCCGGGGCTCCCTGAGGCGGGCCTCGGTCGACGACCGGACCGCAGGCTGCCGCACGTCGGACGAAACGGGTGAGCGGGCGGCATACCCCGTCTGACAGCATGCGTCCATGCGCCCGATCGTCCAGAGCAAGAAGCTGCAGCACGTCCGCTACGACGTGAGGGGACCGATCCTCGTCGAGGCCCAGCGGCTCGAGGCCGAGGGCCACAAGATCCTCAAGCTCAACATCGGCAACACGGCGCCGTTCGGCTTCGAGGCGCCCGAGGCGATCGTCGCCGACATCATCCACAACCTGCCCGAGGCACAGGGCTACTCGGACTCGCGCGGCATCTACAGCGCTCGCACCGCCGTCGCGCAGTACTACCAGGCGCGCGGTCTCACCGGCACGGTCGTCGACGACGTCTACATCGGCAACGGCGTCTCCGAGCTCATCTCCATGGTGCTCCAGGCGTTCGTCGACGACGGCAACGAGATCCTCATCCCGGCGCCGGACTACCCGCTGTGGACCGGCGCGGTGTCGCTGTCCGGTGGGACGCCCGTGCACTACCGCTGTGACGAGAGCAACGGCTGGAACCCCGACCTCGACGACATCGAGTCCAAGATCACGCCCAACACGCACGCGCTCGTCGTCATCAACCCCAACAACCCGACGGGCGCGGTCTACAGCGAGGAGATCGTCAGGGGGCTCGTCGACATCGCCCGTCGCCACCAGCTCGTCCTCATGGCCGACGAGATCTACGAGAAGATCATCTACGCCGACGGCCTCGACTCGGCCGTGACTCCGGTCCACCACCACGTCGCGACCTTTGCGGAGGACGACGTCCTCTGCCTCACCTTCAGCGGTCTGTCCAAGGCCTACCGGGTCTGCGGCTACCGCGCCGGCTGGGTCATGGTGTCGGGGCCCAAGCACCTCGCCGAGGACTTCCTCGAGGGCCTGACGCTGCTGGCCAACATGCGCATGTGCGCCAATGTGCCTGCGCAGCATGCGATCCAGACGGCGCTCGGCGGCTACCAGTCGATCAACGAGCTCACCGTCCCCGGCGGTCGCTTCTTCGAGCAGATCAAGCTCGCGAACCGGCTGCTCAACGAGATCCCGGGCGTCTCCTGCGTCGAACCCCACGGCGCGCTCTACTGCTTCCCGAAGCTGGACCGCGAGATGTATCCCATCGAGGACGACCAGCAGTTCGTCATCGACCTGCTCCGTGCCAAGAAGATCCTCGTGACGCACGGCACCGGGTTCAACTGGTTCGAGCCCGACCACTTCCGTCTGGTCACCCTGCCCGACACCGAGGTGCTCACGGAGGCCATCGGTCGCATCGCGGAGTACCTCGAGACCATCCGCCGCTGACCCGTGGCGCCTCGGTCGCGTGACCTCGCACTGGTCGCCCTGGGTGGCGCCCTCGGGGCGATCAGCCGGTATGCCGTGGGCACCGCGGTGCCGCACGTGAGCGGCGGTTGGCCGTGGGCGACGTTTGCGGTCAACGTGTCCGCCTCGCTGCTCATCGGGGTCCTGGCGGGGTGGGCCCACTGGCGGCACGCGGCCGAGTGGGTGCGGCCGTTGCTCATGACCGGCTTCCTCGGCGGGTTCAGCACCTACTCGGCGTTCGCGGTCGACACGATCGCGCTGGCCGACGCGGGGAGCGGCGGTCTCGCCGCGGCATACGTCGTCGTCACCCTGGCAGCATGTGTCGGCGCGGTCGGTGTCGGAACTGTTGTGGCACAGACAATGTGGCGGCGGCAACCTTGACGTCCTGGCTGCTCGTCGCGCTGGGTGCGGCCATCGGTGCACCGCTTCGGCATGCCGTGACCCAGGGTCTGCGGGAGCGCGGCGCCACAACGCACGCGGGCACTCTCGTGGTCAACGTCGTGGGTTCGCTCGTGCTGGGACTGCTTGCCGGCGGCGGAGTCGAAGGCAGCACGATGGCGCTCGTGGGCGTCGGCTTCTGCGGTGCGCTCACGACGATGTCGACGCTCGCCCTCGAGGTGTGGGACTCCCTCATCGAACGGCGGGGCCGACACGCACTGGCCACCACCGCGCTGCACCTGGTGCTGGGCCTCGGCGCAGCCTGGCTCGGCTGGGCCCTCGTCGCGTGACCTCGTCGAGATCGGGCAACACGCGCGGCTCCCGCGTCGGGCACCCGCGTGTCGCCCGATCTCGACGAGCTCAGGTCGGGCGCGGGACCTGCTCGGCGAGGGTGGGCGGCGCCTGGATGCAGTAGGAGTCGGTGAGCAGCTCGGCCAGCTCCTCCCAGTCGGTGTCGTCGTCGACGAGCAGCCCGACGACGTTGCCGCCCCAGCTCGCCCTGAAGTAGGGCGCGCCCATGTGTTCGAAGGCGACGACCTCATCGGGCTCGGCCCGGAACGTGATGCGGAACAGCTGGTCCTCGCCACCGAAGATGTGCGCGACGGTGGCGGAGCGCACCTTCCACGCCATCCCGATCCAGGCGTCGTGCTCGTGCACCTCCGGGAAAGCGCTGAGTATCTGCGAGATCCGTTCGATCCACTCGACCGGGACCAGCGGTCGCTCAACTGACGCCATGCTCCGTGAGCCTACGACCGAGGACCGACACCCACCTCGCGACCCGACACCTGTCAACCGAGCCCGCCACAGACAGCGGTATGCCGCCCGCTCACTGGAGCGGGCGGCATACCGGATTGATCTGGTCTGGACCGGAGGGCTACTGGACGACTCCCGCGGCGTTGACGATGCCGTCGCCGTAGAAGGAGTTGAAGTCCGTCGTGCCCACGCAGCGAGCCGTGAACTCGGCGCTGCGACCCTCGGGCTCATAGGACCGGACGCCACCCGCCGGGCAGGCGTGGTCGGTGGCGCTGTCCATGAGGAGCGACTTCGTCGTTGCCGGAGCCAGGGTGAAGGTGCTGGTGGATGCACCCGTGCCGTGGGCGCCGACCGCGAGCGCGGCGACACCAGCAGCATGCGGGGAGGCCATCGACGTGCCCTGGAACCACGCGTAGTAGGAGCACGTGGCCTTCTGGTCGGGCTGGCGCACACCGGTGCACTGCTTGATGACGCCGGCGTCGCGGCCCGGCTTGGTGATGTTGCCGTTCTTGTCCACCTCACCGGTCTCCCGGAGCGAGGCGAGCGAGGCCGACGACAGGATGAGGTTGCCGTTGGTCATGAAGGTGTCGGTGCCGATGCCGTCGCGGTACCAACCGCCCGGTGCGGACACCTCGATCTCACCCGAGGTCAGGTCCGTGGCGTAGTTCGAGTAGTCGGCCTTCTCGCCCGACGGGCCGAGCGCCGAGACCCCGATGACGTGCGGGCCCTCGACGGGCAGATCCCAGCAGGTGTCGTTGTCGATGGTGCGCGGGTGCTCGGTCCCACCGGGGTAGTCCGGGCTGGTGAGGTCGGTGCGCGGGTTGCTCAGGTCCTCGTGGTTGTTACCGAGAGCACCGACGAGCGTGACGTTCTTGGAGTTGGCGTAATCGAGCGCGCGGCTCATCGCCTCGATGATGACGTCCTGCTCGGCCGCCTCCTCCGGGCTGTCCTCCGGCGCACCACCGGCGCAGTTGTAGAGCCACGGGTCGACGTAGAAGGACATGTTGACCACGTCGAGCCCCGTGTCACCGGCGTAGGTAAGGGCGTTCGTGACCGGGCCGAGGAAGAAGTAGCCGCTGTCCTGGCCGCCGCGGATGTTGACGATGTCGACGTCGGGAGCAATGCCGGAGAGGCCGAACCCGTTGAGCGCGGCGCCGATCGTGCCGGCGACGTGCGTGCCGTGGCCGTTCTGGTCGACGTCGGCGTCGTCGGTGCAGTCCGCCGTGTCGCAGGGTCCGTCGATGTCCGGCATGTCGGTCGTGAAGTTGCGCGACAGGGCCGCGTCGAAGTTCGGCGCGAGGTCGAGGTGGGTGCCGTCGACGCCGGTGTCGAGGACGCCGACTCGGACCTTGTCACCCTTCTCCGTGGCGCGTGCCTCGAAGGCGTTCACCATCTCGAGACCCCAGAGGTGGCCGTCGAGCGGATCTGCACCGGGCGGGGGCGGTGGCGTCGACTTGTAGGTGCCGTTGGCGCGCGTCTTGTCGAAGACGTGCTCCTTCTCGATGGGGTCCGGACCCTTGGCGCGCGTGGGCGCGGTCCCGATGGAGCGCTCCTTCGCGGCACCCTTGACGCCGGCGAGGCCGCGAGCCTTGGCAAGCAGACCACTGGACCCTTGGACGGTGACGAGACCGATCCGGGTGTTGACCGATGTGACCGTGCCACCTGCCTTGCGCAGCGAGGCTGCGACGGCCTTGGCGTCTCTCCCGGCGTCGACCAGGACGACGTAGCTTGCGGTGCCCGACGCGGTCGCGGCCGGCGCTGCCACGACGTTGGGGACAGCGGTGGCGGTGGCCGACCCGGCGATGGCGGCCAGAAGTGCCGCCGTCCCGGTCAGAGCCACGATGCGAGATCGTCGCATGTGTTCCTCCTCGTGCCTGTGGTGCGCCCCATTGCGCACCACTGGTCAACGTATCCCCCGAGGGAGCCGATGGACACGGTCGCGAATGACCAGATTCGCCTTGGTCAGCCCGACGGCTGCTCCCAGGTCGCTCGCGCTCCGGCGTCACCGGTGAGGACCACGTAGACCAGGGTCGCGACGGAGGCGACGACGATCAGGACGGGCAGGGCGAGCTCGACCCACGCCCGGGCACGCGCCTTGGCTCCCCGGCCGCTGACCAGGCCCGATGGCCCTCCGAGGAGGGCGACCCCCAGGACCGACACCACGAGGAAGCCGATGGTGACGAGGGACAGCGTCTCGCCGAGTTCCTGGTGCTCCAGGATGCCGGCGCGCACCGGGTTGTCGGCGGGCAGAGCAGCAAATCGCGACTCGAAGAAGTCGTCACCGCTGAGGCGTGCAGACCAGGTCACCACGGTCGCGACGACGGCCAGCACGACGGTCGGCCAACGGGAGAGGTAGCGCCACCTGGGCATCGCCGCGAAGACGATGGCCGCGATGGCCGCCAACGGAGTGAGGACCACCGCTGCGTGCACGACGAGAACGTGAGCCGGGAGACCGTTGACTTCCATGACCAGCACCTCACTGTCGGGGCGGACCACGCGCCCGGTTTCCCCGGCACGCGCTGCGAACACCATAGGCGTCGTGGTGCAGGCATATGCTTCCCCGCATGCCCAAGCGTCGCCCCTCCAAGCCGATGCCGGACGTCTTCGAGACGTTCGCCCACCGGGTCGACGAGGCAGAGGAGCAGGGCGCTCCGATCGACGCGACCCAGGTCGCCAAGGGTGCCGGCGTCTCGTTGGGGCTGATGGTCTGCGCCGCGCTCGGCTTCGTCCTGGGCTTCTGGGTCGGCACGCAGAACGAACCCGACCTCGCCTACGACCACCTCGTGTGGGAGGGCATCATCAAGGTCGGGTTCGCCGTGCTGTGCGGGCTCCTCGCCGCGGCGGTGGTCCTCGCCCTCGCGACGCTCGCGGTGGGCCTCCCGTGGGTCCGACGCCAGCGCCAGCGCACCCGCGACTGACCGGTCCTACTTGAGCTGGCTCGAGCTCATCCCGAGCAGGCGACGGGCAATGACGAGCAGCTGGATCTGCTGGGTGCCCTCGAAGATGTCGAGGATCTTGGCGTCGCGGGCCCACTTCTCGAGCAGCTCGCGCTCGCTGTAGCCGGTCGCGCCGGCGAGCTCGACACAGGCCAGGGCGACGTCGACGCAGGTGCGCCCCGCCTTGGCCTTGGCCATCGAGGCCTCCATGGAGTTCGGCTTGCCGTTGTCCGCCATCCACGCGGCACGCAGGGTGAGGGCGTGCGCTGCCTCGTACTCGGCCTCCATCTGGATCAGCCGCGCCGCGGCGTACGGCTGCACGTGTGCCGGCCGGTCCCATTCGACGGTGACCCCGGCCCCCGCGAGGAGCTCGGTCGTCGTGTCGAGGCAGCCACGGGTCAGGCCGAGGGCCATCCCGGCGACGAGCGGACGGGTGTTGTCAAAGGTCTGCATGGCGCCACCGAAGCCGCCTGCGGTCTTGATCTCCGGGTCGCCGAGCAGGTCCTCGGCAGGGACGCGGCAGTCGTCGAGGTGGAATGCGGCGGTGTCGGAGGCTCGGATGCCGAGCTTGTGCTCGAGGCGCACGAGCTTGAGGCCGGGGTTGTCGCGGCGCACGACGAACGACTTGATCGCCTGCTTGCCCAGGCTCCGATCCAGCGTCGCCCAGACGACGACGAGCTCGGCGCGCTCGCCAGAGGTGACATAGATCTTCTCGCCGTTGAGGACGTACTCGTCACCGTCCCTGACGGCGGTCGTGCGGATGGCGCCGGAGTCCGAGCCGGTCTCCGGCTCGGTGATGGCCATCGCTGCCCACTGCCCGGCATACCTTGCTTTCTGTTCTTCGTTGGCGACGGCCGCGATGGCCGCGTTGCCGAGTCCCTGGCGCGGGATCGAGAGCGTGAGCCCGACGTCGCCGCGGCAGGTCTCGAGGATCGAGAGCACCGAGGAGAGGTTGGAGCCGTTCTTGACGCCGTTGTCCTTGCGCGTGTTGCGGCCGGAGCCGACAGCGGCGACGACGCCTTCCTGGTCGTCGACGGCGCGGGTGGTGTGCGACGCCCCGGCGCCCTGACCGGCGCCGGAGGAGCCCATGCCGTCGATAACGGCGGAGATGAGGTCGAGCTCCTGCGGGTAGGTGTGCTCGGCGAGGTCGTACTTGCGGGAGATGGGGCGGAAGACCTCCTCGGCCATGCCGCGGGCCTGCTCGACGAGCGGGCGGAACTTCCGGGGTACCTCAAGATCGATCACTGGGTCGTCCTTCGATGGCTGAGTCTGTGAATTGCCGGTCAGACGAGCAGGGTGCCCTCGAGGACACCCGCTCCACGGAGGTCGCGGTACCACCGCTCGTTGTCGAACTCCTTGACGAAGCCGTGTCCGCCGAGGATCTGCACGGCGTGCGAGCCGATCTGCGCTGCATGCGTCGCCGTGAGCGAGCGCGCCTCGGCGGCGACCTGGGCGACGTCGGTCCCGGCGTCGAGGCGCGCCGCCGCCTTGAGGGTGACGAGCCGGAGTCCGTCGAGCTCGACGGCGATGTCGGCGATCATGAAGGCGACGGCCTGGCGCTGCCCGATGGGCTCACCGAAGGCCTTGCGCTCCTTGGCGTAGGTGGTGACCTGGTCGAGCACAGCCCTGGCGGTGCCGCAGGCGGCTGCGGCCAAGGCGATGCGGGATCGGCGCACGGCGTCGCGGTGGTCGTCGGCGGTGCCGAGCAGGTTGGACCGGGGGACGGTGACGTCGGTGAAGATCGCGCGGCCGGTGCGGGCCGCCCGCACCCCCATGGCCGGGTCGTCCTCGATGGTGAGGCCGTCCGTCGCGGCCTCGACGACGAGCAGGCGCGCCTCACCGTCGACCATCGCCGAGATGACGAAGATCTCGGCCCTGTCGGCGCCCGCCACGACGGCCTTGGTGCCGTTGACCACGAGCGAGTCGCCCTGTGCGACAGCGGTGGTCGTCAGGGCAAACGGGTCGAAGAGCGGCTGTGGCTCCTGGAGGGCCAACGCTGCCGCGGCCACGGGCTCGTCACCGGTGAAGTGCGGCAGGTAGGTCGCCTGCTGGTCGGCGTCGCCGTAGAGGGCGAGGGCGGTGGCCACTGCCGCGGTCGCCATCTGCGCGACGGCGATGCCCATGTCACCGCGGGCCAGCTGCTCGAGGACGAGCACGCCGGTCACCGCCGAGCGCTCCTCGGCGATGCCCCCGAGCTCCTCCGGCACGCCGACGAGCCCGAGGCCCATCTGCTCCATGGCCTCGCGGACCTCGTCGGGCACGGCCCGCTCGGTGTCGGCGCGGGAGCCGGCCGGCCGGATCACCTCGTCGGCGAGGTCGCTCGCGGCCTGCTGGAGCATCTGCTGGTCCTCGGTCGGCGTGAGGTCGAAGACCCCGCTGCGCCTCACCGTGGCCGGACGGGCCGCCGCGCCCGAGCCCCTGGACTTCGTGAAGGCGCGACCGACGGCGACCTGGGCCTTGAACCCGTTGTGGGCGCCGCGGTTGAGCAGTCTCTCGACCCGGCCGCGCACCTTGGGGTCGGCCATGACGGGGAGTCCGCCGGCCTTGGCGATGAGCCGCAGACCGAGGCGCTGGCCCCGGTCGGCGAGCGAGGGTGGCGTGGTCGCCATGGTTGGGCTTCCCTTCGAGGAAAGGTCGTCTGTCCGCACAGTGCAGCAGGAAACTACCCGATACCGCTAGTGCCTGATACCGAGCCTAGCCCACGCTTGCCGCTCGGTAACCAGCGGGGACGGAATCAGCGCAACCACCAGTCGGGGGTCGTGTGACGAGTCGCCCGCCTGCGGCCGCCGACTCGTCACGCAGCCGCCGACTCGTCAGATCGCGTCCGCTCTGCCGACCTCGATCTCGGTCCCGAGCTTCCCATCCGGGCACGAGCGGCAGGTTGTCGCCGCTCCAGAACCGCCCCGGGTCGTACCAGTTCATCGGCGCATCCGGCGTGAGCAGGCCCATCTCCTCGTAGGTCAGGGCCACGACCTCGGCGCAGTAGGCCACCTCGGGCCGCATCGCCTTGAGCTCGAGGTCACGCCGTGACACGTGGGCGTCGCGACCCGAGAGCCACCGCCAGGCAAGCCGCCCCGTCGACGGGAACGACACCCCGTCGAGTCGGGCGATGCACCGCAGCGCGGCGTCCTCGTGCTCCTCACCGACCTCGGGCGTCAGCTGGCGCAACCAGGCTCGTTGCTCGTACCTCTCCTGCCAGAGCGTCACGGCAGCCCGCAGGTCGTGGAGCTGGACCCCACGGTGGAAGTCGCCGGTCCACAGGTCCTGCAGCGACTTCCCCAGCTCGGCGTGCCACATCAGGGGCGGCAGGTCCTCGAGGACCACGGCCATGCCGACGTGGTTGACCGGCGAGTTCGTCGCGGTCTGGATGGCACGGTCGGCGACCGAGCGGCCACGGAAGATCCAGACGTCACCCGTACGCGTGAGGTCGACCGCCTCGTCGAGCGAGAGGCCGGCGGACGTCCCGTGCGAGGAAGGCATGACGGCAGCGTATGCCGGGTGCTCCCGATCGGTGATCACTGCGGCATACGCTGCGGTCATGCAGTCGAACTGGTGGAAGGTCCTCGGGCTCGCCGGCCTCGCGTCGGTCGTGGCGACGGGTGCCGTCGTCGCGCGCAACGAGCGGCAGCGAAGGGCCTACTCCCCCGACGAGATCCGCGAGCGCCTTCACGAGAGGCACGCCCGCGCCCAACAGTCCCGTGAGTAACTCACCCAATTCCCCCGAAACTCACGGGACACGCCGAATCGCGTGAGTTTCGGGGGATTTGGGTGGGAAAGTCACCGGACCAGGGGTGGATGACCTGGGAGACGTCGGGTCGGGCTTCTCAGATCCAGAGGCTGGTGCAGCGGATGTAGCCACCACCCTTGGCGAGCTCGTCGACGTGGGGGGTGATGACCGAGAGCCCGGCGCTCTCGACGTCGGCGCGCAGCTGGGGAGCGCTGTCACTCATGACGACGGTCGTCCCGGTGGAGACGAGGTTGCACGCGAAGGACTCGCGCGCCTCGAGCTCGGAGATCTCGATCTTGTCGACGATGTCGAGGCCCGCCAGGAAGCTTGCGACTCTCGGGCGTGAAGGCCTCGGGGCAGTAGGCGATGAGGCCCTTGCTCGTCGAGTCGGGCTCCCGCAGGACGGCGAGCGTCAGGTCGATGTCGTACCAGTAGCTGTCCGGCCATCCGCTCACCACGTTGGTGACCGGCCGCCCGGCCTCGTCGAGCTGCGGGAGGGTCTGCAGCTGGATGCGTTCGAGACCGAAGTGGTGCGCGGCATACTCCAGCGCTTCCTCGTCCGAGCGATAACCGGCACCGCAGAACACGAGGTCACCACAGACGAGGGCATCGCCCTGTCCACTGAAGCGCCACGGCGTCGGGAGGTCGTCGATCTGGAAGCCGAGCTCGGTGAGCCGGTCGCGGGCCCACGCCTCCTCGGTCTGGCGCGAGGGCGGCAGCGTCGCCATGAGCGCGCGGCCACCGCGGACGAGGGCCCAGTTGGCGGTGTAGACGCCGTCCTGGCTCGTCGGGGGAGCCTCGACGGTGACGATCGCGGCGCCGGCGCGGTGCAGGGCGTCCTTGATGCCGTTGTGCTCGATCTCGGCCTTGGCCGTGTCGACGGTGGCGCCGTCCTCGTAGTACGGGTTCAGCTTGTGGTCGTTGCCGAAGTAGTGCGCCGACGACATGAGCAGTGTCGAGTTCAGCACTCGCCCACCACCTCCTCGTCCGTTCGGACCCAGGGCATCAGCAGGCCGCGCACGACTGGGTCACCGTCCGCGGCCACGCCAGTGTGACACCCGGTCCAGCCGAACACGCAAACGCGTCGGCGCCGCCGTCAGGAGTCGGCTGAGCCGATCGCGTCGACGTGGCCGCCGGGGTCGAGCCGGTCGGGGTGCAGCAGGAGGTCGCGCACGATGCCGGCCAGCTGCCCGGCGTGCGCGCCGTCGACGATGCGGTGGTCGGCGGTGGCCACGAGCACGACGACCGGCCGCACCACGACCTCGCCATCGATGACGACCGCCTTGTCCTGGATCGCCCCGATCGCGAGGTAGAGCGGGGTGCGTGCGAAGGGCAGCGGAGCCAGGAACGCCTCGTCGAGCCCGAGCGAGCCGACGTTGGAGACGAAGGCCGTCCCGAGCGGGAAGCCGGGCTGGCCCAGCACCCCTCGCCCCAGACCACCAGCGACGAGGCTGGCGACGCCCAGGGCGGGACGCACGGCCCAGCTCGGCGCCAGCCGGACGATCCCGGAGCTGCGGCGGTAGGCGACGTCCTTGCCGGCACGGAGCTGACCGGCTCCCGACGTCACGGCGCGGGCCACCTCGAGCGGGCTCAGCCGGTCGACGCCGAGCACCTTGACCGGGGCCAGGTCCGACCCGCCCTCGATGTCGACCGCGAAGCCGACGTCGCAGGTGTCAAGGTCGAGGCGGCGGCCCATGACGATGCGGGCGCGCACCTCGGGCACCTGCCGGAGTGCTCGCCCCAGCGCTGCCCCGACGACGTGCGTGATGGTGACCCGCTCCCCCGACTCGGACCGCACCCGGTCGACGTAGGCGAGGACCGCACTCACGTCGAGCTCCATGCGGGTGTAGATGCGCCCGTCGCGCGAAGGCCTCCAGCTGGCGACCGCGATCTTGTTGCGGGTCGAGTTGCGCCGCCGGCTCATCCGGCCGACCGCGTCTCGGGTCGCTCCGGGACAGGCCGCGGGACGGGCTGCCGGACAGGACGAGCCGGTATGCCGGTGAGGGCGATCCGGGCCAGCGCCCGAGGCGCTCCGGTCACGGCGGCGATCGGTGCCGCTCGCCTGGGCAGCCGCAGGTGGGGGCGGCCCTGCTCGACGGCGGTCACGACCCTGCGGGCGACGTCGTCGGGGTCGAGCAGCGTGAGGAGCCGGGTCCGCAGCGCTCGGGCGAAGGCCGCCTCGCTGGGTCCGTGGCGACCGATGCGGCCCATCATCTCGGAGACGACCGGGCCGATCTCGACGGCCAGCGTCCCGACCGGAGCGCCGCGCAGGTCGGCGCGCAGCCCCGAGGTGGCATGGGTCAGGCCGGCCTTGGTCCCGCCATAGAGGGCCAGTCCCGGGAAGGTCGCGACCCCGGCCAGGGACGAGATGTTGACGAGGTGCCCGCTGCCGCGGGCGAGCATGCCCGGCAGCACCTGTCGGCACAGCTCAAGGGGCGCCGTGAGGTTGAGGTCGATGGTGCGGCGCAGCTCCGCGGCGGTGAGGTCGGTCAGGAGCCCCGCGGCCTCGGCGCCCGCGTTGTTGACGAGGAGGTCGACAGGTCCGTGCCGCGCCTCCACCCTGTCGACGAGCCCCTGCAGGCTCGCCGGGTCGCAGAGGTCTGTCGGGAAGGCCGAGCCGCCGGTGGCGTGGGCGAGGGCCTCGAGCGGTTCCGGGGTGCGCGCAAGCAGGGTGACCCGGGCTCCGTGGTCGGCGAGCCGGGTCGCGAGGGCCGCGCCGATCGTGCCGGTCGCGCCGGTGAGGAGGACGTGCGCGCCCGTGATCCGCATCTGCACAGTGTCGCCCACGGGCGGGCGGGCCCCACCATCGACGAGGTGGGGCCCGCCACCGCCGCGGTGGGCCGAGACGGCCGAGGACAACCGAAGTCGGCCGAGCGTCCGCCGAGGTCAGGCAACCCGCTTCTGGGGTGCGGTCTCCGCCGTCTTGGCCGGGTCACGCTCGACGACGTCACCGAGCACGTCGTCGATCTGCTTCATGACTGCGGGCTCGAGTCGCACGCCGGCCGCCTTGACGTTCTCGTGGACCTGCTCCGGGCGGGAGGCCCCGACGAGGGCTGCGGCGACGTTGTCGTTCTGCAGCACCCAGGCGACGGCGAGCTGGGCCATGGTGAGGCCGGCCTCGTCGGCGATCGGCCTGAGCCCCTGGACGCGGGTGAGGACGTCGTCGTTCATGAACCTCTTGATCATGTCGGCGCCGCCCTTCTCGTCCGTCGCACGCGATCCCTCCGGGGGCGCCTGACCCGGCTCGTACTTGCCGGTGAGCACGCCCTGCGCGATGGGGCTCCACACGATCTGGCTCACGCCGAGCTCCTTGGACGTGGGCACGACCTCGTCCTCGATGACCCGCCACAGCATGGAGTACTGCGGCTGGCTCGAGATGAGCTGGAAGCCGAGCTCCTTGCTCAGGGCCACGCCGTCGCGGATCTGGTCGGCTGTCCACTCGCTGACCCCGATGTAGAGCGCCTTGCCCTGCCGGACGATGTCGGCGAAGGCCTGCATCGTCTCCTCGAGCGGCGTCTCGGTGTCGTAGCGGTGGGCCTGGTAGAGGTCCACGTAGTCGGTCTGCAGCCGCTGGAGTGAGCCGTTGATGGACTCCATGACGTGCTTGCGAGAGAGGCCGGTGTCGTTCTTGCCGCCCGGTCCGGTGGGCCAGTAGACCTTCGTGAAGATCTCGAGGTCCTCGCGCCGTTCGCCCTTGAGCGCCTCGCCGAGCACGGTCTCGGCCTTGGTGTTGGCGTAGACGTCGGCGGTGTCGAAGGTGCTGATGCCGGCCTCGAGTGCCGCCCGGACGCACTGCGTCGCCATGTCGTTCTCGACCTGTGAGCCGTGCGTGAGCCAGTTGCCGTAGGTGATCTCGCTGATCTTGAGTCCGCTGTTGCCGAGGTATCGGTAGTCCATGACACCACCGTATGCCGGGTTGTCCCCGCCGTTGCTCCCGGTGCCGTCGACGCAGGTCAGGTGCCCTCTCCCGCCCTGTATGCCGTCGCTCCCGCGTAACGTCGACGTCGGGCCCCACCGGGTCCGTCCCCCAATGCGAAGGAGAACCCATGTCGGACGATGCACAGGCCGCCAAGGAACTCGTCGAGACCCTGCGTGACGGTGAGAAGGGCTTCGCCGCCTCCGCGGACAAGCTGCGTGACGGCGACCGCCCCGAGTGGGCGTCGCTGATGCAGCGCCTGTCCGAGCAGCGCGCGAAGCTTCCGCCAGGAGATCGTCGCCCTCGGTCACGAGTACGGCGACGACGTCGACGAGAGCGGCACCGCGACCGCCGCCCTGCACCGCTGCTGGATCGCCCTCAAGGACGCCGTCACCGGCGACGACGCAGGCGCTGTCCTCGGCGCCGCCTCGACCGGTGAGGACCACGCTGTGTCCGAGTACGAGAAGGCACTCGAGCAGGACCTCAGCGCCGGCTTCCGCGAGGTCGTCTCGCGCCAGCACCTGGCCGTGGTCGCGGCCCGCGACGAGGTCAAGGCCCTCCAGGCCGCCGACTGACCTCGACGCCCGAACCAGCACGACGAAGCCCCGGCCGCAGGTTCGCTGCCGGGGCTTCGTCATGCCCTGATCCCGCATCGCCGTCATGATTCGAGGTGCGATCGCACGCGCCGACCCACCCCAGATGCGGCACGCTGCAGGTGCTGGGACGTGGACGGGGGCCCAGCATCCACCCGCGGGTGGGTCCGGATGCGTACTACTCCGTGACCGTCAGACAGATCGCGAGGAGGTGGGATGGCCGACCGGGAGGCCTTCGACGCCTACGTGCGCGAGCGCTGGGTTCCCCTGCTCCGCACCGCCACGCTCCTCACGGGCGACCGGCACGACGCCGAGGACCTCGTGCAGGAGACGTTGGTCCGGGCCGCGCAGCATTGGAGTCGGGTCGACCCCGCGACGGCGGATGCCTACGTGCGCCGCATCCTCTACACCCGCTCGGTCGATGCGTGGCGTTGGCGACGGCGCCAGCCCGACCCCGTCGACGGCGCCGCTCTCCCCGAGGTCGCCGACGTGCGCGCCGCGCACCCTGGCCTCGCCGACACCCGGCTGACGTTGGCCGAGGCTCTGCGGCGCCTCACGCCACGGCAGCGCGCCGTGCTCGTCGCCCGGTTCTACGAGGACCGCACGGAGGTCGACACCGCTCGAGTCCTCGACTGCTCGGTGAGCACGGTGAAGTCGCAGACCCGGCACGCCCTCGAGCGCCTGCGCCACCTCGCCCCCGAGCTGGCCGCCACGTTCGGCCGAGAGGAATTCGTCCGATGAGCACCGACCACCTGCCCACCGCCCTGCGAGAAGCTCGCCGCCGGCGCCGACCGTGGTGTCGACCTCCCGGACCCGGACGCGTTGTGGGTGCACGGCCGACGGCGTCGTCTTGCCAGCAGGTTCGTGCCCCTGGTCATCGTGACCGGTCTCGTGTTGCTCGCCGCCGGACTGGTCTGGCCCCTGCCCACCTCCACGGACGCCCTCCCCTCGGTCCGCAACGGCGACGGCACCGTCCGGCTCACGGCATACCCGGCTGTGATCTCCAAGCCCCCGTTCATCCGCGAGACGAGGGCACCCGGCATCACGGCGGCCGTCGTGCCCGGAGCGGGCAACGCCTCCTCCGTGTATGCCGTGTCTCCCGTCGGCACGGTCACCCGGGTTGCGCTGCCCGGCGGCGAGTCGGTGCCGGCCATCGATCCTTCGCTCTCTCCCGACGGCCGCTGGCTGGCTCGTGGTCCGGTCCTCGTCGACCTGGTCACGGGCCGGTCCGTGCCCTCGGCGTCGGAGCAGAATCGCCTGGCCCGGGGTTGGACCCCACCGGACCAGCCCTCGTGGTGGTCCCCCGACTCACGACGCGCCTTCGTCGGCAGCATCAACCAGGGCTTCCCGACCTATTCCGGCCTCGTCGTCGACATCGACGGTTCCACGATCCCCGTGCCGCTCGTCGAGGGTGGGCTCGTCCCGATCTTCGCCGGCTGGCTCGACGACACCACGCTTCTGGCTCTCGTCGACCTCGGCGCCGGCACCTCCCGACTGGAGGTGCGCACCTGGGCAATTGGCGAGCCCACCTGGATCGCAACGGGCGCCGTCGTGGCGTGGTCCAGCGACTCCAACGACAGCGAGGGCGGCCAGGTGCGAGCGTCCCTGTCGCCCGACAGTTCGCGGATGCAGGTCACGGCTGCCAGCGATGGGATCGACGCGACCCTGGCAGGCAAGCGGGAGACGAAGGCGATGATGTTCGACCCTCGCACCGGGGCGCAGCTGGGGATGCCCACGCTTGACGGAGAAGCTGGATGCATCGAAGTGGGTACCGGGGTCGTTCGCCGGCTGGGAGGGCTGGGGCTGCCGAGCGGCGTGGCGCGAGGACCTCCCTGTCATCACCGACGGGGTGGTGACAATGATGCCTGCGGCGCAGGGCGATGAGCTGGTGTCGGTGTCGTCCGACTTCGGGGAGACGTGTGTCGCCTTCGCCGGCGACGAGCTGAAGGGGACGCCCGTGACGAACCAGGCAGCCCTGTGGCAGGAGCGGCTGTGGCGCTGGGGGGTCCCCGTCCTCGGCCTGGCGTTGGTGGCCGTGGGGACCTGGTGGTGGGGGCGGCGCCGTCGGGGATCCTGGCGCGAACGGCCGCGCTGGTTGCCGAGCATCCCGGGCCGGCTGTTCTGAGCTCGGCACCGTGACGGCATCGACCCGGCCCGGTGCTGGCGGGCTGGACAGGTCGGTCAGACCGTACGGGTCACCTTGGCCAGGCCTCGAGGGCTGTCCGGGTCGAGGCCTCGGGCGAGCGCGAGCTCCAGAGCGAGCCGTTGGAGCGGGACGATCTGCACGATCGCGGACAGCTCCTCGGGCACGACCGGCCCACCGATACGGAGGTCGCGGTCCGACCCCAGCTGAGCGTCGCCCACCAGGCAGGCCTGCGCACCGTGTCGCCCGAGGACTTCGAGCACCGGTCGGAGCAGCTGACGCCCGACGCCACCGGGCGACACGACGAGCACCGGAGTCATGCCGTCGACGTGGGCGACAGGTCCGTGCAGCAGGTCGGCGCCCGAGAAGGCGGTTGCCGCGACGTGACAGGTCTCCATGAGCTTGAGAGCGGCCTCGCGGGCCGTGGGGTAGGAGAAGCCGCGCCCGGTGGTGACGATGCGTTCGGCATAGCGGTAGCGGTTGACGACGTGGTCGACGTCCACCGCGGCCGCCGCCTGCACCGCATCGGCCAGCCCCACCGTCAGGGAGCCATCGCGCCCGGCCCACGAGTCGACGAGAAGCCAGAGGGCCATGAGCTCGGCCGTGTAGGTCTTGGTCGCCGCGACCGAACGTTCCGGACCGGCAGCGATGTCGAGGTGCAGCTCGGCGGCGTCGGCGAGGTCGGAGCAGGGCGCGTTGGTGACGGCGAGGGTCAGCGCACCCGCCTCACCTGCCGCTGCGGTGGCCGCGACGAGGTCCGGCGAACCACCCGACTGGCTGATCGCGACCCACAGGACCCCGCTGAGGTCCGGTGTGGCCGCATAACCCGTCACCGTCGACATCGACGCCAGCCCACACGGCAGGCCGAGGACCGTCTCGACGAGGTACTTGGCGTAGAGCGCGGCATGGTCGCTGCTCCCCCGCGCCGCCAGGAGCACGCAGCGCACGTCTCGACGGCTCAGCTCCGCGGTGATCGCCTCCACCGCACGCCGAGTCCCCAGGAGCGAGCGGACGACTCCCGCCTGCTCACCGATCTCCGCACGCATGAGGGATCCCGGAGCCGGCGCGGGCTCGAGGGTGGAGGGGGTCTGCATCGTGATTGTCATGCTGCTCCTGGATGTGAGGTGTGTCGTGAGGTCCAGTCCCGGGCCAGCCGCTCGCCCGCGACCTCGAGCCAGTGGGCGGGGTCGCGCAGGGTGGCCTCGAGTCCTCCTGCGAGGTCGACGAGCTGTTCGCAGCGGTCGAGCGCCGGGTCGGCTGTGCCGACGACCGAGCCGACACAGGCCTGAGCCGGTATGCCGTGGGCGCGGGCTCGGTGGGCCACGTGGCCCACGACCTTGCCCCGCATCGACTGGTCGTCCAGGCGGCCCTCGCCGGTGATGACGAGCGCTGCACCAGTGAGGGCACGGTCCAGGCCGGCGAGGCGCGCCAGCTCCGGTGCCCCGGCGACCAGGGTCGCGCCCCAGAGGGCGGCGAGTCCGTAGGCCGTGCCGCCGGCTGCCCCCACCCCCGGGGTGAGTGCCTGCACGGCGGGACTCCGCTGTCCTGCACGTGCCGCGCGGCGGCATACCCGGTCCACGGCCGCCATCGCCGACTCGAGACGCGCGACCTCCGTCGGACCGGCACCTTTCTGCGGACCGAACTGATGGGCCGCTCCCAGCGGTCCGAGGAGTGGCGCCTCGACGTCGACGAGCAGCTGCACGCCACCGACAGGGGGCGTCACCAGGCCGGACGTGTCGACCCGGTCGCAGCGGACGAGGTCACCGCCACCGGTGAGCTCACGGCCCTCGACGTCGAGCCAGCGGGCACCGAGGGCAGCCAGCGCCCCTGCCCCGCCGTCGGTGGACGCGGACCCGCCGATCGCCACGACCACTCGGCGGGTGGAGGGGTGCGCGACGACTGCACGCAGGACTGCTCCCAGACCCCTCGTGTGCGCCGCCAGCGGGTCGAGCCGTTGCATGAGGGGCAGTCCGCTCGCGCGGGCCAGCTCGACGACGGCGGTCCCGTCGGGCATCGTCAACCAGCCTGATGCCACCGGACGGTCGTCCGGGCCACACACGGCCACCTCATGCTCCACGGCGTCGGCGTGGATCCGCCGGAGGACGTCGGTGCTCCCCTCGCCGCCGTCAGCCAGCGGCACAAGCACGATGTCGTCGTCGGGTCGGGCTCTCCGCCAGCCGGCCCCGAGGGCAGCGGCAGCAGCCGACGCGTCGAGCGACCCCTTGAAGGAGTCCGGAGCCATGACGACCCGCATCGTCAGCTCGTCACGACGTGAGCGAGGTAGCGCGCCGACATCGTCGCGACGACCTGGCTCGGGTCGGCCGCCCACACGTCGGCGTTGAAGATCTCGACCTCGACGTCACCGTCGTAGCCGGCCGCCCCGACGAGTCCCGCGATGTGTCGGAAGTCGATGTGGCCGTCGCCCATCATCCCGCGGGACAGCAGGGTGTCGGCTGGCAGCGGCGTGATCCAGTCGCACACCTGGAAGCTCGCGATGCGTCCTGCCGCCCGGGCGACCTGGGCCTCGAGCTGCGGGTCCCACCAGACGTGGAAGGTGTCGACCACGACGCCGACGTCAGCTGCGTCGTGCGCCTCCGCGAGGTCGAGTGCCTCCCCCAACGTCGCGAGCACGCCACGGTCGGCGGTGAAGATCGGGTGCATGGGCTCCAGCGCCAGACGGACTCCGTGGTCGCGGGCGATCGGGACGAGCTGTGCTAACCGGTCACGGACGCGAACGCGGGCCCCGGGCAGGTCCCGCGACCCCGCCGGCAGTCCGCCGACGACGAGGACGAGGCACTCTGCGCCGATGGCTGCGGCCTCCCTGATGGCTTCGGTGTTGTCCGCGATCGCGAGGCTCCCCGCCTCGTCGCCGATGCCGGTGAGGAACCCACCACGGCACAGGGACGAGACCCTGAGACCGGCGTCGGACAGGGCTTTTGCCGCAGTGTCGACGCCCATCTCCTGCAACGGTTCTCGCCACACGCCGATGGAGGGCAGCCCGGCCGCCACGCAGCCGTCGATGGCCTCGCGGAGCGACCAGGAGTCCGTGGTCTTCTGGTTGAGCGACAGTCGCTCGAGGCCGCTCACGGGGTGATCCCAGCCGTCTCGAGCAGGAGCCGCATCCGGTGGGCGGCGAGGTCGGGGTCGGGCAGCAGGTTTGCCGCATCGACGAGACGGAACACCTCGGCGAGATGGGTGATGCTGCGGGCACTCTGCAGCCCACCGACCATCGTGAAGCCGGGCTGGAAGCCCGACAGCCACGCGATGAAGGCCACCCCGGTCTTGTAGTAGTACGTCGGCGCCGCGAAGACCTGCCGGGCCAGCGGGAGCGTGGGACCGAACGCAGCCTCGTATGCCGTGTCGTCGCCCCTGTCGAGCGCGTGCAGTGCTTCGCTCGCCGCCGGGGCGATGGCTGCGAAGATGCCGAGGAGGGCGTCGCTGTGGTGCTGTCCGTCGCCCCGGATGAGCTCGGGATAGTTGAAGTCGTCGCCGGTGTAGAGGCGCACTCCTTCGGGCAGGCGCGCCCGCAGGGCCTTCTCGTGGTCGGCGTCGAGCAGCGACACCTTGACCCCGTCCACCCGGCCCTCGTGAGCCCTCACGAGGTCGACGAAGGCGTCCGTGGCCGAGGCCACGTCGTGGCTGCCCCAGTAGCCCGCGAGCGCCGGGTCGAAGGCCGTCCCGAGCCAGTGCAGGATCACCGGACGCGACACCTGGCTGAGCACGGAGTTGTAGACGAACCAGTAGTCGTCGGTCCCGCGGGCGGCTGCCGCGAGGTGGCGCGACGCCATAACGATCGGCTGGGCACCGACCGCCTCGACGAACGCCACCTGCTCCACGTAGGCCCGTCGGACCGTCTCGAGGTCCGCCGGCCCCGGGGAGCTGGTCGGTGCCGGCTCCGGCGGCGATGCGGGCACCCGCCGCGTCGGCCTCCTTGGCGGAGCGACGGATCAGCTCCTGCGCGGTGGCCCAGTCCAGCCCCATGCCGCGCTGGGCCGTGTCCATGGCCTCGGCCAGGCCGAGGCCGTAGGAGAACAGGTGCTGCCGGAAGCCCAGAGTCGACTCCCAGTCGACGGCCGGCGGCTGGCCGGGGGTGTTGTCCGCCAGCGGATCCACGACGACGTGGGCGGCGGCGAAGGCCACCCGGCTGCTCGCCGCGCCACGCGGTGCGGGATAGCCGCCGGACGAGGTGACGACGTGGTGGGCCAGACCACCGGCCTCGGTGGGCAGGCGCAGGGAGGTCACGACTGGTCCGGGTCGAGCGGGCCCAGGTCGACCCGCCGCCCGGTGGCCGAGGACTCGAGGCCCGCCTGCGCCAGCCGCACCCCCCGCGCACCCGCCATGAAGTCGTAGGGGTGGGTGCCGTCGCCCACGACGTGCCGCAGGAACTGCTCCCACTGTGCCTTGAAGCCGTTGTCGAACTCGGCGTTGTCCGGCACCTCCGACCACTGGTCGCGGAACCGGGTCGCCTCGACCAGGTCGGGGTTCCACACGGGCTTCGGTGTGGCAGTGCGGTGCTGGGCGACGCATCTGTGCAGTCCGGCCACAGCGCTGCCCTCGGTGCCGTCGACATGGAACTCGACGAGCTCGTCGCGGTGGACCCGCGTGGCCCAGGACGAGTTGATCTGCGCGATGACGCCGCCCTCAAGCTCGAAGATCCCGTATGCCGCGTCGTCCGCCGTCGCGGTGTACTTGCGTCCCTGCTCGTCCCAGCGTTCAGGAATGTGGGTGGCGGTCCTGGCGATGACTGACTCCACCTCGCCGAAGAGGTTCTCCAGGACGTAGTTCCAGTGGCAGAACATGTCTGTCGTCATGCCCCCACCGTCCTCGGAGCGGTAGTTCCAGCTCGGCCGCTGAGCCGCCTGCTGGTCGCCCTCGAAGACCCAGTAGCCGAACTCGCCCCGGATCGACAGGATGCGACCGAAGAAGCCGGAGTCGATGAGGCGCTTGAGCTTGAGCAGGCCGGGGAGGTAGAGCTTGTCGTGGACGACCCCGTCCTTGATCCCAGCCTCGCGCGCGGCGCGGGCCAGCCGCAGCGAACCCTCGAGGGACTCTGAGATCGGCTTCTCCGTGTAGACCGCCTTGCCGGCGGTGATGGCCTGCAGGATCGACTCCTCGCGCACCGTCGTGAGCTGCGCGTCGAAGTAGACCTCGTCGTCCCCTGCAAGGGCTTCGGTGAGGTCGGTCGTCCAGCGCGGGACGTTGTGGCGGTCCGCGATCTCCTTGACCCGCTCGGCGTTGCGACCGACGAGGATCGGGTCGACCTGCAGGCGCGAGCCGTCCGAGAGCTCGACGCCACCTTGGTCGCGGATGGCGAGGATGGACCGGACGAGGTGCTGTCGATAACCCATCCGGCCGGTGATGCCGTTCATCACGATGCCGATCGTGCGAGTGCTCATGTCGATCTCCTGAAGGTGTGTCGGGGTTGCGTGGGGTCAGTGGTCGTCGACGGCGACGAGGTTCGTCCCGCGCATCGTGTAGAGGAGGCCGTCCTCGTCGCTGTTGACGTGGCAGCCGCTGTACCAGGCGCCGTTGAGCTCGGGCACGACGACGGTCATGGCGAACGTCTTGTGGTCGAAGCGCATGAGCGTCGTGTCGGAGGCGACGTAGATCCGGCCCCGGTTGAGCACCATCGAGGACCACTGGGGGCAGACGGCGCGCAGGTCGGCGGTGTGGACGATCTTGCGAGTCTCGAGGTCCACGACGAAGAACCCGCCCTTGAGCGCCATGCCGTAGAGGTGGTGGCCACGCACCGCGAGGGAGCCGATGCCGTGGACCTGACCGGTCTCCAGGCGCCACAGCTCGTCGCCCGTGAGCGGGTCGAGCGCGACGATCGTGCCGCGCGGACCGCTCTTCTGGGCGTTGTCGCCACCGACGTACGCGACGCCGTCCCGCGTGGCAACGGCCCGAAGCAGCTGCGCGTCGTCGATGGGGTTGGCGAAGTTCGCCCTCTCACGCGTCTCCGGGTCGTAGGTCCACAGGGCGCCACCGCCCTCGGTGTCGCGCTGCACGGCGACGAGGAGGAGCCCGTTCACGGCGTCCCAGCAGGTGTCCAACGGGCGGTTCTGGTCACTGGGGTAGCTCGCCACCTGGTGCGGCGCCTGGCCGCCGGTCGGGTCGTAGCGCCAGACGCCCTGCGAGTTGTACTGCCCGGTGTGGAGCACCCCGTCCAGCACCTCGGCGTCCTTGGCCTCACCGGGCGCACGGAGCAGGGTCGTGGCGCGGGTTGCGCCCAGCGCGTGGCGGGCGATCGTGCCGTTGCCACCGACATAGGCGAACCCGCCTCCGGCCGCGATGCCCATGACGGTCTGGGGGTCGGCGGGCGCACCGGCCTCGCCGAGGTCGGTGACGACACACGCGCCCGACGCCGGGTCGACCTCGGCGACGAAGCCGTACCCGGACACGGCGACGACCTTGCCGTCCCGGACGTCGACGCCCCACACCTCGCCCAGCGAAGGCCCGTCGTGGGGCACCGACGACACGGCCAGCGTTGACAGGTCGAACCTGTCCAGCGAGGACTCGGTGGCGTAGTAGAGCGAGTCGCCGTCGACGGCATACATCTTCGTGACCTTGCCGGTCAGCGTCGTGATCCGGTAGGAGGACGGGTCGGCGAGGTCGAGGATCGCCATCTTGGACGGCTCCACCCCGCCGGCCGACCCGGCCACGAGGGTGTTGCCGACCACGCTGAGCTCACGCATGCTCGGGTCGGCGAGCATCTCGGCCGGCGTGATGTTGGTGAAGCCCCCGCCCGCCCGGTCGAAGGCGAAGAGCGACGCACGGCTGGCCGTGCCACCGCCACCCAGGGTGCTCCCTCCACCGAAGAAGACGGTCGAGCTGGTGGCCGCGACGGCGCGGGCCAACGTCGAGGAGGCGTCCGGCACACCGAGGTTCGTCACGATCCTCGTGGCCGGGTCGTACTGCCAGAGCGCCGGCGCGGTCGGGCTGCCACCACCGACGGCGAACACGACGCCGTCAGGCGCCACGGCCATGTCCCGCACATCGCGGTCGGCGATCCGGCCGATGGCGGTGGCCGGCTTGGAGAGGTCGGCAAGGTCCCAACGGTGCAGGTTCGCCGCCGGTCCACCCGACTTCTGCAGCACGCCGGCATACAGGAACCGACCGGTCGGGTCGGCCGCCATAGCCTGGATCGCGTAGCCGGTGGTCAGGTCGGTGCGCGCGATGACCTTGCGGGTGGGCAGGTGGAAGGCGATGATCCGCGGCGGCAGGATGTTGCGGGAGCCGATGTAGACGATGTCGCCGACGAGCACCGAGCTCATCAGGGAGAACTGCACGAGGGCGGGCCCGAGGTCGGTGACCGTCGCTCCACGCTTCCCGTTCGCGGCGGCGCTCACCGGTGCGGCGTATGCCGCCCCGCCCAGTGCCGCGTGCAGCGCCAGCGTGACTCCGGTGGCGCTCCCTGCGTTGAGGAGGGTGCGCCGGGTCGGGTGTGTGTTCGTCATCGAGCTACTCCTTGGTGTGGGCGGCCATCGGGTGCGGTGGTCTGGCCGGGTGGGGCAGAGGTCAGGCAGAGGTGTCGAGCTGGTCCCTGTCGACAGGGGTGGCGAAGGGTTCCCCCGCGCTCCACAGCTGGAGCTCGTCGACGGTGTGGTCGATGAGGCGGGTGAGCTCGTCACCCACCGATCCGGCGACGTGCGGGGTCAGCAGGACGTTGGGGAGGTCGTAGAGCGGCGAGCCGGGGTCGAGAACGTCGTCGTCGGTGACGTCGAGGACGGCGTGCAGCCGACCCGAGACGAGCTCTTCCGTGAGAGCCGCCTCGTCGACGAGTGCGCCGCGGGCGGTGTTGACGAGCACGGCGCCCTTGCGCATCGAGGCGAGCCGGCGACGGTCGATGAGGTGCGCCGTCTCGGGGAGGCTGGGGGCGTGGAGCGAGACGGTGTCGGCAGTGCTGACGAGCTCGTCGAGCTCGACGAGCCGGGCGCCCAGGCGAGCCGCGTCTGCCGCCGTGACATAGGGGTCGGCCAGGAGCACGTCCACGTCGAAGGGACGCAGCAGCTCGATGACGCGACGCCCGATGCGGGAGGCTCCGACAATGCCGACGACGCGTCGGTAGTTGCCCATGGACGGGTAGGCCGAGGCCCACGGCTGCCTGCTGCGGCTCTCGCGATAGTGATGGCTCACCTCGAGGATCCGCTTCTGCGAGAACAGGATCGCCGCGAGGGTGAACTCGGCCACGGGGAGGGCGTTCTCCTCGACCGCGGAGGAGACCACGATGCCGCGCTCCCAGCACTCCTGGGTGACGTGGTGCTTGACCGACCCACCGGTGTGGACGATCGCGCGCAGACGCGGTGCTCGGCGCAGGACCTCGGCATCGATGGACGGGCACCCCCAGCCGGTGATGAGGACCTCGACGTCCGCGAGGTCGGTCACCGACGCGAAGTCCTGGACCGCGGTGGACGGGTCGACGTCCGCGATGGTCGTGAGTCGCTCGGCGACCTCGGGGGACAGGAAGTCCTGCCACACCGTCGGCGACATGGCGATGAGTGCTCTGGGCCGATGGGGACCGGGACGGTTCAGGTCGTGGTTGCTCAATCGACTGCCCCCGCAGTCATCCCGGAGCGCCAGAAGCGCTGCAGCGAGAGGAAGAGGAGGACGAGCGGCACGATCGAGACGAGCGAGCCGGTGATCGCGAGCAGGTAGTCCTCCGGGTGCCCCTGGCTGAGCGCCGTGGTGTTCCACACGTAGAGCCCGAGGTTGACCGGGTAGAGCTTGGTGTCCGAGAGCATCACGAGCGGGAGGAAGAAGCTGTTCCAGATCGCGGTGAACTGGAAGAGCACGATCGTGACGAACCCCGGCCGCAGCATCGGGAACGACATCGACCAGAAGGTCCGCAGCTTCCCCGGCTCCATCGACCCGGGCCGCGTCGATCACGGCGTCCGGGAGCGACGCCGCACTGAAGATGCGCGCGAGGTAGACGCCGAACGGGAAGACGAGGCCCGGCAGGAACACTCCGAGGAAGGTGTTGGTGAGCCCCACCTTGGAGGCGAGGAGGAAGGTCGGCAGGGCTAGGGCCGTGCTCGGGATCATGACTCCGAGGAGCACGAGCCCGAAGAGCTTCTCCTTGCCGCGGAAGTGGTACTTGTCGAAGGCGTAGCCGGCCATCATGCAGACGAGAGCCGCAACCACCGAGCCGACACCGGCATACAGAACCGTGTTGAGCATCCAGCGGAGGTAGATGCCGTCCTCGGCCTGGAAGAGGTAGCCGAGGTTGGCACCGAGGTTGAACTCGCGTCCGGGCGCAAAGCCGTTGGTGCCGAAGAGATCCGTGAGGTTCTTGGTCGAGGCCATGACGAGCCACACCGCTGGGAGCAGTGCGTACGCGACGGCCACGAACAGGACCGTGTTGGCGACCGTGCCGGACAGCCAGGCGGGGCGGCGACGGCCGGCCTTGGGCCGATCAGGACTGCGGTATGCCGCGCGCACCCGTTCCGGGTGGGTGGCCGGTCGGTCGTCGGTGACCACGGGGGCGATAGCTGGGCTGGGGCTCACGCCTGCCCCCTGTTGCCGATCCGCATGAGCACGAAGGACAGGCCACCGGCCACGAGGGCGATGAGGATGGATGCGGCTGCGGCGAGCCCGTAGTCGTTGCGGTCGAAGGCGACGCTCTGGAGGAACATGTTGGGAGTCCAGGTGCTGGAGATGGAGGCCGATGCCTGGTCGAGGATCTTGGGTTCGGTGAAGAGCTGGATTCCGCCGATGGCGGTGAACAGCCCAGCCATGACGACGGCAGGTCGGATGAGCGGCACCTTGATGCGCCACGCCACCTGCCACGGCTTGGCTCCGTCGACGACGGCTGCATCGAGGACCTCGCTGGGCACGGCCTTGAGGGCGGCATAGAAGATGACGATGTTGTAGCCGAGCCACTGCCAGATCGCGATGTTCACGACCGAGGCGAGCGGATGGCTCGTGGCCGGGCCGCCGCCCTCGGCGCCACCGAGCCAGCCGATGACCGGACTCAGTCCCGGCGTGTAGAGGTAGAGCCAGATGAGGGCGGCGATGAGGCCCGGGACCGCGTGGGGAAGGAAGAGGACCAGCTGGGCCACCTGCCTCCCCCACGCGAGCCCGGAGTCGAGGATGAGGGCGAGGACCAGTGACGCACCGATGAGGAGCGGCACATAGATCGCGATGTAGGCAGCGATCGTCGCGAACCCGCCGCGGAAGGCCGGGTCGCCGAGGGCCGAGGCGTAGTTGCCGAGGCCGACGAAGACTCGTTCGACACCACCGAACCCCAGGCCCGACGTCCGCTCGCTGAAGAGGCTGAGCCAGATCGAGTAGGCCAGCGGCGCCAGGATGACGAGGACGAACAGGACGAGGAAGGGTGCCAGGAAGACTCCGGCAGCCCGTCGCTGTCGTTGGACCAGGGGGACGGTCATGTCACTGCCTCAGTTCGAGACGGTCAGACCGCGGCCCTGCATGGCCTTGGTCGTCTCGGTGTGGACCTCGGTGAGGGCCTTGGCCAGGCTTCCGGAGCCGGCGCTCACTCGACCGAGTCGGTCGATGATCGCCTTGTCGGTGGCCGACATCGTCGGACCCCAGCTCCAGTCCGAGCTCACGGCCTCGTAGGACTTCGTGCCGACCTCGAAGATGTCCTGGCCGCCGAAGTAGGCGGTATCGAAAGACTTCTTGGCCACGGGCACGAGGTCCGGTGAGGCGGGGTACATGCTGCTGGCTCCGGTGCCGTACCAGGCAGCGATGCCGGTGGGGTCGGTCGTGATCCATTTGATGAACTCAGCGGCCGCACCGGGGTTTTTGGCGCCCTTGGGCACGATGAAGGAGGATCCGCCCCACATGGCCGATGCGGACTTGCCGTCCCAGCTCGGGAAGCTCGGCGACGGCCCACTTGCCGCTCTGGTCCGGGACGGTGGCCTTGAGGCCGCCGGCGCACCAGCTGGCGCAGACGTAGCCGACCGTCTGGTTCTTCTGGACGCTCTGCCAGAACTCGTCGGCATAGGTCGGGAAGGTCCGGACGAGGTCCTCGGTCACGAGGTCCTGCCAGTAGTTCGCCACCTTCGTCGACGGCTCGCTGTCGATGCCGACGGTCCAGGCCTCACCCTCGGTGCCGAACCAGCGGGCCCCGGCCTGCCAGGAGAGGTCGGTCAGGATGTTGGCGTCGCCCGTGAGGAAGGCTCCGGCGCGCGCGTTCGGGTCGAGCGACTTCACCTTGGCGGACAGGGCCTTGAACTCGTCCCACGTCGCGGCCGGCTTCAGCTGGTGCTTGTCGAAGACGTCCTTGCGGTAGTAGTAGAGCATCGGCGCGGCGTCGCGCGGGATGGCCCAGGTCTTGTCGCCGAGCGTCACCAGCTGCTTGATCGAGTCGGGGAAGGTCTTGTCGACCAGGTCGCCTGCGACGGGGGCGAGGTCCTGGGTCGCGCCGAGGCTGACCAGCTCCGGGAGTCGGGTGTACTCCGCGACGGCGGCGTCCGGGACGGCGCCCGCCTTCACCGCGTTGGAAAGCTTGGCGTAGTAGTCGGGGCCGCCCGCCTGGGTCTCGAACTTCACGGTGATGCCGGGGTGGGTGTCGTTGAAGGCCTTGGCGACCGCGTCCGATCCCTTGACGAAGGACCAGAACGTGACCTCGCCGTTGGCCTTCTTGCTCGACGATGCAGCCGGGGCTGCGGCGTCGGTGGTGCTGGTCCCGCCAGAACCGCAGGCGGTGAGTGCCAGGCCGACGACTGCTGCCGTGGCTGCTGCCGCGCCGTTGCGCCAGATGCTCATGTCGATCTCCATTCGTGGGGTGTCTTGCTAACATCATTCGATATCAAGTGATGCCATGTCAAGGGTCTCGCCTCGAAAAAGGCCATTCGGGCGCTCAGCACCTGACAGCGGTAACTGATATCGTTTCCGGCATGACCACCGTCAAGGGGGAAAAGAGCCCGATGCAGGCCGAGGACCGACACCGGGCGATCATCGAGCTCGTCGCGGAGCGGGGCTCAGTCACCGTTCGCGACCTCGCCGACACCCTCGGAGTGGCGGCCGTGACCATCCGCGTGGACGTGCGCGAACTGGCTCGACGGGGTCTCGTGGGCCGCGTGCATGGAGGTGCGACGCGAGTCCTCTCCCCCGGCACGCAGCGTGCGGCGAATGGCGGTTCAGCCTCAGACCGGAGCGCGGTCAACGGATCGGCACACCCCACGGTCGTGGCCGGGACCGTGGGAGCCACGCACCCGGCATACACGCTGGGAGTGGTGGTGCCACATGCCTCGTACTACTACCCGACCGTGGTCAGCGGAGCCCGCAACGCGGCGGAGGCGCTCGGCGCGCGGCTCGTGCTCGGCGTCTCGCAGAACGACGTCGGCGAAGAGCGCGCGCAGGTCAGGCGGCTGCTCGACTCCGGCGTCGACGGTCTCATCCTCGCGACCCAGCAGGACCCTCAGCACTCCCGCGAGACACAGGAGTGGCTGCGGTCGATCCCGGTGCCGATCGTGCTCGCCGAACGGCGCGCCGGTCGTGAGTCCGGCGCCGTCGAGCAGGTCGCCACCGACCACGAGCAAGGAGCCTTCGAGGCCGTCCAGCACCTTGCCGCTCTCGGACATCGCACGATCGGGCTCCTGGCCTTCACGACCATCACCGCACCGCGCCTGCGCACCGGATACGAGGCGGCACTCTCCGCCCTGAGCCTGCCCCAGCCCGCTGGGGAAATCCCCGCGGAGCTGCGCGACGACAGCCATCAGGAGATCGAGGCCGTGGCCGACGTCATCACCAAAGCTGTCGGCCGGGGCGAGCTCGACGCGCTCATCGTCCACCACGACGTGGCCGCTCTCCCCCTGGTGGGTCGGTTGCGGCAGAGCGGGGTTCGCGTCCCCGAGGACTTGGCCGTGATGGCCTACGACGACGAGCTGGCAGCGTTGTGCGACCCGCCGCTGACGGCCGTGGCACCTCCACGTGCCGAGGTGGGGACCCATGCTGTCGTCCTTCTCGTGGAGCGCCTCAAGGACCCTGATCGGCCGCTGCACCACGTGCTCCTGCGGCCCAGGCTGCGGGTGCGCGGCAGTGCGGGTGAGTCGTTGACGAGCGACGACGCGACGCGAGCGTGAGCATGAGCATGAGCGTTGCCACGGGACAGGCCGACGCCTGGGCCGACCGGCTTGGCATCTGCTCAGTGACCCTGCGTGGCCTGCCTGGCGATGAGGTGGTGCAGGTGGCTGCGTCGGCTGGGCTCCGCCGCATCGAGTGGGGCGCCGACGTCCACGCCCCACACTCCGACATCGCGCGGGTCACGCACGTGCGAGAGCTGACCGAGGCCGCTGGGCTGACGGTGGCGTCGTATGGCAGCTATTGGCGGGCAGGATTCTCGCCGATGGCCGAGCTGACGTCCGTCGTCACGGCAGCGGCGGCACTCGGTGCCCCGCGAATTCGGGTGTGGGCAGGGACCGTCGGCACCGACGCCGCCGACGGCTCGACGTGGGACGCGGTCGCCGCTGCTCTGGCCGAGGCGTGCGCCGTTGCGCGCGACCACGACATTCAGCTCGCCCTCGAGTTCCACCCCGACACGTTGACCGACAGCGTGGACGCCACCCTCGAGCTGCTCGACCGCGTGGCCGACGACGCGCTGCGCACCTACTGGCAGCCACGCCTCGGCGAGGGGGTGGCGCCGAGCGCCCACGGCCTTCGGCGACTCCTGCCGTTCCTGTCGGGGGTGCACGTCTTCTCGTGGTGGCCGGACGCGACCCGGCTCCGGCTCCACGAGCGCCTGGAGCTCTGGTCCGCGGTTGCGCAGCTCCTTGTCGCCGAAGCGGAGCCCTGCGACCTGCTGCTCGAGTTCGTCCCGGACGACGATCCGACGTTCGTGGCACCCGATGCCGCTCTTCTGCGCAGCCTGCTCTCCCGCTGACGCCGTGGCCTTCGGCGTCAGAAGCTCGTTGCGAACCACTGTGCCCTGAGCAACGACGAGCTTGACGCGTTCGAGGGCGCCGCCGTCCTGCAACGGGTTCCCGTCGACGACCACGACATCGGCGTGGTAGCCCGGAGCCAGGCGGCCGACCTTCCTGGACCAGCCGAGGAGCTCGGCTGCGTTCACGGTCGCACCACGGAGGGCGTCCAGCGGTGTGAGCCCCGCCTCGACCAGGAGCCTCACCTCCGTGCCGATCGGGTCGACGTCGGTGCCGAAGGAGTCCGTGCCGGCGACGACGGTGACGCCTCGTGCGTGAGCCTCACGGATCGCAGCCTGCAGGACCGGCATGTACTCGCGGCCGCGGGCAGCAAGGACGGGGTTGGTCGACTGGCTCAGCCCGGCGATCGCTGCCGTGGTGGGCGTGAAGTAGGTGCCGCGACGGGCCATCAGGTCGAGCGTGGACTCGCCGACGAACACACCATGCTCGATGCTGCGGACTCCCGCTCGCACAGCGCCGTCGATGCCCTCCCGGCTGTAGGCGTGGCACAGGACCCCGGCTCGGCCCGCCGCAGAGACGACCGCAGAGATCTGCTCCTGGTCATAGACGAGCTCGGTCGGGTCCTGCTCCGCGATCCCGGCGCGCGGGTTCGTGCGGGTCTTGATGACGTCGACGCCGCGGGAGAGGTTGACCCGGGTCACGTAGGCGAGGTCAGTGGTCGACCGCACGCCACCGGCGAGGGCCGCCAGTGGGGCGAGGGCTGGATCGGCGAGCACGGTGTCGCCCAGCTCCGGAGACACGAACACGCCCGCGGCGCGCATCCGCGGTGCCAGTCCGGGTGCCCACTCGGCGAGCGGCCGCAGGGCCACGTCCTGGTAGAAGTTCGACGACCCGCTGCGCACCGTGGTGGCCCCGGCCCGCAGGACTGCCTTGGCGTCCGCGAGCGCGTTGATGTGGACATGGACGTCGACCAGGCCGGGGACGATCCACTTGCCGGAGACCTCGATGGTCCTTGCCCGGCCGGCCACCTTGGCCACCGCTGCACGGGTCGCGTCCCGCGAACCTGCGGCCAGCACCACACCTCCGTCGAGCACCACGACAGCGTCTGGGGTGACGTGTCCGGACCGCGGGTCGACGAGTGGCCCGCCGGTGATGATCAGCGCGCCGGGCCTGGGGCTGCGGCCGGCGTAACGCGGGGTCGATGAACCCCTACCCGGGTCTGCCTGCGCGGTCGGCGCGCCCAGGACACCCGCCGTGGAGACGCCAGCGAGGACGGCCGCCCCGGCCAGGACGTTGCGGCGGGCGACGGCTGCCGGTGGCTGGACAGCGTTGGCGTGGTGGTCATGCAGGCACATGGGGATCTCCTGGGTGAGGGGCGCGATGGGTATGGTGGCGGGAACGTCGATTTGGTATACCACTTTGGTATACCAAGAGGGGAGCAGTGCGCAATGCCTACTGGGGAGAAACATGTTGCAGTCCTTCGGGACGCGGTGCAGGACGCGATCCGTGACCGGGTCATCTCCGGGCAGCTACCGCCCGGGAGTCGACTCGTCGAGCGGCAGCTGGCCCAGGAGCTCGACGTCTCCCGGGTCCCCGTCCGCGAGGCGCTGCGAGCACTGGAGCGGGAGGGGTTCGTCGAGGAGCGCCCCACGCGCGGCATGGTCGTGCGCCGGCTCAGCGACGACGACGTCGAGACGCTCTATCAGGTGCGCTCAGCCTTGGAGGAGATCTTGTGCCGGCGTCTGGTGAGCACTCTCGACGACGAAGGGCTCGATCGCCTTCAGGCCGTGGTCGACCGGACCGCCGCCGCCATCGACGCGGGCGAGTCCGAGACCGCGGTGGCGGCGAACGCGTCCTTCCATGAAGCGCTCGTGGACGAGGCCAACAGCCGGGTGCTCGCCTCGGTCATCGAGCCGGTGGCCGGACAGATCAGGTGGTTGCTGGCTCAGCACAGCGACGTCCGCGCCATGAACGACGAGCACCAGCTCATCGTCGCTGCCCTCCGGGATCGCGACGCCGAGGGATCGATCGAGGCATGCCGCCAGCACCTCGTCAGCAGTCGGGCCGAGGCGTCGAGGATGCCTTCCTGAGGGGCGCCTTCAACCAGGAGCAGAAGCAAGGCGGCACTGCCAGGCCCATCGGGCCCGAGCGCCTCAGCTCCTGTTGCCGGCGATCCAGGCGTCGATGGCCTCCAGGACAGTGCCGGTCACGTCGTGCTTGGGCAGGAAGCCCAGCACTGTGTGAGCCTTCTCCATCGAGTAGAGCGGTGCTCGCCCGATGTGGTCCAGAGTCACCTCAGCGTGTTCGGGACCGACGCGGACCACGAACTCGGCCCACGGCACGAACTGGAGCCTCGGCTCATGGCCGAAGTGTCGAGCCACGACCTCGGCGTAGCCACGCAGCGTCAACGCCTGCGTGCACACGCTGTTGAAGCTGTGTCCGGCGGCAGCGTCGGGTTGCTCGAGGCAGGCCTGGTGCAGTCCTGCAACGTCTTCGGCGTGCACGTGATGGACGGTCTCGCCGCCACGGTCGGGCAACAGGCAGGAGCCGTCGGCCCGCAGCGAGTCGATCACCTCGGGGTCGAGGTTGCCGGCGGGTCCGATCGGCAGCCAGCCGGGCCCGCTGATGTGTCCGGGATGCACGACGCTGGCTCGGACTCGATCCTGCCCGCCCATCAGGTAGTCCTCTACGGCCAGCTTGTTGATCCCGTACTCCCCGAAGGGGTGCTTGGCTGCATCCTCGGTGGTCGGCACGACGGCGCTGGGTCCGTACGACCAGACGCTGCCCGTGTGGACGAGGTGCTGCCCGTCGAGCGCATCCACCAGGTGCCTGGCTTGCGCTGTCGTGAAGCAGGTCAGGTCCACCACCGCGTCGGGCCGCAGTCGTGCGATCACCGTCCCGAACCGGCCGTCCCGCTCGGCGGCCTCTCGGTCGCAGACCACCATCTCGGCGTCCCGCCATGCTGGATCGTCGCGGTAGGGCTGACGAGATCCGCGACTGACGACCGCGACGGCGTGCCCTGCCCGGACCAGGCCCGGCACCAGGTAGCTGCCGATGTGTCCCGTGCCGCCGATGACCACCACGCGCATGGGCCGAGACACTACTCCCGATACAGGCACGTGGATCGCGGTCAACCCCTGACTTCGGCGACGTGCCCCCGACCATGGGGTCGGGGGCACGTCGCCCTGCCTCAACCGTCAGCCTGCGCCAAGATGGGGCCTTGGGGTCATCGTCGGGGGCTGACCGCGATTCGCACGAGGTTGCGCCCCTTGATCGCGTAGAACTGTCCGCGTTCGTCGACAGCCGCGCGCGGGATGCCGTACCACTCACCGGCGAGGTCGGTCACCAGGTCGGTTCGGCCGAAGGTCGTGGTGTCGAAGCGGAAGAACGCCTTGCTCGATGCTCCGTACACCTGCCCGCGGCTGACCAGGAGGGTGCCGTAGTCCGGCACAGCCGGCCCGTGGTTGCCGCGGTGCACGATCTGACGAGTGGTCAGGTCGACCACGAAGAAGTCCCCGCGGAAGCACATGACGTACAGGTGGTTGCCGCGCACCGCGAGCCCCGTGACGCCCGTGGGCGTGGACTGGGGGGTGATCCGCCACAGCTCACGCTGAGCGATGGGGTCCCAGGCCACCACGGTGCCCCCGCGGTTGTCCGTGGTCTGCCCACCGAGGTAGGCGATCCCTTCGTGACAGGTGACCGCACGCACCATCTGCCTCGCATCGATCGGGTTGACCGCGTTGGTGGTGGCGTTCGTCGCCGGGTCGAAGGTCAGCACCGATCCGCCCTCCAGCGTGTCCGAGCGGAATCCCACCACCGCGAGCTGGTGCACCGCGTCCCACACGATCTGATGGGGTCGGTTCTGGGCGGGGTACGAGCTGGCAACCTTGCGCGCCATCCGCTCGTCCACCGCGGGGTCGAACGTCAGAATTCCGCCACTGTTGTACTGCGCGAAGAAGGCCACCCCATCGCGGATCAGCGTGTCCTTCGCCTCACCGGGGGCGAGGATGCGGGTCTGCAGACCAGTGGCGAGGTCGTGGCGACCCACCGCGTTGGTGCCGCCCACGTAGACCGCACCTGCTCCGGCAGCGACCGACATCGCCAGCTGCGGTCCAACCGGCGCCCCACCAGCCACGAGGTCATAGATTCTCCCCTGTGTCGTCGTCGGGTCGATCTCGATGACCAGCCCGAAGGCGGAGACCACCATCACCTTGCCGTCGCGGATCCAGAGGCCCCAGAGCTCACCCAGGTCCATCCCTGCTGGAGTGATCAGCCGGCTCTGGCCTGTCGTCAGCGAGTACTCGCGCACCCCGCCCGTGCCGGACCAGTAGATCTTGTCTCCCAGCCTCTTCGGCATCCGGCCGCCCGTTCCCTCGATGACCCGCTGCTGAGTCGGGTCGGCAAGGTTGATGAACGCGAGGGCGGCGTAGCCCCCGCCCCTGCAGTGGACGCAGAGCTCGTCGCCCATGATCTCCAGCTCACGGATCTCGATCTTGCCGACGAACTGCGCGGGCAGGATGGAGCGCACCTCCCCGGTGGCACGGTTCAGGGTGAACAGACCTGCCTTGGTGCTGGTCGGGGTGACCCCTTGGACCGCGCCCGTACCGATGTAGACGGTGTCCTCGGTGGCGGCCAGGCTGCGGATCATGGGCACGTTCGGGTCCGGGGTGGCCACGACGGTCAGCTGTCCGGTCGCCGGGTCGTACTGACGCAGCTTGGGGCCGCGTTCCTGACCCCCGAAGAACACCATCCCGTCGGGCGAGACCGTGATCGCGTAAGGGTCGAGTCCCGGGATGGCAGCAAGGTCCTCCTTGGGTGCCCCGGGCTGCGACAGGTCGAGTCGGATGAACCCGGGACCGGGAGCGGAGTCGTACTCGCGGATCGCCGAGTAGACGTAGCGGGCCTGCGGATCGGCGGCCAGCAGCTGGGTGCTGATGCCCGGGCAGGGTGTGATGCTCGTGACCTTCTCGGTCGTAAGGTCGTAGCCGACGATCCGCATCGGCTCGATGTTGCGGGAGGCGACGAAGACCTTGTCGTCACCGACCGGGATACCGGCCGCCAGCGAAAAGTTCACGACCGCGGGCCCGAGGTCTGTGACGGTCACCGCATCGGCGACGCGGCCAGTAGCGGCCAGGGCGGAACCGCCGCTGGCGACACCGGTTGCGACCGACAGCCCACCAAGGGCTCCCATGCTGAGGAGACTGCGACGGGGGAAGCTGAGGACGGGGACATCCGGAACACCTCTTTGTGTTGGCTCTGCCTTGTGCTGCGGGAGCGGTGACCTCAGTGCCGACGCCCATGGGGTGGCGGGAACGGACGTGAGACCTGGCCCTGCGTCATCACGGATGGTTTACCGCGCGATGCCGGGCCAGATATCACTCAATATCATCTGGCCACGAATCGTCAAGAGTGACGTCACCTGATATCGCCGAGCGGTCCGGTCCTCATCCCACGGCACGCAGCGTCAACCAACTCGATCCGCCCATCACGCACGCACGCGGTCCACCCGTGCGGGTGGACCGCGTCCGAGCCGTGCGGATGCACCCACGGCCCTACCGTTGGCGTCAGTCGGCAGGAGCCGGCACCGGCACCGGCGCGGGCGCCGGCCAGGAGCGGTGCCGGGTCAGGGCGTCGAGCACCGAGGCGGCCAGGTCCGAGGGATCCCCGACGACGACACCCGGCATCTGCGGGTCAACACCGAGAACGTCGGCGAGGTCGCTGGCCACGGCCACCGCCTTGGAGTGACGCATCGCCTCGTCGACCATGAGCACCAGCCGCGGGTCGGGCCCGGCGGAGACGGCACTGCCGGCCTTGGCGTCGAGGTTCGGGTTGACCACCGCGGCATCCATGGGCAGGCCGAGCACGATGAGCGCGTCGAACTCCACCGAGCGCGCGGTGAGAGGGGTGCGGTGCGCCATGAGGTTCTCGCCGGGCGCGATGGGACCGCCGCGCGCCGCGATGAGGAGTGGAGTCGTGTGGGCCTCCTGAAGGACCTCGAGGATCGAGGTGACCGCACTTGCAGACACCTCCTCGTCGACGACGATCCCTACCATCCGTCCGTCGACCGGCCACTGCCCTCCGACCTGCGAGAGAGCAGGACTTGGCGTGACCTCAGTGAGCTCGAACGCCTCGGGCGCAGGCATTCCGAGCCCGGCAGCGACGTCGGCGGCGAGGCGTTCGTCGATACGTCCCAGGCACTGGAGCTGGCGCTGCCGGATGGTCTCGTCGAAGCACTTGCCGAGCTCGAAGGTGTAGGCCTGCACGATGTGGTCCTGTTCGACCGGGCTCATGCTCAGCCAGAACAGCCGGGTCTGGCTGAAGTGGTCGTCGAACGACGCCGGCGCCGCCCGCACCTTGTCACCCGCGACGGGCGTCGGCACGTCGAGGAACGCGTTCTCGGCGTCACCGGCCATGAAGGGACAGCCACCGTCGAGCGAGTTCGGGTGGTAGGGCGCGACACCTCCGTGGACCGCGGTCTGGTGCATGCCGTCGCGCAACATGTCGTTGACTGGCGCATGGGTGCGGTTGATCGGCAGCTGGTTGTAGTTCGGTCCACCCAGCCGGGAGAGCTGGGTGTCGATGTAGGAGAAGAGCCGGGACTGCAACAGTGGGTCGTCGGTGACGTCGATGCCCGGCACGAGGTTGCCCACGTGGAAGGCGACCTGCTCGGACTCCGCGAAGAAGTTCGTCGGGTTGCCGCCCAGCGTCAGCAACCCGATCGGCTGCACCGGAGCCAGCTCCTCGGGCACGATCTTGGTTGCGTCGAGCAGGTCGATGCCGTCGAAGGTCTGCTCGGGGGTGTCCTCGAAGACCTGCACCCCCAGCTCCCACTGGGGCAAGGCGCCGGCCTCGATCGAGTCGTAGAGGTCACGCCGGTGGAAGTCGGGATCGACGCCGCCGAGGAGCTGGCACTCCTCCCAGGTCAGCGAGTGGACGCCGAGTCGCGGCTTCCAGTGGAACTTCACGAGGCTCGTGCCCCCGTCCGGTCCGGAGAGCCGGAAGGTGTGGACCCCGAAGCCCTCCATCATCCGGTACGACCGCGGGATGGCCCGGTCCGACATCGCCCACATCGTGTGGTGCTGGGCCTCGGTGTGGAGCGAGACGAAGTCCCAGAAGGTGTCGTGAGCGGTCTGGGCCTGAGGGATCTCCCTGTCCGGGTGCCACTTCGCCGCGTGGATGATGTCGGGGAACTTGATGCCGTCCTGGACGAAGAAGACGGGCATGTTGTTGCCCACGAGGTCGAAGACGCCCTCGGAGGTGTAGAACTTCGTGGCGAACCCGCGGGTGTCCCGTGCGGTGTCCATCGAGCCCCGCGACCCGATGACGGTCGAGAACCGCACGAACACCGGTGTCTCGACGTCCTTGCCGAGGAATGCCGCGGTGGTCAGGTTGCTGGCGTTGCCGTAGCCGACGAAGAGTCCGTGGGCGCCCGCGCCGCGTGCGTGCACGACGCGCTCCGGGATGCGCTCGTGGTCGAAGTGCGTGATCTTCTCGCGGTGGTGGTGGTCCTGGAGCAGGCTCGGGCCGCGTTCGCCGGCCTTGAGCGAGTGGTCGGTGTCGCGCAGCCGGGTGCCCGTCGAGGTCGTGAGCCAGGCTCCCTGCTGCGCGAAGTCCTCGGCTGGTGCGCCCGTCGCGGCACCGGTGGGCGTCCCCGTCCGCGGTGCCTGCTGGTCTGGCTTCGGGGGAAGTGGCGGACGAGGCTCGGTCGGCTCCTCCAAGGACGCCGCCCCGTGGCCGGGGGCGCCGGGTGCCGGAGAGGGCTTGCCCTTCGCGGCCTTGGCCACCTTCTTGACCGCCTTGCTCGCGGCCTTCTTGGCGGTCGTGGTGGGAGCGGCTTTCGCGGACTTCTTCGGAGGGGTCATGCCGCGCTCATACCCACTCCGACCAGCAACCAAAACAGCCTGACCACCTGTCAGCAGATTCACACAGCAGGACCGGGTCAAGGTCCATCGCCGATGGCGCAGCACGGGTTCGAGCTGATCAGCGACCCAGGAGTAGCAGCTGCCGCTCGACCCTCTCCGGCAGCCGATGGTGGCTTCGCACCACCTGTGGCAGGCGGGCCGTCGCGCCGAGCAGCCCCCACAGGGCCACCGCAGGAGCAGTCCCCTGCAGGACGTCTCCGGTCACGCGCAGAGCACGGCGTGGGCGCCGGCGAAGCCACGCCGAGAGCAACCTGGACCGCACCTCCCCCGCCTGCCGTCGCGGCCGGGCGTCCGCCGCGGTCGGGTCATGGTGCGCCACGACGTCCGCCGCATACACGAGGTCCCAGCCCTCGGCCGCGAGGTCGAGCGCAAGCACCTCCTCCTCACCCGGGAAGCGGACGACCGGGCTGAAACCACCGACGGCCAGGAAGGCATCCCGCCGGACCACCGCGCCACAGGCGAGGAACCCCAGGATCCTGGGATACGGCATACCGGCTGGTTCTCCGAGCATCCCCTGCGCCATGCCGCAGCAGGTCGGGTCCACCGCCTCGCCCGCTCCCACGAGGACCCGCCCCATGACCAGCCCGAGCCGAGGGTGGCTCTCGAAGAGCTCGACGGCCCGCGCGAGCGCGCCCTGCGCCCACCACGAGTCGTCGTCACTGAAGGCGACGTATGCCGTGTGTGCCAGGCGGACCCCGACGTTGCGGGCCGGTGCCCCCAGGTTGCGGGTCAGCGGGACGACCACCACCTCGGGGAACGCCTGGCTCACGGCCGGAGCGCTGCCGTCCTCGGAGCCGTTGTCGACGAAGATGACCTGCTCCGCCCCGGCGAGGTCGACGAGCTGCCCCAGGCTGCGCAGGGCTCGATCGCGCCGGTTCCGGCTCATCACCACGACCGTCACCGTCGGCTCGACCGACCGGTCCATCCACGGGGACGAGCCTCGGCGCAGCGACGGGGTTCGCATGGTCAGACCCTGCCCACTGGCTCGAGTGGCAAACGCGCCTGGAACCCGTGCCGCTTCCCGGAGGCGGACGACAAGCCTGCCCCGCAGAGGCGTGAGATGCGGCCGTGCGGGGTAGGTGGTCGGCATGCAAGTTCTGGGAGTCAACGCCCTGTTCCACGACCCCTCGGCGGCCCTCGTCGTCGACGGGAGGATCGTCGCTGCTGCCGAGGAGGAGCGGTTCTCCCGGCGCAAGCACGGCAAGCGCCGGGTGCCCTTCTCCGCCTGGGAAGCTGCCCGACCAGGCGATGCGCTGGTGCCTCGACGAGGCCGGCCTGTCGCCCCAGGACCTCGACGCCGTCGCCTACTCCTTCGACCCTGCCCTGGCCAAACCGGCGGAGGACATGGGGTTGGACGACCCGTGGGACCACCTGCGGCGGATGTATGCCGAGTCCGCGCCCGGGTTCCTGACGACCTCGTTGCCGGGCCTGGTCCGGGAGCAGGTGCGGTTCGTGCCCCACCACGTCGCCCATGCCGCCTCCGCGGCGCTGGCCGGTCCGTTGGACGGCGCGGGGCGGCCCTGCAGCGTCATGGTGCTCGACGGCCGTGGCGAGCAGGCGTCGCACCTCGCGGGCCGCTACGAGGGTGGCCGGCTGGAAACCCTTGCGGCACAGGCGCTGCCACACTCGCTCGGCCTGCTCTACGAGTCGCTCACGAGCCATCTCGGCTTCCTGCGGTCCTCGGACGAGTTCAAGGTCATGGCGCTGGCCTCCTACGGCGAGCCGGTGCACCTCGACGAGCTCCGGGAGTCGATCCGCGGCACCGGCGACGGGGGGTTCGAGGCCATGGCCCCGGACTGGTCGCGCTTCTGCCCGCCCCGCGCCGGGGGTGAGACGGACTGGCCGAAGGAGTATGCCGACCTGGCGTGCTCGGTGCAGGCCGTCCTGGAGGAGGTCCTCGTCGACCTTGCGCGCTGGCTCCACGCCCAGACCGGAGACGCCACCCTGGCGATGGCGGGAGGGACGGCGCTGAACTGCGTTGCCAACAGCCGCATCTGGCGCGAGACTCCGTTCGAGCAGGTCTGGGTGCAGCCCGCGGCCGGTGATGCCGGGACGGCGCTCGGCGCTGCCCTGCAGGTCTGCGCCGACGAGGGGCAGACCACGGAGCCGATGACGACCGCAGCCCTGGGTCGCGGCTGGAGCGATGACGAGCTCGCGGCGTGGCTGCGTGCTGCGAACGTCCCCTTCACCACACCCGCCGACCTCGCAGGGGCGGCAGCGGACGTCCTCGCCAAGGACGGCGTGCTCGCGTGGTTCGACGGACGGAGCGAGTTCGGTCCGCGCGCCCTCGGCCATCGCTCGCTCATGGCGCATCCCGGCCGGGCCGCGAACCTCGAGCGACTCAACGACGTCAAGGGGCGAGAGCAGTTCCGGCCCGTCGCCCCCATGGTCCTGGCCGAGCGGGCGGGCGAGATCTTCTCGGACGGTCCGCTCCCCAGCCCCTACATGCTCTTCGTCCACAACGTGAGCACGCGCTGGCGCGAACGGATCCCGGCCGTCGTGCACGTCGACGGCACGGCTCGCATCCAGACGATCGACGACACGACGACGCCACGCGTGGCCGCCCTCCTGCGAGCGTTCGAGGCCCGCACGGGGCTGCCCGTCGTCGTCAACACGAGCCTCAACACGGCCGGTCGCCCCATGGTCGACGACCCTCGTGATGCCCTTGAGCTCTTCGGGTCCACACCCGTGGACGCCCTGGTCATGGGGCCGCACCTCGTGCGTCGGCGCGACACCTTCGCCGAGGACCGCGCATGAGCCTGTCCGACGACGACATCCCGTATGCCGTCGTCGTGCCGACCGTGGGTCGTCCGAGTCTGCTGACCCTCCTGCTCACCCTTGCGGCGCAGGGCGATCCACGTCCGCGGGAGGTCGTCATCGTCGACGACCGGCCCGATGCGCCCCAACCCCTGCGACTGCCCGGCGAGCTCCTCGCCGGGCTCGATGCCCGGATCCTGTCGAGCTCGGGGAGAGGTCCCGCCGCGGCACGCAACCTCGGCTGGCGGGCCTGCACCGCGCCGTGGGTGTGCTTCGTCGACGACGACGTCGTCCTGCCGGCGGGGTGGGCCGCCGAGCTCGTGGCCGACCTGGCCGCTGCGGACCCGCAGTGCGCCGGGGTGCAGGGCCGCCTCCGGGTGCCGCTGCCCTCGGATCGTCGACCGACCGACTGGGAGCGGTCGACGGCCGGGCTCGAGGGGGCGCAGTGGGCCACGGCCGACATGGCCTACCGTCGGGCAGCCCTGGAGGAGGTCGCCGGGTTCGACGAACGCTTCCCACGGGCCTACCGCGAGGACGCCGACCTGGCCGCGCGGGTGCGTCGTGCGGGATGGAGCCTGCGACGCGGAAGGCGTGTCGCCACACACCCGGTGCGGCCCTCGGCTCCGGGAGCGAGCCTGCGCTCGCAGCGCGGCAATGCCGACGACGCACTCATGCGCCGGCTGCACGGAGCCCGGTGGAGAGTGGGCACACAGGCGGGTCGCGGCCGCCTGCCCTGGCACCTTGCCTCGACGGCTCTCGCCGCTGTCACCGTCGGCGCTGCCACCGGCGCGTCGAGGGGATGGGCAGTGGCCCGGCCGGTCGCGGTGGCGAGCGGCACGGCATACACCCTGCTCGTCCTCGACTTCGCGGTGCGGCGCATCGCGCCGGGTCCGCGAGGGGCGGGCGAGGTGCGCGAGATGCTCTGGACGAGTGCCGCGATCCCGTTCGCGGCGGTGGCGCACCGAGTCGGTGGCTGGTGGAGGCACCGCTGCGCCGAACCGTGGGCGACGAGCGCCGGCGCCTGGGCTCCATCCCAGTCGCCCCATGCCGCACGTCAGGTCAGCCGGCCTCCAGCTCCAGTCGCCTGAACCACGCCACGGTGCGCTGCAACCCCTCCTGCCACGGCGTGTGCGGCTCCCAGCCGAGCAGCTCCCTGGCCCGGGTCGTGTCGGGGCGGCGCACCTTCGGGTCGTCGACGGGCAGGTCGACGAACTTCACCTCTGCCCGCGAACCCGTGGCCCGCACGACGTCCAGCGCGATCTGGTGCACCGTCATCTCCTGGGGGTTCCCGAGGTTGACCGGTCCCGGATGGTCCAAGGCTGCGAACGACAGGATGCCCGCGACGAGGTCGTCGACATAGCAGACGGAACGAGTCTGGGTCCCGTCCCCGGCCACGGTGATCGGCTGGTCGAGCAGCGCCTGGCGGATGAACGTCGGGATGGCGCGACCGTCGTAGGGCCGCATCCGCGGTCCGTAGGTGTTGAAGATGCGCACGATGCCGGTGTCCACACCCTCGTGGTCGCGGTAGGCCGTCGTCAGCGCCTCCCCATAGCGCTTGCCCTCGTCGTAGACGCCGCGTGGCCCGATGGGGTTCACGTGCCCCCAGTAGTCCTCGGACTGGGGGTGGACCTGGGGGTCGCCGTAGACCTCCGAGGTGGACGCCAGAACGAAGCGAGCACCCTTCTCCTTGGCCAGTCCCAGCGCGTGCCACGTGCCGATCGCCCCGACCTTGAGGGTCTCGATCGGGATCCTGAGGTAGTCGACGGGCGAGGCCGGCGACGCGAAGTGCAGGACGACGTCGACCGGCCCCGGGACGTGCACGAACTCGGTGATGTCGCACGAGGCGAGCCGGAAGCGCTCATGGCCGAGCAGGTCCGACACGTTGTCCGCCGACCCGGTCACGAGGTTGTCGAGGCAGACCACGTGCGCGCCGGCGTGCAGCAACGTCTCGCAGAGATGGCTGCCCAGGAAGCCGGCGCCGCCCGTCACGACGACGCGTCGGCCATTCCACGAGAGCGCCGGGTCGAGGTCCTGGGTCATGTCGCCACCTTCTGTCGGTGACGACCACCTACCCAGGTCGGTCGGTCGCGACACATGCGGCCGCCTTCGTGGCGACGGTGAGCGAGGGTCTCTACCTGCCAGTGTCCAGGGCATCGAGCACCTGACGCATCTGCTCGGCGGCATCATCACCGATCTTCTTCAGCCCGAGCGGCATCAGCGGTTCGGCCAGCTTCGTGGCGCCCTTGAGGGTGAAGTCGGCCGTGTAGTCCACACGGGTGCCGCCATCCGGCGTCGGGCTGAGCCTCACGGTGTCGAGACAGTCCAGGCTGTCGTTGGTCCCACGCAGCTGCAACACATGGGGCGGCACGCACTCGACCACCGTGTAGGTGATGTGGGTCTCGTGACCCAGCACCTTCGACGTGTTCTCGTAGACGGTGCCCACTCCGCCGTCGCCGGTCGCGAGCACCGTCCGCACCGTCGGTGGGTCCCACTGCTCGGTCGTCGTGAAGTCGGACAGGAAGTCCCACACGCGCTGCACGTCAGTCCTGGTGATGACCTCTCGCTCAACGGCAGGCACTCTCACTCCCAACACTCGCGGGTGCAACTTTTGCTCGGCAGGAGGCTGGTACCCAGCCGGTCAGCAGGCAAACGCCACGAGCACCCAGCCGCGAGGAGTGAAGTCAGGTGTGGTGTCGCGCGTCAGCCCCATCCAGCACTCCTGGCCCGCAGACAGAAACAGCCCGACCGGCGTCTCCGCAGGTCGGGCTGTTCGCTTCTGTCTCAACACAGAGTGCGCCCGAAGGGATTCGAACCCCTAACCTTCTGATCCGTAGTCAGATGCTCTATCCGTTGAGCTACGGGCGCCTGTTGAACCTGTCGGCGCAACGATCGGCAAGCATACGCGAGCACCCGCCCGCACAAGAAATCCGTTGTATGCCGCCCGCTCGCCGACCGTGGTCGGCATCCCTCCGCCTGCGGAGCAGCCGGGAGGAGTCGCACCCCCGGCAGTGGATCGGCGGCAGGTCGGCCGAAGGGACGCCTCGGGCTGAACTCGGTTGCGGGGCACTGCACGACGCCGCCATCCTTGGGAACGTGAACGCATCGGCGGCATTCGTGCACCACCACCTGGAAAGGCGGCTACCGCTGCCCTACAGGAGGTCACCATGTCCCGTCTCTACTACCGCCGCCGGTTCCTGAACCGGCGCGGACACCACGCCGGCGCGTACGCCATCGCCCAGGTCGACCTCGAGCGCGGCCGGACCTGCGCCGCGAGCGCGGGCGCGGACCCGGACGCGGAGGCAGAAGAGTCCGACAGCGTCGACGCGCAGCTCAATCTGGCCGACTGCCAGCGGATGGTCACGCTCGACTTCTACGTCGACGACCGCGACTCCGCGCGCAACGCGCTGCACAAGGCGCGCCTGCTGCGAGAGATCGTGAACGGCTTCGTGGACGCCCTGGAGGAAGCCGTGGAGAAGGCCGACCTGTCCCGCTGAGAAGGCCGCTCCAGAGTCGGGCAGTCGTCAGCGCTCACCGTCCGGTCACCGGACGCCACTCCCCAGGGGCGTCCGGCGACCGCGGACGGCATACCTGCAGGTCGGGTGGTGTGAGGGACCTCATAGATGCGGAAAGGTTTCCGCCGTCCTGCCTGTCCGCTCGACCTCCTACGGTGGACAAACGGCTCCTTCAGGAGCCGTGACCACGGACTCGCCTCACGAGGCAAGACGCGTCTCACGATGCGAGTACCGTGATCACTCCAGCAGGTCAGTCGTCGGATCCCCTTCCGAGGTGGCTCCGGCGTTGGCCGGGCCCACAGCCGAGCACACGCTCGGAACCGGAAGGACAACGGACGCAGATGACCGCACCCGCCGCACCCGTTCAGGGCACCACGCACGCAGGCCTCCAGGCCTGGGTCGACGAGGTCGCCGCGATGACCACCCCTAACGAGGTCGTGTGGGTGACCGGGTCCGACGAGGAATGGACCCGGATCACCGACAAGCTCGTCGCCGCAGGCACGTTCATCAAGCTCGACGAGGCCAAGAAGCCCAACAGCTTCTACGCCGCGTCCGACCCCAGCGACGTGGCGCGCGTCGAGGACCGCACCTACATCTGCTCGGTGGATGAGAAGGACAGCGGGCCCACCAACAACTGGATGGACCCGAACGAGATGAAGGACCTCATGCGCGGGCTCTACGCCGGCTGCATGACCGGCCGCACGATGTACGTCATCCCGTTCGTCATGGGTCACATCGAGTCCGAGCACCCCATGTTCGGTGTCGAGATCACCGACTCCGAGTACGTCGTCGCGTCGATGCGCGTCATGGCCCGCTGCGGCGCCCCCGTCCTGAAGCGGATCGAGGAGCTCGGCGAGGACGCGAAGTACGTCCCCGCGCTCCACTCCCTCGGCGCCCCCCTCGAGGAGGGTCAGCAGGACGTGAAGTGGCCCTGCAACCCGGAGAAGTACATCGTCCAGTTCCCCGAGGAGCGGATGATCTGGTCCTACGGCTCCGGCTACGGCGGCAACGCCCTGCTGGGCAAGAAGTGCTACTCGCTGCGCATCGCCTCGGTCATGGCGCGCGACGAGGGCTGGATGGCCGAGCACATGCTCATCCTCAAGCTCACCTCGCCGGAGCAGCAGGTCTACTACATCGCGGCCGGCTTCCCGAGCGCCTGCGGCAAGACCAACCTGGCGATGCTCAAGCCGACGATCCCGGGCTGGAAGGTCGAGACCCTCGGCGACGACATCGCCTGGATGCGCTTCGGCAAGGACGGTCGTCTGTATGCCGTGAATCCCGAGTTCGGTTTCTTCGGTGTCGCGCCCGGCACCAACGAGCACACCAACCCCAACGCCATGGCCACGATCAACAAGGGCAACTCGGTCTTCACCAACGTGGCCCTGACCGACGACGGCGACATCTGGTGGGAGGGCCTGGAGAACACGCCGGCCCATGCCACCAGCTGGAAGGGCGAGGACTGGACCCCCGAGAAGGGCGCGGCCGGCGAGCTGTCGAGCCATGCCAACAGCCGCTACTGCACCCCGATCAAGCAGTGCGACATCCTCGCGCCCGAGTACGACGACCCGCAGGGGGTGCCGATCTCCGCGATCTTCTTCGGTGGCCGCCGCAAGACGACCGTGCCGCTCGTCACCGAGTCCCGCGACTGGACCCACGGCACGTTCATGGGCGCCACGCTCTCGTCCGAGACGACGGCTGCTGCCACCGGTGAGGTCGGTGTGGTCCGCCGCGACCCGATGGCCATGCTGCCGTTCATCGGCTACGACGCCGGCGACTACTTCCAGCACTGGATCGACATCGGCAAGAGCGCCGACGCGAGCAAGCTGCCCAAGATCTTCTACGTCAACTGGTTCCGGCGCGACGACGAGGGCAACTTCGTGTGGCCCGGGTTCGGCGAGAACGCCCGTGTCCTCAAGTGGGCCATCGAGCGCATCGAGGGCAAGGCCGCCGCGGTCGAGACCGCCATCGGCCACGTCCCCACCCCGGAGTCGATCGACACCGACGGCCTCGACATGGACCCGGCCGAGCTCGCCAAGGCGCTCACGGTCGACAACGAGGAGTGGAAGGCCGAGATCCCGCAGATCGAGGAGTGGTTCGCCAAGTTCGGCGACAACCTCCCGACCGCGCTGCAGGTCGAGCTCGACGGCCTCAAGGCCCGCCTCGGGGTCTGATCTTGCGACGACTTCGTGCCCGTGTGGGACGGCGAGCGCCAGCGAGCTGTCCCACACGGGCACGAAGTCGAAACGGGCATAGAGGCGCCGCTTCCCCTCCGGGAGGCGGCGCCTCTTCGCGTTGCGTCCGGCTCAGTGCATGCAGAGACACCGACGTGGCTGACGCCAACGGGGGTTTCTGACGCCACGGCCCGCGACTTTGCCAACTACTGACTCGTAGGAGGCCCCGTTCTTACCCGTCGCCGACTTTGCTGAGGGGATCGGCACCAGGCGAACGGCACGAACCGTGACCGTCGGGGTGCCCTCACCAAGGGGAGTCATGTCATGACCCACAGAGGAAGACGCCAGGGGATCACCCTCTCCGCGGCGGCACTCGCAGCAGCCGTGGCCGTCGGAACGGCCGCACCCGGGACCGCCTTCGCGGCAGCTGATGACCGCCCTCAGGGGGTGCCTGCCGCCGAGGACGACCATGACCACCTGCCCGACGTCGACGTCCGCAAGGCCAAGGCGGCACCCACCGCGGCGCAGCGGGCCGCAGCCGCAACCAGCCGCAACCAGCGCGGCAGTGGTGGCGGCGCCGTCACGTGGAACCGCCTCGGCTCGGTGGGGTCGATCACCCCGTCGGGCACGACTCCCCTCGCCACCGGGCTCGGAGCCGACCCCCTCGATGCAGCGCGCGCCTACCTCGTCAGGAACGCGGCAGCCTTTGGCATCACCGCCGCTGACGTCACCGCCATGCAGCACGTCAGCACCAACAAGATCGGCGGCACCTCGGTGGTCATGCTCCGCCAGACGTTCGGCGGGGTGGAGGCCGGCATCGACGGACTCGTCGTCGTGGCCGTCGACAACGGCAAGGCGCGCTACGTCAGCTCCACGCTCGCTCCCGCCCGGGGAAAGAGCGCGGCCCGCCGCGCCGCACCCTCCCTGTCGGCGGAGCAGGCCCTCGCCAAGGCGGCCGCCAACGTCGGCGCCAAGGCGACCGGAATCACTCGAGGTGGGGCAGCGAGCAAGAGCAAGAGCAAGGAGGCCGGCTGGACGGCGCTCACCGCCAAGGGTCTCGTCGGCGAGCAGACCGCCAAGCTGGTCGCGGTGCCCGTCCCGGGAGGCGACGCGCGCACGGCATACCAGGTCGTGGTCCGTGGCGACTCGGACAGCGGCTACTCGGTCTACGTCGACGCCGCCAACGGCGAGGTCATCGCCCGCGAGTCCCTCGTGGACTTCGACTCCGACAACCCGCGGTGGAAGGTCTTCACCGGCACCCCGGCGACCGACCACAGCTCGACCGACACCCGGGTCGAGTGGTGCTGGACGACCGCCGCGGGTTGCGCCGAGACGGTGGCCAACCCGGCCTCGCCGAAGCCGTGGGACGTCGACCCGGCCACCAACCTGAGCACCACGACGACGAGTGGCAACAACGCCTTCAGCGGCGAGCGCTGGCTCGGCGTCGGCACGGTCAATCCGGCGACACCCAAGAGCGACCGCAACTACGTCTACCCGTGGACCAACCAGTGGTCGACGAGCAAGTGCGACCCGGCCAGCTACACGAGTGGGGCACGCAACGACATCGACGCGGCGACGACCAACCTCTTCGCGATGCACAACCGCATGCACGACTGGTCCTACCAGCTCGGCTTCACGGAGTCCGCGTGGAACTTCCAGCGCGACAACGCCGGCAAGGGCGGAGTCGGCAACGACCCCGTCCTCGGCTTCAGCCAGTCGGGTGCCCTGGCCGGCGCTCGCAACAACGCCAACTTCGGCACGCCCCCCGAGGGCACCAGCGGCTACAGCAACATGTACCTCTGGCAGCCGCTCGCCGGTGGGTTCTACGCACCGTGTGTCGACGGCGACTTCGACATGTCGGTCATCGGCCACGAGTACGGCCACGGCATCAGCAACCGCATGGTGGGCGGCCCGAACAGCGGCCTGTCCGGACTCCAGGCCAGCGCCATGGGTGAGAGCTGGTCGGACCTCATGGCCACGGAGTACCTGCAGGAGTGGGGCTACGTGCCGGTGAGCGCCACCGCGATCCCGATGGCCTCCTACGCCACGGGCAACGAGAACCGCGGCATCCGCAACTACAACTTCAGCAAGAGCCCGCTCAACTACAGCAACGTGGGCTACGACCTCACCGGCCCGCAGGTGCACGCGGACGGCGAGATCTGGTCGGCCACGCACAGCGACATCCGCAGCGCGTTCATCGGTCGCTACGGCGCCGGTGACGCGGCCCTGCAGCGCAGCTGTGCAACAGGTGCAACGCCGGCCACGGCCTGCCCCGGCAACCGTCGCTGGATGCAGCTCGTCTTCGACGCCTGGCTGCTCATGCCGTCCGGTTCGGTCTCCATGGTCGACGCCCGCAACGCCATGCTCGCCGCGGACCTGCTCCGCTTCGGCGGCGCCAACCAGGACATCCTCTGGAACGGCTTCGCCGGTCGCGGTCTCGGCCAGGGCGCTGCCTCGGTCAACAGCGGGGACTCCAACCCGACGCCGAGCTTCACCTCGGCCTACGGCGACCCGGCCACCCTGCGGTTCTCGCCCACCGACGAGGACGGCCGCCCGGTGACCGGCGCCCAGCTCTTCGTCGGCGAGTACACCGCGCGGTCCACCCCGATCGCCGACACGGACGGCGCGAGCGCCCTCGGCGACACGTTCCAGATCCTCCCCGGTGCCCGCACCTACACGGTTCTCGCTCCGGGACGGGCGCAGACGACGTTCTCGTTCTCGGCCAACCCGCGCCAGACCCGTGACCTTCCGGTGCGACTCCTCACCAACCTGGCGAGCAGCCAGGCGGGAGCCACCGTCACCGGTGTCGGCAACGACGTCCCGGCGATGATCGACGGCGACGAGGGTTCGACGACCACGACGGTCGCTGCACCCACCGCGGCGCAGAAGCAGTTCACCATCGACCTCGCCGGCGGCCGCCAGGTCGTGCGCAAGGTCCAGGTGAGTGCGCTGCCCGAGCCCGGTGCTGCCGGTCGGTTCCAGAACGTTCGCCAGTTCACGGTGTTCGCGTGCGATGCCAAGGGCAGGGTCCTGTGCAACCAGGATGCTGACTTCCGGCCCGTCTTCACTTCGGCGCCGGACGCCTTCCCCGGGGCTGCTCCTCGCCCCGTGGCGCCGGAGCTGAAGATGCGCTCGTTCGCCATCCCGCAGACGGCGGCGACGCACCTGCGAATCGGTCTGGCCACGAACCAGTGCCAGGGCGGACCCGAGTTCGCGGGCGAGCAGGACAACGACCCGGCCAACGCGACCGACTGCACCACGGCCTACGCCGGTGCGCAGCTGATCGCGGTCTCGGAGGTGCAGGTCCTCCAGCGCTGAGGCGCTGGATCGCCGACGAGGCGCCGCTCCCCCTCACGGGAGCGGCGCCTCTCGCGTGCCGCGCCCGAACTGTGGGTATGCAGCACGGTGACGTCCCGATGAACGGTGCGCCGCGAACGTGCCAAACGCTGCCCGAGGTCCAGCTCCCCTTGTTACGGTCCAGGAGGTGGAGCCTCCTGCAGGCAGGGCGGGCTGCAGCACGACCGAGGAGGGCAGACGATGAACCAGCTCAGCACACCTCAAGGCCCACCGGGTGCCGCTGGCTCTCGCGGTGTGGTGGTCACGGCTGCGGGTCCGAACATGCGCAGCCTGCTCCATGAGTTCGCGTTGCCGACCTTCCGGCTCTTCGGCACCCGATGGGGCTACGAGGTGCGCGCCCGCGACCTCCCCCGTGATGGGACCAGGGCCGACGAGGCCGCCCAACACGCGAAGTGGGGCAAGATCACCGTGATGCGGGAGGCCCTGACCGAGTTCCCTCTCGTGCTGTGGCTCGACGCCGACGTCCTGCTGGTGCGGGCGGACGAGGACGTCGCCGACCACCTGCACCCCGACCACTTCCAGGCCCTGGCGCTCGAGCACGTCCCCTTCGAGCACCGGGTCAACCCGAACACCGGGGTGTGGCTGATGAGGTCCAGCCCTCAGGCGTTCGCCTTCCTCGACGCCGTCGAGGCGGCCGGACCACAACCCGGACCGTGGGCGGACCAGGGCGCCGTGCTCGCCGCCCTCGGGTGGGACCGAGGCGACGAGAGGTACCACTGGGCCGGCCCCGGGCTGGGGTCGCCGTTCCTCGCCGGGACGAGCTGGCTGCCCACGGGTTGGAACCAGCCCTACCTCGAAGGGCGGACGAGCGAGAGCTGCTACAACTCCGTGCCCGAGTCCTACGCGGACCGGCCCCGGGTGCCCTTCCCGCACGCCGTCCACTTCATGGGCATGAGCTGGCAGGCTCGGGCCGAGCACATGAGCAGCACGGCCGCCGCGGTCCTCCGAGAGTCCGGGGACGCCGAGCCGGAGCGCCCGTTGGTGAGCTGACCGCCAGGGTGTGCTGCGCAGCCCGGTGATGCTGGGGCGTGCGCACTTGGGAGACTCTGCCGCATGACCGTCGTGAAGTCGCTGCTCCTGTTTGCGTTGGCCGCCCTCGCCGAGATCGGTGGGGCGTGGCTGGTCTGGCAGGGAGTCCGGGAGCACAAGGGCTGGATCTGGGTCGGTGCCGGCATCGTCGCGCTCGGTCTGTACGGGTTCGTCGCAACCCTGCAGGCCGACGCGAACTTCGGGCGCATCCTGGCCGCCTACGGCGGAGTCTTCGTCGCCGGGTCCCTGGCGTGGGGCATGGTCGCAGACGGCTTCGTGCCCGACCGCTACGACATCTCCGGCGCGCTCATCTGCCTGGTCGGTGTCGCCGTCATCATGTACGCACCCCGGTCAGCCTGAGGCAGACGTCACGCCGGGCCACGGCGACCTGTCGCGGGCAGGGTGGTGACGTCGCGATGAACCGTGCGCGGACGTCGGGTGAGGTCGCCCGCTGCGGTGGCGGGACGGCATACCGCGCGATTGACTGGAGGACATGACTCCTCGCCACTCCCTGCGCGCTCCCCTCGCCGCCGCTGCCACGGTCGCGACGACGGCGGCTCTTGCTTTCCTCCCCTCGAGCAGCCCGTGGACCCTCGCCTCCACGTCGGCACCATCGACCGGCGCGGTCTCACCGGCAGCCGGTCCGCGCGTCGACCAGGTGGGGACGTGGGGCACCGCGGTCGACACGACCACGCTGAGGCTGGCCGACCAGACGGTCCGCAACGTCATCCACACGAGTGTGGGCGGGTCGGGACTGCGGATCTCGCTGTCCAACGCGTTCGGCTCGGTCCCGGTGACGTTCGACTCGGTCTGGGTGGGGCGGGCCGGCGAGGGTGCGTCCGTCGTCGCCGGGACCAACCGGCGCCTGTCCTTCGGCGGCGGCAGTCCGTCCGTGACGGTCCCCGTCGGAGCCGAGGTGCTCAGTGACCCGTTGGCCGGCGACCTCGCACCCCAGTCGACGCTCGCCGTGAGCGTCCACGTGGTCGGTGACGCCGGCACGGTCAGTGGCCACAAGCTCGCGCACCAGACGAGCTGGATCTCGGCCCCGGGCGACCACGCCGCCGACGAGACCCCCGGCTCCTTCTCGACACCGACGACGAGCCATGCCTGGGTCGAGTCGGCGGTCGTCGAGGCGCCGCAGCAGGTCGACACCGTCGTCGCGCTGGGCGACTCGATCACCGACGGTGACAAGTCCACGACGAGCGCCAACCGGCGCTGGCCCAACGTCCTCGCGCGCCGCATCCTGTCCGGTCCGAGGCCGCAGCAGCTCGGCGTCATGAACGCGGGCATCTCGGGCAACCGGGTGCTCGCCGACGGGCCGGGCGTCAGTGCGCAGGCCCGCTTCGACCGTGACGTGCTCGCGCAGCCGGATGTGAGCACCGTCGTCGTCATGGAGGGCGTCAACGACCTGCGTTGGGGGTTCGCCACGAAGCCGGCCGACCTCATCCAGGCCTACCGTCAGCTCATCGCCCGGGCACACGCCCAAGGGGTCTGTGTCGTCGGCGGCACCATCACACCGTGGGAGGGCGGCAGTCTCTGGTCGGCGCCCAAGGACGCCATCCGCACCGACGTCAACGAGTGGATCCGCACCAGCGGCGAGTTCGACGCCGTCGTGGACTTCGACGCCGTGGTCCGTGACCCGGCGCGGCCGGCTCGGATGCTGGCCGCCTACGACAGTGGCGACCACCTGCACCCGGGAGACGCCGGCTACGAGGCGATGGGGAACGCCGTCGACCTCAGGGCACTGGAGTGCCGCCGCTGACGCAGCTCAGTCCTTCAGCTCGACCAGTCCGTGCTGCACGCCGAACAGCGCGGCCTCGACCCGCGAGTTCACCGGCAGCTTGTTCAGCAGGGTCCGCATGTGGCTCTTCACCGTGTTCTCGCTGATGAGCAGCCGGGCGGCGATGTCCTTGTTGGTCCGGCCACGGGCCACGAGCCGGAGGACCTCTCGCTCCCGTTCGGAGAGCTGCCCCAACGGCGTCTCGGTGCGGACGCTCGCTCTCAGGGAGGCGAGCTCGGCATGGAACCGGCCGGCCATGGATGCCGGGAACACCGACTGGCCGCCGTATGCCAGCCGCACGGACTCGACGACCTGCTTGGCAGGGGTGTCCTTGAGCAGGTAGCCGGTGGCTCCGGCCTGCAGCGCCGCATAGAGGTGGCCGTCGTCGTCGGAGGAGGTGAGGACGACGATGTTGGTGTTGGGAGACGCCCTGGCGATCGCCGCACAGGCCTCGATCCCGGCGGCGCCCGGAATCTGGTGTCCGAGGATCACGACGTCAGGCCTGAGACGCGCGCAGCGGACGACGGCCTCGCCGGCCGACCCTGCCTCGGCGACGATCTCGAAGTCCGGTTCGAGCTCGAAGACGACCTTCATGCCATGCCGGTACAGGTCGTGGTCGTCGGCGATCACGAGGCGGATCGGCTCCGGGGTTTTCGACGACCTGGGGGGCGCCGCCGCCACCAGGGCTCTCTGTGGCGCAACCACCCGATCACCCATCGCGGGTATCCGACGTCGTGCCGCCTCACGCGTGGACGACTGCATGGTCACGGCGATGCTGCCGCGCTGATCCGACGTGGGGCGATTCACGCAACACATTCGGAGACCTCGCCGTCACGGATTGGATGACGGGCAAGAAGTCATGACCCGACCCAGTCAGGTCCCTGGGCCGACGAGATCGTGCTGCCCGGCATCGCAGGCCGGCCACACCGCCGGGGCGCCGACCCTCAGTCCGAGTCGCGCTGCAGGCTCACTCGCACGGTCGGGACCGGCGCCGACGCCTCGGCGAGTGCCCAGAGCCGGCCCAGGGCCGGCTGAAGCAGCAGGTTGCCCAGCTGGCGGACGAAGACCGCAACCGCCTGCTCCTCGACGGGGATCCGGCTCCGGGCGATGCCGTGGTCACGCAACGTCTGGGTCCTGCGGATCGTCTCCTGCATGAGCATGCGGGCCAGCCCCTCAGCGCCCGGGTCGGGCGTCACGACGGCCCGGCGCAGGTAGTCGACCGCGTCAGGGTTGTCCTCGAACATCTGCGCCGCCGCGCGATCACGTGCCGCGACCACCTCGTCGGCCGGTCCGTCGAGAGGCACGGAGTCGACGGCGTCGCGGAACAGGTCGACGACGAAGTCGTCGACAGCGGCGCGCAACCCGTCCTTGCCGCCGAAGTGGTGCACGACGAGCCCCGGCGCGACCCCGGCCTCGCGGGCGACCTCGCGCAGGCTGGTCGCGGCAGCCCCCCGGGCGGCGAAGAGGCGGAGCGCGGTCGCGAGGATCCGGGAGCGCGAGTCGCTGGCCACGGGCGTCGAGGTGGTCGAGGTCGTCGAGGTGGTCGGGGTGGTCGGCATGGTGGGTGACAGTCAACACTCGCACCCGCCATTGCACAAGTGTTCAACATCTGCGTATCGTGCCAAGCGAACCGACATCGCCCATTCGTGAACACCTCTGAAGGAGCCGGTCCATGCCCGAGCAGCCCCAGGCCGTCATCTACGACGCGCTTCGCACGCCCCGAGGGAGAGGCAAGGCCAGCGGCTCCCTCCACGAGGTCAAGCCGATCGACCTCGTCGTCGGACTGATCGACGCCGTCCGCGAGCGCAACCCGGGCCTCGACACCGCCAAGGTCGACGACATCGTCCTGGGCATCGTGTCGCCCGTCGGTGACCAGGGTGCGGTCCTCCCGCGCGTGGCAGCCATGTATGCCGGCCTGCCCGAGCCCGTGGCCGGCGTCCAGGTCAACCGCTTCTGCGGCTCCGGCCTCGAGGCCGTCAACCAGGCCGCCTCACGGGTGCGCTCCGGCTTCGAGGACCTCATCCTCGCCGGCGGGGTCGAGTCGATGTCGCGCGTGCCGATGGGCAGCGACGGCGGCGCCTGGGCCATGGACCCGGCCACCGCCCTGGCGACCGACTTCGTGCCGCAGGGCATCAGTGCCGACCTCATCGGCACGCTCGAGGGCTACGACCGCGCCGAGGTCGACCGCTTCGCCGCGCAGTCCCACGCCCGCGCCGCCGCAGCCTGGGAGGCCGGCCACTTCGGCAAGTCGGTCATCCCGGTCACGGACCGGAGCGGACTGACGATCCTCGACCGTGACGAGACGATCCGCGAGGGCACCAGCGTCGAGTCCCTCTCGTCCCTCAAGCCCTCGTTCGCCGGCATCGGCGAGGCCGGCGGGTTCGACTTCGTCGCCCTGGAGAAGTACACCCAGGTCGACCAGATCAACCACATCCACCACGCCGGCAACTCCTCGGGCATCGTCGACGGTGCGGCCCTCCTGCTCATCGGCAACGAGCAGGTCGGCAAGGAGATGGGACTCACCCCTCGGGCCCGGATCATCTCGACCGCCGTCATCGGCTCCGAGCCGACGATCATGCTCACCGGCCCCGCCCCCGCGTGCCGCAAGGCCCTCGACCGGGTCGGCATGAGCGCCTCGGACATCGACCTCGTCGAGATCAACGAGGCCTTTGCCGCCGTCGCCCTCAAGCTCATGCGTGACATGGGGTGGGACGAGGACCAGACCAACGTCAACGGCGGCGCCATCGCCATGGGTCACCCGCTCGGTGCGACCGGCGCGATGATCCTCGGCACCCTCGTCGACGAGCTCGAGCGCCGCGACCTCGAGCGCGGCATCGCCACCCTCTGCATCGGTGCCGGCATGGGCATCGCCACCGTCGTCGAGCGCATCTGACCCTGCGCCACCGAATGCGCACCTGAACCAGGACAGGACTTCACCAGCCATGAGCGAGAACATGATCCGTTATGAGCGCGACGACGAGGGCATCGTCACCCTGACGATGGACGACCCGAGCGCGGGCGCCAACACGATGAACGCGGCATACAAGTCCGCGATGGGCCAGACCGTCGACCGCCTCGAGGCCGAGCGCGACGACATCACCGGCGTCGTGCTGACGTCGGGCAAGAAGACCTTCTTCGCCGGCGGCAACCTCAGCGACCTCCAGGGGGTCACCCCCGAGACGGTCGCCGACACCTTTGCCGAGGTCGAGGCGATCAAGGGCCAGCTGCGCCGGCTGGAGCAGCTCGGCAAGCCGGTCGTGGCGGCGATCAACGGAGCCGCGCTCGGAGGCGGGCTCGAGGTGGCCCTCGCGTGCCACCACCGCATCGCCGTCGACGACGACAAGGTCAAGCTCGGCCTGCCCGAGGTCACCCTCGGCCTGCTCCCCGGCGGCGGCGGCGTGACCCGCCTCGTGCGCATGCTCGGCATCACCGAGGCCCTCATGGGCTGGCTGCTCCAGGGCCAGCAGCGCTCGCCCAAGGAGGCGCACGCCAAGGGCGTCATCGACGAGCTCGTCGCCACCCGTGAGGCTGGTCCCGGCAGCCAAGGCCTGGGTCCGCGAGCACGCGGGCGACGAGTCCGCCGCCGTGAAGCCCTGGGACGTCAAGGGCTACAAGATCCCCGGCGGCACGCCGACGACCCCCGCCTTCGCTGCGAACCTCCCGGCGTTCCCGTCCAACCTGCGCAAGCAGCTCAAGGGCAGCCCGGTGAAGTCACCTCGCTCCATCATGTCCGCGGCGGTCGAGGGTGCGCAGGTCGACTTCGACACCGCGAGCCGCATCGAGTCGCGCTACTTCGCCGAGCTCGCCGCAGGTCGCGAGTCCACCGCGATGATCCAGGCGTTCTTCTTCGACCTGCAGTCGATCAGCTCGGGTGCGCTGCGCCCGGCCGGCATCGAGCGCTCCAAGGTCGGCAAGGTCGGCATCCTCGGCGCCGGGATGATGGGCGCCGGCATCGCCCACGCCTGCGCCACCTCAGGCATCGACGTCGTCCTCAAGGACGTGTCCGTCGAGGGCGCCGAGAAGGGCAGGGCCCACGCGGCCAAGCTTCCTCGACGCCAAGGTCGCCAAGGGCCGGCTCTCGCAGGAGGACCGCGACGCCACCCTCGCCCGGATCACGCCGACCGCCGACGCCGCCGACCTGGCCGACGTCGAGGTCGTCATCGAGGCGGTCTTCGAGGACCACGACCTCAAGGAGAAGGTCTTCGCCGAGGTGGAGGCGGTGGTCGGACCCCAGACCCTCCTCTGCTCCAACACCTCGACGCTGCCCATCACCGGGCTCCAGGGCTTCGCCACGCGCCCGGCGGACTTCATCGGACTGCACTTCTTCAGCCCGGTCGACAAGATGAAGCTCGTCGAGATCATCCGCGGCGAGGCCACCTCCGACGAGGCCACCGCCCGCGCCATCGACCTCGTCCAGCAGATCCGCAAGATCCCGATCGTCGTCGGCGACGGTCGCGGCTTCTACACCAGCCGCGTCTTCGGGACCCTCATCGACGAGGGAGCCCAGCTCGTCGCCGAGGGTGTCGACCCGCAGGTCATCGAGCGTGCTGCGACGTCGGCCGGCTTCCCGGCTCCACCGCTCGCGATGCTCGACGAGGTGTCGCTGACCCTGACCCAGCACATCCGCGGCGAGGCCGCCAAGGCGGCGGCCGCCGAGGGGCGCGAGCTGACCAAGACCCCGGGCGAGAACGTCATCGACACGCTCGTGGATCTCGGTCGCAAGGGTCGCGCCGCGGGCGCCGGCCTCTACGACTACCCCGAAGGCGGACCCAAGGTCCTGTGGCCCGAGCTTCGGGAGCGCTGGTCCAAGGGCACCGACATCCCGCTGCGCGACCTGCGCGACCGCTACCTCTTCCGGATGGCGCTCGAGACCGCTGGCTGCTTCGAGGACGGTGTCCTCGGTGACCCGGAGTCGGCCAACATCGGTGGCATCTTCGGCATCGGGTTCCCGCCGCACACCGGCGGGCCGGCGACCTTCATGACGAACTACGAGGGCGGCCTCGCCGGGTTCGTCGCCCGGGCCAACGAGCTCGCCGACTCCTACGGCGAGCGCTTCCGCCCGTCGGCGTGGCTCACCGCGCGCGCAGCGTCCGGCAGCCTCGTCGACGTCCCCGCCAAGGCCGCCGCGGCGTCCTGATGACCGGGCCGCTGGAGGGCGTGCGGGTCCTCTCGATCGCCGTCAACCTCCCGGGGCCGGTCGCCGTCGCGCGGCTGGCCTCGTGGGGGGCGAGTGTCACGACCGTGCTCCCACCGACCGGCGACCCGTTGGAGCACTTCGCCCCGGACTACTTCGACGAGCTCCACGAGGGCCAGGCCATCGAGCGCCTGGACCTCAAGAGCGATGCGGGCCGCGAGCGCCTGGACGAGCTGCTCGCCGGGACCGACGTCTTCGTCACCAGCTCCCGCCCCTCCGCCCTGGCGCGGTTGGGACTCGACCACGCAGCGGTGAGCAGACGGCATACCCAGGTCTGTCAGGTCGACATCGTCGGCCACTCCGGCGACGACGCCGAGACCGCCGGCCACGACCTCACCTACCAGGCAGCTGCCGGGCTGGTGAGGGACGGGCGCATGCCGGCCACGACCGTCGTCGACCTCGCCGGCGCTGAGCGGGCGGCGGGCGAGGCGGCAGCGGCCCTCGTCGAGCGCTCGCGCACCGGGCGTGGCTGCCGCCGCGAGGTCGCCCTGTCGGACCTCGCGCACGTGATGGCCCGGCCCGTCGTCCACGGGTTGACCGTGCCCGGAGGCCTGCTCGGTGGCGGGCTGCCGGTCTATGACGTGTATGCCGCGTCGCAGGGTCACGTCGCACTCGCCGCCCTCGAACCGCACTTCACCGCAAGGCTGCTCACGGCCCTGGAGCTCGACCCTGCGGACCTCACGCGCCCACGGCTGGAGGCGGTCTTCGCATCCCGCACTGCCCTCGAGTGGCAGCAGTGGGCGCACGAGCACGACATCCCGCTGGCCGCTGTCGGCTCGCCCACTGCCTGACCTGTTCTGCTGCCCCATCTGCTGGCCCGTTCCCCGACAAAGGAGTCACCGTGCCCGAGATCCTCGCTCCCCCGACCTACGTCTCATCCTGGATGGCGGAGGAGGTCGCCGACGTCGCGACCTTGGCCCGCACCTTCTTCGAGCGCGAGGTCACTCCCCACGTCGAGCGCTTCTCCGAGCAGCACCAGGTCGACCGGGAGACCTGGCTGGCGGCGGGCGCGGCGGGGCTGCTGTGCATCTCGGTCCCGGAGGAGTACGGCGGCGGAGGCGGCACGTTCGCCCACGAGGCCGCGGTGATGTGGGAGCAGGGACGGGCCGGCGACGACGCCCTCGGCTACTCGGTGCACTCCTCGATCGTGGCCCACTACCTCCTCAACTACGGCTCGGAGGAGCAGAAGCAGCGCTGGCTCCCGCGCATGGCGACGGGCGAGCTCATCGGCGCCATCGCGATGACCGAGCCGTCGACCGGGTCGGACCTCCAACGGATCCGCACGACGGCCAGGCGCGACGGCGACCACTACGTCATCAACGGCAGCAAGACCTTCATCACCAACTCCTCCCACGCGGGGCTCGTCCTCATCGTCGCGCGCACCGGCGGCGAAGGGGCACAGGGGGTCTCGCTCGTCGTCGCCGAGGTCGGTGGCGATGCAGGGACGCCGGCGCTCGAGGGCTTCGAGCGCGGCCGCGTCCTCCACAAGATCGGTCAGCACGGGCAGGACACCCGCGAGCTGTCCTTCACCGACATGCGCGTCCCGGTCGCCAACCTCCTGGGCGACGCCGAGGGGCAGGGCTTCTACCAGCTCATGCTCCAGCTGCCCCAGGAACGGCTGGCCATCGCCGTGGGTGCCGTCGCGTCCGCCGACAGGGCCGTCGAGCTGGCCATCGCCTACTCGAAGGAGCGCGAGGCCTTCGGCAAGCCGATCGGGCACTTCCAGAACACCCGCTTCACCCTCGCCGAGGTGAGCACCGACGTCCTGGCCGCCCGGACCTTCCTCGACTACTGCATCGGGCTGCACCTCGAGGGCCGGCTCGACGCCGCCACGGCGTCCCGGGCGAAGTACTGGACGACCGACGTGCAGTGCGACGTCATCGACCGGTGCCTCCAGATCTTCGGCGGCTACGGCTACATGATGGAGTACCCCATCGCCCGCATGTATGCCGGCGCCCGCGTCCAGAAGATCTACGGCGGGACCAACGAGATCATGAAGGAGCTCATCTCCCGCGCGCTCTGACGTCAGGAACCGACTTCGTGCCCCAACGGGACACGACCCATGGGCCGAAGGCCTCCGCCGTCGTGTCCCGCTGGGGCACGAAGTCGCAGGTGTCACCGGAAGGTGCGCGGACGGCATACCCTCCGCTGTTTCACAGGAACTCCACAGGCGGCGCATGGGCAGCATCGAACCCGCAGCGGTCTACTGACGTCATGAGCACGTCACAGACCTCGTCCGCGAAGCTGCAGCGACCCGACGGCAGTCCCGTCCGCGTCCTCGTCGTCGACGACGAGTCCAACCTCACCGAGCTGCTGTCGATGGCCCTGCGCTACGAGGGATGGGAGGTCCGCTCGGCGGGCACCGGCCTCAAGGCCGTCAAGGCCGCGCGCGAGTTCCAGCCCGACGCGGTTGTGCTCGACATGATGCTGCCCGACTTCGACGGTCTCGAGGTGCTGCGCCGGATGCGCGCCGACGACGACGCCGTCCCCGTCCTCTTCCTCACCGCGAAGGACGCCGTCGAGGACCGCGTGGCCGGGCTCACTGCCGGTGGTGACGACTACGTGACGAAGCCGTTCAGCCTCGAGGAGGTCGTGGCGCGGCTGCGTGCGCTCATGCGACGCACGACCGTCGTCGCCGACGACTCGTCGTCGCTCATCGTCGTCGGTGACCTCACGATGGACGAGGACAGCCACGAGGTGACCCGCGGCGGTGACGAGATCCGACTCACCGCAACGGAGTTCGAGCTGCTGCGCTACCTCATGCGCAACCCCAAGCGGGTGCTGTCGAAGGCCCAGATCCTCGACCGCGTTTGGAACTACGACTTCGGTGGTCAGGCCAACGTCGTCGAGCTCTACATCTCCTACCTGCGCAAGAAGGTCGACGCCGGGCGCACGCCGATGATCCACACGATGCGCGGCGTCGGCTACGTCCTCAAGCCGGCGGAATGAGCCGGTCCCAGCGTTCCTGGGTCGACCCGAGCGGCTGGTCGCTGACGACGAAGCTCGTGGCCGCCGTCGTCGGGCTCTTCCTCGTCATCACGGCTGCAACGTCGACGTTCACCGTCATCGCCCTGCAGAACCACCTCGTCAACCAGATCGACCAGGACGTCACGTCGTCCCTCGTGCGCGCCGGTGGTCCACGCGGACCCGGCGCGGGTGGCGGGCCGATCCCCGGCGGTGGCGGCGAGTCGTTGCTCGTCGTGCTGCGTGACGGTGTCGTCGTCCGCAACCAGGTGCAGCACGGCCGCGACATCGGCGAGCTCACCCCGGCTCAGATCGAGGCGCTGCAGACGGCCCGCATCGGCGCATCTCCCCGGACCGTCGAGGTCGAGGGCCTGGGGGAGCTACCGCGTCGCGTCCGCCGTCGGGAACGCCGGCAACACCGTCATCTCGGGCCTGCCCATGAGCGGCATCAGCCGCATCGTCGAGGCCGTCATCGGCCTCGTCGTCGGCACGACCATCGCCGGCCTGGCCCTCGTCGCTCTCGGCGGGCAGTGGCTCATCCGCCGCAACCTCGCCCCGCTGTCACGCGTCGCCCACACGGCCACCCAGGTCAGTCGGCTCGAGCTCGACTCCGGCGCCGTGGCGCTCGCCCAGCGTGTGCCGGTGGCCGACACTGACGCACGCACGGAGGTCGGGCAGGTCGGCCTCGCCCTCAACAACATGCTCGACAACGTCGAGGGCGCACTGCAGGCACGACACGAGTCCGAGACCCGCGTGCGGCAGTTCGTCGCGGACGCCTCGCACGAGCTGCGGACGCCGTTGGCGTCCATCCGTGGGTATGCCGAGCTGTCCCGTCGCGAGCCCGAGCCAGTTCCCTCGACGGTCACCCATGCCCTGGCCCGGGTCGAGTCGGAGGCGCTGCGGATGCAGGGGCTCGTCGAGGACCTGCTGCTGCTCGCGCGGCTCGACGCGGGACGGCCCCTCGAGCGCGAGCCGGTCGACCTGTCGCTGCTGGCGATGGATGCGGTCTCGGACGCGCACGCCGCAGCTCCCGACCACCGTTGGGAAGCTCGACCTGCCCGACGAGCCCGTCGTGGTGACCGGCGACCGGGCCCGGCTGCACCAGGTCCTCGCCAACCTGCTCGCCAACGCCCGCACCCACACCCCCGCCGGCGCCCGAGTCGTGACGTCCCTGCTGCCGAGCGACGGCTGGGTGCGCGTCACCGTGGCGGACGACGGCCCCGGGGTGCCCGAAGAGCTCCAGGACACCGTCTTCGAGCGCTTCACGCGAGGCGACGAGGCTCGCACCCGGGCTGGTGGGTCCACCGGCTTGGGGCTCTCGATCGTGGTTGCCGTCGCGAGGTCCCACGGTGGCAGCGTGGGACTCGACAGCCATCCGGGTCGGACGACCTTCACCGTCTCCATCCCCGCCTCTCCCGCCTGACCCGACACCCGCCCGACACAGGCCCGAAGGAGCAGGAGTCGGTGTGGCTTCGGCGCCGGACCTCCTCGGCCACGCGTCCGACGTCAGTAGAGGGTGGCCAGGAAGTCGCCCTCGGTGTCGACGAAGAACAGGACCACGGTCGAGTCGTACTCGTCGACCGACACCGAACAGGTCGTGACGAGGTCCTTCTTCGGCGCGAGGAGGGCATCGCAGAACACGTCCTTGACGGTCGACTCGTCATCGAGCGCCTCGGTCAGCGCGTCGGTGACGGCGTTGTTCAGGGCGATCTCGGTGACGGCCCCGGACGGTGCGATGTCAACCGTTCCCCAGGCCGGGTAGCCCGCGTCATAGAGCAGCTCCTCGGCTGACGAGTTCGGCGCGGGGCTGGGGGCGGACTCGGAGAGGCGGTCCACGGCATACAGGATCCCCACGCTCGTGGCGATCACGAAGGACAGGACACTCAGCGCCAACGCGGTCCAGGCGACCCATGCGGGACGGGCGGCGGACGGCGCAGGCAGCTGTGCGGCATACGGCGGGGTGGCAGTCGGCGACGACTCAGGCCATGGTCCGGGTGTGCCGGGCGGTGGCGGGGTGAGCGTCATTCGGAACTCCTGAGCGTGGTGTGGGCAGCGGCTCATTGTGACCTCCCGACCCCTTCGCCGCATCCACTTTGCTCGGCGCGGGTGAGGACGGTTACCCTGATCCGGCTGAGGAGGCGTCGCCTAGCCCGGTTTATGGCGCCGCACTGCTAATGCGGTTTGGGTTCACACCCATCGGGGGTTCAAATCCCCCCGCCTCCGCCGACGGATCGGCCCTGGGAAGCTTCGGCGCTCAGGGCCTCTTCCGTGTCCGGCCGCGGGTCGACTCAGGCCGACTTCCGGCCCCGACTCACAACCGCCGGTGCTGCGTCGTTCAATGGGCATCATGACGACGACCCCGATCCCGCGCCGCCACGCCACGCTGGCGACGGACTTCGGCGACCTCCTTGCGGTTGCGGAGGGCGCGGCCCTCGCCGGCCTCTACTTCCCGGTCCACTGGCACCCTCCGGCGGACGACCAGATCGGCACTCAGGTCTCCCCGACGGGCGACTCCGTCTTCGAGGCCACCGCTCGGGAAGCTCGCGGAGTACTTCCGTGGCGAGCGGACGACCTTCACGGTCCCGACGGTGACGCACGGCGACGCCTTCTCGGAGCAGGTCTGGAGCCTGCTCATGACGGTCGGCTACGGCACGACGACGACCTACGGCGCGATCGCCCGCGAGCTCGGCAACCCCGGTCTGGCGCAGCGGGTCGGCCGGGCCGTCGGGCACAACCCGGTGAGCATCCTCATCCCGTGCCACCGGGTCATCGGCGCCGACGGTTCCCTGACCGGGTATGCCGGTGGGCTGGACCGCAAGGCCCGTCTCCTCGCGTTGGAGGAGCCACCCGAGGTCGCCGCGTCCCGCCTCTTCTGACCCCCGCCGCATTATCGGGTCACCCGATATTGGGGCGCTCGACCCGACCTGCCAGCTCGGGTGGAGCGGGCTTTTATCGGGTCACCCGATAATGCGGCGAGGGGAGGAGTCAGGAGCAGATGTCGGCGTCGGCCTTGCGGGTCTGGATGCTCCCGGAGGCCGAGGGGGTCGACGTGATGGTCGGCGCGGGGATCGGCTCCTTGCCGAGACGGTTCGGCACGGCCACGACGTTGGGGGCGCCCGCGCCGAGGATGACGCGCACGCGTGCGCCCATGCCCGTGGTGACCTTGACCGTCGCACCGGGGAACGCCGCCGCGACGGTCCGGGCGGCCTCGGCCCCGGCGGGCGAGTGCTCGATGGTGACGCCACTCGCGACCGCGGTGCCGTTGCTCGACACCGGGTCGACGAACCCCTGCACCCGCAGTCCCTCGACGGCCTGCTTGGCGAGGCCGACGACGCCGGAGTTGTTGACGACCTCGACGGCGATCCGGTCAGGAGTCACGGTCAGCGGTGCCGTGTCGGTCGGGCTGGGCGTGGGCGTCGGGGTCGCCAGGTCGCGGTCGGCCCGGATGGCGGCCCAGAGCCGGTCGGCGGCAGGCGCCCACTGGACGCGGTTGGGGTCCGGCTTGTAGGGCTCGGTGGGCACGGTGACGAACTGGATCTTGTCGACGCCGATGCCCTTGACGCTGTTGGCGACCTCACGCATGGCACCGACACCGAACTCCGGGTCGGTGGTCAGGGACTGCGTCGCCGCGTCGAGGAAGCGGAGGAGCTTGTCAGGGCGCAGGAGCAGTGACGACTCCGTGGCCTTCTGCGCCACGGAGGACATGAAGGCCTGCTGGCGCTTGATGCGGCCGATGTCGGAGCCGTCACCGACGCTGTAGCGGGTGCGGACATAGCCCAGGGCCTGCTCGCCGTTCAGGGTGTGGCGCCCGGCCGAGAGGGTGAACTTCGCCTTGGGGTCGTCGATGTCGACCGGCGTGCAGGCGGGCACTCCACCGAGCGCGTCCACCATGTCCTTGAAGCCGCCGAAGTCGACCACGGCGAAGTGGTTGACGAAGATGTCGGTGTTGCCCTCGATGGTGCGGATGAGGCAGCCCGGACCACCCGTGTTGAAGTTCTGGTTCCACTGCTTGACCTTCCACAGCGCCTCCGGAGCCTTGGCGTCGCAGTCGACCGGCGCCGGCACCATCGAGTCGCGCGGGATCGACACCATCGTCACCGACTCCCGGTCACCGGAGATGTGCAGCAGGATGTTGGTGTCAGAGTGCTGACCGGGCTCCCAGTCGCCACTGCCGTAGCCCTCGTTGCCCTCACCGTCACGCACGTCGGAGCCGATGAGGAGGATGTTGAGCGGCCCGGTGGCGACGTCGCCCGACGGCGTCGGGCGGTCGTCTCCGAGCATGTCCGACACGTCGATGCGGGAGATGTTGCCGTTGAGCCGGAAGTAGGCCCCCACCATGGCCATGACGAGCACCGCGGACACGACACCAGCGAGGACGAGCGTGCGCCGGCGACGGGTCCGCTGGCGAGCGCGCTGCTGGTCGCGGGTCGCGGCCCGCGACTCGGCACGAAGGCGAGCGGCGGCACTGCGCGGTTCGGCGTCGTCAGCGCCGGTCGCGTCGTCCTGCTCGTCCTGCTCGTCCTGCACGGAGTCCTCTTCGTCCGGGGGCGTCGGGGCACCGCGTCCAACCCCCGGTCCAACGCAGCGCCGGGGCGAGTCTAGAGGTCGACCCTGAGAGGACTCTGGGCCAGGACCCACCGCACGGCCCATCGTCTGACGGGCGTGACGAGGCCCCCTCCGCCGCGGCGGAGGGGGCCTCGTCTCACAGACTGGGGAAGTCCTCGGTCAGAGGGGGCGGACCTGCTCGGCCTGCGGACCCTTCGGACCCTGGGTGACCTCGAACTCGACCTGCTGGTTCTCGTCGAGGCTGCGGTAGCCCTGGGTGTCGATGGCGGAGTAGTGGACGAAGACGTCCGGCCCACCGCCCTCCTGGGCGATGAAACCAAAGCCCTTCTCAGCGTTGAACCACTTCACGGTGCCCTGTGCCATGGGGTAACTCTTTCTGTGTGTAGCACTTCGACGCAGCAGAGTCGCGGCGCCCGCGGAAGCACGCCGGCGATGACCCCGTCGTTCCGGGACGACCCGGCTCAAGACACGTGAGCGCCCGCCTCCTGTGGCAGCCGGACGGGCGCGTACTGCGACCTGCGAGGACCTGCTTGGTGTGCAACCGGACACGAAATTAGCAGCATCGCGCGCTCAGATCCTGTCGAGCCGAACGCCTTCCCCCAAGTGTTCACCGACACCTCCGGGAGGGACGGGACCGCGCCGCGGTCGAACGGCGGGTATGCCGCGTGGTCGGCCGGCTGCGAAGCCGGCCGACCGGCATACCTCCCGTTCGACTGCGGACTCAGCCGGTCACTGGCGCAGCGCCTGAAGCTCGGCCACGCCGATCGTCGCCGAGTCGGCGAAGGCGTCGTAGCCGGTGGGGCAGTTCGTCGTCGTGCGCGGGTCGAGGTCGAGCTCACCGAGGAAGTCCGGCCCTCCCTGGCACTGGTTGGTCATCACGCGCAGCCGCAGGTGGGTCGCGGCGGTCTGCGTGATCGGGAACGAGCGCATGAGCACCTCCGAGGGCACCGGTCGCGGCCGCGTGCCGGGGAACGCATCCGCGGACGAGGTGTGCACGACGCGGTAGTCACGGTCCTCGGTGCAGGTCACGGCACCCTTGGCGTCGCAGGCGAGCACCTCGAACTGGCGCAGCATCTGGAAGCGCTGGACCGTGGAGCTCGGACCGGTCAGCGCGCTGACCTGGACCCGGCGGACGACCTGTCGACCACCGGCGAGGTCGACGGTGAAGACCTTCTGGGCCGCCGTCGGGTCCTTGACCGTCGAGGCAGCCGTGCCCTCACGCCCGTCGATGAGCGACGGGACCGAGACCCCCTCGCCGGTGACGGTGGCGCCGGCCCCGCTGCTCGCGAGGTTGGTCCAGAGCCTGATCGGCAGGTCTCGCACCTGACCCGGCCTCGCGGTGAAGACCTGCTTGACCTGGCCGTGGCTCGGACCCGTCGCGGTGTAGCGCAGCTCGCCCGGCACCACCTCGACGACGTCATCGAGCGGCGTGGCGGGGTCGGTGTCGGCGACCGGGTGTGCCCGGCGCGTCGCGGTCCCCACCGTCATGGACTCGAAGTCCCCGACGTAGAGCTTCGCGCCGACGACGGGACGACCGTCCTCACCGACCGGTGAGAAGCGCAACGTCGCGTTGTCGCTGTGCGGCGAGACGAAGGATGCCCGCGGAGCGAGGTCACTGGACCCCGACGAGGTGGCACCCTGACCCAGACCACGGCGGGCGAACGCGTTCCACATGATGTCCTGGTTGGCCCCGCCGAAACGGATGAGGTCGGCGGCGAGCATCGCGTCGCGCGCATCGACCATGCTCACCGACCCGTTGGCCATGAGCAGCCAGGCGTCGAAGACGACCTGCGCCCACTGACGGCTGCCCGGGCAGGACGCCAGCGGGGTCGTGCCGGCAGCACATGACTTCATCGCTGCGTGGTCGCCGAGACCGTAGCGGTCCACGAAGCCGGTCCGCAGGTCGTTGAGCGTCGCCGACCAGATGGCTCCGTTGGAGTGCACCGAGGCGCCGACCACGTCGTACTCCATGTTGGAGTAGTTCAGCGGACTCGTGTCGAAGTTGTAGGTCCGGTTGCCGTGGTCGGCGTTGCCGTTGTCATAGACGGCGCGTGCGACCAGACGACGCTGCAACGGCATCGACCCGGTCTCCTGCAGGAACTCCAGGCCCATGATGTCCGACCAGCTCTCACCCATGGCCCCGGCCTGGGCGCCGCTGAGACCGCGGTCCGGTCCACCGGCCATGCGGTTGCTGATGGCGTGCGTGTACTCGTGGGCGACGACCGTCGAGTCGACCGTCCCGTCGACGCAGTTCGGGTAGTTGGGGCTGGAAGAGGCCGCGATCGGCTGGTAGAGGTACATGCCCGTGTAGGCCGCGCCACCGTCGGCGCCCGTTCCCTGGAAGGCGTTGTTGCGCGAGTTGGGGATCGCCTCGTACTGCGACCAGCCCTCTTCGGCGTCTCCGCCGACGCCGCCCCTGCCGAAGTTGTCCTCCTGCAGGTTCCACGCCGTCTCGGTGAAACCGAGGCCGTAGGACCAGTCGTGCAGTCGGTTGTGCATGGCGAACATGTGCGTCGTCGCGGCGTCGATGTCGTTCCCGCCGGGCGTGCTGTAGAGCTCGGGGTCGCACTTGCCCTTCTGCCACGCGTTCGTCCAGGGGAACTGGTAGGCGCGGTCGGCCCTCGTCGGTGGGTACTGCTTCAGCGCTGCGTTCCCGGCCCAGTCCCCGAAGGTGAAGGCGTTGTTGCCGGACGTCGTGCCCGACGGTGCCTTGGTCACGGGATCGATGTCCCACGCCAGGGGGGACGCGGCGCTGCCGACCACGTCGGTGCACCCGGGCCCGGCCGTCCAGCACCAGACGTCGCGGGTGTCGGTCGAGGAGAGGTCGAGCGGAGGGTTCGGCTCGAAGACCGACCACCGCGGGTTGGTCGGGTCCTCGCTCGGGGCGAACTCGTCCACCTGGTCCTCGCGGACGATGACCTCGCCGGTCACCGCGTCGACGTACACGGCATACATCCGGTCGGCCTCCTCCGAGACCTCCACGTGCCAGGCCGTCCTGGGGCTGCCTCCCGGGACGGGCACGACGACCTGCTTCACCCGCTGGTCCCCGCGCAGGCCGGTGGCGGTGAACTTCCGCCAGCCGCCGTTCGCCCCGGCGCGCGCTGCCTTGTCTGCCCGCTCCGCGACCCGGGTGGCCTTGGCGCCGACGTGCGCCGCGGCGCGCTCGACCGCCTGGCCGGGCGTGAGCCTGGCGGCAGCACGGCGGCTCGCGGCCGTGGCCGAGGAGTCCGTGGGTGCGAGGGTCGAGCTGACGAAGCTCACCGCCCCATCACGCACGGCGACGACGACCAGCCCGTCGACACCCGCCGGCACCCCGCCGAACGTCTGCCGCAGGGTGACGACCCTGGCCTCGCCCATCGGGTTGACGGCGAGAACTTCCAGCGCGGCCACGTCCTGTGCCGACAGCCCGTATGCCGCCCGCTCCCGTGCGAGGTAGGCGCGGGCTGCCGTGGCCGGGTCCTTGGACAGACCGGTGGCCAGTGCGGCGCCCTTGCCCGCGACCACGAGCCCCGGTGCTCCGAACCTGTTCCACTTCGGCTGGGTCGCGGCACTCTTCGCGCCGCGTGCGGACCCGCGGTTGAAGGCGTCCTGGCGAGACGATGAGGGTTGCACCCGCTCCGGTCGGAGGTCGAGGTCCCCCGAGGTCTGGACCTTCTGGTCACCTCCCGGCGGGCTGTCGTCCGCCATCGCCAACGGATACGAGGCTGTGGACAACGCCACTGCTCCGAGTCCCACCGCCGCCACCACACTGCGCCAACGAGCCTTCACGGCCACTCCCAACGTCACGAGCGCCCCGACTCTCGAAGCCCCACCCACCCGTCTACCGGTTGGCGGGTCGGCGTTGGCCCTGCTACGAGTCAGTAGTTCGTCAAGGAAGCCGATGCCTCGCGCCGCAGATGGTCACGCCGCGGGGCTGCCGTTCCGCCGTGACGCGGTCGAGGGTGGAGAACGCGTCGTGTGCGCGTTCCCCACCCTCGACCGGGTGTGTCGACTCGTCGGCGTCAGGCCTTGACCGCCAGCACGGCGCAGGTGGCGTCGAGCAGGACCTGCTGTGCGGTGCTGCCCGTGACGAGCTTGCCCAGCGGTGAGCGCTTGCGCACCCCGATGACAATGAGGTCGGCACCGACCTCCGCGGCGACCGACAGGATCTCCTCGGCCGGTGCGAGGCCACGTGTCATCTGCCGCACCTCGTGATCGATGCCGCGTTCGGTGAGCTGGGCGTCGAGGGCGTCGAGGTCCTGCGGCTCGGCGAAGCTCGGGCCCGAGTAGTCACCCAGGACTCCCGAGTTCACGACGACCAGCCGTGCGTCCCGCCGCTCCGCCTCCTCGATGGCGGCCTCGACCGCCGCCAGTCCCGGAGGACTCGGGATGTAGCCGACGACGATGGTCACGGCGCGTCCTGGCTGAGCTTGGTGGCGCCGGTCATGATCGCCACGCCGTCGCCCATGTCGTGGGACTCGGGGGTGATGACCCCGGCCCGGCCACCGAGCCGCTGGATGTGGATCCGGTCCGCGACCTCCCACACCTGCGGCATGTTGTGCGAGATGAGGATGACCGACAGGCCCTTGTCGCGGAGCTGCTTGACCATGTTGAGCACCATCCCGGACTCCTTGACACCCAGGGCAGCGGTGGGCTCGTCGAGGACGATGACCTTGCTGCCGAAGGCCGCGGCCCTGGCGACGGCCACGGCCTGTCGCTGACCACCGGAGAGCGTCTCGACCGCCTGACCCATGTTCTGGATCGTCTGGATGCCGAGATCCTGCACCGACTCACCGGCTCGCTTCTCCATGCCCTTCTTGTCGAGCATGCGCAGGACCGAGCCCAGGGGACCCTTGCGACGGTCCTCGCGGCCGAGGTAGAGGTTGCTCGCGATGTCGAGCGCGGGGATGACGGCCAGCTGCTGGTAGACCGTCTCGATCCCGGCGTCGCGGGCGTCCTGGGGCTTCCTGAAGGAGACCGGCTCACCGTTGAGCTTGATCTCACCGGAGTCGGGGACATAGGCGCCGGTGAGGCACTTGATGAGCGTGGACTTGCCGGCACCGTTGTCACCGATGACCGCGAGCACCTCGCCGGGGTAGAGGTCGAGGTTGACGCCGTCGAGGCCGACCACGCGGCCGAAGGTGATGACGAGGTTGCGGGCCGAGAGCACGGGCGGCTTGCCGTAGATGTGTTCCTTGCCCGCGGGCACACCGCCGTGGGCGACCTCGAGGTCGCTCGTCGTGGTGCTCATCGGGGTCCCCGCACCGTGTCGGAGAGACGGAGGAACGCAGAGCCTTGTGGGGTGATCATGACTTCACCTTTCGAATCCACTGGTCGATGGCGACCGCGACGATGACGAGGACGCCGGTGGCGAGGACCCGCCACTGCTGGTCGACGCCCATCTGGGACAGACCGAACGCAAAGGTCTGCACGATGAGCGCGCCGATGAGCGTGCCGATGAGCCGGCCCCGTCCACCGAAGAGGCTCGTGCCACCGATGACGACGGCGGTGATGCTCGCGAGGTTGGCGTCCGGGGCGGCGTTCGGCGTTGCCGCACCTGCCCGACCGATGAGGATCCAGGCCGCGATGCCGTAGATGAGACCTGCCACGGTGTAGACCCCGAGGAGGATCCGCATGCTCGGCACACCCGAGAGGCGAGCCGACTCCGCGTCGTCGCCGACGGCATACACGTATCTCCCCCACGCGGTCTGGGACAGGACGAACCCGATGACGGCATAGAGAAGGATCACGACGACGATGCCCCACGTCAGCCTGAACTGACCGATGCCGAAGCCTTCACCCAGGAAGTTGAGGGTGTCGGGCAGACGGTCGGCCTGGATGCTTGAGCCGCCGGAGTAGAGCAGGGCGATCGCCGTGAAGATGCTCAGCGTGCCGAGCGTGACGATGAACGGCGGCAGGTTGATCCGGGTGACGAGCAGGCCGTTGAGCAGGCCGGCCCCGGTCGCGAGAGCGACACCGATGAGCAGCGCGAGGATGCCGGGCATCCCGTCATCGCGAGCCAGCGTGGCCATGACCATCATCGACAGCACCATGATGGCGCCGACCGAGAGGTCGATGCCGGCGGTGAGGATGACGAGGGTCTGACCGACGGCGAGGGCCGCGACGACTGCTGTCTGCTGGAGCAGGATGCCCATGGAGTTCGCCGTGAGGAAGGTCGGCGTCAGGATGAAGAACGCCAGGAACGCCACCAGCAGGAGGAACAGTGGGCTGAGCCACGGCTTGCCGTGGAGCTGGTGCTGCAGTCTCTGCACCGGCGACTGCTGCCGCCGAGCGAACTCGGCAGCAGCAGACGTGACGTCGGCACTCATGGTCACTTGCCCCAGCAGATCTTGGAGCCCTCGTCCGAGGAGATGCTCTCGACACCCTCGACCTTCTTGTCGGTCACGAGGGCGACACCGGTGTCGAAGAAGTCGAGCCCCTCCGTGGTCTTCGGCTTCTCGCCACCGCGGGCGATCTTGGCGATGGCCTCCATGCCCATGGTGGCCATCTTGAGCGGGTACTGCTGGGCCGTGGCTCCGATGACGCCGCTCTTGACCGACGCGACGCCGGCACAGCCACCGTCGACGGAGACGATCGTCGCCGTCTTGCCCGCAGCCTTGAGGGCGGCGTTGGCGCCGACGGCCGTCGGCTCGTTGATCGTGTAGACGACGTTGATGTCGGGGTTCTTGGCGAGGCACTTCTCCATGGCCGAGCGGCCACCGCCCTCCTCGCCGTTGCCGGCCTCGTTGCAGACGATCGTGTAGTCGCCGCCACCGGCCGCGGTGTACTTGCCGGTCTTGGCCTCGTCGCCGTTCTTCTTGCCGTCCTTGACGTCGATGCCCATGCCCTCGAGGAAGCCCTGGTCGCGGTTGTAGTCGACCGAGACGATCTTGTCGCTGAAGAGGTCGATCAGCGCGATGGTGGCGGGCTTGCCGGCGACCTGACCCGCGGCCCACTGGCCGATGCGCTTGCCCGCGTCACGGTTGTCGGTCGCGAAGGTGATGTCGACGGTGTCGACCGGGTCGGGCGGGGTGTCGAGGGCGATGACGAAGAGGCCGGCCTCGCGGGCCTTCTTGATCGCGGCGTTGACGCCGGTGCTCATCGGGGTGATGAGGATGCCCTTGTCGCCGCGGGCGATGGCGTCCTCTATAGCCGTGATCTGGCCCTGGTCGTCACCCTCCTGCTTGCCGGAGGCGATGGTGAGCTTGACGTTGTTCTTGGCCGCGTCGGCCTTGCCGCCCTCCTGCATGGCGACGAAGAACGGGTTGGTCGAGTCCTTGGTGATGAGGGCGACGCCGACCTGGGCCTCGCCACCACCGCCGCTGCCGGTGTCCGCGTCGCTGGATCGGTTGCAGCCAGCCAGCCCGAGGGCGGTCGAGGCTGCCACAGCGCAGACGAGGGCGCGTGTTGCACGAGTGGAAGTGCGCATGAGGGTAACTCTCCTTTGAGTGTCCGATGACAACGTTGTCAAAGCCATTTATAGGCCTCTCTTGCGCTCAGGTCAAGAGATAGCGTAGAAATCGTGATGTGCCAGTGACATCGTTGTCAGCCCAGGCGCGCCAGGCCGGTCCTCGATGAGTGACCAAGCCGGCCGCGCCACCATGCGAGATGTCGCGGCCCTGGCCGGGGTGAGCATCAAGACCGTGTCTCGCGTCGTCAACACCGAGCCCGGAGTCGCCGACGCCGTGCGGACCCGCGTCCAGGACGCCGTGGACCGACTGGACTACCGCCATCACCTCGGTGCCAGCAACCTTCGCCGAGGAGGGAGCCGCAGCGGACTCATCGGGGCCCTGCTCCAGGACGTGAGCAACAGCTTCTCGGCTGCGCTCCTGCGATCGCTCGAGGATGCAGCCAGGGACCGCGGCACGGCGATCCTGTCCGCCAGCCTCGACGAGGAACCCGATCGTGAGCGCTCCCTCGTGCACGACCTCGTGACCCGTCGCGTCGACGGGCTGGTGCTCATGCCGTCGACCGACCGGCAGGACTACCTGGCGTCGGAGGTCCGGGCCGGCCTGCCCGTCGTCTTCGTCGACCGCGAACCCCGTGGCGTCGCGGCCGACTCGGTCACCGTCGAGAACTTCGAGGGCGCCCAGATGGGCGTCGAACACCTTCTCGCACAGGGGCACCGGCGCATTGCCTGCCTGACCGACCTCGCCGAGATCTACACCGCCCGCGACCGGCGTGATGGCTATGTCGCAGCGTTCCGGGCCCGCGGCATACGCCCCGACGACCAGCTCTCGGTGCTGGGCCTGCGCGGACCTGCCGCCGCCGAGGCCGCCGTCACGCACCTCCTCGACCTCGCCAAGCCGCCCACGGCGATCTTCGCCGGACGCAACGACCTGACCCAGGGCGCCGTCCGGGCCCTGCAACGGCGTGGGCTGAGCCATTCGGTCGCCCTCGTGGGGTTCGACGACTTCCCGCTCGCCGACCTGGTGACACCGGCCCTCACGGTCATCCGGCAGGACGTCGGACGCATCGGCCGACTCACCGCCGACCTGCTCATGGCCCGCCTCGACGGTGACACCTCGCCACCGCAACGGGTCGTCGTCGAGCCCACGTTGGTGGTGCGCGGCTCCGGCGAGATCCCCCCGCACCCCGACTTCGTGCCCCGCTGAGACACGCGAGGGCGGCGAGCGTGTCTCAGCGGGGCACGAGGTCGGGAAGTGTCAGGGGCGGATCGGCGTGACCTTGATGTCGACCGCCTTGGCCGTCCCACCCACTGCATAGGTGCCGACACCCGTCGCCGACGCCGGCGGGTAGATGAGATCGGTGATCGAGCGCTGGCCGCTCTCGGCGAGCACCTCGACCGAGCTGCGGTCGAGGTATGCCGTGAAGCTCACCTCACCGTCCCGCACCGTGACCGGCGCCTCCTCGACGCTGGCGAAGAGGGGGTGGAAGCCCACGTCGCCGCTCCGCGTCCGGTCGACCACGAGGGTGCCGTCGCGACGGACGCCGACCCTGGTGCCGACGGAGCCGTCGGCGCTGCGACGCAGGACGACGCCCGCCTCGGTGGCGGACCCGAGCGCGACGCGGACCTCGACCCGGGCCACCGTGGCGTCGAGCCCGGTCGCTCGCTCACCAGTCACCACCGGACGGACCTTGGCCTGCTCCTTGTCGCGGTTGACCAGCGCCTTGTCGATGCCGGCGACTGGCACCTGACGGAGCTGCGGCCCAGCGACCGACGACACGAGCGACAGCTTGCGCGGCATCGTCATCTGGCCGCGCCACGGGTTCGTCGGCACGTCCTGGGCGTACTGCCAGTTGTTCATCCAGCCGATGGAGATGCGCTGGTCGTCGGGCAGCCCGTTGAAGGTCACCCCGGCGTAGTTGTCGCGCCCGTAGTCGACCCAGTCCGCCCGGTCGGTCCCGTTCTTGGCCGGCGCGGACGCGAGGGTGAACTGGTCGGCGAGGATGTGGCCCCAGCCGCCCGAGCTGTGGTCGACGATGCGGATCTGCGCCGAGCGACCCTGCAGGTCGGAGAGGTCCCACGACGTCCAGTCCAGCGCCTCGCTGTCCGAGCCGGTGCTCGAGCGCACGACCTCACCGTCGACGACGAGGTTGACCGTCGTCTGGGTGTCCCGGGGCCCGGCGGCGGTGTCCGAGAAACGGATGTCGTCGACCATGAGGTGTCCCCAGTCGCCGGTGCTGTTCTCGTCGCGCACGACGATGCGGGCCGATGACCCGACGACGGAGCGGGCGTCGAGGTGACGCCAGTCCAGCTCACCGGAGGCGTTGCCCGTGACGGAGCTGACCACCCGGCCGCCCGAGACGAGCTCGACCACGGTGGGGCCACTGGTCCCGAGAGGGTGGTTGCCGCCGGCGACGAGGAGGTTGACCCAGTCGCGTGTCACCGTGAACTCCGGTGACACGAAGGTGCCGACCGCAGGGTCGCACTTGTCGGGCACGACGCAGGTGTCGAGCACCTTGTCACCCTGGTGGTAGGGCAGGCCGGAGCTCGTCGCGCCGTAGCCGACGAAGTCACCGGTCGCGCTCCACCCGGCGGGCAGGTGGGTCGCGGGGTCCAGCGTCTCGAAGTCGGTGAAGACCTCGCCGCCCGGGTCGCCCTGCGTCGCACCGGGGACCGCCGGGTGGCGACCTCCCCCGATGAGGAAGTTGAGGTGGCGCTGGTTGATGGTGAAGCTCGGTGCGGTCAGCTCGCCCTGGGCAGCGTCGAAGTCGACGAAGCTGTTGACGAGCCGCTCACCCACGTAGCCCGTGACGGCCTGCTGGCCGGGCAGTGCACCGGTCGCGGGCTGGGAGCCGAAGGCGGTCCCGGTCGGGGTCCACCCGGCATACCCGCTCTCGAAGCCCTGGAGGAGCGTGCCGGCCGGGGGCTCATAGGTCGCCGGGCCGTCGGCGGTGAAGGTCGTGCCGTCGAAGTCGCCCACGAAGTACTGCGTGCCCGAGCCGCCGGCGATCCCACCCGGGTTGAGGCTCACGAGCATGACCCACTTGACGTTGGCCGGGTCGCCGTCGACTGCGAGCGGGAAGAGGTCGGGGCACTCCCACACCCCACCGGTTGCGTTGCGCGGGCCGAACTCCGACAGACGGGTCCACTGCTTGAGGTCGGCGGAGCGCCAGATGAGCACCTTGTGCTCGTTGGCGATGACGGCGACCATGCGCCACTCCTTCGCCGGCGCGTACCAGAACACCTTGGGGTCGCGGAACTCGCGCGAGCCGATGTCGATGACCGGGTTGCCCGAGTACTTCGTCCAGGTCTGGCCGTCGTCCGTCGAGTACGCGAGCGACTGTGCCTGGATGCCGTCACGACCGCTCGCCGGGGTGTAGGCGCTGGTGTACATCGCCACGAGAGGCGGGTTCTGGGCCGTCCCGAAGCCGGAGCTGTTGGCGGTGTCGACGACGACCGAGCCGGAGAAGACCCCCTCGTTCGCGTCGAACGGGATGGCCACGGGCTGCTCGTCCCAGTGCACGAGGTCCTTGCTCGTCGCGTGGCCCCAGGACATGTTGCCCCAGCGGTCGCCGAGCGGGTTGTACTGGAAGAAGAGGTGGTAGACGCCCTTGTGGAAGACGAGCCCGTTGGGGTCGTTCATCCAGTTCTGGGCTGGGCTGAAGTGGTAGGCCGGGCGGTGCTGGGGCGTGTCGGCCACCGCCGGAGCGATGCCGACCGCGGCAAGGACCGCGACGAGGAAGAGGACGACGCGGTGGCGGCGCCAGGACGGACGAGCAAGGACTGACATGAGGGACTCCCGGTGATGACAACGTTGTCATGGGCTATGACATGGGAGAACGTCGAGTACGTCAAGAGGTGAGGTCGCATCGTGAGACGCGGTCCGAACAGGCGTGGGGCGCGCGCCGGCACGCGGCCGAGCACGTGTCGACCATGCTTCGGGATGGCGGCGGGTGTGGGATTTGAACCCACGAGAGCTCTCACTCTGGTCGCTTTCAAGGCGACTGCACTAGGCCACTATGCGAACCCGCCGGGCACACCGGCGGAACCGGTGACCGACAGACAGGGTATGCCGTGAGCACCCCTGACGCGGAACCCGGACTCGCGCTCCCGGCAGGTAGGGTCGTGGAGCCTGAACGGAAGGGACACCCCCATGCCCAAGTTGAGCTTCATCGTCGGCCTCACCGCCGGCTACGTCCTCGGCGCTCGCGCCGGCAAGCAGCGCTATGCCCAGATCAAGAAGGTCTCGGGCAAGGTCTGGCAGAGCCAGCCGGTCCAGAAGCAGGTCGCCCACGCCAAGGAGAGCGCCCGCACCAAGGCCGCACCCGTCGTCGCCGACTTCGTGGCGGACGCCGCCAGGGCGACGAGCGAGAAGCTGCGCGCCACCAGGACGATCCCGTCCCAGGTCAGCGACCGGCGCGACCCTGCGACCGGCGGCGACCCGTGGGTGGCGTCAGCCGCCCGGCGAGGCGACGACCCGTGGGCTGACGCCACGCGTCGCTGACGCGAGCGGACCCGCGGCTGCAGCCGCAGGCGCACTCGCGGCCGCACCGGACCCGGCCCGCACGCCGCCGGCACCGAGCAGCACCAGTGCCGGGACCGAGCCGGGCATCGCGAGGTCGGCGAGCAGCACCGCGGTGCCTGCCACGCCGGTGAGCAGTGAGACGTCCCCGTCGGCGCCCCGCAGCCCGGACGGCCAGTCGCCCGGGTCGACCGGGGCGGCTGAGACGAAGGCAGCCGCGGCAGCCATGGCCTGGGCGCGATGCTCGGGCACGTCGAAGACGTCCGCCGCCAGCGACACGACGCCTGCCGGCCCGCCGGCTCCGTGGCAGAGGGTCCAGCCCCCGGCCACCGCCTCGGCGCCGTGGACGACTGCCTGCTCGGCCGCGTCACTCATGGCCCTGCCGCACCGTTGCACGGCCAGCTCGGCCTCGGCCCGGGTCGTGTCCAGTGACCACGGCAGCTCGAGGCCGTCCGCAGCAAGCTCGAGCAGGCGCAACCTGACGGCGCCCGCTCCCGCGGCCCCGTGGCACCAGAGGTCGGGCCAGGTGACGTCCCCCTCGCGCAGGTCCGGCCAGCCTCCCCGGGCCGGGTCCGACCACGTCGACTCCCACGCCAGTGCCTCGTCGGCGAGCTCGAGAGCAGCGGACGCGAGACTCGGCCACACGGCGGCTGCCTCGGCCAGCGCCCAGGCCACACCAGAGGCGCCATGAGCCAGCCCGCACAGGGGGCGGGCAGCATCGCCTTCGAGCCGGTGGTCGGGCCAGCTGCGGCCCCAGACCTCGGCCCGGGAGCGATCCCGGAGCTCGGCGACGATCCGGGCCGCGTGGTCCTCGCGACGTCGGTTCTGCGCCAGCGAGAGGAGGATGCCCGCGAGCCCGTCGGTGAGGTCGCTGCCGTCCGACCACCCCTGGGTGCTGCCCCGGCCGTCGCGCCCCAGCAGGTCGACCCCGGCCTCCCCCACGAGCAGGCCGGCCGGCGTATCCGTGCCGGTCGGGCGGGTCTGCAGGAGTGCAGCGACACCCGAGGCGGCCAGCTCGGCAGCGTCGGGGCGGTGAAGGGCGGTGCCGAGGCGGGTCAGTGCCCACACCACCCCGGCATCGCCGTCATAGAGGGAGCGTCGGCCCGCGACGACTCCCAGGGGGCCGTCAGGACCCATCTCCCACATCGGCCACGTCGGCCTGTCGGACTCGTCGATGATCGCCGTCCGCACGAGCAGGTCGACGCACCGGTGGGCGGCGTCGAGGACGCGCGCGCGGTGATCGGTCAGCTCATCGGCTCCCTCGTCGTTCCGGAGCTTCCGACGGGTCGGCGCGAACCATCTCCACTTCGACCTCCACGTCGGTGCCGGCGGTGCTCACGAGTTCGCTCCCACCAAAACCGGTGTTCGGTGCGGAGCCCCTGTCTGGATGCCTCGACGACCGAACTCGCGCGCGACCACCTCGAGCCAGACCTCGTCGGTCACCCGCGCCTCCCCTCTCGCCGCCTCCCCCAGCCGCTCGTATGCCGCTGCGATGGCTGCGCACCGCACCTCACCAAAGCTCTCTCCCGTTCCCGGATCCTGCGCCCAGCCGACCCCGTCGCCCAGGCGTTCGGTGAGGGGTGGGGGGTCACCCGCCGTCAGGCCGGCGCAGGCCTCGGCCACGACGTCACGCAACCGCTCCCCCTGTGCGCCGGCGAGGTAGGCGACGCACGCGTCGGGTCGCTGGAGCTCCTCCGGCGTGAGCCCCACCTTGAGCAGCCACTCGCCCGTGTCCGCGAGTGCCGACGTCACGGCGTGCACGACCTGCGCCACGGCGCCGGGACCCGGCCTCAGATAGACGCGCACCAGAGGGCCGGGGAGCGCCTGCGGGTCCCAGTCACTCCCCCACGTCCGCCACCACCCCTCTTGGGTCATGGCCCCGTGGCGAGCGAGCGCGCGCACACGGTCGCCCACGACCGGGGGGAAGCCCGGACGCCCGTGCGTCGTGACGTACTCGCCCCGACAGAGGGCACGCCGACCGCGCGGAGTAGCCACGACGACGACCCCGGCGATGCCCGTCGCCACGACCTCGGACTCCTCGACCGCCCAGCGCGCCGCCGCCCCGTGGGCGGCACGCGCCGTGCCGGAGACCGGAGCGTCCCAGCGACGTTGCGGAACTGCGTGAGGTGCGCGGACGGCATACCAGTGCCGGTAGAGGTGCTCGGCGGGCGCGACCACTCCGGCAGAGCCGCGCAGGACGTCGTATGCCGCGCAGACCTGGTCGGCGTGCTCAGGTCGCCACCCGCTCATGTCCTCACCTCGTCGGCCGCTGTCGTGGCACGAGCCAGGAGGCGCGCGACGTCCGCGGCACCGTCCTCGCCGTGGGTGAGGGCCACCTGCCAGGCCGTGAGCAGGGCTCGCACGCATCTCCACGGCGGAGTGAGGGACGCCGGCCCGCACGCCGCCCAGTAGGCCTCGAGGCAGAGGGCCGCGAGGTCGAGCCCTTGGTGCGACAGGTCGGCGAGCATCGCCGCAGCCGAGGCGAGATCGTGCTCAGGACAACCCTTCCCACCGAGCTCGAAGTCGATGAGACCGATCCGGACCTCACCCGAGGGCGAGGTCTGGACGATGACGTTGCCCGCTGACACGTCGCCGTGGACGAGGTGCGTGGGGTGCCATTGGGCGCGCGCCACATCGAGGGCGTGGCGGATGACGGGGTCGGTGAGGCGGTCGAGGATCGGTCGGGTGTCGGCCCGCTCCCGGCCCCCTTGCATGGAGGGCGGGAGCCCCTCGCGCAACGGCCAGGGGGGTGGAGCCTCGGGCAGCTCGGTGCCGGTGACCGGGAAGCGGTGGAGGCGGGCGAGGACCCGCCCCAGGTCGATCGCCACCGGACGCAGGACCGCGTCACCACCCAGGACGCCCAGCTCGCTCCCGGGCAGCGCGGTTATCCACACCGACCCCGATCCCCCCTGAAGGACCGGGGCCGGCGCGAGTCGAAGGGGGGCGATCGCCCCCAGGATGGCGGCCTCGACGCCGACGGTGTCGTCACCGTCGAGACGAGCCGCCGCCCCTGCCTGCTTGACGTAGCCCACCGCCACCCCGGCACGTTCGATGACGTGGACGGGGTTGCTGCGCGACACGGCGCGCACGCGGACGAGTCCGGTGTGGACGTCCGCCGCGGGCACGAGCCCGTGACGCACGGCCGCACCGAGCAGGCTGGGGGCGGAGGTCATGGTCAGGCACCGCCCGGTGTGCCGGAGGTGCCGTCGTCGTCGAGGGCGTCGACAGCGTCGACCTCCTCCAGCGCGGCGAGGTAGCCGCTCCAGAAGGCGTCGTCGGCAGCGGACTCGATCTCCTCCGCCGAGGCACCGTAGGCGCCCTGTCCACCTCCGCGGACCCACTCGTCGATCGACGGCCGCTCCCACTCGCCACCGCACGCCCGGGTCGGGAGGGGGCAGCTGAAGCGCGTGACCTGCAGGTCGCAGACCGGGATGCGGGTGACGTCACACGTCGAGGGGCGAGTGACGATGTCGCACAGCGGAGTTCGCGTCAGCAGAGTCGGGCAGAGCGCGGGGATCCGGGTCTTGATCGTCGGACACGTGATCGAGGGGCGCGTCTTGAGACAGATGCTGATGCGCGACTTGTGGCAGATGCTGAACGGGCGGGTGACCAGTGTCGTCGGCACCAGCAGGTCCACGGCGAGCTCGTCGAGGACGGCCTGGATCGGGTTCGCAAAGGTCATCGACCCGTTGGTCGCACCTGCGAAGAGCAGACCGACGACGTTGCGCGAGCCATCGAGGATCACCGAGCCCGAGTCACCGGAGTTCGAGAACCTCGGGTTGCGCGCGGTGTCGGTGTCGATGCGGATCTGGTGTCGCAACGTGCGCGAACCCACGTCGCTCCCGTAGTTCACGGTGACCGTGAAGTCGGTCGACGCGACGGTGCCGAAGGTGTGCTCGGTGGTCCGACCGCGCTTCTGCACGGCCATGCCGACGGTGGCGGGCGTACTGCCCGCGACGTCACCGACGCCGGTGACGGTGGCCGTCCACGGCTCGGCCGCGTCGACGGTGATGACCGCGCCATCGATGTTGTCCGACAGGGCTGCCCGGGTCAGCGAGCCGAACTCGCCGGTCGGCGCCCCACCATCCACGAGCGACGGCTGGACTTGCCGGTCTCCCACGCTCCACGTGTTGTTGACGCACGCGACGTGGAAGTTCGTCAGCGCCATCGTCGCTCCGGTCGCGCGGTCGCGAACCATCGCGCCGAGCGTGCCGACGAAGACGTAGTTGCCGGGGGCTGGCACGTCCGGCGGCGACAGGAAGACGCTGCGTCGTGGCCCGATGCTGATGCCTCCGGCGAGGGTCGGGTAGTCGGCCGGGTCGACGAACAGCTCCGTGTCGTCGAGCTGGCGGTAGGCCGGCTGCAGCTCGATGACGAGCTCCTGGACGTCGGTCTTGATGCCGTCGATCTCCGCGGGGATGGCGGCACCCTTCGACAGCTTGGACTTGGGCTTCTTCTCCTCGACGAAGACGACGATGCTCAGCTCGCCGGTCTTCTCTCCGTCCTTCTCCTTCTCGGCGATGTCGACGGCGACGACGCCGGGCTTGGCGATGAGCTCGTCCTCGACGGACTCCTTGACCGGCCTGATGGCGGCGCGCTGCGCGGCCTGTTCGTGCTGTGTTGCCATGGCGTGCTCCTTGGGTGATGCGGGGCCGCCCCTGCGCGGCCCCGACATCCCAGAAGGAGGGCGTCGACGACGCCCAGATACATCCGGTCCCGGACTCGATTCCACGAGGAGGACATCCTCGAGTGATGTATCTGGGCGGCGCCTCGCGACTCTTCCCCTGTGACCCGCCAATCCCTACGCTGAGTCGACGGCATCAGCCGCCGGGGTTCAGCAGCGAGCTCACGGAGCACCCATATGAAGCACGACAACGGTCGCGGCCAGACATCACGGCGCCTCCCGCCCCTGGTCATTCCTGACACTGCTGTGCGACGTCTACGGGCGCGGGTCCTCGACCCGACCACCGCGACAAGGGTCACCGGCGACTCGGTCCCCGACCCCACGGCATACGTCGGAGATGTTCTGCTCGTCCCGGGCGTGGTGGGACGTTCCGCCGACCGCACGATCGGCACGCTCGAGGCTGCTGCCAAGGCTCTTGGGTATGCCGTTGTCCCCCAGGACGACCCGTCCCTCGCCTTCGCGAGGCAGAACGACCTGCTCGACACGCTCGACAAGGTCGGGCACACCGTCGTGCGACTCGTCCCGTTCGACGAGGGCGACCAGGCCCGTCGGGTCGCTGCTGCGCCGGTCGATGCGTGGGAGGTCCTTCAGGCCGCCCGGGCTTCGGACCAGGGCGCGGTGGCCGGCATCGGGCTCGCCCATGTGATGACGGCCAGCGGCTGGGGTCAGGGCATCGGCTGGGGGCAGGGCATCGGCTGGGGGCAAGGCATCGGCTGGGGGCAAGGCATCGGCTGGGGGCAAGGCATCGGCTGGGGACAGGGCATCGGCGGAGGGCCGAGCGATCGCTTTCCCGTCGTCTGGTCGGCCCCGGCTCCCGCGCGCCGGGGGGACGGCCCGGTGGTCGCCATCCTCGACACCGGTCTGGGAGAGCACGACTGGTTCGTCGAGGGCGACGGTGCCGAGCGCCTCCCCGGCCCGGCTGGGATGCCGCCCGAGGACGACGGGGTGACGATCGACCTGGTCAACGGGCAGCTCGACCCCCTTGCTGGTCACGGGACCTTCATCGCCGGTGTGGTGCGCCAGCACTGCCCTGATGCCACGATTGTCTCGGTGCCGGTGATGTGGGGCGATGGAGTTGCCGACGAGGTCGACGTCCTCTCGGCCCTCACCTCCCTCTACCTGCGTCAAGCCCTGGCGTTGCGGTCGGGAGGCACGCCGACCCCCGCCATCGACGTCATCACCCTGTCGCTGGGATACCGCCATGAGACACCCGGTGCCTTCGACGACGAGGAGGCACTGTTCCGGCTGCTTCGAGGGCTCGCCGAGCTCGGTGTGACGATCGTGGCGGCGGTCGGGAACGACGCCAGTGACGTCGAGTTCTATCCCGCGGCCTACGCCGCCGAGATCACGACCGGCGCACCCATGGTGAGCGTCGGCGCCCTCAACCCCGACCGCCGCACCGTGTCCATCTACTCCAACACGGGGACGTGGGTGCAGACCTATGCCGCGGCAACGTCCGTGGTGAGCACGATGCCGACGACGTTCAACGCCTCCCGCCGGAGCGAGCTGCTGAAGCAGGCGAACCCCACGGCCATGCCCTCCGTGCCCACGCGAGGCGCCGCCGACTCGGACGACTACAGCGGTGGCTTCGGGCTGTGGAGCGGCACGTCATTCGCCGCTCCGGCGCTCGCCGGGGACATCGCGCGGCGACTCGGGACGGACCGGTCGGCCACGATCGACACCCGCAGCTCGAGGGCGCGCGATGCCGTCAAGGCAACCCTCGCCGAGGCCGCCAAGGCCCTGGAGGAGCAGAAGTGAACGCGGGCAGGGTCGAGCGGACCGATCGCGCCGGGCACCCGGGCCCCGGCCTGGCAGCGACCGCAGCCGCGGCCTTCTCGTCGCACCGCGCCGGCGACTCGAGCGCCATGGCTGGCCTGGTCGACACGGTGACACCGCTTCTCTGGCACACCGCCCGATCGCAGGGTGCAGATGCCGCCACCGCTGAGGACGTGGTCCAGACCACGTGGCTCCGCCTCATCGAGCACACCAACGACATCAGCGACCCGCAGGCCGTGCTCCAGTGGCTGCTCATGACCACGAAGCGTGAGGCCTGGAGTGCGGTCCGGCGGGGGCGCCGGACGGTTCCACAGGAGCCGTGGGACGAGTCACCGGCCTCTGACCCGACCTCCCCTACGCCGGTGGTCGACCCGGCGCTGGCCACCGAGGACGCCGAGTCGGCCAGGGTGGTGTGGCGGCACGTCCAGACCCTGCCCGAGCGCTGCCAGCAGCTGCTCCGCCTCGTGGCCTTCGTCGAGCGTCCCGACTATGCAGTCGTGAGTGTCGCGCTGGGCATCCCCGTCGGAAGCATCGGACCCACGCGTGGTCGGTGCCTCGCCAAGCTGCGAATGGCCCTCATGTCCGACCCGTCGTGGGAGGTGACGGCATGAACGCTGCCGACGACCACGAGGATGCCTTGGCCGACCAGCCCCTCGACCCCACCGACGAGCGCACCCTCCGGCTGGTCCGGACCCACCTCGAGCTCGCGGACCCCGTGCCGGCCGACCTCACCGAGCGGGTGAAGTTCGCCATGACGGTCGCCAGCCTCGAGGCTGAGGTCGCCCACCTCATGGACGAGACCGCGCTGGCGGGCGCCAACCGCACCACCGAGTACGACCGTGCCTCCACGGTCACGTTCGAGAGCGAGGGTCTGAGCATCATGGTGACCCTCGAGCCGGCGGGGTCCGACCTCTCCAGGGTGCGCGGGTGGGTGACCGCGCCCGGAGCCGAGGTCGAGCTTCGCGAGCGCTCCCGCACTCAGGAGGCGACGGCCGACGACGAAGGACGCTTCGTCTTCGAGCGGGTCGAGCGCGGCACCGTGCACCTCGTGATCCGGCGAGCTCACGAGCCGGGCACCCGTCCGGTCATCACGCCCGGGATAGAGATCTGAGAGGAGGCCCTCCACGACACTGGAGGCGGCTCGCGAGCTTCACGCCCGGGGCCGGTCGGAGAACACGGCCGGTCACTACCGGCGGGCAGACGCTGCCCTGAAGAAGGCGCTGGCGGTACTGGACGGACCAGGATCGGCGAGGCTGGACCCTGCCGAGCTGCTCCGCCTGCGCGCCCGGATCCACATCACCCGAGCAGTGGCCCGTTTTGGCATCGACGGGCCCGACGCCGGGTTGCGGGTTCTCGACGAGGTCCACGTGATGGTCGCGGGCAAGGCTCCACCGCTGCTGGGGGCCCAGGCTCACCTCCAGGCCGGCGCGATCAACGTCATGTCGTCGAACTGGCGTGAAGCGCTCTCCGAGCTCGCACACGTCGAGCCTCACCTCGCTGAGCTCGTCCCGCCCGAGCGGTGCGCGGCCCTGATCAACCGGGGGCTGGCCCACATGTCCCTGCACCACCTCGACGTCGGTCAGAGAGATCTCGAGGCGGCCCTGGAGCTGGCAGTGGCTCACTCCCTGCGCGCCGAGGAGTTCAAGGCTCGGCACAACCTCGGCTGCCTCGCCTACCTCGCCGGCGACATTCCCGGCGCGCTGCGTCTCATTGGTGAAGCCGCCGCGATGGATGTCGGCATGACGAACGCCCGCGGACACCTTGACCACGGCAAGGTGCTGCTGGATGCCGGGCTCGTCGACGAGGCCGAGGAGGTGCTCAACCGCGGTCTGGACGCCGCACGCCACGACCAGCAACCCGTCGAACGAGGCGAGATCCAGCTCGACCTCGCCCGCGCAGCGCTGCTCCGCGGCGACCCTGCCGAGGCACGGGTCCGGGCCGGACGAGCGGCCCGGACCTTTCGGACACTGCGGGCCACGAGCCGGGCCGAGGAGGTCGAGCTCTTCGGTGCCGCCGTCGACCTCGGCGTCGGACGGCGCCTGGCCCGGGCCGCCCAGGTCGCCTCCAGGTGGGATACCTCGACACCCGTGCTTCCGACCGAGCGCCTGGCGACACGCATCAAGGTCGAGGTGGCCCTGGCCCGACACGACCTCGACACGGCCCACGTGGAGCTCGCCCGTCTCGACAACGACCGGCCGTTGGCCCTCGGTGTCCTTCTCCACGAGCACCTGTTGGCCTCACGGCTCGCCGCCGCGGAGGGCGACGGCGCTCGCGCGACCGAGATCCTGCGGACGGCAGCGGCGCGACTCGCACACGACCAGGGCCATGTCCACAGCCTCGAGGTCCGCGCAGGTCTCGCCTTCCACGCGGCCCGGATCCGGGACGCCGACGTCGGACTGGCCACGGACACGGGATCACCCGAGGAGCTCTTCGAGAGTGTCGAGCGGTGGCGTGCCGCCTCGCACCGAACGACCCCACTGCGACCGCCCGAGGACCCCGAGACAGCCGAGCTCGTCACGCGACTTCGCAGGGTGCGCCACCTCGCGAGAGGTGACGGGAGAACCAGTCCCCAGGCGGAGGTGGCCCAGCTCCAGGGGGCGATCACCGCCCGTCTACGAAGTGTTCGCGGTGACCGGGTCAACGACGAGCTCCGACCAGCAACCGCAGCCCTGGCGCTGGCGGCTGCCTCCGAGCGCGCCGCCACGATCGTGGCGTTCCACGAGATCCGGGGGACGGTGGTGCGACTGGTCCTCGACAAGTCGGGGATCCGTCAGAGCGTTCTGGGCTCTCTGCAGGGCATCTCCGTCGCCGCGGCTCGGACGACGGCTGACGGTCGCGCCGCCTCGGTGGCGCGACCCTCCATGGTCGCCTTCCTGGCGCAGGCTCGCGCTCGGTCGCTGAACGACGTCGACGCGATGCTGCTCGGTGGGCTCGAGCCGTCAGGGACGGTCGTCGTCGTGCCGACCGTGGCTCTTGCCTCTCTTCCGTGGAGGGCCATGCCTTCGCTCGCCGACCATCCCGTCGTCGCTGCCCCGTCCGTGACTTCTTGGCTGCGCAGGGCCACGGTCGCGACCCACCGACCGTCCGTCGTCGCGCTGGCCGGCCCGGGGCTTCCCCGGGCACAGGAGGAGGGGCAGGCCGTCGAGAAGGTGTGGGAACGGCATACCGGATCGCCCAGGCCGACCACGACGAGCGGGTATGCCGAAAGTGGAGACGTACGCACTGCGCTCGCCTCCGCGTCTGTCGTGCACCTTGCGGCCCACGGGCACCACGTCGACCAGAGCCCGCTCTTCTCGAGCCTCGACATGGCGGACGGGCCGGTCTTCGCGCACGAGCTGTCGGCCCCACTCGCAGCGGAGCTCGTCATCCTGTCGGCCTGCGATGTCGGGCGCAGCCGCGGGCGGGTGGGCGACGAGCCCCTAGGACTCGCCGCGGCCCTGCTCAGTCTGGGGGTGCAGAGCGTCGTCGCCGCCACCAACCCCGTGCACGACGATGTCGCGGCAGGGTCGATGGCTGACCTGCACCAGCGGTTGGCATCGGGCACGGACGTGGCTTCGGCCCTGCAGCAGACCTCGGCGGTCGTGCCCGGGGCAGAGGCGTTCTGCGTCTACGGCAACACCTGGTCCGTGGCGATCTCACCCAATTCCCCCGAATCCTCCCGATCGGGTGCGGGGATTTCGGGGGAATTGGGTGAGAAACGCACGCGTGTCAGATGAAGAGGGCCGGCTCGCCGAAGAGCGCCTCGTAGGGGTCCTCGCCGGGGTGTCCCGGATATCGCACCGTGGCGGGGATGCCCGTGGCGATCGCGCCATCCGGGATGTCCTTGACAACAACCGAGTTGGCGCCGATCTGCACGTCGTCGCCGACGTCGATGGGGCCGAGGATGCGAGCGCCGGCACCGATCGTCACGCGACTGCCGACGGTGGGGTGTCGCTTGACCTTGGCCAGGGAACGACCACCCAGCGTCACCCCGTGATAGAGCATCACGTCGTCGCCGACCTCTGCCGTCTCGCCGATGACCACGCCCATCCCGTGGTCGATGAAGAAGCGTCTGCCGATCGTGGCGCCGGGGTGGATCTCGACGCCCGTGACCGCCCGGGTCACCGTCGAGAGGGTGCGCGCCACCGGCTTGAGGTGCTCACGCTTCCACAGCTTGTGGGCCAGCCGGTATGACCAGATGGCGTGCAGCCCGGGGGAGTTCAGCACGAGGTCCGTGCGCGAGGCGGCCGCCGGGTCGCGGGCGACCGCCGAGTCGACGTCCTCGCGAACGCTCGCGGCGGCCCGCCGGACGCGGGACCGCAGGCGAGCGAACGGCATACTCGAAAGTCGCGGAAGCTGCAGTCAACGAGTCCCTCGAAGAGGATGGTCGAGAGATAGCGTTCACCGAAGCTCGGGATGATGACGACGATCGTCTTGCCGGCGTTCTCGGGGCGGGTCGCGACCTGGTTGGCGGCGGCGAGGGCGGCGCCGGAGGAGATGCCGACGAGCAGGCCCTCCTGAGTGGCGGCCTTGCGAGCCCACTCGACCGACGTCGCCGCGTTGATGTCGATGACCTCGTCGTAGATGTCGGTGTCGAGGATCTCGGGCACGAAGTTGGCGCCGATGCCCTGGATCTTGTGCGGGCCGGGAGCGCCGCCGTTGAGGATCGCGGACTCCTCGGGCTCGACCGCGATGATCGTGACCTCGGGCTTGCGCTCCTTGAGCACCTGTCCGACGCCGGTGATGGTGCCGCCGGTGCCGATGCCGGCGATGAGGATGTCGATCTTGCCGTCGGTGTCGCGCCAGATCTCCTCGGCCGTCGTCTTGCGGTGGATCGCCGGGTTGGCCTCGTTGGCGAACTGGCGGGCGAGGACGGCCCCCTCGCGCTCGGCCACGATCTCCTCGGCCTTGGCGACGGCGCCCTTCATGCCCAGGGCCGGGTCGGTGAGGATGAGCTCGGCGCCATAGGCGCGCAGGAGCGCGCGGCGCTCCTTGGACATCGACTCGGGCATCGCGAGGACGACCTTGTAGCCCCGGGCCGAGCCGACCATCGCCAGGGCGATGCCGGTGTTGCCCGACGTGGCCTCGACGATCGTGCCGCCGGCAGGCAGCTCGCCCGACGCCTCGGCCGCGTCGACGATGGCCACACCGATGCGGTCCTTGACCGAGCTGGCGGGGCTGTAGAACTCGAGCTTCGCCGCGACGGTCGTGCCCTCGGCGGCCTCGATGATCCGGTTGATCCGCACGAGCGGGGTGTTGCCGACAGCCTGGGTGACGTCGTCGAGGATGGGCATGACTTCTCCGTGTCGTTCGGGGTGGACGCCGCCCGGTCCGGGCCGCACTTATGTCTATTCAAACATTCAGTTATCCATTGGCACAACCAGTCGGCCGAACCCACGTCTGACGTCCACTCACCCCAAGTGGGGTGGTCCCGGGGCGGCGCAGACCCTAGCGTCGGTAGGAGCCGAGAGCCCCGCCCCACGACCCGTTGCCGAGGAGAGACATGCGTATCGGATACACGCTCATGACCGAGCAGAGCGGACCCAAGGACCTGGTGAGGTATGCCGTGGCAGCCGAGGAGGTCGGCTTCGACTTCGAGGTGATGAGCGACCACTACTCACCGTGGCTGAGCGCCCAGGGCCACTCCCCCTATGCATGGAGCGTGCTCGGTGCGGTCGCCCACGCCACGGAGCGGGTCGACCTCATGACCTACGTGACCTGCCCGTCCATCCGCTACCACCCGGCCGTCGTCGCGCAGAAGGCGGCGACGGTGCAGCTGCTCGCCGACGGCCGGTTCACCCTCGGCCTCGGCAGCGGCGAGAACCTCAACGAGCACGTCGTCGGGCAGCGCTGGCCTGCCTACGCGACTCGCCAGGACCTGTTCCACGAGGCGATCGAGGTCATCCGTGCACTGCACACCGGCGAGCTCGTCGACCACCACGGCGAGCACTTCCGGGTGGAGTCGGCCCGCATCTGGGACCTTCCCGAGGGTGGCGTGCCCCTGGCCGTGGCCGTGAGCGGCGAGGAGTCGATCGGCCGGTTCGCCCCGCTCGCCGACCACCTCGTCGCCGTCGAGCCCGACCCCGAGATCGTCGCCACGTGGAATGCCGTCGAGGGTGCGCCACGGATCGGTGGCAGCGGGGCGCAGGCGGCTCGGGCGATCGGCCAGATCCCGATCTCGTGGGACCCCGACAAGGACGCCGCCGTCGAGCGCGCCCACGACCAGTTCCGTTGGTTCGGCGGCGGTTGGGCCGTCAACGCCGACCTGCCGACGACGGCCGGCTTCGCGGGAGCGTCGCAGTTCGTGCGGCCCGAGGACGTCGCCGCGTCGATCCCCTGCGGTCCCGACCTCGACGCCATCGCCGAGGCCGTGGGCAAGTTCGACGAGGCCGGGTTCACGGACGTCGCGATCGTCCAGGTCGGCGGCGAGACGCAGGACAGCTTCCTGGCCGAGGCCGCCGCGCCGCTCCTCGAGCGACTGCGCGCCTGAAGCCTCTGCTCGCCCTGGAACGGACCGCTAGCGTTCGGGGCATGCCTCCCGCCTTCTCGACCCAGACCACCGACGCCCTCCACCGGATGGCTCTCGACAAGCAGGTCGCGGACCGCATCCCGGGGCTGGTGGCGGGGGTGGCACGCCAGGGCAGCCTGGACTGGTGGACCGGGATCGGTTGTGCGACAGTCGATCGGCCCGATGACGCCCCGGACACCGACACCCAGTTCGCCATCGCATCGATCACCAAGACCTTCGTCGCCGTGGTCGTCATGGCGTTGCGCGACGAGGGTCGGCTCACCCTCGACGACACCGTCGACACCCTCCTGAGCGGTTCGGCACACGGCGGGGTGACCGTGAGGCAGCTGCTCGCGCACACCACGGGCATGCAGCGCGAGCCGGTCGGCGACATCTGGGACACGCTCGCCTTCCCCGAGCGTGACGCCCTCGTGTCCGGCTGGGACGAGGCCGCACGCGTCGGTCGCCCGCACGACCGCTTCCACTACAGCAACCTCGGCTTCGCGATCCTCGGAGAAATCATCACCCGGCTCGACGGCGGCGACTGGTTCGCGAGCATCCAGCGCCGCATCCTCGACCCGCTGGGCATGACCCGCACGACGTTGGGCCTGAGCCGGCCGCACGCGACCGGCTACTTCGTGCCGCCGTTCACCGACGTCCCCGTCGAGGAGCCGGCGCTTGACCTGCTGGCAGCCGCGCCGGCCGGTGGCATGGCCTCGACCCTCGCGGACCTGGCTCGCTGGGGCGGCTTCCTCGCCGAACCGACCCCGGAGGTGCTCCACCCGGACACGCTCGAGGAGATGTGCCAGCCCCAGGTCGTCGTCGACCTCGAGGGCTGGACCCACACTCACGGTCTCGGGCTGATGCTGCTGCGGGAGCAGGGCCGCACCTGGGTGGGTCACACGGGGGGCTTCCCGGGCTTCATCACCGGCATGATGGTCCACCGCGACTCGGGCACTGCCGGCCTGGTCCTGACCAACGCGACGCACGCCACCGCCCCCGGCAAGCTTTGCCGCACAGCTCGGTTCGTATGCCGTGGAGCACGAGCCTGCGCCACCTGCCGCGTGGCGGCCGGGAACCCTTGTCCCGGAGGAGCTCTCACCGTTGCTGGGGCGCTGGTACTCCGAGGGGCGCGCCTTCGTCTTCACCGTGCGGGAGGGCCGGCTCGAGGTCCGCGCCGAGGCCACGCCGGATGCCCCACCCTCCCTGTTCGAGCACGTCGTCGACGACACCTGGCGCACGACCTCCGGGCGCGAGCGCGGAGAGCTGCTTCGCCTGCGTCGTGACGAGCAGGGGCAGGTGACGCGGCTCAACTGGGCGACCTACCTGTTCACCCGCGAGCCCTATGCCTTCGGCGAGTGGCTCGCGCAGCCGTGACGGCGCTGGAAGTCGGCGGTCCCACGCAGGACCAGCGGACGAGGTGGTGGCACAGGCCGGGCCCACCAGATCAGAGATCGCGCCTTCGCTGTGTCCTGGGCGGACTGCTTGGCCTGCGCCGCAGCAACGTCACGATGCTCTGCAGCTACCTGCACCATCTCGGACAACCGCTCACTGAGCTCGACAACCGCATCGAGCGTCTTCTGAGGGGTCTCGTCGGGCTCAAACTCAATGTCCTCGAGGTTGAGATGCGGGTTTCCGTCCCGGGGGGCGGATCCTCATCCATGGACTCCATCGTCGCAGGATCACCCCTTCGTAGAGGTCTCAGATGGGGTCCGTTGACGAGGACCGGCTGGCCGGTGCCGCGCAGCTCCTGGACCAGAACCCGTGCCGTCGAGGACTTGCCCGACTTGCGGTGGCCGGCGTGATGTAGTCCTTCTCGCCGTTGGGTGCCAGGCCTCGGGGGCCCGAATGGGCGGTTTCTCGGCAACCTTCCGGTTGAGCCATGGGAACGACTACTGCCCCGTACCGTCGAGGGAGCACGGACGGGGACGGGGAACTTGGGCATGAAGCCAATGACAGGTCGGCAGCGTTTGTTGTACCTCGCGCGGGCGAAGAAGAAGTTGAGGGACGCGCGAGCGCTTCTCGCGCGACTCGCTCAGGACGGCGACGGGCCCGAGGCGGAAGAGGCGCGGCTGCTACTGGCCCCGTTGGAGCCGATGGACCTTCGAGCAGGTTCTGAGATGGTCTAGGCCGCCTTCTCCGCAGCGTGGCGTCCGCTGCTCGTTCCAGCCTCATCGGGGTGGACTGGACACCCGAATGATGTCTCGCTGACGATGTCTCGCTGACGATCGTCGAACGAGACGCAGAAACTCAGGCGGACGGCGAGAACCTGGACTGCCGTGAAGCAGTCTCATATGACACGGCATACGCTGCGATTTCCTGAGGCCAACGGCTCTCGGGTGAGTCCTGACACAACCGGTGCGAGAGCGGTCACTGGGCACTATGCGCGCGCTTAGCCGTCGATAGACTCGCGGGCATGTCCGCGCTCCAGATCGTCGCCTCCGCCATCTGCTTCCCGCTGATGCTCGTCGGGTGGGCCCTGCTCTTCCGCCAGATCGGGCGCTTCGTCGCGCTCTACCGTGTCGGACAGGCGGATCCGCGTCGCAGCGACGCACCGCTGGCGCGCTCGTGGACTCTGGCAAAGGAGTTCCTCGGCCACACGCGCATGGCGCGACTGCCCGTCGTGGCCGTGGCCCACTGGTTCACCGCGCTGTCGTTCATGCTGCTGATCGGCACCCTCATCAACGCCTTCGGACAGCTCATCGACCCGTCATGGGTGCTCCCGGTCATCGGGCACTTCCCGCCGTTCGAGTGGATGACCGAGCTCTTCGCGTGGGGTGGCCTTCTTGGGATCATCGCGCTCGTCGTGATCCGTCAGCGTCAGCACCCGCGCTCTGCCGCTGGGGACAGGGGCCGGCGTTCGCGCTTCTTCGGCTCCAACTGGTGGCACGCCTACTACGTCGAGTTCACGATCCTCGGCGTCACGCTCTGCATCCTGACCCTGCGCGTCCTCGAGGCCGCCCTCATCCGGAACGAGAACCCGGCCGAGGGCCTCGCCCTGCACTTCCCGCTCACGGGTTGGCTCGCCGGCATCTTCTCGGGCCTCTCGCTCGAGGGGCTCGAGACGGCCATCGTCATCGTCGCGACGATCAAGATCATCATCTCGTTCGCGTGGATGATCACCATCTCGCTCACCCCGACGATGGGCGTCGCGTGGCACCGGTTCCTCGCGTTCCCCAACATCTGGTTCAAGCGCGAGTCGTCCGGCGCCACCGCCCTGGGCAACCTCAAGCCGATGACGATGGGTGACGGCCAGCCGTTCTCCATGGAGGCGATGGAAGCCGCCTCGGAGAACGAGGACGAGGATGCCCCCGAACCTGTCCTCGGCGTCGGCAAGGTCGAGGACTTCACCTGGAAGGGCCTGCTCGACTTCTCCACCTGCACCGAGTGCGGTCGCTGCCAGTCGCAGTGCCCGGCCTGGAACACCGAGAAGCCGCTCTCCCCCAAGCTGCTCGTCATGGCGCTGCGCGACCACGCCAACGCCAAGTCGCCGTGGCTGCTCGCCTCGGAGGAGGCCCGCGCGTCACTCCCCTCGGCCACGACGGCACTCGCGGAGCTCCCCTCTCATCGGTGAGACCGGCTACGACATCCGCAACCCGCTCGCGGCATACAACCCTCATGGTCCAGACGCCGTCATCGACCAGGACGTGCTGTGGTCGTGCACCACGTGTGGCGCCTGCGTCGAGCAGTGCCCCGTCGACATCGAGCACGTCGACCACATCGTCGACATGCGCCGCTACCAGACGCTCATCGAGTCGGCCTTCCCGTCCGAGCTCGGTGGCCTCTTCAAGAACCTCGAGTCCAAGGGCAACCCGTGGGGCATGGGGTCGCGCGCCCGGCTCGACTGGGCCAAGGACCTGCCGTTCCCGGTGAAGATCCTCGGCAAGGATGTCGAGAGCGCTTCTGAGGTCGACTACCTCTTCTGGGTCGGGTGCGCCGGTGCCTACGAGGACCGCGCGAAGAAGACGACGCGCGCCGTCGCAGAGCTGCTCGACACCGCGGGTGTCTCGTTCGCCGTCCTCGGTGACGGCGAGACGTGCACCGGTGACTCCGCCCGCCGCGCCGGCAACGAGATCCTCTTCTCGATGCTCGCCCAGCAGAACATCGAGACCTTCGGCGAGATGGGCGTCCAGAAGATCGTCGTCACCTGCGCCCACTGCTTCAACACGATCAAGAACGAGTACCCCGACCTCGGCGGCACGTTCGAGGTCGTCCACCACACGCAGCTGCTCAACCGCCTCGTGCGCGACAAGAAGCTCGTCCCTGTGGCCCGTCCCGCCGACGTTCCCGGGATGTCTTCGGCCAAGAACGCCGCCTCGACAGCTGCCACCGTGACCTATCACGACCCCTGCTACCTCGGTCGTCACAACAACGTCTACGCCCCGCCGCGCGAGCTGTTGGGTGCCCTCCCGGGTGTCGAGCTGCGCGAGATGGAGCGCACCAAGGAGAAGTCGTTCTGCTGTGGCGCCGGTGGTGCGCGCATGTGGATGGAGGAGAAGCTCGGCGGTCGGATCAACATGAACCGCACCGAGGAGGCCTTGGCCACCGGTGCCGAGCGGATCGCCATCGGCTGCCCGTTCTGCCGCGTCATGATCTCTGACGGACTGACGGCCAAGCAGTCCGAGGGCGTTGGCGAGGACGTCGAGGTCGTCGACGTGGCGCAGATGCTCTTGGCGGCGGTCCGACGTGGCCAGGAGGACTCGGACTCAGGTTCCGTGGACGAGGAGGCTGCCGCTGCCGTCGCCTCCGAATCTGCTGGGTATGCCGGTCAGCCGGCTTCCGCTCCGACTGCCGGTGCTGCCTCGGCTGGTGCTGCAGCTGGTGCGGGTGGCGCTGCTGCGACTGGCACGGCTGGCACGGGCGAGGCGACGGCTGCGGACACTTCGGCGTCCGCCGCTCAGGCAGACCCTTGGGACGAGCCCGCCACGGTCACCGACACGACCGCAGCGGAAGCTCCGGCACTTTCGGCACCCGCCGCCGAGGCCGACCCCTGGGACGAACCAGCGACACCCGCCGCCGCAGCCCCGGCACCCTCAGCATCCGCCGCCGAGGCCGACCCCTGGGACGAGCCGGACAGCGTTACCGACAAGGCTGCTGCCTCCGAGGGTGAGCCCACGCCCGAGAAGCTCGAGGCCGCCGCCGCAGTCTCGACGGATGATGTCGACCCGTGGGATGAGCCGGCGGGGGCCGCCGGTGCCACGGCTCCCACAGCCACTTCGGATCCGGCGCCCGTGGGCACTGCCGAGCAGGCAGCAACCGCTGCGACTGCGACGGACGACATCGACCCCTGGGACGAGCCCGCCACTGCGACTACGGCAGCACCAGCCGCAGAGACCGACACGGCCCCTGTCGAGGCTGACGCACCCCAGGGAGAGCCGGCTACGCCAGTCGAGTCGCCTGCCACCTCGGCGGCCACTGACGACGTCGACCCCTGGGACGAGCCCGCCACCCCGGCCGCACCGGCAGCCGAGGTCACAGCGGCAGCCACCGACGCCTCGACCCAGGCGCCCGCAACCGAACCGACGGCAGGGGCTGAGGCACCCGCCGCCTCCGCAGCCACTGACGACGTCGACCCCTGGGACGAGCCCGCCACCCCGGCCGCACCGGCAGCCGAGGACACGAGGACGCCCGTCGAAGCTCCGGCCCCCGAGAAGGCGACGCCTGACGAGGATGCGGGGCGGAACGCACCTGACGCTGCGCCGGAGGCTTCGGATGACGACGCGACGTCTGCGTCAATCGAGTCGATCGCGCCCGCTGCGGCTGACGACCTCCTCTCGGCCCCCGACCCGTGGGACGACGCGGACACCTTGTCCGAGCGTTCCTCGGTCACGACCAACGCCGCCACGGAAGCCGCTCACACGGGCGACGAGCCGTCGGCGGAGTCCACGGTCACCACCGACGCAGAGGCTGCTCCCGAGCACGCGAGCGAGGCGGACGACAAGACTGGAGTGGCCGCGGAGGACGCCACCGAACCTGAGGCCGACGCAGTCACCACGACAGCCGATGAGAAACCGGCGTCGCGGGAGTCATCAAACCCGACCAAGCCTTCGAACGCGGACGACCTGCTCAACGCCCCTGACCCCTGGGACTGAACAGGCGCGGTCCACCTGGGGCGCCACCGCCGCATAAGTCGGTGGCGTCCAATGAATTTCTATCCATTTCTGGCCGGGCCTTTTCGGGGTGAAGCGCAACACCCGGGACTGTTGTGACTGACGAGACGGCGAGTATGCAGCCTGGCGAATACCGTTGCAGTGCACGCCGGTCGGCGCAGGACTGACTGTCAGTGCTGGTCCGTAGCGTTCCTGGTATGAGCACGGCACCGGAGCTGACCTACGCGGACTGCGTGGACCGGCTGCGCGCTGCCCAGGAAGCCGCGGCCGCGTTACCGGCCGTGCTGTGGCAAGCCACCGGTGCGCAGCTCGGTCAGGGTTTGGAGGTGCTGGGTGAGCTCTCTGTCGTGGTCGAGGGCGCCGAGGCCGCGATCACCATCGACGCCCTCGAGCGAGGTGAACCCGCCGCCTCGAACCCACCCGTCACCGACCGCGAATGGGTGGCCCAGCACCACCGCCGGTATGCCGTGACCGGCGCCGGCCGCGTCGCCACGGTTGCGCAAGCCTGCCGCGACCCCCGCCAAACGATCCTGCGCGAAGCCGTGACCACCGGCCGGGTCAGCATCGCGACCGCGGCAGTGATCCTCACCGAGATGCGACTGCTCACACCGCACCTGCACCCCGACGCCGTCGACACCGTCTGGCACGCCTACACCACCCTGGCGGAACGCCACGACACCCGCACCGTCCGCCGCCTACGCGAAGAGCTCCTCGCCCGCCACGGCCTCGACGGTGAGTTCGACGACATCGAGACCCGCGCCAAGAAGGGCGAGTCCCTCACCTTGGGCAGACAGATCGCCCCCGGACTGTTCGAGTACGTCCTGCGGATCACCCGCGAAGGACGCGCCGCCCTCGAAGCCGCGATCGGACCCGGATCCGCGCCCACCCCCACCCCCGCCGACGAACACGGACCCGCCGAACCCGACCTGCGCCCCCACGACCAACGCCGAGCCCACGCCCTTCTCGCCGTCATCGGCCTGGCCCAGAAAGCCGGCAACAGCACCTGGTCCTCCACCAAGACGCAGATCTTCGTCCAGATCACCCTCGACGACCTCCAACAACGCGCCGGAGCCGGATCCCTGCTCGGCGGGCTGACCACCGGAGAGCTCGCCACCCCCGACACCGTCCGCAGATGGGCGTGCGACGCCACCATCATCCCCACCGTCCTCAACTCCTGCGGTGAAGCCGTCGACCTCGCACGCGCGCAACGGCTCTTCACCCCAGCCCAGATCAAACGGCTCTGGCTACGCGACCGACACTGCACCTACCCCGGCTGCGACGCCCCCGCCTCCTGGACCGACGCCCACCACCTCATCCACTGGGCCGACGGCGGCCCCACCAACCTCGACAACGCCGCCCTGCTCTGCGGGCGCCACCACACCACCGTCCACACCCAGCGCTACCACGGCTGGATCGAACCCGACCCTCACGGACGCACCCACGTCGTGTGGGACCGCACCCGCGGCTCCTACGACCACGCCCTCGAACGACTCGACTCCGGCCTCGGACGAAGCAATCGAGACTCCAGCCCCGGACGAAGCGGACCGTCGGAACACACCGCCCAGCCGCCGCACGACCACACCGCCCACCCGTCCCACGACACCCAAGAACTCCGCCGAGCCTCCGGCGACCCCGACCTCTGGCACCGACCATGACCCCGCCCCACACCCCGAAGCCCCCAAGGCAACGGGGTCGCCGGCACGTCGACTCCTCCGTGATGGCCACCAGCTGTTCGTCGGGGACGGCCGGGCACGAGCGGTCGGGGTGACCAGCGAGCCGGGCTACGAGCGGGGAGGTCGGCGCGGGGGATGTGGAGCCGTAGCCGGCGTCCGTCCGCGGTCCAGCTCAGCGGCTCGCGTGGCGTTCCACGCAGAGATGCACGTGGAGGCAACAACGCCCGGGTCAGTCGCAGTCATGATCGCGCGCACGACCGCCACCCCCGCCACTCCCGTGTCAGCGAGCTCGCCCACGTCACCCGGCTGCACGTCACCGATGGCGATGACAGGCAGCGAGGTCAGACCGACGAGCACGGGATAACCCGCCAAGCCGATCGGCGGACGACCGACGTCCTTCGTGGGCGTCGGTCGGAACGGGCCGGCGCCGAGGTAGTCCGGCCGCCCGGGGCCACGTCGCCTCTCGGCCTCAACGACGAAGTCCGGAGTACCTGCCGTGAGCCCGATGAGAGCATCCTGACCGAGAGCTGCACGCGCCTCCCCGACTGGAAGGTCACTCTGGCCCAGGTGCACACCATGGACGCGTGCACCATGGCGCCGTGCAGCCTGAGCAACGTCCACCCGGTCGTTGACGATGACCCGCGTGGGAACGGCAGCGGCCGCAACACCGTCGGCCACACGGCATACGAGCTCGAGCAGGTCGGCGGCCGACAGCTCCTTGGCCCGGACCTGCACGACGCCGGCGCCTGCCCGTGCCGCCGCGACGGCTGCCGCGACAGTCTCCGTCCCGCTGCCCGATGTCACGACGTGGAGCCGCCAGTCCACCTGCTGTGCCCGCAGTCCCGACTTCACGCCCACGCCAGCCTGACCGTCGTGGCAACCTCGTCGGGGCTCACCGCGTCCAGGGCGTCGAGGAGGGCCGCCCGGAACGTCCCTGGGCCGCTCGCCCCGGTGGCCGCCCGCTCAGCCGCGACGGTGAGCAGGGCCGTCGCCGCGACGACCGCCCCCAGTCGACTGACCTCGGTGGCGAGATGTGCCGCGGTCAGGGCACCGAGCAGGCAGCCTGTGCCACTCACCTGTGTGAGCCACGGATGGCCGCTCGCCACCCGCACGGTGCGCTCGACGTCGGTCACGGCGTCCACCCGGCCCGAGACCGCGACGACGCACCCATGCGCCGAGGCCAGCTCACGGGCAGTCCCGACCGCCAGGTCCGGGCCGACCGTGCTGTCCGCGCCACGCACGGCATGACCATCACCCGGGTCACTCCCCAGCGTCAGGACTTCGGAAGCGTTGCAGCGCACCGCGGTTGGGCCCAGCGCGAGGAGCTCGCGAGCGAGTGGTGTCCTGACCGGAGCCCCGCCGATGGCGACGGGATCGAGGACCCACGGCGTGGCGTATGCCGTCGCGGCACCCGCCGTCGGCAGCGCAGCCTCGCGTGCATCACTGTTCAAGGACCCGAGGTTGACGAGCAGGGCGTCAGCATGGGTGACCAGTGTCGGGGACTCGCCGAGCGTCGCGGTGAGCATCGGCCGCGCCCCAGCCGCGAGCAGCCCGTCGGCGACAAGGGCCTGCGTGGCCGTGCCGGTGATGCCGAGGACGAGGGGCGCCTGCTCGCGAACACCCGTCAGAGCACGCGCCACCTCCGCCCTCAGCCCGTCAGTCACGCGCATCCGCCATGGCACGTCGAGGGACGGGTTCCACGGCACCCGCCAACAGCCGAGGCTGCCGCGCCACGGACTCGACGTCCCGGTCGAGGTCGGCAGTCGAGAGCCGCGGGCCCAGGGCTCCACACCCGGCGACGAGCAGGCCGCCGGTGACGAGGACGGCGAGCACGGCCCCGTCGTGACCGAGAGCTCTCTCCGCCTGTGGCAACCAGAACGGCCAGAGCGCCGGACCGACGATGGACAGCGAGTATGCCGTTCCGTAGCCCGTCGAGCGGACGTGCGCCGGGAAGCGTTCGCACAGGTAGGCGCCGACCGGCCCGTAGCCGCACACGGTGAGCAGCTGGAGCAGGGCGACTCCGACGATGACCGGGATGACCGCGTTCGTGATGGTGCCGAGCCAGAGGAGCGGGCCGAGCACAGCGGCGCTCAGTCCCCACAGCACGAAGAAGCGACGCCGACCCCACAGGCTCGAAAGGTGACCGGTTCCTGCCATCACGCCGGCTTGGCAGACCGCCGCGACACCCATCACGACGCCGACGCGGCCGCCATCGAGTCCCAGGTCCCGGGCGAGCCGCCCGGCGAGCACGATGACGACCATGTTGGTCATGAGCCACAGCCCGGTCATGAGGCCGAACATCTGCCAGAACGCGCCGGCATACGCACCGCTGAGCACGCCTCGCAGGCCACGAGACCCGGACGGCTCGGTCACCTTGGCGACCTCGCGTTCGCGCACAGCCCCGGGGGCGTCGGCCACCCGTGACGAGTAGTACGCGAGGAGTGCCAGGCTTGCCGCCCCACCGACCACGAAGGTGAGCCTCCACCCCCATGCGCCGTAGGCCGGCAGTCCTAGCACCGCGATGAGCCCAGCCGTGGCGAAGGCGATGGTCGCCTGCGCGGCTGGCGCCATCGACATGATCAGCCCTGAGAAGAGGCCGCGGCGACGAGGCCTCGACCACTCCATGGCCAGGGGGATGGCCGAGGTGTACTCACCAGCGAGGAAGGCGCCCGCGACGAACCGCAGCGCGATGATGACGGTGATCGCCCAGACTCCGATGGACGCGTGACCGGGGACCGCGGCGATCGCAAAGCTGGTGGCCGACGTGCCGGCGATGGCGATCTTCGTCGTGGCCGTGCGGCCCAGCCGGTCGGAGATGCGACCGAAGACCATCGAGCCGACGGGACGCCCGAGCAGGGTGGCGACGATGACGAGGGCCCCGCCGGTCACGCCGGCGTGGGGTCCAGCCAGCGTTGCCAGTGCCGGTGCGAGCGCGACGACGGGGAGGAAGATGTTGAGCTGGTCGACGTAGTTGCCGATGACTCCGGCCCGCACCGCAGCCCGCCCCTCGGGAGGGAGCGTCGTCGCCGGTGTGCTCACCGGGCCACCCCGGCGCTCTCGTCCAGGTAGACACTGGACCCCAGCTCGACGAACTGGCGGGACTTCTCCGCCATCCCCTGCTCGACGACCGCTCGCTGTTCGGCCGCTGACCCGTAGGCATCACGAATGTCCTGGCTGATCCGCATCGAGCAGAACTTGGGGCCGCACATCGAGCAGAAGTGCGCGGTCTTCGCCGGCTCGGCCGGGAGGGTCTCGTCGTGGAACGCCATCGCCGTCTCGGGGTCGAGCGAGAGCGCGAACTGGTCGTGCCAACGGAACTCGAACCGTGCCTTGCTCAGCGCGTCGTCGCGCAGCCGCGCCCCCGGGTGTCCCTTGGCAAGGTCAGCGGCGTGAGCCGCGATCTTGTAGGTGATGACACCGGTCTTGACGTCGTCGCGGTTGGGCAGCCCCAAGTGCTCCTTGGGCGTGACGTAGCAGAGCATCGCCGTGCCGTACTGCGCGATCGTCGCCGCGCCGATGGCCGAGGTGATGTGGTCATAGCCCGGAGCGATGTCGGTGACGAGCGGCCCGAGCGTGTAGAACGGCGCCCCGTGGCACCAGTCCTGCTCGAGCTCGACGTTCTCACGCACGAGGTGCAGCGGCACGTGGCCGGGGCCCTCGACCATGACCTGCACGTCGAACTCCCAGGCGCGCTTCGTCAGCTCGCCCAGCGTCCGCAGCTCCGCCAGCTGCGCCTCGTCGTTGGCGTCCGCGATGGATCCGGGACGCAAGCCGTCGCCGAGGCTGAACGCCACGTCGTAGCGCGCAAAGATCTCGCACAGCTCGTCGAAGTGGGTGTAGAGGAACGACTCCTGGTGGTGGGCCAGGCACCAGCCGGCCATGATCGAGCCACCGCGCGAGACGATCCCGGTGACGCGGTTGGCGGTGAGCGGGACGAACGCGAGGCGCACGCCGGCGTGGATCGTCATGTAGTCGACGCCCTGCTCACACTGCTCGATGACGGTGTCCCGGAACACTTCCCACGTGAGGGAGGCTGCGTCGCCGTCCACCTTCTCGAGCGCCTGGTAGATGGGCACGGTCCCGATCGGCACCGGGCTGTTGCGGATGAGCCACTCGCGTGTGGTGTGGATGTCGTCACCGGTCGACAGGTCCATGACCGTGTCGGCGCCCCAGCGTGTCGCCCAGCTGAGCTTGTCGACCTCCTCGGCGATGGACGACGTCACGGCCGAGTTGCCGATGTTGGCGTTGATCTTCGTGAGGAACGCGCGACCGATGATCATCGGCTCGGACTCGGGGTGGTTGACGTTCGCCGGGATGATGGCGCGCCCTGCGGCCACCTCGTCACGCACGAGGCCGACGCTGCAGCCCTCACGAAGGGCCACGAAGCGCATCTCCGGCGTGATCTCACCCCGTCGGGCGTAGTGCAGCTGCGTCACGGTGGCGCCCTCGACGGACCGCAACGGCGGGCGAGAGGCACCGCGCCACTTCTGGCTGGCCTCACCGCGACGCATCGCCGACCGTCCGTCATCGGCGAGGTCACGGCCTCGACCGGCATACGTCTCGACGTCGCCCCGGGCGGTGATCCAGTCCGTGCGCTGCGGGTCCAGCCCGACCTCGGGATCAGCGCCCGGTCCGGCGGTCCGATAGACGAGGACGTCCCCGTTCGGGCTGCCGTCGGGACTGGGGTCCAGGCCGATGGCCGTGACCGGGACGGTGATGTCACCGTCGACGAGGACGCTCGCCCGGTGCTTCGGGTGGACCTCGGTCGGGGACTGCGATGAGGGACGGGACGGGACATGGGTACGCACTGGGCGGCTCCTCTTCCTTCGCCGGCATGATCCGGACAGGTTCAGACGGTCCGGACAGCAACAGTCCGATCTCAGCCCGTGCTCGGGCCCCCGTGGGGTGTGACCACCGTAGCGCCATGGTTGGGTTGGCGTCATGCCGACCTCTGCCAGGCCTGAGTGCACGAGCACGACAAAGGATGCGTATGCCGTTGCGAGACAGGGCGATTCACCACAGAACGTGGTTCTCTCGATCGCTGGAAGTGACCCCTCCGGAGGCGCTGGCATCCAGGCCGACCTCAAGACGTTCGCCGCCCAGGGCGCCTACGGCACGTGCGTCATCACGGCTCTGACGGCGCAGTCGACCACCGGCGTGACGGGTGTCCACCCCGTGCCCGCGGCCTTCGTCGCGGAGCAGCTCGGGACTCTCCTGGCCGACGTCAGGATCGACGCCGTGAAGATCGGGATGCTCGCCGACGCCGAGGTCGTCACGGCCGTGTCCGACGTGGTGCGCAGCCACCCGGCGCTCCGCGGCGTGCCGAAGGTCCTCGACCCCGTCATGGTCTCGACCGCAGGTTCACGACTGCTCGCCGACGACGCCGTCTCGGCCTTGCGAGCACTCATCCCCCATGTCGACGTCATCACCCCCAACATCCCCGAGGCCGCGGCCCTCCTCGGCGTCGACGAGGCCGAGGACCTCGACGCCCTGCGCGACCAGACCAAGCTGCTGCACGGTCTCGGAGCCGTCCGGGTGCTGCTCAAGGGCGGTCACTTTCCCGGCCCGCGCTCGGTCGATGCGTGGAGCGACTCCGAGACCGGGGAGGTCGTCGACCTCTCGGCCGCACGCATCGCCACCCGCAACACCCACGGCACGGGCTGCACCCTGAGCTCGGCGATCGCCGCCCTGCGACCCCGGCACGATGACTGGCTCTCAGCAGTGCGTGCAGCCAAGACCTACGTCACCGGCGCCATCCAGCACGCCGACGACCTCGACATCGGCCAGGGCCCCGGCCCCCTCAACCACGCCTGGCAGTACCGCTGAACGAGGAACGACCCGGACAGCTCGGGGCGTCCGGCGATTCCGGAATAGTGCCGTGCGCGCGTTTGCGACGAAGGAGCAACTGAGCGTGCGCAGCACTATTGCGGAATCGGCATTGTGCCGTGCATGCGTTTGCGACGAAGGAGCAACTGAGCGTGCACAGCACTATGTCGGAATCGGCCAACGACAGGGCGATCAGCCGAGGTTGTTGGACTTGAGGAACTCGGCGGCCACGTCCTTGGCGTCCTTCTTGTCCGTGACCGTCTGCTTGAGCAGCCCGGAGATGACCTCGGTCGTGAGGGCCTTCGAGACCGCGTTGAGGGCCGGAGCGAGCTGCTCGGACTTGTCCTTCGCCACGAGGGGGACGATGTTCTGCGAACCGAAGAGCTTCTTGGTGTCCTCGAGCGACACGAAGCCGTTCTCGGCGATCGACGGGTCGGTCGTGAAGATGTTGGCAGCGTCGACCTGGCCGTTCTTGAGCGCCTGGACGAGGCCCTGACCGGTGAGCGGCCGGAACGACCCGAAGGTCACCCCGTAGGTGCTCTTGAGGCCCGGGATTCCCTGGGGCCGCTTCTGGAACTCCGGCGGGGCGCCGAGCGACATGTCCGCGGCAGCCGCCTTGAGGTCGTCCAGGGTCTTGAGCGACTTCGAGTCCGCAGTCTCCTTGGTGACGACGATCGAGTCGTTGTCCTCGGCAGCCGACTTCTCGAGCATCGCGAAGCCTGCCGGAAGGAGCCCTTCCACCGCCGCGTAGACCTTGTCGGGGTCGGTCTCCTTGAAGTTCTTGTCGTAGAAGAAGCCGAGGGCGCCGGTGTACTCGGGGATCGCCTGGATCGAGCCGTCCTCCAGCGCCTTGAGGTAGATCTCGCGCGAGCCGATCCGCGGCTTGGTCGTGGCGTCGACGCCCTTGGCCTTGAGCGCGCCGGCGTAGATCTCGGCGAGCAGCTCGGACTCGGGGAAGTCGGCGGAGCCGATGACGACTGCGCCGCCCCCGGTCGAGCCGCTGGGCGCCGGGGTGTCGGAGGCCAGCGGGTCGCCGCCGCCGCCACAGGCAGACAGGCCGAGGATCGCAGCAGTGGTGAGAGCGAGTACGGAGGTCATGCGCTTCATGAGGAAGTCCTTCGATAGCGATCGGTCGTGCGTTCGGGCGGAGCAGTGACGAGCTGGGCTGTGGGAACGGGAGAAACGGGTGGCCGCTCACACAGGCGACATCGCCGGAGGTCAGGCCGCATCAGGATCAACTCCACCATGGGCCACCGACATTCCTGCCCCCAGGTGCAGCTTGGCGTTCATCGCGCGACGAACGATCGGTCCAGCAGCGCACCGATCCCACGACGACGTGCCACCCGACGTCCGGTGAGTCCGGGGGACACGACCCCGCGCTGCACGAGCGCAAGGATCCCGTCGACGATGAGCGCGAGCACCGACACGACGAGAGCGCCACCCGCGGTGGAGACGTAGTCCCCGTTGGCGAGCCCGTCGATGAGATAGCGGCCCAGCCCGCCCAGGCCCACGTATGCCGCAACGGTCGCCGTGGCGATGACCTGGAGGAACGCCGAGCGCAGGCCCGAGAGGATCAACGGCATGGCGTTGGGGATCTCGACCTGTCGCACCACTTCCATGCCGCGCATCCCCATCCCGCGGGCAGCGTCCCGAGTCGCAGGATCGACAGCCTCGACACCGGCATACACGCCGGACAGGATCGGCGGGACGACCAGGACGACGAGGACGACGAGGCTCGGGATGAGGAACGCGAGGTCGGACTGGAACTTCGGGCTCAGCCACAGGGCCACCGCGAAGAGCAGCCCCAGGGTCGGGACGGCGCGCAGCGAGTTGGCCAACGTCACGAGCCACCTGGCCCGGCCGGTGTGACCGACCCACAACCCCAGAGGGACCGCGATGACAGCGGCGATGACGACAGCGAGCAGGCTGTACCAGAGGTGCTCGATGATTCGGGCTCCCAGCCCGGTGTCGCCCGACCACGTCGCCGACGAGGTGAGCCACTCGAAGATGCTGGCGATCATGCCCGACCTCCCTGGGCACGCGTCCATGGCGTGAGCAGGCGCTGACCCACGAGGATCAGTCCGTCGAAGACGAGGGCGAGCACGACGCAGGCGACGATGCCGGCGGCGATCTCGGCGGTGATGAAGCGGCTGTAGCCGTCGGTGAGCAGGTTGCCGAGCTGGGGGACGCCGATGAGGGAGGCGACCGAGACGATGCTGACGTTGCTCACCGCTGCGACCCGCAACCCGGCCGCGATGACCGGCACGGCGAGCGGGAAGCTCGACACCGAAGAACCGCCGGAAGCCGCGGTAGCCCATCGCCCGGGCCGCCTGGAGCACGGGGTCCGGCACCGACCCGAGGCCGTCGGCGACCGTGCGCACGAGCAGGGCGACGGTGTAGACCGTCATGGCGATGACGATGTTGATCGGATCAAGGATCTTGGTGCCGGGAACGATGATCGGCATGAGGACGAAGAGCGCCAGGCTGGGGATCGTGTAGAGCAGCCCCGAGACCGAGATGAGGACCGGATAGAGCCGAGACCAGCGCCGCGCCGCCCACCCGAGCGGCAGCGCGATGAGCAGCCCGAGGACCAGCGGCACCCCCGCGAGCCACACGTGGCTGCGCGCCAGCGTGAAGATCTCGCCCCAGTGGTCGTTGACCCAGGTCATGCAGAGCTCTCCCTGCCCGACTCGACGAACTGGCCCGCCTGGTCGACGTCCGGCCGGTCGGCCGACTCGATGAGCGACAGCACCTCGTGCGCGCGCACCGTGCCCACGAGGGAGCCGGAGTCGTCGACGATCACGCCGCGGCGGGACGGCGACGAGAGGGCCGCGTCCAGCGCACCACGCAGCGAACCCGAGGCCCGCGCCACGGTCCCGCCGCGGTGCAGCGCCTCCGAGGTCACCTCACCCGAGACCCGCTGCGGCTCGACCCAGCCCAGCGGTCGACGCTCTTCGTCGACGACGAGCACCCACTCGCCGGTCACACCGTCTGTCGACTCCCCGACAACCAACGTGCGCTCGGCAGCCAGCGGCAGCTTGGGTGCGGGCTGGAACTGGAGCGAACGGTAGCCCCGGTCGCGCCCGACGAAGTCCGCGACGAAGTCGTCGACGGGGTGCGCCAGCAGGAACGCCGGGTCGGAGATCTGGGCCAGCGTGCCGCCGACGCGCAGCACCGCAACCTGGTCACCGAGCTTGATCGCCTCGTCGATGTCGTGGGTGACGAAGACGATCGTCTTGCCGAGCTCGGACTGGAGGTCGAGGAAGACGTCCTGCAGCTGGTCGCGCACGACAGGGTCGACCGCGCTGAACGGCTCGTCCATGAGCATGACGGGCGGGTCGGCCGCGAGCGCCCGGGCCACGCCGACGCGCTGCTGCTGCCCGCCGGAGAGCTGCGACGGGTAGCGGTCCGCGAGCTCCGGCGCCAACCCGACGCGCGACAGCAGGTCGCGCGAGCGCTCCAGCGTCTCCTTCTTGTCCCAGCCGAGCAGGCGCGGGACGGTGCCGACGTTGTCGAGGACGGTCCGGTGCGGGAAGAGCCCGGCGTGCTGGATGACGTAGCCGATGCCGCGGCGCATCTGCGCCTCGTTCATCCTCGAGGTGTCCTGACCGTCGAGGCTGATCGTCCCGCGAGTGGGTTCGATCATCCGGTTGACCATGCGCAGGGACGTCGTCTTGCCACACCCTGACGGCCCCACCAGGACCGTGATCTTGCCGGTCGGCGCCGTGAGGCTGAGGTCGTCCACCGCCACGGTGCCGTCGGGATACTGCTTGGTCACACCGTCGAACCGGATCATGCTGAGCCCCTCGCCAAGCGGATGTCAGGGTCAAACGTAACCGGAGCGGACGGCATACGAGCAGTTCAGCGCCCTGATGATTGCGGATGGAGAAAACCACCCGCTGAAGCACCCCAGATGGACAGAAAGTGAACAGGCGGGGCCTAGCATGACGCCGACTGCCCACAACGACGAGGACACGACGTGACGCCCACTGCCCACCGCCCACCGGGTGGCGATCGATGACCACACCCGTCACCAGCACCGTCGGTGCGCAGGGGCGCCGCGAGCGATGGATCGCGGTCGGCTACCTGCTGCCCGCGCTCGTCGTCTTCGGGGTCTTCATCTTCTGGCCGCTGGTCAAGTCGATCCTGCTGTCGGTGCAGGGCACCGACATCCTCGGCAACCCGAGCGGCTTCGTCGGCTTCGTCAACTACACCCGCCTCTTCAGCGACCCGGACTTCCTCCAGGTGCTGTGGGTGACCTTCGCCTTCACCATCCTCACGGTCATCCCGAGCATCGCCATCGCCCTGCTCATCGCCCTGCTGCTGCAGTCGCGCATCCGCGGCGTGAAGTTCTTCCGCACCGCCTTCGCGCTGCCGTTCGCGTTCTCCGTGGCGACGGCCTCGGTGATCTTCGGTGTGCTCTTCAACCCGGCCTCGGGTGTGCTCAACGGCATCCTCAGCACGTTCGGCATCGACAAGGTGCAGTGGCTGACCAACCCCGACCTCGCCCTGTGGTCGGTGTCGGGCGCGACCGTGTGGATGCAGATCGGCTACAACCTGCTCGTCCTGTCGGCGGGCCTGGGCGCCCTGCCGGAGGACGTCATGGAGGCCGCCCGCCTCGACGGCGCCTCGGGACTGCGGCTGCAGCGCAGCATCGTCATGCCGCTGCTCACCCCGCAGCTGTTCTTCCTCGTCGTCGTGGGCACCATCCACTCGCTGCAGAGCTTCGGGCAGATCAAGATCCTCACGGTCGGTGGCCCGGAGAACCGAACGACCACTCTCGTCTACTCGATCTACGAGCAGGCGTTCGCCAACAACAACAGCAACTACGGATACGCCTCCGCCCAGGCCATGGTGCTTCTCGTCATCGTGCTCATCATCACGGCCCTGCAGTTCGGCGTCCTCGAGAGGCGGGTGTTCTACCGATGAGTGTCGAGACCCCGGTGAAGGCGAAGGCGACGACCCCGTCCAAGCCCACGCGCAGCTCCCGCAAGCCGAGCAACATCGGCACCTACCTCATCCTCGGCGTGATGTTCCTCGTCGTGCTCTTCCCGGTCTACTACGGGCTCGTCGGCTCGTTCATGGGTGAGCGCGACACCAACAGCTTCCCGCCCGCGCTGTGGCCCAAGAACGGCGTCCACCCCGAGAACTACTCCAACGCGCTCGACATCATCCCGCTGGGCAACCAGTACCTCACGAGCCTCCTGCAGACCTTGGGCATCACGCTCGGCCAGATGGTCACGAGCGCCCTGGCGGCCTACGCGTTCGTCTTCCTCAACCTCAGGTGGCGCGGGTTCTGGTTCGCGGTCTTCCTGTCCACGATGATGATCCCCTTCGAGTCGATCATCATCCCGAACTACCTGCTCATCTCGCAGTGGGGACTCAAGGACACCATCGCCGGTCTGACGCTGCCGTTCCTCGCGACCGGCTTCGGGACGTTCCTGCTGCGCCAGTCCTTCTTGTCGTTCCCGATGGAGCTGCGGGACGCGGCGCGGGTCGACGGGGCCGGGCACTTCCGGTTCCTCTTCTCGATCCTGTTGCCGCTCAGCCGTCCCAGCCTCGCGGCGCTGGGCATCTGGTCGGCACTGTCGGCCTGGAACATGTACTTCTGGCCGCTGCTCGCCACCGAGGACCCGAAGCACCAGACGATCCAGATCGGGATCAGCCAGCTGCAGAGCTCTGACTCCGACTCCCCCGGCATGGTCCTGGCCGGTGTCATGCTCGCCCTCTTCCCGACCCTGCTGCTCGTCATCTTCGGGCAGCGCTTCATCGTCCGCGGTCTCACCACGGGTGCCGTCAAGTGATGCGCAAAGGAGTGCACGAAATGAAAACAACCCCAGGTGGCTCGCGCCACAGGATCCGGTATGCCGTCCCAGCGGCCCTGGTGTCCGCGTCCCTGTTCCTCGCCGCCTGCGGCGGCGGCTCGGGCGATGACGGCGGCGGCGGAGGTGACGGGGGCAGCGGAGGAGCCCCCGCGGCCGACGTCCTCGACAAGGCCAGCGGCGTGACGACCGTCGCGTTCTGGCACGCCATGGACGGCACCAACGCCGAGGCGCTCGACAAGCTCGTGGCCGACTTCAACACGGCCAACAAGGGCAAGATCGAGGTCAAGTCGACCTACGCCGGCAAGTACGACGACGCGATCACGAAGTACAAGGCGGCCATCCAGAGCAAGTCGACGCCGGACGTCATCCAGATCTATGACATCGGCAGCCGCTTCATGATCGACGCGAAGCAGACGATCCCGATGCAGGCCTTCATCGACCGCGACAAGCTCGACGTCTCGGACCTGCAGCCCAACATCACCGGCTACTACAGCATCGACGACAAGCTGAACTCGATGCCGTTCAACACCTCGATGCCGGTCCTGTACTACAACAAGTCGCTCTTCAAGAAGGCCGGCCTCGACCCCGAGAACCCGCCACAGGACCTCGCCGCGATCCGCACCGCCGCCGAGAAGCTGTCCAAGAAGGGTGGCGGTCCGGCCGACTACGGCTTCGGCGCCGCGATCTACGGCTGGCTCCTCGAGCAGTTCATCGCCACCGACGGCAAGGAGTACTGCGACCAGGGCAACGGCCGCGACGGCAAGGCCACCAAGGTGCTGTTCGACCAGCCGGAGGCCGTCGAGGTCGTCAAGTGGTGGCAGACCATGGTCAAGGACGGTCTCGCCGCCAACACCGGGCGCGACACGAAGGCGGCCCAGGCGGCCTTCAAGTCCGGCCAGCTCGCCATCACGCTCGAGTCCACCGGTCAGCTCGGCGGCTACAGCAAGGCAGCCAAGGAGGGCGGCTGGGAGCTCGGCGCCGCCAACTACCCGCACATCAAGGCGGGCACCGAGGGTGGCCCGATCATCGGCGGCGCCTCGCTCTGGATCAACGGCGAAGCCCACGAGGACGTCAACAAGGAAGCCGCCTGGCGCTTCGTGAAGTTCCTCGCCGACCCCAAGAGCCAGGCCCAGTGGCACATCGGCACGGGCTACTTCCCGATCAGCAAGGGCGCGCTCGACGAGCCGGCCGACGTCGCCTACCGCAAGGCCAACCCGCTCTTCGACGTCGCCGTCAAGCAGCTCGACAGCACGAAGCTGAGCAAGGCCACCCAGGGCTGCCTCCTCGGTGTCATGCCGCAGGCCCGCAAGGCCTCCGAGGACGGCCTCGAGGCCGCCCTCAACGGCACCGACGCGCAGGAGGCCATGACCAAGGCGGCCGAGTCCCTCACCGCCCAGATCAGCCAGTACAACAGCTCGGTCGAATAACCCCGACCAGGCGCGAACGGCGACGCCTCCTCGAGATCGAACGCGATCTCGGGGAGGCGTCGTGGTTTGTGGCGCCGAGGGTGACAATGGGCCGTGTGACCGAACTCCTCGCCCGGGACTCGACCCGCGGCCGCCTCACCCTCACGGCTGTGACCCTCGGTTCGGGGATCGCGATCCTCGACGGCTCGGTGGTCAATGTCGCGCTGCGCACCATCGGCACCGAGCTCGACGCCTCGCTGGAGCAGCTGCAGTGGGTGATCAACGGCTACATGCTCGCGCTCGCCTCGCTCGTCCTCGTCGGCGGAGCCCTGGGTGATCGGTTCGGGCGTCGGCGCATCTATCTCTGGGGCATGGGGTGGTTCCTCGTCGCGAGCGCGCTGTGTGCCGTGGCGCAGACACCAGGTCAGCTCATCGCCACGCGGGTGCTGCAGGGCATCGGCGCCGCCCTCCTCACCCCCGGTGGGCTGGCGATCATCCAGTCGGTCTTCCGTCGCGAGGACCGGGCGGCGGCCATCGGCGTCTGGGCCGGGCTGTCCGGGATCGCCGCCGCCATCGGCCCCTTCGTCGGCGGCTGGCTCGTCGACAACGGCGGCTGGCGCTGGATCTTCGGGATCAACGTGCCGCTCTGCGTCGCCGTCATGGCGATCACGCTCTGGGCGACGCCGGAGTCACGTGACGAGACCCCTCGGACGGCGCAGGAGGGGGCCGGGCACGGCTTCGACGTCCTGGGTGGCGCGCTCACCGTCGTCTCGCTCGGCGCGCTGACCTATGCCCTCACGTCCTCCGCGACCATGAGCCGGGGGTTGCTCGTGGCCGTCAGCGTGCTGGCCGTGGTGGCCGCCGTCGGGTTCGTGGTCGTCGAGTCCCGCTCCCGCACACCGCTGGTCCACCTGTCGCTCTTCGGCGACCGGGTGTTCTCGGCGGCCAACGCGATGACGTTCGTCGTCTATGGCGCGCTCGGTGTCGTCTTCTTCATCCTCGTGCTGCAGCTGCAGGTCTCCGCTGGCTGGTCGGCGCTCTCGGCCGGGCTCACCGGCCTGCCCGCGACGGTCGCCCTCATGCTGCTCTCGTCCCGGGCGTCGCAGCTCTCGGAGCGCATCGGGCCCCGGATCCCCATGGCGCTCGGGCCGATCGTCTGCGCGGTCGGGGTGCTCCTGCTGCTCCCGGCCGGTCGTGGCGCGACGTGGTGGACGGTCCTCCCCGGGCTCGTCGTCTTCGCTCTCGGGCTCGCGCTCCTCGTCTCGCCCCTCACCTCGACCGTGCTCGCGGCTGCACCGGACCGGTATGCCGGTGTCGCCAGTGGCGTGAACAACGCCGTCGCCCGCGCCGGCTCGCTCATCGCGGTCGCCGCCCTGCCCGCGCTCGTGGGCCTCTCGGGCGACGACTACCTCGACCCGACGGCGATGACGTCGGGCTTCCGCGCCTCGATGGTCATCTGTGCGGTGCTGCTCACCGTGGGCGGGGTGGTCAGCTGGTTCGGCCTCGCCAACACGCGCCACCCGGCCCCGACCCCCCAGTCCGCAGGTACCGAACCCACCCCATCGGACGCCTAGGGACGGCTGGGACGAGACGGCGGTGGGAAAATCTTCCGTCACGGCATACACAGTTGTAGAGTTTCTCCGGTCGCTCGCGCCACCTCGGCACCAGGAGAAGAACAATGGTTCGCACGCCCCGCCCGTCCGTTCCGATGAGCCTCGCAGCCGCCGCCGCCGCCTCGCTCGTGCTCGTGACCGCCTGTTCCAGCGGCGCCGGCACCAGCCCGGGCGTCAAGACGGAGCCCGGTCAGGGTGGCGGCACCGCGATCGTCGCCATGACGAGCGACCCGGACACGCTCATGCCGTGGAAGGCGACCCAGTTCCAGGCCGTCAACGTCCTCGGCAACGTCTACGGAACGCTCACGGAGTACGACAAGGACCTCGGCACCGTCCCCGGGCTCGCCGAGAAGTGGGAGCCGGCCGCCGACGGGAAGTCCCTGACCTTGAACCTGCGACAGGGCGTGAAGTTCACCGACGGCAGCGCGTTCGACGCGACCGACGTGAAGTTCTCGCTCGACGCCATCCGCGACGAGAAGACGGCCGCCGTCGCCCGCAGCGCCCTCGCCAACGTCACCGACGTCACCGTCGTCGACCCTGCCACGGTCAAGCTCACCCTCTCGGCGCCTGATGCCGCGCTGCCCTCCGGTCTCGCCAGCGTCAACGTGGCGATGCTCCCCTCGGAGGCGTCGGCCGCTGCGACCATGACGGCCCTCGAGACCAAACCCAATGGCACCGGCGCCTTCACCTTCGAGAGCCGCAGTCCCTCGCAGTCGGTCAAGCTCAAGCGCAACGACGCCTACTGGGGCGACAAGGCCCTCCTCGACGGGGTCGAGTTCCGGGTCATGCCCGACGAGAACGCCATCGTCACGGCACTCAAGTCCGGCAACGTCCACCTCGCCTCGATCAACGACCCGCTCGTCGCACGGACGGCCGAGGGCGGCGAGCTCACGGTGACCAAGACCCAGCAGCTAGCTACCACGCCCTCCAGCTCAAGGCCACGAGCTCGACGAACCCGGCCCTCAAGGACGTGAACGTCCGCCTCGCCATCTCGTGCGCCATCGACCGGCAGCAGGTCCTTGACACCGCGGCCTACGGCGAGGGTGAGGTCACCGGCCCGATCACGGCGCCGGCCTACACGTCCGACGCGAGCGCCCGTCCGTGCCCGAAGCGCGACGTCGCCAGGTCCAAGGACCTGCTGAGCAAGGCGGGCAGGCCGACGCTCACGATCAAGACGATCGTCAGCCAGGGCGAGTACGCGACGTCGGTCAACGAGGCCCAGAACCTCAAGTCCCAGCTCGCCGAGGCCGGCATCACGCTCGAGCTCGAGGTGCTTGACATCGCGGCCTTCGTCAAGCGTTGGGTGGCCGGCGACTTCGAGGCCGCCGTCGCGCTCAACGGTGGCCGCCCCGACCCCGACACGATGTACGGCCGCTACTTCACGAGCACCGGGAACCTCCAGGAGGTCGCGGGCTACTCCTCGCCCGAGCTCGACAAGCTCTTCGCGCAGGGCAAGGCGACGTCCGACGAGGGCAAGCGCAAGGAGATCTATGCCCAGGTCTCCAAGCACCTCGAGGACAACGCCGCGTGGGTGTGGCTCTTCACGGGCAACTCCTACACCGTCGCGTCGACCAAGGTCGCCGGCTTCACCCCGATGGCCAACGGCAGCCTCCAGTCGCTGCGCACGACGACCATCCAGTGACCGCCGGCGCTCTGAGCACCGCGCGCCGGGTCGGCTGGCGCGTGCTGGCCGTCGCCGCAACGCTTTTCGGCGTCGCCCTCCTCGTCTTCGTCATGCTGCGCGCCATCCCGGGCGACCAGATCACGGCATCGCTCGGCACCGAGGCCGCAGCACTCACTCCCGCACAGCAGGCCGCACTCCGTGAGTACTACGGCATCGACCAGCCACTCGTCACGCAGTTCTTCACCTGGCTCGGCGAGCTGCTGTCGGGCAACCTCGGCTTCTCGGTGCGCTCCCGCACGAGCGTCGCCTCGCTCACCGCCGCCGCCCTGCCCGTGACGCTCGAGCTCGCGCTGCTGTCCATCGTCATCGCACTTCTCATCGGCATTCCCGTGGGCATGCTCGCCGCCGCGGCACCCAACACGTGGCGTGACGGGCTCGGCCAGCTCATCGCCCTGCTGGGCCTGTCGATTCCGTCCTTCCTGCTCGCGAGCTTCCTGCTCACCTATGCCGCATCCGGGATCGGGTTCAACCCGAACGGCCAGCCGTATGCCGCACCTTGGGTCTCGCTCCCGACGAACCTCCAGCAGATGGTGCTGCCCGCGCTGACCCTGGGTTTTGGGATCGCCGCACCGATCGCTCGGACCACCCGCACCGCGGTCCTGGCGGTGCGGGAGGAGGACTTCGTGAGGACGGCTCGCGCCAAGGGGGTCGGTGAGCGGCTGCTCCGGCGGCGGCACGTGCTGCGCAACGCCCTGCTGCCGGTGACGACGATGACCGGTCTCCAGCTCGGCTATCTCCTCGGTGGAGCGGTCGTCGTCGAGCAGATCTTCTCGCTGCCGGGGATCGGGCGGCAGGTGCTGCTCGGCATCCAGCAGAAGGACTACGCGGTCGTCCAGAGCACGGTGCTCGTCATCGCGTTGGCGTTCGTCCTCGTCAACGTCCTCACCGACCTCGCCTACCGCGTGGTCGACCCGCGGGTGCGTGCGACATGAGCGAGGGAGGCATGAGCGAGCTGTCGATCGACGTCACCCACGCCCCGACCCGGCCGTGGCACCGGCTGCGTCGCTCCGTCCCGGGAGTGATCGGCCTCGTCATCATGACGGTGCTCCTCGTCATCGCCGTCCTCGCGTGGGCGGGCGTCACGCCCTACGACCCCATCGCCCAGGACGCGCCCAACCGGCTCCAGCGACCTTCCGGTGCGCACTGGTTCGGGACCGACCAGTTCGGGCGCGATGTCTTCTCGCGCGTGGCGGCCGGGCTCGCGAACTCGGTGCTCATCGCCGGAGTCGCAGTCGCCCTGTCGGCTGCCCTCGGCACCGTGACGGGAGTGGTCGCGGGCTACTTCCGTGGGGCAGCCGACGCCGTCGCCGGGGGCGTGGCCAACGTGTTCTTCGCCTTCCCACCGCTGCTGCTCGCGTTGACCCTCGTCTCCGTGCTCGACCGGACCTGGTTCACCGTCGCACTGGCGATCGCGGTCGTCTATGTGCCGATCTTCTTCCGGGTGGCCCGTGGACCGGTGCTGTCGCTGCGCGAGCAGGACTTCGTCCGCGCCGCCGTGAGCACCGGCCAGAACCCCTGGTCGACGATGGCGTTGCACGTCCTGCCCAACATCAGCGGGCTGGTCATCGTCCAGACGGCGCTGTCGCTGTCGTGGGCCGTGCTCACCGAGGCGTCGCTGTCGTTCCTCGGGCTCGGCACTCCGCCGCCGGCGCCCTCGCTCGGCTCGATGATCTTCGAGGCGCGCAACGTCATCTCCATCGCGAACTGGACGATGATCGCGCCGGGCATCGTCGTCGTGCTCCTCGTGGCCGGGCTCAACCTCCTCGGCGACGGGTTGCGCGACGCCTTGGACGTCAAGGGACGTGACTGACATGACCGCTCCGACTGACCCCACCGAGCCGACTGACCTGACTGACGTGGATGACACGATCGGCTCAGGGGCCGCTGCGTCGTCCATGCGCTGGCTCGGCCTCATTTCCGGCACGTCCCTCGACGCGGTCGACGCCGTGGTCATCGAGCTCACGCCCCGGGGTGACGTGCTCGAGGCGCGCGTCGTGGGTGGACGATCGACGCCCTATCCCCCGGCACTGCGCGCCCGGCTCGTCACGGCGCTCCCGCCGGGACCGTGCACGGCCCATGAGCTGGCCCAGCTCGACACCCTCGTCGGGCAGCACTTCGCCGCGGTCGCGGCCGAGGTCGTCGACGAGCTCGGACCGGTCGACGCCGTCTCGAGCCACGGCCAGACGACCTATCACTGGGTCGAGGGCGGACGTGCCCTGGGCACGATGCAGATCGGTCAGCCGGCGTGGATCGCCGAGCGGCTCGGGGTGCCGGTCGTGAGCGACCTGCGGGCCAGGGACGTTGCGGCCCAGGGGCATGGTGCACCCCTCGTGCCCCTGCTCGACGTGCTCGCCCTGGCAGGCGCCGGCGGCGACACGGCCTCAAGCAAGGTCGTCGCTGCGCTCAACCTCGGCGGCATCTCCAACATGACCCGCGTCGAACCGGCAGCCGAGTCGGGCACCAGGCCGGGAAGCGAGACGGACGCTGGCACGGGAGGCGGGCCTCGGATCACGGCATACGACATCGGTCCGGCGAACGCTCTCGTGGACGCAGTCGTGAGCGACCGCGGGCTGACGCCCGAGGGCTACGACGTCGGAGGGGCGATCGCGGCGACCGGGACAGTCGACGAGGAGCTGCTCGCGACGATGCTCGCCGACCCCTACTACGACCTGCCCGCGCCTAAGTCCACGGGCAAGGAGTACTTCCACCTCGGTCACGTCCTCGTCGCCCTCGGCGACCGTCAGCTCTCCGTCGCCGACCTCATCGCCACGCTGACCCGCCTCACGGGCGAGGTCGTCGGGCGAGAGCTGCTGCGCACCAACGTCACTCGCGTGCTCGCGTCAGGTGGCGGCTGCGACAACCCGGTCCTCATGCGCGCCATCGCGGACGCCGCACCGGGCGTGCAGGTCACGACGACGGCCGACCTCGGGATCCCCACGGATCTCAAGGAGGCGTTCGCCTTCGCGCTCATGGGATGGGCCACGTGGCACGGCCTGCCCGGCAACGTGCCTGCAGCGACGGGCGCCTCGGGTCCGAGGGTGCTGGGGTCCATCACGCCGGGCGCGGCTCCATTGCGCCTGCCCGAGCCGCTGTCGACGATGCCACGAGCCCTCGTGGTGGTGACATGACGGACGTCGACCCGGCCCTCGAGCTCGTGAGCGGTGTTGTGTGCACCGAGGAGGGCGAGCAGCCACCGCCGGGCGCGGTGGTGGGCTCCTGGTCACCGGGCGGGTCGTTCGTGTGGGCGGCGGGGACACGCGACACCGCCGGCGCGCCGATGGAGGTCGACACGGTGCACGACCTCGCCTCGGTGACCAAGCTCGTGACGACCTGCACCGTCATGGCCCTGGTCTCGCAGGGTCGTGTCGATCTGAGCTCCCCTGTCTCGCAGCACCTGTCGTGGTCGGGAGCGGACCCGACGCTGCGCGAGCTGCTGCAGCACCGAGCCGGGCTGCTCCCCTGGCAGCCCCTGCACCACGTGGCGCGCCGCTCGGCCGAGGCCATCGCCCTCGTGCCAGCCCTGCCACGCCGCGGCCCCGTCGGTGTGGCCGGGCCGGCGGGATCGTCGTTCGCCTACTCCGACCTGTCGTTCATCACGCTCGGGGCCGTGGTCGAGTCCGTCACGGGCACCTCATTGGACGTCGCCACCAGCGAGCTGGTCACCCGACCCCTCGGTCTCGGCCTGCACTACCGTCCGCGGTTCGACGCCCATGACGATGACCAGATCGTCGCGGAGTCCGCCCTGGACGAGTCGTGGGAGGAGCGGATGATCGCGACCGGGGAGCCGTATGCCGTACACCTGCAGCCCGACCCCCGGATCCCGGCCGTGGAGCGGCGCAGGACTCCGATCCGCGGAAGCGTCCACGACGGCAACGCCTTCCACGCGATGGGCGGCGTGTCGGGCCACGCCGGCCTCTTCGGGACGGTGCCGGACCTCGTGATGCTGGGCAGGGCCCTGCTCGACACGAGCCATGGCCTCTGGAGCGATGCCGTCGTGGAGGAGTTCACCACTGCTGGACCCGACCCGCAGCAGGCGCTGGGCTTCCGCCTCCGCTCCCTCCCGCGCGGGAGACTGGCCTGGCACCCGGGCTTCACGGGGACCGCGGTGGGCGCGCGGTTCGGGGCCGAGCCAGCTGTCGTCGCGATGGCGACCAACCGTCATCTGCACCGCGGTGTCCCCGTCCCGACCGACCGACTGTGGGAGCGCGTCCTGCGGGCGGTGCTCCTCGAGGAGGCGCCGGCGATGCCACCTATGCCACAGACACACCCTGCGAACCCTGCGAACGCGACAGAGGTGCCTGCATGACGAACCACCCCGCCCTGAGTGTCACCGACCTCGAGGTCGGCTTCCGGTCGCGCCGTGGCCTGGCACCAGCCGTCCGCGGTGTCTCGTTCGACATCGCCCGCGGCGAGACGCTCGCGCTCGTCGGGGAGTCGGGGTCCGGCAAGTCCACGACCGCTGCCGCGGTCAACCGGCTGCTGCCCGACACCGCCGAGATCACCTCCGGCCGGGTCGTCGTCGCTGGCCGTGACGTCGCCGAGCTCAACCCGCGTGACCTGCAGGTTCTGCGAGGCGCGGGCATCGGCCTCGTCCCGCAGGACCCGATGACCAACCTCAACCCCGTCATGCGGGTCGGAGACCAGATCGCCGAGGCACTCGAGGTGCACGGCACCGCAACCGCCGAGGCTCGCGGACGCACCCTCGAGCTGCTCGAGGCCGTGGGCATCGCCGACGGCCGATCGCGGTCGCGGCAGTACCCTCACGAGTTCTCCGGCGGCATGCGCCAGCGCGTCCTCATCGCGATCGGGCTCGCCTGCCGTCCCGCCCTGCTCATCGCCGACGAGCCGACCTCGGCCCTCGACGTGACGATCCAGCGGCGGATCCTCGACCTCCTCGACGAGCTCACGGGTGACCTCGGCACAGCGGTGCTCCTCATCACCCACGACCTCACGCTCGCCGCCGAGCGGGCCGATCGCGTGGCCGTGATGCAGCGAGGCGAGATCGTCGAGATCGGCACCGCGGACCAGGTCATGCACTCGCCGCAGCACGACTACACGCAGCGACTCCTCGCCGCCATCCCCGGCACGACGGCGAAGCCTCGCACCACCTCCGACGCCGAGGCTGACGGCGACACCGACGCCGCCGCCGCGCTCGTCGAGGTGCGCGACCTGGTGAAGGTCTTCGGAGGTGGGCACACGGCATACACCGCTGTCGACGGGGTGAGCCTGGCGATCCCGCGTGGGCGGACGGTCTCGATCGTGGGCGAGTCGGGCTCGGGCAAGTCCACCGTCGCCAACATGCTCCTCGGCCTGGAGCAACCGACCTCGGGTGAGGTGCTCGTCGGTGGCCGGCCGCGGGCGTCCGGGCGTCGGTCGCTCAAGGCCGTGCGGCGCCAGATCCAGCCGGTGTTCCAGAACCCCTACGCCTCGCTCGACCCCCGCTTCACGGTCGGGCGCAGCATCGCCGAGCCGATGGCCGTCCACGGGATCGGGACCAGGCAGACCCGTCGGTCCCGGGTCGACGAGCTGCTCCACCAGGTCGCCCTGCCCGGCAACGTCGCCGACCGGCACCCACACCAGCTGTCGGGCGGGCAGCGGCAGCGCGTCGCCATCGCCCGGGCCCTCTCGCTCGAACCCGACCTCGTCGTCCTCGACGAGGCGGTGTCGGCGCTCGACGTGCTGGTGCAGCAGCAGATCCTCGAGCTGCTCGCCCGGCTGCAGTCCGAGCTCGGGCTGGCCTACCTCTTCATCAGCCACGACCTCGCCGTCGTCCGGATGATCTCCGACGAGGTGCACGTCATGCAGCGGGGCAAGATCGTCGAGTCCGGCTCTCCCGAGAGGCTTTTCACCTCACCGCAGGCGGACTACACCCGAGAGCTGTTGGCCGCCATCCCCAAGCCGGCCTGAAACCCCAGCCTTGTGTGCCTGAGAGCGAGGTATAGCCCGCTCTCAGGCACACAAGGCTGGGGTTTCAGGGCAGCAGGGAGTCGGTGACGAACTCCGCGACCTCGCGGTGCCACGTCAGCGGATGCCGCAGCATCGAGTGGCCGTCCCCCTCGACCGGTCGCCAGGTCACGTCGGCTCCCTGACCGCGCAACACCTCGCCGAGCGCCTCGGTGCGACGCGGGTCCGTGGTCCCGTCGTTCAGGCCGTGCATCAGCAGCACCTTCAACCCGGGGCGGCCCGGCCGAGGGTCCCCGTCCTCGACCCACGGAGCCAACGCCACCACCGTCGTGACATCCGGCTCGCCCGCGAGGTGGGTGACGACCCGACCACCCATCGAGTGGCCGATGAGCGCGACCGGCAACCCGGCATACCGGTCACGGACCCGGTCCAGCGCCCATCGCGCGTCAGCGAGCGGGGTCTCCTCCGTGCCGTTCCAGCCGAAGTAGCGGTTCTTGAGCCGCACGACCGCGAGCCGGCCACCGGCGCGGCGCTCGATGGCGCGCGCGAACGGGCGCATGCGCAGGACGGGGCCCTCCCACCACGGCATGGGTCCGTAGCCGCGCTCGCCACCTCCGTGCAGCACGATGGCCACACCTTCTGCCTTCGGCGGCATCGTCCCGCGCAGGTCGTGCGCCACCAAGCGACCCAGGGGGTCCCTCACGGCACCTCACCGGCGGCGATCTCGGCCAACAGCCACGCGGCATACGCGGCACTGGCGTCGAGGATGCGGTCGAAGCGGCCACGGTGCGACTTGGCGAGGACGAGGTGCTCGTCAGCAGTGACGAGCTCACCGTCCCAGCGGAACGTCGACGTGATCCCGGGCAGCACCTGGGCGCAGGCGGCGAGGCGCTCGGTGACGAGGACCCGCGCGATGCGAGCCGCGTCCTCGGGAGGAGCGGTGATCCGCACCTCGAGGATGCCGTGGTCCATCGCGCGGTCGGCCGTCATCCGTGCTCCCGGATCAGACCTGGGTGCGGTGGAAGTTCGCGAACGAGCGGCTGGCGGTCGGGCCGCGCTGCCCCTGGTAGTGCGAGCCGTACTTCGCCGAGCCATAGGGGTTCTCGACGGGGCTGGAGAGCCTGAAGAAGCACAGCTGACCGACCTTCATCCCCGGCCACAGCTTGATCGGCAGGGTCGCGACGTTGCTCAGCTCGAGGGTCACGTGCCCCGAGAACCCTGGGTCGACGAAGCCGGCCGTCGCGTGGGTGAGCAGGCCGAGCCGGCCCAGGCTCGACTTGCCCTCGACCCGCGCGGCGATGTCGTCCGGCAGCGTCACGGTCTCGTAGATCGACCCGAGCACGAACTCACCGGGGTGCAGCACGAACGGCTCGTCCGGCTCCACCTCGACGAGTCGCGTGAGGTCGGGCTGGTCCTCGCGCGGGTCGATGTAGGGGTACTTGTGGTTGTCGAACAGCCGGAAGTAGCGGTCGAGTCGGACGTCGATGCTGCTCGGCTGGATCATGTCCGGATCCCAAGGATCGAGGACGACCCTCTGGGAGTCGACCTCGGCCTTGATGTCTCTGTCGCTGAGCAGCACCCGCCAAATCTAGCCGTGATCCCCGAACTCGTGGGCGTCGGCCGGGATGAGCCTGGTCGCCACGGCCACGAGGCCCAGGAGGGCTGCGGCCACGACGATGACGACGAGGTATGCCGGCCGGAACAGTTCCACGGGCAGGCGCGACTCCTGCGCGCTGGCAACTTGGAAGAACAGCGTGCCGATCGCGGCTGCGCCGACGGCGTTGGCCAGCTGGGTAGTCGTGTTGAACAGCCCCGAGGCGGATCCGGCGTGGCGGCCGTGGACCTTGCCGAGGGCGAGCGGTGCGATCGACGAGACCATGAACCCGAAGCCGAGGCCCACGACCGCGAACGCTGCGACGAACGCCCAGTAGCTCGTCGTGGGGGTGGCCTCAGCGACGACGATGGCGAGGAGGCCCAGGCCGGCGGCCATGATGACGGCGCCCATGAGCAGGACCTGCCGGCCCATCCGTGCCAGGAGGACCGCTGCACCGGTGCCTGCACCGATCGTCGCGGTGATCGCGAACGGGATGTTGACGAGGCCCGCCTTGAGAACAGACCAGCCCAGCCCGATCTGCAGGTAGAGCGTCGTCGAGAGGAAGTACCCCGCGCACACGACGAAGAGCAACGAGCCGACGAGAGTGGCCCCGCGGAAGCCGCGGCCGGCATACAGGGAGGTCGTGACGAGCGGGTCGCCACCGGTCGACTCGACGCGGCGCTGAGCGCGGAGGAAGACGGCGAGGACGAGCAGACCGCCGGCCATCACGGCATACGTCCAGAGCGGCCAGCCGAGCTCGTGGCCCATGGTGAGCGGGTAGAGGACGCCGAGGAGTCCGACGGCGAGCACGATGACGGAACGCACGTTGATGCGGACAGGGTGCTCGGAGCGTGACTCGGGGATGAAGCGCAGGGCGGCGACGAGCGCGACGACGCCGACCGGGATGTTGACGAGGAAGACCGCGCGCCAGCCGCTGAGGTCGGTGAGCACGGCGCCGAGGATGGGCCCGGCGACGCTGGCGAGACCGGCGAGGCCCGAGAAGATGCCCATGGCCTTGCCCCGCTCGGAGGGTGCGTACATGACCTGGATGCTCGTGAGGACCTGCGGCACCATCGCGGCCGCGGCGATCCCCTGGATGGCGCGGAAGGCGACGAGGAGCTCGATGTTGCCGGCGAACCCGCAGGCCGCAGAGGCGAAGGTGAAGCCGACGAGCCCGGCGATGAAGAGGCGCTTGCGTCCGAACCGGTCACCCAGTCGGGCACCCGTGATGAGGGCGATGCCGAAGGCGAGCGGGTAGGCCGCGACGACCCACTGCAGCATCGCCGCGCTGGCGCCGAGGGAGCGTTCGATCGTCGGGAGGGCGACGTTGACGATGGTGACGTCGATGAGCTCCATCGTCGAGGCGAGGAGCAGGCTGACGAGCGCGAGGGTGCGCGCCCGTCCGGTGATGGGTGCGCGGAAGGGGACCTGGGTGCCCGGGGCTGTTGTCGTGGTCATGAGAACGACGCTAGAAGGGCTTCCGGTCAGTTTCTGTCCGCTATAGATGTCAGTCTTGGTCCATGGCCAACACGAGCTCTCGCACCCTCAGGTTGCTCTCCCTGCTCCAGACCCACCGGTTCTGGCCCGGGGTCGAGCTGGCCTCGCGCCTCGACGTCTCGGACCGGACGTTGCGTCGCGACGTCGAGCGGTTGCGCGAGCTCGGCTACCCGGTGACGTCGTCGCGCGGTGTCGAGGGCGGCTACCAGCTTGGGTCGGGTGGGTCGATGCCCCCGCTCGTCGTCGACGAGGACGAGGCGATCGCCATGGTCGTCGCCCTGGGACAGACGGCGTCGGCCCAGTCGGGTGCCCTGGCCGACTCGACGCTGTCGGCCCTGTCCAAGGTCGTCCAGGTGCTGCCGGCGCGGTTGCGCCGTCGGGCGGAGGCGCTGCGGGCGGTGACCGTGGACTCTCCGTTCGCGGAGGCGCCCGAGGTCGAGGCGTCGGTTCTTGGGGCGATCGCGCAGGCCATCCGTGATGCCGAGCGAATCCGGTTCTCCTACACCGCTCGTGGCGGCGCCTCGGCTGGCGAGCTCGCGCGGCGTCACGTCGAGCCGCACCAGCTCGTCACCGTGGGGCGGCGCTGGTATCTCTTGGCCTTCGACCTCGAGCGCTCCGACTGGCGGTCGTTCCGGCTCGACCGGCTCGCCGAGCCTTTGGGGACGAAGTCCCTGTTCCGGAGGCGAGAGATCCCGGGAGGGGACGCGGCGGCATACGTGCGTGCTGGCCTGTCGGGTCGAGCACAGGGGCATCGGCTCGTCACTGTCGTGGATGCTCCGGCTTCCGACGTCGAGAGCCGGATCGGGCGGTGGACGACGGTCGAGGACCTCGGCGGCGGGCGGTGCCGCGTGACGGGCGAGGCACCGGACATCGGGTTCCTGCTGCTCGGGATGGGGCTCGTGGATGCGCCGTTCACGGTCGAGGAGGCGGGCCCCGAGGTGCGGGAGGCGATGGCCTCCTGGGCGTCGCGGTTCGCTGCGGCCAGCGAGGGTGCGGCCGCCAACTCGGCCGCGACGGTGGGTTAAACTCGCGTCCGCGCCCTCAGTGCTGGGGGCGCTCGCCGGTGTAGCTCAATGGTAGAGCGCCAGCTTCCCAAGCTGGACACGCGAGTTCGATTCTCGTCACCGGCTCCACAACGTTCCTGCAGGTCAGCAATGCGGGACCTTGGCGCGCGGGGCGCCGGAAGCCAAAGGAGCTCAGGTCCGGCGGCTGGACAGGCTCTCGGCGACACCGATGAGCAGCACTGCGGCGATGACGGCCGCGATGAAGCCGATGACATTCAGCTCGAAGATGTCGCCCGTGCCCAAGAGGTTCGCGAGCAGCCCACCGATGACCGACCCGGCGAGGCCGAGCAGGAGCGTCATCACGAGGCCGAGGCGCTGCTTGCCGGGCTTGATCAACCGTGCCAGGACGCCGATGACCAAGCCTGCAACGATGAATCCGATCATGATGTTCTCCTTCTCAGGCGGCGCGAGTCCGAACACCTGCCAGATTACCGGGCGCTGCCTCGCGCCGGGCCCCACAGCTCACACCCACACGAACGCGTGGCCAATCCGCCGTGGACCTACTCTTTGGGCGGCAGGTCGCGCACGAACGCCACTCCCCGCTGCACCCACGTCGCCAGCGACGCGTCGTCCGCCGTGGTCGATGACTCGACCAGCAACCACCCGCGCAGACTCCGCCCACCCATCTCCATGGGATTGACCGAGTCACCATCGACGAGCGCCTCGGCCTCATCGGGATCCACCCGCACCATGAGCGAACCCCGACTGCCCGCGGCGACCGCCATGTGCCCGTCGAGCATGAACCCCAACCCGCCGAACATCGCTCGCTCGCTGAGCCCGCTCTCGTCCGACAGAACGTCGCGGATCCGGTGCGCGAGCTCCTCGTCATAGGCCACGACAGCAGCGTAGGCCCACCGGCCCGGCAGTGAGCCGATGTGCCGTGAAGGCACCCGCTGGGAGTGTTCCGTCAGCAGCTCACGCTCACCGGCGCGGCCGACGTCGCCCCCTGGTTACGGCACGCCGCCAGGCCTCGGTTGGCGAGACCGGATTTCATCTGCGAGATGGCGGTGGCATTGAACGCCCGCCACTGCATGTGCATCAGCACAGTGCTTCCCGCACGAGAGTTCGACACGGCAGACGAGACGACAGAGGACTGGGTCTTGCCCGTCCAGTCACGGGTGTCGACGGTCCACGTCCAGACCCGCATGCCCTTCGACGCATAGGCGTTGAGGACCGTGGTGTTGACGGCGCCATACGGAGGGCGTCCATAGGAGGTGACGACGCCCGGTGCACTCAGCTGCGAGCGGACGCTCGAGTAGCTGAGCCGGGTGAGGTCTGGGTGCGATACCGAGTGGTTGAAGACGTAGTGCCCGTGAGCGCGCGCGTAGGGCGCACTGAACTTGCCCGACGAGATGCAGTTGCCGGTGGGGAACAGGACGAGAGCGATTCCGAGGCGCTCGGCCCCGAGAACGGCGTTCTGGAAGGCCGAATATCCCGTGGGACAGTCATCAAAGCTCAGGACGACTCGACTCGTCCGGTTGGGCCCGGTGGTTCGCGAGTAGCGGGTGCCGCCGCTCACCAGGGTCCGCCACGTCTGCGGGCCGACCACACCATCAATCGTCATGCCGACGTAGTCGGACTGGAAGCGCCTCACCGCAACGTCGGTCGCACTCCCGAACGACCCGTCCGCGCCGGCACCCCCGACCGAGTAGCCCTTCGCGACGAGCATCTGCTGCAGGACGCGGACGCAGCTGCCCGAGTCCCCGCGCACGAGCTGTGGCCGTGAAGCCACCGGCGTCGTCGACGAGCAGGACCGGATCGCAGCGTGAGCCGACGGCGCCATCTGGGGCGGCGCGACCGCCGGCACGGTGACGAGTGCCAGCGCAAGCATGCCGACGGACGCAACCCTGAAGCCGAAGGAGGAGGGACGGGTCGATGTGGTGGACATGGTCCGGCTTTCCTTGCGCCGGTGGCTGCGCTGGCGGGCGCAGGTCCCGGTGCCTTGGCCGCGCGTCCCCTGTCGTCCACGCAGCGGTGGCGACATCCCCAGTTTCCGGCCCGCCCGGACCCACGCACAGAGCCCGTTGTGACCTGGGCGTCAGCACACCGTCGCGGATTCAAAGACGACGAGGGAACTAGTTGACACCGGACGCGGACCCCCCGAGGTAGTCACTGCACTGTGCTCCGGGTCCGCCAACCTGCACAGAACCTTCACCAGTCCCTGACACGGTCAGGCCGCCCGCGGTCCTACCGTCAGACGCATGAGCCGCCTCCTGAGCACCTCCCGCGCCCTCCCTCTGGCCGTCGCCTTTGCGACCCTCCTCTTCCTCCTCCTCGGCATCGGCGCCCTCGGCATCATCGGGGACGGCGACGCCGACAGGATCTATCTCGCGGTCGTCGCCGTCTTCGCGATCGGCATCGTCGTCGCAAGGTTGCGACCGCAGCCGATGGCCGTGGCCATGCTCGCCACCGCGGCCACCATGGTGGTCTGCACCGTCGTGGCGTTCGCGATGGGCGAGCACCGCAACCCGGGCGCCTCCGCGTCCGACATGGTCATGCTCACCACCATGTATGCCGGCCTGTTCGCCGCCGCTGCCTGGCTCTTCGCGCGCTACGCGCGCCGTCCCGACCGCACCCGCCGCGCTGGTGGCTCCCAGCCCACGGCTGGATGAGTCAGGTCAGCGGGGCGTCGGAGCTCAGCGCCGGCGGAAGCGGCTGGCCGCGAAGGGCTCCAGGACCGGCGTCGAGACGCCGCGAACGATGAGCTGGGTGAGGGCGTCGGCCGTGCCCGGGGCCAGCGTCACGCCGAGCATCCCGTGCCCGGAGGCGACGTAGGCGTTCACGAGCCGGCCGAGGCGTCCGATGATCGGCAAGCCGTCGGGAGTCATGGGCCGCATCCCGGCCTGAGGGGCGCCCGAACCGGAGGCCGCCACCGACCAGTCGCGGAAGTACGCCGCCGGCCCCTTGCGGATCGCGTCGACCCGCACCTGGTCCACGACCTCGTCCAGCCCACCGAGCTCCATCGTGCCGGCCAGCCGGAGTCGTCCGTCGAGCGGCGTCACCGCCACCTTGGCCTCGGACAGGCTGACGGCGCTGCGCAGCGGCATCGGCGCCACGTCCAAGGAGTAGCCCTTGCCCGACCGCACCGGAAGTGGCTCACGGAACAGCCGCGAGAGCACCCCGGTCCAGGCGCCCGCAGCCAGGACCACGCTGTCCCCAGAGAACCGTCGCTTACGCGAGACGACTGCCGCCACCCGGTCACCGCGCAGGACCACGTCGTCGATGGGAGTGTCCTCGACGACCTCGACACCCAGCGCGGTGAGCCGGAGCTGGAGCGCCGCGACCAGCGCACCGGGGTCGAGATACCGCTCCCCGGGGAAGTGGATGCCACCGCGAACCCGGTCCGACAGCAGCGGCTCCTGCTCACGCACGGCGTCGCCGAGGAGGACCCGCGACTCGATGCCGTGCCCGGCCACCAGCTCGAGATCGTTCGCGTGGTGCTCGAGGTGCGCCTCGTCGAGGAACGCCAGCAGCAGCCCGCCATCGTGCATCTCGAAGTCCATGCCGTCGGCGCGGTAGTCGTCGAGCAGCGCCATGCTGCCGGCGGCCAACCGGAGGTGCGCCTCGAACCCCCGCCGGTGGTCCCGTGCGTTGGAGTGCCGCCACATGCCCAGCATGAAGCGCACGAAATCGGGGTGCAGGGAGGGCCGGATCGACAGCGGGCTGTCCCGCCGGAGCATCCACCGCATCGACGCGAGGACCATTCCCGGCGCCGGCACGGGTCCGCTCACCGCCGGAACCACCCACCCGGCGTTGACGTCCGAGGCGCCCAGGCCCGGCCTCCGGGCATCCACGACCGTCACCGACTGCCCCTCGCGGGCGAGGTGGTACGCCGTGGTCAGGCCGATGATCCCGCCACCGATGACGATCGTGCCCACGCCTCACCCTTTCAAAGCCGTCGTATGCCGTGCCGCCCGGTCTCGACGCCTGCTGCCCGCGGGAGCGCGGGACGGCGATCAGGCCTGCGGGGCAGGGTCGACGCGCGCCGGCGGGTAGGGCGTGAACATCCCGCCCTGGAGCCCGGCCACCACGGGGCTGACGGCGGACAGTGCCCCCTCGACCAGGTGGGCTGGTGCCGTCCCTGCCGGCAGGCGCAGAGCGTCCGCGAAGGCCGCGGCGTCCGCCGGGCGCTGCTCGGGCAGCTTGGCCAGACCAGCCAGGACGGTCGTGCGCAGGGGCTCGGGCACGGATGCCGGCAGCTCCGGCGCAGGCTGCCCCACGTGCGCGAGCGCGGTCGTCACCATGGACTCGCCGGCGAACGGCCGGGTGCCGGTGATCATCTCGAACCCGACGACCGCCAGCGCGTAGATGTCGCAGGCAGGTGTGGCAGGACGGCCCTGCACCTGCTCGGGGGCCAGGTAGTGCGCCGTGCCCAGCATCTCGCCGGTCTGGGTCAGGGCCGAGCCCGACATCGCCTTGGAGATGCCGAAGTCCGTCAGCCGCGCGTAGCCGTCGTCGTCCACCACGATGTTCGCCGGTTTGACGTCACGGTGGACGACACCGGCCTCATGAGCAGCATGGAGGGCCGACGCGGTCTGGTGGAGGATCTCCGTGACCTCCTCGGCGGGCAGAGGACCCTGCTCGGCGATGACCGTGGACAGCGGCCTGCCCTCGATCAGCTCCATGACGAGGAAGGCCGACTGCTCGCCCTCGCCGAAGTCGTGCACGGTGACGATATTGGGGTGCTGGAGGGCAGCGGAATTCAGCGCCTCGACGCGGAACCGCTCGACGAAGGTCTCGTCGCTGCTGGTGCCGGGACGCAGGACCTTGACGGCGACGGGCCGTTGCAACCTCTCGTCCAGGGCACGCCAGATCTGACCCATACCGCCCTCGGCGATGAGCTCCTCGAGGCGGTAGCGATCGGTGAGGAGCAGCCCGGGTACGTAGTTCACGAGCGGGGAGCCGGGACGACCGCGGCGCGAGGTGCGCTGGGCGTCACGTGGCAGGGGCAGACGGTGGTCACGAGGGTCCTGAGCGGTTGCGACCCCTCCAGAGCGGAAGGATGACTGGAGACGATTGTCGCAGGTCGCAGGCCTGCAGCGGGCGTCAGAGCACGACGTATGAGCAGAGCAGCCCCATGCGTCTCTCAGCTGCCGGGGACCATCCAGCGCAGGATCTGCACCAGCCCCACGATGGCGCACACCACGACGAGCGCAGCAAGAACCCAGGCGATGACCTGGGCCGCGTCGATGCCGCCCGACGCGTTCTCGACCGACTCGGGCGCAGGGGTGGACACACCGAAGGCCTCCCGCGCCTCCAGCGCCTTGTCCCTGAGCGCCTCGACCTTCTTGGAGCGCGGCTCCTGCCGGATCGAGCGCGGCAACGAGCGCCACATCGCACCGAAGTCGTCACCGTGCGCCTCGCGCCACGCAGCCACGGCCGCTTCGACCTCAGGTCCCTTGACGCCGGCGCCGAACCACGCCGCCCCGGCCGCCGGCAGATCACCCATGCCGTGGTGCACCTCGCCCAGCAGTCGTAGGGCCTCGACGTCACGCTCCTCGCGGACGTGTGCGTCCAGCAGGTCGCGCGCCACCCACAGCTGTTGGCGCTCGATCGCCCGGCTCGCCTCCGCGACGACGGAGCCCGAACCCTCGCTGGAGGCGTCGGTGTCGGTCGCGGTGTCGGTCTCGGGACGGTCGTCGGGCATGGGACTCAGCGAACCACACCGCCGCACCGGTCTCCACGACCGGCACACACGGCATACCCCTGCATTGCCCGTATGCCGTCCGCCCACGTCCCGTGACGCAGCCCACTAAGCGTGCGCTTAGTCACAAAGCGGACCACCGCCTTGCCCGGTCCTACTCGTGGGTAGCACCATGGTGGCATGGGCCACTACAAGAGCAACCTGCGCGACATCGAGTTCAACCTCTTCGAGGTGCTCGGTCGCGGTGACGTCCTGGGCCACGGCCCCTACGAGGACCTCGACACCGACACCGCGCGCGAGATGCTCAAGGAGATGGCGCGCCTCAGCGAGAACGAGATCGCCGAGTCGTTCCAGGACTCCGACCGCAACCCACCGGTCTATGACCCGGAGTCGCAGGTCGTCACGATGCCGGAGTCGTTCAAGAAGTCCTACAAGGCCTACCGCGACAGCGGCTTCTGGGGCATCGACCTGCCCGCCGAGCTCGACGGCACGGTCGCCCCGCCGAGCCTGCGCTGGGCCATGAACGAGCTCGTCCTCGGCGCGAACCCGGCCCTGCTCATGTTCAACGCGTCCTACGGCTTCGCCAAGCTGCTCCACATCCTCGGCAACGACGAGCAGAAGAAGCTCGCCCGCTGGATCGTCGAGAAGGACTGGCACTGCACGATGGTGCTCACCGAGCCCGACGCCGGTTCCGACGTCGGCGCCGGCCGCACCAGGGCCACGCAGAACGAGGACGGCACTTGGGACATCACCGGTGTGAAGCGCTTCATCACGAGCGCCGAGTCGGACATGGTCGACAACGTCGTCCACTTCGTGCTCGCCCGCCCCGAGGGCGCCGGCCCCGGGACCAAGGGCCTCTCGCTCTTCATCCTCACGAAGTACGCCGTCGACCTCGAGACCGGCGAGCTCGGCGAGCGCAACGGCGTCTACGTCACGAACGTCGAGAAGAAGATGGGCCTCAAGGTCTCCACGACCTGCGAGCTCACCTTCGGCGGCGAGAAGCCCGCCACCGGAACGCTGCTGGGCGACGTGCACGACGGCATCGCCCAGATGTTCCGCGTCATCGAGAACGCCCGCATGCTCGTCGGCACCAAGGCCATCGCGACCCTGTCGACCGGCTACCTCAACGCGCTCGAGTACGCCAAGGAGCGCGTCCAGGGCGCCGACCTCACGCAGCAGACCGACAAGTCCGCCCCGCGTGTGACGATCACGCACCACCCGGACGTGCGTCGCAGCCTCATGCTGCAGAAGGCCTACGCCGAGGGACTGCGCGCGCTCGTCCTCTATACGGCCGCCCAGCAGGACATCGTCGACACGGAGCAGCTCCGCACCGGCGCCGAGACCCTCGAGCACGGCTCCCCCGCCGAGCAGGCCAACCGCGTCAACGACCTGCTCCTCCCGATCGTCAAGGGCCTCGGGTCCGAGCGCGCCTGGGTGCTGCTCGGCACCGAGTCGCTGCAGACGTTCGGTGGCTCCGGCTTCCTGCAGGACTACCCGGTCGAGCAGTACGTCCGTGACGCCAAGATCGACACCCTCTACGAGGGCACGACCGCCATCCAGGGCCTTGACTTCTTCTTCCGCAAGATCATCAAGGACAAGGCCCAGGCCCTCACCACGCTGTCGATGCAGATCCAGGAGTTCGCCAAGGACCTCGGCGGCCACGGCGGCAGGCTCGACCGCGAGCGCGAGCTCCTGGGCGAGGGCCTCGAGAACGTCCAGGGCATCCTCGGCTACATGGTCGGCGAGCTGATGAAGTCCGACCCGCGCCAGCAGGGGGACGTCACCAACCTCTACAAGGTCGGCCAGAACACCACGCGCCTCCTCCTTGGCGCCGGTGACCTTGTCGTCGGCTGGCTGCTCCTGCGCCAGGCCGACGTCGCGCTCAAGGCCCTCGAGGGTGGGGTCAGCGAGAAGGACCGCGCCTTCTACACCGGCAAGGTCGCGGCCGCGCAGTTCTTCGCCCGTCAGGTGCTCCCGCGCCTCGCCGCCGAGCGCACCATGGCCGAGGCCACCGACAACGAGCTCATGGACGTGCCGGAGTCGGCCTTCTGAGTTCGCCTCTCCAGGGTTGAGAGTCCACACCCACCATCCGGTATGCCGTCCGCGCACCTCGCGCGGGCGGCATACGCGTCTGGCAGAGGCCTGAGCATGTGCCGCCGGACCGCCTTGTGGTCGCCGGCATCGAGAACCGATAGGTGTTCAGGCGAACACTCAAAGGTTATGGAGCTGGATGACCCACACCGCTTCTCTACCGCCCCACCCGTCTGCAGTGAGTCTCAGGCCTGCCAGACGGGCGCGACCTCGCGGTGGTAGGCCCGACCGAAGAAGCGACTGAGGACGAACCGCACCGGCGCCGGCACGGTCGAGCGCAGGGACGCGAGCGCCACGGGGTCGCCGCCGTCCTCCAGCCACGCGAACAGCTCACCCGCCAGCACGGGGCCGCCCTTGCGGAGCTGCTTCTCGACCGCCTTCCACTCGGGCGTGTGCTCGCGCTCGATGATGATCGGCATGACGTCCTGCTCCTCGTGGACCAGGTGGGTGTTGGTGACCCGGGCGGTTTCGGCGACGGTGTCGGCGGCCGCGGTGGCCCGGGCCCCGCTCGGATCAGCGACCAGGGCATCGAGGGCGCTCGCGACCGCGCCCAAGCCATCAGCCATCGCCCGGTGCTCACTCTCCATCGAGTCGAGCAGCGCTGGGTCGGCGACCCCCAACCCCCTCAGGTAGGGCCACACGTGGGCGTCCTCGGACTCATGGTGGTGGTGGAGCTGCCGGTCGAGAGTGGCCCAGGCGTGGCGCAGCTGCCGGGCTCGGGCACCGTTCCCGTCAGGGAAGCTTCCGCAGGGCGGACTCGAAGCGGGTCAGGTCACGGCGCACCGCGGTGTGAATGATGACGTTCATGTTCATCTCGGCCACGATCCGACGTTAGACCTCGACGTCGCCACGTGGTCGCGATTCAGGAAAGCGCGGCTCGACGGCGGTGGCGCGCAACCGGTGGAACAGGCGACGCGCCGAGGGACGGCGGCGGGGCGCCCACTCTCCCCTCCCAGGGCGGGCGCCCCGTGCTGTCGCTCGACTCTTCCCTGTTCGAGCTGGCGGACCCCCCCGGTCCGCGTTGGTGCCAACCCTTCCAGGGCCCGGCACGTCTGTCGATGGGGAGCACTCCCCCTAGGTGGCCGCAGGACGCGCGAGACCCCGGTGACCGTGTGGTCACCGGGGTCTCGTGGGTATGCCGTGTGGCTCGCCTCAGATGCGGCGGTCCGGATCCACGTGGGTCTCTTCGACCCGCGAACCCGAGGCCGGGTCGACCTGCGAGGAGCGGGTCGTCGTGAAGCCGGTCGGGCGCGTGCGGCTGCGCATGGCGAGCGAGAGCAGGATGGCGAGAAGACCCGCAGCGAGCAGGATCCAGCCGAGGGCACCTTGGTCGATGCCTGGGATGTCCACGGTGATGACATCGAAGGCGAAGATGGCACCGAGTACCAAGAGGACGATTCCGAGTCCGATGTACATGGTCACTCCTTGTGGCCGGGTCCGGGGCTGAGGCCCGGATCTGCTCAATTCTAAGCCCCAAGTCTCCCTGACCTGCGGATTTGCGGTGGGGGTCATTTTCGGGTCAGCGCAGGGGGACGAGGACTGCCCCGGGATTGAGGATGCCGTCGGGGTCGAGGGCGTCCTTGATGCGGTGGTTGAGCTCCATGACGTCGGGGCCGACCATGGCCGGCAGGGCGTCCCGCTTGAGGCGCCCGACACCGTGCTCGCCGGTGATCGTGCCGCCGAGCTCGATGGCAGCGGTGAGGATGTCCTCGAATGCTGCCCGGGCCCGGGTCGTCGAGTCGGCGTCGGCTGCGTCGTACATGACGATCGGGTGCGTGTTGCCGTCACCGGCATGGGCGACGACGACGATGTCGACGCCACGGTCGACGCCGATCTGCTCCACCGCTGCGACGAGGTCGGGCAGGAGCGGCACCTCGACCCCGACGTCCTCGAGGAGGAGGGAACCGGCAGCCTCGGCAGCCGGGAACGCCAGCCGCCGGGCGCGCACGAACGACTCGCCCTCGACCGGGTCGTGTGTCACGAAGACCTCGACGGCGCCAGCGTCGACGCAGGCCTGCTCGATGACCGCCATCTCGGCGGCGCGGGCCCCCTCGGGCGCGTCGGACTGCACGAGCAGCAGGGCCCGCTCCCGGTCCAGACCCATCGGCGCGAAGTCCTCGACCTGGTTGACCGTGGGCTTGTCCATGAGCTCGACCATCGACGCTCGCACGACTCGACCCATGGCGACGACCGCCTCGGCGGCAGCGCGCACCGAGTCGAAGGTCGCGACGAGCGTCGAGGGCGCGAGCTGGGCGGGCACGAGGCGCAGCGTCGCGCGGGTGACGATGCCCAGCGTGCCCTCGCTGCCGACGAAGAGCTTGAGCAGCGAGAGGCCGGCGACGTCCTTGATCCGCTTGCCTCCCAACGTGACCAGGCGCCCGTCGGCGAGGACGACGTCGAGCCCGAGGACGTAGTCGGTCGTCACGCCGTACTTCACGCAGCACAGCCCGCCCGCGTTGGTCGCGACGTTGCCGCCGATCGAGCAGATCTCGAACGAGCTCGGGTCCGGGGGGTACCAGAGGTCGTGCTCGGCCGCGGCCTTCTTGACGGCGGCGTTGAAGGCGCCCGGCTCGACGACGGCGCAGCGCGCAGCCGGGTCGATCTCGATGGCGGTCATCCGCTCGAGGCTCACGACCAGCCCACCCTCGATCGCGGAGGCTCCCCCGCTCAGGCCACTGCCCGCCCCCCGTGGAACGACGGGTATGCCGTGACTCGCCGCCCAGCGGACGGCGAGCTGCACGTGCTCGGCCGTCTCGGCGCGAACGGCGGCACACGGCATACCGGCGTCGGGGTCTCGAGCCCAGTCCTGGCGGTACTTCTCCAGCGCCTCGGGCGCCGTCGCCACCACCCCCTCGGGCAGGGAGGCGACAAGCTCGGCGACGGCAGCGCTGCGATCACTCATCCACCCATCCTAGGAAGGGGTCGACCCACCGCACGACGAAGCGGGGCCCTCTCGAAGGAGAGGACCCCGCTTCGGGGTGTGCGGCGGCGGGTGTCAGTCGACCCGGACGCTGAACGCGCCGATGCTGCCGTAGTCGGTGTAGCCGGTGGTCAACGGGTCGGCGAAGCCGGAGCCGTCGACGCGCACGTGGTAGGTGCCTGCTGCGAGGGTGAGCGTGCCCGTCGCACCGAGCCCGGTTGCCGTGCTGGACGAGGTCTGGCCCGAGGCCGGGTTCCACCTGCCCAGCTCTGCACCAGCGCTGTCGAGGACCGTCAGCTCGACGTCGACGTTGGCGCCGACCGCGGCGGGCGAGGCCGTGAAGGTGTGTGATCCCGCGGGAAGCTGCACCCGGAAGTGGTCGACGTCAGCGGCCGTCGTCGTGACGCCCGTGACGGTCGTCCCGGCCGTGATCGCGGTGGCGGTCGCGGTGGTCGTGCCATGGTCGGCGGCCTTGACCGCTGCACCGTTCTGGCCCATGACGACGATGTCGTCCTGGCGCTGGTTGGCATTGGCGTACTCGCCCTTGCTCCACTGCGAGATGGCCTTGCTGTAGCCCACGCCCATGATCGGGGCCCAGGCGCCGTGCCCGGTGTAGTAGCCGACCGTGGCGGTGCCGTCGTGGCTCAGACCGAGGTTGTGGCCGACCTCGTGGCTGCCGGCCTCGGCGATGTTCTTGGCCCCGTTGCCGACACCCTGGGTGAAGACGAGCGCGGGCTGGTTGTAGCCGTTGTTGGCCGAGTCGAAGACCCCGACGTAGGCCACGCCACCGCAGCCGCACCCCGCTTGGTACCAGGACGTCGGGTCGATGAGCAGGCGCGAGCCGTAGTTGACGTCGGTCGTGCTCGACCGGTTGATGGCGTCGGCGCCAGGGTCGACCGTGGTGACGTTGACGTTGAAGGGCGCGTAGTCCTCCGCGATCCGCTGCCAGGTCTCGGTGATGACGGCGTTCTCCGCGGCGCTGAACGTCGAGGGGGAACCGTCGGTGTCATAGGGCGTGACGTTGACCGAGGCAGGTCCACCACCGGCGTTCCACGCCGTGCCGGAGATCGTGTGGCCGTTGAAGTCGATGTAGATGACCTTGCTGGCACCCGGCAGGCTGGACAGCGCCGGCGCGACCGGGCCGGCGCCGGTGGGAGGCTGCGGCGGCCTGGGCGGCTTCCTGGCGCTCGTCCTGTCACCGGCCGCTGCCCGGGCCTGCATCTCCGGGCTCATCGGCTCGACGTAGTAGAGCCGTGCGTCCTGGTCGACCCAGGCGGTGCGGTCCTTGGTCAGGACCTCACGCAGCTCGGCGGTCCGCATCCCGTTGTGCCGGGCCAGCTCGTCGAGCCGTCCGGCGAAGACGCGTCCTGCCTGGGCGCCCGGCGTCGGCCGATCGACGAGAGCGGCGACGCCCCGCTGGCCCGGCACCGGGTCGACGGCACCCGGCACGGCTGCGGCGCCGGCGGCAGGAAGGACGAGTGCGGCACTGGCGCCGACGATGACTGCAAGGCTGGTTCTCGACATGTTGGTGTCGCCTCTCGGACAGGGATGAAGGCGGATGGCCCCTCCGAAGGGTGGGCGACGCCGGCGTCCCGGCGCTAGGGTCCCGGGCATTTCCTGACCAGACTTTTACTCGGGTCCGTGGGATTCTGACCGGAACCCGGGGGGTTCCCGGGGCCGGTTCGGCGCTGTCGGTGCTGGCGGGCAGGATGGTTCGATGGCCACGATCGTCTTCCTCCATGCCCACCCCGACGACGAGGCCTCCTCGACCTCCGGCTCCATGACCCGGCTCTCTCGCGAGGGCCACCGCGTCGTCGTCGCCTACGGCACCGGAGGCGAGCACGGTTCCGCCCCTGAGGACCTCCCGGAGGGCACGACCCTCGCCGAGTTCCGCCGGGCCGAGGCGGAGGCCTCGGCACGGGTCACCGGCACCGAGCGCATCGTGTGGCTGGGCTACCAGGACTCGGGGATGCACGGCTGGGAGCAGAACGCTCATGAGCAGTCCTTCCACAGCGCCGACCTCGACGAGGCCGCGGGCCGGCTCGTCGAGGTGCTCGACGAGGAGGACGCCGACGTCCTCGTGACCTACGACTGGCACGGCGGCTACGGCCACCCCGACCACGTCAAGGTGCACCACGTCGGCCACCGGGCGGCCGACCTCGCGGCACGTCGCCCCCGGTTGCTCGAGACGACGATGAACCGTGACGCCATGCGCGCCGGGTGGGAGGCATCCCAGGCCGCCGGCGAGGAGGGCGCCTTCGATCCCGACCAGCCGATGGAGGACGGCGAGCCGATCGGCACTCCGGAGGCCCAGATCCACTGGCAGGTCGACGTGTCGTCCGACATCGACTCCAAGCGGGCGGCGCTGGCGTCCCACGCGAGCCAGGTGAGCGACGTCGGCATGATGCTGCAGCTGCCGCCCGACACCTTTTTGGCGTGGTTCGGCACAGAGTTCTACATCGAGCCGGGCCGCGCGCCGGGCATGGTCGACGGGTGGCCCTTCGCCGACCTCGAGGCCTGACGGGTGGCCCTGTCGCCGCGTCTGCGCGACGCTGTCGACGCGCTGAAGCTCAGGCCGGGAATGCGCGTGCTCGAGGTCGGTGGGGCTCCGGGCGCGGCCGCTCGTGAGGTGACTCGCCGGATCGGCGCAGGCTTCGTCCTCGTGATCGACCGCTCCCCGACGGCTGTCGAGCTGACCCGCCGCACGTGCGCCGCTGAGATCGCGGCCGGCCTGCTCGAGGTCAGGCAGGTCGCCGTCGAGGACGCCCGGCTGGAGCCCGGCGAGCTTCCGTACGACCTCGCCTTCGCCTGCCGCGTCGGCGTCCTGGACGGTCGCCACCCGCAACGCCGAGACGACGCCCTCGCCAGCCTGCGGGCGATGCTCGTCGAGGGCGCCCCGATCCTCATCGACCCCACGACGAGCCGCGCCTGAGCGACCTGCTCAGAGGCGGCGGTCGTCCAGGACCGGGAACCCTGCGCGAGTGCTCGTGACGAGGGTCGGGTCGATGTCGACGACGAGGACCTCCTCGTCGACGCCGGCCTCGGCCAGCACCTCGCCGGTGGGGGCGACCACCTGGCTGCGACCGCCCATCTCGGTGCCGGCATGGGTGCCGGCGGTGTTGCACTGGAGGACGAAGCTCTGGTCCTCGACGGCACGGGCACGACCCAGCAGGGACCAGTGCGCGATCCGCGCAGCCGGCCACGCGGCCGGGACGACGAAGACCTGCGCACCCGCGTCGAGCTGCTGGCGGTAGAGCTCGGGGAAGCGCAGGTCGTAGCACGTCGACAGGCCCACCGTGACGGGTTCCGCTGTGCCAGAGGCGATCTGGGTCGTGACGACGTCAGCGCCGGCCTCGAGCAGCTTGGGCTCCCCCGAGCCGAAGCCGAAGCGGTGGATCTTGCGGTATGCCGTCCGCCCACCGTCCGCAGTGAAGAGCACCGACGTGTTCGCGAGCGTCCGACCATCGAGCCCGGGCGCGGCCAACCGCTCGATGAACGACCCCGCATGGAGCGTCGTCGCAGTGTCGGCCGCCAGCTGCGTCATGGCCTCGACCCACGGCCCGTCGAGGGGTTCGGCGAGACCCTCCCAGCGGCGGTAGTCGAACCCGGTCGGACCCCACAGCTCGGGGAGGACGACCAGATCGGGCCGGTGCTCGGCCGCGACGCCGCGCACCAGCGCGCAGACCCGCTCGACCCGCTGCGGCATCGACTCGGCGTCACCGTAGGCCAGCTGGACGATCGCGGCCCGCATCAGCTCTTCCCCCGGGTCTCGCCGGTCATGGTCTTGCGCGTCATGGTCTTGCCCGTCCCGGTCTTGCCGGTCGTTGTCTCGCCACCAAGTCGACCGAGCCGCTCGTTGTAGGCACGCAGCGCCGCGTCGTCGTCGCGGTCGGCCTGCCGGTCGAGCCGCACCGTCTCCTGGCGGTCCCGGCGGAACCACTGCAGAGCGACGAGCACCGCGAGGATGAGCGTCGGCGCCTCACCGAAGCCCCACGCGATCTCGCCCGCTCGCTCCTGGTCGGCCAGCAGGGGTGGACCCCACGGGAGGTTGATCTGCTCGAAGAAGCCGGGCGCGAGGACGAACTTCGTGCCGGTGAGGGCGACCCCGAAGAACGCGTGGAAGGAGATGGTCGCGAAGAGGATGAGCAGGAGCATGGCCGGTGACCACTTCGGTGGACCGGGGTCGATGCCGATGAGCACCCAGGTGAAGAGGTATCCGGTGAGGAAGAAGTGGGCGAGCATCAGCAGGTGGCCGGAGTGGGTCGTCAGCGCGAGCTCGAACAGCGGCGACCAGTAGAACGCCGCGAGGCTGCCGAAGAAGAACACGGCGGCGACCACGGGGTTGGCCAGCACCTTCATCGCCCGCGAGTGCACCACCTGGAGGATGACCTCACGGGGCCCCCAGGTGCGGTCCTGGCGAGCCGGCAGCGCGCGCAGCGCAAGCGTCAGCGGCGCAGCCGGGACGAGAAGCAGCGGCACGACCATCGCGATGACCATGTGCATGACCATGTGCACCGAGAAGAGGACGCGACCCCAGACGTCGGGCGCGCCACTCGTCGCCCAGACGAAGGCGGCCCAGCCGAGCGTCCAGAGGATCGTGCGGTGGACCGGCCACGCGTCGCCACGGCGCCTGAGACGGGCCACACCCACGGCATACAGACCGACGGCCAGCACGGCGATGGCGATCATGAGCCAGCTGGGGCGCCAGGCGGTGAACCAGTCGGCCGCGGACATCGGCCCCGGGTCGGGGAAGCCGGTGATGGAGAGGACGGCGCTCGGGGACTGTTCGGCGTCGGGCACCGGCGGCGGGGTCCGGCCGAGGACGGCGCCGAGCCCCATGGCCGCCGCCATGAGGGCGAGCTCGAGCAGGACGAGGCGGGCGAAGCCGTTGCCGCCCTGGCTGATCGTCGCGATGACGCGGCGACGCTGTTGCCAGCCGATGACGCCGAGGACGACGATGATCGCGGTCTTGGCCACGACCATCGCGCCGTAGGCGGAGCTGATCCCCGAGAAGGAGCCCAGCCGGATCACGGCCTGCTGCAACCCGGTGACCGCCACCGCGGCATACGACCAGCCCGCCAGGACCGAGTAGCGCGAGACCGTCGCGCCGAGGTCCTGGCCGATCCGTGGTCGCATGAGGGCGATGGCGAGCAGGCCACCGACCCACACGGTCACGCCGATGAGGTGCACACCGAGGGAGTTCACGGCGTCCTCGTGGCTGGCGCTGCCCGCCGAGTGGCCGGTGAGGGCGATGATGACGATGCCGGCCAGGGTGAGGGCAGCGAGCCACGCGAAGGCAGGACGCGTGCGGGCGAGCAGCGCCCCACCTGTCACGACGAGTGCCACCGCCGTGGAGATCGACAGCACGCGCGTGACCTCGAGGGACCAGACGAAGGTGAGGAACTGACGCCCCAGCTCGGGGTCGCCCAGGCCGAGGCCCGCCAAGGAGGCGAAGGTGAGGAGGACGCCGAGACCGGCGGCGACGAACCAGATGACTCCCGTGACGGCTGCCAGTCGAGCCGCCTGGATGCGCCGCTCCGTCGTCCTGCGCTCCGGCACGAGGAAGGCCGCGAGGATGAGGAGGCCGAGCGTGGCTGCCGAGGAGATGTCACTGACGACCCGCGCCAGGGGCAGGGCGAAGCGGACGAGGGGTCCGGGGTCGTCGAGCACGAGGGGGGCGAGGACGCCCGCCAGGGACGCGGCGACGAGGGTGACGACGAGCCCGCTCACGGTGACGACCGCCACCGGGCCCAAGGCGGTGCGGCCGGTGGCCGGGGCGGTGGCCGGGGCGGTGGTCATGACAGACAGCGTAGGCAGACGTTGCCGGGCTCCGAGGTCAGACCCCGCACCGCGTCGGTCGCCCGCCTGGACCGAGTGCCTGAGAGAGTGGCCACGATGAAGCTCTCGCCGCCACCGCTGACCCTCGGGCTCGACGTCGCCGCCGCGCCCGAGGTCGTCTGGGACCTGCTCGTCCGCGTCGACCAGTGGCCGCGATGGGGCCCGACCGTGAGGCGGGCACACGTCGACGGTGGAGGTGGGCGGATCAGCCCCGGCGCGACGGGCACGGTCTGGACCTCGGTCGGCCCCGGCCTCCCCTTCAGGATCGACGCCTGGGAGGACACCGCGCCCCTGCGGCAGTGGACCTGGCACGTGGCCGGCGTGCCCGCCACGGGCCACTCCGTCCGCCCACGAGAGGGCGGCTGCCGCGTCGAGATGACGGCGCCCTGGTGGGCCACGGCATACGCCCCGGTCCTGTGGCTCGGCCTGCGGCGGATCAGGGGACTTGCGCAAGCTCCGCCAGCTGGAGACGGCACCACGGGCTGATCTCGCGCCGCCCCGAGAGGACGTCGTCGCGGAACGTCGCCCAGTCGACCCACTCGTGCTCGGCCACCTCGGACGGGTCCGGCGACAGCGACTCCGGGTCGGGGCAGGTGGCGAAGAAGACGGGGCAGACCTCGTTCTCGACGACGCCGTCGTCCATGACCGCGCGATAGCGGAAGTCGGGGAGCTCGAGGCGCAGCGCGTCGATCTCGGCGCCCAGCTCCTGCGATACCCGCCGTCGCACCGCGTCGGCCGGTGCCTCACCCGGCGCCGGGTGCCCGCAACAGCTGTTGGTCCACACGCCGGGCCAGGTCCGCTTCGACCACGCCCGCCGGGTGATGAGCAGCCGCCCCTGCCCGTCGAAGAGGTAGCACGAGAAGGCGAGGTGCAGCGGGGTGTCGAGGTGGTGCACCTCCGCCTTGGGCGCGGTCCCGATCGGGGTCCCGTCGTCGCCCAGCAGCACGACCCGCTCGACCTCGTCGGAGGACGCCGTGCCCGCCACGGGGCGTTGCGAGGAGGTCATGCCGGTCGCGCCAGCTGGTTGACGGCAGCGCGGAAGACCGCGGGCGCCACTCGGGCCGCGGGGACGAGTCCCCGTCGCACGACCGAGAGACGGGTGGCCGTGACGAGTCCGAGCGTGAGGGCGTCGTGACGGCGCCGGATGCGTCGCCATGCCTGCTCGTATGCCGCCGGGTCACCACAGATGACCGCGTCCACCGCCGCTGCGGCCTGCGCCATGCCGATGGCGAGCCCCTCGCCGGTGAGCGCGTCGACGTAGCCGGCCGCATCGCCGACGAGGAGCACCCGGCCCTGCACGCGGCGACGGGAGCGCTGACGCAGTGGCCCGGCCCCGCGCACCGCCGACCGGGAGCGACCGGCGATCCGCTCGCGGACGAGGGGGAAGCCCTCGAGCAGCTCCTCGAAGGGGCGCCGCTGCGCGCTGAGGACGGCGACCCCGATCTCACCCGGACCGACCGGGGTCACGTAGGCCTCACCGCACCCGGCCCAGTGCACCTCGACCAACGAGGTCCAGGGTGGGCACGCGACGTGCACTCGCTGGCCATAGCGGCGTGACAGCGACCGTGACCAGGACCGGGGGGCGTCCAGGCCGGTGAGCCGCCTCACCGTCGAGTGCAGCCCGTCGGCGGCGATCACGTGACGCACCGGCTCGCCGTCGACGATGACGTGGTCACCGCAGTCCTCCAGCCGGGCCACCGGGGACTGCACGACGCGGACCCCCGTCGCATGGAGGCGCTCGCGCAGGGCCGCGTGGAGCGCGGTGCGGCGCACCCCCATCCCGGTCCCGGCCGTGAACTCGGCGTCGACCTGCCGATGGCGGTCGAGGTAGCGGATGCCGGTGATCGGCGTCCCGTGGAGGCCGACGCCGAGGTCGTCGAGCGCTGCCACCGCTCCGGGCATGAGCCCCTCGCCACAGGCCTTGTCGATCACCCCGGAACGCGGCTCACGCACGGTCACGTCGAGACCGGCGCGGACGGCATACAGGGCAGTGGCCAGACCGATCGGGCCGCCGCCCACGACGAGGAGGTCACGCATGCGTCGCGCTCTCCGCGACCGGAAGGGTCGCGAGCGCGGCGTTCTCCGCGCGCAGCCGCACCGTGAGCAGCGCGGCGTTCGCGACGGTGAAGACGAGGGCGGTGACCCAGCTGGCGTGGACCAGCGGCAGCGCGAACCCCTCGGCCACGACGGCGACGTAGTTGGGGTGGCGGAGCCAGCGGTAGGGACCCGACCGGACCGGCGCCAGACCGGGGACGACGATGACCCGCGTGTTCCAGCGACGCCCGAGGGTGAGGATGCACCACCACCGCAGGGCCTGGGCGGCGAGGACGACCACGAGCATCGACCACGCCAACGCCGGGGGCACCACGGGCCGACGGATGAGCGCCTCGGCGAGCATCGCCACGAGGAACCCCGTGTGCAGGACCACCATCACCGGGTAGTGCCCGCGACCGGTCTCGACACCGCCTTGCGAGAGGCTCCACGCGGCGTTGCGCTTCGAGACGACCAGCTCGGCGAGGCGCTCGAGCGCCACGAGGAGCACGACCACGACGAACGCCGTCAGGGTGCTCACGCCTCGCCGTCCTCACCCGTGGCGCGCAGCAGGACGAGCTCGGAGCAGAAGCCCGGACCCATCGCCAGGAGCACGCCGTGCGTCCCCGGCCGTGGCGGGCGCAGCGCGAGCGTGTCGGCGAGCACGTGAAGGACGGACGCGGACGAGAGGTTGCCGATCCGGGCAAGACTTCTGCGGGTGAGCTCGACGTCCTCGTCGGTGAGGCCCAGGCTGTCGCGCACGGCGTCGATGACCTTGGGGCCCCCGGGGTGGCAGACCCACCAGCCGACGTCCTCGCGGACGAGTCCGTGGTCGGCGAGGAACCGGTCGACGTCCCCGCCGAGGTAGCGCTGGACGATCGTCGGCACCTGGGCGTCGAGGACGATGCGCAGTCCCGTCGCGCCGATGTCAAAGCCCATCGTGCGCTCGCTGTCGGGATAGAGCCGGCTGCGGCTGTCGACGACCTCGATGCGGGAGTCGCGGGCCGGGCCACCCACGACGACCGCGGCTGCGCCGTCCCCGAAGAGGCCGCTGGCAACGATGTTGGCCACGCTCGTGTCGTCGCGCTGGACGGTGAGTGAGCACAGCTCGACGGCCACGAGCACGGCGATGTCGTCCGGGTGGCCGAGGACGTGGTCGTGCAACCGCGCGACTCCGGCGGCCCCGGCGACGCAGCCCAGGCCGAACATCGGCACCCGCTTGACGTCCTCGCGCAGCCCGACGACGGCCGCGATGCGGGCGTCGAGGGAGGGCACAGCCAGCCCGGTCACGGTCGTCGAGACGATGAGGTCGACGTCTGAGGCGACGAGGCCCGCTCCCGCCAGGGCCTTCTCGAGGGCCCGGGCGCCCAGGGCGACGGCGTGCTCGAGGAAGAGGTCGTTGGCCTCGTCGAACCCCCGCAGGCCGGCGTAGTCGGCCAGGGGGAGGGCGAGGTGACGCTCCTGCACGCCCGCGTTGGCGTGCACGGACCGCAGCAGCCGCTCGCTGGCACCTGCCTCGACGACCACCTGGGCGAAGGCATCGGTGATGTCGCTCTGGCGATGGCGGTGTGGCGGGAGCGAGGTGCCGACGGAGAGCAGTCGAGTGTGCAAGTTGCCTCGATCCGAGCGGGAGCGGTTCACCGGGCCACCAAGGTCACCACGTCCGTGAACGCGATGCCGATGGCGGCATAGAAGGGGACCCGGCCGGAGCCGAGCAGGGCGAGCACTGCCAACCCTGCCACGGTCACGCCCACGACGACGGCGACGGGGCCATCGGGTCCTCCCGTCACCATGTCCGCGGCGAGCAGCAGGACCGTCACGGTGACGAGCAGACCGACCGCCACCACGACGCTCGTGCGGGCCCCCAGACGGTGCGGCAGGCCGCGGATCCCCGTGGCCGCGTCGTCCGCCAGATCGGGTACCACGTTGAGCAGATGGGCGGCGACTCCGAGGAGCGCACCACCGAGCACCACCTCGACCGGCGGGAGGGCGCCGACGACGAGCTCGACGAAGACGGGCAGACCACCGAAGGACACGGCATACGGGAGCCACGACGCGACGGTCCCCTTGAGCCACAGGTTGTAGGTCCATGCAGAGGCCACGCAGAGGAGATGCACCACCCCCGCGATCAGCCCGCAGAGAAGGGAGAGGGTCACGGTGGCGGCCACGGCGAGCGCGCACGCGGCCCGCACGGTCGACACGCCCACCTCACCGTTGGCGAGTGGCTTGTCGGAGCGCCCGACCGCAGCGTCGCGGGCTCGGTCGCGCAGGTCGTTGGACCAGCCGACCGAGAGCTGTCCCGCGAGGACCGCGGAGGTCACCACCGCGACCTGCGAGGCGGAGAGGTCCGCCGCGACGCCCAGGAGGCCGGAGAGCACGGTCACGGCGAGCGCCGGACCGGCGTGCGCGGCGCGCACGAGTGCCAGTGCGGTCGTCCTCATGGCCGTCAGCCTAGGCACCCAGTCGTTATGGTCAGGTGCATGACGCTGCACCCCGCCGCCCCGGAGGACCTGCCCGCGCTCACCGCGGCCTACTCGCACACCCTGCAAGCGATCGTCGACCTCGGCCACTCGCTGCGCGAGGGCGACGAGGATCGCCCGACGGACTGCCCGGGGTGGACCGTCCACGACCAGTTCGCGCACGTCGTGAGCCTCGAGGCCTGGGTGCAGGGCGAGCCGCTCCCTGAGCTCGACGTCAGCGGTCGGGAGCATGTCCGGAGCGGGCTGGGCACCGTGGTCGAGAAGTACCTCGAGTCCCGGCGCGACCGCTCCCTCGAGGAGCTCCTCGAGGAGCTCGACGATCTCGTGCACGCCCGGGTCGCCCATCTCGAGGCCGAGACCACCTCACCCGACGACCCCGCCCTCGGGCCGTTCGGCTCGACCACGCTGCTCGGGCTGATGCAGAACCGCGTCTTCGACCTGTGGGTGCACGAGCAGGACATCCGCGGCGCCCTCGGACGGCCCGGCAACCTGGACACGCCGGGCGCCGCCCTCACCGTGCAGGCCATCTTTGCCTCCCTGCCCAAGGTCGTGGCCCGCACCGCGAAGGTCCCACCCGGGCAGGCCGTCATCCTCGACCTCACCGGCCCCGTCGTGGGCCGGGCCGGTGTGCGGGTCGAGGAGCGCGACGGCAAGCCGCACGGCATACCCCTCTTCACCGGCGACACGGTCGTGCATCCCGACGTCGTCAGCACGACGATCACGCTGTCGACCCAGGCGGCCACGCGACGGGCTGCCGGTCGCGTCTCGACGGACGACACCCACTACACCGTGGTCGGTGACGAGGACATCGCCCGCCGGGTCCTCGACGCTCTCGTCATCGCTCCCTGACTCGAGCGAGCACCCCCCGCTCGGCGAGCCGACAGTTGCGCTCCGCAACCATGCGGGTACACACTTGCTTGTATGCCGCAAGCAACCGAACCGTCCGAGACTCGCTCCGCCTTCGGTGACGCCCTCGTGCGCTCCCTGAAGCTCATGAGCGTCGTCCGGCAACGAGCACCCCGGGTGCACGCCAAGGTCGACCCGATCGGCTACCCGCTGATGTTCAACCTGCGCGACGAGCCCCGACGGGTCTCCGAGATCGCCGAGCGCGTCCACCTCGACATCTCCACCGTGAGCCGCCAGGTCAGCGCCCTCGTCACGCAGGGTCTGGTCGCCAAGGTCGCCGACCCCAGTGACGGGCGCGCGCAGATGCTCACCCTCACCGACGACGGCCGCCAGCTGCTCACCGACATCCGCGACCGCCGCAACGGCTGGCTGGCCGAGGTCGTCCACGACTGGTCCGATGCCGACCTCGCGACCTTCGACTCCCTCCTCACCCGCTTCGCCGACGACGTCGAGGCCCACCCGCTCCTCACGCCCAAGGACCTCGCATGACCGCCACCTCACCGGAGCAACCCCTGACCCACCGGCAGATCGTCACGATCCTCGTCGGCCTCATGTCGGGCATGTTCCTCGCCGCACTCGACCAGACGATCGTCGCCACCTCGATCCGCACCATCGCCGACGACCTCAAGGGCCTCGAGCACCAGGCGTGGGCGACGACCGCCTACCTCATCACCGCCACCATCGTCACGCCGCTCTACGGCAAGCTTCTCCGACATCTACGGCCGCAAGAGGTTCTTCGTCACGGCCATCACGATCTTCGTCGTGGGCTCGGTCCTCTGCACCTTCTCGACCTCGATGCTCCAGCTGGCCGCGTTCCGCGCGGTGCAGGGGCTGGGCGCCGGTGGCCTCTTCTCGCTCGCCCTCGCGATCATCGGTGACATCGTGCCTCCGCGCGAGCGCGCGAAGTACCAGGGCTACTTCCTCGCCGTCTTCGGCACGTCCTCGGTGCTCGGCCCGGTCATCGGCGGGTTCTTCGCCGGCGCTGACGAGATCCTCGGGGTGACCGGCTGGCGCTGGGTCTTCCTCGTCAACGTGCCGATCGGCATCGCCGCCCTCGTCCTCGTCTCCAAGACGCTGCACCTGCGTCACACTCGGCTCGACCACCGCATCGACTGGACCGGCGCCGCCCTGCTGTCGGTCTCGCTGGTGCCGCTGCTGCTCGTCGCCGAGCAGGGTCGCGAGTGGGGGTGGGGCTCGGGCAACGCCATCGCCTGCTACGCCGTGGGCGTCGTCGCCGCCGTCGCGTTCTTCTGGCAGGAGGCCCGCATGGGCGAGGAGGCGATCCTGCCGCTCGCGATGTTCCGCAACCGCACCGTCGGGGTGGCCTCGGCCGCCTCGGTCCTCATCGGGATCGCGATGTTCGGCGGGCTCGCCTCGCTGCCCCTCTATCTCCAGATCGTCAAGGGCGCCTCGCCCACCGAGGCCGGGCTTCTGCTGCTGCCGATGACCCTGGGCATCATGTCGGGCTCGATCGTGTCGGGTCAGGTGATCAGCCGCACCGGCCGCTACCGGATCTTCCCGGTCGTCGGCGTCGCCCTGCTCGTCGTGTCGCTCTTCGCCTTCCACTTCGTCCACTTCGACACTCCCCTGTGGCAGACGATGGTCGTCATGGTCTTCTTCGGCCTGGGGCTCGGCTTCAACTTCCAGCCGCTCACCCTCGCCGTCCAGAACGCCGTGCCGCCACAGCAGATCGGCGTCGCCACCTCGACCGCGACGTTCACCCGTCAGATCGGCGGCACCATCGGCACCGCGGTCTTCCTGTCGATCCTCTTCTCACTCGTGCCGGACAAGATTGCCTCGGCCATGCGCACCGTCGGGCCCACCCCGCAGTTCCAGGAGGCGCTGCGCGACCCGGCCAACGCCGCCTTCGGCAAGCAGCTCGCCGAGTCACAGGCCAGTGGCGGGGGTTCGGCGGCAGCCAGCAGCGGTGTGCTGCAGGACAGCTCGTTCCTCACGAACCTCGACGAGCGCCTGGCCAAGCCGTTCCTCATGGGCTTCTCCGAGGCGATGGACCACGTCTTCCTCGTCGGAGCCGGGGTCATGGTGATCGGCTTCGTCGTCATGTGGTTCCTGCCCGAGGTCGAGCTCCGCAAGGGCTCGGCCTACCAGGAGCGCAACGACTCGGACGCGGCAGAGGCAGCAGCAGCGGCCTCCAAGTCCGCCTAACTCGTGCGTTTCTCACCCAATTCCCCCGAAACTCACCGGCGTGTCCCGTGAGTTTCGGGGGAATTGGGTGAGAAACCAACGGCGGGGCGGGGCGGAGGCCCACGTGGCGAGAGTCAGGCGCGGGTGGCGCGGGCGATCCTGCGTCCCCACGCCGCGGCGATGAGGGCCGACGACAACGCGGCAGCCACCGGGAGCGCATAGGTCTCGTGCGCACCCCACCGGTCGACGAGTATGCCGCTCAGTGCTGTTCCCGAGGCCAGGCCGACGAGCAGTCCGGTGATCGCCACGGCCATGCCCTCGGTGATGAAGGCTCGTGGCACGAGGTGCTGCACGAGGGTGATGCCGGTGATGAGCGTCGGCGCGGTGGCGGACCCGGCGACGAACATCATCGCGGTCAGCCCCCACAGGTCGTCGATGAACAGGACCGGGAACTCGAGGACGAACATCGCCAGGGCGCACCAGACGAACCGTCGCGCGATGGAGCCGGTGAACTTGCGCGTGCCGAAGACGATCGCGGCCAGGGCCGAGCCCAGGGCGAAGGCGCCGAGGATGACCGAGCTCATGCCGGTGCGACCGGCCTCGTCGGCCACCGCCACGGCGACCACCTCGTTGCCACCGAAGACGGCGCCCACCATGAAGAGGGCGGCGCCCACCGCGGCCACACCGGGGCGCCCGATCGCGAGGCCGTGGGGACGCTCGTCGTGAGGGACGACCGGCGGCTCCGAACGGCGCTCGAAGAGGAAGAGCACCGCACCGAGCGTGAAGACGACGTAGGCGAGCAGCAGTCCCGCCTCGGGGAAGAGCGCCGTGGCAGCGAGCACCCCGAGCACCGGCCCGAGGACGAACGCGCCCTCCTCGACGACCTGCTCGAGCGACATCGCGGCATGCAGGGCGTCCGGCTCGTCCTGCAGCAGGTGCGCCCAGCGGGCGCGGGACATCGGCCCCATCTCGGGGAGGAAGGCCGATACGGCATACCCCACGAAGAGGGTCCACGCCGGCGCACCGACAGCGGACAGCACCACCGTGACCAGGCCGGCGACAAAGGTCATGAGGACGAAGGGCATCGAGGCCCGACGCTGGCCACGCTTGTCGACGAGACGACCGATGATCGGCCCGGCCAGGGCCAGCACCACGATCCCACCGGCAGAGATCGCGCCGGCCAGGCCGTAGCTGTCCCGCCGGGTCGCGATCATCACGATGATGGCGACGCCGAACATGGCACCGCCCACGCGCGACAGGGCGCTGGCGGCGAGGAAGCGGGTGGCTCCGGGGATGGCGAAGAGCGGGCGATAGGTCGAGAGCACGGGCCAACTCTGTCACGGCGCGCAGCGGCCCCCGCAGCGGTCGGAGCCGCCAGTAGGGGGTTCTGTGACGAGTCGGGACATCACCGACCCCCGACTCGTCACAGAACCCCCGACTGGTGTGCCGATCAGCCCCAGACGAGGGCCCGCGACGGGTCCTGCAGGATGGCGGCGACGTCGGCGAGGTAGCGCGACCCGAGCTCGCCGTCGACGAGCCGGTGGTCGAAGCTCAGCGCGAGCGTCGTCACCGAACGCGGCACGATCGTCTCGCCGCCGGACTCGTCGGTGACCACCCACGGGCGACGGTTGATCGTGCCGAACGCCAGGATCGCCGCCTCGCCGGGGTTGAGGATCGGCGTGCCCGCATCGATGCCGAAGACACCGATGTTGGTGATCGTGACCGTGCCACCGGACATCTCGGCCGGCTGGGTGCGACCCTCGCGCGCGGTCGCGGTGAGCGCGCCGATCGCCTCAGCCAGTCCGCGTAGCGTGAGCCGGTCGGCGTCCTTGATGTTGGGGACGACGAGCCCGCGCGGGGTGGCCGCGGCGATGCCGAGGTTGACGTAGTTCTTGAGGACGATCTCCTGCGCCTGCTCGTCCCACGCCGCGTTGATCTCGGGGTTGCGACGGGCTGCGATGAGCATCGCCTTGGCCAGGATGAGCAGCGGCGTGACCTTGACGTCCTTGAACTCCTTGTCGCGCTTGAGCTTCGCGACGAGGTCCATGGTCGCGGTGACGTCGACGGTGACCCACTCGGTGACGTGCGGAGCCGTGAACGCGCTGCCGACCATCGCCTGCGCGACCATCTTGCGCACGCCCTTGATGGGCACGCGGACCTCGCGCTCCCCTCCGGCGAAGACGCCCGACCCAGATGCAGCGTATGCCGGTGTGCCAGAACCGGATCCGGCCGCCGGTGCCGTGGTCGATGCGGCTGCAGACCCTGCCGAAGCGGCAGGTGCGCCGCCCGCGGAAGGGGCGCCTGCGGCATACCCCTCGACGTCAGCCCGGGTGACGACGCCACCGTCGCCCGTGGCAGCCACGGCCGCGAGGTCGACGCCGAGGTCCTTGGCGAGCTTGCGCACGGGGGGCTTCGCGAGCACCTTGGCGTCCGAGCGTGCAGTCGCGGGAGGGGCCACCGGAACGACCGGCTCGGGGGCAGGTGCCGGAGCAGCCGGAGCAACCGGTGCAGCCACAGGAGCGGCGGCCTTGCGGGGACGACGCGAGCTTCCGCCGGCCTTGGGCCCGTAGCCGACGAGCGTCTTGAGGGGCTCCTCCTCGACCTCGGCGTCGGCGGCCGCGGCGGCGTTGGCCGGCCCGACCTCCACCGAGCTCTGAGCGCCGGCCTGGACGTCGGGGACGGTGGTGGGCGCAGAGTCCGCGCCCACACCGTCGTCGATGGAGATGATCGGCGTGCCGACCTCGACCTCGTCGCCCTCGCTCACCAGCAGCGCCGACACCGTCCCGGCCCACGGGATGGGCAGCTCGACGAGCGACTTGGCGGTCTCGATCTCGACGACGATGTCGTTGACCTTGACGGTGTCGCCGACCTTGACGTTCCAGGTGACGATCTCGGCCTCGAGCAGACCCTCACCGGGGTCGGGGAGGTTGAAGTGCTTGACACCCATGCGTGGTTTCTCCTCAGACTCAGTGGGCCAGGGCGCGGTCGACACCGTCGAGCACGCGGTCGAGGTCGGGCAGGTAGTGCTCTTCGAGCTTGGACGCCGGGTAGGGCGCGTTCCAGCCGGCGACCCGGATGACCGGGGACTCCAACGAGTAGAAGCAGCGCTCCGTCACGAGGGCCGCGATCTCGGACCCGACGGACACGAACGACGGCGCCTCCTGGGCGACCACGAGACGGCCCGTCCGGTTGACCGACTCGGTGATGGCGTCGATGTCGAGGGGGCTGATCGAGCGCAGGTCGAGAACCTCGATGGAGCGCCCCTCCTCCGCCGCCACCTTCGCGGCGTCGAGGCAGACCTTGACCATGGGACCCCAGCAGGCGAGCGTGACGTCGGTGCCCTGACGCACGGTGTGCGCCGAGAACAGGTCGCGCGGAGCGGCAGGCGCGTCGAAGTCGACCTCGCCCTTCTCGTGGTAGCGGCGTTTGGGCTCGTAGAAGATCACCGGGTCGTCGCACTCGATCGCCTGCTGGATCATCCAGTAGGCGTCCTCGGGGTTGGAGCAGAAGACGACGCGCAGCCCGAGGGTGTGCGCGAAGTAGGCCTCGTTGGACTCGCTGTGGTGCTCGACCGCGCCGATGCCGCCACCCATGGGGATGCGGACGACGACGGGCACCTTGATGGCGCCGCGCGAGCGCGAGTGCAGCTTGGACAGCTGCGAGACGATCTGGTCGAACGCGGGGTAGACGAACCCGTCGAACTGGATCTCGACGACCGGGCGGTAGCCGCGCAGGGCCAGCCCGATGCCGGTGCCCATGATGCCGGACTCGGCCAGCGGGGTGTCGATGACCCGGTCCTCGCCGAAGTCCTTCTGGAGGTGCTCGGTGATGCGGAAGACGCCGCCGAGCTTGCCGATGTCCTCGCCCTGCAGGATGACCTTGGGGTCCTTCTCCATGGCCTTGCGGAGGCCCGCGTTGAGGGCCTTGGCGATGGTCGTCCTGGTCGTGGTGGAAGCCGTGGTGCTCACGCGCGTGCCCCTTCCGTCGTCGCGGTCTCGAACAAGGCGCTGTATGCCGTGAAGGCCGCCTTGTCGTCCTCGACCTGCCGGTGCGGCTCGACGTAGACCTGGTCGAAGATGTCGCCGACGTCGGGGTCGGCCATCGCCACCGTGTCAGCCCGGACCCGCTCGCCGAGCTCGTCCGACGCCGCCTCGACGGCCTCGAAGAAGTCGGCGTCGGCGATGCCCTCGCTCATGAGCCAGCGCTTGTAGCGGGCGACCGGGTCACGCAGCTTCCAGACCTCGACCTCGGCGGACACGCGGTACTTCGTCGGGTCGTCCGAGGTCGTGTGGGCGCCCATGCGGTAGGTGAAGGCCTCGATGAGCGAGGGGCCGTCACCGGAACGGGCACGGTCGAGCATCGTGGTCATGACGGCATACACACCGAGCACGTCGTTGCCGTCGACCCGCAGGCCCGGGAAGCCGAAGCCGTCGGCGCGCTTGTAGATCGGCGCGCGGGTCTGGCGGTCGTTGGGCTCGGAGATGGCCCACTGGTTGTTCTGGCAGAAGAAGACGACCGGGCTGTTGTAGACGCCTGCGAAGACGAAGGCCTCGTTGTTGTCGCCCTGCGCGGTCGCCCCGTCGCCCATGCAGGCGATGACCGCGGCGTCACGCTCAGCCTCGCCCGTGCCGACGGCGCCGTCGCGCTGGATGCCCATGGCGTAGCCGGTGCCGATCAGGCTCTGGTTGCCGATGACGATCGTGTAGGGGTGGAAGCCGAACTCGGCCGGGTCCCAGGCACCCTTGTCGACGCCGCGATACATCGCGATGAGGCGCATCGGGTCCACGCCACGGGTCCAGGCGATACCGTGCTCGCGGTAGCCGGGGAAGCAGTGGTCCTGCGTGCGCATCGCGCGGCCGGCGCCGATCTGGGCGGCCTCCTGGCCGAGGAGCGAGGCCCAGAGGCCCAGCTCGCCCTGACGCTGCAGGGCCGTGGCCTCCTGGTCGACGCGGCGGACGAGCACGAGGTCGCGGTAGAGGTCGCGCAGCTCGTCGTGGCTCAGGGCGTCGATGACCGCGTCGTACTCGGCGTGGGGGACGCGCTCTCCCTCGGGAGTGAGGAGCTGGATCATGTCGGGGCCGCCATCGGCCGCCGCGCGGGGCGGGGGGGCTGCTGCCGGGTCCACCGAGACGTGGTGGTCCATTCCGCCGGCGGGCGGCGTTGCTACGACATCGGTGTCGCTCACGGGCACTCCTGTTCCCTGGGACGTCCGTTCGTGGCGAACGCCCGGCTCGGGCCGCCGGCTCCACACGCTCGTGCGCGCGCGGCCCGGACGGCGGTGTCTGGGAGCTCCTCGGGGTGTGAGGGCGCTCACCAAGCCTGCTGGGCCAAACCGTACCGCGAGGGTGGCGCTGCCTCCCAAACGCGCCGGTCACGGAACCGCCCGCCGCCTCGGGACGTCCTAGGTTCATGGGTATGCGAACTTCCGTGGGCCGACGACCGACCGGGTATGCCGTGAGCGCCCTGTGCGCTGTCGCCCTCCTGTCCGCCTGTGGTTCGGAGGATCCACAGGTCCGGGACGACCGAGGCACCGTGAGCCCATCGGCCACCTCGTCCACCACGCCCTCGGCATCGCCGACGGCGACCCCGTCGCCCTCCGGCACGAGCGGCGCCACGACGCCGCCGAGCGGGCGGGCGCGGCCGACGGTGATGTCCGGGCGGGTGACATCCGTCAAGGACGGGTGCATCGTGTTCAAGAACGAGCAGAACGGCAGGCTGTGGGTCCTCATCGGTGAGACGAAGGGCCTCACTGCCGGCACGGCATACGTCATCCAAGGAGCCGCGATGGACAGCATGGACCCGAACTGCTCCGAAGCGATGCCCTACTACGTCAGGGATGCCTCCGTCCGCATGGCCGACGACCCCGTGCCGCACCCCACCCTGAGCCAGGCCGGTCAGGTGATGACCCTGACCGGCGTCGTGTCCGACGGGGTCGAGGTCGGGTGCCGGGTGCTGCAGACCGACGCAGGGGCGTTCGTCCTCGTCGGTCCGGTCGCGGTGCCCGACGGGCGGGTCACGGTGACGGGAAGGCTGGTGGACAACATCATGACCACCTGCCAGCAGGGCCAGGTCCTGGAGGTCCAGTCGGCCTCCCCCGTCCGCTGACCGGCAGCTCTGGGCCGGGACAGCACAGACAGCGAAGACAGCCCGGACAGCGAAGGGCCCCGCAACGAATGCTCGTTGCGGGGCCCTCGCGTTGCTCAGGCAGAGGTCACGGAGTGACCGAGCCGATGAGGACCTGACCCGTGCCGAGGAGCGCGCCCTCGGTGGAGAGGACCTGCATCTCGCCCGACACCTGACGGCCTGCACTCGGGACCGAGGCCACGGTGACCTGACCCGAGACCGGCGCCGAGGCACCCGTCGCGAGCTCGGTCGTCGTCGCCGGCACCGTGAGGGTGCCGAGTCCGGTCGAGTAGAAGGCGTCGAGGTAGTCGTACTGCGTCGAGCCACTCGGGATCGAGTAGCCGTCGACCTCGACCGTGTAGGTGCCGGCGGCCGGACCGTTGATCGTCACGGCCTCCTCGCTGTCACCGTCGGCCTGCTGCGCCACGACCGTGCCGGCCGAGTTCTTGACCGTGAGGTCAAGGTCGGCAGCCGGGTCGGACGGGTTGCCGATCTTGGCCACGAGCTTGGTCGCGCCCGCGGGCACCTCGACCGTGAACTTCTGCAGCGCGTGGTTGGCGATCGTCTTGCGACCGGCGACGGCCGAGCCGAGCGGCCCACCCTTGGGAGCGATGGTGACCGGGGCGAACTGGTTGGTCACCGTCCACGACACCGGCGTGGGAACCCCGACCTTCGCCGAGGCGATGGTCTGGGTGGCCGGGTCCACGACGACACCCTGGGCGCGAGCCGAGACCCGGAAGGGGTTCTCGAGGGTCGGCGTGGTGCGACGAGCCTCGACCTGGATCTCCCAGATGCCCGGGAGCGGGTCGGAGTAGCTGCGCGAGTGGGGGTTGCAGCCGGCTCCAGCGTTGAAGTTGGAGAAGCAGACGAGCGAGCTCGTCGACTCCACCGGGTTGCCATACGGGTTGTAGGCGATCCAGCGCACCTGCGAGCCCGAGGCGATGCCGTCAAGGTTGACCTGGAGCGCCTTGGCGCCCTCGGGGACCGTGACGAACATCTTCTTGTTGAGGTTGCGCTCCACCTCACCGGACTGCGTCGCACCGAAGGTCGGGGCGGCGAGGTCCTGAGCGAGGACGACGGTGAGCAGCACGCGCTTGTCGACGACCGACGTGGCCGGGTCGTCAATCTCGAGGATCGCCGAGTGGACACCCGGCGTCGAGGTCTTGACCCTGACCGGGATGTCGACCGAGCCGCCCAGCGGCTGCGGACGCTGCGAGACGGGAAGCGAGAACGTGCCGTCGTTGCCGACGAGACGCAGGGCGTGCCGCACGTTGCCCTTGACCCCGGTGGTGCGGGTCGAGGTCACCGTGTAGGTCTGCCCGACACCGGAGACGAGCCCGCCTTCGGAGGCCGCGCACCGGTTGTAGAGGCCCGTGCCCTCGTTCGGCGTCGCGAGGAAGCCGGACAGGGGGGTGCAGACCGGTGCGGTGACGGTGTAGTCCTGCGACTTCGGACGCGTCTTGAGCAGGCTCCACGCGCCGGGGACGTCAACAAGACCGGCGCCCTGACCGATGGCCTCGACGTTGGCCTTGTAGTCCGCGGACGTGTACATCGAGTCACGGATCTGACGCGGGGTCACGGCCACCTGGGTCGCCTTGGCCGCGGAGAGCAGGAGCGCGGTGGCGCCGGCCGTCTGCGGGGAGGCCATCGAGGTGCCGTTGAAGTGCGCGTAGCCCGGGGGCAGCGCGTAGCCGGCTTCGGCGACGGGGCCACCCGGCTGCCAGGTCGGGATCGACGAGACGGCCGAACCCGGTGCCATGACGTTGGGCTTGAAGCCACCGTCCTCACGCGGGCCGCGCGAGGAGTAGTTGTGCAGCGCGACGGCCGAGCTCACGTCTGCTCCGTAGTTGGACTTCCACGTCTCCTTGGTGATCGAGGAGGCGACGGACACGACGTCGGTGGCGACCGACGGGTCACCGATCGAGTTGATGCCGGGGCCGCTGTTGCCTGCGGAGATGACGATCTGGACGCCGTAGGTGTCGATGAGCGCGTCGTAGAGACGGGCCCGGGCGTTGTTGCCGTCGTTGAGGGCCGGAAGGCCACCGATGGACATGTTGACGACCTGGACACCACGGTTGGCGACGAGGTCGACCATGCCGTCGGTCAGGGCGACCGCGGTGCAGCCACCGCCCCAGGAGCACGCCCGGGTCGAGACGACCTTGGCGCCGGGCGCCTGGCCGTCCATCTCACCGCCGAAGAGCGAGTGACCGGCTGCGATGCCGGCGACGTGCGTGCCGTGGGCGGACTCGACGACACCGATGTTGACGAAGTCGGCCTTCTGGCCGGGGAGGTTGGCAGGAGTCAGGTCGACGTCCTCGCGGTACTCGACGACGAACGGCATCGACTCGGCGATCGCGGTCGCCGGGTTGTCGACACCGAAGTGCCCGATGTCGAACTTCTCCTTGTAGGGGCGCATCTTCTCGCTGTCGGAGAAGACGAAGTCCTGGTTGGCGTCGACCCAGATGTCGTGGGTCGTCTCGTTGTAGAGGATCCCCCAGCGGTCGGTGGTGTCACCGTCGCGGTTGAAGTCGCCAGCGGCCTCCGACGCGGTGGAGATGTTCTCGGCGACGCGCTGGAACTTGTAGGTCCCGGCGGGTGAGGTGTAGGTGCCGATGCCGTCGAGCGTGAACGACGGGCCGGTCACGGTCGTGAGCATGGCGCGCCACGAACCGTCCCCCTCGAGAAGCGGGTCGGTGCCGGTGACCCAGTCGACGATCTTGCGCTCGCCGGTGGAGGTCTTCTGCAGCGCCGGGTGGTCGAGGTCGACGCCGGAGTCGATGACACCGATGGTGATCCCCCGGCCGTCGTAGCTCGGGTTCGCCTTCTTGAAGGCGATGGAGCCGATGTCACGGGTGGGCATGTAGGGGTTGTCGTCCGGGGTCCCTGCGCCCGGAGCGGCGACCGCTGCCGAGGCGGCGCCAGCGGCACCCTCGGTCTCGGGACGCGGCAACGCGATGCGCTCGTTGAGGTCGACGGCGACGATCGCGGCGTTCTTGGCGACGGCGTCGACCTTGCCGGTCGGGACGCTGGCGCTGATGTAGCCGACCCGGTCGTTGACCGTGGCGACGACGCCACCGCTGGCCTTGATGGCCTTGACGGCGCCGGCGGTCTTGCCCTTGTCGGTGGAGATCATGACGACGACACGGGAGGTCTTCGCGTCGACGGCCTTCTCGAGCAGGTCGCGGTCGTGCCGGCCGAGCTTGTCGGCGGGCTTGGCCTTCTTGACCTTGGTGGTCTGCGACTGCGCGTTGGGCGCCTTCGAGACTTTGATTTCACGATCTCCTGGTGCTGCTCCCGAGTGGGGGGCCGCAGCCGTTGCGGCAAGTGCCGCGGCTGCGATTCCGGCGATCGTCGTGAAACTACGGCGCAGGGGGCGTCGGGTCACGTCGGGTGGTCCTCTCATCAGGTCGTGGGCGCCTCGTTGGGCCCACAACTCACCGCTGCGCGGTCGCGCACGGGTGCAGACAGTGTTACCCGTCAATCCGCGACCCGCCAGACCCAAAGCAAAGAAATCTGTGCGTTACGCGTACGTGAGGCGTCCGACATCACGCAGAACGGCGTTGGCACGGCGGACGACGGCCCGTTCGGCCCGGTCCGGGCGGGAGAGCGCAACCACCCAGCGTCGGGCGTTGACACCCCGCAGCGGCAGCAGGACCACGCCCTCCCTGGGACGGGTCGTGAAGCGCGGGAGCAGGGCGAGGCCGGCGCCGGCGTGCACGAGCGCCTCGACCACCCTGTTGTCGCGGACGCGTTGGACCACCCTGACCGGGCGCCCGGTGGCCCGCTCGACGCCCTGGAGAACGGTTTCGAACGGATATCCGACGGGCACGCCGATCCACGGCTCGTCGACGACATCGCGTGGCCCCAGCTGCTCCTTGCCGGCGAGCGGGTGGTCGGCGGGCAGCGCGACGTCCAGGGGTTCGCGGGCCAGCACGGTGTGGACGAGCTGCTCGGCGCCCCGTGGGACGGCGCCGAGGAGGCTGTGCCCGATGACGACGTCGTGATCGGCCGCGAGCGCGGCATAGTCCTCCTCCGAGACGTCCGTGTCGCTCAGCTCGACCTCGATCCCCTCGGCGGCGAGCGACATCAGGGCCGGCGGCACGAGGAACTCGGCCGCGCTCGTGAGGGCTGCGATCCGCACCGTCCCCGTGGGTCGCCCACGGAACTCGTCGAGCTGGGCCTGGACCCGGGCCAGCGCGGCCTCGACGTCGACGGCCGCGGCCGCGAGGAGCTGCCCGGCGTCGGTGAGCCGCAGTCCGCGGCCCACCGGCTCGACGAGTCGGACGCCGAGATCACGCTCCGCGGTGCGGAGCTGCTGCGAGACCGCGGAGCCGGTGCGATGGGTCGCGGCCGCCGCGGCGGTGACGCTGCCCCTGTCGGCGAGCTCCCGTAGGAGGGTGAGGTGGCGGGCGTCCATGTAGGAAGCCTAATCACAGTGCCAACAAAGAATCAGTAGACCGAAGCAATGTATGCCGTCCACGCTGGAGCCGTGCCCACTCGCCACCGCCTCCTCGCCGTCCTCGTCGCCGTCCTCTGGGGCGCGAACTTCATCGCCATCCACGCCTCCCTCGAGCAGTTCCCACCCTTCTTCACCGTCGCCCTGCGCTGGTTCCCGCTGGCGCTCGCCGCCGTGCTCTTCGTGCCGAGGCCCGACGTCGCCTGGCGTTGGGTGCTCCTCTACGGACTCGGCTTCGGGGTCCTCCAGTTCGCGTTCCTCTACTGGGGCATGGCGACGGGTATGCCGGCCGGTCTCGCCTCGCTCGTCCTCCAGAGCTCAGCGCCCTTCACCGTCGTGCTCGGCGCACTGCTCGGCGAGCACCTGTCACGTCGTCGTGGCCTGGGCGTCCTCATCGCCATCGCGGGCCTGGGAGTCGTCGGCTCCCAGCGCGGCGACGTCTCGGCGGTGTGGCCGTTCGTCCTCACCGTGCTCGGAGGCCTGGGCTGGGCCTTCGGCAACCTCGCCGTGCGCCGCGCCCGCACGACGCAGCCCTTCCGCCTCACGATGTGGATGAGCGTCGTGCCACCACTGCCCATGCTCGGGCTGAGCCTCGTCGTCGAGGGTCCGGACCGGATCCTCGGCTCCCTCACCTCAGCAAGCACGTCCGTGGGCGGAGCCGCCGTGGTCGGGCTGCTCTACACCAGCCTCGTGGCGACCGTGGTGGGCACGGGGATCTGGTCCTGGCTCATGGCCCGCCACCCGGCGGGCACCGTCGCGCCGTTCTCGATGCTCGTGCCCGTCACTGGGCTGACCGCGGCCTGGGTGGTCCTCGGCGAACGCCCGAGCGCGCTCGAGTGGCTCGGGTGCGCCGTCGTCGTCGTGGGCGTCCTCATCACCGCAGGGGCGGGTCCCACGCTCCCCGTGGGCCGGCATACGCCGACCTCCGCGAGCGGTCAGTCGCGAGAGAAGGCGGCCGTGACCTCGAGCAGCCGGTCGTTGGCCTCACGCTCGGCGATGGTCGCGCGCACCCCGTCCGTGCCGTAGGGCCGGACGGTGAGGCCCGCAGCCTGGCAGGCGGCAGCGAACTCGGCCGTGCGCTCACCCAACGGGAACCACACAAAGTTGGCGTCGGTGTCCGGGAGCTCCCAGCCCTGACGCTCCAGCTCGGCGACGACCCTGGCCCGCTCCGTGACGAGCTCCTTGACCCGGACGTCGAGCTCGTCGAACGCCTCGAGCGAGGCGATCGCCGCCACCTGGGCGAGGGAGTTCACACCAAACGGGATCGCCGCCTTGCGCAAGGCCTCGGCCACGGGCTCGTGCGCCACGGCATACCCGATCCGCAGCCCCGCGAGGCCATAGGCCTTCGAGAAGGTGCGCAGCACGGCGACGTTGGGTCGCGCCCGGTGGATCGCGAGCGCATCGGGAGCATCGTCGCTCGTGACGAACTCGAGGTAGGCCTCGTCGAGCACGACGAGGACGTCGTCCGGCACGCGGTCGAGGAAGGCCTCGAGCTCCGCGGTCCGCACGCTGGGACCGGTCGGGTTGTTGGGCGTGCACACGAGGACGACCTTGGTGCGGTCGGTGATCGCGTCGGCCATGGCATCGAGGTCGTGACGTGCCTCGCTGGTGAGCGGAACCTGGACCGAGGTGGCGCCGGCGAGGGCGACGAGGATCGGGTAGGCCTCGAAGCTGCGCCATGCGAAGACGACCTCGTCGCCGGGGTCGCAGAACGCGGTGATGATCTGGCCCAGGACGCCGACGCTGCCCGGCCCGGTCGCGACGCGCGCGACCGGCACGTCGAGCCGCTGCGCGATCGCCTCGGTCAGCGCGGCGACCCCCATGTCGGGGTAGCGGTTCATCTGTCCCGCCTGCTCGCGCACGACGTCGAGGACGGACGGCAGCGGGGGGTAGGGGTTCTCGTTGGAGGAGATCTTGTATGCCGTGATGCCGGCCTGTGCTTCCGCCGGCCGCCCCGCGACGTAGGCCGGAACCGCGTCGAGCGCCTCCCGGAGACGGACGCGGGCGGGGGTCTGCGATTCCCCGTGGGAGGTCGAGGGAGTGCCGTCGGTCATGCCCGTCACTGTAGAGGCCCCCGTGCGCCCCGACACGCTCGCCACATCCGGCACACGGGGCCGCCGCAGGGCCCGTTCGTGGGACCATGACCCCGTGCAGAACTTCCTGATCCGAGTCCTCATCAACGCCGTCGCCCTCTGGGCGGCCGCCGGCCTCCTCGACGGCATCAGCTTCGGCACCGAGGACGAGTGGACCAAGAAGGTCGTGACGATCGTGCTCGTCGCACTCGTCTTCGGCCTCGTCAACGCCGTCATCCGGCCCATCGCCAAGGTCCTGTCGTTCCCGGTGATCGTGCTGACGTTGGGGCTGTTCACGTTCATCGTCAACGCGTTCATGCTGCAGATCACCGAGTGGATCGCCGACCCCATCGGGCTGGCGTTCACGATCGACGAGTTCTTCTGGGACGCCGTCCTCGGCGCGGTCATCATCACTGTCGTGTCCTGGCTGCTCAGCGTCGTCCTGCCCGACGGCGACGACGACTGAGGCCCGCCGCCCAGACTGCTGGCGCCTGACGCGCCGACCTCGACGACCCGCGCACCGATCGGTGCGCGGGTCGTCGCCTGTGCCCCTTGCGGCTTGAGTCGGGTTGGTCTACTACGCGCTGTCGTATTACTATCGGTTGTAGTAGATCTTCGAACCTCAGGGACGCAACCCGCAGGAGAGCCATGGAGCCCGTCGACCTCGCGCGATGGCAGTTCGCGATCACCACCGTCTACCACTTCCTCTTCGTGCCGGTGACGATCGGACTGTCCTTCGTCGTCGCTGTCACCCACGTCGCGTGGGTGCGGACCCGCCGGCCCGAGTGGCTGCGCCTCACCAAGTTCCTGGGCAAGCTCTTCACGATCAACTTCGCGCTCGGTCTCGTCACCGGCATCGTCCAGGAGTTCCAGTTCGGGATGAGCTGGTCGGACTACTCCCGCTTCATCGGTGACATCTTCGGAGCGCCGCTGGCCCTCGAGGCCCTGCTCGCGTTCTTCGTCGAGTCGACGTTCCTCGGCCTGTGGATCTTCGGGTGGGGGCGCATCCCGGAGAAGCTGCACGCGGCGACGATGTGGGTCGTCCACGTGGGCACGCTGCTCTCGGCCTACTTCATCCTCGCGGCGAACTCCTTCATGCAGAACCCCGTCGGCTTCCGCTACAACCCGGAGTCCGGGCGCGCCGAGATGAGTGACTTCCTCGCGATCCTGCTCAACAAGGTCCAGCTCGTGGCCTTCCCCCACGTCATCACCTCGGCCTACATGGTCGGCGGGGCCGTGGTCATGGGCGTGGGCGTCTGGCTCTGGCGGCGCGCCGCTGCGACCAGGGCCAGCGACGCAGGCGACGTCCCGATGTATCGCAAGGCCACCCGCCTCGGCGCCGTCCTCACCCTCGTCGCCAGCCTCGGCGTCGTCGTCACCGGTGACGTGCAGGGCAAGATCATGACCGAGGTCCAGCCGATGAAGATGGCTGCCGCGGAGGCGCTCTACGAGTCGGAGACCGGCGCCGGGTTCTCGATCCTGACCATCGGTTCGCTCGACGGCACCGAGGAGGTCTTGGCGATCAAGGTGCCCAAGGTCCTCGCCTTCATGGCGACGGGCGACCCCAATGGTCGTGTCGAGGGCATCAACGAGATCAAGGCACGCAACGCCGAGATGGTCGCCGGCATCGAACGCACCTACGGCCCTGAGGTCGCAGCCGTCGCGTCCGACAGCGATGCGGACTACACCCCCAACGTGCCACTCGCCTACTGGACCTTCCGCCTCATGATGGGCCTCGGCTTCGCGTCCATGGGGCTTTCGCTGCTGTTGCTGTGGATGACCCGCGGGTCGTCCCGGGCCCCGACGTCGCGGTGGTGGCTGTGGGCCGCGGTCGCTGCGCCGCTGCTGCCCTTGTTCGCCAACAGCTTCGGATGGATCTTCACCGAGACCGGCCGACAGCCGTGGCTCGTCAACGGGCTGATGACGACCGCCTTCGGCGTCTCACCATCGATGTCCGTGGCCGAGATCTGGACGTCGATGACCGTCTTCACCCTGCTGTATGCCGGGCTCGCCGTCGTCGAGGTGCGTCTCTTCCTGCGGTATGTCGCCCACGGTGCGGAGCCCTTCCACGAGCCGGACGCCGCGCCCGCCGAGGACGCACCACTGCAGTTCTCCTACTGACGAGAGAGGTTCGACATGGACTACCACTTCATCTGGTTCATCCTCATCGGGGTGCTGTGGACCGGCTACCTCGTCCTCGAGGGCTTCGACTTCGGGGTCGGCGCGCTCCTGCCCGTTCTCGGTCGCCGACCTCACGTCGGCACCGGGGCGGACGACGCCGACAAGCGCCGCCGCGTCATGCTTACGACGATCGGCCCCCACTGGGACGGCAACGAGGTCTGGCTCATCACCGCCGCCGGCGCGACCTTCGCCGCGTTCCCCCACTGGTACGCCTCGATGTTCTCGGCCTTCTACCTCCCGCTCCTGGCTCTGCTCCTCGCCCTGATCGTCCGCAACATGGGCCTGGAGTACCGCCACAAGCGCGACGACGAGAGCTGGCGCCGACGCTGGGACGCGGCCATCATCGGCGGCTCCGTGGCCGCGCCCTTCCTCGTCGGGCTCTCGCTCACCAACCTGGTGCGCGGGGTCCCTCTCGACGCCGACTTCGAGTTCGTCGGCTCGCTCGGGACCCTGCTCAACCTGCCGAGCCTGCTCGGGGGTGCCGCCTTCGTGGCGCTGTCGGTGACACACGGAGCCTTCTTCCTCGCCCTCAAGACCGATGGAGGCCTGCGCGCAGAGGCCACCCGGGCTGCGTCTCGATCAGGCGTGGTGGCAGCGGTCCTCGTGATCGCACTGCTCGGCTGGCTCCTCGGTATCGACGGCACGGGACCAGTCCTCGCGTTGGCCGCCCTGGCCGGGGCCGCCCTCGTCGGCGGGCTCGCGGCGAGCCGGGCAGGGCGCGAACGACTCGCCTTTGCCGGCACGACCCTGGCCTGGGCCGGCATCTCCGCGGCCTACTTCGTCGCGCTCCACCCAGCAGTGATGCCCTCGACGCTGCCCGGCGGTGCCTCCCTCACCATCGAGAACGCTGCGAGCACTCCCATGACGCTGCAGATCATGTCGGTCGCCGCCCTGCTCTTCACGCCGATCGTCCTCCTCTACACGGCCTGGACCTACTGGGTCTTCCGGCGACGGCTCTCGACCCACCACCTGGGCGCACCCGCCCTCGTGAAGTGAGCGGACGGCATACGCGCATGAAGCCCTTCGACCCTCGACTGCTCCGGATGGCGCCGGCCCTTCGGCGCCCGGTGACGACCCTGGCCGTCGTCGCGGCCGGCCAGGGCGCTGCCGCGATCGGACTGGGTGTGGCCCTCGCTCGACTGGTGACCGACCTTGTCGCACAGGGCACCTGGCAGCGCAGCGCGATGTGGGTCGCGGGCGCGTTCGTCGTGCGGGCAGCACTGGCGGTGCTCGTCGAGCGAGTCGGCGCCAGCACGGCGACTGCGGTCAGCTCGGCCCTTCGGCAGCAGCTGCTCGCACGCTGGTTGAGCGCGCCGGCCGAGGCGCGACCCGAGGCGGAGCAGGCGTCGACCCTCGCCGTGCAGGGAGCCGCCGCCGTCGAACCGTATGCCGCCCGCTACCTCCCGGCCCTCGTCGCCGGCGCCGTCGTGCCCGTGGTCGCCGTCGCCGCACTTGTGGTCGTCGACCCGCTCAGTGCAGTCATCGTCGTCGTGACGTTGCCTCTGCTGCCGCTCTTCGCCGCTCTCATCGGCAGGACGACGCAGGACGACACGATGAGTCGCTGGCGGGCGCTCGAACAGCTCGCCGGGCACTTCGGTGACGTCATGCGCGGGCTGCCGACGCTCGTGGCGTTCGGGCGCGCCCGTCGGCAGGTCGACGTCGTCCGGGCGGTGTCCGAGCAGCACCGGGCGGCGACGATGCGCACTCTGAGGCTGGCGTTCCTGTCCTCTGCTGCGCTGGAGCTGCTGGCGACGATCTCGGTCGCCATCGTCGCGGTGTCGGTCGGCCTGCGGCTCACCCACGGATCCATGACGCTGCAGGCCGGTCTGCTCGCCATCCTCCTTGCGCCCGAGGCCTACTGGCCGATCCGTCGGGTCGGGGCCGAGTTCCACGCCGCCGCCGACGGCGCCACCGCCATCGACGACATCCTCGCCGAGCTCTCCGCCCACCCGTCGGTTTCCCACCCAATTCCCCCGAAACCCACGGACGGTGCTCGTGAGACTCGGGGGAATTGGGTGAGAAACCCACCACTCGTGGGCGGAGGTGTGGCGGCGGAGGGGCTGTCCTATGCGTATCCCGGGTCGGAGGAGGTGCTCGTGCTCGATGGGGTGACGCTGACCGCGGGGATCGGACTCACGGTGGTCACCGGTGAGTCCGGGGTCGGGAAGTCGACGCTGCTCGACCTCGTCGCCGGGGTGCGAACGCCGACTGCGGGCACGGTCTCGACCGGGCGCGTGCACTACGTGGCCCAGCGGCCGTTCCTGCCCGACGGCACGATCGAGGAGGCGCTGCGACTCGGCACCCATGCCGACCTCACCGGTCAGCAGCTGTGGGCGGCGCTGCGCCGGGTCGGTCTCGACGAGTTCGTCGCCTCGCTCCCCGACGGGCTCGGGACGCACCTGGGAGACGACGGCTTCGGGCTCTCGGCCGGCCAGCGCCTCCGGCTGGGTCTGGCCCGGGCCGCGCTCTCCGACGCACCCGTCCTCCTCCTCGACGAGCCGACCGCCCACCTCGACGCGGTCGGCACCCGGCTCGTCATCGACCTCGTCCGTGAGCTGGCGGCCGACCGTTGCGTCGTCGCCGTGTCCCACGCGGTCGAGCTGATCTCGGCCGCAGATCACCACCTGCGCCTCGGGCACGCGCTGGCCGAGGCGACGTCATGACCGTCCTGGGGCAGCGGACGGCACGCCGGCCCGACGCGCTCGCCGGACTGTGGGGAGGGCTCGCGCTGACCTCTGGCGTCGCACTCACCGCGACCTCCGGCTGGCTCATCGTGCGCGCCGCCGAGCGCCCCGTCATCCTCACCCTGCTCACGGCCATCGTCGGCGTGCGCGCCTTCGGCATGGCGCGTCCTCTCTTCCGTCACCTCGAGCGGCTTCGCTCGCACGACTCCGCCCTCGCGGACCTCGCGACGGCCCGGACGGAGGTGTATGCCGCCCTCATCCCGCTGACTCCGGCTCGCCTCGGCCGCCGCTCGCGCAGTGCCGTGCTCACCGGTGTCGTCGACGACCTCACCGACGTCGTCGAGTCCCACGTGCGGGTGCGGGTCCCCGTGCTCTCGGCCGGTGTCGCGGCCCTCTTCGCCGTCCTCCTCACCGGGACCCTCGAGCCGGGGGCTGGAGTCCTCGTCGCGGCCTGGTCGGCATTCGTCGTCCTGCTCGCCCGCTGGAGCCTGGCCCTCGAACGCCAGGCGCAGCCCCTTCTCGGAGCGGCCCGCGCGGAGGTGAGCCGAGCCGCCGAGCTCGTGGCACGGCATACGCCACAGCTGCAGGCCATCGGAGCGGCAGGTGACGTGCTCACTCGACTCGATGCGGCGCACGCCGACCTTGCCCGGGCCTTGCGCCGGCAGAGCCGTGGACGGGCGCTGGTCACGGGCGGCGTGCTCGCCCTCACCGGGGTCGCCACCGTGGTCATGGCCGTGATCGCCAGCCGGGCCGGACTGTCCAGCGCCGTCATGGCTCTCCTCGTCGTCGTCCCCGCGGCCCTGGCCGACACCGCGCTGCCCTTCGCCGACGCCGTGCGGGCCCAGGCGCGGGCCGAGCAGAGTCGGGCGGGAGTCGAGGCCCTGCTCGACCAGACCGCCGCGGTGGCCGACGTTGGCCGGGGACAGCCGTCCTTCGCCGCGCCGCACCTGCGTCTCGTGGGTGTCGCGGCAGGATGGGTCGAGGGTCGAGTGGACGTCGGACCGGTGGATCTCGACCTAGCGCCCGGGCGTCGGGTGGGAGTGGTCGGCGCCAACGGGTCCGGCAAGTCCACGCTCCTCGCCGTCCTCGCGCGGGCCCTCGACCCAGCATCGGGTCGATACCTCATCGACGGGCGGGATGTCACCGACCTCGTGGCCGACGCAGTGCGCGAGCTGCTGGCCGTGGTCGACGACGAGCCACACGTCTTCGCGGCTGACCTGCGTGCGAACCTCGTTCTCGCGCAGCCGGACGCGAGCGATCAGGACCTCGTCGACGCGCTGCGGGTCTGCGGGCTCGAGAGCTGGTTCTGCGCCCTGCCTGACGGGCTGGGCACTCGGCTCGGATCGGGCGGGCAAGGGGTCTCAGGTGGCGAGCGGGCCCGGCTCGCGCTCGCCCGGGCGGTCCTGTCACGACGTCCCGTGGTCCTCCTCGACGAGCCCGTGGCCCACCTCGACCACGCCACGGCGACGAGTGTCATGCGTGACGTCTGGGCCGCCACGTCCGGGCGTACCGTGGTCGTCGTCAGCCATCGTCACGAGGGCCTCGACGCCGTCGACCAGGTCATCGAACTCACGCCCACCCGCAAGGACTGAAGCCGTGCCTGCCACGCCCTCCACGCCCTCCACGCCCTCCACGCCCTCCACGCCCTCAACGCCATCGGCTCCCCGCCTCGGCGACCTCGAGCGCGCCGTCATGGAGCAGCTCTGGGAGTCGTCGGGACGGCGGCCCGAGGGAGCGAGCGTGCGCGACGTGCTCGAGGCGCTGCCGGCGGACCGCTCCCTCGCCTACACGACCGTGATGACCGTGCTCGACCGCCTGTCCAAGAAGGGTCTGGTCACCCGCGAGCGCGACGGCCGAGCCTGGCGCTACACCCCGGCCGGCACCCGCGAGTCGCTCACCGCCGAGACGATGAGGGCCTCGCTCGGGGACGCGAATGACCGACGGGCAACCCTGCTGCACTTCCTCGACGGCGCCACGCCGGAGGAGCTCGACGACCTGCGCGCGGCACTGTCCGAGGTCGAGCAGCGGCGCGCCTGAGGCCTCGGCGCACGTGTACGCCCTCCTCCTCGCCGGCCTTGCCGTCGTCCTCGCCGGAGTCGCTCCGCGAGTCATGGCGCGCCTCGTCGCCTTCCGCCGTGCGCCGCGGCCGGCCCTCGTGGCATGGCAGGCGGTCTCGCTCTCGGCGGTGCTCGCGGCCCTCTTCGCCGCCCCGGCGGCACTGGGCTATCTCGACGACACGACGTACGGCTGGATCGCCTGCAGCAGCCAGGCCGATGACTGCGCCACTACGATCTGGTGGCTGGGGAACAGACGCTGGATCATCCTCGGGACCGCGGCTGCGTTGACTCTCCTGGTGCTCGGCCGGCTGATGCTGTCCGGACACCGCATCGGAACTCGCCTCCGAGCCGCCCGGACCCGCCACCGCGATCTCGTCGACGTGCTCGCCGAGCCCGACGACGGCGGGCGAGCGGACGGCATACGCGTCCTCGACCACGCGACACCGACGGCCTACTGCCTGCCCGGCCGCGGGTCGCGGGTCGTCCTCACCCAGGGCGCCCTGGCTGCGTTGCCGACCGACGAGCTCGAGGCTGTGCTCGCCCACGAGCGCGCCCATCTCCGTGGCCGGCACGACCTCCTCATCGAGTACTTCACGGTCCTGCACCACTCGGTGCCCGGGCCGGTGCGCTCACCCGAGGCGTTGCGCGAGGTGCGCCTCCTCGTGGAGGCGCTGGCCGACCGCGCGGCAGTGCGCTCCTCAGGTCCGGTCACCACCGCTCGGGCGCTTCTGACTCTCGCGCAGGGCCAGGCGCCCGAGGCGAGTCTCGGAGTCGCGGGCGACGGAACCACTGCTGCCCGCATGCGCCTGCTTGCCGAACCTGCGCTCGCCGCACCCGTGGTCGTCCTCATGTACCTGTATGCCGGTGCCGTCGTCACGCTGCCGATGGTCCTGCTCTGGCTGGCCTGGCGCTGACCGGTGCTGACCGCCGAGCACCGTCGGGCGTTGGCTCCGCGCGCGACGTCGTAGGTCACGTGGAAGGCGGGCGGACGGCATACCGGGTCTCGGTGGTCTGCGCCGGGCCCAGCGGTTCAGCGCTGCCGACTCCACCACCTCGACATGGACGACCGGTGGTGCAGGCGACGCCTCGTTCGACCGGACCTGTGCCGAGGTCCACGCGGCGGTGCCGGGCGGCATCGAACACGTGCGGGCATCCATCCAGAAGCGTTAAGCAGTTGTTCCAGGTGCTGCAGGGCCCGATGCTGCTCATATGGATGCCCTGGAGCGAGCCCGGCGCGACGCGGCCGACGGCCGCGCGTGGAAGGCCCGCGACCGCTTGACCGGGCTCCTGGCGCACAGACCGGACGCAACGGTCGCCGACGAGCTTGCCCAGATTCACCAGACCATGCACGACCTGCCGGCCGCAGGAGCGTTGTGGTTCGTCACTGGACGAAGTGACGTGGTGGCTCAGGAGGCGGTCAAAGCATGGCGGGAACAGCACGGCGATGCCGCCGCCCAGTGGCGCACGATTCCCGGACCGTTGCGCGAGAGCTTCGCTTCCGAACCCCACCTGGCGCTGCTGCATGCAGACGCACGAAGTTCCGAACGGGAGAGCATCAAGCGCCACCAGCGCAAGCAGTCTGGCCTGTCGACGACTGGTCCCGACGGCATGGAGCGCTTCTGGGACATCGCCATCCCCACACTGTTGATGGGTCTTGCCCTGTCCCTGGTCGCCATCATGGGCATCGGACTGTGGACGGTGCGGGAGTGGCTCGTCCGATGACCAGCGCGACGGTCAGATCTCGTCGGGATCCAGCGCCTGGCCGAGGATGACGTCGAGCACGATGTGGTCGTCGACCGTCCCACCCAGGACACCGTCCGGGATGACGTCGTCGAACTCGACGAGGTAGCAGAGCGCGGCAAGGGTCATGCGCCGTCGAGCCATGAGGGCGGCCGAGTCGTCCCCGACGCTGGCGGGCCCGCTCAGCCAGTCCACGGCCCGGGCGATGCGCCCGGCAAGCGGTGCGAGTCGCGGGTCGTTCTCGACGCGTCGCACCCGGACGAGGTCGAGCAGCTCCTCCAGCAGCAACGGGTCCGTGTCGAGCCGGTCGGCGAAGCGTCGGCTCCTCATGAAGTGCTCCGAGTGCAGCAGCCGTCGCACTGCCTCGGTGCGCGCCGGCGCGGACTCGCTGGGCGCGGGGGTGGAGGGGGACACCTGGGAAGTCTAGGTCCGCGTGGCTGGGCCACCGCCGCTGCCGGACGCGTCAGCGGCGTCGTCCAGTCGCCGGCGGTCGTCCGGGTTGAGGACGCCCATGGGCATCCGCCCCGATGCACGCGCTGCGAGGTCGACGCGTTGGTTCCGCCAGACGTAGTAGAGGGCTCCGACTCCCACCACCGCGAGCGCGATGGCGATCCATCGTCTGGTGTCGCCGGGGTCGGTGCCGAGGAGAAGCGCCGGAACGACGAAGGCCAGGGGCAGCCCGAGCGCCAGGACTCGCGCCGCCGCAACGTTGCGCGCGCGGTGCTCTCGGCTCCCACTCATGCCCTGTTCTCTCATGAACTGGTCAGGCTCACGGAAGGCCGTGATCGGCAGCACCAGGAAGACCGCCACGACGAGCCCCGCCACTCCCGCCATGGCCACGCCACCCAAGGTCAGGTCGAGGGCCAACGCCGTGAACAGTGACTCGTCCTCGAGCGGGAACCAGTAGTGGCCCTCGTACACCTCATCGGGTCGCTGGTAGGCGCGGACTCGATCCGCAAAGACCGGCAGGTGGACGACGAGCAGCTGCAGCAACCCGATCGGGAGGGCGGTGACGACCGGCACCACCATGCTGCGGAGCAGTGCGGGGACTGCGACACCGAAGTCCTCGTCGCGGCGCCACACCGACTGCAGCACGGCCCAGGCCGTCACCGGCACACCGATGTAGAGGACGACCCCACCCACCAGATCCAGGTCGCCCCGGTAGTCAGCGGCCACGATCCACAGCCCGGGCACGCTCAGGACGGCGCAGGCTCCGAACAGGATCCAGGCCGAGCGACCCATCAGCCGGCGCAGGAACGGATCCCTCGCCGAGGTCACCGCCAGGGTCTGGCGAGGTTCGGCCGGGACGGCCAACAGCGCCTCCACCGCGTCGATCGCCTTGTCGGAGCTCTCGCCAGCGCTCTGCGACACGGCACGCACCGACGCCGTGCTCCGCGCCATGAGCAGGAGGAGGACGACCGCCGCCACCATCACGGTCACGACCACCCCCGTTGCGCCGAGGTAGGCGAAGTCCACCGGGTTTGCGATCCCGCTCCGGACGCGTGGGAGGGCACTGCCCCGGATGCCGAAGCTCTGCGCGACCTCCCTGACCAGCACCAGGGCGACAGCGCCGGTCACGAGCACCACGGCCCCCAGAACGAAGTCCATGGCCCGAGGGCCGCGCGGCGGATCCCGCCACGACCACGCGATGCGGCCGATCCACACGAGGGCGGCCACCTGCAGGATCATCGCCACGACGAAGGGAACCGACGACCCGTAGGAAGCAACTGCCAGCGTCAGGACCGGCCCGAAGGCAGCAAGCAGGCACCACGCCAGGACGGCGATCAGCAGACCACGCGTGGCAGCGCGTGGCACGTCCGGCTTGGTGCTCATGTGCCCCCTCCACTCCTCCAGTCCCCGGCAGCTCGAAGCAAGTGTCACAGGTCTGGGGATGCTGAGAGGGCGAACGTCTTCGGAGTGTCAGACAGGAGGGCACCGGGGTCGGCACCGTCCGCGTCGATGGGAGAATGGCCGCATGGGCTCCTTCGCTGACGTCACTCCTCCCATCGCGCTCGGCGCCCTCGACGGTCGCTATCGCAGCGCCGTGGCGCCCCTCGTCGACCACCTGTCCGAGCCGGCGCTCAACCGGCAGCGCGTACACGTCGAGATCGAGTGGCTCATCCACCTCACCGACCGCCACGTCGTCCCGGGCGTGCGCGCGCTCACCGACGACGAGAAGGCGAGCCTGCGCCGCATCGTCGAGGACTTCGGTCCTGACGAGATCGCCGAGCTGGGGCAGACCGAGAAGGTCACCCAGCACGACGTCAAGGCGGTCGAGTACTTCCTCAAGAAGCGCCTCGCCGAGATCGCCCCGACCGAGTCCGACAAGGGGCTGGCCGAGCTCATCCACTTCTGCTGCACGAGCGAGGACATCAACAACCTGTCCTACGCGCTCATGGTGCAGGGCGCCGTCGAGGACGTCTGGCTGCCGCGCGCGAACGCCCTCGTCGAGGCGGTGTCGACCATGGCCTCCGACCTGCGCGCGGTGCCGCTCCTCTCACACACCCACGGCCAGCCGGCGACGCCCTCCACCCTGGGCAAGGAGCTCGCCGTCCTCGCCTGGCGCCTGCAGCGTCAGCTTCGGCGCATCGAGGACGCCGAGTTCCTCGGCAAGCTCAACGGCGCGACCGGCACGTATGGCGCCCACGTCGCCGCCGTGCCCGAGGCCGACTGGGAGGACATCAGCGAGAGCTTCGTCGAGGGCCTCGGTCTCACCTGGAACCCGTTGACCACCCAGATCGAGAGCCACGACTGGCAGGCCGAGCTCTATGCCGACATCGCCCGCTTCAACCGCGTGCTGCACAACCTGTGCACCGACGTCTGGACCTACATCTCGATGGGCTACTTCGCGCAGGTCCGCGGCCAGGGCACGGTCGGCAGCAGCACCATGCCGCACAAGGTCAACCCCATCCGGTTCGAGAACGCCGAGGCCAACCTCGAGGTCAGCAACGCCCTCCTCGACGTCCTCGCCTCGACGCTCGTGCAGTCCCGCCTCCAGCGTGACCTCACCGACTCCTCGATGCAGCGCAACATCGGTGTCGCCTTCGGCCACTCGCTGCTGGCGCTCGACAACGCCACCCGGGGCCTCGCTGGTCTCGACGCCGTTCCCGAAGCCATGGAGCGCGACCTCGACGGCAACTGGGAGGTCCTCGGCGAACCGATCCAGTCGGCCATGCGTGCCCTTGGCGCCCAGGGGGTGCCCGGCATGGAGGAGCCCTACGAGCGGCTCAAGGAGCTCACGCGTGGCCGCCGTATCGGCCAGCCGGAGCTCGTCGAGTTCGTCAAGGGTCTGGGCCTTCCTGCCGAGGTGGAGCAGCGCCTCGCCGCGATGACCCCCCAGACCTACGTCGGCATCGCCCCCACCCTGGTCGACCACCTCGACTGACGAGCTCGCGCAAAAACGGTTCGCGAACCAGACTGGTGTTCGTGAACCGGATCGATCCGGTTCACGAGTCCCGTGGTGGTTCGCGAACCATGTCGGGTATGCCGCTCGCTCGCCTCAGGCGGCCCTGTGCAGCTCGCGCCGAACCCGACTGACGATCCGCTCCGGATGCCGTAGGTCCGCCCACGTGATCCTGATGATGCGATAGCCGGCCTCCCGCAGACGATCCTCACGAGCCTTCTCCCTCGCGAGCTCGAGCTTTCCGTCGGCGCCTTCGTACTTCACCAGACCGTCGAACTCGACGACGATGTTGGTGCCCACGAGGAAGTCCACCCGTCCGATGTCCCCCGCCGCGTCCGTCAGCACGACTTGGGATCGCACCGTCAAGCCTGCAGCACACAGAATGAGTCGGGTCCGCGACTCCCCGGGCGACTCGGCCCTGGCGTCGGCTGCCCCGACAGCGGCTCGTGCCTGTGCGATTCCGTAGCGGGCGCCCCTCAGCGTCAGCGCTCTCATCAGCTGGTCGCGGGTCGTGAGCCCTCGGCGCAAGGCCGCGTCCATGGCGACCACACCTGCCTCGATGCCACTCGCCGCAGCGGTCAGGACGCACGCCGCGCCGACCGGGATGGCGGGTACCTGCGTCTTCGCCGCCAGCTCGACATGCTCTGGCGTCACCACGTGGACATGAAGTCCGGGCCTCACCTTGCTCGCCTTGACCACCGCTGCGACATCGATGACCTCGAGGTCGACCCCATAGAGCGGGAGACCGTGCATCGCCAACGCCGCGTGGTGGGATGCGAGCCATCCGTGATGCATCAGCAACAACCCCCGGAGGGTCAGGCAGTACCGCTCGTGAGGGCCCGCATCATTCCATCGGTCGAGAGTCACGAACACGCCCGGGCGGAGTCGATGCACCGTTCCGGCGGCCACCGCAGATCTCATCAGGTTCGGCGAGACATGGGATGCGGCTGCGTGCGCACGGGTGATGAGTCCGTCATGTTCGCGGGCGATTCGCGCGAGCTGGGGATGAAGGCTGGTCATGCTCCGAGGCTGCCCGGTTCCGACTCGGCCGCCGAAAGGTTGTCCACAGGTGACGCTGGCGCGGGCGGACGGCATACCCACGCGGTTGGTTCGCGAACCGGGTTGGTGTCCGCGAACCCGATCGATCCGGTCCACGAGGAACGTCGTGGTTCGCGAGCTCCTCGCGCTGACTCACCTGGACAACGAGGAGCCCCGCCGGACCGTGGTCGCAGGCGGGGCTCTTCGGTTATGCCGTGGGGCTTAAGTCAGACGGTGACCGGACCCGAGGGGGTCTCGAAGGTCACCGACAGGATGCCGGGCGTGCCGCGGGGCGCCACGAAGTTGAAGTCGACGTCGGCGGGCACGTAGTCCTCGTCGACACCGACCCAGTCGCGCACCCGGTTGGGGTCGCCGGCGATCTCCACCGAACGCAACGCCACCTGCGTGGAGCCCACGCCCGACGGGTGCTGCGTGCCCTGCGCCCACTCGACGAAGAAGGGGAGCTGGGGGTCGGACTGGAGGCCCTTGACGCCCAGCTGCTTCCAGCGGAGCTCGACACCGTCGGGTCGGTGGCGGTTGCCCGTGACCGAGTCGCGACCGAGCCGCTGCTCCTGCTTGGAGATGTCCTCGACGCTCACGACCCAGCCGAGCCAGCCACCGCCGGCCGCGGAGCGGGCACGCACGACCTGCCCGAAGGGGGCCTTGTCGGACGCGGGGTGGTCGAGCACCTCGACGACCTCGAGATAACGGTCACCGAGGAGCGGAAGGATGACGTTGCGCGTCCCGAACCGCGGATGCACACCCCCGTCGACGGCAGCGACCCCGAGCTGGGCGGCCAGACGTTCGGCCGTGGCTCGCGCCCCGTCGTTCTCTGCGGCATAGACAACATGGTCGACTCGCATGCCGATAATCGTGACACACCTCAGGGGGTGCTCCTGACACGGGTGTGACTGACGGGGAAGCAGTGACTCCCAGCTCCGCTCTCGTCACGACTGGCGCTGGCGCAATGCCTCGTAGACGACGATCGCGGCGGCGGCCGAGGCGTTCAGCGAGTTCACCTGTCCGTGCATCGGAATGCGAACCCGCAGGTCAGCCGCTCGCAGGGCTTCGTCGGTCAGCCCGAACTTCTCGGTGCCGACCGCGATCGCGACCCCACCGGTGAGGTCGGCGTCGGTGTGCAGCAGCTCCGTGTCGGGTGTCGTCGCGACGATGCGTATGCCGCGCTGCCGCAGCCAGGCGAGCGTCTCACCGAGCGTGGCGCTGGCCACCGGGACCGAGAAGACCGTCCCCTTGGAGCCGCGGATGACATTGGGGTTGCCCCAGTCCGTCACGGGGTCGACGGCGATGACGGCATCGACGCCGGCTGCATCGGCGGTGCGGAGCATGGCCCCGAGGTTGCCGGGTTTCTCCAGCCCCTCGCACACGAGCAGCAGTGGGGCAGAGGGCAGCTGAGCTCGCCCAGCTCAGCGCGAACGGCGGGCACCAGGGCGATGAACCCGTCCGGCCCTTCGCGATAGGCCACCTTCTCGAAGGCCGGCCGTGACACCCTCACGACCTCGACCCCCGAGGCCCGGAGGTCGTCGACGACCCGCAGCTGCTCGTCGGCGTCGAGCATGAGCTCGGGTGAGTAGAAGAGCGTGCGCGGTCGGACCCCGGCGTCCAGCGCCAGCCCGAGCTCCTCGAACCCCTCGACGACCGTCACCGCAGCCTCGTCGCGAGCCCGACGGCGACGCAGCGCCACGAGCTGCTTGAGGCGCGGGTTGGCAGGCGAGGTGATCTCGAGATCGGGACGGGACGGCATACGAGCCATTGTGGGCGACAGCGGGTCAGAGCTTGGCGAACCGCGCCTTGACGCAGGAGTAGACGCCGTAGGCGGCGATGCCCAGGGCGACCACGGTGAGGAGGTAGGGGCCGAACGGCTGGTCACGCAGCTCCTTGAGTGCGGCGTCCAGCCCACCCGCGTCCGCCGCCCTCGACGACAGCGCCGCCGACCCGAAGAGGATGCCGACCACGGCGAGGGCGAGGCTCTTGGCGAGGTAGCCGGCTCGGCCGGCGTTCACGGCCCACGGCGCCGGGTGGGTCCGCAGCTCCTCGAGGAAGCCCTTGGTCCAGCCCTTCCACGCGTGGTAGCCCGCCGCCGCGAGGATGGCCAGAGCGACGAGCCCCACCAGGACCCGTCCTCCCGGGCTCGACATCAGACCGGCCGTCGCCTCATCGGTCTTCTGCTCGTCCGAGGAGGTGGCGCCCTTGGTGAGGGCGTAGGCGGAGTAGGCGAAGAAGAGGTACATCGCGGCCTTGCCCGCTGCCTTGGCGCGGTCGCTCGCCTCGCTCCCGTGTCGGCCGACGACCGCCTCGCTCGCCTGCCAGATCGCCAGAAGGACGAAGCCGGCCACGGTCAGCCAGAGGAGCAGCGGGCCGGTGGATCCGCCTGCGAACGTCGCGAGGGCACCGGACTTGTCAGCGCTGCCGGAGCCGCCACCGAAGTTCCACGCGACCTTGAGGGCGATCCACGCGATGACGAGGTGGATGACCCCGCTCATCACGAATCCCAGTCGTGCGCCCTTCTCGATGATGTCGTGGTCGCCGACCTTGCGCGCAGTGTCACTCACAGGAGTGATTGGAGCACAGGAACGAGCCCGTCGTCGTCGACATCGAGGGTTGTCTCGTCCGCGGCCGCCTTGACCTCGTCGGGAGCGTTGCCCATCGCCACTCCCCGGGCGGCCCAGTGGAGCATCTCGAGATCGTTGCGCTGGTCCCCCACCGCGACCGTGTATGCCGGCTCGACACCGAGCTGACGCCGCACGAGTTCGAGTGCGGAACCCTTGCTCACGCCCTCGGGGTTGATGTCGAGCCAGGCGGTGAACCCGACCGCGTAGTTGACGCCGTGCAGGCCGATCCGCTCGGCGAGGTCCATGAAGTCCTGGGCCGTCCCGGCGGGGTCGCGGAAGGTGACGCGGGTGACGGGCTCGGCCACGAGCTCTGCCCAGGGCACGACGACCTGGTCCCCGCCGAGCTCGCCCTCGGGGAACGGCGCGCTGACCTTGAAGCCGACGCCGAGGTCCTCGACGGCGACGACGGAGTCGGGCCACGCCTCACGCAACAGGTTGAGGGCGGGCGCCGGGTCGAAGGTGACGGCCTCGGTCACCTCGTAGCCGCGCTCCAGAGCAGGATCGAGACGCAGGGTCACCGCGCCGTTGGAGCACACGGCATACCCGGTCTCGATCCCCAGCTCGGCCAGGATCGGCATCGTCGCGACGATGGAGCGGCCGGTCGCGATGGTCACGTGGTGCCCGGCGTCGACGACGGCACGCACGGCGGCATGGACCACCGGGGACATCTCGCCGGCGTGGTTGATCGTCGTGCCGTCGACGTCGAGCGCGACGAGGTGGGGGGTGGCCGTCATGGCGCCAACCTATCCACCGCGACCGTCAGCCGCGCTCCTGCCCCAGCTTCCAGTAGCCCGAGAAGAGCACCTGCCGCCGGTCGACGCCGACACTCTTGACGAGGTGACGACGGCCCTCGGTGACCATGCCGGACTCACCGCACAGCCAGGCGTAGTCGAGCTTGCCGAGCTGGGCTTCGCGCAGCGCCGGGAGGACGACCGAGCCGGGGATGCCGTCGGTGCGCACGTGCACCGTGACCTCGGCTCCGCCGAGGGGGTATGCCGCGAGGACGGCTTCGTCGGCCACCTCCACGTGGAAGGTGGCCCGGTCCAGGACGCTCGGGTGGGCGTCGACGATGGCGGCCAACGCGGGGAGGGCGGTCTCGTCGGCGACGAACAGCACCGGGCCGTCGCACTCGTGGCCACGGAAGAGGGCGCCGCCGGAGCGGAAGCCCACCCGGTCGCCGACCTGGGCAGCACAGGCCCAAGCGGACCCGGGTCCGGAGTCGCCATGGGTGACGATGTCGACGTCGATGGTCCTGTTGACGGCGTGGTGCGCGCGGATGGTGTACCAGCGCAGGTCGGGCCGCTGCGCCTCGGGCATGTCGGCGATGGCGGCGCGGACGTTCTCGCGCGAGGCGTCGGGGAGGGTGAGGGCGGCGCCGGGGCGGGGCATGAGGAGCCCGAAGTACTCATCGCAGCCGACGAGCCGGAAGTTCGCGAACTCCTCTGCGGAGAACGTGATTCGCCGCATGCCGCCGCCGAGGTCGCTGACCGCCGCGACGGTCATCTCGAACTGGGCGTCGCCCTCACGATAGATCGGGGACGCCATCGTGAGGCGGGCGTAGGCGGTGGCGGCCTTCATGGCGACCCGGTCGAGAACGGTCATGACTTCTCTCGCTTCCTGCGGTGGGGGATGACGACGGGGTCACCGGTGGTCGGGTCGGCGACGACGGATGCCGCGATGCCGAAGACCGACTCGATGACCTCTGGGGTGACGATCTGGGTCGGTGGGCCCTCGGCGACGATCGCGCCGTCACACATGGCGACGAGGTGGTCGGCGTAGCGGGCCGCCATGGCGAGGTCGTGCAGGACCATGACGACGGTCGTGCCCTCGGTGGCGTTGAGGTCGCGGACGAGCTCGAGGACGTCGATCTGGTGGGCGATGTCGAGGAAGGAGGTCGGCTCGTCGAGGAGGAGCACGGGGGTGCGCTGCGCCAGCGCCATGGCGATCCAGGCACGTTGCCGCTGACCTCCGGAGAGGCTGTCGACAGGGATGCCGGCGAGGTGGACCAGCTCGGTCACCTCGAGGGCGCGCGCGACGATCGACTCGTCCTCGCGCGACCACTGCTTGAAGAGCCCGTGGTGCGGGTGGCGGCCACGCTCGACGAGCTCTGCGACGGTGATGCCCTCGGGGACGATCGGCTGCTGCGGGAGGAGGCCGAGCCGCTTGGCGACCTCCTTGGTGCCGAGCTCGCCGATGACGTGGCCATCGAGGAGGACGCGCCCAGCCCTTGGCGACAGCAGGCGCGAGAGCCCGCGCAGCAGGGTCGACTTGCCGCAGCCGTTGGGCCCGACGATCGCCGTCAGCCGGCCGGAGGGGACGACGAGGTCGAGGCCCTCGACGACGACCCGCTTGTCATAGGCGAGGGTGAGCGACTCGGCGGTCAGGGTCGAGGTCACGGGGAGGGAGTCGGTCACGGCGTCTCGCTCATGGTTTCTCCTGGATGGTGCGGCGGCCGGCGACGAGCAGCCAGACGAGGACGGGGGCGCCGGCGAGGCCGGTGACGACACCGACGGGGTAGGCCGTGGTGGGGTCGGCGTAGGCGCTGACGTAGTCGGCGGCGAGCACCATCGCCGCACCGACGAGGGCCGCGGCGGGCACCGAGGTCCGGCCCTTGGCGAGGCGCCGCGCGATCGGTCCGCTGAGGAACCCGACGAACGCGATCGGCCCGCAGACCGCAGTTGCCGAGGCCGTGAGCAGGACGACGAGGGCGGTGATGAGGATCCGGAGGCGGTGGGCGCGGACGCCGAGGCCGGCAGCGAGGTCGTCGCCGAGGCCGAGGACGCCGAGCTGCCGCGTGACCAGGGTGAGGAGCGGCAGGCCGATGGCCACGACCACGCCCAGGCGCACGATCTCGCTCCACGACACCGAGCCCAGGCTGCCGGTGAGCCACACGAGCGCGTCCTGCGCGCGGTAGATGTCGGCGCGCAGCAGCACCCAGTGCACGACCGAGCTGAGCACCGCGGCAAGGCCGACCCCGACGAGGATCATCCGGCCAGTGGCCGCCCCACCACGTCCGGCGAAGCCGTGGATGGTGACCGCGACGGCGACCGCACCGGCGAACGCGACGAGGGCGACCGGCATACCGGTCCATCCGAGCAGGACCACCGCGAAGACCGCTGCTGCGCTCGCACCGAGGTTGATGCCGAGGACGTCCGGGCTCGCCAGCGGGTTGCGCAGCATCGACTGGAACGCCGCGCCCGCGGAGGCGAAGGCCGCGCCGGCGAGGACCGACATGCAGGCGCGGGGCAGCGTCGACTCCATGAAGATGAACGACGCACCGGGGATGGTGGTCCCGGAGATCATCCGTATGCCGTCCACGAACGACACGCGGTAGTCGCCGAGGAGCGCTCGGGCCAGGAAGAGGGCGACGACGAGGGCGCCGAGCGCCACGAGGAGCAGCACCTGCCGGCGCCGAACGTTGCGACGGACCGCCCGCAACGTCGCGACGGTCGACGGGGCCTCCGTCAGCGAGAGGGTGCTCATGCGGTGCTCATGCCACGTTCATCCGGCGCACGAGGGCGACGAGGAAGGGTGCGCCGACGACGGCGCAGACGATGCCGGCCTGGACCTCGGAGGGGGCTGCGACGACGCGGCCGAGGGTGTCGGCGACGACGACGAGCACCGGCCCTGCGAAGAGGGCTCCTAGGAGGATGCGTCGGTGGTCGGGTCCGACGAGGGCCCGGACGACGTGCGGGACGACGAGGCCGACGAAGGCGATCGGCCCGGCGAGCGCCGTGGCGGATGCAGCCAGCAGGATCGCGCCGGCGGCCGCGAGGAGCCGGTGCAGCAGGACCCGCTGGCCGAGGCCGCGGGCGAGGTCGTCGCCAAGGGCCACGGTGTTGAGCAGGGAGCCCGACGCCAGCGAGAGGACGAAGCCGATGACGAGGAAGGGTGCGACGTCGAGGACGATCCCGGCGTCGCGGCCGGCGACCGACCCGACCTGCCAGAACCGGAAGACGTCGAGAGCGCCCTGGTCCGAGACGAGGATGGCGCCGACGATGCTCGTCGAGGTGGCCATGACCGCGGCCCCGGCCAGCGCCATCGTCACCGGCTGGGCCCGCACCGGCGCGAGGAGCGCGAGCAGCTGGACGACGACCGCGGTGACCACGGCGCCGGCGAGGGCGAACCAGACGTAGCCGCCGACGCCCGAGAGCGCAAAGACCTTGATGCCGATGACGACGGCGAGCGCGGCGCCGGAGTTGATGCCGAGGATGCCCGGCTCGGCGAGCGGGTTGCGGGTCAGGCCCTGGAGGACGACTCCACAGAGGGCGACCGCGGCCCCGACGACGAGTCCGATGAGCGTGCGGTCGATGCGGGAGTCGACGATGCCCCGGACCTGCGCCGTGACCGGGTTCCCCAGCACCCCGGCTGCGATGTCGGACGGAGCGACCGACTGGGTCCCGACGAGCAGGGAGAGCGTCGTGGCGACTGCCACGGCGAGCGCCCCGCCGACGACGATCCCGGCGACGGGCACACGACCGCCCCGGCCCACCCTCCCTGCAAGGTGAGCCGGGGCAGCCGGCCTGAGGTGCGGCATACCGGGCGCTTCGATGGCCCGGACCGTCACTGGGCCGGAGTTCCGTCCACCGCGGAGGCGATCTTGGGCAGGAACTTCTCGAGGGCGACCGGCATTGAGAGCGGCGACGGCGAGGACATCGACAGCGCGGTGGCGTTGTCGGCGGACGCGACGTAGTGGTTCGACTTCAGCGCCGGGATCTGGCCGAGGAGGGGGTGCTTCTTGAGGGTGTCGACCTCTTCGGGCTTCTCGACGTAGAAGATGAGGGCGTCGGCGGCGAGGCTCGAGGACTTCTCGGCCGAGAGGTTGGCACTGAACTGCTTGTTGCCCTTGCTCAGCGCGCTGACGGTCGGCGCGTCGGTCATGCCGAAGCGACGCAGGATCTGCGGGCGGAGGTCGTGGCTCGTGTAGAGGCTGACGACGGAGAGGTCGGTCGGGGTGAACCAAGCCCACGCGGCGGACTTGCCCTTGATCTGGGGGTACTTCGCGACGGCGTCGTCGATCTGCTTGTTGGTCTCGGCAGTCACCTCGGTCGCTCGCGCGCTGCGTCCGAGGGCCTGGCCGACGAGCTTGACGCTGTCCTCCCAGGACGTGCCCCACGCCTCGCCGGGGAAGGCCACCGTCGGGGCGATCTTGGAGAAGCTTGTCGTAGTCCTCCCGGGTGATGCCCGAGTTGACGCCGAGGATGAGGTCGGGCTTGGTGGCCGCGATCTTGTCGAACGGGACGCCGGCCGTGTCGTCGTAGCGGGGAATCTCGGCCGTGGGGTCGAGCTTGGCGACACCCGCGTCGAACCAGTCGGTCGAGCCGCCCGCGTTGCCGCCCCAGGTGATCTTGGTGGCGCCGACGGGCAGGACACCCAGCGAGACCACGATGTCCTGGTCGTTCCAGCCGACGGTGGCGACGCGCTTCGGCTCGGCCGAGACCGTGGTCTCACCGAAGGCATGCTTGACCGTCGTGGGGAACGCGTCCTTGTCGACCGCGCTCGCGCTCGCGGTCGCCGGGTCGGCCGAGGCCACGGAGGTGGGACCGGTGGAGCAGGCGGTGAGAGCGAGCGCCGCGGCGCCGGTGGCGAAGGCGGTGACGAGGGATCGGCGTGTGTACATCAGGCCTTCTGGTGGGCTCGGGGCTCCGCAGGGGAGCACGGCAACAAAGTAAGGACACCCTAATTTAGGGCAACCTCACCTTGTCAAATCCCGGTCGTGGCCCCCGACGTCGTGCCCGCCGTCCCGGACGGGCACGACGTCGGTTCTGGTGCTCAGGTCGGTGTCGACCAGGCCTGCTTGATGCTGAGGCGGCCCTGGGTCTGCAGCAGCGAGCGCTGGTAGAGACGAGCCGCGACCTGCACGATCAGACCCGCCGTCACCACGAGGATGGCGAGGGCGAGCAGTGCCTGCCACCACGGCGCGCTGCCCTCGAGCACCCGCATCGGCATGATGATCGACGAGAAGGGCGGCACGAACGACAGCACCGACTTGGCCGTCCCGTCGACGAGCAGGGCGGCAAAGAACATCGCCATCGTGAGCATCGTCAGCGGCGTTGACGTCGACTGGACGTCCTCGGTGCGACTGGCCAGGGCTCCGGCGACGGCCCAGAGGCAGGCGAGGAGGCCGAACCCGATGACGAAGAACACGACGAACCAGCCGACCGCCCCGGAGATCGCCGGGAGGAAGCGGTCGTACTCGGTGAAGGTCAGCCCGACGAGGCCGACCCCGACGAAGAGCGCCATCTGGGCGAACGCCAGGGTGAGGTTGCCCATGACCTTGCCGGCGAGCAGCTCACGCACCGAGATCTTGGTCGTGATGATCTCGACGATGCGGCTGGCCTTCTCCTCGACGACGCTGTTGGCCAGGGCCAGCCCGAAGGTGAACGAGGCCAGGTAGAACATCATCGCCAGGGCGAAGCCGACGACCTTGGCCACGCCCGCCCGGTCGGCGTCGCCCTCGAGAATGCCTGTCGTGACGGCTGATCCACGCGTGAGGTCATCGACCGTGGTGCCGGCGCCGGCGGCGTTGGCCGAGAGGGTGGCGTCGCGGATGGCGTCGGTCGCCGGCGCCGTCACGTCGCCCGGGACCTCGTCGAGACCGGTGAGCTGCCAGCCCTCGTCCCCGTCCTCGTGCAGCCACACGTCCGCGTCACCGCTGCGCACCTTCTGGGTGGCGGCGGCGTCATCGGGGGCTCGCGAGAGGGTGATCCGCACCTTGTCGTCCTCCGCCTCGGCGACGGTCTTGACCCGCTCAGCCATCCCCTGCGCCGCACTGGAGCTGGTGACGACGGCATACTCGCTCGCCCGGTTGGCCATGAAGGCCTGCACGCCGAGGACGCCGGCCAGGATGGCGATGAGGCCGAGGGTCCCGACGACGAACGTGCGGTCGGTGAGCTTGCTGACGATCTCGCGGCGAGCCACGATCATCCAGGCGTTGGACCTCATGCGGTCACCTCTCGGTAGATCTCAGACAGGGCAGGGACCTGGCGGGCGAAGTCGACGACGTCACCGCGGTCGACGGCGGCGCGCAGGAGGGACGTGCGGGCGTCGGCGTCGACGAACTCGAGGAGCGCCGTGGTCCCGTCGACGTCATGGACGTGTATGCCGCGGTGGTCGCGGACCCATCCCGCGTCGCCGTCGAGCGTGAGCCGGTAGCGCTCGGGTCCTCCGCTGCGCAGCTCGGAGACCGTCCCGGCTGCGACGACGCGCCCCTTGGCCAGGACGACGAGGCGGTCGCAGAGGCGCTCGACGAGGTCGAGCTGGTGGGAGCTGAAGAGGACCGGGATGCCGCGGGCGGTGTGCTCGCGCAGCAGGTCCACCATCGAGTCGACGGCCTGGGGATCCAGTCCCGAGAACGGCTCGTCGAGGATGAGCGCGTCGGGGGTGGTCATGAGCGCGGCGATGATCTGCACGCGCTGCTGGTTGCCGAGCGAGAAGCTTCTCGACCTTCTCGCCGGAGCGGTCCTCGAGGCCGAAGCGCGCCAGGTTGTCCATGACCGCGGCCTTCGCGGAGCCGGGCGTCATGCCCGAGAGCTCACCGAGGTAGACGAGCTGGTCGAGGACCTTCTGCTTGGGATAGAGGCCGCGCTCCTCGGGCATGTAGCCGACGTTGCGACGGTCGGCGGCGGTCATCGGCCGCCCGTCCCAGCGGACCTCCCCGGCGTGGGTGGCGAGCAGGCCCATGATCATCCGCATGGTCGTGGTCTTGCCCGCACCGTTGCCCCCGACGAAGCCGGTCATGAGGCCGCCCGGCACGGTGAAGCTCACGTCGTCGACCGCCTTGAGGTCCCCGAACGAGCGCGACAGTCCGTCGACCTCGATGGCCGCTCCGTGTTGTCTCTGTGTCATGTCTCCACGCTAGGTCGGAGCGATCCGTGGGGGATCAGCCGAGCGGGTGACTGCCACTCTCCGTCGGACGGATGAGACCCACCTCGTAGGCGAAGACGACGGCCTGGACCCGGTCCCGCAGGTGCAGCTTGGCCAGGCAGTTGGAGACGTGGGTCTTGACGGTGGCCTCGCCGAGGAAGAGGTCGGCCGCGATCTCGGCGTTGGACCGTCCGCGGCCCATGAGCGTGAGGACCTCGAGCTTCCCGGTCGGTGAGCCGGGAGAGCTGGTCGGCCGAGCCCAGCGAGGTCGACGCCGGGACCGCAGCGGCTCCCCCTGCGGTCCCCACCATGGCGGCGATGACCCGGGTGGTCACCTCGGGGGCCAGGAGCGCGTGCCCTCCCGCGACGGACCGGATGGCGTCGACAAGCTGCTCGGGGTCGGAGTTCTTGAGGAGGAAGCCGCTGGCGCCCGCGCGCAGGGCGTCGAAGAGGTAGTCGTCGCGGTCGAACGTCGTGAGGATGACGACGCGACCGAGGTCCGCGGCGACGATCGCGCGGGTCGCCTCGATGCCGTCCATGACCGGCATCTGCACATCCATGAGGATGACGTCGGGTGCGTGCTCGCGGGCTGCGGCGAGGGCGAGCTCGCCGTTCTGGACGTCGCCCACCACCTCGATGTCGTCTTCGACGGACAACATCATCGTGAAGCCGGACCGCACCAGGTGCTGGTCGTCGACGATGAGCACGCGGATCGGCGCTCCGGTTCCCGGCTCAGACATCCGCGACGTCCCTCTCCCCCAGCGGTATGCGCACCCGCACACGGTAGCCACCCATGGGACGGGCACCGATCTCGACCGTGCCCTTGTGGGACGCGGCACGCTCCCGCATGCCGAGCTGCCCGAGTCCGGAGCCTGAGGTCCCGACCCGGGCGCGCCCGTTGTCGAGGACCTCGACCTCTGCGTAGCCGCCGGTGGCTGGGCCCTCCACCACGCGCAGGACGACGTCCGCGCTCGTCGCGGTGGAGTGCCGGGTGACGTTGGCGAGCGCCTCCTGGGTGATCCGGTACAGCGTGAGGGCGATGGGCGGCGCGACACGCGCGTGCGCACCCTCGCGTGTCTCGACGAGCCGGTATGCCGTCCGCAAGCCGTGCGCGTTGCGCTCGGCCACCAGCGCGGGCAGGTCCGTGAGGGTCGGTTCGGGACGGCGGGAGGTCGAGGGCGCGCCGTCGTCCGTGGCTCGCTCGGTCGGGGCGTGGGCACCGGCCGGTTCCCGGTCGAGCTCCGCGCTCTCCTGGATGTCGCGCAGCGTCCCGAGCAACCCGCGCATCTGCGAGACGGCATCACGCGAGCTCTCCTCGATCTGCCCCAGGGCTTTGGCCGTCTCGTCCGGGTGCTTGTCGAGGACCCGCCGTGCGGCGCCCGCCTGGATCCCGATGACGGAGACGTGGTGTCCGACGACGTCGTGCAGCTCCCGGGCGATGCGCAGGCGCTCGTCGACGACGGCGCGTCGCTTGAGCGCCTCGGCCTGGGCAGCGATCGTCGTCGCCTGCTCCTCGAGGCGGGCCCGCTGACGCGCCCCACGCCAGGCGATCTGCCCGACGAGGATCGCCCCGACGAAGTAGAGGACGTTGACCGCCAGCGTCGTGACCACCGCTCCGACGGTGGGGCTGAACCACCCGTCGGCGCCGTCGGCCCGTGCGTCCTCGGTGATCTCCGCGACCCCTCCACCGATGGCCAGCTGCCAGCCCACCCAGAGCAGCATGAAGACGGTGATGCCGGCGACGACGAGGAGGGCCGAGCGACGGTGCCGGGCGTAGGCGACCGCGGCATAGATCGCGACGAAGTAGACGATCTGGAGGGCGATCTGCCCCATGATCATCGGCATGGTGACGCCGACGATGAACATGTGGGCGGCCGCGAGGAAGCCGACGAGGATCGGGTGCCGACGGCGCCAGACCATGAGCATGGCGCCGGTGACGATCGCGGACCACTGCACCCAGTGCGGCTGACCACCCGCCCGGATCTCGGTGACGCTGCGCCCCAGCTCCAGGAAGAGGATCCCGACGACCGAGAGCACGACCCCCACGACCCAGTCGCGCCGCCCGATGGGTGTGGCCGGGCGCTCCCAGTCGTCGTCGATCGCGAAGAAGTCGCCGACGGTGGTCGACAGCGATCGGCGGGCGGACGGCATACCCCTCAGCCTAGGGACGGAGGGGCAATGGGCGGATCCGTCGCGAGACGGAAGGGTTCGCCTGCGCTTTGCCCGTGGGACACCGTCAGAGCGTCGTGAGCTTCATGCCGATAGAGGTCGGCGCCGTCTCCCGGAACCCGAAGCGTCGGTAGAGCGGGCGACCGGGCTCATCGGCCATGAGGGTTACGTACGGCTCGTCCTCCGCCGCTGCCTTGATGGAGTCCAGCAGCCACTCCATCACCCGCGCTCCGAGGCCGAGCCGCTGGTGGTCGGGGTGGGTGGCCATGTCTGCGATGTGGAAGTACCAGCCGCCATCACCGATCACTCGGCCCATGGCGACCGCCTGACCGGTCGACGCCTCCACGATGTGGCAGGCCACCCAGGAGCCCGTGATCGCTGCAGTCGCCTGCGACAACGTCTTGGGCGAGAGTCCCGCCGCTCGACGCAGCTCGCAGTACGCCTCAGGGGCGGGTGCAGTCGGAATCAGGCGATAGCCCGGTCGATCCTCCATCGTCACGCAGGAATGAGGACGTCGAGACCGATCAGGGGACGCAGGGCAGCGGGCACGGTGACGGAGCCGTCGGACTGCTGGTGGTTCTCGAGGATGGCGACGAGCCACCGGGTCGTGGCAAGGGTGCCGTTGAGCGTCGCGGCCACGTTGGTCCCGCCCCCCTCGACGCGGTACCTCGTCTTGAGGCGACGGGCCTGGAACGTCGTGCAGTTCGACGTCGACGTCAGCTCACGGTGGCGGCCCTGGGTCGGGACCCAGGCCTCGCAGTCGAACTTGCGCGCAGCCGGGCCACCGAGATCGCCCGCGGCGGTGTCGATGACGCGGTAGGGCAGCTCCATGAGGCCGAGCATCTCCTTCTCGAAGGTCAGGAGGCGCTGGTGCTCGTCGTTCGCGTCCTCGGGACGGCAGTAGACGAACATCTCGATCTTGTTGAACTGGTGGACGCGGATGATGCCGCGGGTGTCCTTGCCATAGCTGCCGGCCTCGCGGCGGTAGCAGGTGGACTGCCCGGCGAACCGGATCGGGCCCTTGCCGAGGTCGATGATCTCGTCGGCGTGGTAGCCGGCGAGCGCGACCTCGCTCGTGCCGGTGAGGTAGAGGTCGTCGGCTTCGAGGCGATAGACCTCGTCGGCGTGGTGGTCGATGAAGCCGGCGCCGGCCATGACCTCGGTCTTGACGAGGGTCGGCGTGATCATCGGGACGAACCCGGCCTCGATGGCGCGCTGCATCGCCAGCTGGAGCATGGCCATCTCGAGCCGCGCCCCGACACCCTTGAGGAAGTAGAACCTGGAGCCGGACACCTTGGCGCCGCGCTCCATGTCGAGCGCGTCCAGGCCCTCGGCGAGGGTGAGGTGGTCCTTGGGCTCGAAGCCCTCGACCGCGAAGTCCCTGGGGGTGCCGACCTCCTCGAGCACGACGTAGTCGTCCTCGCCACCGACCGGGACGCCGTCCTCGATGACGTTGCCGATGCTGCGCTGGAGGGTCGCGAGCTCTGCGGCGGCCTCGTCGGCAGCGGTCTGGTTCTCCTTGACCTGGGTGGAGATCTCCTTGGTGCGGGCGAGGAGCGCCTGCTTCTCGTCGCCCTGGGCCTGGGCGACCTGCTTGCCCATCGCCTTCTGCTCGGCGCGCAGCTGCTCGAAGGCGGTGAGGCTCGAGCGGCGCCTCTCCTCCGCGGCCAGGACGGCGTCGACGACGCCCTCGTCTTCACCCCGCGCCCGCTGCGAGGCACGCACTCGGTCGGGGTTCTCGCGAAGCAGCTTCAGATCGATCACGCGGGTCAGCCTATCGACGACGCCCTGTGGAAAAGTCCGCGGCCGATCTCGACGATCCGACAACACTCGCGTCCATGACGACATCAGCACAGAGCTCAGCCCATGGGATTGCCCGGACCGCGCCGACCGCAGCCCCTCCTGCACGCTCCCGACCGGACCTACCGTCGTGGTTCAGCGGCGCCACGACCTCCCTGTATGCCGCGTGCGGCGGCCTGGCATGTGTCCTCACCGGGCTCGCACTCCTTGCCCTGAGCACGGCGGTGCCGGTTGCCCTCCTGAGCGTCGGAGCCGAGCTCCTGTCGCTCTTCGAGCTGGCGACCGTCCTCTCCGTCGGTGCGTGGTGTCACACCATCGCCCACTCACGACGTATCGACCCGACCACCCCTGCGCTCAAGCCGGTGTGGTTCCTCGTCGCCTGGTTCATCCCGATCGTCAACATCTTCGTCCCGCACCGAATGTTCGGTGACCTGTGGGCCAGCGCCAGGTGGCAGCAGTCCGACCGACGAGGCAGCAATACGCCCTTGGCTGCTCGCCCGTGGATCTTCACCCTGTGGGCCTGCACCTGGGGACTGCTGTTCGCGTTGACCTTCCTCACCCTTTTCCGTGACGGCGGCACGACGTTCTTCGCGGTCTTCCTGCTGCTGTCGGCGGCGTCGATGGGGCTGCTCGGCGGGGTCGTTCGCGTCATAGCCCGCGAACTTCATGGCCCCTCCGACGTCGATGCTCCGGGCGGCAGCGGCTTGGGACGCCAACCGCGCAGACCCTGACCGCGCAGACCCTCAGCTGCGGGCGTCGGCGCGGCGTCTGGCCTGCTCGCCTCGCTCCTGCCAGGCCATCGCCATCGGTGCCGTGAACCCGTGGAGATACACGGAGACGACCACCGTGAACGCGACGACCGACCACAGCCACCGGATCTCCTCGAACTCGGCGTGCGTCGCGGCATACGCCAGGTAGAAGAGCGAGCCGATGCCGCGGACTCCGTAGAACGCCGCCACGGCCCGCTCGCGCTTGTCGAAGCCCTGCAGGCCTCGCGACCGGCGATGCCCCAGGAAGGACGCCAGGCCGGCGAGCGGTCGGATGACGAGCAGCAGGGCGAGCGACAGCACCACACCACGCCAGTCGAGGTTCGCGAGCAGGCCGTTGGTCAGGGCCATGCCGAGCAGCAGCAGCACGATGAGTGTCAGGAGCCGCTCGAGCCGCTCGATGACCTCGTGCATGTCGTGGTGGTAGGAGTGCGAGCGCTCGAAGCTGCGGATCGCCATGGCGCAGGTGAAGACCGCGAGGAACCCGTAGCCGCCGACGACCTCGGCCACCCCATAGGCCGCGAGCAGCGCCGCGATCGCGACGAGCGGCTCACCGGTGGCCGCGAACCGCACGTCCTCGGACTTGGCCGTGAACGCCAACCGGGTGACGGCCCAGCCGAGGGCCACCCCGACCGCGACGCCGAGGACGACCTTGCCGATCCCCTCCCAGGCCACCCAGCCGGCGCCCCACTCCGAGAACGCACCGACGGTGGCGAGGAGGATCGCGGCATGGACGAACGGGAAGGCCAGCCCGTCGTTGAGCCCGGCCTCGCTCGTGAGCGCGAACCGCACCTCGTCCTCCTCGTCGACCTCCTCGTCGCCCTCGCCGTCCGGGCTGCCCGCCGCGTTGGGACCGCCGACCTGCACGTCGGAGGCGAGCACCGGGTCGGTGGGCGCGAGTGCCGCGCCGAGCAGGAGCGCAGCAGGCGCGGCCACACCGAAGGGCCCCCACGCGAGGAGCGCCACCCCCGCGATCGTCAGCGGCATGGCCACACCGAGCAGCCGCCACGTCGGCGACCAGGTGCGCCACGAGTTGAGGTCGCGGAAGCTCAGCGGTCGGTCGAGCGCGAGCCCGACACCCATGAGCGAGACGAGCACGGTGAACTCGGTGATGTGGGTGACGGCCTCCCCGTGGGTCACGGGGTCGAGGTCGAGGTCGCGGAAGCCGGGCAGCAGACCCACGACGAGCCCGAGGGTGACGAGGACGATCGGTGCGTTGACCTTCCAACGATCGAGCACCGGCGGCAGGATCACCGCCAGGAACAGCGCGAACCCGAGGGCGACATAGATCCAGGCAGCGCTCACGCCCGGACGTCCCAGAGGTGATGAGCGAGGTCGTGCAGGCCGTAGCGTCCCAGGGTGAGCACGGTGAACTCTGAACCGTTGGACCGCAGACCCCGCCGCTCCCACTCGGAACCGGAGAGGCCGGCATACGCGTCACTGAGACGAGCCGCGGCGACCGGGATCTCGTCGGCGACCACGCTCGGCAGCTGCTCGGCATACCGGCTCTCGACTGCCGTCACGTCCTGGTCCCAGTTCGCGAACCGGGCACCGTCCTCGTCGAGCATGATCTGCACCCGCGCGGCGAAGAGGTCGCACACGTCACGGACGTGGCAGGCGTACTCCAGCGGGGACCACGTGGTGGGTCCCGGCCGCGTCGCCGCGTCCGGTCGGGCGAGGATCTCGACCCAGGGGGACGTGTATGCCGTGACGAGACCCGCGATGTCGGCGGCACCCACCGCTGCAGCGTCGAACCCGCAGTCAGGGCACGCCCTCTCGAGGGTCCAGGTCCAGTCCTTCTCGTCCGGGACGATCTCACTCATGTGCGACAGACTAGGCGGATGCGGGACAGCGCCAACAGCGCTGTGACCTTGGGGTACGGTCCCTGACGTGACCGACTCCTGGCCGGCGATCGCCGCCATCCTCGCCCTCCTGCTGCTCATCGGGGTCGGGGCGGTCCTCGCGATGAGGGCGAGTCGGTCGAGCGGACGGCATGCCTCACCGAAACGACCGACGCGTTCGTCCTTCCGCCCGGCGCAGCACGAGGACGCCCCCTCCCGCCCAAGAAGCGGGTGGCCGTCATCCTCAACCCGACGAAGTTCGTCGATGTCGCAGCGACCCGGGCCCTCGTGACCAGCACCGTCCTCGCGCACGACGACTGGGATGAGCCGATCATCCGCGAGACGACCCTCGAGGATCCCGGCTTCGGCCAGGCGCGGGACTCGCTGGCGGACGGGGTCGACCTGGTCTGTGCCATCGGCGGCGACGGCACGGTGCGATCGGTCGCCCACGTGCTGACCGGCACCTCCACCCCGATGGGGCTCATCCCCGCCGGCACGGGCAACCTCCTCAGCCGCAACCTCGACGTGCCGCTCGACCTGGTCGAGGGCCTCCACGTCGCGCTCACGGGTCGCAACCGGCACATCGACATCGGCTGGGTCACCCTTGACCCGACGCCCGAGCAGCGCTCGAGCACCGAGCTCGACCCGGACCACGACGGACCCACCGAGCCCGACGTGGGCGCAGACGACACCCACGGCTCCGACCCGGCGGCCAACCAGCACGCCTTCCTCGTCATGGCCGGCTTGGGCCTCGACGCGAGCATCATGCACGCGACCTCCGAGGAGGCCAAGGCCCGGATCGGCTGGGGTGCCTACGTCGCCACCGGCGCCAGGAACCTGCTCGGCGCGCGGTTCGCCACCCGCCTGCGGATCGACGGCGGCGACCCGATCTCGCACACGGCGCGCACGATCGTCGTCGGCAACTGTGGACGGCTCACCGGCGGCATCACCCTCATGCCGGATGCCGAGATCGACGACGGCATCCTCGACGTCGTCGCGATCACGCCCAAGGGCATCGTCGGCTGGGCCGGCGTCGCCGTGCACGTCCTCGCCAAGCGCGGGCAGAACCACCCCAAGCTCGACCGCTACCGCTGCCAGTCGATCCTCGTCTCGCTGGACGAGCCGCAGATGGTCGAGATCGACGGCGACGTCATCGGCCGGGCCAAGCGGGTCCGCTTCGAGGTGCGCCCCAAGGCCCTCATCGTCCGCACGGGCGCACCGGACCTCATCGAGTCCTGAGCCGGGGGGTGCGCAGGCCGAGCATGTACGGCATACCCTTGCCTGCCGCCGCGAACGTCCGCCCCAGCCGGCCCGGCCACGACGGCGCCGCCAGTGCGGGCTGCCTGGCCTCCAGGGTGTGGACGTCGAGATAGAACGCTCGGACCTGGCCGAGACCCTCGAGGTCCGGGGAGATCTCGTGCACCCTGTCGGCCAGCCCCGGGCCCGCCAGTCGATAGAGCTCCTCGGACATCAGGACGTACTCGGGGATGTCCACCGGGTTCTTGAGCAGGCGGTGCACAAGGATGACGTCGATCCCGACGAGCTTGCGGCGCTGCCGGATCGTCTGGGTGGCGACGTCGCCGACGTGTGCGACGAACTTGAGCTTGAGGTTGGTCGCCTCCTTGCACCCGGAACACGGACAGAGGTTCTTCGCGACGTACTCGCGCTCGCGGTGGAAGGCACTGTGCATCCACGCCGCGACGTCGAGGATCTCTGCGACCGTGGCCTCGTCGGCGCTCGTGGTCCCGCCCGGGCCGGCCGGACGGGAGAGGAAGGCGGCGTCGCCCTCGATCTCGATGAGGTCGTAGCCGGGGGCGGCATCGATCATCCTGTCGAGCATGCGTGCGGTGTTGACCTCGGCGTGGGCGAGGCTCATCCGGTGGGTGCTCATGTATTCGGTGTATCCGCTGATGTCGGCGATCAGCAGCACTGCTCGCTGGGGCTCCATGCCTCACCGTCCCACCAAACAGTGGCGGCGTCTCACGGTTTCGGCGGATCCTCGTTCGGATTCGGGTGCGGTATGCCGTCCGCGGCCCCGGGCGTGTAGCGCTCCAGCAGGCCGTCCACGGCCACCGTCGCCTCCTGGGCGCTCGGCGCATACCCCAGGACCACGGCGATGAACCGCTCCGAGCTCAGTGTCAGGAGGTTGACCTCGCTCCGGGCCACGACGGTCGCCGTGCGCCGGGTGCTGCGCAGCAGGGCGATCTCGCCGAACCCCTCACCGGGCCCGAGCGTGGCCACGACCTGTCCGTCGCCCACGACGTCGACCTCCCCCGACGCGATGAGGAAGTAGCGGTCGCCCACGTCACCCTGTCGGAAGACCACGTCCCCGGAAGTCGTCGTGACCGGCTCGAGCCCCCGGGCGAGCTGCTCGACGGCCGGGAGGGGCAGGGTCCGGAGCATCGGCACGTTCTGGAGCCGCTGCACGTCGCTGTCGAGATGCCCCACGGACCGGTCCAGCAGTCGCAGCCGCCGCCACGACAAGGCGGCGAGGAGCGGGCACAGCGACCCGACCGTGAGAAGGGCCGTCCGGACGCCGAAGCCCTCGCCGAGGAGAGAGGCCGCGAGGGCGCCCAGACCCATCGAGACCGCGACGATGCTCTCGAGCACGCCGAAGACGCGGGCCAGGACCTCGTCCGGTGCGAGCCTGCCGATGAGCGTGAATCCCGCGACGTCGATGAGCGCGTTGCCGACCCCGACGAAGGCCAGCAGGACGAGGGCCACCGACTCCAGGGGCACGACGCCGACGACGGCCAGTGGCGCTCCCCAGAGGGCGACACCGAGGGCGAACCAGCCACCGAGGCGACCGGTCCCGACGAGGAGCGAGGCCGCGAGCGAGCCGAGCACCGCGCCCACCCCGACGGAGGTCATGAGGGCACCGACGCCCGGTTCGCCGGTGCCCAGGAGCTCGATGGCGACGACGACCGAGAGCACGGTGAGCGCGCCGCGGGTGAACGACTGGGCCGCGGCGAGCCCCAGGATGAGGGTCAGGTCGCGGCTCTGCCGGACCGCTCGCAGACCATCGACGCCCTCCCGGACCAGGTTGGGCCGCGTGGTCGCCGACGGGCGCGGCGGGGCTTCGTAGTCGAGACGCAGCACCAGCGCAGCGGCCACGAAGGACGCAGCCGCAGCCACGGCGAACACGACGTCGACACCTGTGAAGCGGAGGAGCACCGCCGCCAGAAGCGGACCCGTGAGGGTGGCAGCGGAGTCGAGCATCCCGCGCACGACGTTGGCGCTGGCCAGCTCATGGCCCGTGTGGCACAGCGAGGGCAGGAGGGCGGAGTGTGCGGGACGATAGAGGGTCGCGACGATCGTCGACAGCACGGCGAGCGCATAGATGAGCAGGGGCGAGCCGTCGAGGGCGGCGACCACGGCGGCCCCACCGGTGGCAGCTCCACGAATGACTGAGACGACGACGAGGACGCGCTCTCGGCGGCCTCGGTCGGCGAGGGGCGACAGCAGGGGGGCGACGATCGCGGCGGGCACCATCCGCAGCAGGCCGACCAACCCGACGGCGACGGCACCACCATGGCGGTAGGACACGATCCCGAGCGCCACGGTGAACGCCCACTCGGCGGTCCAGGCCCCGAGGAAGCTCAGCTGGGCTCGGCGCAGATCGGGGTTGCGGGCGTTGCTCGTGAAGGCAGCAGCGGCCATCCCGAGCCTGTTCGGGGTCACCGTGGCGCCCATGAGCGGACTCTAGGGGTCCGCGTGGGGTGGTGACTAGCCTCGCGCGCCACCCTCGGCGGGCGACCGCGGCCCAGGGTCGGGCGTCTTCTCCCGCCACTTGCGCTCGAAGGGCAGGCGCCAGGTGTGCGGTGACACGAGCTGGTGGATCTGGTTCGGTCCATAGGTGCCCGGCGCATAGGGCCGGACGACGGGCGGGTTGTCGAGCAGCGGCTGGCTGACCTCCCACAGCCGCTCGATGCCCTCGGCCGACGTGAAGAGCGTGTGGTCGCCCCGGACCGCGTCATAGATGAGCCGCTCGTAGGCCTCGAGCACCGCGCCGGCCCACGTCGTCTCCTGCATCGCGAACTGCATCGACAGCTTGTCGAGCTTCATCCCCGGCCCGGGTCGCTTGCCATAGAACGAGAGCGACATGCGCGCCCTGTCGGCGAGGTCGAAGGTGAGGTGGTCGGGCCCGTGGTCGCCGACGCCGGAGCCGGGCGGGAACATCGACTGCGGCGGCTCGTTGAAGGCGATCGAGATGATGCGCGCGCCCTCGGCCATCCGCTTGCCGGTGCGCAGGAAGAACGGCACCCCGGCCCAGCGCCAGTTGTCGATGTAGCACTTGAGCGCGATGTAGGTCTCGGTGTCGGAGTCCGGCGCCACCCCCGGCTCGTCGAGGTAGCCGGAGTACTGCCCCCGCACGACGTCGCCCGGGTGGATGGGCTGCATCGACTCGAAGACCTTGTTCTTCTCGCGGCTGATGGCGTCGGGCTCGAGCGAGGTCGGTGGCTCCATCGCAGTGAACGCGAGGATCTGGAAGAGGTGGGTCACGACCATGTCGCGGTAGGCGCCGGTGTTCTCGTAGAAGTCGCCGCGCGTCGACAGCCCCAGGGTCTCGGGCACGTCGATCTGCACGTGGGCGATGGAGTTGCGGTGCCAGATCGGCTCGAACAGCCCGTTGGCGAAGCGGAAGGCGAGGATGTTCTGGGCCGGCTCCTTGCCGAGGAAGTGGTCGATCCGGAAGACCTGCTCCTCGCGGAAGACCTCGTGCACCCGGCGGTTGAGCTCGACCGCCGAGGCGTAGTCGGTCCCGAACGGCTTCTCCATGACGATGCGGCTGTGGTCGACGAGGTCGGCCTCGGCGATGGTCTGGATGGCGGAGAGTGCGGCCTTCGGGGGGACCGAGAGGTAGTGCAGCCGCAGCTCGGAGTCGCCCGGCAGCAGCTCCTCGGCGGCTCGCACCGCGTCACCGAGGGCCTTCGGGCCGGCCGACAGCGGGACGTAGTCGAGGCGCTGGGCGAACTCGTTCCACTCGTCCTCGTCGAGGACGCGGGTGGAGAACTCCTTGATCGCCGCGTGCGCGAGCTCCCGGAAGTCGTCCGCGCTCATCTCGTCGAGGGAGGTCCCCACGATGCGCAGGTCGTCGAGCAGCCGCGACTGGAAGAGGTGCAGCAGCCCCGGGATCAGCTTGCGTTTGGCCAGGTCTCCCGTCGCACCGAAGAGGATGACGGTCGTCGGGGCGGTCGTCTGCTCGCTCATGGCTCCACTCTGGCATCCAGACGATCCTTCACGGCGGCATAGACCGACTCGTGGTGGACGAGCGCGATGTGGCTCACGCCAGGGAGGACGACGACGTCCTCGCGCGCGAACCGCCTGCCCTCAGGTCCCCGGCGCCCCGCTCCGCGCGCACTCGCGGCGGTGACCATGCCGTCTCCGAAGAGCCTGGCGACCCTGCCGTCGATCTTCTTGCCGAGCAGTCCGACGACGGCCAGATGGCGTATGCCGGGGTGCAGCGGGACGTCGGCCCGTCGCCCTCGGTGGTCGGTCGGGTCCAGACCGTCCCACTCCTGCTCGAGGATGTTGCCGTGCCGCAGGTCCTGGATGCCGACGCTGCGGATGCCCAGGGCCCGCGCGAGGGGGCGCACCTGGCGGAGCGCGCCCGCCGCCCTGGCAGCCTGGTTGACGCCCCGCTCGAGCGATGCACCGAGGTGTGGCGCCCCGAGCGTCACCGTGTCGCTCACCCGGCTCACCCAGGCGCTGCCACCGGCCGCCTCGACCTCGGCCTGGGCAAGGGCGCTGTGGATGACGAGTCCGCCCATGGAGTGCCCGACCAGGACGAGTCGGGTGACCGGCACCGGCCAGTGGGCGACGAGCGCGGTGAGGATGCGCTCGAGCTCACGCCCGTTGCGTGAGATCCGCAGCCCGGTGTTGTAGCGGACGGCGACCGGCGTGAAGCCGAGCTCCTCCCCCAGTCGCTCGCCGAAGCGACCGGCGTCCCAAGCCGTCTCGGTGAGCAGCAGCCCGTGGACGAGGACGACCACCTCGCTGCTCGCGTCCGAATAGGCCTGTGCGAGACCGTCATCGGTGAGCTCGACCACCCGACCCCGCACCCGGACGCCCATGCCGTGCGAGAGGGCCGAGCCGGACGTGTCCAGCCGGTCGCCGACGAAGGCGTTGACGAACGCGCGAGCGCTGTTGGGGACCGGGTGGTGGACGAGGCTGTCGGCCGCTCCCGCCACCCGGCGGACGCCACGCATCAGCGTCTCCTCGACGGCGGTCGGCGCGTCCGGCTCCTCGGTCATGGACCGAACAGTTGCACACCCCAGTCGTCGCCGTCACCCAGTCCCGGCGGGCACGCGAAGAGGCCGGACCCGTTGTGCTCGATGTACTCGTTGAGGACGTCGGACCTGGCCAGAGCCTGCTGCATCGGGACGAAGTGGGTGTGCGCGTCCCGGACGAAGGCAACGAAGAACAGGCCGGCGTCGAGGTGTCCGCTGCCGTCGCTGCCGTCGGTGAAGTTGTAGCCACGACGCAGGATGCGTATGCCGCCCAGCTGGCTCTCGTGCGCGAGCCGGACGTGGCTCGTGACCGGTATGCGTGGGCTCCCGTCGGCACCCGGGGCGTCGAAGTCGAGCGGCGCGAACTCGTCGCGCTTGTCGACAGGCAGGTGGAGCGAGGCGCCGACGGCCTTGTCGCGACCGAAGATGTCCTCCTGCTCCTGGAGGGGCGTGCGGTCCCAGACCTCGACGTGCATCCGGATGCGACGCGCCACGAGGTAGGAGCCGCCGGCCATCCAGGCTGCTGGGCCCGGGACGTCGGAGGGGTCGACCCACACGTGCTCGCGCAGCGCGTCGGCGTCCTCGGCCTTGATGTTGGCCGTGCCGTCCTTGAAGCCGAAGAGGTTGCGGGCCGTGGTCTGGCTCGTCGACGTCGAGGAGGTGCGGCCGAACCCGAGCTGGCTCCAGCGCACCGAGATGACGCCGAAGCCGATGCGGATGAGGTTGCGGATGGCGTGCACGGCGACCTGGGGGTCGTCCGCGCAGGCCTGGATGCAGAGGTCGCCACCCGTGCGTGCCGGGTCGAGGTCGTCGCCCACGAAGGCCGGCAGGTCGCGCAGCGCCTCGGGCCTGCGGCCGGCGAGGCCGAAGCGTGCGTCGAAGAGCGAGGGGCCGTAGCCGATGGTGATGGTGAGGTTCGACGACGAGAGGTCGAGCGCTTCGCCGGTGTCGGCCGGTGGTCGGTGCGGTCCGCCACCGACGACCCCACCGGGTGACGCCTCGGCGCCGTAGGTCATCCGCTCGGCGGCCCGCGTCCACTCCTTGAGGAGCAGCTCCAGCTCGGCAGGGTCCTTGGTGACGACGTCGAGGGCGACGAAGTGCATCCGGTCCTGGGCCGGAGTGACGATGCCGGCCTGGTGCTTCCCCCGGAAGGGCACGGGGGCGTCGGTGCTGGCGTTGGCGTCAGCGTCCGAGGACGGGTGTGCCGCAGCGGAACTGGGTCGGCCGGCATACGTCAGGCCCGCGGCAGCGCCGGCAACGGCGACGCCAGCACCCGTGGCCAGGACGTTCCGGCGGGTGGCGCTCACGTCGCGACGACCCCGGCGACCTTGGAGACGTCCTCGGCGACGGCGTCGAGAGCATCGCTCAGGGCGCGGAGCTCGACGGGGGTGAGCTCGGTGTAGAGCTGGTAGCCGTCGCCCCTGGTGTGCTTCTGGACCAGGGCATCAAGCGCGGCGGCGCGCTTGTCGTAGGACGCGACGAGTGCTGCGTCGCGCTCCTCGAGCACCGGGCGGAGCGCGGCGATGGCGCCCTTGGAGCCTTCCCAGTTGGCGGCGAAGTCCCACAGGTCGGTGTGGCTGTAGCGCTCCTCCTCACCCGTGATCTTGCCGGTGGCCATCTCGTCGAGCAGGGCCTTGGAGCCGTTCGCGAGCTGGAGCCCGTTGAACTTCACCTTCTTGGCCTGCGTGACGATCGTGGTCACGTCGGCGAGGAGCTGGTCGGCGATGGCGTTGCTGTCGGCCTGGAGCCCCTTGACCCAGAGGTCCTGCTCGAGGCGGTGGTACCCGGTGAACTTCATGCCCTCCTCGACGACGTCCTCGCGACCGTCGATCTTGGGGTCGAGGTCGCCGAACGACTCGGCGACCGGCTCGATGCGCTCCCAGTAGGACCGGGCGACGGGGTAGAGCGCCTTGGCCTCCTCGACCTTGCCGGCCTTGACCAGCCCGACGAACTCGGTCGTGCGCGTCAGCAGGGCGTCGGACTGGCTCGCGACGTAGCGGGCGTAGGACGCGGTCGCCGCGGTGATCTTGGCGTCGTCGGTCTGCGGGGCGGTGCTCGCACCGGTGACAGTGAACGGGCTGCGGATGCCCTTGCCGACCATGCCCGGCTTGCAGGCGGTCTCGTACCTGCCGGGCTCGGCGACCTCGACGAGGAACGTGCGGGTCAGGCCGGGCGCGATGTTCTCGACCTCTCCCATGATGCGGTCGCCCTCGGCGTAGACGTAGAACTCGTTGATCTTGGTGCCCTTGTTGGACACCGTGAACTCGATCTGGCCGGCGGGGGCCTCGGTGCGGGCCACCTCGCAGGTCTTGTCGCCCGCAGTGACCGTGATCGGGCCCTGGCCGTCGGCTGCGGGTTCGGCGGCGTCGCCACCACCGCAGGCGGCCAGGGCGAAGGAGGCGGGGACGAGGGCAAGCGCGAGGACGCGGCGGGTCATGCGGGTTCTCCTGAAGGGGATGCGGAGAGCGGGCTGGACGATGCGGGTCTGGGCGTGGACGCCTTGACCGGACGGAGGAAGAGCGTGAGGACGACGACGACGTAGGCCGTCCAGGCGACGGCCTGGAGCACGGTCGTCGCGGGGGTGAAGTTGAAGATCCCCTTGAGCAGGGCGGCATACCAGCTGTCCGGTCGAACCACGCCGGAGACGTCGAAGGCCAGGGTCTGCAGCCCGGGGAGGAAGGCCGCCTCCTGCAGGTCGTGGATGCCGTAGGCGAGGATGCCGGCCGCGACGAGGATGAGCGCGATGCCGGTCCACCTGAAGAACGAGCCGAGGTTGATCCGGACGGCGCCGCGATAGATGAGGAAGCCCAGGACGATCGCCGTGGTGAGCCCGATGAGCCAGCCGAGCAGCGGGGTGTTGTTGCCGGCTCCCGCCGCCTCGGTCGTGGCGTAGAAGAAGATCGCCGTCTCGAGACCCTCGCGCCCGACACCAAGGAAGCCGACCAGCGCGACGGCGAGCGGGCCGAGGTCGACCGCCCTGTCGAGACGACCCCTGAGCTCGCCCGAGATGGTGCGGGCGGCCGACTTCATCCAGAACACCATCGCCGTGACGAAGCCGACCGCCAGGATGCTCGCGCTGCCGCCGATGAGCTCCTGGGTCTCGAACGAGAGCCGGCGGGTGCCGAAGGTGAGGAGGGCGGCCAGTCCGGCGCTGAGGACCACTGCGGTGGCGACACCCAGCCAGACGTGACGCAGCGCCCAGCGTCGGTCGGTCTTGACGAGGAACGCCACGAGGATGACGACGACGAGGGCGGCTTCGAGCCCTTCACGGAGGCCGATGAGGGCGTTGCTGACGAGCATGGGACCTGCGATTCGAGGATGAGCGACGAAGTTAGGTGAGGGTTACCTTATGAGAAGGTACGCCCCTCTCCCCCGCCTCCGTCAATCCGGTCCCACCTTCGCCTGCGTCAGACCCCGTCGGTGCAGTCGTCGCCTCGGTTGGGGCCGGGCGAAGTGGGGTAGGGGCAGGTATCGGCATCCAGCCGGGGTGCCCTTGAGAGGACATCGTCATGGACAGCACAACGGACACGGGTCAGGTCACCGGAACCCCCGACCCGCCTACAACATTCTCTGGTTCACCGAGGCGTGCCTCAGCAACGTTCTGCGCCTCGAGCAGTACGTCTCCGACGCACAGGAGGCCGGTGACGAGGAGCTCGCGGAGTTTTTCCAGAAGGCGCAGGCCGACAGCCGCAACGGAGCCGAACAGGGCAAGCGTCTGCTCCAGCAGCGCCTCTCGCAGGAGTGAAGAAACCCGACATCACGATGACCGCCACCGGTCGCCCTTTGCGGCCTGCTCTCCGACTCTAAGTACTTTCAGCGGTCGAGCAGGCCGCGCACGGCGTCGACAGTGGGGGCGCCAGACACGGGTCGCCGTCGCTCTCGGCCGCCGGGTTCCACCAGCGGTCGAGGACGAGTCGTCAGCGGCCGAGTCCGACCCTGTCGACCTTCCGGTGGAAACGCATCCCTGCGAGGCCGCCGAGAATGGCGCCGGCCAGGCTGGTGACCGCGACACCGACGGCGGCGATGATGCCGGCGGTGGACAGGTCACCCTCCCCGACGGGGATGCGAGGGAAGCTGTTCAGGTTGGCGAGCACGTTGAACTCGCTGCCGGCGACCGCGCCCACGACGGCAACGATGACGGCGATGAGCAGCGCCCAGAGCCACACGGCGATGCCCTGTTTGGCGCCGTCGAACCGGGCCATCCGCCCAGCGACGTATCCGCCGCAGTAGTAGGCGATGAACAGCACGACGAGCAGGATGATGCCGCCGACGAGCCCGACCGTCGTGGGGTCGCTCGCGGCCTGGTCGGTGGCTTCGTCGACGTCGGTGCCGGTGGCCACCCCGACGGCGCCCCCGGCGGCCGCCAACAAGGCGGTCAGCAGGACGGCTGTTCCCGTCGCGGTGAGCCAGCCGAAGAAGGCGGACCCGATCTTGATTCCACCGAACTGTTCCTTCTCGGCATTCACGACGTCGTGTCGGCTCACTGTCTCGGCCGTGCTGGCCCCATGTACGCGGTCACGATCGCTGAGGTGCCTTGTGGCGTTGTCCCTCGGGTCAGTGTGCTGGCGGGAGTCATGGTCCCCACTCACGGACGAACGGCGCGGGTCACGCCCGCCGTCGGCATCTGCACTGGTGCTCATGGGCTTTCCTTTCCAGTCGCTCGAGCGCCTTCGGGGGTCCTGCCCGCAGCCGTGAGGTCCCCTGAAACCTTGGCTGCGGGCAGGACGGGTGGTCCGGTTCAGCGACGGTCCTGCTCGCCCCGGTCGGACTGGGCAAGCCTGTCGCCCTCGACACCCTCGGTGTCGATCTGCTCCTTGCGGACGGACTCGCTGACCTGCTCCTGGTCGGTGACCGTCTGCTTGCCGAGCTTGACTCGCTCGACGGGGACGGCCTCCTTCTCCACGACGGGACGCTCTTCGGTCAGGACGACCTCGTGCTCCTCGTCAGAGATGTCCGGGCCGCTCATGGCCTCATCACGGTTGCCGTCCGTGATCGGCTCCCGCTCGATGGTGACCTCCTCACGGGTGACCGGGACCTGGACGGTCTGCTCCTCGGTCACCACGTGCTTGCGAAGCCTCGCTCGACCGGTCTCACGCGTCTCCGTGCCCACCTTGAGCTGCTCCTCCGAGCGGGTCATCGCGTCGTCCGTGGTCGGGCCGGACGTGTCGTGGCCGACGGTCCCGTCGACGTCGGTGCCGCGGCCGCCGTCGTTGCGATCCGGAAGTCCGGAGTCCGACCTGCCCCCGGAGTAGTCCAGGCCGTAGTGGCGGTAGAGCTCGGCCTCCTCGTCCTGGGACAGGTGACCCTGGTCAGCGTCGACGCGGGGTGCGTCCTTCACGGTGCCCTTGTCGTAGGGGACACGGAGTCCGCCGTCCGAGAACTGCGCCTGCGCGACCGGGACGAAGCTCTCCTTGGTGCCGAACATGCCCGTCATGACGGTCACCCACTCGGGCTTGCCGGTCTCGTCATCCAGGTAGACCTGGCCGACCTGACCGATCTTGTCGCCGTCCGAACCATGCACGTCCCGACCGATGACGTCGTTGAGGTTGTTCTGGTCGATGCTCATGATGCTTCCTTCCGTGGTGTGTAACAGGGGGAGTTGACGCCTGAGACCTCAGCGCCGGGGGGTGGTGCTTCCGCCCGCGCCGGTTCCCTGGTCGAAGACCTGGGTCGGCGTGGACGAGGTGCTTCCGGATGAGCTGGCGTCGTACTTGCGCGTGGCCTGGTCGGCCTGTTCGCGGACACTGGGGGTGTTGGCTGCCTCGGCCTTGACCTTGGGCAGCTTCTCCCTCGGCCTTGACCAGGTAGGACTCCCAGCGGTGCTGCATGGGCTTGATGAGTCCACCGCCCACACCGACGATCAGGATTCCGCTGATGGTCCCGAGCACGGCGATGAGGACAGGCAACGTGACCGTGGTGGCGATGCCCACCTGGTTGAGGGCAGCGATGACACCCAGGCCGATGATGAAGAAGGCCACGATGTTCGCTAGGGTCTTGCCGTAGGAGAGCCCACCCAGGGTGTTGGATAGCAGCTCACGCACGGCTGTCGCGATGGCGGCCGCGACGACGACGATGATGATGGCGACGATCGCCTTCGGCAGGAACGCGATGACGCCGGTGAGCAGGTCGCTGATCGGGTTGGGCCCGAAGACGCCGAAGGCCAGCTGCAGGACGAACAGCAGCAGCGTGTAGTAGACCAGCTTGCCGACGATGTCGGAGGCGTCGTACTTGCTCTGTGCGAGTGCCTTCTTGACCCCACCACGCTCGACGGCGCGGTCGAACCCGACGCGCTCGAGGATCTTGTCGACGGCCTTGCCGATCGCCTTGGCGACAAAGATGCCGATGATCAGGATGAGGAGGAACACGACGAGCTTGGGGAGGAATACGGCGATGGTCCGCAGTGCGTCAGTCCCTGCGTCTTCCAGTGAGTCAGTCATTCAGGAGCTCCAATTTACAACGTAAATTTCGGTGGACTCGGGGAACAGTACCCATCAGACGTGGGCCAAAACCGATTGGCTTCACGGAGGTTTCCGCGCCCGAGGCTGGTGCGTGCCGGCGTAGCGCCCCGTAGGCTGACCGTGTCCACGGGGTACGGAGGGGTGCTATGACTGAACCAGGCACGGTAGGAACGCTGGACGAGGACGAAGCGCAGGGGCGCCGTCTGCGCCTGAACCGGGAGCGCATCGTCGAGCAGGCCGTCGTCATCATCGACGCCACCGGCCCGGGGTCGCTGACGATGCGCCGCCTCGGGCGAGACCTGGGAGTCGAAGCGATGACGCTCTACCGCTACGTCAACGGTCGGGAGGACCTGCTCGAGGCGGTCGTCGACCGGCTCGTCGGTGAGGTGAGAGTCGCCCCGGAAGGGCGCATGGACCCGGCTGACGGGTGGCAGGCCTTCCTGCAGTGGATGGCCCACGAGGTGCGTCGTCTGGCGATCGAGCACCCGAACGCCTTCCCGCTGATCGCGACCCGCCACCCGGCCACCCCATGGCTCCGACCGCCTCTTCGCAGCCTTCACGTCGTCGAGGACTTCCTCGACGGTCTGACGTCACGTGGCTTCACCGATGACCAGGCCGTGAGCGCCTACCGCTCCTTCACGAGCTTCCTGCTCGGCCACCTCCTGCTCGAGTCCGCCGCCCTGGGCGCGAGCACCGCACCCGTCGAGGAACCGTTGGACGAGGGCGACGCCGACCTGCCGAACGCCGACGCCGAGCTGGACGTGGACACGTACCCAGCGGTGGCCAGGCTGAGGGACCAGCTGTCCGAGGACCACACCGACGACGAGTTCGAGGAGGCCCTGGAGGCCCTGCTCGAACGGATGGACCTCGCCCTCAGCCAGTGAGATCAGCACCGTCCCGAAGTCAGTGCTGTCAGCGGTCGAGCAGGCCGCGGAGGTCGTCGGCGGTGAGGGCGCTCGACAAGAGGTTGCCGTCGTCGACGACCCGGGCGAAGAGGTCTCGCTTCCTGTCCTGGAGGGCGACGACCTTCTCCTCGATCGTGTCGGTCGAGACGAGGCGGTAGACGTTGACCGAGCGGGTCTGCCCGATGCGGTGGGCACGGTCGATCGCCTGGTTCTCGGCGGCCGGGTTCCACCACGGGTCGAGGACGAAGACGTAGTCGGCCTCGGTGAGCGTGAGGCCGAAGCCACCGGCCTTGAGCGAGATGAGGAACACCGGGGCGTCTCCCCCACGGAACTCCTTGACCACGTCGGCACGGTTGCGCGTCGACCCGTCGAGGTAGGCGTAGGCGATGCCCTCCTCCTCAAGCCTGGCCCGCACGACCGACAGGAACCCGGTGAACTGGCTGAAGACGAGCGCGCGGTGCCCCTCGGCTGCGAGCTCGGCGACCTGCTCGACGAGGGCTTCGACCTTGGCGCTCGGTGCGGCCCCTCCATAGGCTTCGGAGTCGACGAGCGCGGGGTCGAGGGCCATCTGGCGCAGGACGGTGAGGGCCCGCAGGATCGCGATCCGGTTGCCGTCGAGGTCGTCGATGAGGCCGAGCAGGCGTTGTCGCTCGCGCGCGAGGTGACGGTCATAGATCGCCCGGTGCCTGGGGTGGAGCGCGACGTGGAGGATCTGCTCCTGCTTGGGCGGGAGGTCGGATGCGACGGCCTCCTTGGTGCGCCGGAGCATGAGCGGCCGGATGCGTCGGCGCAGGGTGGCGAGCAGCTCGGGCGAGGAGCCGTTCTCGATCGGCTTGGCCCACGTCTCCTTGAAGACCGCGGGCCGGGGGTGCAGCCCGGGGGCGACGATGGACAGCAGCGACCAGAGGTCCATGAGCGAGTTCTCGAGCGGAGTGCCGGTGAGCGCGAAGGTGACCCGCGCCGGGAGGCGGCGCATCGCGGCATACGTCTTCGCCTGGTGGTTCTTGACGAACTGGGCCTCGTCGAGGACCGCCGCCGACCACGGGATCGCCCGGAACTCCTCGGCGTCGATGCGGCCCACCGCATAGGTCGTCACCACGAGGTCGGCCCCGGCGATCGCCTCGAGCATCGGGACCCGGGCCTTGCCGCGCGTGCGGTCCAGGACGGCGACGGTGAGGTCGGGCGCGAACTTCGCCACCTCGTCGACCCACGTGCCGAGGACGGACGTGGGCGCGACGATGAGCATCGGGTCGGTCAGCTCGCCACGCTCCTTGGCGCGCAGGGCCATCGCGACCACCTGCAGCGTCTTGCCGAGCCCCATGTCGTCGGCGAGCACCCCGCCCAGCCCGAGGTCCCAGAGCAGCGAGAGCCAGCGGAAGCCCTCCTCCTGGTAGGGCCGCAGGGTCGCCTTGAGCGAGCTCGGCACCTCGGCGGGCTCGGGCGTGTGGTCACTGTCGGCGCCGAGCAACGCGTCGACGGACCGCTGCCACCGGTCGGACTGCTCATCGACGACACCGATCTCGACGAGGTCGTCCCACAGCCCTGCGTGCAGGACCGACAGCCGCAGCGGGTCGGACTGCTTGTCCTGCAGCGCCCTGGCCTCCTCGACGAGTGAGCGCAGGCGGTGCAGCTCGGGGTGGTCGAGCGTGAACCAGGCACCGTCGGGCAGGAGCATCCGTTCCTCGTCGCGGGCGAGCGCGGTGACGAGGTCGGACAGCGGCACCTCGTGGCCACCGACCGTGACGGCGATCTGCAGGTCGAACCAGTCGTTGCCCTCGCTGGACTGCTTGGTGCCGACGGCGATGCGGGGGGCCTCGGTGACCTCGGCGTAGGTCGACGGCTTCCCCACGACCTCGACCTCGACGTGCTCGTGCGCCTCGATCCCGGGCAGCACCTCGACGAAGGCCACGGTGTCAAAACCGCTGAGGGACAGCGCTTCTCGTGGCACCCATCCCTGACGGGTGAGATCCCAGAGGGCCGGCAGGAGGTCGCGACCGGGCACCGCGGCCAACAGCTCGCTCTCGCGGGCTGCGTCCCGGAAGGCGCTGGGATCGCGGTGGATCGACGGCTCACGATGGAGAGGCACGATCACCGGGGCGTCGAGCGGGCCGTAGCGGAACGACCAGCCGAGGTGAGCCGTGTGGTCGTCGTCGAACCGGACGCGGAGGTGCAGCCGTGGGGGCACCACCTCGGGCAGGGTGAGCCCGCCGTGGGTGCGGACCGTTGCACGACGCTGAAGGACGGGAAGCTTGTCGAGGGCGAAGCTCGACCAGTCGTCGCGGGGGATGGTGAACGGCCCGCGCTCGACGACGCGTGCCGCAGCCATGTCGACGTCGGCGCCGAAACCTCCGAGGCGCAGGTCGCGACCCTCCTGGCGGAACCACCCGGTCGGCGGGTCACCGACGATGGCGACCTCACCCGCCCCCTCGGGCAGGTCGAGGCTCGGCACGGCGCGCACGTCGCCACCCCCGATGGGTGAGAGGTCGAGGACGAAGTGCCCCTGGTCGGGCTCGAGGTGGACCTCGCCGCCGTTGTTGGCGTGGGTCAGGAGGACGACTCCGGCGTCGCGCGCCCGGGCGAGCAGGTCGATCCACCCGCGACCCATGAGATCCAACGGGATCGAGGCGGGCACCCGGCCGTAGCCCGACATGCGACTGCCGCGGCGGTGGGCGTCGGCGATCGCCGTGAGGGCGTCGAGCGGCGGACCGTCGAGGCGGAAGGTGTAGGACGAGTAGTAGCCGCCGGCCACTGCCTCCCACGAGATGCCGGTCTTGATCCACCGTCCCGGGGACGCTCCGGGAATCATCGGGCGCAGCTGGATGCCGGGGGTGCGCGGTCGCGCCTCCCAGGGAGAGGGCCGCCCGCGTGGCGTCTCCATGTCGAGCAGCAGCCCGACGACGCCGGTCTGCGGCTCGGGCTCGGGCACGTCGAGGAGCTCGCCCAGGGCATCGCGCCATGAGGTGGACCGCTGCGAACCCGAGGGGGTGTCGGTGCGCCACGGACGCTGGGTGCGGAGGGCGATGACGAGAGCGGCGGCGTGCTTGCAGGCGAACCCCACGGGGCAGGTGCAGTCGCTCTCGAGCAGCGGCTCACCGTGGGGGTCAGGGGCGAGGGAGACCTCGGTGCGATAGATGCCGGGCCCGTTGCCGATGACCCTGGCCGCCGCCCTCGTGCCCTCGTCACCGACGATGATGCTCGTGACCCGACCGGCACGTGCGTAGTCGCCGGCGCGGCCGAGCGTGGCCCGGTCGAAGGCTCGGCTCAGCTCGCGGTCGGACAGCTCGTCGAGGGTGTGCGCCTCCCGCTCCATGCCAGCCATCGAGCTGCCCACCTCCTTCGTCCGCGCAGGACGACAACGGTATGCCGTCCCGCGGACATTCCCTGCCGGTCATCCACAGCGCTCCTGCGTGTGCGGATGTGGTTGCTCCAGCCGTTACGTCCGCGGACCCAACCACGGCGGTGGGGCCGGGTCAGGACTCTTCCGGGAGGCGTCCGCTCGGATACGTGGCCCGCAGCTCGTCCTCCGTCGGGACGCGGCGCTCGCGGGCCTCGGGCGGCAGCGAGCTCGGAGATCGCCGACATGATGCGCCTGGTGTCGGCGGCGGGCGAGCGGTACTTGAGCCCGACCGGAGGCCCCACGCGAATCGTGACCCTCTGTGGGTTCGCGAGGTTGAGCAGGTTGGGCATCGACGACGACCGTGGCCAGACCTTCTCGGTGCCCCACATCCCCACGGGGATGACCGGCGCCCGACTCACGGCGGCGAGGCGGGCGGCCCCGGTCCGGCCCTTGAGCTCTGGGTCGAAGAAGGCCGCGCCACGCGGGATCGTGCCCTGCGGCAGCAGCCCGACCATCTCGCCGCCCTCGAGCGCGAGCGCCGCCATGTCGTAGGACTCCGCCCCACCCTCGCCGCGGTCGACCCGGATGCCCCCGGCGGCCGAGATGAAGGACCCGAGCACCGGGACGTCGAACATCTCCTTCTTGCCGAGCACGCGCGCCGTCCGCCCGGACCGCCGCACGACGTTGGCCATGGCGACCGCGTCGAAGTAGCTGCGGTGGTTGCCCACGAGGATGACCGGCCCGTGGCGCGGGATGTTCTCGACGCCGCTCAGGTCGAAGCGTGCACACGGGAAGAAGGTCGAGCGCAGTCCCTCGAGCACGAACCTCTGCAGCTCGATCCCGACGACGGGCACCTTGAAGACGCCCGGCGACACGTCGAAGTGCACGATCGGCCAACGGCGAGCCACGGCATACACACTCAGTCTGGGGTCGGGGTTGACGGCGGCCGGCTGCCCGACGGCCTCGAGGAGGGGCACGTCGAAGATCGAGTCCGAGTAGGCATAGCTCTCGGTGAGGTCGATGTCGTGCCTGGCCGCGAAGTGCCGGACCGCCGACAGCTTGCCCGTCGACCAGACGAAGGGACCGCGGATCGAGCCGTCGAACGTGCCGTCGTCCCGGGTGTTGTAGCGGGTGGCGATGACGTGGTCGAAGCCGAGCCGGTCGGCGAGCGGCTGGATGAGGTGGGTCGGCGTCGTCGTCGCCATCACGGCGAGGCGCCCCTCGGCCTTGTGCTGCTCGATGAGGGCCAGCGCGAAGGGATGGACGTGCTCGGCGATGACCTCAGCGGCCCGGTCCGCGGCCTCGTCGAAGCTCGTCGAACCCTTGCCGCGGGCGACGAGGGTGGCCTGCCGGGCGAGGAAGATGGACGGCAGGGTCTCTCCGAAGAGGTCGAACGCCTTGAAGACCAGGTCCTGGCCGGGAAGCGACCGTGGCACGAGGCCCAGCTCGACCATCGCCTGCGACAGGTGGGGGCCGGTGCCGCCCTGCAGCAGCGTGCGGTCGAGGTCGAAGAACGCTGCGCCGGGCATGGACCCACCCTAGGGCGGCCCGCGCCCACCGGTGCCGACCCTAGGGTGGGCGACATGACGACGGCATTCGTGCTCGGCGGCGGCGGGGTCCTCGGCACGACCCAGGTCGGGATGCTGCGCGCCCTCGTCGAGCAGGGAGTCAAGCCCGACCTCGTCGTGGGGACGAGCATCGGCGCCCTCAACGGTGCCTTCATCGCCGCGGACCCGTCGGTCGAGGGGGTCGTTGCCCTGGGCAAGGCGTGGGAGGCGGTCGGGTCCAGCGGGATCTTCCTCGACAACCCCATGCGTTCCGCGGCCCGCATCGCCCGCTTCCGGACCCATGTCCTGTCGAGCGCCCCCTTGCGGGCCATCGTCGACGAGCACCTGCCGGTCGACACCTTCGAGGAGCTCGAGGTCGACTTCCAGTGCGTGGCCGCGTGCATCGAGACCGCTGACGCGCAGTGGTTCTCGTCGGGAGAGCTCGTCGACCCCGTCGTCGCGTCGTGCACCGTGCCAGGGCTCTTCCCGGCTGTGCAGATCGACGGGCGGCACTACCTCGACGGCGGGTTGGTGCACTCCATCCCCGTCGGGCGGGCGTTGGCCCTGGGAGCCACGCGAGTCTTCGTCCTCCAGGTCGGTCGGGTCGAGCAGCCGTTGGCGCCACCTCGCCGGCCGTGGGAGGTCGGCGTCGTCGCGTTCGAGATCGCCCGCAGGCACCGCTACGTCCACGAGATGGCGAGCATCCCCGACGACGTCGAGGTCCACGTGCTGCCCAGCGGGGCACCCGAGACGCCGTCGGTCGCGTTGCGCTACGGGCGCACCTCGCGCCTGCGGGAGCGAGCCGAGCAGGCGTATGCCGCGTCGACGGCATACCTCTCCCCTCCCTGACGTTCATCCCACCTTCCCCGCCGGAAGTGGGTTCCTCTCACATCGCCTCACCGCCGCGGTCAAGCGAACCGAGAGGTTCCGGGGCGGAGTGGGTGCGGGCACGGCATACGCTCACGTCATGGGTCTCGCGGGAATCCCGAAACCACCGCTGTTCGCCCGACGGGTCCTCGCCGTCGCGTGGCCGGTCGGGGCCGCCGCGCTCACCGGGCTGGCGACGCCGGTCATCGTCGCCGGGGCGTTCCACTCGTTCGTCGACAGGAGGGCGCGGCTCTTCCGGGTCAGCATGCTCGGGGTCGGGCTGGTGTGGGTGGACGTGCGCGTGCTCCTGGAGTGCTGGCGGCTCTCGCTCAAGCATCCCCGCGGCGACAGCCCCACCTGGGAGCAGGACCACGAGGCCGTCTTCCTCGGTGGTCTCAACCGCGCGATGATCCTCGCGAAGCGGTGGGCCGGCTTCGAGGTCGTGCTCGACGGGCGCATGCACTTCGGCACCGAGGGGGCGCCGCTCATCGCGTTCGCGCGGCATGCCGGGCCGGGCGACTCGTTGGCGCTGGCCTGGCTGCTCGGTCACACCGCCGGACGGATGCCCAAGATCGTTCTCGCAGAAGCGCTTCGGTGGGACCCGACCGTCGACACGTTGCTCACGAGGATGCGCTCCTACTTCGTGCCGTCCCGCACCGGCGCCGGCGACGACCGCGTGCAGGGGGTGCGGGCGCTCGCCGCCGGCCTCGACTCGGACGACGTGCTGCTGCTCTTCCCCGAGGGCCAGAACTTCTCTCCCGACCGCCGACGCGCCCTCATCTCACGACTGCGCGCGGCCGGTCAGGAGCTGCGGGCCAGGCACGCGGTCTCGCTGTGGAACACGCTCCCGCCCAAGACCCGTGGCGTCGTCGCGTCGTTGGAGACCAGACCCGACGCGGACGTGATGATCGTCGGGCATGCGGGGTTCGGTCGGCTCTCGTCGCCGGGTGAGATCTGGGCCGCGATCCCGTTCACGGACCGGCCCTTCCTCGTGCAGACGCGCACGTATGCCGCCGCCGACGTTCCCGACGAACCTGCGGCCATCGAGGCGTGGATCAACGACGAGTGGTCCGCCATCGACGAATGGGTGACGACCGTCGAAGGGCAGAGCTGAGCCGGCCGCGGCGGCTCGCGTCAGCTCACGGGGCCACCCCGTCAGTCCGACGTGTCACCTCGGCCGTTCCACCCCGCCACGGAAACGTCGCCAACTCCCAGACGAGGCTGGTGGCCGCCAGCCCGGCGGTGATGGCGGAGACCCAGCTGAACCCGTCGCGACTCAGACTCTTCATCGAGAACAGGAGGAGCGATGCCATCATCACCATGGGACCAAGAGCCTTGACGCGCGGGTGCCTGTCGATCCACGTCGGTGGCTCGACCCTCGGCGGATAGTCATGCACCGCGTTCTTCAGCGGGGGCATCGGCTCCATGACCGAACGCTAGCGCCGAGTCGGCTGTGGCGCAGGCGAGGGTGAGCACCGTGCGCGGCAAAGCGGACGTCGAGGGCATCGCAACGGCCCGGTTGAACACGGCCACCGATCCAGAAGGGCGCGTTTGCCGCACGAGGTGCACGCGGCATACGGGCATGTCGGGTGCTTCTAACGAACTGGTGGGAAAAGTCAGGGGCGGCGGAGGGAGTGGAGCCACTCGCGGGCGATGCTGAAGTCCTCGTCACCCGTGAGGGGTGCGACCTCGGTCTGGGCGCCGTCCTCGCGCGGGTAGGACCCGAGGAATCGCACCTCCGCACACACCCGCTTCAGGCCCATGAGCGCCTCGCCGACGCGCTCGTCGAGGACGTGGCCCTCGAAGTCGATGGAGAAGCAGTAGGACCCGAGGGTGGACTTCGTCGGGCGGGACTCGAGGCGCGTCATGTTGATGCCACGCACGGCGAACTGCTCGAGCAGCTCGAGCAACCCGCCCGCCCGGTCGTCGCGCTGGAAGAGCATGACCGTCGTCTTGTCGGCGCCGGTCCGCTCGGGCAGTGCGCCCGGCCGAGCGACGAGCACGAACCGGGTCACCGCACCCGCACGGTCCCCGATGTCCTCGGCCAGCACGGTCAGCCCGTGGTTCGCCGCGGCGACGGGCGCGCACACGGCGGCGTCATAGCCCTGCTCGACGCCGCCCGCCAACCCCGCCGCGGCAGCAGCGGTCGACAGGGTCGGGACATAGGCCGCCCCCGGGAGCCGGGCGTCCATCCAGCCCCGGACCTGGGCCCAGGCGTGCGAGTGGGTGCCTACAGCGCGGATCTCCTCGAGCGGCATACCGGCACGAGCGGCCAGCACGAAGGTGATCGGCACGTTGACCTCACCGATGACGACGAGCGGATCCCCACTGGCAAGGGCGTCCAGCGTCGCCGACACCCCACCCTCGACGGAGTTCTCGATCGGCACCATCGCGGCGTCGATCTCGCTGCGCCGCAACGCGTCCAGCGCCGAGTCGACCGAGCCGAACGGCACCTGCTCGCCCCCGTGGGAGGCCGCCCAGGAGAGCAGCGCCATCTGGGTGAAGGTGCCCTCGGGTCCGAGGTAGCCGTAGCGCGTCGCGCTCATCGTTGCCGTCCTGTCCGCGCCGCGCTGAGCGCCTGCTGCTCCTCGGGGGTGAGGGTCGTGTCGGAACCGCCCCCGGTGATGCCCTTGGCATAGGTCCGGGACTCGCCGCGCGCGTGGATCGAGGACAGCACCACGCCGTCGCCGCGGTCGTCGACGATGGCCGCGCTGAAGCTCAGCCGCCCACCCATGTCGCCGAACGCGTCATAGCGCACCACCGCGACGTGTCGCAGCGCCTGACCGATGTCGGCGCGCAGCGTCTCGAGGTCGCCGGCGCCCACGGGCCGCGCCCGCTCCAGCGCCTCGACCCTGCGCCGCAGGGAACCGTGGCGACCGACGACCGCGACCAACCCGAGGGCGAGCAGGGGCATGCCGACGAGGAACAGGACCTCGAAGGCCGTCGGCGCGAACATGCCGGCCAGCGTATGCCGTGTGCTCCCGACCCGCGGGGCGGTCCACACCGCGGTGGTGACCGATGCCCGACCGAGTCAGCCTCGTAGTCTCGTCGCCATCATGGGTATCGACTTCACCACCATCGCCATCGTGTTCGCGACGATCTTCGTCGTCGAGCTGCCGGACAAGACCTTCATCGCCACCCTGGTGATGTCGACGCGGTTCCGGCCGCTGCTCGTGTGGGTCGGTGTCGTCGCGGCGTTCTTCGTCCAGACCTTCGTCGCGGTGGCCATCGGCGGCGTGCTGTCGCAGCTGCCGAAACGCCCGATCGAGATCTTCGCCGCGGCGATGTTCCTCGTCGGTGGGGTGCTGCTGCTCCGCGGCGCCGGCAAGGCCGACGAGGAGGAGGCCGAGGCCGAGGAGGAGTTCGGCGCGAAGTCCGCGGCCAAGCAGCTCGCCGGGTGGAAGGTCGTGACCTTCTGCTTCACGGTGCTCTTCCTCGCCGAGTGGGGTGACCTGTCCCAGATCCTCACGGCGACGTTGGTCACCAAGTTCGACGACCCGGTCTCGGTCTTCATCGGCGCGTTCCTCGCTCTCGCAGCCGTCTCGGGCCTGGCGGCGGTGCTCGGTCGGACCCTGCTCCAGCGGATCAGGCTGTCGACGATCCGTCGCATCGGCGGCACCGTCTGCCTCGTCCTCGCGGCCGTCAGCGTCCTCCAGATCACCGGCGTCCTCTGACCCTGCCCGGCGCGAGCCGACCACATCTTGGTGAGGGAGCCACCTATGGGTGGTCGGCTCGCGCAAAGGTGGTCGGCTCGGCACGCACCTCCGAGCGAGCCCCGCGCTCGGGCTTGCCGCTCACCCACCACAGCAACCCGAGCGCGACGAGACCTCCGACGACGTCGGCGTTCTGCAGGATCCGCCCCGGGAAGCTCGGGCCACTCGGGGTGGTCCAGATAGGTGATGCCCCACCACGGCATCCGCAGCAGGAACCAGGCCCACACGACGAGCCCGGCCACGAGGCGACGCGAACGCCACCAGGCCCCGGCCCGCGACCGCTTCCACGGCTGCGCCCCGAGCAGGGCGAAGATCACGACGACGACCCAGTGGAAGTGGTGGATCCACGCCACCGGCGACAACAGGCAGGCGAGCAGCCCGACGACCGCGACCTCACCGACCGAGTCGCCGCGCAGCCACATCTGCCGCGCCAGCCGGAACCCGAAGATGCCCACGACGACGACGAGCACCAACCAGATCGCGGTGCCCACACCACCCTCGGGCCCGACGCGCAGCAGGAACCCACGCATCGACTGGTTCGAGGTCCCGAAGTTCGGCCCGAGCCGGGCCGGGTCCTGCAGCGCCCCACCCCAGAACGCGAACGACGCCTCCGGCAGCAGCACCCACGACCCGAGCGTCACGCCGACGGCAGTGCCCACGGCGGTCGCCGCCTCACGCCACCGTCGGTTCACGAGGTAGTGGATGACGAACACGCCAGGCGTCAGCTTGATCGACATGGCCAGCCCGACGAGCACGCCCGGGGGCACGCGCTGCAGCAGGCCGGGTCGTGGCCGCCGCAGGTCCATGAGGCAGGCGAGCACCATGAACGCGTTGACCTGCCCGAACCGGATGCCGTCCGAGACCGGGTGCAGCCACAGCATCGGCGCTACCAGCGCCGCCAACGCGAGGGGCACCCACGGTCCGGCGCGATGGATGAGCCGCCAGCCGGCATACCAGACGACGGCGGTCGTGGCCGCGACCTGGGCGGCCGTCCAGAGCCAGCCGGCCACACCGAAGGGCACCCACGCCAACGGCATGGCGAGGATCGCCGCGAACGGTGGGTAGGTGAACGGCAACAGCTGTGGCGGCTCCGTCATCGCGGCATAGATCGGGCGACCGGTGAGGATCGAGACACCGGCGTCGCGATAGACCTCGACGTCGACCTGCCACTGGTCCATCGGCCAGAACACGAGGAAGCGCAGCACGACCGGCAGGGCCGCGAGCGCGATGAGACCGACGGCGAGGGGCCACTGCCAGCGCATCACTCTCGTCGGGTTCACCCCGCCATTGTGACCGTATGCCGGGTGCGCCCGACCTCCACCCGCCCCTCACCTGCTGCTCACATCACCGCCAAACCCCTCCCCGTAGGATCCCTCAGGTGTCCCGCCGATCGCTCGCTGCCCTGCTCGCCGTCCTCGCGACAGTGCTCGGCCTGAGCGTTCTGGCCACCCCCGCCTCGGCCAAGGCCACCTCGGCGAGTGACGACCCTTTCGGGGCAACGGTCCTCATCGGCACGGGCGGCATCACCTGGACCGACGTCTCCGAGCGGGCCACGCCCAACCTGTGGATGCTCCTGCGCGACGGCTCCAGCGCGGCGATGTCCATCCGTTCGGTCGAGACCAACACCTGCCCGATCGACGGCTGGCTCGGGCTGTCGGCCGGCAACCGTGCCGCCGCGCCACGAACGGGCGAGGGCCCGGCGAAGCAGCTGCCGTGCGCCCCCATCGGCGAGCCGACCGGCGGGGTCATCCCGGGCTGGGACTCCTTCACCGACGCCGCCGCGAGCCGCAAGTTCGACAGCAAGCTGGGCCTGCTGGGCCAGGCCGCCGCGAAGTCCGAAGGCTGCATCAAGCCGGTCGGTCCGGGCGCGGCCATCGCCGCCGCACTGCCCGAGGGCACGGCCGACCGCTACTCGCCCTATGACGAGGACAACCTCCTCGTCGACATGAACACGTGCCCGCTGACGATCGTCGACGTCGGCAGCGTGCGAGACCCGGACGACATCGCCGCCGGCGAGCAGCCCGTGTCCGGGACGCGCGCCGAGCAGGTCGCGGCGGTCGACAAGCGGATCGGCGCCGTCATCGAGGCGGCCCCCGGTGGCGCCGACTTCATCGTCGCCAGCCTCTCGGACGCCGGCACGACCGAGCGCCTCCGTCTGGCGGTCGCCCGCGGTCCGCACTACGGCCCGGGCCAGCTCAACGCCCAGTCGACCCGTCAGCCCGGCCTCGTCCAGGCGCAGGACCTGCCCGTCACCCTCATGTCGATCACCGACGTCGACATCCCGGTCGGCCTCGGCGGCACGACGATGACGAGCGACCCGGCCCCCGACAACTCCGAGCAGCGCGCCCGCGACCGGCTCCAGAAGCTCGTCGACTACGACCTCGCGAGCCACGAGGTGCACAGCCTCGTCCCACCGTTCTTCAACACCTTCGCCTACGGACAGCTCGTCATCTACCTCCTCGTCCTCCTCGTGTGGAAGGGCAAGATCGGTGGTCCGGACACGCGCCGCCGCGTGCTCGGCATCGTGCGCGTGGTCGCGGTGGCCGCGGCCTCCGTGCCGGCCTCGACCTTCCTCGCCAACCTGCTGCCCTGGTGGCGCTTCCCCGTCCCGATGGTGTCGATCGTCGGGGCGGTGGGACTGTTCGTCGCGATCATCGCGTATGCCGCACTGCGCGGTCCGTGGGGACGCTCGGCTCTCGGGCCGCTCGCCTTCGTCTCGGCCGTCACGGTGGCGGTGCTCGCCGGCGACATCCTCACCGGGTCGCGGCTCCAGCAGTCCTCACTCATGGGTCTGCAGCCGGTCGTCGCCGGTCGCTTCTACGGCATGGGCAACGTGACGTTCGCACTCTTCGCCACGTCCGCCATCCTGCTCGCCACCGCGGTGTCGAGCTATCTCGTGAGCCACCGGCGGCCGCGGGTGGCAGCCCTGGCCGTCCTGATCATCGCCGTCAGCGTGGTCATCATCGACGGCGCGCCGTTCTGGGGCGCCGACGGAGGCGGGCCACCGGCCTTCATCCCCGGCATCACCTATCTCATCCTGTCGATCCTCGGCCTCCGGATGACCTGGCAGCGGGTCATCCTCATCGGGCTCGGGTCGGCCGCGCTCTTCTTCGGCATCGCCTTCCTCGACTGGCTGCGCTCGCCCGACGACCGCAGCCACCTCGGCCGCTTCATCCAGGCGATCCTCGACGGCAACGCCCAGGACATCGTCATCCGCAAGGCGGAGCAGAACTGGAGCATCCTGCTCGGGAACGCGCCCCTGACCCTGCTCGTCCCCGCCGCGCTCCTCTTCGTGATCTATGTGCTGGCCCGACCCACGTCCTGGGGTTCGCGCGGGCTCGGCAAGTCGACCGAGACCGCGCCCACCCTGCGCGCCGGGCTCATCGGCCTCGTCATCACCCTGACGATCGGCTTCCTCATCAACGACTCCGGCACCGCGATCCCGGCCGTGGGTGCCACCGTCGCCGTGCCCCTCATCGTCAGCGTCGTCGTCAGGAGCCTCGCGGACGACCTGCGGGCCGTGGCAGGGACCCGGCGCGCACGCCGCTCCTGAGCACCCACGCCCACACGGCGAGCAGGAGGACCGGCGCCACGTGCGTCCGCACGGTCATCGTCACGTCCTCGACCGCGGGCGTCATGCCGAGGACGCGCCCCGGCGTGTAGGCCATGGTCATGACCCACAGCCGGGCGAGCAGGACGAGGTGGACCACGGCAGCCGTCGCCATGGACACCGCGGGCAGCCCGGCCCAGACGATGACGTCGTACCAGGGCAGCGAGTAGGGCGCCGCCAGCGCATAGGCCCCCGTCAGGACGACGACCCAGGCGAGCGCCCGGCCTCCCACGGTGGTCTCACGCTGCGGCCGGACCAGGCGGACGAAGCAGAGGGCGAACCCGATCGCCGCGACGGCTGCAAGGACCGAGATCACCCAGCGCACGGTCGGGCCGCCACCCGTGGCCTCGAGGAGCAGGCGCCACGGGGACGCGAGCGCCACCGCCCGCGACGACCGCCCGATCTGGTCGTAGACGTGGGGACCGGCCCAGACGTGCAGGGCTCCCGCCACGACCAGGGCCGACCCCAGCAGCGCGCCGGCGCGGGCGAACCAGCGCTGCCGGAAGGCGAGGAGGAGCGCGAGCAGCACCACGGCATACGTGAACTTCGACGACAGCGCGAGCGCCGCGAAGCTGCCGGCGAGGGCGGCGCCGCCGAGCCCGGCCCACCGGTGTGCCGCCCAGACCGCGAGCACCACGAGCGCCGTGGCCAGCAGGTCGACGTGCGCGCCGAGAACCCCGACGGAGAAGACGAGCGGGTTGGCCGTCCACACGGCGTCCACCCGGCCTTCGTGGCCCGGGAGCATCCGGCGCAGGCACCAGCGCACCGCCAGCCACGCCGCGATGACGACGAGCTGCCACAGCCACACGGTCTGGCGCAGGTTGTCCCCGCCGCCGAGCGAGGTGAGCGCGTGGACGATCGACGCGAACGGCCCGTAGACGCTCGGTTCCTCGGTCCAGGGCGCCTCGACCCGGCTGACGACCGGGTCGCTCCCACCGCGCCAGGTGGTCGGGGACCGCAGCCAGGGGTTGTCGCCGAGGGCGAGGATGCGACCGTATGCCGCATAGCTCACGTGGTCACCAGAGCCGAACGGCGTCGTGAGGGCGGCGACGACGGCGAGGCCGGCCACGACGGGGCGGGGCAGGCCGCGCGCGCGGAGGCCGTGACCGGTGACGGCGAGCACCAGCGCGGCTGCGCCGAGCGTGTATGCCGTCCACATGGCCGCCGTGACCAGTGCCGGGCTCAGCGTGACCGGGAGCAGGGTGCCCGGCGCCCAGCCTCGGGGGCCGAGGTCGGGCGCGGCCGCGTGCGGGAGGGTGAGCCCGACGACGAGGAGCAGGGCGAAGGAGGCAACGAGCAGGCCGCGCCGCACCCGCTCGGTGGTGGGCACGCCCGCGTCAGAAACGTTGTGCGACACCGGGAGCACGCTCGGTGAGGGCCCTGCGCACCCGGCGCCGGGTGAGAGCCCGCCAGACGTCGCGGTACTGCTTCGCCCGGTGCACCTGACCGCGCCAGTCCTTGCCCGAGACGCGGTGCTGCAGCTCGCAGGGGACCTCCTCGATGCGCAGCCCGGCGCCGAGGACGTCGACGGTGAGGCCGACCTCGACCCCCCACCCGGGTGCGAGCGGGCTCGCGGCGTCAAAGGCCTCGGCGGTGAGGCAGCGCATGCCGGAGAGCGGCTGCCTGGCCGTCCAGCCGGTGAGGCGCTCGATGCCGTCGCGGGCGAGGCGGACGACGAAGCCTCGACCACCACCGGAGGTCGACTGGGGCGGCAGGGTCGCGATGGTCATGTCGGCGCGGCCCTGCAGCACCGGCGGGAGCAGGACGTGGAGGTTGGCCGCCGACCCCTCGAGGTCGCCGTCGACGAAGAGCAGGTGGCGCGGCGCGCGGGCGTCGCCGTCGACCAGGGCTCCGCTGCCGCCGAGGGACTCGAGCTGACGCAGGTGGCGCACTCCCGTCTCGAGTGCCGCGGCCTTGCCGGCGTTGCGGGCGTGGACGATGACGTCGGCACCGGCGCCGTGGGCAGCGGCGGCGGTGCTGTCGCTGCTGCCGTCATCGACGACGACGACCCGGTCCACGCCGTCGAGCCGCAGGACGGCCTCGACGGTCGCGGAGATGCGGTCGGCCTCGTCCTTGCACGGGATGATCGCCGCGACCGTCCGCTGCCCGGTCTGCCCGGTCTGCTCGCTCGCCCCCAGGCCCTCCCCCATCAGCGCAGGGTGACCTGGCGGCTGAGGAGACCGGAGCGCGCGCGACGCTCCTCGGCGGTGAGGGGCTCCGTGGAAGCCAACGCAGCGGCATACCGGTCGCCGAAGGCCTTGAGGGCGTCCTCGTGCTCGGCGGGTTCGCTGTCGACGGGCACCTCGAAGACGGGGACGAGCAGGCCGCAGGCGCGGAAGGCACCGAGCAGGCGGGTGTCGTCACCCAGGCCGGACTCCCCTGCGGCGTGGAGGCGCGAGAGCGCGTCGGTGGCGACGTCCTCGTCGTCGGCGAGCACGTGGCGGATGTAGGTGCGGTCACCGATGCGGACCCAGTAGGCCGACGTCAGCGCGGACATGCGCACGGTCGGCACGACCGACTCGTTGGCGCTGTCGAGCGAGGCACGACCTGCGTCGTCGAGCTCCTGGCCGTCGACCCAGAAGTCGAAGCCGTCGTGGACGACGACCTCGAACGGTGCGTCGAGGTCGAGGACGTCCTGGAGCCGCGGGGTGTCCGCGGTCGCGGCAGGCACGTGCTGGACGGCGCTGCCGGGTTCGGCCGCGGCGCCGGCGATGAGCTGTGCGGCGAGGTCACGGCTCGGGTCACCGGTCGAGGAGCCGGCCTGGGTGCCGACCATGACGGTGCCGTCGGCGCGGTGCAGGGCCGGCCACGCCATCGGCAGGACGGTCGCGATGGTCGCCTGGTCGGCGCCCTCGGGAGCCTTGCCGTCGGCGAAGGTCACGGCCGCCGTCGCGGCGGGGAGGATCTCTCGGATCGCCACCCACTCGGTCTCCTGCGGGAGCCCCTCGAAGGGACGGTTCACATAGGGGACGGCCGCGGAGCGTTGCCGCTTCGCGGGTGCGCCCGAGTCGTCGGTGGTCCTGCGTCGTCGCGAAGCCTTGCCCATGGGTGTGAAGAGTAGCCGGGCGCTCAGGTGGCGCGGCGCCGGCTCGGCCCGCCCATGGCGGCCCAGACCGTCTGGCCACCCTTGTCCTCGCCGACACCCCATTCGTGGGCGAGTGAGCGGATGATGCGCAGACCGCGCCCGCTCGACACCCACACCGCGGCGGGTGCGGCGACCGGGACGGTGTCGCCGCCACCGTCGGTGACCTCGACCTCGACGACCCCACCGCGAACCTTCCAGCGCACGCGAAGGCATCCGTCGGCGAGCGGTCGGGCGTGTCGGATGGCGTTGGTCATGAGCTCGGAGACGACGATCTCGGACTCGTCGATGGTGTCCTCGTCGAGGTCGCGGGCGCGCAGGTCGGCGACGACGGCCTTGCGGACCCGGGTGACGGTCGACGGGCCCCACGGTGCGCGGATGGTGCGGACCTGGCCCTGACCGATGGCGCCCCCGAACTCGTCGAGCGCGACCCCGTCGGCGGGCGCCTGCGTCGCGTCGCCACTCGTCGAGGTCTCGGCGGATTCGGTCGAGTCGGCGGATTCGGCGGAGTCGGTGTCCCGTGAAGTCACGCTCGGCACTCTAATCGAGCAGGGCCATCACGTCTCGAGGCCGATCGCTGATGATGACGTCGACCCCCAGGTCAGCGCACCGCTCGACATCCTCGCGGTCGTTGACGGTCCAGACGTAGACCTCGTGCCCCCGACGCTGGTGGGCGCGCACGAGGGCAGGCGTCCGCCGGACGATGCGCATGTCGAGGCCGACGATCTCGACGCCGGTGGGCAGCGACCCGTCCCACGAGAGCCGGGGCGTCGACTGCTCGACGAGGTAGACGAGCGGGACCCGCGGTGCGAGACCACGCATCCGCATGAGGGCGAGCAGCGAGAACGACATGACGCGAGCGTGCGGCATCTGCGGCAGGTCGCCGCTGGTCAGCCCGAAGTCACGCAGCGCCGTGACGAGCTGGCGCTCCACCAGTCCGCCGTAGCGGGTGGGGTGCTTGGTCTCGATGAGCGTGAGCAGCTCCTGGCGCTGGCTCGTGAGTGAGTCGAGGAGCCGACGGAGGGTGAGGATCCGACCACGATCGGGGTCGCTGTCCGCCTCCTCGGGGTCGGTCCCGTCGTCGAGCGCCTTCCAGCTGGCCCAGTCGAGCTCCTCGAGCCGGGCGAGCTCGAGGGTGGAGATGACGCCCCTGCCGTTGCTCGTCCGGTCGGCGCGCCGGTCGTGGACGCACACGAGGTGGTGGTCGGCGGTCAGCCGGACGTCGCACTCGATGCCGTCGGCGCCCAGGTCGAACGCCGTCGTGTAGGCCGCCAGCGTGTGCTCCGGCTGCAGGGCGCTCGCCCCTCGGTGCGCCACCACCCGGGGTCGTCCACCGGTCTCACGCTTCTCCCCCGGGTACGGAACTGCCACGCGTCCATCGTGGCAGCGCACCCCGACCGGTGACGTCAGCGACTCACAGAACCGCACGGCATACCGTTGAAGGATCGTGAGCCTGCCACCGTTCCAAAGCCTCGTCGACGCGCACTGGCGCGACGTAGGCCGACTCGCGCACGCCCTGGCCGGACCCAACCTCGGCGACGACGTCGCGCAACAGGCGTGGACCCAGGCGCTCGCGGCCTATCCGCGGGTCACCTCGGCGCGCAACCTGCGCGGGTGGCTGCTGACGATCACCCACCGGTGCGCCATGGACGCGCACCGGGCGGGTCGGCGGACGGTGGCGCACGAGGACCCTGCGGTGCTGGCCGGGGCGCCGGTCGTCGCCGGCCCATCCGCTCCGGACGACGGGTTGTGGGCGCGCGTCGGTGCGTTGCCCACCCGGCAGCGCGAGGCGGTCGTGCTGAAGTACGTCGCCGACCTCGACCACCGCGCCGTAGCAGCCGCGTTGGGCACGACCCCCGCGATGAGCCGCCGACTGGTCTCGGACGCTCTCGCCTCGCTTCGAGTGGATCTGGAGGATCTGCGATGAATTCCGTTCTCTTTGACGACTTTGCGCCAACCGTGCGCCCGCCCGTGCTCCCCGAGACCGACGTGTCGTATGCCGTGGAGGACACCCCCGTGGGTCGCCTGCTGCTCGCGGTGCGCTCGGACGGCCGACTGGTCACCTCGGCCTACGTCGCGTCCGAGGCCGACGAGTCGGTGTGGCTGCAGCGGCTGGCAGACGTCGTGTCTCCGCGCGTCCTGCGCCACGAGAAGCCGCTGGACACGGCGCGACGCGAGCTTGCGGCATACCTCGAGGGCCGGGCGACTGCCTTCTCCGTGCCGGTGGACCTCGCCCTGGCGAGCGGGTTCCAGCGCGCCGTGCTCGCGGGCCTGGCGTCGCGGGTGGGCTACGGGTCGTCGACGACCTATGGCGCCCTGGCGGCAGCGATCGACCGGCCTCGTGCGTCGCGTGCGGTGGGGTCGGCATTGGGCGCGAACCCGCTGTGCGTCTTCCTGCCGTGCCACCGAGTGCTGCCGGCGAGCGGTTCCGTGGCGGGCGGCGTCCGCAACGTCGGTGGGTATGCCGGTGGGCCGGCTGCCAAGGAGTTCCTCCTCACGCTCGAGTCCGGACGCGCTGCGCGCTGAGCGGTGCTCCGGGGGTCTGCGTCCCGGGCTCCCACAGAGAACAGGGCGGATGCGGGGAGCCGCCCAGCGGGACCTCGGTGTCGGGCCTAGGCTGGACAGACCATGTACACGATCAAGCGGGCCGCCGAGCTGACGGGCATCGGTCTGTCGACGTTGCGGGCCTGGGAGCGCCGCTACGGGGTCGTGTCGCCGACCCGTTCGGAGGGCCAGTACCGCCTCTACTCCGATGCCGACGTCAGGGCGCTGGCCATCATGGCCTCGCTCGTCCACGACGGCTGGACCGCCAAGGAGGCGGCGGCCGAGACGCTGTCCCGGCTGGCCGGGGGCGGCGGCAGTGGGCCCGAGGGAGGTCCGCAGGGCGAGGAGCTCGAGTCCCCACCGGGACTCGAGGAGCTCCTCGACGCTGCCCGGGACCTCGACACTCCGCGCGTGAGCGCCATCCTGGCCCAGCGGCTCGGGTCGGCCGACTTCACCGAGGCCGCGGGCAGCTGGCTGATGCCGGTCCTCGCCGGCATCGGTTCCGCGTGGGCGGACGGGCGGCTCAGTGCTGCGAGCGAGCACCTCGTGAGCCATGCCGTCCAGCGACGCCTGGCCGGCCTGTACGAAGCGGCTCCGCGAGCCACCACCGGCCCGGTCGTCGTGCTGGGCCTGCCCTCGGGAGCCCGGCACGAGCTCGGGCTGCTGGCGTTCAGCGTCGCGGCCCGCCAGGCCGGCCTCACCACGGCCTATGTCGGGGCCGACCTGCCCGCCGAGGACTGGGAGCTCGCCGTCAGCGGACGCCACGCTGGTGGTGCCGTGCTGTCGGTGCCGCGGATGGCCGACATCGTCTCCGCCCAGGCCGTCGTCGACCGCCTGACCCGCAATGCCCCGGGCATCGTCGTGGCCGTCGGCGGCCGTCACCAGGACTCCGTCACCGGCGCGCTGCGCCTCGGTCACGACCTGGCCACCGGCGTCGCTCTCCTGCGGGACGGCCTCGCGCGCAGCCAACGCCTGACCAGCTGCTGGCCCGCGTCGGTGCGTCGCCCCACCGCCACACTGCTCCCACACACCGCACCCGCACTCCGAGGGCGAAGGAGTGCGGGTGCGGTGGTTCTCAGGGAGGTCTCAGGGGTGTCGCGGCTTCAGCACCAGGGGTAGATGAACAGGCTGTCGTCGCCCGCCCGGTGGTCGGCCAGGACGACGCTCAGGGGCAGGGGGTCGGGCAGGGAGGCGACGTCCGTCCCCGCGCGGGGGACCACTCCGGCACCGACGGCCAGACTGATCGGGAGACCGTCGCGGGCGACGGTGGAGAGCAGGCCCAGCTCCTTGAGGGTGTTCAGGCCCGCGCGCTGGCAGCCGGTGTCGGGCTTGGCGCTGGCTGCTGGAGCCGACGCGACGGTGGCGGCGAGCGCCAGGGCGGCGGCGGCGGTGACGACCTTGATCATGAGTTCTCCTGGAATCTGCATGGCCCCGGGGGTCGGAGGCTTGTGCAGTCAGAACACTCCGTGATCTCCGGCTTGTCAAGGGTTTGTACAAGGTTGCTTGGGGACGCCACAGGTCGACCTCGAGGCGACCACTTCTTGGCGGGGCGACCACGTTTGCCTGGGGGTCTCGCCCGAAGCTGGTCGTGTCGAACGCTCGTCAGGACTCGGGGAACTCGGGACCGTCGATGTCATAGCCGCCGAGCAGCTTGGCCATCGCGAGGTGAGGCCTGGCCTCGTCGTGACGGCTCTGCCGCTGCAGGGTCCGCCCGAGCACCAGCAGCGCGTAGTGGTCGTCCGGGTTGTCGACGAGCATCGCGCGCAGGATCTCCTCGGCGCGGGCGAGCTGCGCCGAGTGGTAGTAGGAGCGCGCCAGATAGAGCCGCAGCTCGGTGGTGCCGTGCAGCGGCGGCTCCAGGACACTGCGGTCCACGAGGTCGGCGAAGAGCGGCGCAGCAGCCGCGTACTCCCCCGCCCTGAAGCGCTCCCGCGCCGTGTCGTAGTCCTTCGCGAACGAGTCGTCGCTCATGCTCTCTTCTCCTCGATGTATGCGGCTAGCGCCATCTATGTCTGAACCTAGACGTCGCTAGCAAGACCGATCAGCGAAACGCCGGGAGCCCGGTGAGGGCCTGACCGATGACGAGCTGGTGGACCTCGGACGTGCCCTCGTAGGTGAGGACCGACTCGAGGTTGTTGGCGTGCCGCATGGGTGAGTACTCACCGCTGATCCCGTTGGCCCCCAACAGGGTTCGGCACTCGCGTGCGATGGCGATCGCCTCACGGCACGAGTTCAGCTTGCCCAGCGACACCTGCTCGGGCCGCAGCGTCCCGGCATCCTTGAGCGCGCCGAGGTGCAGGGCGAGCAACATCCCCTTGCCCAGCTCCAACGTCATGTCGGCCAGCTTGGTCTGGGTGATCTGGTAGCCCGCGAGCTTCTTGTCGAACATGTCGCGGTCCATCGTGTAGGCGATCGTGGTCTCGAGCGAGTCCCGTGCCGCTCCGAGCGCACCGAAGATGATGCCGAAGCGAGCCTCCGACAGGCAGGACAGCGGCCCGGACAGCCCCCGGGCCTCCGGCAGCATCGCCGATGCCGGCAGCCGCACACCGTCGAGCACCAGCTCGGCGGTCACCGAGGCCCGCAGCGAGAGCTTGCCCGTGATCTCGGGCGCGGAGAAGCCGGGGGTCGACGTCGGCACGACGAACCCACGCACCGTCTCGCCGTCATTCGAGTCCGTGCGCGCCCACACGACCGCCACGTCGGCCACGGACCCGTTGGTGATCCACATCTTCGAGCCGTCGAGCACCCAGTCCTCGCCATCGCGCCGCGCCCGCGTCCGCATACCGGCCGGGTTGGAGCCGAAGTCGGGCTCGGTCAGGCCGAAGCACCCGATCGCCTCACCCGCAGCCATCCGCGGCAGCCACTCCTGCTTCTGCTCCTCGCTGCCGAACCGCCAGATGGCAAACATCGCGAGCGACCCCTGGACCGAGACCAGCGACCGCACCCCCGAGTCGACCGCCTCGAGCTCGGCACAGGCCAGTCCGTATGCCGTGGCGCTCGTCCCGGCGCAGCCGTAGCCCTCGAGGTGCATGCCGAGCAGACCCAGCTCGCCCAAGCGGGGCGCCAGCTCACGCACCGGCACCGACGCGGCCTCGAACCAACCGGGCACGTGCGGGCGGACCTCGGCGGCGAGGAACGTTCGCACGGTGTCGCGCATGTCTCGGTCGTCAGCGCCGATCAGCCCGTCGATGCCGAACAGGTCGAGGGGGTGCTGAGCGTCCGTGGCCATGTCGTTAAACCTACCCGCGCGGCGCCCGCGCGCTCGATGGCCAAGCGTCGGGCCACCGCCGAAGGTCAGCCCCCGTCACCGCCCAGGCCACCCCCGCCGGTGTAGCTCATCCCCGAGTTGGCCGCTCTCGCCGGGTCCTTGCCGCGCAACGGCGAGTGGTAGCGACGACGGCCGCAACGGGTGCAGCTCCGCACCTGCATGTCCTCCCCGGTGACGACCGTCCAGCGGTGCCACCCGATCGCGCACGCGATGCCCCTTGTCTGGTCCATGACCCATGGTGGCACCGGGCGGAAGGCATGTCCACGAATGCGCTGCGGCCCGTGTTGTCCGATGTGCGGCTTGTCCGGATGGGTTCAAGAGGCTGGAGACCACCTCGGTAGCGTGGACCCATGGACGCGCCCCGGATGAGGGACCACTGGGCGCGGGAGCGACCGTGGCGGCCGGGTCAGCGGCTGTGGGCGCTGTACGTCACCTGCGGCTCCATCCCGCCGGTCGTGGCGCACGCCACGACCTTCCAGGAGCAGCTGTCCGGGATGCCGGGGCTGGACCTCGTGGACCCGGCCTGGCTTCACATGACCGTTCTCGGAGTCGCCTTCGTCGAGGAGGTGGACCCGGCTGGCATGGCTCGGCTCCTGGACCGAGCGACAACCATCGCCGCCACACAGTCACCGATCGAGATGGCCGCCGCGGCGCCCCGGGCGAGAACCGATGCGGTGTGGATGCCGGTCAGCGCAACCCCGTCCATCGTCCCGCTCCGCAACAGCCTGGAGCAGGCCGTGGTGAGCTGCCTGGGCCGGCCGCCCCATGCGCTGCCCCTGCCGCCGGAGGGTTTCCGACCGCACATCTCCATCGCCTACTCCAACGCCGGCGCCCCCCGCGTCGACGAGGTGGATGAGCGCCTGAGCGCAGTGGACCTCCCGCCCGCCTCCTTCCGCGCGAGCCATCTCTCCCTCCTCCAACTGCGGCGCGAGGCCACTCGGTGGTCGTGGGACAGGGAGCAGCGGATCCCGTTCGCCGGGAGCGCAGTGCACTGACCAACCCGGGCCCGCCGAGCGCGGGCCGTGCGAGCGTCGAGCGAGAACTCAGGTGACGGGACGGCATACGGGCAGGGAGACTTCACTCTCGTGGCACATCTCGAGGTCAACCAGGTCGGCTTCACGCTCCCCGACGGACGCCCCCTCCTCGACGGCGTCCAGTTCCGCGTCGGCGAGGGGCAGCGCGTCGCCCTCATCGGACCCAACGGCACGGGCAAGACGACCCTGACCCGGATCATCTCCGGCGACCTCACGGCCCACGAGGGCGCCGTCACGCTGTCCGGGACGCTCGCCGTGATGAACCAGTTCGTCGGCAAGGTCCGCGACGAGTCGACCGTGCGCGACCTGCTCATCTCCGTTGCGCCGGAACGCATTCGCCAGACCGCCGTGGCCGTGGACGCGGCCGAGCTGCGGATCATGGAGGTCGACGACGAGCCGTCGCAGATGGCCTACGCACAGGCCCTGGCCGACTGGGGCGACGCGGGTGGCTACGACTTCGAGACGACCGTCTGGGACACGGTGACGACCAAGGCCCTCGGTATGCCGTTCGAGCGGGCCCAGTGGCGAGCCGTCACCTCCCTGTCGGGGGGCGAACAGAAGCGCGTGGTGCTCGAGGCCCTGCTGAGTGGTCCCGCCGACCTCCTGCTCCTCGACGAGCCGGACAACTACCTCGACGTGCCGGCCAAGCGCTGGCTCGAGGACCGGCTCATCGCCTCGGACAAGACGGTGCTCTTCATCAGCCACGACCGTGAGCTGCTCTCGCGCGTGGCCACGGCGGTCGTCACCCTCGAGCCCGGCGCCAACGGGGCCACCTCATGGACCCACCCGGGGTCCTTCGAGACGTGGCAGCAGGCCCGGATCGACCGCAACGACCGCCTCGACGAGATGCGCCGCCGCTGGGACGAGGAGCACGCCAAGCTCAAGGCGCTCGTGCTCATGTATCGCACGAAGGCGGCCTTCAACGACGGCCTCGCTTCCCGGCTCCACGCCGCCGAGACCCGGCTCGCGAAGTTCGTCAAGGCCGGCCCACCCGAGAAGGTCGCCATCGCGCAGAACGTCACGATGCGGCTCAGGGGTGGGCGCACGGCCAAGCGGGCCGTCGTCTGCACCGGCGTCGAGCTCCTCGCTCCGGGCAACCCGCAGGAGGTCGATCCCACGGCCGACAGCCTGATGCAGCCGTTCGACCTCGAGGTCTGGTTCGGCGAGCGGGTCGCCGTCCTCGGCTCCAACGGCTCCGGCAAGTCGCACTTCCTCAGGCTGCTGGCCGCCGGTGGGAGCGACCCCGACGTCGAGCACCGGCCGGTCAGCGACGTCGTCGTGGAGACGGTGCGCCACAACGGAACTGCTCGGCTCGGGTCCCGGGTCCGACCCGGCTGGTTCGCCCAGACCCATGACTCGCCCCAGCTGCGCGGACGCACCCTGCTCGACATCCTGCACCGGGGCGACGAGCACCGCACCGGGCGTGGTCGCGAGGAGGCGTCGCGAGTCCTCGACCGCTATGAGCTGGCACACCAGGGCGAGCAGACCTTCGACTCCCTCTCGGGCGGGCAGCAGGCGCGCTTCCAGATCCTGCTGCTCGAGCTGAGCGGGGCGACCCTGCTGCTCCTCGACGAGCCGACCGACAACCTCGACCTGCACTCGGCCGAGGCGCTCGAGCAGGCGCTCACGGCCTTCGAGGGCACGGTGCTCGCGGTGACCCACGACCGCTGGTTCGCTCGCGGCTTCGACCGCTTCCTCGTCTTCGGCAGCGACGGCCGGGTGCTCGAGACGCCGGAGCCGGTGTGGGACGAGGCTCGGGTCAGTCGCGCCCGCTGACCTCGACTTCGCCTGGGAAGCTCTCACCTCGCCTGACAGCGGCGGTCAGGCGAGGTGAGAGGAACCCACTTCCGGCGGCGGGTCCCACGCTCTGCGTGGGCAAGTCGAGGTGGGTGGGGCGTCAGGCCGTCTTGAGGACCAGACCGTAGACCGAGAGGATCTCGCCGATCGGCTGGAAGTAGGCCACGTTGGGCTGGCCGACCTTCTGGCCGCAGACCCCGTTGACGCCGTAGCCGGCGCCGCCGCTCGTCACGCCCTGCGCGAGGTTGCCGGCCAGCCAGGAGCCGCCGGAGTCGCCACCCTCGGTGCAGGTGTTGGACTTCGTGAGGCCGGAGACGGTGGAGTAGGTGCCGTCACCGTTGTTGTAGTTGACGGTGACGTTCTTGGCCTGGACCGAGCCACAGGTCCAGGCGGTGGTGCGGCCCGACTTGCAGACCGCGGCGCCGACCGCGGCGCTGCTCGACCCAGTCACGGCGCGGGCGCTGCCGTTGTACATGTCCACCGCACCGATGCCGGTCCAGCTCGACGTGAGGCTGGAGTAGGCGTAGTCGTTGCCGGGGAAGGACCAGCCACGGGTCGTGCCGAGCGTCGTGCCGTTGCGGGTGAAGGTCTGGTTGCCCTCCGCGCAGTGGCCGGCGGTGATGAAGACCGGCGCGCCGGACTTGGTGGCGTTGAAGCCGAGCGAGCAGACGTAGCCGCTGAACTCGATCTGCTGGCCGCCGTAGACGTTGGCCTGCGTCGTGACGTTGGCCTGCGTGCCCTCGACGGTCACCGACGGGTCGGAGATCTTGGCGCGGGTAGCGGCGACGCGCTCCGCGGGCACCGTGAGGACGACCTTGTTGCTCACCGGGTCGACGTGGGACGAGATGACGTCCTTGCCGGCGCGTGCCGTCGCAGCCTTCTCGGAGGCGGCGAGCTCGCTCCTGTCCGCGGCGACGACCTTGGCGCTGGCACCGGCTGCTCGCACCTTCGACGCAGCTGCTGCGTCGGTGACGTTGACGTGGAGCACTCCGGTGACCTGGTCGAGCCACGAGCCCACAGCCTTGGCACCGAGCGACTTCTCGAGGGCGGCAGCCTTGCTGCTCTGCTTGTCCTGGGCGGCGATGCGCTGCCGCGCCGTCTCCAGGGTCAGGCCCTTCTCCTCGGCGAGCCACTGGGCCGACATCTCCTCGACGGAGCTGCCTGAGTCGACGGCGAGCGGACCGGTGCTCGGCCCCGGGCTCGCGGCGCTCGCGGCAGTCGCGGCGGGGGTGACACAGAGGGCGGTTGCTGCAGCAGCGGCCGAGAGGGTGCCGGCCAGGACGGTGAGACGTCTGCGAGACATGCGTGGATCTCCTGTCGTGGATCGCCGAGCGGTGTTTCCGCCGACCCTCTCGACGCTATGAAGCCCCTACCCTGAGGGGGGTCAGAGGTCAGTTCCCATTGGCCCAATGCTTGGTCAAGGGCAGGTATGCATCGTCAAGCGCCGATGTGACCGCAGGCAACGCGCCCGAAACGACGGCAGGCGAGGATGTCGGCCATGACAGCCGAGCTGACCCTGCGGGACGCGACGGCCCTCGACGCGGGGGCGTGCGCGGCGATCTATGCGCACTACGTCGAGCACACTACGACGACGTTCGAGGAGGTCGCGCCGGACGAGGTGGAGATGGCCGCGCGCATCGCCGCAGCCCAGGATCGGCACGCCTGGCTCGTGGCCGAGCAGGACGGCGTCCTCGTGGGATACGCGTACGGCGGACCGTTCAAGGCTCGTGCGGCATACCGGTTCTCGTGCGAGGTGAGCGTCTATCTCGACGTCTCCGCGCGTGGTGGCGGACTGGGCCGGACCCTGTATGCCGCCCTGCTGGTCCGGATGGAGTCGCTCGGGATGCGCATGGCGTGCGGAGGCGTGACGCTGCCCAACGAGGCGAGCGAGGCGCTGCACCTTGCGCTGGGGTTCGAGCCGGTCGGCACCTATCGGCGGATCGGCTGGAAGCACGGGCAGTGGCGTGACGTGGCGTGGTTCCAGAAGCCCCTCGGGGGCGAGGGTCCGCCGCCCTCCGGCTGAAAGGCGTCAGTCGGTGGCGGTGCTGGGGCGGGTGCCGTAGACGATCGGCACGTAGTCGCGGTGGCGCTGGATCCAGCCCTTGATGAAGGGGCAGAGCGGCAGGACCTTGCGGGTCCCGGCATCACGCACGTCGTCGAGCGCGAAGCGGGCGAGCGCCGACCCGACACCCTTGCCCTCGAACGCCGGGTCGACCTCGGTGTGCGTGAAGACGATGAGCTCGTCGGTGAGCTGGTACTCGGCGAAGCCCGCGAGGGTCCCGTCGAGGTGGGCTTCGTAGCGCTTTGCATCCGGGTTGTTCGTCACGACGACGTCATCAGCCATGCTTGTCATCATGACGCATGTCCAGGTCCTCAGTCCGCGCGAGGTGCCGCTGGGCGGTCCTCGGTCCATGACCGTGCGGCGCACGCTCCCCCACCGCGAGCGCTCGTTCGTCGGGGCGTGGTGCTTCGTCGACCACTACGGGCCCGACGACGTGGCGGCGACCGGCGGCATGGACGTCCCGCCACATCCGCACACGGGGCTGCAGACGGTGAGCTGGCTCTTCGAGGGTGAGGTCGAGCACCGTGACACCGGCGGCGTCCACGCCATGGTCCGCCCCGGGGAGGTCAACCTCATGACGAGCGGTCACGGCATCGCGCACTCCGAGGTGTCGACGCCCTCGACGACGGCCCTGCACGGCGTCCAGCTCTGGGTCGTCCTGCCCGAGGCCGACCGCGACCTCCAGCGCGAGTTCCAGCACCACGCGGCGCCGGTCGTCCCGCTGGGCGAGGGGGTCCAGGGCCGGGCCTTCATCGGGTCGCTCGCCGGCCACACCTCTCCGATCACGACCCGGACCCCGCTCCTCGGGGTCGAGGTGACGCTCGCCGAAGGTGCGACGTGGACGGTCGGTGCGGACCCGGCATACGAGCACGGTCTGCTCATCGACACCGGGAGGGTGACGTTCGACGGCACCGCACTGGAGCGGGGTGACCTCGGCGTCGTCGACGCCGGGCGCAGCGAGCTGACCGTCGTGGCGCACGAGCCCACTCGCGCGGTGCTGCTCGGAGGGACGCCCTACGACGAGGCGATCGTCATGTGGTGGAACTTCATCGGGCGCGACCACGACGAGATCGTCGCCTTCCGGGACGAGTGGCAGTCACGCTCGGAGCGCTTCGGCGACGTCGACGGGTATGCCGGCCGGCTCAGCTGGCTGCCCGCCCCCGAGCTGCCGGGTGGTCGCCTCCGCAGTCGCACCCGCGTCGGTCGCCACTGAGGCGTCGGGCCGGCTGGCGACGGCTTCATGCACCCTGTCGTGCGTGCCTGGACAGATACCCAAGGGGGGTATAGTATCGAGGCATGACGGAGCACGAGAGCCACCAGCACGCCTACATCGAGAGCGGCAACAAGGACGACTACCTCAAGCGGCTGCGTCGCATCGAGGGTCAGGCCCGCGGCCTGCAGCGGATGGTCGAGGAGGAGAAGTACTGCATCGACATCCTCACGCAGGTCTCCGCGATGACGAAGGCGCTGCAGTCCGTCGCCCTCGGCCTCCTCGACGAGCACATGAGCCACTGCGTCGCCGATGCCGCCCGCAAGGGCGGGCCCGAGGCCGACGCCAAGCTCAAGGAAGCCAGCGAGGCCATCGCCCGCCTCGTCAAGTCCTGACCACACACCTGAACCCCGGCCTTGTGTGCCCCACGCGGACGTAGGTGTCTGCACCAGGCACACGAGGCGAGCCGAACGAAGGAGAGCCAGCATGAGCACCCAGACCTTCACCGTCACCGGCATGACCTGCGGCCACTGCGTCGCCTCCGTCACCGAGGAGGTCAGCGAGCTCGACGGCGTCGAGGACGTCGACGTCGACCTCGCCACCGGATCCGTCACCATCACGAGCAGGACGCCGCTCGAGGACGACGCCGTGCGCGTCGCCGTCGAGGAAGCCGGCTACTCGCTCGCATGACCAGCGACCTGAGCACCCCGGTGCGGGTCATCGGCTTCCTCGCTGCGCTGGTCGCGGTCTTCGGGATCACCCTCGGAGCCGGGCGCCTCTTCGGTCCGGTCGACACGACCCCCGCGAGTGCTGGGCCCGAAGCCACCGCGGGCCACGGCCACGGCGCGAGCCCCGAGGCCTCGCCCTCAGGCTCGACCGAGGAGGAGGGCGCGGCCGAGGGCGAGCACGCCGCCCACCTGCCCGGTGGGCTGCAGGTCTCGCAGGACGGCTACACCCTGCGACTGCACCACCCCGACCTCGCCGCGGGACCCAGAACGCCCGTCGACTTCGTCGTGGAGGGTCCGGACGGCAAGCCGGTCACGGCATACACCCCGCAGCACGAGAAGGAGCTGCACCTCATCGCCGTGCGCCGCGACTTCTCCGGCTTCCAGCACGTCCACCCGACCCGCGCCGCCGACGGCACCTGGAGCACGACGCTCGCGCTGACGCCGGGCACGTGGCGGGTCTTCGCCGACATCGCACCCAGGGGCGGCGAGCCGATGACGCTCGGCGCCGACCTGTCCGTCGCCGGTGCCTACGCTCCTGTGGCCACGCCGAGCAAGGACGTCCGCACCGCCACCGTCGACGGCTACACGGTCAGTCTCGCAGGCGATCTCACGCCGGGCGCCGACTCCGAGCTCACCCTCTCGGTGAGCCGCGCCGGCCGGCCGGTCACCGACCTCGACCCCTATCTCGGTGCCTACGGCCATCTCGTCGCGCTGCGCACCGGCGACCTCGCCTACCTCCACGTCCACCCGGAGGGACACCCCGGCGACGGCACGACGAAGCCCGGTCCCGACATCACCTTCGGCGCAGCCGTCCCGAGCGCCGGGACGTATCGACTCTTCCTCGACTTCCAGCACGGCGGCGTCGTCCGCACCGCTGCTTTCACCGTCAGCGCAGGAGGTCAGAGTGACCACTCCCACTGAGAGCATCGAGCTCGACATCACCGGCATGACCTGCGCCTCGTGCGCCAACCGGATCGAGCGCAAGCTCAACAAGCTCGACGGCGTGGTCGCGACCGTCAACTACTCGACCGAGAAGGCCAAGGTCGAGTTCCCCGAGACCGTCTCACCCGAGCAGCTGCTCGAGACCGTCGGGCAGGCCGGGTATGCCGCGAGCCTGCCTCCCGCGCCCGACGCACCTGCTGCCTCCGGCGAGTCTTCGGGCGATGCGCCCGGCGTCGCCCGCGTCGATCCCACGCGGGCCCTGCGCGACCGGCTGCTCATCTCACTGGTGCTCACCGTGCCGGTCATCGCCATGGCGATGGTCCCGGCGTTCCAGTTCACCTACTGGCAGTGGGCCTCCCTGGCCCTCGCGGCGCCGGTCGTCGTCTGGGGGGCCTGGCCGTTCCACCGCGCCGCCTGGGTCAACCTGCGCCACAGCGCGACGACGATGGACACCCTCATCTCGGTCGGGACCCTCGCCGCGTTCGGGTGGTCGCTCTATGCGCTCTTCCTCGGGACCGCGGGCACCCCCGGCATGACGCACCCCTTCCGGTTCACCATCGAGCGGACCGACGGCGCCGGCAACATCTATCTCGAGGCCGCGGCCGGCGTGACGACCTTCCTGCTGGCGGGTCGCTATGCCGAGGCGCGGGCCAAGCGCCAGTCCGGAGCAGCACTGCGCGCCCTCCTCGAGATGGGGGCCAAGGACGTCGCCGTCGTGCGTGACGGCAATGAGGTTCGCATCCCAGTGGGGGACCTCGCGGTGGGTGACGAGTTCGTCGTGCGACCCGGTGAGAAGCTCGCGACCGACGGCATCGTCGTCCAGGGCTCGTCGGCCGTGGACGCGTCGATGCTCACGGGTGAGCCCGTGCCGGTCGAGGTCGGGGTCGGCGACTCGGTCGTCGGCGCCACCGTGAACTCCGGCGGGCGGCTCGTCGTCCGCGCCACCCGCGTCGGCGGCGACACCCAGCTCGCCCAGATGGCCCGGCTCGTCGAGGACGCCCAGAACGGCAAGGCCCAGGTGCAGCGGCTCGCCGACCGCATCTCCGGGATCTTCGTCCCGATCGTCATCGCCCTCGCCATCGGCACGATGGGCTTCTGGCTCGGCACGGGGTCGGGCTGGACGGCTGCCTTCACCGCGGCGATCTCCGTGCTCATCATCGCCTGCCCGTGCGCCCTCGGCCTCGCGACACCGACCGCTCTCATGGTCGGCACCGGTCGCGGCGCCCAGCTGGGCATCCTCATCAAGGGGCCGGAGGTGCTGGAGTCGACCCGTCAGGTCGACACGGTCGTCCTCGACAAGACGGGCACGGTGACGACCGGGCAGATGACTCTGCGCGAGGTCGTCGCCGCACCCGGCGAGGACCGCGACGAGGTCCTGCGCCTGGCCGCGTCGCTCGAGCACGGCTCCGAGCACCCCATCGCCCGGGCCATCGTCTCCGGCGGTGAGGACCGTGGCATCGCCCGCGTCGCCGTCGGGAAGCTCACCAGCATCGACGGGCTCGGCGTCCAGGGGGTCGTGGACGGCCACGCGGCTGTCATCGGCCGACCGCAGCTCCTGACCGACTGGTCGATCGTCGTCGGGCCCGAGATCGAGGCCGCGCTCGCGGAGGCTCGCCAGAGCGGCACGACGCCCGTGGTGATCGGCTGGGACGGGCAGGCACGCGGCATACTCATCGTCTCTGATGCGGTGAAGACCACATCGGCACAGGCGATCTCGCGACTGCGCGACCTGGGTCTCACGCCCTACCTCCTCACCGGCGACAACGGCGAGGCCGCTCGCACCGTCGCCGCCGAGGTCGGCATCGCACCCGAGCACGTCATCGCCGACGTCATGCCGGCCGACAAGGTCGTGGTCGTCCAGCGGCTCCAGGCCGAGGGCAAGGTCGTCGCCATGGTCGGCGACGGGGTCAACGACGCCGCCGCCCTCGCCGCGGCCGACCTGGGCATGGCCATGGGCACCGGCACCGACGTCGCCATCGAGGCCAGTGACCTCACCCTCGTGCGCGGCGACCTGCGCGTGGCGCCCGACGCGATCCGGCTCGCGCGGCGCACCCTGTCGACGATCAAGAGCAACCTGTTCTGGGCGTTCGGCTACAACGTCGCGGCCATCCCCCTCGCGGCCGCCGGACTGCTCAACCCGATGCTCGCCGGGGCGGCCATGGCCCTCTCGTCGGTGTTCGTCGTGACCAACAGCCTGCGGCTCAGGGGTTTTCGCGCCGACGCCTGATCAGGCCCGCCACGCATGACGTGGAAATCGTGGATCGTCCCGGTTGCAACAGGGAAGATCCACGATTTCCGCGTCACGAGGTGAGGGACTCCGCGAGGGTCGCCAGACGATCGAGGGACGCGCGCAGCTGCGGCTCCTTCGTGGCCCGGGCACGCGGCATACGTGCTTCGTCGGTGAGCTCGGTCCAGTCATAGGTGTGCGTCACCCGTGAGCTGCCGTCCTCGAGCGGTTCGACCTCCCAGCGCCACTCATGACCCGCCGGCGCCTTGCCCTCGCTGCCGGGACGCCATGCGATGAGCCTCCCCTCCTCGAAGGCGACGACGAGGTTGTCGCGGTGGTTGCCCTTCGTCGTGCGCATCGCGAAGATCTCACCGACGCCGCGGATGCGGGCGCCCTTGATGATCTCGACGAGGTTGTCGTTGCCGTCCCACTCGGGCTGCCGTCGCGGGTCCGCGATCAGCTCGAAGACGGTCTCGGCCGGTGCGGCGATGTCCCGGCTGGCGCTGACGACACGCTTCTCGTTGTCCATGCCCTCATCGAAGCACGCGCTCGACCACAATGACCAGGTGCCTGACTCCACTGCTCTTCCCAGCGTCGACGAGGTCCGTGCGTCGATGCGCGCCTCCCTCAAGGACGCCATGCGGGGTCGCGACCGGGTCGCCGTCTCGGCCCTGCGATCGGCACTCGGCGCCCTCGACAACGCCGAGGCCGTCCCCACCGGCCACGCCGAGACGGCGGCGTCCGGCAGCGACGACTCGCCGATCGCAGGGGCCGCCATCGGGGCAGGTGCGACCGAGGTGGCACGTCGCGAGCTCACTCCCGAGGACGTGCAGGCTCTGCTGCGCGGCGAGGTGGAGGAGCGCCGTGAGGCCGCTACCGAGATCGAGAGGGCTGGCCATCCCGACCGGGCCGAGGACCTTCGGCGCGAGGCCGACGTGCTCGCAGCCATCCTTGGAGGCTGAGGTGACACGATCGGGAGATGACCTCGATCCTGTGGCTGCGCCGCGACCTGCGCCGCAGCGACCACCCAGCCCTGCTCGCTGCTCGTGACGCGGCGGCCGACGACTTGGTCGTCGCCTACGTCATCGACCCCGCACTGTGGGCCGGCGCCGGACAGGTGCGTCGCGCCTGGCTCGCAGCGACCCTCGAGGCCACTCGCGAGGAGTTCGACGATGCCCTGACGCTGCTCTGGGGAGACCCTCGCACGGTCGTTCGCGCACTCGCCGTGCGCCTCGGCGCGACCTCGGTCCACGTCACCCGTGAGACGACGCCCTTCGGCCGCCGTCGGGATGCGGCCGTGGCGCGGAGCCTTGTGACCGCCGGGGTCGAGTGGGTCGAGACAGGGACGCCGTATGCCGTGGGGCCGGGTCTCGTGCGCAACGGGAGCGGCACGGCATACAAGGTCTTCACACCGTTCGCGAAGGCGTGGCGGGGGCACGGCTGGCCCTCCCCGGCGCCCCGGCCGGGCGAGCTCCCGCTCCGGCACGTCGGTGACGACGACGAGGCGGCCCAGGCCATCCGCGACGCCCTCGACGCACCGGACCTGCCCGACCTCCCGCCGGCCGGGGAGAAGGGCGCCCATGCCCGGTGGCGAGAGTTCCTCGACAACGGGCTGACGGCATACGCGACCGATCGGAACGTGCCGGGCACCGACGGGACGTCACGGCTCTCCCCCTATCTCAAGCTCGGCGTCCTCCACCCGCGCACCCTGCTCGCTGACCTGTCGAGCCGTCGTGGCGAGGGCGCGCAGACCTACGTCACGGAGCTGGCGTGGCGCGAGTTCTATGCAGACGTGCTGTGGCACAACCCTTCCAGCGCCTGGCACGACCTGCGCGATGCGCTCAAGGGCATGGCCTACGACGAGCCCGGCGATGCGATCGAGGCGTGGCGCAACGGCACCACCGGCTATCCGATCGTCGACGCCGGGATGCGTCAGCTGCTGGCGGAGGGCTGGATGCACAACCGGCTCCGGATGGTCACCGGCAGCTTCCTCACCAAGGACCTGCACGTGTGGTGGCCGGTCGGAGCCAAGCACTTCCTCGACCACCTCATCGACGGCGACATCGCGTCCAACAACCACGGGTGGCAGTGGGTCGCGGGGACAGGCACCGACGCGTCGCCCTACTTCCGTGTCTTCAACCCCGTGACCCAGGGCGAGAAGTTCGACCCCGACGGCACCTACGTGCGGCGATGGGTGCCCGAGCTGGCGCACCTGCCCGGCAAGGCGGTGCACCAGCCGTGGGAGCACCCGGACGGATACGCCCACGGCTATCCGCAGCGGATCGTCGACCACGCCGAGGAGCGGCGCGAGGCGCTGCGACGGCTGGCCGAGGTCAGCGGCTCCTGACGTCGCGGGCTACTGCACGGGAAGCGGGGCAATCGCCCCACCTTCTGTGCGACAGGTCAGGCGACGGCGCGGAGGAACTCCTCGAGCAGCGGGCCGGCAGTGCTCGCGCCGCCCTCGCCCTCCTCGACGAACACCGCCACCGCCAGGTCTCCCTGGATCGCGATCATCCACGCGTGCTCCTTCAGAGCGTCCGCGGGACCGAACTCGGCCGTGCCCGTCTTGGCGACGACGGGGGCGCCCGGCACGTCGGCAAGGAAGTCCGCGCTGCCCTGGTCGACGACCCCGCGCATGAGGGCCTTGAGCTGGGCGCCCTCGGCGGCGGTGACCGGGTTGGCGGGTGCCTTGGGCGCGGTGGTCGTGGCCGACTCACCGGCGACGAGGCGAGGGGCCACGGGCTTGCCGGCGGCGATCGACGCCGCGACGGTCGCCATGCCGAGCGGTGACGCCTGCACCTTGGACTGGCCGATCATCGACGCGGCCCGGTCGGTGCCCGGCTGCGGTTGTGGCACAGAGCCGAGGAAGCCCGGCACCCCGAGCGCGGGCTCGGCGGCGAGCCCCAGCGCGGCTGCGGCGGTGGGCAGGCCGGCCGGGGGCAGCTCCTCGCCCGCGCGGATGAAGGCGGTGTTGCAGGAGTTGGCGAAGGCCGTGCTGAAGGGCACCGAGCCCAGCGCGGACGCCGGATAGGTGTCGACGTTCTTGAAGGAGCGTCCGTCGACGGTGATGGTGGGCGTGCACTCGACCCTGCTCGCCGGGGTAACGCCGGCGCGCAGCAGCGCCAACGTCGACACGGCCTTGAACGTCGAGCCCGGCGCGTAGCGCCCCTGGGTCGCGGTCGAGACACCCTTGCCGCCCGGGCCACTCGCAGCCGCGAGGACGTTGCCGGTCGACGGCTGCACCGCGACGATGGCCGACGCTGACTCGACCTCCGCCAGGACGTCCTCGGCAGCCTGCTGACGGAGAAGGTCGAGGGTGAGGGTGACCGGCTTGCCAGGCGTGGCCTCGGTGGTGAAGAGGGTGCGTTCCTCTGCTCCACCGGTCGCGACGACGGTCAGGCCCGGCTGGCCTGCCAGCTGCGTGTCGTATGCCGCCTGCACGCCGCCGATCCCGACCTCGTCACCCGCGGCGACGCGGCCCTCGGACTTCTCGACGATCTCAGCGGTCGCGTCACCGACCACCCCGAGCAGGGGCCGGGCGAACGTGGCTGTGGGAGCCAGCGGGATGGTGTCGGCGACGAAGAAGACGCCGGGCGCATCGAGTGCTCGGGCCGACGCCTCCTGCGGGCTGCCCTCTCGCACCGTGATCGCCTCGACGAACGCCTGGGGTCCGGCGTTCCGGACGGCCGTGACGTAGTTCGCGACGTTGATCCCGACCGCGTCGGCGAGCAGCGGTGCCGACGCGAGCGCCTGGGGCGCGCTCACCTTCGTCTTGTCGATGCCGATGCGTGACACGGGTCGCGGCTGGACGATCCGCTGGCCCCCGGCGCCGAGGATCTCGGCCCGCGCCGGCTGCTTGCGCCGGATCCGCAGGGTCTCACCCTCGACGAGGTCTGGGGCAACGATCGCGGGCGACCACTCCGCCTTCCACGTGCCGTCGGCCTTGCGCACGGTCAGTGGCGTCTCGTAGGTCCATCGCTCGTCCGTCCCGGGCAGGGTCCATGCATGACTCAGCGTGGCTCGCGCTGTGCCGCCGTCGGGTTCGGTGATCGACGCGACCGTGACGGCGTGCTCGGCCTTGCCCATGCCCTTGAGGATCTCGGCGACGGCCGGCTGGGCATCGCCCTGGACAGTGCTGCCGGACGCCACCTCGCCATCGGCCAGGCCTGTCGCGATGCGGTCGACGGCCGCCCGAGCCGCCTCCTTGTCCCGCGCCAGCCAGGTCATTCCGCCCCACACGCCTCCCCCGACGAGCACCGCCAGCACGACCACCGTGATCCCCAGCTTGAATCCCCACCCACGCGAACGCACCTGCACAACCCCTCATCATCTCCACGATCCGGGCGGACTGCCCGGCCTGACTCCCTGTCACTCTGTCATCGTTCTTCACTCGATGCGCACCCGGCAACGCCGTGCGGCCGATACTCACCCCACCTTCACAGGCGGTCGGCAGCAACCCGGGTCGGCGCCGGAATCAGGCGGGTGGCGCGCTCGATGAGGACGGCCACCACCATGGCGGCGGCGACGCCCACGAGGGCTGCGAGCAGTGGGTTGTCCCGCACCCAGCGGCCCGCGAGGGTCCCCACCCCGACCGACCACGCCGCCCAGGTGACACCCGAGAGCACGGTGTACCCGGCAAAACGGCGCTGCGAGTAGCCCGTCGCACCGGCGGTGAGGTTGACGGCAGCGCGACCGACCGGGACCCAGCGCCCGACGACGACGATGACGGCCCCACGCCGGTCGAGGTGGCCGCGCGCCCAGACAAGGGCCCGCCGCCCGCGTCCGGTGCGCTCCAGCAACCGATCGAGGCGGGCGCGCCGCCCCAGGACGTAGGCGAGGTTGTCGCCCACCCATGCACCCGCCGCGGCCGCGACGAACAACGCGAGCCAGTGCGGTGTGCCCGACGAGGCGCCGATCGCGGCCAACCCGATGAGGACTCCCTCACTGGGCAGCGGCGGCAGCACCCCGTCGACGGCGAAGAAGACGAAGAGGGCAGGGACCAGCCACGGCGAACCCGAGTGGAGCTCGATGAAGCCGTTGACCGCCTCGACCATGGGAGCAGTCTGACCGATCCGGACCCCCCGCCCCGGTGGTGTGCGCCGTGTTCACCCGACGCTCGTGCGATCGCCGCCCATTGGCTACGCGGTGTCCGTGCTCGTGGCTCGGGACACGATCCTCTCGATGACCAGCCCCACGACGAGGGCGAGCCCGATGCCGAGGGCCGCGGCCAGCAGCGGGTTGTCCTGCACCCAGCTCCCGGCGAAGGTCCCGAGGGCCACCGACCAGGAGGCCCACATGACTGCGGAGAAGGCGGTGAGGAGCGAGAAGCGGCGGCGCGGGTAGTGCGACGCACCCGCGGTCAGGTTCACGGCGACCCGCCCGATCGGGACGTAGCGGCCCACGACGATGATCACCGCGCCCTTGCGATCCAGCTGCGTGCTCGCCCACTCCATCGCCCGTCGACGCCGACCCGTGCGTTCCATGAAGCGGTCGAGATGGCCGTGTCGACCGAGGAGGTAGGCCCCGTTGTCCCCGATCCAGGCGCCGGCCGCGGCGGCCAGGCCGAGCGCCAGCCAGTTCGGCTCCCCCGTCGAACCGGCCACCGCCGCGAGACCGATGAGGGCTGACTCGCTGGGGATGGGTGGGAGGATCCCGTCGAAGGCGGCGAAGAGGAACATCGCCGGGATGACCCACGCTGCTCCTGCGTTCCGGAGCAGGAGCTCGTTGACCGCCTCGACCATGCCCGAAGTCTGTCCTACCCGACGAAGATGCAGAACGGGTGCCCGGCCGGGTCGGCGAGGACGTAGAGCGGCTCCTCGGCGTCGTCGGTGCGGTCGAGCCGGAGCTCGGCGCCGAGACGGACGGCCTCGTCCTTGTGCCGCTCCAGCTCCTCGACGTCGTCGACGACGTAGTCGATGTGCAGCTGTTGCGGCACCGTGTCCTCGGGCCAGGTGGTCCGCTCGAGCCGGTCGACCTGCTGGAACGCCAGCGCGCGCGTGCCGTCGGGATGCGTGAGGACGAGCCAGTCAGCATCGTCCACGCTGCCGTCGGTCGGCGGCTCGTCGCCGGCTCGGTAGACGAGCCCGAGCAGCTGCCGATAGAACTCGGCCAGCTCTCGGGGCCGCTCGCAGTCCAGAACCGTGTGCAGGTATGCCGGGTGCCCGCCCATCGTCGCTCCCTCTCGTTGCGTGGTCGCCATGTCCACTACGAACACAACCTAGGCGCGTCGCACCGGCCTTTCTAGTCTCGGGGCAGCGGCTCAACGTCGAGTCGCTCGACCTGGAGGTAGACATGCCCCACCCTCGATCCGACCGACGAGCAGGGCGGCTGGCCACCCTTGCCCTGGCCGTCTCGGCCACCGCGGGCCTGGTGACCACGGCGCCGGCCGTGGCCGCTGAGACCCACGGGGCAGCCGCTCCGGCACCGACCGCCTGCCCGACGAACGTCGCCGACATCGCCACCTGCTTCACCGGCCAGGACGGCAACGGGTCGTTCTACGCGGTCGCGATCCCGAACGAGTGGAACCGGTCCCTGGTCGTGCACGCACACGGTGGGCCGGATCTCGGTGACGCCTCCGACCCGGCACGCAGCGTCGAGGACCTCGACCGCTGGTCGGTCATGGTCAAGGAGGGATATGCGTGGGTCGGTTCGTCCTACCGTCGTGGTGGCTACGGCACGCAGATGGCCGCGATCGACACCGAGAGCGCTCGCAAGGTCTTCGTCGAAGCGTTCGGGAAGCCACGGCATACCCTGCTCCACGGCCAGTCCTGGGGAGGCAACGTCGCGGCCAAGGTGGCCGAGACGTTCGGCAACGGCGCGGCCAAGCCCTACGACGGCGTGCTGCTCACCAACGGAGTCCTGGCCGGTGGGACCCGTGGCTACGACTACCGCGTCGACCTGCGCGCGGTCTACCAGTACTACTGCCAGAACCACCCCCGGCCGAGCGAGGTGCAGTACCCCCTGTGGATGGGTCTGCGGCCCGGCTCGACCATGACGTCCGGGGGCCTGCGATCGCGCCTGCAGGAGTGCACCGGCAACGCGTCGGCGCCGCAGGACCGCACGCCACTTCAGCAGCGGAACCTCGACGACATCCTCGCGGTGACCGGCATACCGGAACGCACCCTCGAGTCACACCTGAGGTTCGCGACGTTCACGTTCCGCGACATCGTGAGCACCCGCCTCGGCGGGCGCAACCCGTTCGGCAACCAGACGATCCGCTACTCCGGGTCGCACGACGACAAGGCGCTCAACCTGGGCGTCGAGCGCTTCTCCGCAGACCCGGCCGCGAAGCGCGACCTCGCGTTCGACAGCGACCTCACCGGGGACGTCCACCTGCCCGTGCTCACCATGCACGCGATCGACGACCCGACGGCCTTCGTCGAGCACGAGTCGGCCTATCGTGACAGCCTCGCCGGCGTCGGGAACGAGGAGCACCTCGTCCAGGCGTTCACCCGCGAGGCCGAGCACAGCGCCCTGAGTGACGCGGAGTACGCCACGGTGATCCATGCCCTCGACGCCTGGGTGGCCACCGGCAGCAAGCCCACCGCCGGCTCGATCGCGAGCGCCTGCCCCACGCAGGACGCCGGCTACGGCACCGGCTGCCTCTTCGACCCGACGTTCACGCCGGACAGCTATGCCTCCCGGGTCAACGTGCGCCCCGGTGCCCAGCGGTGGCCGGCCATCACGGCAGGTGAGTATGCAGCCTGGGCGCGGAAGGGTGGCATAGGGATCGCGCCGTGACCGGAGGTGCGCTGCGGCGCGGTCGCCCCGGCGGATGAGCCTACGATGCCCACTGTGCTCAAGAGGCTGGGCCACGAACGGTCCGTGGCTCGTCAGGTCCTCGTCCTCCAGGTGATCGTCGTGGCCGTCCTCGTCGTGACCGCTCTCGCGCTCGCGACCTTCGACGCCAGGCAGGACATCCGACGCAGCGCCCGCGACAAGGCCGTCGCGGTCGCCACGGCGGTCGCCCGCGCGCCCGTCGTCACCGAAGCCGTGACCACGGCGGACCCGTCTCGGCGGCTGCAGCCGTTCGCCGAGGACGTGCGGGTCGACACCGACGTCGACTTCGTCGTGGTCATGGCGCTCGACCGGACCCGGTTCTCGCACCCCAACCCCACCCAGCTCGGCAAGGCGTTCATCGGCAACCTCGGCGGTGCGCCGCAGGGGCGCGCGTTCACCGAGGAGTACGTCGGGACGCTCGGGCCGTCGGTCCGCTCGATCGTCCCCGTGTTCGCCTCGGCGGCGAGCACCGAGGTCGTGGCCCTCGTCTCGGTCGGCATCACGCTCGACAAGCTCCAGGACCTGCTCCTCGACGAGGTGGGCGACATCGGGCTGGCAGCCCTCGCCGTCCTGCTCGTCGGTCTCACCGGCGCGCTGCTCATCAGCCGGCGGCTGCTCCGGCAGACCCACGGCATGGGCGAGCGTGAGATCACCCGGATGTATGAGTACTACCGGGCGGTCCTTCATGCCGTGCGTGAGGGCCTGCTCCTCATCGACCACGACGACCGGGTGCAGCTCGTCAACGACGAGGCCCGGCGACTGCTCAACCTGCCGGCTGACGTCATCGGCCGTTCCCTCGGGGACCTCGGGCTGCCGCCGGCCCTCGTCGAGGCTGCCGGCAAGGGTGTCGCGGGCCAGGACGAGGTCTATGTCACGGGCTCGCACGTCCTCGTCGCGAGCTCGGCCCCGGCCCTCTGGGAGGGTCGAGAGGTGGGCGCCGTCGTGACCCTGCGCGACCACACCGAGCTCCAGCACCTCACCGGCGAGCTCGACGTCGTCCGGGGGCTCACCGAGTCCCTGCGGGCCCAGACCCACGAGGCGGCCAACCGGCTCCACGCCGTGGTGTCCCTCATCGAGATGGGCCGGCCGGACGATGCGGTCCAGTTCGTCACCGGCGAGCTGCAGGTGGCCCAGATGCTCACCGACCGCGTCATGGGCGCCACCGGCGACCCGGTCGTGGCCGCCCTCCTCCTCGGCAAGTCCGCGGAGGCGGCCGAACGGGGCACGAGCCTCGTCGTCACGGGGGAGCTGCCGGCCGAGCACGACCTCGTGTCCTCGCGCGAGCTCGTCACGGTGGTCGGCAACCTCGTCGACAACGCCCTCGACGCCGTGGCCGTGCACGCCGACCGGCACGTCACGGTCCACCTCGAGGGGACACCGGACTGCCTGCGGATCACCGTCGGGGACAGCGGCCCCGGGCTGAGCGACGAGGAGGGACGCCGAGTGGTCGAGCGGGGCTGGACGACGAAGGCCGACCCCGGCACGGGCCGAGGTGTCGGGCTGGCGCTCGTGAGCCAGATCGCGCGGCGCCTCGACGGCTCGGTGACGATCGGGCGCTCACCGCTGGGCGGCGCCCAGCTCGAGGTCGTCCTGCGACGTCCCGTGGGCGCACCCCGATGACGGTGCGCGTGCTCGTCGTCGAGGACGAGCCGCTCGCCGCGCAGGCCCACGCGGAGTACGTCCGGCGCCTCGCGGACTTCGAGGTCGTCGGCGTCGCCCACACCGCCGGTGAGGCCGCGCGTGTGCTGCGCGACGATGGCCCGGTCGACCTCATCCTGCTCGACATGTTCCTGCCCGACGGCCACGGTCTCGTTCTCCTGCAGCGCCTTCGGGCCGCCGGCAACCTCTGCGACGTCATCGCCGTGACCTCGGCTCGCGACGTGGACATGGTGCGGCGCGCGGTCGCCCATGGTGTCGTCCTCTACCTGCTCAAGCCCTTCACCTTCCCCATGTTCCGGGCCAAGCTGACGCAGTATGCCGCGTATCGCCAGGAGCTCGGACGTGCGCCTGCCGAGGTGCTCCAGGACGAGGTCGACCGCCTCCTGGGTTCACTGCGGTCCTCGGTCGAGCCGCCCTCGCTCCCCAAGGGCCTGACGCCGGACCGTCTCCACGTCGTCGCCGAGCACCTGCGTGGAGCGAGCGACGGGCTGTCCGCGCGCGAGCTCGGCGACCTGCTCGAGAGCTCCCGGGTGACGGCTCGCCGCTACCTCGAGTACCTCGCGGACGTCGGGGTCGCGATCCGGTCGCTGCGCTACGGCGGTGGCGGGCGCCCCGAGGTGCAGTACACGTGGAAGAGGACCCGGACCGGCGACGTCACGTAGTCCGTGACGACGCCGGCCCGAGCCCTCCGTCAGTGTTCCTCGGCCGGGTCGAGCTCCTCACTCCTCCTCGGCGAAGACCTCCTGACGCTTCTTGCGCACCATCGGCACGACCGCGACCAGCAGGGCGAGGGCCGCCAGCGCGAGCAGCGCCGCCGAGATCGGGCGGGTGAAGAACACCGTGGCGTCACCGCGGCTGATGATCAGTGCCCGCCGCAGGAACGACTCGAGCAGCGGCCCGAGCACGAACCCCAGCAGCAGCGGCGCGGGCTCACAGCCCCAGCGGATCAGGGTGTAGCCGATGACACCCGCCGCGGCGATGACGAAGACGTCCCAGGCGTTGAGCTCGAGCGAGTAGCAGCCGAGCGTGGCGAACGCGATGATCGCCGGGAAGAGCACCTGGTAGGGCACGGACAGCATCCGCACCCACAGCCCGATGAGCGGCAGGTTGAGCATCACGAGCAGCAGGTTGCCGACCCACATCGAGGCGATGAGGCCCCAGAAGAGCGCCGGCTCGTCCTCGATGACGTTCGGGCCGGGGACGATGCCCTGCATGATGAACGCCCCGACGAGCAGCGCCATGACGGGGTGGGCGGGCAGCCCGAGCGTCAGCAGCGGGATGAACGACGTCTGCGCGGCCGCGTTGTTGGCCGACTCCGGGGCCGCGACGCCCTCGATGGCCCCCTTGCCGAAGTCCTGCGGCCGCTTCGAGATCCGCTTCTCGAGGCTGTATGCCGTGAAGCTCGCGAGGATGTGACCGCCGCCGGGGAGCACCCCGAGGATCGAACCCATCGCCGTGCCACGCAGCACCGGGTTGCGGATCTGCCGGAACTCCTTGCGGCTGAGCCAGAGCCCCTTGACCTTGCGGGTGACCACGCTCGCGGACCCACGGCTCTCGAGGTTGCGCAGGATCTCGGCGATGCCGAAGACACCCACGGCCAGGGACACGAAGTTCAGGCCGCCGTCGAGCTCGGGGATGCCGAACGTGAACCGGGGGACGCCGGTCGTGAGGTCCTGCCCCACGGTGCCGAGCAGGAGCCCGAGGACGATCATCGCGAGCGCCTTGACGGTCGAGCCGCTGGCGAGGGCGATCGAGGCGATGAGCCCGAGGACGACGAGTGCGAAGTACTCGGCCGGTCCGAACTTCAGCGCCGCCGTCGCCATCGGTGGCGCAAAGAGCGCGACGAAGATCGTGGCCACGGTGCCGGCGAAGAACGAGCCGAGGGCGGCCGTCGCCAGGGCTGCACCCGCCCGCCCCTTGCGCGCCATCTGATAGCCGTCGATGGCGGTCACCGCCGATGACGTCTCGCCCGGCAGGTTGAGCAGGATCGCCGTCGTCGAGCCGCCGTACTGGGCGCCGTAGTAGATCCCGGCCAGCATGATGAGCGCCGCGATCGGGTCGAAGGTGAAGGTGACCGGCAGGAGCAGGGCGACCGTCGCCGTCGGGCCGATGCCCGGCAGCACGCCGACCGCGGTGCCGAGCGTGACCCCGATGAGGCAGACGAGGATGTTCGTCGGCTGCAGGGCGGTCTCGAGGCCGAGCAGGAGTCCGGAGAGGTCCACCTCAGCCACCGATCCAGTCGCCGAAGAGGGGCAGGCGCAGCTGCAGGGCGACGACGAAGATCAGCCAGGTGACGACCGTGATCCCGGCCGCCGTCGCGACCGCCCGGACCGGCTTCGTGTGCTGACCGGCCAGAGCAGCCAGCAGCGCCGTGACGAAGACCGTCGCGATGACGCCGAGGCCCTCGATGGCGAGCCCGAAGAAGAGGATGGAGCCGACCACGAGCGCTCCGCTTCCCCACGGGATGGGGCGGGAGGGCACGACCTCGGCACCATCGGCGGGGGCGGCGTCCACCCGGTGCCGCCGGGCGAGGAGCCCTTGCCCGATGGTGATGAGGCCGAGGACGGCGAGAGCCGCACCGAGGACGACGGGCAGGTAGCCGGGGCCCATCCGCAGGGCGGAGCCGATCTCGTACGTCGACCCACCGAGCGAGAAGGCGAGCCCGAGGGCGAGGAAGACGGCCCCGCAGAAGAGGTCCTTGAGCCACGGGTGCTCGTCGACCTCCACGTGGCCGTCGGCCCCCGCATCGTTCGCGGGGACCGACGCCGGTCGCAGTTCGTCACTCACTCTTGATGCCTGCGTCCTTGATGATCGGACCCCACAGGTCGAGCTGCTCCTGGAGCTTGTCGGCGTGGGCCTGCGGCGTCACCTCCTCGGCGGTCACGGGGGCTGTGCCGAGGTCGGCCATCTTCGTCACGACGTTCTGGTCCTTGAGCGCGGACGCCAGGGCGTCGGTGAGCTTCTTGACGACGGCGTCCGGGGTGTCCTTGGGGACATACAGCCCGTGCCACACACCGACCTCCACGTCGGCGAGCCCGGCCTCCTTCGTCGTCGGCAGGTCCTTGAAGGCCTCGACGCGCTCGGGTGTGGTGACCGCGTAGGCCTGCACCTTGCCGGCCTTGATCTGGCCGGCCGTGTTCGTCGTCTGGTCGCACATGAAGTCGACCTGGCCGCCGACGAGGTCGGTGAGGGCAGGGCCGGTTCCGTCATAGGGCACCTCGGTGAGGTCGACGCCCACCGCCTGCTCGATGAGCAGACCGCACAGCTGCGACGCCGCTCCGGTGCCGGCGTTGGCGAGGGTCACCTTGTCCGCGTTGGCCTTGACGTATGCCGTGAGCTCTTCGAGCGTCTTCGCCGGGAAGTCCTTCCTGGCGATGATCGTCATCGGCACGTTGGTGACCAGGCCGATCGGCTTGAAGTCCTTCTGGGGGTCGTAGGACAGCTTCGGATAGAGCGCGGGAGCCGTCGACATGCCGATGTGGTGCATGAGGACGGTGTAGCCGTCGCCCTTGGCCTTCACGACCTGGTTCGCACCGAGGGTCCCGCCGGCGCCACCGACGTTCTTGACGATGATCTGCTGGCCGAGCGTCTTGCTCATCGGCTCACCGATGAGGCGACTGACCGTGTCGGTCGGACCACCGGCGGCGAAGGGCACCACCATGGTGATCTCCTGGTCGGGGTAGTTCGCGTCGTCCCCGCCGCCGCCGGCGCCGGCTCCATCACCTCCGCTGCTGCCGCAGGCGGCCAGGGCGAGGGCGGCGAGCGAGGCCGCGGTGGTCCGGGCGGCGAGGCGCGACCGGCCCCCTCGCTCCGGGGTCGGAGTGGACGAGCTGAGTCTGTGCAGGGTGGGGAAATCCATCGGGAGGCTCCTTTGACGACCGAGTGGTGAGATCCGGGTCACACCCTCCAGTGGCGCGGCGAGCGGGTCGATCTTGTGCACCTTGAGTTCACGGCCGGCTCGTTCAGGACGCAGATCGTCCGGATCGGGTTCTACGGTTCCTTCCATGACGCAGACGGAGCCGACGGGACGCACCTTCCGGGACGAGCAGCTGTTGGAGACACGCTTCGAGCACGTGGACCTCTCGGGTTCACGGTTCGACCGGGTCGACCTCAGCCGATCGACCTTCTGCTCGGTCGACCTCGCGGACGTCGACATCCGCAACGCGTCACTTCGCAACGTCCGCATGCGAGGCGTGGAGCTCCAGAAGGTGGAGATGTGGGGCCCGATGGACGACGTCCGGGTCAACGGAGTCGAGATAGGGCCCCTCGTCGAGGCCGAGCTCGACCGGCTCCACCCCGAGCGACGACAGCTGCGGCCCAGCGACGCCGACGGGTTCCGGGAGGCGTGGTCGGTCATCGACGAGCTGTGGTCGGGCACGGTCGCGCGCGCTCGAGGGCTGGAGGCGGTTGATCCGGACCTGCTGCACGAGAGCGTCGCCGAGGAGTGGTCGTTCATCGAGACGCTGCGCCACCTGTCCATGGCCACGGACTCCTGGCTCGGCCGCGCGATCCTCGGCGAGTCGTCACCGTGGCATCCTCTGGACCTCCCGTTCGACGAGATGCCCGACACTCCTGCCGTCCCCCGTGATCGCGAAGCCCGGCCGACGCTCGACGAGGCCCTCGCTCTCAGGGATGACCGCTTCGACAGGGTGCGGACGTTGCTGGCCACCCTCACTGACGAGCAGCTGGGGAGGACGACCTCACCCATCGCGGGAGCCGGCTGGCCACCAGAGGGCGAGGCGTTCGTGGTCAAGCACTGTCTCGACGTCCTCCTCGACGAGGAGTGGTGGCACCGCCAGTTCGCCGAGCGCGACCTCGCCGCGCTGGAAGCGCGGCTCACGACGGACGCGACCACCCGGCATACCGGCATCTCGAAGGAGCAGGAGGACTCATGACCGATCCTGTGGCGGGCAGTCAGGAGACGCCGTGGGAGCCGCCTCTCGCGGGGTCCGAGACCGAGCAGGTGCTCGGCGCGCTGGACCGGCTGCGGTGGACCTTCCGGTGGAAGGCGGACGGACTGGATGCCTCCGGGCTGGGCCAGCGGATCGGCGGCTCGCCGCTCACTCTGGGGCGGCTGCTCAAGCACCTGGCGGTCGTCGAGGACGACACGTTCCACCAGAAGCTCGCGGGTGAGCCGATGCCGGCGGTGTGGGACGACAACGGCTGGGACGACGATGACGACTGGGAGCACACTTCGGCCGACAGCGACGACCCAGCGACGCTGTATGCGTTCTGGGACAATGCTGTTGAGCGGTCACGGGCGCGGGTGGCCGAGCGGCTGGAGACCGGCGGGCTCGACCAGGAGGTGCACGTGGGTGCGCATGGTCAGCACGCCAACCTGCGCCGCCTGCTGCTCGACACGATCGAGGAGTACGGCCGGCACACCGGCCACGCCGACCTGCTGCGCAAGGCCGTCGACGGTCGTGTCGGCGAGGACCCGCCACCCGGATGGCGCCCGACGGGCGCTGCGACATGACGAAGGCAGGGAGATGAACCTCCCTGCCACTACCAAGATATAGCGCACCAGGGGGCTTGCCGCAAGGCCCCCACCCTGGTCCACCATGAAGCCCGTGCTGCGCGAAAGTCGTTGGCACGCAACCACTTCATGGGACGGGGAGACGCATGCATGACGTGATCGTGGTGGGGGCCGGGCCGACCGGGGTGATGCTGGCGAACGAGCTCAGGCTGCACGAGGTGGACGTCGTCGTCCTCGACAGGGACCTCGAGCCCAACCCGATGGTCCGCTCCATGGGCCTGCATGCCCGCAGCATCGAGATCCTCGAGATGCGCGGCCTGTCGGAGGGCCTGCTGCCCTTGGGGACGACCCACCCGACCGACGGCTTCTTCGCCGGGATCCGGGCGAGCCAGCCGGTCGAGCTGGACACCACCCACCCCTACACGCTGGCGATCCCGCAGCCGCTGGTCGAGGAGGCCCTGCGCACGCGTGCCGCCGAGCTCGGCATCCCCATCCACCGCGGTGTCGAGGTCACCGGCGTGAGCCAGGACGACTCAGGCGCCGACGTCGGGCTCTCCGACGGCACGATCCTGCACGCGCACTGGGTCGTCGGCTGCGACGGGGGCCGGAGTGCAGTGCGGCGACTGCTCGACATCCCCTTCCCCGGGGAGCCCGCGCGCCGCCAGTGGATCCTTGGCGAGGCCGAGCTGACAGCTCCGCTCGACGAGGTCATGGCCGTTGTCCAGCGGGTCCACCAGACGCATCGCGGTTTCGGAGCCGGGCCGGTCGGGGACGGCGTCTATCGCATCGTCGTCCCCGCGGCGGACGTCGCGGACGAGGGCGCCCCGCCGCCCACGCTCGAGGACCTGCGGACGCAGCTCACGGCATACGCCGCAACGGATTTCGGTGTCCACTCGCCGAGGTGGCTGTCGCGCTTCGGTGACGCGACGCGGCTCGCCGAGCACTACCGCGTCGGGCGGGTGCTCCTCGCCGGCGATGCCGCGCACGTGCATCCGCCACAGGGCGGGCAGGGCCTGAACCTCGGCCTGCAGGACGCGTTCAACCTCGGCTGGAAGCTCGCGGCGACGGTCCGCGGCACTGCGCCAGAGGGTCTGCTCGACACCTACGAGTCCGAGCGGCACCCGGTGGGGCAGGAGGTCCTCACCGTGACCCGGGCGCAGGCCGAGCTGCAGTCGCCCGAGCCCGGACCGCGGGCCGTCAGGACGCTCCTCGCGGACGTGATGGAGCTCCCTGGCGTGCACGCCCACCTCCTCGGGAAGGTCACCTCTCTGGGAGTCCGGTATGCCGTGGGTGAGGGCTCGGACCTGCTCGGTCGCCGGCAGCGCGACGTCACCTTCGCCAGCGGCAGGAGATTGTATCCGTTGCTGCACAGCGGCCGCGGCGTGCTGGTGGACCAGACGGGCACGCTGTCACTCGAGGGTTGGGCTGATCGGGTCGACCTCGTGGCAGAGCTGAGCGACGAGCTCGAGGCTTCGGCGTTGCTGCTGCGTCCCGACGGGCACGTCGTCTGGGTGGGGGACAGCCAGCAGGATCTCCGCGAGGCACTTGTGCGTTGGTTCGGTGCCGCTGCAGGCTGAACCTCGGACGGTCAGCTCTTCATGCCTCGACCCGAGCAACCTCCAGGAGACCCGCATGCCCGCAGTCCACTCCGTCGCGTTCTCTCTGGTCGACGTCTTTGCGTCCCGACCCCTGACCGGCAACCCGGCCGCGGTCGTCCCTGATGCCGACGGACTGAGCCTGGAGCACATGCAGTCCTTGGCACGGGAGTTCAACCAGTCCGAGACGGTGTTCGTGGTGGCCGCCGACGACGACCGCGCGCACTGGCAGCTCCGCTCGTTCACCCCCGTCGGCGCGGAGGTGGGTGGCGCCGGGCACAACGTCCTCGCTGCCTGCCTGTGGCTGGTCGATCGTCGCCTGGCCGCGGATCTCACGGAGTTCGTCGTGCAGGTTGGAACGGACCTCTTCAGCACCGAGGTCTCCCGCGGTGGAGCCGACCCGGCCACGGTCACGGTCCGGCAGTCGGCACCGGAGTTCGGCTCGGTCCTGAGCGACCGCGACGCCCTCGTCGACGCCCTCGGACTCCTGCCAGGCGACCTGACCGACGACCCCGCGCAGGTGGTCTCGACCGGGGCGGGACACCTGATGGTGCCGATCGTCGACCGCGAGAGGGTGGATCGTGCCCGACCCGACCCACGCCGGTTGGCGTCAGTGCTCAGAACCGTTGCAGGAGAGGGGTGCTACGTCTACAGCCTCGATACGGTCGACGGTGACGCCGCGGCATACGCCCGCTTCTTCAATCCCACGATGGGCATCGTGGAGGACCCGGCGACCGGCACCGCCGCCGGCCCGCTCGTCGCCAAGCTGGTGGCCGAGGGGCGAGTGGCATCGGGTGCACCGGCGGTCATCGAACAAGGACACGCGCTGGGCCGCCCCAGTCGCATCCTCATCACCGTCGACGGCGCGGACGTCCGCATCAGCGGGGCCGGCCTGATCGTCGCCGACGGCACTGTCGTCGTCCAGCCGCCGAGCCGTTCCGCGAGCGCAACGCCGGTCAGGGCTTGAGCACGACCTTGATGCAGCCGTCCTCCTTCTTCTGGAAGGTCTCGTATGCCGCCGGCGCATCGTCGAGAGGCAGCCGGTGCGTTGCGAGCGTCTCGAGTCCGAGTGGGTCGCCGTCCTCCAGGACGACGGGGACGATGTCGTCGATCCACCGCTTGACGTGGCACTGACCCATCGCGAGCGTGAGTCCCTTGTCGAAGAGCTCCATCATCGGCATCGGGTCGGCCATCCCGCCGTAGACACCGCTGATCGACACGGTGCCACCGCGACGGGTCGCGCGGATGGCGTTGTGCAGGGCCGCCAGCCGGTCGATGCCCGCCTTCTTCATCAGGGGCTTGGCCATCTTGTCGGGGATGAGGCCCACTGCCTTGATGGCGGCGGCGGCGGCCGGGCTCCCGTGGGCCTCCATGCCGACCGCGTCGAGGGCACCGTCGACACCGCGGCCGTCGGTGAGCTCGTGGATCGCGGCGGGCACGTCGTCCTCGGAGCTGCTGATGACGGTCGCGCCGTACTGCTCAGCCTTGGCCATCCTCTCCGGCACGTTGTCGACGGCCACGACCTGCAGCCCACGATGGGCTCCTATGGCGACCGCGAGCAGTCCCACCGGACCGAGCCCGAAGACCGCGAGGCTGCCACCCTCCGGCACCGCGGCGAACTCCACGCCCTGCCAGGCCGTCGGAAGGATGTCCGAGAGATAGAGGAAGCGCTCGTCGCTGACGCCTTCCGGCACCGGGATGGGCCCGAACTGCGCCTGCGGCACCCGAAGGTACTCCGCCTGGCCGCCGGGGACCGAGCCGTAGAGCTCGGTGTAGCCGAAGAGCGCGGCGCCCTTGTCCTGCGAGCGGACCTGGGTCGTCTCGCACTGCGCCATGAAGCCACGGGTGCACATCCAGCAGTGACCACAGGAGATGTTGAAGGGGATGACCACGCGGTCGCCCGCGCGGATGTGGGTGACGTCGGGGCCGACCTCCTCGACGACGCCCATCGTCTCGTGCCCGAGCACGTCGCCGACCGAGAGGAAGGGGCCGAGCGGTCCGTAGAGGTGGAGGTCGGAACCGCAGATGGCCGTGGAGGTCACCTTGATGATGGCGTCGTTGGGCTGCTCGATGCGCGGGTCGGGGACCTCCTCGACGCGGACGTCCTCCGGGCCGTGCCAGGTGAGTGCTCTCATGTCGATGGTCCTTCCGTGTCGTCAGGCGGGCTCATGGTTCTTGCCACCCCTTGCGTCAGGGGAACCCCTTCACGCTAAGCCGCTCGACGAGCGCCGACCACCCCCCTTGGGGTGTGCCGCTGCCATCTCGCGGCGGCAGGCCGTTCCTCCTGGCGGCAACTCGACTCCATCTGGCCGGAATCCGCTCGAAGAGTGTCACCCCACCCGCCTACCGTTGAGCGAGTGACAACCCTCTCCGACGGCGCCGCATCCGCTCCTCACGAGTCGGCGGGGAGCACCGTCGACACCACGCATCCGGGCCACGGTGCGGGAGGGCTGGACTGGCGGGTGCTGGTCGCGATGAGCGTCACCCTCGTCCTCTGGGCGTCGGCCTTCGTGGCCATCCGCCACCTCGGCCGGGACGTGCCCGCCGGTGCACTCTCGCTCGGACGCCTGCTCGTGGCCTCAGCTGCCCTGTCGTTCCTGGTCTTTCGACGTCGGCCGACCTGGCCCAGGGGCCGCGACTGGTGGCTCCTCGTGGTCTGCGGGATCGGCTGGTTCGGCATCTACAACCTCGCCCTCAACGAGGCCGAGCGCCGGATCGACGCGGGCACCACGGCCCTGATCGTCCAGATCGGCCCGCTGATCGTGGCGTTGCTGGCGACGGTCTTCCTCGGCGAGCGCCTGACCCGGTGGCTGATCGCCGGCATGGTCGTCGGCTTCCTGGGGGTGGCGATCATCGCCCGCGGATTCTCTGGCGACGGTTCGGGCGACACGGTGGGCGTGTGGTTGGCGGTGCTGGCGGCCGTCACCTATGCGATCGGTGTGCTGGCGCAAAAACCACTGCTCGGCCGTATGCCGGGTCCCGAGGTGACGTGGATCGCGTGCGTCATCGGGACGGTGGTCTGCCTGCCGTGGGCCGGCGATCTCGTCGACGTGGTCACGGTGGCCGACGCCAGCACGCTGTGGTGGATCGCCTACCTCGGGATCTTCCCGACCGCCATCGCCTTCACGACCTGGGCCTACGTGCTGTCACGAGGCGACGCCGGCAAGGTGACCCTGACGACCTTCCTCGTGCCGTTCATCGCGACCCTGATCGCGTGGGCCCTCCTGGCAGAGGTGCCGCCGGCGCTCACCTTCGTCGGCGGTGGGCTCGCCATCGTCGGGGTCCTCCTCACCCGCGTCAGCCGCCGCGCTCAGCCGATGACCGTGAGCGAGTAGCCACCGACCTCCTCGATCTCGGTGTCGGTGTGGGCGAACCGGAGCAGGTGGGCGCCCGGCTTGTCGCCCGCGATGGCCCGGGCGAGGTCGACGGCATCGAGGCTCTGGAGGTCCCAGAGGTGGAGCAGGCCCTCGAGCAGGGCGCTGCCGGGGTCACCGTCCACGACGACGCCGATCTCGCCGTAGTAGTCGGGCCCGAGCTCCTCGATGAGTCGGCGACTGCCGTTCGCTTCGGCGAAAGGATGTCCGTCGCCGTCGCCGCCGACGCGGTGGCGGCCACGGTCCCGGACCAGGCCGTGCTCGATGGCAAGCGTCCACACCCGCGCACTGTCGGCGACCAGCCACCCGCCCTCAACCGCGAACATCGTGAGCAGATGCCGGCCGGTGCCGATGTCCACGCCCAGGCGGAGGGACTTCGGGTTCGGGGCGCGCAGGCGAGCTGCCGACCCGAACTCGGACCTGGTCGTGCCGAGGACGCCGCGCAGGAGCGGGACGACGGCAGCGCCACCGTGGACGAGCTCCAACGTGCCGGACCTGGTCACGGCCGCGCCGAGGGTGAAGAGCATCTCCTTCGCGCTCTGCGCTCCGGCGAGGATCGTGAGGTTGCGCTGCCCGACGTGGCGGTCGTTGTTGGCGTCCAGGACGCCGTTCCACTCGTCGAGGGGGCAGCGCACGCTCGCCATGAGGCACTCGTGACCGGTGAGGTCGGAGGGGATGTCCCAGGTGTGGTCGAGCTCGACGACGGCCACGGCTCCTGGTCGCGTGCGGTCCTCGAGATGCACCATGGCTCCGCCGATGAGCACCGGCTGGTATGCCGGGTTGCTCGGGTCCCCGCCGAAGAAGCCGGGGTTGACCGCCCAGGCGCGGACGTGGACGCCCATCGCCGGGAGGAGGCCGAGGTTCCAGATGCGGACGAAGACCCGGTAGCTGTTGCCGGAGGTCGGGCTCGCGACGAGCTGGCTGGGGTCGTAGGGGCCGGTCCAGCTCGCGTCGATGAGGGCGATGTCCGGTGACTCCCAGCACGGTCGTGGCGGCCAGGTCGGCCTCGCGCCACGGTCACCGGGGCTGAAGGCCCGGATGAGGAGGTAGGGGTAGACGTCCTCGCGGCGCGGTCGGTGCTCTCCGCCGATCTCCTTGATCACGGACTCGGCGTCGTCGCCCGCGTGACCCGGCTTCCAGTCCGGGTCGAGCTCACCGTCCGGAGCGTCGACGTGCCCAAACGAGCCGGGCGGGTCGGTGCCACGCTGGGCCTCGTCCTCCTTGGGCGTGAGGACCGGGTGCTCGTCGTCGTGGTCTCGCGTCGTCCTGCGCGACATGGTCATCCCCTCCCTTCCCGGAGCTGGTCTCGCCACCGTGGATCGGTGACGGGGTCGTGGTCGTGCTGCTCCAGGCAGGTCGGGGGACCGTCACCGGGCAGGTAGTGGACCGCCAGGTCCTGGGACTCGACGTACCAGAGGCCGGGCTGCGAGGGCAGGTCGTGGTCCGCATGGAAGCCCTGCGGCGAGGTGCACGGCTGCGGGTAGGAGTAGTCCTCGCCGAACTCCTGGTTGATGTCGGGGCGGCAGGTCTCCTTCCCCCGGTCCCAGTCCCAGCAGTGCCAGGCGTAGCCGCGGTCGGCGTCGAGGTTGAAGTCGGGGACGTCGAACTGCGACTGCCCGGACTTGGCCACCATCCGACCGACGAGGTAGAGCCCGTAGTCGACCGGCCCGCCGAGGTGCTCGTCCGAGGGCAGGTGGGTGTCGAGGGCGGCCAGGGTCTCGGCCGGTGACGCCGCCTTCTCCAACGATGCGCGCGCGCCGTCGTCACCGAGGAGGGCGGACAGCAGGATGGTCGAGTCGGAGCCGACGACGTAGGGGCCGACGTGGGTCTCCGCGCCCTCCTGGGCGACGCCGTCACCGGACTGGTTGGTCAGCGGGTAGCGCCAGGGGGCGATCCACTCCGACGCCTTGAACTCGTCGCCCGGGGCATCGGCGCGGTAGCGCAGCGGACTCGTGAGCCCGAGGGCTCCGGTGATGTCCGGCCGGCTGATGGCGCTGGGCAGGTCGCGGACGATGCCGCGGGGGTAGGCGCGGTCCAGCCCGCGCGGGTGCGCCGCGGTGAGTCGCCCGGAAGGTTCGGTGACCGGTCGGGGGGCGGACGGCATACCCAACGGGTTGTCCAGAGCGGAAGCGATGTCGTAGGTCCCCTCGTTGCCGAGCGTCGTCAGTCCCGTGTTGATCTCTGCCGGCTTCGGCATCGCAAAACCGGACATGACGAGTGCGCGGCGAGCCAGCAGGTAGGTGTTCCACAGCGGCACGATGACCGCCCAGTAGATGACGACGCGAGCCGGGAAGGTCGTGACGTCGACGATGAGCCCGGGCAGGACCGTGACCAGCCACACCACCACCTGCGCGATGTAGACGATCCACGCGAAGAACGCCAGGAGCAGGTCGAGCAGCGTGAACGAGTCGTCGTCGTCCACGTCGGCGCCGCGGCCCGGGTCGTCGTCGATGCCGGAACCCCCACCGCCGGGCGGGGTCGGGAAGGAGTGGTCGGTGAAGACGGTCGGAGGTGGCGGGAGCCGGAGGCTGATGGCGTCCGAGCTCGTCATCTTGAGGTAGCGGTAGACGATCTCCCACATCTGGGCCATCGCGTCCTCGTTCGGACGGCCGTCGGGGTCGCCGGTCGCCGGATCGGTCTCCGAGAACTGCGGGTCCTGGAGCAGGATGTGCGGCCCCTCGGACCCGTAGACCGACGACATCGCGTCGAGGAGGCCTCCGACGAGATGGCTCGGCAACGGCCCGGTCTCGAGGTCGAAGAAGCTGCGCCGGTGTGACGTCGCGGTCGGTCCGTCGTCGTTGTCGTATGCCGGGAAACCGCTCCAGTAGTCGTATGCCGGTGCGTCGTCACGACCGTTGTAGGGCGCGTCGTCACGGTGGCGAAAAGCGAGGCGGAAGTGGAGCGCGGAGGTGCCGTACTCCCCGTAGAGCGGCCCCGGGTTCCGCGCGCCGTAGTTCTCGGAGTCCATGTGGTTCTCGACGAGGTGGTGGCGCTGCCAGTGGTCGCGGTAGGGGCCACCGGACTTGGCGTTGGTGAAGGCGTGCCCGGTGACGTCGGTCGCGCAGTGCGACATCCAGCCGACGGCGAACGCGATCCTCGCCTCGGCGTCCTGCCGCTCGGCATCGGTGCCCGCGTTGTTCAGTGCCTGCTGCGCCTGCTGGAAGAGGACGAACGGGAACTGGTAGGTCCGCCGGTAGTGGAACATGTCTGACCAGTAGAACGCGTCGTCCCCGAACGCCTGTGGCACACCGGAGGTGAGCACTCCGAACCAGTCGCCCATCTCGGCGAGCAGGCCCTTGAACGCGGACAGGATCGACGAGATGACCTCGTCGAGGACCTGGGCGAGCTGGTTCGAGAGACCACCGGTGAGCTGGGAGGCGAGCTGGGAGGTGTTCGTCGAGATGGGGTCGATCCACTTCTCCCACTTGGCGATGAACTCGGCGTCGAGGACCTCCCACACGTCGAGCGCCCACTGGACGACCTGGCGGATGACCTGGCCCGTCGTGTTCTTGAAGTCGGGCAGCAGGTAGAAGAGGTCGGGTCCGAGCGCGCCGAGCTCGAGGTAGTTGCGCCAGGTGTGGCAGTGCTCGCCGATCGCCTGGGCGTCGCCGACGGAGATGGGGAAGCCCGCGGGCACCGCCCCCGTCCGCAGTCGGTCCGCCGAGCCGTGGGCAGCTTCCAAGTGGACGTACCAACCGGGCATGACGACCTCCAGTGCGACGAAACCGACGGGTTCTCGTGAGGAAGGAGTCATGGGACGGCTGCCAGATACGTCGACGCCGAAGATGTCCGCAGGCGTCCTCGGCCGGTGCCGTGCCTTCGTACTGTCCGATGGTGCGAGGGGATCGGACAGTACCCGCGTCTCCGGTTGACGCGGTCCGGCTGGCGCCACGACTCTCGGGCGAGACATCGTCGTCGCCCCATGAAGGAACAGCCAGATGCGCACCGTGACCCGCTCGCTCAGCATCATCGTCCTTGCCGCCACTGCCTTCGGCCCGGTCCTGCCCTCCGCGGCAGCGTCGGCGACACCGGCAGCACCGGGCGCACCAGCGGCCGCGGCCGCGTCCGAGCCACGTGCCGCAGTCGGCAGCTTCGCCGCTCCGGCCTTCGCGACCTCCTTCGAGGAGGGGGACCCGCAGGCGAGCTGGGTCGACACCCCGGACCTCGACGCTCAGGGCAGACCGCGAGCGGCCGGCGTCACCGGCGCCTCCATCCTGGGTCGCGGCCCCAGCACGGTCACCGGCCCCGACCTGCTCGCGGCCCCCACCGACCAGCTCGGCTGGGAGGGTCCCTTCCAGAACGGCGTCGGGTCCGTCCCGGGCACGATCGCCTCGACCACCACCACCGCCGGAGAGCCAGCGGTCCGGTGGTCGATGCAGTCACAGGGCGAGACCTGGATCCAGGTGCCCATGCCCGGGCTCGCGCTCGGGACGACCTATCGTGCCCAGGTCACCCTGCAGGGCGCCGGAGAAGCTCTTCCTCAACGTCTACAGCGGGTCGAGCGACGTCGGCGGCGAGGCCGTCACGCTGACCGACACGCCCCAGACGCTGACCGTCGACCTCACGACCCCCGGCAGCCGGGGCGGGACACCGCAGTTCCAGATCCGCACGCGTACCCGCGGCACGATCAACGCCGTCGTCTCCGCCCCGTCGGTGCAGAAGCTGGTCCCCGGCGCCGTCGACTTCCCCGGCAACGTCACCGACCAGGTCGTGAAGGTCACGGCCAGCCGGGAGAACGCGCCGAACGAGACCGCGGCCAAGCTGGCCGACGGCGACGTCGGCACCAAGTGGCTCGCCGGAGGTCGCAGCAACTGGGTGACCTACGAGCTCGCTGCACCGGCGGCTGTCGTCGCCTATGCACTGGGAAGCTGCCAACGACGCCCCCGGGCGCGACCCGCGCGACTGGGCGCTGCAGGGCTCCACGAACGGCACCAGCTGGACGCCTCTGGACACCCGGGCCAACCAGGGCTTCCCCAACCGCTTCCAGACCCGGCAGTACTCCTTCACCAACACCACGGCATACCGGTTCTATCGCCTGAACATCACGGCGAACGCCGGTGACGACGGCACGCAGCTCGCCGAGTGGCTGCTGTCGACCAAGGCGATCCCGCCCACGGACATGACGACCACCGTGGGTTCGGGCCCCGGCGACGCCTACAACTCCCGGCCGAACGTCGGGTTCACCGGCACGGCTGCCCTGCACTACATGGGCGCCCACACGGCTGAGGGACGCGGATACTCCTACAACAAGGTGCTCGACGTCGACCTCCCGGTCACCGCGACGACAGAGCTCGCCTACAAGATCTTCCCCGAGCTCACCGGTGGTGACCTGAGCTACCCGAGCACGCACGCGGCCGTGGACCTCGCCTTCACCGACGGGACGCACCTCAGCAACCTGCAGGCGCGTGACCAGCACGGCAGGGAGCTCAGCCCGCAGGGACAGGGCGCCGCCAAGGTCCTCTACGCGAACCAGTGGAACTCCGTGGTCTCCTCCATCGGCGCCGTCGCCGAGGGCAAGACGATCGACCGCATCGTGGTGGCCTACGACAAGCCCGAGGGACCCGCCGACTTCGGCGGCTGGATCGACGACATCTCGGTGGGCGCTGCGAAGAAGGCGGCCACCACGTCGACCCGACCCTCGGACCACGTCATCACCACCCGTGGCACCAACTCGAGCGACCGCTTCTCCCGGGGCAACACGATCCCCGCGACCACGGTCCCGCACGGGTTCAACTTCTGGACTCCCGTGACGAACGCCGGCACCACGCGCTGGTTGTACGACTACGCCAAGGGCAACAACGCACAGAACCGCCCGCAGCTGCAGGCGCTCGCCCTGAGCCACCAGCCCAGTCCGTGGATGGGTGACCGCCAGACCTTCCAGGTCATGCCGTCCGCCAAGGCCGGCGTCCCCGCAGCCGGACGGGCTGCTCGCGCGCTGACCTTCAGCCACGACAACGAGGTCGCCAAGCCGCACTACTACGGCGTCACCTTCGACAACGGCCTGAAGGCGGAGATCACGCCGACCGACCACGCCGCGTTGATGCGGTTCACCTACCCCGGTGACCAGACGAGCCTGGTGCTGGACAACATCAACGACGCCGGTGGACTCACCCTCAACCCCGCCGACCGGTCGATCTCCGGCTACACCGATGTCGGCAGTGGCGACAACTCCCTGGGCATGACGCGGATGTTCGTCCACGCGACCTTCGACGCCGCGGTCACGGACAGCGGCAAGCTCGACGGAGGGGGCGGGGGCGACGTCACCGGCTTCCTGCGCTTCGACGCGGGAGCCGACCGAACCGTGACGATGCGGATCGCCACCTCACTGATCAGCCTCGAGCAGGCGAAGAAGAACCTCGCGCTCGAGATCGCCCCGACCGACAGCTTCGAGGACGTGCGGGATCGGGCCCAGACCATGTGGGACGAGAAGCTCGGCGTCATCGACGTGGAGGGCGCCACCCCTGACCAGCGGACCACCCTCTACTCGAACCTCTACCGGCTGAGCGTCTACCCGAACTCCGGCCACGAGAACGTCGGCACCGCCGCCGCTCCTGTCCTCAAGCACGCGGTGCAGTCCTCTGTCTCCACCGACCCGTCACCCGGTGCGACCACCCCCACCACCACGGGCGCCCGCGTCACCGACGGCAAGGTCTACGTCAACAACGGCTTCTGGGACACCTATCGCACGACCTGGCCTGCCTACTCGATGCTCTATCCCACCCAGGCCGGAGAGATGGTCAACGGCTTCCTCCAGCAGTACAAGGACTCCGGGTGGGTCTCGCGCTGGTCCGCTCCCGGCTACGCGAACAGCATGACGGGCACCAGCTCGGACGTGGCGTTCGCCGACGCCTACCTCAAGGATGTGCCGGGCATCGACGTGCAGACGATGTATGACGCGGCGCTCAAGAATGCGGAGGTGGCGCCGCCGAACGAGAACGTCGGCCGCAAGGGTGCGGACCGGGGCCTCTTCCTCGGATACACACCGACCTCGGTGCACGAGAGCGCGTCCTGGTCGCTCGAGGGCTACGTCAACGACTACGGGATCGCCAACCTGTCGAAGAAGCTCTACGACAGCACCGATGCGAGCGACCCGCGTCACGCGGAGTACAAGCAGAACTACGACTACTTCCTCAGCCGGGCCCAGGACTACGTCAGGCTCTTCAACCCCAAGGTCGGCTTCTTCCAGGGCCGCACCGAGACCGGCGCCTGGCGCCAGTCCTCCGCGGACTTCGACCCGAAGGTCTGGGGCTATGAGTTCACCGAGTCCAACGGATGGAACTTCGCCTTCCACGCCCCGCAGGACGGCAAGGGTCTGGCCAACCTGCTCGGTGGGAGGTCCGCCCTGGGTGACAAGCTCGACGAGTTCTTCGCCACCCCGGAGACCGCCGAGCTGCCCGGCTCCTACGGCCGCCCCATCCACGAGATGCTCGAGGCACGGGACGTGCGCCAGGGTCAGTGGGGCCTGTCCAACCAGCTGTCGCACCACATCCCCTACATGTACAACTACGCCGGTGAGCCCTCGAAGGGGGCGGCCGCCATCCGCGAGGCACTCGCCCGCAGCTTCACAGGGAGCGAGATCGGCCAGGGCTACCCGGGCGACGAGGACAACGGCGAGCTCTCGGCGTGGCAGGTCTTCAGCTCACTCGGCTTCTATCCGCTGCAGATGGGCTCACCGACCTACGCCATCGGCTCCCCACAGTTCACGAAGGCGACGGTGCACCTCGAGGGCGGCAAGTCCCTCGTGATCAGCGCGCCGAAGAACAGCGCTTCCAACGTCTACGTCCAGGGCGTGCGCGTCAACGGAGTGGCGCAGTCGCGGACCTGGTTCTCCCACGACCAGATCGTCGCCGGCGGGACCATCGAGTTCGACATGGGCGCGACGCCGTCGGCGTGGGGCACCGGTCCGAACGACGCGCCGCCCTCCATCACCGAGGGCACCCGGGTCCCCTCCCCGCTCACGGACGTGACCGGACCGGGCAAGGGCACGTCCCGCAGCAGCGAGACGGGCAAGGACGGGGCCTCCCTGTTCGACGACACCTCCGGCACGAGGGTCACGTTCGCGGGCACGTCTCCGAAGGTGAGCTTCGGGCTGGGCGGAACGACCGCACGGGTCACGAGCTACACGCTCACCTCCCCGGCCACCGAGGACGAGCCGAGCAGCTGGGTCCTCGAGGGGTCCCAGAACGGCACGACCTGGACCCCGCTGGACAGGCGCACGAACGAGAAGTTCTCGTGGCGCCTGCAGACCAAGCCCTTCGCGGTTGCCACCCCCGGGATCTACCGCCACTACCGGCTGTCGGTCACCGCGAGCCGTGGCACGGCCTCCACCTCACTTGCTGAGGTGCAGCTGCTGGCGCGGGCACCGCAGGTCGCGGAGCTCCAGTCGGCCGTCGACCGGGCACGCAAGGGTGGCGGGCTCAACCCCAGCACCGCTCAGGACCTGACCGCACTGCTCACCCAGGCCGCGCAGGCCGAGGCGGCGAACGACACGGCTGCGGTGATGGCCGCGCTGGAGAAGGTCCGGGCGATCCTCGTCGAGTCCCCCTCCAACCGGATCGAGCCCGCCGCGCGTGACGCGATCCTCCTGGTGCTGTCACAGTGGATGAGCCCGGCCACGGGCCTCCCGCAGCTGCGCGAGCAGGTGGCCGCGCTGCAGCGGAGCGGTGACATCCAGAAGGGGACCGCGGCCGAGCTGCTCGCCATCGTGACCAAGGCCCAACAGGCCGAGGCCGGAAGCCATGCGGTCGAGCTGCGCACGCAGCTCACGGCGCTGCGATCGGCCGTCGCCGGCGCACGGGCCAACAAGGTGAGTGAGAAGGCGAAGGGCATCCTGCTCCCGCTGATCGACACCCTGCTCGTCACCCCCGCGTCGGTCACCCGCACCAAGGACGCCGTGGGCGTGCTGATGGAGTCCTACGACCCGGTGAAGGCGTGGTTCCCGTCGAGCTGGTGGAACTCAGCGGTCGCCCTGGAGACCGTCGGGGACTACATGAAGCGCACCGGAGACCGGCAGTACCTCGATGAGATGGACAGGACGTTCGAGAGGAACAAGGGCGTGTTCCCGGCGGGAGAGCTGTCAGGTGACCCGTTGCTGGGGAACTTCACCTCCCGGGCCATCGACGACTCGGAATGGTGGGCGTCGACCTGGCTGGAGGCGTACGACCTGACGAAGGACAAGAAGTACCTGGACATGGCCGTGACCATCGGGGACTTCGTCCAGGGCTACTGGGACACGACGTGTGGCGGTGGCGTGTGGTGGGACGCGGAGAAGACCTACAAGAACGCGGTCACCACAGGGCTGTACGTGCGGCTCACGGCCGAGCTGCACAACCGCATCGCGGGTGACACCGTGTGGCTCGAACGGTCGCAGGCGGGTTGGAAGTGGTTGATGGGAAGCGGGATGGTCAACGCGGACGGCCTCGTCAACGACGGTCTCACCGGGGCCTGCGCCAACAACGGCGGCACCGTGTGGAGCTACAACCAGGGTCTCTTCATCGGTGCGGGACTCGAGCTCTGGCGGGCGACCGGCGACGCCCAGGTGCTCGCGACCTCCCGTCGGCTGGCCGACGCGGCGATCACCTCGCCGGCCCTGGTCACCGACGGCGTGCTGACCGAGAAGTGCGACGCCGTCGACGCGAGCTGCGACGACAACGCCAAGCAGTTCAAGGGCGTGTTCATGCGCTACTTCATGGACCTCAACGACACGGTGAAGGACCCTCGCTACCAGGCGTTCGTCGACCGCCAGGCGACGAGCGTGTGGACCAAGGACCGTGACGGCGAGGGTCGTCTCGGGCAGCGCTGGGCGGGTGCCGACAGCGTCGCGCACCCGAACGTGTTCGACTGGCGGACCCAGGCGAGCGCACTGAGTGCGCTGATCGCGGCGGTGCCGAAGGACTGACCGGCCACCTGGCACGGTCTACCGCGGCCTCTCCACCCTCCGATCAAGGGTGGGGAGGTCGCGGACTCCTGTCTCAGGCGGTCTGCTCGCGCAGGTAGCGGCCGAAGTGCGGCACGGTGAACGCGATGCGACCCCGCTCCCCCGAGTAGATGAGCCCCTTCTTGAGCAGGGCATCGCGCGCCGGCGACAAGGACTGGGGCTTGCGACCCAGATGGGTCGCCACGTCCGAGGTCGGCACGGACTCGATCTCGTCGAGCTCCTCGGCCCCGCCGTCCGCGATCGCCACCGCCACGTCGGCCATGGCGCGCAGGTACTCCCGCTCCCCCGGCGTCGCCCGCTCGAACCGTGACCCGAAGAAGCCCACCGCCAGCTCCGACTCCGCCTCCGGCGCAGCCACCCGCACGTCGTCGACGGTCACGGGCGAGCGAGGCGCCCGGTCCCACGCCGCCTTGCCATAGGCCTGGATGAAGTAGGGATAGCCGCCGGTCGCGGCATACATGGCATCGAGAGCCGCCGACTCGTAGGCCGCACCCTCCTCCTCGGCGGGCACGACGAGCGCCGCATCGGCCGCCGCGCGCGGGAGCCGATCGATCCGTGAGTAGCGGAACAGCCTCTCCGAGTAGGACTTCGACGCCGACAGCACCGCTGGGAGGTGCGGCAGCCCGGCCCCGACGACGATGACCGGCAGCCCCGACTGGGAGATCTCGTGGCAGGCCGCGCAGAGCGCCGACACGTCATCGGGTCCGAGATCCTGCATCTCGTCGATGAAGACCGCGATGCCGCGACCGGTGTCGGACGCCAACCCGCCCACATCGGTGAGCAGCTCGACGAGGTCGATCTCGATGTCACCCGAGTCGGCCCGGCCTGACGCGGCCGGGGCGTCGATGCCCGGGTTCCACCGCTCACGCAGCTTCGCGCCAGCCGGTGCGTCACGTTGCGCGAACGCCTTGATCACCCCGAGGACGTGCTGCACCTCGTCGTCGTTGGAGTGACCCAGCTCCCGGACGGCCTGGTGCAGCGCCGAGGACAGCGGCCGCCGCAACGACTGGTCCGGCCGCGCCTCGAGCTTGCCCGTCCCCCACTTCGCGCGAACAGCGGCTGACCGCAACGCATTGAGCAAAACGGTCTTGCCGACGCCTCGCAGCCCGGTCAGGACGATGGAGCGCTCCGGCCGGCCACGCGAGATGCGTTCGAGCACGACCTCGAAGGCGTCGAGCTGCTCGTCACGGCCGGCGAGCTCGGGCGGGCGCTGGCCGGCGCCAGGGGCATAGGGGTTCCTGATCGGGTCCACGATGGCACCGTATCCGTATGTCTAGGGCGGACGGCATACATCCGAATAAGCCGGTATGCCGTGTCGCCCGAACGCCGTGTGCCGTGCACCCCAGGGAGAGCGCACGGCACACGGCGTGGTGACCGACCCGTCAGTCGCCGTAGCGGTTCTGGATCGACACGTGCACGTGGTCGTAGTGACCACCGGTCACGCCGGAGCCACCGGTGTAGGTTCGCCAGCCCTCGGAGGCCCGGCCGACGCTCCAGATCTTCCCGTCCCAGATGACGTAGCGGACCTGGAGGCGGACGGCGTACTGCTTGACCCACTCGGCGAGCTTCCAGCCCTGGGCCTTCTGGGTGGCGTTCGGGTAGGTGCCGATGGCGCTGGAGATCGTGCAGTCGAGCGCGTTCCCGGTGTTGTGGTTCGACGTCGAGTCCTGGTAGGAGCGGTAGTCACCGACGAAGCACTGGGTCTCGCCCGTGAGGCGGGCGATCTCGTTGTCGACGAACTGTGTGCGCGCGGTCGCGCTGGGCGCCCGGGTGATCGCCTCGGGGTGGGGGTTGGTGCCCGGAGCGCCATAGCTGCTGCCGGCCGACCCACCGAAGCGGTGCGAGGCGTTCTGGTTCTTCAGGGTGGCGTTGAGGTTGGCCTTGACGCCACTGCCGACGCTCTGGCTCGCCCCGCCGTAGCCGCTGTTGAAGAAGACCGTGACGTTGCCCGACGTACGGTTCCACACCGAGGCGGCCGCGTTCTTGACGCACAGGCCCTGGCCGGCACCGGCACCCTTGAAGTCGTAGCACTCCGGCTGAGAGGCGCCGTAGTCGTCGATCGACCCCGCGAAGTCCGAGACCGACCCGAGCTGGCCGCTGTTGTAGTAGAGGCAGAACTCGCCCGCCTGACAGACACCGTCACGCGCAGCGGCCTGCGCAGAGGTTGCGGTCGCGGTCAGCACGGCCGCGCTGAGCAGCGATCCGACGAGACCGGCATACGCGATCCTTTTCACCAAGGCTCTCCTTCATCAGGGCGAGACAGGGGAGCTCGCCGGTCCCGGGCGTCTGCCCGCTGTTCAGAGAGTCCGGTATGCCGCTGCGAAACCGCTGCGGTTGCGCTGCGCCTTCTCGGGGGGCTCGCTGCCGAACCAAGGGGGTGCGCGCTGAGGCTCCGGCCTCGCGCCGCTGAGCGAGCGTTGGTTGTTGCAACCAGGTGGTGCGCCGGTGCCCGCAGGCACTCGGCGCACCGTCCCGGCCGCCCCTCCAGTCGTGGCCCACAGGCGCGTCGTCGCCGTGGGCCCGCCAGAAGTCATGTGAGCGCCGACGGCCACTGGGGACCATCGGCGATCCGATGCACGCGTTGGCGTGCTCGCAAAACATACCCTGCGGTATGTGATTGCGGAAGTGATTGCGATTTTTGCTGTGGTTCTGCTGGGAACCGGCACTCGCCGTGCCGCGTCCAAGGCACATGCGACGAGGACTTGTCACGATGGTTCTGATGGTCGGTGCCGTGACGACACTGTCCGGGTGCGGCACGGCACAGAGCAGTCCTCCGGGCGCGACGTCCTCTCCGAGCTCCTCGTCGACGGGGTCGGCGTCGGGCAGCCCCGTGGTGGACCTCAGCCGCGAGGTCGTCGCGCGCGGCATGCTTATGCAGGCAGGCAGTGCGGGTTCCGTCCAGCTCTGCATCGGCCCGATGCTCGCCATACACCCCCCGCAATGCGGCGGACCCGAGATCGTCGGGGAGGTCGACTGGCACGCCGTGGGAGCCGAGCGTGCCAACGGTCGCATCTGGAGTTCCGGCGAGGTGTGGGCGATCGGACGCTTCGCTCCCCGCGACGGGAAACTGGGCACGTTCACCCTCACCCGGCCGCTCCAGCAGGATCCACCATCGGGGATGAGTCAACCCTCTGCTCCGGTCGACTTCCCGCAGCTCTGTGACGACCCGTTCGCCGGTGGTGGCAGTAGGAGCGACCCTCAAACGGACACCAATGCGCTCACCGCCCTTCTGCCCACCCTCGACGGCTATGTCAGCTCGTGGGTGTCGGACGGGTCGTCCCTCTTCAACGTTCTCGTGACCGGAGATGCTGCCGTCGCCCACAGCGAGATCCGCAGGGTCTGGAAGGGCGGGCTGTGCGTCGAGCAGCGCAACCTGCCGATCCAGGCCGACGTCCGGGCAGCGCAGGAGGCTCTGAGCGAGAAGTCCCAGGACCTCGACCTGCACACCATCGGTGGTGGCCCGGACGGCACGCTCGACGTCGAGGCCACCTTCGTCGACGCGACCACACGGACACAGATCCTCGAGATCGTGCGCCCCTGGCTCTCTCCGGAGCACGTGCGCATCACGAGCGCCATCCAGCCCCTGACCCAGTGACCACGGGACCCGACCGATCGTCGCGGCGAACCGACCGGTGAGGCTCCCGGGACGGCCCGCTCGGCGACGCTGACCCTGCCTTGGGTGACTACCTGGGCGTAACCGCGCAACGTCGAACCGGTCAGCACAACGCCGTCTGATCGGAGAGATTTCCATGGTCCAGCAGCAACGTCCGGAGCGCTCTGGAGCGCAGCTCAACCGCCGAGCGTTCGTCGCCGGTGTCGGAGGGGCCGCCGGCCTCGCGGCCTTCGCCACCCATGCGGGGGGCGAAGCTGCGAGCCGGAGCCACGCCCGGTGCCGCGCGAGCCGCGAGCGCCGCAGGCCCGGTCGACCCGCTGAGCCTGCTCAAGAAGATGATCAGCTTCGACACCCAGAACTTCGGCGAGGGCGGCAAGACCCGCCCCCACTCCGAGTGGCTCAAGTCCGTGTGGGAGGACGCCGGCGTGCCGGCCGAGATCATCCCCACGCCACAGCCCGACAACGTCCACCTCATCGCCCGGATCCCCGCCAGGGCCGGCTCGACGCAGAAGCCGCTGCTCCTGCTCGGCCACTCCGACGTCGTCCCGGTCGAGCGCGAGAACTGGAGCGTCGACCCCTTCGCCGGGACCGTCAAGGACGGTGAGGTCTATGGCCGCGGAGCCCTCGACATGAAGGGCGCGAACGCCGCCTCCATCGCCGCCCTGCTGCGGCACCTCTCGGAGGGAGCCGAGTTCGACCGCGACATCATCGTCCTCACCGACTGCGACGAGGAGGCGGGCAGCTACGGCTCTGGCTGGCTCACCCAGAACCACTGGGACAAGGTCGACTGCGGCATGGTCCTCACGGAGGGCGGCTGGTTCCTCGCCCAGTCCGACAGGACCACGCCGATGCTCATCACGGTGACCCGCCAGGACAAGGTCTACTTCAACCTCGACCTGCGGGCCCGCGGCACGGCGACCCACTCGAGCAAGCCGATGCCGGACTCGGCGATCGTCGGCCTGTCGCGCGCCGTCGCCGACCTGGGCGACTTCAAGGCGCCCGTGCACCTCACCGCGGTGACCCGGGCCTACTTCGAGGCCCTCGCCCGCGCCACCGACGACCGCAAGCTCGCGAGCGCCCTACGTCTCATGCTCAAGGCACGCAGCCAGCGCTCCCTCGAGCGTGCGGCGGCCCTCGTCGTCAAGCTCTCCGACTACCCCTACCTGCATGCCGCCCTGCTGCGGACGACGATGGCGTTCGTCATCGAGGACGCTGGCTACAAGGAGAACGTCATCCCGTCCGAGGCGCACGTGCGGGTCAACTGCCGCGGGATCCCCGGCGGGCAGAAGCCGCGCGACTTCCTCGCAAGCATCCGCTCGCTCATGGACGAGCGTGACATCGAGGTGACGGTTGCGGGAGCGGCCGGCGAGACCGAGGAGCAGACCCTCGCTGCCCTCGACAAGCGGTGGGCCACTCCGCCAGCTGACGTGAACACGGCCTTGTACCAGGGGATCTCGCAGGCTTCCGTCAAGACCTACCCCGGGGCCGTCTTCACTCCGGCACTCTTCGAGGCGGGCACGAGCCTGGGGCCGTGGCGCGAGAAGGGCATCCCCGGCTACGGCGTCTACCCCTACGTCATCGACAACGACCAGCTCATCGGCATGCACGGCAACGACGAGCGCATCTTCGTCGAGGCCCTCGCCACGGGGACGGACTTCATGTACGAGGTGTTCGCGCGCTTCCGCGCCTGAGCGACGCCCTCAACACCTGGGTATGCCGTGGGGCACCGTTCACGAGAACGGTGCCCCACGGCATACGCAAAGTTGGTCCGGCAGCGTCAGGGCACCTGCGGGTCCCTGCCGTCGGCGGTCTCGAGGGGTTTGCCCGCGGCGTGCCACGCCCGCATGCCACCGTCGAGGTTCGCGACGTCGTAGCCCTGCTGCTCCAGCCACGGCAGGACCCGGGTGACCCGGCCTCCGCTGCGGCAGGTGACGATGACGGCCTCCTCGCGCTCGAGGAACGGCGCGAGCTCGTCGACCCGGGCGGGCAGCTCGCTCATCGGGATGTGCAGGGCACCGGGCGCGTGGCCGCGGTCCCACTCGTCCTGCTCGCGGATGTCGAGGAGCACCGCGTCGTCAGCGAGGTCGGCCACCTGGATCTGGGAGAAGTCGCTCATGCCATGACGCTAACCCAGACCCAGGGGCCGCTCATCAGCCGCTGTGGGTCTCGGAGGCGATGGTGTCGGCGATCTTCTGCTCGTCGGTGCGGACGGTCCGGCTCGAGCGCAGCTGCGGCACCGGGGCTGCCTGCACCTCCTGGAGTCCGCGCACCCCGTCCTCGAGGACGAACGTGGCACGGGTGAACGCCTCGGCGCCGGGGGTCGTGACCCTGTCCACGCAGCGGAAGCGGGCCGTCATCTCGGTCGGGGTGATCGTCGTCGAGACGTAGCCGCGCAGGTTCGTCCAGAAGCGCAGGTTGGGGTTCCACTCGGCCCAGGGGTGCGTCCCGTCGGGTTCGTCGTAGCCGTCGCCACCCGAGGTGATCGACGACGTGATGAGCTCGGAGCCGACCGGTTCGGTGCTCGCCGCCTCGTCGTAGTCGAGGTAGAGGTCGCTGGCCCAGTGCGCGTGCACGTCGCCGGTGAGGACGACCGGGTTGCGGACCTCGGCATCGACCCAGCCCTGCGTGATCCGCTGGCGCGAGGCGCGGTAGCCGTCCCAGGCGTCCATCCCCACGGTGGTGGTCGCCGGGTCCGGGTTGTTGTCGCGGCGGCCGAAGAACACCTGCTGGCCCATGATGTCCCAGCGGGCGCGGGAGTCGCGGAAGCCGTCGAGCAGCCACTTCTCCTGCTCGAACCCGGGCAGGGAGCGCGTCGGGTCATCAGCCTCGGGGCAGTTCTTGTAGCCGTCGCCGCACGCCTGGTTGGACCGGTACTGCCGGGTGTCGAGCATGTGGAACGTCGCCAGGTCACCCCAGCCGCTGCGACGGTAGAGGTCGAGGTCCGGGCCTGCGGGCACCGACCGGCGGCGGAGCGGCATGTTCTCGTAGTACGCCCGGTATGCCGCGGCGCGCCGGTCGAGGAAGCCGGGTTGCTCGACGGGGCGGTCCGCGAGGTCGTCGGCGTAGTTGTTGTCGACCTCGTGGTCGTCCCACACGACGAGCCACGGCGCGACGGCGTGCGCCTCCTGCAGGTCGAGGTCGGTCTTGTACTGGGCGTGCCGCTGCCGGTAGCCGGCGAGGGTCTTGGTCTCCGGGCCGGCGTGCTGGCGGCCGATGCCGGTGCCCGCGCCCTCGTACTGGTAGTCGCCGAGGTGCAGGACGATGTCTGGACGCTCCTCCGCCATCCGCCGGTAGGCCGTGAAGTGGCCGGCGGGCAGGTTCGAGCACGAGACGAACGCCATCTCGAGCGGGGACGGCGAGCTCCCGAGCGCCGGTGTGGTGAGGGCACGTCCCGAGCGGGAGAGGTGGGGCCCGAGCCGGAACCGGTACCAGTACTCCCGGCCCGGCCTCAGCCCGGCGACCTCGACATGGACCGAGTGCCCCCAGGCGGGTGAGGCCGTGGTCGACCCGGCTCGCACGACGTCGGTGAAACCCTCGTCCGTCGCCACCTGCCAGTTCAGGCGGTAGGTCGAGGACGGCATACCTCCCAGTCCGTCCGCGGCAAGCGGCTCCAGGGCCAGGCGGGTCCAGATGACGAAGCCGTCGGGCTCCGGGTCGCCGCTCGCGACGCCGAGCGTGAACGGGTCCGAGCGCGGGATGACGGCGGCGGCGCTCGGCCGCTGGTCGAGCAGGATGGCGCCGGGGACGAGGGCGGTCGAGCCGACGACGAGGCCGGCGCGGAGGGCAGTGCGACGAGTGGTGTCCATGCCGCCCACCCTCCCGGTCCGTCAGCGACCTGCGGGGGAATCCCACAAAGACATCACGTGAAGTGTCAGCAAGGCACGGGCCTCGGCGTCCGGCCGGGCGCCCAGCGCAGCTCGACCCGACTTTGTGCCGCTCCACCCGAGTTGGCAACCGGGGTGGAGCGCCCCTTTATCGGGTGACCCGATAATGCGGCAGGGGCCGGGGCTCGCTCGGCGGAAGCTACTTGAGGAACTTGCTGGTGCGCCGGTCGGCGAGCGGCTTGCCGCCGGTCTGGCAGGTCGCGCAGTACTGCAGCGACGAGTCCGCGAACGACACCTCGCGCACGACGTCGCCACACTCGGGGCAGGTCTCACCGGTGCGTCCGTGCACCCGCATCCCCTGCCGCTTGGCGTCCTTGAGCTCGGCCGCAGGCTTGCCCGTGGCGGCACCCACCGCAGCGGAGAGCGTGTCGCGCAACGCGGCATACAGGCGTTCGGTCTGCTCGTCGTCGAGCTTCGCGGCCATCGCGAAGGGCGACAGCTTGGCGACGTGCAGGATCTCGTCCGAGTAGGCGTTGCCCACTCCGGCGATGATCGACTGGTCCCGGAGCACGCCCTTGAGCTGGGCGTTGCGCCCCGCGAGGATCTCGCGAAGGGCGGCGAGCGAGAACGCCTCTGCGAGCGGGTCCGGTCCCAGCCGCGCGATCCCCGGCACGTCCGAGGGCGAGGAGACGATGTATGCCGCGAGCGACTTCTTCGTCCCGGCTTCCGTGAGGTCGAAACCGGATCCGTCGGAGAGGCGCACGCGCAGCGCGATCGGCGACTTGCCCGGCCGCAGCCGTGTCGCCGAGAGGGCGTCGGACCAGCGCAGCCATCCGGCCCGGGCGAGGTGGAAGACGAGATGCGTTCCGCCACAGTCGAGGTCGAGGAACTTGCCGTGCCGCGAGACCGCGTCGACGGGCGCGCCGACGAGGGCCTCGGGTGGGGGGTTGAACGTCTTGAGCACCGAGATCGACCCGAGCTCGACGCCCGTCACGGCCAGGTCGGCCGTGCGCGCCCCGAGGAAGTCGACCAGTGCCTGGACCTCGGGCAGCTCGGGCATCGCTTCACACTCCCCACATGTCGGAGGCCTCGAGCGCTCGGGCGCCGGCCTCGGGATCGATCGGGTCACCCTCGACGATAGGGGCAACGAGACGGGACAGGCCGTAGCCGTCGTGGGCACGCACCACGGGAGCGGCGATGTCCTCGGTGTGCGCCGGGGCCAGGTCGTCGTTGGCGACGGGGAGGCCGTGCGAGAGGACCTGCTCGCCGACGCTCAGCTGGCGGATCGCGATCGCCCGCACCGAGTCCGGGCGGCGGGCGGCGAACTCGGTGTAGAGCTTGGGGTCGTTCTGCCCGTCGTCACCGACGAGCAGCCACCGCACGTGCGGCAGCTCGCGGGCGAGGCGCGCGAGGGCCGACCGCTTGTGGTCCTGCCCCGAGCGGAACCAGCCGGAGTGCGTCGGCCCCCAGTCGGTGAGCAGCATCGGGCCCGCCGGGTAGCCGTTGCGCCGGAGGAAGCGGGTGAGCGACGGCGCCGTGTTCCACGCGCCGGTGGAGAGGTAGATGACGGGCATGCCCGGGTGCAGGTCGATGAGCTGGCGATAGAACGTCGCCATGCCGGGCACCGGGCTGCGGGTGCCCTCGGCCCTGACGAAGGTGTTCCAGGCGGCGATGACCGGGCGCGGCAGTGAGGTCGAGAGGACCGTGTCGTCGATGTCGCTGACGAGCCCGAAGGTCTGGCGCGTGCCGATGATGAGCACCGACGCCGTGCGCGTCCGGGCATGTGGCGAGGAGATCTCGACCTGGTGCCAGCCCGGGCTCAGACCGTGGCCGTGGACGGTGAGGTCGACGAGGCCCGAACGGTCGGTGCGGCCGTCGATCTCACGCTCTCCGATACGGAGCGTCACAGGCACGTCGATGGCCGGCGCCGTGACGAACGCCCGCCACCCACGGGTCTCCTCCTCGGCCGACTTCAGCGACTGGACGGAGCCGGCGGCATCGCCCGAGGCGACGCGCATCGGGTCACGCGACATGAGCACCCGGGCAAGGACGCGGACGAACGCGACGCTGCCGTAGCCGGTGTGCGGGACGATCTTCGTGCCCCAACCGCGCTCACGCAGCGTGTCGCTCTTGCGACGGTTCCACGCGTCCTCCAGGAGAGCGGCGAGGTGCGGGCGGGCCATGAGCCGACTCTAGTGCGACCGAACCTCTCAGCCGGTCGAGCCTTCTGCGACACCCGTGACGTTGCGGGCACCACTGGCCCCACGCACCCCGGCGACGACCTGCTCGGCCAGGTCGCGGACCTTGACATTGCGGCTCTGCGAGGACTCCCGCAGCCACTCGAAGGCGGTGTGCTCGTCGATCCCCCGCATCGCCATGAGTGCGCCCTTGGCCTGCTCGATGACCGCTCGGCTCGCCATGGCCTGCTCGAGCTGACCGGCGAGGCGCTGCGCGCCGTCGAGCCGGACCACTGCCACGATCGCGTCGGCGGCGCGGGTCGCGGCGACTCGTGCCACCGACGCCTCGAAGCTGTCGAAGGCCTGCACCTCGCTGCCATACAGGTTGAGGGCTCCGACGCACTCCCCGTCACTCACGAGCGGCAGGGCCATGAGCGACCTCATCCCGTCGTCTCGGACGGCTTCGGCGAACCGGGGCCATCGCTCGTCGGCCTCCCCCAGCGACGCCACGACCTCGGTCTTCGTGCGGGCGGCCTCGAGGCAGGGACCCTCGTCCAGCTGGTACTGCACCGCATCGATCTCGAGGGTCGTCACCGTCGTGTAGGCCGCCGTGCTGGCGCGTCCGTCCACTAGAAGCGTGATGCCGACCTCGTCACAGCCCGTGACGATCCGACGCACGGAGTGCACGACCCGGTCGAGGTAGTCCTGGACCCCGTCCACGGACGACAGCACCCCGGAGACTTCGAGGAGCATCTCCTCGTGGGGGTGGGTACTCATGTCGATGTCGGTCAAGGCATCCTCCTCTGACAGGGCCGACATCAGTATGACTCCAACAGATCGCCCACAGCGAGGATGTGCCAGTGAGCGAGGACTATGTCGTGGACGCCTTCGGCGCGCGGTGGTCCCTCGACACCGGCGCACTCGGCGCCGACGAGCGGGAGCGGCTCCACCTCCTCTGGGCACGCTGCTGCGTCCTCGATGCGCGGGCGCAGGATGCGGGCGTCGAGCCCTTCGTGGTGACCGACGGCAACCCGTATGCCGTGTCACGCGCCCTCACGCTGGCCTCGCTCAAGCGTCGTCGCGGGTCGGCGGTGCTGCTGCACGCGGCCGGGCTGAGCCGGGGCGAGCGCGCCGTCGCCCTCGTGGGCCCCTCGGGAGCCGGCAAGTCGACGGCATCACGGGTGCTGGGTGCTCACTTCGGCTACCTGTCGGACGAGACCGTGGCGGTCGAGGCCGACGGTCGGGTCGCGGCCTACCCGAAGCCGGTCTCGGTCGTCACCGATCCGGAGGCGCCGTGGGACAAGAGTGAGTGGAGTCCTGACGAGCTGGGGCTGCGCAAGGCGAGCGACCCGGCATACCTCACCGCTGTCGTCGTCCTGGAGCGCGACCCCACGCGGACGGTGCCGGAGCTCGCTGCGCTGCCGCTAATCGACGCGCTCCTGGCCGTCATCGCACAGTCCTCGTCGCTGCCCGCGCTGGACCGGCCACTGCACCGGTTGGCCGAGGTCGCCAGCGGATCGGGTGGCCCATATGTGTTGCGCTACAGCGAGATCGGCGACTGCGTCGACCTCCTGAGAGCGCTCCTCGACGGTGACCTCGATAACGAACGACCTCCGTGGACCTCCACCTCCCCCGTGGGTTTCTCGCCCAATTCCCCCGAAAGTCACCAACACGCCGTGGTGCGAGCCCCTTGGCGCGACGCGGTCACCGGGGAGGGTGGGACGCTCGTGCTCGTCGACGAGACTCCCGTCCGGCTCGGTCCCGTCGGCGAGGTCCTGTGGCGAGCCGCTGCCGCTCCCCTCTCACGAGCTGATGCGTGTGCCGCCGTGGTCACCGAGCTGGGCGAGCACCCGGATGCGGGCCGGGCCGTCGACGACGGGGTCGCGCTGCTCCTCGAGCTCGGCCTGCTCGAGCCAGCTACTGCACCGTAGGTGGGGTGATCGCCCCACCTACGGTGCAGTAGGAGGCGCTGTCAGCCGGAGGTTCGAGCAGGCAGCAGGCAGACCTCGTTGCCGGAGGGGTCCAGGCAGACCCGCCAGGGCAGCTCCCCCCAGTCGTGCGCGCGCTCGCGCCCACCGAGCTCGACGAGCCGACCGAAGGCGTCGTCGAGGTCCTCGCCCGCCTCGAGCCGCAGGTCGAGGTGCACGCGGTTCTTGGCCCCGGCGACCTTGGCCCGGCGCTGGGGGCACAGCTCGAGCAGCGGCCCACGCCCGCTGGGGTGACGCAGCGCTCCCGGCATCGCGCTGTCCGTCGGCACCCAGCCGGACAGCTCCGACCAGAAGCGGAGGTCGCGCTCGACGTCGGCGCTCTCGAGCGGCAACGACGACAGCGGGCCCGACACGGCATACTCCGCCCGGTCCTCCATGACGCAGAACGGGTTGCCCTCCGGGTCCGCGAGCACCACCCACGGCACGTCGCGCTGCCCGAGGTCGAGGTGGCGGGCGCCGAGGGCGAGCGCCCGCTCGACAACCCGAGCCTGCCCGGCCGGCGCTCCTCCGAAGACCTCGAGGTGGAGCCTCGGATCCGGCGTCGGCGCCTCGTGCACCTGCTCGAAGCACAGGTCGAGCGTGGGCCCGTCCGGCACGGTCAGCCGCGTCTCGAAGTTGCCCGTGTCGCCAGGACCACCCGGGTCGTCGGTGAGGGTCGTGCAGCCCAGCAGCGACTCCCAGAAGCGGCCGAGCCGTTGTGGGTCCTGCGCATCGACGACGACGTTCTCGAGATACATGCCCCCTTGCCTACCGCGCCGTCGGCTGGTCGACAAGCCGTCATCCCGTGTTCACCGCAGCGTCCGGTGATGGGCCCGCGCGCTCCATAGCGTCGTCCCTCGGCACACCGGCTGAAGGTTTCCGTGCCGCTCCCTGGACGAAGGATCTGAACGTGACCACTCCCGCCCGCCTGCTCCCCCTGTTCACCCGCTCCCATCAGGGTGGACGCAGCTCGATGACCTGCAAGTACCGCTGCGGCGACGCCTGCGACCAGCCCGTGCCCAACACCTCCGACAACGAGTACTTCGGCGACATCGTCGCCGCGGGCGTCTCCCGCCGGGCCGCCCTGCGCGCCGGCGGTGCCGGCGCCGCGGTGGTCGGGCTCACGGCGTGGGGTATGCCGTCCGTCGCTGCCGCTGCTCCCGCGCCTGCCGCCTCGGGCAAGCCGGGCAAGGCCGGCAAGGCCGGCAAGGGCAGCGCTCTCGGCTTCACCGGCATCGCGCCGACTCCCTCGACCGTCGACGCGGTCAAGGTCCCCGAGGGCTTCGACTGGGCGCCGATCATCTCGTGGGGTGACCCGCTGTTCGCGGGCACGCCGGCGTTCGACTTCGACAACCAGACGGCGGCCGCCCAGCGTGAGCAGGCCGGCTACAACGCGGACTACACGCAGTTCATGCAGGGTGGCGCGGGCAACAAGGGCGCCCACAAGGGCCTGCTCGCCTTCAACAACGAGTACACCAACGACGAGCTGATGTTCCGTGGCGTGAAGTCGTCGGCCGACCTCACCGACGAGCAGCTCGAGATCGTCCTCGCCGCCCACGGCGTGACGATCACCGAGGTCGCCCGCCGCAACGCGAGCTCGCCGTGGCGCTGGGTGCAGGGTGGCAGGCGCAACCGTCGCCTCCACACCGACACCCCGTTCGCGGTCGACGGCCCGGCCGCCGGGTCGGTGCACCTCCGGACGAGCGAGGACCCGACCGGCGAGCTCGTTCTCGGCACCCTCAACAACTGCGCCGGCGGTGAGACCCCGTGGGGCACCTACCTGTCCGGCGAGGAGAACTTCAACCAGTACTTCAACTCCACCGGCGCCCCCGACACCGAGGGCAAGCTCAAGCGGTACGGCATCACGTCGTCGGGCCGTGGCTGGGAGCGCGTCCGCGACCGCTTCCAGGTCATCACGGAGCCCAACGAGGTCAACCGCTTCGGCTGGATCGTCGAGATCGACCCCGAGGACCCCACGTCCACGCCGGTCAAGCACACGGCGCTCGGTCGGTTCAAGCACGAGGGCGCCACGGTGACGCTCACCGCGGACGGTCGCGTCGCGGCATACATGGGTGACGACGAGCGCTTCGACTACATCTACAAGTTCCTCTCGAAGGGGAAGTACAAGGCGAGCGACAAGAAGCACAACCTCACGCTGCTCTCCGAGGGTGACCTCTACGTCGCCAAGCTCGACGGCGACGGCGCTGCTGACGGTGAGTACGACGGCACGGGCCAGTGGCTGCCGCTCGTCGTCGGCGGTGTCTCCAAGGTCCCCGGCTACTCCGTCGAGGAGGTCCTGATCTGGACGCGCCTCGCGGCCGACAAGGTCGGGCCGACCAAGATGGACCGTCCCGAGGACGTGCAGCCCAACCCGGTCAACGGCCGCATCTATGCCGCGATGACGAACAACACGGCCCGCACCCCCGCCCAGATCGACGAGGCCAACCCGCGTGCGGCCAACAAGCACGGCCACGTCACGGAGTTCACCGAGGCCGGTGGCGACCACGCGGCGCTGACCTTCACCTGGAAGATCGTCCTCGTCGCCGGGAACCCGAGCGACCCGCAGACGTACTTCAACGGCTACGACAAGTCCGAGGTCAGCCCGATCAGCTGCCCCGACAACGTCGCTTTCGACCAGGCCGGCAACCTGTGGATCTCGACCGACGGGATGCCGGGGACGCTCAACTACTGCGACGCGCTCTACGTCATGCCGCTCGAGGGCGCCGACAAGGGCAAGCTGCAGCAGTTCCTCTCGGTGCCCGTCGGTGCGGAGACCTGCGGCCCGACGATCCTGGGTCCGGACTCGGTCATCGTGGCGGTCCAGCACCCGGGCGAGGTCTCCGGCGCCAGCCCCGAGAACGTCGTCTCGCACTTCCCCTACCGCGGCGACGGCCAGCCCCGCCCGTCCGTCATCCACGCCTACCGCCGCCACGGCAAGTAGCCCTCCGCCTCACCCTCCCCGCCTGATCACGGGAACGCAGTGTTCCGCCCGGAACTGTTCCGGGCGGAACACTGCGTTTTCCGGCCCATGAGCCTGCGAGCTGTCGGTCCACAGGTCTAGCGTCAGCGACATGGCAACCACACTGAACCCCTACATCCAGTTCAAGGACAACGCGCGCGAGGCCCTGGAGTTCTACAAGGGCGTCCTCGGTGGCGAGCTCACCCTCAGCACGTTCGGTGACTTCGGTGACTCGGGCGAGGCCAGCGCCGACGGCATCATGCACGGCCAGCTCGAGGCCGGCGGCATGACCCTCATGGCGTCCGACACCCCTCCCGGCATGCCCGGTTCGGAGGGGTCCCAGATCTCGATCAGCCTCTCCGGCGACGACGCGGCCGAGCTCAGGGGCTACTGGGACGGCCTGGCCGACGGCGGCCAGGTCATGATGCCGCTCGAGAAGCAGATGTGGGGCGACGAGTTCGGCGTCCTCACCGACAAGTTCGGCATCTCGTGGATGGTCAACATCGCCGGCGAGCAGGCCGCCTCCGAGTGAGCGGCGTCTTCCCAGGCGCGGGTATGCCGCTTGCCCGCCTCGTCGACGCGACCGACGCTCTCGTAGCCACCCGTTCACGGACGGCGAAGACGGAGCTTCTGGCCGAGGTGCTGCGCGACCTCGGGCCCGACGAGGCGGAGGCGGCGGTCGGCCTGCTCCTGGGGAGGATCCGTCAGGGATCCATCGGACTCGGTTACCGGACGGTCCTCGCGGCGCGTGACGCGGCGACTCCCGCGACCCATGCCCAGCTGAGCATCGGGGACGTCGACGCGGTGCTCGAGACGATCGCCGGTCTCGGTGGTTCGGGCTCGGTGGGGACGCGCAACGCAGCCCTGGCGTCGTTGTTCGAGAGGGCAACGGTCGTGGAGCAGGACTACCTCGTCCGGGCCCTGACCGGTGAGATGCGCACGGGCGCCCTCGAGGGCGTGCTCACCGACGGGCTGGCCCGAGCGGTGGGACTGCCATTGGCCGACGTCCGACGGGCGGTGATGCTCAGTGGTTCGTTGTCCGGGACGGTCAAGCTGGCTCTGGCATCACCCGAGGCCCTGGCTGACGTGGGTCTGGCCGTCCTCACTCCGGTCCAGCCGATGCTGGCCTCGACGGCCGCGGATGTCGCGGCAGCGTTGGCGGTGACGGGTGAGGCCTCGGTGGAGCACAAGCTCGACGGTGCGCGCATCCAGGTGCACCGCAGCGGTTCGGACGTGCGGGTGTTCACCCGGTCCCTGGCCGACATCACCGCCCGAGTGCCCGAGATCGTCGAGGTTGCTCGTGGGCTGCCGGCCGAGTCGATCATCCTCGACGGCGAGACGCTCATGCTCGACGACGACGGGTCGCCACGGCCGTTCCAGGACACGATGAGCCGCTTCGGCTCGGACGAGAAGCGCGCCGACGTGATCCGCGAACAGGTGCTCGCCCCGCGCTTCTTCGACGTCCTGCACGTCGACGGCGAGGACCTCATCGACCGGCCCCTCTCAGAGCGGTTGGCGGTGCTGGGACGGGTGGCGCCGGCATACCGGATCGCTGGTGAGGTGACCACGGATCCCGTTGTCGCAGAGCGCATCGCGGCTGATGCCTTGGCCGCCGGGCACGAAGGTGTCATGGTCAAGGGCGTCGACACGATCTACGCGGCCGGGCGGCGCGGCAAGCACTGGGTCAAGGTCAAGCCGGTGCACACCTACGACCTCGTCGTGCTCGGTGTGGAGCGCGGGTCCGGGCGCCGCAAGGACTGGCTGTCGAACCTGCACCTCGGCGCGCGCGACCCCGAGGGCGAGTTCGGGCCGACGGGTGGGTTCGTCATGGTGGGCAAGACGTTCAAGGGGCTCACCGACGAGCTGCTGCGGTGGCAGACCAAGACGTTCCCGGAGTACGCCGTGAACGACAACGGGTGGGCGCTCATGATGCGGCCCGAGGTCGTCGTCGAGATCGCGATCGACGGGGTGCAGCGTTCCTCGCGCTACCCCGGTGGTGTGGCATTAAGGTTCGCCCGGGTCAAGCGCTACCGCGTCGAGGGTGCTCCCACCGCGACGGCGTCGAGCCCGGTGGCGGGAGCACTCGCGCCAGACCCGAAGCCCGCGTCAGAGGCGGACACCATCCAGTCCCTCCGCGCCCTCCTGCGCCCCTAGAACGCACGCCGAGCCTGTCGGGAGCTGGTTCCACGAACCCACCACTCGCACACCGTCGAGGTGTGACACTTCCTGCGTGAACGACGGGGGGTGCGTGCAGACGATGACGCCGGAGTGGGTGTTCGGTGTCATGTTCCTTTCGGGCCTGGGACTCTTCGCGGCAGCCAGTCTGCTGTGGCTCTTGTTGGCGGCGCCGCGCCTTGAACCCGTGGGACGCCGACACGTACCTGTCCTGGCGCTCTGGATTGCCGCTCCCATGGCGTTCTCCTGGTGGACCCAGTTCGACCTCGATGGCTGGGCCGGCTTGACCAGATCCCTTGCCTGCACCGTCGCGGTGCTCTTGGTCCTGGCGCCATTCGGCGTGCTGATCGAGAAGGAAGGACGCGAGGCCAGACGTGGTCGCGACCTGGTGGGGTGGTGGCGCCGCGCACGCACGGGGGCGCAGGTCCTGGCCGGCATCCTGACCGTGGCCTGCGGCGGAGTTGCCGGATCGATGTTCACCCTGCAGATCCTGAGTCTCCGTCCCTGCTGACTCTCAAACCGCTGAGGGCACCAGCCGGATGACGATGTCTGACGGAGCTCAGCAGCCCGGTTCAGGAGTCGACGGTGAGGAGTCGCCGCACCACGCGACGTCGCAGCGTGGGCGTGGCCACGACCTCGTAGCCCGCCTCGACGAAGACCTGCACCAGCCCGACCGATGCCTCGTCCCAGATCACTGGCCTGCCCGGAGGCGGCTCGATCGGGTAGCCCTCCAGGACGCGGGCGCCGACCTGCTGGCCGTACTCGACGGTGGCCGCAGCGAGCTCGTAGGTCAGCCCGGACTTCCGCCAGCCCTTGCGCACCACGAAGCACGTGACCGACCAGACGCCCTCAAGCTCGGGGTCCATCCGCATCCACGCCTGCTTCCGGCTCCACAGCCTGGGGTAGCTTCTCCCGTGGCTCGACCGCGACCCAGCCGGCCGCCTCACCGTCGACGTAGCCGATCAGTCCAGAGGTGGGCCCCGCGGTGCCACAGGCGGTCTGCTCCAGCAGCGCGACGTCCCTCTGCTCATGCGTGGTGTCGCGCCAGATCCAGCCCGGCACCTTGAACGCCTGGCACCGGCACTTGTGGGCACCACCCGTGGCGAAGACCGCCTCGACGTCCTCCGTCGCTGCTTGGTTGGCCGGGAGCCACGTGAAGTCGGGCATGCGGCGACCCTAGTTGCCAGCCTCCATCCACACCCAGCACTCGAGCTTCAGTCGAGCGCCGGGCGGTAGAGCACCTCGACCCGCGCGATGCGTTCATTGACGACGTCGAGGACAAGGTAGCCCTCCCACCCCAGCTCCTCGTCGTCGTCATCGGGGTACCAGCTGCGGAGCCGGTCCAACGGGTATGCCCCGTCTGGCCGTGGCTCCGTGTAGAAGCTCTGGCAGAAGGCCTCGTCGCAGCCGCACATCTGCAGCACCCGCAGTCCGTCCACCTGGCTCGCGAGCCCGGTCTCGCCGTCGCGGAGAAGTGCGTCCCGGACCTGACCAGCGAGTGCTGGCCACCGCTCGACGAGTCTGGGCGGATCTGTCTCCACAATTGCAGAATACGGACGCAGGGCGCGCGTGCCCGGGGGCCGGGCCGGTTGTCCGGGCGTGCGTCAGCGCTTGAGGAAGTCCTTCATGGCGGTCCTCGCCTCGTCGCTGTTGAAGAGGCGCTCCGAGAAGCTCGGCCATCTCGCCGCCCTGCGCATCGATGTGGGCGAGCAGGTCGCGGTTGAGCAGCCGCTTGGTCTCGCGCAGTCCCTGAGCCGTGCCGCGGGAGAGGTCAGCGACGACGCCGTCCACCTCGGAGGACACGTCCTCCGGCGCGACAACTCGGGAGATGAAGCCCGCCACGAGCGCCTCGGCAGCGGTGATGCGGCGCCCCGACAGGAAGAGCTCGGACGCAGCCCGAGAGGTGAGGCGAGGCAGCAGGGTGAGCGAGATGACCGCCGGCGCCAGACCCAACCTCACCTCCGTCAGCTGCAGGGTGACGTCGTCCGCGGCGACGACGACGTCGGCCGCGCCCACGACGCCCAGACCACCGGCAACGACCGGACCGGCGAGCTCGACCACGACCGGGGTGTCAGCGGCCACGATCCGCCGAAGCATGGCCACGAGGGCAGCCGTAGCACCGCTCTGGCCCTGCGATGCCTCCGACAGGTCGGCGCCGGCGCAGAAGACGCGATGCGCCGAGCGAAGTCGGATGACTCGAACAGCAGGGTCCACGTCGGCCGTCTCGAGATGGGCCGTGAGCTCCGTGACCAGCTGTCGACTGAGGGCGTTGCGGTTGTGCGCACTGTCGAGGGTGATCGTCGCGACGGCATCGTCGACGGACAGGTGGACGAGCTCGGTCATGGTGTTTCCTCTGCAGCGGGTCGGGTACGCACCTTCGAGGGACAGCGAGGAACCCCGAGCGCCCAGCGTGGACCAGAAGTCTCGGGCAATCAAAGCGAACCTTCGTGCGTTGACCTCCAGGAACCTGCTCAGTCCTTGTGAACCCATCCACCACCCGACCCGGCTCCGAAGGAACCCCGTGGCCACCGAAGCACCTTCATTGACGCGCCTCGACGCACCCGACGCCTCCAGCGCGACCATCCTCATGCTCCATGGGGGCAAGCCGAACTCTCGCGAGCTCGTCGACGACCGCAGCGCGTCGTGGCAGCGCACGGCGTGGATGGCGCGTGCTATCGCCGGCCGGGCCCATGCAAGTGGCGCCGACGTGTGGCTGCTGCGCTACCGCCAGCGCGGATGGAACGGCGGCGCCGACCGACTGTCCGACACCCGCTGGGCGCTGGACGAGGTGCGCGCCTCCCACGGCGACCGGCCGGTCATCCTGCTGGGGCACTCGATGGGTGCACGGGTCGCCGTCCATGTCGCCGACGACCCGTCGGTCGTAGGGGTCGTCGGGCTGGCACCGTGGTGGTCGAGGTCGGAACCCGTGAAGACCCTCGCCGGCCGATCCCTCATCGCAGCCCACGGCCGACGTGACCGGCTCACGTCGTTCGCCCAGACACAGCTGTTCGTCGAGCGGGCCCGCTCGGTCGCCGAGCATGCCGAGCTCGTGGACATGGGCCCACGCGGCCACTACATGATCAGCGGTGCGAGCGCGTGGAACGACGTCGCGATCGAGTCCTCGTTGCGCATCCTCACGCCCGTCTGACCCGTCTGACCCGCCTGACCCCGCCCAAGCCTGCCTGAGTGCCAGACTTCAGCCATGACCCGCAGGACGCGCCGCGCCACCGCGGATGACGTGCACGAGGCCGCTCTGGCGATGCCGCACGTGAGTGTGGAGTCGGCCAAGGACAACCCGGTCTACCAGGTGGGCGGCAAGTCGTTCGTCTTCTTCCGCAACCCCCGCAAGGACGCGTTCGACCCCGTGACGGGTGAGCGGTACGACGACGTCATCGTCATCTGGGTCGGCGGCGAGGGCGAGAAGCAGGCACTCGTCCAGGACTCTGACGGCCCGTTCTTCACGACGCCGCACTTCGACGGACACCCCTCCGTGCTCGTGCGCGCAAGCCGGCTCGGGGAGGTGTCGCGCGACGAGATCGTCGAGCTCGTCCAGGAGGCGTGGCTCGCCCAGGCCTCGCGGGGGCGAGCCGACACCTGGCTCGCAGAGCACGGCGTCGGTCCCGGCTGAGGCGGCGCGGGCCCCGCTCGAGCGGGGCCAGAACTCAGGAGGCCAGGATCGACGCCGGAGTCGTCGTCGCGGCGGTGAGGACGTCGGCCTCGGGCAGTCCCGCGATCTCGACGGCCCAGCGGACACAGTCGGCCAGCGTCGACGTCGAGCCGGCGATCGACCCCCGCCCCGAACCTCCGTCAGCGAGCCGCGCGACACCCTCGGCCACCTCGACCTCGAGCGTGCCGATCGTGTAGGCCCCGTCGCCGAGACCGGTCGCCGCCATGGCGTCGGACACAAGTGCAATGTGCTGTGGCCCAACGGTTTCGAAGACCATCCGCACGACGTCGGTCGACAGATGCACCCCATCGGCGATGAGCTCGACGACGCACTCTCCCCGGCCTGCCGCGGCCAGGGCAGCGGCAACGGGACCACCGGCACGGTGGTGGAAGGCCGGCATACCGTTGAAAAGATGCGTGACGAGCGGCGGGCGACCGCACGTGTCCGCGATCGACGCCAGCATCGACGTCACGACGTCCGCGGACGCGTCAGTGTGGCCGACAGCGGGGAGTATGCCGTGTCGCGCGAGTGCCGCGACCAGCTCACCAGAGCCGGTCCGCTCCGGAGCAAAGGTCCACTGCACCAACGCGTTCGGGGCACCGGCTTCGGCGCAGGTGGCCACGAGTGACTCGACCAGGGCGAGGTCCGGGTCGGTGAGGACCGAGGGGTCGTGCGCTCCCCGGCGCTCCTCGGAGAGGAACGGTCCTTCGAGGTGGATGCCGGCCAGCTCACCCGAGGCCACGAGAGGCGCCAGGGTCGCGACCTGACCGATGAGGGTGTCCGGTCGGCCCGACACGAGTGAGGCCACGAGGGTGCCGACACCGGCAGCCCGATGGTGCGCGGCAGCCCTCGACGAACCGTCCGTGTCGCGCCCGAACTCGTGCCCCAGGGCTCCATGGCAGTGCAGGTCGACAAGAGGAGAAGTGGCCATGCTCCTCAGCGTAGGACTCCGCCGCGAGGTGCCGCGGATCAGCTCGCCGCGAGGGCCTTCTCGATGTCGCCGGTGAGGGACTCCGGCTTGGTGGTGGAGCCGTAGCGCTTGATGACCTGGCCGTCACGACCGACGAGGAACTTGGTGAAGTTCCACTTGATCTTGCTGCCGAGCAGGCCGCCCTTCTCGTGACGCAGCCACTTGAAGAGGGGGTGTGCGTCGTCGCCGTTGACCTCGACCTTGTCGAACATCGGGAAGCTCACGCCGTAGTTGCGCTGGCAGAAGGCGCCGATGTCGGCCGCCTCACCGGGCTCCTGGCCGCCGAACTGGTTGCACGGGAAGCCGAGGACGACGAGTCCCTGGTCCTTGTGCGACTGCCAGAGCTGCTCGAGCCCCTCGAACTGCGGGGTGAAGCCACACTCCGACGCGGTGTTGACGACGAGCACGACCTGGCCGGCGTAGTCGCTCAGGTCCTGCGGCTGCCCTTCGAGGGTGGTCGCGGAGAAGTCGGACAAGGTCTGCTCAGTCATGCCCCGACCCTAACCCCAGCCCACTCAGTACGACTTCGTGCCCCGGTGGGACACGGTCGTCGGCGGAAGGCCTCCGCTTCGTGTCCCACCGGGGCACGAAGTCGGAGTCGGACTCAGACGCAGTGGATGGTGGCACCGAGCTCACGCAGCTCGCCCACCCGAGGGTCCTTGGCGTCGGCGGTGGTGACGATGTGGGTGATCTGCGCGGCGTCGCAGATCTCGGTGAAGGCGCGCTCGCCCAGCTTGGACTCGGCGGCCACGACGATGACGTCGCGTGCCCGCTCGACCATGAGCCGGGACACGGCGGCCTCGTCCTCGTGGTGGCAGGTCGCGCCCTCTCGCGCGGACAGGCCGTTGACGCCGAGGATGGCGACGTCGATCCACAGCTGGCTCAGGCCGGCGGTGGCCAGGGGTCCGGTGACCTCGTAGGACTCGGGCCGGGGGATGCCGCCGAGGCAGACACAGCGGACGTGCGGGCGCAGGACGGCCTCGACTGCGATGTTGAGGGCGCTCGTGACCAGCGTGAGGCCGCGCGAGCTGAGGTCCTCGCGCGCCGTGAGGGTGCGGGCGACCGTCGTCGTCGTCGTCCCGCCGTTCATCGCGACGACGGCGCCCGGCTCGACGAGCGCCACCGCCGCGGCGGCGATCCGGTCGAGGTCGGAGTCGTTCTGGCTCGTGCGATAGCGGAAGGGCAACTCGTAGGCGACAGACGTCGCGACCACGCCACCGTGGTTGCGGGTGACGAGCTGACGGCGGGCGAGCTCGGCGAAGTCGCGCCGGATCGTGGCCTCGGACACCGTGAGCTGGTCGGCCGCGTCGGTGACGCTCAGCCGCCCTTCCGTGGCAAGCAGGTCGAGAATGGCCGAGAGACGAGAGGCTCGTTGGCGGGGGGCATCGCTGACCGCTGTAGTGCGCGAGGACATGGCTGGACTGTAGCGCGCACTTCACGCATCCACGTGGGGTTGTGGTGCATGACTTTGCACACTTAGGCTAGGACTCAAGCAGTTTCGCGCACCCCTATCTGACGTGAGGACATTCCATGACGTTTCTCGAGCAGGAGATCGCCACCCAACCCGACAACTGGGCCGCGGTGGTCGCGCGACTGCCCGAGGTGGCCGGTGTGCTGCCCCGGGCGGGTGAGCGTGTCGCGACCATCGGGTGCGGCACGTCGTGGTTCATGGGTCAGGCGTATGCCGGCCTGCGCGAGTCCCTGGGACAGGGCGTCACCGACGCGTTCGCGGCGAGCGAGCACCAGCTGGCGCGCGGCTACGACCGGGTCGTCGTCATCACCCGCTCGGGCACGACCACCGAGGTCATCGAGGTCGTCGAGGAGCTCAAGGCGGCCGGCACGCCGCACGTCGCCCTCGTCGCCACCGCAGGCACCGCCGTGGCCGAGGCTGCGGAGTCGACGATCCTCCTCCCCGAGGTCGACGAGCAGTCGGTCGTGCAGACCCGCTTCGCGACGACCGTGCTCGCGCTGCTCCGCGCCTCTCTCGGCGAGTCGCTCGACCAGGCGATCAGCGACGCACGCGACGTGCTCGCCGAGCCGGACGACACGGCATACGCCGGTCTTCTCGACGTCGAGCAGGTGAGCTTCCTCGGGCGCGGCTGGACCAACGGGCTCGCCAACGAGGCCGCCCTCAAGCTCCGCGAGTCCGTGCAGTTCTGGGCCGAGGCCTACCCGGCGATGGAGTACCGTCACGGCCCGATCAGCATCGCGGCACCGGGGCGGGCGACCTGGGCGATCGGTGACGTGCCCGAGGGACTCGCCGAGCAGGTCCGCGCGACCGGCGGGCACTTCGAGCACCGTGACATCGACCCGATGGCCGAACTCGTGCGCCTCCACCGCTTCTGCCTCACGCGTGCTCTCGCCGCCGGGATCAACCCCGACGAGCCGCGCAACCTCACCCGGTCGATCATCCTCGAAGACGCGGCCGCCGTCGGCTGATGACCCTCTCCCCACTGACTCCACTCCTGGCGGAGGCGCGGGTCGCCGGCCGGGCCCTCGCCGCCTTCAACGTCATCCAGATCGAACATGCCGAGGCGTATGCCGTTGCGGCAGAACGCTCCTCGCTGCCTGTCGTCATGCAGATCAGTGAGAACTGCGTGCGCTACCACGGTTCGCTGGCGCCCATCGCGGCCGCGACCCTGGCGATCGCGCAGGCCTGCTCACAGCCGGTCGTGGTGCACCTCGACCACGCCGAGGACGTCGCCCTCGTCGACGAGGCGGTGCGGCTGGGGCTCACGTCGGTGATGTTCGACGGGTCCAAGCTTCTCGGACGACGCCAACCGCGAGACGACGCGTCGCATCGTGCAGCAGTGCCACGCAGCCGGCATCAGTGTCGAGGCCGAGCTCGGGGAGGTCGGCGGCAAGGACGGGGTTCACGCCCCCGGAGTGCGGACCGACCCGGGCGATGCCGCGAGGTTCGTGGCCGACACCGGCGTGGACGCACTCGCTGTCGCCGTGGGCTCCTCGCACGCGATGACCGAGCGTGTCGCCGTCCTCGACACCGACCTCATCGCCGCCATCGCGGCGCAGGTGCCGGTCCCTCTCGTGCTGCACGGGTCGAGCGGGGTGCCCGACGACGGGCTCGTGTCGGCCGTCGCTGCCGGCATGACCAAGGTCAACATCGCGACCCACCTCAACCAGGTGTGGACCGAGGCGATGGTGGCCCGGCTCGAGCAGTCAGCGACGGTGGACACCCGCAAGTACCTCGGCGCGGCCCGCGACGCCGTCGCCGATGAGGCCGAGCGCCTCCTCCGCCTCCTGGCACTCACCCGTCCCTGAGCCTCAAGCCCTGGTGCGCCGGCCCCAAAGCCCCACCGTGCGTTTCTCACCCAATTCCCCCGAATGTCACCGGCATGTCGGTGAGATTCGGGGGAATTGGGTGGCAAACCCCCCGGGGGTCAGTGTTCGGTGATGTCGACGTCCCCGAGCAGGCTCTCGACGTCGGCGCGGTCGATGACACCCGCGACGGTCTGACGCACGGCTGCTGCCGACCACGCAACGCCGACGCGCAGCACCTCGGGCCAGTCGACCTCGTCGCGCGGCGTGCCGTCGAGCCCGGCCGAGATGGCGGCGGTGAGGGCGTCGCCGGCCCCCGTCGCGTTGCCCGCCTCGGGGGTGCGGGGACGGGCCTCGATGACCCGCCCGGTCGCCGTCACGAGGATGAGCCCGTCGGCGCCGCGTGAGACCAGTGCCGCCCAGGCTCCCTCGGCGACCAGGGCGTGCGCCGCCTCGGTCGGGTCGTCGATGCCGGTCATGGACGCGGCCTCCGAGGCGTTCGGCTTCACGAAGGCCGGTGTCGCGGCCAGGACCTCGCTCACCCAACGGCCCCGACCGTCGACGACGAGCTCGGCCCCGGCTCCGGCAGCTGCGGTGCACAGCGCCACGATCGCGGCGTCCGGAGTGGACGGCGGCAGGCTGCCCGAGATCGTGAGGACGTCGCCCGGGCGGCAGCTGCTGCGCACCGTCGCAGTCAGCTCGTCCCAGACCTGCTGGGGCTGGGAGGCCCCTTGCTCGTTGAGGACGGTGGCGAGCCCGTCGGCCCCGAAGACGGCCACCGAGCGCCGCGTGGTCACCGGCGAGTCGACGACCCGCAGGCGCACACCGCGCTGGGCGGCGTCCTCGGCGAAGAACTCGCGATGGCGTTCGCCCACGGGCGCGATGGCCACGTGCTCGACACTCATGCAGGCCAGCACCCCGGCCACGTTGAGGCCCTTGCCCCCGGCATGGGTGCCGGTGACCGAGACGCGGTGGCTCTCTCCGACGTGAAGTCTCGGCACGGCATACGTGATGTCGATGGCCGGGTTGGGGGTCAGGGTGAAGATCACGTGGCCGCCTCCATGGCGAGAAGGGTTGCTCCGAGGGCACCGGCCCGGTCGCCGAGGGCGGCCTGGGTGACGGTGACACGTTCATGGCCGATGGCGTGGACCAGCCTGTCGCGCAACGGGTCCAGCAAGGTCGCACCGGACAGCGCAAGGCCGCCGCCGATGAGGACGAGGCGAGTTCCGGCTGCCGCACACACCGGACCGATGACCCGGACGAGGGCGTCGATCGCGCCCTGCCAGATGCGGATGGCCTCGGGGTCACCGGCATTGACGGCGCGGCTCAGGGTCTCGGCGTCACCGTCGCGCCCGAGCTTCGCGCCAGGCCCGCCCCAGGGCCGCGGCGCTGGCGACGGCCTCGAGGCAGCCATGACGGCCACAGCCGCACAGCGGCCCGTCGGGCTCGACGATGACGTGGCCGATCTCGCCGGTCCACTCCGACCCGGCCACGACACGGCCGGATGCGAGAAGGGCGCTCGCGATACCGGTGCCCAGCGGGACGAAGAGGGCATCCGGTGCCCCCATCGCGGCGCCGAGGTGGAACTCTGCGAGCAGACCCGCCCTGACGTCGTGCCCCATGGCCACCGGAACGTCGAAGCGGTCCTGGAGTCGTTGTCGCAGCGGCAGGTCACGCCACCCGAGGTTGGCCGACCACGTCGCCGAACCTGTGGCTTCGTCGACGAGTCCCGGCACGACCGCGCCCATGGCGGTGAGGGATCCGTCCACTCCGTCGGCTCGCGCCAGCTCGAGGAGGGTGGACACCGTGTCGGTGATGACGTCGACGATGCCGTCGCCGGGACGCTCGGGCGTGGAAGCGGTGTGGGACAACACAACTGAGCCGTCAAAGTCGCACAGCATCGACTTGACGCGCGTCCCCCCGACGTCAACACCCGCCACCAGCCTCATTGCCACGGCGCAATCCTATGGTCAACGTCACCATGCCTCGCGCCGGGTTCCGCACCGTGGTCGGCCATGGCGATGCAAGAGATCCTGCGCCGAGGCACTAGAGTCGTCTCAGCGGTCCGCACTGTTCTGCCTCGGATCTGCTTCTCCTTTCTCACTGTCGATGCCGATGCGCCGCGACGTCAGAGATCGACGATGACAACACTGATGTTGATCCCCTCGTCGTGACTCGGAACGCGCCGGGCAGAACCGACTGCATCAGAACTCTCTGGAGTCTTCCTTCGTGTCCACTGACACCCGCAACACCCCTGCCCAGAACTCGGGCCTGAACGCTTCCGACGACACCGCCGGATTCGGCCGTCTCGGCGTCCCCGAGGCCCTGGTCCGCGTCCTCGCCGAGCGCGACATCCTGTCGCCCACGCCGATCCAGGCCGCAACCCTCCCCGACAGCCTCGCCGGGCGCGACGTCCTCGGACGTGGCCGCACCGGCTCGGGCAAGACCTATGCGTTCCTCCTGCCGATGCTGGCGCGGCTCGCGGCCGAGGGCGGGCGTCGTCGCCAGCCGAAGCGCCCTCGTGCGCTGATCCTCGCGCCGACCCGTGAGCTCGCCACCCAGATCGACGAGGCCCTCGCCCCGCTGGCCAAGCCGCTGGGCATCACGTCCAAGACGGTCTTCGGTGGCGTCGGCCAGGGTCCGCAGGTCTCCGCGATCTCCCGCGGTGTCGACGTCGTCGTCGCTTGCCCGGGTCGCCTCGAGGACCTCATGAACCAGGGTCACGTCAACCTCGACGCCGTCGAGATCACGATCCTCGACGAGGCCGACCACATGGCCGACCTCGGCTTCCTCCCGGTCGTCAAGCGCATCCTCGACCGGACCCCGAGCCAGGGCCAGCGCATGCTCTTCTCGGCCACGCTCGACGCGGGGGTCAACACCCTCGTCAAGCGCTACCTCTCCTCGCCGGTGACGCACGAGGCCGACTCGGCCCAGTCGCCCATCTCGACGATGAGCCACCACGTCCTCCACGTCACGTCCGACGGTCACCTGCAGGTGCTCGTCGACCTCGTCGCCGCGCCCGGCCGCAAGGTGGTCTTCACCCGCACCAAGCACCGCGCCAAGAAGATCGCCCGCCAGCTCAACGCCGAGGGCATCCCCGCGGTCGAGCTGCACGGCAACCTCAGCCAGAACGCCCGCACCCGCACCATGGACGCGTTCCACGCCGGCACGGCGCACACGCTCGTCGCGACCGACATCGCCGCCCGTGGCATCCACGTCGACGACGTCAGCCTCGTCATCCACGCCGACCCGCCGGTCGAGCACAAGGCCTACCTGCACCGCTCCGGTCGCACCGCTCGCGCGGGCAACTCGGGCACCGTGGTCACGCTGATGATGGACGACCAGATCCGCGACGTCCGCGACCTCACCCGCAAGGCCGGCATCAAGCCGACCACGACCAAGGTCAACGCCACGCACCCGCTGCTCACCGAGCTGGCTCCGGGCGAGCGCACCTTCCCGGGCGCGTTCATCGTCCCCGGCGCCTCCACCCAGGGCAGCGGTCAGCGGAGTGGCGGCGGTGGCGGTCAGCGCTCCGGCGGCCCTCGCGGCGGAGGTCGCTCCGGCGCCCCTCGCACCGGCGGCCCTCGCTCCGGCGCCCCTCGCTCCGGCGGCCCTCGCTCCGGCGCGGCACGCGGCGGCTCGTCCACCGGTGGCGGCCAGGGCGCAGGCGGCGGTCAGCGGTCCGGCGGGCCCCGTCGCTCCGGCGGCTCGTCCGGTGGTCGCAGTGGTGGCGGCGCGGCGACCTTCTCGTCGCAGTCACGCGGCTACCGCGGCTGACCCCAGCAACAACCCTTCGGTATGCCGTCCGTGCAGGCCCACGCAGAGCGTGGGACCTCGCGCGGACGGCATACCTGCATCTCCGCGTCCCCAACCGTCCAATTGGGTGAGTACGGGACCACGGGACCTGCCAGCATGAGCTGGTGACAGTCCCGCGAGGTTCGTGCGTCACGGCCCTGGTGCTGGGCGTGGTCCTCGTCGCCGTGAGCGGCCGCTACGGCTACCACCGCGACGAGCTCTACTTCATCGAGGCCGGGCATCACCTCGCGCCCGGGCAACCCGACCAGCCGGTCCTCGTCCCGATCCTCGCCGCGGCCTGGCACACCGTCGTCGGCGGGCACCTGTGGGCCTTCCGCATCCTCCCGGCCGTCGCCGCCGCGCTCACGACGGTCATCGCGTCACTCACCTGCCGCGAGCTCGGGGGCAGCAACCGTCACCAGGTCGCGGCCGCCGTCGTCACGGCCGTCACCTCGATCGTCCCCGGCACCGGACACCTGTTCTCGACGACGACGTTCGACCTGCTCGGCACGGCTACCACGATCTGGCTGCTCCTCCGCGCCCTCCAGAACCCGCGACTCTCCTCCTGGCTCCTCGTCGGACTCGCCGCGGGCATCACGGCCGAGGTCAAGATGCTCGTCTTCACGGTGCTCGCGGCCTGCGCCGTCGGCATCGTGGTCACTGGGCAACGTCGGGCCCTACTCGCACCCGGTCCGTGGTTGGCCGCCGCCCTCGCAGTGCTCCTGGCAGCACCGTTCCTCCTCTGGCAGGCGTCCCACGGCTGGCCGATGCGAGAGGTCGCGGCGAGTGTCGCTGCCGGCGGGTCGACCTCGTCGGCCGAGCGCGCCACCGTCATCCCGTTGTCGTTCCTCATGGTGGGGCCGTTCGTCTCGATCCCCTTCGTGGTCGGACTGGTCCACCTCTGGAGGCGGCCGGACCTTCGGTGGCTGACGATCGCGTATGCCGTGTTCCTCGCCTTCGTCGTCGTCTCCGGTGGCAAGGCCTACTACCCGGCCGGCCTCTTCCCCGCTGTCCTGGCAGCCGGAGTCATCCCCACCCTCGACTGGCTCGACGCGCGCCACCGCACCCGCCTTGCCGCCGTGGCCCTCGGTGTCATGTCCGTCCCGACCGCGTTCTTCTCGCTGCCTCTCGCTCCGCCGGGCTCGCCGGTCTTCGAAGTGGCGGCCGCGGTCAACCCGGACACGGCCGAGACGGTGGGCTGGCCGGCATACGTCGACACGATCCGCGAGGTGAGCCGAGCGCTCCCGGACCGTGACAACGCCATCGTCCTCGCCCGCAACTACGGCGAGGCAGGGGCGATCAGCCTGGCGCGACGCCAGAGCGATGCGGATCGCGATGTGCTGCCGCCGGCCTACTCCGGGCACAACGGCTACGCGGAGTGGGGGCCACCTTCCCCCGTGGCGACGACGGCGATCGTCATCGGGTTCTGGCCCCGGGCCGAGCTGGCGGCGACCTTCGAGACGTGCACGCCCACTGCCCGGCTCGAGTCACCCTTTGGCGTCGACAACGAGGAGGACGGCGCCCCGGTCACCGTGTGCACCGGGCTCCTGCGCCCGTGGAGCGAGTCGTGGCCCGACCTCACGCGTCTCGCCTGACGGCCGGACTCCTCACATCCCGGCCCTGCGACCAGAACCGACGGGTAGCGTCGGCCCCGCGAACCCGCCTCACTCACAGGAGCCTTCAATGGAGTCGAGCACCCTGGCCGTCAGCGCCCAGGACGGCACCCCGCTGCACGCCCACCGGTGGCTGCCGGACGGGCCGCCACGCGGCGTCGTGCAGCTCGTGCACGGGATGGCCGAGCACGCGGCGCGCTACGAGCGCTTCGCCGTGGCACTGACGGGCGCCGGCTACGCGGTCTACGCCAACGACCACCGCGGTCACGGCCAGACGGCATCGACCGCCGACCACGGCTACTTCGCCGACCGTGACGGGTTCATGACGGCCGTCAGCGACCTGAGCTCGGTGAGCGAGTTCGCCCAGGCCGAGCACCCCGGCGTGCCGCTCGTCCTCTTCGGGCACAGCATGGGGTCCTTCCTCAGCCGCGCGTATGCCGGCCAGCACGGCGCGCGACTGGCGGCCCTCGTCCTCAGCGGCACCGCGGGCGACCCCGGGCCCCTGGCCTCCGTCGGCAAGCGGCTGGCTGCCGTCCAGGCTCGGCTCCGTGGGCGACGCCACCCGTCGGGCCTCATGAACACGTTGACCTTCGGCCAGTACAACACGCGGTTCAAGCCCAACCGCACCGACTTCGACTGGCTGTCGCGGGACGAGGCCGAGGTCGACAAGTACGTCGCAGACGCGCTGTGCGGCAACGTGTTCACTGCCGCCTTCTATGCAGACCTGCTCGGTGGGGTCCAGCAGGTCAACAGCAGAGGTGCGTTCGCCTCCGTCCCCCGGGACCTGCCCATCCTCCTGATGTCGGGCGAGCTCGACCCCGTGGGCGACGACGGCAAGGGTCCGCGCGAGGTCGGCCACAAGTACCGCCAGGCCGGCGTCGCGGACGTCACCACGACGATCTATCCCGAGGCTCGCCACGAGCTGCTCAACGAGACCAACCGTGACGAGGTCACCGCCGACGTGCTCGCGTGGCTGGACGAGCGCCTGCCCACGCGCGACTGATCGCGACCAGGCGTCAGCAGGTAGCCCGGATCAACGACACCAGCGTCGCATCGAGGTCGAACGGCTGCGCCTGCGTTGGGTCGGTGTCGCTGTAGTAGCGGCCCGTGACCCCGACACTCACCTGGCGGGTCCCGTCACTGCTCGTCAGCGCCCACGACACCGTCCCGTAGGCGCCGCCGTTGTGACCGTAGAGGTATCGCGGCGCCGCACCCGAGGGTGTGCACGGATCCTGCAGCCGCATGAGGCCGAGTCCGTAGCCGAGAGGGCTGGTGGCCCGAGCCGTCGTCATCTCGTTGACCGTCTCCTTGCTGACGAGCCGTCCGTCCAGCAGGGCATCGGTGAACCGGTTGAGGTCCTCGGTCGTCGACACGACCGCGCCGGCCGACGAGAAGAGCCGCGGGTTGAAGTTGGCCGTCGAGAAGGTCCCCGCCGAGGTGAAACCGGAACCCACGAGGAAGGGACCCGGCGTCCCCGGCTTCACGGCATACGTCGTGTGTCGCATCCGTGCCGGCGCGAAGACCCGCTTCTCGAGCAGCGACGCCACGTCGGAACCGGTCACCCTCTGGAGCATGACGCCCAACGCGACGTAGCCCGCGTTCGAGTAGCTCCAGCGCGTGCCCGGCTCGATCCACGGGAGGAAGTTGGCCATGGCGATGAACTCGGCGTCGGTGTAGTCCGCCCCGATCGCGCGGAAGAACTGCGGCCAGGAGGTCACGTCGGTCATCCGGCTCGCGACGAGGTTGCCGAGGGCATCGGGTGCACCGGACAGGTGGCTGAGGAGCTGCTCGATGGTGACGTCGTGGCCGGGGAACAGGCCGGGGACGATGTCGTTGGCGCGGGAGTCCAGGGTCCACGTGCCGCGCTCGACCTCCTGCATCACCAGCGTCGCGATCATCATCTTGGTGTTGCTCGCAACACGGAAGCGGTCCTGCGGCTTGGCCTTGCGCTGGGTGCCGTGGTCGCGGACCCCGGAGGCGCCGGCCCAGTCGATCGTCGGGCTGTCCACGCGTGCAGTGACTGCGACGGCACCATCGGCGACGAGGGTGTCGAGCTGGGCCTGCAGCCCAGCCGCCTCGGATGGCCTCTTGCGCGCGCCCGCGCTCTCGGTCCCCTTCGTGAGGGCGCGTTGCAGTGAGAGGGCGTCCTGGGTGTCCGTATGCCGTCCGCTCACCTTCGCGTTCGACTGACCCTTCGCGTCGGGAGACCCCGGCGCGGCCTCCGCCGTCGCAGCGGTCGTGGCGACGAGAGCGGTGGTGAGCGTGGCGACGGCGAGACCTGTCGCTCGGGTGGTGCAGTGGACGCTGAGGTGGTGGACGCTGGTCCGCTGGCTGGCCGTGCGGCGCATGATCGAGCTCCCCTGTGTCGGCTGCTACCCCGCTGGTGTGCGAGGAGGGCTGGTGCCCGCCGACCACGTTGCCGTGGTGCCACCGCAGTGGGATCCACCCCGGGTCGGAAGGCCATCCACCCTGAGGAGGAGTCCGCCCGGCCGGGGTCAGCCGGGTCAGCCGACGATCCGGGACTCGCGGTCGTAGTTCTTGCCCAGGAACTGGGGCACGAGGGCCCAGCGGAAGGCGAAGCCCATGACGAGCAGGGTGGCGACGTAGGGCAGCATCGCGACGAACTGGTGCGGGATGCCGATGCCGCCGACCTGGGCGCGTTGGGCCAGCACCTCCATGCCGGCGAAGAAGGCCGCCCCGGCGAGGATGAACTGTGGTCGCCAGCCCCCGAAGAAGGCCAGGGCGATGGCGAGCCAGCCGCGACCGGCGACGATGCCGTCGGCGTACACCCCGGAGAACACCATCGGCAGGTAGGCGCCGCCGACGGCCATGAGGGCGGCACCGACCGTGCCGGCCCACATGCGAGTGCGGTTGACGTTGATGCCGAGCGAGTCGGCAGCCTTGGGGTTCTCACCGACGGAACGAAGCCGCATACCGGCGTCGGTCTTGTAGAGCCACCACCAGAGGAAGACCGACAGCCCGATCGCCACGAAGACAAGGGCGTCCTGACCAAGGACCAGGTCCGGCAGCGGGGCGATCCGCGGCGGCTCGTCGTTGCCGATGACGACGCGGTAGAGCAGGGACGCGGCGCCGCCCGCGAGGAAGAAGAGCGCCAGCCCGACGACGAACTGGTCGAGTCGCAGGGAGGTTGTGGCCCACGAGAGGACGAACCCGACGGCCGCTCCCGCGAGGGCAGCGACCACGAGGCCGACGAGGTTGCCGCCCGCCTTGAGCGAGACGACGTAGCCCACGGCCGCGCCGAGGAGCATGAGGCCCTCCTGGGCCACGTTGAAGACGCCCGCCCGTCCGCTGAGCATCGTGCCCTGCGCGACGAAGAGGAAGGGGACCATCGCTGTGATGGTGAGGGTGAGGAACTCGGTCATGCTGCCGCTCCAGTCGTCGCGGTGGGACCGGCGTCAGCCATGGCCCGGCGGGCCGAGCGACTGGCCCGGGCTCGGCGCAGGCGTTCGGTCGCGACATCGGACATGAGCAGGAACAGCAGGATGAGCCCCTCGAGGATGAGGACGATCTCGACCGGTGCACCGGAGACGCGCTGCATCGACCCGGCACCGACCTCGAGAACCGCGATGCCGAACGCGACGAACGGGACGGCCGTGAGGGAGCCGCGCGCGATGAGTCCGATGATGATGCCGAGCAGGAGGAAGTTGGACTGGATGCCCTCGAGGGTGCGCTGATGGACCCCGGCGACCTCGATCGCGCCGGCGAGACCGGCGAGGGCGCCGGCCACGACCATCGACGTCACCGCGACTCGGCCGGTGCGGATGCCGTGGAGCTTGGACGCGCGCTCGTTGAGACCGACCGCCCGCAGCTCGAAGCCCGCGACGCTGCGCTTGGCCATGACGGCCGCGACGACGGAGACGAGCACGACGATGAGCACGCCCGTGTGCATGGGCGGGCGCCCGATGCCGGGGAGCACGGCCCCCTCGCCGACGGGCAGGGTCACGGCGCCGCCGGCACCCGGGTCGGACCAGACGACCGACGCGATGTAGTCGAGCACCTCGAACGACACGAAGTTGAGCAGCACCGTCGAGAGGATCTCGTTGATGTGGAACGACTCCATGAGCCAGGCCGAGATGGCCGCCCACACGGCTCCCGCGAGGACCCCGGCCACGATGACGAGCGGGAGCAGGACGACGAGCGGCAGGTCCGACATCGTGATGCCGACAGCCGCCGCCCCCACCGAGCCTAGGATCATCTGTCCCTCGCCACCGATGTTGAAGCGTCCGGCGCCGAGCGGGATGGCGAACGCGAGCGAGAGCAGGGTCAGGGGCGCCCACTTGTGCAGCGTCTGGACCATGCCGGTCTCGTTGCGGAACGAGTTGGTGAGCACCGCCCGGAACGCCTTGGCCGGGTCGTGCCCCAGGAGCGCGATGAGCACTCCCACGACCACGAACGCAGCGAGCACGGCAATGACGTAGGGGACGGCGGCATACGCGATGGTTCTGGCTCGTTGGGCGAGCGGCGGAGCGACAGCGACCTCGGTCACCTCGGAGGTGTCGTCGCGGTCGGTGACGTCGGTGCTCACGCGCCCACCCCTGTCATGAGTCGGCCGAGGTCGTAGGGGTTAGCCTCACCGCGCGCGAACTCGCCGACGAGCTGGCCCGAGTAGGCCACGGTCACGCGGTCGGACAGCGCGAGGACCTCGTCGAGGTCCTCGGAGATGACGATGACGACGCATCCCCCCGCGGCTGCCCGTCGCACCCGGTCATAGACGAACTGGGTGGAGCGGATGTCGAGACCGCGAGTGGGGTTGTGCAGCAGCAGGAGCTTGGGGTCGTGGGCAAAGGCTCGCGCGAGGATGACGCGCTGGATGTTGCCGCCCGAGAGCTGTCCGCACGCGGTCGCCGCGCTGGGCGTCTTGACGTTGAACTCCTTGATCGCCGCGACCGCCTCGGCGCGAGCGGTGCGCCAGTTGATGAGGCCGGCCTTCGACCGGGTGCGGTGCGAGCCCAGGACGAGATTCTCGGTGATCCCGGCGCCGGGGAGTATGCCGTCGCGCTGCCGGTCCTCGGGGACGTAGACCACGCCACTGCGCAGCCAGGTCGCGGTGGGACGGCCGACGAGCTCGACGTCGTCGACGGTGAGCGATCCTGTGGCAGAACGGATTCCGGTCAGGGCCTCGGCGAGCTCACCCTGTCCGTTGCCGGCGACCCCGGCGATGCCGAGGATCTCACCGGCGCGAAGCGAGAGCGAGACGTCGTCGACGAGGGGCTTCCCTCCGCTCCCGGCGACGGTGAGGCCGCGGACGATGACCCGGGCAGGGGAACTGGTCACCGCGTCCGCGGCAGCACCCTCGGACGAGACCCCCAAGGACGCCTCACCAAGCTCTTCCTCGCCGAGAGCGACCTGGGCGGCCCGGGCCAGGGCGGCTGCATCCGCGTCACTGCCCGCGACCTCGCCGATCATCGTGGCCGCGAGATCGTCGGCGCTGGTCTCGGTCTTGTCGACGGTCGCGATCCACCGACCGTCGCGCATGACCGTCATCCGGTCACAGACCTCCATCGTCTCCCGGATCTTGTGGGTGATGAGGACGACCGACATGCCGTCGTCGACGATGGCCCGCATCGACGAGAACAGGTCGTCGACCTCCTGCGGGGTGAGGTTGGTCGTCGGCTCGTCGAGCACGAGGATCTTGGCTCCGCGATAGAGCGCCTTGAGGATCTCGACGCGCTGCCGCACCCCGACGGGCAGGTCGGCGACGCGGGCGCTCGGGTCGACGGTGAGGCCGAACCGCTCGGACAGCTCGGCGATCCGTTGGGCCGGGGTCTGGGCGGACCCGTCGGCTGCCTTGAGGTTGGCGGAGTCCGTGCCCAGGACGATGTTCTCGGTCACCGTGAAGACGTCCACCTGCAGGAAGTTCTGGTGGACCATGCCGATGCCCGCCGTGATCGCGTCCTTGGGCGAGGCGATCGTGACGGGGCGTCCGTCGATCTCCATCGACCCGGCGTCGGGCGCATAGAGGCCGTAGAGGACGTTCATGAGCGTCGTCTTGCCTGCGCCGTTGCCGCCGAGCAGGCCGTGGATCTCGCGGTCGGCGACGGTGAAGTCGACCCCGTCGAGAGCCACGACCGGCCCGAAGGTCTTGCGAATGCCGGACATCTGGAGCAACGGTCAGCCGATCTTCGCCGTGTTGAGCTCGACCTTGACCGTCCCGGCCTTCACGTCCGCCATGGCCTTGTCGACCGCGGCCTTGGCATCGGCGGGGACGCCCTCCGCGAGCTTGATCGTCACACCGGTGTCGAAGCCGAGGGGGTAGTTGCCCTTCTCCTCACCGGCCTTGATCTTGGCGAGCACGTCGGCGAGGGGCTTCTCGAAGTCGTAGACGACGCTGCCCGCGTAGTGCTCACCAGCCGCTGCAGACTTGTCGGTGTACTTCGCGGTCACCCAGCCATCGCCGGCCGCGCGGCCCTCGAACGCCTGGAAGGTGCCGGTCGAGCCGACGTTGAGCGACCCGACGATGACGTCGGCGCCCTGCCCGAGGAGCTGGGTGGTGAACTGCTGCGCCTTGGCCGCGTCGTTGAAGTCACCGGTCCACACGGGCTTGATGGCGGTCGATGCTCCCGAGTCCTTGACGGCCTGCTCCATGGCGTGGACCTCGGCCATCGAGAAGGGCAGCGACAGGCCGCCGACGTAGCCGACCGTGCCGGTCTTGCTGAGCTTGGAGGCGAGGACGCCGATGCCGTAGAAGCCGAGGTGGAACTGCCGGTCGATGGTCCACACGTTGGCGGGCTGGTCCTTGGGCACGCCGTCGTACTCCGCGATGAAGTTGACGTCCGGGTTGTTCTTGGCGACCTTGGCGGTGGCGTCGTAGAACTGGGAGCCGTGGGTCCACACCACCGTCGCGCCGTCACCGACGGCCTCGGTGAGGCGGGCCTCGACGTCGGGGACGGCGACCTTCTCGGTGAAGGAGACCTCGGCGCCGGCGGCCTTGGCGGCATTGAGGGCGGCCAGGCCCACGGCGTTGTAGTCGGCGTCGTTGGTCGGCCCGGAGAAGATGGCGGCGACGACCGCCTTGCCATCGCCTCCGTCACCACCATCGGCTCCGTCGGTCCCTTCCTCGCCGCCGCCACAGCCGGCGAGCACGAGGGCGGAGACAGAGGCGAAGGCGAGGGTGGTGGCGGCGCGGCGACTGAGTCGTCCCGGCGCGGTCAGGGTGGTCAGGGGGAACGCGATCGGGTCATGGCAGGTCCTCTGGTGCCGGAGCGCCTCTGGGGCTGAGGCTCTCGCAGGTGTGCCGAGCAGTCTGTTGCGTCGCCCGCGTGCCCCTCATTGGCATCACCTGCCCAACGCGTCCGAGCCCTGTTGGCAGTCTCGACCGAAGGGAGCGTGCAGTGTTGCGATCGCGTGTCGCCGTCGTTGCCATCCGTGGCCGACGCAGCCCCACCCGGTCGAACCAGGCGATCCCGCCGAGGTGACCACACCCGCCGGTATGCCGTCCGCTCACCTTCGCGAGCTCACCGCGGCTTCCCCGTTGGTGCCGTCAGACCGCGCAGGTCACGGCGCGGTCCAGTAGATGACCGACCTGCCTGGGCCCGTCGGTAGCGAGCTCAGGCGGTGAGGTCCCAGCCGTCTGCTTGGTGCTCGGCCATCCACTGGTCGACCCAGTGGGCGATGAGGTGTGCGGGTGGTTCGTGGGTCCAGGGGTCGGGTGGTCCGGTGTCGAGGCGGGTCCGTTCGAATGCGCCCGGGTGCGCGGCGGGATGGTTCTTCGCTCGGGCGCGCCGGATCGCGGTCAGGCGCGCGGGCAGGTCCCGGTCGTAGGAGCCGGGCGTCAGGTCCCAGCTCACGGATAACCCGTATTCGTCGGGTGGGTGCACCGTGGCGGTGAGGCGTTGGTCGTGGACCTGGGTGTGGTGCCGCTGACAGAGCAGCGCCGCGTTGGCCAGGTCCGAGGGGCCGCCGTCGACCCAGTGGATCAGGTGGTGTGCCTTGGCCCACCCGGCCGGGACGTCACAGCCGGGGTAGGTGCACCCACCGTCGCGGTGCCACAACGCGCGACGCTGAGCCCGGGTGAAGAGCCGCACCGCCCGGCCCAGGTCAAGGACCTCACCCTCGGCACCCAGCACCACCGGGATGACATCGGCGTCGCACGCGAGCTGCCGCACCACCGCCGGGGACAGCATCGTGGCCTGTGCCCTGGACACCATCACCCGGCCACACCCGCCACCAGACCCAGCACCCGTACCCGTCATCGAGCCCGCAGAGTCGGTGCCAGTGGCGGCGTCGGTGTCGCTGTTCGTGTTGCTGTTGGTGTTGCCGTTCGTGTTGCTGTTCGTGTTGGTGTGTGTGTCGGGGTTGTCGCCGCTGTCTGCGTTCTGGGAGCGGAGCTTCTTGAGCAGGTCCTGCAACGTCATCCTCACGTGCAACGTCGTCGACGCCCCACCAGGAGTGGTGTTCGCGCCGTCCTCGCCCGCGACCCGGCCACAGACCGCAGCCAACGCTTCCGCGCGACGCTGCTCCGCCGGACGGGTGTCCCGCTCCCCCGTGACGTCGTTCGGGGCCGGCTGCGACAGCGGCCCGACCACCGCCTCCAACGTCGCCGCCTGTGCCGGGGTCAACCCGAGCCGGTACTCGGTGATGTCGGCGTCGTTGACCCGTGGTGAGGTCAGGTACGCCGCCTTCCGCAACCTGCCCTGCGCATCATCGAACTCGCCCTCGACCCCGAACATCGCCAACAGGTGCGGCCGCAACCGCCGCGCCTCCGCGCACCCCCACCGCACACCATGGTCCAGGACCGCGCCCGCCACCGTCGGCACCGCGCCCGGGAGGAGGTGGTCGGACAGCTTGGCCATCTCCTTCAACGCCGTCAACGCCAACCCCGCACCCACCTCCCCGGTGACCACACGCGCCCACACCACGCCCTCGGCCCGCTCCGGGTCCGCGTACGCCCCCGCCCCCGGACCGGCCGTGGACCAGAGCCCGCCCCGGACCGAGCACGCCACCTCCTGCGCGAGCTGCGCCACCTGCCCCGCGCCCCCCTGGCACAACGACGGCGCGTGCTCGCGCACCCAGGAGTGCACCGACCCCACCCCACGCCGGGCCGAGGTGAACTCCCCCCGGTGCGCCGCCTCCGCGACCACCCGCACCTGCGCCGCCCCCGCCCGAGCCTTCACGTCATCCAACAACCCCATGAACTCCGCCAGCTCCGGGCCACTCAACCGGGCCAGCACCTCCCCCAACGGGCCCGCCCCGGGGCCATCGGACGCGAGCACCTCCCGGGCACCCTCCAACACCGCACGCAGCCGCGCGATGTCGGTTACGTGGGCCTCGTTCATACCCACCATTGTCCTCGAACAAGTGTTCGTTTGTCAAGCCGGTTGGCCCGACTCCTCAGGTGAATTCCACACTGGCACAGTCGAATTCGCTAAGGCGTGGCCGACGTCGGGGCGGCTCACAACCCCGCTGACACGACGCTACCCACGGCCTCTGACAAGAGTTGGGTGGGCGGCAAGGTGAGCCGGGCGGCAGACCGAGTCACATATGAGGATGCGGGCGTTTGCGACGAAGGAGCAACTGAGCGCGCGTCCTCATATGTGACGGAGGTGAGCGGACGGCATACGAAGACATGCAGTCGCGTTGACCACGACGTGGAGGTGTGGGACTCGATCGTGATCGGCGCTGGCCAGGGCGGACTGGCCGCGTCCTACTTCCTGACCCAGCGCGGCGTCGACCACCTCGTCCTGGACTCCAACCCGCGAGCCGGAGGGGCGTGGCAGCACCGTTGGGACTCGCTCTCGATGCACGACGTCCACGGCGTCGCCGACCTCCCCGGCGAAGCCGCACCCGGCCGCTCCGGCCTGAGGGCGAACGTCGCCATCCCGACCTACTTCGCGGACTACGAGCAGCGGCACGGACTGCGCGTCGTCCGGCCGGTCGACGTCACTGAGGTCACGAGCGATGGCGACCTGCTCGTCGTCCACGCCGGAGAGCGCGAATGGTGGACCCGCACGCTGGTCAACGCCACGGGCACGTGGGGCCGGCCGAACTGGCCGCGCTACCCCGGGGTCGAGGACTTCCGGGGCGAGCAGTTCCACACCGCGACCTACCCCGGCCTCGACCAGCTGCGCGGCAGGCGCATCCTCGTCGTCGGTGCGGGTGCCTCAGCCGTCCAGTTCATCGGCGAGCTGGCCCCCGTCGCCCACCTCGTCTGGGTGACCCGCCGCCCTCCCCGGTGGCGCACCGAGGAGTTCGGGCCGCAGACCGGTCTGCAGATCGTCACCGAGGTCGAGAAGCGCGTCGTGGCCGGGCTGCCACCGACGAGCGTGGCTGGTGCGACCGGGCTCATGCTGCGCGAGCAGGAGCAGGAGGCGCTGCGGCTCGGCGCCTATGACGACCCGCGGCCGATGTTCGAGCGCCTCCTCGCTCATGGCGCGCAGTGGGCGGATGGAACGGTCGAGAGCGCGGACGTCATCCTCTGGGCGACCGGATTCCGTTCTGCCGTGGACCATCTGGAGCCACTGAGCTTGCGAGGCCCCCGTGGCGGGATTCCCCTGGAGCGCGTGCCGGGCAACGTCCAGGCTGCCACCACCGCTGTCCGTGACTCTCGGGTCCACCTCATCGGCTACGGCCCGTCGGCGAGCACCATCGGTGCCAGCCGGGCTGCTCGCCGGGCAGCCCTCGAAGTCGCCCAGCAGGTCGCTGAGCAAGCGTCCTAGGGCAGGCTCAGGCCAGCACGACCTTTCCCGGCGTGACGACGCGGGCGCCCCACCCGAAGAGCAGTCGCCCATCGGGACTCCGGACCTGTTCCAGCAGGCGTGCATTGCGTTCTCCCGTGACGGGATCCAGATCGATGACGGCACACCGCGCCAGCGCTTCGCCGACCTCGATGACCGCCTCGCCCAGCTGCAACCGGTCGCCGGGAGCCGGGTCCTCGTCTGCGTCCATGGTCACCGTCGCCCGGAAGCGGACATCGAGAGCCGGCGGCACGGCATACCCCTTGCTTGTCATCGCCTCTGAGAGGCGGCGCAGCGCGCCGGTGGCGACGATCGAGATCGGGTCGGCATAGACGACGTCGCCACGTTCGGCGCGCGCCAAGGCCACCTCCCGCCCGACGTGTGTGGAGAAGACAGCGTTGAGTGCGGTGTCCTGCAACCGGATTCGCGCACCGCGACCCCAGTAGTCAGCGACGTGTATGCCGTCCGCGGCGTCCTTCGCCGTCGCTTCCGTCGTGCGCCCGTCTGGCGTCGTAAGGGCCAACCGGTCGCCGAGGTCTCGGGCGACGAGCTGCAGGAGGGACGGGTTCTCAACGGTCCGCACGACACGTCGAGTGGCCCCGTCGACGAGGCACCAGGTGCGGTCGCCGACGGGGCCATGCTCGTCGAGCTCGATCTCGTCGCGGTCGATGTGGCGGGTGCCCTTGATGAGGGCGAGTCCGAGCCGTTCGACGCGCGGGCGTGGGGTCACTCGGAGAGCGTGGCCTCGAGCGTGATGGGGACGGCGCTGAGGGCCTGGCTCACCGGGCAGTTGGCCTTGGCGTCCTCGGCCGCGGCCTGGAAGTCCTCGGCGGACATCCCCGGCACGGCGCCGACGACCTTGAGGGCGATGCCGGTGATGCCGGTCCCGGGCACGAAGGTCACGGCCGCGGTCGTGTCGAGCGTGGTCGGCGCGGTGCCGGCCTGGGCGAGGCCGTTGGAGAAGGCCATGTTGAAGCACGACGAGTGCGCGGCGGCGATGAGCTCCTCGGGACTCGTCTTCCCGTTCGCCTCCTCGGCGCGCGAGGGCCAGTTGACGTCGAACGTGCCGATGCCGGATGACTCGAGCGTGACCTGGCCGTTGCCGCTGAAGAGGTCACCCTCCCAGTGGTTCGAGGCGGTGCGGGTCGTTCCTGCCATGAGGACTCCTTGGTCGGGGTGGGCTGCTTGCACCAACCTTGGCCTGCGACCTCTCCACGCACAAGGGCGGGGTCCGGGAAGGCCTGCGCGTGCTCATCACCCGGTGACGCAGTCCTGCCACCCTCCGACGCGCCGCTCTTGCGCCAAACGCGTCATATGTATACATTTGGTTCACTTGCACACATCAACCCAGGAGTATGCCGTGACTGCTCGCCCGTGTTTCCACCTCGCCATCCCCGTCGACGACGTCGCCGCTGCGCGGAAGTTCTATGGAGGGGTCCTCGGCCTGTCGGAGGGTCGGTCCGCGGAGCAGTGGATCGACTGGAACTTCTACGGCCACCAGGTCGTGACCCACGAGGTGGCCGTCCACCCCGGCCCGGCCGGGCACAACCACGTCGACTCGCACGAGGTGCCCGTGCCGCACTTCGGCGCGGTCCTCTCGGTCGAGGACTTCCACGACCTCTCCGAGAAGATGAAGGCAGCCGGTGCGACGTTCGTCATCGAGCCCTACCTGCGGTTCGAGGGTCAGCCGGGCGAGCAGTGGACGATGTTCTTCCACGACCCCTCCGGGAACGCGATGGAGTTCAAGGCGTTCGCCGACGAGTCGCAGATCTTCGCGAAGTAGGGTCTGCGCCCGTGCCCTCCGGAACCTCGACCAAGGCCGATCGCGTGCATGGGGCGGTCCTCGCCGACATCATGTCCGGCGCCCTGGCACCGGGGGCATTGCTGGACGAGGTCGCCCTGGCTGCGCAGCACTCGGTGTCACGCACTCCCGTGCGCGAAGCGCTGCGCCGCCTCCAGAGCGACGGACTCCTCCGGACCGGGCCACGCCGACAGCTGCTCGTCGTCGACGTCTCGCCGGAGCACCGCCGTGAGATCACGACCCTGCGCGTCGCCCTCGAGGGGGCCGCTGCCGCGACAGCCTGCGAGGTGCGCGACGAGGACGACCTCGACCGGCTGGAGCTGCTGCTCCTCAAGCAGCGCCGCGCCGCCGACGCCGGCGAGGCAGAGACGTTCCTGCGCCTCGACGAGGAGTTCCACCTGGCCTTGGCCGGGGTAGCCCGCATGCCGACCCTGTCGCGGATGCTCGGTCAGCTGGGCGCCTTCGTCCGGCTCGGCCGGCTGGGCGAGGCGACGACGCGCAAGCACATGCTCGGCCTGGCCCGCGAGCACGAGGAGCTCGTCGGCCTGCTCCGCACGCGCAAGGCCGCCCGTCTCCGCACCGCCCTGGCCACTCACATCAGCCAGACCACCCCCCGCACCTGACCCGCGGGTTTGCCACCCAATTCCCCCGAATCCCACGGGGCCCCGGCTGCGCGCGCCCGTGAGAAACGGGGGAATTGGGTGGGAACCTCACGGGCTGGACGGTGACAGAGGCCTGTCGTGGTCCTGCGCGTGACTTTCTCCCACTGATCGGCTGATCGCCGCCCATATGTGGCAGGAACTCCACCGCCGCCCTAGCCTGAAAGCGTCCGTCCCAGCACCCCCTGTCAGGAGCCAGACGTGAGCGAGCAGACCATCCCCCAGCAGCCCCGACGCCCCATCGACCGTCGCGCCGTCCTCAACCTCGGTGGGCTTACGGCCGCCGGTTTCGCAGCGGTCGCTGCCACGCCGGCATACGCCACGCCACGCGGGACCGGGCCGGTGGGTGACGAAAGGCGTTCGGCCGCAGGGTCGCTCGCGGCCGCGTGCGTCACCGAGACGACGATGCCCTACCAGAACACGATCAACTCGGCAGCACTCGCCTACGAGCCCACGAGCGCTGCGGCGAGCTTCCGGTTCAACACGACGATGCACTCGCGGCTCAAGGTGTGGCAGAGCTTCTGGGACGCGAACACGCCCTACCCGGCGATGGATCGCATCGACTCCTACGGCGCCTACGTCGACCGGGGCGACGGGTGCGTCTCGCTGCACAACTACGGTCGCGCGTTCGACATCGCGAGCGCCTGGACGGGCAGCACCCGGCACTTCTCGGCGCGCTACGACACGTGGAAGGCATGGACCGGGACCGAGCTCACCGGCGTGCGCGTGCAGTACTGGGCGGCCGCGGCCAGCCTGCACCTGCACTTCGAGCACACGCTGACCTACCTCTACAACACCGCCCACCACAACCACTTCCACGTCGACAACTCCCGCTCGGGGGCGGGCCTGTCGGTGCTCTCCAAGAGCGGCACCCAGACCTACTCGATCCAGGCGATGCTCAACTACGTGTGGGCCAAGGGCACCGGGATCGACGGCGTCTACGGCGCGGAGACGACCCAGCACTCCAACGAGGTGCTCGCTCGCATCGGCAAGGGCGGCACGCTGACGACGTCGCAGTCGCACTGGCACGCGTTCCTCACCGCGACGACCCGCAAGGGGACCGGGATGCAGGCCTACTGAGCTCCGAGCCCACCCCGCTCGGGCCGGCTGGGCGGGGTGGGTCAGGAGGTGGCTCGGAAGCCGTGCTTGTCCCCCAGAGCGAGGCACTCGGCCACGGGCAGCACGCCGTCCGACGTCCCAGCGCCCTGCAGGCTCGCTGCGGCGGCGCAGACGCCGAGCCGCAGACACTGGTCCACCGGCAGCTCCTCGTGCAGCCCGTAGACCACTCCCGCGGCGAAGGCATCACCGGCTCCCGTCGCGTTGCGGACCGACGAGCGAGGCAGGTGCACCGATCCCCGTCGCCAGAGGAGTCCTCCGGGAGCGGCGCCCACGCATCCGGCCGGGAAGTGCACGACCGCCAGCCGCGAGACGCCGACCTCGACGAGTCGGCTCGCGATCGACTCGTAGGTGGACCAGTCGAGCTGACCGTCCGCGTCGAGGGGCTCGATCGACACCCCGGTGAGGGCGGCGGCCTCGATCTCGTTGATCACCAGGTAGTCCAGGTGAGGCAGGCACGGCAGGGCCACCTCACGTATCTGCTCGGCCGGCAGCGAGACGAGCTCCATGGTCGTGAGCAGGCCCACTGACTGGGCCGCCCGCAGCAGGGTGGCCCAGTGGTTGCCGCCGTCGTCGGCGGGTGCGTCCAACCGCGGGTGCAGCCCGGGTGCGCCCACGTGCAGGATCTTGGCGCCGGACCTGGCGATATCGACGTCCTCGACCCCGAGCAGGGCGTTGGCTCCCTGGTGGTGGAAGAACGTGCGACTGCCGCCGTCACGGACCACCATCGCGTCGGTGAACGAGGTGGCCACACCCGGTGCCGTCCGCAGCGCGCTCGCGTCGATGTCGAGCTCCCCGCAGGCCTCGCGCACCAGCCGACCGTGCTCGTCGTCGCCGACCACGCCCACCAGCCCGAGCGGGAACGGCGCGTGGAGCCGACGCAGATCCACCGCCAGGTTGAGCGCTGGCCCACCAGTGCTCAACGAGACGTCCCGGATGAGCGTCAGTCGCTCCTGCTCGGGGTAGTGGTCGATGACCTTGGCCACGTCCACGATGGTGGAGCCGACGCACAGCACCCCGGACCTGGACACCGCCGCCTCAGCCCTGCTCGAGCACGGGCTCGGTGACGAGGAGGTCCTCGTCCAGGCTGCGCCGTGGCTGCAGACCCAGTGTGTGCAACGCGTCGTGGTACTCGCGCACTGCCTGCGCGGGGCTCAGGTCTCCGCGCAGCACCGAGCGCATCAGCCGCACCAGGTCGCCCTGCGACTCGGCCTGCTGGATCTTGCGCCCGAAGAGCGAGACTCGTGCACCATGGCGCTCCGCCTGCTGCAGCAGCTCGAACGTGTCCCGCGTCGTGCCGGCGGACCCACCCAGGACGCCCACCACGAGGGCGGGGTCCCAGCTGACGAGCTCCTCAAGGGCGGCCGGCCCGTTGAACGCCATCTTGAGGAACAGCGGCCTCTCGGCGCTGGTCAAGCCCGCCAGGGTCCGCACGATGCTGTCGTTGACGAAGGTCCCCACGTCGGGCGCGGACAGGCCCATAGGGGCGTTCGGGTTGAAGACCTCGAGGAAGTGACGCAGGCCAGCGGTGCGGGCATCGTCCCGGAACCGGGCGTACGCCTCGAGGGTCGCCAGGTCGAGGTCGCGGTCGTTGTTGAAGGTGACCGAGTACAAGACGAGGTCACAGAGGCCACGGACCGCCTGCAGGTCGGCCGAGCGGAACGGCCGTGAGGGGTGCTCGGGGTAGTCCCCGCCTCGCTGGTTCCAGATGTCGGTGGTGTCGTTGGCGCGCACAGCCAGCGTCACCCGTGAGCCTGCCAGCACGCCCTCTTGCACGAGCTGCTCGCCGTTGGAGGCTGAGGTCAGCATGATGTCGACCCGCTCCTCCCGCACCAGGGCGGACATCGCGTCGAGGTACTCCTGGCGCGAGCGCAGCCGTGGTGGACCCTGGCCCACGGCCGTTCCGGCTGCTCCCGCAGCGGCCGCCCCGAACGCCATGTCGGCATCCTTGGCATCGGCGATGATGAAGTCGTCGGGGGTGTAGCCACCCGCCGCGATCGTGGCCAGCTTGCGGTCCAGGGCTCTCACGGTCTCACCTGTCACGGCCTGCCTCTTCCCTCTCGACGGCTTGGGGCGCGGCGCGGAGCCCCGCACGCGCGCCCCAGCGAAGGAGAGAGCGTACGCTCCGGAAGCAGCGGGACCCTTCGGGTCTCCCCATCAAGGGACTCATCATGTCCGACAAGTCACCGCGCCACGCCCTCTCCAAGAAGTCCGGCAAGTCCATCAAGGAGAAGCGGGCCGACAAGAGGGCCAAGGGCCAAGAGTCAACCGGGATCGAGACGACGCTGCATGGCAAGAAGCGCTGAGACCAGCTCCACCCCACTGCTGACGCTCGGCGTCATGGCTCACTCCCGCAAGGAGAACGAGCGCCGGCTGCCGATCCACCCGACCCACGTCGACCGGATCGACCCCGAGCTGCGGGCCCAGATCTTCGTCGAGGAGGGCTATGGGCTGCCCTTCGGCGTCTCCGACGAGACGCTGTCGAGCCAGCTCGGTGGGGTGCGCACGCGTTCGCAGCTCATTGCCGAGTGCGACATCATCCTCCAGCCCAAGGTGCAGGCCGAGGACCTCGCGGAGCTGCGCGACGGGCAGGTCGTCTGGGGGTGGCCGCACTGTGTCCAGGACACGCACCTCACCCAGGAGGCCATCGACAGGAGGCTCACCCTCATCGCCTTCGAGGCCATGAACCACTGGGCGCGTGACGGCAAGCTTCCTGCTCCACGTCTTCCACCTCAACAACGAGCTCGCGGGCTACAGCTCGGTGCTGCACGCCCTCGCCCTCTCCGGCACGACCGGCACCTATGGACGCCGGCTCCGCGCGGTCGTCATCGGCTTCGGAGCGACCGCCCGTGGCGCGGTGACCGCCCTGAGCGCGCAGGGCATCGACGACGTCCGAGTCCTCACGAGCCGCAAGGTCGCCGCCGTCGCCTCACCGATCCACTCGGTGCAGATCGTGCATCTCGACCACGACGACGAGGACCCGTCCAGGACGGTGGCCGTCACCAACGACGGGCGCATCCCCCTCGCGTCCTACCTCGCCGACAACGACATCGTCGTCAACTGCGTCCTGCAGGACACGGCCTCCCCGTGGACCTTCCTCCAGGAGGAGGACCTCGACAAGTTCCGTCCGGGCAGCCTCATCGTCGACGTGTCCTGTGACGAGGGCATGGGCTTCAGCTGGGCTCGGCCGACGAGCTTCGAGGACCCGACCTTCGTCGTCGGCGACAACATGACCTACTACGCCGTCGACCACACCCCGTCCTACCTGTGGAACTCGGCGACCTGGGTCAACAGCGAGGCGCTCCTGCCGCACCTGCGCACCGTCCTGTCCGGGCCGGACGCCTGGGCCGGCGAGACGACGATCGAGCGGGCCATCGAGATCCAGGACGGCGAGATCCGCAACGAGGCGATCCTCGCCTTCCAGGACCGCGAAGAAACCCGTCCGTATGCCGTCCGCACACCTGCGGTGCAGACCGCAGGAGTCGAGGCCGGCTAGGGGTTCACCCCCCGGACGTGCGCAGCCGACGGACGACGTCGACGAGCGCCGCTCCCTCCGCGGGGGTGAGGTTCGCCCCGAGGCTGTCGACGAGCTCGGGCAGGGTCGCGAAGTCCCCGGCGGTGATGGCTCGGTGCTCGGTCGGCCGTCCGGGACGCCGGATGGTGACGGCGTGCTCGGTCAGGGCCGCGATGAGCGCGGTGCCGTCCGAGTCGACGCCGTGCGCGACACACATGAGTGAGGTCATGAAGTGGCTCGTCGGCTGAGTGCTCGTCCAGTGGTGGCCCATCGCGACGTCGACCGGGCGCACCGGCAGCGAGTCGACCGTGTGCATGACCTCCCACGCATCTCCGTCGTGCCGCAGCACCTCCCACGCCGGAAGCTTCTCCGTCGGAGATCTTGCGTATGCCGTGTCGCCACCCTTCCGCTGTCAGGTCGGCGCCGTCGACGAGCGGGAGCGGGGCCAGCGAGGACCGACCGAAGCCCGGGTCGCAGACGAACCGCTGCCCATCGAGGTCGACCATCACGACGAGGTGGGTGCGGGGCGCGACCTGTGGGTCCCCGACCCGGCCAAGGTGACGGGTCACGGCATACCCGAGCCTGTCCAGGACGGCGGCGAAGAGGGAGGCGTGCTCGAAGCAGTAGCCGCCACGGCCTCGTCCGACGAACTTCGCCTGGATCGCCGGCAGGCCCACGCCCGGATGGGCGCCGAGGAGGACGTCGAGGTTGTCGAAGGTGAACGTGCGGACGTGCGCCGTCTGGAGCCGCGTGAGGGCGTCGAGGCTCGGCGACGCGACCTCTGCGGCACCGACGCCGATGCGCGCGAGGTAGGCGTCGAGGTCGAGCGTGTCGGTGAGCCACGGGTCGGCGGTCAGTGGGTCGCTCATCCGCCCATCCGACCACGGCGCACTAGCGAGTCTCGGACTGGATGGACTCCGCCAGCCTCTTGATGCGGTGCAGGCGCGCGTCCCAGGCCTTGCCGACGGCGCTGAGCTGGGCCACGGCCCGGGCGAACTGGGCGTCGTCGAGCCGGTAGTGCTTCTCGCGACCGGCCGCCTCGGCATGGACGAGGCCGGCCCGGTCTAGGACGGCCAGGTGCTTGGCCACGGCCTGGCGCGTCACGGGGAGCCGCTCGCTCAGACCCGTCGACGTCGCGGACCCGTCGGCCACGAGGATGTCGAGCACCTGGCGCCGGATCGGGTCACCCATCGCGGACCACAGCTGGTCGTCGACCGCGGGCGTCGTCGCGGGCGTCATCGCGCCTGCGCCACCTTCACCGCGTGGGCGCGCAGTCGCGGAAGGAAGTGGTCCCAGCCGCTCTCGTGGTCGTGGAACGCCTCCTCGAGCACGGCCGCCTCCCAGCCCTTCTCGCGGAACCCCGTCTCCGTCAGGCGCAGCACGGTGCCCGGAGGCGACGCCTCCAGGTCGATCGTCACGAGGAGGGAGTTGCCGACCACCGGCATCTCCCCGTCGGGCGAGGTCCAACGGAACGAGAACGTCCGCGGCGGGTCGCTGTCGACGACGACGAAGGGGACGGGTTCGTCCTGGTCGGCCCACACGAGCTCGCCGACGGTGCCCGGCGCGGCGGCCGCGAGGGTTGCGTCGTCGGACCACCACTCGCGGATGTGCTCGGGCCGGCTGATGACGTCGAAGACGACCTCGGGCGAGGCGTCGATGCGGATCTCGCGCCTGAGGGTTCCGAACTCGATGAGCTCCATCGCCTGCTCCGTTCGCGCAATCATCGGTTGCGCTCCACGCTACCGGACGTGATGAGCGGAGCTGCCGACGTCGCCGGCCCTTCCACAGCCGGCCTCGGACCGTCCCCACTGCCCGCACCCTCCGTGCCGTCCGCGTGGCCCACGAGAAGGGTGCGCGTGGCCACGGCGATGGCCACCGCGACGACGGCGAAGGCAGCGCCCACGGTGACGATCGCACCCACCCCGTCGAGGGCGATGGCGGCCCCACCCACGAGCGACCCGATCGCGATGCCGGCGTTGACCGCGGACGCCGGGAGGGACGCAGCCAGCGGAGCGCCTGGGCCGGCCAGCGTGACCACGCGGTGCTGGAGCGATGGCGCCATGCCCATCCCGAACAGCCCCATGCCCAGGATCGCCACGGCCACGAACACCGGGCTCGCGCCGAACGGGGCCAGGAGCGCGATGGCGGCGAGCAGCCCCACGGTCCCGACGACGAGGGCCCGCGCCGCGTCGGCATCGGCGAACCGCCCACCGAGCGAGGACCCCGTCACGGTCGCCACCCCGTAGGCCAGGAGGAAGAGGCTCACCACGGATCCTTCGACGCCACTGACCTGGGCGAGGAACGGCACGACATAGGTGAGGACCGACTGGATCGCGACGAAGATGACGGCACACAGACCGAGGAGGGCGAGGACCCGCGGCGCGAAGGCGTGGCGGGCCTGGGTGAGCGCGTGGGTGTCACTCGCCGTAGGCACGGAGGGCAGGACGGCGGACGCGAGCGCCAGCACGAGAGCGGCGATGACGACGACCGCGACGAACGACCCTCGCCAGCCGATGGCCCGGCCCAGGAGTGTGCCGAGCGGCAGCCCCAGCGCACTCGCGCTGGCGAACCCGGAGATGACGACCGCCATGGCCCGGCCTGCTCGCTCCGGCGGCACCACCGAGGTCGCCATCGTGATGGCCGCCGCGACGTAGAGCCCCTGCACAGCGCCGATCACGACCCGCGCCACGAGGAAGGTCGAGTAGTCGGCACCCAGGGCAGGCAGGAGGTTGGCGGCGACGAACACGCCCGTCGACACCAGGACGACGAGTCGACGGTCGAGGGCGGTGGTGCACAGGGTCAGCAGCGGACCGCCCAGCGCCAGACCCACTGCGTTGGCCGTGACGAGGGCACCTGCCGACGGCACCGAGACGTCGAGGTCGGTGGCGATGAGGTCGATCAGCCCCACCACGAGCATCTCGGCACACCCCATGACAAAGGCGCCGGTGAAGAGGACGAAGAGGATGAGGGTGGCGTGACGGGCTCGTCCGCTCCCGATGGCGTTCGGTGACGTGGTCATGGCGCTTCTCCTTGCGACTTCGGCCGGGACGGGGTGCGCTGCAGCATGCGCAACCTTTGGTTGCACACAACATAGCTGCGCACCGCGAGAGGCGCAACCTTTTGTTGCGCGGACTCCCGCCCGGTCAGCACCCACAGCCCACCCGCCTACGCTCACCGCCCATGGACATCGGCACCGAGATCACCTCGCGCCTGGGGTCAGCCGCACCCGGTGTGCAACCCAGCGCCCTGGCCGCTGCCCTCCTCGCCGCGCTGGCCGTCGTGCTCGTCCCGACGATCTGGCTGCGACTGCGGATCGCCGTGACCCTCGTCCACGAGCTCGGTCACGCCCTCGTCGGGATCGCCTTCGGCCGCCGTTTCACCGGCTTCGTCGTGCGCGGCGACATGTCCGGCCACGCCGTCACCGTCGGTCCGGCGCGGGGACTCGGGCGGGTCGCGACCACGTGGGCGGGCTACCCGATGCCGGCGCTCGTCGGGCTGCTCATGGTGTGGTCGGCGACGACGGGGTATGCCGCCGCGCTCCTCTTCGCGTGCCTGCTCAGCCTGGTCGTCGTGCTGGTCTTCGTGCGCTCCGCCGGGACACTCGCCACCGTCACGGCGGCCGGGCTCGGCATCGGTGCCCTCTGGTGGTGGCGCAACGACGAGGTCCAGGTGCTGGCCGTCGTCACGACCGGCCTCGTGCTGCTCGTCGGCGCCTGGCGTCACCTCGGCGCCCTCACCTCGGCCCACGGCCGACGTGACCGCGGAAGTGACGCGGCCGTGCTCAGGCAGCTGACCGGCATACCCACGTTCGTCTGGGTCGCGACGTTCGTCGCCGCCCTCGCGGCGGCCACGTGGGGAGCCGCCCGGCTCCTGCTCGACCTCAGCTGAGGAGGGTGCGGACGGCCTTCTCGATCTTCTCCTGCCGCTTCATCGGGTCGCGGCTCGTGGCCTTGGGGATCGAGATCGTCTCGCCCCTGTCGTAGCGGTCGAGGACGCGTGGGTCCACGTAGGAGTTCTTGGCGATGGTGGGTGTGTTGCCGAGGTAGTCGGCGACCTGCTGGACCGCGTCCTTGACCGCGCGACGCCTCGAGGTCTTGGTGTCGCCCGGCTCCGGCGAGGTCGCCAGCGCGGCGGCTGCGTGGACGGTGGCGTGCCAGGTGCGGAAGTCCTTGGCGGTGACCTCGGCGTCGAAGACCTCGGCGAGATAGGCGTTCACGTCGGAGGAGGCCAGGTCGGACCACCCCGAGGCTGTGCGATAGGCGAGCACGCGCTTGGACTGGCTGCGACGACGGCGCATCTCGGTGATGGCGTCGGCGACGTCCGGGTCACGGATCGTCACCTGCTGGTCGATGCCGCTCTTGCCCTCGAACGAGAACTGCAGCCCCTCGCCGACCTTGCGGACGTGCTGGCGCTCCAGGGTCGTGAGGCCGAAGGACCCGTTGGCATCGGTGTAGACGTCGTTGCCGATCCGGAAGTAGCCGAGGTCGAGCAGACGCACGGCGACTGCGGCGGCCCGTTCGAGCGGCATACCGTCAAGCCCCAGGTCCCGGGTGACGCGACGGCGGACGGCGGGCAGCTGGGCGGCCGCCTCCAGGATGCGGTCGAACTTCATCGCGTCCCGCTTGGCGCGCCAGTCGGGGTGGTAGAGGTACTGCCGTCGTCCCGCGTCATCGGTGCCGACCGCCTGGAGGTGCCCGTTGGGGACCGAGCAGATCCACACGTCCTTCCACGCGGGCGGGATGGCCAGGGACCGGATCCGCTCGACCTCCTCGGCCGGCAGGCGCTTGCCGCTGTCGTCGACATAAGTGAAGCCCTTGCCGGCGCGACGACGCGTCCAGCCACGAGCCTGCGGTGAGACGGTGCGCAGTCGGGTCATGTGCGCCATCGTGGCAGGTCAGCGGGCCGAAAGGGCCGCGAACCAACCCCGAACCACTCCGAACCAACCCGCGACGACGGGCTCACCAGTCGTGGCCGTGGGTGATGAGCGCAGACTCCATCTCGAACCGCTGGCTGCGCGACAGGGACCCGCGCCCCTCGGGCACCGGGAGGTCGACGCTGCGGCAGTAGTCCCGCAGCACCAGGTCGTAGGCCAAGGTGGTGGCGGCCAGCCGCTCGGCCTTCCACGGCTGGTCGCTCTCCTCGACCCGTCGGACGTGCTCGGCCATCCGGGCCAGCTCGAGACCGAGCAGGACGGGCGGGAGCGGCTCCACGGGCCGCCGCGCCCGCTGGGCCACCACTCCCGCCAACAGCGCAGCGAGCAGCGCCAACGCGACCATGCCGAGGCTGCTGACCATGGGGTTCTCCTCGGTGCCATTTTCCCCCGAGGAGCCGCCAACGGCAATGTCCTACCAGACGCGGCCTGGGGCGCGCGCCTGGCAGGACATCGAGGTGGTGCGGTGGGTGCTGAGGCGCCTGCTACTTCCTGACGTCGAAGCGGTCGGCGTCCATGACCTTGGCCCAGGCGGCGACGAAGTCGTGGACGAACTTCTCACCGGCGTCGTCGGAGGCATAGACCTCGGCGACGGCACGCAGCTCGGAGTTCGAGCCGAAGACGAGGTCGGCGCGCGTGCCGGTCCACTCCTGGCCGGCCGCACCGCGACCCACATAGGCGTCGGTGCCCTCGACCGGCGTCCACGTCGTCCCCAGGTCGAGCAGGTTGACGAAGAAGTCGTTGGTCAGGGTGCCCACGCGGTCGGTGAGGACCCCGGCCGTCGAGCCCGCGGCGTTGGCGCCGAGGACGCGCAGGCCACCGACGAGCACGGTCAGCTCGGGAGCGGAGACCCCGAGCAGGTTGGCGCGGTCGATGAGGAGGTACTCGGCCGGCAGCCGGCTGTCGCGCAGCTCGTAGTTGCGGAACCCGTCCGTGGTCGGCTCGAGCCAGGCGAAGGACTCGACGTCGGTCTGCTCCTGGGTCGCGTCGCCGCGACCCGGGGTGAACGGCACCTCGACCTCGACACCGGCGGCGCGAGCCGCCTGCTCGACACCGACGTTGCCGGCGAGGACGACGAGGTCCGCGAACGACACGTTGGTGCTGCCCTGGATCTCCTCGAGCGTGCTGATGACGGTCGCCAGCTCCTGCGGGTCGTTGACGGTCCAGCTCCGCTGCGGCTCGAGGCGGATGCGACCGCCGTTGGCGCCACCCCGCTTGTCGCTGCTGCGGAAGTTGCCGGCCGCGGCCCATGCGGCCTTGACGAGCTGCGTCGCGGTGAGACCAGAGGCCTCGATCGCTGCCTTGGCAGCGGCGATGTCGTCAGCGGACGTGCCGTGCTCGTTGGCGGGGATCGGGTCCTGCCAGAGGAGCTCCTCGGACGGGACCTCCGGACCGAGGTAGCGGTCGACCGGACCCATGTCACGGTGGGTCAGCTTGAACCAGGCCCGCGCGAACGCGTCGGCGAACTCGGCCGGGTTCTCGTGGAAGCGGCGCGAGATCTGCTCGTATGCCGGGTCGACCCGCAGGGCGAGGTCGGTCGTGAGCATCGTCGGGAGACGCTTGGCGCCGCCCTCGTCGGGCGCCGGGATGATGGCGTCGGCGTCCTTGGCCACCCACTGCGAGGCGCCGGCCGGGCTCTGGGTGAGCTCGTACTCGAAGCCGAAGAGGTTGTCGAAGAAGCCGTTGCCCCACTGGGTCGGCGTCGTGGTCCAGGTGACCTCGAGGCCGCTCGTGATGGCGTCCTGGAAGCTTGCCGGACCCGTAGGTCTGCTTCCAGCCCAGGCCCTGCTCGTGCAGCGCAGCGGCCTCGGGCTCGGGTCCGACGTAGGCGCCGGGGTCGGCGGCGCCGTGCGTCTTGCCGAAGGTGTGACCGCCGGCGATGAGGGCCACGGTCTCCTCGTCGTTCATCGCCATCCGGCCGAAGGTCTCGCGGATGTCGACGGCCGACAGCGCCGGGTCGGGGTTGGCGTTCGGGCCCTCGGGGTTGACGTAGATGAGGCCCATCTGGACCGCGGCGAGCGGCTTCTCGAGGTCGCGCTCGCCGGTGTAGCGCTCGTCGCCGAGCCACTCGGTCTCGGGACCCCAGTAGACGTCGTCGTCGGGCTCCCACGCGTCGACTCGGCCGCCGGCGAAGCCGAAGGTCTCGAGGCCCATGGTCTCGAGGGCCACGTTGCCGGTGAGGATGATGAGGTCGGCCCAGGAGAAGCTTCTGGCCGTACTTCTTCTTGACCGGCCACAGCAGGCGTCGGGCCTTGTCGAGGTTGCCGTTGTCGGGCCAGGAGCTGAGCGGGGCGAAGCGCTGCTGGCCGGTGCCACCGCCGCCACGACCGTCCGCGACGCGGTAGGTGCCGGCGCTGTGCCAGGCCATGCGGATCATGAACGGGCCGTAGTGACCGAAGTCGGCGGGCCACCAGTCCTGCGAGCTCGTGAGGACCTGCTCGATGTCGCGCTTGACCTCGGCGAGGTCGAGCGTCTGGAACGCTGCCGCGTAGTCGAACTCGTCACCCAGCGGGTTGGTCACCGGCTGGTTCTTAGCGAGGATCTTGAGGTTGAGGCGGTTCGGCCACCAGCCACGGTTCGGGTCACCCTGCGTCGGGTGCGCAGCGACGCCGCCGTGGGCCACGGGGCAGCCGCCTGTCCCCTCGGAGATGCGGCTCTCCGCGGCGGGGCTGTCGTTCATCTCCCTGACTTCGGCGTCGTCGGTCCTGTTGTCGTTGACGGTCATCGGCGTCCCTTCTCATTTCCTGTTGCGGTGCTGGTGGATTGGCTGGACTGCGTGGCTTCAGTGAGTCCGGTTGCGGCAGAGGCTTCTTGGCAGCTCGGGCAGAGTCCCCAGTAGATGACCTCGGCCTCGTCGACGGCGAAGCCCTTCGGGTCCTCGGCATGCAGGCAGGGAGCCCGGCCGGTCGCACAGGCGACATCGGTGATCGAGCCGCACACCCGGCATACGGCGTGGTGGTGGTTGTCCCCCACGTGCAGCTCGTAGCGCGCCACGGAGCCGGTGGGCTGCAGGCGGCGCACGAGGCCGGCCTCGGTCAGGGCGTTGAGGCAGTCATAGACCGCCTGGTGCGAGACCGAGGTATGCCGGGTGCGCACCTGCTCGATGACCGTTCCGGTGTCGGCGTGCGGGGTGTCGTGCAGGGCGTGCAGGACAGCCAGCCGCGGCCGCGTCACGCGCAGGTCGACCCCACGGAGCAGCTGCTCGAAGTCGACGTGCGCGACGTCGGCGGTGGGGGTGGCGGGCACGGGACCAGCCTGCCAGTTTTCTTGAACGTGTCAAGAAACGCAGGTCAGCGGCTCAGGGCGTGAGATCGACGACCGTCTCTCGGCGTCCGCGCCTGGCGAGATAGCCGTGCCACAGCAGCCGGGCCGCGGTCGAGCGGTGCGGCCGCCACACCTCGCCCAGCCGTTCGAGCTCGCGGCCGTCGGGCACTTCCGCGAGCCCCAGCCGCTCCGCCACGGCGACCTGGAGGGCGCGGTCACCGACCGGCCACACGTCCGGACGGTCGAGGCATGCGAGGAGGTAGGCCTCCGAGGTCCAGCGACCGATCCCGGGGAGGGCGGTCAGCCGGGTGACGACGTCGGCGTCGGCGAGGGCCGCGAGCCCGTCGACGTCGAGGTCACCGGTGGCGACCGCGGTGGCGAGGGCACGCAGGTAGCGGTCCTTCTGGCGGGAGACGCCGTCCTCACGCAGCGCCTCCGTGGTCGTCGCGAGCAGGGCTTCGGGTGTCATCGCTCCTGCGCGTGCCCGGACGCGCGCGAAGCAGGCCGCGGCCGAGGCCAGCGACACCTGCTGCTCGAGGATGAGCAGGACGAGGCTGGGGAACCCCGGCGGTCGCGACCAGCGCTCGGGCAGGCCGTGGGCCGCGAGCTCGGCGGCGAGGTCCGGGTGGGCGTCCGCCACCTCGCGGACGTGCCGCGCCCAGTCATCGGAGGGGGACGTCACCCGGTGCACCCTCGCCCCTGCTCGCCGGCCTGTCAACGCAGAGCCGGGGACAGGCGAAGGGCCCTCGGAAGTATGAGTTCCAAGGGCCCTTCTGAGTGATCGGTCGATGTGACGCTCCCGATCGACGTCCCTTCGACTCCGGTCCCGAGCGCCACGTCACCTGGCTCCCGCAGCGAGCGAACTCGCCGTGTGGACCTTTGTCTCCGAGCTGTCCCGCTCTCCCCGGGGGGAGTGCGTAGGGCATTTCTACTCCCCAATCGCCCTGTGCCACAAGCGTTTTCGACAAACTTCCTCAACTATTCCTGCCCTCCACAGGCCGGGGTGGGTTGTGCACCGAACGAGGCAGGTTGTCCACAAGTCTTGGGCACGCGTCCCCAGCTTGTCCCCAAGGGGCTGTGGACAGCGGCCTCGGAGCCGCGGCCCTCGGCACCACGGTGGCCGGTGCCGTTGAAGGAACCGAGAGGTATGCCGTCCGCCCGCGTGGGCGGCCGGCATACCTCTCGCTCCTTCGCAGTGGAATCGCAGCGCATCCGCAGCAGTCCCCGCCACCATCGGCGCACTGACGGAAACGCATCGAAAGGGACTACGGATGAAACGCACACTCTCTGCCGTCGGCGCACTCGGCGCCGGCCTTGCCCTCGCTCTCACGAGCGCCGCCCCGGCCCACGCGGCTGACAAGACGATCCCGCTGAGGAGCGCCTCGGGCACGCTCATCGGTCAGGCCACGTGGGACGACAGCCACGACAACCTCTGTGTCCGCAGCTTCGTGGCCGGTCGCACGATCACCGTGACGATGGAGCTCCTCGACGTGCCGAGCTACCCGATCGTGCGGAAGTCGCACTCGGGCTACTCGTCGACGCCGGCGTGCACGGGCAACCTCTCGATCCCCGAGGACAAGCGGGCCTTCGCCATCGTCGGCGACGAGAACCGCAGCACCGACGGGTTGTTCTACACATGAGCGCCCTGACGAAGCGGGCGACGCGTTCGCTCGCAGCCGTCGTCGCCACGACGGCCGCGGCCGTGAGCCTGGGGATGGCCACTGCGGCTCCGGCCCACGCGAGCGACCTCACCCTGGTGATCAAGAACGCCAGCGGCACCGTCATCGCCAAGGCCTGGTACGACGACCTCACCGACAACCTGTGCGTCAAGAGCTTCGTCGACGGCCAGATGGCCTCGGCGAGGATTGGCCCGCACAGCGGCAGCGGCTCGGTCGTCGGCGTCAACCACGCCGGGTTCGGCAAGCCGGCGAGCTGCACGGGCAACATGTCGATCGCCGAGGACCGCTACTACTGGATGAACCTCAGCTACCCGGGCAAGGCCTCCAAGGACGGGAACTTCTACACATGAGCACCATCGTCAAGCGAACGGTCGTTGCCATGACGGCTGTCGCCGCCGCCACCCTCGCCACCGTGGCGGTCGCAGCCCCCGCCCATGCCGCCGACCGCTCCATCCCACTCACCAGTCCCTCGGGCGCCGTGCATTCCGTCCTCAGCTGGGACGACTCCGTCGACACGCTGTGCCTGACCCTCCGCTCGAGCGCGCCCGGGGCAGTGGCCTATGCCGACATGCGCCTCGTGGGTGGTGGCAACGCCCAGTACCTCAGCGTCTCGGCGAGCCGCACGAGGCACTGCACGGGCAATCTCTCGATCGCCGAGGACCGGCTCGCCGAGATGCGCAACTACGGCGGCACCAACACCTGGTGGAACAGCACCGGCTGGGTGCAGTTCTACACCTGAGCCCGGCTCCCCCGCACGACCCGCATCCCCAACCCCAGGGAAAGGACAACCCCATGCCAGCACGTCCCAGCAGGCGACTGATCCGGGCCTCGGCCGCAGCCTCGATGGCAGCCCTCACCCTCGTCGCGACCGCCGGTGCAGCGTCGGCCAACTCGTTCGAGCGACGCGTCTACCAGGGCAAGGTCTGGTACAACGACGGCGAGGACCGCTTCTGTGTGCGGGCCGACGAGGTCAACATCCGTGACCGGGCGGTCATCCAGGTCACCCTGCGCCCGGACAACACCTCTCGTGGCCCGACGATCTCGTTCGGCGACATCGACACCGCTGGTGGCGAGTGCCGAAGCCTGGCCACGGCCTACGAGGACACGCACTACACGGCCATCGTCAAGAGCACGATCAACTTCGACCGTGGCGGGAACTCGACCTACGAGACCACGCGGATCGGCTTCTACAGCTGACTCCTCGGTCCAGGTCCTTGCGATGGCGTGACCCGTCACGCCATCGCGAGGACCTGGACGAAGCGTGGCGTGCCGGGCAGCACTCCTAGGCTGGAGTCATGGCCGACACCGCTCCCGCACCCGCCCTCGAGCTCGGACTCGACACCTTCGGCGACATCGCCCTCGGGGCGGACGGTTCGCCGCTGCCTGCGGCGACGGTCATCCGTGAGGTCCTCGCCGAGGGTCAGCTCGCCGACCGTCTCGGCCTCGACTTCTTCGGGGTCGGCGAGCACCACCGTCCCGACTACGCGATCTCGGCGCCCGACACCGTGTTGGCGGGGTTGGCGACGACGACCTCGCAGATCCGGCTGGGCACGTCCGTGACGGTGCTGTCGTCCGACGACCCGATCCGGGTGTTCCAACGCTTCTCGACGGTCGACGCCCTGTCCCACGGACGGGCCGAGATCACCGTCGGTCGCGGGTCGTTCATCGAGTCCTTCCCCCTGTTCGGGTTGTCGCTCGACGACTACGAGGTGCTCTTCAGCGAGAAGCTCGACCTGCTCGCCAAGGTGCTGCAGGAGAGGGACGTCCGCTGGTCCGGCACCGTCCGGCCGCCCGTGGAGTCGGGGCCGGTCATGCCGCCCACCGAGTCGGGTCACCTGCGGACCTGGGTCGGGGTCGGCGGCACCCCCGCATCGGTGGTGCGGGCCGCGCAGTACGGCATGCCCATCGTCATCGCGATCATCGGCGGTTCGAGCGCGCAGTTCGTCCCGCTCGCCGACCTCTATCGCCGGGCCTGCACCGAGCTCGGACACCCGGGTCTGCCGATCGGGGTGCATTCGCCCGGGCACGTTGCCGCCACGGACGACGCGGCGGTCGAGGAGTACCTGCCCCACTTCCTCCACCAGATGCGCAAGATCGGCCGCGAGCGCGGGTGGGCCCCCATGACCGAAGCGGCAGCGAGGGCGCAGATGTCACCCAGCGGGGCGGCATACGTCGGTTCTCCCGAGACGGTCGCGCGCAAGATCGTCGACACCACCCGGGCGCTGGGCGCGTCGCGGTTCCAATTCAAGTACTCGAACGGGCACCTGCCCCATGACCTGCGGATGGAGTCGATCAGGCTCTTCGGCGAGGAGGTCGCCCCACGGGTGCGCGACCTGCTCGCCGCCCTGGACTAGAACGTGAAGCGGGTGCAGTCCTTGGGGAAGGCGAACCAGGCCATCGCGCGACGCGGGGTGATGACGCGCAGGCCGCCGCCGTCCTCGCCTGCCCAGGAGTCCGGACCGGGGGAGTAGCCGCTGTCGGCGTACTTCGTGAAGGCCGTGGAGAGTCGCGCGCCCAGGTCGTCGGGCTCGGCCCGGGTGGCCTCCGAGGTGCCCTCGACGATGACCACCTCCGTGCCGCTCTCGAGCGTCAGGGTGACGGCCGGGTTCTGCTCGACGTTGCGGGTATGCCGCGTGGTCGGCGCCCCGTCGTACCAGAACCGTCCGTCGAGCCAGACGCCCCAGCGCGGCACGGAGTGCGGTGTGCCGTCGGGCCTGACGCTGCTGAGCCAGTAGTGCATCGACCGCTCGAGCCGCGGCTCCACGTCGGCCCAGGCGAGCTGGCCCTGCGCGGTGTGCGGGATGCCGTAGCCGTCCGGGAACACGGGACGGTCGGCGGTGGGTTGTGCTGCCGTGGTGTCCATGCCGGCGACGCTACTCCCGGCCCCTGACACGCCACGGCTGTCCCGGACCGGCACGAGCGAGCTCGCGGTCGACGGACACGGCGGCTCAGTGGTGCGTCTCACAGGTCCCCGCACACCAACCTGCTTCGGGCGTCCGCGACGGCCGGTAATCTCGCCGGGAGTCAAACCTCGGGCCGCCGAGGGAGGCTCGACGGGGTCGGCGCGTCACCTTCTGCCCGGAGTCGAGTCTTACCAGTGACCAGGTCCAGGTTCGTCGAGGGGTACGTGCTCCATTTGCCATACAGAAGAAGCGCTCAGCCATGCCGTGCGCGCGCTCACCAGTGGACCGTTGCCGTCCTGATCCTGGCTCTGGCCACGGCCTCGGCCATGGGGGCAGCCATCCTGGGGAGCACAGCAGCCGCCGCCTCGCTGACGCCGCTGGGCGCATCGGAGGCGGCCGTGGTCTACAGCGAGGACTTCTCCGCAACGGACGCCGGTCGAGCGCCGATTCGCCTTGCTGACTACACGGGGGACGCGGCGGCCGCTGGGGAGACCTACACGGCCGACGCTGCCTGGAGCCCGGGAGCCGGCGCCTGCAACGGATGGGTCATGCGCCAGGGCACGCCGCTTCCCGTCGACGGTGGCAGTCCCATGGTCACGAACACCGACGAGTGCGAGCGCAACGGGGCCTTCGACACCCTCGGCGACATGGCGGTCGCGATGGGCCTCTTCCAGGGCATGACCCCAGCAGCGGCGGCACAGAACCAGGTTCTCGGCGACTACACGAACACCACCTCCGGCCGGCAGGCCGCCGGTGTCCAGCTGCAGACCGCAGAGGGCTCCGTCCCGGCGGTCTCCGGTCACTTCTACGCCGTCTCGGGCGTCTTCGCCGAGACCAACTGCACGTCCCCTCACGCGCGGCTGGAGCTCGCGCTGCTCGTCGGCGGTTCCCCGTCGGTCGTCGGTCGCGAGCTCGACCCGTGCACCGACCCGGGTGCCAGGGACTACGAAATCGATGGTGCCCCCGTCAGCGTGGTGGAGTTCCAGTCCGACGCGGTGCAGGTGCCTCCCGGTGTCACGGCTCCTGCCCTGGGCATCCGGGTGCGGAACCTCCAGGCGACGGGCACCGGCAACGACGTTGCGCTCGACCTCCCGCAGATCACGGACGTCACCCCGCGGCTGCAGCACGAGTTCGCCCCGTCGTCGATCCCACAGGGCGGGTCCACGACCCTGAACTTCACCGTGACGAACACGGCCGAGCTCCTGGCCAAGAACGGGTGGTCGTTCACCGAGGACCTCCCTGGCGGACTCGTGGCGTCGGGCCGACCCGGTGGCACGTGCGAGCTCACGGACAGTGCCGTGACGGGTGAACGCGTCAGCGCCACGGGCAACCTGGACAGGGGGGAGGCCTCCTGCACGATCACGGTGCAGGTGAGCAGCAGCACGCCCGGTGCCTACACCACCTCGGGTTGCACCGACCTCGACGGTGAACCGATCCCGGACTGCGACAGCAACTTTGCGGCCAGCGTTGGGGTGCACCTCCCGGCCTCGACGCCCCTGACGGTGCTCCCTGAGGTGGGCCTGTCCATCACCAATACCACCGACGCCACGTCGTACGTGCCCAGGGAGGCGATCACCTACACCGTGACGGTGCACAACGACGGACCCAGCGACGCCGTCGGTGCGACAGTCACCGATGACCTGCCTGCTGCCGTCACCGGTGCGACCTGGGCCTGCTCGGTGACCGCAGCCGGGAACAGCACCCTGCCGCCGGCCGCGCCGACCACCTGCACCCCTTCGGGCGTGGGTGACCTCGCCGACACGGTGCGCGTCAACGCCGGTGGCACCCTCACCTACCGGGTGACGGGTGTCGTCGGAGCCGGGTCGACCTCGAGCATCGAGAGCACGGCGACCGTCGTGCCGGCGGAGCTCTCCCCGTCCCCGTCGTGACGGGCGCGGGCCGCGACCGCATGCGGACTGCGACCGTCACCGTCCCGACCCTCGATGCCAGCTGCCCGCCGGCGCCGGGCACGGGCTGCTCGGCCTCGGTCACCACCGTGGTGGCCCCGATCAGCGGCACACCCGGTGTCTCGGTGGCGAAGTCGGCAGCGCTCACCCTGGATCGCAACGGCGATGGTCTGGCCGGCGTGGGTGACGAGGTCACCTACACCCTCCACGTCTCCAACATCGGGGCTGTCGTCCTGCCCGACATCGTGGTGGCCGACCGGATGCTGGCGGACCTGGGTCTGTCGTTGACGTGCCCGCCGTCGACCCTGACGCCGGGCCAGTCGACCGTGTGCATCTCGGAGGCGTATGCCGTCACTCAGGCCGACATCGACGCCGGCCGTGTCGCCGGAGTCGCCTCGACACCGGCCTCGACATCGGCGTCGGCGGCCGGCTCGACCACGGTGCCGGCCGGCGGGGCGGGTGGAGCAACGGCACCCTCCTCGGGAGCCGTCGCTCAGGAAGATGGACCGGAGAGTGCGGCCACGTTCGCCGGCACAGCCCTCGACGCGTCGCCGCCCGTGACCCTCGAGCTCCCGCCCCCAGGCCTGAGCCACCCCTCCGGCCCGGCCCACGCTTCGGACCCGGCGCGCGCGTCCGGCCTGGCCTACACCGGGTCCAGCGTCACCACCCCGGTCACCCTCGGGGCTGCGCTCCTCGTGGCCGGTGCAGCCATCCTCGCGATGGGACGACACGGGCGTCGCAGGCGCATAGACCGATGAAGCCCTGACGGACCACCTCGCGTGCCGTCCTCGGACCTGCTCAGTGTCCTTGCCGGAAGGGCCGTTCGTGGCTGCACCGGTCGTTCTCGCGCACCAGTCGCAGCGACGCGGCGTAGACGTCCGACAGGGCTTCGAGCATGCAGGAGGGATCCAGGAGCTGGGACGCCGAGTCGGAGGCCTCCCGGTTGAGGAAGGAGGCCCGCTCCACCGCCTCGGCAAGCTCCTCAAGGTCCGAGGACGAGACCAGTGTCTTGTAGGACGGGTCCATCTCGACCTCCTGGGCGGGGTGGGGGATCTCTGGTGCACGCTCGACGAGCGAGAGGTGGCTCATGGCAGTCACGGGGGCCAGGTCGCCTCGACGGATCCGACCGCCGGCGATCCGTTGGCATAGGTCCCGCGGATGGTTGCACGTACCGTTCCCCGGGCCTCGTCTGCCCAAACCGTGCGAAGGGTGCCTTTCCACGTGCCCGGGGCCCGGGAGTTGCCGACGCACGTGATGGATCCCACGTCCTGGGAGCAGGAGCGCCAGTGACCGCTGACGCCGGTGAGGGTCACCCCGTCGGGGACCTCGAGGGTGAGGCGCATGGGGCCGGTCGTGCCGTCGACGGATGCAGTGACATCGACGAGGGTGTCGGTCCGGGGTGCCCGGATGGCCAGGCTCGCCGTCACGGGGCTGGCGGTCAGTGAGGGCGAGGTCGTCGGGGTGGGCGGTGCTGATGATGGGGTCGTGCTCGGCGCCGCCGGCACGGTGCGCGTCGGGACCGAAGGAGTCACGGGCGGCGAAGGAGTGGGGGGCGGGGCCACGCTCGTCGTGCGTGTCGGCCGCGGCGCACCGGGTTGCGGGGTGCGCGAAGGTTCGGGCGCCGGGGAGGTCGTGCTGGGGCTGAGGGCGATGGTGGGCGTCACCGATGGCGTGAGCGAGGCGGCGACGACGCCTGCAGCGGGTGGCGTGGGGGAGGCGTCTCCCCCGGTTCCCATCGCGACCGCGACCGCGATGCTGGTGGCCGCAAGAGCACCGACGGAGCCCAGCACCCACTTGCTGCCCAGGTGCGGCAGCAGGTGTGCAGGACCGGTGGCGGGAGAGGAGGCGCCGGCCAGGATCGCCGTCGACGCGCCCGCCCCCGCGCCCGCGACCCCCGTCAACATCTGCGCAGGGACGAGGGCAAAGAGGGCAGGAGCCAGCATCCCGGCGAAGTTCGCGTCCACCGCCCTGAGCTCCGCGAGGCGCCCCTCGCACTTGCTGCACCCCGCGACGTGCTCCGCGACACCGTGGGCGGTGCCGGTCTTCGACACCGTGAGGTCGGCCAACCCGTCGATGAACGGCTCACACTCTGCGGAGACACCACGGTCGGAGAGGTGCGCGCGCAGGTAAGACAGCCGGAACCCTCGGCGGGCGCGTTTGGCCAGGGCCGCCACAGCGTTGGGTGAGAGGTCCATGGCCCGGCCCACGTCGATGTTGGTGTCCCGGTCGACGGCAGTGCGCCACAGCACGATCTGCCAGCGCCGCGGGAGGGCGGCGAAGGCGACTCGGACCAGCTCGAGCTCGGACATGTGCGCAGTGGTGTCACGGGTGGGCCGGTCGAAGACGGCGACGTCGTCGGTGATGACCTCACTGGCCGAGGACCGGCGTGCCCGGCTCGCGGCCAGGTTGCGAACCGACGTCACGAGGTAGGCCCGCACCGAGGTCGTCGGGCCCGTGCCCGAGGCCGTCGCGGACAACATCCCGGAGAAGGCGTCAGAAGCGATCTCCTCGGCATCGCGCTGCTGCCGGGTGACGTTCTTCGCGGCGACGAGCACGGCGGGGTAGTGCCGGGTCCACAGCTCGACCGTGGCTTCGCGGTCGCCCTGCCGGAGCCGTTCGACGAGCTCGGCGTCGGAGACCTGCTCCGGCACACCACTCAGGTCATCCACCTCATCCACGTCCTGCCCCGTCCACCCTGACCATGCTCCACGCTCGAATTTTGACGCTACACACGTGAAGAGTGACGCGCTCGCGGCGATTGTGTGACGCGGGGCTCACGAGCTACCCGTGCGCCGAGCGTGGTCCGGCGCAGCATCGAGCCCTTCCGCGCATCTTCCCCACCGCTGAACCCACTCCACCCGATGTCGTCAAAGTTCTGACGGCAGTTCCGTCACATGCTAAGAGAGCGTCCGAGCGTCGATCCGTGACGCGGCGGGCGCACCTTCCTTGCCCCGGTCACGAGCGACATCCTGCCCGGGTCAAGGGCGGGTCAAGGGATGTCCAAGGGACGTTCAAAAAAGGTTCAAGAGGGTCGCGTCACGGATGCGGGGGTCGCTGCTCTCTATGGGGGAGCCCGCAGATCAGGGGACTCGGGGGCCGACCATCCGCAGGTCGTCCGTCACGGCTCTGCGCCGTCCGCACGTTTGACGCTCTACACACGTTTGGCAGGGAAATCCACACATGCACAGCACCCGCTCGAGCGATGGTCGTGACGTTGTCGCCATCGTCCCAGCGCACAACGAGTCCGCTCAGATCACCAGCACGATCGCCTCTCTCAAGGCCCAGACGAGACCACCCGACCTCATCGTCGTCGCGGCGGACAACTGCACCGACGACACCGTGGCACTGGCCGCGGTCGAGGGCGTCGCCGTCTTCGAGACCCTCGGCAACAGGGCGCGCAAGGCAGGGGCCCTGAACCAGGCGTGGCTGCGCTACGTCGGCGGAGCCACCCACGTCCTCACGATGGACGCCGACACCTCGCTGACGGCGGATGCCATCGAAGGCATGCTCGACGTCATCGACCGCCGCCCCCGCGGTCGTCGGAAGCACCGGCCCCTCGGTGCGGTGTGCGCCCGCTACTGGGCCAAGGACGGCTCAGGTCTGGCCTGGCGTCTCCAGCGACTCGAGTACGCCCGCTACGACGACACTCGAGAGCTGCGGGCCTGGACCGTCCAGGTGGCCTCCGGTGCCGCAACCCTCTATCGGGTCGATGCCCTGACCGAGGTCACGAAGACCTTCCGACGCCAGGCGCCGTGGGACGGCGAGTCCCTCATCGAGGACTATGCGCTCACGCTCGACCTCAAGACCATCGGGTATGCCGTCAGCGCAGCTTCCGGTGCGCACGTCCTGACCGACACCCCCGCCGCCTTCCGCGAGCTCTGGCGGCAGCGCCTGCGCTGGGGGCGGGGTGGGGTCGACGAGTGCCGCAAGCGTGGCTGGATCCCGGCAACGCGACGGGACATCGCGGCATACGGACTCTTTGGTCTCTCCTCCTTCATGCGGCTGGTCTGGCTCGCGTACGTCGTGGCCCTGTTCCAGCTCGGCATGGGACTGACCTTCTCCCTCCTGGGGATGGTGCCGCTCCTGCTCATGTGGGTCGACCGGGTCACCTCGGCCTGGCGGGTCCCCGATCGCACCTGGAAGGACATCGCCCTCAGCGCGGCGATGGTCGTGGAGGACGCCTACGGCCTCTTCCTCGAGGCCTGCACGGCCACAGCGCTGTTCCACAGCTTCCGACGCACGACACAGGTCTGGTAGGTCATCGCATGTACTTCAACAGCTCCGGTCAGCACGCCGTCCAGGCGGCGTCCCTGACGTCAGGGACCCTCGCCATGAGCGCGTTCGCCTTCGCGCACTGGGCCCTGCTCGTCTTCGCTCTGGCCTTCGCCGCCTTCGTCGTCCATCGACTGGTGCGCCGCACCCAGGTCGTCAGCCTTCGCGTGCTCGACGACCGCCGGACGGCGGCCGTGGCGATCGGGGGCAGGCGATGACCCGCAGTCGCGCGCTGCCCCACGTCATCGTGGTCGTGGGCGTCCTGACCCTCTTGGTCGGCCTGTTCGGCCTGTTCGGCATGGGTTCCACCAAGGCTCTGTCGAGCGCGGGCACAGGGACGGCGGAGCCCGGGGACGCCAAGGCCGGCAGGTCCTTGCAGGACCACGAGCACGGCGCTGGGGCTCCGGTGCCACCGGGATCCATGGGCCTGGTGGCCCTGACCTTCGACGACGGCCCGTCCGAGATCACGCCGCAGCTGCTGGACGTGCTCAGGGCGAAGAAGGTCAAGGCGACGTTCTTCCTCCAGGGCACGCACGTCGTGCGGCACCCCGAGATCGTGCGCCGCATCCATGACGAAGGGCATGTCATCGGCAACCACGGCTGGTCCCACACCACCTTCGACACGCTCGACGACGCCGGGGCCCTCAGCGAGATCGTGCGCACCAACGAGGCGATCCGCCGCATCACCGGGGTGACCCCCGTGCTGTTCCGCTACCCCAAGGGGGTCGAGAGCGACTCGGGCAACCGGGCCATCCGCTCGCTCGGCATGTGGGGTGGGGTCCTGTGGCACTGGGACACCGGCGCTGGGGACTACTCCTGCCCAGGAGCGCAGGGCGTCCACCGCTACCTCAACGACAACGCAGCCCCGCAGGCGCTGCTGCTCCTGCACGACGGCAACGAGGTCGTCGACTGCCCGTCGAACCAGCCGAAGTACCTCCCACGGGCGATCGACTCCCTGCGGGCACGCGGCTTCGAGTTCGGTGTCGTCGCGACCGCGGGTGGTCCGAGCTGGATCAACCAGTACTCCTGGGTCCAGGTCATCCCCGCCGATCCCTATCCCGTCGCTGGGTGAGGCAGGTGGCCAGCTCGTGGGGACCAGGTGGTGAGGGGCGTTCCGGGATGCGCCGCATCCGCATCGTCATCGCCGACGACCACGACCTGTACCGCAAGGGCATGCAGGTCGTCATCGGCCTCGAACCCGACCTCGAGGTCGTGGCCGAGGCGTCGTCGGGGCTCGAGGCGGTGGAGAAGTGTGTCCTCCTCAAACCCGACGTCGTCCTGCTCGACGTGCGCATGCCCGGCTACAGCGGGATCGAGGCCTGCGCCGCGATCAGGGAGAGGTCACCGCGCACCAGGATCCTGTGCCTGACGGCGTCCGACGACGAGGCCGACCTCTTCGCGGCCATCAAGGCCGGAGCGAGCGGCTACCTCCTCAAGGAGCTTGCCGGCCGAGCAGGTGGCCGAGTCGGTCCGCATGGCGCACAGGGGGCAGTCGATCATCCCGCCGCACATGGCGGGCCGGCTCTTCGCAGAGTTCTCGCGGCTGAGCGACCAGTCGGCCCAGGGTGCGGCTCCCGGGCCGCGCCTCACCGACCGTGAGATCGAGGTCCTCGGCTTCCTGGCGCGAGGCATGACGAACAAGAGCATCGCGACCCAGCTCCGCATCAGGGAGAACACGGTGAAGAACCACGTCCGCAACATCCTCAAGGAGCTCCAGGTCCACTCGCGGGTCGAGGCGGCGTTGTATGCGATGCGTGGCAACCTGATCCCACCTGTCGACACCCCGACGCATCGCCCCGCGACGAAGCGCGGGTCGCGGACCCGGTGAGCTGCCGGGCCAGGATCGTCGCCGCGCGCCATCGGTGACACGCTGATAATTTTGGGCTCGCCGCCCGGCTCCGGGCGGCTCATGCGCAAGCAGGATCCTCGAGCAGACAGAGCCTCCGGATGCGACGTCGCACGGTTCTCATGGCCACGGCTGCTGGGGCGTCCGCGTTGCTGACCTCCCCGGGACGCGCGGAGGGCGCAGTGCTCGGCCTGGACCGCGTGGGCCTCAACCTCGACATCGCCCGGCGCTACTGGTCGCCTGCCGCGATCGTCGCCTTCATCAACCTCGTCGCCGACCGTGGGGGCAACTCCCTGCACCTGCACGCGTCCGACGACGAGGCCTACGGTCTCGAGTCCACCCTGCTGGGCCAGACCGCGGCCAGCGCGACGCGCGTCGGGACGACGTATGTCAACCCGCGCACCGGGAGGGCCTTCCTCACCCGAGCGCAGCTGACGTCGCTGGTCGCCCATGCCGCCAGCCGGGGGGTCGACCTCATGCTGGAGATCGACACCCCCGGGCACGCCGGCGGGATCCGGACCCTGATGGACCTCACGCCGATCGCCCGGTTCCCCACCGCCGAGGTCTTCTCCCACTACGCGACGAGAGAGATCGAGGTCCACAGCCCGACCGCATGGGCGTTCGTCCGTGAGCTCTGGACGGAGGTGCTGAGCATGCACCCCACCGCCACCCGCGTCCACCTCGGCGGGGACGAGTTCGCCGGAACCGTCGTGGAGAAGCGGGCGTGGGCCAAGGGCGTGAGCGCCCTGGCCGCCACCCTGGCGACGAAGCACAGGGTGTCCTCGACCGTGTGGAACGACGCGATCATCTCCGAGTCGGTCGCTCTGCTCAGCCGCTCGCTCACCGTGGCCTACTGGGACTACGACGACTGGGGCACTCCGGGCACCCGGCTGACGATGCCTGCCATGGCCAACGCGGGCTTCGCGATCCACAACTACAACGGCTACTACTGCTTCTGGCTCCCACGCCCGCACGAGACGGCGTGGGACCGGCAGTGGATGTGCGACGCCCTGCGCACTCGGTGGACGCCCGGCTACTGGGGCGACGACCGTGTCATGAGTGCCACCCATTGGCGGCTGCGCGGTGCCTGCTTCTCGATCTGGGGTGAGGAGAGCGCGTCCATGTCGGAGTCGACGATCATGAACCAGGGTTCCCCGATCTACGCCGCGTTCGCGTCCCGGGTGCGCGCGACCTGACCTGAGGAGTCGCGGCGGTTCACGACGAGATGGGGAACTGGCCTCAGGGTCTCTCCGGAGTCCCCTCGGGGCACTCCACCTCGGTCACCGTGACCTTGTCGCCGACGTCGAAGCTGCGGCACGCCACACCCCAGGCTGCCTCTCCCTGGTCGGGCGGGAAGAAGGAGCCGGACTCGACGCGCGCGTACACGTCGAGTCGGATCGCCGTGCCCTCTCGTCCGCGAACGACCCAGGTGGTGCCGCCCTGACTCTCGGTCACGGTCGGGTCGGGGTCGGACAGCCACGTCTCCCCCGCGACCGCTCGCTGCTCGGGAGTCCGTGCGCCCGAGGCGGTGATCGCCGCCCCGACCGCCTCCGGAAGCACCTGGTCGGCGACCCGCGCCGCAGCCTCGTCGGCATCGGCCTGCACCTGGCCGCACCCCACGAGGAGGAGGCCCGTCAGGCCGCCGACCACCGCCCAGGGGAGCACTCTCATGACACGCGTTCGCGATGCCTCCTCGCGACGTTGCGTCGCGACGGGTCATGCGCGTCGATCGCGCCAGCGCCACCGGCACTGTCCATCCGGTCTGCCTCGGAGAAGTCGTCCGCGAGCCTGTCGACGGCCTGCGTCCCAGCCGAGCCGGAGACGTAGATGAGTCCCTGGTCGGGGACCTCGAGGTGGCCGCCCCAGGCGAGGACCCCACCGGACTCGGCCACGATGTCCTCGATGACGACGACCTCTGCGGGGAAGAGGTTCCCGGAGGCGCCGTGCGGGTAGAAGCCGGGGCGGAAGTGAATCGCCGTGCCGGACAGCAGGTTGGACCGTTGCGGTGATGCCACGACTCGGTCACTCGTCACACCGGTGATGTCACCGGCGCGAAGGGTGTCGAGCTCGTAGTTGATCCTTCGCGCCGCGTGCTGCAGGAGCGCGGCGGTGGGTCCGACCGCCAGCGTCACGCTGAGCTGCGTGCCCTCGATGGGGAACTCGCGCGTCTTGCCACCGATCGCCCAACCGTTGTCGCTGCGCCCGCCGGTCCAGCGCTTCGGCCCGGACGGGGCGCTGGCCAGGGGGGCGGCGGTTGCGCTCTCGGCTGCGGCGAGAGCCATGGCACCCGCACCCAGCCCGCCCAGCATCACGCGACGGGAGACGGAGCTGTGGACATGCGTCATCGGGGTCATCCTCTCAGCCGTTCGCGGCTTGGTTCTTGATGGTGTCTGCGAAGCCCTTCAGGAAGGGGTCGAGCTTGTATGCCGGCAGTGTCGGCGGCGTGGCGTTGAGATCCTTGAGGATCCCGGCGTAGATCCCTGCCCGGACAGTGCTCAGACCGTCGTCGCTGGTGTCGAGCAGCATGTGCCTGGCCGCACCTTCCGCCGTGGTGACCGACGAGCCGAACCGCAGGCTGTAGAGGTCCTTGAACCTGGTGCTCGCGCCGGCGCCGGTGAGGTGGGACCGGAACGCCGTCTTGAACGCCGAGCCGTTGCGGCAGGCGCGGCCCATGAGGAAGCCGTCAGCGTCCTCGACCATGTCGGAGAAGCCGAAGGACGAGGTGACGCCGCGCTTGGCCATGCGGTCCATGCAGAAGGCATAGCCGGAGGCGTAGCTGCTCTCGTTGTTCATCCAGTCGGCATAGAAGGTCGCGAGGTCACCGCCCCACCCGCCGAAGTCGCCCCGGTTCGCGGTGGCCCCGCTGCCCCAACCCTTGAGGAGCACGGCGTTGGCGGTTGCGGCGAGGTGGTCGATCGAGATCGACTCGCCGTAGACCGGGTCCTCGAAGGTGAAGGGCCGGTTCGGGAACCTCGCTGCGGCGGAGTCGATCCAGTCCTGGTCCCACGCACCGAGGAGGATGTCCCACCCGCCGTAGTCCTTGGTGTACTTCGGCGACCTGAGGAACTGGAGCACCCGGATGTTGATCGTCGCGGTGCTGGTCGTCCCGTCATAGAGGCGGGCGTGCTCGTGGACCTCGTCGATGTGGGTCAGCATGGCTGCCGCGGTCGAGGAGTTCCCGCCACCGACACCGCTGGCACCGATGCCCGGGTCCACGGAGGTGCGGTGGACGACCCGGTCGAGGTCGATCGTCTGCCCGCCACCGGTGTAGCGGAACTCCTTGATCTGGTTGAAGGCCCAGTTGTACGGCAGGGGGAATCCGAGGTTGCCCGAGAAGCCCCAGGACATGCCCGAGACGAACGAGCTCACGACGAGCGTCTCGTTGGAGACCCGGGTGCAGACGTTGCGGGACCCATAGACCCCGGCGCGGTAGCGGTGTCCACGGTTGGCCAGGCCGGCCTGGACGCCGCGGAAGTAGGGGACGATGTTGCTGGTGATCTCGGGGTCGGTCGCGTCGTAGTCGACGGCGAAGTAGATGATCGCCCCGCGGTTGAAGCCGTAGTGGACCATGCGGTCATGGGCCTTCTGGGCGTGCGAGTAGCCCTCGCTCCAGGTGAAGTCGCCCAGCAGGCGCGCGTTGTACTGCCAGATCGGGAAGACCTTCATCCCGCCGGCGAAGATCGCGTTCAGCTCGCCGGGCTGGATCTCCTTGTTGAGCGTGCTGCTCGCGGTCTCGTCGAGATAGCGTCCGACGACCTTGTAGCCGTTGGAGGACAGTGACGCGGCCATGGCCTGGGTGATCGTGAAGCGGGTGTCGCACGCGCCCGCGGGGCGGTCCGGGTCACCCATCGACACGAGCAGCTGGCACCACGTCGGGTAGTCCGCACGCCGGTTCTGGGTCAGCAGGCTGAACCACTGGAAGTCCTTGAGATAGGTCCCCAGCGCGCTGTCGAAGGTGGACTTGAACACCGTCGACGTCGTTGACCCCGAGGAGTTCGGGACCGGGCCGTTGAAGACGCACGCCGCCGAGAGCAGCTGCACGAAGATCCCCGTGGCGCCCTCTGCGAGCTGGTTGTTGCGCAGGCCCGTCTGCGTCGCCGGACCGAAGTTCCCGGTGACCGAGCTGTCGGCGATGCCGAACTCGGACTGCAGCGCCTTCATCAGCATCGTCTGGACGTCGCGCGAGTAGTGGCCCTCGGTCGGGATGATCGTCGCGAAGCTTCCGCTGCCAGTAGCGACCGTTGAGCCATCGCTGGATGTCGCGGACCTCGGTGTTGCCTCCGGAGACGATCACATAGGCGTCCATGGTCAGCAGCGCCTTGAACGTCTTGGCGTTGAGCCTGCCCTGTGCCCCGATCCCCATGTCGGAGGTCATCTGCTGGATCGCCGTGTGCACGCTGTAGTAGGTGCCCGGGCCCGGCAGGTACCAGCTCCCGTCGATGGCGCCGGGGTTGTAGCCCTTGCAGAAGCAGGCAGCCTGGACGATCTTGACGAGGTTCTTGTTGGTCTCACCCGGACCCACCCCGCCGCGCGCGTCGACCTTCGACATCGTCGTCGGACCGAAGGAGTTCGAGAGCGGTGAGATGCCGAGCTCGTACTGCAAGGCGTTGGTCAGGGCGTACATCGTCGACCAACCGGTGTTCCCGGTTTCGGGGCACGGCGAGTAGCCGGCCACCCCTCCGTAGGTCGCGTTGACCCACTTCTGAGCCTCAAGTACACGGTCGTCGGCCACGGAAGGTTCCTCTCACAGGCATCGAATGTCCACACCAACCGTCACCCAGCCCCTTCGTGCGCCACGAATCGGCTGGACACCTCCGCATACCCCCGCCCGAAGACGCATAGCCGTGCGTCGTTGACCGTATGCATGCCAAAAAGACACGTGCTCTTGGTTGTACCCCGGACAAAACCTCCACTACCTTCGGAAAAGACCAACCGTATGGTTTCTTTGACCGGAAGGGTGAACATGGATGTCCTGACCACCACGGAGTGCTCCCTGCTCGCCGAGATCCTGCGCTGCAGGAGCATGCGTTCAGCGGCGAAGTCCGTCGGCCTGACCCGTGCCTCAGCCGTGCGCCTGGTGCATCGGCTCGAGTCCAAGAACAGTGCTCGGCTCGTCTCCTCAGGACCGGGCTCTCCCTCCCTCACCGCCCAGGGGCAGCTTCTCCTGCGAGCCTCGATGGACCTGCACGGTTCGCTGGGGACCTTCGCTGCAGCCACACCGGTGGATCGGCGTGCGATCCGGATCGCGTCCTCGCTCGAGAGCCACATGGACGTCGACCCCCTGGCCCGGCTCGACCCACCACTGGTCGTCGACGTCACCGAGACCGACAACGCGCACGCGATCGAGCTGTTCGACGGTGGGTCCACCGAAGCCCTCGCGGCCTGGGACGTGCCCGGTGCCCCACGCCCCACCCGGGACAGCATCACCATCCCCCTCTTCGACGAGGACGTCTGGATCATCGGGCGCGACGTCCCGGCAGGAGTGCGCAGCGTCAAGGACCTGCCCGAGGACCTCACCTGGGTCGCGACCGCGTCCCAGGCGGCGCTGGTGGCCGCACTCCTGCAGATCCCGGCGGACTCCCCCCAGCTGCAGGTCGTGGAGAGCCGTCACGCCCACCGGATCCTCATCCTCTCGGGTCGCGCCGCCGGACTCATCCCCGCATCGCACCGGGCGGCATACGAAGGTCTGGGTCTGACCCATGTGCGCACCGAGGGCCTGACCCGCACCGCCGTGCTCCACACCGACCACCGGTGCGAGGTGCGTCACCGGCTCGGTGAGATCCAGGCGATGTTCCAGGACCACTCACGCCGGATGGCGCGCCCACCCGTGGCCGTGCCCGCCGCCGCGCCGTTCGAGGCGCTCCCACCCCACTCCCTCGAGCTCGGTGACGTGTTCGTCCTGAGAGCGATCGAACGCCACGGCAGCCTCAACCGCGCCGCCACCGAGCTGTGCCTGACCCAGCCGGCCCTGACCCGACGGCTGCGCCGACTCGAAGAACGGGTGGGAACCCACCTGGTCGTGCGCACCGCCACCGGCTCCAGCCTCACCGACAGCGCCACCGCCCTGGTCCGGCGGGTCGACGGCGCCGTCGCCCGGTTCCAGACCAGCGTCGCCGCAGCCCGACCAGGCGTGCACCTCACCCCGATGCGCGCCCCACGTGAGGCGCTCTGTCAGGTGGTGTAGTCGGCGTTGGTCCTCACATAGCCCTCGGTGAGGTCGCACCCGTAGACGGTCCAGGACTCCTGCCCCAACCCGAGGTCCACACCGATCTCGACCTCGTCCGCGCGCAGGTGCTCCTGCACGCCCGCGAGGACGCTGTCGTCCACGTCCTGGGGAAAGACCTCGACCCCACCGAACGACACCTTGAGCGCCTCGGTCGTGATGTCGGGCTCGTCGACGCACTTGCCGACCGCCATGACGACCCGACCCCAGTTGGGGTCGGCCCCGTGCACCATCGTCTTGACCAGGGGTGAGTTGATCACCGCCTTGCCCACCGTCCGGGCCTGCTGAGTGGACGCCGCCCCGGTGACGGTGCACGTGATGAGCGTGCTGGCCCCCTCAGCGTCCGAGGCGATGTCCTTGACCAAGGTGGTGCACACCTCGAGAAGCGCTTGCTCGAAGGCGACGAGGTCCACCCTCCCGGCCGAGCCACTCGCCAGGAGCAACGCGGTGTCGCTCGTCGACGTGTCGGTGTCGATGGAGACGGAGTTGTAGGTGCGCTCGACCACCCGACGGAAGACGCGGTCGAGATCGTCCGGCTCGACCTCAGCGTCGGTGAGCACGAAGGAGAGCATGGTCGCCATGTCGGGCTCGATCATGCCGACTCCCTTGGCGATGCCGACCACCTCGAACCCGTCGCCCTCCACCCGGCAGACCTTGGGGCGGGTGTCGGTCGTCATGATGGCGGTGGCGGCAGCGTCGACCGTCGCGGTGCCCGGCCACGTCAGCGTGTCGAGGTGGGCCCTGATGGACTCCATCGGGTAGCGCCGTCCGATGACCCCGGTCGAGCAGACGACGAGCTCGTCGGCCCGGGACCCTGCGAGGGCGGCCACCCGGTCGCGGATCTCGACGGCGTCCTGGTAGCCCTGCGCGCCGGTGGCGACGTTGGCATTGCGGGCGAGGACCACGAAACCCCGGACTGCTCCGACCCTCGCCTCCCGGCTCAGGGCGACGCAGGGACCGGCGGTGCGCGAGCGCGTCATCACGAGGGCACTCGTCGTCCCGGCCGGACCGACGACGACGGTGAGGTCGTGCCGGCCGTCGGCGACGACACCTGCAGCGCCGGTGTGGACGACGAAGTCATGCTCGAGCGACATCTACAGGCTCCAACCCAGAACTCGACGGTGCTGCCACGGCCGGAAACCGAGGCGCGCGTTCAATGTTGCCATCGGGGAGTTCTCCTCATCATTGGCTGTCCACATCCGCTGGGCCCAGGGGCGATCGGCAGCGAGCGCGGCCTGGTTCAGCCGCTTGAGGAGCTCGCCGTAGCCGTGACCGCGGGCCTCGGGACCCACGACGGTCATGCCCTGCTCCGGGTCCCCCGGCGAGGACGCCGGCAGCGAGATGCTGGTGTAACCGAGCATGGCACCTCCTCCCGGCTCGACGAGGGCGGTGTGCAGCGCGACGCGACCGCGGATGCGACGCATCCGCTCCAGGGCGCGCAGCACGTCGAGATCACCGTGTCCCTCGAGCCGTGCCACCCCCGCCGCGAGATGGTCCGGTGCCACGGCGTTCCACCGATGCACCTCGACGTCCGGGGGCACCACGGGCTCAGGCGATGGTGCACCGTCCAGGTCGAGACGCTGGAACACCTGCCTCGAGCCCTCGCGGTCCTCCGCCCCCCACGCCTTCGCCACCGGCAGGAGGGGTTCGGGGACGGCGATCCGCACGTCCCGACGCCCTGCCTCAGCCGCAAGGTCACGAGCTCCCTCGGCAAGTCGGCGACCCACGCCCGCACCGCGCCACCGCGGATGCACGACGAGGGACTCGACGATGGCCGGAGCCTGTGCCCCGTCGGGGAGGACGACACGCACCCAGCCGGTCACCTCCTGCCCGCTCGTCGCGACCAGGTCGGTGCACCGAGCACCGGGAGGGTCGACGGTGAGCGAGCCGAGGGCATCGACTCCGCACACCGGCGGCCCGCCGCGCCCCTCCGCGGCCCAGGCCAGGGCCCGCATCCGCACCCAGTCGGCGACGTGCGCCGACCCTTCCGCCAACACCGAGACCTCTGTGTCGGTCAGTGTCTTCTCCATCGACTTCCTCACTCCTCCATCGCCAGGGCGTGCACGTCATAGAGACCGAACGCCGGGTGGACATAGACGTTGCGCAGCCGTGGGCCGCGGACGTGGACGGTCCGGTCGTGGACCACGGGCAGGAGAACGGCCTGCTCCATCACCAGCTGCTCGACCTGACGCCAGGCGGTGAGGGACTCCTCTCCCTGCCCGGCCACCGCCTGGTCCACCAGGGTGTGGATCTCGGGGTCGTCAAGCTCGGGGAGGTTCCAGTTGCCGGCGTCGGGACGGATCATCCGCCCGTCGACGAGGGGGGTGAGGAACCCGTGCTCCGTGGGGTAGTCCGCACCCCAGTCGGTGACGGCGAGGCCGAGTCCGCCCTCTCGCAGCGTCGCCGGACTCCCCACACCCCGGGAGAAGTAGGTGGCGATGTCGAGGTCCACGACCTCCAGCTCGATGCCGACCCGGGCCACCGAGGCTGCCAGCGACTCGGCGACCTCGTGGAACTTCCCCTGCTGGGCGGCGATGCGACCACGCAGCGGGCCACGGTGTCGCGACCGGGCCAGCTCGGCGCGGGCTGCCTCGAGGTCTCCGCGCAGGTCCGGGCCTGTGCCGTAGCGCGCCCAGGACCGGTGCGCGGGAAGAGTCGGAGGGAAGAGCTGGGTGGCGATGTCGCCGCCGAGGTCAGGACCGCCGCGGGCCCGCTGCAGGTCGACCCGGTCGACCGCGTGGTGCACGGCCCGGCGGACATGGACGCAGTCGAAGGGCTCGATGAAGGGATGGATCGAGACGAACTGCAGGAAGCCGGTGGCGGGGTTGTCGACGAGGTCCATGAGGGACTGGTCGCCCTCGATGTCGGCCTGCGTTGCGAGCTGGACGCCACGCCCCTCGACGCTGAGGTCGAGGTGGCCACGCAGCACCGCCTCGTCGACCTCGTGGTGGCCCAGACCCATGGTGACGTCGACGCCGTCGAGCAGGGCGGGCCGGATCGGGTCGGTGTCGCCGTCCCAGCCGGGGTTGCGACGGAGCGCCAGGCTCTTGCCGGGCACGTGCTCGGTCACCCGGTAGGGCCCGCTCCAGGCCGGGGAGGCCTCGTAGCCGCCACCGCTGTCGCGCTCCGGCGGGACCGGCGCGAGGGCCGGTTGGGCGAGGACGTGCGGGAAGTCAGCGAAGGGCGCGGCCAGGGTGACGGTGAGGGTGTGGGAGTCCTCGACCCGGAGGCAGTCGAGGTGCTCGCCGTCGGCAGGCCCCCGGTAGCCCGCGGTGTCCGGCAGCAGTGCGTGGATCGTGCGCAGCCCTCCGGTGACCTCCGGGTCGAAGGTCCGCTCGATGGCATGCCGCAGGTGCTCGGCCGTCACCGCGGTGCCGTCGTCGTAGGTGACTCCCCGGCGCAGGCGCAGCGTCCAGGTGAGGCGGTCCTCGGTCTCCGGCTCCGCGGACAGCAGGTCGGGCACGGGGACGCGCGCCGTGGGCCCGGGACCGCTCGGGTAGGCCATCGGGGTCCGGCTCAGCATGCGCTGCAGCAGGGCGACCCAGATGTAGTAGGTGCGCGCCGGGTCGAGCGAGTCGACCCCTGCGGCCGACCCCATCCGAGCGATGCCTCCGCGAGCGGTCGTCGGCCGGTGCACCCCGCCGACCCCCGCGTCGCGGCTCATGCCGCCACCCCGCGGCTCATGCGGCGACCCAGCGGGTCCAGCAGGACTGGGGATGCGCCACCGCACCGCGGCTCACCTTGGCGTCCGTGCTGCCCATCCCGACATGGATGGCCTCGACACCGCGTTCGTGCGCCCACTCCAGGGGTGAGTAGAAGAGCACCTCGAAGTACAGCGGGGTGTCGCCCTGCATCTCGTAGTCGAAGCCGGCCCGGTTGCCGAACCACTGCGTCGCCCCCTCACGGGTGTGCTCGACCATCACCCCGAAGCCCGCGACCACACCGTCGCGTGAAGCCGTGGTCACCACCACCTGAGGCCCTTCGAGGAGGCCCTCCAGCACCGACCTGCTCTGGGCGGTCTTCGCGTCGTTGCCGTGCTTGCGCAGAAGGGCGACATCGAGCTCGGCGAGCCGGTCGAGGTCGCACTGGTCCAGCGGCACCAGGTCCAGGACGAAGCCGGCCTCGCGGACCTCCTTGCGGTCGCGCCGGATCCCTCTCCGCCGGGACTGACTGAGCCGGGAGAGGTAGTCGTCGAAGCCTCCTTCGACGGGGAGGATGCAGTAGGGGTCGACCTTGGTCCCGGTGAACCCGGCAGCGGCCAGCTGCGCGCCGAGCGGGTCGTCGTCGCGGACGTGGGGGAAGTAGACGCAGCGGTCGTCGGCGCCCGCTGCCCGGGCCGAGGCCTCGTCGAGGAGCGAACGCAGGGCCGTGGCGTCGTCGGGGCTGCGCAGGAGCGCCCGGGTGTTGCCGAGGTGTCGCCCCCCGCAGGTGAGTGCGGGGAGCGACGCCGAGGCGTCGAGGTCGAGGAGGAGGTCGGGTCGCGCCATCGTCCAGGGACTGTCGGCATCGGTGTCGACGGTCACGAGACCGGCGGCCAGGTCCGGACCGTCGAAGGCACAAGTGAGGTGCAGCCGGTCACCGAGCAGGCGGTGCTGCATACCCAGATAGCTTGTCTGCTGGAACCCGTCCTCGGTCGTGAGCAGAGCGTCCCAACCGGCACGGACCGCGTCCTCGACCGACACCTCCTCGACCCGCAGCGCCACCGTCAGCGCGGGACGAAGGCGACGACGTCGCCCGGGCGCGCCTCGGCGGGCACGAGGTCGCGGGTCCGGATGTACATGCGGTGGAGCCAGCGGTCCTCGCCGTCCCAGCGCGGGGTGAACGGCGTGCGGGCGTGGGTCGTGCGGTAGTTGTCGACGATGAGCAGCTGGCCTGGGTTCAGCTGCACGCTGCGGGTCACCGAGTCGAGGGCGTCGGACAGCTCCTGCAGGGCCTTCGCGTGCGTCTCGTCCTGCGGGGCGAGAAGCTCACGGTCGTATCCGAGGTGCGGGTCCTCGCGGTCGCCGTAGAGCACCTTGACCTGGGCCTGCGGCCCGGGCTCCTCCTCGCCACCGCGGAAGGCGACGTCGAGGTTGCACGGCATCGGGCTGTCGAAGAGCACGTCGATGGCCTCCTGCGACATGAGCGGCAGGGCGTTGCGGATCGAGGCCACGAGGGTCGCGGCCTTGCCCTCGTGGTCGGCGCGCGAGCAGGCGAGCATGACGAAGCGTGGCTGGAGACGGTGGTAGGCCATCTCGGTGTGGAACTCGAGGAGCGTCTCGGAGGTCTCGGACGACAGGTGGTGGGCGTTGGGGGACGGGTAGACGTCGTGGTAGACGGTCCCGGCCCGCAGCTCCTCGTAGCCCGTCGCGAGCCCGAGTCGTCCACCGACCAGCGCCAGCCACGCCTCGCCGGCGATGAGCGGGCGGTCGAGCGGAGCGGGGGTGGACGTCGGGGTGGGCGGCAGGCCACCGTCCTGCGGCAGCCCGGTGAGCAGGAGGTAGCCCTCCTGGTTGCCGTGGTCGCGGAAGGCGTCCAGCTCGCTGGCCAGCTCGTCGGGCAGCTGCTCGGCGCGGTCCACGGCCGTCGCGAGGTAGCCGTCGAGGTCGGCGCGGGGGACGCCGGGCAGCTCCTCGCGCAGGGCGCTGAGGGACGCCTCCGCCGCGGTGAGGTCAACCACGGGAGTGGGGGTCACGGACGTGCTCATGGGGGTTCCTCCTGAGAGTCGGGTGCTGCGTGGTGAGGTGGTGCGGGAGCGGGCGTACTGGAAGAGGAGCTCGGCTCCGATCTCGGCTGCGGCGAGCGAGGTGATGCCCCCCACGTCGTACGGCGGGCAGACCTCCATCACGTCGAGGCCGACGGGCTCCAGCTCGCCGACGACGTGGAGGAGCCGGAGGACCTCCCGGCTCGTCAGGCCGCCCGGTGCGGGGGTGCCGGTGCCGGGCGCGAAGGCGGGGTCGAGGACGTCGATGTCGACCGACACATAGAGCGGGCGGCCACCGAGCTGCTCGGCGATCTCGGCCGCCAGGGCGTCGACCTCGGCCCGGCCCTCGACCTCGTCGGCGCGCACGACGCGGCCGCCGCGGGCGCGGACCCAGTCGAGCGAGTCGGCCGCGGGGTTGTGTCCGCGGATCCCGACCTGGACCAGGGCGCCGGGGGCGATGATGCCCTCGTCGAGGCCGTGGCGGAAGGCCGTGCCGTGGTGGTGCTCCCCGCCGTAGACGGGGGCGTTGGTGTCCGAGTGTGCGTCGAGGTGCAGCACGGCGAGCGGGCCGTGCTTGGCGGCTGCGGCACGCATCGCCGGCAGGGTGAGCGAGTGGTCGCCCCCGAGCATGAGGACGACCCCGTTGTCGGCAACGAGCTGGGTCAGGCTCCGGGTGGCCTCGTCGATGGCCAGTCCCATGTCGAACGGGCTGAGGTCGATGTCGCCGCCGTCGACGACGTCGATGAGGTCGAACACTCCCGGGCCCCGGTCGATGCCGACTCCGTGGAGCAGGCAGGACTCGTGGCGGATCGCGCGCGGGGCGAGGCGGGCTCCCGGGCGATAGCTCGTGCCACCGTCGTAGGGCGCACCCACGACCACGGCGTCCCGGCCCACCGGACCGAGCTCGAGCGGAAGCCGCATGTAGGTGGCGACCTGCGCGTAGCGCGGTGACGACGTGGTCTGCTCACGCGCGTACATGCTCACTCCCCACGAAGCTCAGCTTGGCGGCGGCCGCATCCGCGATGTCCCGCGCGGAGTCGACGTCGTCGGCGGTGGCATACGTGAAGCCGACACAGGAGGAGTTGTCCATCCGGGCCATGAGCTCCTCGCCCTCGTGGACGTGCAGCAGCACCTGGACGGCCGGATCGGCGGCCGCCTCGTCCACTCCCTCGATCCGGCGCAGCGGACCCGTGGCACCCGGGTAGAGCATCCGGACGGCGGCGGCGCCGGTCCACGTGACCGGCTCCACGGCGGGCCGCTCACCGATCGCGAGCAGCCAGGCGTCGAGGATGGGGCTGCGGCCAGTGACGTCCGTGACCAGCATGGTCATGCAGCTCGACGGCGTGCGCGGGTTGGCCTCGATGATCCGCCACCCACGGTCGGTGAGTCGCGCCTCGGTGTGGCAGGGACCGTAGTCGTAGCCGATGCTCGCGAGCGCCCGGCGGACCACGCCGTAGAGCTCGGCGCGCGACTCGTCGGAGAGCGCGACGGGGAAGGTGTGTCCGCACTCGATGTAGTAGGGGTCCCCGAACAGGTCCTTGGACGTCACTCCGTAGACGTGGGTGGTGCCGCCGAAGGACATGGTCTCCACGCTCACCTCGACGCCCTCGACGAACTCCTCGAGGAGGACCTCGCCGGTGCGGGGCTGTCCCCGCAGGCTGCTCGTGAAGCCGGACAGCTCGGCCATGGCCTCGGTCAGCTCGGCGTCGTTGTCGCAGCGCCGCACGCCATAGCTGATGGCCTCGGCGGGCGGCTTGGCGATGACCGGGTAGCCCAGGTCGGCCGCGGCCTCGAGGGCCGTCTCGAGGGAGCCGACGAGGGCCCAACGCAGGTTGCCCTCGTCGTCACCGAAGGCCTCTCTCAACAGCTGCTTGTGGTTGGCGCGCCGCAACGCGTCGGGGTTCGGACCGGGGAGTCCCAGCTGCTGGGCCACCGTCGCCGCGACCTCGGTGTGGTAGTCCGAGAAGGTGGTCACCGCGTCGTGCAGCGGCCGACCGTCGGCGTCCGTCACGGCTTCCCGCACCGCGTCGACGTCACGGGTGTCGACGCGAACCACCTCGTCCACGAGCGCGAGCGGGGCCTCCGACCACGGTCGCCCGTGCGAGTACCAGTCCTCATCGGCGACGAGGAGCGTGATCCGGGCCCCGGCCTCCTGCGCCTGGCGCACGCCGAGGACGTAGGGGTGGTGCAGCATGTGCTCCACGATGGCGATGGACCTGCCCGCCAGGGCGGAGTAGTCGGCCAGGGGCGCCGGGCTCATGCGCTCACCTGCTCGCGGTCGACGATGCCTGCGGTGACCGCGGCCAGGTCGATCTCGGCTGGGTCCTGCGCCTGGACGACGACGAGGTCGAACACGTCCTGCGAGATCTGGGCCTTGGCTGCGTGGATGCGCTCGGAGGGCACTCCCTGGTCGAGGAGCACCTCGGACCAGTGGCTCGTCGTGCCGGAGCCCTCGTGGATGCCCAGCTTGGGGCGCAGCACGGTCTCGGCCGGCAGGAGGTCGCTGAAGGCCTGGCGCAGGACCCACTTGTCGATGCCGTCGCGTCGTTTGAGTCCCGCGGCGAGGGTCACGAGACGCTGGAGGACGGCCCGGTCCCAGTAGGGGTGGCAGGTCCACAGCCCGAGGTGCGTCCCGAGGTTGGGGGACAGCTCGTCGAGCCCGTCGAAGGTTGACAGGTCGTCGACGATGAGCTCCTCCAGGTCCATGTCGGCCAGGCCGCGGTGCATCCCGCCGAGCGGGATGTCCGCGCCGTAGCCGGTCATCACCCTCGAGCCCGCCGGGATCTCGCGGTAGAGGCGTGACAGGGGCAGCATGTACTCGTTGATCGACGGGTCGCAGCACTCGGTGAGGGCGATGACGAAGGGGAGCTCGGCGAGGACCGACGCGACGGTCGTCGAGAACTCCCGGTGCGATGAGCCGAGGTGCGTAGCGACGACGGCCGCCGAGTCGAACTCGTCGGACCGGTCGGTGCCCATCGTCACGGTGGACACACCACCGAGGTGCTGCTTCACCGTGGCCGCCACGGCGCTGGAGTCGATGCCACCCGAGAGCACGGTGGTCATCTCGTCGCGGGCCTGCCAGCGCACCGCGTCCTCGATGACGGCGCGCACCTGGGCCACGGCCTCGTCGGGGTCGACGGTCTCGCGGTGGGCCGGGACGTTCCAGGTGTCCTGGAACCGCCCGACCCCTCGCGCCTGGAGGGTGACGCACGTGCCGGCTCGCAGCCGGCGGACGCCCCTGAGCCCCGGCACCTCGTCGGTGCCGAGGATCGGGCGTCCGCGCTCGCTCAGGCCCGCGAGGACCTTGGCCTCGGTCGCGACCTCGATGACGCCGTCCCACGTGTGCACCATGTAGAGCGGGACGGTGCCGGCGTGGTCACCGCTCACGGTGATGTGGGACTGCGAGGTGTGGACCACGACGGCGGCGAACCGACCGGAGAGCTGGCTGAAGGCCCAGGGCCCCAGGTCGCGGTAGAGGCGCAGGACGGCCTCGGGGCCGTCACTGTCCTTGACCTCTCCGACGAGCAGGACCGTGAGGTCCCCGGAGCTCACCACCGCGGCCTGGGGAGAGGAGCCGATGACCGTCGCCTCGACCCGCCAACCGGGGGCGTCGGCAAGACACACCGAGTCCTCGGTGGCCCGGGCACTGAGCCGGGAGGTCCCGTGGCCGCCGCCCGTGCTGAGATGGCACGAGACGGCAGGCGGGATCGGGGATCGGGTCATCGCGCTCACACGTCCAGGGCGCCGAAGTCCCCGCCGGAGAAGTCATAGGCGATGGGGACCTCGATGAGATAGGGACGACGGGCTTCCTTGGCCTTGCGCAGCGCGGTCGCGAGATCCGCCCGGCTGCTCACGTGCTCGCCGTCGACGCCGTTGGCCTGGGCCAGGGCGACGAAGTCGACCGTGCTGAAGCCGACGGCCGGGTCGTGCGACTTGCCGTGACCGAGGTTCTGGTAGAGCTCGATCAGGCCGTTGCGGTCGTTGTTGACCACGACCATGACGATCGGCAGGTTGAGCCGCGCAACCGTCTCGAGGTCGGCGCTGTTGGAGTGGAACCCGCCGTCACCGGCGATGAGGAAGACCGGCTCCTCGGGGCGGGCGATCTGGGCGCCCATCGCGGCGGGCAGGCCGTAGCCGAAGCTCGAGCACCCGGCGCTGGTGAGGAAGCCGTAGGGCTGGTCGGCGCGGGCGAACAGGACGCCGAAGTGGCGGAAGTAGCCGATGTCGCTGACGATCGTGCCCTCGCCCTGGCTGACGCTGTTGATCGTGTCCATCACCTGGTGGACCCGCATCCCGTCCTCGTACTCCTTGGGGTCGGAGAGGAACTCGCGGACGCGAGCGCGCAGCGGCTCGATGTCGTGCGGGGTGTTGTTCAGCTCACCGGCGTTGGCCAGGGCGTACTGCAGGAAGGACCGGGGGTCCACGATGATGTCGACGTCGGGGGTGAGCACCCGGGGGATCGGGTTGACGGTCGGCGAGATGCGCACGACCTTCTTGGGCTGGCCGTGGTCCCACATGGAGGGGCGCAGGTCCTCGGCGTAGTCGTAGCCCAGCGCCACGATGACGTCGGCGGGGCCGAAGAGGGTGTCCAGGGCCGGGAAGTCGAGGATCCCGTCCATGTAGCCGCTCACGGCGCCGTAGGTCATCGGGTGGTCCTGCGGGAGGACGCCCTTGGCGACGTAGGTGGTGATGACGGGGATCTGGTGGCGCTCGACGAACTCGCGGAGCAGCTCGACGGCCTCGGCGCGGATGGTGGCCGTGCCGACGACGAGGACCGGGTGCTTGGCCTCGCGCAGGAGCTGGATGGCCGCGTCCGCCTCCGCACGCCAGTCGGGGTCCTGCAGGCCACGGACGCCGGCGATGACGGGGGCCTCGGTGGGCTTGTCGGACACGCCGGAGGCGAGGAGGTCGACGGGCAGGCTGATGAAGCTCGGGCCCACGGGCTCGACCATCGATGCCGAGACCGCGCTGTCGACGAGGTCGGTGATGTCGTCGCCGCGCTCGAGCTGGCCGCACCACTTGGTGAGCGGAGCCATCATGCCGACGGAGTCGAGGCACTGGTGGGTGACGTTGGGGAAGAGGTCGTGCGACTCGGACTGGGCCGCCATCGCGATGACCGGGCTGCGGTCGAGGGCGGAGGTGGCGACGCCGGTGGAGAGGTTCGTCATCCCGGGTCCGAGCGTGGCGAAGCATGCCTGCGGCCGGTTGGTGATCCGGGCGACGACGTCGGCCATGACGCCGGCGCTGAACTCGTGGCGCACGAGGACGAACTCCAGCCCGGGCGTCTCGTCGAACAGGATCGCGGCGGCCTCACGACCGACGATCCCGAACACGCGCTCCACTCCGTGCTCGTGAAGTCGTTTGAGCAGGGCGGAGGCCACGGTGGTGGTGGCCTTCGTGGCGACGGTCTTGTGCATCAGGGGTCTCCTTGGGGAAAAGGGGCTGGATCGGACGTGCTCGCAAAGGTGTTGGTCCCACCGTCGCCCTGTGAGGGCGGGGCCGCTACGGCTGGCCCTCGGTGGGCATAGCCGCGATCGCTGAGGGCATAAGGCCCGCACGCGGGATCAGTCGGTGGCACCGCAGCTGACGTAGTCGTACATGCCGAAGCTGCCCGCGACGTAGACGTTGGTGGCCCTGGGGCCGCGGTAGAGCAGGGAGCGCGGGTAGAGGTACGGGACGATGACGGCGTGGTCCATGACGAGCCGGTCGATGTCCCGCCAGACCCGTTCGCGCTCGACCGCGTCGAGGGACTCGGCGCCGGCGTCGAGGAGCTCGTTGACGACCGGGTCGTCGAGCTCGCCCATGTTCTGGTTGCCCTTGCTCTTGATCGCCCGCCCGTCGACGATCTGCTGGAAGAACCCGTAACCATCGGGGAAGTCCGCGCCCCAGCCGAACATCACGATCCCGATGCCCTGTTCGCGCAGGAACTGCGGGCTGCCCGCCTGGTGCTCGAAGTAGCCGCCTGAGGTGAAGCCCTGGACCTCCGCGTCGATCCCGACGCGGGCGAGACCGCGTGAGAGGGCCTGGGCGGCGAGCCATTCCTTGCGTCGGTCGGTGCGCGCAGCGATCTTGGTGCGAAAACCGTCGGGTATGCCGGCCAGCGCCAGTTCTCGGCGCGCGGCTTCGAGATCTCCGGTCGCGTCCTCACCCACGGGGTAGCGGTCGGTGTCGGCATAGCCCTCGATGGTCGGTGGGAGCACCGTGGTGGCGATGTCGCCGCACAACGGACCGCCGTAGGCCTCCTGCATCGCCGCCTTGTCGGTGGCGTAGTGGACGGCCCGGCGGGCGTGCACGTTGTCCATCGGGGCCACCGAGCTCGCGAGGCAGTAGATCCAGGTGAACCCCTGGAGGGGGTTGTCGAGGAGGTCCTTGAGCGCGGGGTCGTCGAGGACGCGGGGCATGGACTCGGGCTGGAGACCGAAGCCCGCGAGGTCGATCTCGGCCTCGCCGGCGAGGAGCATTTCGTCGACCTCGAGCGGTTCGCGGCCGAGGAGCACCTCGATGCTGGAGGCCGCCCGCCGCCGGACCGAGTCGGTGGCCTCGTCCCAGTGCGGGTTCGGGACGAGGACGAGCCGGCTGCCCGGCTCGTAGGACTCGATCCGGTAGGGCCCGGTCGCGACCGGCGCGCGACCGTATGCCGATCCGGTGTCCGCCGACCGCGGCACCGGGGTGCAGCTCGGCAGGGTCATGACCTTGTCGAAGGCGGCGAACGGCCGGCGGAGCGTGAAGACGATGGTGCGGTCGTCAGGGACGGCGATGCCGGGTGCGTGACCGTCGGGGTCGGCATACGGTCCGTCCCAGTCCCCCTCGAGCAGGTTGCGCAGGTACATCGGACCGGCGCCGAGGACGTCGAGTCCGTAGTTGCTCCGCTCGATGGCGTAGCGGACGTCGTGCGCGGTCACCGGGCTGCCGTCCTCGAAGCGCAGGCCCTCTCGGAGGCGGTAGGTCCAGGTGCGCCCGCCGTCCTCAGTGACTCCCAACCCCTCCGCGAGGTCAGGGACGACCTCGCGCCCGGGCGCCCCGGAGGCTGCGGCGAACGTCGTCATCGTGCGACCGAGGAGTCGCAGGAAGTTCCAGGAGTAGCCGTAGTACGTGTTGCCGAAGTCGAGGGAGTCGAAGTCGTCGGTCCGCACGTAGCGCAGGGTGCCCCGGCTCCCGGTCGTGGGGTTGACGGGCCCGGTGAGGGCGGCGTTGAAACACACAGCGTTGGGGGACGCCGCGTTGGAGGATGCAGCGTTGGAGGATGCGGCGTTGAGGGACATCGATGGCGCTCGCTTTCGGCGGTCGCACCGTCGAGGTCGACGGCGACCGGTGGGAGGTGGCGGGGCGGGTGGAGGTCAGGGTCAGGAGGGCTGGAGGCGCACGGGCAGGGCGTCGAGGCCATAGCTCGAGGCCGTGTGGCGGAACGACAGCTCGGAGGCCGGGGTGGCGAGCGTCGCCTCGGGGAAGCGCGTCACGAAGCGGTGGAGGCACTCCTCCACCTCGACCTTGGCCAGCCACTGGCCGAGGCACTGGTGCGCACCGTGACCGAACGCGAGATGGCGCCGCGCGTCGCGGTCCGGGTCGAGGGCGTCCGGACCGGCGAAGACGTCCTCGTCGCGGTTGCCGGCACCGATGGCGAAGACCACGCCCTCGCCCGCTCGGATGGTCGTGCCGTCGACGTCGATGTCCTCGAGGGCCGCTCTGGTGAGGCCGAACTGGACGATCGTGTGGAAGCGCAGCAGCTCGTCGACGACGGCCACGAGACCGGGGCCGCCCGCGCGCACGGCGGCACGCGTCGGGGCGTCGTCGAGCATGGACATGAGACTCAGGGCGAGCTGGCTGGCCGTCGTCCCGTGGCCGGCGACGAGGACGAGCCGACACATGGGAACGACGTCCTGGCGTTCTATGTGCCCCGGCAGCATCTGCTCGTGGACGATCGCGGAGATGAGGTCCTCGCGGGGCTCGGTGATCCGCTTCTCGACCTCCCCGTCGAGGAAGGCGTCGAGCTCCTCACGGGCGGCGCGGACCTCGTCCATCGTCCGGTTGCGGTCGATGAGGCGGGCGCTGCGGTCCTCGAAGAACTCCTGGTCCTCCTCGGCGATGCCCAGGACCTTCGCGATCACGGAGGCGGGCAGCGGAGAGGCGACGGCTGGGACGAGGTCGGCCTCGGTGGCACCGTCCAGGGCGTCGAGGCGCTGGTTGACGAGGTCGCCCACGACGCCCCGCAGGGCCTCGGCGTCGACCGGGCGGAACCGGTTGCTGAGCATCGTGCGCAGGTGGGCGTGCTCGGGCTGGTCCATGCGGATGAAGGACGCCGAACGGGGCTCGTTGCGCAGGACCTTGGAGGCGGCGGTCATCATCGGGAACCCCGGAGATGCCGGGTTGGACGAGAGCCGGCGGTCCTTGAGCAGGGTGCGGGTCAGGGCGTGGGAGGTGATTATCCACGCCTCCGACCCGTCCCAGAGGACTGCCTTCGCCAGCTCGCCGGAGAGCCCTGAGAGGGCACCGGGAGGATCGAGCGGGTTGTCGCGGGGGGCTGGGTAGGGGATGTGCGGGCACGTGGCCGAACTCGTCACGGCACACTCCTTTCGCTGCGCCGAACCTGCCACGACCTGCTCGCCCGACGGCGACCTCTGCCATCCCTGCGCATGACCCATCCGGTCGGTGCATAACCTCTACGATGAGCGCAGGCTGTGGGCGGGGGGAAACGATGCCGCGGCCGATTCGGACCAGGACCAAAGGAGCACCGTGCCGCAGCAACAGCGCGCGATCGACACTCGCCGCAATGCCCTCTATGGGGCTGCCGCAGTCATAGACCGCCGCGGCTACGAGGCCGCCACCATCGCCGAGATGGTGCAGGAGAGCAACATCACCAAGGGCGCCCTCTACTTCCACTTCTCGTCCAAGGAGGCGGTCGCCGAGGCGATCGTCGCCGAGCAGGGCGAGTGGCTCAGCCAGCACCTGGTCGACGGCGACGCGCCCGTCCAGTCGATCGTGGACCTCTCCTACAGCTTCGTCGACGCGCTCCGCAATGACCCGCTCATGCGTGCCAGCATCCGGATGACGATCGACCGGGCGGCTCAGCCCGAGGCCATCGCCCGCGGCTACGGCGCGTGGATCTCGACGGTCGAGTCGCTGCTGCGCAAGGCGCGTCGCGCGGGTTCGCTCCAGAGCACGGTGCGCCCGTCCGCCTGCGCCTACTCCCTCACCTCGGCGATGACCGGGCTGCAGCTCACGAGCGACGCCCTCACCGGACGCTCGGACCTACCCGACCGGGCGGAGCAGTTCTGGCGCCTGGTCATCCCGGCCATCGTGCGCCCCGAGCTGGTGGCCGACCTCGACCTCCGGCCCCCCGCCCGTCGGACCCGGCGCGCCCGCAAGGCGACCGCCAAGGTCTAGCCGGCGTGTCGCGTCCCGAAGTCACCCCATTGGACGGTGGGGGACGGACGAGGGCGGACGGCATACGACGAGGTATGCCGGTTGGGCGGGCTCACAGGTCTAGCCGCCTTGGGCGGCCGCGTACCAGCGACGACCGGCGGCGCTGACGAGCGGGCCCTCGGGCTCCCAGCCCACGAGGTCCCAGGCCAGGTCCGAGTCCACCCAGCGGTCGGTGTGCAGCATCGACCGCACGTGCTCCGGCACCTGGGTGCCCCCTGCCGGGAGGGCGTATGCCGCGTCGGCCAGGAGGTCGGCCAGCTCGACCGGCTGACGCCGGGAGGCGTGCAGGACGGGAGGGATGTCGGCGAGCAGGGTCAGGGAGACGACGAGCCGGGCGAGGTCGTCGACGTCGACGACCCCGATCCGCGCCGTGGGGTCGCGATCCTCGGCAGCGGCGGCGGCCGCCGCGGCCGGGACCGCCCAGCGGTCGCCTCGACCCACGACGATCATGGGCCGCAGGACCGTGGCGCCGGCGGCCAGCGCCGCGGCCTCGCCCACTGCCCGGCTCGCACTGAGCGCCGAGTCCGGCGCCGGGACGACCTCACCCTCGGCCCCGCCGCGCAGTGGTCCCCGTCCATAGACCGCGGCCGTCCCGATCTCGAGGCACCGGGCACCGACCCGCGCCGCCGCTCGCGCCGCCGCCCCCGGTCCGGTCTCGTTGACCGAGAGGTCGGGCCCGGAGCCGATGACGTGCGCGGCGTTGACGACGACGTCGACGCCCGCGAGGAGGGCCGCGAGCGCGTCCTCGTCACGGACGTCCACCTCCGGCACCGTCGCCGACGGGGAGGTGGCGGACCCGAGCCGGTGCACCGGGAGGACCTGTCCGATCCGGTCGTCGGCAGCGGCGAACGCGCTCAACGCGGAGCCGATGAAGCCGCGGGCACCCAGCACGGCCACGCAGGGACCGCTCATGGCGCGACGGTCACCTCGACGCGTGCCCCCACCGTGCCTCCCTGGCTGACCGTGACCACGAGCGACCCCTCCTCGGTCTCGGCGCGGACGACGGTCGGGGCGTCCACCTCCATGAAGGCACCGAAGTCGGCGTCCATCGAGACGACCGCGCCGGCCCCGGTCGTGAGGATCGCTGCCTGCCGGGCTGCCTCGAAGAGCAGCATGCCGGGGACGTGGTCGCAGGGGTGGTCGAAGAGGGTGGGGTGGGTGGTGTCGATCCGCAGGTCCCACGGCCCGCTCGCAGGCCCGACGAGCACGACGTCCTGGGGTCGGGTCCTGCTGATGGCCTCGCACGGGATGCTCGCCAGGGAGTCGACCCGGACACCGGGCTCGGTGCGGCCCTGGCGCAGGTGGGCATAGACCGGGGGCGGGAGCACTATGACGACGCCGGTCCCGCGCAGGAGGTCGCGCTCGGCGTCGGCGATGGTGACCTCGAGGTCGTGGCGACCCGCTCGTCCCGTCGGTGTCATGGACAGCGAGACCTGCAGGTCGAGGGGACGGTCCCCGATGGCCGGCGCCTCGCCGGCCCACTCGAAGCCCATCCGCTTCATGACGAACTGGTCGGCGCTCTCCGCCAGCCCCGTGGCGTGGAGGGCGGCGAGCACGACCTGGCGGAACGTCTCGGCCGCGACGAGCAGGCAGTACCTGTCATCACCGGCGTCGAAGTAGGGGTGGTGCCGGGGCCACTGCGCAGCGGCCGTCACGGCAGCCGGACCGTCATGCTGCAGGTCGGTGACGAAGACCTCGGCGACGCTCCATCGGTGCACGAGCTGGCGGTCCAGCGTGGTCGTGTACGTCAGGGGGGGCACGGGGAAAACCATACTCGGACGTCGGTTTCGAAAACCCTTTGACTAGCGGAAGAAAATCACCGTCCCCGCGCCGTCACCGCACGGACCCGAGGTGTTCAGGCGCGCGAGGGCTGGGCGACACGGGCCGTGGCGTGCGCCGCACCATGCCGACCACGACGCCGGCGAGGACGATGAGCGCACCGACGACGGACAGCGCGCTGGACCGCTCGCCGAGCACGATCCAGGCCGCGGCCATGCCGACGACCGGCACGAGCATGGCGAAGGGTGCGACCACCGCAGCCGAGTGCTTCTTGAGCAGGTGGCTCCACAGGGCGGCGCTGACGACCGTCCCGAGGACGACGATGTAGAGCAGGGCGAGCAGCGGTGAGAGCGCGCCGTCGCGCACCGCGGCGACCGTGGCGTCGATGCCTGCCCGAGGACCCTCCATCACGGCTGACACCGCGAGCAGCGGCAGGGGTGGGACGACGCTCATCCACAGGGCGAAGCGCAGCGGGCTGTCGGGCTGGGCCAGCCGGCTCGACAGGCTGCCGAGGGCCCAGCCGAGTGCCGCCACGAGGGTGAGCGCGAAGGGGAGGAAGGGCTGGTCCCCGTCGGCCCGGTCCCAGCCGATGAGGCACAGGCCGAGGGTGGCCACGACCGCGCCGACCACCCCGAGCCGGGCAGGTCGCTCGTGCAGGAAGAGGGCGCCCAGGGCGATGGCCATCGGGGCACCCATCTGGAGCACGACGGAGGACAGCCCGGCCGGCATACCCAGGTCGATGGCAAGGAAGAGGATGCCGAACTGCAGGACGCCAAAGCCCAGTCCGTAGCCCACCAACCACCGCACGGGCGCCTTCGGCAGGGGGACGAAGAGGATGACGGGGATCGCGACGACGAGGTAGCGCAGGGCCGCGAGGAAGAACGGCGGGAAGGCGTCGAGCGCGAGCCGGACGGCGAGGAAGTTCAGGCCCCAGATGAGCGCGACGAGCAGCCCGAGCAGCCGGTCGCGGTTGCTCACGTGAGCAACCCGTGGATGATCGAGTCACCCAAGAGGCGCAGCGCGAGGCCGTCGCGCAGCACCCCGACGACGGGGCATCGCTGCTGGAGGACGACAACGTGCTGGACTCCCTCGGCGTCCTCGAGCAGCCAGGTGAACATCACGGCGCCCGGTGAGGACCCGCCCTTGAAGGTCGAGCGGGGCCACGCCGTCCGGTCGAGGTCGAGGCCGGGGTTGGCCGCGAGGATCTCGGGCAGCGGGCCGTCGGTGGCCCGAGCGCCCGCGTCCCACAGGGCGCTCATCGCCGCGGCGACGTCTGCGGCCGACATCCACCAGTCCAGCCCTCGCGGGTGGGCGGGAGCGGCGAGGTCCGCGATCGAGACCTCGACGGGGTGCTGGTGGGCGTCGAGCAGGGCGCGTCGTTCGCTCTCGGTCGACTGCTCCCACGCGTCGAGGGTCTCGGGGTGCCCCCACCCGATGTCGAAGAGCTCGCGGGTGGCGAGGAAGGGCCGGAGCAGCTCGGGCCGCGAGTGCCCGGACCGGGCCACGGCTCGCTCGATCTCCTCCCGGCCGAGGTGCTGCAGCACCATGTCGGAGGCGGTGTTGTCGCTGCGCGCATACATGTTGTAGGCGACCTGGGCGAGGGTGGCCCGGGTGCCGTGCGGGAGGTCCTGCATCTCACCGGTGGGCAGGCTGCGGGTCAGCGGGCCGGTCGTGAGCTCGTCGGTCCACTGGGCCCGGCCCTCCTCCACGGCCCAGACGAGCGCCAGCAGGACATAGACCTTGAACACCGAGCCGCCGGGCATCGGCTGCTCGGACTCCCGGGTGTGCAGCGGGGTCCAGCCGTCGGGGCCGCGACGGGCGACGTAGGCGGTGCTCTCCACGCCTTCGAGGGCGTCGAGCGCCTCGTCGACGTCGGCGAAGCCCTGGTGCCCGGCCTCGCTCGTGAAGTCCTCGAAGATGACGCGGCGGATCTTGCCGTCCGTGTCGACCGTGAGGGCGAGGACGGTCCGGGCGCCCGTGGCGTCCTCGAGGGTGGCCCACCCCTTGTGCAGCGCGGCCTTGACCTGCACCACCGACCAGGGGCCGCCGCGGCGCCACTCGTGCAGCATCGCGGTGACGTCACGGTCGTGGCGCTCGAGCAGGCTGTCGACGAACCGGTCGGCGGCGTCTGCGGACGGCTCGGCGTCGGCGGCCAGGAGGTCGGCGAGCCAACGGACGTTCTCGACCGCGTGGCGGGCCGAGCTGCCGCGGCCCGGGTCATAGGTGGCGGGCAAGGGGCACTCTCCTGAGGTCGGGACCTCGTCAGGCTAGGTGCGCTCGCAAGGGTGCGAAGTCGCGAAGGTGACGTCGCGCATAACCCCGTTGCGACCGGCATACGCGAGCCGTGGTTCGTCCGCTCAGGGCTTCCTAGAGTGACAAACGAACCACCCCGCAGGGGTGCCCGAGCCGAAGGACACGCGTGAAGGACCACATGGCCGGACTGTGCCTCGCCCAGGCAGAGCTCTGCTCCCGTCTGGGTTCCCCGATGTATGCCGCCCTGCTCGAGAGTGCCGCGGAGGACGTCCGTTCCGGTGGCCCGACGTGGGAGGTCCTGCGCGACCTGGCCGGGTGCTCCGAGGGGGCCTATCCGGCGCTGCGGCTGCTCGGCTCCGTGCACCGGATCGTCCTTGAGGGTCGCGCGCCCGAGCTCGCGGCGCACTACCCGTCGGTGGGCGGGACGCCCGGCGAGGGCCTGTGGGAGGCGTTCCGGGCCGTCGTCGTCGAGCACACGGACGAGCTCCGCGCCCTCGTGGAGCACCCGCCGCAGACCAACGAGGTGGGCCGGTCCGCTGCTCTGCTCGGTGGGTTCACGACGGTCGCGGGACGCACTGGTCTGCCGCTAAGGGTGCTCGAGGTCGGCACGAGTGCCGGACTCAACCTGCTGTGGGACCGCTACCGCTACGAGTCGGACTCGTGGTCGTGGGGCGACGCGGAGGCGCCGGTGGTCATCGACGACGTGTTCGACGGGCCGGCGCCCGATCTCGCTCCTGCCCGCGTGGTCGAGCGCGCCGGGTGCGACCTCGACCCAGTCGACGTCACCCAGGACGCCGGACGGCTGACCCTGCTGTCGTTCATCTGGCCGGACCAGCACGTCCGCCGTGGACGTCTGGAAGCGGCCATCCAGGCGTTCCGTGATGCCAACCCGCGGCCGGCCGTCGAGCGGGCCGACGCCCTGACCTGGCTCGACGAGCGACTGGCGCAGCGCCTGCCCGGCGTGGCGACCGTGGTCACGCACTCGGTGGTCGTGACCTACTTCGACGACGAGTCGCGCCGTGCCCTGGACGAGCTCCTCACCAGGCACGGTCGCGCGGCGACGCCCGACGCGCCGCTGGCCCGGCTCTCGCTCGAGGCCGACTCCTCCGGGCAGTTCGAGGTCCGGCTGCGGTCGTGGCCGAGCGGGGTGGAGGAGCTGCTGGGCACCGTCGGTGGTCACGGGCTCCCGGTCCGTTGGGCCTCGAGCCTCACCCCCGCGCACGCCTGACCACGTCGACCAGAACGCTTCCACCACAACGCTTCCACCGCAACGGCGGACACTCCGCACCGCGTCGGCAGCTCCGACGCGACCCCAGCTCAGAGAAGGGTAAATCCCCATGACACAGGACCTCGAAGGCAAGGTGGCACTCGTCACCGGGGCCGCCTCCGGCATCGGTCGGGCGTGCGCCGAGGCGCTCGCGGCACACGGAGCGACGCTCGTGCTCGCCGACATCGACACCGCTGGGCTCGAGGACGTGCGCAGCGCGCTCGACCTGGCTGGCACGTCCGTCAGCGTCCACCCGCTCGACGTCCGCGACGAGGCGGCCTGCCGCTCGGCCGTCGCGTCGGTGGTCGAGCAGCACGGTCACCTCGACCTGCTGCTCAACTGCGCCGGCATGATGCTGCTCGCACCTGCGCTCGAGGCGGACACGTCCGAGTGGACGGCGATGATCGAGATCAACGTCCTCGGGCTCATGTATCTCACCCACGCCGCCCTCCCCCACCTCGTGGAGTCCAAGGGCTCGGTCGTGCAGATGTCGTCGATGGCCGCGCGCGCCGTGGGTCCTGGGGCATCGGCGTACTACGCGAGCAAGTTCGCGGTCAACGGCTTCAGCGAGGGCATCCGCAAGGAGGTCACCGAGCTCGGAGTCCGCGTCATCGTCATCGAGCCGGGCACCACGGAGACCGCACTGCGGACTCACATCACGCACGAGGAGAGCAAAAAGGCCATCGACGCCCGCGTCCTGACCTATCGCCAGCTGCAGCCGCAGGACGTGGCCGACGCCGTCGTCTATGCCGTCACCGCGCCCTCGCACGTCGCGATCAACGAGATCCTGATGCGTCCGACGGACCAGGCCTAGGTTTCGGTCGGCTCGTCCGCCTGCTCGGCTGGGGTCCTCTTCATCTGCTGGGTCGTCCCTCGCTAGTCTCGGGGCAGCCGACCGAGAGGACCTTCCTGTCATGAGCATCACCGACAACGGACCCAAGCCCAACGCCTTCGACATCGAGAGCGCGACCAAGCAGAACACGACCTACCGCTCGGTGGCGTGGACCGGCAAGTACCTTCAGGTGACGCTGATGTCGATCCCCGTCGGCTCCTCGATCGGGCTGGAGGTTCACCCTGAGACCGACCAGTTCCTGCGTCTCGACGCAGGAAAGGGCGTATGCCGCATGGGCCCGTCCGAGACCGAGCTCACCGACACCGAGGTCAGCGACGGCTGGTCCATCCAGGTGCCCGCCGGCACCTGGCACGACGTCGTCAACAGCGGCGACGAGCCGCTGCAGCTCTATGCGATCTATGCCCCCTCGCACCACGCCCAGGGCACGGTGCACGAGACGGCCGAGGACTCGGAGAAGGACGAAGAGGCCGGCGCCGACGAGCCGCCCGAGTGGACCGTCCAGCCGGGCTGAGCAGCGGAGCCGGGTCGGGCCCGCCTCAGGCTGTGTTGTCGAGGATGAGCCGGACGGCCTCCTCCGGCGCGTCCCACTGGGGGAAGTGTCCGCACCGCTCGAACCAGTGCAGCTGGGCGTCCGGGAAGGCCGCAACGGCACGCGTGGCCTGACGGGGCAGGGTCACCAGGTCGCGGCGGCCCCAGCCGATGGTGGCACGGCCGGGCAGGGTGCCGGCTGGGGCGCCTGCCTGCTTGGGGCCTTTCGTCAGCGCGTCCATGGCGGGGCCGGTGGCCGGTGCCTCAGCCAGCCCGACCAGGTCCGGCAGCACCGTCTCGGGTGACAGCGCCCACGGCCGGGCGGAGAACTGGGCGAGGAGCGCTGTTCGCGTGACGGGATTGCCAAGGGCCGTGGGCAGGGCCGCGCGCATTGCGCCGACCAGCTTGATGGAGGGCCGCAGGGTGGCGCCGAAGACGGCAAGTTCACGATCGGTCCAGAAACCCCCCGGATCCAGGGCGACGGTGTCTCCGCCAACCCCACGGCGGGCGAGCTCGAGCACCATTCGTCCGCCCATGGACTGGCCGACAGTGGAGACCTTGCCGAGCCCCTGCTCGTGGATGAACTCCGCGACCGAGTCGGTGAGCGTTGCGATCGAGACCTCGCCGGTCAGCGGTGGGGTCTCGCCGAAGCCGGGCAGGTCGACGGCGATGACCTCGCGCTGCGCGGCCAACCCGTCGAGGATCGGGGTCCAGGACCGCCAGCCCGCGCCTAGACCATGGATGAGCAGCAGCGGGCTGCCGCTGCCGAACCGCACATGATGCAACGTCATTCGTTCAATGTATTGAGTTCGGTCGGCAGGCACACCGCAAATCGTTGCCCACTTCCCTTCGGGCAAGCCTTAAGCGTGTTCTCATCCGCATCAGGGAGATGGCCCCCACGGGGCAGACGAGCCTCGGAGCGGTCGGCTTGTCGGGCATCGGGGCGTTCCTCGGCTTCGTGATTGCGGGCGTCACCGTGCTGTCACGGGATGACGGCGGCACCGCGTGACCTGGGCTCAGGCGGACGCGGCCGACGTGGAGGCGTCCAGCTCGCTGAGGAACCCGCGCACGACGTCCGCGACGAGCCGCCCGTGCGTAAACGGCACCATGTGGGCACCGGCCGCGAGCGTGACGGACCGGCTGCCCACACCCCCGAGGCCGCCGACCGTTGCGGCCCAGTCGGCAGGGCAGATGCGGTCGTGCGGTCCTCTGACGACGAGGACGGGGACCGCGACCTGGGCCAACGTGTTCTCGATCGAGTCCCGCCGGGCGGCCTCCATCCCGCGCGCCATCACGGGCATGGTCGTTCGCGCGTACTGGCGCACCAACGCCGGCACTTGCAGTGGCGTCTCGCGCACCGCCGTCGCCAGCCACCGGGACATCAGCCACGGCCAGGTCCCCGCGCGGGGGTCGGTCGTGGGACCGACGAGGACGAGAGCGGCCACCCGCGAGGGCTCCTGGACCGCGACGTGGGCTGCGATCTGGCAGCTCGCGGAGTGCGCGAGTAGGACCACCCGGGTGACGTCGTCCGGCAGGACGGCGAACACGTTCTCGGCCAGCGCCCGCGGGTCCAAGTCCTGCCGACGGTGGGCCGGTTCGCCGAAGCCGGGAAGTAGACGGACCGGGGCCCCCGCACCACTCGGCAGGTGCTTCAGCGTGGGGCGCCAGGACTCCGGGCCGAGCCCGAGTCCGGGCAGGGCGAGCAGGGCTGTGGGCTGAGGCATCCGCCCACGCTAGTCGGGTGCGCCCTGCCCCCCTCCGCAGTGGAGGGAGCCGGCGGCTACAGGCTAGGTGCGACCTCGCACGACGATGCCCGGCTCGAGACGGCCGCCGCCACACCCCAAGCGAGGGTTCTTCAGGCGACGGCTCCGTGTTTGCGCGGACGGCCCGAGCGCGGTTTGCGCCCGACAATCGAGCCGTCGTGGAAGATCTCGCCACCCCAGACGCCCCACCGCTCGGCGCGGTCGAGGGCGCCGTCCAGGCATGGGCCGCGCAAGGGACAGCCCTGGCACAGCGCTTGGGCGAGCGCGATGTCGTCGGGGGCGTCGGCGAACCACAGGTCGTCGGCGTGGACCTGGCACGGGGCGCGCACTCAGCGGGTCCTTTGCGTGGCCTTGATCCGAGCGCGCACCCGGCGGATCACGTGGAGTGAGGATCCGGGACGCTCCTGCGTCTCGGGGTACAGGCCGTATCGGGAGTGCATCTCGGCTCGTACCGCTTCGGGGGTGAGGAACGCGGTGTTCATGGCGGGCCCTTCCTGACCTTGCGTCGGCGCCAGCGGCTGCTGACAGGTCAACAGTCGCCGCATGAGGTAGCGGCCCACATCGGTCAGGTGCCCTATTTCGTGCGTCGGCAGCTACCTCAAGGCCCCAGAAGGCCGGAGTGCCGGTCGTCCCCATCACTCAACGCGGCGGACCTGCGCCAGCCTCCTCGTTGCTGTGGACGTTCACTCGCGCGTGGCGATGGCCGTCCTGCGCCACAGCCGCATCGTCGAGCTTCGCAGCCAACCCGTCACCTGTGCCCACGCGGCCGTCATCCCCGCTCGTGAGGCTCGGCGGACGTGGCGCCAGCCTGCTCGTCGCTCTAAACGTGCACCTGTAGGTCGCCATGGCTGTCCTCCGTCACGCGGCATCGGGGTCACCATGGAGCTTTACTCCCAGGTCTCGTCGAAGCCACGCGCGATGCGCTAATGCGCCTTCGAGGCGAACTGAGCGGGTGGGAATCGTAACGGGCCATAGTTGAACCGGGGTTCAGGCACGCCTGCCGTGAGGTGCACTTCGACAGGTCCCGAGGGCCGACGCCCAACGAGCGCTTGCCCTAGTGCAGTACTTCTCTGGGGTACGGATGCGCCAGTGGCCCCTCCCGACGGGCAGAAAGGGCCTCTGACCTTGGTGGAGCCAAGGGGACTCGAACCCCTAACCCCTGCTTGCAAACTCTGAGCGAGGTCGGCGGTACGCCCCGTCTACGCCTGGCACTCGCCACGTGGGCTAGTGCAGCACCACCCGAGGGGCCATTGCAGTACTTCACTGCGCTTGTTGCCCTGCCACGTGAGTCCTCGTAGGTTGGCATGGTGGCGGAGCGATGGGTCAGCACCCCTGCCGGTGCCCATCTGGCCGGCCGACGGAAGGAGAGCACGGCGCCCGAGGTGCTTCTGCGCAAGGCAGTCCATGCAGCAGGGGGGCGCTTCCGCCTTCATCGTCGGATCGCGAAGGGGTGCACCCCTGATTTCGTGCTCCCGAGTCGACGCGTCGCGGTATTCGTCGACGGGTGCTTCTGGCACGGCTGCCCCGAGCACGGACGCAAGACCGCATGGACGGGGCCTAACGCCGTGTTGTGGGCAGAGAAGATGCGCCGCAACGTCGAGCGCGACCGACGGTCAACTGAACTAGCCGAGCACTCCGGCTGGCGCGTCGTTCGGGTGTGGGAGTGCGAGGTCAAGGACGACCCGCCCACGGTCGCGAAACAGCTCTTAGACTGAAAAATTCCGTTGCAGCCGGCGCTGTCGGTGGCTCGTGATGGGCTGGGTCTGCACCAATCAACCAGTTCCTAGCGCATCGGGTCGGCCTCCGGGGTGTGCCCCAACGGAGGTTTGACCCGTCATGACGGACGCCTTGCCATTGAACTTCGCTTGCGCCGCGCGGGAGCTTGACTCAGCTGAATGCTCAGCTAAGCTTCCATCTATGCCAGAGGGCTTCGCGCCGTTCACCTATGTGGATCTCTTCGCCGGAATCGGCGGCTTCCACGCCATGCTCGACCATGCGGGTGGTCGGTGCGTCTATGTCTCAGAGATCGACCGCGAGGCGCGCGCCACGTACGTCCGGAACTGGGTTGACCCCCTTCCTGAGCTCGAGAAGCCCATCGTCAACACCGACATCACCCTGGCGACCCCTGACGCCGGACCGGTCGACGTCCCAGAGCACGACGTGCTGGCTGCTGGCTTCCCATGCCAGCCCTTCTCGAAGTCCGGTTACCAGCACGGGATGGACGAGGCGCGAGGGACGCTCTTCTGGAACATCGCACGCATCCTCAATGAGCGGACCCCAGCCGTTGTGTTGCTGGAAAACGTCCGTAACCTGGCCGGCCCCCGTCACCGCCACGAGTGGGACGTCATCATTCAGACCCTGCGCGAGATCGGATACCGCGTCTCGTCGACGCCGTCCGTCTTCTCCCCACACTTCCTGCCGCCCTCGATGGGCGGAACCCCTCAGGTGCGCGACCGTGTGTTCATCCTCGGCACCTATGTAGGTCCCGAGCGAGCACTCACGGAGGTCGACATTCCTCCGACAGTCGTTCGCGCTCCCGTCGACGGGTGGAACGTCCAGGATTGGGATGTCGAGTGGATCCTGGATGACGACTCTTCGATCCCGGAGGTGGAGACGTACCGCCTTACTACCGACGAGACAGATTGGATCAACGTCTGGGACGACCTTGTCCAGCGCAAGTGGTCCGCCGGCGGGGTGCGTCTCCCGGGCTTCCCGCTGTGGGCGGATGCCTGGATACCTGAACGAGGCCTCGATCCTCTCGAGCTGGATGTCCTGCCCAGGTGGAAGTCAGACATCCTCATCAAGAACGCGCGCTTCTTTGACGACCATCGAGACGTCATCAAGGCTTGGAAAAAGGCGAACCCGTCATTTGCACGGTTCCCGGACTCCCGCCGCAAGCTGGAGTGGCAGGCGCAGGACACAGGCTCCCTGTGGGAGACGGTCGTGCACTTCCGTCCGTCCGGGATCCGCGCAAAAGCGCCGACCTACCTGCCGGCTCTGGTAGCAATCACCCAGACGTCGATCCTCGGGAGTCGACGTCGCCGCCTCACGCCTCACGAGGCCGCGCGACTCCAAGGCTTCGCCAGGTCCTTTACCTTCGGTGAGCAGCGCAACCAGGCGTCGTACAAGCAGGTCGGTAACGGGGTCGCTGTCGGCGCCGCTTGGCACGTGTTTCGAACTCATGTGGCGCAGAACCGAAGGGACCTTCCCGAATCGTTGGTCCGGAGTGTGCTCCGAGCCGCAGACAGCCCGTCGGCTGATTCACTGTCGCCTGACGCGCTGGCAACAGAAATAGCCCTCGCGCCAGAAGCGCGGAGCGCGCCGCTGACGGCATAGGCACTGAACGGCGAGCGAATTGACAGACTTACCAGGACTCCTCGGCTGGGTCTACTGAAATCGCGGGCCTGGAGGACTTACCTTGTTACTGTTCCGGAGGGCCTGGTCGCGATCATCGCGACCAGTAGCAAGCGGACGAGACGTCGAAGGGTGTCAGCGCAGGTGGGTTATAAAGGCGCTACCTCTAAGGCGGATGCAGTTGCGCGTATGTACGCGCTCGGCCAACAGCCCGCGGAACCCCTGGGGCCTGGCAGCAAAGAGAAGCGGTCTGCCCTCGAAGCGGTTGGGGGGGCGATCGGTCTGGACCTCACCGCTACTTCGGGGAAGGTGGAATGCGGTCGGCGGATTGCTGCAGCGGTTGGCACGGATTGGGATGAACAGTGCTACTCGCGAGGGGACACCATCACCCTTACCGGCCTCAACAAGCTGCTGGAGGGCGCAGCGCGGCTTCTCGCCGAGGTACCGCACGATGTTGCCCCCGCAGTTTCGGTGTATTCAAACGACCCCCCTGTCTTGAAAACCAATTGCGAAGGTGCAGGAGACGAACTGGCCATGGACGACTTCAAGGAGATCAGGCAGAACATTTCAGAGGGCATCGCGAGTCTGTCTCGAACCGGCCCGACGCCCACCGAGTTCGAGCCGACGACGGAGCTCAAGCCTGACTCGGTGTCCTTCTCGAGCGGCGCCTGGCGAACGTGCCTTGTTCAAGTTCAAGGATGGCTTCACCTCGAGAACAATCTGGACGAAACCGACCCCGAGTCGTTCCTGGCCAGCCTCGCGACAGGGCTGGGAGAGCCCGCCACCGCCGACGAGTCACTCGTTCTGCCGAGGCTGGCAGGAAGGGTTGAGCGCGCCCTAGAGCTCCGGCAGAGCTTCGAGGAGATCCTCGAGTCGGAGGCCGAAGGTGGGGCCACCAGGGCAAGCGCGACGCAGGCTTGGCTCGCCGCTTGGGGTGAGGTCGACGAGGAGCAGGACAACGAGAGCAGCGGCCCGATCAAGGCGGAGGCGAGCACCTGGCCAGTCTCGGAGTTCGTCGGCTACGCGGAGGACGGAGAGCTGAGCCTCAGTCCGTCCTACCAGCGGGCGGACGTATGGCCCACCACGACCGCCCAGCAGCTCATTCGAGTCCATCCTCCGGGGCATCCCGCTACCTTCAGTGATCCTCCTACAGCGCACCCTTTCTCAGCGGGTCATGTACGAGACAGTTGACGGCAAGCAGCGCTTGACCTCGATCCTTCGCTTCGTCGGCCGTCATCCTCGCGCCCTCGATCTCGTAAAAGAGAAGGAGAAGGCCTGGGGCCACGCCGGCCTGGTCCGGGTCTTTCAGACTGACTACCCGCAGTTCAAGAAGCTGTGGCGTGCAAATGAGTCTCAGACCCTCACGGCAGGAGTAGCAAGGGAGTACTACTTCCCATTTCCGCTCCGAACAGGTGACGTCAAGCCGCTGTCTGGTCTTGACCCCCTCAAGGGTCGCTACTTCTGCGAGATCCGCGACGAAACGATTGACGTCGTCGGCGAGCCCCGTCCCGTGAGCTCACTCTTCGAGAAGCCCAACTCCAAGTACCGCGTCCCTGTGATCGTCTACGAGACCGTCACAAGCGACCAGATTCATGAGGTCTTCAGCCTCTACAACAAACAGGGCAAGCATCTAAACGCGGAGGAGATCCGCAACGCCCTCTACCACAACCTCGATTTCATGCGAGCCCTCCTTGTGACTGCCGGAGACTCCGACGAAGTTGATGCAGTCGCTCCCTTCCTCTCCGAGATCTGGGATGAACTCGCCTCAACACCCGAGGTACTGGACAGCTACGGCTTCGGCAAGGCGGGCTACAAGCGCACGAAGCTGCTCTCGTGGGTCGCGGCTGCCCTCCTCTTTAGCGACGGCAAAGCACCCACCCGTTCCACTGCAGCCCAGGTCAACGCCCTCTTGAAGCGGATCGACGACGATGCGTCGGATCCGCTACGCAACTCGGACCGCGTTCGAGACGCGATGTGCCTGTTGGACCGCGCGCTCGATGCCCATGCGGTGATTCCCGACGACATCTGGTCCCCAGCGTTCAAGAACGCCCAGAGCAAGTCGAAGTGGCAGGAGTTGCAACTGGTGGCCACGCTCATCGCCTTCAGCGGCGCCGCAGTCGTGCTGGAGGAGGAGTTCGAACAACGTCTTGAGGGGTCTCTCGGAGCCATCAGCGAACGCTCGGCGGACTGGAGACGCCCCGCCAAGACACAGACACGAGAGCAGTGGAAGTTCATCGCCGAGGTGGTGACCGAGCTGCTCGACATTCTCGGGGTCGCCCCAGATGAGGCCGATCGCGGCATCGCCAGTCGCTATGGGTCTTCAGGTCTCCAAGCGCTCATCGGCCTCGCAACTACGGCAGATGAGCTCCAGTAGCTCACCATTCGGCGTCACACATCTAGTTACGCCGATCGGTGAGAGCTCAGTTGGCTGGTGGTCCAGCTACTCCAAACAACTGACGGCTCACGGGATCTCATCCACGAGCCTCAAGGTGATCGACGACGATGCGCAGTTCATCATCGATGAGGGCGTTTTCGGAGTGGGCCCGCCTAACAGCGGCTCGTGGCCCGCTTCGCGCGAGCGCAGCGGTGTGGTTATGGGAGCGGTTCAGTCTGGCAAGACCGCGTCGATGCTTGCCGTGATCGCCAAGGCTCTTGATGCGAAGGTCGACGCCGTGGTGGTTCTTGCCGGAACACGAACGACCCTCTGGCAGCAAACGTTCGAGCGCTTGGTATCTCAACTCGACACGTTCGATCAACCGTGGTCAAGACGGGTGTTCGTGCCTAACCGGGCCGTCCTCAGCCATGGACAGCAGGCTCCGGACCTCGCCACCCTCTATTCCCTGACCGGTCCGCTCGGCAGAAAGGCAGTGTCGGGACGGGTACCTATCGTCGCGGTGGTCATGAAGAACGTGTTCCACCTGGAGCGCGTGGCGGCGACCCTGCGCAAGTCGGTCTTTCCCGCAGCCTCACAACGGGGGGACCCTTTCCACATTCTCGTGATCGACGATGAGGCAGACGACTCCTCCATCCTGGACGCCGTGACCGAGGCCCGAACCGGCGTGTCCCTGGCAGACACCAAACAAGTTCCCCGACGGATCGCAGACCTTTGGGAGGCACGTACTTCCCCCGGCGAAACCAGCCAGGCGAACCTTTACGCCACATACATCGCCTATACCGCCACCCCTCAAGCCAACTTCCTTCAAGACGCCTCGAACCCTCTTGCGCCACGTGACTTCGCGATTAGCCTGCGTACCCCGGGGCCCCGCGGAGAAGCTAGAGCCGCGGTCGCCGTCGTACACCGACACGGCCGGGCTCAAGTCCTGGTACACGGGGGGAGACATGTTTTACAGGTCCCTCAGTTCGGTGCCCCTTTGCCGCACAGAGGACCCGCCGGAGGAGGTGTTTGGCAACGCCATACGGGCCTTCCTCGTCGGCTCCGCCGTGCGCCTATGGCGCACCCCTGCGCGAATCGGTCCTCACTCCGCACGATGGGATCGATTTGACACCAAGGCTGAAGCACTGTCCTCCTTCGCGGCACCGGGGTCGATGCTGATCCACCCTTCCTCGGCCAAGGACGACCACTTCGACGTCGCCGCACAGGTTCTCGCGTGGTCGGACGGATCGGACCGCCGGGAAGCGCGCGCACGTATCGACCTCGGAGAACGCGGGCTGTCAGTGGAGGGCATTCAGGCTCAGATCGACGATGCGCCTGAGAAGTGGCAGAGCTGGATGCGGGAGTTCGCAGACGCTGCACACCGCTGCTACACAGCACTCTCCCTCCCTGAGAAGGCCCTTGTTCCAGGAATCGACGACTGGGACGAGATCCGCCGGCTCCTTCTAGAAGAGGTGGTACCCGGCACCCAGTTGGCGATCATCAACAGCGACGAGACCGCGGACGATAGACCGGATTTCGAGCCGAGCCTGATCGGGGATACCTGGGGACCGCCCCCCAACCACTCGACGATCTTCGTCTCTGGAAACGTGATGGCCCGGGGGCTCACGCTCGAAGGCCTTACAACCACGCTGTTCACCCGACACAGCGATACGCCGCTCGCGGACACCCAAATGCAGATGCAACGTTGGTTCGGCTATCGAGGCAGCTTCATCGAGCTCTGCAGGGTCTTCCTCACGCCCGGGCAGCTAGCGCTGTTCAATGCTTACCACGAGGCCGACGAGGCATTGCGGAGAGACATCATGGCCGCCATGAACCAGCCAGGTGGGCCTTCCACCGCCGTGAGTGTCCTGCAGGGCTACAACTTCGCTGCAACCGGCAAGATCGCCAACGTCACCCCTGTGGCCATCTGGCCGGAGGCGACCCCGTTCATTCGGCACATGAACAGTCCCGAGTCCGACTCCCACAACGCTGAGGTCGTCGCTGACCTTCTACGGCGGGGGTACGACGTGGTGTCGGCGAAGGATGGCCGCGACCTCGGGCTCATCCTGCGCGAAGACCTAAATCTCCTTGGGACCGCGGAGCTCCTAGACAGCCTTACCTATCGAGAGCACGGGCCCGGAACCTCCGGACGTGACTCACAGCGCTGGCAGTCGCTCGCCAACCATCTTGGTCTGACCGCGCAAGACTCCGAGTACCCGCTCTACCGGGCCCCGTTTGTGCCCGATGGGATCGACCTTGGCAGCAACTCCCCATACGCGATAGCCGCTTACCTGCGCGGCTGGTCGGCCGCACTCTCCAGGCGCGCCCCAGGTCTTGTTACAACAGACCCGCCATTCGGTCCGTGGAGCCTTGTGGATCTCCAGCAGAGGGCGGCCGCTCGACCCGCCTTCCGGGTCGCTCTCCGCTTTGGGCGCGGCCCGCGCGTCGCCAGCGGGCCCCTCGCGAATCTTGGCTACCTAATCAGGACCATGGACCGGGCGATTACCGAAACCGGTGCTCTGCGTGACTCTTGGGGTTCTCGGGGCTCAGCAGGGACGGGGGTATCGGAAGCGGATGCCTCTCAGCGCTACCCCGGCGACGAATACATCGACTACTTCGCCCGAGCCGAACCCGTGCCGATACGGGGGTCCTGGGGCTCGGCACGTCCCCCAGGCGAGCCTGGGCTCGTGCTCTTCCATCCGATCGCTCACGAGAATGAGTCGTTCTCGTTGGCAGTCGGACTGTCCTTACCCCTCGGCGGGCCCGACCAAGTCTCCGCCGTCCCCACAGAGGACCTGCGGTGACCAAAGGCCACTCAAGAGACGCGATCTACGAGGAACTTCGGGAGCGAGTTGCTGCAAGCGTTCCCGCGTCAGCTGCGGATTCCAGGAACGTGGAGTGGACTTCCGCCAGCCGCGCTCTCGGGTTCGCGCGGTCCTCAAGTGGTGCCATAGAGGTATTCCTGGTGGGTGAACCCCTCCAAGCCTCACGGCCTGGCGTCGCGAAGCACCTTGAGCACCACCAATGGGCCACGGTTGCCGGCGAGGGCCTCAGCGCCAATCGACTGCTGCTGCCGAACGAGCCACACTTTGACCGCGTGGCCGCGTTCATCTGCGCGGAACTTCAACTGAACAACGTTGATGACAGCGTGCCGGTTGCCTTTAGTCGGAGCGAGGAGATCATCGACCTCGCACTCACCGGTGCGTCTGTTGACGCTGATGCGCTCCTAGGTCTCTGCGGTGAGCTGCTCTTCTTAGATGCCCTGATCCGCGCGGATCCTGAAGCCGCACCGCGGATCCTGATGCAGTCGTGGGCGGGACACCGCCGGTCGAGCAGGGACCTTCAGCTGGGCTCGATCGGTGTGGAAGTCAAGACGACCACGAAGGCCGCGTCCGTACATCACATTCAAGGCCCTCACCAGGTCGAGCTCGGGAACCCCGTGGGGGAAGTGCAGGAGACGGGTCTCTTCCTACTCAGCGTCGGGTTGGTCTGGCTACCCATCGACCAACCGATGGGGTTCACCCTGCACAAAATCGTGTCGAATCTGGTCAGCACTCTGAGTGCCGGAGATCGCGCGGAGTTCCTCGGCAGGATCAGTGGGTATGCGGGATCAGCCGAGCGCGGATACGAGCATGAATCCCCGGAGGTCGCGCCTGAGTTCCGAAAGCCGTTTACGACCTCGTTCGTGCGGCTATACGACATGACCGACTCCCGCATCCGTCTCCCGCGCAGCGATGTTCTGGCTGGCATGGATCTGCTCCCAGAGTCCGTTAACTACCAGATCCGACTGCCTTTGCAGGTGAACGGCTCGCTGAACCCCACCACAGGCCTCGCCGAAGCAGCCGTCCAGGTATTGGCCCGGGGGGAAAAGAGCGGGGCGCATGCCTCCGGCTAGCAAGGCGGGAGTTGGTCTCCCGACCAACGTGAAGGGCCCTCTGACGCACCCGTCTCAAGGCTGGTTCCACAACCATCCCAGCCGGCGTGGGCAGAGCCTCCTCGAGTATTCTTAGGCCCTCGACCGGCACATTCCTCCGGCGCGCCGCCCGGTGCGCAGCGGGTGCCGCCGTACATACTGGGGCGCTTTGCCAGCGTCCATTGTCGCCGAAGAGCAACACCATGGCAGGGGCGTGGACTAGGTTGATGCCGGGTGCGGGCCCGCGACGAAGGGGGCAGGCTATCGGCAAAGCGGGCAAGACCCTTGGCGACGGCAAGGACCGGGCCACCCTCAGTACAAGAGCCACGACCACATCAGGGACCCACCAGGCGTCCGTCAAGGCAGCGGCGGTGGCTGCCTCCGAAGACGGGCGCCTGCTGGGCCACAGCCCCGTCGTATGGGTGCCGATCACAGTGGCCCTGATCGCCCTGGCGTCTGCTGTGATTGTTGCGCTCATCAACGGCTGGTTCGTCACTCAAGGAAGCGACGCCACCCCGCCGCCCACACCGCAGGTGACCGCTTCGAGCCCGGCACCGTCTACCACCAGCAGCCGACCTGACTACCAGGACGCACTGGACGGGCTTGCGAGCAAAGACCCCGCAGTCTGGAACCAGTCCATCACCCGGCTTGCCTTCGTCATAACGGACGAAAAGGAGCCTCAGAGACAGCGCTACATTGTCCTGCGCAGCCTGGCCACCTTCGTCAGGTCCCATTCACCGAAGACTCCAAGCCCGAGTTATGACTACTGCCTCAAAGCGCCACCGCCGCTGTACGTGCCACCCGAAGTGGAAATGGCGATTCAGACCATCGGCAGCAAGTTGCCGGCCGATGACGGCCTGGAAGTTAATCTCACGGGGATTAACGCAGCGTATGCCAGCCTGCCGAATTTGAACTTGCGTAACGTCCGGCTGGACGGTGCCCTCTTGTGCCGTGCCATTCTCGTCAAGGCACAACTTGAGGGTGCAAGTTTCCGGGACACCAATTTGCGGTTCTCCTGGATGCAGGACTCGCAAGGGGTCACCGCTGACCAACTGAAGGTCGCCTCCTCACTCCAGAATGTCGAACTCCCGACCAGCATCGTGAACTCGCCGGTGCTGAAACCATTGTTGGCGATCGACCCCGAGCTTCCAAGACCCTGATCCGCTGACGCACACGCCTCTTCTGCCCTTTCAACTACGACGACGGGGCCTCGCCTCCTGCCGCAGACGGTGCTGGCCTACCGCCGTGCGGCAGATATCAAGCGGGCGGCATACTTCCACGAACGACCTGGGTCGATCCGGCCGCCCGCTCTGCAAGTGAGGATCAACCCATGCCGACCGACGACCTGCTCGCCCGCCTGGAGCACCTCTCGACGACGAGCCTTGTCGACGCCTCACCCACTCTGCGCATCCTGCCGCCCGCGCTGCGCCCCGTCGTCGTTGGTCACCACCTCGTGGGTCGGGTCATCACGGCCAGGGCCAACCGGGACCTCATGTCCGTCATCCATGCGCTCCGCGTGTCCGAGCCCGGGGACGTGCTCGTGGTGGACGTCGGTGGTGACGAGCGGGCGGTCGCGGGTGAGCTCTTCGGCACCGAGGCCCAACGGCGGGGCCTGCGCGGACTCGTCCTCTTCGGTCGCTCCCGGGACACCGCCACTCTGGCCAAGCTGTCGATGCCGATCTGGTCGACCGGGTTCGCCCCGAACGCCTACCCGGCAAAGGCCCTCCCGGAGACCGGTGTCGCCCTGTCCCTAGATGGTGTCGAGGTGGTGCCGGGCGAGATCGTCGTCGGGGACGACGACGGCGTCATCGTGGGCTCGGACGACGAGTTCGGCGCTGCCGTCGATGCTGCGGAGGCGATCGAGACCAGGGAGAAGGGCCTCCAGGCCCGCATGCTCGACGGCGCTTCACTCTTCGACGTCATGAACTACGACGAGCACCTCGCGGCCCTGCGCGAGGGCCGGCCGGGCGGTCTGTCCTTCGGCTGAATCCCTCAGGGGCTGGTCATCGACCGCTGGGATGGACGGATCTTGCAGGTCCGGTCTGCGTGCGCGACGCTGCAAGCACGCATCCACCGCTGACCTCAGGAGACTCGACGTGACCGCGTTCGCCCACCGCGCCGAGCGGGTGCAGCCCTCAGCCATTCGTGAGTTCCTCGCTCTCGCAGGCGATCCCCGGATCACGTCGTTCGCCGGCGGCTACCCGGACCCGACGCTCTTCCCGATCGAGGAGCTCCACAAGATCTATGACGAGCTGCTCTCGACTGCCAACGCCTCGGCACTGCAGTACGCAGCGTCCGAGGGACTGCCCGAGCTGCGCGCGCTCGTTGCTGCGCGACTCACAGCGGACGGTATGCCGTGTGTCGCCGACGATGTCCTCATCACCCAGGGTGGGCAGCAGGGTCTCGACCTGAGCGCCAAGCTGTTCATCGACGCCGGAGACGTCATCATCACCGAGCGGCCGACCTTTCTCGGTGCCCTGATCGCGTTCAACCCGTGCGAGCCGGACTACCGCTCCGTGCCCATGGACGAGGAGGGCATGGACACCGACGCCCTCGAGGAGGTGTTGCGCACCACCGACCGGGTCAAGCTCATCTACGTCGTCCCCGACTACCAGAACCCCACCGGGCGCACGATGAGCCTGCCGCGACGCCGACGGCTGGTCGAGCTCGCCGAGGAGTACGACGTCGTCATCATCGAGGACACTCCCTATCGCGAGCTGCGCTACGAGGGTGATCGGCTCCCGACCATCAAGAGCCTCGACACCGCGGGACGGGTCATCCACCTGGGCAGCTTCTCAAAGATCCTCGCGCCCGGACTGCGGCTCGGGTGGGCCCTGGCGACTCCCGAGATCCGCGAGAAGCTCGCCCTCCTCAAGCTCGGCGCGGACACCCAGAACGGCACGCTCAACATGCGCGCCGCCGCGGCCTACCTCAGCGGCTTCGACATCGAGCAGCACATCGTCGGCATGCTCCCGACGTATCGGCACAAGCGCGACCTCATGCTCGCCACCATGGCGGAGCACTTCCCCACGGGGATCACGTGGACCCGCGCGCAGGGCGGCCTCTTCACGTGGGTGACGTTCCCGCAACGCCTCGACGTCGCCGCGTTCCAGCGCGACGTCCTCATTCCGCGGTCAGGCGTCATCGTCGTGCCGGGCACGCCCTTCTTCTCCGAGCGTCCCGAGGCCAACCACGCGCGGATGAGCTTCTCCGGGGTTCCCGACGAGCGACTCGTCGCCGGTGTCGCAGCCATGGGCGACCTCCTCAGAGAGGTGCTCGCCTGAGGGCGCGCAGCGGGACCTACTCCCGCAGAGCCGCCTGCCGGTGCAGCTCGCGGAGTTCTTCGGCGAGCTCATGGGCCGGCCCCGAGACGGGGATGGCGGGTGCCACGGCATTGATCGGCAGAGGTGCCACTGGCCCTTCCATCAGACCCCACTCTCGCCGCCACGTCATGAGCTGGGCAGAGGACGCCGCGTAGACGATCCGACCCAGACCCACCCAGGCGTGGCCGGCTGAGCACATCGGGCAGTGCTCTCCCGACGTGTACACCGTGCACGCCGGCCGAACCTCCGGCGCCACATGCGCCGCCGCCCACCGGGCCAGTTCGAGCTCGGGGTGCCGGGTCTCATCGCCACGAGCGGTGCGGTTGCGATCCTCGTGCAGCACCGTGCCCTGAGGGTCGACCAGCACCGACCCGAAGGGGTCGTCACCCTCGGCCAGCGCTTCGCGGGCGAGCTCGACACATCGAAGGAGGTGAGCGAGGTCGTGCGCGGTCAGCTCAGGCGTCTCGTCCATCCTTCGACCCTAGGACCTGGGGGCCCATGGCGCCGAGGTCGTGTGACTCGGCACAAGCACAACGTCAGGTATGCCGCCCGCTCGAGCGGGCGGCATACCCACCGTTGTCGTCACTCCGGTTTGGCGCCGATGCGGCGCACCTCCTGCGGCCAGCCGCACCCCTGCGCCACCTTGCCGGCCCACATCTTCGCGGTCTCGTCGTCCGGCACCTCGATGACGGTGAACCCGCCGAGAACCTCCGTTGTCTCCGTGAACGGGCCGTCCGTGACGACGACCTCTCCACTCGTGGCGTCGGCCGAGTAGACCGGGGCGCCCTCCTCGAGCCCTCCGGCGAAGACGTAGACGCCCGCCTCCTGCATCTCGCGGATGACGGCCATCGACGGTTCGACCCGCGAGAGGAACCACTCCTGCGTGTGGTCACCGACCCACTGCTGATTGAAGTAGATGAGGTACTCGGCCATGGGTGCTCCTCTGTGCGATGTCGCGCCGGACGTGGTGCCCGCGTCACCTCCATGACGAACGAGAGCACCCGGAATCGACACCAGCATCCCCTTGAAGTGGGCGACGCACGGGAGGACGCTGGAATATGGGTGTCATTGAGTTCGAGCTGTCGCGTGTGGTCCACGCCGCGGTCGACGATGTCTTCACCCGCCTCGCCGACATCAACGGCTACAACGACTGGATGCCACGCCGGGGCAGCATCCTGCGGCACACCGAGCAGACCTCGCCCGGTCCGCCGGCTCAGGGCACGACCTACCTCGACAGGACGTCCGTCGGCCCCACACCGGGCGACATCGCCGAGCTCGTCCGCCCGACCACCCTCGTGTACCACTGGTGGGACAAGACCAAGGGCGGCAGACTCAAGGCCGAGGGCTGGCCGGCATGGCGGCTCGAGGCCAAGGGCGACCACACGACGCTCGTCCACCACCACGCCAGGGTGGAGACGCACGGCGCCTACCGCCTGGCCACCCCGCTCTTCCGATGGATGGCAGTGCGCGAGCGCACCGCCACGATCGAGGCCCTCCAGGCATCCTTCACCCACCACCACGACGACTGAGGCGCGAGCCACCACCCCGGGAGGGGGAGGTCTAGCGTGCGTTGGGTGAAGCCTTCCGCTCGGGTCCTTGACCTGTATGCCGTGCCCGAGGACTCCGTGCCCCTTGCCGGCGGGCAGGGGCAGAGCGTGCTCGCGGGCGACCTCGTGCTGTCACCAGGACGCAGCCAGCACATCGCCAACTGGCTCAACCCGATCATCGCGCCGCTCTCCGTCGAGCTCGACCACGAACGCCCCCGTTCGATCCGTCTCGCGATGCCGATCCCCACGCGCGACCTCCAGTGGGTCGCCGACGGTTGGGGCGCAACGCGGTTCGAGCCCGACACCCGCCCGTGCACCGACCTCGACGTGCTCCTCGCCACCGGCCGCCTGCTCCACGCCCGCCTCGCCGCCAAGGTCACGACCGCACCGCATGGCATACGCCATCGCGACGACCGCTGGGCCGCAGCGGAACGGGTCGCGTTCGGCGAGAGCCAGCCGACCGGCATACCCACTGCTGTCGGAGCGCTCGTCTCACGGCTCATGGCCGAGCTCGACACGACGAGCCTTGGCCCCGAGCAGCTCGTCCACGGCGACCTCGCCGGCAACGTCCTCTTCGACGCGAGCGGCATCCCGTTCGTCATCGACGTCTCGCCCTACTGGCGGCCGGCGCTATGGGCCGAAGCCGTGTGCGTCCTCGACGCCGTGATGTGGATGGGCGCCGACATCGCGGTGATGCGCGACTGGTCCGGGGGAGCGAGGCGCCAGGCCATGCTGCGAGCGGCCATGTTCCGGGTGCTCAGCGACGTGGACCCCGACGTGTCGCGCTACGAACGCGCCGTCGCGGACGAGCCATGAGCGACTCCACGCCGGCACGACTCGAGCACGCCATCCTCGACCTGCTCGCCCACCGCGCAGCGGACGCGACGATCTGCCCGAGCGAGGCGGCTCGGCGGGTGGGCGACGACGACTGGCGCGACCTCATGCAGCCCGCGCGTGAGGCGGTCGCGCGACTGGCCGAGGCCGGACTCGTCGCCGCCACCCAGGCCGGCGTCACCGTCGACGCGCTCACCGCCAAGGGCCCCATCCGGGTGGCCGCCCGCCAGCCCCACTCCGCCCTCGAGAGCCACCGCGACGGGGACGCGGAACCGCTCTGAGGGGATTGGCGCCGTCGGTGCCTGGTGCCACTCTGGAGGTATGCCGGTCACGATCGCCGACGTTCGTGCGGTGGCGGCGGGGTTGCCTCGCAGCTACGAGGCGATCGTGCGCGACCGGGTGAAGTTCCGGGTCGGGAGCATCGTGTGGCTGGCGTTCAACGAGGAGGAGACCGAGATGGGCTTCGCGTTCCCCAAGGAGGAGCGCGAGGCACTGGTCGCGAGCGAGCCCGACGTGTTCTTCATGCCGCGTCCGTCCGAGATGCGGTTCAACTGGGTCGAGTGCCACCTCGACCAGCTCGACGAGGACCGGATGCGTGAGCTCGTCCTCGACGCCTGGCGCCTGGTCGTGCCCCGCAGGCTCTGGCACCTCGCCGGCGACTGACCTCGTCCGACGGCAGGGGTGCCGGCGCCCGCCGACGCCGAGTCAGGCGTCGACGACCACCGGGATGATGAGCGGGCTGCGGCGGTGCGTCCGATGGGCCCAGGTGGACGCGGCACGGCGGACCAGGTCCTCGATCTGCGCCAGGTCCTCGATGCCGTCCGTCGTCGCCTTGGTGAGGGCCTTCTGGATGAGGGGCGTGGCGCCCGAGAAGTCCAACAGGTCGGGCGGGAAGCCGTGGGCGAGGTAGTCGGGCTCCTCGGCCAGCTTGCCGGTGTCGGGGTCGATGATGCAGACGATGGTGACGACGCCCTCCTCGGCGAGGGTGCGTCGCACGTGCAGCGTCTCCTCGGTGGCGCCGCCCACGGTCATCGCGTCGACATAGACCAGCCCGGCGGGGACGGTGCCGGTGATCCTGGCGCGCCCGTCGACGAGGTCGATGACACTGCCGTCCTGGGCGATGAGCACCCGATCAGCGTCCACGCCCGTGCGGATGGCGATGTCGGCGTTGGCACGCAGGTGTCGCCACTCACCGTGGACGGGCAGCACGTTGGTGGGCTCGATGATGTTGTAGCAGTAGGCCAGCTCGCCGGCGCTGGCGTGCCCGGAGACGTGCACCTTGGCGTTGCCCTTGTGGACCACGTTGGCGCCCCAGCGGGTGAGCTCGTTGATGACCCGATAGATCGCGTTCTCGTTGCCGGGGATGAGGGAGCTGGCCATGAGAACCGTGTCGCCGGGGGTGATCTCCACGGGGTGGTCGCGGTTGGCCATGCGGGCCAGGGCTGCCATGGGCTCACCCTGCGACCCGGTGGCGATGATCGTCTGCTGGTCCGGTCGCAGTCGCTCGAGCGCCTTCATGTCCTTGACGACGAGGCCGTCGGGGATGGTGAGGTAGCCCAGCTCGCGGGCGATGCCCATGTTGCGCACCATCGACCGCCCGACGAAGGCGACCTTGCGGTTGTGGCGGTGGGCGGTGTCGAGGACCTGCTGGATGCGGTGCACGTGACTGGCGAAGCTGGAGACGATGACCCGGCCCTTGGTCTCGCGGAAGACCTTGTCGATGGCGGGGGCGAGCTCGCCCTCGGACACCGTGAACCCGGGCACCTCGGCGTTGGTGGAGTCCGGGAGGAAGAGGTCGACGCCCTCCTCGCCCAGCCGGGCGAAGGCGCGCAGGTCGGTGACGCGGCCGTCGAGCGGGAACTGGTCCATCTTGAAGTCGCCGGTGTGCAACACCAGCCCCGCCTTGGTGCGGATCGCCACGGCGAGCCCGTCGGGGATGGAGTGGTTGACGGCGACGAACTCGCAGTCGAAGGGGCCGAAGGAGCGGCGGTCGCCCTCGGCCACCTCGACGGTCCGGGGCTTGATCCGGTGCTCGACCAGCTTGGCCTCGATCAGCGCCAGCGTGAGGCGAGAGCCGACCACGGGGATGTCGGGACGCTCACGCAGCAGGTAGGGAACCCCACCGATGTGGTCCTCGTGCCCGTGGGTGAGGACGATCGCGTCGACCTTGTCGAGGCGGTCCCTGATCCAGCCGAAGTCCGGGATGATGACGTCGACCCCGGGCTGGTGCTCGTCGGGGAAGAGCACTCCGCAGTCGACGATGAGCAGGCGCCCGGCATGCTCGAAGACGGTCATGTTGCGACCGATCTCGCCGAGTCCGCCCAGCGGCACCACCCTCAGGCCGTGTGGCGGCAGGGTCGGCAGTGAGCCGGTGCGCTTGGTGCGCGTCGACCGCCGACTCATCGCCGCACACCCGTCGGGCGAGCAGGGCTGGGCAGTGACCCGGTGCGGGGGTCGGGCAGGAAGTTCATGTGTGCTCCGTAGGTGGGTGGGCGAGGAAAGCAGGTGTTCGGCGCGGCCGGTCAAGCCGTGCCGAGCCACCGTTCAGCGGCCTCGCGACAGTGGAAGCGTCTCAGATGTGGGGCGGTGGCTGACAATCCGGGTCCGGCCCCCCCGAACCAGACCTGCGAAAGAATGGTCCCTCACGGTTGTCGTATCCGCCGCTCCCCGTTCGTGGAGGAAGTGAGAGGCAGCCACCCGGGCGCCTCACCGAGGGGGACACCATGACCACGACCTACACCTTCGACGTCTTCTCCAGCCTCGACGGCTTCGGCTCCTATGGCCCGGGCGGGGACTGGGGCGGCTACTGGGGCAAGCAGGGTCCCGAGCTGCTCGCCCACCGAGATGCCCTGTATGCCGTGGAGCAGCGGATGGTCCTCGGTGCCGAGACCTATCGCGAGTTCGTTGCCATGCTCGGCTCCGCCGACGAGGACTCCGACGTGCGTGACCCGTGGGTGACCCGGATGGTCCACCTGCCCACCACGATCGTGTCGAGCACGTTGGAGGCGCCGCTCGACTGGCCGGACGCGACGGTCGTGGGCGGCGACGCCGTGGAGGTCGTGGCCCGCCTCAAGGAGGAGTCATCGGTGCCGCTGCGCTCGCACGGGAGCCTGTCGATGAACCGGGCGCTCATGGCCGCGGGCCTGGTCGACCGCGTGCAGGTGACGCTCTTCCCGGTCCTCACCGGCCGGACCGGCACCGCCCCGATCTTCGCCGGCGCGGCCGACTTCGACCTGGAGCTCCTCGAGAGCCGCACCCTCGACGGCCACACCCAGGAGCTGACCTACCGACCCACGCTCCACTGAGCAGCAGCGCCGGCACACCTCGGCGGCCTCAGGGCGAGACGTCCAGGGCGGAGGCGACCCACTGCCACAGGCGCCGGCGCTCGTCCGAGCTGGGACTGTTGCGGCCGAGGTAGGCCGTGGGCCGTTCGCGACGGTCCATCCAGAGGCCGCCACCACGCGGTCGTGGCGTGGCCGCGACGAGCCAGGTCGTCGTGTCCGCGCCGGCGTCGGCGTCCCGCAGGATCGGCCCGAGGACCTTGTCGAACGTCGGCAGCGACTCGGTCACGCCGGGGGTGGCGGCCCAGCCCGGGTGCATCGCATAGACGGCGACGCCGTCTGCTGCCCACCGGGTCGTGAGGATCGGCAGCAGCTCGACCTGGGCGCGCTTGCTCCTGGCGTATGCCGTGGCACCGGAGTACTCACCGCTCACGTACTCGGGGTCGTCGACCGGGAAGCTTCTGCGCATACATCCCGCCGGAGGTGACAAGGACGACGCGCGCCTCGTGACCGGTGAGGGCCGGCAGCAGCAGGTCGGTGAGCAGCACCGGCCCGAGGACGTGCAGCGACATGGACACCTCGTGGCCCTGCGGCGACTCGGTGCGCTCGGGCGGCATCGCACCCGCGTTGTGGACGAGGGCGTGGAGCTCGAGGCCGTTGGCCACGATGCGGCTCGCGCAGTCGCGCACGCTGTCGAGGTCGCCGAGGTCGCAGACCCACGTCGTCGACGGACCGGGCAGGTCGGCGGCGACCTGGACAGCCTTGTCGGCGTTGCGCACGATGAGGTGGACGTGGGCGCCGAGCTCGCTGAGCTGGCGGGCCGTAGCGACCCCGAGGCCCGAGGTGGCACCGGTGACGGCGACGTTGCGGCCTGCGAGGGACCCGACGGCCGGGTCGGCCGGCCACGTCGGAAGGCGACGGCGCACGGCATACCCGATGCGTGAGAAGCCGGGCACGACGGCTCGGTCGAGCGCGGTGTCGAGAGCACGGGCCACGGGTCGAAGGGTCATCTCACGACCCTACGTCCGCGACGCGGGACTCCCGTCAGGACGCTGGGCGCGAGAGCTGCTGGCTGCTGCCGTGGTCGGTCGGAGCCGGGCTGTCATCCTCGAGGGCTGCTGCCGTCGAGACGAGGAGTCCGCCGAGGAGGAAGCCGATGACGGCGGCGGCCAGGGTGTTGGTGTTCATGTCGTGCTCCTGGTGGGAGAGGGCGGCCGGGGGCCGGCGGGGAGGGTCAGTGGTGGTGCCCGGACTCGTGGGAGCCGTGGGAACCGGCATCCGAGCCGTGCTCGTCGCCGTGCATGAACTGGTGCGTCAGGGCGTGCCCCTTGCCCTTGTCGATGAGGTAGCGGTTGACCGGGAACGCGGCCACGAAGGCGACGGACAGAGCGATGATCATGCCGAGCCAGAAGACCGGGTTGACGATGCCGGCGTCCATCGCGCCCGGGATGGCGGCCATGACGGCGTTGTCGACGATCTCCATCACGGCGATGGACAGGGTGTCGGCGGCGAAGACGACGCTGAGGGCGGCGAAGAAGCCCAGGCCGGCCTTGACGAGCGGCAAGGTGGACAGGGCGTAGCCGAAGAGGAACGCCAGGCTGATCGCCAGGGCGATCGTGGCTCCGGTCGACAGGCCCAGGGCGGTTCCGATCATGAGGCCGGCGATCTCGCCGATGGCACAGCCGGTGAGGCAGTGCAGGGTGGCGTTGGCCGCCATGCTGTTGCGGGCGTTCATCAGGGGTCCTCTCGTGCGATTCGATGAGCTGACCCGGTCAACATACCCCAGGGGGGTATCTATTCCAAGAGGTCGCAGCCATCGATCCCGAGCTGCTCGAGAACCCCACCTCGACCGCAGCATCCGTGAGCCGACTCATGCCCCGACTCCACTGACCGCCCGGTCAGCGTCCGGCCAGCAGGGCGGCGATGTCCGTGTGGCCCTTGCGCTGCGCGTGCTCGAGCGGCGTGACGCTGTCCTTGTCGGCCACGGACGGATCGGCGCCCGCGGCGAGGAGGATCTCGACGATCTCCTGGAGTCGCTTCCCCCCATCGCCGAGGATCACGGCCTCGAGGAGCGCCGTCCAGCCGAGGTCGTTGACGTGGTCGACGTTGATCCCGGTCTGCACCACCCGCCGCACGTAGTCCACGTGCCCGCGCTCGCTCGCCGGGATGACCGACACCCCGCCGTAGCGGTTGCGGATAGTGAGGTCAGGTCCGGCCGGCAGCAGCGCCTCGAGCATCTCAACGCTCCCGGTCACGCCGGTGACGAGCCACGGGGTGTCGTGGCGGCCGTCCAACGCGTCGGCAGAAGCGCCCATCGCGACGAGCAGGTGGGCCACCTCGACGCGGTCGAAGGTGGCGGCGAGCAGGAGCGGCGTCCGCTGCTGGCCGTCGCGTGCCTCGAGGTCCGCGCCCGCTCGGAGCGCGCGGGCGGCGGTGTCGGCGTCGCCCACCTCGGCCGCCCGCAGCAGCGCAGCGTCGGGGTCCGCGATCGGCGTCGTGTCCAGCATCCTCGTCAGCACTCCCTCGAGCTTCGGGTATCCACGCTCGCTCGCCATCTGCAGGGGCGTGAGGTTCTCCGACACCGACGGGCGGGTCAGCTCCGCTCCACCTGACGCGAGAGCGCGGATCGTTCGAGCGTATGCCGGTGTGTCCCGTCCCAGCCAGACCGCCTCGTGGATCGCCTGGTAGCCGATGCGATTGACGTGGTTGCGGTCGATGCCCGCCTGGAGCAGCCGGCCGACGACGAGGTGGTGTCCGCGCTCGGCTGCACGGATGAGCCCGGTGCCGTTCCAGCTGTCCTTGTCGTTGACGGACGCGCCGTTCTCCAGGGTCAGCCGGAGGAGGTCGAGGCGGCCCTCGCTCGTGGCGATGAGGTAGGCCGACTGCACCGTGGCGTCCTTGGCGTTGACGTCGGCGCCCTGCGCGACAAGCGACTTCGCACGTCTCACGTCGTTGGCCCAGGCTGCGTCACGCAGGTCCTCGTCGAGCCGGGCCCGGTCCGGACGCTCCTGCGTCCCTGCATCGCCGGACTGGCCGGCGGTGTGGTCCATGGAACGATCTCCGGGCCGGTCCCCAGGCCGGTCCGCCGGCTGGTTCGCGGGCGAGCACGCCGCCGTCAGGCACAGGAGGAGCATGACGGCGGCGGCGTGGGCGAGGAGGCGGGTCACGAGCCGAACGGGTTCGTCACGACCTCGTAGGGCGGCGTCGCGACCGTCTCGTCGAACTTGCTGTCGACGAAGAGGGTGCGGCCGCGCAAGGTCTTGGCGGTCGTGAGCACGCGCGTCGGGTCGGTCGGCACCTGCGAGACCAGCGAGGCGGAGGAGCCGTCGTCGGAGAAGCTCGAGCGTCGCGAGCATCCGCGAGAAGTTGCGCACGACGCTGAGCCGCGTCCCCTGGCGGACGAGCCCGTCGGCGTTGACGAGGTTCGCACCGCCGGTCTCGACCTCGCTCACTGCGCCGTCGGCCACGGCGAAACGCCACAGCCGACCCGTCGTCCCCTGCGCGACGACGAAGGCGCTGCGGTCAGGGCTGAGGACGATGCCGCCGAGGTTGAAGCCGGGCAGCTGCGGGATCGTTCCGGTCGCGTCGGCCCACAGGTCGACGCCCCAGGCGCCGTCCTCGAGGGCAACCCGGAAGACCTGTGGCGCATTGGAGTTCGTGAAGTAGGCCGCGCCGTCCGGGCCGACCCACACGTCGTTGAGGAAGACGTTGTCGCCCGGGGTGCGCAGCGCGGCGAGCAGCTCACCGCTCGGCGAGTAGACCCAGAGGTCGGGGCGGCCGTTGTCCGTGCCGGTCGCGGCGTCGATGCCGTTCGGGCCGCCGGCGACATAGACGCGGCCGGCGTCGTCGGTGGTGATCCCGCGAGCCGTGAACCGGCCGTCCGTGCCGGCACCCCCGAGCCACTCCTGGGTCCCGGTCTGCATGGCGGCACCGCGGTGGATCTCGCCGCCCGTCACCTCGCTGACATAGAAGGTGCCACGACGGGCGTCGACGCCGATGCCCTCGAACTTCGAGCCTCCCTCGTCACCGGTGAGGGAGTAGCTCGCCGGACGACCACTCTCCACGGCCCCGGCGGTGGCCGTTGCGAGCATGGTGGAGGCGAGCGGGACGGTGGCGGCGGTCAGGGCGATGACGAGAGTGCGCTTCATGGGGACTCCTGGGGTGATGGTGGGTGCTTCCCTTCCCCACCAACGATGGCGCCCCATCCGGCTTCCCGCGTCGGGCAACCGGGTGGACTCGGATAGCCAGTTGGATGATGCCCCGCTCCGCTCCCGATCACTAGGCTGACTCGTCGTGGACAGCGACGGATCGAGCGAGGCATCGCCGGCGGCCCGCGGGGTGCGCGGGGTCCTCGCTCCCGTCGCCGAGCTGGACCGCTGGCTCCATGTCGTGCTCGTCGCTCTCGTCGCGGTGAGCGCGGTCCGCTACGTGATGCGTCACGAGCTCGACGCCACCGGGTTCTTCATCCTCGTCGGCGCGGTCGGTTTCGTTGCCGTGTATGCCGCCCGCCCTGGCCTGCCCGCCGCCCCCTGGGTGGTCGTCGTCGTCACCCTCTGGGCCGCCCTCACCCTCGTGGCACCGTCCTTCGCCTGGACGGCCGTGCCGGTCGCCTTCGCGGTCCTGCGCGTCATCCCCTTCGCGTATGCCGCGGTGCTCGTGGTCGTCATGACTCTCGTCGTGAGCGTGGCCTGGCTGCGGATCACCGACGGCCTCGATCCCACCCTCGTCGCCGGCCCGGCCGGCATCGCCCTCGCCACCGTCATCGCGTTCCGGGCTCTCGAGCGGGAGGCCGCGCAACGGCAGGAGCTGCTCGACGACCTGACCGCCGCGCAAGCGGATCTGGCTGTCGCACAACGCCATTCGGGTGCCCTGGCCGAGCGGACGCGCCTGTCCCGTGAGATCCACGACTCCGTGGGGCAAGGCCTGTCGTCGATCAACCTGCTCCTCAACGCGGCGGAGCAGGACTGGACGCAGCGACCGGACTCAGCCCGGGCCCATGTGCGCACGGCGGCTGTCACGGCGCGCGACGGGCTCGACGAGGTGAGGCGGGTCGTGCGTGACCTTGCCCCCGCCGGCCTGGACGAGTCGTCGGCCCAGGCCCTCCCGGTCGCCGTGCGGCGGGCGGTCGCCCAAGCCGCGCACGACGTGACGAGTGAGGTGCGCGTCCACGGGGACCCAGTCCCGGTGCCGCCCGCCGTGGCGAGCGCGGTGGTCCGAAGCGTGCGCGGCGCCCTGGCCAACGTCGTCGAGCACTCCGCCGCCACCAGGGTCGTCGTGTCGCTCACCTACAACGCCGACGAGGTCCTGCTCGACGTCCGGGACGACGGCGTCGGCTTCGAACCCGACCACGTGCGGACGGACGGGGAACGCGGGAGGGGACTGGCCGGCATACGCGATCGTGCTGCTGGGCTGGGAGGCGGCGCATCGGTCGAGAGCGCACCGGGCGAGGGGACGACCGTCTCGGTCGCCCTGCCCCTGGCGGCGGGAGAGGACCAGGCATGACGATCCGGATCGTGCTCGTCGACGACCACCCGGTCGTGCGAGCGGGCCTGCGGGCGCTGCTCGACGGGCAGGACGACCTCGACGTCGTCGGTGAGGCGCACGACCTCGCGAGCGCCGAGCGCCTCGTCGCGCTCGACCGGCCGGACGTCGTGCTCATGGACCTCAACCTGGGCGCCGGCCCTGGTGGCGCCGAGGTCACCGCGCGGCTCCGGCGGGGTGAGCACGCGCCGGAGGTGCTCGTGCTCACGACGTATGACACCGAGGCCGACGTGCTGCGGGCGCTCGACGCCGGTGCGCGCGGCTACCTGCTCAAGGACGCGCCACCGGATGAGCTGTTCGCCGGGATCCGTGCGACCGCTCGCGGCGAGACGGTCCTCGCACCGTCGGTCGCCGCGACGCTGGTGCGGCGTGCGTCCCCGTCCGGCGGTGGGCGCACCGTGACCGAGCGCGAGGTCGAGGTGCTCGAGCTGCTCTCGCAGGGCCTGGGCAACAAGGAGATGGCGCGTGAGTTGCTCGTCTCGGAGGCGACGGTCAAGAGCCACCTGTCGCACATCTACACCAAGCTCGGCGTGGACACCCGCGCCGGCGCGGTGGCAGCGGCCATCGAACGGCGCATCATCCGCACGTGACTGGGCCCCAGGTGGCCGGGACCAGCCCCAACGCAGGAGACCCCGAACCTTGCGGGTTCGGGGTCCTGCCGATGTCCTGAGACATCAGATTGTGCGCAAGGGGGGATTTGAACCCCCACGCCCTTTCGGACACTGCGACCTGAACGCAGCGCGTCTGCCGTTCCGCCACTTGCGCTTGGAACTGGTCCAGTGTGCCGTAGACCCGCGCCTGTCTCCAAATGGGTGGTCAGGTCAGCAGCTCGACAGCCCGTCCGACGCCGTCCTCGCGACGGATCTCGTCGCCAACGGCGGCTGCCCGCGCCGCGCACTCGCCCCGTGCGAAACCCCTCAGGACCTGGGTCAACCACTGCACCGACAGCTCGTGCCGCCGCACCGGTCGCGCCCCGACACCGAGCTCCCCCACCCGCCGCCCCCAGTACGGCTGGTCGCCGATGTGCGAGACCACCGCCTGCGGCACACCGGCCCTCAGCGCCGCCGCCGTCGTGCCGGCCCCGCCGTGGTGCACGACACCCGCCACCCGCTCGAAGAGCCAGGCGTGCGGCACGTCGCCGACACAGCGCACCCACTCGTCGTCCGTCGACCCGAGGCCCGCCGCCCCTTCGTGCAGCACGACCCGCACGCCCGCTGCGCTCGCGGCCTCCGCGACCATGGCGCTCGTGGCGACAGCCTCGCGGGTCGACATCGACCCGAACCCGACATAGGCCGGGCGCGGACCTTCTGCGAGGTATGCCGCCAGCTCCCGTTCCGGTGCCGACGTCACCTCCTCGTCGAGGAACCAGTACCCCGTCGGTCTGGGGTTGCCTCCCCAGTCGGCCGGTGGTGGCACGACGAGGGGCGAGGCCGCGAGCACGCCCGGCGTCCGCCGGATGGCGCCGAGGAAGCCGCGTCGACCGGTCTGCGGGAGTCCCAGCTCGGCTCGCACGCGGTCACCCGGGAGCGAGAAGACCGACGAGATCGCCTGCAGAGTCGCCTGTCCCGCAACGACATTCGCGATCGAGGAGCGTGTGGGCAGCGCCGGTGCCAGGGTGGCTGACGCCGCCCGGGTCGGGCGCATCGGCGCGAGCTCTGCCACGACGTGCCGCCCACCACCGACCGACACCAGCGCGTCGACGGTGTGCACGGTGAGCAGCCCGCTCACCCACAGGTCGGCGGAACCGACGAGCGGGACCAGCGCACCGGCATACCCCTGCGTCGAAGCACGCACGAAGCGGCGCAGGGCAGCAAGCTCGTGGAACGGGTTGCGGCTCGAGTGACCGAGCCATTCCACGCCGAGCGGCGAGGCGATGAGCTCCCCGATGTGCACGCCGGCCGGGACGAAGCCCACGCCGTGGCGGGTGACGAGGTCCTTGAAGTCGTCGCCGGCACACAGCGTGACCTCGTGCCCTGCCCGGACCAGGCCGACGCCGAGCGCCACCATCGGCTGGACGTCACCGCGCGAACCCGCGGCGAGGATGTTGACCTTCATCGGGTCCGCGGCTCGCGACCCATGGCCCGTGAGACCGAGATGTGCTGGTGGGACAACCGGCGTAGCGCCGAGAGCACCGGGTCCACGAGCACGGTGCCGAGCACGACCTGCCGGACCGCGCCCTCGGGGTCGGCAGGGACGCTGTCGACGTCGATCTGGCCGATCGCCTCGACGTGGTCGGCGTACTCGCTCAGCCGCTGCTCGTCGAGCCCGAGCCCCACGTCGTCGCATGCCGCCCAAGCCCGCTCGAGCTCGTCGATCAAAGGGTCACTGGGGTGGATCTGCCAGCCGCGTGCCTCCAGCCAAGCCGAGGCCCGCGGAGCGCGATCCGGGCCGCGGCTCTCAATGTCAGCCGGGTCCGCACCGTCGTCGCGGCCGCCGACAAGGGCGCGTTGTGCCGTCTCGAGCACCGTGATCCGGTCCTGCCCCGGGGTGGTGATGACCTCGAGGACCCGCCCGATCGTCGCGAGGGGGAGGCCGCCGACCTCGCTGAGCGCCCGCACGAGGCGCACCCGCTCGACGTGGGTCTCGTCGTAGTCCGCCTGCGTCCGCGAGACCGCCCGGCCGGGATGAAGCAGTCCCTCGCGCAGGTAGTACTTCAGCGTCGCGACCGCGACGCCACTGCTCTCGGACAGCTCGGCCAGCCGCACGGCACACCTCCAGATCCAGAGTGGAAAGTCCTTGACATTGGATAGTAGACCTCTCCAAAATGGGAGCAGGCTCAGATAGTTTCGCTATCCCACATCCTGGAGTTCGCCATGACCGACCGCGCTGCCCCCACGACCCACGCCCACGAGGGTGAGGTCGTCGTCTTCCACATCGGCATGACGATCCGCAGCTGGCACCGACCGGACCTGTGGATGCCCGTCTTCACCGCGATGCCCCGGATGCTCGCCGAGCTCGCCCGCAACAAGGAGGCGGCAGCGCGGGGAGAGGCCGATGACCTCGGGTTCCTCGGCGCCACGACGCTTCTCGGTGGGCAGGGGCCCTTCGTCGTGCAGTGGTGGCGCAACACGGAGCTGCTCTATGCCTACGCGCACCGGGCCGAGAGCGCGCACCTCCCCGCGTGGCGGGCCTTCAACGCTGCTGCGCGCCGACACCCCGGCGCCGTGGGGATCTGGCACGAGACGTATGCCGTGCCCGCCGGTCACATCGAGACGCTCTACGGCAACGGGGCGAAGGTCGGACTGGGTCGCATCACCGGGACGGTTCCCGTGGCGCGTCGCGGGCGGGGAGCCCGCGAGCGACTCGGCGCCAGCCTCACCTGAGGGGGTAGGACAGATCAAGTCAGGCGGACGCGGGCGACGTGGAACCAGAACCTCTCCCGGACCTCGTGACGGCTGGCATCGTCGATGTCATAGAACCCGGCGCGACTCGACAGGTCGAGGAGCAGGGCGCGATCGAGGTCCCCGGGGATCGTCGGCTTCGACGCTCGCAGCGTCACGAGGGCGTCGGGTGTCGCTGTCCGACACCACGAGTCGAGGACCGTCTTGGCGACGACGTCGACGATCTCGGGGTTGATGACACCGTGCTCGACGACCGGCCGGTCACCCGTCGACGTCGACCAGGTGGGAGGCGGCTGGGCTGCGGGGAGCACGACTTCGGTGGCGCGCCTGCGACCGAACATCGCCGGCGTCGGCGTGCTGGGTGGTCTAGCGGCTGGAGGCTGGCCCTGGGGGAGGTGGGTGTCGGAGGAGGCGAGTTCCGGCGGCTCGGTGGCTGCTGAACCGCCGTCGGGCCTCAGGGCCTCGTCGGCCGGGGGTCGCTCGCTCGCCGGTGCCGGTTCGGAGCTCGACGCGGCGGCATCGACGGGCGCCTCAGCGTGGTCGGCGTCGGCACCGTCATCGGCGGGCACGCCCACGCCGTCGAACGAACCCTCGAGCGGCACAGCCCCGCGATCCAGCTGCTCATCACTCGCACCGTCCGACGTCTCATCGGCGGGGTGGGGGGCCAGACCCTCCGCGAGCGCCCGCGAGCGCACGCATCGATCGATGATCGTGGGGTCGATCGGCTGCTCGCCGTCGGCCGCCCGCCGCAGGTGCTTCGAGACCGCGTGCCCGTGCCCGTTCTGAGCCGGCACGCTCAGGAGGACGACCTGCACCCCGGCACTCTGGGCCTCCTCGACGGCCTCGGTGAGGTCGTCGTCGCCCGAGACGAGGTAGACGACATCCGCCACCCTGGCCCGCCCCTGCAACGCCAGGTCGAGACCCAGGCGCACGTCCACGCCCTTCTGCTCGCCGGCATACGACAACCGTCCGAGCCTGAGCTTGATCCGGGGGAGGAGACCGATCTGGTCCTGGTGGTAGTCGGGCTGGCCGCCGGAGCGAGCACCGGAGTCGTACCAGTTGACCCGCAGCAGGGGCAGTCCCGAGTCTGCCTCGACCTGCGCGACGAGGCCGGCGATCAAGCCCGGGTAGTCGACCTCGATGCCGCTGCGCAACGACGAGCCGGTGACCCGCGTCGCCGCGGATGCGAGGAGGTAGCCGACGTCGACATAGACCGCGCAGTAGGACCTCATGCCCCACTGTCTCAACCGGAGGACCCGTCACGGTGCCGCTCTCGCAAACTGCACCCTTCAGGTATCGATCACGACAGCCTCACGAGTCACCACAGCCCCGCCGGATAGCATCGAGCCGGACTGACGACTGACCCACGACCGACCACAGCACCGACCGCAGCACCGACCCATCACCAAAGGAGGCGCGCCATGGGCCTGTTCGACCGCATGGAGGGCAAGCTCGAACGCGCCGTCAACGGTGTCTTCGCCAAGGCGTTCCGCGCCGAGGTGCAGCCGGTCGAGATCGCGAGCGCCATCCGTCGCGCCATGGACGACCGCGCCGCCAGCTCAGGTCGATCCCGCAGCGTCGTCCCCAACGTCTTCACGATCGAGCTGAGCGAGACCGACTTCGAGCGCCTCACCGACCACGGCCAAGAGCTCGAGAACGAGCTCATCGCCGCCGCCGAGGAGCACGCCGACAGCCAGCACTACCAGCCGGGCGGACCCATCGACATCCTCTTCGACGAGGACGTCGACCTCGAGACGGGTGTCTTCCGCATCCGCCCCAGCACGGCCAAGCGCCCCCGCGCCACCGGCACGACCGGCCAGCACCAGCCCGTTCGCCGACCGCCCCGCCGCCAGGACGACGACGGGTATGCCGGCGAGTTCCCCGCCACTGCAGCCGCACCTCCCGCCGCACCTCCCGTCGCGGCACCCGCCCCAGCGGCCCGGCCACCTCGCGAGCCGGTCCGGCCACGTCACGAACCGGACGACGAGCTCGGTGAGACGGCGGCATACCAACCGGCGAAGCCGCCTGCCCGGAAGCGGCGCACCAACCCGGCCGACCGCCCTTGGCTCGACGTCGACGGCGAGCGCTACCCGCTCATGGGGGCGATCACGGTCCTCGGCAGGGACGACATCGCCGACATCATCCTCGACGACCCGGGGATCTCCCGTCGGCACAGCGAGATCCGCGTGACGCAGGACGGACCGCACACCGTCGCCACCATCCGTGACCTCGGGTCGACGAACGGGACCTTTGTCGGTGGTGAGCGCATCACGACCACCCACCTCGAGGACGGCGACCGCATCACCGTCGGCCGCACCTCCGTCACCTACCGCGCCGGCCGAAAGTGACAGGAGTGAGCACCACCTAAATGAGCGAACTCACCATCACCCTCATGCGCCTCGGCCTCCTCGTCGCCCTCTGGGCCTTCGTCGTCGCCGTCGTCGGTGTCCTGCGCGGGGACCTCTACGGCACCCAGGTCACCCCGCGACGGTCCTCGAGCGGCCGCACCCCCACACCGCGCCCCGCCGCCCGGGGCGCCAGTCCGGCGGCGGTGCCCGCGGAGCAGCGCCCGGTCCGCCCACCCTCGCGTCGTCCGGCCGGTCGCCGCTTCAGCACCCGTCCCGCTGCCGTTGCCCCCAACCACCTGCGCGTCACGAGCGGACCCCTCGCCGGCACGAGCCTGCCGCTGCGTGAGTCCGGAACCCTCGTCGGTCGCGCCCCCGAGTGCGCCCTCGTCCTCGAGGACGACTTCGCCTCCGGCCGGCACGCCCGCATCTACCTCGGTCCCGACGGCTGGGTGGTCGAGGACCTCGGCTCGACCAACGGCACCTTCATCGGCCAGCAGCGCCTCACCACACCGACTCCGGTGACGGCCGGGACCGAGATCAGGTTCGGCACGACCGTCGTCGAGCTGCGGAGGTAGCCCGTGGCGATCGCCTTCCACTTCGCCGCCCGCTCCGATGTCGGGATGGTGCGAACCAACAACGAGGACAGCGGGTATGCCGGCCCGCACCTGCTCGCGATGGCCGACGGCATGGGCGGTCACGCCGGCGGCGACGTGGCGTCCTCGGCGATCCTCGGGGCCCTCGTCGGGCTCGACGGAGAGTCCTTCTCCGGCGTGGACGCGACCCAGGCGCTGCTCCGACGCATCACCTCGGCCAACGCCGAGCTCGGCCAGCTGACCCAGGACGATCCTGACCTCGACGGCATGGGCACGACCCTCATCGCCATCCTGCGAGCCCGGGACAAGCTCGTCCTCGCCCACATCGGTGACTCGCGCGCGTACGTCGTGCGTGGCGGTGAGGTCAGCCAGATCACCAAGGACCACAGCTTCGTCCAGTCGCTCGTGGACGAGGGCCGCCTCACCCCCGACGAGGCGTCGACCCACCCGCAGCGCTCCCTCGTGACCCGCGTCCTCACCGGCGCCGAGGGCGAGGAGCCGGACGTCGTCGTGCGCCAGGCGATCGTCGGCGACCGCTACCTCATCTGCTCGGACGGGCTCTCCGACTACGTCACGCGCGACACGATCGACGAGGTCCTCACGACCGAGCGCAAGCCCGGCGACTGCGCCGAGCGACTCGTCCAGCTCGCGCTGCGGGCCGGCGCTCCCGACAACGTCACCGTCGTCATCGGTGACGTCGTGGACCTCACCAAGGGCCCGGTGCCGAGCGACAGCCCCCAGATCGTCGGGGCCGCAGCAGCGATCCGCCGACACACCAGGCCCATCCCCGTCACGCCCGCCGCCAAGGCCGCAGCCCTCTCCCACGAGGCGAGCGGTGCAGGCGACGAGGTCGAGCTCGCCGACGAGGGCCCGCGTGGCCGCACCGCGACGATCCTTCGTGCCGCCGGCGTCTCCTTCCTCGCCCTGGTCCTGCTCGTCGGTGGTGGGTATGCCGCGTGGGCCTGGTCGCAGGCCCAGTTCTATGTCGGCGTCAACGACGGACGCGTCGCGGTGTTCAAGGGGGTCGACCAGACCCTCGGCCCCATCGAGCTGTCCCAGCCCGAGACGACGAGCACCATCGCCCTCGACGACCTCCCCGACTTCTATCGGGGCCAGCTCGGGCGCGGCATCAGCATGCCGAACCGCTCCGGCGCGGCCTCGCTCGTGCGCAACCTCGAGGTGCAGGCCCAGGCGTGCCGCTACGCCAAGACCCAGGGCCGCTCCTGCGCGACCGTGCCCTCGACCTGGACGACCCCGACGCCCACCCCGACACCGACACCCACCGGGACGCCCACGGGGACGGCCACCGGGTCCCCCACCGCGTCACCCACCGGCTCGCCCACCGTGGCCCCCTCTCCGCCCACGCTCCCGCCCGCCCCCTCATCCACACCCAGCACCAGTCCCAACGCATGACCACCGTCTCCTCCCTCGCCTCCCGCAAGGGCCGCAACGTCGAGCTCGGCCTCCTCGTCTTCGCGGTCGGCATCGTCGCGCTCGCCTACATCAACGTGGGCGTGGCGGTCGAGGGCGCCATCCCTCCGAGCCTCGTCGCCGTCGGCTCCGGCTTCCTCATCATCACCGCGGTCTTCCACCTCGTGATGCGGTGGCGCGCGCCCTACGCCGACCCGCTCATCCTGCCCATCGCCACGCTGCTCAACGGGCTCGGGCTCGTCATGATCAACCGGCTGGACCTGGCCCGCGGCAAGGACCTCGCCGAGGGGATGGCCCTGCGCCAGCTCATGTGGAGCGCGCTGGCCGCCGGCCTGGCGATCGCCGCCCTCATCATCCTGCGCGACCACCGCATCCTGCGCCGCTACACCTACCTCGCCGGCGCCCTCGGTTTCGGGCTCCTCGTGCTGCCGCTCGTGCCCGGGCTGGGAGTCGAGAACTACGGGTCCCGCATCTGGATCCAGCTCGGCCCGTTCTCGTTCCAGCCCGGTGAGGTCGCCAAGGTCGTGCTGGCGGTCTTCTTCGCCGGCTACCTCGTCCAGACCCGCGACGCGCTGTCCGTCGCCGGTCGCCGCATCCTCGGCCTCACCCTGCCCCGGGCCCGCGACCTCGGCCCGATCCTCGTGGCCTGGATGCTCTCGGTCGGAGTCCTCGTCCTCGAGAAGGACCTCGGCTCCTCCCTCCTCTTCTTCGGCCTCTTCGTCGCCATGCTCTACGTCGCGACCGAGCGCACGTCCTGGGTCGCCATCGGCCTGCTGCTCTTCGGCGTCGGCTGCTGGATCGCCAACATGCTCTTCAGCCACGTGCAGCGGCGCGTCCTGCTCTGGCTCGACACGTTCAGCCGTGAGGCCCTCGACACCTCCGACCAGCTGGCGCGGGGGCTGATGGGCATGGCGTCCGGCGGCATGTTCGGCACCGGCCTCGGGCGCGGCCGGCCCGAGCTCACCTACTTCGCCGAGAGCGACTTCATCGTCCCCAGCTTCGGCGAGGAGATCGGCCTCGTGGGCCTCTTCGCCCTGCTCCTGCTCTACGTGCTCCTCGTCGAGCGCGGCCTGCGCACCGCCATCGGCGCCCGCGACGGCTTTGGCAAGCTCCTCGCCTCCGGCCTCGCCTTCTCGGTCGCCCTGCAGTGCTTCGTCGTCGTCGGTGGCGTCACCCGCGTCATCCCCCTCACCGGCCTGACCATGCCGTTCCTCTCCCAGGGCGGCTCCTCGCTCCTCGCGAACTGGACCCTGGTCGCGCTCCTCCTGCGGATCAGCGACCACGCCCGCCGTCCCGTCCCCGACCCGGAAGGCCCCAACCCTGTGGCCAGCGAGCAGACCCAGGTGGTGAAGGTGCGATGAACTCCCCGATCCGCCGCCTCTCCTTCGTCGTCGCCTTCCTCTTCGCCTCCCTCCTCGTGTCGACGACCATGATCCAGTTCGTCTACGCCAAGGACCTCAACGCCCGACCCGACAACCGCCGCACCCTGCTCAGCAGCTATGCCCGCGAGCGCGGCCAGATCCTCGTCGGCGACACCGCCATCGCGAAGTCGGTGCCGGTCGACAACGAGTACAAGTGGCTGCGCACCTACCCCGGCGGCTCGCAGTACGCGCACATCACCGGCTACTACTCCTTCTACGGCGCCGGCAGCGGCCTCGAGCAGGCCGAGAACAGCCTCCTGTCTGGCCGGAGCGACAAGCTCGCCTTCCGTCGGGTCTCCGACTTCTTCACCGGCCGCCGGACGACCGGCGCCAGCCTCGAGCTCACCATCGACTCCCGGGTCCAGCAGGCCGCGATCACCGCCCTCGACGGACGCAAGGGGGCCGCCGTCGCGGTCAACCCCTCGACCGGTGAGATCCTCGCGATGGTGAGCAACCCCGGGTTCAACCCGGCCACCCTCTCGGGTCACGACCTCGGCAAGGTCGACACGGCATACAAGGCTCTCAATGCCGACAAGGACAAGCCGCTGGTCAACCGCGCCATCGGCGGCGACCTCTATCCGCCCGGGTCGGTCTTCAAGATCGTCACAGCCGCGGCAGCCCTGTCGAGCGGCCGGTTCTCGCCCGAGACCGTGCTGCCCGGCCCGGCCGTGCTCGACCTCCCGCAGACGACCGTCGGCCTGCCCAACATCGGCCGGCGCGCCTGCGGTGACGACGACAAGACGACGTTCCTGCACGCGATGGAGATCTCGTGCAACGCCGCGTTCGGCCACCTCGGCATGGAGCTCGGCGCCGACGCGTTGCGCGACCAGGCCGCGAAGTTCGGTGTGGGAGACCAGATCTCGATCCCCATGCGAGTCACGCCGAGCAGCGTCCCCGCCGAGCTCAACCAGGCCCAGCTGGCCCAGTCGGCGGTCGGTCAGTACGACGTGCGCGTCACGCCGCTGCAGGTCGCGATGTTCAGCGCCGGCGTCGCCAACGCGGGTGTCGTCATGCGCCCACACCTCGTGAAGTCGGTGCTGTCGAGCGACCTCAGCGTCATCGAGCGCGCCGAGCCCGAGCAGCTCTCCGAGGCCGTCACCCCCGAGGTCGCCACCCAGCTCACCGAGATGATGGAGGCGGTCGTCGAGAACGGTAGCGGCCAGCCGGCCCAGATCGACGGCGTGCGCGTGGCCGGCAAGACCGGGACCGCCGAGACCGACCGGGTGCAGCGAGCCCACGCCTGGTTCACCGGGTTCGCGCCTGCGGACGACCCGCAGATCGCGGTGGCCGTCGTCATCGAGAACGGCGGCGACCCCGACAGCGAGGCCCGTGGCGGTGGCGCCGTGGGAGGCCCCATCGCCAAGGCCATGATCGAAGCAGGGCTGAAGAAGTGAGGCACCGATGAGCGAGGATCCCCTGCTGCTGGGGGGCCGCTACGAGGTGGGGGAGCTGATCGGCCGGGGCGGCATGGCCGACGTGCACCTGGGCCATGACACCCGCCTGGGACGTCAGGTCGCCATCAAGATGCTGCGCAGCGACCTCGCGCGCGACCAGTCGTTCATCAAGCGGTTCCGTCGTGAGGCGCAGTCCTCCGCCGGGCTCAACCACGCCTCGATCGTCGCCGTCTACGACTCCGGGGAGGACCACTCCGTCGAGTCCAACGGCGCCAAGGTCGCCGTGCCCTACATGGTCATGGAGTACGTCCAGGGGCGCACCCTGCGCGAGGTCCTCACCGAGCGCGACAAGATCCCCACCGAGGAGGCCTCCCGGGTCACCGAAGGGGTCCTCGACGCGCTCGCCTACAGCCACCGCATGGGCATCGTCCACCGCGACATCAAGCCGGCCAACGTCATGATCGCCAAGGACGGCACCATCAAGGTCATGGACTTCGGGATCGCCCGGGCCATCGCCGACACCGCCGCGACCATGACGCAGACGCAGGCCGTCATTGGCACCGCGCAGTACCTCTCGCCCGAGCAGGCGCAGGGCCAGAACGTCGACGCCCGCTCCGACCTCTACTCGGCCGGCTGCATGCTCTACGAGCTCCTCGTCGGACGCCCGCCGTTCGTCGGCGACAGCCCCGTGTCCATCGCCTACCAGCACGTCGGTGAGCAGCCGGTGGCCCCGTCGGCACGCGAGAAGCTCCGTGAGCGAGGACCTCGACGCCGTCGTCCTGCACTCGCTCGCCAAGGACCGGGAGAAGCGCTACCAGGACGCCGGATCCTTCCGCAACGACCTCCAGTCCGCACGCCTCGGACGCCCGGTCAGTGCCGCGGCCCTGGCCTCGCTCGCCGCGCTCACCGCCGGGCCCGCTGCCATCACCACGTCCGAACCCACCGAGGTGTATGCCGCGACCACCCGTCCCAGGGACGTGGCACCCGTGCCGGTGGCCGGGCCGACGACGTCGACCTTCCCGGCAGCGGTCGACCGGGAGGAGCGGCAGAAGCGGCGTGGAGCGACCTACGTCCTGCTCACGATCGCCATCATCGCTGCGTTGGCCCTGCTCGCCTTCGGTGCCCAGCAGTACCTCGAGATGCGCGAGGAGGCCAGCAAGGTGACGGTGCCCGTCGTGACGAACCAGCCGCGCGCGACGGCGGTCGAGGAGCTAGCCGACGTCGGGCTGCGCTTCACCGAGACCAGCCAGAAGAACGACACCATCCCGGCGGGTTCAGTCATCTCACAGGATCCCAAGCCCGGCGAGCGCGTCGACGCGGCAGAGACCACGGTCCGGCTCGTCATCTCGACCGGACCCAACGCCGTCGCGGTCCCTCAGCTCGCCGGCCTGACCGTGGCCGAGGCCACCGCCGCCCTCACGAGGGCCAAGCTCACTGTCGGACGGACCGTCAGGGTGGACACCGACGACCAGCCGAAGGACCGAGTCATCTCGTCCGACCCGGCGGCTGGCCGGTCGCTGCAGCCGGGTGAGCCCGTCAACCTCAACGTGTCCACCGGTCTGGTCAAGGTGCCCAAGCTGACGACCATGAGCCAGGACGCGGCGTCGGCGGCTCTGCTCGCGATCGGGCTCAAGCCCAGGACCGAGTACGAGCAGACCTCGCGGGCCAAGGAGGGCACGGTCATCGACCAGGATCCCGAGACGAACGAGAAGGTCGCGGCCGGCTCCGAGGTGACGATCGTGGTCGCCCAAAAGGAGCCGCCGCCCCCTCCACCACCGCCGACCCCGACCCCGACGCCCAGCCCCACCCCGACGCCCACGCCCACCCCGTCGGCCACGCCTTCTCCCACCGCCTCGCCCTCACCCTCACCCTCACCGACGGTCCCGTCGAACACCCCCACCATCCCGCCCAGTCCCTGACCCCGGCCTTCGGGCACCCGGCCGCTCCACCGAACCCGAACCACCGTCCCCGTGGGTTTCTCACCCAATTCCCCCGATTCCCACGGATGGGATGTGTGCTGAGCGCCTTGGAGCGGGACGAGTCGGGGGTAGCGCCTTGTGGCTGGGGTCAGCCGGTGACCTTGGCTGCGACGTCGGCGCCGTCGTGGACGAGCGGGCTGAGCCCCTGCGAGCGCTCGACCGCCTCCGGGTCGCCACACACTGCGAGCCAGTTGGCGAGCAGCCGGTGGCCACCCTGGGTGAGGACCGACTCGGGGTGGAACTGGACGCCGTGCAGCGGCAGCTCGCGGTGCTGGACCGCCATGATGATGCCGCTCTCGGTGTGACCGGTGCCGACGAGCGAGTCGGGCAGCGTCGGGGGGTCGATGGTCAGCGAGTGGTAGCGGGTGGCCGTGAAGGGCGTCGACAGCCCCTCCAGGACACCGACCCCGGAGTGGTGGACCAGCGACGTCTTGCCGTGGAGCAGCTCGGGTGCGCGCCCCACGGTGCCGCCGGCGACGACACCGAGCGCCTGGTGTCCGAGGCAGACCCCGAGCATCGGCTGCGACCGCTCACCACAGGCCTCGATCATCGCCATCGAGACACCCGCCTGCTCGGGTGTCCCCGGGCCGGGGGAGACGAGCACCCCGTCGAAGTCGGCACCGTCAGCGGCGGCGATGGCGTCGTTGCGGACGACGGTGCACTCGGCGCCGAGCTGCTCGAGATAGCCGACGATCGTGAACACGAACGAGTCGTAGTTGTCGATCACGAGGATGCGGCGGGGCGAGGTCGTCACGAGGGCTCCGGGGTCGGGAAGGGCAGGAGTGCCGAGCCACCAGTATCCGTGCCGACGGTGGTCTCGTCGTAGGGCAGCCACGATGCGACCAGCGGGAAGAGCCACTCGAAGCAGGCGGCCACGACGGCCGCTAGCAGTGCGATCAGCAGCACGGCCCTGAGCACGACGGGACCGGGCAGCGCACGCCAGAGGGCGGCATACATCAGGTTCCTCCGTTCGCCGCAGCCGTCGACACGGCGAGCGACGGAGGACCCTGCGCGCGGGTGCGGGTCTCGACGAGGCCCGCGTGGGTGACCCAGCGGAACTTCGCACTGAACCTCGGGTGGCACGCGGTGAGGGTGAGCACCGCCCTGGTCGGCTTCGCGGTGCGGTCGCCAGGCACGGGCGCGATGACCTCGGACTGCGACGGGCGGACGATCTCGTGGCTCGTGACGGCATAGACGGTCCAGCCCTGGCGCGTCTCGACGACGACCCGGTCACCCTGCTGCAGCCGGTCGATCTCGGCGAGCGGCTTGCCATAGGTCGTCCGGTGACCTGCGACGGCGAAGTTGCCGATCTCGCCCGGTCCGGCGGTGCCGGCGTAGTGGCCGAGGCCCTCGGCGAGCTCTGCGGCGCTCGTGCCCTCGACGAGCGGACGGGCGTAGTCGGCACCGAAGCGCGGCACCCGCACGATGGCGAAGGCACCCGCGGGCACATCAGCCCCGTCCGTCGTGGCGTCGGTGGCGTCCGGTGCGCTGCCGCCGCCCCCGGATGCGTCGCCGAATGCGCGCGACAGGGACGTCACCGTGGCCGCGTGGGCCCGGTCCGACTCGACGTCGGTCCACCACAGCTGCCAGACGACGAAGAGGAGCACGAGGGCGCCGAGCGTCATGAGCAGCTCGCCGACGACCTCGGCGATTCCGGCTGCCCCGGCCACCCCGCCGCGGCGCCGGTGCTGGCGGCGGCGGTGTCGGGTCACCTCGCCACCGTGGCGTACTCCGGCGTGATCGACCCCGCGTATGCCGGGAACTCCAGCCGGTCGTGCGTGATCACCTCGTAGCCGAGCCCGACGGCCTTGACGTACTCCTGGTAGATCTGGATCTCGGGGGACTGCCCGAGGATGTCGCGCAGCCGGTCGGGATCACCGATGGCGCGGATGCGGTAGGGCGGGGAGTAGACGCGGCCCTGGAGGATGAGGGTGTTGCCGACGCAGCGCACGGCGCTCGTCGCGATGATCCGCTGGTCCTGGATCATCATCGCCTCGGCGCCACCGGCCCAGAACGCGTTGACGACGGCCTGCACGTCCTGCTGGTGCACGACGATGTCGTCGACGGTGCGGCCGGGCGGGAGCCGGTCGGAGCTGAGGTCGGAGTCGTCGAGCTGGACCTCGACGCCCGGCCCCTGGAGGGCGGTGCGTCCGGCGGCGAGCCCCAGCGCGTCGGCCTCGCGCTCGAGCTTCTCGATGGCGGCGTTGCCCGGGGCTCCGTCGCGGGTGAGCTGGTCGACCTCGAGGGTGAGCTGCTCGAGGTCGCCGGTCATCCGGGCGTTGTCCTGGGTCTGCTCGCGGATGATGTCGGGCAGTCCGGCGGCGTCGGAGCGCAGGCTGCGGCCCTGCGCGGCCGAGCCGCTGGTGGCGAAGAGGACGCCCGCGAGCACGGCGACGATCGGCACGGCGATCGACCACGGACCGGGTCGCGTCGTGAGGAACGCCTTGCGCCGCACCATGGGGTCCTCCCTCTTCGAAGTTCAGGCTCTACGCTAGGCCACGACACCACACGCCAAGGAGACAGTCCGTGCCAGAGTCCAAGGGTCGTTCCAAGCCCGCCTACACCCCGCCCCGCACGGCGCAGGGCCGGGTCAACAAGCCCAACCCGCGCTGGTTCGTGCCTCTCATGCTCGCACTGATGCTCATCGGGCTCGTCTGGGTCGTCACCTACTACATCTCGGGCGCCAAGGAGTACCCCCTGCCCGAGATCGGCCGCTGGAACCTCGGCGCCGGGTTCGCGTTCATGATGGCCGGCTTCCTCATGACGACGCGCTGGCGCTGACAGCTGCTCTACAGCCCCCGCAACGCTGCACGGCCCCTGACCCTCGTGGTCGGGGGCCGTTCGCTGTCCACACGACATCGGGTATGCCGTGTGGACGATTCTGTGGACAACCTCGAGTTGTCCACAGGGTTTGTCCCCAATGTGGATGAATGACACCGATGTAATCCAGCGCCCCACCCCGACTTATTGCGAGTTCGGGTCACGCACGGAGGGCCTACGGCCCGATCGGCGTGACCCGAACTCGCAATAAGTCGGCCTCAGATGGGGGAGGAGGTCAGGGCGTACTTGGCCACCGTGAGCACGACGAGGACCGCCGTGATGGCGGCGAGCCCGATCCAGTGGATGCCGAAGCTGGCGCGCTGCGTCCCGCCGACCTCAGGTCGCTTGCCCAGGTAGGCGAAGACGGCCGCGCACGCCACGCCCACGAGGAACCCGCCGAGGTGCGCCTGCCACGCGATGCCCGGCACGACGAACCCGATCACGGCGTTGATGCCGATAGTCGCGTACATCGTCGCCGCCGACCGGCCCAGCCGACGCTGCAGGATGAGGAAGGCTCCGAAGAGCCCGAACACCGCACCCGACGCACCCACCGCCGCCGTCTCCCACGCACCGAAGTCGCGCTGGTTGAGCTCGTCGACCGTGTGGGGGAAGGCCAGGAGCAGGTAGACGACCGACCCACCGAACGCGGTGATGAGGTAGAGCGCGGCGAACCGGGCCCGGCCGAGCATCGGCTCGAGGTACTGCCCCATGATCCACAGCGCATACATGTTGAAGGCGATGTGCAGGATCATCTGCGGACTGTGCGCGAACGCCGAGGTGAGGAAGCGCCACGGCTCGGTGTCACCGAGGTAGGGGGCGAACGCCACCTCGTCGGTCAGGCCCGGCCTCGCCAGCTGGGCGAGGAAGACCGCCACGCAGATGCCGATGATCGTCATCGTGACGAGGGGACGGCCACCGATGGCGGCGACGTCACCGCCGAAGATCGTGCGCCCCTGACGGATCGACTTCGCGCCCTCACGCACACAGTCGACGCACTGCACCCCGACGGCTGCGGGGCGCTGGCACTCCGGGCACACCGGCCGGCCGCAGCGCTGGCACCGCACGTAGGACACCCGGTCGGGGTGGCGCGGGCAGACCGGCACCTCTTCCGGCGTGCTGGACTGACCGTATGCCGTGGGCTCGCTCACCGGCCCGAGTCTAGAGGCGCGCCCTGTAAGACGACTGTGTGCCCCAGTGGGACACGATCCGTCGGCCGAAGGCCTCCGTCAGCGTGTCCCACTGGGGCACAAAGTCGAACCAGGTGTGCAGAGCTCGCCGGGCTCAGGCCTCGATGTCGAAGCTCTCGATGACGACGTCGTCCTTGGGCTTGTCCTGGCCACCGGTCTGGACGGCCGCGATCTTGTCGACGACGTCGCGGCTCTCCTGGTCGGCGACCTCACCGAAGATGGTGTGCTTGCCGTTGAGGTGCGGGGTCGGCGTGACGGTGATGAAGAACTGCGAGCCGTTGGTGCCCTTGCCCATCTGCTTGCCGGCGTTGGCCATGGCGAGGAGGTAGGGGCGGTCGAACTGGAGCTCCGGGTGGATCTCGTCGTCGAACGCGAAGCCGGGGCCACCGAAGCCCTTGCCGAGCGGGTCGCCGCCCTGGATCATGAAGCCGGGGATGATCCGGTGGAAGATCAGGCCGTCGTAGAAGCGCTCGGGGTTGGTGCGGCCCGCGTCGTCCTTGAACTCGAGCTCGCCCGTCGCAAGGCCCGTGATGGTCTTGACCGTCTTGGGGGCCTGGTCCGCGAAGAGGTTCAGGTTGATGGTGCCGTGGTTGGTCTTCAGAGATGCCTTCATGCCTCCACTCTATGGGTGCTCGGTGGGTGTGCAAACGCCGAGGTGAGGGGCCCGCGGAGGCGGGCGGACGGCATACCGGGGATGTGGTCTGAGGGGGTACCCCCGCTGTCATGACCAGTGGAAACAGTGTTTGATGGCAGTAGTCGTTCAATCGCCATCGATAGGAGAACGCTGTGTTCCGCACCAAGAGCAAGACCGAGCAGGCGCGCGAAGCCGTGGCCGCTCGCGTCGAGACCGCTGCCTCCACCGCCTCGGACGCCACGTCGTCCGCCCAGTCCACCGCCGCCGACCTCCGGGCCCGCGCGGCCGACCTCAAGGACAAGGCGGCACCGCGCGTCGAGAGCGCTCGCGAGACCGCCCGCGGCTACGCCGACCAAGCCGTGCCCAAGGTCCACGAGGCGGCCGACAACCTCGCCCCCAAGGTCCAGGACGCCCGGGACACCTTCGTCGAGGACGTCGTGCCCAAGCTGGCGTCCGCGCTCGCGACCGTCATCGCCGGTGCGGCTGCCGCCAAGGGCGCCGCCGCCGAGGCCGCCGACCGCGCGCCCGACGCCTACCACGTGCTCAAGGGCGACGCCGTCGCCAAGCCCCAGCGCCGTGGCGGCAAGGGAGCCATCCTCCTCGGCCTGCTCGCCGCCGGTGCCGCCTTCTTCGCCTGGAAGAAGTCGAGCGAGAAGAAGGACCCGTGGGCGACCGCCGGCGCCTACACCCCGCCTGCGGGTGGCCGCGCCTCGACCGTGGGTGGGCCGGCCGCGTCCAACGGCGCCTCCGTCGGTGACAAGGTGACCGACCTCGCCGCCGCCGCCAAGGAGAAGGCCGCTGCCGCGGGCTCCGCCGTCAAGGACAAGGCCACCGAGGCCAAGGACGCCGTGAGTGACAAGGCTGCCGAGGCCAAGGGAGCGGCCGCCGCCAAGTCTGACGAGCTCGCCGACGAGGCCGAGGTCGCCGAGGCCAGCGACTTCGGTGGCGAGCCCACGACCGAGACCGCGACCGAGGGCGACGCCTGGTCGAGCGCCGGCGACTGGGCCGACGGCTCCGCCCCGTCCACGTCGGGCACGTCCGAGAGCTCCGACCTCTCGACGCCCCACCTCGACGAGGGCCGCAACGACAGCAACACCTGATCCCTTCGGATCGCACGACGAGAGGCGGTATGCCGGGTGACCACCCGGCATACCGCCTCTCGTTGTTGGTTGTTCGCCCCCAGCGCGCGGCGGATAGGTTGAGCGCCATGTCATCGCCGTCCCTGCCAGTCGCCTCACCACTCGTCGACACGGGCATGCGGACGGAGCCCGACCGCGCGTGGGTGCGTGAGGCGATCCGACGGCTGCGCGCCGACGCGACCCGCACGTCCGACACCCACCTCATCAAGGTGCACCTGCCCGGGTGCCACAGGGTCGACCTCTATCTCAAGGACGAGTCGACTCACCCGACGGGGTCGCTCAAGCACCGGCTGGCGCGCTCGCTCTTCCTCTACGGGCTGTGCAACGGGATCATCGGGCCGCGCACCACGGTCGTCGAGGCCTCGTCCGGGTCGACAGCAGTGAGTGAGGCGCACTTCGCGCGGATGCTGGGGGTGCCGTTCGTCGCGGTCATGGCCTCCTCGACCTCGCCGGCCAAGATCAAGCTCATCGAGCGCGAGGGCGGCACGTGCCACCTCGTCGAGGACCCGACGACGGTCTATGACGAGGCTCGCCGGCTGGCCGACGCCGCCGGCGGCGTCTATCTCGACCAGTTCAGCAACGCGGAGCGGGCGACGGACTGGCGCGGCAACAACAACATCGCCGAGTCGATCTTCGAGCAGATGGCGATGGAGGAGCATCCCGTGCCGACCTGGATCGTCGTCGGCGCGGGCACGGGTGGGACGTCGGCGACGATCGGGCGCTACGTCCGCTACCAGGCGCTCGACACCCGCGTCTGCGTCGTCGACCCGGAGCGTTCGGCGTTCCTGCCCGCGTGGCAGGGCGACGGTGAGGCGCGGTTGGCGCCGTCGCGCATCGAGGGCATCGGACGGGCGCGGTTGGAGCCCTCGTTCCTGCCGCTGGTCGTCGACCGGATGCTCGGGGTCCCCGACTGCGCCTCGATCGCGGCGATGCGGTTCCTGCGTGAGCGCACCGGTATCCACGCCGGGCCGTCGACGGGCACCAACATCTACGGCTCGCTCCGGCTCGCGGCCGAGATGCAGGCGGCGGGCGAGACCGGCTCGATCGTGTCGCTGGTGTGCGACCGCGGTGACCGCTACGAGGACACGTACAACAACGACGAGTGGGTCGCCGAGAAGGGTCACGACCTGGCGCCGTATGCCGCCGTGCTCGCCTCCGCGTGGGACGACGGGACCTGGGTCGGCTGAGTCTGCCGGCGGGCCGGGGCACCGGGCTTTGCCAAGGCCGAGATCTGCGCCTTCCCCAGCCGCTACGATTCCCCCCGTGGGGGTCACGGCTGTTGTGGGGACTCCCTCCTGCCCGCCCCACCTCCAGGAGTCGTCCGTGTCCTCGACCGTCCTCGCTGACTCGCCCGTGCGCCGCATGCGCCAGCTTCTCGTCCTCGCGCTCGCCACCGTCCTCGGTGCCACCCTCGCCCTGGCTGCGGCCTCCCCGGCCCAGGCAGCAACCGCGGGAGAGGGACAGGCGCAGGCCCAGGCAGCCTCCGGCTACGCCATCACCGGCATCGTCACCGGCCTCGATGCGACCGGACGCGTGGTCCCGCTCGCCGACGCCTACCTCTACGCCGAGCCCGTCGACTGGTCCGACTCGCGCAACCACTACGGGACGACCGACGCGGCGGGGCGCTTCACGATCGACGTCACCCAGGCCGGTGAGTACACGCTCTTTGCCAACTGCCACTCCGGCACGACCTGCAGCAACACCTACGCGAGCCAGTACTACGACCAGGCCAACGGCCATGGGGCCGCCAAGACCATCGTGGTGAGCTCGACGACTCCGGTCACCGCCAACATCCGGCTCCCGCGATGGGCGACCGTCACGGGCAAGGTCACCGGCCCGACGGGCGCACCGATCGCCGGCCTCATCGTCGAGTCCTCACCGGTCAACGGTGGCTCGGTCGTGACCACCCTGACCGACGCCACCGGCGCCTACACGCTCGCCAAGGTCATCCCGGGCCAGGCGCAGATCACCGCTCGCGAGGACTGGGACAAGCACTACTGGGCCCCCGAGTACTGGAACGGCACGACCACGAGCACGCCGGCATACCCGGATCCCGCACCGATCCTGCCCGAGGGACCCACGGTCACGACCGCCAACTTCCAGCTCGCGCCGCAGACCGGCTTCACCGCGGAGGCCGTGGACACCGCGGGCGCTCCCATCCAGGGGCTCAGCTGGACGGTCTACACCCACAACACGGAGACCGGTCAGTGGGACACCCCGCAGTACGGACCTCGCCAGACCGACGCCAAGGGCCAGTTCTTCTGGAGGACCGCGGTGGGCGGCCGCTACAAGATCTGCTTCTCCGACGACTACTACGGTCCGGAGGCACCCGCGCGTGACCTCCGCTACGGCTCGCGCTGCTGGGACAACGCGGCCGACAGCACCACCGCGACGATCTTCACCCAGCCGGCGACGCCCGAGCAGCGCACGATGCGCGTCGTCCTGCCCGTCGTCGGCAAGTCCCTCACCGCGAGCGACCCGTGGGTCAACGGAGCCGCCCGGGTCGGATCGCCGTTGACGGTCCACCCGGGTGCATGGGGCCCGGCCGGCGTGCAGCTCGCCTACCAGTGGGGCGTTCGCGAGGCCTCCACCGACTACGCCTTCACCCCGATCGCGGGTGCCACGGGCGCCAGCTTCACCCCGACCACTGCGCACCAGGGCAAGTCGGTCTCCGTCCGCGTGACGGGAACCCTCGCCGGCTACGCGCCGGCGACGATGTGGAGCATCGGGTATGCCGTGGGCTCGGGTGTCGTCCTGACCTCACCCCTGCGGATCGACGGGACGGTCGCCACGGGCCAGGTGCTCACTGCCAACCACGGCACCCCGAGCAGTGGTGCTGCCATCGACTACGACTCCTACGAGTGGCGCGTCGACGGCGCGACCGTGGGCTGGGACAAGACCCTGACGGTGACCGCGGCCATGGTCGGCAAGGCGGTCAGCGTGCGCTACTACCTCCGCACCGATGCCGGCAACGACGACACGACCTATGTCGCGACGGTCGGAGGCAGCCAGGGCACGCTCACGGCTCCGACGCCGACGATCACCGGGACGGCGAAGGCGGGCTCCACGCTCACGGCCAACCCCGGCACGTGGGGACCGGCTCCCGTCACCCTGGCCTACCAGTGGAAGCGGGCCGGCGTCGCCATCGCCGGGGCGACGGCCAGCACCTTCGCGCTCACCGGCGCAGACACGGGCAAGACGCTCACCGTCACCGTGACCGGCACCAAGTCGGGCTACACCACGACGGCCAGGACCTCAGCGGCGACGGCAGTCGTCGCGGCCGGCACCCTCACGGCGCCGACACCGACGATCAGCGGGTCTCCGACCGTCGGCTCCACCCTCACGGCCGTCCCGGGCACCTGGGGCCCGGCACCGGTGACGCTGGCCTACCAGTGGTACCGCGCGGGTGTCGCGATCTCGGGCGCCACCGCGAGCACCTGGAAGCTGACCAGCACCGACCTCGGCAAGACGCTCACCGTCCGCGTCGTCGGCTCCAAGACCGGCTACACCGCCGTGGCGAAGACCTCGGTGGCGACCTCCACGGTCCTGGCGGCACTCACCGCGCCGACGCCCACGATCACCGGCACGGCCAAGGCCGGCTACCGGCTCACGGCCAACCCCGGCACCTGGGGTCCGGCCCCGGTCACCCTCGCCTACCAGTGGCGCCGGGCCGGCGTCGCCATCACCGGGGCCACGGCGAGCAGCTACGTGCTCACCGGCACCGACACGGGCAAGACGATCACGGTCACCGTGACGGGGACGAAGTCCGGCCACACCTCGGTCGCCAGGACCTCCGCGGCCACGGCCGTGATCGCCGCCGGCACGCTCATCGCGCCAACGCCGACCATCACCGGGACCAAGACCGTCGGCTACACGCTCACCGCCACGCCCGGCACCTGGGGACCGGCACCGGTGACGCTCACCTACCAGTGGTACCGCGCGGGTGTCGCGATCTCGGGCGCCACGGCGAGCACCTACAAGCTCACCGCCACCGACCAGGGCAAGACCCTCACGGTGCGGGTCGTCGGCTCGAAGGCCGGCTACACCGCGGTGGCCAAGATGTCCGCTGCGACCACCGCGGTGCTGGGTGCGCTGACCTCGGCCGTCCCGACGATCACCGGGACGACGCGGGTCGGCTACACCCTCACCGCCACGCCCGGCACCTGGGGACCGGCACCGGTCACCTTCGCCTACCAGTGGTACCGCGCGGGCGTCGCCATCTCGGGCGCCACGGCCAGCACCTACAAGCTGACGACCACCGACCAGGGCAAGACCCTCACGGTGCGAGTCACCGGCTCCAAGACCGGCTACATGACGGCGGGCCGGATCTCCGTCGCGACGGCGACCATCCTCTGAGCCTCATCAAGGGGCGTGAACGCGGAACTCGTTGCCGTCGGGATCGGCCAGCACGACCCAGCTGACGTCGCCGTGACCGTTGTCGACGCGTGAGGCACCGAGGGCGACGAGGCGCTCGACCTCGGCCTCGTGGTCTGCGTCATCGGACGTGGCGACCTCGAGGTGAAGCCGATCCTTGCCGGTTTGCGGGGCGACGGGGGGTCCGCTCCACGTGATCTTGGAGCCGCCCCGGGGTGACTGGATCGCGGTCTCCTCGTCCTGGTCCCAGACGAGAGGCCACGTCAGCGCCTCGCCCCAGAAGTAGCCGAGGGCCTGCGTGCCCTCGCAGTTGACGGCGCCGATGACATCGGTGTCGGCGAGGAAGGTGTTGCCGGGCGGGATGACGCAGAACTCGTTGCCCTCGGGGTCGGCGAGCACCGCGTGACCCTCCTCGGGCAGCTGGCCGACATCGAGGTGGGAGCCACCGAGCTCCAGTGCCCGGGCGATGGTCGACTGCATGTCCTCGTCGGACGAGCTCGTGAGGTCGAAGTGGATCCGGTTGGGGCCGACACGTGGCTTGGTCGACGGCACGAACCGGACCGCGAAGCCGGGGTCGTCGCGCGGCGGCAGGACGATGCCTCCTTCCTGATCGACGGTCATCACTCGACCCAGGACCCCGCGCCAGAACTGCGCAAGCACAGCCGGGTCGCTCGCCTCGAAGGTGACGGCGAGGAGGTGAGAGGTCATCGGGGAGCTCCGCTCTGCAGGCTCACCGACCCTGGTGGGGTGCTCCCGCCGGTCGGCCGGTGAGGCGATCCACGCTAGGTCGCGTGCGGCATACGGATCAAGGTGTTTTCGGGCGAGCGCGAGTTTCACCGAGAGGGGGCGTGGCGGCTGATCGCCTCGGTGAGCCGCTCGACCAGCGGCGAGCGCAGGCGCCAGGACTGCCAGTGGAGCGGCACGTCCACGTGGTCGCGAGCGCTCAGCCGGACCAGGCTTCCGCTCTCGAGGTCCGCAGCGCACTGCACCAGGGGCAGCGCTCCCCAGCCCAGACCCGCACGGACACCCTCGGCGAACGCCTCCGACGACGGGATGCGGTGCGTCGGTGGGTCGACCTCGACTCCGTGGCGACGCAGGACCCGCCGCTGGAGGTCGTCGTGGTCGTTGAACTCGAGCACCGGCATCCGATCCCAGTCAATGCCCCGGCCCGTCGCGAACCGGGCGCGCAGGGTAGGCGTGGCCACGGGGAGGTAGCGCATCGCCCCGATCCGTTCGACCGAACACCCCTGCACCGGGCTGGGGTTCGAGGTGACGGCACCCAGCACGGTGCCGGCACGGAGGAGCTCGTGGCTGTGGCCCTCATCCTCGACGTGGAGCCTCAGCACGACGCCGTCCCACCCGGCGACCTCGGCCAGGATCGGCCGGAACCAGCTCGCCAGCGAGTCCGCGTTGACGGCGACGGGCAGCTCGCGCGGCGCGGCGGACTCGTCGAGAGCGGCCCGCGCCTCCTGCTCGAGCAGGTGCTGCTGGCGGGCCAGCCGGACGAGCACCTCACCCGCGGTCGTCGGCTCGCACGGCAGCCCACGCCGCACGACCACCTGACCCATCGACTGCTCGAGCGCCTTGATCCGCTGGCTCACCGCCGAGGGAGTGACGTGCAGCTGTCGGGCGGCCGCCTCGAAGGTCCCGCCGTCGACGACGGCCAGGAGGGCGCGGAGCTGTTCGGTGTGCACGCTCTCAATCCTAGATGAAGCAAAACTCAGGGATGCCAAGAAATCTTCGCTGGTCTTCACGCACGTCGGGCCCTAGCGTCGAGGACGATGAACACCACGATCCTCACCACCGTCCTCGCCGGCATGCTGTCCGGCCTCTCGCTCATCATCGCCATCGGAGCCCAGAACGCGTTCGTCCTGCGTCAGGGAGTGGCCCGCCAGCACGTCGGCGTCGTCGTCGCCATCTGCGCCGTCAGCGACGTCGCCCTCATCGTCGCTGGAGTGGTCGGGGTGGGGGCGGTCGTCGAGGGGCACCCCACGGTCCTTCGCATCGTCACCGTCGGCGGTGCGGCATACCTCGTCTGGTTCGGTGTGCGATCCCTCCTCGCGGCGCGGCGCCCGAAGGCGCTCACCGCCGGCCTGCCCGCCGCAAAGTCCTCCGTCGTGGGGACCGCCCTTGCGCTGACCTGGCTCAACCCGCACGTGTACCTCGACACGGTGCTCATGCTGGGCAACCTCAGCACGAGCCACGGACCGACCGGGAAGTGGTGGTTCGGCCTGGGTGCCTGCGTCGCGAGTCTGCTGTGGTTCACCGGCCTGGGGTATGCCGCCCGCCTCGCCTCGCGCTGGTTCGCTCGGCCGCGCACGTGGCAGGTGCTCGACCTCGTCATCGGGCTGGTGATGTTCGCGCTCGCGGCGATGCTGCTGCGCTCCGGCTTCTGAGGGTTGCTGGTCGGTTCGCGTGCCAGACTCCTCGGCGTGGCCATGCACCCGAGCGACCTCTCCGACGACGCCCTCACCTTCCTGCAGGACCGGCACCTCGCGACGTTGACGACGCTGCGTCGGGACGGCAGCCCGCACGTCGTGCCGGTGGGCTTCACCTGGGATCCCGTCGCGCACGTCGCTCGCGTCATCACGAGCGGCAGCTCCCAGAAGGCGCGCAACGCCGCGCGGGCGGGCCGGGTCGCGATCTGCCAGGTGGACGGGCGACGGTGGTTGTCGTTCGAGGGTGCGGCTCGCGTGCTCGACGACCCGGAGTCGGTGCTCGATGCTGTGACGCGCTATGCCGTCCGCTACCGGCAGCCGCGGGTCAACCCGGCTCGGGTCGTCATCGAGGTCGCCGTCGACCGCATCCTCGGCAACGTCTGACCGCTGAGCGCCGGGTGACGGCACTGGTCACCCCTGACCCGAAAGTGTCACTGGCCCACTGACGAGTGGGCCTTCCGCAGTGCGTCGCGAAGGCGGATCATCTGGTGTGTGTGGGCCGTGCGCCCGTCCGGCTCCGCGCAGGAGGTGGACCATGTCCTATCCACGTCGTGTCATCGCAGGAGTGGTCGCGGCTCTGGGGGCTTTGGCGCTCGGCATCGTCGTCCCTGCGCCTGCCATCGCCGAGCCCAGCACTCCCGTCAGCTACCCGAGCGCAGCCTCGGCCACCCGTCTGCAGGGTTACTTCTTCGACACCTGCACCGCCCCGTCGCTGAGCGCCCTGGCCGCCTGGCGCGGGAGGTCGCCCTACACGGGCGTCAACATCTACTTCGGCGGTCGCAACCGTGGCTGCGCGCAGCCCAACCTCACGGCCTCGTGGGTCCAGAGCACTGCGGCCGCTGGGTGGTCGCTCGTCCCGACGTACTTCGGCGATCAGCCGTTCTGCGTCTTCGGGAGCAAGCCCTATCGGTATGCCGCGAGCGGCGCCGCCGCGCGTGGAGCGGCTGACGGCAACGACGCGGTGGCCAAGGCGCGCGCCCTGGGACTGCGTGCGGGCAGCGCGCTGTATGCCGACGTCGAGCACTACGACCGCGCAGCTGCCGGGTGCACCCCGGCCGTCCGGACCTATGTCTCGGAGTGGACGCGTGCCCTGCACCGGGCTGGCTTCCTCGCCGGCGTCTACGTGCACCAGGACTCCGGGCTGCGTGACCTCGCCTACGGCTACAACTGGACGTCGTACGCCCGGCCGGACGCGGTCTGGATGGCGCGGTGGGACAACGTCGCCACGGTCACCAACTGGCCCACGGCGAGCAACAGCCTGTGGGCCGAGTGGCAGCGCTCCAAGCAGTACCGCGGCGACCACAACGAGACGTGGGGCGGCGTGACGATGAACATCGACAGCGACATCATCAAGGGGCCGGTCGCCACCGTCGCCAAGAACTATCGCGTCACGAGCACGTCCACCCTCAACGTCCGCAGTGGTCCCTCGAGCGCCTACCCGATCGTCGGCACCCTGGCCCCGAACGCCACGGTCTCGGTGGTGTGTCAGTCCCGCGGTCAGGTCGTTGGCAGCACGCCTGTGTGGGACCGGATCACGAGCGGTGGCTTCGTCACCGACCGGTATGTGTCGACTTCCTCCCAGACCGGCTTCAGTGCCGGGTTGCCCATCTGCAGCTATCCGGGGCAGCTCAGCATCTCGACAGCGGTCAACACGCGCTCAGGTCCCGGGACGGCGTATGCCGTGAACGGCACTATCCAGGGCGGCGGCCTGGCCTACGTGGCCTGCCAGAAGGCAGGGACGAAGGTCGGCACGACCAGCGTCTGGAACCAGCTCGTCGACGGCCGCTGGCTCAGCGACTACTACGTCGCGAACGCCTCCAACACGACCTACAGCGCCCCCGTCCCCCGCTGCCCCTAGGAGGCAGAGGTGGTCTCGACGACACCGTCAAGGAACTCGTGGATCCCGCCGCACTCGTCGCAGATCAGGGCGAGGCTCTCCTTGTTGGCCCAAGCGAATCCGAAGAACTCTGCCCCCGAGGTGTTGAGCTTGATCCGGCGCGTCCCGAACGTCGGGTTGTCGCAGTAGCCGCACGTGACGGCGCGCCCCCGCACCGTCGCGGTCACCAGAGCCGACGTGTCAAAGAAGTTCCCCATGCGCGCAGCCTCTCAGCTTCGACCCTAGTTCGAGCGCACTGAAACGGTGGCACGTGAGGGAGCCCCAAAAGAACAACCCTTCCCTGATGCCGGGAAGGGCCTGTCGATCACGTGGTGGAGACTAGGGGGTTCGAACCCCTGACCCCCGCCTTGCAAAGGCGGTGCTCTACCAGCTGAGCTAAGTCCCCGTGTTGAGTTGGTGTCAGCTTCCTGCGGTGGGGGTGACCGCGGGGCGGTCGTCCGTCGCCTCGGCCCACAGCCGCTGGTCGGCGCCCTGCGCGTCGAGCTTCTTCTTGACGAGGCCGGCGGTGAGCGCGGACAGGGCGACGAAGAGGATCTTCTTCACGGCAGTAACCACCTGGCTTGGTCGAGGATCGGATGGTGGGCCTAAGAGGACTTGAACCTCTGGCCTCTTCCTTATCAGGGAAGCGCTCTAACCGTCTGAGCTATAGGCCCGTCGCCAATCCGGCGGCGCCCCCGTCACGGCGGCGCGAGAGACGAGGTTACCCCACCCCCGCACCTACCCACAAAACGGTATGCCGCCCGCTCACGGGAGCGGGCGGCATACCGGATGTTCGTGGTGGGGTCAGTCGTCGGTGAGGGTCAGCTGAAGGCCGCCGACGAGGCTGCTCGACACGTTGTAGAGGAAGGCCGCGAGGGTCGCGAGCGCCGTCATGAGGATGACGTCGATGACGCCGACGACGATCGCGAGCGAGACGACGCGGCCGAAGCCGAGGAAGTCCATGATGTCGAAGGTGTTCTCGCCGTCCTGGATGATCTGGCCGACGAGGCCGTTGACCTGGTCGAAGACCCCCATGCCGGCGAGGATCATCCACAGCACGGAGACCATGACGACGCCGGCGATGCCGAGCGCCACGGACAGCAGGAACGACATCTTCATCGCCGACCAGGGGTCGACGCGGGAGACGGTGAGTCGCACGCGGCGACCGGTCGCGCGGGCAGCCTGCGGTGGGGCGGCCGAGGACCCGTTGGCCACCCGGCCGTCGCGCTCCGTGCGTGGAAGCGGACGCGAGGCCTCAGGCGAAGAACCCGACACCGATCGCATCGAGGTGCCTGCCTGGTCTGCCGTGCTCACTCGTCGCCTCCGTCGCCCTCTGCGTCACCGGCAGCGTCGTTGTCGTCGCCGTCGGTGCTCTTGTCCAACGACGGTACGCCATCGGCCACGTCGCGGTCACGCTCGCCGCCTGTGTCCGCGGACATGTCGAGATCGGTGTCCAGGTCGCTGTCGGGGTCGGTGTCCACCGGCGTGCCGTCGACCGGGGAGACACCCTCGGCGTCGGCCTCGGCGACCTCCTCCTCGACAACCTTCTCGGCGTTGCGGGCCACTCCGACGATCGCATCGTTCTTGCCCGGCTTCGCGAACCAGACACCGCCGGTGTTGCGGCCGGTGAGCCTGACCTCGTCGACGCGCGAGCGCACGATGTTGCCGCGCTCGAAGACGACCATGACCTCGTCGTCCTCGGAGACGGTGAGGGCACCGACGAGGTCGCCACCCTTCTCGGACTGCTTGGCGACCGTGACACCGAGGATCGCGCGACCCTTGACGTTCCACTGCGAGGCCTGCGAGCGCTTGGCCAGGCCGGACTCGAAGACCACGAAGACGTCAGGGTCGGTGCCGTCCTCGATGACCGACATCGACAGCAGCGAGTCGTCGCCGCGGAACTTCATGCCGGTGACGCCCGACGTCGAGCGACCCATCGGTCGCAGCGTCGCGTCGTCGGCGTGGAAGCGGACCGACTGGCCCTTCTTCGACACGAGCAGCAGGTCGTCGGCCGACGAGGTCAGCCCGGCTCCGACGAGCTCGTCGCCGTCGCGCAGGTTGACGGCGATGAGGCCGCCAGTGCGCGGGGAGTCGTACTCCGCGAGCCGGGTCTTCTTGACCAGCCCGTTCTTCGTGGCGAGCACGAGGTAGGGCGAGTCGCTGTAGTTGCGCAGCGCCAGGACCTGGGCGATGTGCTCGTCGGGCTGGAACGCCATGATGTTGGCGACGTGCTGGCCCTTGGCGTCGCGGCTGGCGTCGGGCAGCTCGTAGGCCTTGGCGCGGTAGACCCGGCCGAGGTTGGTGAAGAAGAGCAGCCAGTGGTGCGAGGTGGTCGTGAAGAAGTGCGCCACGACGTCCTCGCCACGCAGCTGCGCGCCCTTGACGCCCTTGCCGCCGCGCTTCTGCGACCGGTAGGCGTCGACCTTGGTGCGCTTGGCGTAGCCACCCCGGGTGATCGTCACGACGACGTCCTCCTCGGGGATGAGGTCCTCCATCGACATGTCGCCGTCGAAACCGTGGATGATCGAGCGACGCTCGTCGCCGTACTTCGCCACGATCTCGGCGAGCTCCTCGGACACGATGGTCCGCTGGCGCTCCGGCTTGGCCAGGATGTCCTGGTAGTCCTCGATCTCGCGCTGGATCGCGTCGTGCTCGTCGATGATCTTCTGGCGCTCGAGGGCGGCCAGACGGCGGAGCTGCAGCTCGAGGATCGCGCGGGCCTGGATCTCGTCGATCTCGAGGAGCTCGATGAGGCCGTCGCGGGCCGCCTCGGCCGTGGGGCTGCGGCGGATGAGGGCGATGACCTCGTCCAGCAGGTCGAGAGCCTTGAGCAGACCCCGCAGGATGTGGATGCGGTCCTCGGCCTCCTTGAGGAGGTATGCCGTTCGGCGCTGGATGACGTCGATCTGGTGGTCGACCCAGTGCCGGATGAAGGCGTCGATCGGCAGCGTGCGCGGCACACCGTCGACGAGCGCGAGCATGTTGGCGCTGTAGTTGGACTGCAGCTGGGTGTGCTTGAAGAGGTTGTTGAGCACGACCTTGGCGACCGCGTCACGGCGCAGCACGATGACGAGGCGCTGACCGGTGCGGCCGGAGGTCTCGTCGCGGATGTCGGCGATGCCGTGCAGGCGGCCGTCCTTGACGTGCTCGGCGATCTTCTGCGCGAGGCTGTCAGGGTTGACCTGGTAGGGCAGCTCGGTTATGACGAGGCACTGCCGGCCCTGGATCTCCTCGACCTCGACGACGGCCCGCATGATGATCGAGCCGCGGCCCGTGCGGTAGGCGTCCTCGATGCCCTTGCGGCCCATGATGAGCGCGCCGGTGGGGAAGTCCGGGCCCTGGATGCGCGACATGACCGCGTCGAGCATCTCTTCGCGGCTCACCTCGGGGTGCTCGAGCACCCACAGGGCGGCGTCCGAGACCTCACGCAGGTTGTGCGGCGGGATCTGCGTGGCCATCCCGACGGCGATGCCCGACGAACCGTTGACGAGCAGGTTGGGGAAGCGCGCCGGCAGCACCGTCGGCTCCAGCGTCTTGCCGTCGTAGTTCGGAGCGAAGTCGACGGTCTTCTTGTCGATGTCGCGCACGAGCTCCATCGACAGCGGCGCCATGCGGCACTCGGTGTATCGCGGAGCAGCGGCCGGGTCGTCACCGGGGCTGCCGAAGTTGCCCTGCCCCTGCACCAGCGGGTAGCGCAGCGACCAGTCCTGGACCAACCGCACCAACGCGTCATAGATCGCGCCATCACCGTGCGGGTGGTACTGACCCATGACGTCACCGACGACGCGGCTGCACTTGTTGAACCCGCGGTCGGGGCGGTAGCCACCGTCGTACATCGCATAGATGACGCGGCGGTGCACGGGCTTCATGCCGTCCCGCACATCCGGGAGCGCCCGCGACACGATGACCGACATCGCGTACTCGATGTAGCTGCGCTGCATCTCAGTATTGAGGTCGATCGGCTCGACCCGGTCCGTCTCCCCCGGAGACCGGTCAGGCGCGACCGAGCCCTGCTCGCCCGTGTCCTCGACGTCAAGCTCGTCCGTGCTGTCGATGTCGTCAGCCATCAGTTCCCTTGTCTCTCAGTGCAATTCAGAAGCAGCTGTATGCCGCAAAGTTCAGTTCGTGCAGAAGGCGAGTGCCGCTGTGGCCCGGGAGTGGGCCGACGTGCCGTTCAAGGCAACAGCGCTTGGGAGGTGCTGTGCCCAGGAGCGGACGAACGTCCCGTTCGCCGCTGGCTGGGCCTGGCGGGAGCGCGGAGCGCGGCCAGCGCGCGCAGCGCGGATGGGACTGCGGCGAACGGGATGTTCGTCCGCGACCCAGCACACCGGCATACCCATCAGATGTCGAGAAAACGCACGTCGCGAGCGTTGCGTTGGATGAACGACCGCCGTGACTCGACGTCCTCACCCATGAGCACCGAGAAGATCTCATCGGCAGCGGCGGCGTCGTCGAGGGTGATCTGCAGCAGGACCCGGTGGTCGGGGTCCATCGTGGTCTCCCACAGCTCCTGGTAGTCCATCTCGCCAAGACCCTTGTAGCGCTGGATGCCGTTGTCCTTGGGCATGCGCCGGCCCTTGCTCTGACCCTCGGCGACGAGGGCGTCGCGCTCGCGGTCGGTAAAGGCGAACTCGTGGGCGGAGTTGCTCCACTTGATGCGGTAGAGCGGGGGCTGCGCGAGGTAGACGTAGCCGGCCTCGATGAGCGGCTTCATGAAGCGGAAGAGCAACGTCAGGAGCAGCGTGCGGATGTGCATGCCGTCGACGTCGGCGTCGGCCATGATCACGATCTTGTGATATCGGGCCTTGTCGATGTTGAAGTCCTCGCCGATGCCGGTGCCGAAGGCCGAGATCAGCGCCTGGACCTCCTGGTTGGCGAGGGCCTTGTCGAGGCGGGCGCGCTCGACGTTGAGGATCTTGCCGCGGATCGGGAGGATCGCCTGGTTGTGCGGGTTGCGGCCGCGCACGGCCGAACCGCCGGCGGAGTCACCCTCGACGATGTAGACCTCGGAGACCGCGGGGTCCTTGGCCTGGCAGTCGCGCAGCTTGCCGGGGAGGCCGCCGGACTCGAGGACGCGCTTGCGGGTGGCCTCGCGGGCCTTGCGCGCGGCGAGCCGGGCGGTCTGGGCCTGGATCGCCTTGCGGACGATCTCCCTGCCCTCGTTGGGGTGGCGCTCGAGCCAGTCACCGAACGAGTCGGTCATGGCCCGCTGGACGAAGCCCTTGACCTCGGAGTTGCCGAGCTTGGTCTTGGTCTGGCCCTCGAACTGGGGCTCGCCGAGCTTGACGCTGATGACGGCGGTCAGGCCCTCGCGGACGTCGTCGCCGGTGAGGTTCTCGTCCTTGTCCTTGAGCTGGTTCTGCTTGCGCGCGAAGTCGTTGATCATCTTCGTCAGCGCGGCGCGGAAGCCCTCCTCGTGGGTGCCACCCTCGTGGGTGTTGACCGTGTTGGCGTAGGTGTGGACCGACTCGCTGTAGGCGGTGGTCCACTGCATCGCGAGCTCGAGGTTGAGCTCGCGGGCGGCGTCCTCGACCTCGATGCTGATGATGTCGGGGTGGACCGGGTCGGACTTCTTGCTCTGCACGAGGTGGGTGACGTAGTCGATGAGGCCGCCGGGATAGCAGTAGCTGACCTCGCGCTTCTGGCTCTCGCTCGCGTCGACCGTCTCGGCCTCGTCCTCGGCGCTCTGCTGGACCCGCTCGTCGCGCAGGTTGATCGTCAGGCCCTTGTTGAGGAACGCGTACTGCTGGAAGCGGGCCCGGATCGTCTCGTAGTCGTAGGCGACGGTCTCGAAGATCTGGTCGTCGGCCCAGTAGGTGATCGTCGTGCCGTGGTCGTCGCTCTCGCCGACCTGGTCGAGGGGGGCGAGGCGCTCACCGTGGTCGAACTCGATCCGCCACACGTGCCCGAGCTGCCGGACCTCGGCGATGAGCCGGGTGGCGAGCGCGTTGACGACGGAGGAGCCGACGCCGTGGAGACCACCGGAGACCTTGTAGCCGCCGCCGCCGAACTTGCCACCCGCGTGCAGCTGGGTCAGGACGAGCTCGACCGTGGAGACGCCGTAGGCGTCGTTCATGCCCGTCGGGATGCCTCGGCCGTTGTCCTTGACGCGGACACCGCCGTCGGCGAGGAGGGTGACGTCGATCGTGTCGGCGTGGCCGGCGAGCGACTCGTCGACCGCGTTGTCGACGATCTCCCAGACGAGGTGGTGCAGGCCGCGCTCACCGGTGGACCCGATGTACATGCCCGGACGCTTGCGAACCGCCTCGAGGCCCTCGAGGACCTGGATGGCGGACGCGTCGTAGGTCGCGTCGTCGGCGACCCTGGAGGTGTTGCCGGTCGGTGTCGTCAGCGCGCCCTCCACCGGGGTGGCGGGGGATGCAGCGGGCGCCTCCGCCGCGGCGCTCGGGGACGGGTCCGGCACCGCTGCTGCGGTGGTGTCCTGCGTCTCGATGCTGTTGTCGTCGGGCGTGCTGGGCACGGTGCTCCTTCAGCTGGTCTGGCTCATGCCGCGCGCCCGGGGCGGGAAAGGGCCCTGGGCGCGACGTTCACCCTGAAGTTTACCTGTCAGCACCGTCAGCGCGAGCCAGTGCAGGCCCGGGAAGCCACTTTTCTCAGGTTTTCATGGGTGGCGACGACCCGGCATACGCCCCCCACCCCTCTCCGGCCCTCTGGGGCAGGTTTTGGAGCCTTCTCCCAGCACCTCCTGAGGGAAGCTCTCACCTCGCCTCACCGCGGCGGTCAGGCGAGGTGAGAGAAACCCACTTCAGGCGGGAAAGGTGGGGTCAGTGGGGTCAGCGACCGGTGGTGAAGAAGGTCCAGGTGCCGTCGCCGGCGATGCCGACGCGGTAGCCGGTGTAGCCACCGTCGTTCGTGCGCATCCGGTCCGCGGCCGACTGGGTCAGCAGTCCGGAGGCCACGACCTTGTCCCACTCGGCCTCGTCCTGGGCAAAGCGCTCCGAGAAGACCTTGGGCTGGATCGTCCCGTCGAAGGTCTCGGTCGGCTCCATCGCGAGCAGGGTCGCGAGCGCGACGAAGTTCTGCGGCGTGCTCGACGTGAAGATCGCCGAGGGCGCCCTCTCGCCGGCCAGCCCGGTCGAGTCCGCCTGGGCGAGGGCGACCAGTGTCTTGGCGTCACAGGCCTTGGCCGCGCTGTGGATCTTCCTCGCCTTGGCCGCGGCCGCGGCGGACATGCCCGTCGTCCTCGTCGCCCCCGCCCTGGCGGCGGAGCAGGTGGGCTCGGGGGCGGGCGGCTTGGTCGTCGGCGCGGCAGTGGTCCTGGTGGGCGTCGCGGAGGGCGGGGGCGTCGCCGTCCGCGTGGCCGAGGGTGACGCCGTGACGGTGGGCGTGGCGCTCGGCGACGTCGTGGTGGGCGTCGGGGTGGGCGTCGGGGTCTCCGACTCGGTCTCGCTCGTGCTCGCAGAGGCCGACGGCGAGGTCTCGCTGGACGTCGAGGCCGTGGGGGCGGCCGTGGGTTCGTCGTCCGAGCACGCGGTCAGGGCCAGGGCGGCCAGGAGCAGCGGCGCCGCAGCGCGCGTGAGGCGTGCGGACAGGAGGTTTCCCCGAGGCGTCATGGCGACAACTGTAACGGGAGTGACTGATGTGACTTGGGAGCCCGGGGTCCGCGTCGGGCTCTGATCACCCCTGTGCGGCGCGGTTGCGCTCGACGACCTCGCGGACGACGTCCGGCAACGCGACCGTATGCCGGTCGGTCCGGTCGACATAGACCTGCGCCCACAGACCGTGCGCGGCGATGTCGTCGCGGCCCTCGGCGAAGAGGCCGAAGGCGAAGGTGACGCTCTTGGTGCCGACGCGCTCGACCCGGACGCCGACGTCGATCGGCTGGGGGTAGGCGAGCTCGGAGTAGAAGCGGCACGACGACTCGGCGACGACCCCCATCGACTGCGACGTCGTCTCGTCGATGCCGGTCTCGCGGATGAGCCAGGCGTTGAGGACGGAGTCGAAGAGCTCGTAGTAGACGGCGTTGTTCAGGTGGCCGTACATGTCGTTGTCGGACCAGCGCGTCGAGACCCGCTGGACCTCCGGGAAGTCCGCCCGTCGCAGCGTTCGTGGATCTGCGGTGCTTCCAGGGGTTCCGGCGTCCGACGTCATGGGGCCGAGCCTAGTTCGGCCCTCGGTGCGAGGATGCGACTCATGGATCGCATGGCGCTGCTGTCGGACGTGCACGGCAACCTCACGGCATACCAGGCCGTGCTCGACGACATCGAGCGCCGCGGGATCGAGCGCATCGCCAACCTCGGCGACTACGTCGGCAAGGGGCCCCGGGGGCGCGAGGTGGTCGAGCTGTCACAGCAGCGGTGCGAGGTCAACCTGCTCGGCAACTGGGACGACTTCCTGCCCGATCCGCACCGGGACTACGACGACGCGGCGATGCAGTTCTGGCTCGGCCAGCTCGCACCCGGGCAGGGTGAGTGGCTGCGGGCGCTCCCCTTCAGCCACGACTTCTGGCTGAGTGGGCGTCGAGTCCGGCTCTTCCACGCCAGCGAGGACACGGTGCATCGCCGCGTCCACTACGTGCGGACGCAGAGCGAGTTCGAGGGACTGTTCCGCAACACCCCTGCCACGGGTGACGGGCCCTTGCCTGACCTGATCGGCTACGCGGACACCCATGACCCGATGTACGAGTGCCAGACCCAGGGCCGCACCGTCTTCAACACCGGCAGCGTCGGCAACTGCATGGGCGACCCCACGCCGATGTACTGCATCCTCGAGGGCGAGCTCGACAGCGAGGAGCCGGCGCCATGGTCGGTGGCCTACGTCCGGGTGCCCTACGACGTCGAGGCCGAGCTGGCGGCGGCCCGGGAGATGGGTATGCCGCAGCTCGACGCCTACGAGCTGGAGCTCCGCCACGGCGTCTACCGCGGGGCGCTCGACCAGTGGCGTGCCGGGGAGCCGGCCACCGGCTATCACGAGCGATAGTCGGCGACCGGCGACGTCGACCCGCGATCAGGCGGCGGGGAGCACCGAGCCGTCGGACCAGGTCTTCTCGATGAAGGCCTTGACCTCGGGCGAGTGGAGCAGCTCGTCCAGCTTCTTGAGCGACGCGTTGTCCTTGTCCGACTCCTGCACGGCGAGGAAGTTGGCGTAGGGGTTGCCCTCCGCCTCCTCGACGAGGATCGCGTCCTTGGACGGCGACAGGTTGGCCTCGAGGGCGTAGTTGCCGTTGATGACGGCGACGTCGAGGTCGTCGAGCGAGCGCACGAGCTGAGCCGGGTCGGTCTCGACGAACTTCAGCTTCTTGGCGTTCTGGTCGACGTCGTAGATCGTCGCGTTGGTGGCGTCCTTGCCCTCCTTGAGGGTGATGACACCGGCCTCGGCGAGGAGCTCGAGCGCGCGGCCCTGGTTGGACGGGTCGTTGTTGATGCCGACCTGGGCGCCGGCAGGCAGGGCCGCGACGTCCTTGACCTTCTTGGAGTACAGCGCGAACGGCTCGATGTGGACACCCTCGTAGTGCGCGAACTTGTAGCCGCGGTCCTTCACCTGCGCCTCGTAGTAGGGCAGGTGCTGGTAGAAGTTCGCGTCGAGGGTGCCCTCGGCGAGCTGCACGTTGGGCTGGACGTAGTCGTCGAAGGACTTGATGTCGAGGTCGAGACCGGCCTTGGGCGCGAGCTCCTTGTCGACGAACTCGAGGATCTTGGCGTGTGGCGTCGGGGACGCACCGACGACGAGCGTGGTGATGCCCTTGTCGTCGGCCTCGGGTCCGCTGGAGTCGCCGCCTCCGGCACCACAGGCCGCGAGGCTCGAGACGGCGAACAGGGAGATGCCGGCGAGGAGCGCGGGACGGCGGAGCGAGGACATGGGGACTTCCTTCCGGTATGCCGGTCGGTGACCGACGTGGGTATGCCGCGTGGGCGGCGGATCAGGTGGGCCGACGACGTTGTCGGGAGCGGGCGGCATACGCCGCCGTGGTTCAGGGACCGCTCAGCGGTGGTCGACGGTGCGGGCCACGCGGTCGCCGACGACCTGGACGAGCTGGACGACGACGACGAGCAGGACGACGGCGGCGATCATGACGTCGGTCTGGAATCGGTTGTAGCCATAGGACATGGCCGTCGCGCCGAGCCCTCCACCACCGACGGCGCCGGCCATGGCGCTGTAGCCGATGAGGGCGATGACCGTCGTCGTGAGGCCGGCGACGATGCCGGGCAGTGCCTCGGGGAGGAGCACCTTGCGGGTGACGTCCCAGCGGGTCGCGCCCATGATCGTGGCGGCCTCGACCTTGCCGGAGGACACCTCACGCAGCGACGTCTCGACCAGGCGCGCGAAGAAGGGGACGGCCCCTACGGTGAGCGGCACGATCATGGCCCGCCAGCCGACGGTCGTCCCCGCGATGAAGCGGGTGATCGGGATGATCGAGATCATCAGGATGAGGAAGGGCAGAGAGCGCCCGACGTTGACGATGGCACCGAGCACGCGGTTGAGGCCGGGCTTCGGGGCGATGCCGCCCGGGGAGCTGTTGTGGAGGAGCACGCCGACGACGACGCCGAGCACGGCCGTGATGAGCGCCGAGCCGAGGGTCATCGCCAGGGTCTCCCAGAGAGCGGTCGGCAGGCCGTCGGTGATGACGGGGTTGTCGAGCCAGGTGGGGTCGGTCTCGAAGGTCATGCGGCCACCTCGGGGTGGAGGCGGGCGGACTCGAGGAGCTCACGGGCGTGCTCGGTGGTCGAGGCGTCGGCAAGCTCGACGAGCAGCCGGCCGACCCGACGGCCGGCGATCGTCTCGACCGTGGCCGCGGCGACATCGGACTCGATGCCCTCGTTGCGCAGGAGGGCGATGATCCCGTCGATGGTGCCGACCGTGGACTCGGGATGTCCGAGGGCGACCTGGAGGCGCGCGAGCCCGCCCGGAGCGGGTTCGACGAGGGGGATCAGCTCGCGGTGCAGCCGGGTGGTCGGGTCGGCGATGACGTCGCCCAGACGTCCCTGCTCCACCACGGCGCCATCACCGAGGAGGGTCACGGCGTCGCAGATCTCGCGGACGACCGAGGGCTCGTGGGTGATGATGACGACGGTGATGCCGAGCCGGTCGCGGAGCTCACGGAGCAGGGCCAGGATCGAGCCGGTCGTGCTGGCGTCGAGGGCCGAGGTGGGCTCGTCGCAGAGCAGGATCTCGGGGCCCGCGGCGAGCGCCCGGGCGATGCCGACGCGCTGCTGCTGGCCGCCCGAGAGCTGGCCCGGGTGGTTCTGGGCGCGGTCGGCGAGACCGACGAGGTCGAGGAGCTCGGCGACCCGGGCGTCGCGCCGGGGCTTGTCCCAGCCGGCGATCTCGAGGGGGAGGGCCACGTTGTCGGCGGCGGTGCGGGAGTCGAGGAGGTTGGCGTGCTGGTAGACGACACCGAACCGGCGGCGGGCCGCTCGCAGCTCCTCGCCACGCAGGGTCGTGATGTCCTCGCCGGCGACGACCACCTCGCCCGACGTGGGGCGCTCGAGTCCGGTGAGGCAGCGGATCAGGGTCGACTTGCCGGCGCCGGACCGTCCGACGATGCCGTGGATCTCGCCGCGGGGGACGGTGAGCGAGACCCCGTCGAGGGCCTTGACCGTCGCGCCGCGAGCGTCGAAGACCTTGGTGAGATCGCGCACGGCCAGGGCCGCCTGAGCAGAGAAGTCGTCAACCACGCGCTCATAATGCCAAGTTATTCAAGTGATAACCAAATCGCGTAGGTGTGGGGGGTTTGTGCGCGGGTGGCGCGCGCCACGCAGACCCTGACGCGCCGCGCGCTCATGGGTGCGCGGCTGCTCACGTCGAGCGCGGCTGGCACCCACCGCGCTTGGGTTCGGGGCGAGGGAGGAGTCAGCCGGGGTCGGCGGTGCGGGGGAAGCCGGAAGTGGGAGCGGGCGTGCGGACGTGGCTGGGAGTGGGGCCGGCAACGGGGGCGGCGACGGGGGCGGGCGAGTCGTTGAGGGTGCGCTCACCGTCGAGCAGGCTCGGGACGATGCCGCGCACGAGCGAGACCTCGACCTCGGTGCCCACCCCCAGGCGCACCGAGTGCGGCTGCCAGGAGCGCACCGTGCCGCCCGAGGCCAGTCGCACGGTGTGCAGGACGAACGCCCCGTGGTACTCGACGCGCGTCACCACCGCCCGGGGCCCCACCGCCAAGGCGCCCGCACCTTCACCCCCACCCGTTGCGTCTGGGGAGGTGCTGGCTCCAGCGACCCCATCCGCGGTCGCAACGGGGACGAGGGCGACCTCGTGCGGCCGGAGCACGACCTCGGCCACGGCGATGTCGGTCCGTGGTGAGACCACACCGAGCTCGCACACGAGCCCGTCGGCGCCGAGCGAGGCCGGCAGGAAGTCGGCGTCGCCCATGAACGACGCGACGAAGCGGCTCACCGGCCGCTCGAAGACCTCGACGGGGGAGCCGAGCTGCTCGACGACGCCCTCGCGCATCACGCCGATCCGGTCGCCCACCGTGAGCGCCTCTGTCTGGTCGTGGGTGACGAGGACGGCGGTGGTGCCGGTGGCGCGGAGCACGTCGACGGTGTCGGTGCGCACCCGCGCCCGCAGCGACTCGTCGAGCGACGAGAAGGGCTCGTCGAGCAGCACGACCTCGGGGCGGGGCGCGAGGGCACGTGCCAGCGCGACCCGCTGCTGCTCGCCCCCCGAGAGCTCGTGGGGATAGCGGTCCGCGACGTGAGCGAGATGGACGAGCTCCAGCACCTCCGCGACGCGGGCGTCCTGCTCCGGACGGGCCTGGCCGTCGAGGCCGAAGCGGATGTTGTCGCTGACCCGCAGGTGGGGGAAGAGTGCGTGCTCCTGGAAGACCAGACCCACGCGGCGACGCTCGGGCGGCACCCAGGCGGACCCGGCGACGACCTCACCACCGACCCGGACGGTGCCGGCATCGGGGCGCTCCAGCCCGGCGACGAGGCGGAGCAGCGTCGACTTGCCACATCCCGAGGGACCGATGAGCGCCAGGATCTCGCCCTGCTCGATGCGAAGGTCCAGAGCACGCACGGCCGACGTGGCGCCATAGGACTTGGAGAGGCCGGCGAGCTCGAGGGCCGAGGTCATGAGGTCACCTGCCTGTGGGGCTCGGCGAGCCGCACCTGCCGGACGAGGAACCACACCGGCACGATCGCGAGACCGACGATGAGCAGCGCGGGCAGCGCGGCCTGCTCCCAGAAGTTCTCGTTGGCCAGCTCATAGACCCACACCGACACGGTGGTGAACCCGAACGGACGCAGGAGCAGCACCAGCGGCAGCTCCTTGACGGCATCGACGGCCACGAGCACGAGGGCGACGGCGATGCCCGACCGGGACAGCGGCAGGTGGACCCGACGCAGCACCCGCATCGGGCTGGCGCCCAGCGAGAAGGCCGAGTTGGTCACCGACGGCGAGATCGTCGTGAAGCTCGCATCGACCGCTTGGTATGCCGGGGCGAGGAACCTCACGACGTAGCTCGCCAGAATGCCGAGAACCGAACCCGTCACGACGAGCCCGGTCCCGCCCGGCACCCCGAGAGCCTCGAGCCACCCGTCGAGAGCAGCGAAGGCGACGAGGACGCCGATACCGATGACGGCGCCAGGCACGGCATACCCGAAGGTCGTGAGCTGCGCGGCACCCCGGGCGAGACGACCGCCGGTCATCCGCACCCCGTGGGTGAGCAGCAGCGCGAGGGTGACGCAGGCGAGGGCGGCGAGCCCGGCCATGACGGCGCTGTTGGTGAGGTTGGTGGCGAAGCGTCCGGTCGAGAGGGCTGACGAGTCGGCGAGCGTCGCGGTGACGGCCCACCACAGGAGCCTGGCCACGGGCAGGAGGAAGCCGGCTGCGAGGACCGAACCGGCGGCGGCGAAGGCCCACCACCGACGGGCGCCGGTGAGCACGTGCGGCGCCGCGGGGGGCCGGTGCCCGCCGCGGGAGTCGTAGCGGGCGCCGCCGCGCAGGATCCGCTCGACCGTGAGGACCATGACGGCGAAGGCGAGGACGAGCACCGACAGCTGGGCCGCCGACGCGAAGTCGAACGTGCCCTTCCAGGTGAGGTAGACGCCGACCGAGACGGTGCGAACCCCGAAGTACTGCACCGTCGCGAAGTCGGTGAGCGTCTCCATCATGACGACGGCGAGGCCACCGGCGAGGGCGGGACGGGCCAGGGGGAGCAGCACCTGGCGGAAGGCCCGCCACGGCGAGGCGCCGAGCATGCGGGCTGCGTCCCAGGTCGCCTGGCCCTGGCCGCGGAACGATGCCCGCGCGAGGAGGTAGACGTAGGGATAGAGCGTGAGGGTGAGGACGACCGGTGCCCCGAGGACACCCGAGAGGAGCTCGACGACACGCGAGTCGCCAAAGACCCCCCGGGACAGCCGCGCTGGCCCCCCGGCCGGGCCGAACGTGGACAGGAAGAGGAAGCCCAGCACGTAGGCAGGCATCGCCAGCGGCAGGACGAGCAGCCACGAGAAGAGCCGCCGCCCGGGGAAGTCGTAGGCCGTGACGAGCCAGGCGAGACCCACGCCGAGGACCGCGGTGCCCAGACCCACCGCCGCCAGGAGCAGCACGGTCGTCAGGAGCATCTCCGCCAGGTCGCTCGGCAGGGCCGGGCGCCCGGCACCCAGCGCTGCGACCAGCACCGACACGACGGGCACCGACACCACCAGGGCGATGACGACGACGACCGCTGACCAGCGGGGCCGGCCCGCGCCGGGAAGGCGGGGGGCGCGCAACCCGGCTCGGGAGCCGGGCGTGCGCTCCGGAGCCGGGGCGATGCGGCTCTCGGGACTCACGACGGCTCGCGAGCCGTCTCGCCAGCCGGGCCCGTCAGGGTCACTTGTAGCCGGCCTCGGACAGGATCTTGACGGCCTCGGCGTTCTGCGACCCGTAGGCCTGCGCCGACAGCGGCATGCGCTTGAACTCGCCGAACTTCGCGATGACCGGCTCGGGCTCGACGGACTCGTTGACGGGGTACTCGTGGTTGCCGTCGACGAAGGCGCTCTGGCCCTTGGTCGCCAGCCACTCGACGAGCTGCTGCGCCTGGGCCGCGTTGTCGGAGGTCTTGACGACGCCCGCGCCGGAGATGTTGACGTGCGTGCCCGCGTCGCCCTGCGAGGCCCAGAACGGCTTGACCTTGAGGTCGGGCTTCTTCTCGAGCTCGCGGGCGAGGTAGTAGTGGTTCGTGATGCCGACGTCACACGTGCCCGCGTCGATCGCCTTGAGCAGCTCGACGTCGTTGGACTTGATGTCGACGCCGTTGGCGACCCAGCCCTTGACGGTCGCGAGCGTGGCGTCGGCGCCCTTGAGGCCGACCAGGCTGGCGACGAGGCTCTGGGTGTAGGCCGACGTGGAGTCGCGCATGCACAGGCGACCCTTCCACTTCGGGTCGGCCAGGCCGGCATACGTGTCCTTGGGGTCGAAGTCCGCGGGCTTGACCTTGTCGGGGTTGTACATCGTCGTGCGGGCGCGCATCGCGAGCCCGAACCACTGGTTGCCGCTGTCGCGCAGGTCGGCGGGGACGGCCTCGGTGAGTGCGGCGGACTCGATGGGCTTGAGGACGCCCTCCTCGCCGGCGTTCCACAGCGCCCCGGCGTCGACCGTCATGAAGACGTCGGCCTCACCGTCGGCACCCTCGGCCTTGATGCGCTGGAGCAGCTCGGCGTCGTTGCCCGAGATGAACTCGACGCTCACGCCGGTCTCGTCCTGGAAGTCCTTGAACGCGCCCTCGAGGTCGTAGTGGCGCGCCGAGTAGATCTGGAGGTCGGCGTTGCTGCCGCCGAGGCCGAGCACTCCGCAGCCGGCGAGCGGCAGCGTGAGGCCGACGGCGGCGGTGGCAGCCAGTGCGCGGGCGGTGCGAGGCGGGCGACGAGTGGGCACGGGGACTCCTGAGAGGTGGAACGCTGACAGCCCATTCTTGCGGTGTTAGGTAAGCCAAACCAAATCCCCTTATCATCGTCGGTTGTGACCGCCGTTGCCCGCTCCCAGCACCGGGTCGCCCTCGTCGGGCGGCTGCGGTCCTTCGGCGACGCCTCGGCCCTGGGCTGGATGGGCCCTGCGGGCCTGCAGACGATGACGTATGCCGCCCTCTCCGACCGTGTCGACGACCGTCGCCTGGCGCTCGGTGAGGCTCCCCGCCTCGTGCTGCTCGAGGCCGGCAACGACCTCGAGACCGTCGTGACGCTCCTCGCCGCCCTCGCCGGCGGGCACCCCGTCATCCTCACCGCGCCGGGAGAGTCGCGGCTCGTCGACGCCTGGGACCCGGACGTCGTGGCGCGTGGCCCTCGGCTCGAGGCGAGGCGCCCGGGCACGGCCCATGCCCTCCACCCGGACCTCGCCCTGCTGCTGTCGACGTCCGGCAGCACCGGCTCTCCCAAGCTGGTGCGGCTGAGCACCCACAACCTCGACTGCAACGCGGGCCAGATCGCCGACGCGCTGGCGCTGCGGCCCGACGACGTGGCGGCGACGACCCTGCCGCTGCAGTACTGCTACGGCCTCTCGGTCCTGCTGAGCCACCTCTCGGTGGGGGCCAGCGTCCTGCTCACCGACCTGTCCGTCGTCGACGCGTGCTTCTGGGACGCGTTCCGGGAGGCAGGCGGGACCACGCTCGCGGGAGTGCCCTACACCTACGACCTGCTCGACGCCGTGGGCTTCGCGGCGATGGACCTGCCGCGCCTGCGCCTGCTCACCCAGGCGGGCGGGCGGATGGAGCCCGCCGCGGTCCGGCGATGGGCGGAGCTCGGGACGCAGCGCGGCTTCGAGCTCGCCGTGATGTATGGCCAGACCGAGGCCACGGCCCGGATGGCCACTCTCCCACCGCATCTCGCCGCATCGAACCCGTCGAGCATCGGCGTCGCCGTGCGCGGTGGCCACTTCAGCCTCGCACCCGTCGACGGCGTGGCGGCCGGGGTCGGCGAGCTGGTCTACGAGGGCGGCAACGTGATGATGGGCTACGCCTCGTCAGCGGCCGACCTCGCCGACGGGCCCGGGCCCAGCACGCTCCCCACGGGTGACCTCGCCCGGTTCACCCCGGACGGGCTTGTCGAGATCGTCGGGCGCCTCAGTCGGCTGGCCAAGGTCTGCGGACTGCGGATCGACCTCGACCGGGTCGAGGCCGACCTCGCCGCGGACGGCCACCCGGCCCACGTCATGGACGGCGGCGACCGGCTCCTCGTGGCGCTCGCGGGCTCCGACGGCTCCGCCATCGAGAGCGTCCGGCGAGACGTCAGTGAGCGGTATGCCGTCCCGCGTGCCTCCGTCGTCGTCGCCACGGTCGACGAGGTCCCGCGCACCAGGTCGGGCAAGGTCGACCGGCCGGCCCTCACCGAACGACTGACTGCCGACTTCGTGCCCCATCGGGCCGGATCCGGCGCAGCTGCACCGTCCTCGGAACGGGCCCAATGGGGCACGAAGTCGGTGGGTTCGGAGGAGGTGCGGCGGTTGTATGCCGAGCTGCTCGACCGGCCCGACGCCGCCGTGGGCGACTCCTTCGTCAGCCTGCGCGGGGACTCGTTGTCCTACGTCGAGATGTCGGTGCGGCTCGAGGGTCTGCTGGGGACGCTGCCGCACTCCTGGCACGTCCGGACCATCGCCGACCTCGCCGCCGAGCACGGCACCCCGCCCGCGGACCTCGCCCAGGACCGACGCACCCCCGGATGGCTGCGCTGGCGGGTGCTCGAGACCTCGGTCGTGCTCCGCGGCCTCGCCATCGCACTCATCGTCCTCACGCATGCCGGGGTCCTGGAGATCCGAGGTGGCGCCCATGTGCTCCTCGCCGTGGCGGGCTACGCGTTCGCGCGGTTCCAGCTTCTCGGGTGCCGACCGGTCGGACAGGGTCGCCCACCTCCTCGAGTCGACCACCCGCATCGCCCTGCCCAGCGCGGTGTGGATCGGCGTCATCGTGCTCATCGACGACCGGTTCACCTGGTGGAACGCCGCCCTGATGACCTCGGTGGGCGGGGGGACCGGCCACATCCAGTGGCGCTACTGGTTCGTCGAGGCGCTCGTGCACCTGCTGGCCGCTCTCACGGTGGCGCTCTGCGTGCCCGCACTCGACCGGCTCGAACGGGCCCGGCCCTTCGCGGTTCCTCTGGGTCTGGCGGTGGCCGGACTGGTGTTCCGGTTCGGGCTCGTCGGCGTCGGTTCGCACCACGTCAACGGTCGCGCCGCCATGGTGCTCTGGCTCTTCGCGCTGGGGTGGGCCATGGCCCGCGCGGACGCACGGTGGCAGCGATGGCTGCTCACGGCATACATCGCCGTCGTCGTTCCGGGGTTCTTCGGTGACCCGATGCGCGAGCTGGCCGTGGCCGCAGGGCTGCTCACGCTGCTGTGGGTGCGCTCCCTGCGGGTGCCGGCGTTCGCCGTCCCGGTGCTCGTCCCCCTCGCGTCGGCCTCGCTGTTCATCTACCTCGTGCACTTCGAGGTGATGGGTCGCGTGGGCTACTCGGCGCTCGGCGCCGCCGTGTCGCTGGTCACGGGCTACATCGCCTGGCGGGGGGCGTCGCCGATCATCGAGCCCGTCGCCCGGTGGGTCGGCGGGCGGGCTCGCCGCGTCCTCAGCTGAGGATGTCCTGGCGGCGGAACCGTCGGTAGCCGAGCGCGACGAAGAGCACCGTGTAGAGGACCGACCACAGGGCGCCGTGGCGCAGGTCGACCCAGTCCACCGGGCCGGAGACGAGCAGGTCGAGCCAGGCCCGCGAGTAGTGCGCCGGCAGCGCCTTGCGCCAGTCACCGAGGGCGTCGATCGAGTCGAGGATGCCGGAGACGATGAGCAGGAGGAGCGCGCCGCCGACCGCAGCGAGCGGGGTCTGGCTGCGGACCCCGACCCAGAACGAGAAGGCGCCGACGGGCGCGATCGACAGCAGGACGAAGCCCACCGCGATGACCATGCGCGGGGCCCACTCGCCCCACGCCATCTCGCCGCCACCGAGGATGGTGAACGGCTCGCTCCCATAGACGAGGGTGCCGACGAGGAGGGTCCACGCCGGCAGCACGACGACGAGGGCCGCCGTGCTGAGGAAGCCGACGACGAGCTTGCTCGTGAGCAGCCGCGCTCGCGTGACCGGAGCGGTGAGCAGGTAGCGCAGCGATGCCCACGACGCCTCGGCGGGGACGGGGTCGCCGGCGAAGAGCGCGGCCACCCCGAAGAGCAGGAGCTCGGCGGAGACGACGAAGGTGAAGACGGTGAAGTTCGGGCCGCCGCTCGTCGCGAGGTCGACGAGCCGGACCGTGGTGTCGTTCTCTCGGCCCGGGTCGTCGTCGAGCGAGAACGCTGCGACGAGGATGAGCGGCAGGACGGCCACGATGCCGATGACCCAGAGGGTGCGGCGGCGACCGAGCTGGCGACGGAGCTCGGACCGCCAGGACAGTGGCCGGCTCATCGTGCCCGCACCTGGCGGAGGCGCTCGATGAGCGAGGCGTCAGGGGTGTCGTCGTCGGAACCCGGCTGCGAGGCCGCGATGACTCCGAGGAAGACCTCCTCCAGGTGGCGCCGGCTGCCGACCCCGACGACATCGGCTCCCGAGGCGACGACGTCGCGGACGACGAGCTTCTCGGGGCCGGTCGGCGACCACGGTGAGCGTGGGCCTTGAGGGGTCGTCGACCGTGTCGAGCGAGCGTATGCCGTCCGCTCCCGCAAGCGCCGCGCGTGCCGGTTCCAGGGACTCGACCGACCCGAGCTCGAAGACGGTCGTGTCGTCGCTGGCGAGCAGGTCGGCGACCGGCCCCGCGGTGACGACCCGGCCGGCGTGCATGACGACGACGTGGCTGCAGGTCAGCTCGACCTCGGCGAGCAGGTGGCTCGAGACGACGACCGTGCGTCCGGTGGCGGCATACGACTGCAGGATCGGGCGCATCGCCGCGATCTGGGGCGGGTCGAGCCCGTTGGTCGGCTCGTCGAGGAAGAGCAGCTCCGGTTTGCCGAGCATGGCCTGAGCGATGCCCAGCCGCTGCTTCATGCCGTGGCTATAGGTGCGGACCGGTCGGTCCAGGGCGCCGCCGAGCGCCGCGACGTCGAGGGCTTCGTCGATGCCGGCCTCCTCAGCGGGGCGGCCGGTCGCCGCCCAGTAGGCCGTGAGGTTCTCGCGACCGGTGAGGTGCGGAAGGAAGCCCGGACCCTCGACGAGGGCACCGACCCGGCCGAGCACCTCTGAGCCCGGGTGGACCGGCCGACCCAGGACGTGGACCGACCCTGAGTCGGGGCTGATGAGGCCGAGCATCATCCGCATCGTCGTCGTCTTGCCCGCTCCGTTGGGGCCGAGCAGCCCGACGACCTGGCCGCGTTCGGCCCGCCAGGACACGTCGTCGACGGCACGGTGCCCGTCGGCATACGTCTTGACCAGGCTGTCGACGACGAGGGGGACGTCGGCGTAGTCCTCGCGGACGACCTCACGCTGCCGACGGCGCCGGCGCAGCAGCGCCGACGTCGTGATCGCTGCGAGGAGCGCGACGATGCCGCCGGCGAGCGCGAGGGACTCGGTGTCGCGCTCCGTGGTGGCGGCGAGGATCGCGCCCGACGCCGTCGGGACGGTGAGGGTGGCGGCGGCCAGGGTGACGCGGTCGGCGCGAGCCTCTCGGGGGACGGTGAACGCGCTGTCCGTCGAGGTGACGAGCACGCGCCACTGGCTGCCGGCCGCCATGGACCAGACCGACGCGGGCAGGTTGACGGTCACGTCCGTCGGCCGGCCGGGGGTGAGAGCCACCCGGACCGGCGCCGTGAGCGCCCGCTGCTGGACCGCGTCGGAGCCCTCGACCCGCCAGAGCGAGACGAACATCGTGGCCTCGGGGCCCGTGGACGACACCTGGAGCCGCACGGTCGGCGAGCCAACCACGGTGAGCGAGCGCGACAGGGTGGGACTGTCGAACGCGACCGACATGCCCGGCAGGGCCGCGAGCCGGTAGGTCGGCAGCTCCAGTGAGCCGAGTCCCGGGATGGACGTCATCGAGTTCGGCTGGCCGCCCGGCGGGGTGAGGAGGACGGCCGGGCTGGCCGGGGCGCGCATCGCGAGCTGCTGGGTGCCACCGCTCAGGCCGGGGTAGCGGTCGAGGGTCGCGACGGGCGCGGCGTCACTGCGCCGGGGGACCGGCAGCGAGTAGGTGAAGGCGGGCACGGGGAGCGGGTCGGTCCGGCTGCCCTCGAGATAGGTGCGCAGCCAGGTCGCAGCGGCGTCCTCGTCGAGGCCGGGGTTCGAGGCGGCGCCGTCGTGCCCGCCGTCGGTCCAGCGCACGGCGTGGCGGGTGCCGGCCCTGGCGAGACCGGCGGCGTTGGCGTCGGCCTGGTCGAGCCCGAAGAGGGTGTCTTCCTCACCCTGCACGAGGAGCGTGGGCGCGGTGACCCGCTCGATCGTGCCGCGAGGGCTGTTGCGGCGCAGGGTCGCAGCGAGCCCGGGACTCGGCCGGCCGTTCACCGCCGCTGCCTGGAGCTCGGCGCAGAGCCTGAGGTCGAAGCGGCCGCAGAGTGCGTCGGCGGGGGTGCCGGTCGACCCACTGGGCGGTGCGGATGGCGCGGTCGGCAAGGTCGGCCCTGCGCCCGCGGGGCTGCCGCCGACGGGGCCGAGGCTCGCGGTGAAGAAGCGGGTGCCCCAGAAGCTGCTTGTAGGGGCCGGGGGTGGTGCTGCCCGACGCGGCCTGGGGGAAGAGAGCGGCGCCGAGGTCGTGCCAGGTGATCGCGGCGACGGTGGCGTCGACGCGCCGGTCCGCCCCGGCGAGCATGAGGGCGAAGGCCCCGCCGTAGGACCCTCCCGCGACGGCGACTCGCGGGTCCTTGGCGCCATCGCTCACCACTTCGGGTCGTGCAGCGAGGAGGTCGAGGAGGGCGGTGCCGTCGGCGATCTCGTGGTCCGGTGAGTTCAGGTGGATGCGGCCACCCGACCGGCCGAAGCCACGGGCCGTGAAGGTGAGGACGACGTGACCGTCGGCGGCGTAGCGCTTCGCCTCACCATCGACGCTGTCCTTGCTGCCGCCGAAGCCGTGAGCGAGCAGGACCGCCGGATGGGGGCCGTCACCGGCCGGGAGGTAGAGCCGGGTGTCGAGCCGGACCGGACTGCCGTCGCTCTCGGCCCCGACGTCGACGAACTGGTCGCTCGTCGTCACCGAAGGACTGTTCTCGGCAGCGCGCTGGTTGGTCGGGGGCGCGGCCTGCGCGGTGCCGGCGAGCACGACGATCCCGGTGAGGGCGAGCACGGCTGCGGCCACGACGACTCGACGAGGACGTGGACGAGCGGACCGCTGCATGGCTCATCCTCTCCCGACGGAGCCCACTGAGTCGTTCAGCGCCTGCCGCACACCGGAGGAACGGTTCGGTCCCCGCTGTGGTTCCGCCCGCGCCCGGCTGGTGGCTCGGCTCAGGGACCGTGCAGCTCAGAGGACGGTGCAGCTCAGAGGACGGTGCGGCTCAGAGATCTGTGCGGCTCAGAGATCTGTGCCGCTCAAAGATCTGGGCGGTTCAGAGGTCTGTGCTCTTCAGAGATCAAGCGTCCTGTCGAAGAGCTCGCGCACGGGATCGGGCAGAGACGGCTCCTGGATCGTCACGTCGAGCGGCGGCACCTCACACGTCACGCCGTAGCAGAAGCGGTCGGGTTGCGCCGGTCCGCCGGCGAAGGACTGCAGCTCGGGATTGGGCCCGGCGAGCAGGGTGCGCCAAGCGGAGGCATCCGGCGCGGGGAGCTCGTCGAGGACCACCGTCCGCTCACGCACGAGCCCGGCGAAGCCGCCCGTGCGGCGGACCTGCACCTCCTGCGGCTCGGTCCCGGGCGCGGGCGCGGGTGTCGGCCCCGGCTCTGGAGTCGGCTCCAGCTCCGGGGTGGGCTCCGGCTCCGGGGTGGGTGCGGGGGCCGGGGCAGGGTCCGTCCCGGCCCCGCCGGTGACGCCCACCTCACGCCAGGCGTTGCGCACCGCGTCAGCCTCCGGGGAGTCCGCGCCGTGCGCGTCGACGGCGGCCGCCTCGGTGAGCGCGGCGAAGGTCGCGAAGTCACAGTCGGCCTTGATGTCACCGGTGATCACGGCATACCAGATCGCGCCGGGAGCCTCCCAGGCGTTGCCACCGAGGGCCGTCGCGACGAGGTGGAACGCCCGGTTGGGGATGCCGGAGTTGATGTGCACGCCGCCGCTGTCCTCGTCGGTGACGACGAAGTCGTCCATGTGACCGGGCTGCGGGTCCTTGCCCAGGCGCGGGTCGTCGTAGGCCGTGCCGGGCGCCTTCATCGACCTCAGCCCGACACCGTTGACCCCCGGCGCGAGCAGCTCGGCGCCGATGACCCAGTCGGACTCCTCGGCGCTCTGTCCGAGGAGGCGCTGCTTGACCAGGATGCCGAAGACGTCGGAGACGTGCTCGTTGAGGGCACCGGCCTGGTCCTGGTAGACGAGGCCGGAGGTGTACTGGGTGACGCCGTGCGCGAGCTCGTGGCCGATGACGTCGAGGCTGCGGGTGAAACCGAGGAAGATCTCGCCGTCCCCGTCGCCGAAGACCATCTGCGACCCGTCCCAGAACGCGTTGTCGTAGTTGGTGCTGTAGTGCACCGTGGCGACGAGCCCGAGGCCCTTGTCGTCCAGCGAGTTGCGGCCGTATGCCGCGTGCCACAGCTCCCAGGTCGCGCCCAGCCCGTCATAGGCCTCGGTGACCGCGACGTCGTCGGTCGCCGGCTCACCCTCGGCGCGCACCTGGGTGCCGGGCAGGGTGGTGCCGTTCTCGGCGTCGTGGATCAGTCGGTTGGGTGCATCGGTCGTCGCCCTGGTGGCCGTGCGGCTGACCCGCCGACCGGTGTCACGCAGGGCGTGCTCTCGGGCGTGCCGCTCATAACGGAGCTGGTCGATGCGCAGCGTCTCGCGGGCCCGCTCAGCGAGGTGCGGCTCGCCCGACGTCGCGAGCGCCTCGAGCAGGTAGGGCGGCACGATCGAGCAGGAGTGCGGGGCCGGGTTCGTCGTCATGCCCCCATCCTCACCCCCGCCTCCGACACCCGCACCCCCGCGAAGCCGCCCGATCGCCGCAGGGCCATCCTGGTCCTGGGGAAGGCGTGACGGGTCACGCCTTCAGCAGGACCGAACCATCACGCGTCGTTCAGCCGTAGGTGTCGCGGGGGCCGCGGCCGTCCTGGACCCGACGCATCCCCTTCGACCACGACGGTGCGCTCGGCCCGACGACCTTGATCTCGGTCACCGTGCCCTCGCCGACCTCACGCGCCAGGCTGCCCATGAGCGTGCTCGACATGAGGCGCAGGTTCGTCGCCCACGCCGTCGACTCGCAGCGGACGGTCAGCACCGAGTCGACGAACTCGACCGGTTGACAGTGCTGCGCCACCTCTTCGCCGACGATCGTGGACCACCGCCCGATGACGGCGCCGACCGCGACGTCGACCTTCCACCCGCGCTCGGTCACGAACGCATCGAGCTCGTCCCCGAGCAGCATCGGGTCCCGCCCGCCCTTGCGACCACCCATCCCGTCGGGCACGTCCTTGAACCGCCGCTTCGGCTTGACCCCCGGACGCAGTCCCCGGGACCGTGCCGCCGCCCGTGCCCGCGAGAGCGCATCCGCCGGCGCACTCATGAAGTCCTCCGGGGTTTCACGTGAAACGTCTGCGTCGTCGCCCGCAGGCAGGTCCGAATCGCTCTGTCCCGCAGTCGGATTCGCGTCGTCACTCACGGGCGGTCACCTCACCGAGCGACACGGCATACGTGCGTCCTCGTAGTTCGGACGGGACGTCCGCCTCGACAGCGGCAGTGATGAGCACCTGCTCGCAGTCGGCGACCATCGCCGCCAGCCGCTCGCGCCGGCCCGAGTCGAGCTCGGCGAAGACGTCGTCGAGGATGAGGACCGGGTCGTCCCCGAGGTCATGACGAAGCAGGTGGTATGCCGCCAGCTTGAGTCCCAGCGCGAAGCTCCAGCTCTCGCCGTGGCTGGCATAGCCCTTGGCCGGCAGCTCACCGAGGGTGAGCACGACGTCGTCGCGATGAGGACCGACCAAGGTCACGCCACGCTCGATCTCCTGGCTGCGGACCTCGGCGAACGACGCGAGCAGCTCGGCGTGCAGCTCCTCGAGCTCGGGCACCTCACCAGCAGCGATCCGCGCCGCGAACTCCTCACGCAGCGACGCCTTGTAGCTCACCTTGGCGTCCGACTGCCCGGCGCTCACCTCGTCGTAGGCCTTGCCGAGCAGCGGCGCCAGGTCGCGCAGCAGCCGCAGCCGGGCATAGAGCAGGGGGGCAGCCACCTGGGCGAGCTGGGCGTTCCACACGTCGAGGGTGTGCAGGGCCGCCTCTCGCTCGGAGAGTGCGTCCACCCCCTCGACCGGCCGTCGCTGCTTGCTCCGACCCCGCAGGACGGGCGCCGCCGACTTCAGCAGGGCGTTGCGCTGCTTGAGGATCCGGTCGTAGTCGCCCCGAGCGCCGGCCCACCGCGGCTGGCGCGCGACGAGCAGGTCGTCGAGGAAACGTCGCCGCTCGGAAGGGTCGCCCTTGACCAGGGACAGGTCCTCGGGGGCGAAGAGCACCGTCCGCACCTGACCCAGCACGTCCCGCGGACGGGTCAGGGGCGACTTGTTGAGCCGCGCCCGGTTGGCCCGGCCGGGGGTGATCTCGAGCTCGACCATCGCCTCGCGGCCGTCCCGGACGACGGCGCCCCGGATGATCGCCTGGGCCGCACCGAACCTGACGAGCGGCGCGTCGTTCGCGACCCGGTGCGACGACAGTGACGCGAGGTAGCCGATCGCCTCGACGAGGTTGGTCTTGCCCTGCCCGTTGAGCCCGACGAACGTGGTGATGCCCGGCTCGAGCGGGACCTCGGCGCTCGGATAGCTCCGGAAGTCGCCGACGGTCAGGTGCCGGACATACACCCCTGGTCGCTCAGGACTTCGTGGCGCTCTTGGCGCTCTTCCGCGTCGAGCCCGTCTTCGACGCGCCCGTCTTCGCCGCGCCCGTCCGGGTGGAGCCGGTGCCGGACGTCGGAGCGGAGCCACCGGTCGAGCCCGAACCGGACGAGGGGCCGGCGGCCGCGGCCTTGCGCCCCTGAGCGGCGGCCTTGGCGGCGCTCTTGGTCGGCTTCTCCTTGCGGGCGGCCTTGGCCTGGGCGGCGGTCGCCGACTTCGGACCCGCAGCGGCCTCGGAGCGCAGCTTCTCGCCCTCGGCGATCGTCATCACCTGGTGGCCACCGAACTCGCCGCGCAGTGCCGCGACGGCCTGCATCGTCGGCGAGTGGTCCTGGCGCGAGGCGAAGCGCGCGAAGAGCGAGGCCGAGATGACCGGCATCGGCACGGCATTGGCGATGCCCTCCTCGACGGTCCAGCGACCCTCACCGGAGTCCGCGGTGTAGTCGGAGACGTCGTCGAGGCCGGGGTTCTCCTCGAGCGCCTTGACCATGAGGTCGAGCAGCCAGGAGCGGACGACCGTCCCACGGCTCCAGGCCTTGAACGAGCCGGGGACGTCCTTGACGATGTCCTTCTTGGCAAGGAGCTCGTAGCCCTCGGCGTAGGCGTGCATGAGGCCGTACTCGATGCCGTTGTGCACCATCTTGACGTAGTGGCCCGCGCCGATGTCGCCGGCGTGGACGAAGCCCTCGTCACGCGGACCCTCGGGCCGCAGCGCGTCGAAGATCGGCATCGCCTTGGCGACGTTGGCCTTCGTGCCACCGACCATGAGCCCGTAGCCGTTCTCCAGGCCCCAGATGCCACCCGAGACACCGCAGTCGAGGTAGCCGATGCCCTTGGTCTTGAGCAGCTTCTCGTTCTCGATGTCATCGGTGAAGCGGCTGTTGCCGCCGTCGATCACGAGGTCGCCCTTGTCGAGCAGGTCGCCGAGCTTGGCGACGGTCTCGCGGGTCGGGTCGCCGTGCGGCACCATCACCCAGACGACGCGGGGAGCGTCGAGCTTCTTGACCAGCGCGGCAAGCGTCCGGACGTCCGACACCTCGGGGTTGTGGTCGAAGCCCACGACCTCGTGGCCGGCGCGGCGGATGCGCTCGCGCATGTTGCCGCCCATCTTGCCGAGCCCGATGAGTCCCAGTTGCATTGACTACCCCTTCAGATGAGCGACGTCCTGGTCCTGAAAATCTTTGAAATCAAAGGTATGCCGGGTGCTCACCTCAGTGAGCGGCATACCCAGGCCTGTGGTGACGGCTGTGCGTCAGGCTACGCCGGTCAGCTCGCGAAGCGCACCGGCATGATGACGTAGCGATAGCTGGTGTCGGCCTCGCCGTCGGCCTCGGCCTGACCGCTGAGGACCGCGGGGCGCGACGGCTGCGTGAACGAGAGCCGGCTGAACTCGGTGCCGACGGCGCCGAGGCCGTCCAGGAGGAAGCCGGGGTTGAACGCGACCTCGACGTCAGGGCCGGTGAGCGTGGCCTCGACGGCCTCGCTCGCCTGGGCGTCCTCGCCGGTGCCGGCCTCGATCGCGACCTGGCCCTCGGTGAAGCGCAGCCGCACGGGGGTGTTGCGCTCGGCGACGAGCGCGACCCGCTTGACCGCTTCGACGAGCTCGGCCGTGTTGATGACCGACTCGGTGTCGGAGCTCGTCGGGAAGATCGAGCTGACCTTGGGGTACTCGCCGTCGAGCAGGCGCGTGGTCGTGCGCCGGGAGCCGGCCTCGAAGCCGACGAGCCCGTCGCCACCGGCGGCCGAGCCGAGGGCGACGTCGATCGAGCCGGAGGCGCCCAGCGACCGGGCCGTGTCGGCGAGGGTGCGCGCGGGCACGAGCACGATGTGGCTCGCGGCGCTGTCCGTCGGGTTCCAGGTGAGCTCGCGCATCGCCAGGCGGTAGCGGTCGGTGGCGAGGAGCGTCATCTTGTCGCCCTCGATCTCGACGCGGACACCGGTGAGGATCGGGAGCGTGTCGCCGCGGTCGGCGGCCACGGACACCTGGCTGACCGCCTGGGTGAAGAGCTGGCCGTCGATCGAGCCACTGGGTTCGGGCGACGTGGGCAGCGTCGGGTAGTCGTCCGAGGGCATCTGGAGCAGGCTGAAGCGGCTCGAGCCGCAGACGACCTGGACCTTGGAGCCCTGGACCTCGACATCGACCGGCTTGTTGGGGAGGTTGCGTGAGATGTCGGCGAGCAGGCGCCCCAGCACGAGCACGGTCCCGGACTCGCTGACCTCGGCCGCGACGGTCAGGCGGGCGGACACCTCGTAGTCGAAGGCGGAGAGCGTCACGGTGCCCTCGTCGTTCGCCTCGATGAGGATGCCGGCCAGGACGGGCACCGGAGGGCGGGCAGGGAGTCCGCGGGCGACCCAGGTGACTGCCTCGGCCAGGACTTCACGCTCGACGCGGAACTTCACGGCATACCGACCTAACTGTGTGTGGGGTGGAGCAGGCACGACAACGTCTTGGACCGCGGGCACCCCGGAGGGTGCGGGCATGCGGGAAAGATGACATTAGTGCACAGAGGAGGGCGGGGACACCCGAGCCGGAAGTTGTCATCAGCCGACCCTTCGTCCCGTTGTGAGCGGCCTCTTGGATGGGGGTTCCACAGGCAGGTGCTCGGGGCAGGACAATTGATAGGGGGATCTCGTCAGAGTTGTAGGAGGTGTGGATCCTGTGGACAACACGGTGTCACTGCAGGTCAGGGACTCGCCGGTCCGGTGGATGACCGGTGGACGGGGTGTGGAGCCACGCGTCATGCCTGTTGACGGCCACGGCGGCGTCCGGTCCCGTCCACGGGGCCGACACCTCTCGTCCACCCCGATCAGGCGGTTGTCCACAGTTGTCCACAGGACCTGGGGATGACGCGCCGTGTCGGGGAGTCCCCAGGTTGTCCACAGGGGCCTTCTCCACAGAGTTCTCCACAGCCCGTGGATGGTCACTGGTGGGACCTCAACGGGCGGGCCAAGGTGTCGAACGGGTGACGAGGTGCCCACAGCTGTGCATAGACCTGTGGACGACGAAAGGTTGAGGACACGAGGAGGTCTCGACAAGGCCCGGAAACCGGAGGAGTCCACAGAGAAGATCTGTGGACAACCGGACGGAACCGTCAGCGGGTCTGTTGCTTGATCCGGTTCGTCAGCTCGGTGACCTGGTTGTAGATCGCGCGCCGCTCGGCCATGAGCTGGCGGATCTTCTTGTCCGCGTGCATGACGGTCGTGTGGTCACGGCCGCCGAACTGCTGCCCGATCTTGGGCAGCGAGAGGTCGGTGAGCTCACGACACAGGTACATCGCGATCTGGCGGGCCGTGACGAGCACCCGGGAGCGTGACTGCCCCTGCAGGTCCTCGAGCGTGAGACCGAAGTAGGCGGCCGTCTGCGCCATGATCGTCGCGCTCGTGATCTGGTTGGCGGAGTCGTGCGGGATGAGGTCCTTGAGCACGATCTCGGCCAGGGAGATGTCGACCGGCTGACGGTTGAGGCTGGCGAAGGCCGTGACCCGGATGAGGGCTCCCTCGAGCTCACGGATGTTCGTGGTGATGCGCGAGGCGATGAACTCGAGCACGTCGTCGGGGACGCTCAGCCTCTCCTGGGCGGCCTTCTTGCGCAGGATGGCGATCCGGGTCTCGAGGTCGGGAGGCTGCACGTCGGTCATGAGGCCCCACTCGAACCGACTGCGCATCCGCTCCTCGAAGCCGCTGAGCAGCTTGGGCGGCAGGTCGCTCGTGATGACGACCTGCTTGTTGGCGTTGTGGAGGGTGTTGAACGTGTGGAAGAACTCCTCCTGCGTCTGCACCTTGCCCTGGAGGAACTGGATGTCGTCGATGAGGAGCACGTCGACGTCGCGGTATCGGCGCTGGAAGTTCGCGGCCTTGTCGTCGCGGATGCTGTTGATGAAGTCGTTGGTGAACTCCTCGGAGTTCACGTAGCGCACCTTGACGTGCGGGAAGAGGTTGCGGGCGTAGTGGCCGATCGCGTGGAGCAGGTGCGTCTTGCCCAGGCCGGACTCGCCATAGATGAAGAGCGGGTTGTAGGCCTTGGCCGGCGTCTCCGCGACGGCGAGGGCGGCCGCGTTGGCGAAGCGGTTGGAGGCCCCGATGACGAAGGTGTCGAAGGTGTACTTCGGGTTGAGCCGGGTCAGCTCGACCTGCTCGGGGACGGCGGCTCCCGGGCGGGGGCGCAGTGCACCGGGTGATCGCCTCCTCGCGACCGAGCCGTCGTGGCGGCCGTCGTCGTCGTCCTCGTCGTCCTCCACCAGGGCGATGCCGTCGAGCTCGGCCCGTCGCTTGGCCCGGCGCCCGTCGCCGTCGCTCGGCCCGGGCTCGGTCCCGCTCGTCGTGGTGCGCGGGACCTGGTCGTCGCTCTCCGCCCCGGCGTCGTGGGGCGGGAGCTGGGTCGGCACGTCCGCGAGCGACTGGTCGACCGTCACGGCGAGGCGCACGTCGTGGCCGAGCTGGCTGCTCAAGGTCTCGGTGACCCGCTCGCGCAGCCGGGTCTCGACGATGTCCTTGGTGAAGTCGTTGGGGACGGCGATGAGGGCGGTCTCGTCGAGCAGGCCCACGAGCTTGGCGAGCGAGAGGAAGGCGCGCTGCTGGACAGGGATTCCGTCAGAGTCGAGCGCGTCGAGGGTGGTGCGCCAGATCTGGTCCATCCCGACATCCGGCACCTGATCACCCAGACCTTTCAGTGTCACTTGTGCGTGGAACGAGGATGTCCACAGAGTTTTCCACAGACTGTGGGTATGCCGGGTGACGCTAACAAGGGGGTGGCCCTGCGGCAAGCCGAAACGTGGTCCCGAACCATCGGGTGCGCGGAACGCCCCGCGTGTCGTGTCAACGGGAACACCGTGAGGTGAGAGCATAGGCGGTTCTCTGCCCGGAGCGCTTCCCCTCGGCGAGTTTGACCCGGTATGCCGCCCTCACGTACCTTTGACAGGCCTGTTGTGGCGGCCGTTGACGCCTGCCCACAGCCTCTGAGCCAGCACGACCCAGACAGCCCCAAACCATGCGGTTTTTGTCCGTATGGGTCCGTCCCGTGAGAGAAGATTTCCCGTGAGCAAGCGTACGTTCCAGCCCAACACCCGTCGTCGGTCCAAGACCCACGGCTTCCGTCTGCGCATGCGCACCCGTGCGGGTCGCGCCATCCTCGGTGCCCGTCGCCGCAAGGGCCGCTCCGAACTCTCCGCCTGAGGCTTCGGTGCTGCCGGCGCCGCACCGACTGCGTCAGCGGTCGGACTTCGCGTCGGCCATCCGTGCCCCTGGTGCGATGCGAGCGGGATCGAGGATCCTCGTGGTGCACGCCAACGTGACCGGCTCTCGTGCGGGACTTCCGCCGCGGGTCGGTTTCGTCGTGTCGAAGGCCGTGGGCAACGCGGTCGTGCGCAACCGGACCAAGCGTCGACTCCGCGCCGCGATGGCCAGCGAGCTGGCCGGCATACCGGCGGGTGTCGACATCGTCGTCCGGGCTCAGCCGGCCTCCGCGCAGGCCACGTTCGCTGAGCTTCTCGGAAGCGCTGAAATCGTTGCTGCACAAGGCAATTCGTCGACTCGAGGTCACCCAGTGACACTGGGTCAGGTCGCTGCCAAGCCGCTCGTCTGGCTCGTGCGCGCCTACCAGCTCGTCATCTCACCCATGCTGCCGGCCACCTGCCGCTACTACCCCTCCTGCTCGGCGTATGCCGTGACCGCCCTGGGCCGCCACGGCCTGTTCCGGGGAACCTGGCTCACGCTCCGGCGGTTGGGCAGATGTCACCCTTGGTCTGCTGGCGGGGTCGACCACGTGCCAGCACTGCCCGGAGAACCGGATGACGGCGAGCTCATCGCGCGCCACATCCCCCACGAGACCACCACCTGACCCACACATCCGCACCACCGTGTGGGCCGATCCCGGCAGAGACGCCGGACTGACCAAAGGACAGCATGGGAGACTTCTTCAACAGCCTGATCCACCCGATCGAGCTTCTCGTCGCATGGATCATGTACGGCTTCCACCAAGCGCTCACGACGATCGGCCTCGACCCGGCGTCCGGCCTGGCGTGGGGCCTGTCCATCGTCGGTCTGGTCCTGGTCATGCGCGCCGCGATGATCCCGCTGTTCGTCAAGCAGATCAACGCCTCCCGCAAGATGCAGCTGATCCAGCCCGAGCTGCAGAAGATCCAGAAGAAGTACAAGGGCAAGAACGACCCTGAGTCCCGTCAAGCGATGACTCAGGAGACGATGGGGCTCTATCGCAAGGAGGGCACCAACCCGTTCTCCTCGTGCCTCCCGATCCTCGTGCAGTCGCCCTTCTTCTTCGGCCTCTTCCGCGTGCTCAACGGTCTCGACGAGATCGGCGCCGGTGATCAGGAGAAGATCGGGCCGATCACCCAGGAGGTCGCTGGTCAGGCCGAGCGGGCGACGATCTTCGGTGCCCAGCTCTCCGACACCTTCCTCGGCGCCAACAACACGGCGACCTACGTCGTCACGGTCATCCTCATCATCCTCATGTCAGCCACGACGTTCCTGACGCAGCGTCAGCTGATGACCAAGAACATGCCGGCATCCGCGCTCGACAACCCGTTCGCGAAGCAGCAGAAGCTGATCATGTACGTCATGCCGATCGTCTTCGCGGTCTCCGGCATCAACTTCCCGATCGGTGTCCTCCTCTACTGGTTCACCACCAACGTCTGGTCGATGGTCCAGCAGTTCTACGTCATCCGGAAGATGCCGGCGCCGGGCTCCGCCGCCGAGAAGGCCCTGCACGAACGGCTCGCCAAGCGCGGGAAGCCGATCCCCGGTGAGGCCGAGCGGAAGGCCGCAGAGGCTGCCGAGGCCGAGGCGGCAGCCGAACGGACCCGCCAGCGGGTCCAGCCCAAGGGCAAGAAGCGCGCCAAGAAGAAGAGTGGCGCCGGCCCGGTTGCCGAGAAGAAGCCCCAGACCAACGCTTGAGACCACAACTGCCGTATCAGGGCTCTGACCTGCGACGATGCGGCGCCGGATCAGCGGACCCAGACGTCTGCCGCCACGAGAGGAACGACCAGATGAGTGAACTGACCGACCAGGAGACTGCCGAAGCCACCGCTGTGGACGAGGCCGCCACCACGGCCACGGACACACCGGCGATCGGTGACGCCACCGGCGACGGCGAGGTTGACAGCGCGCCGGATGCGGACCTCGGCGGCGAGGACGCTGTGGACGACACCACCGACACCGCCGCGGCCAAGGAGGCGCCCGCCGACCTCGAGAAGGAGGGGGAGGTCGCTGCTGACTTCCTCGAGAACCTCCTCGACATCTGCGACCTCGACGGTGACCTCGACGTCGACATCGACGGGGACCGTGCGGCCGTGGCGATCGTCGACTCCGAGGAGGGCCGCGTCCCCAGGCGCCTCGTCGGTGACAACGCCAAGGTCCTCGACGCGTTGCAGGAGCTCACCCGCTTGGCGGTGCAGTCGGCCACCGGCCACCGCAGCCGCCTCATGCTCGACGTCGCCGGCCACCGCGCCGGTCGCCGCGCCGAGCTCGTGGAGGTCGCCAAGGTGGCCATCGCGTCGGTCAAGGAGTCGGGCGAGCAGGTCGCCCTTGACCCGATGACCGCGTTCGAGCGCAAGGTCGTCCACGACGAGGTCCTGTCAGCCGGCCTCTCCTCCGAGTCCGAGGGCGTCGAGCCCCGACGTCACGTCGTGGTCCTGCCCGCGTGAGCGATGTTTCACGTGAAACGGTGACCGCCCACGGCGACACCACCAGCGCCATCCCCACAGCCGCACCTTCAGGTGCGGCTGCGGTTTTTGCCGACCGTATGCCGTCCGCCGCCCAATTCGTCGAGATCCTCGCCGACACCGGCGTGACGCACGGCCTCATCGGACCGCGTGAGGTCCCCCGACTCTGGGAGCGGCACGTCCTCAACTGCGCCGTCATCGAGGACGCCTTCCCCCACAGCGCCAAGCTCATCGACGTCGGCTCCGGCGCTGGCCTGCCCGGGGTCGCCCTGGCCCTGGCCCGCCCTGACCTCGACATCCACCTCGTCGAGCCGATGCAGCGCCGCACGGACTGGCTCACCTCCACAATCAGTGAGCTCGGACTCGACAACGTCACGGTGCACCGTGGCCGCGCCGAGGAGTTCGCCGGCGTCCTCGCTGCGCCTTGGGTCACCGCCCGGGCCGTTGCCCGCATCGCCAAGCTGGCCAGGTGGTGCGTGCCCCTCCTCGACGGTCGCGGGACCGTCGTCGCCATGAAGGGCCGCTCCGCCCAGGAGGAGCTGGACGCCGACCGGCGCGAGCTCGAACAAGCTCGGCCTCGTGGCCGACGCCATCACCTCCCACGGATCCGCCGTCCTCGACGAACCCACCCTGACGCTGGATCTGACCTTCCAGCCCAAAACCCGCGTCACCGAGGGTAAGAAGAAGCGCTGACCCTTCTTTGTTGCGGCTCCGGTTCTCTTCTGACCGGGGCCGCTTTCTTTTGCGTCCTTGGGGTCGCAGGGAAGTGCTCGTTCGCCGCAGTCCCATCCGCCGCTCGCGCGCAGAGCGCACTCCCGGCTCCCGCCAGGCCCAGCCAGCGGCGAACGAGCACTTCCCTGCTCCCGTTACCCACCTGCCAGCGTGGTCCCGTTGGTGAACTCTTCCGCCCTGTCTCGATCACCGCTCCTGCGTGCTCCCATTAGGCTCCCAGCCCTCGCCGTGGTCCAGTTGACGCGACACGTCACCTTGGGTGTTGTCGGAGTCCTCCCGCAAACTCCTCCCCTCTTCTAAGACTCGTCATCGCCATGACGAGTCGGTGGCCGCGCTGTGAGGTCACGGGGAGATGGAGCCATACCGCGAGTTGGCACGCATGGGGTGAGACGGAGCGCACGCCGTTTCACGTGAAACATGACTACAGCGGCAGGTGACCGGGTGGAGGGGTGGTTGTCCGTGTCGCCGCTGGCTGGGTCTGGCGGGAGCGCGAAGTGCGGTCTACGCGCGCAGCGCGGATGGGACTGCGGCGACACGGACAACCACCACGGAGGCGACTACGGACGCCCGCTCCACGTCGTGTTTCAGGTGGAACGTTGTGCTGTGAGCGGAACTCGCGACGTGGGGTGTTCGGGGTTTGGCGTGTCGGGGGTGGTTGGGTTTGGATTGGGTGTTCCTAACCGACGACCGTGAGGTGGATCCCGACGATGGCAGTCGAGGCCGTACGCCGCGTGACCCCCGGGCTGGGATTCCCAGCCCTCCCCGGATCCGTATCAGCTCCGTTGGGGTGGCCCGGTCCGGACGGTGTCGACCGGGGCGATGTTTCACGTGAAACGGCCGCCGATTCGGCGACTCCTGGGCCGAGCGCCGGTTTGGAGGAGTCGCTGGTCGGAGGTGACGGCTCGTCGGGGGAGACTGAGTCGGTGACGGTGACAGTGGCTGAGAGTATGGACGACGTTTCACGTGAAACGCTTCCGACCGAGTCGGAGAAGGCGGCCGATGCGCTGGACCGCGTGTCCCGCGACGTGCAGGAGGGGGACGTGGCGGACATTCCCGCTGCTGGATCGGACACGCCCCTGGCCCAGGCGGTGGCAGCGGACACCCGCAAGCGGATGACCCTCACGGGTCGAGAACTGCCTCGCCCGGCGCAGACCCGCGTGCTCACCGTGGCGAACCAGAAGGGTGGGGTCGGCAAGACGACGACCACGGTGAACGTCGCAGCAGCGTTGGCCCAGGCCGGCGCGACGGTGCTGGTCATCGATCTCGATCCCCAGGGGAACGCAAGCACGGCGCTCGGCATCGACCACCACGCCGAAGTGCCGAGCATCTACGACGTGCTCGTGGACGGCGATCCGCTGAGCAAGGTGGTGCAGCCGTGCCCGGACGTGTCGGGCCTGTTCTGTGCCCCGGCCACGATCGACCTGGCCGGCGCAGAGATCGAGCTCGTCTCACTGGTGGCGCGGGAGACCCGACTGCAGAGAGCGGTCTCGAAGTACGTCACCGAGCTCACCGAGCAGGGGCAGACCCTCGACTACGTCTTCATCGACTGCCCGCCCAGCCTGGGGCTGCTCACCGTGAACGCCTTCGTTGCCGGGAGTGAGGTGTTCATCCCGATCCAGTGTGAGTACTACGCGCTCGAAGGGCTGTCACAGCTGCTCAAGAACATCGAGCTGATCCGCGACCACCTCAACCCCAACCTCCATGTGTCGACCATCCTGCTCACCATGTTCGACGGGCGCACCCGGCTCTCGGCCCAGGTCGCCGACGAGGTGCGCAGTCACTTTCCCGACCAGACGCTCAAGGCTTCCGTGCCGCGTTCGGTCCGCATCTCCGAGGCGCCCAGCCACGGCCAGACCGTCATGACCTATGACCCCAACAGCAGCGGCGCCCTCTCGTACCTCGAGGCCGCCTCCGAGATGGCAGCGCAGAACGCCGCCGACAACAGTGAGGATCGCTCATGAGCGACAAGCGACGTGCCCTCGGCCGCGGACTCGGCGCCCTCATCCCACCCGGTGCTGGCGGCACGACCCATCGCCCCACCGATGTCTTCTTCAAGGAGCGTCCCTCGGAAGAGGTGGGGCCGGGAGCGGTCGACCCGGCTGCGCGTCCGACGTCGGACCCAGCTTCCACCGGCAGCCCGGAGGCTGATGAAACCACTGAAGGGGACGCGTCGTCGCAGGTCAGCGGCCCCAACGCTGATCAGCAGTCCCTGGCCACCACCGCGGACAGCCCTGAGCTCGTGAGCGTTCCCGGTGCCCGGTTCGCGGACCTCCCGCTCGACGCCATCCGCCCCAACCCTCGCCAGCCACGCACGGTCTTCGACGAGGACGACCTCGCCGAGCTCGTCCACAGCATTCGTGAGATCGGCGTCCTCCAGCCCGTCGTCGTCCGTCCGATCCCGACGGATACCCCCGACGTCCCCGAGGGTGTCGAGTTCGAGCTCATCATGGGCGAGCGCCGTTGGCGGGCCAGCCGGGGGGCCGGCAACGACACCGTCCCAGCGATCATCAAGGCCACGGAGGACGACGACCTCCTGCGCGACGCGCTCCTGGAGAACTTGCACCGCAGCAACCTCAACGCCCTCGAGGAAGCCGCTGCCTACCAGCAGCTCCTCGACGACTTCGCCTGCACCCAGGAGGAGCTCGCCACTCGCATCGGTCGCTCGCGGCCCCAGATCAGCAACACCCTGCGCCTGCTCAAGCTGCCTCCCGTCGTGGCCCGCCGCGTGGCCGCCGGAGTCCTCTCCGCCGGACACGCCCGCGCCCTCCTCGGCATCTCGGACAACGCAGCCATGGAGCGCCTCGCCCAGCGCATCGTCGCCGAGGGTCTCTCGGTCCGCTCGGTCGAGGAGATCGTCTCCCTCGGAGTGGAGGACGAGAAGCCGGCCAGGCGTCGTCCCCGTGCCGGTGGACGCCACCCGCAGCTCGACGACCTCGCCGCCAGCCTCTCGGACCGCCTTGAGACCCGCGTCGGCATCGCCCTCGGCAAGGCCAAGGGAAAGGTCACCATCGAGTTCGCCTCGGTCGAGGACCTGAACCGGATCCTCGACACGATGCATCTCCGATCACCCAGCTGACCTCCCCTACCGCGTCGTCGGTCGCCTTCCTCCCTGCCCGCTTCGCGTGCACAAGCCCGTTCGCCGCAGTCCCATCCGCCGCTCGCGCGCTGAGCGCGCTCCCGGCTCCCGCCAGGCCCAGCCAGCGACGAACGGGCTTGTGCTCGCTGCGCTCGATTCGGGGTCATCCCGCCAATTGTGTTGTGCTGCAACGCTATTCGTAAGTCCGGCACATGTAGAAGAGCCCCGGTCGTCGACCGGGGCTCTTCGCTCGTTGCAGGGGGTGTCAGGCGAGGAAGGGCTCGAGCTCGCGGAGGAGCTTGGGCTTGGGCATGGCGCCGACGATGGTCTTGACGATCTCGCCGTCCTTGTAGACGTGCATCGTCGGGATCGAGGTGATGCCGAGCTTGCCGGTGACGGCGGGGTTCTCGTCGGTGTTGAGCTTGACGACGTCGAGGGTGTCGGCGTGGTCGCGCGCGATCTCCTCGAGGACGGGGGCGATCGCCTTGCAGGGACCACACCAGGGGGCCCAGAAGTCGACGAGGGTGACCTTGCTGTTCTTGAGGACGTCAGCCTCGAACGAGGCGTCATCGGTGGTGCGGGTGGCTCCCATGGGCTGGGGTCCTTCCTGGGTTGGGGTCGAGGGCTTGAGGGTGGGTGAGGACGGAGTGGTCAGGGCGCGACGAGCGTCGCGATGAGAGCGGCGTCGCGGGCGGGAGCGTCCTCGTGCTCGATCGCCGCGATGAAGCGCTCCGCGTCCAGGGCGGCGGCGCAGCCGGAGCCCGCCGCCGTGATGGCCTGGCGGTAGGTGTGGTCGACGAGGTCTCCACAGGCGAAGACACCGGGCAGGTTCGTGCGCGTCGAGCGCCCCTCGACGAGGACGTAGCCCTCTGCGTCCAGGTTGACGACACCCTGGACCAGCTCGTTGCGCGGGTCGTGGCCGATGGCAATGAACAGGCCGGTGACCGCGAGCTCGCTCGTGGCGCCGGTGGTGGTGTCACGCAGGGTCACACCGGACAGCTTGTCGCCGCCGTGGATCTCGGCGACCTCGCTGTTCCAGGCGAACCTGATCTTGTCGTTGCTCATCGCCCGGTCGACCATGATCTTCGATGCGCGCAGCTCGCCGCGCCGGTGCACGATCGTCACGCTCCGGGCGAACTTGGTGAGGAAGGTGGCCTCCTCGACGGCGGAGTCACCGCCACCGACGACGGCGATGTCCTGGTCGCGGAAGAAGAAGCCGTCACAGGTGGCACACCACGAGACACCGTGACCGGAGAGTCGCTTCTCGTCGGGTAGTCCCAGCTCGCGGTAGGCCGAACCCATGGCCAGGATGATCGCCCGGGCCCGCCAGGTGCGGCCCTCACTGTCGACGACGCTCTTGATCTCGCCGTCGAGCGAGACCGACTCGATGTCGTCGGTGACGAGCTCGGCACCGAAGCGGTCGGCCTGGGCCCGCATCTGCTCCATCAGCTCCGGCCCCATGATGCCGTCGCGGAAGCCGGGGAAGTTCTCGACCTCGGTCGTGTTCATCAAGGCACCGCCTGCGGTGACGGCTCCCTCGAAGAGGACCGGCTGGAGGTTGGCGCGGGCGGCATACACGGCAGCGGTGTAGCCCGCCGGGCCGGAGCCGATGATGATGACGTTGCGGACGTCCTGGTCGTCGGTCGCGATCACGGTCGCGTCGGCGGAGGAGCTCACGAACACCGTCCCTTGTGGCTGTGGTGGGGACCAACCGCTACATGCGGTGGTCACGATGCAACTGATCCTAGGCGCTCGGTGTTCCCGACAGGTGGCCCGACCCGCGGTCAGGGAAGGGCCACCGGGCCGTCGAGGACGGACGGGTTGTCGGTGGTGCAGTCCCGACCGACGGCGTATGCCGTCCGCTCACCTCCCACGGTCACGATGACGACCGCTGAGGGTGCCCCGTCGAACACCGCGAGATCGACCTGCGCGGCGGTGGCGCGGGGGAGGCCGAGCGCCTCCAGGCAGGAGCGCACCCCGAGCTCGGTGCCGATCGGACCGATGCTCGGGGCCTCGGCCGTCATGGGGGTCACGGGAGGTGCGCTCGCGGGAGCGTTGAGCTGAGTGGCGAGGCCGGCAGACGTGTAAACACGCCCCGACTGCCGCACGACGACCGCGCCCGGAACGGCGTCCCGCAGAAGCTTGCCAGTGGTGGTCAGTTCCGAGCTCTGGGGGCCGGAGGCGTCCCCATCGGGTGGCGACCCGGTCAAGGACTCGGCGTCACTCGCTGCACTGTCGGACACCTCACCCCCAGCGGTGCTCTCGAAGCCCGACTGCCGGTCGAGAAGGCCCAGCTGTCCGCTGACCAGCGCTCCGCTCCCGAGAAGGACGACCGCAGCGACTGCGGCGTGACCTGCGTGCCTGCCCCACCAGGACCGTCGCGTGGAGCTCGGCGTTCCACGTGAAACCGCGTCACGAGACGGGTGGGTGTCGCCCTCGGGCGCGGGCTGCTCGGCCAACGAGGCGTGGATCCGACGGACCAGGTCGTCGGGCATCGGCCCCGGGTCCGGAAGCCCACGCAGCAGCGCGCGCATCCCCGTCGGGTCCAGCTCGTCGTCCGGCGTGCTCACCACCAGCTCCTCATCCCAGGTCTCGTACTGACCGCTCCGGCATCAGGGAGTCGACGCCGGAGGACAGGCCACTCTCGGTAGGACGTCACGACGTGGCCTCAGGTTCCCGGGCGGCGCCCTCTTGCGGCCGGCCGAGCAGCTCGGCAAGCGCCGACCGGCCGCGGGCGCAGCGCGACTTCACGGTGCCCACGGGGACCTCGAGCAGCTCCGCGACGTCCGCGACCGGCATACCGTGCATGTCGACGAGCACGAGGGCGACGCGCTGGTGCTCCGGGAGCCGGGCGAGGGCCGCTCGGACATCGAGCCCGGTCTCGGCCTCGCCGTGCCGGTCGTGCGTGTCGATGATGTCGATGTCGGCGGCATCACCGGCTCGGCGCAGCACGTCCCGCTCGCGTCGGAGCCGGTCGAGGCAGGCGTTGACGACGATCCGGTGCAGCCACGTCGAGACGGCCGCGTCGCCGCGATAGGACCCGGCACGGCGGAAGGCGTTGAGGAAGCCCTCCTGCACGCAGTCCGCAGCGAGCTCGCGGTCGCCGGTCGTGCGCACGGCCACGGCCCAGAGACGGTCACGGTGCCGGCGGAAGAGCTCACCGAAGGCCTCGGCGTCGCCGGCGACGTGTCGGGCCATGAGGGCGCGGTCGTCAGCGCCCTCGAGATCGCCCATGTCAGTTCTTGACCTCGACCTCGCCGAGAAGGGCGCGGTAGCGGCCGGTGCTGTCGGTGGTGAGCCCGGTGAACCAGACGATGACGTACTGACCCTGGGTGCCCGCCTTGACCGGGAAGGTCACCGGGCCCTCGACCCCGGACTTCTCGCCCACCTTGGTCGCGGCGCTGAGGGAGCGCTCTCCGTTGATGTAGACCGCGACGTCGGCCTCGTTGGTCAGGGTCAGCGTGACCGAGCGGGCGGCGACGTTGGGGCCGAGGTCCACGCTCACGCCGACCCCTTGCTTGAGCCCGCCGAACTCGGCGGACGAGTAGCCCTCGGACTGCCACGAGGTCGACGGGTTGCCGTCGAAGACACGAGGCGCCCGTGTGCCGTTCTCGCGTCCGTCGCCCTGGGGGTCGAAGCCGTCCGCACCAAGGATCTGCAGCGGCTCACCGGTCGTCGCGCTCGGGCTGGCGGTGCCCGAGCCGGTCGGGGTGGCGCTGCGGGTGGCGCTGGGAGTCGAGGCCCGGTCAGGCACGCCACCGAAGTCGAGGTCGGTGTTGGAGCCGATCTGCATCACTCCGCGCACACCGAAGGCGAGAGCAAGCACGAGGAACGCAGCGACGATGCCGAGCGCGAAGCTTGGACTCGCGCCGGTTGAGCGGCTGGGCGGGCACGAGGGGCGCAGGTGCCTCGAGGAACGCGTCCCTCCCGGTGCCGGGCCGCAGGCGTTCGCCGTCAGGTGTCAGTCCGGGAGCGTTCGGGCCGGTGACCCGCTCACGGAACCCGCGGCGCTCGGCGGCCTTCTCGGCCGCCCGGTCACCCACCTGGCGGCCCAGGGACCCGACGCGTGAGCCGACTCGGCCCACGGCGCCGGCCACGGCCGAGCCCGCCCCGGCCATGGCTGCGCCGGCAGCGGAGGCAGCTGCCGCAGCGCTCGCGGCCGCTGCGGCGTTGGGACCTGGGGTCGAGCGAGGCGACTCGCCGGCGGCATCGTCCGGACGGGCAGGGGTGTCGTCGTCCGGCCCGGCGCCGGTCTCAGGGCCAGGCCCGGGGTCGTCATCGCCCGAGGGAGGAGCGGGCCGGACCGGCTGCAGCTCGGCGGTGCCGTCGAGGTCTCGGCTGCGTGGGGTCCCGCCAGCCCCGCCGGCCGCGCCGGCCACCGGGATCGCCTCGGTCACCGGGGTGGTCTCGATGGTCTGGGTGGACTCGTCGGGCGAGGGATCTCCGAGCCCGGAACGGTCGATGACCCTGGTCGGCACGTCCTCCGCGGGGATCTCGTCCGACTCCCTGCTGTCGACCGGCTCGACCGGCTCGACCGGCTCGAGCGGCGCGGTCGGCTCGTCCGGCACAGCCGGCACAGCCGCGGAGGCCGCGCCAGCCGCAGGGGCCGAGGATTCCGGGCGAGCGGACGGAGCGAGGGCGGCCGGGGTCAGCGCAGACGGCACACGCGGGTCGACGGCACCGGTGGTCGCGATGGTGGACCGTCCGGCGACCTGGCGTGAGGGCCAGGGGGCGATCTGGCGGGCGAAGTCACCCGGCGATGTCGGTCCCTGGTCCTCACCGAGCGTCAGGCGGCACAACGCGTCGAGGTCTCGCGGCACACCCGCCGCGATCTCCGACGGGGCAGCGACCCCGTTGACGACGCGCGGAGCGGGCCCGAGCGATGTCTGACCCTCACCCGGCCACAGACCGGTGAGGCCGGCATACGCCAGGGAGACCACGCCGATGGCGTCGCGACGGGACGCGTCGTCGGACTCGAGGTCGTCGAGCTCGAGCAGGGCGGCCGTGGTGGCGACACCACGCACGCGCACCTCACCGTCGAGGGTGCGCAGGACGTCCTCGGGGCGCAGGTCGAGGTGGTGCAGGCCACGCTGGCGGGCCGACTCGAGGGCGGTCGCGACCTCGCCGACGATGCGGCGGACCTCGTCGGCCGGCAGCCCACCCTCCTGGACGAGCTGGGCGAGCGAACGGGCGCCGGCACTCTCAGCCTCCACGACCCAGGCGACGCCCCTCTCGCGACCGACGTCGAGGACGCGGTGGAGCGTGGGTGTCTCGAGACCGGCGGCGCGGCGGGCGGCGTCGAGCAGGGCGCTGGCACGGTGGTCCCCGTCGGGGAGGCAGAGCACCACGACGGAGCGCCCGAGGGTCGTGTCGTCAGCGGTCCAGCGTTCGCCTCCGTGGCGCTGCTCGATCCTGCGCTGCGTGGTGTACCGCCCATCGAGGGTGGTTCCCGGTCCGACGCCCTCCAACGGGTGCCCCTTCCGCTCAGTGTGGCGCCCATCCTAGGCGGGGAGGGGACCCCGACCCGGCTCAGTCTCCGGCGAGCCGCTGCCAGGCGATCCGGGCGATGCGGCGCTCGTTGGGGAAGGTGAGGTGCCGGTGCGCATCACGCAGCGCGAACCACGCGACGTCGATCGCCTCGTGGTCGGGGTCGTTCTCGATGGTGAGGACACCACCGACCGCCTCGAGGAGGTAGTGGTGGACGTACTTGTGGATCCGCCGGTCACCGACCGCGAACCAGTAGTCGATGGTGCCGAGCTCGATGAGGACCTTGCCCTGTATGCCGGTCTCCTCCGCGACCTCGCGGGCGGCGGTCTGCGGGAGGGTCTCGGCTCCCTCGATGTGCCCCTTGGGCAGGCACCACTCGACCCGCCCGGCGCGGTTGCGGCGCGCGATGACGGCGATCCGCGCCTCCCCGTCGTGCACGTCGACGACGACACCGCCCGCCGATCGCTCCTCGACCGCAGGAAGCCGCCGGGTCACCCGGGGCGGCTCCGCTGCGGCATGGCTCATCTGGTCACTCTAACCACGCACCCTGATGCACCTACTCTTGTCACTCGTGTCACCCACCCCACCGCACACCCCACCTCCGGCCGCGCTCATGGAGCAGGCCGTCGCCCGTCTCGCACCGGTGCTGCCGCTGCTCGTCGAACTCGGCGCGAGGTTCGTGGAGCTGGGTCACGAGCTGGCCCTGGTGGGCGGTCCGGTGCGTGACGCGTTCCTCGACCGCACCCCTCCGGACCTCGACTTCACGACCAGTGCCTCCCCGGACGAGACCGAGGCGATCCTGCGGTCGTGGGGGAGCGCGACGTGGGACATGGGTCGCGAGTTCGGGACGATCGGCGCCCGTCGACGCGAGGGCGGGGTCGAGACCGTCGTCGAGGTCACGACCTACCGCGCCGACGCCTATGACGGCGTGACTCGCAAGCCCGTGGTGGCGTTCGGCGAGTCGCTCGAGGAGGACCTCGTCCGCCGCGACTTCACCGTCAACGCGATGGCGCTGCGCCTGCCGTCGCTGGAGTTCGTGGACCCCCACGGAGGGTTGGCCGATCTCCAGGCCGGCGTCCTGCGCACCCCGGCTGCGCCCGAGGTGAGCTTCGGTGACGACCCGCTGCGGATGCTTCGGGCCGTGCGCTTCGTCGCCCAGCTCGGTGTCGTCCCGGCTGCTGAGGTGTATGCCGCGATGCAGGCCATGTCGGCCAGCCTCACGATCGTCTCGGCCGAGCGCGTCCGCGACGAGCTGGTCAAGCTGGTGCTCGCTCCGCGGCCGCGGGCGGGTCTGGAGCTGCTCACGGCGACGGGGCTCGCGGCACAGGTGCTGCCCGAGCTCCCGGCGCTGCAGCTGGAGGTCGACGAGCACCACCGCCACAAGGACGTCTACGACCACTCGCTCATCGTCCTCGAGCAGGCGATCGCCCTCGAGGGTCCGGCCGACGGGCCGCCCGAGTCGGTGCCGGGGCCGGACCTCGTCCTGCGCCTGGCGGCCCTGCTCCACGACATCGGCAAGCCGGCGACGCGCCGCTTCGAGCCCGCGGGAGGGGTCAGCTTCCACCACCACGAGGTCGTCGGTGCCAAGCTGACCGCCAAGCGGCTCAAGGCGCTCCGGTTCGACAAGGAGACGGTCAAGGCGGTGTCGCGGCTCGTCGAGCTGCACCTGCGCTTCCACGGCTACGGCGACGGGCAGTGGACCGACTCGGCGGTGCGGCGCTACATCACCGACGCGGGGCCGCTCCTTCCCCGGCTGCACCGGCTCACCCGCGCCGACTGCACGACCCGCAACGTCCGCAAGGCTAAGCGGCTGTCGCGCACCTATGACGAGCTCGAGCGTCGGATCGACCTCCTGCTCGAGCAGGAGGAGCTCGCGGCGGTGCGCCCCGAGCTCGATGGCAACCAGATCGCCGAGGTGCTCGGCATCCGCCCCGGGCCCGTGCTGGGCCGCGCCTACAAGTTCCTCCTGTCGGTGCGCCTCGACGAGGGCCCCATCGGACCCGAGGCCGCCGCCGGCCGGCTGCGCACCTGGTGGGCCGACCAGCCCGAGTCCTCGGACGGCTGAACGGGGAGTTCTCCCCATCGTGCTCATCAGCACCGCAGGGCTAGGCTGGTTCGGATTCTGAACGGCGCCCGGCGAGGGCGCTTCCCACGACCGCCTGGAGGTGGCCCCGATGCCCACGGTGGGCCACCCGAGCGCGCTCAGCCCGCAGCTCCCGACCATCGAGCTGGCCCTGCCCGACGGCTGGGTCGTCGAACCCGGTGGTGACGCACTCTTCTGCGCCGTCCACGGCAGGGGAGGGGACCTCGCACCGCGGCTCACGGCATACGTGCACACGTCGCGCGACGCGACTCCCGACGACCTCGTCGAGGACCTCGTCGTCGAGGCCGAGGGCCACGACGAGGGCGAGGCCGACCCGACGTTCGTCGTCGACCTCGACGGCCGGAGCTGGACCGGCCTCAACGTCTCCTGGATCGAGGACGGCGAGCCCGTCTACCTCGTGCACCTCCTCACGTCCGTCGACGCCGGCGAGGTCACCCAGCTCGTCCGCATCACCGGCCGCATCGCCGGTCCCGACTCCGAGCGTGACTACGACGAGGTCCAGGACGCCATGGAGACCGCGCGGGTGACCCCCGCGGGCGGAGCCGGCGCGTGAGCGGCCGTCACTACGCCTCCCTCACGGGTCCGGACGTGCACATCCGCTCGGGCGCGGCGACCCACGTCGGCCGGGTGCGCGCCCACAACGAGGACAACCTGATCGCCGAGGGTCGCGTCTACGCCATCGCCGACGGCATGGGTGGTCACGCTGCCGGTGAGGTCGCGAGCCAGATCGCGGTGCAGTGCCTCGGCGAGCTCAACACCCGTGAGCACGTCCGTTCCGAGGACGTCGTCGCGCTGCTGCGCCGCACCAACGACCGCATCCTCGAGTCCGCCGGGCAGCACCCCGAGCAGACCGGCATGGGCACGACCGTCGCCGGGCTCACGGTCGTCGACGCGGGCGGCGCCGACCACTGGATCGTCTTCAACGTCGGCGACTCCCGCGTCTACCGCTTCCTCGGCAACCGGATGAGCATGGTGACCCAGGACCACTCCGAGGTCCGCGAGATGGTCGACGCCGGACTCATCACCGCCGACGAGGCCCTGCGCCACCCGCTCCGCAACATCATCACGCGCTCGCTCGGCACCGAGCCGGGGCCCCACGCCGACGTGTGGGTCTTCCCGCCGCACCCGGGCGAACGCTTCGTCCTCTGCAGCGACGGCCTCTCCAACGAGCTGGACGACCGCACGATCATGGTGGCGCTGCAGAAGTACGACGACCCCCAGCAGGCCGCGGACGCGCTCTGCCGGGCCGCCGTGGAGGCCGGTGGTCGTGACAACATCAGTGTTGTTGTCGTCGCCTTCGACTCCGACGAAGATGACAGTGACGAGGCCGACACGGCTCCCCGTCACACCCTGATGCCGACCTGAGGACGATCGCAGTGAGCAGCACCGAGGTCACGACCCAGCCCGCCGTCGGGTGGGTGGCGCTGTCCGCCGACGACCGTCACCTGATCGTCCGGGGGCCCTCGGTCGTCGCGGACGAGCTCCGCGGTCCGCTGGAGTCGGGCCTCGTCGAGGTGCTCGAAGCCCTGGGTCGTGACGGTCTCCGGGCCCTGCCGGACTTCGCCCTCGTCGACGTCTCCGGCGAGCAGTCGCGAGTGATCGTGCGCGGCGAGGCCGCCGTGCGCGCCGACGGTTCTGCCGTCACCGCAGACGGGCGTATGCCGTGGCGAGACCTTGATCTCGACGCTGCGGCGATCGAGCTGGGTGACGGTCCGAAGGGTGGCTGGCGCCGTCCCACCCGGCTGGGTCGACCGGTCGGCGTCGCCGTGCCCACGCCCCAGCCGGACCCCGAGCCCTTGACTGAGCCGGAGCCCGCGCCGGAGCCGGAGCCGGACCTCCGGCCCGAACCCGAACCCGTGGAGCAGCAGGCGGCTGCGGCCAGCGAGTCCGAGGCCGACGTCGAGGCGGAGCTTGAAGCAGAGCCAGAGGTCGACGCGGAGCCGGACGTGGACGCGGAGCCGGAGCACGCTGAGGAATCCGTCGCCCCCGAGGTGCCCGAGGCGTCTCCCGTCGCCCTGCCGGTGCCTCCGGCCGACCTGACCCTGCCGCCCTCCGAGGAGTACGCCGGATCCCCTCCGGCGCAACGCATCCCCCCGGCCGCGGTGGCCGAGTCCGGCAAGAAGGCCCTGATCGACAGCGTTCCGTGGCGCACGCTTCCCGGAGAGGAGGCCGCTGGTGCCGCCCAGGCGGCGCCGGCGGACCCGCCGGCGAACCGGCCATCGCCGGTTCCCGCAGCACCCGCTCCCGCCTCGGTCCCGTCACCTGCGCCCGCCCCGGTCCCGGAGCCGCATCCGGCCGACGGGCCCACCGGCCCCGACAACTGGGGCATGACCGGCCCCGCTCCCCAGCAGGCGCCGTCGGTCGACGAGCCCGCACCTGCGGCGGTGGCCGACCGTGCCCCGGCCGCGAACCCGGCCCCCGACGTGACGATGGACCGCAGTGCGCTGACCCCCGGCACCGAGGGTCCGGCCGACAGCCCGGTCGTCCTGGCCGTCATCTGCCCGGCCGGTCACCACTCCTCACCGCACGCGAGCAGCTGTCGGGTGTGCGAGCGAGACATCCCGACGCAGCAGCCGTTCCAGACGCCCCGACCCCAGCTCGGCACGCTGCGGGTGTCCTCGGGCGGTGTCGTGCCCCTGGACCGCGGGATCCTGCTCGGCCGCGCGCCGAAGGTGAACGCAGACCTCCCACCGAGCAGCCGCCCCCACCTCGTCCGGCTCGCCTCCCGCGACAACGACATCTCCCGCAACCACGCCGAGGTCATCCTCGAGGGGTGGCACGTGCTGGTGCGTGACCTCGGCTCGACCAACGGCACGACCGTCACCCTGCCCGGGCAGGAGACGGTGCGGCTGCGACCGACCGAGGACTTCGGCATCGAGCCCGGCGCCATCCTCACCCTGGCCGACGAGGTCTCCCTCACCTACGAGGTCTCCGAGTGACCCGAGCAGCACCGGACGCGGCCCCCGACATCCCGGGCCTCGTCTATCGCCAACCCCTTGGCTCGGGAGGCTATGCCGACGTCTTCCTCTACGAGCAGCAGCAGCCCCGCATGCCGGTGGCCGTCAAGGTGCTCAAGCGAGAGGGGCTCACGCCCACGATCCTGAGGCAGTTCGTCGACGAGGCCAACACCATGGCCCAGCTCGCGGACCACCCCTACATCGTCCAGGTCTTCCGCAGCGAGACGCTTCCCGACGGCGGGGCCTACCTCGTCATGAAGTACTACCCGCCGCCCAACCTCGCGACCCGGGCCAAGCGGGAGCGGCTCAGCGTCGAGGAGGTGCTGCGCACCGGCATACAGCTGGCCAGTGCGGTCGAGACCGCGCACCGCGCGGGCATCACGCACCGCGACATCAAGCCGGCCAACGTCCTCATCAGCCAGTACGGCGCGCCCGGCCTCACCGACTTCGGCATCGCCGGACGCGCGGTCGGACAGGAGGAGCACGACGAGGACGTGGGTGTCTCGGTGCCCTGGTCCCCGCCCGAGGTGCTCTATGGGCAGAGCAACGGCGATGCCCGCAGCGACGTCTACTCGCTCGCCGCCACCCTGTGGCACCTCCTGGTCGGGCGCTCGCCGTTCGAGCAGCCGGGCGGCGACAACTCCGCCTACTCCCTCATGCCGCGCATCCGGGCCACCCCTGTGCCACAGACCGGTCGGGCCGACGTCCCGCTGAGCCTCGAGCGACTGCTCGGGCACGCCATGGCCAAGAAGCCCGACGCCCGACCCCAGACCGCCATCGACCTCGCCCGCGCGCTCCAGGCCATCGAGCAGGAGCAGCGCTTCGCCCGCACCCCGATCGTCGTCCTCGACGAGTCCGGTCACACGACCGTCGCCGACAGCAGGGGTCAGGCCGCGCCGGAGCACACCGACCCCGACCGCACGAGTGTCCGCGCGCCCACGGTGACGTCCGCCCAGTCCTACGCCCCCGCGCCCGCCAGCCGACCGGCCACGACCGAGACCGACGAGGGCCCCCAGCCGACGACCATCAGCGGCGGCGCCCTCCTGGCCGGTATCGGCGTGCTCGTGGTCCTGCTCGTCGGCACCCTGGTGTGGGCGATCGGGTTCCGCGGAGGGGACGAGCCCACCGACGTGGCGACCGACGCGCCCTCGGCCTCGGTGACGTCCGGCCCCGGCGGGCCCGTCGTCGACATCCCCGAACAGCCGGCCATCGACGGTCGCGGGGTCGCGGGGGGAGTCGCCTTCTCCTGGAACTACGCCGGCGTCCGCAAGGGCGACTTCTATCGCATGCGGATCGCGACCAGCGAGGCCGCCGTCGCGCAGGCCGAGGTCACGACGGTGCGCAAGCTGCCGCACACGGTCCCCGCCAAGTCCGGCGCGCTCGTCTGCGCGCAGGTGGCAGTGGCGCGCACGGCCGGCGCTACCTCGGCATACTCACCCATCAAGTGCGTGACTGGAGGCTGACCCATGGCAGTGACCGTGGAGTTCTGCGGCGAGGAGTTCAGGGCGCCCGACGATGCGCCCCTGACGATCGGGCGCGTCGCCGACGTCGAGATCGACGACAACCCCTATCTCCACCGCGTCTTCCTGCAGGTCCACCGCGAGCACGAGCTGTGGTGGCTCACCAACGTCGGCTCGACGCTCACCGCGACGGTCGGCGACCGCCAAGGGCTCTTCCAGGCCTGGCTCTCACCCGGCGCCCGCATCCCGCTCGCCCTCGAGGCCTTCACGGTCTGGTTCACCGCCGGCCCGACGACCTACGACTTCGACATCACCGTCGACGACGCGACGTTCACGTCGATCGTCACCGAGCCCGAGCTGGAGCCCGAGGACTCGCCCGGCGAGACCACGGTCGGGCGGGTCTCCATGACTCCCGACCAGCAGCTGCTCATCGTGGCGTTGTGCGAGAAGCTTCGTGCGCACGTCGTATGCCGGCCAGGGCCAGATCCCCTCCTCCGCCCAGGCCGCCGCGCGGCTCGGCTGGACGACGACGAAGTTCAACCGCAAGCTCGACAACGTCTGCCAGAAGCTGGCCGACGCCGGCACCCGAGGGCTGCACGGGGGTCCCGGCAAGCTCGCCAGCAACCGCAAGTCGCGCCTGGTCGAGCACGCGTTGTCCACGCGCATGGTCACGGAAGCCGATCTCGCGCTGCTCGACTGACTCGTCTGTGTTGCGTATGCCGTTGGGCTGCCTGCGCGTATGCCGGTTCGCCGCAGTCCCATCCGCGCTGCGCGCGCAGACCGCACTCCGCGCTCCCGCCAGGCCCAGCCGGCGGCGAACCGGCATACGCGCTGTCCGCATGTCACCTTCGTGACCCATCGACCCACTTCTCGGCAGCGCGGGATGGCGGCTTTTTCGCGGAGTCGGGGGCGGGGTCGGGTGCTTGGGTGGGCGGCATACTGCGGTGGTCTTTTGGGTAGGGGTGGGGGGGTTCGGGATGACCACTCGTCGCAAACTTCTTCCCTAGTGGGGAGTGGCGCGGCAGAATGCACAGAAGTCCGTGCAATTGGAGCGCGGGCACCTGGGCCACGGCCCGGTTCCTTGAGGAGAAACATGACAGCTCGCAGATCCTCGCGCGCGCGGTGGCGTTACCTCGCAATCGCGCCCGCTGTTGCACTGGCCGCGACCGGACTGACCCTTGGGTCGGGCTCGGTCGCTGCCGCCCCCAACCCCGGTCCGGTCAGTGCCGACTCCGACGCCGCTGCGTCGCAGGGCTACATCAACTATGTGGCTCCGCGGATGGAGAGCGCCTTCGGGACCGACAAGGCCGCGAAGGTCAACGGCAAGGCCGCGTCGAAGACGTCGGCCGCCGAGAAGCAGACGGCCATGGCCAAGGCGAAGGCGTTCGACAAGAAGCACGCCAAGGGCAACCCGGTCGCTGCGCGGCAGCTGGCCAAGCTCGAGGCCCAGGCGATCAAGACGGGCAAGAGCCCCAAGGCGATCAAGGCTGCCAAGGGCAAGAAGTTCAAGCAGGCCACGTCGACCCAGAAGGCCCAGCTGCTCACGATCCTCGTGGAGTTCAACGAGAGCGCGAACGACGACTTCAGCGGTGTGATGGTCCCGGACGGCTACGGCTCCCAGACCTGTGTCCCCGGCAACGTCCAGAACGGCCCGACGCACAACGAGATCCCGAACCCGGCTGACAGCGCCCTCGCCGACAACAACTCGATGTGGGTCAAGGACTTCTCCTCGGAGCACTTCAACAAGATGCTCTACACCAAGGAGGGCATCACCGAGCGCGTCCGCCCGGACCTGACCGGCCCCGACGGCAAGCCCGGCATCGACATCTCCGGCTACACCATGAAGAACATGTACGAGGAGATGTCGAAGAACGCCTACACCGTGGGTGGTGCGGCGACCCCGTGGGTCACCGTCCCGCACTCCGAGGGCTACTACGGCGCGTCCACCTGCCACAAGAACGACAAGGGTGTCTGGGAGGTCGGCGCCGTGCAGGACATGCAGGGTCACCCGGCGAACCCCCTCGGACCCGGGCAGCTGCCGATCGACGCCGTCGCCTCGCTGGCGAAGGCGCAGCCGAACTTCCCGTGGGCCGACTACGACATCGAGGACCAGGGTGACCGCGACGGTGACGGCAACGTCCTCGAGCCCGACGGTGTCATCGACCACGTCGTCCTGGTCCACGCAGGAGAGGACAAGTCCGGTGGTGGCGGCGCCGAGGGCCCGTACGCCATCTGGGCCCACTCGTCGGCCGTGGCCGGTGGCGCTCCGGTGCCCGGGACGAACCTGCGACTGTCGAACTACATCGTCCAGCCCGAGGACTCTGGGGTCGGCGTGTTCGCGCACGAGTACGGCCACGACCTCGGCCTTCCGGACCTCTACGACACCGCCAGTGGTGGTGACTCGGACGTCGACTTCTGGGACCTCATGAGCTCGGGTTCGCACTCGGGCCCGATCTTCCAGTCGATGCCGACCCACATGGGCCTCTGGGACAAGTGGGTCCTCGGTTGGGTCGACCCGGTCCAGATCAACCCCGGTGACGACCCCAGGGCAGTCAAGGTCGGCCAGACCAGCCGCACGCCCAAGGGCTCCGCGGACGGTGTGAAGATCAACCTCCCCGCCAAGCGCGTCACCCTCGCCGAGCCCCACAGCGGTGACTCGATGTGGTTCTCCAGCGGCGACCAGTCATGGGCCAAGAACACCCTGACCCGTGACGTCTCCGTCCCCGCAGGTGCGACCGACGCCCGCTTCTGGTCGTGGAACAACGCCCACATCGAGGAGGACTGGGACTACGGCTTCCTCGAGGTCTCGACCGATGGCGGCACCACCTGGACCCAGCTCAAGCAGTACAACGCTGCTGGCGCCGAGGTCACGACTCCGGACGGCTACACCGACCCCAACGGTCGGCTGAAGGACTTCGGCAACATGAAGTACGGCCTGACCGGAGCCACCGACGGCTGGGCGCACCACTACGCCAACCTCACGCCGTATGCCGGCAGGAACGTCAAGGTGCGTCTGCTCTACGCCACCGACGCCGGCTTCGAGGACAAGGGCTGGTTCGTTGACGACCTGTCCCTGACCAACGGGGCGGCAACGGTGTGGAGTGACGACGCTGAGGCCAACAACGGCTGGACCGCGAAGGTGGGCACCTGGACCGACACCACCGGTGCTGGTTGGGTCCTCGACGCGGGCTCGAACGACTACGCGCAGTACTACCTGGTCGAGTGGCGCAACCTTGACGGCTTCGACAAGGGGCTTCAGTACGCCTACGACACCACGTACCAGAAAGCTCGGTGCGGACGGCGCGTGGAAGGTCGAGAAGATCAAGTACAACGCCCCCGGTGCCCTCGTCTGGTACCGCGACACGTCGTACGGCGATGCCAACCACGTCCTCAACAACCTGACGACCCTGCCCAGTGAGGGCGCCAAGGGCGGCCTGCTCATCGTCGACAGCCACTTCGACCCACTGCGACGGACCGGAGCCAACGCGGCCCTGGACCCGAGCACGTTGAAGAACCTGCCGTCCCGACCGCAGTCCTCCAACGCCGCGTTCAACCTGTTCGGGACCTACCCGTTCAAGGAGTGCTCGGCGAAGGCCGACTTCACCGGTGAGGTGTGCAACACCTTCGGTTCCCAGCCGGCGGTCAAGTCCTTCACGGACAACAAGGGCTGGTACCCCGGCATCGAGTACCGCCCCGACCTGCCGGCGGCGCAGCGGTGGCTCTACCGCGACGCCGACGCGTCGACGGTCGTGCCGTCCGTGGGCAACGCTCCGTACAGCACGCGGGTCGTCGACAAGAACGGCAACCCGTTGCCGCAGTTCTACGGTGCGGATCTCGGCCTCGTGACCCCCCTCGGCACGGGCAACCCGGCCGATGACAAGGTGGGCTACGGAACGAGCGTGACGGTCTCCAAGACGTTCACCGGCAACCAGTCCGCACAGATCAAGATCACTCCGCCCAGCGCCAAGTAGTCGCCGCGGACCAACCATCGGGCCCGCATCCCGCCACGGGGTGCGGGCCCGATGCTGTCCGGAAGGGAAGCGGACGGCATACCCAGAAAGGCCCTGTCCGGCTCCGACTTCGTGCCCGAACGGGACATGCCGGGCCCCGACTTCGTGCCCGAACGGGACATGCCGCCAGCCGTCCACAAGCCGACTTCCACCGTGCCGTTGTCCACAACCACGCTGGTCTCATGCCCATCGGCGCTCGCCAAGCCACACCCTCGGTGGATGAGCACCTTCGACTCGCTGCCCCAACCGTTCGTCCGGGCGGATGCGTTGGCGGTGGGCCTGTCCCCTCGTGCCATCAGCCGGGCCGTCGCCGGGGGACGCCTGGTAGCCGTGCGTTCCCGTCTGTATGCCGTTCGGTCACCGTGGGATGACCAGCCGGACTGGGTGCGCCATCGACTCTTGTCCGAGGCCGCCGTGCGGTTGACCAAGGACGCGATCGTGAGTCACGCGAGCGATGCCGCCCTGCTGGGTCTGCCGCACCCGACGCACCCCCCCGCGAGGGTGTCCATGACCCTCATGGAGGATGCCCGCACTCTTCGCGGGGACAGCTGGAGGCGATTCCACAGAGCGGGCACACCGTATGAGCACGTGGAGATCCGCGATCGGGTCCCTCGCCTCATCCGTGCGCGGACGGTCGTCGACTGTGCACGCGACCTGCATCCGAGGGACGCCTTGGCTATTGCCGATGGTGCGCTGCGGGCGCAGATGGTGACCCATGATGAACTGCTGGCGATGCGTCGACACCAGCGCAGATGGCCGGGGATCACGAAGTCCAACGACGTCCTGATGCTCGCCGACGGTCGCCGGGAGAACTGGCTGGAGTCCGCCTCCGCCTGGGCAACTCATAGGTGGGGACTACCTGTCGGGATCCCGCAGGTGAACGTCACGACCGCACGAGGTGACTTCGTGGGCCGGTGCGACGTCCTCTGGCCGGAAGAGGGCATCGTCGGGGAGGCGGACGGGCTCGGGAAGTACCTGCTGGATGGCATCACGGAAGAGGGGGTCCGGCACAGACTCGACCTGGAGCGGATGAGGAGCGACGGCTTCACCGAGCTGGGGTTGGAGGTCGTGAGATGGAGCCCGTCCGAGGCTGTTGACGGAGGCCAGATCCACACACGTTTCCAGCGCGCGGTCCGAGCTGAGGCAAAGGCGCACCTCACGGCCGAGTTCCGTTGCAGCTGTTGTCAGCGACCCTTGGCCGAGTGCCCGGTGGACGAGCACTTGCGACACTGGCGACGACAGCTGGCTGAGGAGTTCGCCCCGAAGATCTGGTGACGTCGTGAGTGTCCCGGTCGGGTGTGACAGTCGCACGGCGTCCCAGTGGGGCACGAAGTCGCACGGGGGTGGTCCCAGTGGGGCACGAGGTCGAGGGAACTGCTGAACGGGAGCGGGCGGCATACCCGCGGGCAGGGGCACGAACCCATGCCCAAGATGGCGGAGCGGTTTGCGAGACCCATGGGGACGCGGCCGAGACAGCCGGTAGCATTCACCACGGCATACGTGGGACTTCTTGACATGACGAGCGGTCCGCAGGTGTGTGAGCACCCATGGGGGGTGACGCATCGGATGCCGGGGGCCAGGCAGGGGCCTCCCCCGATCCGACGGTCTCACCCCACCACCGCGACGAGAGGACCCCCGACCCATGACGGTCACCCATGACCAGGCCGCGTGGTTCACCAAGACCTTCGAGGCGATGGTGAGCAACGTCGACAAGGCCGTGCTCGGCAAGGAGCACGTCATCCGACTGGCCCTCACCTGCATGCTCTCCGAGGGGCACCTGCTCCTCGAGGACTTCCCCGGGACCGGCAAGACGCAGCTCGCGCGGGCGCTGTCGAGCACGGTGCACGGCACCAACAGTCGCATCCAGTTCACGCCCGACCTGCTGCCGAGCGACGTCACCGGTGTGACGATCTATGACCCCAACACCAAGGTGTTCGAGTTCCACAAGGGCCCGATCTTCGCGACGATCGTCCTCGCCGACGAGATCAACCGTGCGTCCCCCAAGACGCAGTCGGCGCTCCTCGAGGTGATGGAGGAGGGCAGGGTGACCGTCGACGGCACCCGCCACGAGGTCGGTGAGCCGTTCATGGTCGTCGCCACCCAGAACCCCATCGAGCAGGCCGGCACCTACCGCCTGCCCGAGGCCCAGCTCGACCGCTTCCTCATGAAGACGACGCTCGGCTACCCCGACCACGAGGCCACCGTGCGAGTGCTGCGTGACGCCAAGACCCGTGACCGCACCAAGTCGCTCGAGCCCGTCGTCACGTCCCAGGTCATCCTCGACATGGCCGAGCTCGCCGACGAGGTCCACGTCGACGACGCGATCCTCGACTACGTCTCGCGCCTGGCCGAGGAGACCCGTCGTCACGTGAGCGTCCGCCTCGGCCTCTCGGTGCGTGGCTGCCTGGCGTTCATCCGCTGCGCCAAGACCTGGGCCATCGGCCAGGGCCGCACCCACGTCATCCCCGACGACATCAAGATGCTGGCCCACCCGGTCCTGAACCACCGCCTGCTCGTCACGGCCGAGGCGCAGTTCGCGGGCATCACCGTCGACCAGGTCATCAACCAGATCCTGGGCGAGGTCGCGCCTCCGACTGAGCGAGTCGCCTGACGATGTCCGATCCGGTGGGGCCCGACGACGAGTCGGCCACGATCCGGCGCTCCGACCTGCGTGGTGGGGCGTCGCGCCCTGCCGCGCCCGCGCAGAGTCCGTCCGCCCCCGCCCCCGCCCCTGTCCCCGCCGACGGCGACGAGTCGACCGTCTCCCGCTCCTCCCTCAAGGTCCGCCCGGCGCAGCAGCAGCCCAGCCGGCAGCGCTCCTCCGGCGCGACCGCGACCGGCGGGTCTCGCTGGCGCTCGCTCCTCGGCCTCTCCAAGCCCGAGGCGGACACCCAGGCCGTGCGCCGCAACGACGCCCCGGCTGGTGGAGGCGGCGTGGGCGGTCGTGCCAGTGGCGTCAGCAACCGCTCGACCCGGCGACGCCCCGAGCTGCCGACGATCACCCTGCCCCGGGTGCAGATCCCGACCGCGATCACCCAGACGGGTGCCCGCATCCTCGACCTCACCGGCGACCGCATCAAGCCGCTCGCCCGGGCCTCGGAGCCCGTGTGGCGACCCATCTCCCGCGTCCTGGCCTGGGTGTCCCCGCTCGGCTGGACCGTCTTCGCCCTGGGTCTCCTCGCCTGGTTCCTGGCCAGCCGCTACGAGTGGACCGAGCTGGCGATGATCGCGGTGGCCTGCCTCGTGCTCTTCCTCGCCTGCGTCGCGCTGGCCATCGGCCACGCCAAGGTCGAGATCCGCACCGACGTCGACCCGACGCGGGTCACCGTCGGCGAGCCCGCTACCGGTCGCATCGAGGTCCGCAACCTCTCCGGCCGCGGCATGCTCCCACTGCTCGTCGAGCTGCCCGTCGGTCGCTCCGCGGCCCGCTTCACCCTGCCCTCGCTCGGCTCCGGCAAGTCGCACGAGGAGCTGTTCGTCGTGCCGACCGAGCGCCGGGGCGTCATCCAGGTCGGACCCGCGACGACGGTGCATGGCGACCCTCTCGGGCTCGTGCGCCGCACCCTGGAGTGGACCGAGCAGAGCGAGCTCTTCGTCCACCCATTGACGACGTCGCTCGAGTCGCTCGGTGCTGGGCTGCTGCGCGACCTCGAGGGCGAGGTGACCCCCGACCTGTCGATGTCCGACCTGGCCTTCCACGCCCTGCGCGAGTACCAGCCGGGCGATGACCGCCGCTACATCCACTGGCGCTCCAGCGCGAAGCACGGCCGCCTCCTCGTCCGGCAGTTCCTCGACACCCGTCGGTCCCACCTCGCGGTCGTCGTCGACACCTCGCCCGAGGTCTACACCGGTGAGGACGCGGCCGTGGAGCTCGCGATCTCGTGTGCCGCCTCGCTCTCGGTCCGCTCGATCCTGGACGAGCAGGACACGACGATCGTCTGCAACGACCAGCGCATCTCCCGCTCCACGGCGCCGCTGACCCTCGACACGTTCGCCCGCGCCAGCGTCGGCCCCATGGACGTGTTCGCCTCGACGGGTGACGCCGCCGCCCTCGCCCCCGACGCCAGCATCGCGATCCTCGTCACCGGTTCGCACCGTCCCTTCATCCAGGTCCAGCGAGCGCTCGGGCAGTTCGAGGTCGAGGTCATCAAGGTCGCCCTCGTCATCGATCCCGACGCCCAGGTCGGTGTCCGTCGCGCGGGTGGCCTGACGATCCTCACCGTCCGCGAGCTCGCCGACGTCCGCCGCGTCCTCTTCAGCGGAGCGCTGGCATGAGCACCCCACGAAGTTCTTCCCCCGCTGCGCTCCTCCAGATACTTCGCAGGGACCCCGCATGAGCATCGACGCCACCGCGAGCCGGCGGTCCCGAGCGGGCGAGCGCGTGACGCGCCAGGCCGCCGACCGTCCTTCGATCTTCGGTATGCCGTCGCGCGACTCGCTGGTCGACCTCGCCTTCGCCCTCGTGCTCGTCACGATCGCCCTCGTGGGCTTCCGGACCGGCTTCATCGGGTGGGAGTGGGTGCTGGCTGCCGCCATCGGTGTCGTCGTCGGCACCCTCGTCGCCCACGTGGCCGAGGTGCGGTCGTGGCCCCTCATCATCACGGCCCTCGTCCTCGTCGTCCTCCACTTCGTCCTCGGGGGACCCGTGGCGGTGCGGGGCGACCTCATCGGTGGAGTGCTGCCCTCCGTGCAGACCTTCCGAGACCTCGCCGTCACACCGGTGACCGGGTGGAAGGAGTGGCTCACCCTCCTGCCTCCCGTCGACGCCCGGGGCCCGCTCGTCGCGCTGCCCTGGCTCACCGGACTCCTCGGGGCGGCCGCGACCTATGGCGTCGCCCGCAGGTTCAGCACGGTCGCAGCCGCGGCACTCGCCCCCGTCGTCCTGCTCATCGGGAGCATCGCCCTCGGCACGCAGCAACCGGCCGCCAAGCTCGTGCAGGGTGTCCTCTTCGCCCTCGTCCTCATCCTCTGGCTCGTCGCCCGCGCCGCGCGCACCCGAGCCGCCATGCAGAACGGCGCGGGGCGCCAGGCACGCACCATCACCAGCGTCGTCCTCCTCGTCGTCGCCGCGCTCGCGGGCTCCTTCCTGGGACAGTTCCTGCCGGGCACGGACGAGGGGTCCGCTCGCGCCATCGTTCGCACCGAGCTCACCCCGCCCTACGACGTCGCGCAGTTCACGAGTCCTCTCTCGGGCTTCCGGCGCTACACCGAGCCCAACTCGGCCGACCTCTTCGACACCGAGATCCTCAGGGTCAGCGGGCTGCCCCAGGGTGCCCCCCTGCGCTTCGCCACCCTCGACAGCTACGACGGTCTCGTCTGGGGCGCCGCCGACCGCGCGATGGACGGCACGCCCTTCCAGCAGGTGGGTTCGAGGATCGCGCCCCGCAGCACCGGAGACCCGGTCACGGCCACGGTGACCGTCCCGGAGGGCGGCTACCAGGGCGCTTGGCTGCCGATCGCCGGCTCGACGACCGGGGTGCGCTTCACCGGCACCCGCAGCGACGACCTCGCCGACGCCCTCTGGCTCAACACCGCGACCGAGACGGCAGTCGTCCCGGCCCTGGTGCAGCCCGGCGACACCTACAGCTTCGACGCGATCGTCGACCCCAGGACCTGGTCCGACAAGCTCCCCAAGGAGCTCGACGTGGCGAGCGGTGGCCAGGTCGCCGAGGACACGAGCTTCCTCGACGCCAAGCTCGACGCCTGGACCGGTCAGGCGGGCAGCCCGTGGGAGAAGTTCTCGGCGGTCGCCAAGACGATGACGCAGGACGGCGCCTACACCGACGGTGGCACGGCCAACTCCTACGAGAAGGTCTACCTGCCCGGACACACCCTCGGACGACTCGGCCGCTTCGTCGGCTCGACCCAGCTCGCCGGCAACGACGAGCAGTACGCCGCGACCCTCGCCCTCGCCGGCAACCGGCTCGGCATCCCGACCCGAGTCGTCATGGGGGCGATCCCGGCATCCGACGGGACCGTCAAGGGCAAGGACGTGCACGCCTGGGTCGAGGTCCAGGAGGACAACGGCTCGTGGCACGCCCTGCTGCCGTCGACCTTCCTGCCCGACCGCAACAAGAAGCCCAACGAGCAGCAGCTCAAGTCCGAGGAGCAGAAGGTCGGCGCCCAGGTGCCGCCGCCCGCCGGGGTCAACCCTCCGTCGGTGCTCCAGGGTCCGGACCAGGCTCAGAACGCCACGGACATCAAGAAGAAGAAGCGCAACCCCCTCGACATCGGCGCCTGGCCCCTCTGGCTCCAGCTCCTCGTCCTCGCACTGGTGCTGCCCATCCTCCTGGCGCTCACGGCATACGTCGTCATCCGTTGGCTCAAGGCACGCCGCCGACGTCGGCACGCGAGCACCGGCCCGACCCCGTCCCGCGCGGCGTGGGTCTGGCGCGACCTCGTCACCGACGCGCGCAGCCTCGGCATCGCCGTGCCCCGGGGCGCCACCCGGCTCGAGCAGGCGACCAGCTTCCCCGAGGGCGTCGCCGCCGAGCCCATCGCCACCGGCGCCAACCTGGCCGTCTTCGGCCCCGGTGAACCCGAGCCCGAGGTCGCGACCGCCCTGCTCGCCGACGCCGACCTCGTCCGGCGCGAGCTGCGGGGGTCGGTCTCGACCTGGCGCCGAGTGCGTTCCGACTTCGACCTCCGCCCCCTGCTTGAGCGGGACCGGCGCAAGCGCACCGCAGGTCGCCGACTGCCGGCCCTGCCCTCGATCCGTCGAGCCCGCGGGGCCGAAGGCGCGGCATGAGACTGTCCCGACGTCCCACCGGGTCGACCCGTGCGCAGCGAGGTTCGCGCCGCGCGCCGAGCAGGCGCCGTGCCCGGATCGCCTCGACCCTCGTCGTCGTGCTGGCGGCGGGGACCCTGGGCTACGCCGCCGTGACGTCCCAGGGAGCCACCGTGCACGAGGCCGACGTCGGTGACGGTGGCGTCTGGATCACCTCCGACGTCCAGGCCAAGTTCGGTCGGCTCAACAAGGCGGCGTCGCAGCTCGACGCCGGTGTCGCGGCCGACGTCGCGCCGGGCTCGGGCATCGACGTCCTCCAGGACGGCGCCGCGGTCATCGCGTGGTCCAAGGCGACGGCCCAGCTGCAGCCGATCGACGTCCGGACGGCCCTGTTCCGTGAGGAGACCGCGACGGCGCCGGGCGTCCCCGCGCGCGAGGCCGGTCGCATCACACCGACCCTCGTCGACCTGCGTGGCGGCACCGTCGCCGCGGTCGACCCCAAGAGCGGCAAGGTCTGGGCCCAGCGCGTCGACTCGCGCGGGGGCATCGACAACCTCGCCGGCCTTGGCACGGGCGCCAAGCCGTTGGCCACCGTCGGCGCCGACGCGGTCCTCGCCGTGGGTGAGGACGGTGCCGTCCACGTCGCCTCCGGCGCCAAGGGGACGATGACGACGATCCGCCCGGCCGGACTCACCTTCACCAAGCCGGTCACCGAGAAGTCCGGCGCCACCGGCAGCCTCCTGCAGGTGACGGCACTGGGCTCGGCCTGGGCGATCTATGACCCCCAGCGCGACGCCGTGCACAGCAGCGGTCGAACCGAGGGCGTCCCGGCCGGTTTCGCTGCGAGACCCGGCGAGCGCGCGTATGCCGCGGTCCAGCTCCCCGGTCCGCGCGCTGACGCGGTGGCCGCGTCCGCGGGATCCGGGCTGCGGATGGTGCGGCTCGACGGCGCCGCACCGAGCGGTGGCATCGAGATCGCCGAACAGGTCAACCGCAGCGGCGGCGTCCCCCTGCCGGCCCGTCCTGCGGTGCTCTCGGGATGCGTCCACGGCGCCTGGTCCGAGGTCGGCAAGGTCTTCTACGCGGCCAACTGCGGACGCGAGCAGCCGGTGCCGACCGGGACCATCGACAACGTCAGCGAGACCCCGCTGCGCGACGGGGTCGCGTTCCGGGTCAACCGCGGCGTCCTCGTCCTCAACGACCTCGACAACGGCTCAGCCTGGGACGTCCAGAGCAACCAGCAGAAGATCGACAACTGGGACGCCCTCATCCCGCCGCCGCAGCGCGACGAGGACAACAAGAAGAAGGACAAGAACCTCGTCGACGACGCCGTCGCCCAGCAGCCGCCGACCGCGAAGCCCGACAACCTGACCGTCCGACCCGGGCGCACGAGCAAGCTCCACGTCCTCGACAACGACACCGACGCCGCGGGGTCCGTCCTGGCGATCGACCCGCGTGACGTGAGCGCGACGTCCGACCCCGACATCCGCGCATCGGTCTCGGCCGACGGCCAGAGCATCGACGTCACCGTCCCTGCCGGCGCGACGGCTCCCTTCCAGTTCACCTATCTCGTCGGCAACGGCAAGGTGAAGGCCAAGGCGCGCGCGGCGGTCAAGGTGAGCATCGCCCAGCAGGGCACCAACAACGCCCCCTTCCTGCGGGAGGGGCAGGCCAAGCTGGCCAAGACGGCATACCCCGTCCTCGCGGGCAAGCGCCTCGCGGTCCCGGTCATCGCCGACTGGCGCGACCCCGAGTCCGACCCGGTCATCGCCACGGTCGAGGACGACTCGCTGAGCATCGACGGTCAGGGACGCCTGGCCTACCTCGCCCCACCGACCGCCGGCAAGACGCAGATCGGCTACGTCACCGACGACGGCCGCGGCGGCCGCACCAAGGGCACGGTCCCGGTCGAGGTCATCGCCCTCACCGAGACCCGGGCCCGACCGCCGGTGACCCAGCCCGACGTCATCCGCGGAGTCGTCGGCAAGTCGCTCCAGATCGAGCCTCTCGGCAACGACATCGCCGGAGCCGACCCCAGCGACCCCGACGACCCGATGCACCTCGCTGGCGAGGTCCGGGCGACCGGTGCCCTCGTCGTCGACACCAACCTCGACACCAACCTCGTCACCATCACCCCCGCGGGCCCGGGCACGTTCGAGCTCTCCTATGGCGCGCAGGTCGGTGGCGGCGTCACTCCGGGCCGCATCCGCGTCGACGTCATCGATGCGGCGGACCCGGACGCGCCCCCCGTGGCCGTCGGTGACACCGCGACGCTGCGCGACCAGTCGCCGACGCTCATCGACCCGCTCGCCAACGACTACAGCCCACGCGCCGACGTACTCGTCACCCAGGGCGCGACCGGGGCGAGCGGCGACGACTCGTGGCTCCAGGCCTCGATCTACCAGGGCCGCTGGATCCGGGTGGTCGCGCTCGAGCCCGCGGGTGCTGCCGCCGACGCGACGCGTCGCGGGACCCTGCGCTACACCGTGAGCGACGGGTCCAAGCGCGCGACCGGTGAGGTCACCGTGACCCAGAAGCCGACCCTCGACCTCAACCCGGTGGTCGAGGACGACAAGGCGGTCGTGCGTGAGGGCGACACCGTCGCGGTGCCGGTGCTCGACAACGACACGATGGCGGACGGCATACCGCTCAAGATCGACCCCAACAGCGTCAAGGTCCTCGGCGAGAAGGTCGAGCAGACCGCGTTCGCCTCCGGCAACGTCGTGCGCTTCGTGCCGTGGGCCAAGGGGCTCAAGACCGAGCAGCCGGTCACCGTGGAGTACGCCGCCTATCCGGAGGGTATGCCGCAGCGCGCGCAGACGGGCCGCGTCACCATCCGCGTCACCCCGCTGCCGACGACGGCGGCACCCAACCAGGTGCCCGTCGCGCGCAGCTTCTCGTCCTCGGTCACCGCAGGAGACCCGCTCACCATCACGGTGCCCACGTCCGGGGTGGACCCCGACGGCGACACGGTCGGCGTCACCGGGGTCGTCGGCACCGACGGTGGGCCGGTCAACCTCAGCCTGGGCCGCGTGGTCTCCACCGGCCCGTCGACGATCCGCTACGAGTCCTTCCCGACCGCGTCGGGCACCGAGGTCATCAACTACGAGGTCGTCGACCGCTTCGGTGGCGTCAGCCAAGCGTTCGTCCGCATCGGCGTCGTCGCTCCGGGTGATGCGCAGCCACCGGTGGCCATCGACGACTCGGTGACCGCCGCGCCCGGCAAGACCGTCACGGTGCCGGTGACGGCCAACGACCTCATCGCCCGCGGTGACTCGGTCGAGCTCGAGCACGAGGAGCTCAACCCGGACTCGGAGAAGTCCCAGTGGAAGGTCGATGGCGACGAGCAGACCGTGTCGACCAAGGTCCCTGAGGAGGGCGCCCCGGTCCACGACTTCGTCTATGGCATCACCAACGGACTCTTCGACCCTTCGCGCGCCAGCCTCCTCGTGCGTGGCCAGCAGGACTGGGTCAACCCACCGACGGCCACCGATGACGTCGCCAAGCCCAAGCAGGGCGAGCTCGCCACGATCGTCGACGCGCTGGCCAACGACACCGACATCGACTCGGACCCGTCGACACTGAGGGTCGTCGAGGTGCTGTCACCGAACGCCAGGCTCCAGGGCGGCAAGGTCTCGGTCACGGTCCTCGACCACCCGCACACCGTGCCCTACGTCATCGAGGACGAGGACGAGGCCCGCGCCATGGCCGTCATCCACGTCCCACGTGGGTCGGGCGGCACACCCTTCGTCGTCGAGGGCGCCCTCATCGAGATGGACAAGGACGCGACGAGGACGGTCGCGCTCGGCGACTACGTGAAGTCGCCGCAGGCCCGCACGCTGGGCATCACGTCCGCCAGCACCATCTCGACGGCCCCCTCGCGCAACCTGCGGCTCACCGCCGACAGCGACGGCAACCTCACCCTGACCTCGTCCGGGGGATATGTGGGGCCGGCGTCGGTGATGTTCGAGGTCACCGACCAGATGACCGACGACCAGAAGGACGTCCACACGGCATACGTCTCGGTGCCGGTGCAGATCGGACCCAGGGTCCCGCTCCTGCGCTGTCCTGAGGCGGCTGTGACCGTCCTTGCGGGCGGTCTGCCTCGGTCGCTCGACCTCCCCACGCTGTGTCGGGTCTGGCTGCCGGTGGGCATGTCCATGGACGACATCGTCTTCACCTCCGACTGGCAGCGAGAGGCGTCCGACGTCCGCCTCGAGCGCAGCGGCACGGGCGAGCGGATCCTCACGGTGAGTGCTGGCTCGGATGCCCGGTCGGGCAAGGGCGTGCTCCGCGTGGGCGTCGAGGGGTCCGACATCGCGGCCGAGGTCAACGTCACCGTCGTGGGTCGGCCACCCGAGCAGGTGAGCGCCGCTGAGCCGGTCGTCGCACCCATTCCCTTGCCAAGGCTGCGTCCGATCTCCGTCAATGGGCTCCAGGAGGGTGAGAGCCAGGAGGTCGATGTCCGCTCCTACCTCGACTCCCCGCTCCAGGACGCCAAGTGCTCCGTCGACGCCGCGTCGGTGACGAGTGGTCAGGGACTCACCGTGACCCGCAGCGGGTGCACCCTCACCGTGTCCGCCGGGCCGAAGCCAAGCCCGAGTGGTCGCATCATCATCAGCGTGTCCGACGCCCCCGGACGCACAGCCAACGGGGCGGTCAACGTCACGATGCTCGGTCGACCGGGCGCCCCGACGGCGGTTGCGGCACAGGCGGATCGCGATGCGGGTGGCCGGGCCCGGGTGAGCTGGTCGGCACCGGCATACGACGGTGGCGCACCGATCCGCACCTACACCGCGAAGTGGACCGGCGGGTCCTCGGGCACCCAGGACTGCACGGCATCGCCCTGCACCATCGCCGGTCTCACCAACGGCAAGGACTACTTCTTCACCGTCACGGCAACCAACGTCGTCGGCGAGGGCGACCCGGGCGGTCCGAGCACCGCCGCCCGACCGGACACCAAGCCGGGGGCCGTGTCGGGCGTGACGATGGCCAGCCGTGACGACGGCTCATTGACGATCAGGTGGAGCCCGCCCGAGAACAAGGGATCGCCCGTCTCCAAGTACCTCGTGCGGCTGATCCCCGACGGCGGTGGCGCAGCCCGCACCGCGCAGGTGGCCGCGCCCGCCACGACGACCACGGTGACCGGCCTCAACAACATGGCCCAGTACTCCGTGGCTGCCCAGGCCTACAACGAGGCGGGGCCGGGGCCGTTCGGCCCGGCGGTGACGATGCAGTCGGCCGGCACGCCGCTCCCGCCGGGGAGCCTCAAGGCCACGCCTGACGGCCCGGGGGCCAACAAGGACCTCGCGGCCATCACCCTCGACTGGAGTCCCGCATCCCCCAACGGGCCGCCGACCAAGAAGCTTCACCGTCAAGCGACGGGTCAACGGGGGCGCCTGGACGGTCCTCAAGACGACAGCTGCCACCACGACGACGGCGACGGACCAGGTCACCTACGACGGGCGCACCTACGACTACGTCGTGACCCAGACCAACGGCGCCGACAAGGAGTCACCCAACAGCAACGTGGAGTCGTTCACCTCGATCGGCATCCCGTCCGACCCCGCTGTCACGGCCGCGACGCCGACCAATGACGAGCGGGCCCGGCTCACCGTCGACCTCGGCCAACCGCGTGCCGGTGGCTTCCAGTCGGTGCAGTGGGCGTCCTCCGACGGCCGCAGCGGCAACTACTCCTGTGGGGCGTGCCCCGCGGGTGGCCGCGTGACGATCACGACGAGCCGGCTGCGCACCGTGGACCAGACGTTCACCGTGACGACCAACAACGGGACGCGCACGTCCAACCCGGCGCGCAGCAACTCGGTCCAGCCCTACGGAGCCACTCCCCAGCCCACCGACAACGGGAGTTCGACGTCGGGTCAGAGCGTGACCTACAACTGGAACCTGCCGACCAACGGCCGCCCCATCACCCGAGTGCGCGTCACGGGTGCTGCCTCGCACGACGGGGGCCCGATCACCTCGATCTCCGCGAGCGGCAGCTGGGCTCAGGACCTCACCATCAACATCACCGCCTTCTCCGAGGGTGGAGAGTCACCGACCTTGACCATGACCCGTCGCACCGACAACCCGCCGCAGCCCCAGGTGACGAACCTTCGTCCCGGCGCGAACTACATCGATCGCGATGGTGTGGGGTCGTGCCGCGTCTCCCCAGGTTGTCCGCGGGTCAGGTTCGACTACTCCGAGTTCCCGTCGGGCCCAGGCTCCTACACCTGTGAGGACGGACGGTCTGCCCTCGGCCCGTACAACTTCACGAGCACCGGCAGCGGGACGGTCGAAGGATGGTGCATCTTCGCCCAGAACAGCAACAACCGGATCCGGATCGTCGCGACCGTGAATGGCCGGACCGGTACGTCAGACTGGGTGAACTGGTAGCCATGGCTCGATTCGTGGGGAGTGCTCCCCATCCTCAGAACGACCCCGCCGTGGGATGCTTCCTCGGGTGGAAGGGGACACTCGCCCACTGGGTGAGTGAGGTCAGGTCATGAAACGCACAACACGCCGGGTCGCGGGGTCGCCGCGCGGACGCCGAGGAGTCGCCTCCGTCGGTGTCGTCGCGATCGCTGCCTCGATGCTCGCGTATGCCGCCGTGACCAGCCAGGGCTCCACCGTCCATGAGGCCGACGTGGGCGACGGCGCTGTCTGGGTCTCGTCCTCGGCACAGGCCAAGTTCGGCCGGCTCAACACGCAGGCCCGCCAGCTCGACGCCGGAGTCTCGACCGCGCTCGCGGACGGGTCCAAGGTCGACATCCTCCAGGACGGTGCGGCGGTCGTCGGCATCGCCACCGGCAACACGCTCCTGCCCATCGACGTCAGGACGGCGACCTCGGAGGACTCCGGCGCCGCCGCCCCGGTGCGACCCTCGAGCGACACCGGCGCCTTCGCCCCGCCGACCGTGGACCTGCGTGGCGGGACCATCGCGACCGTCGACCCCAGGACGGGCAAGGTCTGGGCCCAGCGCGTCGACACGGGTGAGGGCATCGACTCGCTCCAGGCCATCAGCTCCACCAGCAAGCCGCTGGCCACGGTCGGCGGCAACGCCTCGATCGCCGTCGACCTGTCCGGCAACGTCATCGCCGCCTCCGGCTCGACCGGCCGGGTCGTCACCATCGCCCCCCGCGGCGAGGGCCTCGCCAAGCCGGTCACGGTGCAGACCAAGGTCCGGGCGCCACTTCTCGACATCACCGCGGTCGGGGACACCTGGGTCCTCTACGACCCCACCAAGGACGAGCTCCACGTCGAAGGACGTGACGAGCCGGTCAGTGCCGGAGCAGCGCTCGGTGACGGTCCGGCATACGCCGCACTGCAGCAGCCCGGACCGGCCGCGGACTCAGTGGTCGTCGCCAACATGGCCGCCGCCCGACCCGTGAGGCTGAGTGGGGGTGACGGGGTCGGAGGAGTCCAGATCCAGGAGCAGGCCAACCGCTCGGTCGAGCCACCGCTCGTGACGCGACCCGTCGTCCTGCGTGGCTGCCTCCATGCCGCGTGGGCCGAGACGGGCAACGTCTTCTATGGTGCCAACTGCGGTCGCACGGACGCGGTGGCGGCCGGCACCCTCGCCGGTGGCGGCAAGGCGGTCGTCAGGGACGGGGTCGCCCTTCGTGTCAACCGCGGCCACATCGTCCTCAACCAGCTCGACACCGGTGACGTCTGGGACCTCGACTCGACGAAGCAGAAGATCGACAACTGGGACGCCCTCATCCCGCCGACCAAGAAGGACGACGACAACGACAAGAAGGACGAGAACGTCGTCGACGACCAGCAGGTGAGCCAGCCCCCCAAGGCGATGCCCGACAACCTGCGCGTCCGACCGGGTCGCACGAGCAAGATCCACCCGCTCGACAACGACACCGACGCCAAGGGCTCCATCCTCGCGATCGACCCCAAGGACCTCACGGCGCCGAGCGCCTCCGACGTCTCCGCCACCGTGTCCAGCGACGGCCAGACGGTCGACGTCAACGTCCCCGCCACCCCGTCCGCGTCGACGATCACGTTCTCCTACAAGGTGAGCAACGGCAAGGCCAAGGAGAAGGGCACCGCCAAGGTCGTCCTCACGGTCGTCGGGGACGAGGTCAACACCCCGCCGAAGCTGCGCGAGGGCGGGGCCCAGCTGGCCAGGACGACCTACCCCGTGGTCTCGGGTGGCCGCGTCGCCGCCTCCGTCCTCGGTGACTGGCGCGACGGTGAGAACGACCCGCTGACCGTGGACTCGGTCGACCCGACGAGCGTCATCGACGGGCAGAGCCGGATCGGGGTCACGGCGCCGGTCAAGCCCGGACCTGCCACGGTGGCCTACGCGGTCAACGACGGCCGCCAGAGCACCAAGGGCGAGGTCAACCTCACGGTCCTCGACCTCGCGCAGCCCAACGCCGTCCCGCCCAAGACCCAGCCGGACGTCGTGCGTGCCGTCCTCGGCAAGCCGGTGCAGCTCGAGCCGCTCGGCAACGACATCCCGGGCGCCGACCCCGGGGACCCCGACGCGCGCATGCGGCTCGCGGGCGAGGTCGCCGCATCGGGTCCCCTCGACGTCGACTCCAACCTCACGACCGGCGTCGTCACGATCACCCCCAACGGGCTCGGGACGACCGAGCTCGCGTATGCCGCGCAGTCCGGTGGGACCGTGGCTCCGGGCCGGATCCGGATCGACGTCGTGCAGCCCGCCGACCCGGAGGCGCCCCCGGTGGCCGTGCCGGACGGTGCGACGCTGCGCGACCAGTCACCGACGATCGTCGACGTCCTTGCCAACGACTACAGCCCCCGGGCCGACGTCGTCGTCACCCAGAGCGCCAAGGTGGACGGCGACAACACCTGGCTGCGGCCGACGATCTACCAGGGCCGGTGGGTGCGCATCGAGGCCCTCGAGCCGTCACCGATCAGCGGCGAGGGCAGCCGCCAGGGCACCGTCGAGTACGTCATCAGCGACGGCGTCAAGCGCACGACCGGACGCATCAACGTCGTCCAGCGCCCGCCGCTGCCCGGCGCGTCCCCCACGGTGGAGGACGACCGTGCCACGGTGCGCGAGGGCGACAGCGTCTCGGTCAGCGTGCTCGACAACGACACGATGGCCGACGGCATCCCGCTGGTCCTCGACCCCGGCAGCGTCAAGGTCATCAGCGGCGGGGAGCCGCGGGCGTTCGCCTCCGGCAACCTCATCCGCTACGTGCCCGAGCTCAAGGCCCTCAAGGCACCCAAGGACGTGGTCATCGAGTACGCCGCGTATGCCGAGGGTTCACCCGAGCGTGCCAAGACCGGTCGCCTGACCGTCACCGTCAACCCCCTCCCGACCAAGGCGTCGCCCAACCAGGCGCCGATCGCGCGCAGCTTCTCCGGCTCCGTGACCGCCGGCGAGTCGGTCACGCTGACGATCCCGTCCACCGGCGTCGACCCCGACGGTGACACGGTGACGATGCGCGGGATCGTCGGCAAGGACGCCGACGCCCTCGACCTCACGTTCGGTCGGGTGGTCTCGGTCGGTCCGTCGACGATCCGCTACGAGGGCTACCCCAACGCCGCAGGCACCGAGCTCATCCGCTACGAGGTCCAGGACCGCTTCGGCGCGACGAGCCAGGCGTTCGTCCGGGTCGGTGTGGTCCGCCCCGGCGACCCGCAGCCGCCCGTCGCCGTCGAGGACGAGGTCGTCGCCGCCCCGGGCAAGCGCGTCACGGCCCACGTGCTGCGCAACGACCTCATCGCCCGTGGTGACGCCGTGCGCATGGACTTCAAGGAGCTCAACCCCGGCGACGTGCAGAAGCAGTGGACCGTCGACGAGGACGACAGCACCATCACGACGGTCGCGCCGCAGCCCGACGCCCCGACCCACGAGTTCGTCTACGGCATCGACAACGGCATCTTCGACCCGTCGCGCACGACCGTCCTCGTGCGTGGGGTCAAGGGACACATCAACCCGCCGATCGCCCAGGACGACGTCGCCAAGGCCACCCCGGGCGAGCCGACGTCGCTCGTGGACGTGCTCGCCAACGACACCGACATCGACTCCGACCCCGCCACCCTCAAGATCGTCGAGGTGCTCTCCCCGCAGGGCAGGATCGAGGACGGCAAGGTCCGCGTCACCCTGCTCGACCACCCGCAGACCGTGCCCTACGTCATCGAGGACGACGACCAGGCGCGGGCCCTCGCGCTCATCTATGTCCCCTCCGGCAGCAACGCGGCACCGTTCGTCGTCGAAGGCACCCTGATCGAGATGGACAAGGACTCGACCAAGACGGTCAAGCTGTCCGACCACGTGAAGTCCCCCCGCGGCAAGGCCATCAGCATCACTGCGGCAGCGACCGTCTCGGCCTCGCCCGCACAGGCGGTCTCGGCCGCCGCCGACGGACGCGACGAGATCACCCTCACCTCGCGCGGCGGCTACATCGGGCCGGGGGCATTGATGCTCGAGGTGAGTGACCAGGAGAATGCCGACGACAAGGACGCGCGGACGGCATACGTGTCGATCCCCGTGCAGGTCGGACCCAAGGTGCCGCTGCTGCGCTGCCCGGACGCGCCGCTGGTCCTGGCCGCCGGTGGCCGCGCGCGCGAGGTCGACATCCCGACCTACTGCCGCGCCTGGCTCCCCGTCGGCATGAACCTCGACGAGGTCCGCTTCGAGGCGAAGTGGGACCCGGAGGCCAAGGGCGCCGACCTCGAGCAGGCCGAGACCGGTGGTCGACTCGTGACGTTGAAGGCCGACGACCGTGCTCCGTCCGGGACCGGTTCGGTCACCGTGACCTCTGACGGTATGCCGCCCGTGAAGTTCCCGGTGCGTGTCCTCGGCCGCCCGGGCGACTCCGAGGCCGAGCGCGCTGCCGCCGAGGCGGCCGCGGCAGCTGGTGGGGCGGCGGCCGCTGCCGCCGCCGCCGCCGCCCTCGGCCCGCCGCGGATGCGACCGATCAGGGTCGACGGTCTCAACGAGGGCGAGTCGGAGTCGATCGAGGTGAGTCGCTACCTCGACTCGCCGCTCGAGAAGCCGTCCTGCTCCATCGAGGCCGCGGCGCTCGAGAGCGGCACCGGCATCGAGGTCTCCCGCAGCGGCTGCACGCTGACGCTGCGTGCCACGTCACAGCCGAGCCCCACCGCCACCATCTCGCTCTCGGTCTCCGACGGCCCGGGCCGACGAGCCGCCGGGCGCGTCACCGTGACGATGCGCGGCAAGCCGATCGCGCCGACCGGGGTGAGTGCCGTCGCCGACCGCATCGCCGGGGGGCAGGCTCGGGTGTCGTGGGTCGCGCCCAGCTATGACGGTGGCGTCACCATCTCCCGCTACACGGTCAGGTGGACCGGAGGCAGCTCGGGGACGCTCGACTGCACGTCATCGCCGTGCACGGTCACGGGCCTGACCAACGGCAAGGACTACACCTTCACCGTCATCGCCAGGAACGCGATCGGTGACAGCCCGCCGAGCGCGCCGAGCAACGTCGTCCGACCCGACACCAAGCCCGAGGCGACCTCCGGCGTGCGCATGGTCTCCCGCGGTGACGGGACCCTCAACATCGCCTGGTCACCCGCCCCCAACAAGGGGTCCGCGATCACCAAGTACGTCGTCCGCCTCATCCCGACGAGCTCCGGTTCGGCGCCCCGCACCGTCCAGGTTGCTGGTGGTGCGAGGAGCGCGACCGCGGGTGGCCTCACCAACAACACGCCCTACTCGGTCGCGGTCCAGGCCTGGAACGGCGCCGGCGCAGGACCCTTCGGCCCGGCCGTGCAGATGCAGTCGGCGGGCACCCCGCCGGCCGTGACCGGGATCAATGGCGCCACCCGTGGGCCGGGGGCGGGTTTCGACTCGGAGTCGATCACGGTCTCCTGGAACCAGCAGACCGACCCCAACGGCCCCCCGCTCAAGCACTACACGGTCTATCGCAACGTCGAGGGCGGTGGCTGGACCCAGATCGGACGCGTGGGTGCGCAGACCCGCACCCTGGCCGACACGATCCCCTACGACGGGCGGCGCTACGGCTACACCGTCACGGCGACCAACGGCGCCGACCTCGAGTCGCCCAAGGGCGACGCGTGGACCTACACCTCGATCGGCGTCCCGTCCGACCCCAGCGTGCAGGCGGAGACGACGCGTGACGACAAGTCCGTCGTCGTCCACGTGCAGGTCGGCCAGCCGCGAGCGGGCGCCTTCCAGGCCATCAAATGGCGCGGTGGCGGCAAGTCGGGTGTTCACCCGTGCGGCTGCTCGCCGGGCACCACCGTGACGTTCACGGTGGCCAACATGGGCATCGACCCGCTGACGATCAAGGCCAAGACGGTCAACACCGGTGGCCGTGAGTCCAGCGAGGCGACGAGCGGGCAGGTCCAGCCCTACGGCCCGACCCTGGCACCCAACAACCTCACCGCCGAGGTCAACGGACGCACGATCGTCTGGCGCTGGGACCTGCGCACCAACGGACGTCCCATCGACAACGTGCAGATCCGGACGTTCGACGGTCGTGGCTGGCGCGCGCCGGACAACCGGCAGAGCCACAGCCAGACGTTCGGCTACTCCGAGACCCACAAGCTCGAGGTCCGGGCGCATGCGACCCCGACACAGTGGAGCGACGCCGCAGGACCGCGCGAGGCGAGGACCATTGACGAGCCCTTCAACCCCGAGATCACCGGCTCCAAGGCAAAGAGCGGCTGTTCGGGCCCGAGCGGTCAGCCCTGCGTCCAGTTCTCCGTCAGTGGTTTCAAGCCGGGCACCTACAACGTGATCTTCAACCACAGCTCAGAGCCGGGGAACTTCGACACGGCAACGCCCCTACAAGTGGGCCCTGGTGGCAACGGGACGTGGGACGGCTACTACTACGTCCGCAAGTACGGCACCGCGCTCAATATCAGGTTCATCGGCCAAGGCAAGGACTTCAGGCTGTCGACGAGGTGGTAGCCCGGGCGCTCCTCCGGCCGATCACTCGATGATCGCGAGGATGTCGCCCTCCTGGACGACGTCACCGACCTCGACCTTGACCTCCGAGACGGTCCCGGCCTGCTCGGTGAGGACGGGGATCTCCATCTTCATCGACTCGAGCAGCGCGATCTCGGTGCCCACCTCGACGGCGTCACCCGCGCGGACGGCGATGGACAGGACATTGGCGACGAGGTCGGAGACGACGTGGTGCGACATACCCGCGACCGTATCCACTACGCACCGGTAACCCGTCCTTCCGCCGCCCGCCCGCAGCCGTTTCGCAGCCCGCACGGTCCCGGTCGCAGCGAATTCGCAGTGCGCCCGTCCACCGTGCGACCTGTCGGACACCACGTCCGGCCACCGCACCACCGACACGAAGGAGCACCGTGATGAGCACCACCATCACCGCCCGCGCGGGCCGGGTCGCCCTCGGCCTCACCGTCAGCCTGGCCGCCCTCGGAGGAGGCATGGCGAGCGCCGCCCCCACCGCAGGCGACGGGGCCAACGTCCAGTCCGGCGCGTCCGTGGCCCTGGCCGGCGCCCGACCGGCGTTCAAGGCACCGTTCAGCTGCGGGACGACGTGGCGCGGGAGCGCCTGGTGGTACGACAACGGCACGCCGCACGAGCCACTGCGGTCGGTCGACTGGAACCAGGGCAGCGAAGATGCCGACTTCGGCATGCTCGTCCGGGCCTCGGCCGGAGGAGAGGTCACCAACGCCGGTCCCACGAGCAGCGGCTACGGCAACAGGGTCGTCATCAGGCACGGAGCCTCCGGCTGGAAGACGAAGTACGCCCACCTCGTGGACGGTTCGATCACCGTCGCGGTCGGCCAGCAGGTGAGCCAGGGCCAGGTCATCGGCAAGGTCGGCAAGTCCGGCGGGCAGAGGTTCTCGCACCTGCACTACGAGCAGATCGCCGACGGCAACGTCGTCGACTCCGTCGTGCAGGGCAACGTCTTCAGCCGCGACGCCGTTCACTACGTGACGAGCACCAACGCCTGCTGAGTCGGCAGGACCGCGCAGGGGGAAGCGGACGGCATACCCGGAAAAGACCGGACGTATGCCGTCCGCTCTCGTTGCAGGGCTGGGCGAGGCTCCGTGCGCGCCGGGTTATCCCGAACGCGCCGAGGCTATGTGTCTGGGAGCGCCACACCTACCCCTGACTGCCGTGCCATCGCCATGCTGACGCCATCGGAGTCCTCCGAACTCGCTCGCGAAAGGGCCAGTCATGCGCCTCACTATGCGCTCCCGCCTCGTGGTCGCCGCAACCGCGGCGGCGCTCGTCACGTCCACGTTCGGAGCCGCCTCCGTCCCGGCATCGGCCGCCCCCGACCCACGCGAGCGCACGGCGCCTGCAGGGGCCACTGTCGCCGGGCGACCACAGCAGGTGCCCAACGACGGCCAGGTGGCCGTCCCTAGCGACGATCGCAACAAGGTCCTGGGCTCGGGTCACCGCACCTCGTCTGACACGGCGTGGACCACCTCGGGAGACGGCAAGGGGTTCCACGTCCTGGCGGCCGATGCCAAGGACGGCTACGCCTGGCGCACCCTGGCGACCCTGGCCGAGCCCGGCGTCGAGGCCGACGCCTGGATCGGCAACGCCTGCATGACCGGTGACGCCCGCTCCGTCGTCGTCACGTATGCGCCCCGAGTGGCGACCAACAAGGCTGAGCTCTTCGACCGCGGTGGCTTCGTCGCTGTCGTGCGGTTGAGCGATGGCGCCGTGACCAAGCTTCCGGTGACCAGCTCGCTCGCCTACTTCTCACCCTCGTGCGGCACGGGGTCCACTGCGCTCGTCACCCAGTTCCGCGAGGACGCCAAGGACGGGGCCGGGAGCACAGGGGGCCAGACCCGAGTCCTCAAGATCGACGCGCGCTCGGGCAAGGTGGCCGCGCCGGTCCAGGTGCCGGGCGAGCTCACCTCGGCCGTCCCCGTGGGCAACGCCATCGTCGCGGCAGACGCCAACGCCCTCGTCAGCGTCGATGCCAAGGGAACCCGCCGCATCGTCGCGGTCGGCCGCAGCGGTCCGTTCCAGCTCACGCCGGACGCCGACGGTGGCGTGGTCTTCCTCGACCGCAAGGACGCGACGGCCACCTATCACCGGGTCTCCGCGGCCGGACTGGCCGGCAGGCGAACCGTCCCCGCGGTGCTGGCGACCGGTCCACTGGACAAGGTCGGGATCACCCGCACGCCGTCCGGCAAGGTGTTCCTGACCGGCGAGGTGACCCCGAAGGTCGCCCTGCCGTCGGGCATCTCGAAGCTCGAGGGCAGCACCTCCCGCACCACTGTCTCGAGCACCGGGGCGCTGAACATCGACTCGGTCCAGGCCTCCGGCAAGTCACCCCGGGGCAGCGGTGACGACCCCACCCAGCTCCAGCGTCCGGTGCAGATCCGCACCACCGTCCGGGCGACCGGAGCCCGGCCGACCTTCGTCGTCACCCCGTCCTCGCGCACCACCGTCGCGGCGGAGAAGCCGCACCCCGCCCTGCGCGCCAGGGCCGCGGACGACACCTCCGGTGCCCGCATCATGGCGGCCGGCTCGCCGACCGATCCGGTCGAGGCGGAGCGCTACTGCTCCGTTGCCCGCAACGACGTCCGCAACCAGGCCATGCAGCCCAAGCCCCGACAGGTCGAGTGGGCGGTCAACCAGGCAGTGAGCGGGACGCTCACCACCTCGCGACCGGCCAACTGGAAGAACCTCGGTATGCCGGCATACACCCCGCAAGGTCTCTTCCCGCCCCGAACCCTCACCGGGGGTGGCGCAGTGCCCTCGCAGGTCTTCCTGGCCATCATCGCGCAGGAGTCGAACATGTGGATGGCCCCCGGCAGCGTCATCCCGGGAGTCACGGGCAACCCCCTCATCGGCAACTACTACGGGCTCCAGATCTACGACTCCTCCTCGGCCAATGACTGGGACATCGACTTCACCGACGCCGACTGTGGCTACGGAGTCACCCAGATCACCGACGGCATGAGGCTTGCCGGACGGACCAAGCCGGGCGAGACCGCGCTGCCCTACAACAGCCAGCGGGCGGCCGGCCTCGACTTCGCCGCCAACGTCGCCGGCGGGCTGCGCATCCTCCAGGACAAGTGGAACCAGACCCGCGCCGCCGGGCTCACCATCAACAACGGCGACGTGTCCAAGATCGAGAACTGGTTCTATGCCGTGTGGGCCTACAACTCGGGCTTCTACCCCCAGTCCACCGCGTCGTCCAACGGTGGCGCCTGGGGCGTGGGCTGGCTCAACAACCCGGCCAACCCGAAGTACCCGGCGAACCGCCAGCCCTTCCTCGAGTACACCTATGAGGACGCGCGCAACCCGCAGCAGTGGCCCTACCCGGAGAAGGTCATGGGATGGGCCGGTCACCCGGTCGAGATCCTCGAGTCGCCCGGAACGCTGGTTGCCGGCTACCGCTCGGCCTGGTGGAACGGCGACGAGACCACGGGTCCGGCCAACCGGGCGGCCGTCAAGCCGCCGGTCACCCAGTTCTGCACCAGCTCCAACAACTGCGTGCCCGGGGCGAAGTACACCCCGAACGCCCCCGAGGTGGTGGGTGAGCCGGCCGGTCCGTGTGCCCACAAGAACGCTGCGGGGCAGTACGACCTCAAGTGCTGGGCCCACTCGGCGAGCACCTGGAAGTCGGACTGCAGCTACAGCTGCGGCAACGCGCTGCTGCGCTTCAGCGCGGGCTACGCCTACCAGGACGACGGCACGGCCTACCCGCCGAACTGTGGCCTCACCGGGTTGCCCGCGGGCGCGCTCGTCGTCGACGACCAGCCCGACTCCGCTCCGATCGTGAGGCCGGGCTGTGCCCGTCCGCATACCAACCAGGGCTCCTTCTCGCTGAACTTCGCGGCCGACGCGAACGGCGAGTATCCGTCCAAGACCGACCTCCAGCAGCTCGGGGCCGGGTTCAGCGGCCACTTCTGGTACGCCCACACCCGCACCCCCAACCTGCGTGGCGGGTCGATGAACGTCACCGGCACCTGGACGCTCAACCGCTCCCTCACCCAGTGGGCCCGGGTCTTCGTCCACATGCCCGACCACGGGGCACACACCCAGCAGGCCCGCTACGAGGTGGACCTCGGCAACGGCACGCGCACCCGGGTGCTCCTCCAGCGCACGATGGCCAACAAGTGGGTGTCCCTGGGCTCGTTCCCCTTCAGCGGCACACCCAAGGTGCGCCTCGTGAGCAACACCTATGACGGCGATGACGGCGTCAAGCCGATCGAGAACGAGGACATCGCATTCGACGCGGTCGCCTTCCAGCCCCTGTCGGCGAAGCCGTCGAACATCGTCGTCTCGATGGGCGACTCCTACTCCTCGGGCGAGGGTGGGTCATCCGTGGACGGTGCGAACTACTACACCGACAGCGACAACAACGGCAGCGACCCCCAGTCGCAGAACGCCTGCCACCGCTCGACCCAGACGTGGTCCCGTCGGGCCACCATCGCCGGGACCTCCGGCACCATCGGAGCGCTCAGCGATGCGCGGAGCTCGCAGGTCGAGCACCACCTCATCGCGTGCTCCGGGGCGCAGTCGGAGCAGCTCCTGCCGTATCACACGGCGGGTGCGACCAAGCCGACGAACGCCTGGGGCCAGACCGGTCGCGGTCAGTACGGCGAGCTTCTCCCAGCTGGACAAGGGGTTCCTCGATGCCGACACGACCCTGGTCACGTTCTCCATCGGGGGCAACGACTCGAGGTTCGCGGACGTCATCGCCGAGTGCATCTTCCTGGCGGGCCTCAAGCTGTGCCAGGACGCGCAGCTGCCCGACAGCACGGTGCCGGCCGGTCAGGAGATCCCTGCGCTCATCAAGGGCAAGGTGGAGGACTCGCTCGTCACAGTGCTCGCCGAGGTGCGCAAGAAGGCGCCCAACGCCAAGGTCCTGCTCATGGGCTACCCCAAGCTCTTCGAGGGCGACGGACAGTGCGTGGTCGGCGTCGGGACGGGTGAGGCGCCCTGGCTGAACTCGATGGGTGACCTCCTGCTCGTGCACATGCAGGAGGCCGTCGACCGGGCCAACGCCGCCGCCGGCAAGACCTTCGTCCGGTTCTCCAACCCGAGCGTGCCCTTCGCCGGGAAGGCCGTCTGCGGCAACCCCGAGACGGTGCACGGGATCGTCGCTCCGTGGAACAAGACCCCTGGTGAGTCCTCGGGTGCGAGTCCCTCACAGCAGTCGTTCCACCCCAAGATCGACGGGCACGGCCACTACGCCACGTCGATGAACACGACGCTGCGGCTGTTGGGTCTGTAGTGGGTCGACCCGACCGGGCGCACCATCGGACGCCGGCCTCGAGCACTCAGCTCGTGGCCGGCGTCGCCGTGCTTGCGCTCCTGGTCCTGACCGGGTGCACGAGCACACGGGAGCAGGCCCGGGAAGGGTCGGTCACGAGGGTTCGCGCGATGGCAGAGACGCTTCGCGAGGACCTGGCCGGTGCCGGGCGCGGCAGCTCCGGGGAGGCCCAGCTCCAGGCGGTGCGAGCGGCCCTCCCGGACCTGCCGCTCACGGCCCGACCCGACGGTGAGGGTGTGGCCGTCACCGGGGCCCTGACCGCCACCGCCGAGAACGGGGGCGGACTGTCGTACGAGAAGCTTCGTCGCCCGCCTCTGCCTCTCCTACCGCATCGCGCCCGGCTCGGGGGAGACCGAGGTGGCCGACGCCCCGTGCCCCGGGGACCTGACTGCCGTGGCGCCAGCGGACGAGACCGTTCGCCTCAGGGACTGACGCTCGACGGCGCCGGTATGCCGTCCGCGTGCGTCCCAGGGGTGTCTCACCGTTCGGTTCCACGGTTCGTCCGGGCCGTGGGGTGGCCATTACCGTGGTGGGTCGAAATCGCATCGGACAGCGCCCCCAGCACGAAGGACCCACCATGGACTGCCGCTCCTGCGGAGCCGACCTGCCCCACGACGCCGCCTACTGCCAACGCTGCGGCACACGTGTCGAGCTCGGGGCGGTCCTCGGTGTCGGGACGGACCTGCCCTCGGTGCCGGCCCTCCCGGAGACGGCAGCCCTTCCCCGGCAGCGGTCGGCTCCACCATCGGAGGCGGCTGCTGGGCCGGCCCAGGCAGACCCCTCCTCCACGCCCACCACCGGACACTCCCGCGGCTCGGTCCTCGCGATGGTCGCGACGTTCGTGGTGCTGACGCTCATCGGCACGTTCGCGCTGACTCGCATGTTCGGGTCCGATGCGCCGGATCCGTCGGTGGCCTCGGGCGCCACGTCCTCCGCACGCCCCACGCAGGAAGGGCAGGACTCGTCCGCCGCGTCTCCGGTGGCGCCCGAAGCACGTCGGTCAATGACCCCGACGCCCGTTCCTCCCGCGGCTTCCTCCGCACCGGGCGTGGACATCCCTGCCGCGGCACGGAGCTGCTCCGCGAGTGGCAGCGACGCCGTCGCCAGGGCCTACGCCGCGACCGACCGGACCTCGTGCGAGTTCGCTGCCTCGGTCCGCAAGGCCTATCGCACGGCGGGCACACCCGAAGGCGCGACGACCCTGCGCGCCTGGAGCCCCGTGACCGAGAAGTGGTACTCCCTCTCCTGCGACGGCGGAGCACCCGTCCGCTGCACGTCGACGACCGACGCGGTGGTCCTCCTAGCCCCCTGACGCCCCGGCCGCATGATCGGGCGACCCCGCAAACGGCCGCTCGACCCGACCTGGCAGGTCGGGCCGAGCGGGACGAGCTCGGGTCGAGCTCGGGGCAAGCGAGGGTCGAGCGAGGGGAGCGGTCAGCGCTCCTCGGTGCCGGCGATGAACGCCTCGAGCTTCTCGCGACCGAGGTCGTCGGGACGCTGCTCCGGCGGGGACTTCATGAGGTAGGACGAGGCGGACAGCAGGGCGCCACCGACGCCGCGGTCCTTGGCGATCTTGGCCGCACGGATGGCGTCGATGATGATGCCGGCCGAGTTGGGGGAGTCCCAGACCTCGAGCTTGTACTCGAGGTTCAACGGCACGTCACCGAAGGCGCGACCCTCCAGGCGGACGTAGGCCCACTTGCGGTCATCGAGCCACGCGACGTAGTCCGACGGGCCGATGTGCACGTTGCGGCTGTCGGTCAGACCCGCGAGCGAACCGGTGAGGTTCGACGTGACCGCCTGCGTCTTCGAGACCTTCTTGGACTCGAGGCGCTCGCGCTCGAGCATGTTCTTGAAGTCCATGTTGCCGCCGACGTTGAGCTGGTAGGTACGGTCCAGCGTGACGCCGCGGTCCTCGAACAGCTTGGCCATGACGCGGTGGGTGATGGTGGCACCGACCTGGCTCTTGATGTCGTCGCCGATGACCGGGACGCCGGCGTCCTGGAACTTCTTGGCCCACTCGGGGTCGGAGGCGATGAAGACGGGCAGGGCGTTGACGAAGGCGACCTTGGCGTCGATGGCGCACTGCGCATAGAACTTGTCGGCCTGCTCGGAGCCCACCGGGAGGTAGGACACGAGCACGTCGACCTTGGCGTCCTTGAGCGCCTGGACGACGTCGACCGGCTCGGCGGCGGAGACCTCGATGGTCTGGGCGTAGTACTTGCCGATGCCGTCGAGGGTGTGACCGCGCTGGACCTCGACACCCGTGGTCGGGACGTCGGCGATCTTGATGGTGTTGTTCTCGGAGGCGTTGATGGCCTCGGCGAGGTCCTTGCCGACCTTCTTGTCGTCGACGTCGAACGCCGCGACGAACTCGACGTCGTTGACGTGGTACTCGCCGAAGGTGACGTGCATCAGCCCGGGCACCGTGGCGGTGGGGTCTGCGTCCTTGTAGTACTCGACTCCCTGCACGAGGCTGCTCGCACAGTTGCCGACGCCGACGATGGCGACGCGAATCGAACCCATGGTGGTGTTCTCCTTCTTCTTGGTGGCCGTCAATCGGCGTATGCCGTGTGGCTCGGTTGGTCGTGCTGTCCAGCTGGTCCGTGGCCCGGACTAGGGCTGCGGGCCCGGGTCGGTGGGGTGGCGGCGCTCGGCGTCGATGAGCTCGGTGAGCCAGCGCACCTCGCGTTCGGTGCCCTCCTCGCCGTGGCGCTGGAGGGCGGCGGTCCAGGAGTCCAGGCGCTCACGGCTGCGGCTGGAGTTGGACCGCACGATCTCCAGCTGCTCCTCGACCCGCGAGCGTCGCCCCTCGAGGATGCGGAGGCGGACGTCGGCCTCGGTGCGGGCGAAGAACGCCAGGCGCACCCCGAAGCCGTCGTCCTCGTAGGCCGCGGTGTCGATGCGCCGGGCGGAGTCCTCGAAGGTCTCCTTGCCGGCGGCGGTGATCTCGTAGACGATCCGGTTGCGTCCTGCGGCCTTGCCCGCCGTCACGGGCTTGCCCGCAGCGGTCGACTGGGCGATGAGGCCGCGGTCGAGCAGTCCGGACAGGGCCGGGTAGAGGGTTCCGTAGGACAACGCGCGGAAGGCTCCGAGGGCGTCGTTGAGGCGCTGACGCAGCTGGTACCCGTGGGCAGGACCTTCGTGGAGGAGGCCGAGGAGCGCGAAGTCGAGCAGCTCGGAGCGCTTGCTCATGCCGGGCACCTCCTGCTTCCGTCGCGTCACCGGTGGTGACAAACTCCGACCTTGTCAGCAGGACTGTACCTGAAAGCTATATCGGGGCGATACATCCGCCCGAACTCCCAACCCAGCCGAACCCGGCATCAGGGGTGCAGGCTGAGCCCCTTGGTGATCTTGTCGGCGTCACGGCGATCGGTGCGGAAGGACAGCCCGGTGAGGGCGAGCTCGGCGCGCGGGACGGCAGCAACGGCGGCGCGGTTCGCCTCGTCGTGGCCCGTGGCGAACAGCTGCTCGGTGAACACGGCCGGCGTGACCCCACGCGACACCGCACGCTCCAGGGTGCGGGTCAGCTCGTCCGCGGTCGCCGCGAAGACGAGGGCGGGCTGGCCGAATATGGCGAGGTAGCTCGTGCCGTCGGCATCGCCGTAGGCCTCGCCGATCGACTCGGGGGCGGCTGCACTCACCCCACTGGCGAGGAAGGCCGTCATGTTGAGCTTCTGCCACGACGGCAGGTCAGCTCGCAGCACGATGATGATCTTGGTGTCGAAACGTACGTCTGGCATGGCTCGAGGCTAGCCGTATGCCCGGGAATCGTGACACAATTCCGAACCATATTCGGTCACGAGGGAAGCGATGGCTCTGATGGACGAACTTGATTCGGCGCTGGTCACCGCCCTGCAGGTCGATGGTCGGCGCAGCAACCGGGATCTCGCGGCCTCGTTGGGGATTGCGCCGTCCACGTCACTCGAGCGGGTGCGCTCCCTGCGGAGCCGGGGGGTCATCACCGGCGTGCACGCGGCAGTCGACCTCGAGTCCATCGGTCGTCCGGTCCAGGCGATGATCACCGTGCGGCTGCGTCCCCAGAACCGTGCCGTCATGCACGGCTTCCGAGACTTCGTCGCTGCCCTACCGCAGACGCGCAACGTCTACATCACCACCGGCTACGAGGACATCCTTGTGCACGTCGCCGTCGCCTCGACGGCTGCGCTGCAGGACTTCGTGCTCGACGCGTTGACGGGGCGCAAGGAGGTCGCCGATGCCCGGACGTCGGTCGTCTTCGAGCACGTGCACAACCCCGTCGTCACGCCCGGCTGACGCAAGCCAAGTCAGCTGGTCGAGGGTGCCGCGTTGGCGAGGAGCCGGGCCAGGCGAGCGGGCTGGGTGAACATCGGCCAGTGACCGGAGTCGATGTCCACGAGCTCGAGGTGCTCGATCTTCGCGAGCTCGGGGGTGTCGCCACCATCGATCCATTCCTTGGCCTGGCCCGGTGAGAACTCCGGGCAGACGAGCACCGACGCAAGGGCGAACCGTCGCTCGTCCCGCAGGTGCACGACGCCCCGAGTGACGCCGACGGGCACCGGGACGGCAACCGCGTCGAACCGCGCTCTCGCCTCGTCATCCATGTCGTCGGAGTCAGGTCCGGCGAAGGTCTCCCATCCGGGGAACGGCACGACGTCCCCGGCGGGCTCGAAGAAGTCGGCGTACTTCTCACCGTCCGCAACCGGGTACCCACCGATGAGGACGACGGACGCGACCTTCTCGGGCTGGGCGTCGGCGGCCAGCCAGGCGAGGCTGCACGCCGCGGAGTGGCCCACGACCACGGCGGGCTCCGGCGCGGCGTCGACCGCGGCGAGCACCGCTGCCACCTGGTCCTCGAGCGTCGCGGTCGCGTCGCCGTCACCCTGGCCGGGCAACGCCACGGGCACGGGGGTGTGGCCCAGCGCGGTGAGCTCCGGGACGACCGCGTCCCACGCCGTCGCGGGAAGCCAGAGTCCGCCGATGAGGACGATGTGCATGGTGAGGTCTCCTTTGAGTCGGGTGTCGTGCTCGCTTCCGTCCACCGTAGGACGTGTTGCGGACGAAACACTTCCGGTATGCCGTCCGGCGTGCCATCGTTCTCGTCGTGCCTTCCGCGTCCGTCCCGCCGTCGGAGATGAGCCCCACGGCCCGCGCCCTGCGCACCCTCGAGGTGCTGCAGAACCGGCCCGGGGTGACCGCCGGAGAGCTGGCTGCTCGGCTGGGGGTGAGCGAGCGGGCGACGCGGCGACACATCGCGATCCTGCGCGAGGCCGGCATACCGGTCGTGTCGACGCGCGGTCCGCACGGCGGCTACACCCTGGGGCGCGGTGCGGTCCTTGCTCCCGTCGTCTTCACCGAGACCGAGGCGCTCAGCCTGGTCATGGCGGTCATCGACAGCCACCCCAGCGCGGCGAGCGCCACCGGGGTCGACGGCGAGGTCGACGCCGTTGGCTCAGCCCTCGACAAGGTGGTCCGTGCCCTGCCCCGGGCCGCGAGCCGCGAGGCGACGGCATTGCGTGAGCACGCCTGCGCCACACCGGATCGCCACCCGAGCCGCCCCGACCCGGCGACGACGAGCGCCCTCGTGGCCGCGAGCGCCGGCCGGCAACAGGTCCGCATCACCTATGCGAGCGAGTCGGGGTCGACCTGGCAGGACGTCACCGACCCGTGGGCCGTGGTCGTGCGGCACACCCGCTGGTACCTCCTGTGCCGCTCCCACCGCGCCGACGCGGTCCGCACCTACCGGATCGACCGGATCAGTGAGGTGGCCGCCCTCGGCGAGAGCTTCACCCCCCCGGCGGACCTCGACCCCGTCGCCTCGCTCGAGGAGCACCTCGGCATCGGCTGGGAGTTCGAGACGCGGGTCGTCTTCGAGGTTCCGGTGGAGGAGGCGCAGCGCTGGGTGCACCCGGCCATGGGAGCCCTCGCACGGCATACCGATGGTTGTGTCCTCGTGGGCAGCACGAGCAACCCGACCATGTATGCCAGGGAGTGGCTCGCCCGCATCCCCCTGCCCCTGCGGGTCGAGGATGGGCCCGAGCTGGTCGGCGCGTTGAGGTCCGTCGCCGCCCAGCTGCAGGCCGCGGTGGGCCCGACCGACTGAGTACCGGGGCGGGCTTCCTGAACGTCGCACTCAGGTTTGTGCCGTCATACTGGTTTGAGGCGCACCTGCCGCGTGGCTGGTGTGCGCCCGCGTCCGCACCGTCTGCCCCGAAAGTTCTCCATGAGCATCACACCCCGTTCGCGCGCCGAGGCCCGTCAGGACGCCCGCCCCCGCCGTGGGCGCCAGGGCGCCCGCCGGTCGTGGCCGCGCCGGATCCTCTACACGCTCCTCGGGCTCTTCCTGCTCGGTGTCATCGGCGTCGGTGTCGCCTACGCGATGATCAAGGTGCCGAGACCCAACGACCTCGCCGTGGCGCAGACCAACGTCATCTTCTTCGCCGACGGCAAGACCGAGATGGGTCGGTTCTCAGAGCAGAACCGCGAGCCGGTCGAGCTCAAGCAGATCCCCAAGCACGTGCAGCAGGCGATGCTCGCGGCCGAGGACCGCAACTTCTACGAGAACAACGGCATCTCCCCGACCGGCATCGCCCGCGCCGTCTGGGTCGCCGTCAAGGGTGGCGAGGCGACGCAGGGTGGCTCCACGATCACCCAGCAGTACGTCAAGAACTACTTCCTCAGCCAGGACCGCACGCTCTCCCGCAAGGCCCGAGAGATCCTCATCTCGGTCAAGATCGACGGCCAGCAGTCCAAGGACCAGATCCTCGAGAACTACTTCAACACCATCTACTACGGACGCGGGGCCTACGGCATCCAGACCGCGGCCAAGGCCTACTTCGGCAAGGACGTCTCCAAGCTCACCCCGGCCGAGGGCGCCTTCCTCGCCTCGGCCATCCGAGGCCCGTCGTTCTACGACCCCCGCCTCGGCGCCGAGCAGAAGAAGAACGCGCAGACCCGGTCGGGCTACATCCTCGACGCCATGCAGGACCAGGGCTGGCTGACCGCTGAGCAACGGGCGCAGGCGACGTTCCCCACGAAGTTCCAGAAGTACTCGCCGCCGACCGCGGGCGGAGCCAACGGCTACGTCATCCAGAAGGTCAAGGAGGAGCTGAGCGGGAAGCTCAAGCTCACCGAGGCCGAGACCGCCCGAGGTGGCCTGCGCATCGTCACGACGATCGACGCCAAGAAGCAGAAGGCTGCTCAGGACGCCGTCAAGGACCGCATCCCCAAGGCGGCGACCGACATCAAGGTCGGACTCGTCTCCATCAAGCCCGGCGACGGGGCCGTCGAGGCGCTCTACGGTGGCACGGACTACGCCAAGAACCAGTTCAGCACGGCCACCGACGCCACGATGCAGGCCGGGTCGGTGTTCAAGATCTTCACCCTCATCGCGGCTCTGCAGGGCGGGGAGATCAGCATCCGCAACACCTTCAACGGCGCCAGCCCGCAGTACTTCGACGAGTTCGAGAACCCCGGCGGGGAGACGGACTTCAACCGGCGCGGTGGGGTCCGCAACTTCAACCAGGAGGACTACGGCCGGATCACCGTCGCCACCGCCACGGCGAACTCGGTCAACACCGTCTATGCGCGCATGAACATCCTCGCCGGACCCGAGAAGACCGCTGCCGCAGCCACCGCCGCAGGCATCACGACCAAGCTCACGCCCAACTACGCCAACGTGCTCGGGAGCGACAGCGTCAAGGTCATCGACATGGCCAACGCGTACGCGACCCTCGCGGCCGAAGGCGTCAAGGCCACTCCGTACTTCGTCAGGAAAGTCACCTCGACCGACGAGTCCTTCGACTACACCGCGAAGCCGAGCACCAAGCGCGTCTTCGACAAGGAGCTCGTCTCCGACGTCGTCTACTCGATGCGGCAGGTCATCGAGCGCGGCAGCGGTGAGTATGCCGGCGACCGTCTCGACCGTGAGGCGGCCGGCAAGACGGGCACCTCGAGCGACAACTACTCCGCCTGGTTCGACGGCTTCACCCCGCAGCTCGCGACGGCCGTCGGCATGTACAAGGGCGACGGGAAGGTCAAGGAGGCGAACCAGATGAACGACGTCCCCGGATGGGGCCCCATCACCGGCGGCACGATCCCGGTGCGCATCTGGACCGACTACATGCGCACGGCCACGGACGGCATGGAGCGCAAGGAGTTCCCCGAGCCGGCCTACATCAACAGGGACGCGGTTCCCAAGCAGACGCAGCCCCCCAACGACACGGGTGGCAGCACCGGGGGCAACACCAGCGAGCCGACGCGCGAGCCCGAGCCGGATCCGGAGCCGGAACCGGAGACCACGACGCGAGCGCCGTCGTCCACGACCCCACCGCCCTCGCCGACGCCCGAGCCGACGACACCGAAGCCCACGACACCCGACCCGGAGCCGACGCAACCCAGCCCCGAGCCGACGAAGTCCCCGGGCCGACCGACGATCCCCGTGCCCACGATCTCGCCCTCGGTCAACGGCGACGCGCCCAGCTGACCCATGCCCTCATCCGGTGCAGTGCGTCAGCGGGACCGGCTGCGCCCGGCCGACCTGACCCTGGGCCCGCTGGCGCTGTTGGCTGCGCTGCCGGTGCTCGCGTCGGTGTGGAAGCAGGGGCCCTGCCTCGACAGGGGCTGGGGCGGGACCGAGCCCTTCTGGCGGTTCTGCTACTCCGACCTCGCCGTGACGACCCAGACGGCGGGAGCGGAACGGGGACTTCCGGCATACCTGTCGGGTGACGTCCCCCTCGACCAGCCTCCGCTGACCGGAAGCGTCGTCGCGCTCGTCGCCGGCCTCGGGCCGGGCGAGGGCGCCCTCGCGACGCAGCGCTGGGTCCTCGGCGTGTGGGCCGTCCTGGCGCTCGCGGCCCTGGTCCTGATGACGTGGTGGGTCCGCACGAGCCTCGACCACCCCGGCGCGGACCCGATGCAGGTCGCCGTCGCGCCGGTCGCCGCGCTCACCGTGCTCCTGTCGCCGGACCTTCTCGGGGTGGTCCTCGCGACCGGCGGGCTGTGGGCGTGGAGCCGGCGCCGTCCGGCTCTGGCCGGGGCGCTGCTCGGCGCGGGGGTGATGGCCCGGACCTATCCCGGCCTGCTCCTCGTCGTGGTCGCCCTCGTGGCCTGGCGCACCGGGCGTGAGCGCGACCTCGGGCGGTTCGCGGGTGGCGCCGTGGCGGCCGTCGTCCTCGTCGCGATCCCGTTCCTCGTCCTGTCCCCGGGCACCCTGGTCCACTCGTGGTCGACCTGGCTCGAGACCCCCGCCGGACTCGGGTCGGTCTGGTACCTGCCGACGCTCGCGGGCAGCCCGTGGCCGGCGTCGGTGGTCACCGTCGTCGCCGGGGTCGGCATCATCGTCGCCCTGGTCCTCGCGGCACTGCTCGCGCTCGGCGCCCCGTCGACGCCGCGGCTGGCGTCGGTCGCGCTGGTCGCCGTGGCCGTCGTCCTGGTCAGTGGCACCGCCTTCCCGGTGCAGGCGTCGCTGTGGCTCGTGCCGCTCGTGGCCCTGGCCGGGCTGCGCTGGCGCGACCACCTCGTGTGGGCGCTCGCGGAAGCGGTGCACTTCGTCGCGGTCTGGCTCTACCTCGGCGGCCTCCAGGACACGAACCGCGCCCTGCCCGCAGGCTGGTATGCCGTGGCCCTCCTGGTGCGGGTCGCCGCCGTCGTCTTCCTCGCCGTCCGCGCCTGGCAGACCGCCACAACGTGCCCGCCGGAAGTGGGTACCTCTCACCTCACAAGGGATCCGCAGCCAGGTGAAGTGAGAGCTTCCGAAGCGAAGTCGCCGTCCGTTCCGGCGATTTAGGGCGTATGCCGTCCAGCCGGTACCCTTGCCGAGTTACCAGTGCCCTGTGGACAACTCCACAGCCGTGTCGGTAGCGATGCATACCCTCCTGTCACGGAGAGACCGTGACCGTTCAGACCGAAGGAGGCGGGTTAACGCATGCGTCAGTACGAACTCATGGTCATCCTCGACCCGGAACTCGACGACCGCACGGTTCAGCCGTCGCTCGACAAGTTCCTCACCGTCATCACCAAGGACGGTGGCACCGTCGACAACGTCGACATCTGGGGCCGCCGTCGCCTGGCCTACGAGATCAAGAAGAAGGCCGAGGGCATCTACGCCATCGTCAACTTCACCTCGGAGCCGGCAACCGCCAAGGAGCTGGACCGTCAGCTCGGGCTCAACGAGTCGATCATGCGGACCAAGCTCCTGCGCCCCGGCGCCTGAGCTCTCCTCACCGACTTCCCGGCCGACCCGGCGACTCGTCGCTGACCGGCCAACGCTGACCACACCGCATACGAATCCTTTCGTTGTTGCACCCAGACCAAAGGGGATCTGATCCATGGCAGGCGAGACCGTCATCACGATCGTCGGGAACCTCACCGGTGACCCCGAGCTGCGCTTCACTCCGTCCGGCGCTGCCGTCGCGAACTTCACCGTGGCTTCGACGCCGCGCACGTTCGACCGTCAGTCCAACGAGTGGAAGGACGGCGAGACGCTGTTCATGCGCTGCTCGGTCTGGCGTGACGCGGCGGAGAACGTCGCCGAGTCCCTCCAGCGGGGCACTCGCGTCATCGTCACGGGCCGTCTGAAGTCTCGTTCGTACGAGACCAAGGAAGGCGAGAAGCGCACCGTCATCGAGATGGACGTCGACGAGGTCGGCCCTTCGATGAAGTACGCGACCGCCAAGGTCAACAAGACCTCCCGCGGCGGAAGTGGCGGCGGTTTCGGCGGCGACGGCGGCTCCGGCGGCGGTCAGGACCCGTGGGCGACCGGCGGCTCCGCACCTCAGGGTGGGGCGTCCTCGGGAGGCCAGGGTCAGGGCGGCGGCTGGAACCAGCCTGCAGGCGGCCAGCCCGCCGGCGGTCAGTCGGCACCGCAGGGCCAGCCGGGTCAGCAGGGCGGCGCTCAGGGAGGGTGGGGCAACGCCCCGTCCTACGACGAGCCCCCGTTCTGAGTCGTCCTTGGTCCGGCGCCTGAGCGTTGCTCGCCTCCGGGCGAACGTCACGGTCGCCGAACCGTCCGGCCTCCGGGCCACCTCACAGATCCACACCATCCCTGGGAGACCAGGGCTCATCCGCTGAGACACTCGGCAGAAGGAGAGCACCACGATGGCTAAGCCAGTTGTGCGCAAGCCCAAGAAGAAGGCCAACCCGCTCAAGGCGGCGAAGGTCGAGAACATCGACTACAAGGACACGGCGCTGCTGCGCAAGTTCATCTCCGACCGCGGCAAGATCCGCGCTCGTCGGGTGACCGGCGTGTCCGTCCAGGAGCAGCGTCTGATCGCCAACGCGGTCAAGAACGCCCGTGAGATGGCGCTCCTTCCCTACTCCAGCTCGTCCCGCTGACGCGCGACCCGAAGCCAGAAGGAGAGCTGAACAATGAAGGTGATTCTCACGCACGAGGTCTCCAGCCTCGGCACCGCCGGTGACGTCGTCGACGTCAAGGACGGCTACGCCCGCAACTTCCTCTTCCGTCGCGGTCTCGCGACGCAGTGGACCAAGGGCGCACAGAAGCAGGTCGACGCGATCGCCAAGGGCCGTGAGGTCCGCGAGGTGGCATCGCTCGAGGAGGCCCAGTCGATCAAGGGCAACCTCGAGTCCAAGCCCGTGACCGTGCCCGCGCACGCCGGCAAGGAGGGACGTCTCTTCGGTGCCGTCTCGTCCGCCGACATCGCCGCCGCGGTCAAGGAGGCCATCGGCACCGAGCTCGACAAGCGCAAGATCGAGGTCCCGACCCCGATCAAGTCCACGGGTACCCACGAGGCGCTCGTGCGTCTGCACCCCGAGGTCCAGGCCAAGGTCGAGCTCAACGTCGTCCCCGGCTGACCCTCTACTGACGCTCGCCGAGCGCTGACAGCGCCCGGTCCCCACTGCGGGGACCGGGCGCTGTGGCGTGTGCCGGGTCCGCCGTCGGGCGGCGACGTGTCGGGGCCTCTGTCACGAGTCGCCATGCCAGGACCCGCCGACTCGTCCCAGAACCCCCGACACGTGGGCGCTGCGGGGCGCCACGCGCCGAGAGATGGACGATGCGGGCGCTTGGTCGGCGCCCGCCTACGCTTTCACCCATGAACTGGGACGACTACGCGGCAGCCCTCTTCGACCTCGACGGGGTCGTCACCCCGACCGCGGAGGTCCACATGCGGGCGTGGTCGGCGATGTTCAACGAGTTCCTCGAGGGCCGCGGGGTCACCGAGCCCTACACGGACGAGGACTACTTCGCGCACGTCGACGGCAAGCCGCGCTACGAGGGGGTGGCCGCGTTCCTCGCGTCGCGCGACATCGACCTGCCGCAGGGGGACCCGTCCGACGACCCGTCGGAGCAGACCGTCTGCAGTCTCGGCAACCGCAAGAACGACGCCTTCAACGAGGTGCTCGAGGCCGACGGCGTCCAGGCCTACCCCGGGTCGGTGCGCCTGCTCGAGGCGCTCGCCGCACGCAGCATGCCGATGGCCATCGTCTCGTCGTCCAACAACGCTCCGGCCGTCCTTGAGGCCGCCGGCGTCGCCCACTTCTTCTCGTTCGTCATGCACGGTGGCGTCGCGTCCGAGCGCGGCATCGCCGGCAAGCCGGCCCCGGACACCTTCGTCGTCGCGGCGCAGGAGCTCGGCGTCACGCCCGCACAGGCCGTCGTGCTCGAGGACGCCCTGAGTGGTGTGCAGGCGGGCGCCGCAGGCCACTTCGCCCTCGTCATCGGGGTCGACCGTGGCGCCGGCACCGCCGCCCTCACCGACGCCGGCGCCACCCTCGTCGTCAAGGACCTCGAGGAGCTCCTGTGAACGCGATGCCGCGCGACGTCGACGACGACCCGCTGGACCGCAGCCGCTTCCCCGTCGACGAGTGGGCGCTCACCGAGACCCGCTTCGACGCCGACGACCTCGGCGTCACCGAGTCGCTCTTCGCCGTCGGCAACGGCTACCTCGGGCTGCGTGGCAACTACGAGGAGAGCCGGGACGCCCACGTCAACGGGTCCTACATCAACGGCTTCCACGAGACCTGGCCGATCACCCACGCAGAGGAGGCCTACGGCTTCGCCAGGGTCGGCCAGACGATCGTCAACGTCCCCGACGCCAAGGTCATCCGCCTCTACGTCGACGACGAGCCGTTGCAGCTCTCCACGGCTGACCTCCTCGACTACGACCGCACCCTCGACTTCCGCACGGGAGTCCTGTCACGCACGCTCCTGTGGCACACGCCGAGCGGCAAGCGGGTCGAGGTCAAGAGCACGCGCATGGTCTCGCTCACCCAGCGCCACCTCGCGGTCATGACCTATGAGGTCACCCTCCTCGACGGCGACGGACCGGTGCAGATCTCCTCGCAGGTCCTCAACCGCCAGGACCGCGTCGCGGAGGGGCCCGAGGCCGAGAGCGCCGGCATCGCCGACCCACGCAAGGCCGAGACCTTCCACGGCCGGGTGCTGCTGCCCGAGGTCAGTGAGGGCGATTTGCAGAGCGGTCGGCTGTGGCTGGGCTACCAGTGTGCCGACAGCGGGATGACGCTCGGACTCGTCACCGACCACCTGCTCGAGACCGAGAACTCCTACCGCGCGACCGTCCACAGCGACGACGACTCGGTCAAGATGATCTATCGCCTCCAGGGCCAGCAGGGCGTGCCCATCAGGCTGACCAAGCTCGTCTCGGCCCACACGGCGGGCAGCGTCCCGCCGCGTGAGCTCATCGACCGGTGCGAGCGCACGCTCGACCGCGTCGCCGAGGCGGGTCTGCAGCAGCAGCTCGACGAGCAGCGCGAGTGGCTCGAGTCCTTCTGGCAGCGGGCCGACGTCGAGATCCCGGGCCACCCGGAGATCCAGCAGGCCACCCGCTGGAACCTCTTCGCGCTCGCCCAGGCATCGGCGCGCGCCGAGACCTACGGCATCCCCGCCAAGGGAGTCACCGGCTCCGGCTACGGCGGGCACTACTTCTGGGACACCGAGATCTATGTGATGCCGTTCCTGACCTACACGATGCCGTATGCCGCCCGCAACGCCATGCGCTTCCGTCTCTCGTTGCTCGACTCGGCCAGGGCCCGTGCGCGTGAGCTCTCGCAGAAGGGTGCGCTCTTCCCGTGGCGCACCATCAACGGCCACGAGGCGTCGGCGTACTACGCGGCCGGCACGGCGCAGTACCACATCGACGCCGACATCGCCTATGCCCTCAGCCAGTACGTCGGGGCCACCGGCGACCTCGAGTTCCTCGACCGCGAGGCCATCGACGTCTTCGTCGAGACGGCCCGGCTGTGGGCCGACCTCGGCTTCTGGCGCATGCACCCCTCGCGGGAGCGGACCTTCCACATCCATGGCGTGACCGGGCCGGACGAGTACACCACGGTGGTCAACGACAACCTCTACACCAACGTCCTCGCGCGCTTCAACCTCCGGCGAGCGGCCGAGGCGGTGGAGGCGCTCGCGGAAGGTGACCGGCCGGCATACGAGCAGATGGTCCGCAGGACCGAGCTGGACCCGAGCGAGGTCAGCGAGTGGCGCGACTGCGCCGCGGGGATGGCGATCCCGTTCGACGAGCACCTCGGCATCCACCCCCAGGACGACCACTTCCTCGAGCGCGAGATGTGGGACCTCGCCAACACGCCGTCGTCGGTGCGACCCCTGCTGCTGCACCACCACCCGCTCGTCATTTACCGCTTCCAGGTGCTCAAGCAGGCCGACGTCGTCCTCGCGCTCTTCCTCCAGGGGGAGGACTTCACGCCGGAGCAGAAGCTCGCCGACTTCGAGTACTACGACCCGATCACCACGGGCGACTCGACGCTGTCGGCGGTCGTGCAGTCGATCATCGCGGCCGAGGTGGGCTACCAGGACCTGGCCTATGGCTACTTCCTGGCGGCGCTGTTCGTCGACCTGGCCGACCGGCACTCCAACACGGCCGACGGCGTGCACGTCGCCTCGACGGGTGGGGTGTGGAGCGCGCTGGTCTCGGGCTTCGGCGGGTTCCGCGACCACGGCAGCGACGAGCGCGAGGGGCAGTTCGCCATCGACCCACGGCTGCCGCAGGACTGGGAGTCGCTGACCTATCGGCTCTGCCTGCGCGGCACGCGGGTGCGCGTCACGGTGCGCGCCACCGAGCTGGAGCTGGTCATCGAGGAGGGTGAGGGTCCGCTGACCTTCGCGGTGCGCGGCGAGTCGGTGACGGTGACGGCGCAGGCGCCGGTCACCGTGGCCCTGGCCGACCAGGGGCCGCGCATCGAGGGCACCCCCAAGGCGCCGAGCGAGATCGTGCGCGAGGACGGGACGGTCATCTCGAGCGTCGTGCCCACCGGCGACACCCGTCGTATGCCGGTCCCCACCGGCCACTGAAGCCCGACTGATTGCGACTTCGGGTCAGTCACCGTCGGGCCGAAGGCCCTCCGCTGGATGACCCGAAGTCGCAATCAGTCGGTGTGGAAGTGGGCCTGTCAGAGCGGTCGCCTAGGTTGGCGCGCATGGCAGCGAAGACGACCCGACCGGCCTACCGGTGCACGGAGTGCGGGTGGACCACGGGCAAGTGGGTCGGTCGCTGTGGCGAGTGCCAGGCCTGGGGTTCGGTGACCGAGGTGGGCGCCGTCTCGGCCAGGACGGCGGCCGCCAAGTCGGTGCAGCGTCCCGCCGTCCCCATCGGCGAGGTCGACGTGACCCGGGCGCAGGCCCGGGGGACCGGGGTGCCCGAGTTCGACCGAGTGCTCGGCGGCGGGCTCGTGCCCGGCGCCGTCGTGCTCGTCGCGGGTGAGCCCGGGATCGGCAAGTCGACCCTGCTGCTCGACGTCGCTGGGCGCGCCGCCCGCGGTGGCGAGCCGGGCGAGGAGCGACGCGTCCTCTATGTCAGCGGTGAGGAGTCCGCGGCGCAGGTGCGCAGCCGGGCCGAGCGGATCGAGGCGATGGCGCGCACGCTGTTCCTCGCGTCCGAGACCGACCTCGCGACGGTGCTGGGCCAGATCGACCAGGTCGAGCCCGAGCTCGTCATCGTCGACTCCGTCCAGACGATCAGCAGCGCCGAGGTCGAAGGGGCCGCCGGCAACGTCTCGCAGGTGCGAGAGGTCGCGGCCAGCCTCATCGCCATGGCCAAGTCCCGGGGCATCTCCTGCCTCCTCGTCGGGCACGTCACCAAGGACGGCTCCATCGCCGGGCCCCGTGTGCTCGAGCACCTCGTCGACGTCGTCGTGCAGTTCGAGGGCGACCGGCACAGTCGGCTGCGGCTCGTGCGCGCCGTCAAGAACCGCTACGGCCCGACCGACGAGGTCGGCTGCTTCGACCTGTCGGACATCGGCATCACGGGCCTGGCCGACCCCAGCGGGCTCTTCCTGTCCAACCGCACGGCCGCCGTCGCCGGCACCTGCGTCACCGTGACCCTGGAGGGACGCCGACCACTCGTCACGGAGGTGCAGGCCCTGGTCGACCAGACCGAGATGCCCAACCCGCGCCGGGCGACGAGCGGTCTCGACTCCGCCCGCGTCGGGATGATCCTCGCCGTGCTCGGGGCCCGCGCCAAGGCGCCGATCGGTCGCAAGGACGTCTTCGTCTCGACCGTGGGTGGCGTGCGCATCACCGAGCCCGCGGCCGACCTCGCCCTCACCCTGGCGCTCGCCAGCGCGATCAACGACCAGCCGCTGCCCGTCGGCACCGTGGCCTTCGGTGAGGTGGGCCTCGCGGGTGAGCTGCGACCGGTCACCGGCGCCCACCGCCGGCTGGCGGAGGCCTCACGGCTCGGGTTCACCACGGCGATCGTGCCGCCGGGTGTCCTCGGCGGCGGACCGGTGCCCGACGGGCTGCGCGTCATCGAGGTCGCCACCGTGCTCGAGGCCGTGACGATGACGGCCGCCGCAGCGCCGGCTCGCTGACCGCGTCCTCCACCACCCAAGGCAGCGTGATTGCGTCCCACGCCGCTCACCGATGCAGTCGAGATCGGGTGACACGCAGAGCCAACGCGTGGATCCCGCGCGTGTCACCCGATCTCGTCGTCGCTCCCAGAGTGACCTGGCAGCGACCCAGACGGCGGCCGTGATCCGGGCGACGCGAATCTGTGCCCCCGGAGCAGACCACACGTGACGTGGACGTGACCCGATCACAGGACCGGACGGCATACCTGCGCCGTTAGACTCCCCACGAGGGCCGGGGTGACTGACCGCGCCCACAGCGACGAGACCGAAGGGGGACCCACATGGCCACGCCGCTGGTGGATGACGAGCTGATGAGGACGACACTCGCTGCCGTCGCGCCCGGGACCGAGCTGCGGGACGGGCTCGAGCGCATCCTGCGCGGCCGCACCGGCGCCCTGATCGTCCTGGGCACCGACCGGGTCATCGACGAGATCGCCACCGGGGGCTTCCCGCTCGACGTCGAGTTCTCCGCCACCCGGCTGCGCGAGCTCGCCAAGATGGACGGCGCCATCGTCTGTGACCGCGACGTCACCAAGATCCTGCGCGCCGCGACCCAGCTCGTGCCGGACGCCACCATCGAGACCAGTGAGTCCGGCACCCGTCACCGCACGGCGGAGCGGGTGGCCAAGCAGACCGGCTTCCCCGTCGTGTCGGTGAGCCAGTCGATGCGCATCGTCGCGCTCTATGTCGGCGGCAACCGGTTCGTCGTCGAGGACTCCAGCGCGATCCTGTCCCGCGGCAACCAGGCGCTGCAGACCCTCGAGCGCTACAAGCAGCGCCTCGACGAGGTCACCGGCACCCTGTCGGCCCTCGAGATCGAGGACCTCGTCACCGTGCGCGACGTCGCCAACGTCCTGCAGCGCCTCGAGATGGTGCGCCGGATCAAGGACGAGATCGGCGACTACGTCCTCCAGCTCGGCACCGACGGCCGGCTCCTCAGCCTCCAGCTCGAGGAGCTCACCGGCGGCCTGTCCGACGACCTCGGGCTCGTCATCCGCGACTACCTGCACGACTCGCGCGGCAACCTCGAGCTCGAGCAGGCCATCGCCAACCTCACCGACATCGACGCCACCGAGCTCCTCGACCCGGCCGCCGGTGCCAAGGCCCTCGGCTTCACCGTCGTGGGCGACGCGCTCGACTCCTCGGTGAGCCCGCTCGGCTACCGCATGCTCAGCAAGGTGCCGCGTCTGCCCGGCGCCATCGTCGACCGTCTCGTCGAGCACTTCGGCAGCCTCCAGAAGCTCCTCGCCGCTGGTGTCGACGACCTCATGGGCGTCGACGGTGTCGGCGAGGGTCGCGCCCGGCTCGTGCGCGAGGGCCTGTCGCGTCTCGCGGAGAGCAGCATCCTCGAGCGCTACGTCTGACCCCGGTGCTGACGACGTGAGCGGCTCGCGCCTGCCCGGGACCGACGTGCGCCTCCTGCACCGGTCGATCCTTGCCTGGTATGCCGTCCACTCCCGTCCCCTGCCCTGGCGCGACCCGTCGTGCTCACCGTGGGGTGTGCTGGTGTCCGAGGTGATGGCGCAGCAGACGCCGCTGTCCCGGGTGGAGCCGGCGTGGCAGGAGTGGATGTCGCGGTGGCCGACCCCGGCGGACCTGGCCCGTGAGGCACCCGGCGAGGTCGTGCGGGCCTGGGGGCGCCTGGGCTATCCACGCCGGGCGCTGCGGCTTCGCGATGCCGCCATCGCCATCACCGAGCGCCACGACGGTGAGGTGCCGCACGACCAGTCCGAGCTGCGCGCCCTGCCCGGCATCGGCGACTACACGGCGGCGGCCGTGGCAGCGTTCGCGTTCGGTGACCGTTCGGTCGTCGTCGACACCAACGTGCGCCGCGTGCAGGCCCGGGTCGTCTCGGGTCTGGCGCAGGCGGCGCCGTCGCTCACCCGGGCCGAGGTCGACCTGGCTCGGGAGCTGCTGCCGGTCGTTGATCACGACGCGGCGGTGTGGAACGTTGCAGTCATGGAGCTCGGCGCGCTGGTCTGCACGGCCCGGGCCCCCCGGTGTGGGGACTGTCCCGTCCGCACGAGGTGCGCCTGGGTGCTGGCCGGTTCACCGGCATACGACGGTCCGGTCCGCAGGGGGCAGAAGTGGCACGGCACCGACCGGCAGGTCCGCGGCATCATCGTGCAGGCGCTGCGGGAGGCGACCCGTCCTGTCGGACGCGCCGCGCTTGCACCGGGCCGGGACGAGCAGCAGGTCGACCGCTGCCTCGCCGGGCTCATCGAGGACGGGCTCGTCGAGCCGCTGAGCGCCGACCGGTTCGCCCTCCCCGGGCTCGCGGAGGCGCAGGGATGAGCAGCCGCGACGAGCCGACCGAGCCGCTCCGCCCGCTGGACCCGACCGAGCCGATCCAGCGGGCCCCGGGTTCCCCCGCGGGTCCGCGGCCGGAGGCAGGGAGGGGCGCCGAGGGAGCCGAGCCGGCTGGACGTCGCAGCCCCCCGGATCCCTACGGCGTGCGCGCCGGCGCCGGCAAGGTGTTCCGCGTCCTCGGGCGTGGCACCGTCGGCGGAGCCCGGGTCGCGGGTCGGGGGAGTCGCGCGGGCACGCAGAAGGCCCGCGCCTACGTCCAGTCCTCCGGCGCCGGTGAGAGCGGCCTGGCCCGCCTCGTCGAGCTGCACTTCGTCAACATCTGCGGCGACGCCGCCCTGACCGTCAGCCTGGCGGGGACCATCTTCGCGATCCCGACCGACGAGGCGCGCGCCCAGGTGGCGCAGTTCCTCGTGCTGACCATGGCGCCGTTCGCGCTGCTCGCCCCCTTCATCGGGCCGCTGCTCGACCGGTTCCGGCACGGACGACGCTGGGCCATCGGGACGACGCTGGCCCTGCGGGCCTTCCTCTGCTGGGTGCTGGCGGGCGCCGTCGCCACCGGATCGGCGTGGCTCTTCCCGGCCGCTCTCGGCTGCCTCGTCGCGTCGAAGGCCTATGGCGTGACCCGCTCGGCGGCCATCCCACGCCTGTTGCCACCGGGCTTCACCCTCGTGAACGCCAACTCGCGCATCGCCCTCGCCGGCGTGGCGGCGATGGCGGTGGGCGGTGGGCTCGCAGGAGCCGTGTCGCGCATCGGCCCGGACTGGTCGCTGCGGCTGGCCTTCGCCATCTATGTCATCGGCACGGTGCTCGCCATCAGGCTGCCGTCCCGGGTGGATTCCGCGGTCGGTGAGCTCGACATCGAGGACACGCGCCCGGCGCCACCGCCCAGCACCAACGAGGTCGTGGCCCACGTCGAGCGTCAGGGTCGCCTCGGCCGGACCAGCGGCCGACTGCGGGCCCGGGTCCTGGCCCTGCCGGTCAGCGTGCGCGCGACCCTCGTGAGTGCGATGGGCGCGCGGCTGCTCACGGGGTTCCTCACGCTGTTCATGGCCTTCCTCATGCGCGAGCACCCGATCCCCGGCTACAGCGGGACGCTCGTGCTCGCCCTCGTGGTCGGCGCGGCGGGAGCCGGCAACGCCCTAGGCACCGTCGTCGGCAATGCGGCTCGACGGCTGCCACCGGACCGGCTCGTCGCCGCGGCCCTCCTCGTCATCGTCACGGCAGCGCTGGCCACCGCCGTCTTCTACTCGCTCGCGACCCTGCTGATCCTCGGGCTGTGCGCCGGGCTGTGTGCGCAGGTCATCAAGCTCAGCACCGACGCGATCATCCAGCGCGATGTCGCCGAGAACGTGCGCACCCAGATGTTCGCGTGGTCCGAGACGGTCCTGCAGATCGCCTGGGTCGCCGGCGGCGGGCTGGGCATCGCCCTGCCGCTCATCCCCCAGCTGGGGTTCGGGGTCATCAGCGGCCTGCTCGTCGTCGTGCTGCTGCTCTCGGTCCGGCTGCGCCGCCGCGCGAGTCCCTGAGTCATTGCGAGTTCGAGTCGCGCCCGAATGGCCGAAGGCCCGCCCGTCGTGACTCGAACTCGCAACAAGTCGGGTGGGAAGGGGTGGGGTGAGGGTCAGAGGACGCGGAGCATCCTCGTGTTGCCCAGGGTGTTGGGCTTGACCCGCTCGAGGTCGAGGAACTCCGCGACACCCTCGTCATACGACCGCAGCAGCTCGGCATAGACCTCGGGCTCGACCGCTCGTCCCTCGATGGGCGTGAAACCGTGTCGCGCGAAGAAGGCCGTCTCGAAGGTCAGGCAGAAGAGCCGCTCCACTCCGAGCGCCCGTGCCCGCTCCACGAGCTGGGTGAGGATCTGGCTCCCGACACCGAGACCCAGGGCCGACGACGCCACCGCCAGCGTGCGGACCTCGGCGAGGTCCTCCCAGAGCACGTGGACGGCGCCGCAGCCGATGACCTCACCGTGACGCTCGGCGACGACGAAGTCCGCGACCGACTCGTAGTAGGCCACCGCCTCCTTCTGGAGAAGCACCCGCTGGTCGGCGAGCGGCGCGACCAGCGCTCGCATCGCGCGCACGTCGGCCGTGCGTGCAGAACGGATCCGTATGCCGTCCGCGCGGTCGGGCGAGGCGTCTTGTTCGTCGGGGCGCTCGGGTGCGGGAATCACACCCACCAGTATCGCGGCATACGTGAAGGAGGCACCGCTCAGTTCGTCGTGTACGCGGTGCGGATGCGCGCGAGGTCGGTCGCCGTCGGTGTCCACGCGCGTCCTGCCAGGGCCTCGCTCTTGGAGATGAACGGCCTCATGATGTGCGGGTGCGTCGCGTGGTCCCAGTGCCCGAGACAGTGCGCGACCTCGTGCGAGACGATCGCGGCGAGCCACTTGCCGTACGGACGACCGACGCCACCGACATGGGTGTTGACGTTGACGACGCAGTCGCCGATCTCGTAGGCCTTCTTTGGCCCGGTGGTGAGCCAGGTCGGCACCTCCACCCAACCCCCGACCGAGGTGTGTGCCCTCGCCGAGCTCCACCTGATCGTGATGCCACGGGACGGCTCGGACGACACCGGGACCAGGTCGATCCCCGTGCCGACCTCCCAGCGGTGCGCGGCGGTGGTCGTGCCGGCGACTCCGAGGGTGTTGTAGACGGGGATCGTGTCCTTGTAGAACGGGTAGTCCACCCAAGTCGTGGCAGCGACGGCACTCGGCGGAGCGAGCAGGGCCGCCGCGGAGGTGAACAGCGCAGCGACGAACGCAGTGGTTCGAACCTTCATGACGTGCTCCTCGCTGTCCATAGGCACCCATAGTCATTTTGGGTGATCAAATGGTGGCCCAAAAGTGCGGCTAGGAGGGTAAAGAGAAGGTAAGAGCTACTAGTTCGTGCGCTACGGATACCAGGGTGCGGCCGCACGACGAACCGGCCGCCCGTGCACTAGGCACGGACGGCCGGTTCTTGTAAGCGTCGCCATCGACGCCCGGGTGCGGGTCAGCGGGTCTGGTAGACCGGCTGGCTCTGCGGGTTGAGCTCGTCCATCTTCACGTTGGCAGCCTTCTTGAGGCTGGGATCGGTGATCTTGAGGACGTCGAAGCCCTTGCCGAGGTCGGAGGAGAAGACGTGGCCGTTGTAGTAGTACGACGACCAGGTGCCGCCGCCGTCCGTGGCGCCGGTTGCAACGGGTCCGCGCTCGAAGTAGCCGATCTCACGCGGGTTCTCGGAGTCGGTGAAGTCCCAGAAGGACGTTCCACCCATGTACCAGGACTGGACCATGACGTCGCGCCCGTTGACCGGGATGAGCGAGCCGTTGTGGGCGACACAGTTCTCCGAGTCGTTCTGGTGACGCGGGATCTTGTAGTACGACTTGAAGGTCAACTGGTTGTCGGCCGACAGGTCGTAGATGCCGTTGGCGCCACGGGTGGGGCCGACCTTGGTGTTGCAGGTCGCGCGGCCGCCGCCACCGAGCTCGTCGGTGAAGATGACCTTGGTGCCCTTGTTGTTGAACGTGGCCGAGTGCCAGAACGCGAAGTTCGTCGTGTCCTGGACGGTCTCGATGACCTTGGGAGCGACCGGGTTGGAGATGTCCATGATCACGCCGTCACCCATGCAGGCACCGGCCGCGATCTTCTTGGACGGGTAGGCCGTGATGTCGTGGCAACCGGTCGTCGCGGAGTAGGTGTCACCCGAGGGCTGGACGCCCCCGGGGTTGCCGCCGTCGGGGAAGAGGTTGGGCTCGGCGACGACCTTCGCGGAGGTCGGGTCGGCCTTGGGTACCTCGACGATGCTGATCGAGTCGTGCGGCGGCTGGCAGTCCGGGTAGTCCGCACGCGGCGAGTAGCTCGACACGTAGATGAAGTCGCTCTTCTCGCTCGGCACCAGAGTGTTGGTGTGTGAGCCGCACTTGGTCTCGACAGACTTGACGTACTTCGGGCTCGTCGGGTCGGAGACGTCGAAGATCTTGATGCCCTCCCACGATGTCTTGACAGTGGCCGACGTGGCAACCGTGTCGCAGCTGTCGTTGGTGCTGGCTGGATTGGTCGTGATGCGGGCTGAATCGGTCGAGAGGTACAGCAGGTCACCCGAGATGGTGATGTCGTTCTGCGATCCGGGGCACAGCACCCGTGAGAGCACCTTGGGCGAAGCCGGCGTCGAGACGTCGTAGATGACGAAACCGTCGTAGTTGCCGACGAAGGCCTTGTTGCCCGAGAAGGCGATGTCACTGCCAGTGCTGTCGACCGGCGTGACGTGCGGTGTGTTGAAGAGGTGCTGCACGTTCTTGCTGCGACCGATCTGGTCGATTGCGAGCTGGGTGCCGGACTTGCCGACTGCTTCCGGCTCGACGTCAGCGGCGCCGGCCGCAGCCACGCCCCAGCCGCTGGCGGCGAGCACGGCGACAGCCGCCACCCCCACTGTGCGGAATAGCCTCATGGTTCCTCCTGAAGTTGGGCAGCCAGGGGACTGCCCAGGTGATTGTGCGGTGAGGTCATGGTCGTCCAAAAGTTCCGCGTGCAGGGTAAAGGGAAGGTAAGAACTCACTACCGGCCAGTTCTGTCCGTTCCTGACAGCACCCCGGACAGAGAGGCCAACTACAGTGCCGCACATGCCGACTCGTCGTCACTCGACCGCCGTCACCTTCGCCGCCGTCCTCACATTCGCCGTCGCGGGATGCTCCGGCGAAGAGAAGCCGCAGCCCGTCCCTGGGACCCCGGGCCCGACCTCGAGCGATCCAGTGATCCAGCCTGGGGCGCCGGGTGAGCCCAATAAGACGTTGAGCGGTAGTGCGGCGGCCACAGCGCAGCCGACGCCGACGGTGGCGGCCGGTGACGTCACGTTCTACCAAGACATGATCGTTCACCATTCCCAGGCACTCGTCATGGTCGAGACGGCACTGCCGCGGTTGACCGACACCCAGGTGAAGTCGCTCGCCGCCCGCATCGGTGACGAGCAGAAGCCCGAGATCTTGGCCATGACGACCTGGCTCGAGGACCGCAAGCAGGACGTGCCACCCCAGGCCACCAACCCACGGCTTGGCGACCACGACCACGCGGGCATGCCTGGCATGGCGACCCCGGCCCAGATGGCTGAGCTGGGGCGGGCCAGTGGGGTGGCCGCCGACCGCCTCTTCCTCACGCTCATGACGAAGCACCACCAGGGCGCCTTGACGATGGTCGGTGAGCACGGCAAGACCGCGGGCGAGGAGATGGTGAGCGAGATGGCCAGCGACATCAACGTCACCCAGGCCAAGCAGGTCCAGCAGATGCAGACCATGCTCGCTCGCCTCTCCTGAGGCCTCCCGCCAACGCAGAAGGCGGGGTATGCCGGGAACTCTCGTTCCGGCATACCCCGCCTTCGTGTCTGGCTGGGTGACGCGACGGGCTACTCGCCCGAGGCAGCAGCCCCGCCGCTCGGAGGAGCCGAGGCGCCGGCCGTGACGACCGGGACCTCGATGGCGGCAGCGTGCTGCGTGCCCTCGAAGGTGAACGTGTCGTCCTTGCCCTCGCCGGTGGCGTCGACCGCGACGATCTCGCCGGACTTGAGCTCGCCGAAGAGGATCTTCTCGGACAGCACGTCCTCGATCTCGCGCTGGATGGTGCGACGCAGCGGTCGCGCACCGAGCACGGGGTCGTAGCCGCGCTTGGCGAGCAGGGACTTGGCCGCGGGCGTGAGCTCCATGCCCATGTCCTTGTCCTTGAGCCGCTTGTCGAGCTTGGCGATCTCGAGGTCGACGATCTGGATGATCTCCTCGCGGGTGAGCTGCGGGAAGACGATCGTGTCGTCGACGCGGTTGAGGAACTCGGGACGGAAGTGCTGCTTGAGCTCGTCCGTGACCTTGTTCTTCATCCGGTCGTAGCTGCTCGTCGTGTCCGGGCCGGCGGTGAAGCCGAGGGCGCCCTTGGTGATGTCGCGCGTGCCGAGGTTGGTCGTCATGATGATGACCGTGTTCTTGAAGTCGACGACCCGACCCTGGGAGTCGGTGAGGCGGCCGTCCTCGAGCACCTGCAACAGGGAGTTGAAGATCTCGGGGTGGGCCTTCTCGACCTCGTCGAAGAGGACGACCGAGAACGGCTTGCGCCGCACCTTCTCGGTGAGCTGGCCACCCTCTTCGTAGCCGACGTAGCCGGGAGGCGACCCGAAGAGCCGCGAGACGGTGTGCTTCTCGCTGTACTCGGACATGTCGAGCTGGATGAGGCTGTCCTCGTCACCGAAGAGGAACTCGGCGAGCGTCTTGGCGAGCTCGGTCTTGCCGACACCCGTGGGCCCGGCGAAGATGAACGAGCCACCGGGGCGACGCGGGTCCTTGAGGCCCGCGCGGGTGCGACGGATCGCCTGCGAGAGCGCCTTGATGGCGTCGTCCATGCCGACGACGCGCTTGTGCAGCTCGTCCTCCATGTGGAGCAGCCGGCTCGACTCCTCCTCGGTCAGCTTGAAGACCGGGATGCCGGTGCTTGCCGCGAGAACTTCGGCGATGAGCTCCTCGTCGACCTCGGCGACGACGTCGAGGTCACCGGACTTCCACTCGGTCTCACGCTGGGTCTTCTCGTTGCGCAGGTTCTTCTCGTCGTCGCGCAGACGCGCGGCCTTCTCGAAGTCCTGCCCGTCGATCGCCGACTCCTTCTCGCGCACGACGGCCTGGATCTTCTCGTCGAACTCGCGCAGGTCCGGCGGTGCGGTCATCCGGCGGATGCGCAACCGGGCGCCGGCCTCGTCGATGAGGTCGATGGCCTTGTCCGGGAGGAAGCGGTCGTTGATGTAGCGGTCGGCCATGTTGGCTGCCGCGACGAGCGCGCCGTCGGTGATCGAGACACGGTGGTGCGCCTCGTAGCGGTCGCGCAGCCCCTTGAGGATCTCGATGGCGTGGGCCAGCGTCGGCTCGGCCACCTGGATCGGCTGGAAGCGGCGCTCGAGGGCGGCGTCCTTCTCGATGTGCTTGCGGTACTCGTCCAGCGTCGTCGCACCGACGACCTGGAGCTCACCACGGGCCAGCATCGGCTTGAGGATGCTCGCGGCGTCGATCGCGCCCTCGGCCGCACCGGCACCGACGAGGGTGTGGATCTCGTCGATGAACAGCACGATGTCGCCGCGGGTGCGGATCTCCTTGAGGACCTTCTTGAGGCGCTCCTCGAAGTCACCGCGGTAGCGGCTGCCGGCGACGAGCGCGCCGAGGTCGAGCGTGTAGAGCTGCTTGTCCTTGAGCGTCTCGGGGACCTCGCCGCGCACGATGTCCTGGGCGAGGCCCTCGACGACGGCGGTCTTGCCGACGCCGGGCTCACCGATGAGGACCGGGTTGTTCTTGGTGCGGCGGGACAGCACCTGCATGACCCGCTCGATCTCCTTCTCACGCCCGATGACGGGGTCGAGCTTGCCCTCGCGGGCCGCCACGGTGAGGTTGCGACCGAACTGGTCGAGCACGAGCGAGCCGGCGGGGGTGCCCTCGGCGGGGCCACCCTGACCGACTCCGGTCGCAGCGCCCTCCTTGCCACCCTGGTAGCCCGAGATGAGCTGGATGACCTGCTGGCGGACCCGACCGAGGTCGGCGCCGAGCTTGACGAGGACCTGGGCGGCGACGCCCTCGCCCTCGCGGATGAGGCCGAGCAGGATGTGCTCGGTGCCGATGTAGTTGTGGCCGAGCTGCAGCGCCTCACGCAGCGAGAGCTCGAGGACCTTCTTGGCGCGCGGCGTGAACGGGATGTGACCGGTCGGGGCCTGCTGGCCCTGGCCGATGATCTCCTGCACCTGCTCGCGGACGGCGTCGAGCGAGATCCCCAGGCTCTCCAGAGCCTTGCTCGCGACACCCTCACCCTCGTGGATGAGGCCGAGCAGGATGTGCTCGGTGCCGATGTAGTTGTGGTTGAGCAGGCGCGCCTCTTCCTGCGCGAGGACGACCACCCGACGGGCCCGGTCTGTGAACCGTTCGAACATTGCTGGCTCCTGACTGATTTCTGAGTCACCTCGATGCTATCCCCGCTGCCTGTATGCCGCGGGGCCCGTTCACGCAGGTCCGGTCACGATTCGGCAGGGCAAGGTGTGTCAAGGCGTCCAACGCGGCATACCCGCACAGTGTTCCTTGGGGCTGAGCCGAGGGGACTCATGTTCGCTCTGGGCAGACGGCCGCCCCACCTTTCCCGCCGGAAGTGGGTCCCTCTCACTTCGCCTGACCGCGGCGGTCAAGCGAAGTGAGAGGAACCCGTGGGACGCGAGGCCGGCAGTCAGACGGGTCCGGACGGGGCCGGCTCGTCGTCGCCCACCCTGATGACGAGCTGCGTCCCGAAGGGCGCCGACTGGACCAGACGCATCCGGGCCAGCGCCGGGTGGTCGTCGAGCAGCTTGGCGCCGTTGGCGAGCGAGCGGAGCGCCGCGGTCTCGGCCCGGGCCATCTCGAGCTGGGCCGCCCCACGCTGGCGCGCCGTGGCGAGCTCGAGCGTCGCCGCCCGGACCTCCACCGGGACCATGACGTCCTTGACCACGACCTCGACCACCGAGATGCCCAGCGGACGCGCGGCAGCACCCACGGCGGCCGTGAGCGTCGCCGCGTCGAGACCGGACCCGCGCTGGCTCACCGAGTCGAGGGTCAGCGCCGCCACGCAGTCGCGCAGCGCCACCTGCGTCGCGAGGTAGACCAGACCGAGCGGGTCCGCAGCACGCGCGAGCCACGCGACCGGGTCCGCGACGGTCCACCGCACCGCCGCCGAGACGCGCACCTGCACGCCGTCGGCGGTGAGGATCTCCTGCGGCGAGACGGCGAGCAGCTGCTCGCGCAGGTCCACGTGGACGTAGGTCGCCCGGCGCGCCCGACGGTGGCGGCCCGGCTCGAGCACCCGAACAGGGGTGCCGTCGACGAGCTCGACCGCGGCGGTGTGGGCCGGGACGGTGACATGGATGAAGAGCATGGGCAGCCTCCTTCAGGGTGCGCCGGGACGGATGGTGCAGGGCAGACGAGATGGCTGACGATGGTGCCGGGCAGCGGAGCGTCGCGCGGGGCGTCGGATGTCGACCTGACCACCCGGGCCGCAGAGCGCGGCGATCCGTGAACCTGCCCGGCGCCACCTGTCTGTTGAGCGGGAGTTGAACCCGAAGCCATGACAGGGCATGCCAGTGGATCCATCGACGAGAGGCGATGCGCAGGACCGGTTGGCGGCACGCCGCTCCGACTGCTTCCTCTCGCTCGTCCGTGGTCCAGTGTGACGACGCAGGTATGCCGTCCGCCACCGAATTTTGTTGTCCTCACGCTCGATGCGTGGAGGGCTTGCGTGGGGGACTCAGCCGCGGCGTTGGCAGTTGCCGCACCAGAAGAGGTTGCGGCCTGCCACGAGCTGGGTGCGGATCCGCGAGCCGCACACGTGGCACGCCTCACCCTGACGCTTGTAGACGTAGGAGTCGCGCGTCGACAGGCGCACGTCCTCACCGGCCTCGAGCGCCTGCGCGACCGCGTCGACCTGGTCGTGGACCGTGACGATCCTCCCGGTCGCGACACCGAGGGGGAGCAGGGCGACGAGGTCCTCCCAGATGGCCCGCCAGGTCTTGCGCTGCAGCTTGTTGCCGGGGCGAAAAGGGTTGACCCGCAACCGGAACAGCACCTCGCACCGATAGACGTTGCCCACCCCTGCCAGCACCGACTGGTCCATGAGCAGCTCGGCGATCGACTTGCCCGACCGCTGGATCCGCCTCCACGCGAGGTCGGGGTCAGAGCGGATGTCACTGGCCCGCAACGGATCCGGGCCCAACCGGGCGAGGACCTCGTCGACCTTCTCCGGCGTCACGACGTCACACACCATGGGCCCACGCAGGTCGGCGACATGGTCGTCCGTCACGAAGCGGCACCGCACCTGACCGACGACCGGCAGCTCACCGGCATACGACGTCGTGTCGATCCTGAAGGAGCCGATCAGGCCCAGGTGCACCCACAGGATCCGGTCGCCGAGGAACTCTACGAAGAGGTGCTTGCCCCACGACGTCGCCTCGAGGACCTCGTGCCCGGTGACGAGCGCGGCGCCCTGCGCAAACCTGCCCTGCGGGCTCGTCACCGTCGGCGACGTCCCCCTGAAGGCGGTGTCGAGGTCGCGGGCGAGAGCGAAGAGGGTGTGGCCTTCGGGCATGAGCCCATCATCGGCCACCCCCGGACTGGCCGGCATACCGACCTGCGATGTGGGTCAGGAGGCCTTCTTGGCGGCCTTCTTCGTGGTCGACTTCTTGGCGGCAGCCTTCTTGGCCGGCTTGGACGCCGGCTTGGCCGCGGACTTCTTGGCGGCCGGCTTCGCGGGTGCCTCGCCGCGGGAGGCCTTGGCCTTCTCGACCGACTTCGCCAGGGCGGCCAGCAGGTCGACGACCTCGCCGGACTCCTCGGCCTTGGCAGCCGGTGCCTTGATCTCGCCGCCCTCGACCTTGGCCTTGACGAGCGACTGGAGGGCGATGGCGTAGTCGTCCTCGTAGTCGTCGGCCTCGAAGTCGCCGGCGAGCTGCTCGATGAGGAAGCTTGGCCATCGCCATCTCCTTGTCGGTCGCGTCCTCGGCCTGCTCGACGCTGGCGAAGTCGGGCTTGCGGATCTCGTCGGGCCACAGCATCGTCTGCATGACGATGACGCCCTCCCGCACCCGCAGCACGGCCATCGTCATCCGGGTGCGGATCGAGACCGTGACCACGGCCATCCGGCCCTCGGACTCGAGCGCCTCGCGCAGCAGGACATAGGGCTTGGTCGCCGTCTTGTCGGGCTCGAGGTAGTAGCTCTTGTCGAGCAGCATCGGGTCGATCTGCTCCGTCGGCACGAACTTCTCGACGTTGATCTCCTTGGAGGACTTGCTCGGCAGGTCCTTGAAGTCCTCGTCGGTGAGGACGACCATGTCGCCGTCCTCGGTCTCGTAGCCCTTGGCGATGTCGTCGAACGCGACCTCCTCGCCGTCGATGCTGCAGGTCCGCTTGTACTTGATCCGGCCGCCGTCCTCGCGGTGCACCTGCCGGAACTGCACGTCATGATTCTCGGTCGCCGAGTAGAGCCGCACGGGGACGTTGACCAGCCCGAACGACACCGCGCCCTTCCAGATCGCACGCATGAATGCATCGTATGCCGCTCGGGGCCCGCGCGGCCGTGGTCGGCTGACTGTCGTCTGGGCCAACGACGAGGGGGCCCGGCTCTCGCCGGACCCCCTCGTCGTGCTCAGATTGATGCCTACTTGGGCTTGCCGTTGACCACCGTCACCGACGTGGTGAAGGTGTCGGAGGCGACGCGAGCGTCACCGGAGTAGGTGAGCTGGATCGACTTGGTGCCGGCCGAGGTGAACGGTCCCAGGACGAGGGTGGCCGTCCCGTTGGCGCTCAGCGTGACGGTCCTCGTCACGCCGTCGACCAGGACGGTGACCGTGCCGGTGGGCGTCACGTTCGTGGCTTCCACCGTGATGGTGAGGGTCGTCGTGTCCTTGTTCTTCTGCAGGGTGGTGCGGCTGGCGGTTGCCGTGAGCGTCGAGACCGCCTTGACGACCGTGACACTGACCGTCGTGCTCGAGGGCAGGTACGAGCCGTCACCCGAGTAGGAGACGGTCAGCACGTGGGTGCCGGGCTCGAGGGACTTCGCCGCCAGGGGGACGGTGGCCGTCCCGTTGGAGAGCGCCGCCGAGCCGAGCTGGGTGGCGCCGTTCGAGACCGTCACCGTTCCGGTGGCATCCGAGGGAGCCACGGTGGCCACGACCGAACCAGCCGCACCGTAGGTGATCTGGTCGGCCGTCGCGCTCACGCCCGAGGCCGTCGGGCCCACGTTGATCCCGATGACCTCTGGGTTGTGGTCGGAGGACCGGTACGGGTTGGGGGCGTACAGGTCCGTGACGTTGGTGTTGAACCGGCTGTACTCGTAGTAGAGCGACTCGTAGGAGTTGATGTCCCAGATGTCCACCGCGTTGACATCCGCCTTCGCGGCCTCGTTGACGAGCACGTGGTCGAGCGAGCCGATCTGGCCGTCGAAGTTGTAGCTTCTCCTCCGCGGGGTTGCTCGTCGACTCCAGGTGGTCGTACCCGGCCGCCTTGAGGACCTGGATCGGGTCCTCCTCGGTGTAGGCGTTGAAGTCGCCGGCGAGGAACATCCGGCTGATGCCGCGTTGCTCCTGGAAGTCGTTGGCGAAGGTCACCAGCGCGTTGGCCTGGAGGACCCGCCGGTCGTTGGCGTTGCCCTGACCGTTGGGGTCCGGGGTGCCGGAGCCCTTGGACTTGAAGTGGTTGACGATCACGCCGAAGGCGGAGGCATCCGGTGAACCGACTTTCTTGAACGCCTGGGCGACGGGCTCGCGGGCGTCCGCGAACGCCTCGGTGCCCGAGGACTGGTCGGCCAGGACGACCGACTCACCGACGAGCGCGGCGTTGGCCGGCTTGTAGATGAAGCCGTTGCGGATGACGTCCTGCTCCGACAGTGGCGGCAGGTTGCTGGCCGACGGGACGAAGGCCCAGGTGCCGGCACCGGCGTCGGCGTTGAGCGCGTTGACCAGCTCACCGATGGCGAAGTCGCGGTTCTTACCGAACTGCACCGAGTTCTCGAGCTCCTCGAGGGAGACGATGTCGGCGCCGACGGTGTTGATGGCCGCGACGATCTTGGCCCGCTGGCGTTCGAGGTTGGCCTCGTTCGCCGCTCCTCGCGGACCGTTGGGGTTGCACTGGTTGTTGGTGGTCCTGTTGCCGTCACGGTCGGTGAAGTACGAGCACGTGCCCAGCCCTGAGGAGACGAACTCCTCGCCGGTGGTGGGGAAGAAGTTAAGCACGTTGAACGTGGCCAGCTTGAGGTCTCCGCCCACGTTCTGGGGTGCCGCCGGACGGGTCTGCTCGATCTCCAGTGCGCCGGTGGGTGCGCCGACGACCTGGGCCTGGGGCTGGATCCGCCACGCATTGAAGCCGTACGTGAACACCACGGGCTTGGTGAACGTGATGCCCGCGCCCACCCGCATCGTGTGGGTCGGGGTGAGCCACGGGAACGGCTGCTCGTCGTTCTGGGTGGTCGAGAACGTCAGGCTGGCGGCGTCGTCGAGGATGATCCGGTGCGCGTCGTTGTAGTTCTTGCGCGCGGTGACGGCCGCGGTCGCCTGGGCGTCGATGACCTCGGTCGGGGACACCAGCGGCACGGCACTGTTGGCTGCCACGCCCATCTCTCCGCGGTTCGCGGAGGAGTTGGTGCCGTTGCTGTAGTACGGGCCGCCGTCGTAGACGTCGGTCAGGGTCCACGGCGCGGTCGGCTGGAAGAGCTCGCTCTCCACGACCTCACGGGCCGTGTCGAGCGCTGCCCCGGTGAGGCAGGTGTCGCCGGGGAGCGCGCAGTCGGTGCCGGGGACGACCGTCTTGGGGATCGCCGTGCCGAGCGAGGCCACAGGCTTCACCGAGGAGGCGAGGAGCTGGGTGGTGGTGAAGAACTCGTCGACCTCGCCGGAGACCTCGACGGAGTCACCGACCGCCGGGTAGGTGGCGAAGCCGCTGGTCCCGCCATAGACGAAGATGCCGTCCGACGCGTCCGGGGTGTCTGCGCCGGCCGTCTGGAGGTAGAAGCCGTTGAGGCCACCGGTGGGGTAGCTCGCAGTGACGACGCCCGAGGTGACGACGTTCTGGCCGTCGAGCGGGCTGGCGCTGCCGGTGCCCTGGATCTCGGCGATCGGGCGGAAGACCGCGGCGTCGGCGATGGTGAAGGTGAAGGTGACGTCGTCGGTGGCCGGGGTCGGCGTCGCCGAGTCGGTCACGGTCGCGGTGACGGTGTAGGTGCCGGCGGTGGTCGGCGTGCCGGACACGGCGCCGTTGGCGGCGACAGTGACACCCGAGGGGAGCCCGGTGGCCGACCAGGAGTACGGCGAGGTGCCGCCCTTTGCCGCCAGCGTGAAGCCGGAGACGGGGGAACCCACCTGGCCGGACTTGTCGCCCGGTGCGGTGGCCTCGAGCGCCACGGGGGCGACGGGGCCGGCGTTCTGCGGCGTCGGGGCCGCGGTGGCGAACTCGTTCGAGTTGTTGTCGGCGTCGGCCGCGGTGCGGTTGACCGACAGGGTGGCGGTGGCCGAGACGGTCGCAGCCGCCGTCTCGAAGCTGGTGGCGCCGCTCACGCCGACCATGTCGACGATCCCGGCGGCGCCGGCCATGTTGCCGGTGCTAATGACTGGCGTCGAGCTGCTCAGGAGGAAGACCTGTCCACCAGCCGCGGCCATGGTGAAGCCGGCCGGGCCGGCATCGGGTGTCGGGAGGGGGGTGCCGCTGGTGCCGGCCACGCTCATCTGGATGAGGTACTTGCCGTTAGCCGGGACTGAGCCGGTGAGCGCGAACGGCGTCCCACCCGAGCCGCCGCTGGCCGAGCGGTAGTGGATGTACTTCCCACTGAGGCTGACGGGGCTGCCCGTGGGGTTGGAGAGCTCGACGAAGTCGGCGTTGCGCACGGCCCCGGAGTTCCCACCGGCGCCGTAGACCTCGGAGATGACGATGTCGGGGCTGACGGCGTTCGCCGCCGTCATGGGGGCGAGCGGTGCGAGGAAGAGGCCGAGCAGAGCCGCGGCGATGCCTGTGCGACGACCACGACCCCCTCTCGAAACCACAGCGGAGGGACGAAGCACGGGGATGACCTTTCGGCAGGGACGCGGGGAACACGGGGGTCACTGTGTTCCACAGCGATTCAGGAGGTCCCACCCTTGCGGTGTTTTCCCACAAGCGGATGAGCCGAGATCAAACTAAGGGCAACATCAACGAAACGTAATGGCGAGACTTGCCAAGAGCGGCGGCCGGGCGCCCGGTCGAAGGGTCGGCATACCTGCAGGTCAGGCGGTGGCGCGTTCCTCGCGGATGCGGTCGAGGACGCGCTGCAGATGACCATGGCCGCGCGTCTCGTAGCCGACGACGGAGATCCATGGCACGACCATGAGCACGATGACGCACACCCCGAGCGGCGCACCGACCAGGGCGAGCCCGACGCCGACCGCGATGACGACTCCGCTCACCACGAGCAGCAGGGTGTGCAAGCCGTCGCGTCCGGGGAGCAGCAGGTGGGTGACCCAGTACGCCAGGCCCATGCACAGCGCGAGAGGGATCGCTATGGACAGGACGGTGCCCAGCAGCCCGATCGTCGTGCCGTTCGCGCGCTCGACGAAGTAGGCCGCCACGTGCAGTCCGGCCCCACCGCCGCGATGGAGCCATAGAGCGCCAGATGGCAGAGCCCGAAGCGCATGCCGCGCTCCGGCTGCAGTGCGAGTGCCTCGCCCAGGGGCAGCCCGAAGTAGACCCACCAGAGCCCGAAGGCGATCGAGATGCCGGCGGCGATGACGAGCACCGCGTCCCAGGACCAGCCCTGGTGGTCGACGAGCGCCTGCACGGCGACCGTGGTCCCGAGCACGATCTCGCCCAGGCTGATGATCGCGAGGAGCCCGAAGCGCTCAGCGATGTGATGTGGGTGCCAGGGCAGGGGCCGGCCCCGCTCCGAGGACCAGGCCGCACCCAGCTCCAGGGCGTAGAGGGCGACCAGCACGGGCAGCAGCACCACCCACGGCAGGTGGGTGAGAGCTACGACGACCCATCCGACCTGGGCCAGGAGGGTGATCCAGACGTAGCGGCGCAGGGTGACGCGGTGCGTCGGGTCGTCCTTCGACGCGCGCCACCACAGGGTGGCCATCGAGACGCGCATCGTGACGTAGCCCCCCACCATGATCTGGTTGTGCAGCTCCCACTCCTCGAAGCCGTGGAAGAGCTGGGGCAGTCCCAGCGCGATGACGACGATGCCGACCATCTGCACGAGCGTCCCGAGCCGCATGAGCCAGTCGTCGGTGTCGTAGGCGGACGCGAACCAGGTGTAGCTGATCCAGGCCCACACGATGGCGAAGCAGGAGAAGGCGAACGCCACGACCCCCTGCACCGGGTGGCCGAACGCGATGGCGTGCGCGAAGAGCCCACCGGACACTGAGAAGGCCACGACTACGGTGAGGTCGTAGAGCAGCTCGAGCGGCGTGGCGGCTCGCTCGGGCTCGTGGACATCGCGACCGGTCATCCGACGCAGACCGTGGAGCAGGTGGGGGTGAGGAGTGGTGGACGGCACGGCACTCAGGCTAGTCAGGTGCTACGGGTGGAAGGCGTAGCCGAGGCTCATGATGAACACGTAGAAGCCGGAGGGGCGCAGTAGACCAGGAGTCCGAGGCAGGCGGCCGCGAGGGCCCATCCGACCAGCCCCCGAGCGACCCGCCCACGTGGCGACCAGCGCAGGTGCATCTCGCCCACCAACCAGATCAGGGTGATGGGAGCCAGCGCGAACGCGAGGGCGATGACGCCCCAGGCGACGCGCGCGCCCGAGCCGCCCACCCGGTCGGCCAACCACCCGGCGGCATAGGCCAGGGCGACATCGAGGACGGCGAAGAGCATGGCCCACCGCAGGTTGCCCCGCTGTCGCGTTCCCGCCGCCTCTCCCACGGGACCAGTGTGCGTCAGGATGGGTTCATGAAGCCGATGCTCGCCGCCGTCGCCGACGGCATCCCGCGCGGCCCGGAGTGGGTGCACGAGGTCAAGTGGGACGGGATGCGGGTCCTCGCCGACGTCCGCGACGGGCGTCTTGTCCTGTCGAGCCGGACCGGCCGTGACGTGTCGGTGAGCTTCCCCGAGCTGGCCGGGCTTACCGACACCTATGACGACCTCCTCCTCGACGGTGAGGTGGTTGCCCTCGACGGTGGGTTGCCGTCCTTCGCAGCGCTGGCCGAACGGATGCACGTCTCGTCCCCGCGCAAGGCCGCCCAGCTCGCGACGACGCGACCGGTGACCTTCATGGCCTTCGACCTGCTGCGGCTCTTCGGCTCCGACCTCACGACCCAGCCCTGGTCGGCCCGCCGCGAGCTGCTCGAGCGCCTCGAGCTGCACAGCTCGGCCTGGCAGGTGCCGCCCACCTATGACGACGGCGAGGAGCTCTTCGAGGCCACCCGTGACCAGGGGCTCGAAGGAGTCGTGAGCAAACGACGAACATCCCTGTATGCCGCCGGCCGCCGTTCCGCGGACTGGCGCAAGTCCCCGCACCGGGCCACCCTGTCGGTCGTCATCGGCGGGTGGCGCCCCGAGGTGGGGACGACGAACCGGTTGGGCGCCGTCCTCGTCGGCACGCCCGACGGCGCCGGTGGTTGGGAGTATGCCGGCCGCGTCGGTGCCGGACTGGTCGGCACCGCGGGTGCCAGGATCAGCAGCCTGCTGGAACCGTTGTCCCGCAGTGCTTCTCCGTTCTCCAACCCCGTTCCGCGCGAGGACGCGTCCGGAGCGACCTGGGTGGAGCCCTCCGTCGTCGTGGAGGTGCAGTCGCTGGGACGAGGGTCGACCGGCAAGCTGCGGCAGCCGGCCTACCTCGGGATTCGCACCGATCTCACGCCCTCCGACCTGCACGAGGTGAGCGATGCCTGACAAGTACGTCCCCGAGATCACCCGCGTCGAGGTGGAGGGGCGCACCCTCAAGCTGTCGAGCCTGGGCAAGGTCATGTTCCCGTCCACGGAGACGACCAAGGGTGAGGTGCTCAACTACTTCGCCACCGTGGGGCCGATCCTGTTGCAGCACATCGCTGCTCGCCCGGTGACACGGGTGCGCTGGCCGCACGGGGTCTCGGACCAGAGCTTCTTCGAGAAGAACGTGCCGAGTGGTGCGCCCTCCTGGTTGCCGCGGGTGCAGATCGACGACGTGACCTACCCGCTCGTCGACGACCTCGCCCAGCTGACCTATCTGGTGAACCTCAACTCGCTCGAGGTGCACGTGCCGCAGTGGACGGTCTCCGAGGACGGGGAGCGCGAGAACCCCAACCGGCTCGTCATCGACCTCGACCCGGGCAACCCGGCGGGGCTCAAGGAGTGCGCGCAGGTCGCTTTGGTGCTGCGGGAGCGGCTCGAGGCGCTCGGGCTCGTGCTCTATCCGGTGACGTCGGGCAGCAAGGGGATGCAGCTCTACGCCCCGCTCGGCGGCGATCTCACGAGCGACCAGGTGCGTGACCTCGCCCAGCAGCTCGCGCAGGAGATGACCAAGAAGCACCCCGACCTCGTCCTGTGGAAGATGACGAAGTCCCTGCGCCCGGGCAAGATCTTCCTCGACTGGAGCCAGAACGTCGCGGCCAAGACGACGATCAGCCCCTACTCGCTGCGAGGTCGCGAGCTGCCCTGCGTCGCCGCCCCCCGGACGTGGGACGAGGTCGAGGCCGGGGCGGCCGGCAAGCGCTTCGAGCAGGTCATGTTCGACGACATGCTCGAGCGGCTCGAGACCCACGGGGACCTGCTCGAAGACCTGCTCTGACCCGTCCCCGGTCAGCTCGAACGCGTCTGGTTCGGCGCTGGATCCGGCGGGACGCGAGTGGTGCTGCCAGCGGTGCCCCGAGCGGCATACCCGATCAGGGCGCCCACCATGGAGGGCACCAGCACGAGCAGGACGAGGAAGACCATCGACGAGGCGTCGAGGTCGGCGAGGTAGTCACGTTCGTCCCGCAGCTCCATGGCTGCCACGACGACGGCGACTGCGAGGACCGACACGAGGACCCACCGCAGCAGCAGGACCCCGAGTCCGATAGGGCGACGCTGTCCGATCCCGTCGAGCAGCGACCAGGTGAATCCTGCGCCCGCGAGCACGGCGAAGACCGCGAGGCCGGCGCCGATGTTGGCCCCGCCCTCCCCGTCGTCGAACGCGGTCATGAGGAGGAAGGCAGCCGCAGCCGCCAGGCCGATCCCGAGTGCTCTCACGATGACTGCCATGACTCCACGATGCCGCTGCGGGTGCTGCTCGACCATGGGGCGGCCTACTCAGATCTGGTGGACAGTCGAGGGCAGCCGGCGCACTCGCGGCAGCCGGGGAGGGCGAAGATGAAGCAGCACGACTGGCGCTCGACTGCCGGGCCGAGTCCGTGCCCCGCGGCCCCCCGTGCCTCCCGCAGGGCCATCTCCCACAGGTCGTCGACCATGCCGAACCGCTGAAGGCTCGACATCTTGACGCCACCGTCGTAGGCGTCGGCGATCTCCCGACCCAGAACCCGGTATGCCGTCCGCGCACCGCGCAGGCGGTCCTCCAGATCCGGGGCTGCCGGGCTGACCGACAGGAAGCCGAGCCGTTCGGGATAGAGGCCGGGGGCGAGGTCGCAGGAGATGCGCGAGTCCTCGAGCGTGCCCAGGTCCACGACCCACGGGCCGGTGACCGCTGCAAATGCGGACAGCTGCGCAGGAATGCTCAGGAGGTGTTGCAGGACAAATGCCGAGGCGACCTGCGGAGGGGAGGCGACGGCATACAGGTGGTTGTTGATCCGCGTGAGAATGGCACGCCACTCGTCGGAATAGGCAAATGCGCTGGTCAGTGGCCTGTCGAGATGGCGTCCACCGACAAAGGTGAGATATCCGTGAAGTCGCGACATGAGGAAGGCGACGGCACCCGCATCGGGTGCCGTCGCCTCACGGGGATCTGTCGAGATCAGCGGTTGGCCTTGTCATAGGCCTCTTGCACCGTTGCCGGAATGCGGCCGCGCTCACTGACGTCATGACCGTTCTCGCGGGCCCATTCGCGCACCGCGGAGACATCCTTGCGACGTGCTCCCGTGCTTCGGGCCGTGGCCTTGCGACCACCCGAACGACGGGCGTGACCGACCCACGGCGCCAACGCGTCGCGGAGCTTGCCCGCATTGGCGGCGTTGAGGTCGATCTCGTAGCTGACACCGTCCAGTGCAAAGGTCACGGTCTCGTCGGCGTCGCTGTTGTCGAGGTCGTCGACGAGCAACACCTGCACACGCTGTGCCATCTGGAATTCCCTTCACAAGCCGAATATGACGTGCAAAGGCTAACAGTCAGGAATTGTCCTCGGTGCCGTTGTGCTCTTCCTTTTCCCACTGGCTCTGCGCGAGGCGCTCGCGGCGGTCGCCTTCCAGGATGCTCTTCATGAGGAAATAGAAGAGGGCAGCCACGATGATCGTGGGCAGGATGGCAGCGAGGTAGGGCCAGACGGCGTCCCACATGGTCAGGCCTCCGGCTTGAGGTGGGGGAAAAGAATGGTCTCGCGAATGTTGGCCCCGGTGAAGAGCATGACGAGCCGGTCGACGCCCAGCCCCAGTCCACCCATGGGCGGAGCGCCGTACTCGAGCGCTCGAAGGAAGTCCTCGTCGAGCTGCATGGCTTCGGGGTCGCCACCGGCCGCCCTCAGCGACTGGTCCTCGAGGACCTTGCGCTGGATGACCGGGTCGACGAGCTCCGAGAAGCCGGTGCCGCGCTCGACGCCGCCGATGATGACGTCCCACGCCTCGATGAGCCCGGGCTTGCTGCGGTGCGGACGGGCCAGGGGCTGGGCGATGGCGGGGTAGTCGCAGAGGAAGGTCGGCTGGAGCAGGCGGGGCTCGACGAGCTCGCCGAGGAGCTCGAGGAAGACCTTGTCCTTGTCCCAGGCCGGGTCGATCGCGACGTCGTGCTTCGCAGCATGCCCCCGCAGGGTCTCGAGGTCGGTGTCGATGGTGACGCACTCGCCCACCGCTTCGCTCACGCCGTCGTAGACCGGCAGCCAGCGCCAGTCGCCGTCGAGGTCGATCGTCCCCTTGTCGGTCTCGATCTGGCGCGAGCCCACGGCGTCGGCAGCGGCGAGGTAGACGTCCTTGAGCAGCTGCGCGATGGTCGTCTGGTCGCCCCATGCCTGGTAGGCCTCGAGCATCGTGAACTCGGGGGAGTGCGTGGCATCGACGCCTTCGTTGCGGAAGATGCGGCCCATCTCGTAGACCCGGTCGACGCCACCGACGACGGCCTTCTTGAGGTTGAGCTCGAGCGCGATGCGGAGCGTCATCTCCTGGTCGAACGCGTTGAGGTGGGTCCTGAAGGGTCGCGCCGCGGCTCCGCCGTGGATGAGCTGGAGGATCGGGGTCTCGACCTCGAGGTAGCCCTGGCGCTCGAGCTCGTGACGCATGGCGGTGTAGATCCGAGCCTTGGTCCGCACCATGTCGCGCGCCTCCTGGCGCACGACGAGGTCGGCGTAGCGCTGGCGCACCCGACTCTCCTCGGAGAGCTCCTTGTGCAGGACGGGCAGGGGGCGCAGCGCCTTGGACGCCATGGTCCAGCCGGTGGCCATGACGGAGAAGCTCGCCGCGGCGGCTGCTGATGACGCGGCCGGTGACGGACACGTGGTCGCCGAGGTCGACGTCGGACTTCCAGGCGGCGAGCGCGTCCTCGCCCACCTCGGCCAGGCTAAGCATGACCTGGAGCCGGATGCCCTCGCCCTCCTGGAGGGTGGCGAACGCGAGCTTGCCGGTGTTGCGGACGAAGACGACGCGGCCGGCGACCGAGACCACGTCGTCGGTCTCCTGCCCGGTCTCGAGGTGTCCCCACTCCGAGCGCACCTCGGCGAGGCTGTGGGTCCGGTCGACCACGACGGGGTATGCCGGTGTGCCGGCTTCCAGCAGACGCTCGCGCTTCTCGCGGCGGATGCGCTGCTGCTCGGACAGGTCGGTCTCGGGGGCGCTGGTGCTGGCGGTGCTGCTGGCCAAGGTGTCGGCGGGGGTCTCGCTCACGCGCTCAAGGGTACGAGGGTTCGCTGAGTGCTCGGACGTGACGTCCGCGAGGTCCCATGCCGCAGGCAGTAACTTGATGGCCGTGGAGCCGGAGCAGCGAGTGGGATGGATGGAGCAGCTGCCCGTGCGTCGTGTCCAGCAGAGCCCGTATGCCACCGTGCCCGACGCAGGTACCTGGCCGGTGACGATCCCAGCCGTCGATCAGGTGCTTCGCGATGGGCTCGACCTAGGCTCCTGCACGATCCTCGTCGGCGACAACGGGAGCGGGAAGTCGACGCTGATCGAGGCGATCGCCATGGCGTTCGGTCTGAACGCCGAGGGCGGCTCCACCGCCGCGCGGCACAGCACTCATGCCACGGAGTCAGGACTCTGGGAGTGGCTGCAGCTGTCGCGAGGGCCGGGAGCGTCGAGGTGGGGATACTTCGTGCGCGCCGAGACGATGCACGGCTTGATGACCTGGCTCGACACCAACCCCGGTGCTCGACCCGAGCCGGTCTTCCACGCCCGCTCCCACGGAGAGTCGTTCGTCTCCCTGCTGTCCACGGGGAGGTTCGACGGCGACGGATTCTTCGTGTGGGACGAGCCGGAGGCCGGTCTGTCGTTCCCGGCGCAGCTGCATCTCGTGGGCGAGCTGGCGGCGATGGCGGCGCGTCCGCGAGCCCAGGTCCTGCTGGCCACCCACTCGCCGATCCTCGCGTCCGTGCCGGGCGCGACGATCCTCGAGCTGTCCGAGTCGGGCATCGAGCAGGTGGAGTGGCGGGACCTGGAGGTGGTGAGCAACTACCGCCGGTTCCTCGACGCCCCCGACCGCTACCTGCGCCACGTCCTCGACTGAGCCAGGCGTCGTTCTGCCCCGGCAGTGGCACCTAGGCACCTTCTCCGCCCGCGCTGTGCATTGCTGCGGTGCGGCGCAGCAATGCTGGCTCTGCTGCGCTGAGGCGCAGCAACGCTGGCTCTGCTGCGCTGGGGCGCAGCAGTGCACAGCGCGAACTGGGCACATGTGGGGCACCAGGGTTTGGTTCGCTCGCTCACGGAGCCGGTCGGGTGAAGCCCTGACCGCTCTTGCCAGCTCCAGGAGTCGTGCGCGGCTCGGCTCGCCATCTTGCCGCCTCGGCCACGACCTCCACCTGGGTACGGCGACGAAACGATGTCTGTGAAGCGTTGGGCGAGGGCTCGCCCCGGTGTCGCGTCCAGTTCCACGTCGACGAGGTGTTCTCGGCGCACAGTTCGAGATGAGCAGGAAACCGTCGGTCTGCTCGGTCGAGGACGTGCTCGGCCGGGTCGTCCATGTCGGCCCACCGATCGCCAGCAGGATCGGTCAAGAGCAGCTCGAAGCCCAAGACCCTCAGGATCGCCACAACTTCCTCAAACCCCTCGGACACCGCGCCGTTCTCCCAGCGACCTACCTTGGCCCGGTCCCACGAGAGCGCCTCGGCCAACGCCCGTTGGCTCAAGCCCAGCCGGCGTCGCGCCAAGCGCATCGCCGCACCCACTGCCTCACCGTCGAGGCCCGTGCCGCCGGGTCCGTACGCGTCCATGGGCCCATCCGACGCCACTGCTCGCGCGCTCCGCCACCCGCAACCGTGGATTGTGGACAACGCACATCGAGACCGTGCGCCTGTGGACGACCGAGGTCAGCGCTCGTCGACCATGAGGTCGATCGTGTAGTCCTCCGCGCGATAGCTGTGGTCGCCGTACTCGACCGCGGTCCCCGCCCCGTCGAACGCCATCCGGGTCATCGTCAGCACGGGCTGGGTGCCACGAATCCTCAGGTGCCTGCGCTCTGCAGGCGTCGGCATCCGCGCTGCAATGGACTGGTGAGCGACGACCGCATGCACGCCACGGGCGCGCAACGCGGCATACAGGCCGGTCGCCTCGAGCTCCTCACGGGAGATGTCCCCGTATGCCGGCGGCAGCCAGTTGCGCATCACGGCGAGCGGGGAGTCGCCGGCCGACCGCAGACGGACGATGGCGAGCAGGGGCGTGTCGGGGGGGAGGTCGAGGGCGTTCGCGGCGCCCTGGTCGGTCACCGTCTCGTGCTGGAGCAGGACGGTGCGTGGCACCCGACCCTCACGTTGGAGGTCGTCGAAGAGGCTGCTGAGCGCCACCCGTCGATGCACCTTGCGGTTGGCCACGGTCGTGCCGAGCCCGCGGCGACGCACGAGCAGCCCCTTGTCCACCATCTCCTGGATCGCCCGCCGCACCGTCGGCCGCGAGATCGACAGGCGCTGTGCCAGAGCCACCTCGTTCTCGAACGGATCCCCCGGTTGGAGCCGGCCGTCGTTGATCGCTGCACACAGCTGCTCGGAGAGCTGGTGATAGAGCGGCACCGGCGAACCCCGGTCGATGCTCACGCTCACGAGCTGTGCGGTCATGTCCGGCACAGTAGCGAAGCCGGGTCCATATGACCATATGTCCTAACAAAGGTTGACACGACCGAGGTCGGGGCGGAACAGTTCTCGTCATGAGGATCGGACTGGCCGGAGTGGGCCGCATCGGCGCCTTCCACGCGAGCACCCTCGCCGGACTGGACGCCGTCGACGAGGTCGTCGTCGCCGACATCGACTCCGCCCTGGCGGAGCGGGTCGCGACGGAGCAGGGCCTGAGCGCGGCGAGTGACATCGACAGCCTCCTGGCCTCCGGGATCGACGCCCTCGTCATCGCCACCGCGACCACAGCGCACGCGCCACTGCTCCGCAAGGCGCTCGCGGCCGGCATACCCACGTTCTGCGAGAAGCCGGTCGCGGCATCGCTCGACGAGACCATCGCCCTCACCGAGCTTGCGGAGAGCAGCGCCACCCCGGTGCACATCGGCTTCCAGCGTCGCTTCGACCTCGGCTACCTGCGCGCCAGGGAAGCCGTCGCCACCGGCGAGCTCGGCACCATCCACGCCGTCCGCGCGCTCACGCACGACCAGGAGCCGCCCCACGCTGCCTACATCCCGACGAGTGGTGGCATCTTCCGCGACTGCTCGGTGCACGACTTCGACATCGTCCGGTTCGTCACCGGCCGAGAGGTCGACACCGTCTATGCGACAGGCGAGAACAAGGGCGCCGCCTTCTTCGGTGCGGCGGGTGACGTCGACACCGGTGCCGCGATCCTCACGCTCGACGACGGCACGCTGGTCACCGCGACCTCGACCCGCTACAGCGGCGGCGGTCATGACGTCCGGATGGAGGTCATGGGCTCCGCCGCCAACCTCGCCGTCGGCCTCGACGACTCGCTCGCGCTCCGATCCGCGGAGGAGGGGGTGGCCTTCCCGGCGGGCCCACCCCACGCCAGCTTCATGCAGCGCTTCCTCGCGGCCTACCGTGCCGAGCTCACGGCGTTCTGTGACGTGGCCGCCGGTCGGATCGCCAGCCCGTGCACCGTCCGCGACGCCCTCCAGGCGTTCCGCACGGCCGAGGCCTGCGAGCTCTCACGGGCGCAGCGTCGACTCGTGTCGATGCGAGAGATCCCGAACGCCTCCGCGGCACCCGCCAGCTCAGCCACCCCGACCTCCCAGACCCCAGCCACGAAGGCCACCGCATGAGCACCCCCGACCGTCCCCCGCTCACCGAACGCATCGCCGGAGCGCCCATCTCGTGGGGGGTCTGCGAGGTCCCCGGCTGGGGGCACCAGCTCGACGTCGGCACCGTGCTGACCCAGATGCGTGACGTCGGCATCTCGGCCACCGAGTTCGGGCCCGACGGCTTCCTGCCCGACGCCCCCGCCGACAAGGCCTCGACCCTGTCCGAGGCCGGGCTGCGCGCGGTCGGGCAGTTCGTGCCGGCTGTCCTCCATGACCCCGACCACGACCCGATTCCCGAGGTCGAGAAGGCGATCGAGGCCCTCGTCGTCGCGGGCGCCACCACCGTCGTCATCGCCGCGGCCACGGGCGTCGAAGGCTACGACGACCGGCCGGTGCTGACCGACGCCCAGTGGGAGACCCTGCTCGAGAACCTCGACCTCGTCACCGCGTCCGCCGAGGCGCACGGGCTGACGGCGACCCTGCACCCCCACGTCGGCACCATCGTCGAGTCGGGTGTCGAGGCAGAGCGCGTCCTCGCCGGCTCACGCATCAGCCTCTGCCTCGACACCGGCCACCTCCTCATCGGCGGCGGCGACCCGGTCGAGCTCGCTCGCCAGCACCCCGGGCGCATCGCCCACGTCCACCTCAAGGACGTGCGCCTCGACCTCGCCAAGGGGGTCCAGGAGGGACGACAGGGCTACACGGACGCGGTCGCGGACGGCATGTACGTCCCCCTCGGGAAGGGTGACGTCGACATCGCCGCGATCGTCCGGTCGCTCGAGAACGCCGGGTATGCCGGCTGGTACGTCCTCGAGCAGGACACCGTCCTCACCGGCCCCCCTTCACAGACCGGGGTCGACCCGAGCGCGGACGTGCGGACCTCGATCGCCCACATCACCGCCATCGCCCAGCACCTCGAGAGCGGCACCTGATGGGTGGGGTCAAGGCATACGACCTCGTCGCCGTCGGGCGCACGGGCGTCGACATCTATCCCCTCCAGCACGGCGTCGGGCTCGAGGACGTCAGCACGTTCCAGAAGTTCCTCGGCGGGAGCGCCACCAACGTCGCCGTCGCGGCCGCCCGCCACGGGCACCGCGTCAGCCTCGTCACGAAGGTGGGGGGAGACGCCTTCGGGAGGTACGTGCAGCAGGAGGCCGAGCGCCTCGGGGTCGATCCCGTCCACATCACGCCGATCGAGGGCGAGCAGGGCCGCGTGCCACCGACTCCGGTGACGTTCTGCGAAGTGCACCCGCCGGACGACTTCCCGCTCTCCTTCTATCGCTACCCGATCGCGCCGGACCTCATGGTCGAGCCGACCGAGGCCGTCGTCGAGGACGTGCGGGCAGCCAAGGTGCACTGGTCCACGGTCACAGGACTCTCGCAGGAGCCCTCTCGCGCAACGCACTTCGCGTTGTGGGAGGCCCGCGCGAGGGCCGAGCACACCATCCTTGACCTCGACTACCGGCCCATGTTCTGGGCCTCGTCCGACGAGGCGCGCGCCCAGGTGAGCAGCGCCCTCGACCACGTGACCATCGCCGTCGGCAACCGCGAGGAGTGCGAGGTCGCCGTCGGCGAGACCGACGCGCACCGCGCGGCCGACGCCCTTCTCGAGCGCGGCCTCGAGCTCGCCGTCGTCAAGCAGGGTCCGCGCGGGGTGCTCGCGGCGACCCGCAACGAGCGGGTCGAGGTGGCACCCTTCCCCGTCGAGGTCGTCAACGGGCTCGGTGCGGGCGACGCCTTCGGTGGGGCGCTCGTCCACGGGCTGCTCGCCGGCTGGGACCTGCGCCGCACCATCGAGTTCGCCAACGTCGCCGGGGCACTCGTCGCCGGACGGCTCGAGTGCTCGACCGCGATGCCGACGACCGACGAGGTCGAGGCCGCACTCCGAGGGGGACGCTGATGGAGCTCGACGAGCTCACCCGGATCCGAGTCACGGATCCCGGTCGCATCGCCTCGGCATGGGCGGGTCGCCGACGGCGCCCGCTCGTCGGCGACGACGGCCGGATGCTGCTCGTGGCAGCGGACCACCCGGCTCGCGGCGCCCTCGGCGTGCGCGGCGACGCCACGGCCATGGGCAGCCGCCGCGAGCTCCTCGAGCGGCTCGTCACGGCACTGGCCCGGCCGGGCGTCGACGGCGTGCTCGCGACGGCCGATGTCCTCGACGACCTCGTCCTCCTCGGCGCTCTCGACGACAAGGTCGCCATCGGCTCGATGAACCGCGGCGGGCTGCAGGGCGCGGTCTTCGAGCTCGACGACCGCTTCACCGCCTGGACCGCCGACGAGATCGCGGCTCGGGGACTCGACGGCGGCAAGATGCTCACCCGCGTCTGCCTCGGTGACCCCGGCACCGTCTCGACCCTCGAGGCCAGTGCCCACGCGGTCACTGAGCTCGCGCAGCACGGCCTCATGGCCATGGTCGAGCCCTTCCTGTCCGTCGTCGAGGACGGCCGCGTCCGCAACCTCCTCGACCCGGACTCCGTGATCGCGTCGGTCGCCGTCGCGAGCGGGCTCGGCGCGAGCAGTGCGCACACCTGGCTCAAGCTTCCCGTCGTCGAGGATCTCGCCCGCGTCATGGACGCGACGACCCTGCCGACCCTTTTGCTCGGCGGCGACCCCCAGGGCGACCCCCAGGACACGTATGCCGCGTGGGCCGAGGCGCTCACCCTCCCCTCCGTGACCGGTCTCGTGGTGGGCCGAGCCCTCCTCTACCCGCCGGACGGTGACGTCGGCAGCGCCGTCGACATCGCCTCAGGGCTCGTGCACGGGAGGACGACATGACCTGCGGTGGCCTCGGCGCCGACAACGCCCGGTGGGTCTTGGCCCGTGGTGAGGCCGTTTCGGGGCCCTTCGCGGTCGCGATCACCGACGAGGTCGACGGTTGGCAGCACACGAGCCTCCGTGTCCTCGAGCTGGAGGTTGGGGTCGCGACGACCCATGACACGGGCGACGAGGAGGTCGTCGTCGTGCCCCTGGCCGGGTCCGTGACCGTCGACATCGACGACGCCGAGTCGATCGTGCTCGCGGGACGGGCGAGCGTCTTCGACGGACCCAGCGACACGGCATACCTGCCGCGTGCGCGCACGATCACGGTGCACAACAGCGGAACGGGCGTGGCACGGGTGGCTCTCTGCGGTGCCCGCGCGACGACCGACCGCGAGCCGCGCCGGATCGCCGCCGACGAGGCGGCCCCCGAGCAGCGCGGGGCCGGCAACGCGAGTCGAGAGGTGCGCGCCTTCGGGCTGCCGCCCGTCCTCGACGCCGACGCCGTCCTGGTGTGCGAGGTCATCACCCCTGCCGGCAACTGGAGCTCGTGGCCGCCGCACAAGCACGACGAGGACCGCCCCGGGATCGAGTCCGAGCTCGAGGAGATCTACTACTTCGAGACGCGGTCCACCGACCCGCGCGGCACCGACCCCGTGGGCTACCAGCGGGTCTACGGCACCGAGGGCCGACCGATCGACGTGCTCGCCGAGGTCCGGACCGGTGACGTCGTGCTCGTCCCCCACGGGTGGCACGGTCCGGCGATGGCGGCGCCGGACGCCGACCTCTACTACCTCAACGTCATGGCCGGTCCCGGCACGGAACGGGCCTGGCTCATCGCCGACGACCCCGCCCATGCGTGGGTGCGAGAGACCTGGAGCACCGATGACTGACACCGTGCGACTCACCGTGGCCCAGGCGACGATCCGGTTCCTCGGACAGCAGTGGTCCGAGCGTGACGGCGAGCGCCAGCGCCTGTTCGCCGGGTGCCTCGGCATCTTCGGGCACGGCAACGTCGCCGGCATCGGGCAGGCGCTCCTGCAGGAGGAGCTCGCCGCGACGGAGCGCGGACTGGCTGCCGACCTGCCCTACGTGCTGGCGCGCAACGAGCAGGCCATGGTCCACACCGCTGTCGGCTACGCCAAGCACAAGGACCGGCTCCAGACGTGGGTCTGCACCGCGTCGGTCGGCCCCGGCTCGACGAACATGCTGACCGGCGCCGCGCTCGCGACGATCAACCGGATCCCGGTGCTGCTGCTGCCTTCTGGCACCTTCGCGACGCGTGTGTCGTCACCAGTGCTGCAGGAGCTCGAGGCCCCGTATGCCGGTGACGTGACCGTCAACGATGCCTTCCGCCCCCTGTCGCGCTTCTTCGACGAGGTGATGCGCCCCGAGCAGCTGCCGTCGGCGCTGCTGTCGGCGATGCGCGTCCTCACCGACCCGGTCGAGACCGGTGCCGTGACCGTCTCACTGCCCCAGGACGTCCAGGCCGAGGCCTTCGACTGGCCGGTCGAGCTCTTCGACGAGCGGGTGTGGCACGTGGCTCGACCCGTCCCCGAGGCATCGCGGATAGCCGCCGCAGCCGACCTCATCCGGTCGGCGAGGAAGCCGCTCGTCGTGGCCGGCGGTGGCGTGCACTACTCGGGTGCCGAGGACGCGCTCGCCGCCCTCGCCGACGCGACCGGGATGGCGGTGGCCGAGACCCAGGCAGGCAAGGGCTCGCTCCTCCACGGACACCCGCATCTCGTAGGCGCCATCGGGTCGACCGGGACGACAGCGGCCAACGCCCTCGCGGCCGAGGCCGACGTCGTCATCGGCGTCGGGACCCGCTGGGGCGACTTCACCACGGCATCGCGAACAGCGTTTGCACGCACGGGTGCTCGCTTCGTCAACCTCAACATCGCAGGCTTCGACGCAGGCAAGCAGTCAGGCCTCTCCGTCGTCGGTGACGCCCGCGAGACTTTGCTCGCACTCACCGAAGCCCTCGACGGCTGGTCGGTCTCCGACAGCTATCGCAAGCGGCAGGGCACCCTGTGGCGCCGGTGGGACAAGGCGGTGGACGCGGCATACGCACCGCCTGCGTCGGTGACCGAGGCCCTGGCCGACGGACTGCTCACCCAGGCGTCGGTCATCGGCGCCGTCAACGAGCTGAGCGACCCGCAAGACGTCGTGCTGTGTGCCGCCGGCTCGATGCCGGGAGACCTGCACAAGCTGTGGCGGGTGCGCGACCGCAAGGGATACCACGTCGAGTACGGCTACTCCTGCATGGGCTACGAGGTGCCGGCGTCGATCGGCATCCGCCTCGCCGACCCGACCCGCGACGTCTTCGCGATGGTCGGTGACGGCGGCTACCTCATGATGCCGACCGAGCTGGTCACCGCGGTCCAGGAGCGGGTCAAGGTCATCGTCGTCCTCGTCCAGAACCACGGCTTCCACTCCATCGGGTCACTCTCGGAAGGCCTGGGATCGCAACGGTTCGGGACGGCATACCGGCGTCGTGGCGAGGGCTCGCACCGGCTCGACGGCGACGTGCTGCCCGTCGACCTCGCCGCCAACGCGCGCAGTCTCGGCGCCCACGTCATCGAGGTGCACTCGCGCGACGAGCTCGGCGCTGCCATCGCCGAGGCCAAGGCCTGGCCGGGCGACGGCGGTCCGGTCGTCATCCACGTCGAGACCGACCCGCGCGTCTTCGCCCCGGACAGCGAGAGCTGGTGGGACGTGCCCGTAGCCCAGGTGAGCGAGCTCGACTCGACCCGGAGCGCCTTCGAGGACTACGCGGTCCACAAGCAGGACCAGAGGGCGCACCTCGGCCTGGGGAGGCAGTCATGACGGAGGTGCTGCGCATCGGCGTCGTCGGTGTCGGGATCATGGGCGCCGACCACGCCGAGCGGCTTGCGCGACGGACCGCCGGGGCTCGGCTCGTCGCGGTCGCCGACCCTGACGAGGTGCGTGCCAAGGAGCTGGCCGGGCGCTTCGACGGCGTGCGGTCGGAGGGGGACGCTCTCGAGCTCATCGCCGCCGATGACGTCGACGCCGTGATCCTGGCCTCGCCCGGCTTCGTCCACGAGGAGCAGGTCCTCGCCTGCCTCGCGGCCGCCAAGCCGGTGCTCTGCGAGAAGCCGCTCACGATGGACACCGAGTCGTCGCTGCGACTCGTGCAGGCCGAACGGGAGGTCCGAGGGCGCCTCGGCCGCTCCCTCATCCAGGTCGGGTTCATGCGACGCTTCGACCCTGAGTACGCCCAGCTGCGGTCGGTGCTGGCCGGCGGCACCCTCGGCCGAACTCTGCTGCTGCACAACGTCCACCGCAACTCCTCGGTCCCCCACGCCGACTTCCGCTCCGAGATGATCGTGCGCGACAGCCTCGTCCACGAGATCGACGTCGCCCGCTTCCTCTTCGGTGAGGAGGTCGTGGCCATCCAGGTGATGTCACCCGCACCCACGACACATGCCTCGCCCGGGGTCGTCGACCCGCAGGTCGCGATCTTCACGATGGCCGGGGGCGGGCTCGTCACCAACGAGGTGTTCGTCAACAGCCAGGTCGGCTACGAGGTGCGGTGCGAGGCGGTCGCCGAGCGCGGGTCCGTGGTCATCGGCCGCCCCTCGACCGGGCTCTACTCCGCCACGCTGGCGGCCGACGGGTCGGGCCGGTGGGGCGGAGCGGTCCCGGCGGACTACCGCACGAGGTTCGCCACGGCATACGACCTCGAAGTCCAGTCGTGGGTCGACTCGGCCCTGCGGGGCGAGTCCGTCGGTCCGTCCGTCTGGGACGGGTATGCCGCCACGGCGGTCTCGAGTGCCGGCATGGCCTCGCTCGCGTCCGGTGAGCGCGTCACCGTCGACCTCGTCGACCCACTCACGTTGTCCTAGAACCCTCCTCGCACGAAGGAAGCACCATGAGCACTCCCACCCGCATCACCCACCTCATCGCCGGTCAGGCCTGGGACGGCACGGCCGAACGCACCAGTGCCGTCTACAACCCCGCCACGGGTGAGGAGACCGGCGCTCTCGACCTGGCCTCGGCGGAGCTCGTCGGCGAGGTGGTGGCGAAGGCCAGAGAGGCATGGGCCTCTGGGTGGGGCAGCTCGTCGTTGTCCAAGCGGACGCAGGTGCTCTTCCGCTTCCGTGAGCTGCTCAACGAGCGCAAGGAGGACATCGCCGCTCTCATCACGGCCGAGCACGGCAAGGTCCTCTCCGACGCACTGGGTGAGGTGACGCGCGGCCTCGAGGTCGCCGAGTTCGCCTGCGGCATACCGCACCTGCTCAAGGGCGGCTACACCGAGAACGCCTCGACCAAGGTCGACGTCTACTCGATCAGGCAGTCGCTGGGCGTCGTCGCGGTGATCTCGCCGTTCAACTTCCCGGCGATGGTGCCGTTGTGGTTCGTGCCCGTGGCGATCGCCTGTGGCAACGCCGTCGTCCTCAAGCCCAGCGAGAAGGACCCCTCGGCCGTGCTTGCCGTGGCGCAGCTCTGGCGCGAGGCCGGCCTGCCCGACGGCGTCATGAACGTCGTGCACGGGGACAAGGAGGCGGTCGACGCCCTCCTCACCCACCCCGACGTGCGCGCCGTGTCCTTCGTCGGGTCGACGCCCATCGCGCGCTACGTCTATGAGACGGGGACGGCGCACGGCAAGCGGGTCCAGGCGCTCGGCGGCGCCAAGAACCACATGCTCGTCCTCCCGGACGCCGACCTCGACCTCGCCGCCGACGCCGCGGTCAACGCCGGCTTCGGGTCGGCAGGCGAGCGGTGCATGGCCATCTCGGCCCTCGTGGCCGTCGAGCCGATCGCCGACGAGCTCATCGAGAAGATCAAGGACCGCGTCGGCAAGCTCGTCACCGGCGACGGCACGCGGGGCACGGACATGGGGCCGCTCGTCACCAGGCAGCACCGCGACAAGGTGGCGTCCTACCTCGACGCAGGTGTCGAGTCCGGGGCCGAGCTCGTCATCGACGGCCGCGAGAGCGCCATCGACGCCGACGGTGAGGGCTTCTTCCTCGCGCCGACCCTCTTCGACAAGGTCTCGCCGGACATGTCGGTCTACCAGGACGAGATCTTCGGGCCGGTGCTCTCCGTGCTGCGGGTGCAGTCCTACGACGACGGGCTCGAGCTCATCAACGCCAACCCCTACGGCAACGGCACGGCGATCTTCACCAACGACGGTGGCGCTGCGCGACGGTTCCAGAACGAGGTCGAGGTCGGCATGGTGGGCATCAACGTGCCGATCCCCGTGCCGATGGCCTACTACTCCTTCGGCGGGTGGAAGGACTCGCTCTTCGGCGACAGCCACGCGCACGGCATGGAGGGCGTGAACTTCTTCACCCGGGGCAAGGTCGTCACCTCACGCTGGCTCGACCCGTCGCACGGTGGCCTCAACCTCGGCTTCCCGCAGAACACCTGAGCCGGTCCGGAGTCAGCGTGGGTCGAGCGAGGTCAGGAGTCAGCTGTGAGGTCCGGAACGATGACGACCTCGATGCCGCGGTCGCGGAACGCCTCCAACGCCTCCGGTGGCGCCGTCCCATCGGTGACCAGGGTCCAGCGGCTCGGCATGACGGCCCACGCGTGAAAGGGCGCGCGGTCGATCTTGGCTCCGTGCGCCAGGACGTAGACCTGGTCCGCCCGGGCCATCATGAGCTCCTTGAGGCGGGTCTGCTCGAGCTCCTTCTCGTTGATGCCCCGGTCCGCGTGCACCCCGTCAGCCCCCATGAAGGCCCGGTCGAAGGTCATCCGCTCGAGGGCCTGCTCTGCGACGGAGCCCACGAAGCTTCGACTCAGGGGCCGGAGGCGTCCGCCGAGCAGGATGATCTCGAGGCCTTCGGGCTCGGCGTCGACGAGCACCTCGAGTGCGGGCAGGCCGATGGTCGCGACGCTGAGCGGATGCACCCCCACGATGGCCTGGGCGAGCGCGGCCGTCGTCGAGCCTCCGTCGAGCAGGACGCTCTCACCGGGCTCGATCTGCTGCGCGGCCCACGCGGCGATGGCTCGCTTGGCGGAGTGCGCCTCGCCGAGCCGCTCGCGCAGGGACGCCTCGGGATGGCGCTCGAGGCTGAGCGCACCTCCGTAGGTGCGCGCCAACTTGCCCTCACCGGTGAGCAGGGCCAGGTCGCGCCGAATCGTCGAGGGGGTGACACCGAACGTCGCGGAGAGCTCCTCGACGCTCGTCAGACCGTTGGACGCGGCCAGCTGCACGATGTTGTCGCGGCGGGTGCCTGATCTCGACCTGCTCATTGTGGGTTCACCCTATCCAGTCGGGCACGCGGTCACACTGTCACGAGCTCGCCAGGTCGGGCGCCCTCGACGTCACGGGCTCCGGAGCCATCTCCTTCGCCAGGCGCAGTGCCTCGATCATCGAGCGGTGGTCGGCCTTCCCGGTGCCGGCGATGTCGAACGCCGTCCCGTGGTCGACGGAGGTGCGGATGACGGGGAGGCCGACCGTGATGTTGACTCCGGCCTCGAGGCCGAGGACCTTGACCGGCCCGTGGCCCTGGTCGTGATACATCGCGACGACGAGGTCGTAGTCCCCGCGGCCGGCCAGGAAGAACAGCGTGTCCGCGGGCAGGGGGCCGTGGACATCGATGCCTGCGGCCTGGGCCGCGGCGACGCCGGGGGCGATCTTGGTCTCCTCCTCACCACGGCCGAAGAGCCCGTTCTCGCCCGCGTGGGGGTTGATGCCGCACACGCCGATCTTCGGGTTCGGGTAGCCGGCGTCGACCAGAGCACCATGGCCGCGACGGATGGTGCGCTCGACGAGGCCGGGCTCGATCCGGTCCACGGCGTCGATGAGTCCGATGTGCGTGGTGACGTGGATGACCTTGACCCGCTCGGTCGAGAGCATCATCGACACCTCACCGGTGTTGGTGAGCTGCGCCAGCAGCTCGGTGTGCCCCGGGAAGAGGTGGCCACCCGCGTGCAGGGCCTCCTTGTTGAGCGGTGCCGTGCAGATGGCCTGCACCTGGCCGGACATCGCGAGCTCGCTCGCGACCCGCACGTAGTGGTATGCCGCGTCGCCGGCGATCGCGGACAGCTGCCCGAAGGGGAGGTCGGCAGGGAGCAGACCGAGGTCGATGACGTTGATCCGCCCCGGGCTGAACACCGCCTCGGCCACGGTCTCCACCGTGACGATCTCGGCCTCCACGCCCATCAGGCCGACGGCCACCCTCAGGCGCTCCGCATCACCCACGACGACAGCGGACATGGTGCCGGTGACGAGCGGGTCGACGAGGGCGCGGACGACCACCTCTGGACCGATGCCGGCGCCGTCACCCATGGTGACGGCGATGGTGGGGGTGGTGCTCATGTCGGCTCCTTGAAAAGAACGGTCGGTGAGGGACGAGACGATCTCGGCGAGGCTGCATGCCCCACCGAAAGCTTCCGGGTCGGGTGACGACGAGTCGGCCGTCGTCGGCCCGCGAGGTGACGGCGCCGCCGGTGACGGCGATGGGCGTGAGGACTCGAACGCCCAGACGGGACAGCACGGCGCGCGCCGTCTCACCCCCGGTGAGGACGAGGGCGTCAGCCATGGCGGCCGTGGGCACCACGGCGTGGGCGAGGGCATCGACGAGCTCTGCCGAGATGGTCGGGTCGATCTCCGACGATGTCGGTCGGATGACGGTGATCCGGGCCTGCGAACCCTGTGTCATGGCTCGACCTGAGAGGAGCTGGGAGACCGGCAGGTCGAGGACCTCGGCACCCGAGCTGCGCAGCGTCTCGACCTCGTCGGCCACCGCGCCGGCCGCCGACCCCACGACGACGAGGATGCGAGACAGGTCGGCCGGGCCGGGCTGGGTGCCGACTGTCGCGTCGGCAGGAAGAGAACGGGCAGCGGCTCCGGCCATCGCGCCGGCACCCACGAGGACCGGCCGCACCCGAGGAACCTCCCTGGCAGCGGCGACGATGGCGTCGAGGTCGGCGTCGTCCTGCGCGTCGCACACGACGACGGCGGAGCCGGCGGCACCGCTCAGGGTCTCGACGAAGGTCGCGCGTGGACCGCGGACCACGTCGAGAGGGACGGTCGGTGCATCGGGCGCACCGACCGCAACGGCGACGGACGTGGGCATCGGGTCCGTTTCGGCGCGCCACAGGTGGGTCCCGGCCAGAGGCGTTCCGTGGACGTGGACGATCCCACCGACCACCGATCGTCCGACCGAGGGTGTGGCCGGGCAGACGACCGTGAGCGTCGGCACGTCCGTGCTCGTGAGTGCGTCGCGCACAGCAGCGATGAGGCGGTCGGGGCGACCCCGCAGGATCGAGTCGATCTTGACGAGCACGAGAGAGCCGGGGGCGATGAGGTCGGTGGCTCGACTGACCGCGGTGGCGACGGTGGTGGGATCAGCTCGCCGCGTGTCCAGGTCAACGGCGACGACGCGGGGATCGTCGGCGTTCGCGGTGGCGATTTCTGGTCCGGCCTCGTCCATCAGTTGCACCGTTATGCGTGTTGTGCGCATAAGTGCCGTTGCAGCCGACTCGCTTGCGCCGGAGAGGTCGTCGGCGAGAATCACGAGGTCCGTCATGGCCGATTCCCCTCCGTTGGGTGAGTAACGCTGCGAGACAGTCGAACTGACATGGCTGGAACCGAAGGGGCTGGGAAGAGCTGCACGACGGCATACCTGCGAAGTTGACGCAAATTACGCTACAGGTATTGCGCACAACACGCAACAGTGTCTATCGTGGTTTCAGCAACGGTGCCACCTGGGACCGGGCCAGAGACTTCAAGGAGGAAGCTCATGTTCGACGTCGTCAAGTCCGCTGGGACCCAGGACACCGCACGCCGCGCCCCGTCCCGACGGGCCATCCTGCAGCTCGCGGGGGTGTTCGGGATGACCACCGCCGTCGGCTCGGCACTGACCGCCTGCGCCGGCCCGCAGACCACCGAGAGTGGCACGGGTGGAGCGGCCGGAGCAGCCGGTGGCACGCTCACCGTCGTCCTCAACCGCAACCTGGTGAGCCTCGACAACAAGCTGAACCAGTACGACGCGGCGGTCACCGTGCAGCGCGCCGTGCGCGAGGCCCTCACGCGCATCGGCAGCGACCTCAAGCCGGAGCTCGTCCTCGCCGAGTCGTTCGAGCAGACCGCGCCCACCGTGTGGACGGTCAAGCTGCGGAGCGACATCCAGTACTCCGACAAGACCAAGGTCACCGTCGAGGACGTCGAGACCGCGCTCAAGCTCTACTTCCAGGTCAAGGCCGGCTACGTCGCCTCCCAGTTCCCCGAGCAGCCGACCTTCGCCAAGGTCGATGACACCTCGTTCACGCTCACGACGAAGAACCCCCTCGTGACGCTCGACTCGCTCATGTCCAACATCCTCATCACACCCGCCGCAGCCAACAAGGCGGAGGAGCTGCGCGAGGGGATCGGGTCCGGCCCGTTCACGGTCGCGGAGGCCGACTCGGGCACCGGCACCTATCGGCTGGTCCGCAACGAGAACTACTGGGGTGAGAAGGCACTGCTGGACGAGGTCAAGGTCTCCTACCAGGAGGAGGAGGGCTCGCGAGTCATCGCCATCACCTCCGGCCAGGCCGACGTCATCGACACGATCACCCCCGAGTCGGCCAACGCCCTCAAGAAGAACTCGGACATCGAGCTCGTCCAGGGCCCGGGCACCCGCCTCATCCACCTCTTCTACAACTTCCGCAAGCCGGCCGGCCACCCGCTGTCGAACCCCAAGGTGCGTGAAGCCCTCTCCTTCGCCGTCGACCACGAGGCCCTCATCAAGTCCCTGATGAACGGCCTGGTCTCGTCCGCCGAGGGAGTCGTCCCGAAGACCTTGGCCGGCTTCGTCTCCACGGGCAAGTACACGTTCGACCCGGCCAAGGCGAAGTCGATGCTCGCCGCCGAAGGCGTGACGGGCCTGAAGCTCACCTTCATCTGGGAGGACTCCGAGTTCGCCGGCGCCGCGCGGGTCATGGAGGCCATCGCCGGGATGCTCGGCGACGTCGGTGTCACGGTCACCCTCAAGCAGATCCCCAAGGGTGGCGAGATCAACACCTGGCGCCGTGGCGAGGCAGGGGACTGGGACGTGCTCGGCAACGGCTACGGCAACCAGACCGGTCTGGCGCTCACCAACCTGCAGGGCCAGTACGGCGGCACCGCGGAGAAGGAGAAGACGCGCGACAGCTACCACGGCTTCGTCTTCCCGGAGATCACCGCACTGCTGGACAAGGCCTCGGCCGAGCCCGACCAGGGAGCTCGCGACACGCTGCTCAAGGACGCGCAGGAGCAGATCTGGGCACAGTGGCCGGCGATGTGGGCCTGGACCCCGGACAACGTCCTCGCCAAGCGCAAGCGGGTGACGACCCTCGAGCTTCTCCCCGACCAACTCCTACGACCTGGCGAAGGTCAAGGTGTCAGGCTGAGCCATGCGCCGCTACGTCCTCAAGCGCATCGCGCAGACCGTCTTCACGGCGTGGATGACGATCACCGCGGTGTTCATCCTCCTCCGGATGGCTCCCGGCGACCCGGCAGTGAACTACGCCCCGCCGAACCCCTCGAGCGAACAGCTCGACGCCATCCGCGAGCAGTTCGGGCTGGACCAGCCGATCCTGCAGCAGTACCTCGGCTACCTCGGGCAGCTCGCCCGAGGTGACCTGGGTCAGTCGTTCCAGTTCCGCAAGGGCGCGCTCGAGGTCGTCCTCGACCGCCTGCCGTACACCCTCACGCTGGCCGTCGTGGCCATCGTCGTCACGGCTCTCATCGCGATCCCGCTGGGGGTCTGGATGGCGCGCAGGCGGGACACGGCGCCCGAGCTCGGGGCCAACATGGCGACCATTGCCGGGCAGTCCATGCCTGACTTCTGGATCGGCTTCGTCCTGCTCATCGTCTTCGCCGTGAACCTCGGCTGGTTCGCCCCCGCCGGGTTCACCTCGATCAGCTCGATCGTCCTGCCCTGCCTGACGATCGTCATCCTCCAGGTCGCGCTCATCTCACGGCTCGTCCGTCGCGAGATGGTCGTCAACCTCACCGCGCCGTACCTCACGATCGCCCGGTCTCGCGGGGTCTCGGAGCGAACCCTCACCTGGCGCTACGCCTTCGCCAACTCGGCCATCCCGGTCGTCACCGCTCTCGGGACCAGGTTCGCCGCCATGCTCAACGGTGTCGTCATCGTCGAGGTCGTCTTCAAGTGGCCCGGCGTCGGCGAGCTCGTCGTCGACGCCCTCGAGCGCCGCGACTTCCCGCTCATCCAGGCCACCGTGCTCGTGACAGTCGTGCTGGCACTCGTCGTCCAGCTGCTCGTCGACCTGCTCTACCCCCTCATGGACCCCCGGGTCCGACTCGGACAGGAGGCGCGCTCGTGAGCGACACCACCGCACCGGACGCCACGATCCCCGGCGCAACGGGCCCCGACGGCGCGGCGCGCGACCGTGCGACCGAGCCTGCCGCGGGACCGGCCGGGCGACTGCTGCGCACGTCTGCCGCTGCGCGGAAGGCTCGCTACAGCACCGTCAAGATGTGGGTGGGAGCGTTCTGCACGGCTCTGGTCGTGCTGCCCGTCCTGCTCGCGAACGTCCTGCCGCTGCCCGACCCGCTGCGTGGAGACCTCGCGGCGTCCCACCTGCCGCCGCTCAGCCCCGGTCACCTCCTCGGTACCGACCCCAACGGTCGGGACCTGCTGTCACGCATCCTCTTCGGTGGCCAGACGTCGCTGCTCATCGGCTTCCTCGCGATCGTGCTCTCCGGTGTGATCGGTGTCGTCGCCGGCGCCAGCGCGGGCTACTTCGGCGGCTGGGTCGACTCGGTCATCTCCCGGCTCCTCGAGGCCCAGATGTCGTTGCCCCTGCTGCTCATGCTGCTGCTCGTCGTGGCGCTGTTCGGGCCGTCGGTGCCGGTCATCACCCTGGTCATCGCGCTCGCCCAGTGGCCCGAACCGGCTCGGCTGACCAGAGCCTTGGTCCTGGTCGAACGCGAGAAGCCCTATGTCGCGGCGGCGCAGGTCCTCGGCCTGCGCAAGCCGACGATCATCCTGCGCCACATCATCCCCAACATCCTGTCCCAGACCCTCGTCGTCGTCTTCCTGCTCCTCGCGCAGGCCGTGCTGCTCGAGAGCGCGCTGTCGTTCCTCGGCGCCGGTGTCCAGCGGCCGTACCCGACCTGGGGCGGCATCATCAGCGACGGTCGAGAGCTCTTCGTCACCGGTGAGTGGTGGCTCGTGACCATCCCCGGCTTGGCGATCGCCCTCCTCGTGGTCGGTGTGAACCTGCTCGGCGACGGGTTGCGAGACCGGGTCCGGCGCGCCAAGGCGGTGACCAGCTGATGAAGGTCCTCGACGTCCGCGACCTCACTGTCGACCTCATGACCCTCAGCGGGGTCGTGCGTGCCGTCGACGGCATCAGCTTCCACATCGACCACGGCGAGACCGTGACGATCATCGGTGAGTCCGGGTCGGGCAAGTCGACGACCGCCATGGCGCTGCTGCGACTGCTCCCTGACGACCTCGCCGTCATCACCGGCGCGGCCGAGATCGAGGGCAAGGACGTGGTGTCCACCCGCAAGCACGTCACGACGCTGCGAGGACGATCGGTCGCGCTCATCCCGCAGGACCCGATGACGGCACTCAACCCAATCGCGACCATCGAGAAGCAGATGGTCGAGGCGATCCGGCTGGCGCACGGTGCTCTGTCCAAGAGGGACGCGTCGGCCAGAGCCCTCGAGCTCCTGCGCCAGGTGCACCTCAGCGTGCCCGAGCGGCGGTTGAAGCAGTATCCGCACGAGCTCTCAGGCGGCATGCTGCAGCGCGTGCTCATCGCGATGGCGCTCTCGGCCGAGGCGGCCCTCATCGTCGCCGACGAGCCCACCTCGGCACTTGACGTCACGGTGCAGGCGGGCATCCTCGACCTGCTCCTCGAGATCCAGGAGCGCACCGGTGCGGCGATGCTGCTCATCACCCACGACCTCGGGGTGGCCCGGCTCATGAGTGATCGCATCCATGTCATGAAGTCCGGTCGGTTCGTCGAGAGCGGACCGGTCGAGCAGGTCGTCGACGCCCCGGCGCACGACTACACCAGAGCCCTGCTCGCAGCCATCCCCGCCCTGGGGCCCTGGCAGGACCCCGACGACGACGACGCGCCCTCGGGTGTCCCCGCCGCCGTCACGACCGACGGAGGTGTCGCGTGAGCACGCGCCCGCTGCTCGAGGTGCGCAACCTCGTCGTGGAGTACGGCACCGGTGAGCACGTCTACCGCGCCGTGGACGACGTGTCGTTCTCGGTCCCCGCCGGTGGTTCGCTCGCGATCGTCGGAGAGTCGGGGTCCGGGAAGTCGACGATCGCCAAGGCGCTCGTCCGACTCCTCAAGCCGACCTCCGGCGAAGTGCTCCTGGACGGCACCGACCTGGCTCCCATGGGATCCCGCGAGCTCCGGCCTCTCCGGCACCGCATCCAGATGGTGTTCCAGGACCCGTACGGCTCGCTGGACCCGCACCTCAGTGCACGTGACATCGTCGCCGAGCCGCTCGCGGCCCGCGGCGAGCGCTCGAAGTCCGTGCGGCACAAGCGGTCCGCCGAGCTCATCGACCAGGTCGGGTTGCCCACGAGTGCGCTGGACCGCAAGCCCCATGAGTTCTCCGGTGGGCAGCGCCAGCGCATCGGTATCGCGCGCGCCCTGGCGTCCGAGCCGGACGTGCTCGTCCTCGACGAGGCGACGAGCGCCCTGGACGTCAGTGTCCAGGCCCAGATCCTGGGCGTCCTCGACGCCCTTCGCCGAGACACAGGTCTGACCTATCTCGCCATCTCCCACAACCTCGGCGTCGTGCGCAGGCTGAGCGAGAACGTCCTGGTCCTGCGCGCCGGGCAGGTCGTCGAGCAGGGCGCGACAGAGGACGTCCTCAGCAGACCGCAGGAGGCCTACACCCGCATGCTGCGACGCAGCGCCCTCGAGCCGTCGACGATGACCGGGCGCAAGCCTCGCGAGGTCGTCCGTGGGATCGCGGCCGCCCGAGCGGCGGAGAGTGCGGCCGCAGCGGAGGCTGCTGCGGGCGCCACCGGATCAGCGACCACGCAGGCCAAGTCGGTGGTGGCGCCATGAGCACGGAGCTGCACGGACTGGGGCTACCGCTGTCGCGGCTCGTCCTCGGCACGATGACCTTCGGTGACACCGCTGACCTGGACACCGCCCGAGCCATGGTCGACACGGCCCTCGAGGGGGGCGTCACCCACCTGGACACCGCCAACGGGTATGCCGCGGGGCGCAGCGAGCGCATGCTCGGCGAGATCCTCGCCGGGCGCCGCGACGAGGTCACCCTGGCGACGAAGGTCGGCATCTATCCCGGTGACGCCGACGGCCACCCGCTGCTCTCGCGCGAGGGGATCCGGCGCTCGCTGAGCGCCAGCCTCGACCGGCTCGGCACCGACCGCGTGGACCTGCTCTACCTGCACATGCCCGACCGTTCGGTCCCGCTCGACGAGACTGCCGGTGCGCTGCGGGAGCTCGTCGACGAGGGCCTCGTCGGGGCGCTCGGTGTCTCGAACTTCGCGGCGTGGCAGATCGCCGACGTCGAGGCCGCCTGTGACCGGGCCGGCGCCCCGCGACCGGTCGTGGGGCAACAGCTCTACAACCTCGTCGCGCGGCGCATCGAGTCCGAGTACGCCGAGTTCGCTGCGACGCACGAGCTCGCGACCGTGGTCTACAACCCGCTCGGTGGCGGCCTGCTCACCGGACGGCACCGCTTCGACGAGGCTCCGGCCGAGGGACGGTTCGGCACCTCCGCCCTGGCCCAGATGTACAAGGACCGCTACTGGAACCGCACCCTCTTCGACGCGGTGGAGGCGCTGGAGCGGATCGCCGCCGAGGCGGGCATGGGGCTGCCAGAGCTCGCCCTGCGCTGGCTCCTGTCGCGACCTGTCGTCACCGCCGTCCTGCTCGGGGGGTCCAAGCCCGAGCAAGCTCCGCTCGAACCTCGAGGCCGGCGGTCGCGGAGCCTTGCCGCAGGACGTCCTCGACGCCTGCGACGCAGTGGGCGCAGCCCTCCACGGCCCCATGCCCGCCTACAACCGCTGACCTGATTCCCGCCAACACCCACCGAGAGAGTCCCGACGTGACGAACCCCCACGACCTCCGTCCCACCGCCTCTGGTTTCACCGACCGACTTCGGCGCCGCGAGCGCGCCCTGGGGTACTGGGTCGTCCTCGACGCACCGGTGGCCACAGAACGCCTGGCCCGCCTGGGGTACGACTACGTCTGCGTCGACGGTCAGCACGGCCTCGTCGAGTACTCAGGCATCCTGCGCGCCCTCACCGCGGTGGACGCCGGGGGGGCGTCGGTCGGACTCGTGCGGGTCGGCGCGAACGACCCCTTCCTCATCGGGCAGGCACTCGACGCGGGGGCGGCGGGTGTCATCGTCCCGCTCGTCAACTCTGCCGACGATGCCGCTCGTGCGGTGTCCGCGGCGATGTACCCGCCCCTGGGCGTCCGCTCCTACGGACCGATGCGCTCGGCTCTGCGGATCGGCCCGAAGCCCGCGGAGTCCAACGCCGCCGTGGCCTGCCTGGCGATGATCGAGACGCCGGAGGGCCTGGCGAACGTCGAGGAGATCTGCGCCGTCCCGGGTCTCGTGGGTGTCTACGTCGGCCCGTCCGACCTCTGCATCGCCGTGGGCGGCGCCTACCCGGGTGACCCCGATGTCGCCGACGTCTTCGAGGCCGCCCTCGTCCGCGTCCGGGAGGCGGCCGCCAACGCAGGCGTCGCAGCCGGCATACACACCGCTTCGGGCGCTGACGCGGCCCGGCGTCTCGCTGAGGGATTCACCTTCGCGACCGTCTCCTCGGACCTGACCCATCTCGAGCGCTCCGCCGCCGACCACCTCACCGCTGCGCGGAGCGAGCAGTGACGGCTCCGACACAGACCGTCAACGGCAGCGGCGACGGCGACGAGCTCCGGGCCGACGGCGTCCTGCGCACCCGCGACGACGGTCTCCGCGAGGCCTACCTGCCCTCGCCGACGGTGCAGGCGCACGCGGCCAACCTCGCTCTCCTGCCGGGCGGCGACCTTGGTTGCGTGTGGTTCGGCGGCACCCAGGAGGGCGTGGGCGACATCAGCGTCTGGTTCTCCCGCCGACCCGATGACGACGCGAGCCCGTGGTCCACACCGGTGCAGCTGAGCGACGACCCGACCCGTTCGGAGCAGAACCCGGTCCTGTTCACCGCACCCGACGGGCTGCTCTGGCTCTTCTGGACCGCGCAGCGCGCGGGGAACCAGGACACCGCCGTCGTCCGGGTCCGCACGTCCGACGACGGCGGCAGGACGTGGGGCCCGCAGCGTGAGCTGCTCGTCAAGGAGGGTGAGGGAGTCTTCGTCCGTCAGACCCCCGTCGTTCTGCCCGACGGTCGGTGGGTGCTGCCGACGTTCGCCTGCGTCCCCGTCGAGGGTGAGGTGTGGGTGGGTGACCATGACCGGAGCAGCGTCTGGATGTCGTCCGACGCCGGCGACAGCTGGTCCGAGCTCCCGGTGCCCGACTCGGTGGGTGCGGTGCACATGAATGTCGTCGCGCCCGGACCGGATGGCGGCTACACCGCGTACTACCGCAGCCGTTGGGCCGACCACGTCCACCGCAGCACCTCGCCCGACGGGGTGCACTGGTCTGCCCCCGAGCCGACGCCGCTGCCGAACAACAACTCCTCCGTGCAGGCCACCCGTCTCACCGACGGCCGCGTCGCGATGGTCCTCAACGAGGCCAGCCGCCTCGACGCGGTCGGCCGTCGTGCCTCGCTCTACGACGAGGTGGACGACGACGGCCTCGTCGAGGGCGCGGCGCCCTCGGTGGTCGAGGTGTCCGGGGACGAGGACGCCCGACGTGCCTTCTGGGGCGCTCCCCGTGCCCCCTTGACCCTGGCCGTCTCGGCCGACGACGGGCTCACCTGGCCGGAGCGCCGGCTGCTCGCTGACGGCGACGGGTACGCCCTGTCCAACAACTCTCGCGACGGGCTGAACCGCGAGCTCGCTACCCGTCGCTCGTCCAGGGACCTGACGGCGTGGTCCACGTCGCGTTCACCCATCACCGCAAGGCGATCCGCTACGTCCGGCTTCCGCCGGAGGCCGTGCCGGGTGCATCCCCCGGCCCTGCCCTCGCGTGACCGGTCCGACTGCGGCACCCGCTGTCCTGGTCACCGGCGCCAGCTCGGGGATCGGCCGGGCCGTGGCGTCCCGACTCGTCTCCGAGGGGACCAGGGTGGTCGCACTGTCACGCCGCGAGCCGGACGTCCCGGGTGTGACGTGGCGGCCGTGCGACCTGTCCGACACCTCCTCGATCCCTGATGCCGTTGCCGGGCTGGGGTCGGTGCGCGGGATCGTCCACGCGGCTGGCTTCCAGGAGAGCGGCACCATCGAGGTGCTCGATCCCTCTGCGGGAGAACGCATGTATGCCGTGCACGTCACCGCAGCCGTCGCGATCGTGCACACGGTGCTCCCCGAGCTCACCGACGGGGGACGGATCGTCCTCGTCGGCAGCCGAACGGCCGACGGGGCCCCGGGCAAGAGCCTCTATGCCGCGAGCAAGGCGGCGTTGCGGGCACTGGCCCGCTCCTGGGCGGCGGAGCTGTCCGGTCGGGGCGTGACCGTCAACGTGGTGGAGCCGGGTCCGACCCGCACCCCGATGGTCGAGGAGCCGCGTCGCGCCACCACCCCGGTCGTCCTGCCGCCGCTCGGACGCTTGGTCGAGCCGGACGAGGTCGCCGCTCTCGTCGCCTTTCTCCTCGCACCCTCGGGCGCCATGGTCACCGGTCAGCACTGGCAGATCTGCGGCGGCGCCTCACTTCCCTGAGGACGCCCGAAGTGCGGGCGCCCGCGGGAGCCGACGCGCTTCTTGGCGCTGGCCGAGTCACCAGCCGCGAGTGCCGGGCCCGCCCTTGAACGGTCCGACGACGCGGCTCGTGATCCACCCCCCATAGAACCCGCCCTCCTGCGGGATGACCACCTCGCCGTCGACGCGGCACTCGTCCATGGCCGCCGGCATGACGGCGACGTGGCCCACCAGCGTCTCGAAGCCCGGCGTCGGGTCGGGATAGGTCCACGCCGCGCTGCGCGCAACCGCCCCACCACTGACGACGTCGAAATAGGCTGCGGCGCCCTTGAACTCGCACCAGCTCGAACCCTGCGCACGACGCAGGACCCCGGCGGCGAAGTCGGCCATCGGCACGTAGTAGGTCGGCGGGTGGCTGGTCTCCAGGACACGGAGTGTGGCGGTGGAGCTCGCGACCAGCGCGCCACCCAGAGCGATCTGCACCAGCTCCGTGGAGGGCTCGACCCGTGGCGGCCGTGGGTAGTCCCACACCGACTCCTGCCCGGGCGCTGCAGTTTCAGGCTTGGGCCACGACGAACTCATGAGAGTCAGTAGCGGCGGCCCGAGGACTTCGTCCTGAGCGCCTTCTTGGCTGCGCGCAGGACCGTCGCGCGACGCGTCGTGCCCTCGCGCTTGGGCGGGAGCGACAGCTCGACGACCTTCCAGTAGACGCCGCCGACCTGCTTGGCAAGTGTGCCGGTGACGTACTTGAGCTCGTTGCGCTCCATGAGGTCGCGGATCCTCGGCGCGATCTCGGCGTAGCGGTTGCTCGGCATGTCCGGGAAGAGGTGGTGCTCGATCTGGTGGCTGAGGTTGCCGGACATGACGTGCATGGCCTTCGAGCCGCGGATGTTGCCCGAGCCGAGCATCTGGCGGAGGTACCACTCGCCACGGGTCTCGCCGTCGATCGAGGTCTTCTCGAACGTCTCGATCCCGGGCGGGAAGTGGCCGCAGATGATGATCGTGTTGGTCCACACGTTGCGGACGAGGTTGGCGACGATGTTGGCGGTGAGGGTGTGCCGGGTGGAGCCGGTGAAGGTCGCGGCCGCCATCGCGGGGTGCACGACGTAGTCCTTGGTCGCCTGGCGCTTGATCTTGGCCAGCGTCTCCTGGGCGTTCCTGCGGAACTGCGCCTTGTCCTCCTCGCTCATCCGGTTCTTCTTGGCGAGGTAGCCGCCGAGCTCGAGGTCGTAGGCCGCGATGGAGTACTCGAAGATGAGCGCGTTGAGGACGTGCCAGACCGGCTGGAAGAGGTAGAACAGCGCCCACTTCTGGTCCTCGTCGACACGCAGGATGCCGTAGCCGAGGTCGTTGTCGCGGCCGAGCACGTTGGTGAAGGTGTGGTGGATCTCGTTGTGGCTGTGCTTCCACTGGCTCGCCGGGCTGGCGTTGTCCCACTCCCACGCGGTCGAGTGGATCTTGGGGTCACGCATCCAGTCCCACTGGCCGTGCATGACGTTGTGCCCGATCTCCATGTTCTCGAGGATCTTGGCGACGGACAGACCGGCGGTGCCGAGCCACCACATCGGGCGGATGCCCTTGTACTTGACGCCCGAGAAGAGGAGCGCGGCGCGGCTGCCCATCTCGAGGTAGCGCTGGACCGCGATGACCTTGCGGATGTATGCCGCGTCGCTTGCTCCGCGGGAGTCCATCACCTCGGCGCGGAGAGCGTCGAGCTCGCGGCCGATCTCCTCGATCTGCTCGGGGGAGAGGTGGGCGGCCGGGTTGGGCTTGCCGGACTTCTTGAACTCGGGGCGCTGCGGGCGGGGCTCGGCGCTCGTGACGCGCAACCGCGAGTTCACCGCCGCTGCGGGCATGTTCGGGTTCTCGGTGCTGGTCCGGGTGCGTTCGGGGGCGAGGGTCATGTGGGGCTCAGCTCCTTGACTCTTCGCCTTGTGTGCCTGAGAGCGAGGTATACCTCGCTCTCAAACACACAAGGCTGGGTTGGGGTGGTCAGAGTTCGATGTCGCAGCGACCGGCGACGGCGCTGACGCAGGTCTGGATCTTCACGTTCTCGCCGTCCTCACCGGACGTGATGTCGCCGCTGCGCAGGTCGCGCACGGATCCCTCACGCATGGTGACGACGCAGCCGAAGCAGATGCCCATCCGGCAGCCACTCGGCATGAGGACACCAGCGGCTTCGCCGGCGTCGAGGATCGGGGTGCCACCATCGGCTTCGAGGGTGACGCTGGTCTTGGTGAAGGTGACGGTGCCACCCTCGCCGGGCTCGACCACGCTGGGCCGGAAGCGCTCGACGTGCAGCCGGTCGGCGAGGCCGGCGCTCTCCCAGTGGGACTCGGCAGCATCGAGCAGGCCGGTCGGACCGCAGACCCACACCTCACGCTCGCGCCAGTCCGGCACGAGCCGGTCGAGGGAGGCGAGGTCGAAGATCCCGGCCACGTCGTCGTGGTTCTCGTGCAGCGTGAGCCGGCTCGCGGCGGCATACCCGCGCAGCTCGTCACGGAAGATGACGTCGGCCTCGGTGGGTGCGCAGTGGATGTGCGCGACGTCGGCGAGGTCGCCGAGGTGGTTGCGCAGCATGCCGATGACGGGGGTGATGCCGGAGCCGGCCGTGAGGAAGAGCGCCTTGTCCGGCAGGGTCTGCGGGAGGGTGAAGTCGCCCGTCGCCTGGTCGAGCATGACGAGCGTGCCCGGAGCGGTGGCGCGGACGAGCTGGTTGCTCACCTTGCCGTCGGGGATCGCCTTGGTCGTGATGCTGATGAGGCCGTCGTCGCCATCGGCGCGGTGGGTGAGTGAGTAGGCGCGCCAGTGGCGGACGCCGTCGACGTCGATGCCGACGCGGATGTACTGCCCCGGACGGTGGCCGGCCCACCCACGACCGGGACGGATCGTGATCGTCGCGGCGTCGGCGGTCTCGGGCGTAATGGACACGATGCGACCGCGCAGGTCGGCGCCGGCGCGCATCGGGTCGATGAGGTCGAGGTAGTCGGCCGGCACGAGGGGACTGGCGAGCGCATGGGCGACCTTGCGGGCTCCGTCGAAGAGACCGGCGAGTCGCGGGTTGCGCTGGCTCGGAGCGGTGCGGTTCAGGGTTGCGGTCACATACGCCAGCGTAACCTACGGCAACGTAACTTACTAGTCCGTAGGTAGTGAGTTCCGGCACTCAGGACGCCGCGGATTGCTCCCCGCGGCGGGCGCGGGTCGACGCTTCAGGCGCGGCCGTCGCTCGACAGGACCTCGGCGAGGCGAGCGCCGAACTCGACCGACCTGCCGGGCCACGGACCGTCGGCGCTCCCGAACCCGCCGTGACCGCCCGGGAAGGTGGTGACAGGTAGCCCGAGCTCGGCCGCGATGCCGCGAGTGGTGCGCGCCGTGATCGCGGCTCCGGTCTCCTCACCGACGGCGAGGACGAGCCGCGGCGAGCCGCTCCTCAGGGCGTCGAGGTCCGGCCGGCTCGAGGTCACGGCGTCCGAGCTGTCGGAGAGCAGCGGGTCGTCGCGGGAGCCGTCGTCCTCGGTGGGCAGCCCGAACTGCGCCGGGTCCGCCGCGGGCTGAGCGAAGTAGTCGTCGGTGAACTCGCCCTGCCAGCTCGTCATCCTGATGAAGGCAGCCATCCCTGCGCCGAAGCCGTGCTCCGCATAGGCCGCGCCGACCTCGGCCGAGGCGCGCTCCACGGCTTCGGCATCGGGCAGGGCCCAGATCGCCGGGGGTTCGTGCGCGACGACCGTGACGAGGTCCTCGGGGTGGGTTGCTGCCCAGTGCAGTGCCGTCACGGCGCCGCCGCTGCTCGCGAACAGGTCGACGGGGCCGGCGCCGAGGTGCTCGACGAGGGCGTGGAGGTCGGCCGTCTGGTCGTGGGGGTTCTGGTCGGTGCGGCCGTCCCGCCGGGTCGTGCTGCGACCGAGGCCGCGCGGGTCATAGGTGACGACCGTCCGGTCAGGAAGCTCAAGGGCCAGCGCCTCGAACCCGTCGGCGCACATCGGCTGCCCGATCATGAGCAGCGGCGGCCGTCCGTCGGCGCTCGGGAGCGGGCCGCGCACGTCGTGGACGAGGTCCACCTCGGGCAGCTGGAGGGTGGAGGTGCGCACGTCCGGAGGGGAGGTCGTCATGGTGCCCCACCCTGTCAGTCCCGGCCGCGCCTGAGAAGCCTCGCGCGAGCAAGCCTCCCGCGAGCAAGGCTCCCGCGAGAAAGAGGGTGGCGCCTCGTCGACGTCCAGCCCCGGCTCAGGAAACGCTGGAACACTGCCGCGCATGACCCGTCACCTCGCCGTCACCCTCCTCGTCAGCGCCGCCCTGCTCGGCGGGTGTCAGGCGGCAGAGGACGTCGCCTCCGACGCGGCGTCCGCGGCCACGTCCGAGGCCAAGGAGTCGGCCGTGCGCCAGCTCCGTGGCACGGTGTGTCCGCTCGTCGCCGACAACAACCTCAACGACGCCGACCGAGCCACCCTCGGCTCCGCCATCGACCTCGCCCAGGGCCTGGGCCTGGAGTCCGAGCTGCTCACCGCAGCCGAGGACATCGCCGCATCCGACGGCACCCCGCCGGAGTCCGCGCTCGCGAAGCTCGCGGAGGAGTGCCGCTGACCCGTCGGCGTTGACCCGTCGGGTTTGACCAGTCAGTGGGAGTCGGAGTCGCCGGCCATGAGTCGGCCGATCTCGGTGCGGTCGGCGTCCTTGCCGTCGATCTCGGCGACGACCTTGCCGCCGTGGATCACCGCGATCCGGTCCGAGAGCGAGAGGATCTCGTCGAGCTCGGCCGAGACGAGCAGCACGCCGGCGCCCTCGTCGCGGGCCTCGACGATGCGCCGGTGGATGAACTCGATCGAGCCGACGTCGACGCCGCGGGTGGGCTGCGCCGCCATGAGCAGTCGCGGCTTGGCCGACATCTCGCGGGCGACGACGACCTTCTGCTTGTTGCCGCCGGAGAGCGACCCGGCCGGGGCCTCGACGTTGGGCGAGCGGATGTCGAACTCCTCCCGCAGCTCGACCGCGTGCTCACGCACGGCGCCGAAGTCGCGGATGAAGCCCTTGGCGAACGGCGCCTCGTCGTAGCGGTTGAGGACGAGGTTGTCGGCGATCGACCAGCCCCCGACGATGCCGTGCTTCTCGCGGTCCTCGGGCACGTGACCGACACCGGCGTTGTTGGTGTCGCGGGCGTTGGACCTCGTGATGTCGACGGAGTCCGTGCCCGAGCCGAGGTGCACCGACCCGGCGACCGAGGGCCGCATGCCCGCGATGGACTCGACGAGCTCGCGCTGGCCGTTGCCCTCGACACCGGCGAGGCCGACGATCTCACCGGCGCGCACCTCGAGGTCGAACCCGTTGACGGCGCCGAGCCCGCGGTCGTCGCGCACCTCGAGGCCCTTGATCGAGAGGACGGTCTCGGCCGGCGTGGCCTTCGCCTTGTCGATGCGCAGGACGACGTCGCGCCCGACCATCATCGAGGCGAGGTCGCTCGTGGTCGTGCTGCTGAGGTCGTCGAACCCGCCGACGACCTTGCCCTGGCGCAGGACGTAGCAGCGGTCGGCCGCGGCCAGCACCTCACGCAGCTTGTGGGTGATGAAGACGATCGACGTCCCACCCGCGGCGAGCTCGCGCATGACACCCAGCAGCTCGTCGGTCTCCTGAGGAGTGAGCACCGCGGTCGGCTCGTCGAGGATGAGCAGATCCACCCGACGAGAGAGTGCCTTGAGGATCTCGACGCGCTGCTGTGTGCCGACGGGAAGGTCCTCGACCTCGGCATCGGGGTCGACCTCGAGCTTGTGCCTGGCCGACAGCTCCCGGACCATGGCGCGCGCTCCGTCGAGGTCGAGCACCACACCCTTGGTGCTCTCGTGGCCGAGCATGAGGTTCTCGGCGACGGTCATGACGGGGACGAGCTGGAAGTGCTGGTGCACCATGCCGATGCCCCGGCGGATGGCGTCCTTGGGGTCCTTGACCCGGCTCGAGTCGCCCTTGATGGTGATCGTGCCGGCGTCGGGAGTCATCAGACCGAAGATCTGCTTGACCAGCGTCGACTTGCCGGCGCCGTTCTCACCCAGGAGGGCGACGATCTCGCCGCGATCGACCCGCAGCGAGATGTCCTGGTTGGCGTGGACCGTGCCGAAGGACTTGGACAGGCCCTCGATCTGGAGCAGGGTCTCGCGGCCGCCTGCGGCGGTGCTGGCGTATGCCGCGCGCTCACCGCTCGCCTCCGTCGCGCCTGTCGATGCCGGGTCCGGAGCTGTGGTCGCCATGTCAGTCACCCTTCACGAACGGTTGCCCCACGGCGCCCGGTGCACGCACACGGCCCGCGGCCGCGGCGAGCACGACGAGGGTCAGCACGTAGGGCAGCAGGTTGATGAACTGCTGGGGGATGTCGACGACGTTGCTGGCCTGCAGCTGCGAGGCGGACGCCGACATGAAGCCGAAGAACAGTGCTGCGGCCAGGGCGCGCATCGGACGCCACGCACCGAAGATGAGGATGGCCAGGGCGAGGAAGCCTCGGCCCGAGCTCATGTCGCGCTCGAAGGTGCTCGTGGCCTCCATGGAGAGATAGGTGCCGGCGATGCCCGCCAGCGTCCCGGCCACGGTGACGTTGAAGAGGCGGAGGCCGATGACGTTGATCCCGGCGGTGTCGGCCGCTGACGGGTACTCGCCGACGGCCCGGGTGCGCAGCCCCCACCGCGTCTTGAAGAGCAGGAAGTGCAGGGTGAACGCGATGACGAGGGCGAAGAGCGCGATCGGCCCGTCCGAGAAGAACACCGGACCGATGAGCGGGATGCTCGACAGCAGGGGCACGTCGAAGTTGGGCAGTCCGCGCGGGATCGTCTTGCCGGACTCGTAGTAGAACGACGTGATGCCGGTGGCGACGATGTTGATGACGACGCCGGCGATGATCTGGTCGAGCTGGCCGACCACTGTCGAGAAGGCGAGGAAGGCGCCCATCGCGATGCCGGACAGGGCGCCGGCGATGACACCGATCACGACCGACTGGGTCGCCGCCGCCGCGAAGAAGGCCGCAAAAGCACCCACGAGCATCTGGCCCTCGATGCCGATGTTGACCACACCCGAGCGCTCACCGATGACGCCGACCATGGCGCCGAGGACGAGCGGCACGGCGAGGAACCAGGCGTAGGAGAACATCGAGACCGCGATGTTGGAGTTCACGAAGTAGAACGCGTAGGCCGCGACGAGGACGAGGAGCGCGGTGCTCGCCCAGATCTTGTTGCGCAGGAACCACTGCATGTCAGGACCCCCAGCTTCCGGCGAGCTGGGTCTGTTTGGCCGCGTGCCGTCGGAAGATCCACTTCGCGATGACCGGGAGCGAGACCATGAGCAGGGTGATGGCGAGGAGGACGTCGACGACCTCCGGGCGGATGCCGAGCTCGAACTGCAGGCTCGGGGCGCCGGCTCTCATCGCGCCGACGAGGAGCGCGGCCGGGATGGTGCCGAGCGGGTTGCCCCGGGCGAGCAGGGCGATGGTGATGCCGTCGAAGCCGAGGCTGCCGGCGATGCCGCTCTGGTAGCGGTAGGGCTCGATCTGGAAGAGCTCGAGCGTCCCGGCGAGACCGGCGAGGGCACCCGAGGTGGCCATGGCGATGATCGTCGCCTTCGTGGTCGAGATCCCTGCGTAGCCGGCGGCGAACCGGTTGCGGCCCACGGTCTGCAGCTCGAAGCCGAGGGTGGTCCTCTTGAGCATCCACGCGACGAGGACCGCGAGGAGCAGGGCCACGGGCAGACCCCATGGGAGCACGCCGAGCGGCGTGAGCCGGGCACCCTCGGCCACGGCATGGGTGGTGGGGAAGACCTGGCTGGTGTCGGCCAACGGCCCACCGTTGATGAGCCAGTCGATGAGGCCGACGGCGATCGAGTTGAGCATGATCGTCGAGATGACCTCGTGCACGCCGCGGGTCGTCTTGAGCAGCGCGGCGATCGAGGCCCACATCGCTCCGAAGAGCAGGCCCACGACCACACAGACGATGACCAGGAGCGGCGCGGGCAGGCCGCGCAGGGAGTAGGCGAGCCACGCGGCGCCGATGCTGCCGGCCATGAGCTGGCCCTGGGCGCCGATGTTGAACAGGCCCACCTTGAGCGGGATCGCGACGGCGAGGCCGACGAGGATCAGCGGGGTCGTCTTCTGCAGCGTCGCGAGCAGGCCGCCCTCGGTGAGGAAGGAGCGCTGGAACAGCCGCTGGTAGGCGTAGGTCGGGTTGAACCCCTGTGCCCGGATGAGGATCGCCCCGATGGCGAACGCCAGCACGACCGCGAGGATCGGCACGACGATCGCCTGGTGACGGACGAGGAAGCCGAGCAGCCCGGTGGGGGGCGGCGGGGCGCCGCGCTCGGCGACGACGGGCACCGCGGGCGCGTCGGCCGGCGCCTTCGCGGGCGCGCCGCTGGCATCGGCAGGCGTGCCCTTCGCCGGCGGGTGGTCGGGGTCAGCCATGACTCTCCGGTGATGTCGGAACGGAGGAACGGGTGCCCTCCGGAGAGGGCACCCGTTCCGTCGGAAGCATGCTCGGACTGTAGCCGACGAGCGGTCACGAACCGAGCGGTTCGCGGGTCACCGCCACGGACCGACCGGCCGTGCAGTCGGGCGCCTTGGTCAGGCGACCTTGAGGCTGCCGTCCTCGAGCTTCTTGACGACGTCCTCGACCTTGGTCTTGACGTCGGCGGGGATCTTCGAGTCGAAGTCGTGGTACTCGGCCAGGCCGGTCTTGCCGAGGAAGTTGCCGCCCTTGATGGAGCCGTCCTTGGCCTGCTTGAGCAGGTCGGTGGTGCCCTCGACGAGCTTCTTCTCGGCCGAGGTCACGAGGCACGGCTGCGCCTCGGGGACGGTGTCCCACTGGTCGATGTCGACACCGATGCAGTAGAGCTTGGTGCCGGCGCCCGAGGTCTTGGCGACCTCGCCGAGGGCTCCGTTGCCGGTGCCGCCTCCGGCACCGAAGATGATGTCAGCGCCCTGCGCCAGCATCTTCTTGGCCTCGCCGGCGCCCCACGGGGAGTCGGAGAAGGCGTTGGGGCCGGCGGGGTGGTAGACCTTCGCGACCGAGATCTTGGGGTTCGCGGCCTTCGAGCCGACCTCGTAGCCCTTGGCGTAGGCGGCCGTCGGGGGGATCTCCTCGCCGAGGACGATGCCGATCTTGTTGCTCTTGGTCATGAGACCGGCGAGGTAGCCGGCGGCGTATCCCGCGTTGGCCTCGGGGAAGATCAGGCCAGTGACGTTGGGCGCGGTGGCGGCCTCGTCCTGGAACTGGTCGACACCCACGAACTTGACCGTGGGGTTGGCCTTGGCCGCGGTGACCGTGGCCTCACCCATGAGGAAGCCGACGGTGACGATCGCGTCGTACTTCTGGTCGGTGAACTGCTTGATGTTCGCCGGGTAGTCCTTGGAGTCCTTGGTCTCGACGTACTTCGTCTGGACACCGTCGCCCTTGAGGGCCTCGACGCCCTCCCAGGCGGCCTGGTTGAACGACTTGTCGTCGATGGTGCCCTTGTCGGTGACGAGACCGATGCAGAACACGTCCGCCGAGGAGCAGTCCTTGGGGGCTGCCGAGCCGCCGCCGGAGCCGGTTTCACCGGTGCTGCCGCCACAACCGGCGAGGGCGAGCGCGAGGGCGGCGGGAGCCGCGATGAGGAAAGGCTTGGCCTTCATAGGGATACTCCTTGGGGGTGTGCAGGATGCCCCCGAATGGTAGCCGCACGGACCGCGCATTGAGACCGGGTTGCGAACGGCCGTTGCAGGGTCGTTACTGGCGGGTCAGCGCGGCGATCTCCGCGGCATACCCGGGAAACGCCCCGGTGAGGTGGTCGCGGTTCCCGAGGGTGAAGTGCTTCGGCCGGTAGGCGGGGCTGCACCAGCAGGACAGCAGCGTCCACTCGCCCATCGTCGCGGCGCCCTGCCAGACACCCCTGCGCACGAGCAGCTGACGGCGCTGCTCACTGAGCAGGGTGAGCGTGCCGTGGTTGCGGCGTGGGCTCTCCTTGAGTCGCAGCAGGGCGGCGGGTGCGCCCTCGAGCCACTGCCAGCCCTCGTCGATCTCGAGCCGGTGCATCGCGGAGAAGCCGTCGGCCTCGGAGGTCAACAGGACGAGGATCGAGGAGAGCTCCTGCGTGCGCGGACCCTCGACGAACCAGGCACCCTCCCCGGGGATGGGCTGCATCGTGAGCTCGGCGATGATCTGCTCGGCTGTGCGCATGGTCAGGCTTCCTGGACTGCGAGGACGGCGGCTGCTGCGTCGCGAGCCCGGGCGCGACTCCTCTCGAGGAGGTCACGCGCGTCCACCTGCGTGCTGCGGCGCTCGCTGACGACGATCCTGCCATCGACGAGAACGTCGGTGACATCGCCCCTCCCTGCCGCGTGGACGAGCAGCGCGGGCACGTCGTGGACCGGTGTGAGGTGCGGCTGCTCGAGGTCGAGCAGGACGAGGTCGGCGCGTTTGCCGACCTCGAGGCTGCCGACGAGGTGGTCCATGCCGAGGGCCCGGGCGCCGTCGATGGTGGCGGCCCGCAGGATCTGGGTCGCGTCGACGGCCGGGTCACCGGACGTGAGCGCCGCGAGGTGGGCGGCCTGCCGCATGGCCTGCCACACGTCGAGGTCGTTGGAGGAGGCGCACCCGTCGGTGCCGATACCGAGATGTATGCCGTCCGCTCGCCACCGCTGCCAGTCCAGCGCGCCGGAGGCGAGCTTGAGGTTGGAGCCTGGGCAGTGCGCCACGGTGACGCGGGCAGCGGCCGCGGTGGCCCGGTCGGACTCGGTGAGGTGCACGCCGTGCCCGAACACGACGCGGGCCGGGCCGGTCAGGGCGTCGGCGCGGTCGAGCAGTCCGGTCGGGGTGGCGCCGAACCGGGCCCGGGTGTCGGCGTTCTCGGCGGCGTTCTCGGAGACATGGGTGTGCAGGACACCCCGGGGGGTCAGCTCAGCCAGGACCCTCGCCACCTCGGCGAGGTGCTCGACCGAGCACGTGTAGGTACTGTGCGGCATCGCCGCGACCGGCACCTCGGGTCCGCCCGTCGCACGCAGGACCTCCGGCCAGGCGCGCAGCCCGGCGATCCGCTGCTCCCAGGCCAGGCCGTCGGGGCCCGGGCCGTCGAAGAAGGTCGGCCCGCCCACGTGTCGCGAACCCGCTGCCACGGCGCCACGGTGGGCGGCCTCGTGGTGGAAGTACATGTCGAGCTGGGTGGTGCACCCACCGAGCAGCGACTCGAGGGCTCCGAGCGTCGCGCCGAGCTCGACCGTCGCCGGGTCCATCAGGGCGCCCTCGGCCGCCCACACCCGCGTCAGGAACCCCTGCAGGTCCACGCCCTCGGCGATCCCACGCAGCAGCGTCATCGGCAGGTGGGTGTGGAGGTTGACGAGTCCCGGCAGCGCGAGGCGACCCCGGCCGTCGACCACCTGGTCACCCTCGCCCGGCGCCACGGCGCCGATCTCGGTGATGACTCCGTCCTCGACCGCGATGGAGACGTCGCGCAGCACCGTGTCGTCGGGGTTCACCGTCACCACGACGGCGAGGTCCTGCAGGACGACTCGGCTCATGCGACGGGTTCCGCGTCGTCGGCCGGGAACACCGACCGCGTGTGGACCAGCTCGTCGAGCACGGCGAGCACCTTGGGCGCGCCCTGCTCGAGCACCGCGGCGATCTCCTCCATCGTGATCGGACTCCCCGGCCGGACACCGGCCGCAGGGTTCACGACCAGGCTGAGGGCGGCATACCGGAGTCCGGCCTCGGCAGCAAGGGTCACCTCGGGCACCCCCGTCATCCCGGCGACGGTCCCGCCGGCCAGGGCGGCGAGCCGGATCTCGGCCGGCGACTCGAAGCGCGGTCCGTCGAAGCAGACGTAGACGCCTCCGTCGATGACCGGCTGGCCGATCGAGCTCGCGGCGTCGAGCAGCTCGCGGCGCAGCATCGAGTCGTAGGCCGACGACATGTCGGTGTGCACGACACCCTCAGGACCCTCGCCGTCGTGGAACGTCGCGCTGCGCAGCCTGGTGAAGTCGAGGAAGTCGTCGATGCAGACGAGCTCGCCGGCTTCGAGGTCCGGGTCGATGCCGCCGGTGACGTTGACCGCGAGGACGTCACGGACGCCCAGGTCGGCCAGCGCCCTGATGATCGCTCGGTAGTTGACGCGGTGCGGCGGCACGTCGTGCCCGGCCCCGTGCCGCGTGATGAAGACGACGGGCTGGCCATGCCACGAACCGCGGGTCACCGACGTCGATCCGTATGCCGTGTCGATGCTCTCGCTGCGGGCGTCGTCGAGCGCCTCGAGGTCGTAGAAGCCGGTGCCGGCAATGATTCCCAGGGGCTGGAGGCTCACGGGCGCCACCGTACCGGTGGTGCGAGGATGCCTCGCATGAGCAGGCAGGTGGCGATCGCGGCGACGGGGCCCGCGTCGCTCGGGGCCGGCCAGCAGGTCGTCGCCGACGGCGGCAACGCGGTCGACGCCGCCATCGCTGCGGCCATCGCCGCCATGAGCAGCGAGCCCGGGATCGTCAGCCTCGCGGGTGGTGCCTTCGTCACGGTGTGGCCCGCGTCGGGCTCACCCGTGGTCCTCGACGGCAACGTCGTGATGCCGGGCCACGGGCTGGCCCGTGAGGCGTTCGGCGGGGGAGTGCGCGAGGTCGTCACGACCTACGGAGGTGGGGTGACCATGTATGCCGGTCACGGCTCGGTCGCCGTGCCCGGCGCCCTCTCGGCGTGCGAGCTGGCCGTCGCGCGGTTCGGCTCCCGGCCGTGGGGCTCCGTCGTGGACCCGGCGGCGGGAGTGTGCCGCGACGGCTATCCGATCGGCGGGGCCGCGTCGCGCTACCTCGCGCTCGTCGCCGACCCGCTCTTCGGCCACGACGACGGCGCCCGGCTGCTGACTCGACGCACCGACGGATCCCCTTTTGCCGCAGGCGATCTCGCGCGCAACCCCGAGCTCGCGTCGGTGCTGGAGCAGGTGGCCCGCGAGGGTGCCTCGATCCTCACGACGGGCGAGCTCGGCCGGGCGCTCGCGGCCGAGATGGCGGCGCACGGTGGGCTGGTCACGGAAGCCGACCTGGCGGCATACGAGGTGGTGGTCCGCGAACCGGTGCGGCGCACGCTCGGTGACTGGGACGTCGCGGTCAACCCGCCGCCCTCGGTCGGGGGACCGCTGCTGGCCGTGATGCTCGCCGAGCTCGAGCGCACGTCCCGAACCCACCCAGTCGGACGGTCGGGGACGGGACACGCCGCCGCTGGCCCCACCTGGGACGACGTCCTGCGGATCCAGAGGGCCGTGCTCGCCTATCGCGTCAAGGTGCACGACGTCTCGCGCGACCTCGCCGCCGACGGGCACGCTCTCCTGGCCGCGGTCGAGCGTCACGGTCTGGCCGGGCTGCCGACGTCGTCCTCGACCGCCCACATCTCGGCGATCGACTCGGACGGGTTGGCGTGCGCCGTGACGATGTCGAGCGGCTACGGGTCGGGCGTGACGATCCCCGGCACGGGGCTGCTCCTCAACAACGCGCTCGGCGAGCCGGAGCTCAACCGGCTGGGGCTGCACGCGCTTCCGCCCGGGACGCGGCTCGCGTCCAACATGGCGCCGACGATCGCTCGGGCCGCTGACGGTCGGGTGCTGGCGGTGGGTTCGCCCGGCGCCGACCGCATCACGACGGCGCTCATGCAGGTCCTGTCCCAGCTCTGCCTCGGTGGGGCCGACCTCGACGTGGCGATCCGGGCGCCGCGGATGCACGTGCGGTTCGGGGCGTCAGGCGAGCCGGTGGTCGAGCACGAGGCCAGCGCCGACCTCGCTGCCGCCGTGGACCGGGCTGGCCTGACCGGACTCGACCACGGAGCCTTGTCGATGTACTTCGGCGGGGTGGGTGCGGCATACCTCGACGGTGGCGGTCAGCTGCGCGCGGCCGGCGACCCAAGGCGCGAGGCCGCCGTCGCCGTCACCTGACTCCGACGGAGTCGGTTCCTAGCGCGTCGCGCCGGTGACCATCCAGTGGTCGGTGCGGACGCGCGCCCACATGAGGACCCCCCGGATCGCCATGAACGCGGTGAAGGCGAGCCACAGCCAGGTGACGGCGTTGTCGGACCCGCGCGTGCTGCCGTCCTCGAGGAGCCAGTCGCCCATGAGGTGGACGCCGAGGATGAGCGGCAGGTAGGCCAGGAAGTTGACGAGCATCGCCCGGGCCAGCCAGCGCCCGTCGCCGGCCCCGATGAGAACGCCGTCGATGACGAAGGCGTAGCCGCTCAGCGGCTGTGACAGGGCGACGATGATGAGCGCCGCGGCGATGGCGGACTGCACGGCCGGGTCGCTGGTGAACAGGCGCGGCAGGGTCGTGTGGAGGAGGAGCACGACGATGCCGAGGACCACCCCACCGATGACGCCCCAGCGGGTCATGAGCGTTGTGGCAGAACGGGTTCGGGCGATGTCACCTGCACCGAGGGTGCGCCCGGTGATGGCCTGGGCGGCGATGGCGATGGCATCGAGAGCGAAGACGAGGAAGGACCAGATCGTGGCCGACACCTGGTATGCCGCCAGCGGCACGTCCCCGAGGCCGGCCGCGACCCAGGTGGTCGTGAGGAGGACGGCCCGCAGGGCCATCGTGCGGATGAGGAGGGGGACGCCCGTGCGTGCCGCCCCGAGGATGCGGGCCGGGTGGGCCCGCAGCGTGACGTGGTGGCGAGCGGCCTCGCGCATGAGCACGGCGACGAGGGCGGCGGCCATGCCGGTCTGGGCGATCACGGTGCCGAGCGCCGATCCGGCTATGCCCCAACCGAATCCGTAGACGAAGAGCAGGTTGAGAGCGATGTTGCTCGTGAAGCCGGCGGCGCTCGCGATGAGCGGGGTCTTGGTGTCCTGGAGCCCGCGCAGGACACCGGTCGTGGCCAGGACGACGAGCATCGCAGGGATCGAGATGGCGCTGATGCGCAGATAGGTGACGGCATGGCCCAGGGCCTCCGGCGAGGCACCGAAGAGCTGGCAGATCGGCTCGGCGAAGGTTGCCACGAGGACCGCGGTGACGGCGCCCAACCCGACGGCGAGCCACGTGCCGTCGATGCCCGCGGCGACGGCGCCGTCGCGGTTGCCGGCACCGAGCTGGCGCGCGACCACCGATGTCGTGCCATAGGCGAGGAAGACGAAGATGTTGGCTGCCGTGAGCAGCATGGCGCTCGCGACCCCGAGGCCGGCGAGCTGAGGGGTGCCGAGGTGGCCGACGATCGCGGAGTCGGTGAGCAGGAAGAGGGGTTCGGCGACGAGCGCCAGGAACGCGGGGAGGGCGAGCCGCAGCACCTCGCGGTGCTGGCTGGGGGACTCCTGTGGGGTCTGGCTCACACGGAGACGCTAGTCGAGGGCTCAGGTGGCGAGCGTGACCCACAGCGCGGCCACGGCGAGCGTGGCGGTGGCAGCGCAGACGACGAGGACCTCCGTCGTCGCCGGTTCCAGTCCGGGCGCGGGGAAGAGCCGACCGATCCGGCGCAGCCGGGTGCGGGTGTGGAAGAAGATCCACGTCGCGATGACCGCCGCAAGGGCGACGACCACACCGACGACGGGGCCGTGCTGCGTGGTCCAGCGCAGGAACAGCAGCGAGGCCCCGACGAACGAGATCGCGGTCCGCTGCCACGCGAGCGACGTGCGCTCGGGCTGCAACCCGCCGTCGGTGCGCGGCGTCGTGGGGTCGTGGGGGGTCACTTCTGGACGAGGAACAGCAGAACGATGGCGGCGACGACGGTGGCGAGGACGAGGAACGGGATGAGCGACGGGAAGGGCAGCGGCCGTCCCTGACGCATCGCCTGCTCGACCCGCAGCCAGCGCACTCCGGCCCCAACGGCGACGGTAACTCCGAGGACGACGAGCAGGACCGCGAGGATGCCGCGGACGGTCTCGTCGAGGTTGATCGAGAAGCCCTCGATGGCGACCGCGCCGGCGATGAGAGCCAGCCCGGTGCGGATCCACGCGAGGAAGGTCCGCTCGTTGGCGAGGGTGAACCGCGGGTCGGGCTCGGTGCCGGGTCCGAGCACGCGCCGGGGTGGCTCTGCCATGCCTTGACCCTATCGACCGCGGGTGGTGAGGCCCTTTTGGAAGGCGAGCGGGCGGCATACATTGAAGGCATGTGCCGAAACATCCGACAGCTGCACAACTTCGAGCCACCCGCGACGGACTCCGAGGTGTATGCCGCGGCGCTCCAGTACGTGCGCAAGGTGAGTGGGGCGACCAAGCCGTCACAGGCGAACCAGGAGGCGTTCGACGCCGCCGTGCGCGAGGTCGCGGACGCGACCCAGCACCTCCTGAACCACCTGGTGACGACTGCGCCACCCAAGGACCGGGAGGTCGAGGCGGCGAAGGCGAGGGCACGCTCGGCCGAGAGGTACGGCCGCGCGGGCTGAGGCCCGGGCGGACCGTCGGCGGGCTATCGCGGGCGGACGGTGAGGATCTGGTTGAGCGTGCCGACCGGACCGTCCTCGTCATGGACGACGCTGCTCGTCAGGCCGATGCCGTCGTCGCCGAAGGTGACCGTCGTGTCGAAGCCGACCCAGCCGGGTCGTGGCGCGCGGACCAGGTGGGCGGTGAGGTCAAGGTTGGGGAAGGCGACGTCGGTCGGAGCCTCGCGCACGGTCATCCCGTTGGCGATGTCGAGGAGGCCGATGGCTGCTGCGGTCGGTGAGACGGCCTCGCCGGCGACGAGGGGGTCGTCGGTGCGGGCCCAGAAGTGGGCGCGCCCGGCCTCGGTCTGGGCGCGGCGCAGGTGGATGGTCCGGATGAATCCGCCGGGCCACACGGTCGTGGGGTCCCAGGGCTCGGTCTCGTCGGGCGAGGGGATGCGCGGGGTGGCGGACCCGGCGACGGCCCGGGTGTCGCGGGGCTGGAGCAGCCAGGCGCGCAGGATTACGGCCGGGCGGCCACCATGGCTGAGCGTGGCCTCGACGAGCTCGATGGTGCGGCCGGGTCGACGGACGGTGACGGTCGTGTCGACCTCGCCGATCGGGAGGGTGCCGAGGATGTCGTAGGAGAGGCGGGCGAGCGGGAGGGCGGTGCTGTCCGTGCTGTCTGGACGGCGCTCGTCACGGTCGGTCTCGACGACGTGGGCGAGCAGCCCGAGTGCCGGTGCGATGTGCTGCTCGTCGAGGGCCCAGGCGCCGCCGGTGTGTTCGGTGGCGAGGAAGGTGGTGGGGCCGGTGCGTTCGAAATAGGCCATGGCCCTGATCCTGTCGCACGCTTCCTGTGAGTGTTGGTGCAGGTGGGGCCTACCACCGAGTAGGCAGCCGGAAATGAGGGGTTCGACCGGGTGGTGCGGCCGGTGATGTGAGCCAGCCCATGTGGACGAGACACGCCCGAATCTTTCTTTTGCGCACACCCGGTGCACGACGAACCTGCAGGTCAGAGCGTTGCGACGGGCCGGGTTCTCATTCTGTCCACAGGGCTGTCCACTGGCTGTGCACAACGAGGTCGGGCGTTTTCCACGAGCCATCCACAGGTTGTCCTCAGGGCTGTTTCGGGGGATTGGTCACGGGGCCGCAGAGGTCCTACGTTGGGTCGATCCTGGATCGCGGCACACGTCCGAACCGGGTTCATCGGAGCAGAGTGCGGCGGGCTGTCACACGTCGCTGACACGCTGTCTCCACGGCATACGAGTGTGAACGGGAAGGGGCGGCGGGTGTCGATCGCGGAGCTCAGCAGCAGCTACACCGGCTCGAGCGACGGTCCCCCCGACGACCGGCTTCCACCCCAGGACCTCGGCGCCGAGCAGTCCGTCCTCGGCTCGATGCTCCTCAACAAGGATGCGATCGCCGACTGCCTCGAGGTGACGAAGTCCACGGACTTCTATCGCCCGGCCCACGAGCTGATCTATGACGCGGTCCTCGATCTCTATGGCCGTGGCGAGCCCGCCGACGCCATCACCGTCGCCGACGAGCTGGGCAAGCGCGGCGACCTCACCCGCGTCGGTGGCCAGGCCTATCTCCACCAGCTCATCCAGTCGGTGCCGACCGCCGCCAACGCCGGCTACTACGCCGAGATCGTGCACGAGCGGGCGGTGCTGCGACGGCTCGTCGAGGCCGGCACGCGCATCGTGCAGATGGGCTACGGCCAGGGTGAGGGCGACGTCGACGAGATCGTCAACCGCGCCCAGGCCGAGGTCTACTCCGTCGCCGAGAAGCGGGGCGGTGAGGACTACCACCAGCTCGGTGAGCTCCTCAACGCGACGATGGAGGAGATCGAGGCCGCCGCCGGCCGCACCGACGACCTGACCGGTGTGCCCACCGGCTTCCTCGAGCTCGACACCCTGACCAACGGTCTGCACCCCGGCCAGATGATCGTCATCGCAGCTCGACCTGCCGTGGGCAAATCGACTCTTGGCATCGACATCGCTCGCGCGGCGGCGATCAAGCACAACATGGCGACCGCCGTGTTCTCGCTCGAGATGAGCCGCACCGAGATCACGATGCGCATCCTCTCCGCCGAGGCGACCATCCAGCTCCAGGACCTCCGCAAGGGCCTCAAGGGTCAGGAGCAGTGGAACAAGCTCGCGCGCGTCATGGGCAAGATCTCGGACGCGCCTCTCTTCATCGACGACTCGCCCAACATGTCGCTCATGGAGATCCGGTCCAAGTGCCGACGACTCAAGCAGCAGCACAACCTGCGCATGGTGATCATCGACTACCTCCAGCTGATGAGCTCGGGCAAGAAGGTCGAGTCCCGCCAGCAGGAGGTCGCCGAGTTCTCCCGTGCCCTCAAGCTGCTGGCCAAGGAGCTCGAGGTCCCGGTCATCGCGATCTCGCAGCTGAACCGTGGTCCCGAGCAGCGCACCGACAAGCGCCCCCAGATGAGCGACCTTCGTGAAAGTGGATCGATCGAGCAGGACGCCGACATGGTGATCCTGCTCCACCGCGACCGGTCCGACCCCGAGCGCGACGGTGAGGCCGACGTCATCGTGGCCAAGCACCGCAACGGCCCGACCGCCGACATCGTGCTCGCCTTCCAGGGGCACTACAGCCGGTTCAGCAACATGGCCCGCGACGGCGGCTTCTAGTGTCGAGATGCAGCGAAGATTGCAAGACGCACGGGCTGGCACTCCTCAGCGGCTTAACGGATGACTACCCCTGTCAACAGGCAGTCTGTTCCTGAGGTCGCCGGCACGTCACGGCCGAATCGTGCCTAGGCGGCCAGACCGACAGAGACTGTCACCCGTCGGTGCAGCAGGCCCACGACTCGACCGAAGGGCATCGATCCTAGGTGCTCACGCATCTCAGTCGATCAGCGTGAATCGCTATGCGGGGCGTCGAGGTGGTCGAGCAGTCGAGTCAGCATTCCCACCAGTTGGCCACGTTCTGTCAGGCTGAGCGGCTCCAACAACCTGCCCTGTAGGCCGTCGAGGACGACGTCCAGGTGGTTCAGGTGGCGACTCCCCTTGGGGGAGATCGTCACGACGTTGCGGCGCCGGTCGCCAGGGTCCGGGACACGCTGAACGAGGTCGCGCTGAACTAGTTCGTTCAGCACGCTGACCATGTCGCTTCTGAAGATTCCAGATCGCTTGCTGAGCTCCGATTGACTGGCCGCGCCCTGCTCCTGCAGTGAGGCTAGAACGGCGTAGTGCCACTTTCGCGCGTTGACTTGCGCCAGGCCATCGTTGATCAGCCGGTCTGAACGCGTGCACAACTGCGACAACATGCGACTGACCTGCCTTTGGAGTCTTGCTGGCGGGCTGGTCTTTGCGTCGGCGGGCGCCTGCAGTGCTCCGGTCTGCGTCATGGCTTCCACTATACGTTTGCGTTAGTGACACTAACGACGTACGGTCGGTCGCCTACTGCTAGTGAGACGAACAATCTTTGGAGAACACGTTGGCCGTCAAAACACTCAACATTCCTGCGCAGGACGGGTCAGCCGACGCAGTAGCTGCTTTTCCTAGCGGAGACGGTAGGCATCCTGGAGTACTGCTGTACATGGACGGCTTCGGCTTGCGGGCCGCGCTTGTTGCCATGGCTCAGGAGCTAGCCGATCATGGCTATTACGTTCTTGTGCCCAACGTCTTCTACCGTCATGGCCCGGCTCCGGTCGTCGAGCTCCCGCCTCATATCAGTGACGAGGACCGACCGGCGATCTTCGACAACGTGTTGCCGTTGATCCACAAGCACACGGCGGAACGAGCCCTTCGCGACGCCGAGACCTTTCTCGCGTTTCTTTCCGATCAACCTGAGGTGACGCCGGGGCCTGTGGCCACCGTCGGATACTGCTGGGGCGGCGTGCTAGCGGTCCGAGCCGCGGCGGCGTACCCGGATCAAGTGGGATCCGTGGCCGCGTTCCATGCCGGCCCGATGGTCACCAACGCAGCAGACAGCCCACACCTGCTGGTTGCGGGACTCGCCGCACCGTTCCACCTCGGTCACGCGGCGGGTGACATGACGCCCCAAGTGGCCCACGCACTCGATCAAGCCCTCGCCGGCGCGAGTCCCGAGAGCTCGTCCGAGGTCTACCCCGATACAGTCCACGGTTTCACGATGTCCGACACCGATGCGTTCAACGCTGCAGGACTGCAACTTCACTGGGAACGCCTGGTTTCATTGCTCGACCGGACGCTGAAGGGACACTAAGCCTCCGCAGGTTGGCTGCCGCAAGAGGTAGGTCCTTCCTGTGGACCGGTGCGTGGCTGCCCACATCGGACGCCCATCCTGACAGTCGTGTCCACAGGCAAAGCGCGGGGTCATTCATGGGTGTCGTCAATCGCATCACCGGAGGTATCGGCGAGGCTGTTCGCACAGATGTCGTGCATACCGCTGGGCGCCACCACTCTTCCGCCCCAGGCAGTGTTGGCTGCAGGGCCGCGTCACGCGATTCATTGGGCCTCGGGGTCCGCTGCAAGCACCGCACGACCGCCGTCCACGGGAAGAACCGCCCCGGAGATGAAGCTCGCCGAAGGGGACAGCAAGAACGCAACCGCCTGCCCAACCTCTCGTGCCGAGGCGATCCGGTGGAGAGGATGCAGCTCGGCGAGCTCGCGCTCCACTCCGGCGGCGAGGTCCGGATCGAGCGAGGCTAGGTAGTCGTCGTGGCGCTCGGTGCGCACCGATCCTGGGGCGACAGAGTTGACCCGTATGCCGTATCGGCCGTAGTCGACGGCTGCGGCGCGCGTGAATCCCTCAATCGCGGCCTTTGCTGTGACGTAGGCCGCCGCGCCCGGCACGGCTCGTTGCGCTTGGTGGGACGAGAGGTTCACCACCGCTCCAGCTGTCCCGTCCTCACGAAAGGCTGACACGGCTGAGCGGGTGCCCTCTATCGCTGGAAGCAGATTTGCCGATACCTGGTCGAGGAACGTCCTTGAGGTGGCCTCCTCCAGCTGCACGTCTCGGAAAACCGCGGCGTTGTTGACCCAACCCGCCAATGGAGCTCGGGAACGCGCCAGAGCCAGTGCCCCCCGTGTTATGGACGGCTCAGACGCCGACCCGACGACGACTCCGACTTGGTCGGCGATATGGATCCCTACGCCGGCCGGCCCGTCCGGGTCGACCACTACGACCCAGTAGCCGTCCTCGGCCAAGCACTGGGTGATCGCTCGACCGATCCCCCGAGCACCGCCGGTCACGACCACGCTTCCTGAAAATGTCGTTGACTTCACGGATCCATGTGACCGCAGCAACTGGTGTGGCTGCAACAACTATGCTGAAAGCAGTTGCACAGTTGGGAGAGGACTGCACCAGTGGGAACGACCATCTACGACGTTGCTGCGGCTGCGGGTGTCAGTCCGACAACGGTGTCTCGCGCGCTCAACCGGCCTGAGAGGGTCGCGGGAGCCACGCGCGAAAGAGTGATGGCTGCGGTCGACCTGCTGGGGTTCGAGCCCATGGCGGAGGCAGTGGCGCGTTCTCGCAAGGGTCCGCGACGCATTGGGGTCATCGGTCCGTTCGGAACCCACGACGTCGCGCGACGTCGGCTTGCGGGGATCCTGCTTGAAGCTGGCGGCGAAGTCGACCTCGTCGTGTACGACCAACCCTCTGCCGAATCGGCCGCAGCCCCGCTCCTGGACTCGCTGCCCGTGACCGGCCGGCTCGACGGAATCATCATGGTGAGCCTCCCCCTGGGCCCGGGTGTTGCCGAACGTCTGGCATCGCGGGACCACCCAACCGTGCTGGTCGACATCGCCCACGCGGAGTTCACGTCGATCCAGACCGACGACGAACGAGGCGGTGCGCTGGTAGCCGATCATCTCGCCGACCTTGGACACCGCCGGTTCGCCTTCGTCGGCGAGGCTCAAGTCGCCGCTCGCCAATCCCCGTCCGGCAGGCGGTTCCGCGGCTTCCGCGAAGCGCTGCGGTCGCGCGACTTAGGTGCTCGACCCGGCGAGCTGTATGAGGTGTCCACGACACTTGACGATGCTGCCCGGGCCGCACGTGCGCTGCTCAGGACGGATGAACCTCCCACGGCTGTGTTTGCCAGCAACGACCTGCGAGCTGCAGCGGTCCTGCTGGCCGCCGCAGAGGCCGGCCTGCGGGTTCCCCAGGACCTATCCATCGTCGGGTTCGACGATGGGAACCTCGCGTGCGCGCTCGGTCTGTCAACCGTGCACCAACCGGTCGAGGATTCTGGACGCCTCGCCGTCCGCATGCTTCGTGACCAGTTCGCGGGGGACCGCAACGTCTCTCGTGTTGTAGCCCGCGTGCGCCTCGTGCCCCGAAACACGAGCGGAGCCCTTTCCGGGTAGTGACTCCGGCGTTGGACGATCTTGGTCGCACCAACCGGAGCGAGGTGGGACGGGTCGAAGTCGACCGCCGCCGTTCGCCCCTTTCCGGGTCGACCCACCAACCGAGCGATGCCAACTGTCCTCACCTGGGGATCGAGCGCGCAGGGGCGGCGCTCCGCGTCAAGCAGATACGTCGTAGCGGTGGCCTCGTCTTGACAGATGCCGTTATGGGCATATGATTTTCCCATGGCACGAGCATCGACGACGTCAGACGTCTTCAACGCGATCGCCGAGCCGCAGCGGCGGGAGATCCTCGTGCTGCTGCGTGCGGGTGAGCTACCGGTGACCGAGGTCGCCCACGAGCTGGGGATGACCCAGCCGGGGGCGTCCAAGCACCTACGGGTGCTGCGTGAGGTTGGACTGGTGAGGGACCACAGAGCGGGCAAACAGCGCATCTACGGCCTCGACGCCCGAGGGCTGCGGCCCATTCACGAGTGGAGCGGCGGGTTCGAGCAGTTCTGGAATGAGAGTTTCGACCGACTCGATGCCTACGTGCGAGACCTGAAGCAGACACAGAATGAGGAGTAGTCGATGAGCACGACAGAACAAGGATCGACGGGGCAGCTGGAGAAGGCTGACCGCGAGATCGTCATCTCGCGGGTCATCGACGCCCCGCGGGTGCTGGTGTTCGAGGCATTCACCGAGGCGCGGCACCTGTCGCAGTGGTGGGGACCGGAGGGGTTCACGACCAGCACGCGCGCCTTCGAGTTCCGCGCCGGAGGCGAGTGGGACTTCGTGATGCACGGTCCGGACGGGACCGACTACCCGGAGTGGATCACCTGGACTGAGCTAGACCCGCCGGAGCGCATCAAGTTCCTCCACGGCGAGATCCGCGATGACCCGAACGCCTTCGAGTCGGTGCTGACTTTCAGTGCTCAGGGTGAGGCGACCCGGCTCGAGATGCGCACGCTGTTCCCCACCAAGGCGCAGCACGACGAGGCGATCGAGAAGTACCACGCAATCGAGGGCGGTCAGCAGACCCTCAGCAACTTGGCCGCGTACGTCACCGGCCTCGCTCGGAACGGAGTCGAAGGCTGATGGCCGGCAAGGTGTTCTTTAGCGTGTCCATGTCCCTGGACGGGTTCATCGCGCCCGAGACCCTGTCGGACCTGATGGGGCAGCAGTGGGTGGAACTGCAGCGGTGGATGTTCCCGCTCCGGTTCACCCGGCAGAACCTGCAGCTGGGCGGGGGCGGTGAGGAAAGTCGCGACAACGACATCGCGCAGGCGACCTACGACCGCACCGGTGCGAGCGTCATGGGCAAGCGCATGTTCGACGCGGGGGAGCAGATGTGGCCCGATGAGCCGCCGTTCCACACGCCGGTCTTCGTCGTGACCCACGAGAAGCGAGACCCCTGGGCGCGGATCGGCACGACTTTCAACTTCGTCAACGACGGCATCGAGGTGGCGCTTGACCGGGCCCGCGAAGCTGCGGGCGACCGGGACGTTCGCATCGCTGGCGGCGGCGCCGCAATACTGCAGTACCTGAACGCCGGACTGGTCGACGAGTTCAAGATCGCGCTCTCTCCGGTGCTGTTCGGGTCAGGGGTCCGGCTGTTCGAGAACGTCGACGCCGCTCGCGTGGCCTTGGAGCAGGTCCACGTAGAGCATTCCCCCAGGGTGACGCACCTGACCTATGCAGTGCGTTCGCGATAGCCGGGCACCCAGTGTTGACCCAAGCCCAGGTTCGAACCGTGACCTCTGGTTGCCTCTCACTCCGACCATCGCCAACCAGCGCAAACCAGGGCGCGGTGTCGAGGTCGCGGTCAGGCAATGGTCTCCTGGACGAGAACGTGCAGTCCGTGCGTCAGGTGCGTCGTGTTTCGGGCCTGAGGTAGGAAGCATGAGTTCTCCACTGAACCGTCAATACCCACCTGACCGATACCGCGGCAGGCACGGCGAGACGAGCGTGTGGCTGCGCCGGACCGACGAGGAGCCCGACACCCGCACGGCCGGCGGTGTGACCTGTGAGTACCTCGCCACTGGTGACCGCACCGACGGCCGGTTCGGGCTCTACCGATGGACGTTCGGCGCCGAGGAGGCGGGCCCCGACCAGCACTTCCATCGCGCCATCTCGGAGCAGTTCTACGTCTTGGCCGGTACGGTCCGTCTCTATGACGGGCGCACGTGGATCAACGCCGGACCGGGTGACTTTCTCTACGTCCCGGAGGGCGGCATTCACGGGTTCCGGGGAGCCGATCACGCCCAGATGTTGTTGATGTTTGCGCCCGGTGGCCCTCGCGAGGACTACTTCGAGACCCTTGCTCGGGGCGAAGCGATGACCACGGAGGAGCGTGAGGAGTTCATGCTCCGCCACGACACTCATTGGTGCTCCTGAGCGAGGAGGGGTGAAGCTGCAACATGGGCCGCCCGGCGGTGCAGAGTTGCCGCCGGGATGAGATCGAGGGGTCGTTGGGACGCCTCGATCAGACCCGTCACGGCTCTCACCGCAGCTGATCCTCACACTGCCGCCGCGGCCGATCGTGCGCGCGGACGCTGTCGGCGCCGGGCTGTGCAAAGTACTCCGCACAAGGGGCCACGGACTGCTCGAGCATCGGAACCAACAGGTGCTGCTTGTGAGCAACGCGTGACGGGATCGCATCCGCGACTCCGGCTGTCCAACAGGAAGAGCGGGAGGTCGGACGCGTTGCCTCTGCCAGATGCGGCCCTACGGTTCATCCATGGGTGCCTACGTCAAGTCCGTGACCTTCGACTGCTCGAACGCGATGCTGCTGGCGGCGTTCTGGGCGGCAGCGCTGGGCTCCGACCTCGACGAGGACAGCACGGAGGACCGGGCGTGGGTGGAGCCGGCCGGGTGGGGCGGCCCCAAGCTGTGGTTTCGGCGGGTCCCCGAGGGCAAGACCGCGAAGAACCGCCAGCACTTCGACCTGCGCGCCATGGGCCCGGTGGGCGCCGAGGTCGAACGGCTTCGGGCCCTGGGCGCCTCGGTCATCGGGAAGGACGGCGACATCGTCGTCATGGCGGATCCCGAGGGGAACGAGTTCTGCGTCGAGGCCTGATCCGGGGCCTCGCAGCGGTTTCGCAGAGCTTTCGCAGTGGGGTTTGGGACGTTCTGTGTTGTGCAAGTCGGAGATTGCATGAACGGACCAAGACCAGCGAGCGCGGGCTGATGGCATGGGCGTCGTCTCATGATCCTCAACCCTCGGTCATCAGCAGACTCGGGAGAACTGTCATGACAGACCACCAGGAATCGTCGAGCAGGCCTAGTCGACGGATCATCCTCAGCGGAGGCGCAACGGCCGCCGGACTTGCCCTCGGCGGCATCGTCTCGGCGCCAGCAGCCCAGGCCGCGTCCTACGTGCGGCCGGTGAGGAACCCCACCGCCCACCCGATCACGGCCGCGTGGAGGATCCCCGGCAACTGGCAGGCCGGCTACCACACCGGAGTCGACATCGGGTGCCCCGTCGGCACTCCGGTCTACGCGACCATCGGTGGCGACGTCCGCACCGGCCGGGCGACCTGGGGTGCCGCCTACGGCACCATGATCCTCATCAACGACAACGTGGACGGCTCGGACTGGGGCTACTGCCACCTGTCGAGCCGACGGGTGAGCGACGGCCAGCGGGTCACGACCGGGCAGCTGATCGGCTACTCGGGCAACACGGGGAATACCACCGGCCCGCACCTGCACCTCGAGCGCCGCCCGCGCTACGGCGGCTACGGCTCGGACAAGAACCCCAACCTGTGGCCCTGAGCTGGGTCTGACGCCCAGCCGCCCTGGTCGACTCCGCGCGACGCGCTGACTCGACCCGGCGGGACGTGAGAACCTCCGGATGAGGTGTGGACTGATCGAGGTCCCGCCCCGCCCGGAGGTTCTCGCGTCTGGGGCGGACTGGAGGAAAACCTGCTTGCCGTCACCCGCAGGCTCTGGTTCGGTGACCGGGACGCCCACTCAGACGCCCCACACCCAAGGACCTCGATGACTGCAGGCACACGCACCACCTTCGCGACGGCATACGACCGAGCCGGGCCGAAGGGTTCGCTGCCCGTCGTCCTCATCCACGCAGGCGTCGCCGACCGGCGGATGTGGGACGCGCAGTGGTCCGCCCTCACCTCGACGCACGACGCGATCCGCGTGGACCTGCGCGGCTTCGGCGACTCCGACACCCGACCCGACGGCCCCGTGTCCCACCCCCAGGACATCCTCGACACCCTCGACGAGCTCGGCGTCGAGCGGTGCCACCTGATCGGCGCGTCCTTCGGCGGAGGCGTTGCGGTCGAGACCGCCCTCCTGGCTCCTGACCGGGTCGAGTCCCTGCTCCTGGCCGCGCCGGGAGGGTCGCTGCTGGCCGAGCTCACCCCGGACCTGCAGGCCTTCTTCGACGCCGAGCGCGCAGCCGTGGCGGCCGGCGACCTCGACGCCGCCGTCGAGGCCAACATCACGACCTGGGTGGCCGGCCCCCAGCGCGAGACAGCGGACATGGACATCGCGCTCTGCGACGACGTGCGACAGATGCGGCGGCGCGCGTTCGAGGTCACGGCCGACTGGGACGACGTCGAGGAGCGCGAGCTGGAGCCACCCGCTCTGGAGCGGCTCGCCGACGTCCGAGCCCGCACCCTCGTCCTCGTCGGTGGCCTCGACCTCGACACCGTCCAGGACGCGGCCCGCCGGGTCGCCGAGGGAGTCCCCGGAGCTCGACTCGTCGACTGGGCCGAGGTGGGTCACCTCCCGTCGATGAAGCGCCCGGCCGACTTTCACGCCCTGGTGGATGCCTGGCTCTGAGGTCCACCCACGACGGGCCAAAGCGGTGTATGCCGTGTATGCCGTGCGGCCCCGGGCCGCCGGGGGTCAGGCCCGGCCGCTCGGGCCGGCCGCATCGCCAAGGCCGGCCACGCGGCATACCGCAGCGAAACCGGCCGCGGTGCCGGGCCAGTGGCGCTCGAGTGCCCCGACACCCGCGTGGCGGACCACTGAACGCAGCGCGACAGCAACGATCACGGCGTCGTCGGCGTAGCCGATCACGGGGATGAAGTCCGGCACGAGGTCGAACGGCAGGGCCAGGTAGGCCAGGAGGAGGCCGAGCCGGATCCGCACGCCGCGAGGCAGCGCCGAGTCCCCCGCCAACCTCCGGACCAGGCGGACCACGTCCGGGAGCAACCGCATGGCGTCCCGCAGGCCGAGCTCGTCGGGGCGAGAGACCCACAGGGCGACGAGCAGCCCGGTCCAGAGCAGCACCAGGCCGGCCAGGACAGCGATGACGAGAGACCACCAGGACCCGTCCATGGAACCCATCATCCCCCGCCGATGCATTGCGACCGCCCGGACGATAACATCGCCACATGACGATGACTCAGAGGGCGGCCCGCGGAAGCGCCGGCGACCTCGATGAGACCGCAGCCGCGACGGCAGCAGCCTGCCTGTTCCGGGGGATGAGCGACCCGTCTCGAGTGGCCATCCTGCGGCACCTGCTGCTCGGCGAGCACAACGTCGCCCAGCTGACCGCTCATCTCGGCCTCGCGCAGTCCACCGTCTCCAAGCACCTCGCCTGCCTGCGCGACTGCGGGCTCGTCCAGTCCCGCCCGTCCGGCAGGGCGTCCGTGTTCACCCTCACCCACCCCGATGCGGTGCTCAAGGTGTTCGCCGCGGCCGAGGAGCTCTTGGCCGCGACCGGCGACGCCGTGGTGCTGTGCCCCGCCTCCGGCGAGGAGTCGACTCGGTGACCATCTCCCCCAGCCCCCAGGCCCGGCCCACCGCGTTCGTCCAGGACCCGCAGCGCCGTCAGGTGCTCGGTCGCCGCGCCCAGCTGCTCGCCGCCACCTCGGTCACCTACAACGTCATCGAGGCGGTCATCGCCATCACCGCCGGGCTCGCCGCCGGCTCCGTCGCGCTCGTCGGCTTCGGGCTGGACTCCGTGGTGGAGGTCTCCAGCGGCCTGATCATCCTCTGGCAGTTCCGGCACAAGGTGCCCGAGAGCAGGGAGCGTCCGGCCCTGCGGCTGATGGCCCTGTCGTTCTTCGGGCTCGCCGCCTACGTCACCTTCGAGTCGCTGCGAGCCCTCCTCGGAGGCCACGAGCCGGACCCCTCGCCGGTGGGCATCGGTCTGGCGGTCGCCTCCCTCGCGATCATGCCCTTCCTCTCGTGGGCCCAGCGGCGCACCGGCCGGAGTCTCGGGTCCAACGCGGTGGTCGCGGACTCGACCCAGACGCTGCTGTGCACCTACCTCTCGGCGGTGCTTCTGGTGGGCCTCGTCCTCAACGCCACGCTCGGGTGGACCTGGGCCGACCCGCTCGCCGGTCTGGTGATCGCCGGCGTCGCGATCAAGGAGGGCCGCGATGCCTGGCGGGGTGAGGGTTGCTGCGCTCCTGCGGCAGTCGGCGAGCCCGACGGCGGGTCGTGTGCCGGTGACTGTTGCTCCGGCGGCACCACCGGCGGCGTCCCTGACAAGGCGTCCTGACCTGCCGCTTCCGCCGTCCCGGGGAAAAATTCGCCCGGTGTGTGGAGTCGCATCCGGCGTCTCGGCGTGCCACCCTGCCTTATGACTCAAACACTGTCGGGCACAGGTGAGACGGACGCGAAGCTCAAGCGCGGCATCACACCGCTGCTGCTCTTCTTCTTCATCGTCGGTGACACCCTCGGTGCCGGCATCTACACCCTCGTCGGCGGCATGGCGCAGGACGTCGGCGGGGCCATCTGGCTGCCGCTGATCTTCGCCCTGGTGCTGGCGCTGCTCACCGCGGGCACCTATGCCGAGCTGATCACCAAGTACCCGCACGCCGGTGGCGCTGCCCGCTACGCAGAGCGGGCCTTCGACAAGCCCTACGTCACGTTCCTCATCGGCTTCCTCATGCTGTCCTCGGGGATCACGACGGCGGCAGCGCTCGCGAACGCCTTCGCCGGTGACTACCTGCAGGCGCTGATCGACCTGCCCAAGGTCCCGGTGGCGCTCGTCTTCATCGCCCTGCTCGTCGCGATCAACCTCCGGGGTGTGCGCGAGTCGCTCATGGCCAACGTGGGCGCGACGCTCATCGAGGCGACTGGTCTCATCATCATCATCGTCGTCGCGGCGATCGTGCTCGGGAAGGGCGACGGCGACATCAGCCGGGTGACGACCTTCGCCGAGGGCATCTCACCGGCGCAGGGCGCCTTCGCAGCGACGATCACCGCCTTCTTCTCCTTCCTCGGCTTCGAGGCCGCGGCCAACATGGCCGAGGAGGTCAAGGACCCCAGCCGGGCCTACCCCCGTGCCCTCTTCGGCGCCCTGCTGACCGCAGGCGTCATCTACATGCTCATCGCCCTGGGCGCCGCCGCAGTCGTGCCGACCAAGGAGCTGGCCGAGTCCGACGGACCGCTGCTGTCGGTCATCACCGCCTCCGGCCTGGCGTTCCCGGAGTGGCTGTTCGCGTCGATCGCCCTCGTTGCCATCGGCAACGGCGCGCTGCTCTTCATGGTCATGGCCAGCCGCGCGACCTATGGCCTGGCCGAGGCGGGGCTGCTGCCGGAGATCTTCGGCAAGGTGGCTCCCACCCGTCGCACGCCCTGGGTCTCGATCCTCGTGATCGGCGCCGTGACGATGGCGATGAGCCTCGTCGGAGACGTGACCCTGCTGGCTGACACCACGGTCCTGCTCCTGGTGCTGGTCTTCATCTCGGCCAACATCTCTGTCCTCGTCCTCAAGAAGGACAAGGTCGAGCACAAGCACTTCACCGCGCCGAGGATCGTCTCGATCATCGCCCTCATCGCCAGCATCGCGCTGCTGACCCAGCAGAGCGCCCAGACCTGGCTGATCGCCCTGTCCTACATCGTCGTCGGGTCCATCCTCTTCTTCATCGCGCGCCACGCCCGCAAGCGCGAGGGCACCGTGGCTGAGGGAGCCGAGGAGCTGCAGGACAACTCAGCTCAGGCTTCGGTATGCCGTGCGCACACGGCATACCGAAGCCTCACCTCCGTGTCACGCGGGAAGCGTGAGACGCATGACCCAGCGCCACTTCGCGATCCTGCGGTCGCGCTCGAACCCGAGCTCCTCGAAGAGGCTCTCCGGCCCGGTGTGGAGGTAGGCGCCCCGCTGCGGCGGGCGCTCGTCGACCTGCTCCGGATAGGCCTCGACGACGCCGCCACCAGCCGCGGCGATCTCGCGCAGAACAGCCGTGACGGCAGCCCGTGCCACACCTCGGCCGCGGTGCCTGCTGCCGGTGAAGATGCAGCCGATCCGCCAGTCCGGCAGGTCCGCGGCCTCCTTGTCATAGAGCTTGCGGTTCTTGATGTTGGGCAGCTCGGCCGGGCTCCCGAACTGGCACCAGCCCACGCACTGGTCGCCGGCATACACCAGCATCTGATGCACCGTGCCGGCTCGGACATGACCCTCCTTCGCGGCCCGGTTGCCGGCGGCGCTCGGCGTGGAGCCGAAGCCCTCAGGGTGGAAGCCCATGCACCAGCAACCGCCCCACACACCGTTGTTCGCCTCGACGAGTGCCGCGAAGTCGTGCCACGTGTCGGGCGTCAGCAACCGGGTCGTGTAGTCCTCCTCCATGGACCAGGCTCCAGCCTCAGAGGCCGAGCAGCGCTTCGCTGCGTTCCCAGAGGTCACGGGCCAAGGCGTCGTCCTTGACCTGCGGGTTGACCTTGCCGACCTTGTCGCTCTCGTAGTAGCGACCGGGCTCCCACGTCGTGCCGGGGATGCCCGCGGCGAGCCAGGTGAGCCGCCCGCCACCGGACTCCACGCCCGTCAGGAGCCGCGCCAGGGGAGTGCGATAGACCAACCGCATCAGGCTTGGTGTGTCGTTGGCGAAGTTCGTGCGGATGACGCCCGGGTGGAAGGCGGCGGCGTTGACGCCCTGGTCGTGGAAGCGGCGGTGCAGCTCGCGGGTGAAGAGGACGTTGGCCAGCTTGCCGTCGCCGTAGGCCTTGTTGGCGTTCCAGCCCCGGGCGTTGTCGAGGTCGTCGAGGTCGAGGTGCCCGAACAGCCGGTGTGCAGCGCTCGAGGTCTGGATGACGCTGGCGCGCGACTCCACGAGCCGGTCCATGAGCAGGTGGGTGAGCAAGAAGGGAGCGAGGTGGTTGACCTGGAAGGTCTTGTCGAAGCCGTCCTTCGTGCGCTCCTGACCGAAGAGCCCGCCGGCGTTGTTGGCGAGCACGTCGATGCGCGGGTGGGCGGCGAGCAGCTCGGCGGCCATCGCGCGGACCTGGTCGAGGTCGGCGAAGTCGGCCACGTGCGAGGGTGCGCCCAGCCGCTGCGCCACGGCTGCGGTCTTCTCGGGGGAGCGGCCGACGAGGACGACCCGGTGGCCGAGTGCCTGCAGCTGGCCCGCCGCAGCGGCTCCGATGCCGTCGCTGGCTCCGGTGATGACGATGGTTCGCTGCTCAGGCATGGGGCTCTTCTCTGGATGGTCCTGGATGGTCCTGGATGTCGCGCGTGGGGCTGACTCTTCCACCAGGTGCCGGCTCGGGCCATGGGACGGTGGGGAGGTGATTCTGCCGAAGGTCCGGGACCCGCGACTCGTGACGATCCGCCGGGGCGGGACGCTCACCGACGCCGACCACCGCCTCCTCGCGCTGTGGGCTGCCACCTGCGCCGAACACGTGCTCGACCTGTTCGAGTCGGGTCAGCCGGGGGACGACCGCCCCAGACAGGCCGTCGAGCACGCCCGCGCCTGGGTGCGCGGCGAGGTCCCGATGATGGTCGCGCGGGCCGCTGGTGGCCACGCCATGGGTGCCGCGCGGCCACTGCGTGGGGCGGCACGCTTCGCGGCGTATGCCGCCGGGCAGGCCGCCTGCGTCGCTCACGTCCCCGAGCACGACCTCGGCGCAGCGGCTTACGCGATCAAGGCAGCAGGTGAGGCGGGGACGGCCGGCGGGAAGGAGGACGCGATGCGACGTGAGTGCCAGTGGCAGCGCGACCAGCTGCCTGCTCGGGTTCGGGACCTCGTGCTCGAGGACCAGGAGCGGCGCAACGACATCTGCTGGTCCGTCTTCGCAGGTCAGGGTGGGCGGGCGAGCGGCTGATCTGTGCCACGATCGAGGCATGAGCCCTGTGCAGATTCGACCCGTCGGCGGAGGCAAGGGATGCCTGACGATGATCGTCGTCTCCCTCATCCTCTCGATCCTCCTCACGATCAGTCTCAACCTCTTCATCCGCTGACCAGGTCAGGGCCCAGCGTCCCGGCGTCGGTCTCGTCTCTGCGACATCAGCTTTGTGATCGGCCACACTGGCTCCCACGAAGGCCGAAGCCCCGGCGCCATGAGCCCAGTCCGCGGATGAACGACCCGGAGGCCCGATGACCACCCCACCTCGCACCGACCTACGGGTTGCGCTCTTCGCGACGTGCTTCAACGACACGATGTGGCCCGAGACCCCCAAGGCGACCGTCCGCCTCCTCGAGCGCCTCGGCGTCACCGTCGAGTTCCCGATGGGGCAGACCTGCTGTGGCCAGATGCTGACGAACACTGGGTATGCCGGCGAGGTCGTTCCGCTCGTCGCTCGCTTCGTCGACGTGTTCGGGGACTACGACGCGGTCGTCGCCCCCTCGGGGTCGTGTGTCGGCTCGGTCCGGGACCAACACCCGAGAATCGCCCAGCTCGCAGGGGACTCGGGTCTGGCGTCGGAGGTTGCGCGGCTGAGTCCCAAGGTCCACGAGCTCTCGGAGTTCCTCGTCGACGTGCTCGGCGTGACGGACGTCGGCGCCTGGTTCCCTCACCGCGTGACCTATCACCCGACCTGTCACTCGCTGCGGATGCTACGGGTCGGCGACAAGCCGTTGCAGCTCCTGCGAGCCGTGGAGGGCATCGACCTGCTGGAGCTCCCGGGGGCAGAGGAGTGCTGCGGCTTCGGTGGGACCTTCGCGATGAAGAACGCCGACGTGTCCGTCGCCATGGGCACCGACAAGGCCGCGCACGTCACCGAGACCGGGGCCGAGGTCCTCGTCGCCGGCGACAACTCCTGCCTTGCCCACATCGGTGGGATCCTCGGAAGGCAACGCTCCGGCATACGCCGCATGCATCTCGCCGAGATCCTCGCCTCGACGCAGGAGAACCCCGCATGAGTGTCGGACCGGTCCAGCAGACGTCAGCGACCTTCGTCGGTATGCCGGCCTTCCCCGAGGCCGCGCGCACCGCCCTGGCCGACACCCAGCAGCGGAGCAACCTGCGCAACGCGACCTCCACGATCCGCGCCAAGCGCGCTTCAGTCGTCGCCGAGGTGCCCGAGTGGGAGGCGCTGCGGGTCGCGGGAGCCGCGGCCAAGGACGAGGCGCTGCACCACCTCGGTGACTACCTCGAGCAGCTCGAGGCGACGCTGACCGCCAACGGTGCGGTCGTGCACTGGGCGCGCGATGCTGACGAGGCCAACCAGATCGTCATCGAGATCGCTCGCGCCAAGGAGGTCGACGAGGTCGTCAAGGTCAAGTCGATGGCGACCCAGGAGATCGAGCTCAACGAAGCCCTCGAAGCGGCCGGGATCAACGCCTGGGAGACCGATCTCGCCGAGCTCATCGTCCAGCTCGGCCACGACCGACCCAGCCACATCCTCGTGCCGGCGATCCACCGCAACCGCACCGAGATCCGCGACATCTTCACCCGCGAGATGGGCAAGGTCGGCCGCCCCGCACCGGACGACCTCACTGACGACCCCGCGCGGCTTGCCGAGGCGGCGCGGGTCCACCTGCGCGAGAAGTTCCTGCGAGCCAAGGTCGCCGTGTCCGGTGCGAACTTCGCCGTCGCCGACACCGGGACCCTCGTCGTCGTCGAGTCCGAGGGCAACGGGCGCATGTGCCTGACCCTGCCCGAGACGCTCATCTCCGTCGTCGGCATTGAGAAGGTCCTGCCGACGTGGGACGACCTCGGGCCGATGCTCCAGCTGCTGCCGCGCTCGAGCACGGGGGAGCGGATGAACCCCTACACGACCATGTGGTCCGGGGTGCACGATGGCGACGGGCCCCAAGAGGTGCACGTCATCCTCCTCGACAACGGTCGGAGTCACGTCCTCGCGGATTCTGTTGGGAGACAGGCGCTTCGGTGCATCCGCTGCTCGGCCTGCCTCAACGTTTGCCCCGTCTACGAACGCACGGGTGGGCACGCCTACGGGTCGGTCTACCCCGGGCCGATCGGCGCCATCCTCAACCCGCAGCTGCGGGGGACGGCGAGCGAGATCGACCAGTCCCTGCCCTATGCCTCGAGCCTCTGCGGTGCGTGCTTCGACGCGTGCCCGGTCCGGATCGACATCCCCGAGCTGCTGGTCGAGCTGCGAGGCACGGTCGCGCAGCAGGGCGGTCACCGTGCCGAGTCGGCGGCGATGAAGGCCGCCGCCTGGGTGCTGTCCGACCCGAAGCGGCTGGCCGTGGCCCAGAAGGGCGCCACCACGGCCGGGCGGCTCCTCGGGAAGCGCACCGTGCGCAGGGTGCCGGGACTGGGCGCGTGGACCGATGCCCGCGACGTGCCGACGCCACCGAAGGAGACCTTCCGCCAGTGGTGGGCCCGCGAGCACGAGGGACGCGAGGGTGACGGCTCCTCCACAGGGCGAGCGGACGGCATACCCGGCAGTGAGGGGCAGACGCGATGAGCGCCCGCGACGAGATCCTGTCCCGGGTCCGATCCGCCCTCACCGACGTGCAGACCGACCCTTCATCCCGACTTATTGCGACTTCGGGTCGTTCCTCGTCCCTCGGAACGACCCGAAGTCGCCATGAGTCGGTGGCGGGGGCGCAGACGCTGGACCTGCTGGCCGAGAACGTCGCCGACTACCGGGCCACCGTCATCCGCGCTGCCGAGCCGGAGGTCGCGGCGGCCATCGTCCAGGCCCTGCGCGAGGCCGACGTCCGCTCGGTCGTCGTGCCGACCGGGCTCGACGCGCAGTGGCAACGGGCGCTGGGCGACGCGTTCGACATGGTTCCGGAGTCGGCGGCCACCACCTCGACCCTCGACCAGGTGGGCGCCGTCGTGACCGCCTCGGCCGTGGGCATCGCGACGACCGGCACCATCGTCCTCGACCACGGCGCGGACCAGGGCCGGCGCGAGCTGACGCTCGTGCCGGACACCCACGTGTGCGTCATCCGCGCCGACCAGGTCGTGCACGACGTGCCCGAGGCGGTGGCTCGGCTGCGCACCGCGTCCGGCCAGCAGCGGGCGCTCACCTGGATCAGCGGGCCGAGTGCGACGAGCGACATCGAGCTGCAGCGGGTCGAGGGGGTGCACGGCCCTCGCAACCTCATCGTGGTGATCGTCTCCACCGACACCGTGTCCTGATCGGGCGGGGGTGAGAGGCTGACCAGATGGACATCGTCGACAGCAGTGAGGCGCCCGGTCCCACACCGGTGTTCTTCGTCGCAGGAGGGACCGGGATCTCGGCCGAGACCCTGGGCAACCTCATGCTCGCTCAGTTCCCGGGGCTGCACTTCACCCGTCGCAAGATCCCGTTCATCACCACGGTGGAGCAGGCCCGGACCGTTCTCGCCCAGATCGACGGCGTGACGACGGAGACGGTGGCGCCGTTGGTGTTCTCGACGGTGTCGGACGAGCAGATCCGCCAGGAGCTGCAGCGCACCAAGGCTGCCTTCATCGACCTCTTCGGCTCGCACCTCGACACCGTCGAGCGGGTGCTCCACGTCAACGCCACGCACAGCGCCACGGCCCTGCACGGCGTCGGTGACACCCTCCGCTACGACCGGCGGATGCAGGCGATCGAGTTCGCGATGGAGCACGACGACGGCGCCAGCCTGCGCAACCTCGAGCAGGCCGACCTCATCCTCGTGGCGCCGTCGCGGTGCGGCAAGACGCCGACGTCGATGTACCTCGCGCTCCAGCATGGCCTCAAGGTCGCGAACTACCCCCTCGTGCCCGAGGACTTCGACTCCGACCAGCTCCCGCGCCCCGTCAAGGAGCTCGGCGACAAGTGTTTCGGGCTGCTCTCCACTCCGGCCCGGCTCAGCCAGGTGAGAGGGGAACGCCGACCGGGGTCGACCTATGCGAGCCTCGCCCAGTGCAGCCATGAGCTGCGCCGGGCCGAGGCGCTCTACCGGGCGCACCGGATCCCGTCGATCAACTCCGCCAAGATGTCCGTGGAGGAGATGGCGACCGTCATCATGCAGAGCAGCCGCCTGCCCGACCTCGGCTGAAACCGAACCGACCCAAAGGACCCGCCATGACCGCCACTGACCAGGGCACCGCCAGCGAGAACGTCGTCTGGTTCGCCGACCTCGGCCTCCACGACGTCGAGCGGGTCGGCGGCAAGAACGCCTCGCTCGGCGAGATGGTGCAGCACCTGTCCAAGGCAGGAGTGCGGGTGCCCGACGGCTTCGCGACCACCGCCGAGGCCTATCGCCGCTTCCTCTCGCACGAGGGCCTGGCCGACCACATCAACTCCGTCCTGGCGGACCTCGACGTCGAGGACACGCGCGCGCTCGTCGTCGCCGGCGCCGAGATCCGTGAGTCGGTCGAGCAGCAGCCGTTCCCGGCCGACCTCGAGGACGAGATCCGCACGGCATACGAGCGTCTCGTGGGCGGCTCGGGCGAGGACGTGAGCTGGGCGGTGCGCTCCAGCGCGACGGCCGAGGACCTCCCCGATGCGAGCTTCGCCGGGCAGCAGGAGACCTTCCTCAACGTCCGCGGCATCGACAACATCCTGCTGGCGATCAAGCGTGTCTTCGCCTCGCTCTACAACGACCGGGCCATCGCCTACCGCGTGCACAGCAACTTCGACCACGAGTCGGTCGCGTTGTCGGCCGGCATCCAGCGCATGGTGCGCTCCGACATCGGCTCCTCCGGCGTCATGTTCACGATCGACACGGAGTCCGGCTTCTCCGACGCGGTGTTCATCACGAGCAGCTACGGGCTCGGGGAGGCCGTCGTCCAGGGCGCCGTCAACCCCGACGAGTTCTACGTCTACAAGCCGGCGCTGCGCGAGGGTCGCCTCGCCATCCTCAAGCGGGGCGTCGGTGGCAAGGCCACCAAGATGGTCTACACGCAGGATGACGCCGTCGGTCGCTCGATCGACTTCGTCGACGTCGACCCCGCCGACCAGGCCCGCCTCAGCCTCACCGACGCCGAGGTCACCGAGCTCAGCCGAGCACGCCCTCAAGATCGAGGAGCACTACGGCCGCCCGATGGACATCGAGTGGGGCAAGGACGGCGTCGACGGCCAGCTCTACATCCTCCAGGCGCGACCCGAGACGGTGAAGTCTCGACAGACCGGCAACACGCTGCGACGCTTCCGCATGGACGAGACCGGCCCCGTCCTCGTCGAGGGTCGGGCCATCGGCCAGAAGATCGGCGCCGGGGCGGTGCGCGTCCTGGCGTCGGCCGAGGCCATGCACGACTTCCAGGCGGGCGAGGTGCTCGTCGCCGACATGACCGACCCCGACTGGGAGCCGGTGATGAAGCGCGCCAGCGCCATCGTCACCAACCGCGGCGGACGCACCTGCCATGCCGCGATCATCGCGCGCGAGCTCGGCATCCCCGCCGTCGTCGGGACCGGCTCGGCGACCCGCGACCTCGCCGACGGCCGCGAGGTCACCGTCTCGTGCGCCGAAGGGGACACAGGCCTGGTCTATGACGGGATGCGGGAGTTCTCGGTGTCCGAGACCGAGCTCGACGACATGCCCGACGTGCCGGTCAAGATCATGATGAACGTCGGCACCCCGGAGCAGGCCTTCGAGTTCTCTCGCTTGCCGCACAGGGGGATCGGGCTCGCCCGGCTCGAGTTCATCATCAACCGCCAGATCGGGATCCACCCGCGCGCACTGCTCGAGCTCGACGACCAGGAGCCCGAGATCAAGGCCGAGATCGAGGCGCTCATCGCGGCGTACGACTCGCCCCGCGACTTCTTCGTCCAGCGCGTGGCCGAGGGCATCTCCATGCTGGCGGCCGCCTTCGCGCCGGAGCCGGTCATCGTGCGGATGAGCGACTTCAAGTCGAACGAGTATGCCGGCCTGCTGGGTGGCGCTCGCTACGAACCTCACGAGGAGAACCCGATGATCGGCTACCGGGGTGCCGCGAGGTATCTCTCCGCCGACTTCGCCGAGTGCTTCGCGATGGAGGCCGAGGCGCTGAAGCTGGTGCGCGACGACATGGGCCTGACCAACGTCAAGGTGATGATCCCGTTCGTGCGCACCGTGGCCGAGGCCGAGGGGGTCATCGACCTGCTCGGACAGCACGGTCTCGTGCGCGGCGAGAACGACCTGCAGGTCGTCATGATGTGCGAGGTCCCGTCGAACGCCGTCAACGCCGACGCCTTCCTCGACCACTTCGACGGCTTCTCGATCGGGTCCAACGACCTCACCCAGCTCACGTTGGGGCTCGACCGCGACTCCTCCCTCGTGGCCGGCAGCTTCGACGAGCGCGACCCGGCGGTCAAGAAGATGCTCAGCATGGCGATCGAGGCCTGCAAGGCCCGCGGCAAGTACGTCGGCATCTGCGGGCAGGGCCCGTCCGACCACCCCGACCTCGCCGACTGGCTGCTGGACCAGGGCATCGAGTCGATGTCGCTCAATCCGGACACGGTCGTCGACACCTGGCTGCGACTGGCCAAGCGCGCCGGCTGAGCCTGGCCTCCGATACGACTTCGTGCCCCATTGGGACAAGCTCGCAAGGGCTCGCTTGTCCCACTGGGGCACGAAGTCGGGGGTCGGTCAGGCGTAGAAGGCCCGGATCGCCTCGGCCAGCTCCTCAGGCACCTCCATCGAGGCGAAGTGGCCACCGCGCTCGTGCTCGGTCCACGACACGATGTCGGTGTTGTCGCGCTCGGCGAAGGGGCGCATCGAGCGGAAGTCGTCCGCGAAGACGGCGACCCCGATCTTTCCGTCGTTGACGCGGGCCTCGACCGACTTCTCGGTGAAGTAGTAGCGGGCCGCGGCCGCGCTGCTGTTGGTGAACCAGTAGAGGCTGACCTGGGTGAGGACCTGGTCGCGCGTCAGGGTCGCGGTGCCGTTGCCGAAGTTCTCGAAGAGCTCGTTGTAGGCGAGCTGCCCGACCGGCGAGTCGCTGAGCGCGGCCGCGATCGTCTGCGGACGTGAGGCGTTCATCTGGGCGAACCCGTTGACCGTCTGGAACCAGCCGGCGAACTCGAGCGCCGCGTAGTCGGCCGGCGTCATCTTCTCGAACTCGGCCGGGTCGCCCGACGGGAAGGAGAAGAGCTGCAGGACGTGTGCGCCGAGGAAGCCCTCGGGGCCCTGCATCGCGAGCTCGCGCGAGACCATCGCGCCGTTGTCGGAGCCGTGCGCGCCGTAGGACTCATAGCCCAGACCACGCATGAGCCTGTCCCACGTTCGGGCCACGCGCGCCGTGTCCCACTCAGCGTCCGACAGCGGCTGGCTGAAGCCGATGCCCGGCAGGCTCGGGATGACGAGGTGGAAGGCGTCGGTGAGGTGCGGGATGAGGTCGAGGAAGTCGACGAACGAGCCGGGGTAGGTGTGGAGCAGTAGGAGGGGAGTGGCGTCCTCGTTCGCGCTGCGGACGTGGAGGAAGTGGATGGTCTGGCCGTCGATCTCGGTGAGGAACTGCGGGTGGGCGTTCATCGCCTCCTCCTGGGCGCGCCAGTCGAAGCCGTCCTGCCAGTGCTCGACCATCGTGCGGAGGTAGGAGACCGGGGCGCCGTGCGTCCAGTCGTCGGTGCCGGACTCGGTGGTGGGCTCGGCGGCGTAGCGGGTGCCCGCCAGCCGGCGCTGGAGGTCGTCGAGCTCGCTCTGCGGGATCGCGACGGTGAAAGGTCGTAGGGACAGGGCCGGGGACTTCTCGTGGGTGCTCATAAAAGGAAGGTACGAAGGGTTCCGGCACGGTTCGTTCCTGATTAGGATCGGTGGCCCGAGAAGTTCTCGCGAGGGGGGAAACGGTGCTCCAGACCTCGGCTCGGCTGCTCGCCCTGCTCGGCCAGCTGCAGGCGCGCGACATCGTGTCGGGCACCGAGCTCGCGGCCCGGCTCGACGTCGGCGAACGCACGATCCGCAAGGACGTCGAGCGGCTGCGCGAGCTCGGCTACCCGGTCGACTCGGTGCGTGGACCCGCGGGTGGCTACCGCTTCGGTGACCACGGACGGCTGCCGCCGCTGCTGCTCGAGCCGGACGAGGCGGTAGCGGTGGCCGTGGGTCTGGGGTCGGTCGCGGCCGTGCGGGGGATCGAGGAGTCGAGCGCCCTGGCGCTGGCCAAGCTCGAGCACGTGCTGCCGGACCGGCTCCGCCGGCGGGTGCGAGCCCTCCACGAGAGCACCGACATCGGCCTCAACAACACCGAGAGCAACGTGCAGGCCCCGCCCGTCGACGTCGCGGTCCTCGCCGAGCTGGCGTCAGCCGTGCGTGACCGGGAGGGGCTGCGGTTCTTCTACCGCCCCGGCGGCCGCGACGACGAGGAGCGGGTCGAGGCCGACCCCTACCGGCTCGTGAGCTGGCACGAGCGCTGGTACGTCGTCGCCCGTCGCCGACCGTCCGGCTCCTGGCAGGTCTTCCGCGTCGACTGGCTGGAGCTGCGGACGCCAGGCGCCGGTCGCTTCGTGGCGAATCCCCTTGAGGGAGGCGACTACTCGTCCTTCGTGCTGCGCGAGGTCGCCTTCTCGGGATGGAACTTCCACTGCCGCATCGCCGTCGACGCACCCGCGGCAGAGGTGCTGTCCCGCATCCACGCAGCCGTGGGAGTGGTCGAGACGGTCGACGACACCCATTCCGTCCTCGTCACCGGTGGCGACAGTCTCGAGATCGTCGCCGTCTGGATCGGGATGCTCGGCCTCGACTTCCACGTCACCGAGCCACCCGAGCTCGTCGAGCACCTGCGCCTGCTGGGCAGCCGCTACGCCAGGTCCGTTCCGCCGCTCTGAGGTATGCCGTCCGCCCACCTCACAGCATCCGGCGCAGCTGTCCGTGCCTGGCGTGCGCCAGGTGCAGGCCGATGTGGGCCACGAGGGCGGCAAAGAAGGCGAAGTGCGCGGCCACGTGCAGGCCCACCCAGTCGGCACCCGCGAAGAGCAGCAGCAGGCCGCTCGCCGGGACGAGGAAGAGACTCGCGAGCAGGGCCTTCTCGGTCAGGCCGGCGACCTTGCGCGCGAGGGGCCCCAGGTGTTCGGCCCACGGTGGGAGTCCGGTCCGTCGCCAGAGCACTCGGACCACGCCGAGCGCGAGGATGGTCAGGCCCAGCACGACATGGGCGAGAGGGAGGCTGGGCTCCGTCGGGCGGCTGAGCGCATCGCGGACGAACTCGTCCTCGGCCTCGTCCGCCCGGGCATCCAACTCGTCCTCGAGCCGGTCGACCTCGTCGCGGGCCACGTCGCGCGCGTCACCGTCGAGGTCCTTGGCCTGCTCCTCGAGCTGCTCCAGCCTCGCCTCGTCCGCGGAGAACGCCGACTCGTCGGCCTCCATCGTCCAGCCGACGAAGAACTGCGCGGCCAGCACCACGACGGTCAGCCAGTGGAGGAACTTGGTGACGAAGCCGTAGCCGTGAGGGCCGTTGCGCCAGTACATGTCTGAACCCTAGAGCCCTGACGGCACATGGCGTGCCGCGTGCGTTTCGGGGGAGTCGGGTGGCAGACCCACGGATGTTCGGGGCACGACGAAGGCCCCCCGACCACAAGGGTCAGGGGGCCTTCGCTTGAGATCAGATGTCTCGAAGGTGGTGAAGGGTCAGATGCCCTTGACCTTCTCAGCCTGCGGGCCCTTGGGGCCCTGCGTGACGTCGAACTCGACCTTCTGGCCTTCCTGGAGCTCGCGGTAGCCGCCGCTCTCGATGGCCGAGTAGTGAACGAAGACGTCAGCGCCGCCGCCGTCCTGCTCGATGAAGCCGAAGCCCTTTTCGCTGTTGAACCACTTCACGGTGCCGGTTGCCACTTGGTGTTGCCTTTTCTGTAGTGCGAGTACTCCCGTGTGGAGCACTCATGCTGCCGATGCTCACACCCGTAGGACCCACGCGAGCCTTCGCGTAGTTACTCGGTCGTGTCGGCCACGCGTACGTGGACTGGAAAGGCAACAGTGATGACCGTAGCAGCCTTCGTGCCTTCCGTCCTACAGAGCGCCACCCCGTCTGAGACGTGGGCGTGGCGCACACGGGAATGGGCGGACGGCATACATCGCTCTTGACTTATATAAGTTCAGGCGCAACCATGGACGCGTGCACGCACTCGATGTCCTGGGAGACCCGGTTCGCCGGCGCATCCTCGAGCTGCTCGCCGAGGGCGAGACGAGCGCGGGCGCCGTCGGCGCGACGATCGGTGCAGAGTTCGGGATCAGCCAGCCAGCGGTGTCCCAACACCTGAAGGTGCTGCGGGACAACGGTTTTGCCACCGTGCGACCCGAGGGCACCAGACGTCTGTATGCCGTGGACCCGCGTGGGCCGAACGAGGCGCGCGAGTGGTTGTCGGCCTTCGAGCGCTTCTGGCTGCCCAAGCTGGCCGCCCTCGACACCGAGCTCGCCCGGGGGCGCCGGCAACGCCGCCTCGGGAGCAGTCCCCCGCAAGCCCCCCAGAAGTCCAAGCCCAAGCCCAAGTCCAAGTCCAAGCCACAGTCCACGAACCCACAGAAGGAGACCTGACCATGGTCGATGTCCTCTCCCAGCTCGGCGCAGTCACCCGCGAGCTCCGCATCTCCGACCTCGACGGCGAGCCGGCGCACGTCCAGTCGCTCGTGCAGACCTACCCATCCCAGATCGACGACGTGTGGGAGGCGGTGACGTCGGCCGACCGGATCCAGCGCTGGTTCCTCCCGGTGTCTGGCGACCTCAGGGTGGGTGGCCGCTTCCAGTTCGAGGGTCAGGCCGGCGGCGAGGTCGTCGAGTGCGAGCCTCCCGCCGGCGACTCCGCCGACGCAGCCCGGGTCCTCGTGACGTGGGAGTACGGCGGCGGGGTCACGTGGCTCAGCGTGCGACTCACGAGCGAGGGGGAGGGGACCACCCTCCGGCTCGAGCACGTGGCCAAGGCCGCCGACGTGCCAGCCGAGATGTGGGACGCGTTCGGACCCGGCGCGACGGGAGTCGGGTGGGACGGCGGGCTGCTCGGCCTCTCGCTGCACCTGGGCGCGGTCGAGGGTTCGCTGGCGCCGAGCGAGGCGCAGGCGTGGGCCGCGACCGACGAGGGCAGGCAGTTCTACCGCGGTGCGGCCGACGCGTGGGGCGCCGCGCACGAGGCCTCCGGCGCCGACCCGGACGTCGCGGCCAAGGCTGCCGACGCGACCTACGGGTTCTACACGGGCACCTGAGATGAGTGCAGTGGTCGACCTCAACAGCGACCTCGGTGAGGGCTTCGGGCGATGGACCCTCGGCGACGACGAGGCCATGCTCGAGCTCGTCACGAGCGCCAACGTGGCCTGCGGCTTCCATGCCGGCGACCCGAGCATCCTGCGACGCGCGTGTGCGCGAGCCGCCGAGCGGGGAGTCGCCATCGGCGCCCAGGTGGGCCATCGGGACCTCGCGGGCTTCGGTCGCCGGCACATCGACGTCGACCCCGCCGAGCTCGTCAACGAGGTGATCTACCAGATCGGCGCCCTCGACGCCCTGGCTCGCGTCGAGGGGAGCCGCGTCACCTACGTCAAGCCGCACGGTGCCCTCTACAACGACGCGGCGAGCAACCCGGTGACCGCGAGGGCTGTCGCCGAGGCCGTCGCCCTGTATGACCGGTCGCTCCCGCTCGTCGGACTGGCCGGCTCGGAGCTGCTCGTCGCGGCCGAGACCGCGGGGCTCGAGGCGGTGGCCGAGGCGTTCGCGGATCGCGCCTACACCGCCGAAGGTCTGCTGGTGTCGCGACGCGAGGTCGGCGCGGTCCTGCACGACCCCCTGGCCATCGCGGCCCGGTGCGTCCGACTCGTCACCGACGGAACCATCGAGGCCATCGACGGGTCGAGCGTCCCCGTGGCCGCACGGTCGATCTGTGTGCACGGAGACACCGAAGGCGCTGTCGCCATCGCCGCCGCGGTGCGTCAGGCGCTCGACGAGGCGGGCATCACGGTTCAGCCGTTCACGACGCTCCCACTATGACGCGCCTGCTGCCGGCCGGCCACCACGGACTCCTCGTCGAGTGCGACGACCTCGACGAGGTCATGGCCCTGCACCGTGCCGTCGAGGCTTCGCGTCCCGCCGGGGTCGTCGACCTCGTGCCGGCCGCCCGCACGCTGCTGCTCACCTTCGACGGCACGACGACCCGGTCCGACGTGGCCGCTGCCGTGGCCGCAGCCGTGGCTGCAGCCGGAGCCCGCGCCGAGCTCGCCGACGCGCCTCCGGCCTCGGATCGGCCGGAGGTGCTCATCCCGGTGACCTACGACGGACCCGACCTGGCCGAGGTGGCTGGGCTCACCGGCCTCGTCGTCGCCGAGGTCGTGCGTCGTCACCTGGCTGCAGACCACGTCGTCGCGTTCACCGGCTTCGCGCCGGGCTTTGCCTACCTCGCCGGTGGTGACCCCGCGCTGCACGTCCCGCGTCGCGGCACGCCCCGCACCCGCGTTCCGGCCGGATCCGTCGCCCTGGGAGGCGAGTTCACCGGCATCTATCCACGCCAGGGCCCGGGCGGGTGGCAGCTCATCGGCCGGACCGACGCCGTCCTGTGGGACCTGCGCCGCGACCAGCCGGCACTGCTCGCTCCCGGGTCGCGGGTCCGCTTCACCGAGGTCGCCTCTTGATCGAGGTGGTGCGGCCGGGCCCTCTCACGACGATCCAGGACCTGGGACGTCCCGGCCACGCCCACCTCGGCGTGGGGCGTTCGGGGGCGGTCGACCGTCCGAGCCTGCGCCTGGCCAACCGACTCGTCGGCAACGCCGAAGGTGCGGCGGCGCTCGAGGTCACCTTCGGCGGACTCGTCCTGCGGGCCACGCACCCCACCACCGTGGCGATCACCGGCGCGCCCTGCGACGTCGTGGTCGGGGGTCGAGCGCGCGACCTGTTCGCTCCGCTCGCGCTGGCCGCCGGTGACGTGCTCGAGATCGGTATGCCGTCTCGCGGGGTCCGCACCTACCTCGCCGTGCGCGGTGGCATCGAGTGCGAGGCCGTCCTCGGGTCGCGCGCCACCGACCTCCTGTCGCACCTCGGTCCGGCGCCGCTGCATGACGGCGACGTGCTCGTCACCGGACACCCCGAGGGAGAGGTGCCGGCTGTCGACGTGGTCCCGGTGCTCGCCCTGCCCGACGAGCCGGTGCTGAGGGTGGTGCCGGGCCCGCGTGCGGACTGGTTCGCGCCCGAGACGCTGAGCGCTCTGGGGCGGACGGCATACCGGGTGACGCCCTCGTCGGACCGGGTCGGCGTGCGTCTCGACGGCCCAGAGCTGCAGCGCCTGCACACCGGAGAAGCTCCCGTCCGAAGGCATGGTCGAGGGCGCTGTGCAGGTGCCACCCGACGGGCACCCGGTGATCTTCCTCGCCGACCATCCCGTCACCGGCGGCTACCCGGTCATCGCCGTCGTCCACCCCGACGACGTCCCGGCCGCCGCCCAGCTGCGCCCCGGCCAGCAGGTGCGCTTCGCACTTCGCCCAGCCCTGGGTTGAGCCGAACCCAGCCACATGAGCGGCCCAGACCCCCCTAGGGGTGAGGCGAGGGGGCCTGCCCCGAACCTACGGTCAGGGCATGACCGCATACAGCACGGCTGTCCGAGCCGTTCACCTCGTGACCAACGCCGCCTGGTTCGGTGGCTCACTCATGGGGGCCGTGGGGCTCAACCCGGCCGCCCGGGAGGGAGACAGCGCCAGGGAGCGCTCGCAGATCGCCGACACCGGCTGGACGAGATGGGGTCCGGTCCAAGGAGCTGCTGTCGGCCTGCACCTGTTGAGCGGGCTGGCCATCGTCGCCGACAACCGCCGGCGCACCCTCAGCCATCCTCCGACCACGGCCGCCGTCGTGCTCAAGACCACGCTCACCGGCGCCGCGCTCGCGGCCAGTGGCGCGGCCTACGTCTACGGCGCGCGGCTCGGCGAGGCACGCGAGGACGCCGACACCAATGCGTCCGCGCGGACGCAGGCGCGTCAGCTGGACCAGCGCATGCGCTGGCTGCAGTGGGCCACCCCGGTGACCACGGGCGGCCTGCTCGTGCTCGACGCCTACCTCGGTGAGCAGCAGCGCGGCGTGGCGGGCCTGCTCGACCGCCCGACGTCCCTGCTGCGGCGCCGGTGAACGAGCGGTACGACTTCGCCTTCGCCCGGTCCTACCGACTGCCGGCGCTCCTCTTCGGCGTCCGACCCGGGACTGCGGTCGTGACCGTCACGGACCACGAGCTCCGCGTGCGGTTCGGCCCGTGGCGCCTGTCCACGAGCCGCGACAACATCGCCGGGACCGAGCTCACCGAGGACTTCGCGTGGTTCAAGACCGCGGGCCCGGCTCACCTCTCACTGGCCGATCGCGGCATCACCTTCGCCACGAACGGAGACCGCGCCCTCTGCGTAAGCTTCCGGGAGCCCGTCCCCGGCATCGACCCGACCGGCGTCATCCGGCACCCCGCGGCGACCCTCACCGTCGCTGACCCGGAAGCACTGCAGCGCGCGCTGCTCTGACCTGGTTCGCCTCGAGCCCTTCCGGAGGCGTCTGGCACCTGACCCCCTGACCCCTGACCCCAAGGAGATCGTCGTGGAAGGAACCGCTGTCCAAGATTCCCCGGCATCCCGGACGACGGGTTGGTCGTCGCGAACAGGCTTCCTCGACTGGGCGGACGACGCCCTCGTGAGGGCGGCCCGATCTGCCGGACCGAACCTCGCCGCAGCCCTGGCCATCGCTCGGACCGTGGGCCCCACCTGTGAGCGCCTCGGACACTCCACCTGGACCTACCTGCAGACCCTGGGGTCGCTCGGCGCCGGAGACCTCACTGTCGCGCGAGTCGTCGAGCCACACCTCGACGCCCTCGCGATCCTGAGCCAGGTCGACGGTCGCGACGCTGGCGTCAGGGACGACCGACCCGGCGCCACTGCACCCCTAGGGAGCACCTGGGGTGTGTATGCCGCCCACGCTCCCGGTGCCCATCTCACCGCCCGGTCCTCGGGCGCCGGGTGGACGCTCACCGGGGTCAAGCCGTGGTGCTCGCTCGCGGACCGGCTCAGCCACGCGCTCATCACCGCGCACGTCGACGAGTCGCACCGGCAGCTCTTCGCCGTGGACCTTGCGCACCCCGGTGTCCGGGTCAGTGACGACCCGTGGGTGTCACGTGGCCTGGCGGCAGTGCGCAGCACCGCCCTAGACCTGGACGCCGTCCCCGCCACACCGGTGGGCCCGCCCGGGTGGTACCTCGACCGACCTGGTTTCGCGTGGGGAGGTGTGGGCGTGGCCGCCGTGTGGTTCGGAGGTGCCTGTGCCCTCGCCCAGACGGTGCTCGAGGGCGCCCACCGCCGCGAGCCCGACCAGCTCGCCCTGCTCCACCTCGGCCGTCTCGACCTCGTGCTCCACGGAGCCGAGCTCGCCCTGCGCGAGGCGAGCCACCTCATCGACTCCGGCGCCGCCACCGGTCCCATGGGCGAGCTCGTCGCGGCCCGGACCCGCAGCACCGTCGCCGGAGCGGCCGAGCTCGTCCTCGCCGAGACGGCCCGCGCACTGGGTCCCGCCCCGCTGACGAGCGACGAGGAGCATGCCCGTCGGGTCGGCGACCTGTCGGTCTATGTCCGACAGCACCACGGCGAGCGAGACGTGGCCCGCCTCGGGTCGCTGCTGGTCGGGAGCGCGCCATGAGCAGAGGACCCGGTCCGCTGCACCACCCCCAGGGCGAACCCCGATGGGTGCGTGACGAACGCTGGTCGACAGTGACGCGAGCGAGCACGGCAGGCGTCCTGGCGGCATACGACCACCTGCTCGTCGTGGCTGCGCACCCGGACGACGAGTGCCTGGGCGCAGGGGCGTTCATCGCCGATGCCGCTGCCCTCGGGGTCGACGTGACCATCCTCGTCCTGACCGAAGGTGAAGGGTCGCACCCCCACTCACCCACGGTGGACCGCACGCGGATGGCGTCGGTGCGCAGCGCAGAGGCCGACCGCGCCGCGATCGCCCTGGCGCCGTCCGCGCGCATCGTCCACGGTGGACTGCCGGACGGTCAGCTGTCGGCACACCACGCGCAGGCGGCTGCCGCGATCAGCAGCCTCATCCGCGAGGGCACCCTCGTCATCGCGCCGTGGACCTCGGACGGCCATCCCGACCATGACGACGCTGGTCGCGCTGCTGCGGAGGTCGTGACGTCGACGGGCCTCGCGCAGGACGTGCGAGTCGGCCTCGCCCACTACCTCGTCTGGCTGTGGCACTGGGGCGAGCCGGACAGCCTTCCCTGGACCGAGGTCGTCGTCGTCGACGCCACGCTCGACGGCCTCTCCCGGCGGGAGCGGGCGCTCGCAGAGCACCGCAGCCAGCACCTCGCCCTGTCGTCGGCTGCCGGGGACGAGCCGGTGCTCACCGCCGCGGTGCTGGCGCCGGCGCGTCGCGGGTTCACCACGTTGGTGTGGGCTGGTCAGGAGTCGAGCGCGCCGCCGGACCTGCGACCGGGAACGGAACCCGTGGGTCCGACCTTCGACGCGATGTTCGCCGACGGCGACGATCCCTGGTCCAGCCAGAGCTGGTACGAGCGCCGCAAACGCGCCGCCACCCTTGCAGCGCTGCGCCACGAACGCTACGAGCGGGTGCTCGACCTGGGTTGCTCGACGGGAGCGCTCACCACCGAGCTGGCGGCTCGCGCCGACAGCGTCGTCGCCGTCGATGCCAGTGCCCGAGCCCTGGCCGTGGCTCGGCTGGGCGTGGCGCCCGGCATCTCGTGGCACCACGGAGAGGCCCCCGGCGTGGTCGGGGACCTCGACGCGACCTTCGACCTCGTCGTCCTCTCGGAGATCGGCTACTTCCTCACGCCGTTCGACCTGTGGCTCACCCTCGCTGCCGTGCTGCTCCGGCTCCGGCCCGGCGGCGAGCTCGTGCTTGTGCACTGGCGGCACCCGACCGAGCACATCCCCCTGGACGGTCCAGCCGTTCACGGGCAGGTCCATGCCGTCCTTGAGCATTGGGCGACCCTGACCCACCAGCAGGACGACGTCCTCATCGCGGGTTACGAGGTGACGCGATGATCCGGGCCGTGCACGTCGTCATTCCGGCACGTGACGAGGAGCAGCTGTTGCCACGGTGTCTGGCAAGCCTGGAGCGGGCCCGGCTCGCCCTGCGCGTGGCCCGGCCGGACCTGCTCGTCGACACCAGCGTCGTCCTCGACCGGTGCGGGGACCGGTCGGCTGTCGTCGTCGAGGCAGCGCGAGTCCACAGCCACACCGTCGACTTCGGGATGGTCGGAGCCACTCGTGACGCCGGTGTCCGATGGGCCCTCTCATCCGGCACGCTCAACGGCATCAGGCCGGACGAGCTCTGGATCGCCTGCACCGACGCTGACACGGTCGTGCCCGAGAACTGGCTCACGGGTCAGCTCGACCTGTCGCTGGCTCACGACGCCGTCATCGGCACGGTCGAGCCCTACGGTCTGACGGACACCGAGGTGCTGGCCCTGTGGCGCGCGCGCCACCACCTCTTCGACGGCCATCCCCACGTCCACGGAGCCAACCTCGGACTGCGCGGGAGCACCTATCTCGAGGTCGGTGGCTTCAGGGCCCTGGCCACCGACGAGGACGTCGACCTCGTCAGGAGGATCCGCGCACACACCGACCGCTGGGTCGCGACGGACGCCGTCCGGGTGGCCTCGTCGGCACGCCGCATCGGCAGGGCCCGTGGTGGCTTCGCCGACTTCATCGTCGCGCTGGAAGAGGAGGTGGGCTGAGTGCGGATCGCCATGTTCGCGACCTCGCGGCACCCGATCATCGAGCCGTATGCCGGTGGGCAGGAGGCGCACACCGCGCTGCTCGCGCGTGGTCTGCGGCGTCTGGGTCACCACGTCAGGCTCCATGCCTGCGCCGGGACCGACGAGTCGCTGGCGGACGAGATCGTGCCCTACCCGCTGCTCCCACCGCTCAGCGCCGTCGCGCAGCTCGACCACCAGCTCCCCGAGCCCGACTTCCTCCATGACCACGCTGCCTTCACGAGCGCCGTCGTCGACCTCCTGGCCCGGCCCGACGTCGACGTCGTGCACAACCAGAGCCTGCACTTCCTGCCCCTGGCCTTCAGCAAGGTCCTGCCCGCCCCCCTGGTCACGACCCTGCACACCCCGCCCTTCCCCTGGATGGAGCTGGGGGTCGCCCTCGCGGGTCCGGACGCGGCATACGCCTGCGTGTCCCGAGCGAACGCACGCGATTGGACCAGCCTCCCCACAGCACCGAGGATCATCCTCAACGGGGTCGAGGACGACGGTGTGGGACCGGGAGTCGGGGGCGACGACCTCGTATGGATGGGTCGGCTCACGGCCGACAAGGGGGCCGACCTCGCCATCCGGGCCGCTCGACGAGCCGGCCGACCGCTGCGACTGGCCGGCCCGGTGAGCGACCCGGTCTGGTTCGAGGACGTCATCGTTCCCGAGCTAGGTGGCGACATCGACTATGTCGGGCACCTGTCCCACGTGCAGCTCGCCGCGCTGGTGCGCACCAGTGCAGCCGCCCTGGTCACGCCACGCTGGGAGGAGCCGTTCGGCCTGGTCGCTGCCGAGGCCGCCATGTGGGGGACGCCGGTCGTCGCGCTCGCACGCGGAGGGCTGGGTGAGGTCGTGACGCCCGGGATCGGTGCGCTCGTGAGCTGTCGCGGTGACGAGGACCAGCTGGTCGCCGCCCTCTCGGACGGGCTGCACTCCGTGTCGGACCTGCGACGGGTGGACGTGCAGCGAGTCGCGCGCCGGGAGCTCGGCGCCGAACGCATGGTGGCGGACTACGTCGCGCTCTATCGCGAGCTCGTCATCGCTCGGGAGGAGCGGACATGAAGGTGGGTTGGTACGTGCACCACCACGGTGCCGGGCACCGCACCCGGGCAACGGTCGTGGGAGCCGAGCTGGTCGCTCGTGGCGCCGACGTCACGCTGCTCGGCTCCGCCCTCGACCGGGACGCGGCCCGGGCAGCCTCGCTGCGCACCGTCCTCCTGGCCATGGACGCCCCCTTGGTCCCCGAGGGAAGCGAGTCCGGCTCCGACGTCACGGTGCACGGCATGATGCACTGGGCGCCGCTGTGGCACAGCGGTTTCCGCGAGCGGATGACGACGATCGCCCGATGGGTTCAGGTGGAGGAGCCCGACGTCTTCGTCGTCGACGTGTCCTGCGAGGTCGCCGTCATGGTGCGCCTCCTCGGCGTCCCCGTCGTGATCGTGGCCCAGCCCGGAGACCGTCGGGACCCGGCGCACTCGGCCGCCCTGGATGCGGCGTCCGCGGTCCTCGCGCCCTGGCCCTCGTGGGCCACCCCGCAGATCTGGCAGAAACCCGAGGGCGCAGGCACTGCGACGTCGGCGGACCTCCCTCCCGTGGTGGCTGTCGGCGGGATCACCGGTCGTGCCGCTGTCGCCCGCCCGGTCCGCTCGCTGGCCCTGCTCGAGCCCACCTCCCGACCGCGCCCGCGCGGTCTCATGCTCACCGGGTCCGAGGGCTTCGACGACCCGGCTCTGCCCGATGCCATCGCCAGGGCCGTGCCGGACATCGAGTGGACGGTGGCCGGGGGAGGCACCTGGCTCCCGGACGTCCAGCAGCACCTGGCCGCCTCCGACATCGTCGTGACGCATGCGGGACAGAACGCGATCGCCGACGTCGCGGGCTCACGCGTCCCTGCGGTGGTGGTGCCGCAGAGCCGCCCCTTCGCCGAGCAGGCACACATGGGTCAGGTGCTGGGCAGGTCCGGGATCGCCCATGTCGTGCAGCACGACGACGTCGAGAGTGCGAACTGGGCAGAGCTCGTGCGACGTGCCCGGGCCGACGGTGGGGAGAGCTGGGACAGGTGGGGATGCCAGGGCGCGGCGGAGCGAGCTGCGTCCCTGGTCGAGGTGGTGGCCGGTGCCTGAGCACACCACCGTGGTGACGATCGCCCATGGTCGGCACCATCACCTGCGCGAGCAGCGCCGCGCCCTCCACTCGTTCTCTCCGGGCACTGCCCACGTCATCGTGGCGATGGACGACGCCGAGATCGAGGAGGTCGCGGGCCACGCGCCCGGCACGACCGTCGTCCACGTCGACGGCGATGCCCGCGGCCTGCCCCTGGCACGGGCCCGCAACGTCGGCGTCGAGGCGGCTCTCGCCGGCGGCGCCGGACTGGTCGTCCTGCTCGACGTCGACTGTGCGCCGGGACCCGAGCTCGTCCCGGCCTACGAACGAGCGGCGTCGTCGGCCCCGGGAGCCCTGCTCGCGGGACCGGTCACCTATCTCGAGGAGGGCACCGGCATCCCGTCCGACCCGTGGCTCCTCGACGGCCTGAGGGCTCCCCACGCCGTCCGACCCGACCCACCCGCCGGTGAGATCGTCCGCGGCGGCGACCACGACCTCTTCTGGTCGCTCAGCTGCGCGATGACGTCAGCGACCTGGCGCGCCGTCGGGGGCTTCCACGAGGACTACGTCGGCTATGGCGCCGAGGACACCGACTTCGGGTGGACCGCGCGCTCGCGGGGTGTCGACCTCGTGTGGGTGGGCGGCGCCGACGCCTTCCACCAGTTCCACCCGGTCTCCCACCCGCCGGTCGAGCACGTGGCCGACATCGTCCGCAACGCGACGACCTTCCACCGGCGCTGGGGCCGATGGCCGATGCGGGGGTGGCTGGACGAGTTCTCGCAGCGGGGACTCGTGGTCCTCGAGGCCGACTCGCTGCGTCTCGTGGACCCCGCAGCCACTCGACCGGGTCCGTAGTCCTGCGCGAGCGACGTACTCTGAGCGCCATGAGTGCTGTGCGACGCATCACCGACCCACCCGGCGGCCGCCCGGTCACCGTCGCTGTCGTCAACGACCACGAGCTCATCGTCCGCGGCGTCGCGGCGATGCTGGAGCCGTACAGGGACGTCATGGAGGTGGTCGAGCTCGACCTCGACGTGCCGGTCACCCGCGCTGTCGACATCGCGCTCTACGACACGTTCACCTGCACCAGCCTGGGTGCGTCAGACCTCGACGAGCTCTGCGAGAACCCCCTCGTCGAGAGGGTCGTCCTCTACACCTGGGTGCTCACCGAGGAGCTCATGGCGTCCGCGTTGCGCAAGGGAGTCCACGCGGCGCTCCCCAAGTCGCTCGCTGCCGAGGAGCTCGTCGCCGCCCTGATGACGGTGAAGGAGCAGGCCGTCGAGGTCATCCCCTTCGCCGAGGAGCCGACGCTCGCCAGCAACTCCTGGCCCGGGCGCGACCTCGGCCTCACCGCGCGTGAGTCCGAGATCATCGCCCTGGTCACCGCCGGGCTCAGCAACAACGAGATCGCCGAGCGGACCTACCTCAGCATCAACTCGGTCAAGTCCTACATCCGCACGGCCTATCGCACGATGGGTGTGACGAGCCGCAGCCGGGCCGTCCTCTGGGGCATCGACCACGGGATGGCGCCGACGAGGATGAGGGTGCTCCTGCCGAGCACCGGCACGGACGACAGCTCGACCACGTTCGCCTCCACCGCCGAGACGTCGTAGTCCTCCAGGCGTTCTGACGGTGCTGTGCGCCATGCTCAGGTCATGGCTATTCGCAAAGGCAGCACGGTCAGGTGGAAGTGGGGCTCGTCCTGGGCCAGTGGCACGGTCGACGAGGTGCACCACGACGACGTCGAGCGCACCACCAAGGGTGAGCGCGTCACGCGGCACGGAAGCGATGACAACCCGGCATACGTCATCAAGCAGGACGACGGGACGATCGTCCTCAAGCTGGCCAGCGAGGTGGAGCGAGCGGACGGCGACTGACGTGGCAGAGGGTCACGCGGTCCACGGGATCGCCTTGCGGTTGCGGGCCTTCGTCGGTCAGCCGGTGCGGTCGCGCTCCCCCAACGCCGCGTTCGACGCACAGGCCTTCGACGGGCAGGTCCTGGCGGACGCCCAGGCCGTGGGCAAGCACCTGCTGGTCACGGCGCACGGCGTCGTGGCCACCGTCCATCTCCACCTCGCCATGGACGGTGCCTTCGCCGTCCGCCGGCACCACCGCGTCCTCGAGGGCGCCTTCCCGCGCACGGAGCCGCCGGTGCACGGCAACGTCGCCTGGCGGTTGCTCTCCGCGACGCACCACGGTGAGCTCACCGACCCGGCCGTCTGCGAGCTGCTCGACGGGGACGGTGTCATCGCGCTGCGCGCTCGGCTCGGGCCCGACCCACTGCGTGAGGACGCCGACCCTGACGTCGCTCGTCGGCGGATCCAGGGCTCGCGCAGGCCCATCGGAGCGCTGCTCGTCGACCAGAAGGTCATCGCCGGCATCGGCAACGTCTATCGCGCCGAGCTGCTCCACCGCGCGCGGCTCGACCCCCACAGGCCGGGCCGCGACATCGACGACGACACCTTCGACGCCCTCTGGCGGGACACCGTCGACCTCATGACCCTGGGTCTGGGTGCTGGATGGATCGTCACCGACGAGGCCCAGATGGCGGCGGCGCGCGAGCTCCTCGTCCGCGACGAGCGCGTGCCGCGCTGGCCCAAGCGGTATGCCGTCTATGGTCGCGCCGGGAAGGCGTGCCACGTGTGCGGGACGACTGTGCAGGCGCAGCGGATGGGGCTGCAGCGACTCTTCTGGTGCCCCGGCTGCCAGGCTCCCTGATGCAGGCCCTCGAGCTGCTCCTCGACCGCGACACCGACGAGGCGGTGCGTCGCGACTGGGAGAGCCTGCGGCGAGCCGGTCTGCCCAGCCAGGCCAACCACCAGGGCGAGACCAACGCCCCGCACATCACGCTGCTTGCGACCGAGCTCCTGCCCGCCGCCGACGAGGAGCTGCGCTCGGCCATGGCCGGGCTCCTGCCCCGCTCCCTCGGGCTGGGACCCGTCGTCACCTTCGCCGGGCGACGACTCGTCCTCGCCCGGCTCGTCATCGTCGACGCCGCCCTGCTCGAGCTGCACCATGCCGCCGTGACGGCCAGTGGGGCGACGCCCTCGCCCCTCACCGAGCCGGGGCGATGGGTGCCGCACGTGACGCTGGCGCGAGGGCTGCGCACGGAGGACGCGGGCACCGCGCTGTCCCTGCTCGGGCCCGGCACCACCAGTGGGACGGCCGTGAGCCTGCGGCGGTGGGACTCGGATGCACGGCAGGTGCACCACCTCGTGGGGTGAGCACACGGCATACGCCGGGTTCGTGGGTGAGGATGGCGAGGTGAGCATGAACGACGACAGCGGCCCCGTGCCCTCCCCAGCCGTGCCCGGTCCCCAGCGCATGGGTGCGAGGACGGCTGGCGCGCTGGTCTTCGGGACGAGCGGTGCGGTGCTCGTCGTCGAGCTCGTGTCGCTGCGCCTGCTCGCGCCCTATCTCGGGCTGACCCTCGAGACGAGCACGCTGGTCATCGGCATCGCTCTCGCCGCGATCGCCGCCGGTGCCTGGGGAGGTGGCCGTGCCGCGGACGGGGACGACCCGCGACGGCTGCTCGCGCCGCTGCTCGCGGTCTCGGGTGTCGTCGTGTCGCTCATGCCCTTCGTCGTGCGCGGTGCCGGTGAGCTCGCGGGTCCGGGCGTCTTCCTCGTCGGAGCCCTCGCGATCTTCGTCCCCGGCTCTCTACTGTCCGCCGTCTCGCCGATCGTCGCCAAGCTGCGCCTCACCGACCTGTCCGAGACGGGAAGCGTGGTCGGTGGGCTGTCGGGCACCGGGACGCTCGGAGCGATCGCGGGGACGGTCCTCACCGGGTTCGTCTTCGTCACGGCGTTCCCCGTCAGTGTCGTCCTCGTCGGGCTGGGGGTGTTGCTCGTGCTGTCGTCACTCGTCGTCGGCCTCCTCGGTCGCGGCCCGCGCCAGGCTGGGCTGGCCGTCGCGTTGCTCGTCCCCGGCGCTCTCGGAGCGGTGTGGGGCCCGGGCAGCTGCGACGCGGAGACCGTCTACCACTGTGCCCAGGTCGTGCCCGACGAGGACCGCGCCAGCGGGCGGGTGCTCGTGCTCGACGGGGTCCGTCACTCCTACGTCGACCTCGCGGACCCCACGCACCTCGAGTTCGAGTACGTCGCAGCGCTGGCCTCCGTCGCGCAGACGCAGTTCCCTCCGGCGAAGCCGCTCACTGCGTATCACCTCGGCGGCGGCGGGCTCACCCTGCCGCGCCACCTCGCGCACGAGCGACCCGGGACGAGGAGCCTCGTCTCCGAGATCGACAGAGGAGTCCTCGAGGTCGACACCGAGCGCCTCGGCCTGCGGACCGGGCCGGACCTCGAGGTGAGGATCGAGGACGCGCGGCTGGGTCTGAGAGCGATGGCCGCCTCGAGCCAGGACCTCGTGGTCGGTGACGCGTTCGGCGGGGTGACGATCCCGTGGCACCTCACGACGCGGGAGGCCGTGGCCGACGTCCGCCGGGTCCTCACCCCCGAGGGACGGTATGCCGCCAACCTCATCGACTTCGGCCGGATGGACTTCGTGCGAGCCGAGCTGGCGACGTTGCGCTCGGTGTTCGACCACGTCGTCCTGGCCGCCGAGTCCGAGACGCTCGCGCGCGAGCCCGGCTCGGGCGGCAACCTCGTCGCGATCGCCTCGGACTCGCCCGTCGACACCGCAGCCCTCGCCGAGGCGATGGCCGAGCGCGACCTGGGGTGGGAGGCGATCGGAGGCGCCGAGCTCGACGCGTGGGTCGGTGACGCGATGGTGCTCACCGATGACCACGCGCCGGTCGACCAGCTCGTGACGCTCTCACCACCCGCAGCCGCGGCACCCTGACCGGGTGCCGGGCCGCGTGCCGTCAGGCGGTCAGGTCACGCTCCCACTGACGCGGACCAGCGATCCGAGCGACGTATGCCGTGGCCTCCTTGGCCGTGTCCACGGCCAGGCACGCGTCGTCCAGCTTGCCGGCGAGGCCGGCGGCCGTGACGAGCGCCTCCGTGCCTGCACCCAGCCCGATGACCTTGCAGTGGGCGAAGGCGTCGGTGAGGAAGTCGCGGGCGGTGGGCTCGTCGGCCAGGGCCGCCTCGCCGACCGCGCCGGCGAGGATCGCGACGGTGTCGTAGAGCACCGAGGGCGCACCGGCGACCGCCTGCTTCGCCTCGAGCAGCGAGCCGTCGGAGAGGGTGGCCCCGCCGACCTTGAGGGCGATGACCTCGACCGTGCCGCCGACCTTGACGACCGCCTTGGTGAGCCGCTTGACCGCGGCCGCGTCGGCCCCGTCCCCGACGAGGAGCCCGAGCTTGCGCCCCTCGAAGGTCTCCTTGGCGTTGGCGAGGATGCTCAGCGCCGGTGAGGGCTCCGTCTCGAGGACGGGAGCGGCCGGCTCGGAAGCCGGCGGAAGCGGCATACCCAGCTTGTCGGCCACACCCGAGGCGAGGACGTCGTGGACGTTGCGCAGGTTGGCGAGCATCCGCTCGCGGATCGCAGGGATCTCGCACTTGCCCAGCTCGAAGGCGTAGGCGGCGATGATGTGGTCCTGCTCGACCGGGGTCTGGCTCAGCCAGAACTGGCGCGCCTGGCTGTAGTGGTCGGCGAAGGACGCCGAGCGGATGCGCCGGGTCTGGCCGGCCACCTCGCCCGGGAAGGGCACGTGCCCGTCGGGCCCGGCCTCGCGCGGACCGCGGTCGGCCCCGGTGAAGGAGTTCGGCTCGTAGGTCGCGCGGCCGGGCTGGGTCGACGTCTGCATGTGGCCGTCGCGCTGGAAGTGCGCGACCGGGCACCGCGGCGCGTTGACCGGCAACTGGGAGAAGTTCGTGCTGCCGAGCCGCTTGAGCTGGGTGTCGAGGTAGGAGAAGTTGCGGCCCTGGAGCAGCGGGTCGTTGCTGAAGTCGATGCCCGGCGGGACGTTCTGGGTCATGAACGCGACCTGCTCGATCTCGGCGAAGACGTTGTCCACGACCCGGTTGAGCGTCATCTTGCCGACCGGACGGACGGGGACGAGCTCCTCGGGGATGATCTTGGTCGCGTCGAGGACGTCGAAGTCGAAGGAGTCCGCGAAGGCGTCGTCGAAGACCTGGATGCCGAGCTCGTACTCGGGGAACGCGCCGCTCTCGATGGCGTCGAAGAGGTCGCGGCGGTGGAAGTCGGGGTCGGCGCCGTTGATCTTGACCGCCTCGTTCCAGACGACGGACTGCATCCCGAGCACCGGCGTCCAGTGGAACTTCACGAAGGTGGACTCGCCGGCGGCGTTGAGGAAGCGGAAGGTGTGGACGCCGAAGCCCTGCATCATCCGGAACGAACGGGGGATCGCCCGGTCCGACATCTGCCACAGCGTCATGTGCGTCGCCTCGGGCATGAGCGAGACGAAGTCCCAGAAGGTGTCGTGGGCCGACTGTGCCTGTGGGAAGCCGCGGTCGGGCTCCTCCTTGACGGAGTGCACCAGGTCGGGGAACTTCACCGCGTCCTGGATGAAGAAGACGGGGATGTTGTTGCCGACGAGGTCCCAGTTGCCCTCGTCCGTGTAGAACTTCGTCGCGAAGCCGCGCACGTCTCGGGCCAAGTCGAAGGACCCGAGGTTGCCGGCGACGGTCGAGAAGCGCACGAAGGTCTCGGTCTGCTTGCCGGCCTCGGCGAAGATGCTCGCGCGAGTGATGTCGGCCAGCGACTCGTAGGCCTCGAAGACACCGTGGGCGCCGTAGCCACGAGCGTGCACCACCCGCTCCGGGATCCGCTCGTGGTCGAAGTGGAAGATCTTCTCGCGGAAGTGGTGGTCGGAGATGAGCGTCGGCCCGCGGTCGCCCGCGCGCAGCGAGTTGTTGTCGTCCTGGACCGGCGCGCCGTGCGCGGTCGTCATGACCGGGCTGTCGCCTCCGGCCCGCTGGTGGAGCTCGCCACCGTTGCCGATCTCGTCGGCCGGCTCGGCGGCCCGGGTGGCCTGCGATGCCTTGGCTGGCTTGGCTGGCTTGGCTGGCTTGGCGGCCTTGGCTGCCTGGGCCGCCTTGGGTCGGGAAGCGGAGTCCTTCTTCGTCGCCATGCTGGTGTGTCCCTCTCGCAGTTCTGTTCCCCGAGGCATCGCCTCGTGGCCGTGCGCTCGCGCTGACGACGCTAGAGCGCCGCCCCGACACCCGGCACCCCCCTTCGGGTGTAGTGCCAGCCATGCTCTCGAAAAGGGCATGGCTGCAGTTCATCCGGACTGTCCGGGTGACCTAGTGTGAGAGCCCCGACTGGAGGAGGACCACGTGGTCCACATCGTCCGAGAGTTCGAGGTGCCCTGTCCGCAGGACGCCGCCGTCGCCTATCTGGCCGACTTCGCCAACGCCGTGGAATGGGACCCGGGGACGGTGTCGTGCGAGCGCATCGGCGATCCGGGCGCGCCAGTGGTGCCCGGCACGAAGTGGGCCAACGTCAGCAAGGTGCTCGGTCGCGAGACGTCGCTGGAGTACGAGCTGACGAGTCTGGCGCCGGACGGAGTGGTCCTCGACGGCCACAACAAGACTGCCTCCTCGCGAGACGACATCGGCGTGACTGCCATCGGCGACCGGCAGAGCCGCATCCGCTACGAGGCCACCATCACGTTCAAGGGGTTGGCCAGGCTGACCGACCCACTCATGAGCCTGGTCTTCCGCAGGATCGCCGACGAGACGGTGCGCGACATGACCGCCGCCCTGACCCGCGTGGGGGTGCAGCATGGCTGACCGGGACCCCAAGGAGCTGACCGCGCAGATCATGAAGGCGACGCGGATCGCCAGCCTGACCTACGTCGACGACGCGGGACGGCTCGTCTCGACGCCCATGGGGACACAGGACTTCGACGACCCGGGCACCGTGTGGTTCATCACCGAGCTCGACACCGACAAGGTCGCCGCGATCCGGCAGCGACCCGCCGTCAACGTCGCCTATGCCAGCGACGAGGGGTGGGTCTCGCTCGCGGGCACCGCGGTCATCAGTGAGGACCGGGCCAAGCTCGAGGAGCTGTGGGACCCGTCCGTGTCGGCCTTCATGAAAGGCGACGCCCAGACTCCCAACAATGGGCTCATCAAGGTCACGGCCGACACGGCGGAGTACTGGGACTCGCCGGGCAGGGCCGCGATGATCGTCCACCTCGTCAAGGGTCTGGTCACGAACGACAAGGCGCAGGACGAGGACGACGACAGCAGCGGGGTCGTCCAGCTCTGACCGGGCAGGCAGGCGAGAGAGGGCAGGTGGCAGCGCGATGACCTCCATGCACGCGGCGGACGCCGTCGTGGTCGGGGCGGGACCCAACGGCCTCGTGGCCGTCAACGCGCTCGTCGACGCCGGGTGGGACGTCGTGCTCGTCGAGACCAACGACGAGGTCGGTGGGGCCGTCCGCAGCGCGGAGGTCACGGCCCCGGGCTACCTCAGCGACCTGTTCAGTGCGTTCTACCCGCTGGCGGCAGCCAGCCCGATCATCCGCGACCTGCACCTCGAGCAGCACGGACTGGTCTGGCGCAAGGCGCCCGACGTCCTCGCCCACGCCCTCGACGACGGCAGCGCCGCGGTCCTGCGCGACTCGGCGGAGGACACGGCGGCCGGGCTCGAGGCCGAGGGTGCCGGTGACGGTGACGCCTGGCTCGAGCTCGTGCACGGGTGGGACCGCATCCGTGACCCGCTGCTCGACGCCCTCTTCACCCCGTTCCCGCCCGTCGTGTCCGCCGGCCGGATGCTGCGACGGCTGGGGGCCGCGGACACCCTCGACTTCGCGCGCCTGGCCGTGACGCCCGTGCGGCGACTGGCGCAGGAGCGGTTCACCGGTCCCGGTGCCGGACTGCTCCTCACCGGCAACGCGATGCACAGCGACGTCCCCCCGGACGCCGCCGGCAGCGGGATGTTCGGGTGGCTCCTGTGCATGCTCGGTCAGGACGTCGGCTTCCCGGTGCCCGAGGGTGGCGCGGGTGAGCTGGCGCAGTCGCTGCGACGGCGCGCCGAGAGCAAGGGCGCACGGGTGATCACAGGGTCGGCCGTCACGGCGGTCACCGTGGAGCACGGGCGCGCCAGCGGGGTGCGCCTCGCCGATGGACGGCAGGTCGCGGCTCGACGCGCCGTGCTCGCCGACGTGCCGGCCCCCGCGCTCTACCGAGACCTCCTCGCCGGGCAGTCGCTCCCGTCACGGCTCCTGCGCGACCTCGACCGCTTCCAGTGGGACAACCCGACGATCAAGGTCAACTGGGCTCTGGACCAGCCGGTGCCGTGGCGGGCCGAGGGCGCACGGGGGGCCGGCACGGTGCACCTCGGCGTCGACACGGACGGGTTCGTCGACTTCGCGGCTGACCTGTCCGTCGGTCGCACCCCTCAGCGCCCGTTCATCCTCTTCGGCCAGATGACGACCTCGGACCCGAGCCGCTCGCCCGTGGGCACGGAGTCGGCCTGGGCCTACACCCACGTCCCGCACGGGCTGGACTGGACCGGGGACCGGCTCACCGAGCACGTCGAGCGCGTCGAGGACGCTGTCGAGCGAGTGGCTCCGGGCTTCCGCGAGACCAGGGTCGCCCGGCACGTGCAGTCACCCCAGGACCTCCAGCGCGAGGACGCCAACCTCGTCGACGGCGCGATCAACGCCGGGACCTCTGGGGTGCACCAGCAGCTCGTCTTCCGCCCCACCCCCGGACTCGGTCGGCCGGAGACACCGGTGGCCGGGCTCTATCTCGCGAGCGCGTCGGCGCACCCCGGCGGAGGCGTCCACGGCGCCTGCGGATGGAACGCCGCCCGCGCCGCGCTCGGCGCCAATGCTCGTCTCACCGGTGGGGCGCGTCGAGCGCTGGCCAGGACAGCCTGGGGCCGGTTGCTGCCTCGCGACTGAACCGGTCGGCCGCCATGCCTCAAGGTGGTTGTCAGTGACCGTCGCTGGCCGGTGGGAGTCGTCGGGTGCGGGTGACCTCCTCGGCCACGAGGTACAGCTTCTCGTTGCGACTCATACTCACCTCGCGCAGCAGCTCGAACGCTTCTTCGCTGGAGAGGTCTCTGGTGGCCATGAGGATGCCGACAGCAACCGAGATGATGCGGCTGGACTCCAAGGCCTTGGTGAGATGCTCGCGATCCAGCTGTCGCAACTCTGCCTCCAACGCCAGGGCCGCGAACGGCTTGATCGCCAGGGCCGCGCTGACGTCGGCGTCGGTGAACGCGGCGACGTGGGCTGAGTAGTAGTTGATGGCGGCGTGTTCCTTCCCGCCAATCGGAAGGCGAATGCTCAGCATGCTGCGCACGCCGATGTCTGTGGCGCAGCGCGATCCGAACTCCGGCCAGCGCTCGTCCGTCCCGAGGTCATCGGACTGTATGACGGGCGGGCCGATTGACGCGTCCAGGCACGGTCCTTCGTTGAGCTCGTACTGCAGCGCGTCGACCTTGTAGGGCCGCTCTCCTGTCGCCGCCAACGTGACCGGTGTCTGACCAGGGCGCAGCAGACTGACTCCTGACGCCAGGGCGTGTGGCACGGAGCGCGCCGCCTTGCTCACGACCTGCTCCACGGTCAACGGCCCGTCTTCACCGGAGATCTCAACCGCACTCATCGGTTCCCTTTCCCTGCAACCGCTGTCGCGTTCTCACGGCATCGGTGCTGCGCGCGCATGGGCCGAACCACGCCTGCGACCCACATGCTCGACCAGGCATCGGCCGGCGAGATGCACTCTGACTCGCGCCTTACCCGCGATCCGAGCCAGCAAACCGACCTCCGCCATGGATGCACTGGTCTTGGCTCCGCAGCGAGACAGGAGTTGCCGTCCCGGGGTCGGTCCAGCTAGGCCGGTGGACGCTGCCCGTTCTGGTGACGGCCCTCGACGAGGAAGGCGAGCCGCTTGAGGGCCTCGACGTTGCGCGGGCCGATCGCGAGCTGACGCGCCGGCTTGGGGATGAGGGTGCCTGGTCCGCTGGAGGCGTCCTCCTCGATCTTCACCGTGCAGCCGCCGTCGCGGGGTGTGATCGAGATTGCCACGCGGGCCTCGCCGGCCGGCCAACCCCGGGCGGTGAGGACCAGCTCACTGGGCTCGGTGGAGCGCTCCACCCTGGTGGTGTCGTTGATGAGCAGTGGCCAGATGCCGAACGAGTGGTGAATCTGCGCATCCTCGGCGGGCCAGGCGTCGTCGACGTCACGCACGCGTGAGGCACCGACGACCCAGGTGGCATAGAACCACCCGTCCGCCAGCACGTCCCACACCGCTTGCGCGGGTGCGTCGACGTCACGGGTGACGGTGATGACTCCGTCGCTCTGGTCCATGGTCAGCTCCTTCGGGGTGTCACGCTGCGGACGATGGTGGCGCCGGCACCGAGGGCGGCTCCGGCGAGGGTGGCACCGCGCATCCAGTGTCGACCCCAACGGCCGTGCAGTGCCTCACCCTCAGGGAGGGGAGACAGCACGTTGCCGGGAGAGTTCTCGACCTCACCTTGGGAGAGGCCTCCGACGCGCATGAGCGGGGTGACGATCGCGTCGAAGACTGCCGGTGCCATCCGGAACCCGGACACGACGAGATGGTTTGCCAGGCCGACCGAGACCTCCCGTCGGGGGTGCGTGAGCGCCCGCACCGCTGCTCGGGCGACCTTCTCGGGAGGGTCGACCGGGGGCGGGGGCCGGCCGTGCCGTTCGAGATACGTCCCGGCCTGGAGGTAGACGGGTGTGTCGACCCCACCCGGCCAGACCAGGCTGATGTCGATGCCCGGAGTGCTGCGGGCCTCGAGCTGCAGGGTGCGGACGAGGCCATGGACCCCCCACTTCGCCGTGACGTACGAGCTCATCCACGGGGTGCTGATCTTGCCGAGCAACGAGCCGATCACCACCAGACTTCCTCCGCCCTGCGCGGAGAAGGCCTCCAACGCCACCCGCGCGACGTTGGCCGTGCCGGTGAGGGTGGTGTGGATGGCTGCGTCGAACACCTCCGCGGGCACGTCCTCGAAGCGCCCGTAGGCCAGCGCCGCCGCCGAGTGGATCACCCCGTCGACTCGCCCGAACCTGTCCTGGGCCGCGTCGAACGCGGCCGACACGGCTTCCGGGTCACCCACGTCAGCGACCGTGACGATGGCCTGGCCACCCCGTGCCAGGCATTCGTCACGAACCGTCTCGAGTGCCTCGCGCGAGCGGGAGAGGAGGACGAGCGAGGCACCCTCGTCGGCGAGCTGCAGGGCAGTCGCCCGCCCGATCCCGCTGGAGGCGCCGGTGATCAGGACGGTCCTGCCGGGGCTGGTCATGACCCCAGTCTGCCCCTCGAGCAGCGGAAAGGGGTCGTGAGGCGCACCCACACCACGAGTCAGGCGAGCTCGCGCCGGTAGTGCTCGGACAGCGCCGGGAAGTAGTCGTCGAAGTTTATGGCGGCGAGGTCCGAGGCGAGGTCGTCCCCCGTCTCCGCCGCCACGAGCCGGTCGAGGTAGTAGTCCCAACCGGGCCCCACCCCCTCGGCCAGCGTGCTGTCGGCGACCTCCTGCGCGAACGTCAGCGTCGTCACGCCCTCGGACTCGTCGAGGTCGAGCTGCCACCGCCACTCGAGGGTGTGGTCGTCGGGCCGGGCCGACCGCATGACGAGGCGCTGCGGGGCGGAGCACTCGTCGATGTGGATGGTCTCCTCGGGAGCATCTTCCGCCTCGGCGGTCATCCAGAACGAGACCGCGCCGCTCGTCGGGTCGCCGCTCCAGTGCCCGATCCAGCGCACCAGCCGGTCCGACTCGGTCACCGCTGCCCAGACATCCCTGATAGGTGCGCGAAAGGTGCGTTCGAAGACGAGGTATGCCGTCCCCTGCCGTTCCTCGCGTCGGCCCGTCGCGCTCGCGGTGTGTGACTTGGTCATGCCGTCTCCTCTGTCGAAGGGGTTGTCCGTGAAGGTGATGCGGAACGTGATGCGGTGGTCGGGGTGGCGCGGTCGCGGACAGTGCGGCGGACCTCGAGGTCGAGGCCGTCGAGCACCGAGTCGCTGAAGCGCGGCGCGGGTGCGAGCGCGGAGAGGTAGTCGGCCACCGGTGCGAGTCCACTGCGCTCGAGCCGGTAGTGCCGTTCGCGTCCGACGTCGTCCGCGGTGACGAGTCCCGCCTCGGTGAGGACGCGTAGGTGTCGGCTGATGGCCGGCCTGCTGATGGGGTGCTCGCCGGCCAGGTCGATGACCCGGGCCGGACCGTGCGCCAGTCGGGTGACCAGGTCGCGTCGGACCGGGTCCCCGAGAGCGGCGAAGGCGTCCATGACCTATTGGTAACGCGATAGTTACCAATCTGTCAAGGGAAAGAACTTGGGAAGGCGTGTCGAAATCGACCGCGGCCGTCCGGCATACCGGTCAGAAGGCGCCACACGGGTGCCTCACCACCGAAGGAGACGAAGTCATGGGTTCGATCACCAGCAGCCTGTTCATCTCGCTCGACGGCGTCATCGAGTCGCCGGAGAAGTGGCACTTCCCCTACTTCAACGACGAGATGGGCGCCGTCGTCGGCGAGCAGATGGGCAAGGCCGACGCCACCCTGCTCGGGCGCCGCACCTACGAGGAGTTCGCCGGCTACTGGCCGCAGGCCGACCCGGCGGACCCGTTCACCGCGCAGATGAACGGAGCCCGCAAGTACGTCGTGTCGACCACCCTTGCGGAGGCCGAGTGGGAGAACTCGTCACTCATCGACGGCGGTGACGGCCACGACCTCAAGGCCGAGCTGACCGGGCTCAAGCAGGAGCACCACCTCGGCGCGACCGGCAGCGCCACCCTGGTCCGGTGGATGCTCGAGCAGGGCCTCGTCGACGAGCTGCACCTGCTCGTCCACCCGATCGTCGTCGGGACCGGCAAGAAGCTGTTCGCCGACGGAGCGAGCGTGCCACTCACCCTTGCCTCGTCCACTACGTTCAGCACCGGGGTGCTGCACTTGGTCTACGCCCCCACGAACGCCTGAGGAGAACAGCGATGCGCTACATGGTCATGCACTACCAGACCCAGGAGATGGAGGACGGCGTCGTCCCGTCCCCCGAGGAGCAGGCCGCCATCGGCGAGTACATGCGGGAGGCGTCGCTGTCCGGAGTCCTCCTCGGCGGCGAGGGCGTGCACGGCAGCAGCAAGGGCGCCCGCGTCGAGGTCACCGACGGCTCGGTCCGCGTCATCGACGGACCCTTCGCCGAGGCCAAGGAGCTCATCGCCGGCTTCGCGATCCTCGACGTGTCGTCGCTCGAGGAGGCCATCGAGCACGCCCGCAAGTTCGCGCTCATCGTCGGCACCCACCGCGTCGACGTCCGGCAGGTCGTCGAGTTCGCCGACCTAGCCTGACATGAGCACCGCAGCCGTCGACGCGACGATCGCCACCCTGTGGCGCGTCGAGTCGCCGCGGCTCATCGCTCGCCTGGGCCGGCTCGTCGGCGACCTCGACACCGCCGAGGAGCTGGCCCAGGACACGTTCGCCGCAGCGGTCGAGAAGTGGCGGTCGGACGGCATACCGGACAATCCGGGAGCATGGCTGACGACGACCTCGCGCTATCTCGCGATCGACCGGATCCGCCGTCGGGACACCGGTCGTGACAAGCTCCGGACCGTCGCGGCGACCACTGCCGAGACCTCCGAGATCGACGTCGACCGCATCGTCGACGGTGACCTCGCCGACGACCTGCTGGGGCTGGTCCTCATGTCCTGCCACCCGCTGCTGGCGCCCGACGCGCGGTCCGCGTTAGTCCTCAAGCTCGTCTGCGGTCTCACGACGGCCGAGGTGGCGCGGGCCTTCCTGGCGCCGGAATCGACTGTGGCACAACGCATCGTGCGTGCCAAGCGCACGTTGGCCGCAGCCAACATCCGCTTCGAGCTGCCGGGGGTCGAGCAACGAGGAGAGCGGCTCGACGGGGTGCGGGAGGTCATCTACCTCCTGTTCAACGAGGGGTATGCCGCGACGTCCGGTGATGCGTGGGTGCGCACCGACCTGTGTGCCGAGGCGGTGCGACTCGGCCGGATGCTCGCGGCGCTCACGCCTCGTGACCCGGAGTCGCTCGGACTACTCGCGCTCATGGAGATCCAGACGTCGCGGCTCGCTGCCCGCGTCGGGCCGGACGGCGAGCAGGTGTTGCTGCTCGACCAGGACCGTTCTCGCTGGGACAGGTTGCTCATCCGTCGAGGGTTGGAGCTGATCGACCGGATCGACGAGCTGCGTGGGACGGCCGGGCCCTATGCCCTCCAGGCCGCGATCGCCGCCTGTCACGCGCGGGCGATGACTGCCGAGGAAACCGACTGGCTGCGGATCGCAGCGCTCTATGACGGGCTGGTCCAGGTCGTGCCCTCACCGGTGGTGGAGCTCAACCGGGCGGTGGCGGTCGGGCGGGCGTTCGGCGCCGAGGCGGGGCTCGAGGTCGTCGCTCCCCTGCGGGGGCTGCCGGCCCTGGCGAGCTATCACCTGCTGCCGGCCGTCGCGGGCGATCTCGAGTGCACGGCCGGTCGGCACGAGCAGGCGCGCGAGGACTTCCTGCGTGCGGCATCGCTGGCAGGCAACACGCAGGACCGCGCGACGATGCAGCAGCGGGCTGCGGAGTGCGCGGTGCACTCGACGTGACCGACACGGTCGGCGCGATGACGCGACGCGACGGCCACGATGTGTGAACCTTGGCGCCATGACGGAGGCGGGGGAGCTGACCGAGGTGGGGGACATGAGCGAGACACGGGAGCGCGAGCAGCGTGAGACGTCGGGGACGTCGGGGAGGTCGGTCGAGCCGGACCGGTGGCGAGCGCTGCCGGGGTGGGCCGTGACGGTGGGCGGTGGCGTTGCCTTCTGGCTGGTGGGCTACCTGCCCTGGATCGTCGAGGGGATGCAGGTCGAGGTCTCGTCGGCGTGGAGGTTCGACACCCTGGAGGGTCCACGGGTCGCCCTTCCCTTTGGGCAATATGCCTTCCCGACGCTCCTCGTCAGTGGGGTCATCGGTGGCACCGCGGCGCTGGCCGTCTCACACTTCGCGGTTCCGACTGTGGCTCGCGCTCGAGCCCTCGCCGGGGCGGGCGCGCTCGTCGCCGTCGTCGTGTCACTTGCGCAGACCCTGATGACGGTCCTCCCCGCACTCGTCCCCACGGACGAGGCTCGGCTGCTCGTCGGCGCGTTGGTCGTCGCGATCCTCGGCTCGGCCGCTTTTGGAGTGCTCGTCGGTGCCGGAGTCGCTCGCAGCGACGGTTGGCCCTGGTTGCTCGGCGGGGCAACCGCTGCGTCGCTGTCAGGATTCTGGCTCGTCGACCTCATGGCCCGTGGACCGGACGTCGACCCGCAATGGGTGCTGAGCCTCGCCCAGTGGCACCCATGGGTCAGTGGCATCCTCCTGGGCGTCGTCCTCGCCGTCTTCGGGATCCAGCCGACGAGCCGTCTGGTTGGCTGGGCCGCTGCGCTCGCCATCGCCTGGGTCGTGCCCCCGGTGCTGACGGCTCTCACCTACGTGACCTTCTCAGCCGGCCAGGGATCCTTCGGCCGTGGCCAGATCTTCGAGGTCGTTGATGCGGGGCTCGACGTGTTCGTGCGGTCCCTGCTGCCGAGCAACCATCCGATCTGGCCGGTGGCTCTCACGCTCGTCGCCGCCGGCGCCGGTGTCAGCTGGAGGGCCCTGGCAGCCAGCGACCGTCCCGCATGAGAACCCACAACACCATCGGCGTATGTCGTCCTTCTCGCCTTCGTCACCCTCCCGCCTCCGTCACATATGGCGACGCGCGCTCAGTTGCTCCTTCGTCGCAAACGCACGCATCGCCCTATGTGACTCGGTCTGCCGCCCGGCTCACCTTGCCGACCACCCAACTCTTGTCAGAGGCCGTGGGTAGCGTCGTGTCAGCGGGTTGTGAGCCGCCCCGACGTCGGCCACGCCCTAGCGAATTCGACTGTGCCAGTGCGCAATTCACGCCATCCTTGTGGCCTCAGAACTTGACAAACGAACACGTGTTCGAGGATAATGGTGGGTATGGACGAGGCACCCGGGGACGACATCGCGCGGCTGCGTGCGGTGTTGGAGGGTGCCCGGGAGGTGCTCGCGTCCGATGGTGGCGGGCAAGGGGCGTTGGGGGAGGTGCTGGCTCGGTTGAGCGGTCCAGAGCTGGCGGAGTTCATGGGGTTGCTGGATGAGGTGAAGGCTCGGGCAGGGGCGGGTCAGGTGCGGGTGGTTGCGGAGGCGGCGCGCCGGGGGGAGTTCACCTCGGCCCGGCGTGGGGTGGGGTCGGTGCACTCCTGGGTGCGCGAGCACGCGCCGTCGTTGTGCCAGGGGGGCGCGGGGCAGGTGGCGCAGCTGGCGCAGGAGGTGGCGTGCTCGGTGCCGGGTGGGTTGTGGTCCACGGCGGGTCCGGGGGCGGGGGCGTACGCGGACCCGGAGCGGGCGGAGGGTGTGGTGTGGGCTCGTGTGGTCACCGGGGAGGTGGCGCCGGGTTTGGCGTTGACGGCGCTGAAGGAGATGGCCAAGCTCGCCGACCACCTGCGCCCGGGCGCGGTCCCGACGGTGGCGGGCGCGGTCCTGGACCATGGGGTGCGGTGGGGGTGCGCGGAGGCTCGGCGGTTGCGGCCGCATCTGTTGGCGATGTTCGGGGTCGAGGGCGAGTTCGACGATGCGCAGCGCAGGTTGCGGAAGGCGGCGTACCTGACCTGCCCGCGGGTCAACGACGCGGAGATCACGGAGTACCGGTTGGGGTTGACCCCGGCGCAGGCGGCGACGTTGGAGGCGGTGATCGGGCCGCTGTCGCAGCCGGCCCCGAACGAGGTCACGGGGGAGCGGGACCTGCGCCCGGCGGAGCAGCGTCGCGCGGAGGCGTTGGCTGGGGTCTGCGGCCGGGTCGCGGGCGAGGACGCCGCGCAGCAGCCTGCGGGTGGGGCGTCGACGACGTTGCACGTGAGGATGACGTTGCAGGACCTGATCGAGAAGCTCCGCTCCCAGAACGCAGACAGCGGCGACAACCCCGACACCACCAATAGCAACCCGAACAGCGACACTGACGCCGCCACTGGCACCGCCTCTGCGGGCTCGATGACGGGTACGGGTGCTGGGTCGGGGTGTGGGCGGGTGATGGTGTCCCGGGCGCAGGCCACGATGCTGTCCCCGGCGGTGGTGCGACAGCTCGCCTGCGACGCCGATGTCATCCCGATCGTGCTGGGTGCCGACGGTGAGGTCCTGGACCTGGGCCGGGCGGTGCGGCTCTTCACCCGGGCTCAGCGTCGCGCGTTGTGGCACCGCGACGGTGGGTGCACCTACCCGGGGTGTGACGTCCCGGCCGGGTGGGCCAAGGCGCACCACCTGGTCCATTGGGTCGACGGCGGCCCCTCGGACCTGGCCAACGCGGCGCTGTTGTGTCAGCGGCACCACACCCAGGTCCACGACCAACGCCTCACCGCAACCGTGCACCCACCCGACGAACACGCCCGGTCGGTGACGTGGGACCTGACGCCCGGCTCCTACGACCGGGACCTGCCCGCGCGCCTGACCGCGATCCGGCGCGCCCGAGCGAAGAACCACCCCGACGCGCACCCGGACGCAATCGAACGGACCCGCCTCGACACCGGACCACCCGACCCCTGGACCCACGAACCACCCGCACACCTCATCGCCCACTGGGTCGACCAGTGGATGGCCGAGCACCAAGCAGAGGGCTGGGACCTCACCGCCTGAGCTCGCCGCGCCGTCCCACACGCGCCGTGCCCTCGCGCGCGCGCCAGGGTCCTAGTCTCAGGCCATGACCACCGTGGCGTTCGTGCTCGCCGGCATCGCAGCTCTCATCCACGTCTACATCTTCCGGCTCGAGTCGCTCGCCTGGACCGACCCGAAGACCCGAGCTGTCTTCGGTACGACCCCCGAGACCGCCGAGGTGACCAAGCCGCTGGCCTACAACCAGGGCTTCTACAACCTCTTCCTCGCGATCGTCGCCCTCATCGGGATCGCGGTGGGCGTCTTCGGCTCGGCGTCGTCCGACGACGTCTCGTCCGCACTGATCCTTGCCGCCTGCGGTTCGATGGTCGCAGCGGCGCTGGTCCTCGTGACGAGCGACCGCCGCAAGCTCCGCGCCGCCCTCACCCAAGGCCTCGCGCCGGCTCTCGCCGTCCTCACCCTCGTGCTCAGCTGAGCGGCGGAGTAGCGTCGCTGACATGCCCGCGCCCGTGACGTTCAACGAGTCCGCCGATCTCGACCCGACCGTGCCGCCCTCAGGCCCCGGCTGCGCCGACTGCACCGCAGCACAGGGTTGGTGGGTGCACCTGCGGCGCTGCACTGCCTGTGGCCACATCGGCTGCTGCGACTCGTCACCGGCACAACACGCCAGCGCCCACGCCCGGGAGAGCGGCCACCCCATCGTGGCGAGCTATGAGCCCGGCGAGATGTGGTTCTGGAACTACGCCACCGAGGAGATGGGTCGAGGACCCGCCCTTGTCGAACCCTCCGCGCACCCGGAGGACCAGCCGGCTCCGGGTCCGCAGGGCCGGGTCCCGGACAACTGGCGCGATCTCATCCACACCTGAGCGGACGGCATACCGGACTCATGACGGACACGACCCGTCCCCTCGGCGAGCAGCAGTATGTCGAGCTGACGACCTTCCGCCGCAACGGGACCCCGGTCTCCACCCCCGTGTGGATCGCCCCCGACGGCGACGACCTGCTCATCGTCACCGTCGACGAGACGGGGAAGACCAAACGCCTTGCCCACACCGCGCGGGTCGAGCTGCGACCCTGCGACGTGCGTGGGAACGTGCCACCGGACGCTCCGCGGTATGCCGCCCGCGCACGTGTTGATCGTGGCCCGGACGCGGTGGCCCGGGTGAAGCGGGCGATCGGTGCGAAGTACGGCTGGTGGTACCGCGCGCTCACCCTCGTCGAACCCGTCCTCGCCCGACTGCCCGGTCGCAAGGTCCGGGCGGCCATCGTCATCACCGACGTCAGGCTGCTCGGGTCCTGAGCTCCTTCTCGATGGACCGGGCGAACCCCGAGCCCATCGCGGCCAGCACACCGTGCATCGTGGTCTGGATGGCTGGCCTGGCGAGCCGGGGGAAGGGCAGCTCCACCGAGACGGTGAGCTCGATCCGCAGTCGCGTGGACTCCTCGCCGCCGGCGTCGCTGAGGTCGTATCGTCCGTCCGTGCCGGCGAGCTCCTTGCCCTGTCGCGGTGGTGCGTGGCTGAAGGTGATCGTCGACTTCGGGTCATAGGTCATGGCCTCGGTGAAGCCCAGCTCGAACGACTGGCCGAGCACCGGGATCCTGACCAGCTGCCAGTGCCACAGGTCGCCCTCGGCCGTGATCGAACGGACCATCGGTGTGAGCCGGGCGACGGTCGCGGGGTCGGTGAGCACGTCCCAGACGAGGTCGCGCGGATACGACACGGTCGCCTCGGACGTCTTGGTCGCGGAGAAGGTCGCCATGGTCAGTAGCCCGACGACGAGCTGATGATCGAGACACAGGCGCCGCCGAGGACGAAGCTTCCCGATCGCCAGGCCGATCATGAGCCCGACACCCCAGGGGCGGGTGCTCCTTCCGAAGAGCAGGGGGATGCCCAGGAGTGTCGGGATGACCGTCACGAGAAGCACCTTGAGCTCGACCGGGCCGGGGAGCTCGACGAGGAGGAAGGCCAGCACCGGCGCGAAGATCGACACCGGCAGCCCGATGAGGAACCCGAAGAACGTCTTGGCCCAGCTGGGCAGTCCGGGGGCGGGCTGGTTCTGCTGGTACGGGTTGGAGGGTCCGTACGGCGGCGGCCCCTGTGGCGGTCCCGGCGGCGGTCCCTGTGGCGGACCCCCGGGCGGTGGGCCAGGCGGTGGGCCGGGCGGAAGCTGGGTCATCGTTCCTCCACGGTGTTCGAGGCGGCAGTCACCAGAGCTCCCACGGTCCGTAGCCGACGACGAGGGCGCCGACCCCGACGGCGACGAGCAGGGCGAGATAGGCGAGGACGAGGCGGGTGTCGCCGAGCAGGCACTTCGAGCGCATGAGCCCCGCACGCCGGGCCCTGGCGTAGCCGACGGCCCCGAGGCCGGCGAAGAGGACGAGCGCGATCGGCCCGAGCAGCCAGCCGAGGAGCGCGATGGTCGCAAAGATGCACAGCCGCAGCGGGTCGAACACCTCTGGCTCGCCGACCGGCGCAGCGCTCTGGACCGGGACGATGCGCGGGTCGGCCCGGCGCGGCGGGGCACCGCGCGGCGAGGTCGTGGGCAGCGAGCTCGCTCCCGGCTCAGTCACGTCGCCCTCCCGTGGCCGTGGAGATCCGCGTGCGCGACAACGGAGCCCACGCCTGCACCGCACAGAACGGCGCGCACTGGTGGGCGTCGGTCTCGGCGTTGACAGTCGCGACGTGGACGCAGCACTGGGTCAGCCGCTCCTCGATCATCGTGTTCATGTCCATGAACGGCTTGACCGTCACCCGCAGCACCCGCTCACCGAGCATCGCCCGCAGCCTCTCGTGCCGGCCCGGGAAGCTTCGAGGACGCGAGGGTGGCGAGGGTGCCGATGCCGATGTCGCAGTGGGTGCAGATGTCCCGCCAGACCGAGGCCATCGACGGGTGTGACAACGAGGACTGCTCGCTCAGCAGGTCGAGGAGGGAGCCCTTGACGATCGCCTTCATCGCGTCGGGGATCGTGTCGTCGGCGATCCGGTTGGCGAGCAGGTCGGGCTCGAGGTCGAGCCACTCCTTGAGCCGGTCGTGGCCGATGAGGCTCGTCAGTGACCGCCAGGAGCCGGAGTCGTCCTTGAGCAGGTAGCCGACCGAGCAGCAGTGCGGGTGGCTGCAGGGCAGCGCCGTGAGGTCGCGCCACGTCACCTGCCCAGCCGTCTGGCTCTCCAGCCTGGCGAGCACGCCGGTGTGGGTGAGGCGGTTGAGCGGGTCGACCCCGCCGCTGCGCCCACTCCCGAAGACCGGCTGGATCGTCACCCCGCCGACATAGGGCGTGTCGAGGGCCCGCTTGATGACGTGACCGATCTCGTCGTCGTTGACACCGAGCGCGGCGGTCATGGTCAAGGTCGTGAACACCCCTGCGGCAGACAGGCGTTCGACAGCCCGCTCCTTGAAGCGACGGATGTCGGCGCCCCGGTGGGCCACCGATGCCGCCGCGGACTCCCCGTCGTACTGGAGGTAGACCTCGACCCGCTCCCGGTGCCGACGGAGCAGCGCGACGAGCTCGTCGTCCTGTGCGACCCGCAACCCGTTCGTGTTGACGAGGATGCGCACGATGGGCCGAGCGATGACCGCCTCGAGCAGCTCCTCGAGCTGCGGATAGAGCGTCGGCTCACCGCCGGACAGCATGAGGACGTCGATCCGACCGTTCTCGCGCGAGAGGCGGGTGTCGATCGAGGCGAGCACCTGCTCGAGCGGCGCCACGCTGGCCAGCGCGGGCGACGACTCCGCGAAGCAGGTCGGGCACTTGAGGTTGCAGTGGTCGAGCAGGTCCTCGAGGAGGATGCAGGTGTGCTGGGTCTGCATCTGCGGCAGGCCGTCCTCGTAGGCGCTCGGCACCGGCTTGAAGTTCCCGGCCAGGTCCGGCTGGTGCACCTTCGTGGGCGCCGTCCACTGCTCGAGGTAGGCCAGGATCTCGGGCGACTCGTCATAGAGGGTGCGGACGAGCCCGTGGTCGGGACAGCCGCGCTCGAGCCAGACCCGGTCGTCCCGGACGGCGAGCCAGCCGCTGAGACGACGCACGTCCGCGAGGGGCCGGTCGGGCTGCTCCTCGTGGCACAAGGGGCAGAACGCGTTGACGTAACGGTGCACGCGGTAGTCGCGCAACGGCATACCGGCTCCTCGGGCACTGCTCACGCCGCCACCTCCGCGAGCCGCCGCTCGGGTGCCCCGGCATAGGCGCCGGAACGCCAGCGCCAGACGATGCGAGCGAGAAGGAGGGGGACGGTCACCGCGAGGAAGAGCTGTGGCCGGGTCAGGCCCAGCCAGGCCAGGTCGTTGCCGCGCACGAACTCGACGAGGAACCGGAAGGTCCCGTATGCCGCGACGTACCAGACGAACGTCTCTCCCGACGGGAGACCGCGGTGCCTCAACCAGAACCACAGCACCGCGAACGCACCGAGGTGGAACACGATCTCGTAGGCGAACGACGGGTGCAGCGGCACGCCCGCGACGCTGCCGACGGCCGCGGCCGAGGACTCGTCCAAGGTGAGGCCGAAGCCCCAGCCGGTCGGGGTGCCCGGCTCCTCGGTGAGCAGGCAGCCGATGCGACCGACGGCCATGCCGAGAGCCACCGCGGGAGCGAAGAGGTCGCCGGTCCGCAGCCGGTAGCCGGTCAGTCGCTTGGCGACATGGACCCCGAGCCAGGCCCCGACCAGTCCGCCGAGGATCGAGCGGTTGCCATGGGCCCACTGCTCGAGGAGCGAGGCGTTGGCGCGAAGATCCACGTGCTGCAGCCACGTGCCCAGACGCATGAAGAGGGCGCCACCGGTCACCGCCCCGAGCACGACATGGAGCAGCCGTTCGTCGGACTGTCCGCGCCGCCGCGCCTCGAGGAAGAAGACCGCTGCGGCGACAGCCACGCCCAGTCCCACGAACAGCTCGTGGGTCGGGATCGGGCCGACGTGGGGGATCACCCGTTCACCCTCTCACCGGCACCCGCGCACCGCTCGTCAATCGGCCGAGGACGAGTACGCGTACCCAGACCATGCTCGCTGCCCGTCACCTCGTGCCTCACCGCGAGCGACCCTGCGCTGGGAGGCTGACCCGCGCACGGGACGGGAGCACGCGGCATACCTCATGCAGGTCGGCGGTCCCGGAGGGCGGCCGTCAAGGATGCGTCAAGACGACGGGGGCCCCGCCCGAACGGCCCTAGCGTGACTCGTCGTGACGACACACACTCCTGCGGGGCCGGTCAGGAAGTGGCTCCTCGAGGTCGAGGACGCCGACCCCGGCGGCTACTACGAGGGTGAGCGCGAGGCCGAACGCAAGCAGCACGTCCAGCCGTGGTGGCGGGTCATGTGCCTCACCGGCGTCGACTACTTCTCGACCCTGGGCTACCAGCCCGGGATCGCAGCGCTCGCGGCCGGGGCCCTCGCGCCCGTGGCGACCCTCGTCCTCGTGCTCGTGACCCTCTTCGCGGCCCTGCCGATGTATCGGCGGGTGGCCGCCGAGAGCCCTCACGGCGACGGCAGCCTGTCGATGCTGCAGCGGCTGCTGTCCTACTGGCCGAGCAAGCTGCTGGTCCTGTCGCTGCTCGGCTTCGTCGCGACCGGCTTCATCGTCACCATCACCCTCTCGGCGGCGGACGCGGCGGCACACATCACCGAGAACCCCTTCGTCAAGGAGGCCCTCCACGGTCAGGAGGTGGTGATCACCCTCGCTCTGATCGCCGCGCTGGCGGCCGTCTTCCTCAAGGGTTTCAGCGAGGCGATCGGCGTGGCCGTGGTCCTCGTGGTGACCTACCTGGGGCTGAGCTCGGTCGTCCTCGTCCGCGGGATCGTCGAGGTGGTCGGGCACCCGACCGTGCTGGGCGACTGGACCGACCACATGACGGCCACCCACTCGATGCCCTTGGGCATCATCGGCGCCTCCCTCCTCGTCTTCCCGGCGCTGGCGCTCGGCCTGTCCGGGTTCGAGACCGGCGTCGTCGTCATGCCGTTGGTCAAGGGCGACCCGACCGACACGCACGACGCGCCGCTCGGTCGGATCCGCAACGCCAAGAAGCTGCTCACCGCCGCGGCGCTCATCATGAGCGTCCTGCTCGTTGGCTCCTCGCTGGTGACCACGCTGCTCATCCCCGAGCCGGAGTTCCAGCCGGGAGGGGAGGCCAACGGGCGCGCCCTGGCCTACCTCGCCCATGAGCTGTTCGGCGACACCTTCGGGACGGCCTACGACCTCGCGACGATCGGCATCCTGTGGTTCGCCGGGGCGAGCGCCCTCGCGGGGCTGCTCAACATCGTGCCGCGCTACCTGCCGAAGTACGGCATGGCGCCGGACTGGGCCAGCTCGACCCGCCCCCTCGTCCTCGTCCTCTCGGGCATCGCCGCCGTCGTGACCATCGCCTTCCGGGCCGACGTCGATGAGCAGGCCGGGGCCTACGCCACCGGGGTCCTGGCCCTGATGACCTCCGCCGCCATCGCGGTCTTCCTCACCGAGCTGAGGCGCGGCCACCGCCGGGCCGCGGCGTTCTTCGCCGTCGTGAGCGCGATCTTCGTCTACACCTTCGTCGTGACGATCGTCGAGCGACCCGAGGGCCTGCTCATCGCCCTCCTCTTCATCGCGATGATCCTCGTCGTGTCCGTGGCGTCGCGGATCTCGCGCAGCACCGAGCTCCGGGTGCGTGACGTCGTCTACGACGAGGGCGCGACGGCGCTGCTCGAGCGGACCTGCGACGGACGGAACCCGGTCCGCCTCATCGCCAACAAGCTGCAGAAGGGCGACGACTCCGAGTACGACGACAAGAGCCTCGAGGTCCGCGTCGACAACCATCTCAAGGGATGGCAGAAGGCCCTCTTCATCGAGGTCGAGATCACCGACGCGAGCGACTTCGACTCACCGGTCTCGGTGCGGTCGGTCACGGTCGGTCAGCACGAGATCCTGCGCGCCACCGGCACCTCCGTGCCCAACGTCCTCGCCGCCGTGTTCCTCGACATCCGCGACCGCACCGGCATCCCGCCGCACGGCTACTTCGAGTGGAGCGACCGGGCGCCGGGGGCCAACGTGCTGCGCTTCCTCCTCGCCGGCGAGGGCGACGTGCCGCCGCTCACCCACGAGATCCTGCGCCGGGCCGAGCCCGACGAGGCCCGCCGCCCCAAGGTCCACGTCGGCGGCTGAGACGAGGCGACGTCTCAGGGGACGAGGCCACGGTCCCTGGCGATCGCAGCGGCCTCGGTGCGTGAGGCGGCACCGAGCTTGGCGAGGATCCGCGAGACGTGGACGCTCGCCGTCTTGGTCGAGATGAACAGCTGCTGCCCGACCTGACCGTTGCTCAGCCCGCGGGCGACGAGCTCGAGCACCTCCTGCTCGCGCGGGGTCAGGGCGTCCGGACCGGCGCCGGTCGCGCCGCTCGCCCCGGTCGCCGCGGTCGCTGCGGCGAGGTCGTCGAGCTCGGCCAGCAGCGGGGCAGCCCCGAGACGGGTCGCCACCTCACGTGCCAGGTCCGCCTCGCGACGGGATCCGGCGGCATCGCCCGCGGCCTTGAGTGCCGCGGCCAGCCGGGACCGCGACCGCGCCGTCTCGTAGGCGTGGCCGTAGCGGTCGAAGGCGGCCACCGACTCCTGCCAGGCGGCGACCATCGCCTCGGGAGTGGGCGGTGCTCCGTGCCCTGACCGCCACTGGAGGCGGAGCAGCTCGGCGCGCAGCCGGGCGTCCCACGCCCAGGTCTCGGTGTTGGTCTCCTCGATGGCCTCGGTCGTCGGCTCGAAGAGCCCGCGCGCAGGCCCCGCGACGATCGCGTCCACCTTGTCCACCATGGTCTCGAGATCGGCGCGGGCGCGACGCAGGAGCGTGGCGTCGAGGGCTGGCGCCTGGGTCGCCGCCTGCCCCGCGACGAGGGCGGCCAGCCGGACGATCGCGTGGAACCGGCCCCACGTCCGCTCGAGCTGGTCGACCGCGTCCTCGGCGATGTCGAGGGCACGGGCGAGGTCCCCGCTGTGCCCGTAGTGCTCCACCGCGGGCATCACGAGCTGCACGATGCCGAAGCCGTCGACGTGCCACCACTCGCGCACTGCCGCGATCTCGTCCTCACCGATGGGCTCGCCCCGTCCGGCGCGGACGTTCATCAGCGCGGCCTCGAAGTACGACCGTCCCGGCTGCTGGAGGTAGGGGTCGGTGACGTGGAGCCGTCGCCGCGCGCCGTCCCAGTCGCCGATCTCGTATGCCGTGAGCCCACCGACGAGCCGTGACTCCAGACCGAACGGGGCCCAGTCCATGTGCAGCTGGCTCGCCAGGGCGGCGCCGCGGTCGTAGGACTCCAGGGCCTGGCCCAGGCGCCCCCGGCGGTGGTGCATCGTGGCGGCCTGGTGGTGGATCCGGACTCGCAGGGGATCGGGTCGGGAGCCCAGGTCGGCGAGCAGTCCGTTGATGTGGCGCTCGAGCGCGTCGAGGTCGTCATGGACCTCGATGACGCGCGACATGACGGCACGGATCTCGGTGAGGGCGTTCGGCAGCTCGAGGCGCTCCGCCAGGGCGGTGGCCTCCTCGCCAAGGTCGGCGGCCTCGGTGTAGTGGCGGGTGTCGACGAGCTGCTGCATGTGGGCGATGAGGACGAAGAGCCGGTCGGGACTGTCGCCGGCCGGGACGATCGTCATGGCCTCCTGCGTCATCTGGGGAGCGGTCTCGGCGAAGGCCAGGTCGATGAGGCGACCCCGGTTGGCGCACGTCGCGAGCAGGCGCGCCCGCATCACTGCCGTCTGCCCCGGCCCCGGGTGCTCGATCCGGTCACGGAGCAGCTGCACCGAGCGCACGACGTCACCGGCCGTCAGTGCCGCGTCGGAGGCCTCGAGGCTCACCTCGTCCCGCTCCTCGGCGTCCTCGCGGAGCCACCCGAGGGCCTGCTCGAGGTGCTGCAGGGCGTTGACCGGCCCACCGACTGAGAGGTCGGCGCGAGCGGCGCCGCGGGCGGCGGCCACTGCCGTGGTGAGGTCGCCCGAGGCCGCCGCATGTCGAGCCAGCTCGGACGCCGGGCCGAGGGTCGCATCGGCAGCCAGCGCACCGGCATACGCACGGTGGAGGCGAAGCCGCTCGCCCGGCAGGAGGTCGTCGGTGATCGTCTCGCCGAGCAGTGCGTGGCGGAAGGCATAGGCGGGAGGCCAGCGGGCCTCGACGACGTGGTGCTCGATCGCGTTGGCCACGGCGGCCTCGAGCTCGGACTCGGACAGCCCGGTCACCCGCTGGAGGAGCTCGTGGCCGACCGTGCGCCCGGCGATGGCCATCGTCCTGACCACCTGCTGTGCAGCGGGGTCGAGCTGCTCGACGCGGGCGCCGAGCACGCGCCCCAGTCCACCGGTCATCGGTCGGCCCGAGACCGCGCTGGCGGCGAGCTCCTCGGCGAAGAACGGGTTGCCCTCTGCGCGGCGGGCGATCTCGCCGACGATCCTGTCCGAGATGACGTTCGCGCCCGGTTGGGCAGGGGTGCCACCCTGGACGTCGGTGACGATGTCGCGAATGGCGCTGTCCGCCAAGGGCTGCAGGTCGTGGCGCTCGACCCCGGCGATGCGTGCCCAGACGGCGAGGGTCTCGTGGAGCGGGTGGCGACGGTGCAGGTCGTCCGAGCGGTAGGTGACGACGAGGGCGACCGGCGAGGCGAAGCCCCGGGTCAGCAGGAGCGTCATGAGGTCGCGCGACGAGGGGTCGGCCCAGTGGGCGTCCTCGATGACGACGAGGAGAGGGGCGACCTGGCCGGCAGCCGTCAGCAGCGCGTGCACGGCCTCGGCGACCTGGCCCGCCGAGTGGGTCGAGCTCGCGGCCTCGCGCCGGCCGGGCAGCAGCACGGCGAGGGCGGGTCGGGTGGAGACGACCTGCTCCACGGCCTCGGGTGCGAGGAGCTCGATCCCCAGGAGGAGCTCGGTGAACGGAAGGTAGGCGACACCGCTGCCGGACTGGCCGACGCAGTGCCCCCAGGCGACCGACCACCCGGCGGACTCGGCGTCGGCGGACATCCGGGCGAGCAGGCTGGACTTCCCGATGCCGGCGTCGCCCGACACGACGACGCCGACCCCACCCGGGTCGTCGAGACGCAGGATCTCGGCGACCCGGGCGAGGTCGGCGTCGCGTCCGACGAGCTCGCGGGCGGGAGGGGTCATGGGTCGAAGTATCGACGACTCGAGATCCTCCGGGGCGAGCCCCACTCCGGTGACCACCCGCTCAGCGGGCGGTGCGGGCGGCCTGGACGCGGGCGCGGACCCGGCGGATCACGTGGAGCGAGGAGCCGGGACGCTCGTGCACGTCGCTGGGCACTCCGTAGCGGGCCCGCATCTCGGCCTTGACGAACTCGGGGCTGAACACCGATGCATACATGGCGTGGTCCTTTCCTGACCTGTGGTTCCTGACCTGTGGTGCGTCGACTCGTGCCGACAGGTCAACAGTCGTCGGGTGAGGTAGGCGGCCACATCGGTCAGGTGCCGTATCTCGTGGGGGCCGGCTACCTCAGGCGGGCACCCGGACCTACCTCAGGCGCACGTATGCCGGGTGGTGGGGAGTTCCGTGGCGAGACAGTTCCGAACCGGGGAGATCCGGCAGCCGTCGCGTGGAAGTCCTGTGGAACACGCCTCCGTAGCGTTTTCTCCATCAACCCCGCACATCGGGAACACCCCGATGGACTCGATCCAGGAGAACGACATGAGCATCAGCCGCACCAAGAAGATCCTCGTCCCGCTCGCCACCCTGACCGTCGCCGGCGCCATCGCCGTCGGCTCCGGTGCGACCTTCACCTCCACCACCGGCAACACGATCAGCGCGGTCACCGCCGGGTCGCTGACGCACACGAACTCCAAGAGCAACGCCGCGATCTTCAACCTCTCGAACATCAAGCCCGGCGACACCGTCATCGGCTCCGTCACCCTCACCAACACCGGCACCCTTCCTGCCAGGTTCAGCCTCACCGAGACCCTGTCGGCCAACGCGTTCGGCGAGAAGGTCGCGGGTGAGAACTACCTCAAGCTGGCCATCCACAACGTCACGACGAACACCTCCGTCTACTCCGGCAACTTCGGTGGCCTCGTCGACGGCACGGCCACCGCCCTCGGTGACTTCGCGGCCGGCGCGGTCAACACCTACCGGTTCACCGTCACGCTCGACACGGACGCCCCGAACAGCCAGCAGGGCCTGTCCGCCAACGCCACCTACCGCTGGGACTCGGTCCAGGGCGCCGCGACGGTCACCGACCAGTCCTGACTCCTGAGCACAACGGTCGACATCCGGGTTGAGGCAGGGCGCCCCGTGGGGCGCCCTGCCACCGGCCCGGCCGCACCACCCACCTGAACCACCCCCAGACGCACCCCCTGCACCGAAGGAGCCCGAGATGCACCGCTTCGCCCAAGCCGCCCGCCGGACCGCGCGACTGCTCGGCACCGTGCTCCTGCTCGCCGTCACCCTCGGCGGCGCCGCCTACATCGTGCCCGGCCTCCTGGGCTATGAGCGCTACGTCATCACCGGTGGATCGATGTCCGGCGCGATCGAGCGCGGCTCGGTCGCCCTCGAGAAGCCCGTCCCCGTCGAGGACCTCGCCGTCGGTGACGTCATCACCTACCTGCCGCCGCCGACCAGCGGCGTCGACACGCTCGTGACGCACCGCATCACGAAGATCGCGCCCGGCAAGGACGGTACGACCATCTTCAGCACCCAGGGTGACGCCAACCCCGACCCCGACCCGTGGACCTTCAGCCTCGCCGAGGGCACGCAGCCGGTCGTGGAGCACTCCGTTCCCTGGGTCGGCTACGCCTTCGTGGCGATGGCCGACCCGCAGGTGAGACTCGCCGTCGTCGGCGGTCCCGCCGCGGTCATAGCCCTGCTCGCGCTGCGCGACCTCGTCGGAGCGCTGCGCCCCGCACGGACACGTCGCCCCGAGGTGCCCGCGCCGTCCGGATCCTCGGGACCGGCCCTGCCCGTCTGAGCCCTGTCGACCGAGTCTGCCCCGGGAAGCTGCCGCCCCTGTAGCAAACCGGGGAAGTCCCGGGGCAGTTCTGTGGAAGAGCAGTGGGGCCCTTCTCACTAGCGTTGGTGCCAACGCCGAAGCTCCTGCCACGCCCGCCGCAACACCCCATGAGAAGGAGGACCCCATGATGCGACTTCCCCGTCCCGTGCAGCTCCTCCTCCTCGCCGCCCTCGGCGGCATCCTCACCGTCGGGTTCCCCGGCTTCTCCTCCGCCACCTTCACCGCGACCACCCAGTCCAGCGCGACCGTCAAGGCCTCTGTCGACTGGACGCCTCCCACCGTCTCGGTCGTGAGTCCCGGCACCGCGGTAAAGGGCATCACGACCGTCTCGGTCACGGCCACGGACGGCGAGACCGGCATCGCGTCCGTCACCCTCGAGCAGTTCGGTCCCGGTGCGGCCTCGTGGACGACGGTCTGCACCGACACGGTCGCGCCCTACTCGTGCGCCTGGAGCACCAGCGGCCTCGCCGACGGGCAGTACTCGCTCCGCGCGCGTGCGACCGACAACGCGGGCTACGAGTCGATCTCGGACGTCGTGCGCACCACGGTCGCCAACAACATCCTCGTCGTCCTCGCCTCGCCCGGTGACGTGCTCCGCGGGACCGTGGCGTTGGCCACCTCCGTCTACAACGCGCCCGCCACCAACACGGTGAGGGTCGAGTACGCCCCCACCGGCACGACGCGCTGGACGTCGATCTGCACCGGCCTCACCAGTCCCTACACCTGCAGCTGGAACACCACGGCCCTGGCCGCGGGTGACTACGACCTCCGTTCGGTCCTCACGTCGGGCAATGTCACGGCCACCTCGGCCCTCGTCGATGCCGTCACGGTCGACAACACGGCGCCGAGCGTCACCATGGTCGACCCCGGCACGCCCCTGAGCGGCACGCGCAGCTTCACCGCGACCGCCACCGACGTGGACTCCGGCGTCGCCCAGGTCGTCATCCAGCACCTGCGCAGCGGCACCTCGACCTGGCAGCACCTGTGCACCATCTCCACCGAGCCGTGGACCTGCCGCGTCGACACCGCGGTCCTAGCGGACGCGTCCTACTCCTTCCGCGCCGTCGCCACCGACGTCGCCGGCAACCAGGGCACTTCGACCGCCGTGGCCTACCGGGTCGTCGACAACACGATCTCCTCGATCACGGTCGACGTCCCCGCGTCGCTCAACGGCACGGTCACCGTCACGGCGGCGGCCAGCTCGACGGCCGGCGTCACGTCGGTCCGGATCCAGGTCGCCCCGACCGGGACGAGCACCTGGACCGACCTCTGCACCGACACCACCTCGCCCTACGCCTGCAGCTGGGACACCACCACCGTCACCGACGGCCTCTACGACGTCCGCGGCATCCTGCTGGACGGCAAGGGCAGCACACTGATCTCGGCGGTCACCAGTGCGCAGCTCGTCGACAACGCCCCCCTGCGGGGGGCGGACGTGCAGCAGCTCCAACGGCGGGGTGTCGGCCGGTCGGGCCGACACCGGTGACACGGTCACCTTCACGTACACCACGCAGGTGGACCTCACCAAGGTGAGCGCCGGCTGGACCGGAGCGGCCAAGTCCGTCACCGTCCGCCTCCGCGACGGCGCGGTGCTGGGCAGGACGGCCACCGACGACACCCTCGACGCCCTGTCGGGCACCACGCCGGTCAACCTCGGATCCGTGAACCTCCGGCGTGACTACGTCAAGACCGGCAAGACGGCGACGTTCAACGCGACCATGACCGCCGGCACGGTCACGACGAGCACGGGTGTCATCCGTACCACGGTGACGCTGCGGCTCGGCGCCATCGTCACCGGCAACAACACGCTCAGGACGACGAGCACCAATGGCGCCATGGTCTGGACGCCTTCGGCCGCGGCCACCGACCTCCAGGGCCAGGCCTGCTCGACCACCCCGGTCACCGAGACCGGCACCTCCGACAGGGATCTGTGATGCCTCGCCGGCTGACCCGGTCGTCGAGGTGGGCCGCGGTCGCCGCCATGGTCCTCGCCCTGGTGCTGGTGGAGCGCGCTGCCAACGCGGCCTCCACCAGCGTCATGGTCCTTGAGGGCGTCGTCGCGCTCCTCGCAGTGCTCGGTGGCGTCAAGATGTGGGTTCACAACTGCTTCGAGTCGCACCTCGTCGTCGTCCTGGCGGTGGCCGCGACGAGCATCGGGACCCTCCTGAGCCTCACGCTCGGCATGCCGGGCAGTGGCCCCGCGGAGCTGTCCGCGACCCACGTCGTCACCCTCCTGCTCTCGGTGACCGTCGGGCTCCTGCTCGTGCTCGACGGGCGGGAGCGACGTACCGAGCACTGACGACGGTGGAGCCGTATGCTCTCGCCCCATGGGTGTACGGGTTCTGGTCGTCGAGGACGACGACAAGATCGCCGCGCCGCTGGTCCGGACCCTCGATCGCGAGGGCTATGAGGTCGAGCGGGTCGCCGAGGGCCTCCCGGCTCTGCCCCGGCTCTCGTCCGGCGAGATCGACCTGCTGCTTCTCGACCTCGGTCTGCCGGACGTCGACGGGCTCGACGTGTGCCGCCGGGCCCGCGAGGACGGGTTCACCGGCGGCATCATCATCCTCACGGCTCGCGACGGGGAGCTCGACCTCGTCGTCGGCCTCGACGTGGGCGCCGACGACTACCTGTCCAAGCCGTTCGGCCTGTCGGTGCTGCTGGCCCGGGTGCGCGCCCTCGTGCGACGCGGGTCCGGGGCGGTCACGACCGAGCCGGTCGTCGAGGTGCCCGCCGCGCCGGATCTCCCGGGCCTGCGCGTCGACGTCGACGCGCGGCGTATCTGGGTGGGTGACGCCGAGGTGGCGGCCACCTCGAAGGAGTTCGACGTCCTCGCCCTGCTGGACGCGAGTCGGGGCTCGGTCGTCAGCCGGGAGCGTCTCATCAGCGAGGTGTGGGACGAGAACTGGTACGGCTCGACCAAGACCCTCGACGCGACCATCGGTCGGCTCCGACAGAAGCTGGACGACGCGCAGGCCCCGGCCCAGGTCACCACGGTGCGCGGAGTGGGCTTCCGTCTCGAGGACGCCCACGGTGCGTGAGCGGCTCGTCGCGGCTCTGGTCGGCATGACCATCGCGATGGTCGCGCTCTACGGCGTGCCCCGGGCGTACCTGCTGGCCGACCTCGTGACGACGCAGGAGAACCGCAAGATCGAGAGGTCCGCGGACCTGCTGAGCGTCGTGATCGCCGAACGCACCGCGGCCGCCTCCCCAGTGACCTCGGAGTTCCTCGAGGGCCTGCTCAACGAGGGCGAAGGCATCGCGTACGTCGCCCCCGACGACTCGGTCGTGCGTGCCGGTGAGCAGTCCAGCGGCTCCTCCAACGACATCGTGCAGACGCGCAGGCTCGAGGGTGGGGGCTCACTGACGATGACCCGCTCGGGGGCGCTCGTCGACCAGCGTGTCTCGGAGGCGCTGCTGCCGCTGATCCTCATCGGCCTCGCGCTCGTCGTCCTGGCCGCCGGCGTGGGCTTCGTGCTGGCCCGGCGGCTGGCCCGGCCGTTCGGTGAGCTCGCCGAGGCTGCGGACCACCTGGGACAGGCACGCTTCGATGTCGAGCTCCCCCACTACTCGATCCCGGAGGCGGAGGCCATCGGCGTGAGCCTGCGCCGTGCGTCGGCCCAGCTCGACCTCCTCGTCGAGCGCGAGCGCGAGTTCGCGGCCAACGTGTCCCACCAGCTGCGCAGCCCGGTCACGGCCCTGCGGCTGACCCTCGAGGACCTCTCGATGTGGCCCGAGACGCCGCCAACGGTGGCGGCGGAGCTCACCGAGACCATGTCGAAGCTCGACCGGCTCAGCACCGCCGTCACCGAGATCCTCGACCTCTCCCGTGGCCGGCGCCTCGGTGACGCGGTGGACCTCGACCTCTCGGGCCTCGTGGCCGAGGCCGTCGCCCGATGGAGACCGCAGCTCGCTGCGGCTGGTCGCGAGCTCGTCCACGAGCCCACCGAGCCCGTGCTCGCCCACGTCGTGCCCGGGCCGGTGGTCCAGGTCCTCGACGTGCTTCTCGAGAACGCCTGCGCCCACGGGGAGGGCAAGGTCGTGGCAGGCGCCAGGGACCTCGGCAAATTCCTCCACCTGGGTGTCGTCGACGAGGGCGACCGCGCGGTCGGCAACGAGGTGTTCCAGCGTGGGGCCAGCTCGCAGGACAGCACGGGCCACGGCCTCGGCCTGACCATCGCCTCGCAGATCGCCATCTCGCTCGGTGGCTACCTGACCCTCGCCGACGCTCCCACGACCACGTTCGTCCTGGTGCTGCCCGCCCCTGTCGTGACGCAGGCCTGAGCGCACCCCGATCGTCCCGGAAGGCGGCTGATGGCTCGGATCCTGTTGCTGCACTCGGCTCTGGGGCTCCGGCCGGCGGTGCTGGAGTTCGCCGAGCGGCTGCGGGAGCTCGGACACGGGGTCGAGACACCCGACTACTACGAGGGCCACGTCTTCGACGACGAGGCGGCGGGCATCGCCCACCGAGACGCGCACCCCGAGTACTTCGGCTCCGTCCACGCCGCGGCTACCGAGCTGCCAGCCGGGACCGTCTATGCCGGGTTCTCGCTCGGCGCCTGGTTTGCGCAACGCATCGTGGCCCGGCGAGCCGACGCGGGCGCGGCGATCCTGCTGCACTCGGCGGCCCCACCACGGGGTGCCTGGAGCGGAGTGCCCGTCCAGGTGCACCGCCACGCCACGGACCCGTGGATCGACCCGGCCGAGGTCCGAGCCCTCGGTGAGGCGGTGACCGCCAGTGGAGCCGCGTTCGAGGACCACGTGACCCCCGGTCGAGGCCACCTCTTCACCGACCTCGCCGGACCCGATGCAGACGCCGATGCCACCACGCAGACCCTCGTGCGGATCGACGCCTTCCTGCGCTGACGGACCCGGGTCGAGCGTGCTCATCCCCCGTTACTTGAAAATGTGTGCGTAACTCTTTGGTGTGTGACCAATCTGCGTGGTCTCCCGCGCCGAACTGCTCATGCAAGGCGAAGGGAACCGAGCCCTCGGTTCCACCCAACGAAGGAGCGCAACGATGCGATTGACCACGAAGACTGCCTTGGCCCTGCCTGGCACCGCCTTCTTGATCCTGGCTGGTGCCTCAGGCGCCAGCGCGGCCGAGAACTACGACATGAAGCTCACCGACACCATGGGCAACAAGAGCGGGTCCAGCTCGACCGCTCAGCTCACCGTGGACGGCGACAGCCTCAAGATCTCCATCAAGGGCGAGGGCTTCACGCCCAACTCCCCGCACGCCCAGCACTTCCACGGGTCCTTCTCGGACGACAAGAAGTTCACCTGTCCCGACTCGTCCTCCGACAAGGACGGCGACGGCCAGGTCAACACCGAAGAGGGTCTGCCGCAGTACGGCGACATCGTTATCTCGCTGACGACCAAGGGTGACACGAGCCCCAAGAGCGGTCTGGCCATCGACCGGATGCCGACGGCTGACGCCGACGGCAACCTGTCCTACAGCCGTACGTTCGACCTGCCGGCCGGTGCCGGCGCCAAGCTCAAGAACCTGCACGTCGTCCAGCACGGTCTCGACGCCAACGGCAACGACAAGTACGACCTCGAGGCTCTCGGCGAGTCCACCTTCGCCGCGTCGCTCGGGGCGAAGGGCATCCCGGAGGAAGCCACCAACCCGGCGACCTGTGGCACCGTCGTGGGCGCATCGGCCGGCGAGACCCCCGAGGGTGGCGTCGACACCGGTGACGGCTCGACCAACGGCATCGAGGCCGCAGGCACGTTCGGCGTCGCCGGAGCTGCTTTCGCCGCTGCCGGTGGGATGCTGATCTACCGCCGTCGGCTCGCCACGGACCGCGTCTGATCGGCTGCGTCTTCCATGACTGACGACAGAACTGGCCGCAGTCGGCGCCTCACGGCGTCGGCTGCGGCCGTCATGGCCTTCGGCCTGCTGGGCATCGGCGCGACCGGCTATGCCCTGTCGCAGCAGGCTGGCGCCCCGCCCGAGGTGGTCGCTGACCAGTCTGGCCACGTCGGCCACGGTGGCGACCCATCACCAACCACGTCCGCGCCCTCCAGCACGGCCTCACCGTCAGCATCGGCGTCCGGATCGGCTCAGTCGCCGCACGCCGGGCACGGCGGGACGGCACCGGAGGGAGCGGCATACGAGACCCCGAAGGGCAAGCTCCTGGAGCGGTCACGCCCCACGAAGGTCACCCTCCCCGGCATCGGCGCCAGTGCCCCGATCATCGACCTGAAGCTCAAGGCCGACAAGCGGATGGAGGTGCCCGACAACGGCACCGAGGCCGGCTGGTTCACGAGCAGTCCCACCCCCGGCGAGCTCGGGCCGGCGATCATCGCGGCCCACGTGACGCACAAGAGCAAGCCAGCGGTCTTCTTCGAGCTCAGCGGGATGCGCAAGGGCGAGAAGATCGAGGTCGAGCGCGAGGACGGCACGACCGCGACGTTCGCCGTCACGAGCGTGGGGCAGTATCCCAAGGCGAAGTTCCCCTCCGAGCAGGTCTACGGCTCCGTCAACCGGGCCTCCCTGCGCCTCATCACCTGTGGTGGAGTGCTCGACGGCGAGACCGGCAGCCACGTCGACAACGTCGTCGTCTACGCCGACCTGGTCAGCTGAGCGCAACCGTCAGGGCCGAGTGATCTGTCAGCCCGTCCACGCGCGGCTCGTGCGCCAGGTCGCACGCCTCGACGGTGACGTCCGGCGTCACGAACGCGTGGTCGTAGCGGCAACCCACACCTGAGTGGTCCATCCAGGAGACGGCCTCCTCCTCGGGGTGCAGCTTCCGGAAGGCGTCCACGAGCCCGTGCCAGTCGCTCAGCGAGTGGTAGGTCGCGGTCTCCTCGGCGAGCACGTACCTCAGCGGAGCCTCGTGCACCGGGTCGACGACGTTGAGGTCGCCGATGACGATGCCGTTCTCACCCTGCGCGGCCCATTCCTTCACGACAGCGGCGTATGCCGTCAGCCACAGCCGCTTCCGCTCCCGTTGCGTCCTGCTCGAGTAGCGCACCGGGTCGCTCGCCGCGCCATAGGTCGCGAGGATCCGCAACGCGGCATCGCTGAAGTCCGGCTGCCACACGAGGGAGTCAACGCGCCCGGGCAGCAGCGGAGGTGGTGTGGACGAGGCCGGCACCAGGGACCCCACCCGTGCGACCGTCAGCACCCCCAGCTCCGAGCGATCGGTGACGTGCACGTCGAAGCCGGCGGCGCGGCATACCGACTGCAGGAGACCTGAGCCGGGACCAGTGCCTACCTCCGTGAGCACCCAGACGTCCTCCGCGCGCGGCCACAGCCAGTGCAGGATCGACTCGGCTCGCTCCCTGGGCGGGTTCGAGACGTTGAGGGTGAGCAGGGAAGGCACCTCCGCAGTCTTGCCCACTCGAGGCGTCGGGTGGCCAGTGATACTGGGTGCATGCCCGACTACGGCCTCGACCTCCAGTTCGGCATCTTCCCGAGCCCCGATGCCGCCCGCCACCACGACGTCCTCGAGCTCGCGCAGCTGGCGGACGTCGTCGGTCTGGACCACGTGAGCATCCAGGACCACCCCTACCAGGCGGCCCACCTCGACACGTGGACCCTGCTGTCCGCGATCGGTGCCCGGACGAGCCAGATCCGGCTGTCCACCAACCTCGCCAACCTCCCGCTGCGGCCGCCGGTCGTCCTGGCCAAGGCCGCGGCGAGCCTCGACGTCCTCACCGGCGGGCGAGTCGAGCTCGGCCTCGGCGCAGGGGCTTTCTGGGACGGGATCGAGGCGGCCGGGGGAGGTCGCAGGTCGCCCAAGGAGTCGGTCGACGCCCTCGTCGAGGCGATCACCATCCTCCGTGCGTTCTGGGCGGGCGAGCCGGGGCGCCTCGACGGCGAGCACTACTCGAACCGCGGCCTCAAGCCGGGGCCTCGGCCGGCCCACGACATCCCCATCTGGCTCGGCGCCTACAAGCCGCGGATGATCCGACTCACCGGTCAGCTCGCGGACGGCTGGGTCCCGTCGATGGGCTACGCCGACCCGCCGGCCCTGCCCGACCTCAACGCCCGCCTCGACGAGGCGGCGGTTGGGGCGGGTCGCGCTCCCCAGGACATCCGTCGGATCTACAACATCTTCGGCCGGTTCGGCACCGGCTCCGGGATCTTCGGCGGCACCCCGAAGGACTGGGCCGAGCAGCTCACCGACCTCGCCGTGGGCATCGGGATGAGCACCTTCATCGTCGGGGCCGACGACCCCGACTTCGTGCGCCGGTTCGCCGCCGAGGTCGTGCCGCTCACCCGCGAGCTCGTCGCGGCGGAGCGTGAGGGCGGCCCGACGCTCGAGCCCGAGGAGCCGATCACGGATGCGCCGGCGCCGGGCGAGCGCGAGACGGTGGTGGCCCGCGACAGCGCAGGCTTCACCGCGGCCCAGCTGGCCGTCCCGGCACACCTCGTCGAGGTCCACGACTACCTGCGCTCCGAGCTGGCCCAGGTCAGCGACATCGTCAGCCAGGTCCGCGTGGGCCACACGAGCGTGGGTCAGGCGCGCTCGGTCATCAACACGATGACGATGCGCCAGAACAACTGGACCCTCGGCGCCTACTGCGAGTCCTACTGCCGCATCGTCACCGGCCACCACACCAACGAGGACCGCGGGATGTTCCCGCACCTGCTGCGCGCCGACCCGAGCCTCGAGCCGGTCATCACCCGCCTGCACGACGAGCACGAGGTCGTCGCCGCGCTCCTCGACGACCTCGACCGCGCTCTCGTCGCCCTCGTCGCAGACGCCGGCTACGGCTCCGACGGTCAGCGCGCCCTCGACACCCTGTCGGACGCCCTCGACCAGCTCACCGAGTCGCTGCTGGCCCACCTGGCCTATGAGGAGGAGGCGCTCCATGACCCGCTCGCCATCCACGGCTTCGGCTGAGCCGGCCCCGGCCGACGTGCCCGGCATCCCGCTCCACGCCGTGGAGTTCTACCGCGAGCTCGAGCGGTCCAACTCGCGCGAGTGGTGGGCGGCCAACAAGCTCCGGTATGCCGTGAGCGTCCAGGAGCCGATGGCTCACCTGGGCGACGTGCTCACCGACGAGTTCGAGGAGCCGAAGCTCTTCCGTCCCCACCGCGACGTGCGGTTCAGCAAGGACAAGTCGCCGTACAAGAACCACCAGGGACTCTTCGTGCCGACGGCGTCGAGGATGGGTTGGTACGTCCAGGTCGGGGCCGACGGGCTCCGCACGGCTGGCGGCTTCTATGCCTCCGAGTCCGACCAGGTGGCCCGCTACCGCGCGAGCGTCGTCGACGACGTGGCCGGCCAGCAGCTGGTGAGTCTCGTGGATGCGTTGTTGGACAACGGTTTCGACATCGGAGGTGACGTCCTCGCGACGCGGCCACGCGGCATACCGGCAGACCATCCGCGACTCGAGCTGCTCCGTCACCGGACCCTCACGGCGACACGCGACCACGGCACGCCGGACTGGCTCGAGTCCGACGAGGTGGTTGAGCGGGTGCGCGCCGACTGGGCCGCGATGCGGCCGCTGATCGAGTGGTGCGAGCAGTACGTCGGAGCCAGCGAGAAGCCCGGGAGGCGCTGATGGCCCGCAAGGCCCGCAAGGCGCGCGCGAGCGACGTCGACGAGATCGCGGCCGGGCTCCCGGAGACCGAGCTCGGCATCTCGTGGGGCGACCGGCCGACGTGGAAGGTGCGCGGCAAGGGCTTCCTCCTCTACCGGATGCCACACAAGACCGCTGTCGACCCCGTGACCGGCGAGATGTGGGACGACCTGCTCGTCGTCTTCACGGCGGACATGGGCGTCAAGCAGTCGTTGGTCGAGGGCGACAACCCGTTCTTCTCGATCGACCACTTCCGCAACCACCCCGGCGTCCTCGTGCGGCTGTCCAGGCTCGGGGAGGTCGACCGCGACGAGCTCGCCGAGATCATCACCGAGGCCTGGGCCGCGAAGGCTCCCCGCAAACTCGTTCGCGAGCACCTCGGCGACTGACACACTGGCGAGATGAGCGGAGAGGGAACCAAGGAGTCCCCGTGGGAAGCTGAGCACGGCACCCGGGACCTCGGCCTACACGATGTACCGCGACGAGGAAGGCGACCCGCCCGCACTCGTGTGCCAGGTCGGGTCCACGACGCTGAAGTACCACCTCAGCGCCATCGAGGACCTGCACGCCATGCTCAGGCAGCACGGCGACTGGATGGACCTGGGAGCGGCCGACGAGAAGAAGGACGCCAAGGACGGCACCATCGAGGCCTGGGGCCGGGACCCCGGCAACCCGGTCGGTGGCTGGTACGGGCTGCGCAAGGGCTACCGCGGTCGCTTCGGCATGTATCTGCCGCCACTGCTCGAGGAGCTCGGGCTCGTCGAGCTCGAGCACAACGCCCGCAACAACCGCGCCCGCGCCCTGTGAGGCACCGCCGACGCTGACGCGACGCGTCCGGTGTGAGCTCCGCAGCGAATCCGCAGTGACTTCGCAGTGGCCTCGCGCAACCTGCTCCCATGACCACCTCGCAGGGAGCGCCGCACGCCGCCGCCGCAGTCATCAGTCGTCGCAGCCTCGCCCGCCTCGGCCTCGCGGCCGGTGCCGGAGCGGCCACCACGGTGGCGGCGGCGGGCTCGGCCTCCGCGGTGACCTCGACCTTCCGGGTCGGTCACCTCAACATCCTCAGCACGATCTCGCACGCCGACTTCCTGCACGACCTCAACCTCATTGCCGGTCACTGCCACCTGCTCGGGCTCAACGAGGTGCAGTTCCGCCGCGACGAGCTGCGGACCTGGGCCGACAGCAACGGCTGGCACCTCTACATGCCGTCGGGGACGTGGCCCGGCGCCGAGCCACTGCTCGCCCGCAAGTCGATGTTCCGGGCGACGAGCAGCGGCGACCGGGGGTCGACCTTCGTCTGTGACACCGGAGGCAGCGCCGAGCCGCCGCCTCCGCGCTACCTGACCTGGATCAGCTGGGAGCACCTGCCCAGCGGGCGCCACGTCAACCACATCAACAGCCACCTCAACGCGCACATCGACGACAACGGCTCGCCCTACGCCCTGCCGCGCACCGGGGACGCCGAGAAGCACATCCGGATGATCCGCGACCTCGCGGTGAGCCGCTCCGACAACGGGCAGGTCGTCGTCAGTGGTGACTTCAACGTCGACTACCAGGACGACAAGCGGGTGCAGTACTCGCAGTTCCCCTACACGGTGCTCGAGGAGCGCCAGGCGGCCGGCGCGATCCCCGGCCTGCGTTCGGGCTACTCGCAGCTCGGCGTGACGAACCTGCCGACCCTCGGGAGCCGCCGCATCGACTACATCTACGAGTGGGTGCGGGTCCCGTCCAGCCGCCTCATGCAGATGACGAACCACTATGTCGTCGACGGGACGCGGTCCGACCACAACGGGGTGGTGGCTGCCTTCAGCATGACCCACTGAGACCACCCAGCACCCCCCATCAGGGGGAGTCCTCCCCGGCTCCTCCTGATGACAGGCATGCCCATGGTCGATAGCCTCGCCACGTGGCCAACAGTTCACATGGCAGGACAGCGAGTCGGACTGCCCCAGGGGCGCCCGGAGCGGGGCTGTCCGTGTGCGTGCTCGGCCCGGTGCGGCTCGCCCGCCGCGACGAGAACCTGCCGCTCACACCCTCGGAGCGCCTGCTCGTCGCCGCCCTGGTGGTCGCCGAGCGGCGAGTCGTCACGGTCGATGCCCTCGCCGAGTGGATCTGGGCCGGGCGCTCCCACGCCTCACCTCGCAACCGGGTCCAGGCCGTGGTCTCGGGGCTTCGCCGCAAGGTGGCGCCGGACCTGCTCGTGGTCACCCATGAGGCGGGCTACCGCCTCGACGAGGCCGTCTGGACCGACCTCAGCCACCGGGCAGCGCTGACCCGCCGCGCCGCGACGCTCGACCTCACGGACCCCGAGAAGCACGCCCTCCTCCATGAGGCCGAGTCCCTCGCGGTGGGCCCCGCCCTGGAGGGAGTGACCGACAGCCCCGACGTCGAGGCCCGTCGCAGACGCCTCGACGAGGAGAGCCTCGAGATCGCGCTGGAGCGCATGGAGGTGGGCCTCGCCACCGGTCACCTCGACGGGCTCGTCAGCGAGCTGGGGCACCTCAGCGAGTGCCATCCCTTCGACGAGCACGTGCACGCCCTCCTCATGCGGGTGCTCGTGCGGGTGGGGCGCCAGGCGAGCGCCCTCAACATCTATCGAGAGATCCACAGCCGCCTCGACGACGAGCTGGGAGTGCGCCCGGGGCCGATCCTCGCGGCGGCCCACCACGACGTGCTCAGCTTCGACGACACGGTCGCCTCAGTGGCCCCGGGCGCCCCGACCACCCCGGGCTCCCCGAGCTCACCGGGTGCAGCGGATGGCTCTGGTGGCTCGCACCCCACCGCCGGCAGTCCGGGCGGCTCCGGAGACCCCCGTGGTCCAGGCGCGACCCCGGTGTCACCGGCAGGGACAGCCGACCCGGCGTCGGACTCCACGGCACCCCCGCGGCTTCGCCAGGTCCCCGCGCCGCGCACCGTCCCCCGCAGCGTGGCCAACCTCGTCGGGCGGACCCCCGAGCTCGAACGCATCCTTGCCGCGGCGACGGCGACGACGAGTGTCGGACCGGCACCGGTCATCGCCGTCACCGGTCTGGGTGGCATGGGCAAGACGGCGCTCGCGGTCGAGGCGGCCCACCGGCTGCGCGACGACTTCCCCGACGGCACGCTCTACCTCCACCTCGACAGCGAGACCGGCCGGGCAGGGGTCACGAGCGTCCTCTCGCACTTCCTCCAGCTCCTCGGTGTCCCTCCCGACGTCCTGCCCGCCACCCACGACGCACGCGTGGCGATGTATCGCTCGATCCTCGACACCAAGCGCCTGCTCATCGTCCTCGACGACATCGAGGCCGGCATCGACGTGAGCGACCTCCTCCCTGCCCGGGCTCCCTCAGCGGCCATCCTCACGAGCAGGGCGACGCTGACCGAGTGCGAACCCACGGTCCGCATCGTCGTGAGCGCCCTCTCTCCCGGTGAGAGCGAGACCCTCCTCGGTGGGCTCGTCGGTGACGGGCGCGTGGGCGGTGAGGCCGACGGGCTGAGGGAGCTCGCCCGGGCATGCCTCGGCCTCCCACTGCTGCTGCGGATCACGGCCCAGCGCGTGGTCTCGCGCCCGGACCTGTCCCTACGCCGGGCGGCCTCGTCCCTGGCCAAGGAGATCGGCGGACATCCCGCCAGCGAGCCGTCCGACCGGGCGGTCTATGCCGGGCTCGGCCTCGCCGAGGCGCCGCTCAGCGACGGCGCCCGTGCCCTCCTCGCCAGCTTCGCCGCCCTCCCGTTCCGAGCCGCCAGCCGATGGTTGTTGTCCTCGCTCGTCGGACCGGACGCCGATGGTGACGCTGCCCTCGACGAGCTGCACGCGGCATACCTGCTCGAGACGGAGTCCCGTGAGGGACTCTCCACGCAGTTCGTCCTCCACGACCTCGTCCGCCTGTATGCCGTCCAGTCCGAGGAGCTGCCCGACGTCGCCGATGCTCTGGGCCAGGTCGCGAAGACCCTGCTCGTGACTGCCCTCCCCCACGCGCAGGGGTACCCGGTGCAGTTCCTGCCGCTCCCGGCGTGCCCCGAGGGCGGCAGGCCGGCCCGTGGCGCGAGCGGCGTCGACCCGCACGAGGCGCTCGAGTTCTTCCGCACCGAGCAGGACACCTTCGTCCTCTGCGCGCGTGAGGTGGCCGCGACCGACCCGGCGACGGCGTGGCGGCTGCTCGCGCTGCTGGCGCAGCACGCGCTGAACGGACTCGAGCTCGACCACTGGTTCGCCGTCGCCGCGACGGTCCGGGCCCAGCTCGACCCGGACCTTCAGGACGACCGCCGGGGCATCGCGCACCTCGACCTGGCCGAGGCGCACCTCCGTCACGAGACCGCGCACTCGCGCCTGGCCGCGACCCTCGCCACCCGAGCGCGGCGGACGATGCTGCTCGACGGGGACCTTGCCGGTGCGATCGTCGCTGCCGTCATCCTCGGACGTGCCCACCGCGCCAACGGCGAGCGAGTGGCCGCCGAGGAGGCGTTGGAGTGGTCGACGCGTGCCGGCCACGACCAGGTCGACCCCGTCGTGCGCGCCTACGTCGCACTGGCGTGGGGCAGTCTCCTCGACGACTACGACGTGCTCGACACGGCGCGCGAGCGCCTGCTCGAGGCCACCCGGTTGTTCGAGGGCATCGACGACTGGTCGGGCTCGGCGACGGCGCAGTTCGCCCTGGCGAGGGTGCATCGGCGGTTGCGGGACTACGCCCCGGGCCTGCCGCTCTGCGACTCGGCGACCGAGCTCTTCGTGCGCCTCGGCGACGTCAACGGGGTGACGGCCGTGCTCGACACCCGGGCCGACATCCTCGTGCAGATGGGCGAGCCCCACCAGGCGCTGCCGGCGGCCGAGCAGGCCGTCGAGCAGGCGGCAGTGCGCCACGACGACTTCATGCTTCACCGCGCCCAACGCACCCTCGGCCGGGTGCAGGCCGCGCTCGGGCGCCTCTCCGAGAGCGAGTCCATGCTGCGCGACAGCATCGCCGGGTTCGAGCGGCTCGACCGGCCCCTCAGCCGTGCCGCCAGCCTGCGCGACCTCGGTCGCGTCCTCCATCTGCAGGGCAGGGTGCCGCAGGCGATCGACGTCTTCGTCGCCGAGCGTGACGCCCTCGTGCGCGCCGGACTGACCGACAACACCGAGCTCGACGCGATCATCGCCCATCTCTGTGCCGCCCAGGGCTCGCTCCGGCCGTCCGGCGACCACGGCGTGGCATGACCACAGTCGATCCGCAGCGAGTTCGCAGTGCTGGCTGGTCTGCTCGTCTGCACCAGGCCCGCAGGGGTGCAAGGCAACCGGAGAGGACACAGCTCGTGGATCAGGCGCAGACCGTGAGGTCACAGGGTTCGAAGGCACGGGGTTCGAAGGCACGGGGTTCGAGAGCTCGGCACCGAGGGGTGGCGGCGGTCGTGGCCACCCTGACGGCAGCCGTCAGCGTCGGCCTCACCAGCGGCCCCGCTGCCGGCGCGCCCACGGCGGTGACCGCTCTGCCGGTCGTCGACCACGAGCGGCTCGTGCTCGCCGCCCAGCTCGACCCCAGCAAACCCGACCGCGGCCTCACCTCCGGCGCCGAAGCGTCGGTCAAGACCATCAAGGCGGCCCTGCGAGCCAAGGGCTTCCTCGCTGCCACTGACACCGATGGCCACTTCGGCCGGGCCACGATGGACGCCTGGCGCGCCTGGGAGAACCGGGTCCACGCCTCCCCGAACGCGTGGTCCACCAACGGTCTGCCGAGCCTCTACGAGCTGAACGAGCTGGCGCCCAACCGCTTCACCCTCACGAACAAGGTCGACCAGGGGTCGTGGGTCGTCGAGGTCCAGGCGGACGCCCCGGCGGACTTCCGCAACCAGGACATCAACGAGCGCACCCGGGCGATGTTCCGCAAGGCCGAGCAGCTCAGCGGCAGCAACATGACCATCAGCCAGGGCCGTGGTGGCGCCAGCGAGTCGGTGGGCACGCACCTCGGCGGTGGAGTCATCGACATCCGGGTCAACGACGCGCCGGCCCAGACGAGTGCCCGGCTTGCTGCCCTGCGCGAGGTGGGCTTCGCCGCGTGGTTCCGCAACTGGTCCGGGAACGAGCACATCCACGCCATCGCGGTCGGCGACCCTTGGGTCGCCTACGGCGCGCACCGCAGCCTGTGCCAGATCTACCAGTTCCGCTTCGGCGGTGAGGGTGGCTCCTGCAGCGACAGCACCGCGGGCACCGACCGGCCACTCGTCTGGTGGGAGCAGTACCAGCGTTCCCTCTGACCCCGCCGGCGAGGCGGTTTGTCCGGGGGTGCGCTCAGCTGCTCCTTCGTCGCACAGGCACACCCCCGGACAGACCCGCCTCGCCAAGCGCTCGGTTGCTCCTTCGTCGCACAGGCACACCCCCGGACAGACCCGCCTCGCCAAGCGTGGGCGCCGGTGTCACTCGCGGGAGGTGTGGCCCATGAAGTGCTTGTCCGGGAGGGTGGGCCCGTCGGCGTCCCAGGTGTAGGTCCGGCGGTTGATCTCGTCGCCTGCGACATTGCCCTCGACGCTGGTCACGACGTTGGTCGTCGCGTTGACGGCGGTGACCACGCCGACGTGCCCCGTCGAGGTGCCGTTGTCCGCTCCCGGTGCGCCTGCTCCGTTCTGCCACACCAGGACGTCCCCGGGCTGGGGGAGGCGACTCTGGGCGAACCGGTGGTAGGGCGTCTTGGCCTCGGTGCGCCAGGCCTGCGAACGCATGTAGTACGTGGGGATCCGCGGGAAGGCACTGGTGGAGGGCGTGTTCTCGCCGGTCCACGTCCGGGCGACGAGGTAGCCGCACCAGTCCAGCCCGTTGAAGTCGTTGAGGACGTTGCTGTTGGTGTTGCTGCCGTCCCAGGACAGCAGGTTGCGGGTGGCGCCGGGCTGGGTGCTCAGCCGGATCGTGCCGGCAGCGTCCTCGTACCTGAGGTCGGCCGTGAGCAGGCTGTTGGCCCGGTCGACGGTCTGCTGACGCAGCGTCGACAGGGCGGCGGTGGTGGCGACGGAGGCGGTCACATTGCTGGAGACGGTCGCGGCGGTCCCGGCCTGCGCCGCCGGGACGGCGGCCGTGACGAGGCCTGCGGCCGTGGCCAGCATCGCGAACGAGGTGATGGTGCGTGGTGTCATGGGTCCCTCCAGGTCGGTGGACCGGTGTGGCCCGTGCCCACACGGTGACGCGTGCCACTGCGATTCCGCTGCGAATCGACCTCGCACCACGCAGGTTTGGAGCCGGCCTCAGGAAGGAGGCGCTCCGATCGACGTGCGGACCGAGAAGAGCTCGGGGAAGAAGGTGAGCTCGAGGGCCCGCTGCAGGAAGCCGACACCGCTCGAGCCGCCGGTCCCCGTCTTCATCCCGATGACCCGCTGGACGGTCTTGAGGTGCCGGAAGCGCCACAGCTGGAAGTTGTCCTCGAGGTCGACGAGCTCCTCGCAGGCCTCGTAGATGTCCCAGTGGTTCTCGGCGTCCTCGTAGATCCCGGTGAGCACCTGCACGAGGCCGTCGTTCGGGACGTGAGCGATGCTCACGTCCCGGTCAAGGATCTCCTGCGGCACGGCATACCCACGTCGTGCGAGGTATCTCAGGAACTCGTCGTAGATGCTCGGCGCCTCGAGGAGCTCCTCGAGGATCGCGTATGCCGCGGGGTCGGCCTCGTGGACCTTGAGCATCCCGCGGTGCTTGTTGCCGAGCATGAACTCGACCGCGCGGTACTGCCAGGACTGGAAGCCCGACGCGTGCCCGAGGTAACCGCGGAACTGGCTGTACTCGGTCGGGGTGAGCGTCGCGAGGACGGACCACTGGTCGGTGAGGGTGCGCTGGATGTGCTTGACCCGGGCGATCCGCTTCAGCGCCACGCGCATCTCGTCCCGGGCGAGCAGCTCGGCGGCGGAACGCAGCTCGTGGAGGACGAGCTTGAGCCAGAGCTCCGTCGTCTGGTGCTGGATGATGAAGAGGAGCTCGTCGTGGTGCTCGGGGTCGCTCACCGGGTGCTGGGCGCTGAGCAGCTCGTCGATCGCGAGATAGGAGCCGTAGTTCATCTCGCGGGCGAAGTCGGTGTGGATGCCCGCCTCGATGGGCCGGGTGTTGTCCTTCGACGTCTCGCTCATGGGCCAACCATATGGCGCACGCCGACGGACCCGGACGCCCCGGAGACGTAGCAAGGGGACCGGGCGTGCGAGTGCGGCCGGCTCGCGACCTATGGTTTGGCGGTGACTCGTCTCGCCAGCCCGGACCGTCCGCTCAGCGCACTGTGGGAGCGGCACCGCCGCTACCGGGGCCGGCTGGCGGCCGCCGTGACGATGTCCACGGTCAACAAGGTCGCCGACGTCGTGCCGGAGCTGCTCATCGGGGCAGCCGTGGACGTCGTCGTGCGCGGGACCGACTCCTACGTCGGCACCCTGCTCGGCGTCGAGTCGCGCTACACCCAGCTGGGGTGGCTGGCCGCGATCAACGTCGTCGTCTGGGTCATCGAGTCGCTCTCGCAGTACGTCGCCGACGTGCTCTGGCGCGGCCTGGCCCAGGGGATTGAGCACGACCTGCGTGTCGAGGCCTACGACCACGCGCAGCACCTCGACATGTCGTGGCACGAGGGGCGGGCGAGCGGCACGACGCTGGCGACGCTCAACGACGACGTCAACCAGCTCGAGCGGTTCCTCGACGTCGGGGCACCCGCGATCCTGCAGACCGCCCTCAACGTCGTCCTCGTCGGCGCCGTCTTCGCGGCCGCCAGCGGGCAGCTCTTCGTCCTCGCGTTCCTGCCCATCCCGCTGGTCATCGCCGGGTCACTGGTCTTCCAACGCCGCCTGGAGCCGCTCTACGCCCGGGTGCGCGAGACGGTGGGCGACCTCTCCGGTGCCCTGAGCGCCAACCTCGCCGGCATCGCCACCATCAAGGCGTTCACCGCGGAGTCGCGCGAGCGGGACCGGATCGCGGTTCTCTCCACGGCATACCGACAGGCCAACGTCGACGCGATCAGGTCCAGCGCGGCGTTCGTCCCCCTCGTCCGGATGGCGATCCTCGCCGGCTTCACCTGCACGCTGCTCTTCGGTGGTTGGGCCACGCTGCGGGGCGACCTGGAGGTCGGGGCCTACTCCGTGCTCGTGTTCATGACCCAGCGACTGCTGTGGCCGCTCACCGAGGTGGCGACGGTGCTCGACCTCTACCAGCGAGGGCGGGCCTCGGCGGGCCGGATCCTGCGGCTGCTCGACGAACCGGTCACCGTCCCGGCGGGTGCCGGCGTGCTCCAGCGTCCGGTCCGGGGCGCCGTGGAGCTGAGGGGCGTGCGAGCCGGCTACGGGGAAGGGCCTGAGATCCTCCACGGGATCGACATGGTCATCCCTGCGGGCGAGACCCACGCGATCGTCGGTGCGACCGGGTCGGGCAAGTCCACGCTGCTGCGCCTCGTGCTGCGCTTCGACGACCCACGTCACGGAGCGGTCGTCCTCGACGGGCGGGACGTGCGCGAGCTCGACTGGGACTCCTTGCGCGGGTCGATGGGATACGTCGCGCAGGACGTCTACATCTTCTCGGGGTCGGTCGCCGACAACATCGCCTACGGGCGTCCCGACGCGAGCCGCGAGGAGATCCGCGAGGCGGCGGTGGCGGCCGCTGCCGTGGACTTCATCGAGGCCCTGCCCCAGGGGTTCGACTCACACCTCGGCGAGCGCGGCGTCAACCTGTCGGGCGGCCAGCGGCAGCGGGTGGCGTTGGCCCGGGCCCTGCTGCGCGACCCGGCCGTGCTCGTCCTCGACGAGGCGACGAGCGCGGTCGACAACGAGACCGAGGCCGCCATCCAGGCATCCCTGCGCCGCGCAACCCTCGACCGCACCGCGATCGTCGTGGCCCACCGGCTCTCGACGGTCCGGCACGCGCACCGCATCTGGGTGCTCGACGCCGGTTCGGTGGCCGAGGCCGGCACCCACGACGAGCTGCTGGGTGCCGAGGGCATCTATGCGTCGCTATGGAAGGTGCAGACCGGCGAGCTCTGAGCAGGCCCAGCTGCTGACGCGCCCACACCCGGCGTGCCGCGCATGTGCTGGACTGCAGGGCATGGAGCACACCGCAGTCGTCCTCGTCGCCCACGGCACCCGCGACGCACGCGGAGCCGAGACGGTGCGTCGGCTCGCGGCGCGGGTGGCCGAGGCCCTGCCCGCCACGGAGGTGGCCCTCGCCTATGTCGACGTGCAGACGCCTCTTGTGGGTGAGGTGCTCGACGACGTCATGAGCCGGCACTCCTCGGTCGTCGTCGTGCCACTCCTGCTCAGCCGTGGCTTCCACGTCGACGTCGACATCGCCGACGCGGTGGCGGCACATCCCGGCTCCGTCGCCGTGGCGCAGCTCGGCCCCGACCCGTTGCTGGCGTTCCTGATGGTCGAGCGCCTGAAGGCTCATGGGGTGGCGCCGGGGGCACACGTCGTCCTGGCCGCGGCCGGCTCGAGTCGCGCCGTGGCGGCCGACGACGTGGAGAGCGCTGCCGACCAGCTCGCTCAGGAGTGGGACGGGCCCGTCACGGTGGCATATGCCGCAGGCACCGAGCCGTCCGTGCCCGATGCCGTGGCTGCTGCCCGGGCTGCCGGCGCGCCCACCGTGGCCGTGACTGCCTACCTCCTGGCCGAGGGCTTCTTCCACGACCGCCTCGCCGACGCCGGCGCCGATGTCGTGACCGCGCCGCTCGGTGACGACGACGCCGTCCTCGCCGTCATCCTCAGCCGCCTCGCCTGACTGTCCCCAACCGTCCAACTGGGTGGGTTCGGGACAGTGCCGCTCCCGCTCCCGCTACGTGATGTGGCGGTGCCAGGACTCGGTCCGGTATGCCGTGACCCACCCGAGCGAGACATAGAGGCCGTCCGCGCCGGTCGGGGAGTCGTCGTCGACCTCCAGCCCGACGCGGTTGTTGCCGCGCTCGGCAGCATCGCGAATCACGGTGTGCAGCAGCGCCTTTGCGACACCTCGACCGCGGGCGAGGCGGTGCACGCCGATGTAGTCGACATAGGTCCCGAAGGTTCCCGAGGCATCGGGCGGGACGACCGTCGCGACCAGCGCGCCACCGGGCACCATCTCGCCGTCGACCTCCACCTCGGCGATCCACCAGTGGTCCCAGCGGTGTCCCGGGTCCTCGCGCAGTCGCGACAGGAACTCGGGGAAGGACTCGCGATAGCTGTTGAAGTGGTCGGCGAACGACTCCTCGAGCATGCGGTGCACGGTCTGGAGGTCGGCCGCGACGGGCAGGCCGGTGTCGTGCTTGGCGACCTGACGGATCGTCACGCCCTCCCGTGGCCCGGGGAGCGCGCCGTCCTCGGCCTCCGTGGCCAGCACCGGTCGTGACATCTGCAACCACGTCCGTGTGTGGCGATAGCCGGCAGCGGCGAGCCACCGACGCTGCCGTGCGTCGTCGGCGTAGGCCCCGGAGTCGAGCTGGGTCCCGTCGAGGTCGCGCCCGGCAGCGATGACGCGCCCGGCCTCCTCGGCCCACGCGAACAGGGCCGCGGCGAGAGCATCGGCGTCACTTTCGTCGAGGTCGTCGACGGCCACCGTCACCTCGACCAGGGTGCGGCCCCCGGCCCGGTCGTGGATCGTCGCCCAGCCGAGGACCGTGCCCTCGGCGTCCGTGACCAGCGACTGGTGCCGCGTCCACGACCCCTTGCCGGCGACGTTGCTCTCGACGACGTCGGAGTCGACCGACGCCGAACCCTTGGCCCTCTGCTGGTGTGCCTCGGTCAGGGCAACGAGGGCGGCCACGTCGTCACGCGCGGGAACGCGCGCAACCCAGCCGGCCGGCATACCCGTCAGATCTGGCAGTCCGGACTGTGCCGGCGGAATCTCCGCCTGCGACAGGCGATCTGGCGTCGGTGCGGTCATGCGACGGGTCCGCCGGACCGGACCACTGCGACCAGGTCGGCGATCGAGTCGACCACGGCCGTGGGCCGGTACGGGAACAACTCGACGTCCGCGGGGCGGGTGGAGCCGGTGAGCACCAGCACGGTGCGCAGCCCGGCCTCGAGCCCCGAGACCACGTCGGTGTCCATGCGGTCACCGACCATGACGGTCGACTCGGAGTGCGCGTCGAGCCGGTTGAGGGCACTGCGCATCATGAGCGGGTTGGGCTTGCCGACGTAGTAGGGCTGCCGGCCCGTGGCCGCCGAGATGAGCGCCGCCACCGACCCGGTCGCCGGGAGGATGCCCTCTGGTGACGGCCCGCTCACGTCGGGGTTCGTCGCGATGAAGCGAGCACCCTTGTCGATGAGCCGGATGGCCTGGGTGATCTGCTCGAACGAGTAGGTCCGCGTCTCACCGAGGACGACGTAGTCGGGCTTGCGGCTGGTGAGGATGTAGCCCACGTCGTGCAGGGCCGTGGTCATGCCGGCCTCACCGACGACGTAGGCCGTGCCTCCCGGTCGCTGGTCGGCGAGGAACTGTGCCGTCGCCATGGCCGAGGTCCAGATCGACTCCTCGGGGACGTCGATGCCACTGGCGAGGAGGCGGGCTCGCAGGTCGCGAGCGGTGTAGATCGAGTTGTTCGTGAGGACGAGGAAGGGTCGCTGGGCCGCCTTGAGGGCCTCGATGAAGTCGGATGCGCCGGGGATGGCGTGCTCCTCGTGGACGAGGACACCGTCCATGTCGGTGAGCCAGGTCTGGATGTCGTGCGGCTCGGTCATCGCGGCGCCTCTGTCATGAGCCCATTGTCACGCCTACGGTGGAGACATGGCGGACGCAACGACACACCGGACCGAATCCGACACGATGGGCTCGATCGAGGTGCCCGCCGATGCCTACTGGGGCGCCCAGACCCAGCGCAGCATCGAGAACTTCGACATCGGGCGCGACACCTTTGTGTGGGGCCGGCCGATGATCCGGGCCCTCGGCATCCTCAAGAAGGCTGCGGCACAGGCCAATGGTGAGCTGGGTAGCTGCCCACCGACGTGGCCGAGCTCATCGAGCGGGCTGCTGACGACGTCATCAAGGGCGCGCTCGACGCCCAGTTCCCGCTCGTCGTCTTCCAGACCGGCTCAGGCACGCAGTCCAACATGAACGCCAACGAGGTCGTGTCGAACCGGGCCATCGAGCTCGCCGGCGGAGTGCGCGGCTCGAAGTCACCCGTCCACCCCAACGACCACGTCAACCGCGGGCAGTCCAGCAACGACACCTTCCCGACCGCCATGCACATCGCCGTCGTCCTCGAGGTCGTCGAACGTCTCGAGCCAGGCGTCGCGGAGCTGCGCGGAGTCCTCGCGGACAAGGCCACTGCATACGAAGGCGTCGTCATGGTGGGGCGCACCCACCTGCAGGACGCGACGCCGGTGACCCTGGGGCAGGTCTTCGGCGGTTGGGTCGCGCAGCTCGACGATGCCATGAAGGCCTTGGCGTATGCCGTGGAGTCCACTCGCGCTCTGGCGATCGGTGGCACCGCGGTCGGGACCGGCCTCAACGCCCACCCGCGCTTCGGGGCACTGGCCGCCAAGAAGATCGCCACCGAGACCGGGCAGCCGTTCCGTCAGGCGCCTGACCTCTTCGCGGCCCTGTCGGCGCACGACGCGCTCGTCGGCGTGAGTGCGGGGCTGCGGACCCTCGGTGGCGTCCTCATGAAGCTCGCGAACGACGTGCGCTGGTATGCCTCCGGCCCACGGAACGGGTTGGGGGAGCTGCGGATCCCCGAGAACGAGCCCGGGTCCTCGATCATGCCGGGCAAGGTCAACCCCACCCAGGCGGAGGCGCTGACGATGGTGGCGACGCGCGTCTTCGGCAACGACGCGACGGTGGCGTTCGCCGGCTCGCAGGGCAACTTCCAGCTCAACGTCTACAAGCCGGTCATGGCGCACGCGGTGCTCGAGTCGATCCGCCTCCTCGCCGACGGCTGCCGGTCGTTCACGGCGCACTGCGCCCGCGGGATCGAGCCCGACACCGAGCGGATCGAGGCCAACCTCGCGAGCAACCTCATGCTCGTGACGGCCCTCAACCGGCACATCGGCTACGACAAGGCCGCGGCCATCGCCAAGCACGCACACCGCGAGGGCCTGTCGTTGCGCGACGCGGCGCTCGCCTCCGGCGAGGTCACGGGTGAGCAGTTCGACGAGTGGGTCGTCCCGGAGGACATGACCCACCCCTGAGTGCGGGGTTGCCTATCAGAAAGGATTGCGCAGGGTCAAGGCCGCGGCGAGTTCCTGCCATGGGCTTGTCTCATCGGACCGCGCCTTGTCATCCTCGGATCGTCACGGGTCGGCAGGGGGTCCGTGACCGCCCTGTTGTGCGGTTCCCGCCAGCAGAGGTCGGAGGGGGGAGTCTTTCGGGGACTGAGGAAGTTCTCCCCTCCCCGACCGTGGTGTCAGCTGCGGCTGTGCTGCCCGCGGCCGAGCATGTTGAGGATCGCCTCGCCCCGCGAGCGCGCCGCCGTCACCTCGAGGATCGCGACGACGTCACGGGCCACCGTGCGCTGCGAGATGCCGAGCTGGCGCGCGATGGCCGCGTCGGTCCTGCCGAGGCACACCCCCCGGGCCACCTCGAGCTGACGAGCGTCCAGCGGCGGCTCAGCCCCCGCTGGCAACGCCGGGCGTGACTCTGCCACGGTGGCGTGCCACAGCCTGAGTGCACTCTCGAGGAACTCACCGCCACTCGCGAGCCAGGCGGTGGTGGCGCCATCGACCGTGTCAGGCCCAGCGATGACGGCGATCCGGCCGTCGACGACGATCGTCCGGGAGAGGGCCGGGCCGAGGAGCACCTGCGGCATGAAGGACGTGAGCAGCGGATGGAACCGCGGCGTCCGTGGCGCCACGACCATCCTGAGCCGGACGCCGCGGGCGGCGGAGCGTGCGCCCAGCGAGTAGGCGACGTCCTCCGGGTCGAAGGTCAGCGTCGGGGTGATGTTCCACACCGACCGACGGGTGCGCGCCTCCAGGGTCGCGAGCCCCCGCATCACCTCGCCCTGTCCGACCCCGAAGGGGCTGAGCCCAGCGGGCACGGGTCTGCCCGGATGCGCTACCTCGTTCATCCTCCCCATGAGTGTCAGGGCTGAGCTGATGCGCCGTCGACAACCTCGTCCCCCTCCGTCGCGGTCTCAGGCCAAGGTAGCCGGACCTGTCCGGTCCCTGTCCGATGCCGTGTCCTGCGGCGGGTCAGCCCGACGGGTCAACCCGGCCGACCAGGGCCGGTCAGCGCCGGCCGGTCAGCGCCTCAGGAGCCAGCGAATTCCCGGTGGGCGGACGGCTGCGCACACCGGCCCACCGCGGGCGTCGACGAGGGTCAGCCGACCCTCCAGCACGGCGCCCTCGCGCGCCCCGGCCATCTCGGCGGGGTCGAGCACGCCGAGCATCAGCTTGGCGCGCCGGAAGCCGTCGAACCCGTGCGCCGAGTCGTGCCCCCCAGCAGAGATAGAGGAAGCGGTCACCGCGTCTGCCCTGCACCCAGGGCCCGCGATAGTCCACGCCGGCCTCGGTGATGACGACGTCGAGCTCCGCATGGAAGGTCATGCTCTCGCTGTCGACCGGTCGAGGCGACACGACATCCCGGCCACGCTGCATACCGACCAGGACCGCACGACCCTCGATGACGGGGGCCGGTGGGGAGACCCCGACGATGTGCACGTCCATGCCCCCATCGTCGCAAGGGCCGTGGCCCGGGAGCGGGACTTCGTCGCACTAGGTTGTGCGCCATGGACTTCACCGCACCGTCACCTCACACCGGCATGGGGGCCACGCCCGTCGCCGACGGTGTGACCTTCCGGGTCTGGGCGCCCAACGCGAAGCACGTCTGGGTCATCGGGGACTTCAACGGGTGGGACAGCGGCAACAACCCCCAGCTCGAGCGTGACGGCGACGGTGGTGCAGGCACCTGGTCGGTGCACGTCCCGGGCGTGAGTGCCGGCGACGAGTACCAGCTCCAGGTCGACACCGGCTCGGAGGTGGTCTGGCGGGCCGACCCCTACGCCCGTCAGATGACCAGCTCGGTCGGCAACTGCGTCGTCTACGACCCGAACTCGTTCGACTGGGGAGACCACGACTTCCGTATGCCGTCGTGGGACGACGTCGTCATCTACGAGATGCATGTCGGCACCTTCGGCCGTGACTCGGGGTCGCGGGGAAGCTCGCGTCGGCGATCGCCGGGCTCGGGCACCTCCGCGAGCTCGGGGTCTCGGTGATCCAGGTGATGCCACCGTTCGAGTACGCCGGGGACATCTCGTGGGGCTACAACCCCAGCCACCTCTTCGCGGTGGAGTCGACCTATGGCGGACCTGACGGGTTCAAACGCTTCATCAAGGCGGCTCATGAGCACGAGATCGCGGTGATCGTCGACGTCGTCCACAACCACATCGGTCCTTCGGACCTCGACCTCTGGCGCTTCGACGGCTGGTCCGAGGGCGAGGGGGGCGGCATCTACTTCTACAACGACGAGCGTGCCGCGACGCCCTGGGGTGCCACCCGGCCGGACTACGGACGGCCCGAGGTGCGCACCTACCTGCGCGACAGCGCGATGCTGTGGCTCGAGGAGTTCCGTTGCGACGGGCTGCGGTTCGATGCGACGAACTACATCCGCTCGGTCACCGGCGGCACGTGGGACGAGGGCTCCGCGATCCCGGACGGCGCCGACTACCTCTCCGGGCTCACCGCTGAGATCAGGGCCAGCCAGCCGTGGAAGCTCCTCATCGCCGAGGACCTGCAGAGCGACCCAATCGTGACGACGATGGCCGAGCAGGGTGGTCTGGGCTTCCACGCACAATGGGACGCCGGCTTCGTCCACCCCGTCCGCAAGGCCCTCACCCAGCTCAGTGACGAGCACCGCGACGTCGAGGCCGTGGCGAGTGCCGTCCTGGGACAGGACCGTGGCCCGGCCGGGACACGCGTCATATACACCGAGTCCCACGACGAGGTGGCCAACGGCAAGACCCGCCTGCCCGAGGCCGTGGCCCCGGGCGACGCCGACTCGTGGGCGGCCAAGAAGCGGGCGGCGCTCGGGTTCGTCACGGTCATGTGCACCCCGGGACTGCCGATGCTCTTCCAGGGGCAGGAGTTCCTCGAGGACCGCTGGTTCGACGACTCGGTGCAGCTCGACTGGGGCAAGTCCGAGTCGAACTCCGGCATCGTGGCGCTGCACCGTGACCTGATCCGCCTGCGCCGCAACGCAGACGGTGTCAGCCGTGGCCTGCGCGGCGCAGGGATCAACGCGCTCCGTGTCGACAACGAGACCAAGCTCATCGCGTTGCACCGGTGGGCCGAGGGCGGCGTGCACGACGACACGGTGGTCATCCTCAACTACTCGACGCAGGTGCGACGCGAGCTGCCCGTGGGGCTGCCCGCGCCGGGGTTGTGGAAGGTGCGGTTCAACTCTGACTCGCCCGTCTACGCGCCCGAGTTCGGCGGCGTCGACGCCTTCGACGTCGAGGCCTCCGGCCCGGCCATGGACGGGTGCGAGCAGAGTGCCGTCCTGACCCTCGGCCCCTACAGCGCCGTCGTCCTCACCCGGGAGAAGCTGACCCTGGTCCACGGCCACAGATGAGCGCGGCGTTCCTCGAGCTCGCGAGCGACGGACTCGAGACGTGGCCGGGCCCCATCGACGCCGCGGCCTGACGCCGGGCCAACCGGTCGACGTCAGTCGTCGCAGTAGGTGTCGGCGACGGCGAGCGCCGCGTCCAGCTTCTCGAGCCCTTCGCGCATCTCGGCGGCCGTCGTCGTGCACGGCGGCACGACATGGGTGCGGTTGAAGTGGGTGAAGGGCCACAGCCCGTTCTCCTTGCACGCTGCGGCAAAGGCACCCATCGGTGCCGCAGCCTCACCGGAGGCGTTGAACGGGACCAGCGGCTCACGTGACTTCCGGGACCGGACGAGCTCGACGGCATACATGAACCCGACTCCACGGACCTCGCCCACGCACGGGTGCCGGTCCGCGATGGCCTCCAGGCCGGGTCGCAGGACGGTCTCCTCGACGCCGCGCACGTGCTCGAGGATCCCCTCCTCCTTGAAGATGCCGATCGACGCGACTGCCGAGGCGCACGCCAGGGGGTGTCCGGAGTAGGTCAGCCCGCCGGGGTAGGCGCGGTCCGCGAACGTCGCTGCGATGGCCGCCGAGATGACCACGCCCCCGAGCGGCACGTAGCCGGAGTTCACGCCCTTCGCGAAGCAGATGAGGTCGGGGGTGACGCCCCAGCGGTCGACGGCGAACCACTCGCCGCAGCGTCCGAAACCGGCCATGACCTCGTCGGCGATGAAGACGATGCCGTGCTCGTCGCAGATCTCGCGGACGCCGGCGAGGTAGCGGTCCGGCGGCACGAGGACGCCGTTGGTGCCGACGACGGGCTCGAGCATGACCGCTGCGATCGTGGACGGTCCCTCGACCATGACCGTGTCGCGCAGGTGCTGCAGCGCGCGCTCGCACTCCTCCTCCTCGGTGGTCGCGTGGAAGGCCGAGCGATAGAGGTACGGACCCCAGAAGTGCACGATCCCTGTCACCGACGGCTCGGACCCCCAGCGGCGGGGCTCGCCCGTCGCGGCGATCGCCCCGGCCGTCGCACCGTGATAGCTGCGATAGGTCGTCAGGACCTTCTGCCGCCCGGTGTGCAGCCGCGCCATGCGCATCGCGTTCTCGGTAGCCTCGGCGCCACCGTTGGTGAAGAACACGAAGTCCAGGTCACCGGGTGCGAGCTCGGCGATGAGCCGCGCGGCCTCCGAGCGGACGTCGTTGGCGAAGGCCGGCGAGACGGTGAGCAGCCGGCCCGCCTGCTCCTGGATCGCGGCGACGAGCTTGGGATGCTGGTAGCCGATGTTGACGTTGACGAGCTGGCTCGAGAAGTCGAGGTACTTCGTGCCGTCGGCGGTCCAGAAGTGCGACCCGAGCGCCTCGGTGACCTCGAGGGGCGAGATCTGCGCCTGCGCGGACCACGAATGGAACACGTGGGCGCGGTCGGTGTCCGTGGTGGAGGTCGTCGAGTTCGTCGGGTTCGTCGTCGTCACCTTCGGCAGCATATGGGGGTGCGCAAGAGATGTGTTCGGTGTCATCTGGTCGAAGACTGTTCAACCAGTCGGTTTTGTCGCTAATGTGAGTGGTGCCGGGCGCGCGTCGTGAACCCCTGTACCGACGCGCGCCCTGGCATGTCTTGAGTCCCCCACCGCAGCGGTATGCCGTCCGGGCCCGTCTGCCTGGCTGCCCCGGATGATCTGCGGCCCTCGTGGTGTTGTCACCTCTGGTCAGGCACCCCTGGCCACCCCAGACACCGAGGAGTCCTGCATGGCCACCGTCGAGCTGACCGCCGACACCTTCGAGAAGACCGTCACGAGCAACGGCATCGTCCTCGTCGACTTCTGGGCCGAGTGGTGTGGTCCGTGCAAGCGGTTCGGGCCGGTCTTCGAGGCGGCCTCCGAGAAGCACCCCGACGTCGTCTTCGGCAAGATCGACACCGAGGCCGAGCAGCAGCTGGCCGCTGCCGCCCAGATCACGTCGATCCCGACGCTCATGGCCTTCCGTGACTCCATCCTCGTCTTCTCCCAGCCCGGCGCCCTGCCCGCCCCGGCGCTCGAGGGGATCATCGAGAAGATCAAGGAGCTGGACATGGAGGACGTCCGCGCCCGGGTGGCGCAGGAGCAGCGAGCAGAAGCAGCCGCTCCGGAGGCCTGATCCGGCGCCGGCTGCTTGGATGGCTGCGTGCCCTCCCCTCCGTACGTCGCCCTCGGTGACTCGTATGCCGCAGGTGTCGGAGGCGGTGCGAAGCGCAGCGAGTGCTGGCGTGCCGTCGAGGGCTATCCGGTTCTCGTGGCCCGGGCCCTCGGGCTCGACCTCGCCTACCAGGCGTGCATCGGCACGACGATCGGCAACGTCGCACGTGACCAGCTCACAGCGCTCGGCCCCGACACGACCCACGTCACCCTCACCGTCGGTGGCAACGACGTCGGCTTCGTGCCGGTCCTCGTCGAGTGCGCCAAGCCGGCCTGGATGTCCGACTCGGACCCGGTCCTCGACGAGGCGCGGACCCTCCTGCGGACCGAGCTCCCCGAGCGGCTGGCCGCCCTCCTGGCAAGCATCCGCGAACGGGCGCCGGACGCACGGGTCGCCGTCACGGCATACCCCGTCCTCTTCACCGGTGAGGACTGCAACGCGCTGACCTTCTTCAGTCCGCACGAGATGCGGCGGATCGAGGAGGGCGTGGACGAGCTCGCCGACGTGATCGGGGCGGCGGCGAGGGACGCTGGTCTGGAGCTCGTCGACCCTCGCGCCGACTTCGAGGGACATGCGATCTGCGACGCGCAGGAGTGGCTCAACGGCGCCTCGTGGCCACTGGAGGAGTCCTTCCACCCGAACGGCCCGGGCCACGCGGCCTACGCGCGGCTCGTCACGGCGGCGTTCGGCGGCGAGGTGGGGGAGCTGGGCCCCGGGCCGGACGTCCGCATCGTCGACGGCCCGGCTCGGCGCGGCGACGCACCGACCTTCCGGCTGCCCGACCTGCTCTCAGCGCAGAGCCTCGAGGGGGCCCGACGACACGGGCTCGACCCCTATGAGGTGGCCAGGCTCGCCCACGAGGAGCGGCACGAGGAGCTCCAGGAGCTCGACCGAGCGCTCCGCGCACGGATCCGGCAATGAGTCAGCGCTGAACCGACGAGCGGTTCAGCGCTGGGCAGGAGCAGGCCGGGTCGATCAGACGTGGCGGTTCTGTCGCTCCCACTGGGAGGCCACCATGAGCTCGTGGTTGGCGCGGGCGAAGTCCATGTCGACGGTGGTCGACCAGCCGGACGTGCCCTGGCGACGGATGCCGCGGAGGCGGTCGGCGATACGGGAGGCGGTGCTGTGGGTCTGGTTGCGGGGGATCATGAGGACAATGATCCAGCGTTCAACTCCTTAGCACAACGTGACTTCACTTAGGGGTCGTTAAGCAACGCTGTAGAGTCGGGGGATGCTCGACCCGCATCGTCTCCGTGTCTTCCGCGCCGTCGTCGGCAGTGGTTCCGTGCAGGCCGCCGCCGACAACCTGGGCCTCACCTCGAGTGCCGTGAGCCAGCACCTGAGCGCGCTCGCGCGCGAGACGGGACTCGTGCTCTTCCAGCGTCAGGGGCGTGGCATCACGCCGACCCGGGCCGGCCGCGAGCTCGCGGCGCGCAGCGAGGAGGCGATGAGCCAGTGGGGTCGGCTCGACTCCGTCGTCACCGACCTGCGCGAGGGTCGCAGTGGCCGGCTGACCGTCGGCTACTTCGCGTCGGCCGGGTCGGCGTGGATGCCCGACCTCGTCAAACGCCTCGGCCTCGAGCTCCCCGGCCTCACCGTCGACCTCGTCCTCACCGAGGTCACGAGCCGCAACCTCACCCCGGACATCGACATCGTCATCGACCCGCCGGACGGAGGTGGGCGACGGGGCCATCGCCACGTCCCCCTCGCGAGCGATCCCTTCGTCGCGGTCGTCCCGAGCGTCCATGCCCTGGCGACCGCACGCAGCGTCGGGTTGGCGGACCTGCGCGGTGAGACCTGGGTGTCCAACGACGTCATCGGCAGCCAGGGCCACCGCATCGTCGTCTCCGCCTGCGCCGCAGCGGGATTCACCCCACGTTTCACGGTGCAGGCCCAGGAGCACCACTCCGCGATCCAGTTCGTGGCCGCGGGCGTGGGGATCTCGGTGATGCCGCGGCTCGCGGCGCGCGCGCTCCCCTCGGAGGTGACCCGCCTGCGCATCACCGACCCCACGCCGGTGCGCGAGATCTCGGCACTCGTGCGTGAGACGGGCCGGCCGAACCCAGCCGCCGAGCGACTGCTCGAGATGCTGCTCGAGCTCAACCGGCACCCCGCACGGCGCGGTCACACCGCAGCTCGCTGAGCCGGTCGCGACCACTGGCAGACCTCGTGGGTCCCGGGAGGGCACAAGCACGTGTCATTGACGATGATGTGCGTCGCACACTATCGTGTCAGGCATGGACGACGACCTCATCGCAGGACACCTCCAGGAGCTGCGCAGGGGGACGGTGGTGCTGGCCTGCCTGACGACCCTGGCCCAGCCTCGCTACGGCTACGCCCTCCTCGAGACCTTGGCGGAGGCGGGCTTCGCGGTCGACGGCAACACCCTCTACCCGCTGCTGCGGCGGCTCGAGAAGCAGGGACTGCTCACCGCCAGGTGGAACACCGACGAGGCGCGACCACGCAAGTTCTACCGGGTCAGCCCTGATGGCGCCCGGGTGCTCGACCAGCTGATGACCGAATGGCGCACGCTCGACACCGCGATCGGCGCCCTCGACGGAGGAGACGCACGATGACCGGCAACAGGACCAGCACGACGCTCACCGACCGCTACGTCTGGACCGTGACCCGGCACCTGCCCGATGACGTCGGCCCGGACGTCGCGCAGGAGCTGCGTGGCACCATCGCCGACGCCGTCGACGGCAAGGTCGAGGGTGGTCTCGACCCCATGACCGCGGAGAAGCAGGTGATCTCTGAGCTTGGTGACCCCGACGTGCTCGCGCGCCAGTACGGCGGTCGTCCGGGCTATCTCATCGGGCCGGCGATCTATCCCGACTACGTCCGGCTCATGCGGATCCTCCCGGTCATCGTGCTGCCGATCGTCCTCGTCGCGAACTTCGTCGCTCGAGTGACGACGTCGGACGAGAACTGGGGCGCGATCCTCCTCGACGCCTTCCTCCTCCAGCTGTCGGTGGCCGTCCACCTCGCCTTCTGGGTGACCCTGACCTTTGCCGTCATCGAGTGGACCCGACCCGAGGGCGAGCGCGACCGGCCGCTCAACGCGTGGAAGCCCGACCAGCTCACGGCCGAGGTGCCCTGGCGGCACGTCGGTCTCGGCGAGACCGTGATGCAGTCCGGCTTCGCTCTGGTCATGGCGATCGTCGTCGCCTGGCAGTTCTCGGGGGTGAGCGGCGACGCGATCCAGGTGCTCAACCCCGACGTCGACGCCATCTGGAAGCTCGCCCTGATCGGGCTGTTCGTCTTCGACGCCGCCCTCGCCCTCGTCGTCTGGCGCGTCGGGCGTTGGACGCCCACCCTGGCCGCGGTCAACGTGGCGAGCAACGCAGCGGCGGCCACCCTGCTCGTCTGGCTGTTGTCGCGTGGCGAGCTGCTCACCGACCTGCCGACCGTCCTCGGTGAGCGTTTCGGCTGGTCGACCGACTGGTCCATCCCCACGGCCCTCGTGGCCGCAGGCATCGTCATCGTCACTCTCTGGGACGGCGTCGAGTCGGTGGTCAAGGCCCGGCGCACCATGACGGGCCGACGGGTCGGCTGATCGTCAGGGACGGGCGTGCGGGGGCGAGAGGACCGTCGTGTCGACCACCGCCGACGGGTTGAGCGGCCCGTGGACGTGCGGGAACTCCTCACCCGTCTCGGGGTTGCCCACCTCGCGCACCAACGGCGACTCGAGCAGCTCTGGGTCGATGGTGAGCAGCAGGAGGTCGTGCGGGACGTCGGCATAGAACGTCGTCAGGACGAAGTCGAGCTGTTCGGGGTCGCAACAGTGGATGAAGCCCTCGTCCTCGAGGCTGCGACCCAACGTCGACTCCGTGAAGGTGCCGTCCGCCACGGCCTGCGCCCACGTCTGTGGGCTGGTGAGGTGAAGGATGGCACCGCGGGGGGTCGTGGTCGGTGCGGTCACTTCTGGGTGACCTTGTCGATCGACATGACGAGGACGACCCGGTCGGCCTTGTCGGGAGGGACCGGCGTCTCGGGGTTGCCGTAGCGCGCGCCCAGCACCGGATAGAACGCGCCCTCGGGATCGGGGACGACCTCGACGAGACGCCCGCGCAGCTCGACGAAGCGGTAGGCGTCGTGTGGGTCGATGACCTCCATCGCCATCGCCGGGTTCTGCTGCAGGTTGCGGAACTTGGCCCGCTTCGTGGTGTGCGTGAACCGGATCGTGTTGCTCTCGGCGTCGAAGAGGAACCACATGGGGTTGACCTGCGGTGTGCCGTCGGGCCGCACCGTCGCCAGGTGCCCGTAGTTGGGGTCGGTGAGGAGGTGGACGAATTCGTCGGGAACAGTCGCCATGGATCCCAACCTACGCCGCGGCATACGCTCTCGCTCATGACGATCCGCGAGGCGACACCCGACGACGTCCCGGCCATCCTCCAGCTCGTCCGCGACCTCGCGGCCTACGAGAAGGAGCCGGACGCCGTCCAGGCGACCGAGGAGCACTTCCGCGCCGCGCTCTTCCCAGAGACCGGCGCCCCGACGACGTTCGCGCACGTGGCGGACGTCGACGGCGAGGTCGTCGGGATGGCGGTCTGGTTCGTCACCTTCTCGACCTGGACGGGGGTCAACGGCATCTGGCTCGAAGACCTCTTCGTCCAGCCGGAGCAGCGCGGCAGCGGCATCGGCCGCGAGCTCCTCGCGACGCTCGCGCGCACCTGCGTCGAGCGCGGCTACCAACGCCTCGAGTGGTGGGTCCTCAACTGGAACGAGCCGAGCATCGGGTTCTATCGCAGCCTCGGCGCCGTGCCGCAGGACGAGTGGACCGACTTCCGGTTGTCCGGTGACGCGCTCGCCGCCCTCGGCAGCGGCGCCCACGACACCGTCGGCTGACGACAGGACGACGACAGGACGCGGTATGCCGGCCGCTCGTCGTGAGCGGCCGGCATACCTTGTGCGTGGTGGTCCGGTCACGGCCAGATCGAGGTGACCCATTCCGGGTGGTCGATGAACGGGTTGCGGTTGCCCTGCCACTGGGCGTGGATGCGGTCGTTGCGCCGCTTCTCGAAGGTCGAGGGCGGGTCGGCCGCGCTCCAGGCCTTGAGCGTCGTGAGCTTGCCGACGTAGGGCGAGGAGCCATTGCCCGCGATGTTGTTGGGCTCGAGGTTGGCGAAGCCGTCGCCGCCCTCGTAGCGGATCGCCATGTAGAGGATCATCCGGGCGACGTCACCCTTGACGGAGTCGCGCGGCTCGAACGAGTCGCCGTCGCGCCAGCAGTCGGAGCACTGGTTAACGGCGGTGCCGCCGTTGTCGAAGTCGAGGTTGCCGCGGTCGGAGTTCACGGTGACGTCCTCGGGGCGGAGGTGGTGGACGTCGGTGCCTGGGCCGGGGGTCGTCCCGATGCTGCCGTGGCTCTGGGGCCACACGTGCTCGCGGTTCCACTGGTCCACGCCACCACCGTTGTCGGACTTCGCGATCGAGCGACCTGAGTAGATCTCGATGACGTTGGCGGTGTTGGCAGGGTCCTGGTCGGTGTCCTTGAGTGCGGTCCAGACCTGGTCGTAGGTCAGGACGCTCTGGTTCTTGATGATGCTGTGCAGCGACGTCCGCAGGGCCGAGCCCGACTTGCCCAGGGCATCGGCGTAGTAGGTGTCCGTGCCGCCGCCGGTGGGAGTAGGGGTCGGGGTCGGCGTGCCCGTGGGCGTCGGGGTCGTCCCGACAGAGGCGATCGCGGTCGGGGACTTGAGCCCGGCGTGCGAGAAGTAGGCCGTGAGCGGTCCGGTGACGTCGACGAGCCTGCCCATCAGGGACGGGTTCGTCCTCAGACCCCAGGCGCTGCGCCACTGCGTCGTCAGCTGGACATAGACCATCTTGCTCGTGTCGGTCTGCGCCGCAGTGTCGGCGAGGGCGATGGCCAGGTCGCCGCTGAAGCCGCTGCGGTTGACCGTCGTCGTCGCCACCGGTTCGCCCACGACGTAGCCGCGGACGGTCTGGGACGTCCCGTTCTGGGTGGCGATCGCCTGCGTCACGGTCAGTGGCGTGGCGGCAGTGGCCGTGCGGGCGGTCACCGCGGTGAGCGTCAGGGCGCTGACGAGAGCGAGCACCACCAGCGCGACAAGGGCGGTGACACGCGACGGGCGAGGAGACGCAGGGGGCGCGAGCGGCGCGGTGGTGGGCATGCCGCTCAGCCTGCACGCGGCATACGCGGCATGGGGCAAAGCCCGGGTGAGGGTTCTGCAAGGGTTCGGCAAAGGAGCCCGGTTCGGGGTGGCGACCCTGAGCCGTCTCAGGGTGAGCCAAGGGGTCGGTCGGGTCCTCACCCCGATGTGGAGAGAACTGCCTGGGCGCGAGGGTTGCCTTCATGATCACCGTCGAGTCACTCACCAGGAAGTACGGCGACCACGTCGCCGTCGACAACGTCTCCTTCACCGCCCGCCCGGGTCGGGTCACCGGCTTCCTCGGCCCCAACGGCGCCGGGAAGTCCACCACGATGCGCGTGATGGTCGGGCTCACCCCGCCCACGAGCGGGTCGGCCACCATCGAGGGCAAGCGCTTCGTCGACCTGCCCAACCCCGGCCTCGAGGTCGGCGTCCTGCTGGACGCCTCGGCCCAGCACGCCGGTCGGACGGGACGCGAGATCCTCACAGTCGCCGCCATGACGATGGGCCTGCCCGCGTCGCGCGTCGACCAGATGCTCCAGCGCGTGAGCCTCACCCCGACCGAGGCCGGCCGGCGCGTGCGCAACTACTCGCTCGGCATGCGCCAGCGACTGGGCATCGCCACCGCCCTCATCGGTGACCCCCACGTGCTCATCCTCGACGAGCCGGCCAACGGCCTCGACCCGGCGGGCATCCGGTGGATGCGCGACCTCCTGCGTGGCTACGCGAACGCCGGGGGCACCGTGCTGCTCTCCTCGCACCTGCTGCACGAGATCGAGGTCATCGCCGACGACATCGTCGTCATCGGCAACGGCCGCATCGTCGCCCAGGGCACCCAGGACGAGCTCCTCGCCGCGGCCGGAACGGTGGTGCGCACGCCCGATCGCACCGCGCTGACCGAGGCCCTCACCCGCGGCGGGGTGGAGTTCACCACCTCCGACGACGGAGCCCTCCGCACCACGGCCGACCCGACGCTGGTCGGCCAGATCGCCCGCGACGCCGGGTGCGCCCTCACCGAGCTCAAGTCCGCCGACGGCGCGGGACTCGAGGAGATGTTCCTCGAGCTCACCGCCGACACGCAGCGAGAAGGAGTAGCAGCATGACTGCCACGACCGCCACCACCAACACAATCCCCGCGTCGGCAGACGGAGTCAGTCCCGCTGCAGCGCAACGCCGCTCGGTGCCCGCCGCGATCCCCACCGGCCGACTGCTCAAGGTCGAGCTGCGCAAGATGTTCAACACCCGCTCGGGGATGTGGCTGATGTGCAGCATCGGCATCCTCGCGGTCCTGGCGACGGGGTCCGTCATGCTCTTCGGCGGGGACGCCGACCTGACCTATGACAACTTCGGCGCCGCTGTCGGCTTCCCGATGGTGATCATCCTCCCGATCATCGCGACCCTCTCGGTGACGAGTGAGTGGAGCCAGCGAAGCGGCCTCACGACCTTCACGCTGGTGCCGCACCGCGGCCGGGTCATCACGGCGAAGCTGGTGGTGGCGGTCGCGGTCGGAGTGGCCGCCATGGGCGTGGCGCTGACCGTGGGTGCCCTGGGCAACCTCCTCGGAGCAGCCATCGCGGGCATCGACCCGGTCTGGGACCTCTCGCTCTCGCAGATGCTCACGATCACCCTCGCCACCGTGCTCAGCATGCTCATCGGCTTCATGCTCGGCGTCCTCATCCGCAACTCACCGGGCGCCATCGTGGGCTACTTCGTCTACAACTTCGTCCTCACCCCGCTGACCATGCTGCTGGCCTCGAGCCAGGCGTGGTTCCGGGACCTGCAGCCGTGGGTGGACTTCAACTTCGCCCAGGGCGCCCTCTTCGAGGGCGACCTGACCGGCACGCAGTGGGCACAGCTGGCGGTCACCGGACTGTTCTGGCTGGTCATCCCGCTCGCCATCGGCCTGTTCCTGGTCCGTCGCTCCGAGGTGAAGTAGCACCGCAACGTCCATGCCGCTCGGTCGGGTTGTCACAGAACCCGGCCGGGCGGCGTCTTCATGTCGAGGGCCGGAGAGCGGACCCTCAACCGCATCGAAGATACGAAGGAGATGGACATGAGCACGACCGCCAGGAGCGCGAGGATCCCCACCGCGGAGGTCGACGGCCTCTTCGGCGCGGTCGTCAAGGTGATGTCCCGCCGCATGTTCGGCAAGGTGCCCGAGTCCATGGGCGTCATGTGGCACCACCAGGACGTGCTCAAGGCGTCGATGGGCTACGGGCGGAAGGTCGAGAAGTGGGACGAGCTCGACAAGGACGTCGTGGCGTATGCCGCGATGGCCACGGCGGCATACATCGGGTGCAGCTGGTGCCTCGACTTCCACTACTTCCTGTCGCACCACAAGGGGCTCGACGAGACCAAGGCGCGAGAGGTCCCACGCTGGCGCGAGTCCACGGTGTTCAGTCCGGTCGAGCGGCGAGCCATGGAGTACGCCGAGGCGATGTCCCGGACGCCCGTGGCGGTCACCGACGAGCTGGCCGCGGCCCTCCTCGAGGACCTCGGCCCGGCCGGCCTCGTCGAGCTCACCGCCCGGGTGGGGTTCATGAACGCCACCGCACGGGGCAACGTCGCCATGGGCATCCACTCCGAGGAGTTCGCCGACGCATGCGGACTCGCGCCGCTCTCCGTGCCCTCGGCCGGCGCGGCGAACGTAACCTCGGTGGCATGAACGCAGACGTCACGATCGCCGACGCCGGTGACGCGTTCAGCACGCACCGCAGCCTGCTCTTCACGGTGGCCTACGAGATGCTCGGCTCGGCCGCCGATGCCGAGGACGTCGTCCAGGACGCCTGGCTCAAGTGGGACAAGGTCGACCAGGGAGAGGTCCAGGACCCGCGGTCCTACCTCGTGCGGGTCGTGAGCCGGACCGCGCTCGACCGGCTCCGGACGGTGTCCCGGCGACGGGAGGACTACGTCGGACCATGGCTGCCCGAACCGCTCGTCACGACCCATGACGTGGCCGAGGACGTGGAGCTCGCCGACAGCCTGTCGATGGCCATGCTGCTCGTCCTCGAGACGCTCGCCCCGACCGAGCGGGTCGTCTTCGTGCTGCGCGAGGTCTTCGCGCTGGACTACGACGAGCTGGCCGAGGCGGTCGAGAAGACGCCTGAGGCGGTGCGCCAGATCGCCCACCGGGCACGCTCCCACGTCGCCGCCCGGCGGCCTCGTGGTCGGGTCACCGCGGACCAGGCGCGGGGAGCGTTCGAGGCGTTCCAGCGTGCCGTCACCACGGGCGACCTGCAGGCCCTCGTCGACGTCCTCGCCCCCGACGTGGTCATGCTCGGCGACGGTGGCGGCATCAAGCAGGCGCTGGCCCACCCGGTCGTCGGCGTCGACAAGGTGTCGCGCCTGCTCCTGGGTGGCTTCGGCAAGTTCGGGGCCGTCACGTTCGAGCCGGTCGACATCAACGGCCGCCCGGCCATCGTCGTCCACCTCGAGGGAGAAGCTCGACAGCATCCTCACGGTTGAGGTCGCGGACGGGCTCATCACCGGCGTCTATGCCGTCCGCAACCCCGAAAAGCTGTCGCGCATCGGCGCCGAGACCGACGTGAGCCGCTGAGGCGGGTGGTCAGCGCTTGAAGATCTCAGCGGCCGGAGGTGCCGCGAAGGGTGCGACGGAGTCCCACTCGGTGAAGACGAGCTCGCCGGGCAGGTCCTTGGGGCCGGTCATCTTGAGGAGCCGGTTCTTGCCGTCGGCCGAGGTGACCAGTGAGCCGTTGTCGGCGACCTTGTCGGTCACGACATAGACCTTCGTGCCGCCCTGCGTGCTCTCCTTGACCGAGGTCATGACCGCCTCGAGCTTGCCGAGGGACGAGTCCTCGAACATGTCCTCGAGCAGTGAGCCCAACGTCGTGTCGGCCATGTCCTTGGCCTCCTCGGGCGGCAGCTCGAGCCACTTGGCTCCGATGGCTGCGGCTGCGGCGGCGTCCCCGGTGCTCTTGGTCCAGAACTGCTTGTCGCCCTTGATCCAGTGCTTGCCGCCCACCGTGCGGACGGTCGCGGTGCCGTCCGAGCCGACCGTGAAGCTGGCCTGCTGGTTCGTGCCGTCTGTCGCGCCACTGAGGTCGATCGAGGTCTTCTCACCGTCCTCGGTGAAGCTCCCCTTGACGTGGGCGCTCTTGGCCGACAGCGCCGCGTCGCGCACCTGCTTGTAGAGGGCGCCGGCAGCCGGAGCCTTGGCCAGGGTCGGCTTGGCGGAAGCGGAGACAGAGGTGGACGGCTTGCTCTCGGTGGCCGTGTCCGTACCCGAGTCCCCTCCGCAGGCCGTGAGCGAGACGCAGAGTGTGGATGCCGCCACCACGGGTAGGCAGCGGCGCAGGACGATGTTCACGATGCAGTCTCCCCAGTTCAGGCCGCGCTGAATCCAGCGAGCGATGAGCGAGACTAACGCACGGCGACCAGGGCTCGCTCAGCTACGAGGAACATTGCGCTCGATCTCGGCGAGCCAGGCCGCGGACGAGACGTCGGACGGCATACGCCAGTCGCCACGAGGCGACATCGTGCCGCCGCCGACGACCTTGGGCCCGTTGGGGAGCGCGCTGCGCTTGAACTGGTTGGCGAAGTAGCGCTTGACGAAGACCTCCAGCCAGTGCCGGATCGTCGCGAGGTCGTATGCCGGCCGCTCACCTTCGGGATATCCCGCCGGCCAGTCCCCGTTGGCCGCGTCGGACCAGGCGCGCTCGGCGAGGAAGGCGATCTTGCTGGGCCGGTAGCCCCAGCGCAGGACGTGGTAGAGCGTGAAGTCCTGCAGGGCGTAGGGCCCGACGGAGTCCTCGGTGGACTGGATCCGCTCGCCCTCCTTGGTGGGGACCAGCTCGGGGCTGATCTCCTGCTCGAGGATCTCGGAGAGGGTCCGGTTCACGGTCTCGCCGCCGCTGCCCTCGCCCTCGAACTGCCCGGACGAGACCACCCATCGGATGAGGTGCTGCATGAGCGTCTTGGGGACGCCGGTGTTGACGCCGTAGTGGCTCATCTGGTCACCGACGCCGTAGGTGCACCAGCCGAGCGCGAGCTCCGAGAGGTCGCCGGTGCCGAGGACGATGCCGCCGCGCTGGTTCGCGGCGCGGAAGAGGTAGTCGGTGCGCAGGCCGGCCTGGACGTTCTCGAAGGTGACGTCATAGACCTCCTCACCCCTGCCGAAGGGGTGGCCGAGGTCGGTGAGCATCTGCTTCGCGGCGGGGCGGATGTCGAGCGTCTCGTAGGTGATGCCGAGCGACTCCATGAGGTGGACGGCGTTGCTCCTGGTGCCTTCGCTCGTCGCGAACCCCGGCATCGTGAAGCCGATGATGTCGGTGCGGGGCCGGCCGAGCCGGTCGAGCGCCTTGGCGGCGACGATGAGCGCGTGGGTGCTGTCGAGGCCGCCACTGACGCCGATGACGATCTTCGGCTGGCCGATGGCACGCAGGCGCTGCTCGAGCCCGGACACCTGAATGTTGTAGGCCTCGTAGCAGTCCAGGGCCAGGCGCTCGGGGTCGTCGGGGACGAACGGGAAGCGGTCGAGCTTGCGACGCAGCCCGATGTCACCGGTGGGCGGCTCGAGCTCGAACGCGATGACGCGGAACGACTCGCCACCCGGCTCGCCGATGCCCTCGACCCTGCGGTTGTCGTCGAAGCTGCCCTGCCGGATGCGCTCCTGCCGCAGCAGGTCGAGGTCGACGTCGACGACGGTCGCCTGCGGTCCGCTCGGGAAGCGCTCGGTCTCGCCGAGGAGGTCGCCCTGCTCGTAGACCATCGTCATGCCGTCCCACGACAGGTCGGTGGTCGACTCACCCTCGGACGCGGCGGCATACAGGTATGCCGCGTTGCAGCGTGCGCTCGCGGAGCGCGCGAGCAGGTGTCGCTCGTCGGCGCGACCGACGGTGATGGGGGAGGCACTGAGGTTGAGGAGCACGGTCGCCCCGGCGAGCGCGGCGCGGTGGCTCGGCGGCACCGGCACCCACAGGTCCTCGCAGATCTCCACGTGGACGGTCAGGCCGGGGACGTCGGTCGCCTCGAAGAGCAGGTCGGTGCCGTAGGCGATGTCGCCGTCCTCGTCGGCACCCGGCCAGTGCGGACGGTTGATGAGGGTGTCGATGGCGTCGTCACCGGCGGCGAACCAGCGCTTCTCGTAGAACTCGCGGTAGTTGGGGAGGAAGGACTTCGGTGCGACCCCGATGACCTCGCCGCCCTGGATGACGACCGCGCAGTTGTAGAGCCGGTTGCCGATGAGCAGCGGCGCGCCCACCACGATCAAGGGTCGCAGGTCTGCGCTGGCCTCGGCGATGGTGACGATCGCGCGGTCGACCTCCTCGAGCAGGACGTCCTGCATGAAGAGGTCGTCGATGGCATAGCCGGACAGGCCCAGCTCGGGGAAGAGCGCGACGGCCACGCCGTCCTCGTGGAGGGTGCGGACCTGCTCGATGGTGGCCTCCGCGTTCTTGGCGGGGTCGGCCATCGTCACGGGCAGCGTGCAGGCGGCCACGCGGGCGAATCCGTGCGCGTAGGCGTTGCGGAAGTCCATGGGCCAAGTCTGTCAGGTGCAGTGACTCGGGCCCGCCAGGTGCGCTCCCCTCAGGCGATGGATCTGCTCAGGACGGCGCCACGTCGCGCGAAGCGGTCGGGGCTCAGCCACGCCAGGTCCGGGTCCTCGCGGTGGTCGATGGTCTGGCCGGCGATGAGTCCGGCTGTCACCGGAGCCAGGATGAGACCCCACATGCCGTGACCCGTGGCCACCGAGAGGTTCTGCACGGCGCGGGTGGGCCCGATGACGGGTACGCCGTCCGGTGTGCACGGCCGCTCGCCTGCCCACCGGTCGATCACGGGGCGGCCCCGCAGCCCTGGCACGGCTCGTGCCGCGACCTCGAGCAACGCGTCCGCACGCCCCAGGTCCGCGAAGCGCGCCTCGTCACCGAACTCGATGGACCCGGCCACGCGGACCCGGTCCGGGAGAGGTGTGATGACCACTCGATGCTCCTTGAGTCGCACCGGCCGCGTGAGGGCTCCGTCAGGCGCCGCCACGTCCACGACGTAGCCGCGACCTCCTCGCAGCGGCAGCCGCAGGCCCACCTGGTCCGCCAGGACTCCCGACTCGACGCCCGAGGCGAGCACGACGTGACCCACCCGGATCCTGCCGATCGTGGTGTCCAGAGCCGCAATTCGCCCACCACTGAGCAGCTGTTGCAGCACCGTGGCGCCGAAGAGCACCTCAGCGCCGTGCTCTACGGCGTCGTCGAGCATCGCGCGCACATCGCTGCGGCTCTCGACGACCCATTCCTCGGTGTGGTGCAGGCCGCCGGCAACGGGCGCCAGTCCCGGCTCCAGCGCACGCACCTCGGTGGGCGGGAGCAGTCCCGCGACCCGGGCGCGCGGCGGACGCAGGTAGACGTCGAGGGCACCTGTCTTGCGCAACGTCGGGTTGAGGCCCTGGGCGCCGAGCTCGCGGTGGAGGTCGGTGCTCTGGTTCGCCAGCTGCCGCAGCCTGGCCTGGGCGACCCTTGCGCGAGTCGGGGTGGCCGACGCAGCCAGCTCGCCCAGCCAGGGCACCAACCCGCGGGTGGGCCGCACCCGCACCGCGGGTGGGCGTCGCATCATCTGCAGCGGGGCCTCGCGCAGGAGTGCGGGAGTCGCCAGGGGCGACACGTGGTCAGGGGCCAGGATGCCCGCGTTGGCGTAGGAACAGCCGCCTCCCACTCCGCTGGCCCTGTCGAGCACGACGACGCTGGCCCCGCGGCGGGCCAGCTCTCGAGCAATGCTGGCGCCGATGACGCCGGCGCCGATCACGGCAAAGTCGAAGCTGCCCTGTCGGGTCACGTCGAGCTGTCTCGTCATACCTCGACCGTAGGAACTGAGGCACCTGCTCCACCTCATCCCTGAGGGAGGATCTTCAGTAGGCCCGACGAGGCGGCACTGGAGTCCGCACGCGTGGCCACCGAGGAAGGACCGGCTTGGACGTCATGAAGGTGCTGCTGGTCGAGGACCACCCGGTCGTCCTGCGGGGGCTGCGAACCCTCACGGCCGAGCACGCCGAGTTCGAGGTCGTGGGCGAGGCCACCAGCGCATCGCAGGCGCTCGACGCGGCAGCGCGCCTGCGGCCTGACGTGGTCGTCCTGCCGGTGAGGCTCGGTGGCGCCCACAGCGGGATCGAGCTCTGTCGGTCGATCAAGACCGTGTGCGACGCCCGGGTCGTGGTGTTCACGTCCTTCACCCGCCAGATCGACGTCCAGATCGCCAGGCTGGCCGGTGCCGACGCACTCGTGAGCAAGACGGCTCCCGACGACGCCTTCATCGCGGCGTTGCGTCAGGTGCGCGTCGGTCCGCGGGCGTTGGTGATGGAAGCCGGCCAGGCTTCGTGGGTCGAGGCTCGACGGTTCGCGCCGGCCGAGCCGCTGACCGAGCGGGAGAACGAGATCCTGCACCTGATGATCGAGGGCCTGACCAACCCCGACATGGCGGCTCGCCTCACCATCGAGGTCTCGACGGTGAAGACCCACGTGCGCAGCATCCTGCGCAAGCTCGGGGTGGACAACCGGAGGAACCTGTTCCGCCGGGTGTGAGTGTCAGGACGGGGTGGGAGCGTGGACCGCATGCTCATCCATGCCGACGCCGACGCGTTCTTCGCCTCGGTCGAGCAACGCGACCACCCACACCTGCGTGGGCGACCGATGGTCGTCGGTCCGCAGGTGGTCGCCTGCGCGAGCTATGAGGCGCGAGCGCTCGGCGTCCATGCCGGTATGCCGCTGTTCCAGGCCGTGCGTCGCTGGCCCGAGCTGCTCGTGGCCGAGTTCCGGAGCGAGGCCTACGAGTCTGCGAGCGCCGACCTCATGGCGCTCTTTCGTGAGGTGACGTCACTGGTCGAGCCGGGATCGATGGAGGAGGCCTTCCTCGACGTGTCCGCCCTCGACGGTGGTTCGGTCGAGGAGGCCGGTCGCATCGCCGCGAGGCTGCGCGAGCGGGCCCGACGCGAGCTGGGGCTGCCCCTGTCCTGCGGGGTGGCCCGGGCCAAGCTCTTCGCCAAGCTTGCCAGCCGACGCGCCAAGCCCGATGGCCTGTTCGTGGTCGATGCCGAGACCGAGGCCCGGGTGCGACCACGGCTGCCGGTCGCCGACCTCTGGGGTGTCGGCCCCATGACGACGGCCAGGCTCCACGCCGCCGGCATCGTCCTCGTGGCCGACCTTGCGGGATGGACGGTGGAGAGCCTGGTCGAGCGCCGGGTGGCCAAGGCCATGGCCAAGAACCTCGTCGCCATCCGCGACGGCGTCGACGACGCGACCATCCGCCTGCCCACGGCGCGCAGGTCGGTGTCGTCCCAGCGCTCGCTGGGTCGCCCGACCCGTCAGCGCTCCGTCATCCAAGAAGCCTTGCAGGGCAACGTCATTCGCGCGCTGACGCGGCTCGGGGACGACCCGCGACCGGCCACCCGCCTCGACGTCCACCTTCGCTATGACGACGACCATGGAGTCACGGTGCCCGGCGCGATCGACAGGCCCACGAGGGACCCGGCCACTCTCATCGGTGCAGCGATCGCGGCGCTGGAGCGGACGGCATGCGAAGAGGACGGCCGGGGCGTGACGATGGTCGGCGTGACGTTCGCTCTCCCTCAGGTCGCCGACCCGGGCGTCAGGGCGTGAGGAGGACCTTGCCGGTGGCGCGGCGCTCGTCGAGGTCACGCAGCGCGGCGCCGATCTCGTCGAGGGAGCGCACCGACCCGATCACCGGGTCGAGCCGGCCGGACTCGAGCAGCGGCACGAGCTCGTCCCACTGCCGTCGCACGAACCCCGGACCACCTGCCCCGGTCCAGTAGGCGCCCCAGCCGACCCCGACGACGTCGAGGTTGTTCAGCAGCAGCCGGTTGACCTTGACCTCCGGGATCGAGCCGGCGGCGAAGCCGATGACGAGGAGCCGGCCCAGCGGAGCCAGGCAGCGGAGCGAGTCAGTGAAGCGGTCGCCACCGACTGGGTCCACGACGACGTCGACCCCGTGGCCCGACGTGAGGTCGGCGACGGCGTCCTTGAAGCCCTCGGCGAGCACGACCTCGTCGGCACCGGCGTCGCGCGCGACGTCCGCCTTCGCGGAGTCGGACACCACGGCATACACCGTCGCCCCCCACGCCTTGGCGAGCTGGATGGCCGCGGTCCCGACGCCTCCGGCGGCGCCGTGCACGAGGACCTTCTCGCCCTCGACGAGACGACCACGGTGACGCAGGGCGAAGTGGCACGTGAGGTAGTTCATCGGGAGCGCGGCGCCCCGGTCGAACGTCACCCCGTCCGGCAGCGGGAAGACGAGGGTGGGGTCGCAGACCACCTGCTCAGCGAAGCCTCCGAGGACGGGGAACGCCACCACGCGGTCGCCCAGCGTCAGTCCGCTGCCCGCGGGTGCGACGCGCACGACACCCGCGACCTCGGCGCCCGGGACGAAGGGCAGCGACGGCTTCAGCTGGTACTCCCCCCGGGTCAGCAGCACGTCGGGGAAGGCCACGCCGGCAACCGCGACGTCGATGAGCGCCTGCCCCTCCGGGACGTCGGGGGCGGGGACGTCGACGACCTCCACGGCGTCGGGTCCGTCGAGTCGGGTCACCTGGGCTGCGCGCATGCACCGATCCTAGGAGCGAGTGGACCCCACGAGGGCTCGCCGCCGCCCAGCGACCGGGTTCTCGCAACAGCCCCACGAAACCTGCTGACGGTGGTGAGATGAGTCATGAACCTCGAGCAGGTTCGCGCTCTCGCAGCGATCGTCGACACCGGCAGCTTCGAACTGGCCGCCCGGGCGCTGCACGTCAGCCCCTCGGCCATCAGCCAGCGGGTGCGCGCCCTCGAGTCGAGCGTGGGCCAGGTGGTCGTCCGTCGGGTCCATCCGTGCACCGCCACCGATGCGGGTGCCGTCCTCGTGCGCCTCGCACGTCAGGTCGAGCTGCTCGAGGAGGACTCGCGCGACCTGCTCGGGGTCGCCCGCGAGGCACCGCTCGTCCTGCGCATCGCCGTCAACGCCGACTCCCTCGACACCTGGCTCGTGGGCCTCCTCGGTGCCGCGGCGTCGTGGGACGACAGCCGGCTGCGGTTCTCGATCCTCGACGAGGACCGCACCCTCGCCCTGCTCAGCCAGGGGGAGTGCGCTGCCGTGGTCAGCACGACGCCCGAGTCGGTCCCCGGATGCCGGTCCTTCCCCCTCGGGGTCATGCGCTACCTCCCCGTCGCGTCACCGGCGCTGACGGCGCGGTACGGCGGGACCGACGGTGAGGTCGACTGGGACGGCATGCCGGTGCTGCGCTATGACGACCACGACCACGTCCAGGAGCAGTTCCTCGCGGCTCGGGGGCGGGTGGCCTCCTCGCCGGCGTCGCAGGTGCCCTCTGCCCCGGGGCTGAAGTCCGCACTTCTCGCCGGGATGGGATGGCTGCTCGTCCCGGAGACGACGGTGGCTGCGGAGCTCGCCGACGGCCGGGTCGTCACCCTCTGCGACGAGTTCGTCGACGTCGTCCTCCACTGGCACGTGTGGAAGGTGCCGTCCCACCGCCTCGAGCGACTCAACGACGCGGTCCTGCAGGCGGCCCGCGCCGGTCTGCGCCCCATCCCGAAACGGACTCGCGCAGCCCGCTCCCAGGCCAGCGAGTCCGCTCGTCGGGACGCGCGAGGGACGGTGAGCCCCGCCTCGTAGATTGACTCCTCGTGCCCCCTCCCCGTCATGCGCTCCTTGCCACCATCGCCCTCGTGGTCGGCGGCTTCGCCATCGGCACGACGGAGTTCGTCACCATGGGGCTCCTGCCCAACATCGCCGAGGGCGTCTCCGTCTCCATCCCGACGGCCGGACACAGCATCTCCGCGTATGCCGCGGGAGTCGTCGTCGGCGCCCCCCTCCTCGCCATGCTGGGGGCGACGTGGCCGCGCAAGGAGCTGCTGATCGGGCTCACCGTCGCGTTCGTCATCGGCAACGTGGGGACCGCCCTGGCTCCGGACTACGGCTGGCTCCTCGTCGCCCGGTTCGTCTCCGGTATGCCGCACGGTGCCTTCTTCGGGGTGGCGGCACTCGTCGCCGTGGACCTGGCCCGCAAGGGTCAGGCGGGCCGCGCGGTCAGCCGGGTCATGCTCGGCATACCGGTCGCCAACGTCGCCGGTGTCCCCGGGGCGACGTGGCTGGGACAGAACTTCGGCTGGCGCTCGGCCTACTGGCTGGTGGCGGTGCTCGGCCTCGTGACGATCGGGCTGCTCGTCGCCTTCGTCCCGCACATCGAGCGCAACCTCGAGAGCACGATCAAGCGTGAGCTCAAGGGCTTCGCGACGACGCAGGTGGCGTTGACGCTCCTCGTCGGGGCGATCGGCTTCGGCGGCATGTTCGCGATGGCGAGCTACATCGCGCCCACCGTCACCGACGTCACCGGCCTCGACGCCGGTGCGGTCCCGATCTTCCTCCTTGCGGCCGGCATCGGTGGTCTGGTCGGCACCCCGCTCGCCGGTCGGCTGGCCGAGTGGTCGGTGCTCCGGTCGATCACCATCGGGTGCGTCGGCATGGGGGTCAACCTCGTGGCGTTCGCGCTCACCGCGCAGTGGTGGCCGACGGCGATCTTCTTCTACTTCCTCTCCTCCGTGCTGGCGGGAATCCTCGTCGTCAACCTCCAGCTGCGGCTCATGCAGGTGGCCGGCCAGGCGCAGACCCTCGCGGCTGCGAGCAACCACGCCGCGCTCAACACGGCCAACGCGCTCGGCGCCTGGCTCGGGGGCATCGTCATCGCGAACGGCTGGGGCTACACCGCCCCCAGCTGGGTGGGCGCCGGCCTCTCCGTCCTGGGTGCCGGCGTCCTCGGCCTCAGCCTGCGCAAGCACCGCGCCGACGCCCGGACCGCCCTCGCCTGACCCGGGCCTAGAGTGCGGGCCATGAGCCAACTCGTCACCACCCGCGTCGAGAGTGGCGTCGCCCATGTCACCCTCAACCGCCCCGACAAGCTCAACGCCCTCACGCTCGACACCCTCGAGCAGCTCGTCGCGACCGCCCGGGGGCTGCGCACCGATCGCACCCTGCGGTCCGTGGTCCTCTCCGGTGAGGGTGACTCGTTCTGCGCCGGTCTCGACTTCGGCACGGTCCTCCGTGAGCCGAAGCGCGTCGCCCGGGCCTTCGTCTCCCGGCCGTGGCGCGGCACCAACGTCTTCCAGGAGGCCTGCTGGGCCTGGCGCCGGCTGCCCGTGCCGGTCATCGCGGCCGTGCACGGTCACTGCCTCGGTGGCGGACTCCAGATCGCGCTCGCGGCCGACTTCCGGGTCACCGCACCCGATGCGACGTGGTCGGTGCTCGAGGCCAGGTGGGGGATCATCCCCGACATGACCGGCATCAAGGCGCTGTCGCAACAGGTCGGCATGGACGTGGCCAAACGGCTCACGATGACCGGTGAGAGCGTCACCGGCACCGAGGCGGTGCGCCTCGGTCTCGCGACGCAGGAGGACGTCGACCCGTATGCCGGTGCGCTGGCTCTCGCATCCGCCATCGCCGAACGCTCACCGGACTCCGTGGCCGCGACCAAACGCCTCTTCGACCGGACCTGGTCGGCCAGTGACCGCCGCACCTTCAGGTGGGAGCGGCTCGAGCAGGCCCGCCTCCTCATGGGCGCCAACGCCGCCGAGGCCCGCCGCGCGAACACGCGACGTGAGTCGCCGGCATACCGGCCTCGTGCCGGACTCGACCCGAGAGGCTGAGCCTGGCGGTCAGGCGCCCTGCTCGAGGTCGGGGGACCGGCTCAGGCTGCGGTGCGCCATGTCGAAGGTCGACAGCACCTCCAGGAGGAAGTCCGACGCCGCGTGGGTCGTTGCCACCACACCGGCGCCGGTCATGTCCTCGAGGACCTCGGCCAGGACGACGTGGTGGACGCCGACGAGGTCGAGGAGGCTGACGCCGTCGTCGACGGCCCGCCGCCCGAGCTGGTAGCCCAACGTCAACGCGGCCTCGCTGCGCTGGGGGAGGTAGCGCAGGAAGGCCGCCCGATAGTCGAGCGTCAGGTCGTCGAGGTCAGCCACGAGCGTTCCCCACCTCGCGAAGCCTCGCGAGGTGGGCCATGCCCTCCTCGAGGTCCAGGGCCGTGGTGACCTCACCCATCCCCATGCCCAGTCGCACCATGGCGAAGGCGACGTCCGGCTGGATCCCAACGATGACCGTCACGGCTCCACGCAGCCGTGCGATGTCGGCGATCGTCTGCAGGGTGCGGGACGCGAAGCTGTCGATCACGTCGAGCGCGGCGACGTCGATGATCACGCCCCGTGCCCGGTACTCACCGATCTGGCGCACGAGGTCGTTCTGGAACCGGACCATCTCCGAGTCGTCCAGGGCAGTGTGGACCGACGCGACGAGGGTGTCACCCTGTCGCAGGATGGAGACGAGAGCCGGTCCGGAGTTCACGAGCCGTCCGTCACCTCCGTGCGGGTGACCTTGAAGCCGAGCAGGCGCTCGGCTTCCTCGAGGCCGCCCTGGAGGTCTCCGATGGTGTTCATCTTGCTCAGGTCCACGCCGATGGTGACCAGGGTCTGGGCGATGGTGGGGGAGAGCCCGGTGATGATGACGCTGGCTCCCATGAGTCGAGAGGCGTCGACGGTCTGGACGAGGTGGTTGGCCACTGCCTCGTCGACCTCGGGTGCTCCGGTGATGTCGATGACCACGACCTTGGCACGATGCGTGCGGATCCCGCTCAGGAGCTGCTCGGTGAGCTGCTTGGCACGCTCACCGTCCAGGACGCCGATGATGGGCAGGATGAGGAGGCGCTCGCGCACCGGCAGCACCGGCGTCGACAGCTCCCGGATCGCGTCCTGCTGCTGGCGGATGACGCGCTCGCGCTCGTCGACGAAGCTCACCGCGACCGTGTTCGCGATGCGGTTGGCTGCCGGCTCGTAGGCGTCGAGCACCCGGTTGAGCAGTCCGACGTCGCCCTGGTACTTCTCGAACAGCGAGCGGGCGAGCACGTCGCGCAGGAGCAGCACGATGCCGACGACCTCGTGGGTCTCCACCCCACGCGGGATGATGCGCTCGGAGAGGTCTCGGGCGTAGTGCTGCAGGGCCTCGACGCTCCCGGTCTCGAGCACCTCGACGTAGTTGTCATAGACCGAGGTGGTCTCGGCAACCATCTCCTGCGGGGTCATGGCCTCCAGCAGGTGCGCGTCGTGGATCCGCGAGGCCCAGTCGTCGCGAAGCGTCGCCCGATGTTCCCTCAGGTGGGCCACGAGCTGCGGCAGCAGCAGGTCGCCGGAGGCCGGTTGGTCCTCCAGCACGGCTGGCTCCTCGGAGTTGTGAGCATCCATGCTCATCCCTTCTTCTCGATCCATTTGGTCATGGTCACCGTCGTGCCCTGGCCGGGCTCGGAGACGATGCTGAACTCGTCCATCAGTCTTCGGGAGCCCGGCAGTCCCAGGCCCAGGCCGTTGTAGGTGCTGAACCCGTCCTGCAGGGCGCGGTCGATGTCGCGGATGCCGGGCCCGGTGTCCCGGGCCACGACGCGGATGCCGGTCCTGGGCGAGGACAGGATCTCGATGCTCACCTCGCCGCCGGAGGCGAACCGGACGATGTTGCGCGCCACCTCGGAGACGGCGGTGGCCAACATCGTGAGGTCGGTGCCGGTGAAGCCCGCTCGGACCGCGAGCTCGCGGGCGGCCTGTCGCGCGGCGACGATGTCGGGGTCGGCGGTGATGGTCACGTCGACCACGTCGTGCCGCGCCGGTCCCCGGCCCAGGAGCGGCACGCTCAGCCGGGCGCAGACCCCGCACTCCAGGAGGTGGCGGCCGGCATCGACCTCGCGCTGGCGGCGACGGTCCGCGCTGGACAGGGCCAGCAGCACCGGTCGGCAGCGGTCGGTCGGCGGTTCGATGCCGGCGAGGGCCAGGACGTACTCGACCCGCAGTCGCGCGCGCGTGCGCTTGAGCTGGGCGGCGACGGCGCCGGCCGTGCTGCCGGTCTCGTCGGCCAACGACTGCGTGGGCTGGCCACTCACCTCGTGGGCCAGCAGGATCTGGCGTTCCCGGTCCGTCAGGCGGTTGAGCGCCTCGGCGATGGCGGACTGCTCCTCGGAGGCGACGAGCAGCTCCTCGGCGTCATCCGGCTCGCTCGGGTCGTGCATCCGGTGCTGGTTGCGGGCTTCCCGGTCGTTCGTGCGCCACATCGTCGCGATGACGTTGCGCACGGTGGTGATCGCGTAGGGCTCCAGCATGCCGGGCTGGATGCGGTCCTCCGCCGTGAGCACCCGGAGCAAGGTCTCCTGGACGATGTCCTCGGCTGCCGGATGCAGACCCACTCGGGCCGCGACGATCCGCCGCAGCATGGGGAGGAGAGCGGCAACCTCCGCCGACTCCACCCGGTCCTGCGGCTCGTCGCGGGCCGGCGTCGAACTCACGTTTCCGACACTACGCGCGATCCCCGCGGCCGCAGCCTCAGTGCGCAGGCAGAACCGGCCTCATCGGTGCTCTGTGGACTTGTGGCTGCGCTCCTCCGAGTGCCGGGGCCGGTCGTCTCCGTAGGTGTCCTCGGCACTGCTCCCGGCCAACGGCTCGACATAGCCCGGTGGTGGAGGCGGGTCACGCAGGAGGGGGGCCTGCGGAACGTCCTCGCGGTGCGGCATCGGTGGCGTGGTCATCAAAGAGGTTCCTTCGTGGTGGTCGTCGGACGCTGGCCGCTGGCCGCTCCGCCCAGGCCTCCATCCGGGTGAGAAGGACGAGGAGCGCCAGGACGAGCAGGGGTGTCAGCAGGGCGAGAGCCTTCATCGGGGCTGGATCCGGCCCATCCGACGAGCGTTGGGGGCGCGACGGGGACGGCCATCGATGCGCGTGGGGGCCGGTGGGAACGGCACGGACGGGGCGACGGCGAAGGGGACGACGTCGACGAGGATCCCCATGAGGTCCAGCTGCATGGGCCGGATGATCGCCTCGAGGCCGCCATGGTCGCGCTGCAGGTCCGCAGGGACCGTGCACCGGCGACTGTCCACCCCGATGACGGTGCCGTCGGGCTCACGCAGCTCACCGGTGAAGACGCCTGTCACGAAGACGCCTCTCGGGACGATCACGATCCGCTGCAGCCGCAGGTGGCCGTTCATCGTTCCCGTCCGTCCACGCGGTGACCGGAAGACCCCGGTGAAGGGGTTCCCCTCGTCCTGGCCAGGCTCCACCTCGACGGCGGGGCGTCGGGGACGGAAGGCAATGACAGTCATCGCTGGCCTCCTGCGCGGTGCGGTGGGGGATGGGACGTTCGGTCCGGTGAAGCACCGGTGGCGCCCTGGTCTGACCAGAGCAGGGCGCCACCGGCAGGTGGTGTCGTCGGTCAGAGACCGAGACCGAGACCGGAGAGGATCCGGTTGAGCAGCGCGGTGATGCCACCGAGAGCCCCGCCCGGACCGTCGAAGAGGCCGGCCACGGCGCAGAGGAGGTTGCCGAGCAGGTTGCCCGGGCCCGGAACCGCGGTGATGTCGAGCGAGACGGGCGCCAGGTCGATGACCAGGCCGAGCAGGTCCAGGTTCAGGGGTCCGAGGTCCAGGGTGAGGATCTTGCATCCCTGGGTGGCCACGAGGTCCTGGATCGGCGCGGTGAAGGTCGTGCCGGCGGCCGGCAGCCCGGTGCCGGTGACGGTGCCCGTGAGCTGGACGACGCCGCCCACCACGGACGTGGTGAGGTTGCTCAGGGCGCCGCTGAACGCGGTGCCGTTGGGCAGGGTCCCGGTGACCGGGAGCGTGGTGGCTGCCGGCTGGGCCGCGGCGACGGCCTTGGCCGGTGAGTGCGATGCGGCACTGGCGGAGGCTGCGCCGGGGACCATGCCCAGGGCACCTGCCAGCAGGACGGCTGTTCCGGTTCCGATGATCTTGGACTTCAACATGAATGCTCCTTCGTTGGGGCCCGGTCGGGCACCTTGTGGGTTCCGTCGTGGCGGATGCGTGGGTTGCAGTCCACCCGTCACGGTGATGAAGACGGCGTTCCCGCCCCCACATGACGTGGGCTCCCGACCCGCTCGTCCCGCTCGCTCCACCGGTCACGCGTGATCAATGCACCCGAGCCGAGAAATTCTGTGGAAGTCCCGCGTCATGCACCCGGGGTCAAGGCGTCAGGCCCGCCACGAGCACGGTGAAGGCCCACCTGCGGGGTTTTTGCCACCTCGCCGGGACCCGTGACCTCCCCCTGAGGGCACCTAGTGTGAGTCCGAGAGGCGAACAGATCTGGATCCGTGGGGAAATCACCCCCGGTGACGGCGAGAAGGAGCTCGACATGGTGACGGCAGGCAGTCCCGGTGACGACTGACGCGACGACGGTTCGACACATCACCTGCGTCCTGTGCGAGGCATCCTGCGGGCTGGAGGTGCAGCTGCGCGGCCCCGAGATCGTCAGCATCAAGGGCCATGCCGACGACCCGCTGTCACGGGGGCACATCTGCCCCAAGGGGGTCGCGCTGCAGGACCTCCACACCGATCCCGACCGGCTGCGTCGACCGGTGAAGCGGGTCGGCGACGACTTCGTCGAGATCGACTGGCCCGAGGCGATCGCGCTTGCGGCCGACCTGCTCCACGGTGTCCAGGAGCGGCACGGCCGGGACGCCGTCGCGACCTACCTCGGCAACCCCAACGTGCACAGCCTGGGCGCACTGACCCACGGCACCGCCATCCCGCGCACGCTCGGCAGCAAGCACGTCTTCAGTGCGACGAGCGTCGACCAGCTGCCGCACCACGTCGTGGCCTGGGCGATGTACGGCCACCAGTTCCTCCTGCCCGTCCCGGACATCGACCGGACCCGGCTGCTCGTCCTCGTCGGCACGAACCCGATGGCGTCGAACGGGTCGCTGTGGACCGTCCCCGACTTCCCCGGTCGGCTGCGGGAGCTGCGTGCTCGCGGCGGGCGGCTCGTCGTCCTCGACCCGCGCCGCACGGAGACCGCGGCCATCGCCGACGAGCACCACTTCGTCAGACCGGGGACCGACGCAGCCGTCCTGCTGGCTCTCGTGCACGTCGTGCTCGCCGAGGGGCTGGCCCGTCCCGCTGCCCATGTCGACGACCTCGACGACCTCCGGGTCGCCGTCGCGGACTTCACGCCCGAGCTGGCCGAGGCCGTGAGCGGTGTCGGGGCACCGGCGATCCGTGCACTGGCACGTGACGTGGCCGCTGGAGAGGCGGCGGTGCACGGACGCATGGGGGTGTCGACCCAGGAGTTCGGGGTCGTGTGCCAGTGGGCGATCCAGTGCCTCATGGTGGTCACCGGCAACCTCGATCGGCCCGGAGGCACGATGTTCACCTCTCCCGCCATCGACATCGTGGGGCGTGGGCTGATCGGCCGCGGCCACCGGGGACGGACGTCGTCGGCGGTCCGTGGCCTGCCCGAGTTCGGCGGGGAGCTGCCCGTGTCGGTCCTGGCAGAGGAGATGGCGGGTCCCACGCCGGCGATCCGAGGGCTCATCACCATCGCGGGGAACCCGGTCTCGTCGACGCCCGCGGGCTCCCGGCTGGCCGAGAGGATCGCGGAGCTCGAGGCGGTCGTGGCCATCGACCCCTACATCAACGAGACCACCCGGCAGGCCCACGTCATCCTGCCGCCGACCGGACCCCTGGAGCGGGACCACTACGACCTCGTCTTCCACACGCTCGCGGTGCGCAACACCGCCCGCTGGTCCTCCGCCCTCTTCCCTCGCGGGGCGGACCAGCGCCACGACTGGGAGATCGCGCGTGACCTCGTCCTCGCGCTGGCTCGTCGTCGTGGTCGCAGAGTGCCGATGCGGCAGCAGGTCCGGTTGAGGGTCTCGCCGCGGATGGCCGTCGACGCCCTGCTCCGCACCAGCCGTCGTGGCCTGTCGGTCCGCAGGCTCGCCCGGACACCGGGCGGCGTCGACCTCGGGCCGCTGGAGCCCCGACTGCCCGAGCGCCTGCGCACCGAGGGGCGCCGCATCTCGCTCACGCCACCGGTCCTCACCGAGGGGCTGGCAGCGTTGCGTGCCCGGGTCCCCGAGCTCCGTGCGGCCGCCCGGAGCGATGACCTGCTGCTCATCGGGCGTCGCCACCAGCGCGACAACAACTCATGGATGCACAACTCGCCACGCCTCACCAGGGGCCGTCCGCGCCACCAGCTCCTCATGCACCCCGACGACCTGGTGGCCCGTGGGCTCACCGATGGTTCCCTCGTCACGGTCACCTCCGAGGTCGCGTCGCTGCAGGTCGAGGTGCGCTCCACCCATGACGTGATGCCCGGAGTCGTCTCCCTGCCCCACGGCTACGGTCACCGTCGCCCGGGCGTGAGGTTGAGCAACGCCGTCGAGGTGCCCGGCGTGACGATGAACGACCTCACCGACCCGGCCCGCGTCGAAGGTGTGTCGGGCAACGCCGTGCTCAACGGCATACCCGTCGTCGTCACCCCGTCGAGCCCTCAGCCTCGAGTGTGACGAAGTCCGACTACCCCGCTAAGCGCCCGCTCACCTAGGTTGGGTCCATGGACTTCTTATCGTCGGAGCGCTCGCTCGACCTGGCCCAGCGGGTCAGGGACTTCATCGACAGCGACATCGAGCCGGCCGAGCGGGTCATCGCCGCCGACGTCGCGGCTCGACGGGCGGCGGGTGAGGACCCGTGGCCGGGCCACCCGCTGCTCAAGGAGCTCCAGGGCAGGGCGCGGGAGCAGGGGCTGTGGAACCTCTTCCTTCCTGCCGGACACGAGGGCCCGTATGCCGCACGGTTCGGCACCGATGGCGGTGCCGGACTGTCGAACGCGGACTATGCCCCCATCGCCGAGGCGATGGGCCGGTCCTTCTCGGCGCCGCTGGTCTTCAACTGCAACGCACCGGACACGGGCAACATGGAGGTGCTGCTCAAGTACGGCACCGACGAGCAGAAGGCGCAGTGGCTCGAACCACTGCTCGACGGTCGGATCCGCAGCGCCTTCCTCATGACCGAGCCGGGGGTCGCCTCCTCCGACGCGACCAACATGGAGGCGAGCGCCGTCATCGACGGCGACGAGGTCGTCCTCAACGGTCGCAAGTGGTGGTCGACCGGCGTGGGGAACCCGGACTGCAAGGTCGCGATCTTCATGGGCGTCACCGACCCCGAGGCGTCACGGCACACGCGGCACTCGATGGTCCTCGTGCCCTTCGACCACCCGGGCGTCAAGGTCGAGCGGATGCTGTCGGCCCTCGGTCATCACGACGAGCCGATCGGGCACGGCGAGGTCTCGCTCACCGACGTGCGCCTGCCCGTCACCAACATCATCGCCGGGCCGGGGCGCGCGTTCGAGATCGCCCAGGGGCGGCTGGGCCCGGGGCGGGTCCACCACTGCATGCGGCTCATCGGGCTCGCGGAGCGCGCCCTGGAGCTCGCCTGCGAGCGGGCCACGACCCGGGTCGCCTTCGGCAAGCCGATCGCCAACCTCGGCGGCAACCGCGAACGGCTGGCACACGCGCGCATCGCCATCAACCAGGCCCGGTTGCTCGTGCACCACGCCGCGTGGAAGCTCGACACCGTGGGCGCTCCTGGAGCGATGAGCGAAGTCAGCGAGATCAAGGTCGCCGTCCCCAGGATGGCTTGTGACGTCATCGACATGGCGATCCAGATCCACGGCGGCGCGGGCATGTCCGAGGACTTCCCGCTGTCGGCGGCATACTCCAACGCCCGCTCGCTGCGCCTGGCCGACGGCCCGGACGAGGTCCACCTCGGCGTCATCGCCCGCATCCTGCTCCACCCCTACGCAGAGAAGGCGAGCCGCTCATGAGCCGTCGCGTCCTCATCACCGGCGGGGCCTCCGGCCTCGGTCTCGCGCTCGCCAAGGCGTTCGTCGGCCGTGGCGACCGGGTCCTCGTCGTCGACCTCGCCGATGCCAAGCCGGCCACGGTGCCCGAGACGGTCGACTACTTCCGCGTCGACGTCCGCAGCCAGCAGGACTGGGACGCCGTGCTCGCCCACGTCCGTGACCTCTGGGGTGGGCTCGACATCCTCGTCAACAACGCCGGTGTCGCGACCGGTGGGCGCATCGACGTCGAGTCGATCTCGGACTGGGAGCGCGTTCTCGACATCAACCTGCTCGGCGTCGTGCGTGGCTGCCAGACCTTCACCCCGTTGTTCAAGGACCAGGAGTCCGGCCACATCGTCAACACGGCGTCCCTCGCCGGACTCGTGCACGGCCCCGGCATGTCGTCCTACAACTCGGCCAAGGCCGCCGTCGTGGCGCTCTCCGAGACCCTCGGCTTCGAGCTCGCGCCGTGGGGCATCCACGTCTCGGCGATCTGCCCGGCCTTCTTCAGGACCAACCTCCACGAGTCGCTCCAGGGCAAGGACACCGAGATGGAGGCGACCGCCGTCAAGCTCATCACCAAGGCCGACATGACGGCCGACGAGGTGGCCCGGATCGTGCTCAAGGGCATCGACAGGCACAAGCGGATCATCCTCACCGACCGGCTGGGACGACAGGCCTACTGGACCAAGCGACTTGCCCGACCGGCATACAACAAGATCGCCGGCAAGGCCGCCGAGCGACTGCAGCGCAAGGCGTGACGATGGCCGAGTCCGCTGCGTCGAAGCTGCCCGGGAACGCTGCCGCCGTCCGGGACGAGGACGCGTTCGACGTGGAGGCGCTTGCCGGCTGGCTGCGCGCGCACGCGCCCGAGGTGTCCGGTCTCGACGCGACGCCGGAGGTGCGGCAGTTCACCGGTGGGGCCTCCAACCTCACCTACCTGCTCCGCTATCCCACGCGTGACCTCATCCTGCGACGTCCGCCCGGCGGCACCAAGGCCAAGGGTGCCCACGACATGCGCCGCGAGAGCGACATCCAGGCCTCGCTGCGCCAGGTCTATGGGCAGGTGCCCGGGATCGTGGCCTACTGCGGAGACGAGTCGGTTCTCGGCTCCGAGTTCTATGTCATGGAGCGCCTCGTCGGGACGATCCTGAGGCGGGACGTCCCGGCTTCACTCGGACTCTCGCCTGGCGACGTGAACCGACTGTGCCGCAACGCTCTTGACACCCTGGTCGACCTGCACCGTGTCGACCTCGCGGCAGCGGGACTCGAGGGCCTGGGCAGGGGCGACGGCTACGTCGAACGCCAGGTCAAGGGCTGGTCGGCGCGCTACCGCAAGGCGCGGACCCCCGACGTCGGCTCGTTCGAGGGCGTCATGAGCTGGCTCGGGGCCAACCGGCCCGACGACTGCGGCCAGGTCCTCATCCACAACGACTTCCGTTTCGACAACCTCGTCCTCGCGCAGGACGACCCGACTCGCGTCGTCGGGGTCCTCGACTGGGAGATGGCGACGGTCGGTGACCCGCTCATGGATCTGGGTGGGGCGATGGCCTACTGGGTGCAGGCGAGCGACGACCCAGTTGCGAGGGCTCTGCGCCTCCAGCCCACGCACACGCCCGGGATGCTGACCCGCATCGAGGCGGTTCGCTACTACTGCGACCGGATGGGCCTTCCGATGGACGCGGACCGGTGGGCGTTCTACGAGGTCTTCGGGCTGTTCCGCCTCGCCGTCATCGCCCAGCAGATCTACCTCCGCACCTATCGCGGGGAGACGACGAACCCACAGGCCAAGCGGATGCGCTGGTTCGTGCTCTACCTCGACCTGCGCTGCCGCGTGCTGCTCCGCCGGCACCGGCGGGCCACGCGTCGCGCCGGCCATCGATGAGCTATCGATGAGCTGTCGATGAGCCGGATCATCCTCGTCCGCCACGGTCAGGCCTCGTGGGGCAAGAAGGACTACGACAAGCTGTCCGACCTCGGCCACCAGCAGGCCAGGGTCGTGGGCGCGGCGCTCGCCGAGCGGGGCATCGCGCCGACGACGGTCGTCAGCGGTTCGATGCGTCGTCAGCGCGACACGGCTGCCGACCTCGTCGCGGCGGCCGGCTGGCCGCTCGTGCCGGTGACGGACAGCGCGTGGGACGAGTACGCGCACGCGGCGATCCTCACGGCATACAAGCCGGCCTACCGGTCGATGACGGTCATGAAGGCGGACCTGGCGCGCACGATGCGTCCTCGCAAGGCCTTCGACGAGATGTATGCCGTGGCGACCGAACGCTGGGTGGCCGGCGAGCATGCCGCCGACTACGACGAACCGTTCGCCACCTTCGGCGAGCGTGTGCTGTCGGGCCTGACGCCCGTCGTCGAGAACCTCGGACGCGGCGAGACCGCCGTCGTCGTCAGCTCGGCCGGCGCCATCTCGTGGGTGGCGGCATCACTGCTCGGTGGGGGAGCGCCGGTCTGGACGTCCATGCAACGCGTCATCGCCAACGCCTCCCTCACGACCGTGTCGATCGGCGCCGGCGGACCGGTCCTGCGCACCTTCAACGACACCTCGCACCTCGAACACACCCCTGACCTGCTCACCACCCGCTGAGGAGAACCCTGCTCATGACCACCACCCTCATCACCGGCGCCAGCTCCGGCATCGGCGCCGAGCTGGCCCGGCAGTTCGCGGCCGCCGGCCACGACCTGGCGCTGTGTGCTCGCCGCACCGAGCGGCTCGACGGGCTCGCCGGTGAGATCACGGCCGCCCACCCGGAGCGGAGGGTCGCGGTCAAGGCGCTCGACGTCACCGACGACGACGCGGTCTTCCGGGTCTTCCACGAGTTCGACGTCGAGCTGGGTGGCGTCGACCGGGTCGTCGTCAACGCCGGCCTCGGCAAGGGGGTGCCGATCGGTGCCGGGGGCTACGCAGCGAACCGGGCGACGGCGATGACCAACTTCATCGGCGCCCTGGCCCAGTGCGAGGCGGCGATGGAGATCTTCCGGGCCAGGAAGCGCGGCCACCTCGTCGTCGTCTCGTCGATGTCGGCCATGCGTGGGATGCCGAAGACCATGACCACGTATGCCGCGACCAAGGCGGGCATCGCCGCGCTCGCCGAGGGCATCCGCTCCGAGATGCTGGGCAAGCCCGATCTCGACATCACGGTGACCACGATCTACCCGGGCTACATCCGCTCCGAGATGAACGAGAAGGTCGAGCAGCAGACGAGGTTCATGGTCGACACCGAGACGGGAGTGCGCGGCATCGTCGAGGCGATCGAGAAGGGCGTCGACACCGCCCGCGTCCCGGCGTGGCCGTGGAAGCCGCTCGGCACCGCGATGCGTCACCTGCCGCTGGGAGTGGTCCGCAAGCTCGGCTGAGGCGGTCGCGAGCGTCGCGTCAGGCGACGTCGAGCAGGTCGGCGTCGTCCGGCCATGGTGAGAGGTCTGCCCACGCTGACTCGTGCTCCCGCATGAGCGAGTCGATGAAGTCATCCTCGTCCGCGTCGACATGGCGCCGAGGATCCAGGTGCCCCGTGTCGAGGGCCCGTCGGAGATGTCGGCGCCGATCGACGCCAGCCCTGAGCTCGGCCAAGCGGGATGGAAGGGCTCGGTCGTAGCTGCCCGGGGCGGTGTCCCAAGTGACGGATCGACCATCCTCGTCGGGTGGGTGGATCGTGGCGACAAGGCGCTTGTCGTGGACGTGTGTGTGGTGTCTCTGGCACAGGAGTGCGGCGTTCGTGAGGTCTGAGCGGCCACCGTCTGCCCAGTGCAGGACGTGATGAGCCCTGGCCCACGCTGGGGGACTGGTGCAGCCGGCCCAGGTGCAGCCGCGGTCGCGATGCCACAGGGCTCGGCGCTGACCCCTGGTGAAGAGGCGAGCGGCACGTCCGACGTCGAGGACCTCGCCGGCTGTGCCGAAGACGACGGGGATGACGTCGGCGTCGCAGGCGAGACGGCGCACGTCACCGGGGCTGAGCAGCGTGCCAGCGGCGGTCGACCCCGTCACGACCCCCGCCCCCGCCTGCACACCGAACGCGTTCGTGCGGCATGGTGCGCAGCCACCCAGGTCGTGGCCGGAAAGCCCAAGGAACTTGATGAGGTCGGCCAGGCTGATGGTGACGTGGAGCGCGGTCGATGCGCCCGCAGGACCGGCAGCCTCACCATCGAGGGCAGCATGGCCGGTGATGATGGTCAGGAGTGCCTCGGCGCGGCGTTGCCCGTTGGGTCGTTCGTCGAAGACCCCCGTCTGAGGGTCGGGGACCGGCATGGACAGAGGCCCTAGAGCGGCTTCGAGGGCGGCGGACTGCTCGGGGGTCAGGCCCATCCGGTACTCGGTGATGTCGCCGTCACTGACCTGAGGCTGCGACAGGTGGGCGCCGGTGCGCAGCCGACGCTGCTTGTCCTCCAGCTCGCCCTCGAGGCCGTGTTCGGCAAGAAGTCGCGTACGGATGCGCTTGGCGTCGCGAGCGCCCCACTCGAACCCGTGGTCGAGGATGGCCTTGGCGACCGTGGGAACCGCGTTGGGGTTGAGGCGGTCGGCCATGCGTGCGATCTCGGACAGTGCCGTCTGGGCCAGCTGGACGCCGATTTCGCCGGTGACGACCCGCGCCCAGATGACCCCTTCGGCACGGTCGGGGTCGGCGAAGGCGCCGGCGGTGGGTCCCGTGGTCGACCAAGGGCCGGCGGGCGTGGCGTGGGCGACGTCCGCGGCGAACGACGCGAGCTGACCGGCGCCGCCCTGGCGCAGAGACGGCGCGTGTTCGCGAACCCACTCGTGTGCCGATCCCTCTCCGCGCCTGGCGAAGGTGAATTCGCCGCGGTGGGCAGCCTCGGTCGCGATGACGACCTGCGCCGCCGACGCCTGGGCCTTGATGTCGTCGACGAGGGACATGAGCTCGGCAAGCTCCGCACCGCTCAGTCGGTGCAGGATCTGGCGCACCTCAGTTACCGCGGATCGCGCGACGACGAGTGCCTCACGGACGCTCACCGGGTCGCGACCCTCGTCGGTGCTGTGGTGTTCCCCCATGGGTCCATTGTCCTCGAACTCACGTTCGAAAGTCAAGCGAATTCGGGGAGAAGTTGCGATGAAATGCGCTGGGACACAACGGTATTCGAGGAAACCGGCGAGACGGCATACGCCGCTGTGAAAAGCCTAGCCAAGGTCACCGACAGCGGGCCCAGCCCTCATCAGCAGCGCGGCCTGGTCGTCGCGCTCCTCCTCGCGCGGGCGCCGGACCATGCGGGCGACCTCGGTGAGTCCGACGGCGGCGGCGAGGCCGGCGACCTCGTCGGGGGTGTAGAGGTGACGCTCGAGCTCGACGTCGTGACCAAACCGTGCGTATGCCGCCGACACGTCTCGCGTGCCCTCGCCCGCCTGCAGCCCGATGAGGAAGTGACCGCCCGGGCGCAGCACGCGAGCCACCTCCGCGAAGATCAGTGGCTGACCCTGCGGCGGGGTGTGGATCGCGGAGTACCAGACCATGACCCCGGCGAAGCTGTCGTCGGGGAACGGCAGCTCGGTGAGAGAGGCGACCGAGAACTCCAGGGCAGGGTGGTCGCGGCGGGCCATGCCGACCATTCCGGGCGAGAGGTCCACGCCCTGCACGGCACAGCCGCGGTCGGCGAGGTAGCGGCTCATCCGGCCGGCGCCACAGCCGGCATCCAGCACGCGAGCGCCCACCTCGGCCGTGACGGCCTTGGCGAAGGCATCGACCATGGCGAGCTCCAGCGGCGACTCGGCCCGGGTGTCGGGGAAGTAGTCCGCGTAGGTGCCGGCCACCGTGTCGTAGGCACGTTGCACGTCGGGCTGGCCGAGGTCGTCAGGGAGTGAGGGCACGCACGCGATGCTTCCACTCGGTCCCGCACCCCCCTCGCTGCAACCCGCACGATTCGCCGAAGATGTGGCGAACCGTGCGGGTTCCAACGAATCGAGGGCATTCTCGTCCGGCTACGCGTCGATCGTCGACATGTCGCCGTATCGGGCGCCGACCACGGCATCGCGCGGCACGGCCGCCGCGAGGGCCTCGAGGTCGGCGCGGCCCAGCTCGACGGCTGCCGCCCCGACGTTCTCCTCGAGGTAGGGGATGCGCTTGGTGCCGGGGATCGGGGCGATGTCCGAGCCCTGCGCCAGCACCCACGCCAGCGCGAGCTGACCAGCCGTCACGCCCTTCCCCTCGGCGACCTCGCGCAACTTGGCGACGAGGGCGAGGTTGGCGTCCAGGGCCTCACCCTGGAAGCGCGGGAAGTATGCCGTGCGTCGCGAGTCGTTCGGGTCGAGGTCCGCCTCGGCCGTGATGGCACCCGTGAGAATCCCGCGACCGAGGGGCGAGTAGGGGACCAGGCCGATGCCGAGCTCTCGGATGGTCGGCAGGATCTCGTCCTCGATGTCGCGGGTGAAGAGCGAGTACTCCGTCTGGAGGGCCGTGATCGGGTGGACGGCGTGGGCCCGGCGGATGGTGTCGGGAGACGCCTCCGAGAGGCCGAGGTGGCGGACCTTGCCTGCGGCAACGAGCTCGGCCATGGCGCCGACGGTCTCCTCGATCGGGACGTTCTGGTCGACCCGGTGCTGGTAGTAGAGATCGAGGTAGTCGACGCCGAGGCGCTGGAGCGACGCGTCGGCAGCGCGAAGCACGTAGTCGGGACGGCCGTTGACGCCGATGCGGGTGCCGTCCTCCGCCCGCTCGTTGCCGAACTTCGTGGCGAGGACGACCTCGTCCCGGCGCCCGGCGATGGCCTTGCCGACGAGGCGCTCGTTGGTGAACGGGCCATACATGTCGGCGGTGTCGAGGAATGTCACGCCGAGGTCCAGGGCGCGGTGGATGGTCGCGATGCCCGTGGCCTCGTCGCCGGTGCCGTAGAACTCGGACATGCCCATGCAGCCCAGGCCGAGCGCCGAGACGGACAGGGCAGCCGGGCCGGTGCCGAGGGTGCGGGTGGGGAGTGTGGCGGCGGGGGTGGTCGCGTCGTTCGTGGTCGCCTCGTTGGATGTCATGAATCGAGTCAACGTCTTCGAGCGCGCTCGAAGTCAAGAGCTGGCTCGAGGAGAGGCCTACTCGTCGTCGAGCTCCACCTTGGACCGGTAGATGCCGATCTTGTTGTCGATCGCACCCAGGTGCTCGGTCACCTCGGCCAGCTGGGCGAGGACCCGGGCGCGGTGGGCCTTGAGGAGGTCGAGCCGCTCGGCCTCGTTGCCCGTCCCTGCCTGGCACAGCGCGGCGTACTGCTTGACCTCGCGGATCGGCATTCCCGTGGCGCGCAACCGCGTCAGCATCGTCACCCAGCGCAGGTCGGCCTCGCCGTAGACCCGATGCCCCGAGCTCGAGCGAGGAACCTCGCGCAGCATCAGGCCGTCGCGCTCGTAGTAGCGCAACGTGTGGGCGGTGAGGCCCGTCTGCTCAGCGGCCTCGGCGATCGACAGGCCGACGGGTGGGGCGATGGTGGTCACTCGTCCATCCTCGACCTTCGAGTGCACTCGAAGTCAAGGCGCTCAGAGGTGCTGGTGCATGACGTGCAGACCGACGCGTCCGTGGGCACGGCTCTCGAACGCCTCGGGCACGGTCCCGATGATCGTGAAGCCCAGCCTCTGCCACAGAGCGACGGCCGCGACGTTGGTCTCGACGACCGCGTTGAACTGCATTGCCGCATAACCCTGCTCGCGGGCCCACGCGATGACCCACTCGCCCAGGGCCCGCCCGACGCCCTGACCACGCGCGACCGACGACACCATGAACGACGCGGTGGCGACGTGCGAGCCACGGCCCGGTCGGTTGGGCCCGGTCTTGGCGGACCCGAGCACGGCGCCCGACACCTCCTCGACCGCGACCACGGTCACCCCGGGCGGCGACTCCACCCACCAGCCGCGGGCCTCGTCGATCGCCAGCCCGGCGGGGAAGGCATAGGTCTCGCCCGCCTCGACCACCTCGGTGAAGGTCGGGAAGAAGTCGACCCAGTCCGCCTCGGTGACCTCCCGGATGATCACGGCCGGCGGCTCGTCGTGAACTCGAAGTCGAAGCCCTCCAGCCGGGAGACCAGTGCGTCGCCCAGGGCAACCGCCGGTGTGAGCACGCCACCACGAGAACCCAGCTCGTCCTCCACCAGAGACAGGCCCGCCTGGCCGAGCATGATCGCCGTGCCCGAATAACCCGGGTCGTATGCCGCCGCCACCCGGGTGCGGTAGCGCGCACCTGTCGTCGTGGTCGTCTCGACGTCCATGACGAAACGGCCCTTGGCCATCGTCTCGTCCGACGGCCCCTCGCCGGGCTTGGGCAGCACGCGGTCGAGCACCGACCGCGTCGGAGCCGTGGACATGCCGGCGAAGAGCCCGCCGAGGACGGCCGAGGTGAGCCCCGCCTTGACCGCGCCGAGCGGCCCGCGCCCGGTGTCCATGACCTCGTCGTAGCGGAACTCGCGACCGTAGGACCAGTCGCTCAGGGCGTTGCTGCGACGCACGATCCGGGTGTTGAACGATGCCATGAAGAAGGGCGCGACCCAGCGCCCGGTGACCTCGTCGAAGCGGGTGCCGGCGACGGCCTGCACCTTGTCGAGGGCACCGGCGACGCCGGTCGGTTTCGGCCCGACAGCGCGGTTGCGCGAGGGCGGCTCGGCCTCGCGGTCGGGGCTCAGGCCGTAGGGGTCGGTGACCGCACGGCGCCGGGCCTTGTCGGCGCCGGACTCGATGGCCTGCTGGCGCATCGAGTCGATCGTCCCGCCGCTGATACCACCACGCAGCGTGCGCACGTGCAGCACGGTCTCGCCGAGGGTGCCCTCGCCGTCAGCGGCCACCTGCTGGGCGGTCCGCCACACCCCGAGGTCCGACGGGATCGAGTCGAAGCCGCAGGAGTGGACGATCTTGGCCCCGGTCCGCTCGGCCTCGCTGTGGTTGGCGTCGATGCTGTCGCGCACGAAGAGGACCTCGCCGGTGAGGTCCGCGTAGTGGGTGCCGGCTGCAGCGCACGCGGAGGCGAGCGGCATACCCAGCTTTGCGTAGGGACCCACGGTGGTGACGACGACGCGGGTGCGACCGGCCAGGTCGACCACGGCGGCGGCGTCGGTCGTGTCCACCACGACGATCGGCCAGTCGGCAGCTGCGCCGGGCAGGGACGAGCGCACGTCCGCGAGGCGCGACTGCGAGCGCCCGGCGAGCGCGATGCGCATCGTGCCCGGCGCGTGCTCCGCGAGGTGGGCCGCGGTCAGCCGCCCGACGAATCCGGTGGCGCCGACGAGGACGAGGTCGAACTCACGCGAGGTGCTCATCCCCGAAATCTAGGCGATCCCTGACGCCGCCGGGCGACGGGTGGGATGCGTGCGGCACAGTGGGTGCATGGCGAGAAGACCGAAGGTGCTGGCGATCGTCCAGGCGGGTGGCAAGGGCTCACGCATGGACGTCCTCACCCGCGAGCGGGCCAAGCCGGCGCTGCCGTATGCCGGGCAGTACCAGCTCGTCGACTTCGCGCTGTCGTCGCTGGCGCACAGCGGGATCAGTGACGTGTGGCTGTCCGTGCAGTTCCAGGCCACCAGCCTGCACAAGCATGTCGCGAACGGCCGGCCGTGGGACCTCGACCGCACTCGTGGTGGGTTGCAGTGGCTTCCTCCCGAGGAGGGGAGTGGCGCGGCCTCCCAGGATGGTTTCAGCGAGGGCAACGGTGACGACCTCTATCGCAACCTCGACGGGATCCGCGACTTCGGTGCCGACGTCGTGCTCGTCCTCAGCGCCGACTCCGTCTGCTCGGTCGACCTGCGCGACGTCGTCGACCAGCACCTCGACCGAGGCTCGTCGTGCACGATCGTCACTGCCGAGGTCATGCGCTCCCAGGCAGCCGACAAGGGCGTGGTCGAGGTGGGCCGTGACGGTCTGGTCAAGACCTTCGACTACAAGCCGGAGAACCCCGCGACCACGACGGTCGCGGCCGAGATCTTCGCCTACGACCCCGCCCGCCTCTCCAGTGCGCTCGAGGACCTCAGGGCCGAGCGGGTCAACGCGGCCGATGGTGAGGACTCCGGCGTCGGCGACTTCGGGGAGCACCTCATCCCGCGGCTGGTCGACCGGGGCGACGTGCATGCCTTCGCCCTCAGTGGCTACTGGCGCGACCTCGGCACACCGAGTGAGTACGTCGCGGCACACCGTGACCTGCTTGCCGGTCGAGTCGACGTGTTCGACGACCCGGAGTGGCCGATCCTCACACGGTGGCCCGAGCTCCCGTCGGCGATGATCCATCGCGACGCCACGGTGAACGGCTCGATCGTCAGCGCCGGCGCCGACGTCGCAGGCACCGTGGTGCGCAGCGTCCTCGGCCCGGGGGTGCGGGTGGGCAAGGGGGCTGTCGTCGAGGACTCCGTCGTGTTCGCCCAGACGACCATCGAGGCGGGCGCAGAGGTGCGCGGCGCCATCGTCGACTCGGCGTCCACCGTCGCGCGCGGTGCCAGGGTCGGCGAGACCCCTCCCGGCACCCGCATCGGCGACGACCGTCTCGTCCTCGTCGGGCGCGACAGTCGGGTCGGTCGGGGCGTCGTCGTCCCGCCGGGCGCCCGGCTCGAGCCGGGTTCGACCGCCTGACTTGGCGATTGCACCCCTAGGTGGGTAGCGGCGACGCCCGCCGAGCAGGTAGACAGATCGCACCGGCACCGAACCGGGCGCCGGCCCACACATGGAGGTACGCGATGACGCAGAACCCGACCAGTGGCACCACTCCCGACGAGAACCTCTCCGACCTCGGTCAGGCGCCCCAGGGCACCTCGGGCGTCGAGACCGAAGGCCCGGCTGACAGCGGCGCGGGCGAGATGGGCCTGCCGGACGAGCAGGACGGCGGCGCCGACGGCGGCGCTGACGACGCGGAGGGCCCGGCCGACAGCGGCGCGGACCAGCCGGCCGTCCCCGGCGAGCACGATGGCGGCGCCGACGGTGGGGCCGACGGCTCTCAGTGACCGAACCGCCCGAGAACCCGCGGCCTGAGACCGTCGTCTCGGCCGCGGGTTCTCCTGCGCTGGCGCGCCTTGTCGGTATGCCGCCCGCAGACTTCGCGTCCCGTGTCTGGTCCCGATCCCCGCTGCTGACCCGCGCCGCGGAGCTCCGTCGTGACTTCTCCGACCTCTTTGGCCCCGACGCGGTCGACGAGCTCGTGGCCGGCCGTGGGCTGCGCACCCCCTTTGCCCGGATGGCGCGCGACGGAGCCACCTTGCCCGCGAGCCGGCTCACGCTCGGTGGTGGTGTCGGCGCCGGCATCGCGGACCAGCTGAGCGAGGACCGCATCCTGCGTGAGTTCGCCTCTGGCGCAACGCTGGTGCTCCAGGCTCTGCACCGGACCTGGGCGCCGGTCCAGTCCTTCGCCGCTGCGCTGTCCGACGGCCTCGGGCACCCGGTGCAGGTCAACGCCTATGTCACCCCACCGCAGAACCAGGGCTTCTCCGACCACTACGACGTGCACGACGTCTTCGTCCTGCAGATCGCCGGCGAGAAGCAGTGGCGCATCCGGCCCCCTGTCCTTGAAGCGCCCCTGCGTGACCAACCGTGGGAGCAGCACCGGGCGGCCGTCGAGGAGGCCACCACCGCCGAGCCGCTCCTCGAGGAGACCCTGCGCCCGGGCGACTGCCTCTACCTCCCGCGCGGCTACCTCCACTCCGCGACGGCCCTCGGCGGGACGAGCATCCACCTGACGGTCGGGGTGCACGCCTGGACTCGCCGCCACCTCGTGGATGCTCTGCTGGAGCGGGTCGGCTCCCGCCTCGCGCAGGACGTCGAGGCCCGGCGGTCGCTGCCCCTGACTCCGGGTGGCAGCCAGTCCTCGGAGGTGGCGTTCGGCGATGACGCCGAGGTCGTCCGGTCACTCGTGGCCAAGGCGCTCCAGGACGTCGGCGTGGACGAGCTGGTCGACGCGCTTCGGCCTCAGGTCCGTGCGGCCCGGCGCGCCGAACCACTCGGGGTCCTCGACCAGGCGGAGCGCGCCGGCGACGGCGAGACGACCTGGCGCCTGCGCGGTGGCCTTGCCGGTCACTGGGAGCACGACGGCGAGGGTGCCGTGCACGTCAGCCGGGTGGGTCGTCTGCGGGTGACCGCTGACGAACGGGACGCGGTCACGGACGTGCTGGACGGCATACGCGATCCGGCGTCCCTGGACATCGAGCTGAGACGACGCCTCGCGCTCGCCGGCCTGCTCGTCCCTGCCGAAGACCTGCCGTAAGCGCACCGCAAGGTCCGCGACGGCCACGCCGCCCCCACCCCATGGCAGGGTCGAGGGCATGAGGATCGTCGTCACGGGCGGGGCGGGCTTCATCGGCGGCGCCATGGTGCGAGCCCTCCTGAGGCAGTCGCACGACGTGGTCGTGATCGACTCCCTGCGGGCCGACGTCCACCGGGACGGGGGTGCTGCCGCGCGGGACCGGCTGGCGGCACAGGACGTCCGGCTCGTCGAGGGCGACGTCCGTGACCTCGATCTGGTGCGCCAACTGCTGAAGGGCGCCGACGCGGTCGTCCATCTCGCGGCCAAGGTCGGTCTCGGCGTGGACCTGGACGACATGGACGACTACGTCTCGAGCAACGTGCTCGGCACCGCCGCTGTCCTGCGGGCCTGCCATGACGCCGGCGTGACCCGCCTCGTGCAGGCGAGCTCGATGGTCGTCTATGGGGAGGGCGCCTACGACTGCGCTGAGCACGGCCGCGTGCGACCTGGCCCACGAGACGAGCGGCGGCTAGATGCAGCGCAGTTCGAACCATCGTGCCCCGAGTGTGGCCACGATCTGGCACCGGCGCTCGTCGCCGAGAGCGCTGCCATGGACCCCCGCAACACGTATGCCGCGACCAAGGTCTCCCAGGAGCAGCTCGCCTCGGTCTGGGCGCGGGAGACGGGCTCCGCGGCGACGTCCCTGCGCCTGCACAACGTCTACGGACCCGGTATGCCGCGGTCCACCCCGTACGCCGGAGTCGCCGCGATCTTCTGGTCGGCCTCAGCCAGCGGCCAGTCGCCACAGGTGTTCGAGGACGGCGGGCAGCGTCGGGACTTCGTCCACGTCGACGACATCGCGGCGGCGTTCGTGGCCGCACTCGGGCGCGAAGTGCACGAGCGCGGGGGAGGTGGGCACACGGCATACAACGTGGGTTCGGGAGTGGTCCACACGGTCGGTGACCTGGCCGTCGAGCTCGCCTCGCTCGCCGGTGGGCCGACACCCGAGGTGACGGGCCGTTACCGGCTCGGCGACGTCCGCCACATCACCGCGTCCAGCGACCTCGCCCGGCATGAGCTCGGCTGGGCCGCAACGGTTCTCTTCCGCGAAGGCCTCGCCGGACTGTCGTTCAGCTGACCCGCTCGGCAGCCGGCAGGGCCACCTCGAAGCAGCACCCTCCGTCGGCGTTGACCACCGAGATCGACCCGGCGTGCGACTCGACGATGCCCTTGGCGATGGCCAGGCCCAGACCGGCGCCGGCGTCGGCACCGCTGCGCTCGGGGTCGGCGCGCCACCCCGCCTCGAAGACACGGTGTAGGTCCGGCTCGGCGATGCCGCCGCACTCGTCCAGCACCGAGAAGCTGGGTGCGGCCGTCGGGGCTGCGTTCGGCGCGGACGACGACCGAACCTCCGGGTGCGGTGTGCCTCACGGCGTTGCCGACGAGGTTGCCGAGGAGTCGGGTGAGCTCGTCGCCGTTGCCGGTGACCGCGAGCCGGTCGTCCTCACCGCGGGTCTGGAGGCGGAGGTCGACATCGCGCTGCTGGGCATGCTGCTCCAGCTCACCGACGACGTCGTGGCAGACCTCGACGAGGCTGACGAGCGCGGTGTCGTCGTGCTGACGCGCCTCGGCCGAGCTCACCCGGGACAGCTCGAAGAGGTCTCCGACGAGGCCGTCGAGCCGGCTCACCGTCTGCCGCATCTGGCGCAGGGCCGGTTCGGGTTCGATGACCTTGTCCTCGAGGCCCTCGGCGAGGGCGCGCAGGCCGGCGAGCGGAGTGCGCAGGTCGTGCGACATGAAGGCGACGAGCTCGCGGCGGGAGCGCTCAAGGGCTCGCTCGCGCTGCTCGGAGGCGGCCAGGCGGCTGCGGGTGCTGTCGAGCTCGCGCCACAGGTCGGAGAGCTCCGAGGAGACCGAGTGGGTGTGGGTGGGGTCCTCGCCGGTCGGTCCACCGTTGCCGAGCGACCGCAGCGAGTCGACGAGGGCCGTCGAGCCGGCAGCGACCTGACGGCCGAGGACGAGCGAGAGCAGCACGCCGATGATGCCGGCGAGCCCGAGCGCCATGAGGACGACGGTCGAGTCGTGGGGAGAGATGAACATGCGCTGCACGTTGACGAAGACAGCGAGCGACACCGCGACGAGCGGCACGAGCGAGGCCACGACGACGAGGACCATGGTGGAGCGACCTCGCAGTCCCGACAACGCCAGCGCTCCGGCTCCACCCGCGACAAGACACACGAGTGTGGTGACGGCGATGATCTGCTGCATGTCGTTCACGACTGCTCCTCGGGTTCGCCGAACCGGTAGCCGGCGCCCCGCACGGTGACGATGCGCTGCGGGTCCGACGGGTCGGTCTCGATCTTCTCTCGCACGCGGCGCACGTGGACGGTGACCGTCGAGGTGTCACCGAAGTCCCATCCCCAGACCCGGCGCATGAGCTGCTCCTTGGTGAAGGTCAGGCCGGGGTGCGCGATGAGATAGGCCAGCAGGTCGAACTCTCGGGTCGTCAGCTCCGTGCCGCTCCCGTCGACCGTGGCGGTGCGCGAACCGGTGTCGACGCGCACGCCCAGTCGTTCGGTGACCCTGGGCAGCAGGGTGACGGCGCCGAGCCGCTCGGCCCGGCGCAGGAGCGCCTCGACCCGCCCGAGAGCCTCGCGTGGGCTGAACGGCTTGACCATGTAGTCGTCGGCGCCCAGCTCGAGCCCGAGGAGGCGGTCGTCCTCCTCGCCCCGCGCGCTCAGCACGATGACGGCGGCGTGGTCGTCCTCGGCGCGACGGCGGCGGAGCACCTCGAGGCCCGACATGAGCGGCAGCATGACGTCGAGGATGACGACGTCGGGGCGGCGCTCGCGCCAGGCCTGCAGCGCGGTCAGGCCGTCGGCGGCGAGCACCGGCTCGAAACCCGCCCGCCGCAGATACGCCGACAGGACGCTCGAGACGGTGGGATCGTCCTCGACGACCAGCACGGTTGCGACCACCTTCGCAGGGTATGCCGGTGAGGTGCCGTGGATCGTCCATCTCGGGTCCTGGTGGCTCGCCGTAAGGGTCCCGTCATCTGCCATGGGGTCCGGCGGTGGCTCCCGCGACCTAGCGTGCAACACATGGCTCGCTCCGAGGTGTTGGTCGACGTGGTGCTTCCGTGCCTCGACGAGGCCGAAGCGTTGCCACGAGTCCTCGCCCGCATGCCCGACTGGGCGCGACCGATCCTCGCGGACAACGGCTCGACCGACGGCTCGGCCCGCATGGCGCGGCGGCGAGGCATCGAGGTCGTCGAGGTCTCGCAGCGTGGGTATGGCGCCGCCTGCCACGCCGGTCTGCAGGTGGCGGCCGCGCCGCTCGTGGCCTTCATGGATGCCGACGGCAGCCTTGATCCGTGTTCCCTCGAGCTGCTCCTCGCCGAGCACCGTCGCACCCTGCATGAGGGACGCCCACATCTCGTCGTGGGTGCCCGACGTCCGGTCAGCCGGGACGCGTGGCCGTGGCGACTGCGGGTCGCCAACCGGGTGCTGGCCCATCGGGTTCGTCGTGCCACGGGCGCGGGGCTCGAGGACATCGGGCCCCTGCGGCTGGCTCCCACCAAGCTGCTCCAGGGTCTGCCGATCGCGGACCGCCGCTCCGGCTACCCCGTCGAGACCGTGGTGCGCGCCGCCGAGGCCGGGTGGTCAGTCACCGGCGTCCCAGTCCCCTATCTCCCGCGCTCGGGCCGGTCCAAGGTGACGGGCACGTGGCTGGGCGCGGCGCGAGCCGTGCAGGACATGAGCCGGGTGCTGGCGTCATGACCGCCACTCTCGAAGCTCGCTGCCGCACGCTGCAGTCGGTGATCATCCTGGCCAAGTCGCCGCAACCGGGCAGGGTCAAGACGCGCCTGACGCCCGACTTCTCGCTGGCTGAAGCGGCGGTGCTGGCCGCTGCAGCCATCCGCGACACCCTCGCTGCGGCGCGAGCCACCGGAGTCCGGACCGTCCTTGCCTGGGAGGGTCCGCCGACGCGGTGGCTGCCGGACGATGTCACGTTGAACCCGCAGCGCGGCGGGGGCCTCGACGAGCGGTTGGACCACGCCTTCCGTGACGCACTGCCCGAGGACGGAGACCAACCCACCCTCCTCGTGGGGATGGACACCCCGCAGGTCGGCCCTGACGATCTCCTGGCCGACTGGCACGGCGCCGACGCCGTGCTCGGCCTCTGCGAGGACGGTGGCTACTGGGCGATCGGGTTGCGTCGCTACCAGCCCGGGCTGTTCGTCGGCGTCCCGATGTCGACGGGGCACACCGGTGCCGCTCAGCTGGAACGTCTTCGCTCCCACGGTCTCTCGGTTCACCTGCTGTCGATGCAGCGCGACGTGGACGAGCCGGCCGATGCTGCTGCCGTGGCGGTGGCAGCGCCTGACACGCGGTTCGCCAGGACCTTCCGGCGACTCGTGCAGACACCGTGCGACCCGGCCCTGTTGTTCGACACCGCGCTCGCGCGAGGCGGCGTCCACGTCGAGTGGGGTTCGCGTGGCACTGGCGCGGGTGTGGTCCCGCGACTGCTCGAGGTGGCGTCGTGGCAGACGATCTCCGGCGTCGACGAGCTCATCGTGAGCCGCTGCTCCGGCCCGGTCATCGACGTGGGCTGTGGGCCCGGTCGCTTCGTCGAGGCGCTGTCCGCTCGGGGGCTGCCCGCTCTGGGCATCGACGTCTCGGGGGCGTCGATCGTCCAGACTCGCGCTCGTGGTGGAAGTGCCCTGCTGCGCGATGTCTTCCAACCCGTTCCCGGCGAGGGGCGCTGGCAGACGCTGCTGCTCGCCGACGGCAACGTGGGCATCGGCGGGGACCCGACGCTTCTCCTGCGCCGGTGCAGCCAGCTGCTCAGTCCAGAAGGATGGGCGCTCGTCGAGGTGGACCCGGACGAGCACGTCGACCTGTGCACGGAAGTGACCCTGACCGGGCCGTGGGGGAGGCGATCCCGCCCCATCCCGTGGGCGCGAGTGGGTGCCACCGCCCTGGTCAGGTATGCCGCCCAGGCGGGTCTGTTGGCCGTCGAGGACTGGCGGGTCGACGGGCGGGCGTTCGTCACCCTCCGTCAGGCCGCCTGAAACTCGCCTTGTGTGCCTGAGAGCGGGCCATAGCCCGCTCTCAGGCACACAAGGCGAGTTTCATCAGGGGCGCAGGCCGCCCGTGGCCAGGAGCGGCACGACGAGCAACGTGAGGGTGAGCACAGCCAGGCCGACCGCACGCGCCATGGGTATCGCCCGCTCCGGCGCACGGCGGGCGACGAGCCACCCGGTGACGACGCCCAGCGGGGCCAGGACTCCGTCATGGACCACGATCCCCGCGCCGATCCAGAGCCCGACCCGCAGCCAGCCACTCGTGGGCACGTGGGCGAAGAACTGCCACGCACCCACGGCGACGAAGGCCAGGCCGGCCAAGCCCAGCAGGACGCGAGCCAACCCGAGCTCCCGCGCGATGGCATACCCGGCCTTCATGCCCGCACCTCCAGCTCGGTGACCCACTTGGTCTGGAGCACGCCGGGACGGTTCGGCGCGATCAGCCGCACCGGGAAGCCGTGGTCCCGGGTGAGTCGAGAACCATTGAGCCGCAGGGCAATCAGGGTGTTGGGGTGGTCGGCGTAGGCGCGTGGAAGGAGGGACTCGCGATAGGTGCCGCTGACCTCCGCCGAGCGGACGGCCACGTCACCAGCCACCCCGCCGACGAGGTCGAGCAGGTCGCGCATCCGCACGCCCTGCCACGCGGCATCGGCGCTCCATCCCTCGACGCAGGCGATCGGGAGCGACACGGTCTGCTGCGGGAGGGCGCGCAGCTCGGCGCCGGTGACGATCCGTTCGCCACTTGGTCCTCGCACCGTCACCTGCCAGTCGTCGTCGCCGGCCGCTGGGTCGAGGGCAGGGGGGATCTGCGCCTGCTCGGCGGTCCGGTTGACCGGCACCCCCAGTGGGCTGTTGCGCGGGCGCCGGGAGCGGAGCACGGAGATGCGGTCCAGGGCAGGCACCGTCGAGCCGACCGTGAGGACCACTGCGCCGGCGGCCACCGCGGCCGCGCCGAGGATGAAGCCGCGTCGACCTTCGCTCCTCGAACGGGCGGTGCCGCCGGGGGTGAGTGCGTCACGGATGGCCGGCAGCTTCACGGCGACGTGCACCGCCAGGGCCCCGATGGCGACCCACGCGAACGCCCAGTGGACCTTGGTGAAGCCGAAGCCGAAGACGTACCAGCCGGCGACGTTGGCAATGCCCGTCGAGACCATCATCAGCGACGATCCGACGAGCACGGCGATGGATGCGCGCTCGAGCATCTGGACCGGCGAGCCGACGACGGGCCGCGTGAACAGGCGCGGATAGGCGGCATACAGCTTCGCGAGCAGGAGCGGGACCGTCGCGGTCCCCGACGCGACGTGCAGGCCCTGAGTCACTCGATAGCCCCACGCCGGTCCGGTCGGGAGCGGCAGCCAGGAGATCGGGTTCTGGTGGAAGTGGCTGAGGATCCCGGTGAGGAAGCAGATGGTGAACGCGACGCCGAGGAGCATGCCCAGCCGTGCCACCACGGTCCGGTCGTGCACCGGTGAGGTGAAGTCCTCGGGTGTCGGCGGCGCCGGTGGTGCGGGGAGTGTGCGCATGCTTCGACGGTAGGGACGCGCCGACCGGATGAGCCGGTCACAGCGCTTACGGGGCGATGACGGATGGCCGCTGGAGGTGCTGGTGGGGCGCGACGGCTGCCGCCGTCCGACACAGTGGAGGAATGCGCAGACTCCTCCTCGGCACCGTGGCGATGACCGCCTGCTCGGCCGGGTACGCGATGTCTGGTGACCTCGACACCGACCGGGTGCGGTTGGCGCTGGTGATGACCGCCTGGTGGATGGCGGCGATCCTCACGCTGCGGTGGGTGCTGCGTAGTCGCACGGGTGAGGGCGAAGGCTCGGCCGGTCTGGCGGTGGGGCCGATGCGACGCACTGCGCTGCTGGTCTTCGTCGTGGCGCTCGTCGTCCAGCTCCCGGGGCTGCTCACCGGACCTCGCTCGAGCAGCGACGCCTATCGCTACGTCTGGGACGGACGGGTGCAGCTTCTCGGGGACGTCGCCCTACCGCTACGCCCCCCTCGACGACCGCCTCGCCCGTCTGCGTGACCCCATACTCTTCCCCGGTCTCGGCCCGGGCGAGCTCTCGGGCCACACGACGCAGCCCCTCCCGACGGACCGTGCCGAGGTGCTGGAGCGTGCCAGGAACGACCCCCGCACGGTCATCAACCGTCCCCAGGTGCCGACCATCTACCCACCGGTGGCCCAGGCGTGGTTCACGGCCGCCGCCGCGGTGACGCCCTGGTCCTGGGGCACCCGCGGGCTGCAGGCGGGGTCGGCGCTGCTGGCGGCCGGCGTGGCAGCGGCGCTCGCAGCGATGCTCCGCCGTCGTGGGGCCGATCCTCGGGGTGCGCTCTGGTGGGCCTGGTGCCCTGTGGTCGTCGCTGAGTCGGGGAACGGTGCGCACGTGGACGTGCTGGCCGCGGCGTTCCTGGTCGCCACCCTGGCCGTGGTGACTCCCGGCTCTCGGCCACGGGGATGGTCGAGTGGTGCCGCGGGAGTGCTGGTAGGTCTCGCGACGGCGGTCAAGCTGTACCCGGCGGTCGTGCTGAGCTCACTGTTCTCGTTGCGGCACAGTCCTGCTCGGGTCGTCGGTGCGGTGGCAGCAGCCGCGACCACGGTCCTGCTGGCCTACCTGCCGCACTGGCTGGCAGCGGGGCACCTCGTCCTGGGCTACCTCCCGGCCTACCTCGTCGAGGAGGGTGGATCGAGCCGTTCGGGAATCCTGCAGCTGCTCCTTCCCACCGGGTTGGTGACGCCTGCGGCCGTCCTGCTGCTCGCGCTCGTGGCGGGCGTCGTGGCGTGGAGTCGGCTGGACGATCCGGCGGCTGGGGCCACTGTCGTCCTGGGCTCCCTGCTGCTCCTCACCACGCCGAGCTACCCCTGGTACGCCCTGCCCCTCATCGCCTGCGCCGTCCTCGCCGGTCGGCTTGAATGGCTGACGGTGGCTGGTGCGGCGGGGCTTGCCTACGCGTCGGCGTCCGTGCCGCCACTCCCAACCCTCGCGTATGCCGCGTCGGCCGTCTTCGTCGTCGCCGTCGCCTTCCGGAGGTGGCGCTCTCGCGACCAGGCCGCGACCCCGAGCGGCCAGCAGTCTGCGGTCAGCGGCGTGTGACCCGCCCGGCGTCGACGTCCCAGCGCTGGTCGAGGGCGACGTTCTCGAGGAGCCGGCGGTCGTGCGAGACGAGGAGCAGGGCGCCGTCATAGGCGGCCAGTGCCTCCTCGAGCTGCTCGATGGCGGGCAGGTCGAGGTGGTTGGTGGGCTCGTCGAGGACGAGGAGGTTGACGCCGCGCGCCTGCAGCAGGGCCATGGCCGCCCGCGTCCGCTCGCCGGGGGAGAGGCGCGAGACCGGGCTCGTCACCTGGTCGGCGCGCAGGCTGAACTTGGCCAGCAGCGTGCGGCGTTCGGCAGGCACGAGGTCGGGCACGGCCTCGCCGAACGCATCGGCGAGTGACAGGTCGTCGCGCAGCCCGGTGCGGGCCTGGTCGATCTCGCCGATGGCGACGCTCGCGCCGAGGCTGGCGCTGCCCCGGTCCGGGCCGAGGCGGCCGAGGAGGAGGCCCAGGAGCGTGGTCTTGCCGGCGCCGTTGGGCCCGGTGATGCCGATGCGGTCGCCCGCGTCGACCTGCAGCGAGACGGGTCCGAGGGTGAAGTCGCCGCGGTCCACGCTCGCCTCGTTGAGGGTGGCGACGACCGAGCTCGAGCGTGGCGCGTCACCGATGGAGAACTGCAGCATCCACTCCTTGCGGGGCTCCTCGACCTCGTCGAGCCGCGCGATCCGTGACTCCATCTGGCGCACCTTGCGGGCCTGCTTCTCGGCGGAGTCGATGCTGGCGGCCCGCCGGATCTTGTCGTTGTCGGGGCTCTTCCTCATCGCGTTGCGCACGCCCTTGCTGCTCCACTCGCGTTGGGTGCGCGCTCGCGACTCGAGGTCGGCCTTGGTGCCGGCGAACTCCTCATAGGCCTCGCGGGCATGGCGGCGGGCGACCTCGCGCTCCTCGAGCCAGGACTCGTAGCCGCCGTCGTGGACGGAGACGGAGCTCTGCGCGAGGTCGAGCTCGACGATGCGGGTCACGCAGCGGGCCAGGAACTCGCGGTCGTGCGAGACGAGGACGACCCCGCCGCGCAGCCCGGTGACGAACGCCTCGAGGCGGGCGAGCCCGGCGAGGTCGAGGTCGTTGGTCGGCTCGTCGAGCAGGACGATGTCGAAGCGGCTGAGCAGCAGGGCGGCAAGGGCGGCCCGGGCCGCCTGTCCGCCGGAGAGGGAGGTCATGAGCGCGTCGCGGCCGACGTCAAGGCCGAGCTCGGCGAGCATCGCCGGGATGCGGTCCTCGAGATCAGCGGCACCGCTGGCCAACCAGCGATCGAGGGACACGGCATACGCATCGTCTGCGTCCGTGTCGTCGCCGCCCAGGGCGGCCGCCGCCAGCTCCATCGCCTCCGTCGCGTCGGTGGCACCGGTGCGGCGGGAGATGTAGTCGGTCACCGTCTCGCCGGGGATGCGCTCGTGCTCCTGCGGGAGCCAGCCGACGAAGGCATCGGCAGGGGCCGTGGCGATGCTGCCGGCCAGGGGTGTGGACGTCCCGGCGAGGAGCCGCAACAACGTGGTCTTGCCGGCTCCGTTCGCGCCGACCACTCCGACGACGTCGCCGGGCGCGACCGTGAGGTCGAGGTGCTCGAAGAGGGTCCGGTGGGCGTGCCCCCCGGACAGGTCCTTCGCCACGAGGGTTGCGCTCACGAGTGCAGCCGGGTTCGCAGGTCGGAGTACCTTCCGCGGAGCTCGGTGACCCGACCGCCCACCTCGGCGTCCGGCTCGAGGACGGCATCGGTCTCGACCGTCCATTCGGGGGACCCCGAACCGAGGAGGGTGGCGGCGGCCTGGCGGGCTGCACCGAGGGCGACGTACTCCCCGGACGCGGGCACGTGCACCTCGGCTCCGAAGAGGTCGGCGGCGATGGACCGCACCGCGGCAGAGGCGGACGCACCACCGATGAGGAGCACCCGCTCCACGCGCACACCTTGCCCCCGCAGGGAGTCCAAAGCCTCCGCGAGGTTGGTCAGCATGCCTTCGACGACGGCGCGGGCGAGGTTCTCGGGGGTGGCGTTGCTGCGGGTCAGGCCGGAGAGAGTGCCGGTCGCCGTGGGCAGGTTGGGGGTGCGCTCGCCATCGAGGTAGGGGAGCAGGGTGAGCCCGCCGGCGCCGGGTTCGGCGGCCAGGGCCAGTCGGTCGAGCTCCGCGAGCTCCACGCCGAGCATGGACGCGCCGGCCGTGAGGACCCGCGCCGCGTTGAGGGTGGCGAGCAGGGGCAGGAAGCCGCCGGTCGCGTCGGCGAACGACGCCACGGCCCCACTGGCATCGGCAATGGCTGCGTCGTGGCGGGCGAAGGCGGTGCCGCTGGTCCCGAGCGAGATGACGGCGTCGCCCGGTCGCAGGCCCAGCCCGAGTGCGGCACCCATGTTGTCGCCCGTTCCCGGTGCGACCACGAGTCCGGACTCGGTGCGGCCCGCGGCCTCGGTCGGCCCGAGGACCCGGGGCAGCTCGATCTGCCGTCCGATGGCGAGGTCGAGGATCTCGGGGAGGTAGTCGCCAGATCCTGTGGACCAGTAGCCCGTGCCGGACGCGTCCCCACGGTCCGTCGTCCATGCCTCAAAACCGCTGCCCTGCTTGAGGATCTGCCCGGTCAGCCAGTCGTGAGGCAGGACGCAGGCTCGTGTGCGCTCGAGGGACTCCGGCTCCGAGCGGTGCAGCCACCGCAGCTTGGTCACCGTGAACGAGGCGACGGGCACGACGCCGACCTCGTGCGCCCAGCGCTGCGCCCCACCGAACTCCTCGATGAGGTCGGTTGCGTCCTGCGCCGAGCGGGTGTCGTTCCACAGCAGCGCCGGTCGCACGACCTCGTCGGAGTCGTCGAGGGTGACCATGCCGTGCTGCTGCCCCCCGACAGCGATGGCGGAGACCCCGTCGAGCAGACCGCCACTCGTCGCGGACTCGTAGGCCGTCCACCACTTCTCCGGGTGGACCTCGGTGCCGTCGGGGTGCGACGCACGGCCCTGCCGGACGACCTCACCGGTCTCGGCGTCGCACACCAGGACCTTGCACGACTGGGTCGAGGAGTCGACTCCGGCGACAAGCTGCTTCTGCGTCGTGGGCATGGGTGCATCCTTGCCGAACGGCCGGGCCGGTGCACGTGTCGACCGGGCGGGGAGTGCTCCCCACAGACGAGGTGGCGGATCCGTGCTTGGATTCTGGAACAGTGGACCGGTCACTGCGCTGAGGTTTTCGTGAGGGAGGGGAGGGCTGATGGTTGATCCCGAGGATCTGTACGCCAAGCTCGTCTCGGGCAGCTCGGCGACCGTGCGGGGGCACGCGGACACGGTCGGGGATGCGATCAAGAAGGTCGAGGAGTCGGCCACACGGGTCGACGAGGCCGCGGACCGGCCCAGGTGGACCAGTGCGGCGTCGGCCGGCTACCGCGTCCGCACCGCCGGCGTGAGCCAGGGCATCCAGGTCAACCGCTTCGCCCTCGGGCGGATCCAGACCGCCCTGGACACCGGTGCCCACGAGTACGACGCGATGACGAGTGCGGCGGACGTCGCGATCGGACGCTGGCGCAACCGTCCGGCTGGGCTCAACGTCGTGATCAAGGACCTGCTCGCCCTGGCCGTGCACCTCGACCTGCTCAGGGTGTCGGCGCAGTACAACGCCAACCTCGGCACCGTCGCCGCGTTCGCCTCCGGCGAGAAGATCAATACCGACGAGCTCGATGCCGACACCAAGAAGTGGCTGGCCTCCGGCATGCAGAAGACGGCCGACTGGCTCAAGGAGCACGGGGGTGGACTCGGGCCGTTGATCCCCAACCTGGGCGTGACCGGCGACAAGCGTGGCCTCATCCCGCAGGGCCTGGCCGTCGACCCCGACACGGGGTGGATCATCCAGACGAGCTACTCGAAGGACGGCGACCAACCCTCGGTCCTGTCGATGGTCGACCCGAGCACCGGGAAGGAGATGGTGGACGTCGAGCTGGGTGGCTACACGGGCAAGGACTCGGCAGGGCGGGACGTCGACATCCCGACGCCCGACCACGCCGGTGGCGTGGCCTCCGACAGCAAGTACACCTACGTCACCTCGAGCGGGAACCCCTCGCACGTCTTCACCTATCTCACCTCCGACCTGACCAGCGGTGGCAGGCACGCCGACCCCATCGGCCCGCCGACGCAGATCCCCGACGGGGCCGGCGCCTACGGCACGATCAAGAACGGCAACCTCTACGTCGGCACCCACAGCGAGAAGATCGGGGGTGGCGGCAACACCTACGACGGTGCCGACGACGACGGCAAGCTGTACCGCTACGTCCCGGACGGTCATGGCGGCTGGACCCAGGACACGAGCTTCGGTGGCGGGACGGGCTACGTCCACACGCCTCCCCAGGCACAGGGTGTCGTCGTCCGGGACGGCGAGTACGTCTTCAGCACCTCTCTCGGACGTGACAAGGCCGGTCGTCTCATCACGCAGGAGCGCCAGGACGACGAGTCGGGCAACGGTGAGCGCGGCGACGCCTACGAGCTGCCCTACATGTCGGAGGGCATCATCGAGCTCGACGGCGAGATCATCACGACCTACGAGTCCGGGGCCGACCACTACGGGCCGGACGGCTCCGACGACGACGACCTGTGGGCCAACCCCTACATGACGCGGACATCACTGGCCGACCTGGGGCTCAGTGAGGACATCGACGTCTCTCCGGAGTCGCTGCGTGGCGCCGCCGCAGACCTCGACACCGCGGCCCGCCCCCTCAGCGGCGCGGCCAACCTCGTGGGCGGAATCACCGTGTCCGCCAGCAGCTTCGGTGAGGTCCCTGCTGCGACCACCCTGAGCTCCGTCCTCAACCGTGAGCTCGGCAGGGGCGAGCGCAGCCTGGACGTCGGGGCCCGGGCGGTCCACCGGACGTCACAGAGCCTGACGAGCAACGCCCGCACCTACACCGGAACCGACGACATGGCGGCAGAGGGGATCCGTCGCTTCGGACCCACGTTGTCGTGATCACTCGTCCCAGGTGATGACGACCTTGCCGGATGCGCCCGCGGCAGCCACGGCATACGCCTCGTCCGCATCGGCGAGCGCGAAGCGGTGGGTGACGATCCGCTCCGGGTGCTCACCCCAGCGGGCGAGCAGGTCGAGCAGCTCGGCCATGTGACCGAGCGAGCTGACCCACGAGCCGTGCATGGTGACCTGGTGGTGGATCAGCAGGTCCGAGACGCGGAAGGTCATCTGCCCGCCCTCGCCCACCATGACGCAGTGCCCACGGATGGCGGTGTGCGTCAGGGCTGCGAGCCGGGCGTGCTCGTTGCCGCTGCAGTCCATCGTCACCTCACAACCGCGTCCATCGGTCGCGTCACCCACGGCGTCGGCCAGCTCCGCGGGATCGGTGACGACGATGTCGACGAGATCGAGTTCGCGGGCCAGGGCAGCGCGTTCGGCGTTCGGTTCGAGACCGATGACCGTCGAGGCGCCGAGGTGCTTGCCGAGCATGGCTGCCGCCAGCCCGACCGGACCCAGCCCCGTGACGAGCAGGCGGTCGCGCCCGCTGACGCCGGCGCGGAGCAGGCCTTCGTATGCCGTGCCGAACCCGCACGAGACCAGCGCACCGTCGACGTGGGTCACGCCCTCGGGAAGGCGCAGGCACGACACCGCCTCGGCGAGCATGAACTCGGCATGTCCGCCGTCGCGCTGCCAGCCGTGGGCCGCGCGGGTCGGCGAGGTGCAGCCGATGGGGTAGCCGATGCGGCATTCAGCACACGCACCGCATCCGGTGATGTGATAGACCGCGACCCCGTCGCCCACCTCGAGCGTCGTGACTCCGGGACCGAGCTCGACGACGTCGCCGCAGGGCTCGTGTCCGGCGACGACGCCCTGGTAGGCCTCGGCTCCGTGGCCGAGGTGCTCGCGATAGATCGCGCGGATGTCGCTGCCGCACACCGATGATGCGCGCATCCGCAGCAGCACCTGACCCGGCCCCGGCGTCGGCACGTCCACCGTCACGTGCTGCACTGTGCTGTCGCCCGGCAGCCGTACGGCGGCCATGTGGGTGGGGCGCGCTGGGTCGGTGAGGAGCTGCATGTCCGTCATCGACCTAGCCTAGGAGTTCTGAGCCGACCGGAGGACTATCAGCTCGCTCGACTCAGCCGCAGCTCGTGCTCAGGAACGTCCATCGAGCCGTGAGCTGATGGTCCCCCGGCACGACGAACCGCTCGTCAGGTGACCGGGTGGATGATCGACTTGATGGCCTCGGGGTCGGTGCGCGCGGCGGTGAGGGCGGCCTCGGTGCCTTCGAGGTCGAAGTGCCCCGTTGCCAGTGGCTTGAGCCTGACCCGACCTGATGCGACCAGCTCGATCGCGGTCGGCCAGGTGTTGGCGTAGCGGAAGACGCCGGTCACCCACAGCTCGCGGTTCTGCACCTCTCCCAGCGGCAGCGCGAGCGTGTCGCCGCCCATGCCGATGAGCACGACCCGACCAGCCGGCGCCGCCACCCGGATCGCGGCCTGCGTCGAACCCTCGTGGCCCGAGCACTCGAGGACGACCTCGGGACCGGGGCGGCCGGCATACGCCTCTGCCAGGGACGTCGACGACACGTCCACGGTCCTCGTGGCTCCCAACGAGGAGGCCACCGACAGGCGGTGGGCGTTGACATCGGCCACGACGACCTCCGACGCGCCGAACGCCACCGCCACCTGCGCGGCCAGCTGGCCCACCGGCCCGGCACCCGTGACGAGCACCCGCACCCCCGGCGCGACTCCAGCCCGACGACAGGCCCAGATCCCCACGGACAGCGGCTCGAGCATGGCGCCCTCGTCGAGCGAGACCGAGTCCGGCAGCGTGAACGCGAACGACGACGGGTGCACGACGTACTCGGCGAGGGTCCCGTCGATCGGTGGCGTCGCGTGGAAGGCCATGTCGGGGCAGAGGTTGTAGTGACCGGCGAGGCACTGCGCGCACGACCGGCACGGCACTCCGGGCTCGATCGCGACGCGCTCACCGACGCGCGCCGGGTCGACTGCGGACCCCACCGCGACGACGACACCGGCGCTCTCGTGGCCCAACACCAGCGGGCCGGTGACGACGTGGTCACCGATCCGCCCGTGGTCGTAGTAGTGCGTGTCCGAACCGCACACGCCGACCGACCGCACCTCGATGAGCACCTCGTCGGCCGCGGGCGACGGCACCGGTCGGGACTCCATGACGATCGAGCCGGGCTCGGCCAGGACGGCCACCCGCATCGACTCGGGCGGCCGGTCGGTTGTCATCGATTGGACTCCAGGTCTTCGAGGGTGGTGCGAGCACCGTTGTCGTGCAACGACTTCAGGAACGCGGTGTATGCCGTGGTGAACGGCTCGCTGTCGACGAGACCTCCGAAGAAGTCGCGATCACGCAGGAACGCGAGCTCGTCGTCCTCGTAGGCACGGGCCGCGGCCATGACCTTGTCACGGTGCCGGTCGACGACCTCGATGGGGTCACCCTTCTCGTCGACGCCCTCGGCGTAGCGTGCCCAGGACGCGACGACGAGCGCCGACCGCTCGAAGCCGCCGCCCGCCTCGAGGTTCGCCTGGATGACGGGCACGAGCCACTTGGGGATGCGGTCCGAGCTCTCCGCGCAGAGACGGGCCAGGGTGTCGCGGACCTCGGGGTTGGCGAAGCGCTCGATGAGCTGTCGCCGATAGACGCCGAGGTCGACGCCGGGGACCTCGGGCAGTGTCGGTGAGCCCTCCTCCTGCATGTAGCCCAGGAGGAACTCGGCAAAGAGCGGGTCCTGCGCCACCTCGTGGGCGTAGCGGTGGCCCGAGAGGTAGCCGAGGTAGCAGAGCGCCTGGTGGCTCGCGTTGAGCAGCCGCAGCTTCATCAGCTCGTAGGGCACGACGTCGTCGACGATCTGCACCCCGACGTCCTCGAACGGCGGTCTGCCAGAGGGGAAGTGGTCCTCGAGCACCCACTGGGTGAACGGCTCGCACACCACCGGCCACGCATCATCGACCCCGAAGGTCGAGGCCAGGGCCGCGATGTCGTCCGCTGAGGTGACGGGCGTGATCCGGTCGACCATGCAGTTGGGGAACGCGACGTTGTCCTCGATCCACGCACCCAGCTCGTCGTCCTTGAGCCGGGCGAACGCCACGATCATCTTCTTCGCGACGTCACCGTTGCCCGGCAGGTTGTCGCACGACATGACCGTGAACGGGTCGGTGCCGGCCGCCCGGCGCCGTCGCGCCGCCTCGACGACGAAGCCGAACATGCTCCGCGGCAGACCCCCGTCGTCGTTGAGGGCAAGGTCTGTCCGCAGGACGGGGTCGTCGGCGTCGAACTCACCCGTCACCTGGTTGACGTGGTAGCCGCCCTCGGTGACCGTGAGCGACACGATCCGGGTCGCCGGGTCGACGAGCCGGTCGAGCACGGCTGACGGGTCGTCGGGTGCGAAGAGGTAGTCGACCATCGACCCGATGACCCGCGGCTCGAGCCGGCCGTCCGGGTGCTTGACGACGAGCGTGAAGAGGTTGTCCTGGGCCGCCATGGCGTCAAGCATCCGAGCATCGCCAGGCATGAGGCCGACGCCGACGATCCCCCAGTCGAGGGCCTCGCCCCGGTTCATGAGCGCGTCGAGATACATCGCCTGGTGTGCCCGGTGGAAGCCGCCGACACCGAAGTGGACGATGCCCGGGGTCACCGCCGAGCGGTCGTATGCCGGCCGCCCGACCTCCGCGGGCAGCTCCCCGAGCGTCGATGACGAGAAGCTTCACCCGCTCCGCCGTCGCGCGGCCGGACGTCACTTGACGGCGCCCATCGAGAGGCCCTGGACGAGCTTGTCCTGCGCGGCGAAGCCGGCGGCGAGCACCGGGAGCGACACGACGAAGGAGGCCGCACACACCTTGGCGAGGAACAGGCCCTGACTGGTCACGAACCCAGTCAAGAACACCGGAGCCGTTCCCGCAACGGTCCCGGTGAGGACGCGCGCCAGGAGCAGCTCGTTCCAGCTGAAGATGAAGCAGATGAGCCCGGCCGCGGCGATGCCGGGCATGACGACGGGCGCGATGATCTTGCGCAGCGTCACGACGAGCGAGGCGCCGTCGACCTGGGCAGCCTCGAGCATCTCGACCGGCACCTCGGCGAGGAAGGACCGCAGCATCCAGACCGCAATCGGCAGGTTCATCGACGTGTAGAGGATGATGAGCAGCCAGATGTTGTCGAGCAGGTTGAACTGCTGCGCGAAGAGGTAGATGGGCAGGATGCCCGCCACGATGGGCAGCATCTTGGTCGACAGGAAGAAGAAGAGGACGTCGGTCCACTTCTTCACCGGCCGGATCGACAGGGCGTACGCCGCCGGGAAGGCCAGCGCGAGCACGAGGATCGTCGACACCACGCTCGCGGTGAGCGAGTTGGCCAGCGGCGGCCAGGGCCCGGCGTCGAAGAAGGCCCGGTAGCCGTCGAGGCTGAGCGGCGCGAAGACGCTCGGCGGGTTGGTCGCGGCGTCCTCCTCCTTGTGGAACGACGTGAGGATCATCCACGCCACCGGCAGGGCGAACAGCAGCCCGCAGGCCCAGGCCGCGACCGTGAGCAGGATGTGCGACTTGGGGGACTTCTGGTGGTTGAACTCCTGCCGAGGAGCGTCCGGGTTCGCCACCCGTGCTCCGCCTTCGTAGTGGGCCTCGGGCTCGACTGCGTGCCGTTCTGTAGTACTCACTTGTTGTCCTCCTGGAAGAGGCTGAACGCGGTCCGCAACGCCAGGGTCGCGATGATGATGGTGCCGACGACGACGACCACGCCTGCGGCAGAGGCGCGCCCGTAGTCCTGGGCGGTGTAGAAGGTCTGGTAGATGAAGTACGGCAGGTTCGCCGTGCCGAGGCCACCGGACGTGATCGTGAAGACGTGGTCGAAGTTCTGGACGACATAGATCGCGCCGAGCAGGCCACTCAGCTCGATGTACTGCCTCATGTGCGGCAGCGTCATCGTCCGGAAGATCTGCCACGAGCTGGCCCCGTCGATCCGCGCAGCCTCGACGACGTCGAGCGGGCGGGACTGCAACCCGGCCAGCAGGATGAGCATCATGAACGGCGTCCACTGCCAGACGAGGGCGGCGATGATCGCGATGAGCGGGTTGTTGCTGATCCAGTCGGGCTGGGGTGCGTCCTCGCCGAGGACCGTCGTGAGCAGTCCGTTGAGCAGGCCGTACTCGGGGTTGTAGAGCGCGTGCTTCCACAGCAGCGCCGCCGCGACGGGCACGACGAGGAACGGCGTGATCATCAGCGTCCGCACGATCCCGCGGCCCATGAACTTGCGGTCGAGGAGGAGCGCGATGAGCATCCCCAGCACGAGGCTGATGCCGACGACGGACACCGTGAGCACGATCGTCACCATGACCGCGTTGCGGGTGTTGCTGTCGGTGAAGACGCGGGCGAAGTTGTCGAAGCCCGCGAACCCGCGCTCGTCCGGGTAGTAGGCGTTCCAGTTCATGAACGACACGACGATCGTCGCGACGAACGGGAGCTGGGTGAGGATGACGACGAAGATCAGGGCCGGGAGCAGGGGCGCCCGCCGGGACCAGTCACCCGCCCTGGCCAGCTTGGTGGCGCGCTCGGCGTTCTCCTTCGGGGTCCTGCCCGAGCTGTCCGAACCGGCAGCCGACGACGGCGGGGGACTGTCCGGCATACCCGATGTCCTCACATCCGAACTCATGACCCACTCCTCGTCTGGTAGCGCTCGGCGACGTCCTCGGCGAGGTCCTGACCGCGGTCGAGGGCCTCCTTGACGGTCATCTGTCCGGCGATGGCGGAGCTGACGTCCTGGCTCACCTGGGTCCCGAGGTCGGGGAACTCGGGGATGTCGACGAACTGGATGCCGATGGCTGGTCGCGGCTGGACGCCGGGGTTTGTCGGGTCGGCAGCCTCGATCGCGGCCCTCGTCGGCTCGGCGAACGCGGACGCGACCTTGAGGTAGTCGGCGTTCTCGTAGGTCGAGGCGCGCTTTCCGGCGGGGACGCTGGTCCAGCCGATCTCCTCACCGACGAGCTGCTCGTACTCCTTGCCCGAGGCCCAGGAGATGAACTTCCAGGCGTTGTCCTTCTTCTCGCTTGCCTGCTGGATGCTCCACGACCAGGCATAGAGCCAGCCGGCGGAGTCGGTCTCGACGACGGGTGCCGGCGCGTAGCCGAACTTGCCCTTGGTGGGTGAGTCGTCGGCCTCGAGCGAACCGGCGGCCGAGGTCGCGTCGTACCACATGGCGACATTGCCCTGGACGAGGTTGTTGAGGCACTCGGTGAAGCCGGACTGCGGTGCGCCGTTCTGACCGTGCTTGCGGACGAGGTCGACGTAGAACTGCACCGCCGCGGTGAACTCGGGGGAGTTGACCCGGGGCGTCCAGTCCTCCTCGAACCACGTGCCGCCGAACGTGTTGACGACGGTCGTGAGCGGCGCGAAGATCTGGCCCCATCCCGGCTGACCACGCAGGCAGATGCCGGCCATCCCCGGCTGGGCCCCGTCCACCCGGGCCGCGATGTCCGCGACCTCCTGCCACGTCGGCTTCTCGGGCATCGTGATGCCCTCGGCGGCGAAGACGTCCTTGCGGTACATGAGGAACGAGCTCTCGCCGTAGAACGGCTGACCGTAGATCTTGCCGTCGCTCGACAGCGAGGTCGTCATCGGCTTGAGGATGTCGTCCTGGTCGAAGTCGGGGTCGCCGGCGATGTAGTCGTCCATCGGCGCGATCCACTTGGCCTTGGCATAGATCGGGATCTCGAAGTTCGACAGGGACGCCACGTCGTACTGGCCGGCCTGGCTCGAGAACTCCTGGCTGATCTTGTCGCGGACGTCGTTCTCGGGGAGGACGGTGAAGTTGACCCGGATCCCCGTCTCGGCGGTGAAGTGCTTGGCGGTGAGCTTCTGCAGGTCGACCATCTGCGGGTTGTTGACCATGAGGACGTCGATCGAGTCGGCGCCGCCACCGCCCACCGCGCCGCCGCCCCAGCCCGCGCAGCCGGTGAGCGCCAGGCTGACCGCCCCGACCGTCGCGGCCGCGGCCCACCTCCCGCGTCGTCTGCCATGAGCCGGGGTATGCCGTGTGCTTCCGGGCATCGTCGCCCTCCTGTTTCGCCGTCGCCGTTGACTGTCCAGCCGTGTGGTCGTTCCCACCCGTGCGCTCAAATGAGCGAGTAGCATGCACACATGAGCCTGTCGCGAATGTGCGTCCCTGTCAACAGGTCAGTTGCTTGTCCTGTGTGCCGGAGGCCACGCCCCAACGTGGTCCCAGGCACACGAGGCCGGGGGAGGATGTGACGCATGGCTGAGGCTCTTGGTCCCTCGGAGGCAGTCCTCGCTGCCGCCGTCGCGCGGCGGCACCTCATCGACGGCGAGTCCAAGGTCGACCTCGCGACGTCGCTGGGCATCAGCCGCTTCAAGGTCGCCCGGCTGCTCGAGTCCGCTCGGGAGAGCGGCATGGTCAAGATTGAGATCGTCTCGCCGCTCGGCATCGACACCGACCGCTCGGCGGAGCTGCGTGAGGTCCTGGGGCTCCAGCACTGTGTCGTCGTCCCCGGGTCAGGGGCCGAGGCCGACCCGGGTGTGTCCGCCGCTGCCGCAGCGCTGCTCACCGAGCTCGTCACCGACCGCGACGTCCTGGGCCTGCCGTGGAGCCGCTCGGTGAGCCGCATGGTGGACGCCCTCGAGCGGCTCCCGGAGATCCCCGTCGTGCAGCTCAGCGGTGCGATGGTCACCCCCGAGGAGGACAGCAGCTCGGTCGACGTCGTGCGCCGGGCAGCCCGGATCGCCGGAGGTGGGCGGCACGTCTTCTACTCGCCCCTGCTCCTCGACGACGCCGCGAGCGCCGAGGTGATGCGGCGCCAGCCTCCCGTGCGGGAGGCGCTCGACCACGTGGCCGACGTGACCCTGGCCGTCATCGGGCTCGGGGCCTGGGCCCCGGACGTGTCGACGATCCACGACGTCCTCAGCCCGGCCGAGCGCAGAGGGGTGACCCGGGCGGGGGCCGTCGGCGAGGCGGCCGGGGTCTTCTTCGACGCCGAGGGCGTCGTCGTCGACACTCCGCTCACCGCCCGGATCGTCGGGCTCACCGGAACCCAGCTGCACGGCATACGCCAGGTCATCGCCATCGCCCACGGGGCCGAGAAGGTCGCGGCCATCGGAGCGGCCGTCCGGGGTGGGCTCACCCACTCACTGGTGACCACGGCCGAGACCGCCGACCTCCTCCTCGCCCGTCACTGACCGCTCGACCGGTCAGGAGCTGGCCCGGGCCGGCTGCCCGAGGAAGCCGGCGTCGGTGAGGTTCTGGCGGAGGGACTCGTCGAGCGGGGTGAACCGCCGCCGAGGCGTTCGGCCGTCTCGGAGGCGTCGACGAGGAACGGCCGGTGGAACTGGTAGGCCATCTCCAGGGTGGCCTTCGCCATGGAGCTGAAGACCCCGGCCCCTTGCACGGCCAGCCGGGGCAGGTGGCTCAGCCGAACCGGCGGCCAGCCGGCGAGGACCCCCGCTTGCTCGGCGAGCGCGCGCACCGACACCGCGGGCGCGCTGGGCACCAACCAGTAGCGCCCGTGGAACTGCGGGTCGAGGGCGGCCTTGACGAGCAGCCGACCGGCATCGCCCGGGTTGGTCCACGTGTGGGGGGCGTCGAGGTCGGCCGGCACGAACGCCCGCTTGCCCTGAGCCGCGCGCGGGTAGACGAGCAGGCTGACCAGCGAGGGTCCGGCCCCGACGTAGTCCGAGCCGCGCACGGCCACGGCACCGGAGATGCGGCCGGACTCGGCCGCAGCGAGGAGGTCCTGCCACATCCGCATCCGGATCGTGCCCTTGACGCTGCTAGGGCGGTCGGGCAGCGCGGCCGACATCGGGACGTCGACAGGGCCGAAAGGGTAGAGGTTGTCGACGACCGCCACGACGGCCCCCGAGTGCTCGGCGGCGGTGAGGATCGAGGCGGCGAGCGGCGGCCAGGTCGTCGGCCAGGCGTTGTAGTCCGCGGGGTTGAGAGCGTTGTAGATGACCTGCGCACCGTCGGCGATCGCGGACAGTGCTGTCGCGTCGGCGACATCCGCCCGGACCCGGTTCGTGCCCTCGGGGCCTCCGCCGGAACGGGTCACCACGGTGACGTCCTCACCTCGCTCGAGCAGGTCGCCCGCGATCGCCGATCCCACCGGCCCCGCGCCCAGCACCACGTGTCGTCCCATGTCCCGCTCCTGACCTCACGGCTCACCCACGTCGAGAGAGCACTGCTCTCACAAGGTAGGGCTTCGAGCCGAACTTCGCAAGAGCAGTGCTCTCCCAAGTGAGCGGTGCTCGCTGAGTCGTGCCAGAATCGAGCGATGACGACGACACGAGAGCGGCTCCGGGCGGAGACGCTCGAGGAGATCAAGGCGGCGGCGCGGGCCCGCCTGGCCGTCGACGGCGCCAACCTCTCGCTGCGGGCCGTGGCCCGGGACGTCGGGCTGGTCTCGTCGGCCGTCTATCGCTACTTCCCTTCGCGCGACGCCCTGCTCACCGCCCTGATCATCGACTCCTACAACGACATGGGTGAGGCCGTCGAGGCCGCAGAGGCCGCCCAGCCACGCGAGGACCTGCACGCCCGGTTCGTCGCACTGGCCGGGGCGATCCGCGACTGGGCGCTGTCGTCACCGAACGAGTACGCCCTGATCTTCGGCAGCCCGGTCCCGGGCTATGCCGCGCCGCAGGACACGCTCGCGCCGGCCATGCGGGTGACCACCGTGCTCGCCGGCCTCCTCGCGGACGGGCTGGCCAGTGGCGCGCTCACCGACCCCGGCGACCCCGTCGACGAGGAGCTCGCCGTGGACCTGGCCGCCTTCACGGCGGCGCCGCCGTTCGTCGGCGTGCCCCACGCGCTCATGGCCCGCGGCATGGCGGCCTGGTCGGCGGTCTACGGGTTGGTGAGCTTCGAGCTGTTCCACGCCTATGGGCCGCTCACCGCCCCTGCCGCCCTGTTCGAGCACCAGGTCCTCGGGATCACGCGCCAGATGGGACTCGTTCCACCCAGCGGCAGGGTGCCTCGACAGCGCGAGCGCGGCACGTAGCATCGAACGTGTGACACCAGAAGCCGTCCGCTGCTCCAACGCCTTCCGTGGGCGAGGCGAACCCATGCTCGGGTCGGCCCCCGTGGCTCGACGTTGGCTGCTCATCGAGCACCCCGGACCGTGGTCCAAGGACCACCTCGAGACACCTGGCATCGCCGGCCCGGTCGCGCGTGCCATCGAGGCCACCTGCGCCGAGCTGCAGGGTCGCTCGCTCCTCATGCGCCGTCCCGGGCGCCGCGACCCCGACCAGTCACCTGCCTGGTATGCCGTGGACACCGCCCACGGGACCATGGTCTCCGGCACGTGGCGCACGAGTGACGACCTGCTCGCTGCCGTCGCGGCGCTCGGCGCTCCCCTGACCCACTCCGAGACGCTCGCCGAACCGATGCTGCTCGTCTGCACCCAGGGCACGCGCGACGCCTGCTGCGCCCTCCGGGGTCGCCCCGTCACGGCAGCGCTGGCGAAGGTCTGGCCGGACGAGGTGTGGGAGTGCACGCACCTCGGTGGCCACCGCTTCGCCGGGACGTTCATCTCGATGCCCGACGGCACCTGCTTCGGCACGGTCGACCTGCCCAACGCCGTCGAGGTCGTGCGCTCGCACCGCTCCGGCGAGGTCGACGTGTCCCACCTGCGTGGGCTCGCCCGCTTCTCGCCGGCAGTGCAGGCCGCCACCGGGTCGGTGCTCGCGGCCCACGGTCCGGCACCCATCACGGCTGCTCGGCCGGGCACCGTCGACGTCGTCTCCGACACCGTCACTCGCGTCGAGGTCATCGGGGACGAGCCCCTGCCCGAGACGACCTGGGTCGAGGTCCAGGCCGAAGCTCTCCCGCCCGCCCCGCTGTCATGCGGCAAGGGCCCGGGTGAGCACACGGCATACCGGACGTCTGTCGTGACCGATCTGCGCTGAGCGCACCCCGGGTGGCAGGGTGAGCCCATGACAGCGACGTCGACGACCGAGACCGAGGCGACCCGGAGATATCGAGCCGCCCGCGACCAGATCCTGGCGTGGCGGGGCGACCACGAGGGAGCAGTCCGCGACTTCTCCTTCCCCGACCTCGGCGACCGTTTCAACTGGGCCATCGACTGGTTCGACGTCATCGCCCGCGGCAACGACGCCAATGCCCTCGTGGTCGTCGAGGAGGACGGCGCGTCCACGCAGGTCACCTTTGACGCGATGGCCAGCCGCTCCGACCGGGTTGGCCAGTGGTTGGCGGATCGTGGTGTGGCACAGGGTGATCCAGTCATCATCATGCTCGACAACCAGGTCGAGCTCTGGGACTGCATGCTGGCCGTGATGAAGCTCGGCGCCGTCATCATGCCGACGACCTCGGCCGCCGGGGCCGCCGACCTCGAGGACCGCGTGGCGCGTGGTGGCGCCCGGCACGTCATCGCCAACTCGACGCAGGTCGAGAAGTTCGTCGGCCTCCCCGGGGACGTCTCGCGGATCAGCGTCGGGCCTGCGGACGGCTGGCACGACCTCCACGACGCGTACGCCGTGGACGCACCACCGCTGCCCCACCCCGGCACCGCCCCGACCGACCCGTTGCTGCTCTACTTCACCTCCGGGACGACGAGCCGGCCCAAGCTCGTCGAGCACACCCAGGTCTCCTATCCGCTCGGCCACCTCTCGACGGTCTTCTGGCTCGGGCTCCAGCCGGGCGACGTCCACCTCAACATCTCGTCGCCCGGCTGGGCGAAGCATGCGTGGTCCTGCTTCTTCGCCCCCTGGATCGCAGAGGCGACAATCCTCGTCTACAACTACACCCGCTTCGACGCGCCATCGCTGCTGGAGGTGCTGCGGCACAGCGAAGTCACGACGTTCTGCGCACCACCCACGGTCTGGCGGATGCTCATCAACGCCGACCTGTCGGAGGGGCCGGGGTCGCTGCGTGAGGTCATCGGTGCCGGTGAGCCGCTCAACCCCGAGGTCATCGCCCAGGTGCGCGACAAGTGGGGCCTGGACCTGCGTGACGGCTACGGCCAGACCGAGATGACCGCGACCGTCGGCAACACTCCGGGCTCACCGATCAAGCCCGGGTCGATGGGGCGGCCGCTCCCGGGGTGCCCGGTGGTGCTGGTGGACCCGGCGACGGGCTCGCGCGTCGAGGAGGTGGGCGAAGCGGGCCCCACGGACGAGACCGCGCGCCAGCGCGGGGTCGTCGAGGGCGAGCTGTGTCTGGACCTCGCGGCGTCGCCGTTGCCGCTCATGACCGGCTACCGGGGCGATCCGGAGCGCAACGCCGAGGCCATGGCCGACGGTTTCTACCACACGGGTGACGTGGCCTCCGTCGACGCGGACGGCTACATCACCTACGTCGGTCGCACCGATGACGTCTTCAAGGCCAGTGACTACAAGATCAGCCCGTTCGAGCTGGAGTCGGTGTTGATCGAGCACCCGGCCGTGGCCGAGGCAGCGATCGTGCCGGCTCCGGACGAGGTGCGGCTGGCGGTGCCCAAGGCCTACGTCGTGCTGGCCCCCGGGCACGAGCCGACCGAGGAGACGGCCCGCTCGATCCTCGCCCATGCCCGCGAGCACCTGCAGCCGTGGCAGCGGGTGCGACGTCTTGAGTTCGGCGAGCTCCCCAAGACGATCTCGGGCAAGATCCGGCGGGTCGAGCTGCGCGGCCGCGAGGAGCAGATGGCCCGCGGGGAGGTCGAGACGCCCGAGAACGAATGGCGCGACGACATCCTCAGTGGCGACTGACCGGCATACGGGAGTCGTCACGTGAAGGTCGACCTGCTCGTCATCGGTGCCGGGCCCGCCGGCGCCGCCACCGCGCTGGGTGCGCTCACCGAGGACCCGTCCCTGCGGGTGGTGCTGCTGGACCGCAGTGACTTCCCGCGGGACAAGTCGTGCGGAGACGGCATTGCTCCGCACGTCGTCACCGCTCTCGCCGCTGTGGGCGCCGCCGACGCCGTGGAGGGGTGGGAGCCGGTGCGGCAGCTGGAGCTCTCGCACGGGGACGTGCGCGTCGAGGGCGCCATGGACCGAGAGGTCCACGTCATCCCACGCAAGGTCTTCGACGCGCGGCTCGTCGAGCGTGCCGTGGCGGCCGGGGCCGAGCTGCGCCGCCAGCGGGTCACGGCACTGAGCACTGACCCGCTCGGTGTCGCGGGCGAGATCGAGGCCTCCGTGGTCGTCGGTGCCGACGGCGCCAGCTCGGTGGTGCGGACCCAGCTGCTCGGGCGTCGCCGGGACCCGCGTGCCCTGGCCCTGCGCGGCTACGCCCCGGTCACCGACGCGTGGCGGGGGCGCCAGGTCATCCGCTACGGCGACCGCCGGCAGCCCTCCTACGCCTGGGCGTTCGACTGCGGCAACGGGCTCGTCAACGTCGGCTACGGCGAGCTGCTCCCGGGCGAGGGGTCCGGGCGTGCGGCGCCCAGCCGCCAGCTCCTGCTCGACCAGCTCGAGTCGCTCCTGCCCGGCGCCGCGAGCACGGGCTCGGGCTGGCTCGGTCATCACCTGCCGCTCAGCTCGTGGCGCTGGGACCAGCCCGACGGTGCGGTGCTCCTCGTCGGTGACGCCGCGGGTCTGGTCAACCCGATGACCGGAGAGGGGATCTACTACGCCATCGCGACGGGGATCACGGCCGGTCGCACCGCGGCTCGCGCGGTGCGAGCCGGGCGCCCCACCGATGCCGGCGCGGCGCACCGCCGCGAGGTCCGGCAACTTCTCGGCACCCACCTCAGGCACACGTGGCTCTCGTCCCGCCTCGCGCAGTCGCCGGTCGTGGTGGACGCGGGAATCCGCGCCGCGGGCCGCGACCGGCGGGTCTTCGACACGCTCGTCGAGCTGGGTCTGGGCGATGGTCGGATCAACCGGCCGCTCGTCACCGGACTCGTGGGAGCGCTCAGGCCAGCGCGGACCTGACCTTGTCGAGGACGGCCTGCTCCTCCGGGCTGACGCCGTCGGAGGCGTCGGCGACCGCCTGCGTGGCCTCGAGGATGACGCCCTTGAACGCCTGCGCCGAACCGTCGGCCTTCGACTCGAGGACGCCCACGGCTTGGCTCAGGCCGGCGAGGACGGCCTGCTCCTGCGCTGCCGAGTCGCCGGTCGGGGGCTTGGGCAGCCCTCCGCCGCGCAGGATCTCGGTGATCTCCTTCGGGGCGGAGGCGAGTGCCTTGGACCCGGCCAGGCTCTCCTTGAACGAGGAGAGGAAGCCGGGGTCGGCCTTGCTCACGAGGGCGATCGCCCCGAAGGCGGCGTTGCGGACGGTGTCGCGTTCTGCATCGGTGTAGTCAGCCATGCTCCTCAGTCTGCCTCGCTCGGCGTCGGCTGGGGAGATTGAGCGGGGACCTCTCGCACCGTGACGGTGTCGAGCGGTGCGGCGCCGGGTTCCGGTCTCTTACACGTCCGTTCGGGGTCGGTCACCGTGTCGATGCGACTCCCGTTGACGAGGCTGACGTCGTCGTATGCCGGCCGCCCCTCGATGACGTTGCGGTAGCGGTATCGGGTCACCGAGGTCAGACGGCAGGTCTCGCCGAAGGTCAGCACGTCGAACGCGGACGGCTGACCGATCAGCTCCTCACCGTCCTCCTCGCCGACGAAGTGCGTCAGCGGGCCGCCTCCCGTGAAGGTGCCGGCCTGGATGCGGTTGCCCTCGAGATCGGGGGTGTGCATGTGGCCGTTGACGGCGACGTCGGCACGGGGCACGTCCTGCACGGCCCACGGCTCGTGCGACACGAGGAGGTCGAGGGGCTGCTCGTCGGTGAACGCGTCGACGAAGGCCTCCTTGGCCGGTTGCTGCTTGTCCTTGCTCCGCTTGCCGTCGTCACCGAACCATCGGGGGTCGTTGAAACCACCGATGCGTATGCCGCCTGCCTCGATGACGTTGTAGGTCTCCGCATCAGGCTGCAGGAGAACGACGTTGGGGATGCGCGCCATGCGGTCGAGGAGGCTGCGGTCGGTCGCCGAGGTCGCGTCGTGGTTGCCGCGGGTGAAGAGGTAGGGGACCGGGAGGGAGGCGATGCCCGCGAACATCCCGGATGCCTCGCCCTCGGTCACGGTCCCGAAGTTCACGAGGTCCCCGGTGTCGATGACGAGGTCGATGTCCTCCTCCTCGACGATCGTGCGCATGAGCGAGAACTGGTTGCCGGCGTGCAGGTCGGACACGAGCAGGACCCGCAGTGCCGACGGCTGGTTGAGCTCGGTCGGTGAGTACTTGTCCTGGAGCGCCGACGACAGGGCGATGAGGTTGCGCAGGTAGGGCGAGACCTGCGCCGTGCGCGCCTCCACGTCGGAGAGGAGCGACTGGTTGCGCTGCACCGTCCCGAGGACACCGGTGGAGGTGAACTCGTGCTGCCGGACCGGCTGGTAGGTCTGCCACATGCCCAGGCCCGTTGCGCCGCAGGCGATGAGCCACGCGAGCGACGCTCCCACCACGATCCTGGTCGAGGGCGGGCGGCGGCGGACCAGCGCGCCGACGCACAGCCACAGCGCCACGACGACGAGCGCGCCACCGGCGAAGCGCAGACCGACGTCGCGGGCGGCCGCCCGGACGGCGTCGCTGAGCTCTGCCTGCCCCGGTTGCAGGCTCGAGACCGAGATGCCCGGCCGGCTGAGGAGCTGGGCGATCGACGCCTTGACCTGGGGGGTGGCCTCGATGCCCGGGGCGAACCCGGTGAAGCCGACGTCGATGTCGCCGAAGAGCGTCTGGGCCACGAGGTGGCTCGAGGTGCGGGGGTCCATCGACAGCTGGACCTCCGCCGAGTAGTGCGTCGTCTCGGCCGTGGCCGGGGCGAGACGGGTGGCGGCCGTCCCCCCGGCGGCACAGGCGAGGACGAGGGCGCCGACCGTGAGGAGACTGCGCACCCGGCGCTCCCCGACCCGGTGACCCAGCGCCCACCAGGCGACGACCGCTGTGGCCAGGGGCCACAGCGCGAGCAGCGCGGCGACGACGCGCTCGTGCGCACCGAACGGCATACCGGCTCGTGCGCCCACGGCGAGCGACGCGACGAGGGCGAGCATGACGACGGCCGCAGGTCGGGCCACGCCAGGACGCACCAGGGCGGTGCCCGACCTGTCGGCCGCGAACCAGGGCCAGATCGCGAGCAGCACGAAGCTCGCCGAGGCGATGAGCGTGTGGGCGAGGGACCCGTCGGCGCGGGAGGGGAGCGGCACGAGCGCGACCCCGATGGTGGCGAGCCCGGCAGCTGCGAGCACGCCACGACCTGCTCGCCGCAGGCCGGGCAGCATGACCGCCGAGCCGATGTGGGCCAGGCCGGTGAGCACGAGTGCGACGGTCATGATCCAGCGGTGGGGGGTCTCGACGGCGGCGAGGGCGCTGATCGACTCGCGCACGGAGTCGAATCCCGCAGGCTGCTGCGTCGCCGCCCAGGTCCAGCCCCCGACGAGCGCGACGACGGCCGTGGTCGCACTCAGCAGGGCGCCACGGGGACGTCCCGGACCAGGACCAGACATGGGTCCCACCCTAGGGTGACCGCATGGATGCAACTGGCCTGCTGCCGGATGGTGCCCGCATCGTCAGGGACGAGCACGGGATTCCGCACATCTGGGCGTCCTCCGTGGTCGATGTGGCCTTCGCCCAGGGGGTCGAGGCCGCGTCGAGCCGGACGTGGCAGCTCGATGCCGATCGGCGTCACGCCGAGGGTGTCGTCGCGGCCCTGCTCGGCAAGGCCGCCGTCGAGTGGGACGTCTTCGCTCGACGAGCCCGGATAGCCGAGACGGCGCGTCGTGCCTTTGCCGTCCTCGACTCCGAGAGCCAGGACTTCTTTGCCGCGTATGCCGCGGGCGTGAGCGCCACTTTTGCGGCCGGTGCCACCTGCGCCGAGCTCGTCGAGCGGGGGGAGGCTCCCGGTGCGTGGGAGCCCTGGACGCCACTGGCGGTCTTCTCGGTCAACAACATCCTCTTCTCGACGTTCCCGGACAAGCTGTGGCGTCAGGCGTTGGTGAACGCTGTGGGGGAGCCGCTGGCCGGGCTGGTGGTGCGTGAGCCGGGGCGGGCTCCGGGGTCGAACGCCTTCGTGCTCGATGGCTCCCGGACCGTCTCGGGACTGCCGATCGTCGCCGGTGATCCCCACCGCCTGTTCGAGAGTCCCAACGTGTATGCGCAGGTGCACCTGGCCTGTCCGGAGTTCGACGTCGCCGGCTTCACCTTCGCCGGTGTGCCGGGGGTCCAGCACTTCGCGCATGCCGGCTCGGTCGCGTGGGCGATCACGAACTGCATGGCCGACTACCAGGACGTGGGCATCGAGGTCCTCGTCGCCCAGGACGGCCGGGTGATGGCGGAGGGTCCGGATGGGCTCGAGGAGTGCGGCGTCGTCTCCGAGGTGGTCGAGGTGTCGGGCGGAGCCCCGGTCGGGGTCGAGTGTGTGATGACGGCGCGCGGGCCCGTGGTCATCGACCAACGGGACGCGGGCGGCGACGCGCTCAGCCTGGCGATGCCGTCCCAACGTGAGGGTGACCTCGGGCTCGGGGCGGTCCTGCCGCTGCTGCGGGCGCGCTCGGTCGCGGACGTCGAGGCGGCCTTCGCCGGCTGGGTCGAGCCGGTCAACAACCTCGTCGTGGCCGATGTCGCAGGTGCCGTCGCGCACCACGTCGTGGGGCGCGTGCCGGTGCGGGCCTCGGGCCGGATCCCCGGGGTGCCGGCTGCGCCGGGGGAGCACGACTGGGTGGGGTTCCACACCGAGCTGCCGCAGATCCCGCCCACCGACGGCGTCGTGGTCACAGCCAACCATCGCGGGACCGCTGCCTATGACGCGATCTGCACGTCCTGCTCGGCGCCTTTTCGAGCACGCCGTCTCACCGAGCGCCTGGACGAGCGCAGGCAGTGGGATGCCGGCGGGCTGCGTGAGGTCCTCGTCGACGACCGGCAGATCTCTGGGTCCGCACTGCTCGACGCGATCTCCGCCCTGGCCCGACCCGTGCCCGGCGGCGAGCTCGACGAGGCGGCGGCTGCGCTCGTGGACGAGCTCGAGGGTTGGGACCGTCAGATGCGCAGCGACAGCGTGACCGCGGCGAGGTTCGCCCAGGTCCGCGCACGGCTCGCCGGGCACCTGGTGGCACACCCGGCATACTCCGGCGTTCCGTCCTCCTCACCGCACGGCCGTCTGTATGACGCGTGGTTCAGTCTCGCCGGGCGCATCGAGGCGTGCCTCCCGGCGTTCTTCGACCTCTCGTCGGTGCGGGTGCTCGAGGCTGCGGGGATCGACCTCGGCGCGCTGGTGCGCCAGAGCGTGACCGACGTGGCGGCCGCGCCGACCGACCAACCCTGGGGCGACCACCACCGCTATCACCCGATCTCGGTGCTCGAGCGGTTCGGGCTGCCGCAGGAGGCTCCGGCCGTGTCCGGGCGGCCGCTGCCCGGCGACATCGACTGCGTCAATGCCTCAGGCTGGCTCGCGGCGCGTGAGATCTCGATCCGCGGTCCGGTCGCGCGCTACGTCTGGGACCTGGCCGACCGGGACGCCGGACACTGGGCGGTGCCACTGGGAGCCGACGGCGGCACCGGCGCTCCGCACCGCGACGACCAGTTCGAGCGGTGGCTCGATGGGACGCTGCTGCCCGTCCTGACAGACTGGGCCGTGCTGGACCACCTCGACGACGCCAGCGCGACCTGACCGGCATCCCCTGGACGGATGACGAGCCGAAAGAGGACCTGATCGTGGGTTTTGAGACCTTGCGTCGTCGACCCGTGGACCCCGCCTGCGATGCGGCGTTGCTCCACGGATGGGTGCGGGAGGACCGCGCCGAGTTCTGGGGGATGCAGGAGCACACGCTAAAGGACGTGCGTGACACCTATGCGTGGATCGACGAGAAGCCGCACCTGACCGCCAACCTCGTGGAGCTGGACGGGGAGGCCCTGGCGCTGGTGCAGACCTATGACCCGGCGGTGGACGAGATCGGCAAGCACTATGACCGGCAGCCGGGCGACCTCGGCATCCACCTCTTCATGCGTCCGGGAGCTCGTCCGCCGGGATCGCTCGAGGCGCTCCTCGAGTTCTTCCTCGGGCAGGTGTTCGCCGACGCGAAGGTGCAGCGGCTCGTCCTGGAGCCCGACGTGCGCAACGTGAGGTCCATCGCGCTGGTGCACCGCTTCGCCGACGAGCTCGGTCCCGTCGTGGAGCTGCCCCACCCCGTGCCCGGACTGCCGCCCAAGACAGCGCAGTTCGCCTTCGTGCATCGGCCGGAGGGTCTGTGAGCGCCGTGCTGTGGGGCGCCTATCCCGCGCGGACGTTCGGTGGCGTGCTGTTCGACATGGACGGCACGCTCATCGACTCCTTGGCGGCGGTCAACCGCTCCTGGCTGCAGTGGTGCGAGGAGTTCGGGATCGCGCCCGCTGCGCTGGACGGTGCCCATGGTCGGACGAGCGCCAACACGATCAACGTCGTCATGGCTGAGCGTTCCGAGGCGGAGCGGTCGGTGGCTCACGCGCGGATCGGTGAGATCGAGGTCGCCGACACCGAGGGGATCGTCGTCCTGCCGGGTGCCGCCGAGGCCTTCGAGACGCTCGACCGACTGGGAGTGCCGCACGCCATCGTCACGTCGTGCGAGCGCGACCTGGCGCAGGCGCGGTTGACTGCCACCGGGCTGCCGCGGCCCGCGGTCGTGGTGACGGCGAGCGACGTGTCGCACGGCAAGCCGGGGCCGGAGCCCTATGTGCGCGGCGCCGAGCTGCTGGGTGTGCCTGTCGGAGACTGTGTCGTCGTCGAGGACGCGACGGCAGGGCTGGTGTCGGGCAGGGCAGCTGGTGCGGGGTTGCTGGTGGCCGTGCTGGGCACGACGACGGTCGACGTCCTGGCCGGTGACGCCGACGTCGTCGTGACCTCAGTGGCGGACATCCCCTGGGAAGCCCTCGTCACCCCTTAGGCGCCGCGGCCCCTGACCCTCCCCGTGCGTTTCTCACCCAATTCCCCCGAAACTCACGCGTCGTGTCCGTGAGTATGAGGGGAATTGGGTGAGAAACGCACGGTCACGTCCGCATGAGGGAGTTCGGGGAAGTGGGTGCCCCAGACGACCGGTGCGCCGAGCGCGCGGCGCCTGTCGAGCGGGACGGCAGCGACCGGCATACCCGTGCGTCGTCAGGGAGCGCTCGGTGGGCGATAGGTTGAGCCGCATGGACGCTGACGCCCTTGTCGTCGGGGCTGGCCTCGCCGGTCTCGTCGCTGCCAACGAGCTCGCTGATGCCGGACGCTCGGTCGTCCTCCTCGACCAGGAGAGCGAGGCGAACCTCGGAGGTCAGGCGTGGTGGAGCTTCGGTGGGCTCTTCCTCGTCGGCAGCCCCGAGCAGCGGCGGATGGGCATCAAGGACAGCCTCGAGCTCGCGTGGCAGGACTGGCAGGGGAGCGCCGGTTGGGACCGCGACGAGGACTACTGGCCGCGGCAGTGGGGTCGCGCCTACGTCGAGTGGGCGGCCGGCGAGAAGCGCGAGTGGCTGCGCTCCTTCGGCATCAGCTTCTTCCCCGTCGTCGGGTGGGCCGAGCGTGGCGACGGTCGCGCGGGCGGCCACGGCAACTCGGTCCCGCGCTTCCACATCCCCTGGGGCACAGGCACCGGTGTGGTCCTGCCGTTCATCGAGCGCGTCCAGCAGCACATCGCCGGCGGTCGCATCATCTATCGGCCGCGCCACCGGGTCGACGAGCTCATCACCACCGGGGGAGCGGTCACCGGAGCGCGGGGATCCGTTCTCGCAGAGGATGTTTCGCTCCGTGGTGTGGCGTCCAACCGCGATGTCGTGGGGGACTTCGAGTTCGGGGCCAACGCCGTCCTCGTGACGAGTGGCGGCATCGGCGGCAACCACGACCTCGTGCGGGCCAACTGGCCCGACCGTCTCGGTGGGGCGCCCGAGCACATGATCACGGGCGTCCCGGCCTACGTCGACGGTCGGATGCTCGCCATCACCGAGGGCGCCGGTGGCACGGTCATCAACCGCGACCGCATGTGGCACTACGTCGAGGGCATCAACAACTGGGACCCGGTCTGGCCGAGCCACGCGATCCGCATCCTGCCCGGTCCGTCGTCGCTGTGGTTCGACGGCAACGGGGACCGGCTGCCGCCGCCGAACTTCCCCGGCTTCGACACCCTCGGCACCCTGGCGCACCTGCGGACGACCGGTCACGACCACTCGTGGTTCATCACCAACCGCACCCTGGTGGGCAAGGAGTTCGCGCTCTCGGGCAGCGAGCAGAACCTCGACCTCACCGACCGCAGCTACCGCGACGTCGTGAGGCGCCCGATCACCGCGGTGCAGCCGTCGATGCAGGCGTTCCTCGACCACGGGGTCGACTTCGTCCAGGCCGAGACCCTGCGCGAGCTCGTCGACGGGATGAACGCGCTCACCCCGCACGCGCCGGTGGACTTCGACCACATCGAGCGACAGGTGCTGGAGCGCGACCGCCAGGTGGACAATGCGTTCACCAAGGACGCTCAGGTCGCCGCGATCCGCGTCGCCCGGCAGTACCGCGGTGACAGGCTCACCAAGCGAGCCTTCCCGCCCCACCGGATCCTGGACCCCAAGCGCGGCCCGCTCGTCGCCGTGCGCCTGAACATCCTCACCCGCAAGTCACTCGGTGGGCTGCAGACCAACCTCGACAGCCAGGTCATCGGCGCCTCGGGCGATCCCGTTCCGGGCCTGTATGCCGCCGGTGAGGTTGCCGGGTTCGGCGGCGGAGGCGTGCATGGATACCGTTCTCTCGAGGGCACGTTCGTGGGCGGGTGCCTCTTCTCCGGTCGGGCAGCGGGACGCGCGGCGGCCCGCCGGCTCTCCTGACCGACTTCTTGCGAGTTCGGGTCAGGCTCGCTGGCGCTCGCTGACCCGAACTCGCAAGAAGTCGGGGGTCAGATGTTCATGCGGGCGGCGAGGGTGTCGCGCTTGTCCTCGAACCGCGAGGCCTTGGTGTCGAGCCCGGACATGAAGTCCGCGAGCTCGGTCCGCGCCTGCTCGCCCTCGGCGGACAGGTTCTCTCAGCTCGAAGACCTTCCAGAAGCGGAGCACCGGCGCGACGACGTCGTCACGGTGCTGGCGGAGGTCGTAGATCCCGGCGACGGCCATCTCGACGGCCTTGCGCTGGAAGCCGGGGATGTCGGTCCCGGGCATGGCGAAGTTGAGGACGACGTCGCGGATCGCCATCACCGACGCGCTGGGGTCGAGCTCGAGCGCGGCGCCCATGAGGTTGCGGTAGAAGATCATGTGGAGGTTCTCGTCGGCCGCGATGCGCTGGAGCAGCTGGTCGGCCATCGGGTCGCTCGTGAACCTGCCGGTGTTGCGGTGCGACACCCGCGTCGCTAGCTCCTGGAACGACACGTAGGCCAGCGAGTGCAGCAGCTCGCCACTGTGCGCGGACTCGTAGCCCTGCGACATGTGCGTCATCCGGAAGTCCTCGAGGGCGGCGGGGTCGACCATCCGCTTGACGAGCATGTAGTCACGCATCGCGATGCCGTGCCGACCCTCCTCGGCCGTCCAGCGGTGCACCCACTCGCCCCACGCGTCGTCGCGGCCGAAGATGATCGCGATCTCGTGGTGGTAGCTCGGCAGGTTGTCCTCGGTGAGGAGGTTGACGATGAGCGCGGACCGGGCGACGTCGGAGATCGGCGCGTCGTCCGGGCTCCACGCGTCGCCGCCCATGAGGCCGTCGAAGTTGCGCCCGTCGCTCCACGGGATGAAGTCGTGCGGGTACCAGTTCTTGGCCACGTCGATGTGCCGGTTGAGGTTGGCCTCGACGACGGGGCTGAGCTCTCGGAGCAGGTCGGTCTGGCTCCACGTGGTGGCGGTCATGCTCGCCAACTTACGCTTCCGTAGGTTCTCGCGGCTAGTTACTCGCCGGTTGAAATTCGCCTCGTGTGCCTGAGAACGGGACATACCTCGTTCTCAGGCACACGAGGCCGGGTTTCAGAGGGTGCCGACGCGTCCCTTGCCTCCCGCGGCCCAGCAGGCGCCGTCGTTCGTGCAGTCGAGGGTGTGGAACCCGACCTCGCTGAACTGCTCCCACGAGCGCCCACCGTCGGTGGACACGCTGCTGCCGCCGACCGGTCCGCTCTCACCGACGACGAGCACCGAACGACGCAGGTATGCCGCGTCCTCACCCAGGTGCCCGAGGTCGCCTCCGCTGGTCCAGGACTTCCCGTCCCGGGTCGTGGCCGAGGCGTCGACTCCATCAGCAGCCGCAGCGAAGTCGCCGCCGACCGCGATGCCCTGTCGCGGGTTCTTGAACGCGAGCCCGAAGACACCGGCAGCCTCGCCGGCCGGGATGGTCGAGTCGGTCGCTGTCCACGTCAGTCCGCGGTCGGTCGAGTGGAAGATGCGCGACCGTGCTCCTCCGGACCCGAACCACGCGTCGTGCCCCGAGATCGTGAGGCAGTCGCCACTGGCCGAGAAGTTGGCTTCCCCCGTGGAGTCGGGCATTCCGGCGGCCGGCAGCACCGACCACGAGCGGCCGCCGTCGTCGGTCGAGATGATCCGGAACTTCCCGTCCACCGGGTCACTCACGGCGAGCCCGCGCTTGCCGCCGGGATAGAAGTCCATGCAGTTGTAGAACGCGGTGGGCTCGGTGTTGCGGAAGGTCTCGGTCCACGTCGCACCCCCGTCGGTCGTGCGATAGATCCGCGACGCCTCGCCCTCACCGATCGCGAGAACCGTTGCGGTGCGGGCGTCCTGGGCCTCGACGTCGCGGAAGTTGAGGCCGGCGCTGCCGGCCGGGCTGACGTCGTCCCACGTCGTGCCGCCGTCCTGGGTGAGATAGACGCGTGCGTCGCCGCCACTCACACTCGCCCCGCTCACCCACGCGGTGTCCCGGTCCACGGCGTCGAGGCCGCGGAAGCTCTGGTCTGCGTCGACCGTGGTCACCGACCACTCGAGGTCGGACGGGGCCGGTGGCTTGGCGGCCGACGGCGCGGCGAGCGCGACGGGAGCCGCCAGTGCGACGAGCGCGACGGCATACAGGGGAGTCTTGGACATTCTCGAGAAGGTGAGCATGACCAGCACCCTGCCCGAAATCGCCGGGCGAGGGCGGATAGAGGTGCTGGCTGGAATCGGCGGCCGGTCCGGCAGGGCGGGCATGCCCATCGCGGCTGAGCAAAACGGCTCGAGGCAAATGTCCATGGCCGGACAACCTTGCTCCGAGCCATTGACCCTGGTCTCACGACCTGCCTAACTTCCGTGACCGGAGCACCCTCAACGTCGAAGGAGATCGCTCGTGTCCCCCGTCGAGCACAGTCCAAGGACCCCGCCGCCGACCGCATCGCGCCTCACGCGCCGGACCTTCGCCGCAGGCCTGGTCGGCGCCGCAGCCGCCGTACCCCTCGGGACGGGACCCGCCCACGCCGCTGGACCGACACCGTCCACCACGAGGTGGGCGCGACGCGCTGCGACGTCCTACGCGGCGCTGCGGACCTACTTCGCCGCCGACCACGGGCTCTATCGCGAGCAGTATCCGGTCGGGCCCGACGACCGGCCGTACTCCTACGAGTGGCCCTTCTCCCAGGCCCATGTCGCTGCCCTCGACCTGAGCGGCATGGCTGGAGTCGGTCCCCGCTACCGCGGCGCCCTGGCCGATCATCGTCTGGCCCAACAGCTCTACTGGAAGGAGGCTGGCAGCACGGGCCTGCCCGGGTTCGCCTCCTACGTGACGCCGCCGCACGGCGACGGCGGCGACTTCTTCTACGACGACAACGAGTGGGTCGCCCTGGCCGACCTGCAGCACAACGCGATGTACCGAGATCGTGGTTCGGTCGCGCAGGCCCGTCAGCTGTTCGACCTCGTCGTCTCGGGCTGGGACGCCGACGAGAGCCATGCCGCGCCGGGCGGGGTCTTCTGGACCCAGGCGCCCTGGAGCAGGGACCGCAACACCGTCTCGAACATGCCCGGTGCCCAGATCGGGCTCCGGCTCCACCAGCTGACCGGACGCCCCTCAGACCTCGAGTGGTCGCTGCGCATGTACCGCTGGACCAACCAGTACCTGCAGCGTCCCGACGGGCTCTACCACGACCATCTCGACCTCCAGGGCACAGTCGAGAAGACGATCTGGTCCTACAACCAGGGCGTTCCCGTCAGTGTCAACGCGCTGTTGTCCGCCATCACCGGGGAGCGGCACTATCTTGATGAGGCCGTCCGCATCGCCGATGCAGCAGCCGACTTCTACGGCCAGGGCGAGGGCAGCCAGACCCGACTCGACGCCCAGCCGCCGTTTTTCAACTCGATCTACTTCAAGAACCTGCTTCGCCTCGAGTCGATCACCGGCGGTCAGCGCCACCGCCGGGCGATGGAGGAGTACGCCGAGCGCACCTGGGACACCAGACGCGATCCGAGGACCGGACTCTTCTCCTTCGGTGAGGACGCGGAGGTCGCCGGCCGGACGCAGATGATCGAGCAGGCGGCCATGGTCCAGATTCTGGCCGTGCTGGGCTGGTCCCCCGACCGGCACCGGTTGCTGTACTGACCGGACGTGCCGGACTTTCGCTCGGGTCAGAGGTACTGGCCGGTGCCCTCAGCGGGGCCGGTGCTGGCCGGCCCACCGGGGCCACCCGGCAGGTTGGGCATGCCCATGGGACCGCCCGGCTGACCGGGTGCCGGCGCGTGGCCGGGAGGGAGCTGGCGCATCTGCTGTAGCTGAGCCTGGGCGGCCATCTGCTGGGCGACGAGGGCTGTCTGGATGCCGTGGAAGAGGCCCTCGAGCCATCCGACGAGCTGAGCCTGGGCGACGCGGAGCTCGGCGTCCGAGGGCGCGTCCTCGCTGAACGGCAGGGAGATCCGCTCGAGCTCCTCGACGAGCTCGGGGGCGAGGCCGTCCTTGAGCTCGGAGAGGGAGCGCTCGTGGACGTCGGCGAGCCTCGCGCGACCCTTCTCGTCGAGGGGCGCGTTGCGGACCTCCTCGAGGAGCTGCTTGATCATCGAGCCGATGCGCATGACCTTGGCGGGCTGCTCGACGAGGTCGGCGGGGTTCTGGCTCGGCTTGCCCTCGGGATCGCGGTCAGCGACACCCATGCCTCCGGGAGTCACGACCACGACCTTGTCGTCGTCGATGGTGGCGGTCCCGTGCACCTCACGGGGCTCCTGCGAGTCCTGCTCGGTGCTCTGATCTGCGGGCTGGCGCGGCTGGTCACTCATGTGAGCCATCCTGCCCCACGCTCGGCTCCCGTCTCAGGCGGGCGGGGTCCAGGACGGGTCGCGGCCGATGAAGCCGACGAGCTTGTCGGTGATGTCGGCCGAGTCGGGGACGGGCACCCGTGGGCCGTACTGCCCGAGCTCCTCAGCATCTCATCGTACTGCTCCATCCCACTGAACAGCTGGTTCGCGAAGTCGGCGTCGAGCCGGTCCGGTTGCCCGCTCGCCCGCGACAGGTCCCAGGTGTGCATGAAGACGTCGGCGGTGTAGAACTGGTCGACCGCCTGCGGCAGCGGCACGTCGCCCGTGTGCTGGTTGCTCAGCACCCTGGTCTCGGTCTCCGGGTCGTCGAGCAGCGACTGCACCGCATCGGCGTGGGTGGTCCATGCCCCGACGGGGTCGTCGTCGACGGAGGGCCCGGTGGGCAACGTGATCCCGGTCCCGCCCTTGAGGAACGCCGGGAACCACTCGACGAGGTGACGCACGACGTCTCGCGCGACCCACCCCTCGACGGGCGCCGGGGCGTCCCAGTCGCTCACTCCCCTAGCGCGTTCGGTGAAGGTGCCCGCGATCTCGCGGTGACGTCCGGCTGGGTCGGTGGGAAGCGGCATACGCGAAGTCTGTCAGGTGGGTCTGTCAGTCACGCGGTTCGATGGGTGGCGTCCGGAGCCTTGCGTATGCCGGCCGCAGCCAGTCCCGCCGAGATCACCGGGACGGCGATGGCGAACCCGACAAGGATGAGCCACGGGAAGACGAGGATCGGGTCGCCCATGAGCGAGTTCCCGGTGAGCGGGTCGTAGGACTGGGCGGTCAACGGATAGGCGAGAGCGATGCCGGGGACGACACCGACCGCGACTCCAAGGACGACGCCGATGATGCACAGCGTGAACGCCTGCGCTGCTGCCATGAGTCGGCGGGTGCCGCGACCCGAGCCCAGGGCCGCGAGGGTGGCCTGGTCGTTCTCCTGCTCGGCGAGCGTCAGCGCCGTCGACGTCAGGGTGATGACGAGGAGCAGCAGCATGAAGACGCCGAGGAGAACGGCGATGATCGGGCCTAGCTCGGAGACGAAGCCGCGCTCGGTCGTGAGGTAGACGTCGTCGGCAGCCTCGAAGCCGAGCCGCTCGGTGAGGTCCTGTGAGATCGGTCCGGTCGGGTCGTGGAGGGTGAGCTGGCTGGTGCGGGTGGACCAGCCCTGTGCCTCGGCGGCGTCCGTCGTGGCGAGAAGACTGGAGTTGAACAGCGCACCGGCCGTGTCGCGGGTGATGTCGACCTCGATGGCGGGGACGGTGGTCGTCCTGATGTCGCGCAGGGTCGCTGAGGGATCTATGACCTGCGTGTCCGCGGGGTCGGTGCGCTGGGTGGCGGTCATGACGGTGATCGCGCCGTTCTCCACGATGCGCTTGGCTCCGGGAGTGCGGGTCACGACGACCGCGCCCTTGCGGACGGCGTCGATGTCGCCCGCGCGACCGACAGCCGTGAGCCGCCGCGCGAGCTCGTCTGCGTTCGTGAAGTTCATCTGGGATCCCGAGTTGCCCATGCCGTGGGTCCCGATGGCCTGGCATGGCGGCCGGCCGGACTCGTCGAGGCTCGGCCTCGGGTCGTGGACGGTCTGCTGCGGGGTGCACCCGGGCGGGACGACGTTGACGGCGCGCGTGTCATAGGGCTTGGACGGGGGGTTCGGGCTCATCGACGTCATCATTGGGTCACCGGAGTCGATCAGCGCGACCGGTGAGACGACGAGACCCGCTCGGACGGAGCGGAACCCGTCCGCAAGGCGGTCGAGGTCCTCGGCCGTCGCGTTCTCCCCGTTGAGGTAGACCGTGGTGTCGCCCAGGAGGTTCTGTGCTGCGTACTGGCGGCGGCTCTGCTCCTCGTCGCTGCCGCTGGCGATGAGGACCATCGTCAGGGCTGCGACGCCCGCCAGGATCGCCGCCACGGACGGCACGCTGCGCGAGCGCTGACGGCCGGCGTCACGCGTGGCCATCCGCAGTGAGACGGGCAGACGGGAGCTGAGTCGGGCGATGCCGACGAGAACCATGGGAGAGAGCATCACCGCGCCCACGACGAGCGCCATCGTGGCCACGACCGTGCCGAGCTCGCCTCCGTCTCGACCGGTCGCGGCCTGCGATGCCGCGAACGAGATCACTGCTGCACCACCGACTCCCGCGAGGACGGCCCCGATGAGGAAGACCACCTTGCTGGGTCGGGGTGAGACGCTCTGGCCCTTCATGACGCCGATGATGTCGAGCCGGCCCAGCCGACGGGCGGGGATCAACGCGGCGATGACGGCGCTGGCCATCGCGGTGAGGGTGGTGCCGAGGACCGGCAGGACCGGCACCTCGAACGGCCCGGTGAGGGCGAAGTTCTCGGCGAACCACACGCGGTTGGTGAGGAGCCACGCGGCACCGATGCCGAGCACGGCGCCCACTGCTGCGGCGATGACGCCGAGGACAAGAGCCTGGGCCAGCACGGTGTGCCGCAGCTGGGCGGTGGTCGAACCGTTGCTGGCCGCGAGCGCGAGCGTGCGTCGCTGGCGGGCTGCGCTCACCGCGAACGCCGGCCCCACTAGCAGCGTGGTGATGACGAGGAGGATCGCACCGCCGATCGCGACGAAGCTGCCGGTGCGATCGCTGTCGAAGTCGGCCATGTCCTGCATCTGTGGCGGTAGCTCGCTGATCCCCGGCGGGTTGCGCAGCACCTCGGCGGACCAGACGGTCAGCCCGAAGCGGTTGAGATCCATGACTTCGGACCAGGTCACGGGCTCGTCGTCGAGGAGGATCCATGTGCCACCGGAGACGTCCGAGGTCACGGGCTGTGACGTGACGAGATCGAGGTACGCCCCGCCGCTGTCCGAGACCGCCTCGGCGGTGCCCACGACGTCCAGTTTGACGTCCTCGAGACCGGCGCGCACGTCGAGGGCGCCACTGGTGGGCAGCCCGCGCCCGGCACCGCTCGGGGTCACGAGCACTTCACCGGCGCGCTCAGGGAAGCGCCCGCTCGTGAGTGTCACCTTGCCGTTGACTCCTTGGCGGACGTCCAGAGCCAGGGACTGCAGGCTGAGGCGTCGACCGTCTCGCCGAGTCGTCACGGTCTCCTCGAAGAGCGGCACGGCCCTGGTGCCGGTCAGCGTGCTCATCACGGCGGCGTTGTCGAACGACGATCCGCCCTCGACCCATCCCGGGATGTCCTTGCCGCCCTCGCTCGAGCTCGTGCCCCCGGCGTTGGGGTCGGGCGTCTGTTCGACGGCCATGCCGGGCTGCGGGTAGTCGACCATCGCGACACCGTTGGCGATGCGACTGGGGATCTGCTCGGCGCCGGTGACCTGGCTGGTCGCGGCGGCGACGATCGCGAAGACGAGCAGTGCGGTCGGCAGCGCCACCATGACCATGATGAGCGCGCTGCGGCCCTTGTGGCGGCGGACGTCGCGGCGGGCCATGCGCAGGGCGATGCCCCAGCTGCCCTTGAAGCGACCCCACGCCGAGCGCTTGGCGCCGGGGGTGGGGGTGGCGCTCGAGGTCATCGGTTCGCGCTCGCCGAGTCGAGCAGGTCCTCGGCCGAGCTGGCCCGCCCGGTCGAGTCGACGACAACCCCGTCACGCAAAAACACGACCCGGTCCGCCCAAGCTGCATGCCGGGCCTCGTGGGTGACGAGGAGTCCGGCGACGCCGGCGTCACAGCGCTCGCGCAGGACCCGGAGGACGTCCTCTCCGGTGTGGCTGTCGAGGGCGCCGGTGGGCTCGTCGGCGAGCACGAGGCGGCGGCTGCCCACGAGGGCACGGGCGATGGCGACGCGCTGCTGCTGCCCGCCGGACATCTGGTCCGGGAAGCGGTCCGACAGCTCGCGCAGCCCCATGAGGTCCAGGCTCTGACGGGCGTGGCGGCGGGCCTGGCCGGCGCGCTCGCCGTCGAGCTCGAGGGGGAGCGCGACGTTCTCGGCGGCGGTGAGGCTGGGGATGAGGTTGTAGTCCTGGAAGACGAACCCCACTCTCCTGCGCCGCAGCTGGGCGATGCCCTTGGCGCTGAGGCCGGTGAGGTCCTCGCCCTCGATGACGACCCGTCCGCTCGTGGCCTGGTCGAGCCCGCCGGCGAGGTTGAGCAGCGTCGACTTGCCGGAGCCGCTCGGGCCCATGACGGCGACGAGCTCGCCGGGCATGACCTCGAGGCTCACTCCGTCGAGTGCGCGGACTGCCGTGTCACCCGTGCCGTGGACGCGGCTGACGTTGTCGAGGAGCAGGCTGGGGGCGGTCATCGCCGCGCCTCCCTCTTGCTCGCATCGGCCTGTTGCCGGGCCTGCTCACGCCGGTATGCCGTCTCCTCGGCTGCCGCTCGGGCCGCCGCCTCGCCGGTTGCCCCCGAGCGAGGGAAAGGGCGCAGCGACTCCCGGTGCAGGCGGGTCTCGACGTGGTCGAGCCAGCGGACCTCGGCCTCGGCCGTGAAGATGAGATTCTCGAGGACGAGCAGCCACGCGAGGTCGTGGTTGGCCACGCCCTCGGCCGGCTCCGCACCCTCGGCCTCGCGCTGCTTGCGCATCACCTGCTGCTTGAGCCGGGTGAGGTCGTGCAGGTGCCTGAGGGTCGCGGTGCGCTGCGTCTGGGCGACGGCCTGGACGTCGACGCCCGGCACGGTCACGGCCAGCGCCGAAGCTTGATCGTCAGCTCGTTGCGCGGTGTGGTGTCGCGGTCCACCGGCGTGCTCCACCAAGTGCTGACCTCGGTGCGACCCGCCTCGGTGAGGCGGTAGGAGATGCGTCCCTCGCTGTCGGCCTCACCCGTCGGCTCGACGAGCCCGTCGCGCTCGAGGCGGCTCAGCGTCGTGTAGACCTGCCCGACGTTGAGCGGCCACGTGCCGCCGGTCCGCTCCTCGAACTCGACCCGCAGCCGAGCCCCATACATGGGGCTCTCCGCGAGGAGTGCCATGAGCCCTTGCTTGACCGACATCGGTGTTCCCTTCGACGTGTGACGCGGGAACCCCTGCGCTCCCGCGTACGGTGCCGAGCCGGCATACCGGGGAGTTCAGCTGGCCCCTGATCCGACTGAATACCCGGTATGCCGTGCTCGACAGGACATGTATACCGAGTATTCACCCGCTTGGCAAGTACCGACTTCGTGCCTCATTGGGACACGTCGCGGGGCCTTCGCCCGATGGGACGTGTCCCAATGGGGCACGCAGTCGAACGTGAGGTCAGCTCGTGAGGAGGAGGATCTTGCCGATGTGCTGGCTGGCTTCCATCTCGGCGTGGGCGGCGGCGGCGTCGGCCAAGGGATGGCGCGACTGGATGATCGGCCGGACGCGACCGTCGGCGATCAACGGCCAGACGTGCTCGCGGACGGCGGCGACGATCGTGGCCTTCTCGGCGACAGGACGGGCGCGAAGGCTCGTGGCGATGACGGCGCCGCGCTTGCGGAGCAGCTTGCCGAGGTCGAGCTCGCCCTTGACACCGCCCTGCATCCCGATGACCACGAGGCGACCGGCGGTGGCGAGGGCGTCGACGTTGCGGGGGAGGTACTTCGCGCCCATGTTGTCGAGGATGACGTCGGCGCCGTGACCGTCGGTGGCGTTCCTGAGCTCCTCGACGAAGTCCTGCTCCTTGTAGTTGATGAGGATCTCGGCACCGAGCTCGCGGCACACGTCGAGCTTCTCCTGGGAGCCGGCGGTGACGGCGACGCGGGCGCCGACCTCACGGGCGAGCTGGATCGCCATGGTGCCGATGCCGGAGGAGCCGCCGTGGACCAGCAGGGTCTCGCCGGGTTGGAGGTTCGCGGTGAGGAAGACGTTGGACCAGACGGTCGAGGCGACCTCTGGCAGCGCCGCGGCGTCCTTGAGGTCGACGCCGGCCGGGAGGGGAAGGACCTGGCCCGCGGGGACCGTGACCTGCTCGGCGTAGCCGCCGCCGACGAGCAGCGCGCAGACCTCGTCGCCGACGACCCACTCGGTGACGCCCTCGCCGACGGTGTCGATGACACCCGAGACCTCGAGGCCGGGGATCTCGGTCATGCCGGGCGGCGGGTTGTAGTGGCCCATCCGCTGCATGACGTCGGCGCGGTTGACGCCCGCCGCGGCGACCCTGATGCGGACCTCGCCGGCCCTGGGCTCGGGGGTGTCGACGTCGGTGAGCACGAGGGCGTCGGGGCCGCCCGGCTCGGAGATGGTGATGGCCTTCATGCGTCCCAACGTACGACTCGGCTCGGGCCATGGATCGGGGGGCCTGGATCCGGGCTCAGCTCCGCAGCAGCTCCGCCACCACCACGACGGCCAGCACCACATAGACCGCGGCCGCGATGTGGTTCAGGACCGCACTTGCGCCTTGGGTGCCGATGAAGCGCGCATGGAAGGCACCCGCGAGCAGGCCGATCGTTCCGTAGAGGACGACTTCGGCGAGGACGTTGACTGCACCCAGCATGGCCAGCTGCACCACGGAGCTCTGCGCGTGGCCGATGAACTGTGGGAGGACAGCCAGGAAGAAGAGGATCAGCTTGGGGTTGGTCAGGCTCACCAGGAGGCCCTGCACATAGGGCCGCCCGGTCGGAGGGCCGTGCGCACCGCTGGCGCTACGGCGCGCATTGCGAAAGGTGACGAATGCCAGCCAGGCCAGATAGGTCGCGCCGAACACCTTGACCGCGTCGAGGAGCAGCGGGTGCGACTGTGCGAGCCTCCCCAGTCCGATGACCACCGCGGTGGCGTAGATGCTCATGCCCGTACCGATGCCGAGGATCGCTGCGAGGGCCGCGTGGCGACCACGCTCGAGACCCACCGCAAGCATGTAGGCCATGTCCGGTCCCGGCGGGATGAGGAACAGCAGGATCACCGCGACGAAACCCGGCAGAACCGCGACATCAACCATCTGGCTGCGCCTCCCGTTTCGGCGTCCTGTGCCGGGACGCCCTGGCGCGGGGTCGCGAACCATGGAACCGGCTAAGACGGTTCTACCACCTCACACCGCCGGGCGGCAACCGGCTAAGGTGGTTCCATGCCTTCCGAGCTTCCTGGTTTCCGCCCTGGGGCGGTGCTGGCGACAAGCTTCACGGGGACGTTGTCCGAGCGTCACGGCACGCAGGTGGAGCGCATCCCCACGCCGGAGCGGCTCATGGACTGGCTGGCGGTGAACGGGCTCACCGTGGCCTCCTGCACTCCTGCTCAGCTTCAGCTCGCCCGGGAAGCTGAGGGAGTCGATTCACTCCGCCGCGACGGCGGCCGCGCTTCAGAAGTCGCTGCCGCTGGCTGCTGTTCGCATCATCAACGACTGCAGCGTCAAGGGTTGGGCAGCGGCCGTCCTCACGCGCGAGCGCACGCGGGAGTGGCGGCTCGGCTCGCCGGCCTCCGTCGAGGACGCTCTCAGCGTGATCGCCGCCGACGCGGTCGAGATCATCGCGGGGGAGCGTGACGGGCAGCTGGCCCTGTGCGCCTCGCCCAGCTGCCGTGCCGCGTTCTTCGATGCGAGCCAGAGCCGGAGCCGCAAGTGGTGCGACATGAACACCTGCGGGAACCGCCAGAAGAAGGCCCGGTTCAGGGCCAACCAGCGTGCGGACCTCTGATCACACGTCGCGGTAGCGCTGTGAGGCGTTGAGCGCTTCCTGCAGCATGGGGGCGGTGACTGCTCGTCCCGTCCACGTCGGGTACGTGGTGCCGGGCTCGGCGTAAGGGGTCACGTAGGCCGAGGTGTCGCGCTGGAAGCGCCATCCCTCTGCGAGCGGGCCGGTGTCGAGGGCGTCGTAGCCGATCGAGTCGAGGAACGTGGTGACCGCCCCCTTGGCGTCCTCGTCGTCCCCGGCGATCGCCAGCACTGACCGCTCCGGATCCCCGCTGGGGCGGTGCAGGGTTGCGAGGTGGTCGACGAAGATGTTGTTGAAGACCTTGACCACGTGCGAGTCGGGCAAGTGCTGCTGCAGCAGCTCGCTCGTGGTCGTCGACTCGTCGTCGAGCGCCGGGATCTGACCATCGCGTTGCGGGTAGTAGTTGTTGGTGTCCATGACGACCTTGCCGCGAAGCGGTTCGACTGGCACCTGTGTGCGCGCCATGAGGGGAACGGACACCAGGACGAGGTCACCTGCTTCGGCCGCGCCGACCGGTGTGGATGCCCGAGCCAGCGGACCCAGCTCCGAGACCAGGTCACTGAGCGTGTCCGGGCCGCGGCGATTGCTCAGCACCACGTCATGACCTGCTCGCACCGCCAGCCGAGCCACTGTTCCGCCGATGCTGCCGCTGCCGATGAGCCCCAGAGTCACGAGGGGCGCAACACGGTGTGCGGGGGTGGCATTCCGCGACCCAGGCAGTCTTCCTGCGTGGACGTCACGGACGCGCGACCCGTCACGTGGATCTGTGAAGGCTCCGAGCCAGGCTGGGGACGATGACGCCTGCTGCCACGAGGTGCAGGGTGATGAGCGCGGCGACAGTGCTGGCGGCTGCGCCTGAGAGAAGCGCTGGGACCAGGGAGATCGCGGTCAGGGACGCGGCCACCTGGACGAAGCGCTTGGCCGGCTGAGCGCTCCACCGTAGTAGCGCGGCGGCCATGGCGACGCCGATGACCGAGCAGACGCCGGTCACGAAGGCGATGCCGGACAACGGGATGGTCTCGCCGCCATCAGGGACCTCGAAGACGACGCCTGCTGCCTTCGCGAGGGCCGCGACGGCAGTGGTGGCTGCCGTTGCCGCGACCGCGGCCGACAACCCCTTGGCGACGAGTCCGCGGACTCGGGGCCTCTGGGTTCGGCTCGCCCGGCTCGGGGCCGGGCCTGCAGTGACCTGGGTGTCCTGGATGTTGCTCATGTCGTTCCTCCATCAGTCGTTCAGGGGTGTTCTGGGGTGGCGATGCGGACCATCGCCGGGTGTGGACCGGGGTTGAGCAGAGCGCGTATGCCGGTGCCCTGGAGCCAGAACCCGGCGTCCTGCCCGAGGACCGGCCCGCCCGAGCCGTCACGCAGCTCCAGCTGCACCTGCCCGCGGACGACGAGGCCGAAGGCGCCGACCCACTCCGCGGGGACCACGGCGACTCGCTCGCCGCCACGCAGGGCGAGCGTCCGCACGGGACTACTCCGTGCCGTCAGCCGGCAGGCTCTCCGGCAGCCCGAACCGCACGAACTGGTCGTCGTGGAAGGTGGTGATCTCGGCGACCGCCCCGTCGGTGATGCGCAGGACGTCGATCGTCAGTGGCACGTACGAGCTCGCAGCCTCTCGCCAGTGGTAGTAGGCGATGGCGGGCTGACGGTTGGCCGAGGTCGTCAGGGCTCGCAGCCCGGTCATGCCCTCGAAGCCACTCTCGACCCAGTAGCGCACCACCGCGTCGCGGCCGACCTGCAGGCCAGGGGTGGGCGGCATCGAGCTGCGGACATCGTCTCGAACCATGGTGGCCAGCACGTCGATGTCCGAGGCCACGCTGGCCTCGGTGTAGCGCCGCACCAGGTCGCGCGTCCGGGCATCGTCCTGACCACCGCCCCCGCTGGTCCAGTCCTGCCGCTCCTCGGGGAGGTGCTCACGCATCCCTGCCCGCGCCCGCTGGAGCGCGCTGTTGACGGAGTTGACCGAGTCGCCGAGCAGCTCCGCGACCTCTTTCGCCGGCCAGCCGAGCACGTCGCGCAGGATCAGCACGGCTCGCGGACGTGGCGCAAGGTGTTGCACTGCCACGAGATAGGCCAGCTCGATCGTCTCGCGTGCCACCGCGACCGCCTCCGGTTCGTCCGCAGCCACCGCGGGCAGCTCGTCGAGCAATGCGTCCGGGTAGGGCTGCAGCCAGAGCACCTCACCCCCGACCGCAGGCTCCGGCCGGCGCTTGGCGAGCAGGTCGAGGCAGGCATTGGTGGCGATCCGATACAGCCAGGCCCGGAACGTCGACCGTCCCTCGAAGGTCACCCGTCGCTTCCAGGCTCGCAGGAACGTCTCCTGCAGCGCGTCCTCGGCGTCCTCGAACGAGCCGAGCATCCGGTAGCAGTGCACGTGCAGCTCCCGCCGGTGTCGCTCCGCCAGGCCCGTGAACGTGGCCTCGTCGACCTCGGCCAGCCGGTTCGCGTCCTGCCCGGTCGCGCCCGGCTCGCTGACACCCGACCCGTCGAGTCCTGTTGTCGCACTCATCATCGTCATCCTTCCGCTTGTCGTGTTCCTGTCGACAGGTATGACCGGCGCCGGTGCGAAAACTCATCAGTCGCCCTGCGTGGCCCGCCAGCCAGCCGGCTGAAAGGCCCGGTGACCGGCGCGGAAGCGGACGCGACTTGCGTTCGGGCCGGGCGGCATACAAAGGTATGCCTTACCTAAGCAACTCGACCCGGTACAAAAGAGGATCCAGTGAGAAGCACGAAGAAGATCGTCGCCCCCTTGGCCGCGCTTGCCCTCACCGTCGGCCTGGCGGCCTGCGGCAGCGAGAAGGACGGCTCGACCGAGGCCGCGGGCACCACGGACTCGGGGCAGTGGGAGCCGGTGACGGTCAAGCACGCCTTCGGCGAGACCAAGCTGACGAAGAAGCCCGAGCGCGTCGCCACGATCGACTTCGCCAACCAGGAGGTGCCGCTGGCGCTGGGCATCGTGCCCGTCGGCATGACCAAGATGACGTGGGGCGACGACGACGGCGACGGCGTCCAGCCCTGGACCGAGAAGAAGCTCGAGGAGCTCGGTGCCAAGACCCCCGTGCTCTTCGACGAGACCGACGGCTACGACTACGAGGCCATCGCCGACTCCAAGCCGGACGTCATCCTCGCGGCCTACTCCGGGATGGACCAGGACGCCTACAACACCCTGAGCGAGATCGCTCCCGTCGTGGCCTACCCGGACAGCCCCTGGGCGACCCCGTGGCGCGAGTCGATCGTCCAGAACGCCAAGGGTCTCGGCCTCGAGGCCAAGGGCAAGGAGCTCGTGGCCGGCCTTGAGAAGGACATCAGCGACGCCGTGGCCAAGCACCCCGACCTCAAGGGCGTGAGCGGCATGTTCCTCACCCACGTCGACCCGGCCGACCTCAGCGAGATCAACTTCTACAGCGCCGCCGACACCCGGTCGAAGTACCTCCTCGACCTCGGCATGGAGATCGCGCCGAGCATCGTCAAGGCCACGGGCAGCAGCACCGACTACTCCGGCTCGATCAGCGTCGAGCGCGCCAACGAGCTGCAGGACGTCGACGTCATCGTCACCTACGGGGGCGACGAGCTGATCAAGGCGCTCGAAGGCGACCCGGTCCTCTCCAAGCTGCCCGCGGTCAAGAACAAGGCGATCGTCAACCTCGACGGCACGAAGTACCCGATCGGGACGGCGGCCAACCCCACCGCGCTGTCGGTCCCGGCGCTGGTCGACCAGTACGCCGACCTCCTCGCGAAGGCCGCTGCCTACACCAAGAAGTGACCTCCTCCCCAGCGCTGGAGGACCCAGCGACCGAGCCGGGCGCCGAGCCAGCGACCGAGCCGGGCACCGAGTCAGCCACCGAGCCCGCAGCCCCGCTGCAGCGGGCCCGGTGGCTGCGCGGTGCCTCCCTGCTGGCGCTAGTCGTCGTCCTGCTCCTCTGCTGCGCGATGTCGATCGCCTTCGGCTCCCGGGACATCGGCTGGTCCGACATCCTCGCCGGTGCATCGGGTGACACCAGCGACTTCGCCCGGGCCGCCGTGGCCAAGCGCGTCCCCCGCACCGTCCTCGCCGCCGTGGCGGGTGCGGCGCTCGCGGTCGCGGGCCTGGTGCTCCAGGGCATCACCCGCAACCCGCTGTCCGACCCCGGGATCCTCGGCATCAACACCGGAGCCTCGCTGGCCATCGCCATCGGCGTCGCGACCTTCGGCCTCGTCGATGCCACGAGCTACATCTGGGTGGCCATCGCCGGTGCGGCGGTGACCGGGGTGTTCGTGTGGACCGTCGGGTCGCTCGGCCGCGGGGGCGCCACGCCGCTCAAGCTGACCCTCGCGGGCGCGGCCACGGCAGCCGCCCTGCACTCGTTCGTCATCGCCGTCGTCCTGCCGAGGCCCGACATCTCCGAGAGCGTGGTCTCGTGGCAGATCGGCGGCGTCGGAGGTGCCACCGACGACAAGCTGTGGCAGGTCGCGCCCTTCCTGGCGGTCGGCGCCCTCCTCTGCCTGTGGTGCGCCCGCGGCCTCGACATGCTCGGCCTCGGCGACGAGCTCGCGGCCGGGCTGGGGGAGAACGTCACCCGCACCCGAGTGCTCGCCGCCGCCGGCGCCTTCACCCTTGCCGGAGCGACGACGGCCATCACCGGCCCGATCGCGTTCGTCGGGCTCGTCGTCCCGCACTTCTGCCGCATGCTCGTCGGCACCTCGCACCGCTGGCTCGTGCCGTTCAGCGCCCTCGTCGGCGCGATCCTGCTCATCACGGCCGACGTGCTCGGGCGCGTCGTCGCGCCGCCGTCCGAGGTCGACGTCGGCATCATCACGGCCCTCGTCGGAGCGCCCGTCTTCATCGCCGTGGTGCGCCAGCGCAAGGTGCGCGAGCTGTGACGGCCGTCGACCACTCCACCCACACCACTGGCCGGTCGCCCCGCACCGTCGCGGACGACGACGTGGCCCTCGTCCGCGGCCGGCGCCACCGCCACGGCAACCGCCGCCGCGTGACCATCGGTGTGCTCGCCGCACTCGTCGTCATCGCCTTTGCCGTCAGCCTCATGTTCGGCCAGACGTTCTATCCGCCGAGCGACGTGCTCGGCATCATGCTCGGGCAGGACGTCCCGGGGGCCGAGTTCACCGTGGGACGGCTTCGGCTGCCACGCGCCACCCTCGCGGTCGTCGTCGGGCTCTCGTTCGGCCTCGCCGGCATCACCTTCCAGACCCTGCTCCGCAACTCGCTCGCCAGCCCGGACATCGTCGGGGTGACCGAGGGGGCCAGTGCCGCCGCCGCCGTCGCGATCGTGACCTTCGGCGCCAGCGGACTCCTCGTCTCCTGGATCGCGGTCGTCGCCGGGATGGGGGTCGCCCTGCTCATCTATCTCGTCGCCTACCGTCACGGCGCCGTGTCCGGGACGCGGCTCGTGCTCATCGGCATCGGCGTCGCCGCGATGATGCAGAGCGTCATCTCGTGGCAGCTCGAACGGGCCACGAACTTCGAGCTCGCCGAGGCGATGCGCTGGCTCACCGGAAGCCTCAACGGTGCCCTCTGGCGCGACGTGCTGATCGTGGCGGGCGCGCTGCTCACCCTCGGCACGCTCGTACTGCTCCAGACCCGCTCGCTCTCGGCGTCGCAGCTGGGCGACGACGCCGCCTCCGGCCTCGGGGTCCGGGTCGAGCGGATGCGGCTGCTGACCATCGTCGCCGCCGTGGGTCTCATCTGCTTCGCCACCGCCGCGAGTGGCCCGATCGCCTTCCTCGCCTTCCTCTGCGGGCCCATCGCGGCCCGGGTCGTCGGGACGCGTGGCTCGCTCCTCGTGCCGGCCGCCCTCATCGGCGCCCTGCTGACGCTCGTCGCGGACTTCGTCGGCCAGTACGCCCTCGGCACCCGCCTCCCGGTGGGTGTCGTCACCGGGGTCCTGGGCGCGCCCTACCTGCTCTATCTGATCGTCCGGATCAACCGTGTCGGAGGCACCATATGACCACCGTGACCGCAGGTCCGGGCACGGGCCCGGGCCACATCCCGCCCGGGCGCCAGCCGCAGCTCGAGTGCACCGACCTCACCCTCGGCTACGGCGACCGCACCGTGGTGCGCGACCTCGACCTCACCATCCCCCCGGGCGCGATCACGGCCATCGTGGGCCCCAACGCGTGCGGCAAGTCGACGCTGCTGCGCTCGATGACGCGTCTGCTCGCCCCGCGCAACGGTCAGGTGCTCCTCGACGGTGCCTCGGTGCACGCGATCCCGGCCAAGGAGCTGGCTCGACAGCTCGGGCTTCTGCCGCAGTCGCCCATCGCCCCCGAGGGGATCACCGTCGGCGACCTCGTCGGCCGGGGTCGCCACCCCCACCAGCGGGTGCTGTCCAGGTGGAGCGTCGCTGACGACCGCGCCGTCGCCGCAGCCCTGCGGGCGACCGACACGATGGAGCTCGTCGACCGAGCCGTCGACGAGCTGTCCGGAGGCCAGCGGCAGCGCGTCTGGATCGCCATGGCCCTGGCCCAGGAGACCGGCGTCCTGCTGCTCGATGAGCCCACGACCTTCCTCGACGTCGGTCACCAGGTCGAGGTGCTCGACCTGCTCACCGACCTCAACCGCTCACAGGGCACGACGATCGTCATGGTGCTGCACGACCTCAACCTCGCGGCCCGCTACGCCGACCACCTCATCGCCCTGTCCGAGGAACGCCTGTATGCCGCGGGTCCCCCGGGTGAGGTCTTCAACGCCGCGCTGGTCGAGGAGGTCTTCGGCATGCCGAGCACCGTCATCACCGACCCCGTGTCCGGCAAGCCGCTCATGATCCCGATGGGCCGGCACCACGCCACTCCCGGCTGACCTCGGCGGCCAGGTCCTCGGGGGTGTCGATGTCGCGGACGTCGAACCCCGGCCTCACCAGGACGTGGGGCAGGGACAAGAGGTGCCGGGCCGGCAGGTTCTCGGGTGAGCCAGGCATCGCCCGCCTCAAGGCAACGACCCGGTATGCCGCGAGCAACGGATTGGGTTGTCCCTCACCGTCGCCCACCACAGCAGCATCCACCGACGGGTCCGCCTCCAGAGCAGCGACCAGCGACGGCAGCACCTCGCCGGCTCGTGGCACGTCACCCGCAGCCACGCACACCACCTCGCTACCCACCAGGGACAGCCCCGCAGCCACCCCCGCCAGCGGCCCACCACCCACGGGCGACTCCTGGACGAACCGCACCCGGGCCACCAAGGCAGACGGGACCACCCGCGAAGGCCCGACGACGACGACGGGCCAGCCGGCCGGCATACCCGACAGGCAGTGATCGAGAACCGAACGACCATCGGACAGCAGCGCGACGAGCTTGTCGGAGCCAAAACGGCGCGACGTGCCCCCTGCGAGCACGATCACGCTTCCGGAGGGCACCACGTGACCATTGTCCCCGGCGACCATCGCGGCATACGTTGATCCGATCCCCTGAACCACGAAGGAGTGGCGACATGGCAGTTGACGATCACACGGCAAAGCGGCGCACCGTTCTCAAGGGTGCGGCGGCCGCAGCAGGCGCCACCGCGCTCGCCGGACCGTTCCAAGGACTCGTGGCCGGACCGGCCGGAGCCGCCCCGGGCGGCAAGCTCGGCGGACCCGCATTTCGCGGCCTGCGCGCGATCCCGGACGAGCGCGACGGCAAGGTGCGCCTGCACCTGCCCGAGGGCTTCAGGTACCGCTCGTTCCACGACACCGAGCAGCCGGTCGTCCTCGACGACAAGACCGTCCTGCCCGGTCGCCACGACGGCATGGGCGCGTTCGACGGACCCGGTGGCAACGTCACCCTCATCCGCAACCACGAGGTCAACGCCCCGGGTCCCGCGTTCGGCCCCGTCGGCGACCACACCTACGACCCCATGGCGCAGGGCGGCTGCACGCACATCGACGTCAGCGAGAGAGGTCAGGTCGCCCACGCCTACACCGCGCTCAACGGCACGATGATGAACTGCTCCGGCGGCCAGATGCCGTGGGGCGCATGGGTCACCTGCGAGGAGACCGTCAACGGGCCGGACGTCAGCCCCGACTTCACGGGCACGTCGAACGTCCCGCTGACCAAGCCGCACGGCTACATCTTCGAGGTCCCGGTCGACGGGCACTCCAACGGCGAGCCGATCACCAACGCCGGTCGGTTCCCGCACGAGGCGGTGTCGTTCGACCCGCGCGAGGGCCGCCTCTATCTCACCGAGGACAACTTCGCCTTCCCGTCGGGGTTCTACCGCTACACGCCGCGGACCAACCCCATGAAGAGCGGCCATCTCGACAACGACGGCACCCTCCAGATGCTCGCGGTCAAGGGCCAGCCCCTGGCCCACCTCGAGGGACACCAGCCCAAGGGCGCGACCTACAAGGTCGAGTGGGTCGACATCGACGACCCGGACCCGACCTTCCCCTACACCCCGGGCCAGCCCGCGTCGACTCCCAACGACACGGCGCTGCAGTACGTCGGCGACCAGGGCCGGGCCAAGGGCGCTGCCGGCTTCTCGCGGCTCGAGGGGCAGATCTACGACAACGGTGTCGTCTACTTCACCTCGACCCAGGGCGGCGGCGCTCCCGAGACCGGCGACGAGCTGATCAACGGCTATGGCAACGGTTTCGGCCAGGTCTGGGCCTATGACACCCGCTCCGAGAAGCTCCGCCTCCTCTACCAGTCGCCGGGCAAGGAGACCTTCGACTTCCCGGACAACATCACCGTCAGCGAGCGAGGCACCCTCGTCGTCTGCGAGGACAGCTCGGGCGACAACTACCTCCGCGGCCTGAGCCGTGGCGGCCAGCTGTGGAACATCGCGCTGAACCGGCTCCGCGTCGGTGGCGACCCCGAAGGCGCACCGCGGTTCGGTGACGAGTTCGCGGGATCGACGTTCAGTCCGGACGGGTCCACGCTCTTCGTCAACATCCAGTCCTCGCGTGGCATGAGCTTCGCCATCTGGGGTCCGTGGCAGCGCATCGGCGTCTGACCGCTGGACAACCACAGACGGGCGTATGCCGGGTGCTTCCCACCCGGCATACGCCCGCCTTGGCGTTGGGGGACGTGGGATCCGCGAGTCGAGGTAGCGCGACCTGCCGAGAAGTCGCGCCCACCGCGGCATGTCGTGCTACCTCGACCGGGACCCAGGCAGGCCCGTCCTCCTCAGCTGCCCGGAAACTCACTGGCGCGGTGTCAGTGCCCGGGTGTTGGCTGGAGCCAACCTCGAGCCAGCGGGTGAGTCCAGGGTGGGCTTGACCTCAAGCCGACCTGAGGTATGAGGATCCGAACCATGGCCCGCCAGGACACCAACACCGAGATCGGTGACGCGCACAGCGACAGCACGACGCCCGCGTCGGCCGCGCCCGTCGAGCGCAAGCTGCCGCGCGCCCTCACGCCCTTCCGCGGTGCGGCATACCGGCGTCTTGCGGTGGCACTCGTGTTCTCGACGTTCGCGGGTGGCGTGTGGGCGATCGCGCAGGTGTGGGAGGTCGTCCGCATCGGGGGAGGCGCGTCGCAGCTCAGCGTCGTCGCCACGGCCTCGGCGCTCGGCGTGATCGTCCCGGCACTCTTGGCCGGGGTCGTCGCCGACCGCATCCCCCAGAAGCGCATCCTGCTCGTCGTCGCCGGTGTCGAGCTGCTCTGCATGTCGGTCGTCGCCACGCTCTCCCTGCTCGACATCACCCGGCTGTGGATGCTCGCGGCCGTCGCGTTCGTCAACGGCATGGCGATGGCGTTCTACTACCCGGCCTACTCCGCCTGGCTGCCGGCGCTCGTCGCGGAGCGCGACCTCATGGCCGTCAACGGCTTCGAGGGCATGGTGCGGCCGACGATCGGCCAGGCCATCGGGCCCGCCGTCGCCGGTGCCGCCGTCGCCGCCGCGAGCCCGGGCGCAGCGGTCGTCATCGCTGCGACATCCGTGCTGCTGGGGCTGGTCGCCCTCACGACCGTCCCGGAGACGCCGCTGCGCCGACAGCTCGACGAGAGTCACGCGCAGCACCCCATCGGCTCCGCGTTCGCGGACATGCGTGAGGGCTTCTCCTACATGGTGCGCACGCCGTGGCTGCTGGCGACGCTCCTCTTCGCCAGCGGCATGGTCCTCGTGTTCATGGGTCCGTTCGAGGTGCTCGTGCCGTTCCTCATCAAGGATCGTCTCGGCGGCGGACCGCGCGAGCACGCCTGGGTCCTCGCGGCGTTCGGTATCGGTGCTGCGGTGGGCTCGCTCGTCATGGCGTCCCTGCGCATGCCGCGCCGCTACCTGACGTGGATGAACCTCCTGTGGGGACTGGGTTCGCTCCCGCTCGCCGTGTTCGGGTTCGCCGGCAACATCTGGGTGCTCGTCGTCGCCGCGCTCGTCCTGGGCGCGACCTTCTCGGCACCGATGGTGATCTGGGGGACGCTGCTGCAACGACGGGTGCCGCCAGCACTCATCGGACGGGTGTCGAGCCTCGACTTCTTCGTGTCGATCTCGCTCATGCCCGTGTCGATGGCGATGGCCGGCCCCGTGTCCGAGGCCATCGGGATCCGCACGACGTTCCTCATCGCCGGGATCGTGCCGGGCATCATCGCGGTCATCGCCATCCTCTGGGCACGGCTGCCCGAGGACGAGATCGCCCACCCGTTGCGTGACGAGGACGAGCCAGAAGCCTCCGGCGTCGTCCCCTCCGAAAGGGCCTGATCCACGACCCAGATTGCCCAGGCGCTAACCCTGCAGGTCAGGGCCGTGCGGCGTAACGTGCTGGAGGGCCCGGCAGCCGCCGAGCCCTCCGAACCGTTCCCAGGGGAGTACGGATGTCGACCGCTGACGTCGCCGAAGACAAGCTCGAAGACAAGCCCACACGCAGCCTCATCCCGGCACGCATGCACGACATGCCGTGGACGAAGTTCCACTGGATGGTGATCGTCGGGCTGGGCACCGCCTGGATCCTGGACGGCCTCGAGGTGCAGATCGTCGCAGCCGGCGGCTTCGAGAAGTCCCTCGCGATGGACGCCACCGACGTCGGCCTCGCCGGCACGGTCTACCTCCTGGGGCAGGTCGTCGGAGCTCTCCTGTTCGGGCGCCTCACCGACACGCTGGGCCGCAAGAAGCTCTTCACCCTGACCCTGGCGCTCTATCTCGTCGCCTCCGGACTGGCCGCCTTCTCGCCCAACATGCTTGTCTTCCTCGCCCTGCGCTTCGTCGCCGGCATGGGCATCGGCGGTGAGTACTCCGCGGTGAACTCGGCCGTCGACGAGCTCATCCCCGGCCGCTTCCGCGGACGCGTCGACCTGGCGATCAACGGCACCTACTGGTTCGGTGCCGGCATCGGTGCCTTTGCCAGCCTCTTCCTGCTCGACACCGAGCGCTTCGGTGAGAACGTCGGCTGGCGCATCGCCTTCCTGATCGGCCCCATCCTGGGTCTCGCGATCATCTACCTCCGTCGTCACATCCCCGAGAGCCCGCGCTGGATGGTCACCCATGGCAAGGCCGAGGAGGCCGAGCGCATCGTCTCCGGCATCGAGGAGGAGGTGCGGGCGGCGGGCAAGAAGCTGCCCAAGCTCGACGAGGAGAAGCACGGCATGTGGGTCAAGCCGCGTGAGGGCCTGACGCCCAAGCAGCTCGCCTACGTCTTCTTCAAGCTGTACCCGAAGCGCACCGTGCTCGGCGCGACGTTGATGATCACGCAGTCCTTCCTCTACAACGCGATCTTCTTCACCTACTCCCTCGTGCTGCAGAACTTCTACGACAAGACGGCGTCGAGCGCGGCCGTCTACTTCTTCCCGTTCGCCATCGGCAACCTGCTCGGCCCGCTGCTCCTCGGCCCCTTCTTCGACACCGTCGGACGGCGCAAGATGATCGGCGGCTGCTACGCCTTCGCGGCGATCGTGCTGGCGATCTCGGCGTTCCTCTTCAACGCCGGCACGTTGACGGCGGGGACGCACACGGCGTTCTGGTGCGTGGCCTTCTTCTTCGCCTCGGCGGGCGCCTCGGCCGGCTACCTCACCGTGTCCGAGATCTTCCCGCAGGAGGCGCGTGGCCAGGCGATCTCGTACTTCTTCGCCATCGCCCAGATCTTCGGTGCGATCGGCCCGGTCTTCTACGGCTGGCTCATCGGCGAGGGCGAGGACCGCACCCCGATGTTCTGGGGCTATCTCATCGCCTCGGGCATCATGCTCATCGGCGCCGGCGTCGCGGCCGTGTGGGGTGTCGACGCCGAGGGCAAGTCGCTCGAGGAGATCGCGCCTCCGCTGAGCAGCTACGACAAGGACGGCAACGAGACCGTCAACCTCCCGGTCTGAGGTGGTCGGCATGGACGAAACCGTTGTCGGAGAAGCGACTGAGGCCCCCCGCCCCTACACCGTCGTGGTCGGGGTGAGTGCCGGCTCGAAGTCACCGGCCGCACTCGAGTGGGCGGCAGCGCAGGCAGCACAGAACGGCGGCCGGCTCGTCGCCGTGCGTGCCTGGCGACCACAGGTCCCGGCGGGGACCACCTCGGGGCCCATCGCCGCGCGCGTCACCGACGAGCCGGAGGCCGCGCGCTCCGCCCAGGCAGCGCTGGACGCCGACGTCGCCGAGGTCCTCGGCGACGACCACGCCGCCGAGGTCCGGGCGATCCGTGGTGGCAAGCGCAAGGTCCTGCTCGCGGCCGCCGTCGACGCAGACCTGCTCGTCGTCGACTCGCCCCGCACGCTCACCGGCGCTCCGCTGTTCGCGCAGCGGATCGTGGATGCGGCGACCTGCCCCGTCGTGGTCATGCCACCGCGCGTCTCGCAGGAGCCACCCAGTCCGATCGAGCGTGCGGGTCGTGCCGTGGGTCGGGCAGCGGTGAGGTCGGCCGCCCTCGCCGGTCGTCCGGGTTATCGCCCGCCCATGGCGCGCGACTGAGGACCGGTGCCCGGCCCACGTGGCTGCCGGTGGAGCCGGGTCGAGAGGTCGTCGGAGGCGTGGTGCACGGCTGACACGATCCGCCCGAACGCCACCTCGTCGACCAGCTCGGAGCGGAACGTCACGGCGACCGAGGCCACCGGGTGGTCGCTGTGGTCGAGCACGGCGACGGCCACGGACTTCAGTCCACTCGTGATGTGGCCGTCCTCCACGGCATACCCGCGTTGTCGCACGGCCTGGAGGAGTGAGCGGAGCTGGCCGGTCGTGGACGGTCCGTGGCCATCGCGCTGCACCAGCGCGTCCGCGTGCGGGAAGAGCGCGCGCACCTGGCCGGCGGGCAGTGACGCGAGCATCGACAGCCCCGTGGCGGTGAGCGTGGCCGGCAGCCGGACGCCCACGTCGGACACGAGGACCGGCCCGTTGGGCGCCCGCTGCTCGATGACATAGAGGACGTCGCGGCCGTGCAGCACGGCGAGGTGCGCGTTGTGGCCGGTGGCGTCGACCAGGCGGTCGAGGGTGCTGCGGGCCAGGCGCTGCAGCGGCGCCTGCCGCTGGTAGGCCGAACCCAGCTCGTATGCCGCGACTCCCAGTCCGTAGCGTCGCTCGCCTTCGAGGTGTGAGACGTAGCCGCGGTCCCGCAGCACGGCGAGCAGGTGGTAGGTGCTGGAGCGGGGGAGTCCCAGCTCGCGCGCGACGGCCGCGGCGGGCAACGGCTCACCGCGACGCGCGAGCAGCTCGAGCACGTCGAGCGCGTTCGCCGCTCCGGGGACCGGTGCCATCAGCGGTCCTCGACGAGGCCGGTGAGGATGCGGGTGAGCGTGGCACGGTCGCGCTCGCTGAGGTCCGCGAAGTAGCTCTCGTGGTCGGCGCGCCGCGCCCTGTCGAGCTCGCCGAGGATCTTGCGGCCGGTCGACGTCAGGGCCACCTGGGTGGCGCGGCGATCGGTCGGGTCGGCCTCTCGCGCAACGAACCCGCGCCGCTCGAGCGAGTCGACCACGTCGGTCACGGACCGGGGGGCGATGCGCAGGTGCTGGGCCACGACTCCGAGCCGTGTGGGCTCGTGGGTGCCGATGACCCGCAGGGCCCGCGCCTCGTGCGGCGTCACGCCCCAGGGTTCCAGCGTCTGCGCATGGCGCCGCCGCAGTCCCCGGGCCACCTGCATGACGAGCTCACCCAGGGCGGGCTCGGAGGTGGACGCATGGGGAGCGGACGGCATACGGGAATAGTAGTCGGCGTTAGCCGGTTTTACTCATTGTGAGTCAACCTCACTAACAGACTTCGGTACCGAAAAGAAGGGAGAGCCTCCATGACAGCAACACCTCAGGAAGCTCCCAGCGCCACCGGCCCACGCGTCCCCGGCGGCAAGGGCCTCGGCATCGGAGGGGGCCGTGGCGGCGGTGGCGCACCGATGCAGGTCGACCCCCGCGACCGCGCCCAGCTCGAGATCGCGCCGGTCCCGCTCAGGCGGGTCACGGGCCTCTTCCGTGGCTTCGGCCGCCCCATCGGCATCGTCACCGCCATCATCGTCGTCACGTCCGTCATCTCGATGGCGCAGCCGTTCCTCGTCCGCGAGGTCGTCGACACCGCCATCCCGCAGCAGGACGTGCGCCTGCTGCTCCTCTCCGTCGCGGCCATGGTCGCCGTCGCCGCGAGCACCCAGCTCCTCGGTGTCGTGCAGACCTGGATGTCCACCGGAGTCGGCCAGCGCGTCATGCACCGCCTGCGCACCGACCTCTTCGCCCACCTGCAGCAGCAGTCGCTGGGCTTCTTCACCCGCACCCGCGCCGGCGAGGTCCAGTCGCGCCTCACCAACGACATCAACGGCATGCAGGGCGTCGTCACGACGACCGCGACCTCGATCGCGTCCAACCTCACGACCGCGATCGCCACGTCGGTCGCGATGGTCGCCCTCTCGTGGCGCCTGTCGCTCCTCTCGCTCCTCGTCATCCCGCCGGCCGTGTGGATGACCCGCCGCGTCGCCCTTATCCGGCGCGAGGTCACCGCCCGTCAGCAGGCTCGTCGAGCCGACCTCAACGTCCAGATCGAGGAGGGGCTCTCCGTCTCGGGCGTGCGGCTGTCCAAGACCCTGGGCGCCGGTCGCCGGCACGCCGACCGCTTCGCCTCGACCTCCGAGGAGCTCGTCGACCTCGAGCTGCGCTCGCAGCTCGCCGGCCGTTGGCGCATGGCCACGATGCAGATCATCTTCGCGGCGATCCCGGCGCTCATCTATCTGGTCGCCGGGCTGCCAGGGACCTCGGGTGGCATGACCATCGGGACGCTCATCGCCTTCACCACGCTGCAGGCTGGCATCTTCCGCCCCCTCATGGGCCTGCTCAACGTCGGCGCCCAGTGGGTCTCGTCGATGGCGCTCTTCTCCCGGGTCTTCGAGTACCTCGACCTCATCCCCGACGTCGCCGCGCCCTCGGCTCCCGTCTCGCTCGACCCGGCTCGCGTGCGCGGCGAGGTGCGCCTTGAGAACGTGAGCTTCGCGTATGCCGCAGACTCACCTCTCGCTGTCACCGACATCAACGCCGTGGTCCCGGCCGGTGGGTCGCTGGCGCTCGTCGGCCACACCGGCTCCGGCAAGTCCACGCTCGCCTCACTCGTCGCCCGGCTGCACGACCCGACCTCCGGTCGCGTGACCATCGACGGTGTCGACCTCCGCGACCTCGACCCCGAGGTGCTCGCGCGCATCGTCGGCGTCGTGTCGCAGGAGACCTACCTCGTGCACGCGTCGATCCGCGAGAACCTGCTGCTGGCAGCGCCCGAGGCCACCGAGGCCGAGCTGTGGCAGGCCCTCGGCGCCGCGCAGGTCGCCGACCTCGTAGCCACCCTGCCCGAGGGTCTCGACACCGTGGTCGGTGCCCGCGGGCACCGCTTCTCGGGTGGTGAGCAGCAGCGCATCGCGATCGCCCGCACCATCCTGCGCAACCCTCGCGTCCTGGTGCTCGACGAGGCCACGAGCGCCCTCGACAACGACACCGAGCGGGCCGTGCAGAAGGCTCTCGACGAGCTGGTGCGCGGCCGCACGACGATCACCATCGCCCACCGGCTCTCCACGATCGAGGACGCCGACGAGATCGCGGTCCTCGACCACGGACAGGTCGTCGAGCGGGGAACGCATCGCGAGCTGCTGGCCGTCGGAGGGCGATACGCGGCCCTCGCAGGCGAGCGGACGGCATACGCCGCCGTCTGAGTCCTTCGTCCGACCTGTCCCCAACCGTCCAACTGGACGGTTGGGGACGGCGGCGACTGCGGACCGAGCGCTCGGCTCTGCGGCTAGCCGGGACCAGCTGAGACGAGCTCACGGTCGCCCGCCTCGAGCTCCTCGGCCGCCGCCTGCGCCAGCTCGTCCTCGCGTTGGAGGTGCGCGCGCAGCTTGGTGCCCTCGACGTCGAGGTCCGGCAGGAGGCGGTCGAGCCAGCGGGGGATCCACCAGGCCTTGTCGCCGAGCACGTGCAGTGCGGCCGGGGTGAGCGTCATGCGCACGAGGAAGGCGTCGACGGCCACGCCGATCGCCAGCCCCAGACCCATCGGGCGGATCATCGTCAGATGGGCGAAGACGAAGCCTGCGAAGACCGCGATCATGATGAGCGCGGCCGCAGCAACGACGCGGTAGCCCTGCCGGAATCCGGTGCGGATGGCCGTGCGACTGTCCTCGCCGTGGGCGCGGGCCTCGTGCATGCCGGAGACGAGGAACATCTGGTAGTCCATCGCGAGCCCGAAGAGCACACCGATGAGGAGCGTCGGCATGAAGGGCATGATCGGGCCCGGACGGCTCACCTGCAGCAGGTCGCCGAGCCAGCCCCACTGGTAGACCGCGACGACGGCGCCGAAGCTGGCGGCCACGGAGAGCAGGAAGCCGGCCGTCGCCATGACGGGTACGAGCACCGATCGGAACACCGCCATGAGCAGCAGCAGCGAGAGTCCGACCACGAGCGCGACGTAGAGCGGCAGAGCGCCGGCGAGTCGTTGGGAGATCTCGATGTTGGCGACGGTCTGGCCGGTGATGCCGAGTTCGGTTCCGGCGGGCATGCGCTCGGTCAGCTCGTCCATCTCGTGCACCAGGTCGACGGTGGACTCGCTCGTCGGACCCTCGAGCGGGACGACCTGGAAGGCCAGGGTGTCGCGGTCCTCGCTGACGCCGAACGGGACGACTCGCTCGACCCCGGGGAGGTTGAACAGGGTGCGGGCGTGTCGGGTCTGCGTCCGGGTCACTTCGGCCACGTCGAGCGGCTCGTCGAAGGAGACGACGGCGACGATGGGCCCGTTGGCGCCGGGGCCGAAGTCCTTCTCGATCGTCGTGTAGGAGTGGAAGGCGCTGGAGTCCTTGGGCTCGCTGCTGCCGTCGGGAAGGCCGAGGCGCAGGGAGAAGGCGGGAACGGCGAGCAGCGCGATGGCCGCCACCGTGAGGACGATGGCGCGCCAGGGGCGGTTCGTCACTAGGACGGCCCAGCGGCCGGAGCCTCGCCCGTGCGTGGGGCCTTCGATCTCGGCGGCCTCGTGGCGGCGCCAGGTCCGCTTCGACACGACGCGGCGACCCATGAGGCTCAGCACCGCCGGGGTGACCGTCAGCGCGACGAGGACGGTCATGGCGACGGTCCCGGCGGCGACGAGGCCCATCTGCGCGAGGATCGGCAGACCTGACACGGTCAGTGCGCCGAGCGCGATGACGACCGTGGTGCCCGCGACGACGACGGCGTTGCCGGCCGTGCCGGTCGCGAGGCCGATCGAGTGCTGGAGAGGTACACCGTCGAGCAGCTGCTGGCGGTGCCGGTTGACGATGAAGAGCGCGTAGTCGATGCCGACCGCGAGGCCGAGCATGAGCGCCAGCGCGGGCGTCATCGAGTTCATCTCGAAGAACGCCGTCGCAGCCATCGCACCGAGCAGCCCGGCACCGACGCCGATGAGGGCGACGAGCAACGGGAGGCCGGCGGCGACGAGGCTGCCGAGCATCACGAGCAGGACCGCGGCGGCGATAGCGAAGCCGATGACCTCACCGATGCCGACGATGCTGCGGGTCTGGAGGATGTCGGCGCTGTAGTCGACGCGCAGCCCGTCCCTGGCGAGGGCGGTGCCGATCTCGGGGACGTGGGCCCGGACCTCGGGGGACAGTTGCGAGATGGCCGTGTCGTACTGGATCTGGAGCATGGCTGCGCTGCTGTCGGCCGTGACGAAGCGCGCCCCGTTGGTCACGTCGAGCAGGCCCTTGGCCTGGGAGATCTCCACGCGAGCCGCGGCGAGCTTGGGCTCAGCGGCGTTGAGCTGGGCGAGGATCCCGGCGTTGCCCTCGGTCCGGGCGGGGATCTCGTAGCGCAGCACCCGAGCCTGTTCGCTCTGGCCCTGCCCGGACTTCTCGAGGTTCGCGAGCTCGGTGCGCGCTGACGCGAGGTCGCGCTGACCTTCGTCGTAGAGCCACTGACCCTGCTGGAACTTCCAGTCCTGCCCCGCGTACTCCTTCTGGCCCGCCGCGAGCCTGGCCCGGGAGTCGTCGAGCGTCCTCTGGGTCTCGAACGGGTTCATCACGGACTGGACGTGGGGCGCCTTCTCCCACTCCGCGAGGGTGCGTTCGATCGCCGCGCGCTGGGCGGCGGTGATCGGGCCGTTCTCGTTCTCGATGGTGATCGTGCCGATGCCACCGGCCGCGGCAGGGATCTCCTGGCCGAGGTGGGTCAGGACGGAGTCGAACTTCGCGCCCGGGATGCTGATCGCGGAGGTCGGCGGTGTGGCGACTGCGGCCATGGCGCCGCCGAGTGCGGTGAGCGCGACGACCCAGGCGACGAGGGTGAGCCAAGCGTGGCGGGCGGTGAGTCGCCCGACGCGATAGAGCAAGAGGGCCACGGTCAGGACTCCTGGTCGGAGGAGGGCTGGGGGAGGGCGAAGGCCGTGAAGAGGTGGGCGAACGCCTGCTGGAGCAGCTGGAGGTGCAGCTGCCGGGTGCGGCCGTTGACGACGCCACGGGACTGGTCGACCCAGGCGGACGTCGCGGCGTGTCCCGCGGACATGACGGCTCCGGCGACGACGCGTGCGTAGAGCGCATCGGTCGAGGGGTCACGGTCCAGGAGGGCTCGCGAGATCTGGTCCACCTCGGCGGCCTGCGCCTCCATGAGGAAGTACCTCGCGGCCGAGGAGGTCGACGCCTGGCCGAAGCAGGTGACGGCCTTCTCGAGGACCTCGGCGTCGAGCGGCTCCGTGAGGATGGCGGCGAGGGAGTCGCTGACGTTCTCGTCGGTGGGGCGTGCGACGAACCGGTCGACGAGCCCGGCGATGGCCTGGCGCATCGGCTCCTGGAGGACGAGCTCGACCCGCGGGTAGTAGTTGAAGAAGGTGCGGCGAGAGACCCCTGCCCGGTCGGCGACGGCGTCGGCCGTGACGGCTTCGAAGCCGTGCTCTGCGACCAGGTCCCAAGCGGCTTGCTCCAGGCGCTGGGCCGTGCGCTCGCGGTTCCGCGCACGCAGGCCGTCGCTCACGGCGGGATCGGTTACCTCGTCCATGCCTCCCACGATAGGCGAAGATTGCACGGCAGTGCAACGTTGCTCTTGAGTGCACAAAGACGAGAGTATGCCGTCCGCTCAGCGCTGTGCCCACCGTGCCTGACCGGCTCGGTCGCCGCGCGGGCTAGTCACTTTGGTGCCACTCTTGTGGTCATGAGCGCCAGCAGAGCAGGCAGAGCTGTCCTCGCCAGTGCCGTGGCCTCCGTCGCCGCGCTGGCCCTCGTGGCAGGAGGATCGGTCCTGCCGGCGACCGCCGAGGGACCGGCCAGCCCCACGCCCCGGCCCGAGTCCTCGCCTCCGCCCGACCCGCCACCACACCAGCTCTCCAAGTCGACCGACGGGTCGCTGGGCCTCACCGCCTCGGACACCCGCACCATCCCCCAGCGTCTTGCAGCGGCAGGCGCCGATCCGGCCCTGGGGAGCAAGGTCAGCGCGGTCGTCCTCGACGCGGCCACCGGTGCCGTGATCTACAGCCGCAACTCCTCGTTGGCGCTCATGCCGGCCTCCAACCAGAAGCTCGTCACCGCCTTCGTCGCCATCAGCACCATGTCCCGCGACAAGACCCTGATGACGCACGTCAGGACCAACGCCAGCAAGAACACGGTGTGGCTCGTGGGTGGCGGCGACCCCGCACTCTGGGTGACGAAGGCCCGGGAGATGGCCGGCACGACGCGGTCGGCCCTCGTCGCGGCCGGTGTGCGGACGGTGGCCGTGCGGGTCGACGACACGCTGTTCCCGTCACCCACCAACGCCACCGGCTGGAAGGCGAGCTACCTGCCCGGCGACGTGGTTCCAGTCCGGCCGCTGGTCGTCGGCGGGCGCAATGCCATGGACACCGGGCTCGACGCCGGCGTGATCTTCGCCAACGAGCTCAAGCGCCTGGGCATCGGGGTCTCCTCGACCATCCGGGGCAAGGTGCCCACGGGAGCGCCAACCATCGTCAGTGCGACGTCTCCCTACATCGGCACTCTCACCGCCAACTTCATCAACACGTCGGACAACGACTACGCCGAGAGCATCCACCGGCACTCGTCGCTGACCGCGGGCAAGGGTGCCACCTGGACCGCTGCCAACGGTCATGCCCTCGCCGTGCTCAAGGCTCGTGGGGTCAACACCACGGGGGTGGCGGTCCACGACGGCTCGGGCCTGTCGCGGTCCGACCGGGCGAGCGCGGCGACGATGACCAGCCTCCTCCTGCGCGCCAACCGTGACCCGGCGATCGGGCAGGTGTTCAACGCGCCGACGAGCATGCCGACAGCCGGGGTCTCGGGAGGCCTCAGGACCCGCTTCGCCACGGCGGACACCCGGTGCGCCAGGGGCAAGGTGCGGGCCAAGACCGGCTGGCTCAGCGACGCCGTCGCCCTCTCGGGCACCGCCTACGGCGTGGACGGCCGCGAGCGGATCTTCTCGATCATCGAGAACGGCGCCGCGGACCCCACGGCGGCCCGGCTGGCGATCGAGCGCTTCGCCACTGCCGCCACGGGGTGCAACCCCGCCTGACCGTCAGTGCAGGCCCGACCCGGTCGGCCCCCACTCGCGTCGCAAGTCCTCAGTGGCCCCAGTGGTCCTCGACCATGGCCTCGAGGATGCCGTGTCGCTCGACGACGGTCGTGCGCTCGGAGTCGAGGGGACCGCTCCGGTGCCGACCGAAGTGGCTGGGAACCGGTGCGGCGAGAGCCGACATCAGCGCGCGCGAGGACCGGTCGGGGCTCGTCGCCTCCCGGAGTGCCCGCGCGACCGGACCGGGGTCGACGGCGAGGGCCGACGCGAAGACCGTCGCCAGGGTCTTCGCGTCCGCCGCCGGCAGGGCGTTCACCTCGCCCGACGTCCAGCCGACCCGGGCCCGTCGCTGCCCTCCCTGCCACAGCTGGACCCCGGTCCGGAGGTCCCCGACCACGAGGAGCAGGGCAGGGCCGAACGTGCTGACCTCCTCGGCGACCCGCTCCAGCGCCGCCTGGTTCGGCGCGCCGACATCGGCGATGGTCCAGCCGGTCCGCTCACTGTCGACCAACCGGACCCGGGTCCGCGCCCAGATGACCGGCCGCTGGAGCTCGGCCGCCGTCGCCCGGACGAGCAGGATCATCGAGGTCACGACGCGCCGGCCGCCAGCGTGACGATGTGCGACCGGTGGGTGAGGAACTCCTCGCGGGCATCGCCCCAGTAGCGCCACGGGTACGACGTCGCGTGCGGACCCATGGCCTGCAGCTGCTCGTAGGCCTCGCCGTGCCGCTCCAGGTGGAAGAGCACGCGCGCCAGGACGTTGCGGGTCTGGCCGGTGAGCTGGTGACCGGCCTCCGGGTTGGCGTCGAGGAACCCCTGGGCTCGCGCGATGGCCTCCTCGACGCGTTCCGGGTCCTGCGTGAGGGCCGATGGCTCGGCGCCGAGGTGCTCCAGGACGGCGTCGAGGAGCAGGGACTGGACCCGGGCCTCCCCGGGCGCAGCCTCGACACTCGCCCGAGCGAAGTCGTACATCTCGTCGTGCGAGCCGAACCACTTGGCGCAGACGAACTGCATCGCCTCGTAGCGAGCCCCGTAGTGGTGGGGGTCGGTCGACTCCAGGGCGCGGAGATAGCCCTCGAAGGTCTCCCGGTCGACCTCCGTCCCGCGAGCGTGGCGCAGGGCGAGCGCCCAGGGCACCGGATCGCCAGGAGAACCATCGACGGCCTGCTGGATCCGCTGGGTGGCGCTCGCCAGCAGCTCGTGGAAGGCCGCGAGCTGCTCCTGGCTGACCTGGCTCGCGTCGTTGTGCGACCGGTGCTCCCACGCCTCCTCGACGAGCCGCCGAGCGTCGACCACGGCCAGGTCCGGGTTGTCGGGGTCGCTCTCGCGCCAGGCGGCCAGCCACTGTGGAGCCTTGAGCGACAGTCGGCCGAGGTGGGCGACGTCGACGTCGCGGTCCTCCCACGCTCTGCCTTCGCGCGAACGTCGGAGCAGGTCGGCCGCCGGCTCGAACTGCCCGTCGAGCGCTGCGTTGATCGCAGGCCGCGCAGCATCGGACGGCGCGTCGAGCACGACCGCGTCGTCCGGGACGAGGGCACCGGCGAGGTCGTCGCCGTGCTCGAGGTAGGCCTTGGTCGCCTTGAGCTTCTTGAACATCCGGTCCTCCAATCTCGTCCCTGCACGCTAGCGCCGCCGCTGTCGCCGTGTCACCGGAAAGCGTCGGCGGTTGATCGTCTGGAATCCGAGACGGTATGCCGGTCGCGCAGCTGCCGCTCCCGGCATACCGGCGCTTTGCTTGAGACATGACGGACACCCAGAGGCAGCAGCAACCGATCGCCCTCGGCGGCGAACACCTCAGCATCGACGACGTCGTCCGGGTGGCACGTCACGGTGCGCAGGTCGAGCTCACCCCGGCCGCTCTCGACGCCGTCCGCGCGACCCGCGGCACGATCGAGGGCCTCGCCAACGACACGGTGGCGCACTACGGCGTCTCGACCGGGTTCGGTGCGCTGGCGACGCGGCACATCCCGGTGGAGCTGCGTGCCCAGCTGCAGCGCTCGCTCGTCCGGTCGCACGCGGCGGGTGCCGGGCCGGAGGTCGAGCGGGAGGTCGTGCGGGCGCTCATGCTGCTGCGCATCGCCACCCTTGCGACCGGGCGCACGGGAATCCGCGCCGAGACCCTGCAGACCTACATCGCCATCCTCAACGCGGGGATCACACCGGTCGTGCACGAGTACGGCTCGCTCGGCTGCTCCGGCGACCTTGCGCCCCTGTCGCACTGCGCCCTCGCGCTCATGGGTGAGGGTCGGGTGCGCGACAAGGACGGTGAGGCGATGGAGGCGGCCCAGGCTTTGGCGGCGGCCGGGATCAAGCCCGTCGAGCTCGCCGAGAAGGAGGGCCTCGCCCTCATCAACGGCACCGACGGCATGCTCGGCATGCTCTGCCTCGCCATCGCGGACCTGCGCCGGCTCGTCACGACCGCCGACATCTCCGCGGCCATGAGCGTCGAGGGCCTGCTCGGCACCGATGACGTCTTCGCCGCCGACCTGCACGCGCTGCGCCCCCAGCCGGGGCAGGCGCGTTCGGCCGAGAACATGCGAAAGGTGTTGTCCGAGAGCCCGATCCGCGAGTCCCACCGTGACCCTGAGGCCTGCACGCGCGTCCAGGACGCCTACTCGCTGCGATGCGCACCCCAGGTCGCCGGGGGAGTGCGCGACACGATCGACCACGCCGCTCGCGTCGCTGAGTGGGAGCTGGCCTCGGCCATCGACAACCCGGTCGTGACGCTCGACGGTCGGGTCGAGTCGAACGGCAACTTCCACGGTGCCCCGGTCGCCTATGTGCTGGACTTCCTCGCGATCGTCGCCGCAGACCTGGCCTCGATCTCGGAGCGTCGCACCGACCGCTTCCTCGACAAGGCGCGCAGCAACGGCCTGCCGCCGTTCCTCGCCGACGACCCCGGGGTGGACTCGGGCCTGATGATCGCCCAGTACACCCAGGCCGCGATGGTCTCGGAGATGAAGCGCCTGGCCGTCCCGGCGTCCGTCGACTCCATCCCGAGCAGCGCCATGCAGGAGGACCACGTCTCCATGGGCTGGTCGGCTGCTCGCAAGCTCCGCCGTTCCGTCGACGCCCTGACCCGGGTGCTGGCGATCGAGCTCGTCGCCGCCTCGCGCGGCGTCCAGCTGCGGGCGCCGCTGCAACCGGCTAGCGCCACCGGGGCTGTCATCGCCGGGCTGGCGGAGTTCGCGAACGTCGCTCCGGGACCCGACCGCTTCCTCGCCCCCGACCTCGAGGGCGCCTACGAGGCGGTCCTCGACGGCGCCGTCGTGAGGGCCGCGGAGTCGGTGACCGGCCGCCTCGACTGAAACCCTTCGCCTTGTGTGCCCCAGGACGGCCTATGGCTCGCCCTGAGGCACACAAGGCCGGATTGGGAGGCCCTGCGGCTCAGCGAGCGGCGTAGGACAGGTCCGCACCGATGAGGCGGGCCGCCTCCTGGAGCCGGGCGACGGCCTCGTCGACGGCTGCGTCGGTGACCCGGGTCGTCGGGCCGGACATCGACAGGGCCATGGGGCGGGGTGCGTCGGGGACGGCCACCGCGACACACCGCACGCCGACCTCCTGCTCGCCCTCGTCGAGGGCATAGCCGCGCTCGCGGGCCACGTCCAGGGCGGCGAGGAAGTCGTCGGCCGTCGTCAGCGTGTGCTCGGTCCGTTGCGGCATACCGGTTCGACTCAGCAGGGAGCGCACCGTCCCTGGGTCGCTGTCCAGGAGCATGGCCTTGCCGACGGCGGTGCTGTGGGGCAGGGTGCGTCGGCCGACCTCGGTGAACATCCGCATGAAGTTCTTGGACGGCTGGACCTGCGCGATGTAGACGACCTCGTCGCCGTCCATCATCGCCAGGTTGACCGACTCGCCGAGGTCCTCGACGGCGGCCAGCATGTGCGGGTGCGCCCACGCCGCCACGCGCTTGGAGGCGGCATCGGCGAGGCGCATGAGCCGTGGTCCGAGGGAGTACTGACGGGACTCCTCCTGACGGAGGTAGCCGAGGTCGACGAGGGTGCGCACGAGGCGGTGGATCGTGGCCAGCGGGAGGCCGGAGCGCTCGGCGAGCTGGGACAGGCCCATGACGCCGCCGGACTCGGCGAGGGTCTCGAGGATGGCGAACGCGCGGTCGATCGACTGGACCCCACCCTTGGGCACCTGGTCCTTGGTCTCGGCGGCGGCGTCATCGATGCTGGTGTCGGCCTGCGGTGCGGTCAACGGTGGCTCCTCGGTGGGGAACGGACTGTGCGGTACCAGTCTATTCCGTATATTGGAACAGTTCTTCCGTTCATGAGTCCAAGGAGACCCTGTCGTGCCCTCCATCGTTGTCACCGGCCCCCACGTCGACGGGCAGTCCGAGATCCTCACCGCGGAGGCCCTGGATCTGCTGGCCGGTCTGCAGCGCGAGTTCGGGGCGAGGCGCGACGAGCTGCTGGCCGCCCGGGTGCAGCGACGCGAGCAGATCTCGCGCACCGGCACGCTGGACTTCCTGCCCGAGACGGCGTCGGTGCGAGAGGCCGACTGGCAGGTGGCGCCCGCGCCCGCCGACCTGCGCGACCGCCGGGTCGAGATCACCGGTCCGACCGATCGCAAGATGGGGATCAACGCGCTCAACTCCGGGGCCAGGGTGTGGCTGGCCGACCTCGAGGACGCCAACACGCCCCACTGGCGCAACGTCATCGGCGGCCAGCTCACCCTGCGCGACGCCAACCGCCGCACCATCGAGCTGACGACGCCCGAGGGCAAGCACTATGCCCTCAAGGACCCTGACAACATCCCCGTCATCCTGCCGCGGCCACGCGGGTGGCACCTCGACGAGGCGCACCTCACCCTTGACGGTGCGACACTCGTGGGGGCGCTCGTCGACTTCGGTCTGTATGCCGTCCACAACGCGCGCGAGCTCGTGGAGCAGGGCAGTGGTCCCTACTTCTACCTGCCCAAGATGGAGTCCCACCTCGAGGCCCGGCTCTGGAACGACGTCTTCGTGTGGACCCAGGACCGTCTCGGCATCCCGCAGGGGACCATCCGCGCCACCGTCCTCATCGAGACGATCACGGCCGCCTTCGAGATGGACGAGATCCTCTTCGAGCTGCGCGACCACGCGAGCGGCCTCAACGCCGGGCGCTGGGACTACCTCTTCAGCATCATCAAGAACTTCCGGGACGCCCCCGGGGACACCACGCTCCCGGACCGCAACGCGGTGACGATGGACGCGCCGATGATGAAGGCCTACTCCGACCTCCTCGTGCAGACCTGCCACCGCCGTGGCGCCTTCGCCATGGGCGGCATGGCTGCGTTCATCCCCTCGCGCCGCGACGAGGAGGTCAACCGGGTCGCCTTCGAGAAGGTGCGCGCCGACAAGACACGTGAGGCGCAGGCCGGCTTCGACGGCTCCTGGGTCGCCCACCCCGACCTCGTGCCGGTGTGCGCCGAGATCTTCGACGGCGTCCTCGACGGCGACAACCAGATCGACCGCCAGCGCGATGACGTCTCGGTCACGGCCGCCGACCTGCTGGCCGTCGACCGGACCCCGGGGGAGCGCACCGAGAGCGGCCTGCGCGGCAACGTCGCCGTCGGCATCACCTATCTCGCAGCGTGGCTCTCGGGCAACGGCGCCGCCGCCATCCACAACCTCATGGAGGACGCCGCGACCGCCGAGATCTCGCGCTCGCAGATCTGGCAGTGGACGCACAGCGGCGCCGCCCTCGACACCGGTGAGATCATCACCCGCGAGCTCGTCGAGCGGGTCGTCGAGGAGGAGTATGCCGGGCTGGTCGAGTCGGGTGCCTACGCCGAGCACCTCCCGCTGGCGCGTGAGCTCTTCGTGCGCACAGCGCTCGACGACGACTACGAGGACTTCCTCACGCTCCCGGCATACGCCGAGGTCATCCGCGCGGGTGAGTGAGCCGGCAGCCTCAGGTCAACGCTGAAGCTGTTGTCCCGCAACCCAGCTCGCGGTGACGGACGGTGAGGTCCCCAGCGCGAAGGCCTTGGCGAGCGCGTCCTCAGGCGAGAACGCGTGCCGCAGCGCGACGTCCATCGTCGACCCCTGGGCCGGGTTGACCCACACGGCGTCGAACTGCTTGCCCACCGAGAAGTCACCCACCGTGTCGGCGAGGCCGAGGGCGTCGGCGCCGGCCATCGTGGCGAGGTGCAGCAGGTCGGGGGCGGCCAGCGGGCGGCCGCGGTCACCGAGGAGCTGTTGCATGAAGTAGGCCTGCAGTCCCTCCTTGAGGATCGAGAAGCCGGTCCCGGCACCGACGTCGGAGCCGAGGGTGACCCGCACGCCGTGGTCGAGGTGCTCCTTGAGGGGGAAGAGGCCGCTGCCCAGCGCCGAGTTGCTCGTCGGGCAGTGCGCGACGGTGGCGTCCGCGGAGGCGAGGTCGCGCAGCTCACCCGCGGTCGGGTGGACGTTGTGGGCGAAGACGCTGTTGCGGCCCACGAGGCCGTGCGCGGCATACGTCTGCAGGTAGTCCTCCGCGTCGAAGAGCTCCCTGACCGTCGTGATCTCGGCGAGGTTCTCGTTGATGTGCGAGGTGAACCACGCGTCTGGGACGTCCTTGAGCAGGGCCCGGCACGAGTCGAGCAGCTCGTCACTGCACGAGAGGGAGAAGCGGGGGATGACGGCATACCGGTTGCGGCGCGTGCCGTGCCACTTGTCCGCCAGGGCCTTGCCGGCGGTGTAGGCCTCGTCGGGGTCGGTGTGCAGGTCCTCGCGCAGGATGCGGTCGCTCACGACGAGCCCGCTCGTGACCCGCAGCCCGACCCGGTCGGCCTCGGTGAAGAGGGCGTCGACGGCGCCCGGGAAGTGCGAGCCGAAGACGAGTGCCGTCGTGGTCCCGGAGCGCACGAGCCCGGCGGTGAACTCGGTCGCGATCTCCTGGGCGTATGCCGTGTCGGCCAGTCGCGCCTCCTCCGGCAGGGCGGACTTCTCGAGCCAGTCGAGCAGCGGCATGCCGAGCGCGCCGATGGTCCGGATCTGCGGGTAGTGCACGTGGGTGTCGACGAAGCCGGGCAGCACGAGGCCGCCGGTGAGGTCCTCGACGTCGTCCTCCGAGTGGCGCGCGCGGACCTCGGTCCAGGGACCGCGGTCGGTGATCGTGCCGTCGACGACGCGGATGGCGCCGTCCTGCTCGGAGCGCAGCACCCCGCCCGTGAAGGGGTCGTCCGGGACGTCGAAGAAGGTGCCTCGGAAGAGGGTCATCGGGTGCTCTCCTGGGCGTGGTGGGCAGGCGCCGTGCTGTCCATGCTGTCCGTGCCCTCTGTGTCGGTCTCGTCGGGTGGGGCGTGGCGGGTCGGGGTGAACGACTGGAGCAGCGCGGCGGCCACGCTGACGGCGATGGTCGCCGGGTCCTTGCCGCTGAGCGTCGTCAGTCCGATGGGGGTGGTGATCCGGGACAGGGCGGCCTCGTCATGGCCCTCGGAGAGGAGCTTGCGGCGGAAGCGCTGCCACTTGGCGCTCGACCCGATGAGGCCGATGGACGCGAGCTCCTCGGTGCGCAGGGCTGCGTCGATGAGGGCGGCGTCCTCGGCGTGGTCGTGCGTCATGACGAGGACGTGGCTGCCGGGAGGGAGCTCTGACGGCGCGAGCTCGGGCAGGACCGGGACGTGGTGGACGTGCACGGCGGCCTCGGCGTCGGCCAGAGGGGCGAGCACGTCGTCGGTGAGGAAGCCCTCGCGCGAGTCGACGAGGTGGAGCTCGAGGTCGTGGCGGGCGAGGACCCGGGCCAGCTCCTGGCCGACGTGGCCCATGCCGAAGATCGCGACCGACGGACGCACGGCCAGGGGCTCGAGCAGGACCTCGACGACGCCGCCGCAGCACTGCACGCCGTGCTGGTACTTCGCCTTGTCCGACAGGTTCGCGGTGAAGCTGACCGGCTCGGAAGCACTGTCCTGCAACAGCATCCGGGCGCGGCAGATGGCGTCCTCCTCGAGGTTGCCACCGCCGATCGTGCCCCAGGTGCGCGTGGCCGAGACGACCATCTTGGTCCCGGCCTCGCGGGGTGCGTGGCCGCGCACGGAGGTGAGGGTCACGAGGACGCCGGACTCCCTGCTCGTGCGCAGGACGCGGACCGCATCGACCCAGGACATCTCAACCACCTGCCAGTGAGCGCACGGCGACCTCGGACTCGGGCATCCGGGTGGGTGCGTCCGGGTCCGGCTCGTCGGGGTGGTGGCCGGGGAAGCCCTCGTCGACATGCCCGTTGGCCTTCCCGTGCGCCGCCCGCGCCTGCTCGACCGCCCAGAAGACCTGCTCGGGGGTGGAGGGGCAGCCGAGGTCGACGCTCGTGCCGGCCGGTCCGAACGCTGCCGCCGCCTGACGCAGCGCCTCGCGCACGGAGAAAGCGAGCATCAGCGGAGGCTCGCCCACGGCCTTGGAGCCATAGATGGCGCCCTCCTCGTGGGCCTGCTCGAGCAGCGCCACGTTGAAGGTCTCGGGCATCTCCGAGAAGCTCGGCAGCTTGTAGGTGCTGGCCGCCTGGGTGAGGACGCGACCGCGGCCGGGCCCGTCGCTCTCGTCCCACCGCAGGTCCTCGAGGGTGAGCCAGCCGGCGCCCTGGACGTAGCCGCCCTCGACCTGGCCGATGTCGACGAGGGGGGACAGGCTGTCGCCGACGTCGTGGACGATGTCGACCCGGCGGGTCCGGTAGGCACCGGTCCAGCCGTCGACCTCGACCTCGGTGGCGGCGACCCCGTGTGCGAAGTACTTGAACGGCGAACCCTGCATGACCCGCGAGTCCCAGTGGAGTCCCTCGGTGCGATAGAAGCCGGCTGCCGACAGCTGGACCCGCGCGAAGTAGGCCGCGTGCACCAGCTCCTCCCACGGGACCTGGACGTCCGAGCCGAGCCCGGACACCAGGCCGTCACGGATGCGGATGTCCGCCGGCGGGACGCCGATCTTCGCGGAGGCCGTGATCGCCAGGCGCTCGCGGATCTGCTCGCAGGCGTTCTTGACCGCGCCACCGTTGAGGTCGGCCCCGGACGAGGCCGCGGTCGCGGACGTGTTGGGCACCTTGTCAGTGCGGGTCGGTGCCAGACGCACCGTGGACAGCGGCACCCCCAGGGTGGTGGCGGCCACCTGGAGCATCTTGGTGTGGAGCCCCTGGCCCATCTCGGTGCCACCGTGGTTGATGAGCACCGAGCCGTCCTTGTAGACGTGGACGAGCGCCCCGGCCTGGTTGAAGGCGGTGAGGTTGAAGGAGATGCCGAACTTCACCGGGGTGATGGCCAGCCCGCGCTTGGTGTGGGGGTGAGCCCGGTTGAACTCCTCGATCTCGGCCCACCGCTGGGTGACCTGTGCCGACTCCAGCACCTGGTCCCAGGCGCGGGCCAGCCGGTCGGCCTGGGTGATCGGCTGACCGTAGGGCGTGCTCTGTCCGTTGGCATAGAAGTTGCGGCGGCGCAGCTCGGCGGCATCGATCCCGAGCAGTGGCGCACACCGCCCGAGGATGTCCTCGATGACGAGCATCCCCTGAGGTCCACCGAAGCCGCGGAAGGCCGTCTGCGACGTCTTGTTGCTCTTGGCGACCCGGCCGTTCACCTTGATGTCGGGGATCCAGTAGGCGTTGTCGATGTGGCACAGGGCCCGGGCCAGGACGGGTTCGGAGAGGTCGAGGCTCCACCCACCGTCGGAGGTGAGGGTGGCCTCGAGGGCCTGGATGTGACCGGTGTCGTCGAAGCCGACCCGCCACTGCGAGTGGAAGCCGTGGCGCTTGCCGCTCATCGTCATGTCGAGGTTGCGGCTCAGGCGCAGGCGCACGGGGCGGCCGGTGAGGATGGAGCCGAGGGAGGCGATCGCCGCGAACCCGTGGGGCTGCATCTCCTTGCCACCGAACCCGCCACCCATGCGCAGGCACTGGACGGTGACCTCGCTGGAGGAACGGCCGAGGACGTGCGCCACGATCTCCTGGGTCTCGCTCGGGTGCTGCGTGGAGCACTGGACGAAGACCTGGCCGTTCTCGTCGACCAGCGCGAGCGAGCAGTGCGTCTCGAGGTAGAAGTGCTCCTGCCCGGCGAACTCGAACTCACCGCTGAAGACGTGGGCCGCCTGCTCCAGGCCGGCCTCGACGTTGCCGCGCTCGACGGTGGGCTGTGCGCCCTGGAAGCTCTCGGCGGCGATGGCCTCACGCACGGAGATGATCGACGGCAGGATCTCGTAGTCGACGACGACGGCGGCAGCACCACGACGCGCAGCCTCCAGCGTCTCGCCGAGGACCCAGCAGACGGCGTGCCCGACGAACTGCACCTCGTCGGGGAAGAGTGGCTCGTCGTGCTTGACGCCAGCGTCGTTGACGCCGGGGACGTCGGCGCCCGTGAGCACCCGCACGACACCGGGGACGGCCAGCGCAGGACTCGGGTCGAGGTCGAGGACTCTGGCGTGGGCATGGGGCGACTGCACCGGGTAGGCGTGCAGGCAGTCCTTGGTCCGAGCGACGAGGTCGTCGGTGTAGAGGGCCGCGCCGGTCACGTGGAGGTCGGCCGCCTCGTGCGGCATCGATGTGCCGACCACGCTCTGGCCGCTCTGGCCGGCAACGCCCTGGTCGGGGAGGGCAGACAGGTGGCTCATGCGGGGATCCCCTCGCTGGCGGCGTGCTCGGCGTGGAACTTGCGCAGGGACTGGCCGAGCATCGCGGCGCGATAGCGCGACGAGGCGCGGTGGTCGTCCAGCGGTGTGCCCTCGCCCGCGAGGACCCGGGCGGCGGCCTCGACGGTCTGGGCGTCCCAGGGACGACCGACGAGCGCCTGCTCGGTGGCGGTGGCGCGCAGCGGTGTGGCGGCCACCCCGCCGAGGCCGATCCGGGCCTGCCGGACGACCCCGTCGACGACGTCCACGGCGAAGCCGACGGCGACGGAGGAGATGTCGTCGAAGCGGCGCTTGGCCATCTTGTGGAACGCCGTGTGCTGGGCCAGCGGCAGGGGCAGGCGGATCTCGCGAATCAGCTCGTCGGCCTGCTTGACGGTCCGCCGATAGCCCGTGAAGTACTCGGACAGGGGCACGACCCGCTCCCCCCGCCGGCTGGAGAGGACGAGTCGGGCGTCGAGGGCCAGCAGGGCCGGCGGTGCGTCACCGATGGGGGAGCCGGTGCCGAGGTTGCCGCCGAGCGTGGCGCCGTTGCGGATGAGTCGCGAGGCGAACTGGGGGAAGAGCGCGGCGAGCAGGGGCACGCGCCCGTCGAGCCGCCGTTCGATCTCGGTGAGTGTGAGGGCCGCACCGATGCGGATCTCGTCCTCGTCCTCGTCGAGGCCCCGCAGCTCGGGCAGTCGGTCGATGGCCACGAGCAGCGGCGGGCGCGAGCCCCTGATGTTGAGCTCGACGCCGATGTCGGTCGAGCCGGCGACGAGCAGGGCGTCCGGCCGGTCGGCGAGCAGCGCAAGCGCCTCGGCGAGGCTCTCCGGGCGGACGTATGCCGCCCCGTCGGCTTCGAGACGTGTGTGCACCGGCGCTGGGGTCGGGTTGGTCGCGCGCGAGGCCAGGGCGTCGTCGAAGGCCGGGGCATCGGGCAGCGCGTAGGCGGCGTCGCGGATGGGCCGGTAGCCGGTGCAGCGGCACAGGTTGCCGCTGAGGGCGTGGAGGTCGAACCCGTTGGCGCCGTGCTCGGCGTCGCCGTCATGCTCTCCCGCCACGATGCCTTCGGCGCGCCCGGGCCGGTAGTACTCAGCCGCCATCGAACACACGAATCCCGGTGTGCAGTAACCACACTGGGAGCCGCCACGATCAGCCATCTCACGCTGCACCGGGTGGAGCCGACCGGGCGGACCCAGCCCTTCGGCGGTGACGACCTCTTGCCCGTCGAGCCCGGCAGCGGGGATGAGGCAGGCGTTGATCGCGACCCACTCGGTGCTTGCGCCATCGGTGACGCCTGGTCTGGCCACCATGACCGAGCAGGCGCCGCACTCTCCCTCGGCGCAGCCCTCCTTGGCCCCCGTCAGGCCGCTGCCACGCAGCCAGTCGAGCGCCGTCGTGTGGGGCGTGACGCTTGCCAGCGTCAGCGGTGTCCCGTTGACCAAGACCGTTGGCTGCATTGCCAACTCCTCATCGACATCGTCCCGACCAGGTGTCGTCGGGAGCATGGTTGCGAAGTGGCGACCCGCCGGTTGTCCATGCGAACGACGGGATGTCCCCAGCGTACCCACCAATGGGCGTCACGGAAAGAGAATCGGAAATACTTTTCCATTAGTGGTTCTGCGGCGCCGCGGGCTCGGGTGTCTCACCAGGTCCAGCGCATCCCGTGGCCGCCCACTCCCGCATCGAGGACCACGATGTGCGCGCAGTGGCTGGGGCCCACCTCGACCGGATGGACGGTGTGTGCGACGGCTGACTCCAGGGGCGTCTCGTAGTGCCAGACGGCGGCCGGCAGGGCGGGTGGGGTGAAGCACACCTCCAGGACGTACTCACGGAGGGGATGCCGGACCCGACGGTCGAAGCTTCTCGCCGGCGGGTACGGGGCTCGGTGCTGGAGCTCGTACTCCAAGAGGATCGTGTCGCCGCGACCGAGCGTGCGGTCGAAGAGCAGCTCGACGGCCACCACTCCGGCCGGGTCCTCGTACAGGTCACCGATGCTGCAGTGTCGGATCGGGCGCACGACAGGCAGCGTCTGCCCGGCTTCGTCCATCACGTGCATCAGCAGGTGTCGATCGACGCCGTCACGCTCGGAGCGCAGCAGCTGGCGCGCGGTCAGCGTCCGGTCGCCTCCCTCGGGGCCGACGACGAGCCGATCGTGCAGGCTCAGTCGGGTCAGGCCGGAGTCGCCTTCGGTGACCATCCCCTGCAGCGCCTTCGCGACGGCGTGCCGTCGCTCGTCGAGCACGATGCCGTCCAGCTCGGGGATGGCCTGCACCCGCTGGGTCCAGCGTCCCCTCGGCCGACGCGGGGCAAGGAGCTGCTCCAGCGCACCGTGCTCCAGGTTCAGCACGGACTCGAGCTCGCTGAGCACCTCCATCGAGCTTCTCGCGCTCCGGGCGGCTGCGGCCGGACTGCCAGTAGCTCAGAGTCGCCAGGCTCACCGCCTGGCCACGACGCTGCAGTCGCGTCTGGATCCGGCTGAGACTGAGGCCGCGTGCCTGGATGGCCTCGCGGAGCGCTTCGGGAAACGCCTGGTAGTCGGTCACAGTCCTCGTTCCGTTGGTGGGTCCCTGTCAGCAGTGCAGCGGCCGAGGATGGGGCGTCGCCATCCCCAGCATCGCCCACTCGCAGCGCCGGGGCCCAGCCTGCTCACGAGTGGACGCAACGATGGGCCGGCACCCGGAGGTGTGCCGGCCCATCGCCGTCGTGGGTCCTCAGCTCGTGGCGAGTGAGGTGTCGTCGACGACGAACGAGGTCTGCAGCGAGGAGTCCTCGTTCATGAGGTACTTCACCGTGACCGTCCTGCCCTTGTATGCCGTGAGGTTGAACGACTTCTGGGTGTAGGTCGCGTTCGTCCCCACGTTGGTGTACGTGGCCAGGGTCGTGGTCGTCGTACCGTCGACGACCTGGACCTTCATCGTGTCGTAGGCCGTGGAGCCCGACTCAGCGGTGTCGGTGCGCAGCCAGAACGACAGGGTTGCGGCCGTCACGGTCGAGGGGATCGCGACGCTCTGCTGGATCGTCTCGGTCGAGGTGGATCCGTTGCCGCCGAGCCACGCCTTCCAGCTGCCGGTGCGGGCCGGGCGGCCGGTGTTGGTCGTGATCGGCCCGGAGGTCCCGGTCCAGCTCACCGCACCGGACTCGAAGCCCGGGTTCTTGAGCAGGTTGCCCGACGGCGGAGTCGTCGGCGTGGGAGTCGGGGTCGGCGAAGGAGTGCCCGTCCCGGTCGGCGTCGGCGTCGGGGTCGATCCGCCGTCACACTTCTCGGCACCCACCGGCACCGCGATGGCGTTGAACGCCGCCTCGACGGACTTGCACGTCTGGCTCGTCGCGCCGTACAGCTCCTTCGCAGAGGCGATGGCACCCTCTCGCGCGTTGGAGTACTTGCTGTTGCGGGTCAGCTTGGTCGACAGGGTCCGGTACCAGACCTTCTCCACGTTGGTGCGGCCGGCACCCGTGACGGCCGGAGCGCTGCCGCAGACCGGGCTGTTGTAGCTCACGCCGTTGATCGTCTTGGCGCCCGAGCCTTCGGAGGCCATGAAGAACCAGTGGTTGAGCGGGCCTGAGGAGTAGTGCGGGTCGATGCTGCCGGTCTGCGAGTTGTAGCAGTCCTGGCTGCGGCCGTCCTTGCTCGGCTTGTCCATGTAGCGCAGGGGAGTGCCGTTGCCGTTGATGTCGATCTTCTCGCCGACGAGGTAGTCACCGGCATCGGTCGAGTTGTTGGTGTGGAACTCGACGCCGGCGGCGAAGATGTCCGAGGTTGCTTCGTTGAGCCCGCCTGACTCGTAGTAGATCCCGGCGTCGGGGTTGCCGTAGTCGAGGTTCGCGGTGTTCTCGGTGACACCGTGGCTCATCTCGTGGCCCGCGATGTCCAGAGCAGTCAACGGCTTGGTGTTGCCGGCGCCGTCACCGTAGGTCATCTGGGTCCCGTCCCAGAAGGCGTTGATGTAGGCGTTGCCGTAGTGGACCCGGCTGCGCGCGCCCCGGCCGTCGTTCCAGATGCCGCGACGGCCCTGGACGGAGTCGAAGTAGGCGTAGGTCTTCTCGGCGCCGTACTGCGCGTCGACCCCCGCGGTCTGTCGGTTGCTCGTGGTCCCGCTGCCCCACGTGTTGTCGGCGTCGGTGAACTGGGTTCCCGTCGCAGTGCTCGAGGTCGAGCCGTTGAGGTCGGTGGTGTAGTTGCCCACCGGGTCCTTGAGCAGCCAGGAGCTGCCCGACTGGGTCGTGTTGAGCGTGACCTGGCCGGCGTACTGCGAGTTGCCGGTGCCGTGCTTGACCTCGTCCCACGCGTGGAGGATGGCGCCGGAGTCGACGTCGACGAGGGTGTGCAGGCGGCTGGGCGTCTGGTCGGCCTTCACCCCTTCGGTGATGACCTCGTAGGCCAGGCGTGGTGCTGCGCCACCGGCCCAGACGACGAGCTTGTTGTCCTTCGCCTTGACCGTCGATGACTTCCGGGCGTGCTTGGTCGCCACGGACGTGGCCTCGGCGGCGCTCTTCCTCGGAGTCGTCGAGGCAACTGCCGCCTTGCCGGACGCGTTGAAGCGCACGTCGGCCTTCGTGCCGCTCCTGGTCGTCTCGAGGACGAGGTCGCCGCCGATGACCCGCAGGCCCTTGAAGGTGCGGTCGTAGCGGATGTGCTGTGTGCCGTCACGATCGGTCACGACCGACGTCACGACGAGCTTCTCGTCGGCCGAGAGACCCAGGGCCGCGTGGTCACGGGCGGGGTCAGCCTTCGCTGCTGCGGCAGGGCCGGAGCTGGCCGTGAGGCCAAGGGCTCCGGCAAGGGGCAGGGCCAGAGGGAGGGCCAGGGCGGCGGTGACCGCCATGGCTCCGGTGGATCGTCGAATCACGTCATACCTCTTCCGGTTCGGACCGCACGGGATGGCCGTGCGGTCTCGGGGTAACCGAGAGAGTGGTGCTCACGAGACGTCCAAGGCAATGCCCTCTTGCCTGTTTCGCGCCCTTAACTGTTAACCGGATTGTCTGCCCAACTCAGCTTTGCCGAGTTCTTACCTTTCCTTGACCAGGCGCAGACCACGGAAACCGGGGCGTCATGCGCCGCGCGGACGTCAGACGAACTGGCGGCTGAGCGTCGCATGCCGGTTGACGTCCTTGTAGAGGAGGTAGCGGAAGCGGCCCGGGCCGCCGGCATAGCAGGCCTGGGGACAGAACGCCCGCAGCCACATGAAGTCACCGGCCTCGACCTCGACCCAGTCCTCGTTGAGCAGGTAGACGGCCTTGCCCTCGAGGACGTAGAGGCCGTGCTCCATGACGTGGGTCTCGGGGAAGGGGATGGCGCCGCCGGGGTCGAAGCTGACGATGTTGACGTGCATGTCGTGACGGATGTCGGTGGGGTCTGCGAACCGCTGGGTCTTCCAGGCTCCGTCCGTGCCAGGCATCTCGAGGCCCTCGACCTCGGCGTCGGAGGTGACGAAGGCCGGCGGGACCTCGATGCCGTCGACGTGCTGGTAGGCCTTGCGGATCCAGTGGAAGCTCGCCACCTCGTCGCCGCGGTTGTGCAGGGTCCAGTCGCTCCCGGGCGGGAGGAACGCGTAGCCCCCTGGTGCGAGGCCGTGGACCTCATCGCCCAGAGTGAGCTCGAGAGTCCCCGACACGACGAAGAGCACGCCCTCGGCGCCGGGGTCGAGCTCGGGCCGGTCCGATCCTCCACCGGGCGAGACCTCGACGATGTACTGGCTGAACGTCTCGGCAAAACCGCTGAGCGGGCGCGCGATGAGCCACATGCGCATGCCCTCCCAGAACGGGAGCAACGACGTGACGATGTCGGTCATCGTGCCCTTGGGCAGGACGGCATACGCCGTCGTGAACCGGGCACGGTCGGTCGTGAGCTGGGTCTGCGGCGGCAGGCCACCCTGGGGTGCGTAGTACTTGGTCATCGCTGTCCTCTCGTGAGCAGCCGTCCACCGGGTGCGCTGTCGTTCGTGATGGGTATGCCGTGCAGCCAGGTCGCTCTGACCTGGCCGTGCAGGTTGTGGTCGGCCCACGCCGACACCGGGTTCTTGTGGTGCAGGGCGGTCACGTCGACGACCCACTCCTCCTCGGGGGCGAAGACGACGAAGTCAGCGTCGGCCCCGACGGCGAGGCGACCCTTGTGGTGCAGGCCGACCCGGTCCGCCGTGGCCGTCGCCATCCACCCCACCACGTCGGCGAGGGTGTGTCCGCGCTCGCGGGCGACGCTCCACATGGCGGGGAGCCCGAGCTGCAGGGAGGCGATCCCTCCCCAGGCCAGGCCGAAGTCGCCGACGTCGAACTGCTTGAGGTCCGCCGTGGAGGGCGAGTGGTCGGACACGACGAAGTCGATGTCGCCTGCGGCCAGTCCCGCCCAGAGCTCGTCCTGGTTGCTGTGGTCCCGGATCGGAGGGCAGCACTTGAACTGGGTGGCGCCGTCGGCGATCTCGTCGGCGTCCAGGGCGAGGTAGTGCGGGCACGACTCGACACTGAGGTCGAGTCCTTCGGCGCGGGCGGCTCGCAGGCTCGCCAGCGCGCTGGCACTCGACAGGTGCAGGACGTGCGACCTGCCGCCGGTCTCGCGGGTCACGTCGATGACCAGACCGATGGCGACGTCCTCAGCGGTCGGAGGCCGTGAGGCGAGGAAGTCGCCATAGGCCCGTCCGCTGGCTGGGACAGCAGCCTCCAGCGTCCCGGCGTCCTCCGCGTGGACGATGAGCAACGCTCCGAGCCGGGCGGTCTCGGTCATGGCCGCCCGGAACTGCTCGGCGTCCAGGGGCGGGAACTCCTCGACCCCGGAGTCGGCGAGGAAGCACTTGAACCCGAAGACGCCGGCATGGTGCAGGGCCTCGATGTCGCCGAGGTGGTCGGGCACCGCACCACCCCAGAAGCCAACGTCGACGTGCACCTGGGGAGCAGCCACCGACTGCTTGGCCCGCAGGGCGTCCACCGTCACCGTCGACGGGATGCTGTTGAGCGGCATGTCGATGATCGTCGTGACGCCACCAGCGGCCGCGGCCCGGGTGGCGCTGTCGAAGCCCTCCCAGTCGGTGCGGCCGGGTTCGTTGACGTGCACATGGGTGTCGACGAGACCCGGCAGCAGGACCTCGTCGTCGCTCAGCTCGAGGACCTCGGCTGCGCTGCCTCCATCACCCACGTCCTCGCCGAAGGCGTCGATCGCGACGATCCGCCCGGCATGCACCGACACCACGGCAGACCGCTCCCGGCCGTCGACGATCGCCCGCGGTGCCCTGATGACGAGATCGGCCTGCACACCCCTCATCGTGGACCACTCGCGCCCACGGGGGAGCGATGGAGCCCCAGAACACCGCCGTCGGCCTCGACGAGGTCACCGTCGCGCAGGTAGGGGCGTGGCTCCGCCCGGGTGACCGCCGTGCCCACGGGCGTGCCGGTGAGGACGACGTCACCCGGCTCCAGGGTCATCAGTCCACTGAGGTGGACGAGGATGTCCGGGACGTCGAACACCATGTCGGACGTGGACCCGTCCTGCATCCCGATCCCGTTGACCGAGAGCCGCAGGGCCACGGCGCCCGGGTCGCTGACCTCGTCGGGCGTCACGAGCCACGGACCGAGCGGGCAGAACGTGTCGGCGCACTTGCCCCTGGCCCAGGGCCCACCACCGGCGGCGAGGTCGCGGTCGGTGACGTCGTTGGCGAGCGTGTAGCCGGCCACGGCCCCCAGCGCCGCGGCTCGGTCGACGACCCCGCGCAGGCGGTGCCCGATGACGAGGGCCAGCTCGACCTCGAAGTCGGTGCTCGTCGAGCCCGGCAGCGGCCGGATCGCGTCGGTCGGTCCGCACACCGACGACGGTGCCTTGAGGAACACCACGGGTGACGCGGGCGGGTCGACACCGAGCCCGGCGGCATACGACCGGTAGTTCAGGCCGATCCCGATGACCTTGCTCGGTCCGACCACCGGGGGGCCGAAGCGGCCGCCGGCACGGTCGAACGTCGGCAGGGCGCGTGGATCCAGGCCCGGGAGAACGGTGTCGAGGAACGCGCCGTCGATGTCGGAGGTCACGGACGACAGGTCGCGCAGGACGCCGTCGACCTCCACCACCGGTGTCTCGCGGCCCTGTTCGCCGATGCGGGCAAGTCTCATGAGGTCTTCCTGTCTCGTTGGAGGAGCCAGCGGCCGATCTCGGCTCCGGCTCGCTCGAGCAGTGGTCCGGGGGCGCGGAACGCCTCGTCCGGTTCGGTGGCCAGGTCGGTGAGTGCCCAGGCGCGCTCGATCCCGGCTGCTGCCAGGGTCTCTGGGCTCAGCTCGCATCGTCCCGCGACGGCCACGACGGGTATGCCGTGTGCGCGCGCTGCGCTCGCCACTCCCGCAGGTGCCTTGCCGTTGAGCGTCTGCTCGTCGAGGGAGCCCTCGCCGGTGACGACGAGGTCCACCCCCTCGAGGGCTTCGTGGAACCCGGTGAGGTCCAGCGCGAGCTCGACCCCCGGCCTCAGCTGGCCGCCGAGGGCGACCAGCGCGGCATACCCGACTCCACCGGCGGCGCCGGCGCCGGGAACGTCCCGTCCCTGGGCACCGGTCGCGGTGTCGAGGAGGTCCGCCCACTGGCCCAGTGCCGCCTCCAAGGCTTCGACCTGCTCGGGGTCGGCGCCCTTCTGTGGTCCATAGACCGCGGCTGCTCCGCGCGGACCCGTGAGCGGGTTGTCGACGTCGCAGGCCACGAGCAGCTCCACCTCGGCGAGTCGGGGGTGCAGGCCCGTCAGGTCGATGCCGGCCACGTCAGCGAGGGCTCCACCACCGTCAGCGAGCTCGCGCCCCGACGCGTCCAGGACCCGGGCGCCGAGAGCGACCAGCATGCCGGCACCACCGTCGGTCGAGGCGCTCCCGCCGATCCCGAGGACGACGCGCTCGGCGCCGGCATCGAGCGCGTGGGCCAGCGCCTCGCCCAGGCCACGGCTGGATGCCGTGAGCGGTGCCAGGTCGTCGCCCAGCAGGGCGAGCCCGCACAGGCCGGCCATCTCGATGACCGCACCCGTGCCGGACACGGCATACGCACCCTGGCGAGATGCCCCGGTCGGGCCGCTCACCGTGACGGCGACCTCGGTGTGGCCGGCCTCGAGCGCGGCGGCGACCATCCCGTCGCCACCGTCCGCCACGGCGACCCGGATGATGTCCACCCGGTCCTCGACATCGCCCAGGGCCGCCCGCAGTCCGCGACCGACGTGCTCGGCCACCTCGGCGGCGGTGAGAGTCCCCTTGAACTTGTCAGGGGCGAGCAGGACTCGGGTCATGGCGCTCAGTCGAGGTTGGCATAGAGCGCGGTCGGGGCGTCGACACCGCTGTCGGCGAGCGCCTCGAACTCCACGACGTTGTCGATCTCGGTGCCCATCGAGACGTTGGTGACGCGCTCGAGGATCACCTCGACGATGACGGGGACGCGGTGCTCGACGATAAGCTTCTTGGCCAGCTCGAGAGCCGGCAGGATCTCCTCGGGGTCGAAGACGCGAATCGCCTTGCAGCCCAGGCCTTCTGCGACCTTGACGTGGTCGACGCCGTAGCCGGCCAGCTCAGGGCTGTTGATGTTGTCAAAGGACAGCTGCACGCAGTAGTCCATGTCGAACCCGCGCTGCGCCTGCCGGATGAGGCCGAGGTAGGCGTTGTTCACGAGGACGTGGATGTAGGGCACCTTGAACTGTGCACCGACGGCGAGCTCCTCGATCATGAACTGGAAGTCGTAGTCGCCCGAGATCGCGACGACGGTCGCGTCCGGGTCGGCCGTCGCGACGCCGATCGCCGCCGGGACGGTCCAGCCGAGCGGTCCGGCCTGGCCGGCGTTGATCCAGTGACGGTCCTTGAAGACGTGGAGCATCTGCGCGGCCTGGATCTGCGAGAGACCGATCGTCGAGACGTAGCGGGCGTCCTTGCCGAAGGCCTTGTTCATCTCCTGGTAGACGCGCTGCGGCTTGATGGGCGTGACGTCGAAGTTGGTCTTGCGCCACAGCTTCTGCTTGCGCTGGCGCACGTCCTGTGCCCAGGCCGAACGGTCCGCCAGCTCGTCGCGGCGCTCCTTGGCGACCTCGACGAACAGGGCGAGCGCCGCCTTGGCGTCAGAGACGATCCCGAAGTCCGGTGCGAAGACGCGCCCGATCTGGGTCGGCTCGATGTCGACGTGCACGAACGTGCGGCCCTTGGTGTAGGTGTCGATGCCACCGGTGTGGCGGTTGGCCCAGCGGTTGCCGATGCCCAGGACGAAGTCGGACGCGAGCATCGTCTCGTTGCCGTAGCGGTGCGAGGTCTGGAGCCCGACCATGCCGGCGTGCAGCTCGTGGTCGTCGGGGATGGCACCCCAGCCCATGAGGGTCGGGACGACGGGGATCCCGGTGAGCTCGGCGAGCTCGACGAGCAGCTCTGCTGCGTCGGCGTTGATGATGCCGCCACCGGCGACGATGAGCGGGCGCTCCGACGCGGCGAGCATGTCGAGCGCCTTCTCGACCTGCCGACGGCTCGCGGCCGGCTTGAACGCGGGCAGCGGCTCGTAGGTGTCGATGTCGAACTCGATCTCGGCCAGCTGCACGTCGATGGGGAGGTCGATGAGGACCGGGCCGGGCCGGCCGGAACGCATGAGGTGGAACGCCTGCTGGAACGTGCCCGGGACCTGCGCCGGCTCGAGGACGGTCACCGCCATCTTGGTGAGCGGTCTGGCGATCGAGGCGATGTCGACGGCCTGGAAGTCCTCCTTGTGGAGCTTGGCCACGGGAGCCTGCCCGGTGATGCAGAGGATCGGGATCGAGTCGGCAGAGGCCGAGTAGAGGCCGGTGATCATGTCGGTCCCGGCCGGGCCGCTCGTGCCGACACAGACGCCGATGTTGCCGGCCTTGGCGCGGGTGTATCCCTCTGCCATGTGCGAGGCGCCCTCGACGTGCCGCGCGAGCGTGTGGTGCAACCCGCCCTGCGTCTGCATCGCCTTGTAGAAGGGGTTGATGGCAGCGCCGGGGAGCCCGAAGACGTTGGTGATGCCCTCCTTCTTCATGATCTCGACTGCAACTTCGGCGGTCTTCATGCGTGCCATGGTCGTGTCCTGTCTGGTGTGCTGCGAAAAGGGGCGGGTATGCCGCGAAGCCGGCTGTGCGGCATACCCGGCGGTGTGTGTTTCGGTCAGGTGAGGTCGGCGCCGGAGAGGCGTTCGACGCCGCGAAGCAGGGCGGAGTGGTCGAGTCCGCCGTCGCCGTTGGCGCGGGCGCTGGCCATGAGCTGGGCCATGACCGCCCCCACGGGCAGGACGACGCCGGCCTCGCGGGCGGCGCTCGTGACGATGCCCATGTCCTTGTGGTGCAGGTCGATCCGGAAGCCCGGGTCGAAGGTGCGGGTCAGCATGTTCTGCTTCTTCTGGTTCAGGACGGCCGAGCCCGCGAGCCCGCCGCCGAGCACCTCGAGCGAGGCCTCCATGTCGACGCCGTAGGCCTCGAGGAAGACGACGGCCTCGGCGACGGCCTGGATGTTGGTCGCGACGATGAGCTGGTTCGCGGCCTTGACGGTCTGGCCGGCGCCGTGCGGTCCGACGAGCACGACGGTCTTGCCGACGGCGTCGAGGATGGGCTTGGCGGTGTCGAAGACGTCCTGCGTCCCGCCGACCATGATCGACAGGGCGGCGTTCTTGGCGCCGGCCTCGCCACCGGAGACCGGGGCGTCGAGGATCGGGAAGCCGTGGGCCGTGGCCTGCTCGGCCAGGGCGGCGGAGACGTCGGGCCGGATGCTCGAGAAGTCGATGATGAGGGTGCCCGGCTTGGCGTTGGCGAAGACGCCGCCCTCACCTTCGAGCACGTCGCGGACGTCGGGGCTGTCGGGGACCATGACGGCGACGACGTCGACGTCGGACACGGCCTCGGCGATGGACCCGGCGGCGGTGCCCCCTGCGGCGATGAGGTCCGCGGTGCGGTCCGGGGTGAGGTTGTAGCCGACGACGTCGTGGCCGGCGTTCTGCAGGTGGACCGACATGGGGCTGCCCATGATGCCCAGGCCGATGAAGGCGATGCGTGACATGTGAGTTCTCCTCGGGTGGTGACGGTCAGGCGGTGCGTGAGGTGGAGGTGGCGCTGCGGTGCTCGACCGGGAGCCAGGTGAGGCTCTCGTCGGTCGTGGTGGTCGGCTTGTACTCGAGGCCGACCCAGCCGTCGTAGCCGCGGTCGGCGAGGTTGGTGAGGAGTCCGTCGAGGTCGAGGTCGCCGGAGCCGGGCTCTCCGCGGCCGGGCGCATCGGCGATCTGCACGTGGGCGGTGAGGCCGGTGTGGGCCGCGACCGCAGCGGCCGGGTCGTCGCCGTTGTTGGCGAGGTGGAAGAGGTCGCAGAGGAAGCCGACGTTGTCGTGGCCGTCGGCCCGAACCTGCTCGACGACTGCCACCGCGTCGGCTGCGGTGCGCAGCGGGTAGGGCTTGGGGCCGCTCACCGGCTCGACGAGCACGGTGGCCCCGATCGATGCAGCGGCGTCGGCGGCGAGTCCGAGGTTGGTGCGAGCCAGCTCGTCCTGCTCCTGCGGGGTGGCGGAGTCGACCCGGACGCCGTAGAGCGCGTTGAAGGCGCTCACCCCGAGCTGCTTCCCGATGGCGACGGCGACGGGCAGGTTGGCCCGGAACTCCTCCGACCGAGCGGGGATCGAGAGGACCCCGGCGTCGGGACCGGCGAGGTCTCCGGCAAAGAAGTTGAGCCCGACGAGCTGCACTCCCGCGTCCCGCACGGCAGCGACGAAGGCGTCGACCTCGGCCTGCGGAGGGGTGGGCTGGTCCGGCCAGGGCCACCAGAACTCGATGGCGTCGAAGCCGGCGGCGCTGGCCGCGGCGGGTCGCTCGAGGAGGGGCAACTCGGTGAAGAGCATCGAGCAGTTCGCGAGGAACCGGAGGCCGTGGTCGGGTGTCATGTTGTCTCCTTAATTCCACATTATGGAAAAGTATTTCCAACAATTGAGAGAGTACGGGTCGGGATCAGGAGGCGTCAAGGTGGTGGATCGCGAATGAGACGAGCCGTGCGTGGGCACCCGAGGTGCTGACCTCGCTCACGGCCCACGGATAGGAGAAATCGGGGCGTGGGACGACATCGTGATCGCCGACCTCGAAGCCGCATGGCGCGTTCCTGGGGCCGATATGCCCCCCGCCGGGGGTCGTGGTCGTACCGCATCCCTCGTCCACATCCGTCGGGAAGCGCGTCCACGCCCCCGCAATCACCAAAGGAGCAGCACATGAAGTTGGCTTCGAAGTTTGCCTCCGTGGCCGCGGCTGCGGCCACGGCGTCCGTGGCGGTGGTGACGATGGCAGCGCCGGCCCATGCAGCAGACCACACCCTGTTCTCGGCGAGTGGCAAGGCCTACGGCTGGTACGACGATGCGAACAATCGACTCGTGATCTGCGACATGACCAACGGGGACGGCGACGGGGCGAATGCCTCGATCCAAGGGGGTGGATGGGCCTGGGGTGGCAACATCGTCTACAACGGCTGCGTGTCAGCTGGTGGGGTCGCTGATGGTGTGAGCGTCAGGATGACGGTCTGCGACTGGGTCTGGTCACAGGCGCAGCAGATGCAAACGACCACGGGCTGCAGGAACGACTGGTTCACGTCTTAACTGGCTCGCGGGACGCCAAGCGGCTGTCCTGCTGATCCCTCGGTGAGGGCAGGTGGATGGCCCGTCAGCCTCGACCGATTTGTGCCTGTCCTGCCTGAGTTCGTCGGCACGGCACCCACCCGACACACACCTGAGCAGCGCGCCTGAATGCTGGCGCTCGCTCGCCGCGAGCATCTCGACGGTCGATCTCTTCGACAGATCGCGGAGTTGACGGGTCGGACCCAGAGCGCGCGATCCGTCGAGCGCTCAACCAGGTAGGCGTGCGACGTCGAGGATCGGCAGTTCCGGCTGGGCCGACGGATCGAAAGGGCGCAGCCGACAGTCGCAATGACAATCGTCTACCGCGACATATCCCGGTCACGATGCGCCGGGGTCGCCTCTCGCCGGCCAGTGTCGCAATAGACCCGCCCGGCATATGGTCGCAACTACGTACCTCTATTGCTACCTATGTGTCAGTTCGGCGAGGAGGATGGCCTCATGTTGATCGGCTACGCGCGAGTGAGCACCGAGCGTCAGGATCTCGCATCACAGCGAGCAGAGTTGCGCCGGCTTGGTGTCGCGGACGAGCGGGTCTACACCGACAAGCGCACCGGCAAGAACAAGGATCGGCCGGGACTGCGCGAGGCGCTGGCAGCAGCCCGAGAAGGTGACACCCTCGTCGTCGCCAAGATGGACCGCTTGGCTCGGTCGGTGCCTGACGCGCGAGACATCGTCCAGGACCTCTACGAGCGGGGCGCACGTCTCCAGATCGGCTCATCGGTCCATGATCCAAATGACCCGGTCGGCAAGTTCCTCTTCAACGCGCTGGCGATGGTCGCGGAGTTCGAGCGCGACCTCATCGTGCAGCGCACCAGGGAGGGGTTGGCGATTGCCAAGGCCAACGGCCGGCTCTTGGGCACCAAGCCCAAGCTGAGCGATCGTCGAGCCAAGAAGCTCAAGGACGATTTCGACAGTGGCGACTTCACCCTCGCGGAGTTGGCCGAGGACTATCGAGTGTCCCGAGCCACGATCTACAGGACCCTGAAGCGGGCACAGGCGGACTGACTGGGCCACCGTCGTTCTGGCGGCGCGGCCAATGACCGATCCGCGGCAAATCCGGACGTTTCTGCTTGGAGGTCCTCGCCCACGTCATGTCGACCCTCTAGCCCCTTCCGCACTCAGGCTTGAGCGATGAGGGCTTCGAGGAGATCGCGAACGTCCTTGTTCCACCCGGCCGGGAGGGGCGCCACACCGGGCTCCAGGGCGTTGCCCCTGGTGTCATCGGACTTGAGCAAAATCAGCACCGCGGCCCGTCGGGTCTCGACGACCTCGAGCACCGTCCCGTCGATGTGCGTCGACGCGGCCATGGGAGCGACCCAGGTGGACGACCCATCCGAGAGCGGCGCAGAGCCTCTGGCGAAGGGCAGGTTCGGGAACTGGACGGCGGGGTTGATGCGCGCGGGGACGATGACGATCTCAAGGTGGTCGCTGATGTGGGTCGCACCGGGGCGGTGATCGCGCGTGACCTCGATCGACCGACCGCCTGCGCCGTAGGCAGGATTCTCGCCGAGCGGGCTGTTGCGGAAATCCCACTGCCCGCCAGACTTGGCTGCCCATGAACGGATCCGTCCCTCGCAGGCCGCGATTCCGTCCAGGGCGAGACACCCCACGGACAGCGGGGCGACTGGGGTCGAGGAAGCAGACCCACCTGGCACGGTCGACGTGTATGTGCGATCGAGGAGGGCAAGGCCGGGACCGAGCGCGAGGACACCGGCAGTCACCGCAGCAGCCGCACCGGCGGCCCGCACCCCACGGCGTCGCCGGAGTCGGGTTCGACCGCCCGCGAGGACGTCTTCCACCGTGAAGTCGGCCGATGGCAGGCTGCGATACGCAGCCCGGGATTCCTCAGTCAGCAGGCTCTGGTTCATGGCTCTACTCCCTTCATCGCGTGAGTCGGCAACAGCGCCCGCAGAGCGTGCAGCGCCGTACTGGTCGTGCTCTTCACCGTTCCGGTCGAGCAATTCATGAGTCGGGCGACCTCGTCGACCGACAGGTCCTCGAGATGTCGAAGCACCACTGCCATCCGTTGCCGAGGTGGAAGTTGCCGCAGCGCGTCCTGGAGCGTGAGGTGGGTCGCCACGGCCTCGGCGTGATCGGCGTGATCGCCGAAGATGTCTGCAGAGAAGTCCTCGGCAAGGACCTCGTTCTTCCACGCGTGCCGCCGTCGCTCAGATATGAGTGAGCGCACGAGCACCGTGCGGGCATAGGCCATGGGATCAGCCGCGGTTCGCTCGATCCGCGGCCACACGGCATACATCTTCTCCAAAGTGATCTGGACTAGGTCGTCGGCGCGATGGGCGTCGCGCGCCGTGGCGTGGGCCAGCGGACGAAGGCGGACCATCGCCTCGCCCGCGAACTCGCTGAACCGTGCATCCAGCTCGTTTCGCGTCATCCCCGGCACCCCCATACCTTGAAGACGCATCGAGCGGTTCCTGAGGTTCAGTCTCCTCCCTAAGGACCTCAGATGGTCTGACCGGTCAGGCCCCCGCGAAGCGCAATGCCGGGTCGTAACGACTCCGGCATCTCCAAGGCAGCATTCTCGCCCTCATCTGCACGAGCGGATCGCGGCAAAGTCGGACGAGCGTAGCCGTCCTCCACGCGGCAAAGTCGGACGAGCGTAGCCGTCCTCCACGCGGCAAAGTCGGACGAGCGTAGCCGTCCTCCACGCGGCAAAGTCGGACGAGCGTAGCCGTCCTCCACGCGGCAAAGTCGGACGAGCGTAGCCGTCCTCCACGCGGCAAAGTCGGACGAGCGTAGCCGTCCTCCACGCGGCAAAGTCGGACGAGGGTAGCCGTCCTCCACGCGGCAAAGTCGGAAGTGCTCGCGTCAGTCCTGGCGGCCCCGCCAGTCGATCATTCGCTCAGCCACATCTCTCCACCAGTCGATCGGCACGCCGCGCTCTTCCGCCTCTTCGATGAGCTCGGCGAACCGCTGGAGGACGGCCTCAGCGGTCACACCCTCCCAGCGTTCGGGATGGTCATGGGCGTCGTCGCGCAGGTCCCAGAAGTTGTCTACGAGCCTGCGCTCAGCGGTGGCCATGCTGGGATCCTAGGGAGTCCAACGGCACGCGATCGCCACGAGCGCGGATCGCGGCAGACGAGTGCGTTCGTGCTTCATGATCAGCGCATGCACCCCTCGTTGCCCACGGTCAGGTTGGAACTGTGGAGAGCCGACGCCATCGTGCTCTTCGACTGGCTGATGACAGTGGACATTGAATCGGTGCCCGTGACCCACCCGGCGGAAAAGCAGGCGCTCACGGACCTACTGGCACGCCTGGAGAGCGAGACCGACGTCCCTAACATCACTCAGACGGAGATCGATCAGGCGCGTGAAGAGGTCGCCCGTAACATGGGCTGGTAACGCCTCTACCGACGCCCTCACATCGGCATGAGCGGAAAGCGACCGAGCGTCGCAGACGCCCGGCCCAAAGGCTGAGTTGCGGGATGAGAAGGTGACGCAGTGACGACGGGTGGAGAGGGCAATGTGATCAAGGGCGAGGACCTCGAGGTGGCCGACGTTCAGTTGACTTCACTGCTGAGCAAGTGCGAGGCCGTCCTGCGCGGGACGTCGCTCAGCCCGTCGCGGCAGACCCTTATGACCAACAGGGTCTCGGCGCTGCGCACGGCGCTGGAGCTCGTGCACCAGGCGAGGGCGCAGGGGTTGTCGCAGTGACGACGACCTGCCGCACCATCGAGCATGCCAAGCGGATGAGAAGCCGCATCGAGACGCGCGTCTCTATCGGCGCGTTGGCTGGGTCTTCCTCGAACTCCTGCAGTTCCCAGACGCGCGGAGTGTCGTTCCCATGACTCCTTACTTGGAGTCATTCCGGCCCGCGCGCAGCTGGACCACGATGAACGTCACGCCACCGGTCGCCATCAGCCACGGCATCCACAAGCCTGCATTGACCCAGCGTTCTGTGTGCACGATGTCGTCCACGTCCATGGCACCGCCGGGCCGGTAAGCGGCACGGGCCGTGCCGTCTTCGTTCGTGTCGCCGTCGAGGACCACGTCAGCCTTGACTACGCGGCCATCGTGGCTGACCCATTGGCCTCGAATCGTGCAGCCGGAGTACCTCGGGCCGTTCTGGCACTCCCTGGACTGCTCGGTGAAGGTGCCCCACTGGGTCGGTAAGTCGCGATCAAGGAACTCCGCCACACCGATCGCCACCATGAAGGCGACCCAGAGGCCCGCGGCAACGACCTTGAGAACTCGTCCGATCGGCACGCCAGGATTCTACGGATCACCGCTGGACGGGTCCTGCGTTCCTTGCGGTCGTCGCAGAACGCCGGCCCAATGGCTGAGGCTCGGTGAGAAGGTGTCGCAGTGACGACCGCTTGGCGCGATAAGTGCCGGACGCACGTGTTGCTCGACGACGTAGTGGCGGCTGAACCGGGGGGAGGGCTCGGTCGCGGGGGTTCTACGCCAAGTGAAGATCGTTGCGGTGCGCAGAGAGATACCCGCAGTTCTAGCGAACTCAGGTTTGAGCTTTAGAGGTATGAGCGGTACGGGCGGTTAGTCCGTTGCGCGAAATTTCGTCCTGCGAGTCCAACCCTCGCGAAGGGGCGGCAGCAAGTTCGGCGAGCCGTTCCCCGGCGTGCGCTGTCGCGGCTTCGATGGCCCCGATGGCCACGGCACGATTGCCCAGCTGGGACAGCGCCAACTCTGGACGATTGATGACCCGCGACGCCAGGTCGCGGTCTACGGACGCCAACAGTTCCTCACCCGCCCGGGCAACCCCGCCACCGATAACCACCAGGCTGGGATCCAGAAGCATGGTGAGGACGGCAAGGCCAGCCGAGAACCGTGAGGTGACGCGTCGGATGATCGACGCGGCTACGGCGTCGCCCGCGGACGCTCTCTGGCAAAGCTGGGTGGTGACGTCTTCCAGCGCGCACTGACTCACGGCGTCGAGCAGCTCCGTCGAGTCGGCCTCTTGGGACATCTTGATGGCTAGGCCTCTGATGGCGGCGGCGCCCACAAGTCGCTCGAAAGAACCTGCTCCGTCGATGATGGCGTTTGTGGGTCGATCGGGGGTGTGGTCGAGGTCACCGATGAGGTCGATGAAGCCGAGTTCACCTGCCCCGGAGGTGGCACCTTTGTACGGGCGCCCGTCAAGGACTAGCCCTGCCCCGACGCGATTTCCCCAATGCACGTACGCGTAGTTCTTGCGGCCCTGTGCTGCCCCGCGAGTTCCTTCGGCGCGGGAAGCGTAGTTCATGTCGTTGTCGATGAGGACCGGGCACCCAAACCGCTTCCGCAAGGTGGCGGCGACTGGGAGGCCGGCCCACCCGGAAATGCTGGGGGCCACGGTGATCTCACCTGCGTCGTTGACCACGCCAGGGGTTCCGACTGCTAGGCACCAAAGCGAGTCCAGTGCAATGCCCGCCTGGGTTACGCAGTTCTCCACCGCCGACACCACAGCACTGACCACGGTGCTGCCTGACGGTGAAGTGGTCACATCGTGCTGAGCGATGATCTGGCCTTGTAGGTCGGCGATGAGCACTTGCACGCGGTGTGGACCGACCTCGAGGCCCGCCACATATCCGAGCTGGGCGCGGAACCGCACCTGGCCAGCGGGCCGTCCCACAGCCCCTTGCTGGTCGGCATCAAGGCGCTCTATGAGGGTCGCCTCGTCGAGGTCGCTGAGGGCTCGGGTCACGGCGGGGCGTGAAAGTCCCGTGCTCGTCATGAGCGAGGCGACGCTGACTGGACCATTCTTCGCACGCACGGCTCCCAGAACGGCCGTCCGGTTCAACGATCTCAGCACGTGTGGACCACTGGCGGGCTGACGTGTGGGGACTGACATGGTGCTCATCTTGTCCCGTCCTTTCGTTGAACTTCACTGGAATGTCTTGCGCGAGCTCAACCAGTGCTTTAGTTTCATATCGTACGTTACTAACCAACTTCCGATCTATGGTCGGGATCTAGGGATGAGGCAACGATGCCTGGTGTGTGGACCGTTCGACGACCCGACCGCTCGGGGCCATCGCTGACGTGGCGACGGCGTCTGGTGCCTACCGTGATGATGACGGCACTCGTCGCGGTCACTGCCGTGGTCATTCCTAGTTTCCCGGCTCGCGCGAGCCAGGCTGCTGCCGCCGACAAGGGCGCTTTTTCCACCGCAGCCGCGATGCAGGTGATTGAACGGGTGCTCCCGAAGGCCAACGGCAACGAGGTGCGTCTCGTCGCCCTTGCGCCCACGGGGAAGGAGACCTTCCGTGTCAGCCGAGACCACAACAAGGTCGAGATCTCGGGCACGAGTGTGTCGGCCCTCCTGAGGGGCTTCACCACTTACCTGCAAGACGTCGCCCAGGTGGACGTGTCATGGAATGGCGACTCACTGAGTCGCCTTCCCAAGAAGCTTCCCGCTGCCGCAGGCGACGATCGAGCGTTCCGCCAATGTCAGTCACCGGTTCGCACTCAACGACACCGATGACGGATACACCGGCGCGTACCGCACCTGGGAGGACTGGGAGCGCACCATCGACGTGCTCGCCCTTCAAGGCATCAAGGAGGTGTACATGCCGGTCGGTGCTGAGGCGGTCTACCTGGAGACGTTCAAGGAGTTCGGCTACACCGAGGCTGAGCTGTTGAACTGGACCCCCCAGCCCACGCACCAGCCGTGGTGGCTCCTTCAGAACATGTGCTGCTTCCCGAGCGAGATCTCGTTGACCGTGGTGAAGGAGCGCGCGGCCCTGGGGCTGAAGATTGCTGACCGGTTGCGGGAAGCTCGACATGGTCCCGGTTCTGCCCGGCTACTTCGGCACCGTGCCCCCGAGCTTCGCCGCCAAGAACCCGGGCGCCAAGATCGTGCCGCAGGGCGGCTGGGTCGGCTTCGAACGCCCGGATTGGCTCGACCCGACCGGACCGCAGTTCCGCGCCGTTGCGGAGTCGTTCTACCGTCACTCTGCAGCGCTGTTCGGGGACTCCTCCATGTACAAGATGGACCTGCTCCACGAGGGTGGCGTCGCGGGCAATGTCGACGTCGGTGCTGCGAGCAAGGGTGTCGAAACCGCCCTGCAGACCGCGCGCCCGGGGGCGATCTGGGCGATCCTGGGATGGCAGAACAACCCGCGCCCCGAGACCATCGAGGCCATCGACACGTCGAAGATGTTCATCGTGGACGGCTTGTCCGACCGCTACAACGGGCTCAACCGCGAAAGCTCGTGGAAGGGCACGCCTTACGCTTTCGGTTCGATCTGGAACTTTGGCGGTCACACCACGATGGGCGCCAACATGCGCGTGTGGAACGAGCGCTACTGGCAGTGGAAGGCCAAGCCAGACACCGCTCTGGACGGGATCGCGGTACTGCCCGAGGCCAGCGACAACAACCCCGCAGCCCTGTCCTACCTGACTGCGCTTGCCTGGGCCGAAGGGCCCGCGGACATGGACGAGTGGTTCGCCACCTGGGCAGGATCGCGCTACGGCGGCACGGATGCCAAGGCGAAGGAAGCCTGGGCAGCGATCGGCTCCACGGCATACGCCATGCCTTCCAACGGCTGGTCGGAAGCGCACGATGGACTGTTCGCGGCCAAGCCGAGTCTGACCGCAAGGACGGCAGCCACGTGGTCCCCGACCTCCGCGATGTACGACACGGCCGCATTCGCGAAGGCGCTGCCCTCACTGCTCTCCGTCGACCCCAAACTGCGCAATACCAGCGCCTACCGGTACGACCTGGTGGACGTGGCCCGCCAGGTCCTGTCCAACCGAAGTCGCGACCTCCTCCCACAGATCAAGACGGCCTACGACGCCAAGGACCAGGCGGCTTACGCCAAGCTCACGGCCGACTGGCTCGAGTCGATGCGACTCATGGAGCAGCTGACCGCCACCAACACCCAGACCATGCTGGGGCCCTGGCTTGCCGATGCACGCTCCTGGGGCACGACAGTCGCAGAGGCTGACAAGCTCGAGTACAGCGCCCGCAGCATCCTCACCATCTGGGGCAACCGCAGCGGCTTCAACTCTGGCCTGGCCGACTACGCCAACCGTGAATGGTCGGGACTCATTGGCACCTACTACCTTCCCCGCTGGCAGAGCTACTTCGACGAGCTCGGCTCGGCGATGTCGCAGGGCCGCGCGCCCAAGACCTTCGACTGGTTCGCCGATGGCGACACCTGGTCCAAGCGCACGGACGCCTTGCCCACGACTGCGACCGGTGACGTCCACAGCATCGCGACCTCAATCCTCGAGCACGTCCGTTCCCACCCCTCACCCCTGACGCTCACCCTGAGCTCGGACCGCGGTGCAGTGACGAGCGAGCAGCCAGCCGTGGTCACGGCTACCCTCACCAACCCCAACGCGTTCACGGAGGCCAGCAACATCGCCATCTCGCTCGCGCCGCAACCCGGGCTGACCGTGACGCCCGTCGGGCCCACCACCACCGCGACCCTCGCCCCGGGCGCAACCTTCACCGCGAAGTTCCAGGTGGCCGCGAGTGGGGCAGGCTCCACCACCCCCTTGGTGTCGTCCCTGACCGCAACGGCGTCGTATGCCATCGGCGCCGACAGCGCGCAGCGATCGGCCTTGGTCCGGCTCATGACCGCACAAGGAGTACAAGCACCCAACAAGACCGCCAGCTTCAACGGTGCGGTGTTCGGGCAGCGCGGCAACGAGTTCGCCATTGAAGGTGGCGGCGCCGACATGTGGGGCGGCACCAACCAGTTCGGCACCATCTACCGGGACGCGGCACTTGCCACGGGCCAAACGGTGACGACGCGGGTGCTCGCTCAGGACAACACCGGTCCTTGGGCCAGGGCCGGCATCGTGGTGCGTGACGATCTGGCTACCCAGGGCAGCAAGGGATTCCTCAACTTTGCCGTCACGCCCGGCAACGGGTGCGTGCTGTCCTTCGACTCGAACAACGACGGACAGCTGGATACCTACCGCCAGAGCGCGTCGTTCAAGGCACCAGTGCACCTCCGGCTGGGCCGCACCGGCGACACGTTCACGGCTGAATGCAGCAGCGACGGCCGAGCTGGACCCAGGTGGGCACAGCCACGGTGGCTGCGGCCGACGCCTCAGACGTCGGGCTTTTCATGACCGCTGCAGGATCCACTCGGGGTGTCGCACAGTTCTCCGGCTTCACGGTGACCAACCCACCGCCGCCCTCCGGACCCGGGGCAGGAGCCCACTTCCTGTCCGACCTGCCGTTCGCCTCCAGCACCTCACAGATCGGACCGTGGGAGCGCGACACCCACAACGGCGAAGCGGCCGCGGGTGACGGTGGGCCCATCCGCCTCGCCGGGACCACCTACGCCAAGGGACTCGGCGGCAACGCCAACGCCGAGGTGACCTTCACACTGGGTGGAGCGTGTACCCGCTTCCAGAGCCTGGTCGGTATCGACGACACGATGAACCGCGCCGACGCCGACGGAGACGTCGAGGTCGAGGTCTGGGCGGATAGCCAGCGCGTCTATGCCAGCGACGTCATATCTGGCGGCGAACCGCCACGCTCCATCGACGTCGACACGACCGGTGCAACGACCCTGAAGCTGGTGGTCAAGCAGTCCGACGTCAACAACTGGTGGGATCGCACCGACTGGGCTAACGCACGCATCACCTGCAGCTGACTCGCCCGCTCGATGCTGCGGTAGATCGTCGTTATCGAGACGATCTACCGCAGCATCAAGCGTGCCAAGTGGATGGAGGCGGAGGATCAAGATGCGCGTCTCCAGTAGCGCCTATGCCCGCGAGTTGGGTGTCGACAAGCGCCTAGTTGAACTTCTTTCGGCTCCTGGTACTCTGCCGGTCCTCCAGAAACGAGGGCGGATGTATCAGCTGGAGCGCGAGGCCCTACCGCCGCCGACGAAGCCAAGCAAGGCAGGCCAACTGCGACCCGCGCCACCCCGGCTATAGAACTCAGCTCACCCGCTGACTCGAGACCGGAACCTGCGAAGGGATGTAGTCACTCCGCACGAACGATGAGTCGCGAGTCGAGGACGTAGTCTTCGGAGGCCAGGCCACCGAGAACCGTCCCGAATCTCGGCCGGAAGAAACTGCGACGCGGTTTGTTAGCCAGCCGTCCGGTACACGAGGCGGGACACCCACTTGTCGCGGGTGGGGTCGTAGCCCAAAACGTTGCAGGGAACGACGATCTTCGTCCACGAGGAGTTGTATGCGGGTTGGGCCGCCCGGCATTTTTCGAGGCTGCGAGCCGCTGTATCCGCGTAGAAGAACACGCTCGTGTCGCCGCTCGCCTGAGCGGACGGGGCGCTAATCCCGGCCACAGTGGCGGTTCCCAGAATGGCGAGAGCGGTGGCAGCAAACTTCCGACGCATCAGCAGAATCCTTTCATCTCGGCGAGGCCGAGGCCTGACGGCCGCTGTGAACCTAGCCAGCCTTTTGCATGGGAGCCGGTGAGGGCCGCTCGGGTATGAGTGTCGGCTGCTCCCGGGTGTGGGGTGGGGTAAGTGACCGTCCACAGCCACGGACAGCGATTGCCTGTCCAGGAGTTCGCGGGCTTCGAGACGGGGCTGGGGGGCGGGTGGGGGTCCGGTCAGCCGGAGACGTCGAGCAGGCGACGGTGTGCGGCCAGTGCGGCGCCGGTCACGACGGCTTCGTCGACCGTGACCAGCCGGTCGCGTTCGACGACGGGGCGACCCGCGACCGTGAGGAGCTCCAGCGGCGGCGTGACCCCGAGGACGAGCGCCGCCACGGGGTCGACGACGCCAGCGTGAGCGAGAGTGTCGAGCCGCCACAGGGCGAGGTCGGCCTGCTTGCCCACCTCGAGGGAGCCGATCTGGTCGTCCCAGCCGAGGACGCGAGCGCCGCCCATCGTGGCCGAGTGCAGGGCATCCCGCACCGTGAGCGCGCGTGGGCCGCCACGCGCCCGGGCGACGAGCACCGCCTGACGCACCTCGGCGATGAGCGAGCCGGCCTCGTTGCTGGCCGTCCCGTCGACGCCCAGGCCGACGGGTGCTCCGGCAGCCCGCAGGTCGTGCACCCTGGCGATGCCTGCGCCGAGCCGTGAGTTCGACGAGGGGCAGTGTGCGACACCGGTTCCGGTGCGGGCGAGCTCCGCGATCCCGGCGTCGTCGAAGTGGATCCCGTGGGCGAACCACACGTCCGGCCCGAGCCACCCCAACGAGCCCATGTGGTCGACCGGCGAGGCACCGAAGTGCTCGCGGCAGTAGGCGTCCTCGTCGAGGGTCTCGGCGACGTGGGTGTGCAGCCGCACGCCTTTGTCGCGGGCGAGCGCCGCCGACTCCACGAGCAGCTCCTTGCTCACCGAGAACGGCGAGCAGGGTGCGAGCCCGATCCGCAGCATCGAGTCGGGTGAGGCGTCGTGGTGCTCGTCGATCGCCGCGACGCTGGCGGCAAGGATCTTGTCGACGTCCTCGACGACGTGGTCCGGCGGTAGTCCTCCGCGGGACTCGCCGAGGTCCATCGACCCACGAGTGGCCAGGAACCGCAGCCCGACCGCGCGGGCCGCCTCGATCTCGGCGCCGAGCACGTCACCACCGTCGCGGGGGAAGACGTAGTGGTGGTCCATCGACGTGGTGCAGCCGGTGCGAGCCAGCCAGGCCAGCCCCGCCGTCGCGGAGGCGCCGACCACGTCCTCGTCGATGCGCGCCCAGACCGGATAGAGCGCGGTCAGCCACTCGAAGAGCGTGGAGTCGACGGCGAGCCCGCGGGTCGCCCACTGGTAGAGGTGGTGGTGGGTGTTGACCAGGCCCGGGGTGAGCAGGCACCCGCGGCCATCCACCCGCCGCGCACCGGCCAGCTCAGGTGTGTACGGCGCGGGCCCGGACCCGACCGCCACGATCCGGGAGCCGGCGACGACGACGTGCCCCACGGCATACTCGCTGCGGTTGCCGTCCATCGTGACGACCGCACAGCCGTCGACGATGACCATCGGGCCGTCGGCGGTGCGCATACCCTCAGCTGCCCCGGTACGTGGAGTAGGCGAACGGGCTGAGCAGCAATGGCACGTGGTAGTGCGCCTCGGGGTCGAGGACCTCGAAGACCAGCTCCACCACGGGATAGAAGGTCTGCGTCTGCGTGCGTGCGAACCAGTCACCGGTCTCGAATCGGAGCCGATACTGCCCGCTCTCGAGGGACAGTCCCTGCGTCAGCTCGGGACAGCGCCCGTCGGGGTCGGTCGTGCCGTGGCCGACCTCCTCACCGCCCACCCGTTCGAGCCGGAGGACCATCCCAGCGGCCGGCCGGCCATGGACGGCGTCAAGGACATGGGTGGAGATGCTCATGGGGTCCCTTCCTGGGGTGGACGGGCCGGATCGGTTGAGGGTGGGACGGGTGGGTTGCGGTTCACCGCGTCCATGTCGACCAGCCGCAGCCGCGTGATGCGTGCCAGCTCTCGTCGGACGACGTCGAGCTCTCTTTCCGGGTCGTTGCCGAGACGCTCGTGGAGCAGACTCACCAGCTCCTCGGCGCTGCGTCCGGCCGCCGCCACGAGATAGATGCGGCCGAACTGGTGCTCGTAGTCGGCGTTGCCCCGTGCCATCGCGGCCTGAAGGGAGTGGTCGGCCGCGGCCATCCCGGACTGCTCCCTGGCCGACCTGGCCTCTGACTCGGCGTCCATGCCAGCGGCCGACTCCCCGATCCGGGGATGGCCTGACAGCGCAGCGTCGATCTCGGACTCTGCCAAGGAGGTCACGATGTCATCGGAAGCGGCAAGCAGGCTGTCCAGGTCGGCATACGGTCGCCCTGCCACCAACGTGTCCGCCCAGGCGGGGGACGCGGTCAGCCGCATCAGGTCAGCACGTAGTGCCATGGCGTCGGTGTCGTTGAACTGCGTGAGGTCTGGCACGAGTGTCCTTCGGTGAAGGCCGCCTGGCCGGGTGCGGGGTCGCACCCGGCCTGGACGACTGGTCAGTGGGTTCGTTGCAGCTTCGCGGACCCAGACTCCCTCAGCGGGGCGGTGTCAGCCACGGAGTCCGCCAACCGGTGGTTGGCGATCTTCGCGATCTCCAGCAGGGCGGCCGCGTGCTCCTGGGTTGCAGAGTTGTCCAGTCGTTGCCAGGCCTGTTCGAGCACCTGGTCAGAGCTGAGCTCACGAGCCGCGACGATCAGCGGGATGCCGAACTTCTCGCGGTAGGCGACGTTGAGCTCCCCGAAGGTCATCGCCTCGTCCTCGCCGAGGAAGGTCAGCCCAGCCGCCGCCTGGTCGGTGTACGACCGGTCCTCGCGGTCGGTGGTGGACAGGTCCTCCCCGGCGAGCGTCGGGTAGCTGCGCATGAGCGCGGTCTGCTCCTCGGTGCTCAGGGCGAACAGCTCGTCCTGCATGGCCGCTCGCAACGCGTTGGCGTCGGCGAAGGGGCGGCGGTCGGCGACCTTCTCTGCGATCCCGGCCTCACCCTGGTAGGACGGGCTCACCAGCGCGACGAACTCCGCCCTGCTCAGCTCGTTGACCTTGCGGATGTCCGCGGCCGCAGCCTTGGCCTCGTCCCGGCGTCCGCCGTAGTAGTTCAGGACCAGGTTGAGCAGGATGGCGGCCGCGGAGCCGGCGGTGATGCCAGAGTTCAGGAAGGTGGCGAACGCGCTGGGCAGCTGGTCGAAGAAGGGTGAGTCGCCGCCGATCGCGGCGGTGCCGACCGGGAGCATCGCGACGCCCAGTGCGGTGGCAACCACGACGACATTGCGGTGGTCGGTGAGGTCTGCGCGACCCAGGGTCTGGATACCCACCGCGGCCACGGTGCCGAACATCACCAGTGCGCCACCGCCGAGCACCGAGTGCGGGATGGCCTCGACGACCGCGCCTGCCTTGGGGATGAGGCCGAGGATGATCATGATGACACCGGCTGTGACGACCACCCAGCGGCTCTTGACCCTGGTGAGTCGCACCAGCCCGACGTTCTCGGCGAAGCAGGTGTAGGGGAAGGAGTTCATCACTCCGCCCAGGGCCGTGGCGAGCCCGTCGGCGCGCAGCGCTGCGGCGATGTCGGACTTCTTGATCGTCTTCTCGACGATCTGTCCGGTCGCGTAGACGTCACCGGTGGTCTCGACCGCGGTGATGAGCATGACCACGACCATCAACAGGATGGGCAGCACAGCGAACTTGGGAGCACCGAAGAAGAACGGCGCCGTGAACCCGACCACGTCGGCGTTGCCGACGCCGCTGAAGTCGGCGACCCGGCCGCCCGATCCGTCGGGGATGAAGGCCGCGATCGCCGTGAAGACACCCAGGCCGATCAGGACCGCGACGGTGCTCAGGAACCCGCGTCCGAACCGGGTGACCAGCAGGATCAGGGTGATGGTGCCGAAGGCAAGGGCCAGGTTGGTGGGGCTGCCGAACGTGAGGTTGGCCGGCACCACATCGGGGTTGTAGAAGGCGAAGACGCCTCCCCCCGCGTCCCAGGCCGCCACCGGCAGCAGGGCGACGCCGATGATGGTGATGACACTGCCGGTGACCACCGGCGGGAAGAAGCGCACCAGCTTGCTGAAGTAGGGCGCGATGAGGAGCGTGAAGAGCCCGGCGACGATGACCGCACCGTAGATGTAGGGCAGCGACGCGGCGCCGGCCTCTGCTCGGGCCGCCGCGTCCTGGATGGTCGGGTCCGCGCCGTAGTCGAGGCCGATGACGATCATCGGGGACACGGCCGTGAAGGTCACGCCCTGGAGAAGGGGCAGGCGGACGCCGATCTTCCAGATACCGGCGGCCTGCAGGATGGAGGCGATGCCACAGGTGAAGAGATCGGCTTGGATCAGGTGGATCAGCTGCTCCTCGTTCAGCCCGATCGCGTTCGCAAGGAGGATGGGGACGATGATGGCGCCGGCGTAGAACGCCATCACGTGCTGGAAGCCGTAGATCGCGAGCTGCTGCGGGGGCAGCACCTCGTCGACGGGGTGGACGGCGCGCTTGGGACGCGTCCCGGTGGTGCTCGTGCTTGTGCTCATGTCACACCTTCACTGGTAGTGCCAACTTTGGGGGGCGCGCCCGATCGCGCTGCCTCCGGCTGCGGTGCGCCGGAGAGCGGGGTGTTTCGTGGTCCGTGGATCAGGTGAACGCGGGGACTGCTGTCCAGGCCGCGCCGGGGTCCGACGCGCCGTCGCGCAGCACGGTGGCCTCGATGAGCCCGTAGGGCCGGTCGGCCGCCATGAAGACCTCACCGTTGTTCTCGGTGCCGAACGGGGAGAGGTCATAGAGGAAGTGGTGCTTGTTGGGCGCGGCGAACCGGATCTCGGCCACCTCGGGGTGCGCCTTCAGGGCGTCGTCACCCATGACGAACAGGGTCTCCTGCAGGGCCCGGCTGTGGGTGCGGGCGAAGGCGGCGAGCAGGATCGAGCGGATGCTCTCGTAGGTGCCGTCCCAGTCGAAGCCCTCGACGTCCTCGATCGTGTCGAGGTCGTAGCGCCACCGTGCCGTGAGCGAGGTCGCCATGACGCGGTCGTCGGTCTCCTGCAGGGTGGTGTAGCCGTCCTTGAGGTAGCCCTTGAACTCGGATCCCGTGGACTTGAGGACGGTGAGGTCGGTGAGCCCGCCGAGGACGGAGACCTTCTGCTCCGCGCCACGTCCTTCGACGGTCACGACGCTGGTGCGGGTCTCGGTGCCGCGGCGCACGAAGCTGTGGTCGTGCTCGCTGCCGTCGACCGTGATGCGGTCCCAGACGTACTCCTCGAGCCGGATCTGTGCAGCGGTGGCTGCGGGCGCCGCGACGAGGAAGTGGGTGCCGAGCGCGATGGCGTAGTCCTCGGGGGAGGTGACGCCGTGCTCCTTGGCGTAGGCGAACGCCGTGTTCTTCTGGGTGTCCGTCGGGAGGATCTTGGCCTGGTCGCCGGTCGTGTGTGCCTCGTCGAAGTCGCCCCGCAACGAGGTCGAGACGTTGAGGTCGCGGATCTCGTGACGGTCGGTCTCGCGATAGATGCGGACGACCCGGTTCTCCGCCTTGCCGTACTGGTTCGATCCGAGGAAGGTGGTCATGGCAGTGCGCTCCTGGTGCGTCAGACCCCCGCGGCCGAGTCCGACGTCTTTGTCGTGATCAAGAGGAACCTAGTTTCCATGAACCGGAAACTTTATACCGACTGCCGGAAATAGTAGGGTGGTCGTCGGGGTCCGTCAATGGCCCGGAGGGAACTTTGTGGCCGGTCTTGGCGGCTGACGGTGCGCTGAGCATCGGCTCGAGCCCGGTGAGCTGCCGCTGGCTGCACTGCGTCGTGAGCTGCTCGAGGAGACGGGACTCGTCCTTGACGCCGACCCTCCTCACGTTTGGCACCAGGAGGTCGGCACGTCGACCTGGCAGAGGGCCATGAGGGGCTGGTCAACGACTACTTCCTCGTCCGCACCGCACACTTCGACCCCGCGGTGCCCTGTCCGATGACGACCTCGCTGCCGAGCACATCACCGGGATGCGCTGGTGGCGGCACTGAGACATCCCGCCGATGCCTTTGCGGCTCGGCCTGTGATCCTCGTGCCTACGCTGCTTGCGTGAGCGAGCAGTCGAGCCGGATGGGGCGCATCCCGTCAGTGGCTGCTGCTCACGTTCACGACCGGACGGGGCGGGCGAGCGCCGTGAGTCCTTGCTCGTCCAGCCCGGTGCCGGACTGGACCTCGTGCGCGGTGAGCGCGCCGCAGTCGCGACCTCTCATGATGAAGTCGCTGAGGGCGCGAGCCGTGGCCGGCTCGTCCATGACACCCCCACCGACCTGCCCGAGGTAGTCACGCAGCCTGCGGGCAGCGGGCTCGAACCCGTTGCGGTAGAAGGCGAACGTCGCGGCATACCGGGTGGGCAGCTGTGCCGGGTGGAGGTCCCAGCCCTGGTAGTAGCCACGCTCGAGCGATCGACCGACCAGCCGGTGGTGCAGCTGCCAAGCCGCGCGCACGGCGTCAGCGTCGCCGACCGGCAGGATGTTGGTGGAGCCGTCCGAGAGCCGCACCCCGGTGCCCGCCGCGGCCGTCTGCATGACGAGCTTCGCGTGGTCGGCGACAGCGTGCTCCATCGACTGGTACTGCGCCGCGATGCCGCAGAACGCGCTGTAGTCATAGGTGCCGTAGTGGAAGGCCGTGACCCGGCCGGCGCCGGCGTGGATCATCGGCGCGACGAGTGCTGTGCCGTCGGGCCCGAGGATGGACTGCGGTGTCTCGACCTGGATCTCGAACGCCAGGGCACCCGCCGCCAGGTCGAGGGCGGACTCGAGCCGCTCGCACGCGTGCACCATCGCGCGCACCTGCTCGACGCTCGTGACCTTGGGCAGGGTCGTGACGAACCGGTCGAGCGACCCGCCACCGGCGACCAGCTCGGAGACGAAGCCGACAAGGGATCGCACGCCGCGCGCTCGTGTGGGTGCTTCAAAGGACTTGAACCGTATGCCGTGCAGCTGCGGTGCGGTGCCGCTCGCCTGTGCCTCGACGAGGGCTCGCGCGGCGCGGGTGACGTCGGCGTCCTCGGCCTCGTCGCCCCGGTTGCCGTAGCCGTCCTCGAGGTCGATGCGCAGGTCCTCGATCGGCTCGGCGGCGAGCTTGGCGCGCACGAGATCGCCCACCGTGTCGTCGGCGACGAGGTCGCGCCAGGTGTCCTCGTGGGCGTCGATCGCGGCGAGCGCCTCGGCTCCCCAGGTGGGTGCCAGGTCAGCCGTGAAGCGGTCGGCCGGGACATAGACGGTGTGGATCGGCTGGCGACCCGGTCGCTCACCGGGGAACTGGGCAGCGAGCTCGGCGTCGGCCGATGCCAGCTGGGTGTCGAGCTCAGAGGTGAGCTCGCGGATGAGGCGAGGGTCGACGGCGTCCACGAGGCACTCCTAGAGCGAGGAAGGTTTTCCGATGTATGGATAATATCTTCCACTCAATGGAAGGAACATGCAAAATGCCCGGGGCCTCGCCACGCACTCACGACGCAGTCCAGCGGCATACGACTCCGTATGCCGCCGGACTTGGTCAAGAGGATCTGCACTCGGGCCGACCTTGTGCTTTTTCACCCTGGGACCAGCCGGCAACAGGACAACAAACAATGGTGCCGGGACGCGCCCTCGTCACTCCGTGCAGAAGTCTCTTGCAGTGCTCAAGGGTTCTTCTGGATGCCTACGTAGGTGATCGAGTCATAGAAGCTGCCGCATGTGGCGATTGAGCTTCCGCTGCCCGGAGCTCCGGGCCGGTAGGGGCCGTAGTACGTGGTCTTCCCCACCCCAAATGCGCCGGTGCATGTGAGGACCACGCGGTAGGTGCCCCCACCGGCGGTGCACAGCGCGGAGCCGTAGGGCTTGCCGCCAGTCGGGTAACCGCTGCCCGTCACGCAGTTGGTTGGAGCAGCGGATGCCGTGGTGGTCGGGACGATCGTGGCTCCCGTGACGAGGAGGAGCGCAGCAGTCATGCGGATGGCGGACGGGACTGTCTTCATGGGATCTCCTGGATTGGTGGTTCTCGTAGGACGCTCATGGGTTGCGCCAGCCAGCCTTGAGAACATTCCGCGTCGGCGCCATGGATGAAGTCATTCCCTTCCAACGTCGCGCGCCGCAGGTTTGCTGAGGCGGAGGCCGGAAGCGACCGTTCATGCCGCCACCTGCGTCCGCCGAATATGTGACTGCGTCGATCGGGGGTACTCGGTTACGGCTGACTCGTCAGCGTTCCTGACCCCCTGCGGTCTCGCATCCCAGACGCGTTCGCACGTTCGACCCCTCCGGGCGCGGTCCGGCGGGTGTCCAATGAAGGTGCGCAACGGCATACCCGTTCCCAGTCCCTGTCTCTCCCAGGAGGATCCATGCAAGGCGCCCGCCCCGTTCGAGCCCCTCGCGGCACGTCGCTGACCCACGCCACCCACTGGGGCGCCGAGGCGCCGCTGCGGATGCTCATGAACAACCTCGACCCCGAGGTCGCCGAGCGTCCCGACGACCTCGTCGTCTACGGCGGAACGGGCCGAGCAGCGCGTGACTGGAACAGCTTCGACGCCATGGTCCGCACGCTGAGCACGCTCAAGCAGGACGAGACCATGCTCGTGCAGTCGGGCAGGCCCGTCGGTGTCATGCAGACCCACGAGTGGGCGCCGCGGGTGCTCATCGCCAACTCCAACCTCGTCGGCGACTGGGCGAACTGGCCCGAGTTCCGCCGGCTGGAGCAGCTCGGCCTGACGATGTACGGCCAGATGACCGCCGGGTCGTGGATCTACATCGGGACGCAGGGCATCGTCCAGGGGACCTACGAGACGTTCGGTGCGATCGCCGAGAAGCGCTTCGGCGGAACGCTCGCCGGCACGTTGACCCTCACCGGTGGGTGTGGCGGCATGGGTGGGGCCCAGCCGCTCGCCGTCACGATGAACGAGGGCGCCTGCCTCATCGTCGACGTCGACGAGGCCCGGCTGCGTCGTCGCGTCGAGCACCGCTACCTCGACGAGGTCGCGGACTCCCTCGACCAAGCCATCGACAAGGCCGTCGCGGCCAAGGACGCCAAACGGGGCTGGTCCGTCGGGGTCGTGGGCAACGCTGCTGAGGTCTTCCCCGAGCTGCTCCGTCGTGGCGTGCCCATCGACATCGTCACCGACCAGACGTCGGCGCACGACCCGCTGTCCTACCTCCCCGAGGGCATCGACCTCGAGGACTGGCCGGAGTATGCCGCGAAGAAGCCCGAGGAGTTCACCGACCGCGCCCGCGCCTCCATGGCCAAGCAGGTCCAAGCCATGGTCGAGTTCCAGGACGCCGGTGCCGAGGTCTTCGACTACGGCAACTCGATCCGCGACGAGGCGCGGCAGGGCGGCTACGACCGGGCGTTCGAGTTCCCGGGGTTCGTCCCTGCATACATCCGCCCGCTGTTCTGCGAGGGCAAGGGTCCGTTCCGCTGGGCCGCCCTCTCAGGTGACGCCAAGGACATCGCCGCCACGGACCGCGCCGTGCTCGACCTCTTCCCCGAGAACGAGCGCCTGCACAAGTGGATCAAGGGTGCGCAGGACCGCATCGCGTTCCAGGGCTTGCCCGCTCGCATCTGCTGGCTGGGCCAGGGCGAGCGCGAGAAGGCGGGCGCGGCGTTCAACGAGCTCGTCCGCACCGGCGAGGTGAGCGCCCCGCTCGTCATCGGCCGTGACCACCTCGACACGGGTTCTGTGGCCTCCCCGTATCGCGAGACCGAGTCGATGGCCGACGGCTCCGACGCCATCGCCGACTGGCCGCTGCTCAACGCCCTCGTCAACACGAGCTCCGGCGCCAGCTGGGTGTCGATCCACCACGGTGGCGGCGTCGGCATGGGCCGCTCGCTCCACGCCGGTCAGGTCTCCCTCGCCGACGGCACCGAGCTGGCCGCGCAGAAGCTCGCGCGCGTTCTGTCGAACGACCCGGCGATGGGCGTGATCCGCCACGTCGACGCGGGCTACGACATCGCCGACCGGACCGCGGCCGAGCACGGCGTCCGCATCCCGATGCGCGAGGGCTGAGACCCCCAGCCCCCGGCGTCAGCTCGCGAGGAGGCTCCACTCCTGCCAGCTCGGCGGGAGCACGCCAGCGCGGACGTGGGTCTCGGCGGACGGCGGAACTGCACGCTGCTGCCAAGTCACGCCCAGGTCCGTGCTGATGTGCAGTGTCGCTGCGATCGACCCTCCGGCGGTCCCGCGCACGGTGTAGACCGAGATCGCTCCGTCCAGTCCGTCGGCCACGACGCCGATGACGGGCCGCCCGGTGTGACTGACGTTGTGGCGGCGCTTCTGGCCGGTGGGTTCGACCCAGACTGCATCCAGGCGGACTGCACCACATTCGGCGACAGCGGCCACACCCCACAGTCCTGCACGGCTCCTCTGGGCCCATCGGATCGACTCCACGATGGCGTTGCGCCCCACCACACTCGTCGAGACGGCAGCGAGGCCGGGCGGAGGGGGATCCTGCGGCTGGTCCACCACGGCGCAGTCCGGCTCGGTGCTGTCGGTGGTGGCGGCAGGGGCCGCAACCTCGGTCGTGGTCCTGGGGGTGGGCTGCACCTCACCGTCAGACACCAGGAGCGGCCACACGAGCGCTGAGGCGATGACCGCGACGGCACCCCAGCTCATCCTCCGGGTGGTCTCCGGATCCCAGTCGCTGACCCTGCAGACTGCCCTGTCCCAATGCGATCTCGGCGTCGCTCTCATGACTGCTCCAACGATGCGGCGGGGTGGCTCCGCCCTCCCGTCACGCTACGCGCATGCACGTGACTTCTTGCGCCGAAGCCACCGCATGAGCCGCAAAATGGGCCCCGGATGGTGGGCCTGGCGCAAGAGGTCGGGGTCTCAGATGGGGTCGGTGACGTCGGCGACCTCGGCGGCGAGCACCCGCACGAGGTCGTCGGCGGCCAGGGTCACCGAGGTGCCGTGCGCCCCGGCGCCCATCGAGATCGTCCGGCCCGCAGCCGTCGCGTCGACGATGACAGGCCAGGCCGTCGTCGAGCCGAACGGCGTGATCGTGCCGCGCTCGTAGCCCGTCGCGTCCTTGGCCTTGTCGGCCGGCGGCATCGACAGCCGGTTGACGCCGAGATGGGCACGCAGCTTCGGCCAAGAGATCTCGCGGTCGCCGGGCACGAGCACGAACACGTAGTCGCCCGAACCGCGCCGCACGACGAGCGACTTCACGATGTCGCGCGGCTCGATCCCACGCTGCTCGGCAGCCTCGGCAAGCGACGACGCCCGCTCGGTCGCGACGAGGATCCGGTGCTCGATCCCGCTGGCCTCGAGGGCGGCTCGCGCCCGCTGCGCCTCCTCGGTCTCCTTGGCTTCGGTCATGCCAGCACTCTAGGCGTGACGCCCACGTCTGACATTCCAGACAGGTATGCCGTGGCGTCGCCACGCGAGACCGCCTCCGGGGTGTGGAATGGCGGGGTGAGTCCCAGCGAAGCGAGTGCCCACGGTCCGGCCCCCACGCAGGTCGGGGGCTTCGAGTCGATGTGGCGGGACCTCACGCCGATCGGGCGCGACGACCGGACCCACGGCTACCACCGCTTCGCCTGGACCCGTGAGGACCACACCCTGCGCGAGTGGTTCGTCAGCGAGGCCGAGGGGCGCGGGCTCGACGTCGTCGTCGACCGGGTGGGCAACCAGTGGGCGTGGTGGGGCGACCCCGATGACGCCGTGGTTGCCGGTCGGCCCGGCATCGTCACCGGCTCACACCTCGACTCCGTGCCCGACGGCGGCGCCTTCGACGGGCCCCTGGGCGTGGTGTCGGCCTTCGCGGCGCTGGATGCGTTGCGGCGCAACGGCTTCGAGCCGGATCGCCCCATCGGAGTCGTGAACTTCATCGACGAGGAGGGTGCGCGGTTCGGAGTGGCCTGTGCTGGCTCGCGGGTCCTCACCGGCGCGATGACGGCAGACCGGGCGCGCTCCCTCACCGATGGTGACGGCGTGTCGATGGCCGAGGCGCTGCGGTCGGCCGGCCGTGATCCCGAGAGCCTTGGTCCCGACGCCGAGACGGTCCGCCGGGTGGGTGCGTTCGTCGAGCTCCACGTCGAGCAGGGCCGCCATCTCTCCCTCCCCGAGGTCGACCAGCCCCTCGCCGTCGGCAGCGACATCTGGCCGCACGGACGATGGCGCATCCGCACCCTCGGCGAGGCCAACCACGCCGGCACGACGCGCCTCGCGGACCGTGAGGACGCCATGCTCGGCTTCGCGGCCGCCGTCATCGCTGCCCGCCGCGCTGCTGAGGCCCACGACTGCGTCGCGACGGTCGGCAAGGTCGTGGTGACGCCCGGCGGTGTCAACGCGATCCCCAGCGAGGTCACCGGATGGCTCGACGCCCGCGGGGCCGACGAGACCGCCGTGCGCCGGGTCGTCGACGACGTGCGTGAGGTCGTCGCCGACTTCGAGGGTCTCCTCGTCGAGGACTCCTGGACCGGCCCCACCCCCTTCGACCCCGCTCTGGTGAGACGGCTCGCGACCCGGCTGGGCGGCATACCCGTCATCGGGACCGGAGCAGGACACGATGCCGGCATCCTCGCCAACGCCGGCGTGCCCACGGCGATGCTCTTCGTCCGCAACCCCACCGGCATCTCGCACTCGCCCGAGGAGTTCGCGACGTCGCAGGACTGCCTGGCCGGGGTCGAGGCGCTCACCACGGTCCTGACGGACCTCGCCGGGGCGTCCGCATGACGACCTACTGGTGTGAGCACGCGCAGCTGCCCGACAAGGTCCACCGCGGCGTGCGGCTCACCGTCGTCGACGGCCGGTTCACCGAGGTCGTGTCGGACACCAAGCCGCGCGACACGGACACGAAGCTGCGAGGGGTCGTCCTGCCCGGCTTCGCCAACGCGCACAGCCACGCCTTCCACCGGATGCTGCGGGGCCGGACCCACGGCGACGGAGGCAACTTCTGGACGTGGCGCGAACAGATGTATGCCGTGACCGCCCGTCTTGATCCCGACACCTACTTCGCCCTCGCGAGAGGGGTTTTCACCGAGATGGTGGCATCGGGCTACACGGTTGTCGGCGAGTTCCACTACCTCCACCACGGGCCGGACGGGAAGCCCTACGACGACCCCAACGCCATGGGCGTCGCCCTCATCGCTGCCGCGGAGGAGGCCGGGATCAGGCTCACGCTCCTCGACACGTGCTACCTCTCCGGGGGCTTGGACTCCGCCGGTCACCTGCCGCTGGACGAGGTGCAGGTGCGCTTCTCCGACGGCTCGGTGCAGGCCTGGGCCGAACGCGTGGAGGCGATGCACGACAGCGCACTGGTGCGGATCGGGACGGCGGCGCACTCCGTGCGCGCCCTCACGGGGGAGCAGCTGGCGGAGTTCGCCACGGTCGTGGGGGACCGGCCCGTCCACGCGCACGTGAGCGAGCAGATGGGTGAGAACCTCACGACCCAGCTCGTCTATGGCGCGAGCCCGGTCGAGCACCTCACCGACGCCGGGCTGCTGGGCGAGGGCTTCACCGCCGTCCACGCGACGCACCTGTCCGACGTCGACCTCGACCTCATGGGGCGCTCGGGCGCGGGGGCCTGTTTCTGCCCGACGACCGAGCGCGACCTCGCCGACGGCATCGGACCGGCGTGCGAGCTCGCCGCGAAGGACGTCCCGATCAGCCTCGGCTCGGACCAGCACGCCGTCATCGACCCCTTCGAGGAGATCCGCGGCATCGAGATGCACGAGCGGCTCAAGAGCCACGAACGCGGTCGTTTCGGTGTCACGCCGTTGCTCGAGATGGGCACGTCGGCGGGCTACCGCAGCCTCGGCTGGGACGGCGGACGCCTCGCCGTCGGCGCGCTCGCGGACCTCGTGGCGGTGCGCACCGACAGCCGTCGCACCGGTGGCGTCGCCCCGGCCCAGATCATCTTCGGTGCGACCGGTGCAGACGTCACCGATGTCGTCGTCGGCGGCCGCCGGATCGTCTCGAGCGGTGTCCACCCGTTGGGGCCGATCGACGACATCGTCAGTGAGGCCATCGTCGCCGTGAGGACCTCGGCCACGTGACCGCTGCGTCCCCCACCCCTCCTGCTGCGTCCGCGGATGTGGTCGCTGGAAACACCAGCTCCGCAGACGCAACGGTGTTCGTCGGGATCGGCGAGCTCGTCACCTGTGACGGCACCGGCGAGGCCGGGCTCGGCCTGCGACGTGACGCTGCCGTGGTCGTCGAGGACGGCCGCATCGCCTGGGTCGGCGACTCCGTCTCCGCGCCCGACGCCGACCACCGGGTCGACCTCGCCGGCCGGGCCGTCCTACCCGGCTTCGTCGACAGCCACAGCCACCTCGTCTTCGACGGGGACCGCTCCGCCGAGTTCGCGGCCCGGATGACGGGGGAGCGCTACGACGGCGGGGGCATCGGGGTCTCGGTCGACGCCACCCGTGCTGCCTCCGACGACCGCCTGCGCGAGCTCGTGGCCGGCCGGGTCGCCGAGATGCGCGACCAGGGCACGACGACGGTCGAGATCAAGAGCGGCTACGGCCTGACCGTCGAGGACGAGGCTCGCTCGCTCCGCATCGCGAGCGAGTTCACAACCGAGACGACCTTCCTCGGGGCGCACGTCGTGCCACCGGAAGCGAGGGGCGAGCGGGCGGCATACCTCGAGCTCGTCATGGGACCGATGCTGCAGGCCTGCGCCCCCCACGCCAAGTGGGCCGACGTCTTCTGCGAGCCGAACTCACCCCACGCGTTCACGCAGGACGAGTCGCGAGCCGTCCTGACCGCGGCCCGTGAGGCGGGGCTGGAACTGCGGGTGCACGGCAACCAGCTCGGCCACGGGCCGGGCGTCCAGCTGGCCGTCGAGGTCGGAGCGGCGAGCGTCGACCACTGCACGTTCCTGTCCGACGCCGACGTCGAGGCGCTCGTCGGGGCGGCCGACACGACGGTGGCGACCCTGCTGCCGGGAGTGGAGTTCTCGACCCGCTCGCCCTATCCGGACGCGCGGGGCCTCATCGACGCCGGTGTGTCGGTCGCGCTGGCCACGGACTGCAACCCGGGCACCTGCTACTCGAGCTCGATGCCGTTCGTCATCGCCCTGGCCGTCCGCGAGATGGGGATGACTCCGAGCGAAGCCGTGTGGGCTGCGACCGCTGGGTCGGCAAAGGCGATGCGCCGCACCGACATCGGTCGGATCGCCCTGGGCGGACCCGCGGACCTCGCCGTGCTCGAGGCACCGAGCCACCTGCATCTCGCCTATCGCGCAGGCGTCCCCATCGCCCGTTCGGTCTTCGGGCCGAGAGGCATCCCCTCGTCGCCGTAGCCGTAGGCCGCCACTTCCGCGTGCGGCAGCACGTGGACGGGGGACCCGAGGAGGAGTCCGATGTGACCCGAGGCTGCGATCAGAGAGAGCCGGTCCACTTCCGGCGCCCTGACCCCGATGAGGACTCGGCAACCGGCAGCCTCTGTTCCGTCCGCGACCTCGCCGTAGAGGCGCGGATCGGTGGCCCCGGCCGAGGCGAGCACTGCGAGAACCTCGTCCAGCTGAGCGGTCAGCCTCTTCCCGATCGGTCCAGGCAAACGATCGCTGTGGCCGCTTTTCCCTGTGCCGGACACAGCGGGCGAGTCGGCCGCGTGACGCACACTCCACTCGAGCTCATAGCCGCACGCCGCGACGAGCCGCTCCAGAGCAGCGATCGTCGGCTGCTGCTGGCGGGCCTCGTACCGCGCGACGACGGTCTGGCTCACGCCTGCGCGCTCGGCCAGCTGCGCCTGGGTGAGGCCCTGCTGCCGCCGTGCTCGACGAAGGATCTCGCGCGCCGTCGTCGAGGCGGCGGCGGTGTCGGGCTTCATGAGGCCACCTTCGCCGGATCGCCGCTTTGTGGCGTCGAGTTGTCCACAGGGAGCTGTCCGGGGACTGCGACCGGGGATCCGGTATCGCTGTGCTGCTGGTCCATAACCCATTGGTGTTGGGCTGCGCACCTATTGGTTATCGACGCACGGGAACACCCACACCGTCGGGGTCCCGATCATGGGCGGCTCAGAGGCCGCCGGGGCGCACGGCGTCCGGCTTGTGGCCAGCAGACTTGGCGTAGATCCTGGCTGCCTTGCGGGTCACCACCGTCTTGGCGACACCGGCCGCGAGACCGGTGAGCGCGGCATACCCCAGGGCCGCCAGGAAGGGCGAGTCCGGGTCCTTGGGATTCGCCGAGAGGTCCTGACCGGCCCGCTCCCAGACCTTGTCGGCCACCTTGGTCGCGGCGATGCCGGCCAGGATCGCCGAGCCGGTTCCGAGGATCTTCCACACCATGCTGCCCACTAGGACTCCTTGAGTTTGCAGTGTCCGCCCGAAGCGGGCCTTCTCCCGTGCCACCCTGCCACAGCCCAGGGAGTAGGGTGGTCATCGTCAATGACAGGGGAGCGCACCAACGCGCTGAGAGTGCGGGCAACCGCAGACCCTCACACCTGATCCGGTTCGCACCGGCGTAGGGAGTCTGAGTTCTCAGGTGACCTCTGCGGCAGACGAGATGGATGCCGCCGAAGTGACTTCCCCGAGGTATCCATCGGCCCTGCGCCGGAGACCACGGGAGAAAATTTCATGGCTACACACACCACGGAGCCGGCGACGACCGACTCCTCGGGCACCACCTCGGGCGGCTTCCTGCGCGCCCGGAGCATCCTCGCGACCCGTCCCCTCCTCGGGTGGCGGACCGTCGACATCCTCACGATCGCCTTCCTGGGCGCCGCCCTCGGCATCGCGTTCTGGGGTTGGGGCGTGTTCTACAACGGCCCCCTGAGCGCCATCACCTTCGGGTTCGCACCCTTGGGTGGCCTCTTCGCCGGGCCCTGGTTCCTTGCCGGGGTCGTCGGCGGCCTCGTCGTGCGGCGACCCGGAGCCGCGCTCTTCTGCGAGGTCACCGCGGCGCTCGTCTCGATGGTCCCCGGCACTGAGTGGGGCGCGACCACGCTCGTGTCAGGCATCGTCCAGGGGCTCGGCACGGAGCTCGTCTTCGCCCTCCTCGGCTATCGCGCGTTCGGCATTGCCGCCGCCATGCTCGCGGGAGCGATGGCCGGCCCGTTCGCTGCCTTCTACGAGTCCTTCACCTGGATCCAGGACTGGTCCCTCGCGTGGAAGGTCTCCTACGCCGCGGTCCTCGCTCTCTCCGGTGCGGTGGTCGCCGGCGTCGGTGGGTGGTTGCTCACCCGGGCCCTGGCGGCGGCGGGGGCGCTCAACGCGTTCCCACCCGGCCAGGAGCACCGCGAGAACCGCGCTGTCTGACGTGGACCAGCCTGGCGCCGGTGCCCGTGGAGGGGCCGGCACCGTCGACGGCACTGCCCGCGTCAGGGGCGGCCACATCACCCTCGAGGGGGTGACGTGGCGCCCGTTCGGTCGGCGCGAACCGGTGCTGCGAGACGTCTCGTTCTCACTGGCCCCAGGGGAGCGCGTGCTCCTCGTCGGGCCCAGCGGTTCGGGCAAGTCGACGTTGCTGCGGGCTGTCGCCGGGCTGCTCGAGACCGCTGACGCCGGCGAGCTGTCGGGTTCCGTCGCCATCGACGGTCACGCACCCGGGGCGCGCGCCGGCGAGATCGGGCTCGTCCTCCAGGAGCCGGGTGCCGGGGTGGTCGCCTCCTCGGTCGGGCGCGACGTCGCCTTCGGTCTCGAGAACGTGGGTATGCCGCGTGCCGACATGCCGCCCGCCATCACTGCCGCTGTGGCCGCGGTGGGGCTGTCGATGCCCCTCGACACCCCGACCGGGGCTCTGTCGGGCGGGGAGACGCAGCGCCTGGCGCTGGCCGGCGCGTTGGCTCTTGCGCCGAGCGTCCTGCTCCTCGACGAACCCACGGCCATGCTCGATCCCGGCCACGCCGCCCAGGTGAGGGCGAGTGTGGAAGGTGCGCTGGCGGCATACCCGATCACGACGGTCGTGGTCGAGCACGTCCTCGGACCCTGGGTCGAGCTCGTCGACCGCATGCTCGTCCTCGACGGTGACGGGGTGCTCGTCGCAGACGGGCCCGTGGGGGACGTGCTCCTCAGCGAGCGGCAACGGCTGCTCGACATGGGCATCTGGGTTCCGGGCGCTCCGCCGCCAGCCCCCCTTGCGTCCGGCGCCGTGGTGGCAAGGCCGTCGAGCCGCCGGACGCAGGAGGTCGCCGCGACACCACTGAGCATCGACCGCACCACCCGGCTTCTCGACGGCTCGACCCGCACGCACACGGCTGCTCGGCTGGACCGCGACCTGGAGCCGACCGCCGGCACGGCCACCGCACTCGTCGGACCGAGCGGCTCGGGGAAGTCGACCGTGCTGCTGGGCTTCGCGGGGGCACTGAAGCCTGCCGAGGGTTCCATCGACGCGGCCGGTGCGCCGGTGTCCGAGCTCTCGACCCGCGAGCTCGCCGCCCACGTCGGCTGGGTCCCGCAGTGGTCGAGCTCGACGATCATCGGCCGCACCGTCCTCGACGAGGTGCTCGTCGCGAGCCACGCGCTGGGTGAGGAGTCGGCCGAGCGGGTCGTCGAGGCCCACGCGCTGCTCACCACCCTCGGTCTGAGTCACCTGGCGGGCGCCGACCCGCGCGAGCTTTCCGGCGGCGAGCAGCGCCGGCTCGCCATCGCCTCCGCGATCCTGCACCAACCGCCGCTGCTGCTGGCTGACGAATCCACCGTCGGTCAGGACCGGCACACGTGGGCCGCGGTCGTCGGGCTCCTCGACGCCTATCGGGCAGGCGGGGGTGCGGTGCTCGTCTCGACCCACGACGCCGCGCTCATCGAGCGCTCGGACCACGTCGTCGAGCTGACACCGCCGCCCAAGGGGCCCCCGCCCCCCGAGCCCAGGCGGGTGCTCGCCGGCCGTGCTGGCCCGCTGGCCCTGATGCTCGGCGCACTCCTCGCGATCCCCGCCGGCATCATCCCCGGTCACTGGCACACATCGCTCCTCGTGCTCGCCGTCCAGGTGGTGCTGGCCTGCGCGGCGTTGTCGGCCCCCGGTGCTGGTGCTCGTCCGACGGGCCGGCTGCGGCGAGTGGTGTTGCGGCTCCTGCCCGGCGTGCTGGGTGGGCTCTCCGTCGGCTGGTCGACGTGGCTCCTCGGCGGGCACGACACGACGACGGCGTTCACCGCGGCGTTGCGCGTGCTCATCATCGTGCTGCCGTCAGCGGTGCTCCTGCCGCTCGTCGACCCGGACCGGCTCGGTGACCACCTCGCCCAACGGCTGCGGATGCCGGCCCGGCCCGTCGTCGCCCTCGCCGCCGCGCTGCAGCGGGTCCACACGTTCGGCGCCGTCTGGTCGGAGATCTCGCTGGCCCGGCGGGTGCGCGGGCTGGGGCTGGACACCCGTCGACCGGTGGCGATGGTGCGCGACCTCGCGACCGTGACCTTCGGGTTGCTCGTGCGCACCCTGCGGATGGCGGCCGACCTCGCGGTGGCGATGGACGCGCGGGGCTTCGCGTCGGCCTCGAGGCGGACGTGGTTCGCGACCGCCCCGTGGCGCCTCGCCGACACCCTCGTCGTCCTCGGCGCGCTGGTCCCGATCGCCGCCGCTCTACTCGCGCGCTGACTCCAGCCGCCTCGACGCTCGTGGGCTTCTCACCCAATTCCCCCGAAACTCACCCGGCGTGTCCGTGAGAATCGGGGGAATTGGGTGAGAAAGGCACGGCCGGGGCCCGAGACGAGGCGGTCCGGGAATGTCGGGGGCGGGCGGCATACTTGACACCCTCATGACCACCCCCACTCCCGCGCCGGTCGAGCGTGCCCGCATCCCGCGCGAGATCTGGGTCCTCGTGGCCTCTGCCTTCGTCATCGCCCTCGGCTTCGGCCTCATCACTCCGGTGCTGCCGCAGTTCGCCCAGAGCTTCGGCGTGGGGGCCACGGCCAGCGCGGTCGTGGTCAGCGTCTTCGCGTTCTTCCGGCTCGTCTTCGCACCTGCCGGTGGCAGCCTCATCGTCCGTCTCGGCGAGCGCCCGATCTATCTCGCAGGCCTGCTCATCGTCGCAGCCTCGACCGCCGCGACGGCGTTCGCGCAGAGCTGACTGGCAGCTTCTCGTCTTCCGCGGCCTCGGTGGCATCGGCTCGGTGATGTTCACCATCTCCGCGACCGCCCTGATCGTCCGACTGGCACCGCCGGCCATCCGTGGCCGCGTCTCGTCGGCCTACGGCTCGGCGTTCCTCATCGGCGGCATCGGTGGCCCCGCCGTCGGTGGCGCTCTCGGTGGTTTCGGCCTGCGGGTGCCCTTCCTGGCGTATGCCGCGGCCCTGGTCGTCGCTGCGGCTCTCGTCGCGATCTTCATCAGTGGGCACGCGCTGCGTCCCGCTCCCGACGCACCTGTGCTTGCGGTCATGACGGCGCGAGAGGGCTGGCAGGACAGCGCCTATCGCGCCGGGCTCGTGTCCGGGTTCGCCAACGGCTGGGCCAACTTCGGGGTGCGCAACGCGATCATCCCGCTCTTCGTCGCCGCCAACATCGGCAAGGAGCCCTGGCTCGCCGGTGCCGTCCTTGCGATCTATGCCGGTGGCAACGCGGTGGGCATGAACGTCGCCGGGCGGCTCAGCGACACCATCGGTCGGCGCCCGTTCATCATCGGTGGCCTCGCGGTGGCGGGGGTCGCGACCATCGCCACGGGCTTCGCCACGACCTTCCCCGTCCTCGTCGCCTTCTCGATCATCGCCGGCCTCGGATCGGGCGCGCTCAACCCGGCGCAGCAGGCGAGCATGGCCGACGTCGTCGGTCGTGACCGCAACGGTGGGCCTGCGCTCGCGGCGTTCCAGATGTCCGCAGATGCGGGCGCGATCATCGGCCCGATCCTCGCCGGGGCACTGGTTGACTCCGGCAGCTTCGCGCTGGCCTTCGGCGTGACCGGACTGCTGAGCCTGCTGGCGACGATCCCGTGGGCGCGGGCCCGCGAGACCCTGCCGCGCGAGGCCGTCGAGGCCGCGGCGTCGCCCGCACGCTGAACCCAGCCCTAAGATCGGCCGGCAGTGGGGGTTGGCCCTGAGCAGCCCCCGACCGCGTCCCTGAGGACACCCCGAAACCCGTGTCCGTGGCCCGAAGCAGCCGCGACGGTGGAGTCATGCGCACCGCCCTCAAGCTCGTCGCCGCCCTCGTCACCGTCGTCGTCCTCGCCGTCGGGAAGCTTCGCGGCATACATCGCCTGGTCGTTCGCTCAGGCGAGCGTCGACACCATCGGTGAGGTCGACTTCGACCGTCCGCTCGCGATCCCTCCTCTGGCCGCGTCGACCGTCGACGCTCAGGGCGTGCGCACCTTCGACCTCTCGATGCAGGCGGGGGAGGCCGACCTGGGTCGCGGCGCGCCCACCCCGACGTGGGGTTTCAACGGCTCGTTCCTCGGGCCGACACTGCGCGCGACCCGGGGCGAGCAGGTCAGGGTCAACGTCGCCAACCGGCTCGACGAGACGTCCACCGTTCACTGGCACGGCATGCACCTGCCGGCGGCGATGGACGGCGGCCCGCACCAGCCGATCGCGCCCGGATCGCGGTGGTCGCCCCACTGGCAGGTCGACCAGCCGGCCGCCACCCTCTGGTACCACCCCCACCCGCACGGGGAGACCGCCAAGCACGTCTACCGCGGCCTGGCAGGAATGTTCATCGTCGACGACGAGCGTGAGGTCGCTCTGCCCCGCACCTACGGAGTCGACGACATCCCGGTCCTGGTGCAGGACAAGGCTTTCGACGGCAGCGAGCTGGACGACACGCACGGGCTCTTCCAGTCCGCTGGCATCCTCGGCGACACGGTCCTCGTCAACGGCACCCCGGGCCCGTTCCTCGACGTCACGACCGAGCGGGTGCGCCTGCGCGTCCTCAACGGGTCGAACGCGCGTGTCTACCGCTTCCACTTCGACGACAACCGCGCGTATGCCGTCGTCGCCACCGACGGTGGCCTCCTCCCGGCGCCCGTGGAGACGAGGGAACTGCTCCTCTCGCCGGGTGAGCGTGCCGAGATCGTGGTCGATGTGCGAGCCGGTGACCGGACGGTCCTGCGCAGCACCCCACCCTTCATCGAGAGCAACCGCTTCACCGGCGACAAGGACCGGCTCGACATCCTCGAGCTGCGAGGTGCCGGCACCCTGCGCCCCAGCCCTGCCGTCCCGGCAACCCTCGCCCCCGCTCCCGACCTCGCCGACGACACGGTCGGAGCCACGCGCCAGATCAGCCTCGGCGGCAGCAACACGAACTTCGGCAAGATGGACCTGGAGCGCGTCGACGTCGTCTCCCGCCTCGACACCACCGAGGTCTGGGACGTCACCAACTCCGACGGCCAGGTGCACAACTTCCACATCCACGACGTCCAGTTCCAGGTCATCCGGTATGCCGGCGGCCCACCTCCAGCGGTCCTTGCCGGGTGGAAGGACACCATCCTCATCGCGCCGAACGAGAGCGTCGAGCTTGCGGATGCGCTTCACCGACTTCGCCGATGTCGAGAGCCCCTACATGTTCCACTGCCACCTGTTGCGGCACGAGGACCAAGGCCTCATGGGGCAGTTCGTGGTCGCGCGTCCGGGCGAGCCGGTGGGAACGATCCAGGTGCCTGAGCACATCGACCACGCCGCCAAGTCGAAGGCCAGCGACATCCACGGAGATCACGCCGACTGACCAGCGATCGACGCTTCGCCCGCTCACTGCCGAGACTCGCGCCGACAGCTGGCCCCATCCGCTGAGAGAATCGGCCGATGAGCCCGGAACGTGAGCCCCCAGACCCGGTCGCCGTCCGTCGCCGCGAGGCGCGGGAGAACGCGGAGTACCACTACGCGGCCGCAGCCCGGGCGGCGGAGGCCGAGGCGCGACGGACGGCCCCGATGGTGGCGGCCTTCGCCGAGGCCATGCGGTCGGCCGGCGTCGAACCCTCCCGGCTGCGGGCATTCCCCTACAGCGGCAAGGGGACCCTCCGAACGGACGTCGTCGGCTGGTACGTGCGACGGGACCGCCGTGCTGCCGTTGGCACGGACGGCCGCTGGTACGTCCTTGTCGTGCCGCCCAGCCTGCGCGGACGGCTGGCCGGCGTCCACGTCGAGCCCAGCGACGCCCCGCTCCAGGTCGGGGCCGGTGGCCGCGACGGTGACTCGGTGGCTCTGGATGTCCTGCTCCAGCTCCGTCTGGATGCCGGGCCGGACTTCCCCTCCTGAAGCCCTCACACGCCTGGGACGTGGCACGCCGCTTCGCTCGCTGCGTCCCCTGACTGTGGGCCAGTCGCGAACAGGTGGATGGCTGGAGTGCGTCACAGCGCCGCGGACGACGCGCGGCTGCGGGTTGCGGAGGTCTCTGTAGCCTCCTCACGTGGACGTGGATGTCGGGCTGTGGATCAACTGGGTCAGCGTGCCGATCTTCCTGACCCTGGCGGTCGCGGTCACCCTCTACGCCCGGCACGTGTCCGGTGGCTTGATGCGGCCCTGGATCGGGATCAAGCCCGTGTGGTGGTTCGTGCTTCTCTTTTTGCTGCCACAGGCCGGCATCCCCGTTCTTGCCGTGTGCCTGTTCGTGCACAGGCGCACGCCAGGAGCCGTCACTGGTCGGACGGACACCAGCTGAACGTCCCGCCGTTGTCGCGGAGCGATCGTCCGGGTCAGCCGTCGCCAGCGATGGGACGAGCCGGCCAATGGGAGCCATCGAGCAGGACCCGATCGCCCAAGGGCTTGTTCAGTTCGACTCGTTGCGGCACCGGCTGGCGACCGTCGCAGGTTCCGCCGGCGGAGGCCTGGCTCGTCCACGTGATGGTCACGCGGTCGTCGGTCTCCACGATGGCCGGCTCCCGCAGGAAGGGGCGTGGATCCCTGGCACTGCTGCACCGGAGCTCAGACAGATAGAGCACGGGTTGGGTGGATGCGCGGTCGAGGTCGCCCGAGGTGCTGATCTCCACCCACGAGAGGCCTGGAGCGAGTTCCGGCCGAAGGCTGCTTGCGCGGCAGTCCTGATAGCCGGCAGGTGTCCACCCTGCGCCCGTCCTGTCGAAGGTCAGGAGCCCACCGTCCTTGACCGGCCCGTTCGCGTTCCACTGGCCGGTTGCAAGGGTCACGGAGCGGTCGGACTCAGCCAGGACGAACCACGGTGCGTCCTCGATGGGTGAGACCCGAAGGGCGGCGGGGGCCATCATTCGGGGTTCATCCACGAACGCTTCCAGTGCAGCCGTGAGCTCGTGCAGGTCGTGTCGGCTGTCGATCCCGCCGTCCATGTCGGAGATGGGCCACCCCGCCCCTTCACTGCCACAGCTGACTCGAGCCACGTCCATCGCAGCCGTCGACGGTGAAGAGCTCTGCGATGAGACCTCACCGCCTTCCGAGCCGCACCCGACGATGGAAAGCACAAGGGCGACGGCCAGCGCACTGGGGACGTGTTGACATGGGATCACGAGGTTCAGACTGGCCCAGAGCCAGGAAGGTTCCTCCCGTTCGGAGACAGTTTTCGACGACGCGATCGAGAACCGCAGCGAAACGTCGGCAGATGGACCACGCCGATCCCGCGACAAGACGTTTCGGTGGCCGCACCACGGGGTACGCCAAGCGTGATGGCCGGCTCAACAGAGCCGGCCTACGAGTGCTTCGAGGAGACCCATGTCGCAGGACGCGATCGTCATGTTGAAGGCAGACCACAAGGAGGTCCGGGCGCTGTTCCGCGAGTTCCAGAAGTCCACGACGACCGATGCCCGCAAGGGCAAGCTCGTGGAGCAGATCATCGAGCTGCTCACGGTGCACACCTACATCGAGAACGAAGTGATGTACCCGAGGGTGCGCGAGCTCCTCCCCGAGCTGGAGGACGACGTGCTCGAGTCCTACGAGGAGCACCACGTCGCGGACCTGCTCGTGATGGAGCTCACGACGATGTCCCCCGAGGACGAGCGCTTCGAGGCCAAGACGACGGTGCTCATCGAGAACGTCACGCACCACATCGAGGAGGAGGAGTCGGACTGGTTCCCCAAGGTGCGCGAGGGTCTGTCCCGCACCCAGCTCCGTGAGATCGGCGCCGAGCTCGCCGAGGCGAAGGAGGGAGCACCTCGCCGCCCGGAGCAGCCGAGTGCGCTGAAGAAGACCGTCGACGCAGTGCTGGCCTGACGTCATGGATCCTGTTGCCGACGCCGTGACCACAGCGGGCGCCCTCCCGACCACGCCTGCCCTCGTCGCTGCCACCCAGCGTCTCGAGCAGAACCCGGCCCTCGATCGCCTCCGCGCCGTCTATGCCGTGGCCGCCAAGCCCCTGGATCAATGGTCAGGCAGCGAGCTGCTCCGCTCCGGAGTCATCGGACATGCCCTGCATCCGCTGCTGACCGACGTGCCGCTCGGGTGCTGGACGGCGGCCTCGATCCTCGACCTCGCAGGCCGTCCGCAGGACCGTGGAGCGAGCCGCCGACTGGTCGGTGTCGGTCTGGCTGCCGTCGGCCCCACCGCCCTCACGGGCCTGGCGGAGTGGTCACGCACGGGGCGTGAGGCGCAGCGCGTCGGCGCGCTCCACGGCGCACTCAATGTCGTGGCCACCACCCTCTACCTCACCTCGTGGGTGGCACGCGGGCGTCGCCGCCACGGCCTCGGCGTCGCCACGGCGCTGGCCGGAGCAGCGGTCGCCGGGGCCTCGGGCTACCTCGGGGGCCACCTCACCACCGCACGCAAGATCGGCAGTCGCGACCCGGCATACGAGATGGACCAGGTCGAGGACGCGGCTGGCTCCACGAGCGAGCCGCAATCCGCTGGTGGTGCGGACTTCGCGATCTGACGAGGCTCTCGCCCGGTCAGCCGTCCGTCAGCCGTCCGTCACGCCCATGACGAGACCCTCGATGTCGTGCTTCTGGACGATCGGCTCCAACGTCTCCACGACGCGCGCGTCGAGGTGCCGGCGCGCCTCCTCGGGGAGGCTGTCCCAGAAGGGTTGCGTCACCATGAGGTCGTGCAGCTCGGCGTGCCCCGCGCCGGGCGCATCGACTCCCAGCACCACCACGGGCCTGGCGAGCTCGCTGTGGTTGGCCGTTCCTCGATGCAGCGTCAGTGCCGAGCGCGCCGAGATGTCGCCCCGCTGAGGCATGCGCAGCTGCGACAGCTCCTGGTAGCGCGGCCACTCGGACCGGGGCGGGAACATCTGGTGCGGCCAGTCCAGGCCGGCTTCGTACTGGGTGCCGGGGGCGATCTGGAACGGGCCCATGTCGGCCGTGGTGTCGACGGTGCTGATGTTGAACGCCAGGGAGGTCAGGCGACGCTGCTCGTGCGTCTGGGGCGGTGAGGGGAAGTCGCGGTGCCACGGCTGGTCGGCGGACCCGGGGAACGGGATGTCGAACCCGATCTCGACGATCTCGTAGTCCGGCCCGAGGACGGACTCGCAGATCCCGGTCACCCACGGGTGCGTGACCAGCTCGACGAAGCCGTCGAGCTGCTCGGGGTGGACCTCGACGTACCACCGTTGCGGTCCCCGCCCGATGGCTCCACCCTCGCGCTGACGGGCCTCCTCGAACGCGGCAAGGACGTCACGGTGGAGGCGGTCCACCCACGCGACGTCGAAGGCGCCTCGTCGCGCGACGATCCCCTCACGCGCCAGCTGCTCGAGATCCTGGGGCGAGGCGGAGGCGAGCCTGCGCGGGGCAGTGGACGTCATGCGGTGCACCACTCTCTTCCCTTCGGCGAGCTGCGTTGCCCGCACCCCGAAAGGTTCTCCCAGCGCTCAGAGACCGTCAAGAGGCAACCGGGCCGTCCGCCCCTGCAGCGGCCCGCAGCAGCGCGACCGTGAGGGTCTGCGCGACCTGCACCACCTCGCGCAGGTCGACCTCCTCGCGCGGGGAGTGCGCCACCTGGGCGTCGCCCGGCCCGTAGTGCAGGGTGGGGACGCCCGCAGCGGAGTAGAGCCGGAGGTCGCTGCCGTAGGGGACGCCACGAGGCTGGCGGGACGTGGTGGCACCGACGGCATCCAGGGAGCCCCCGAGGAGACCGAGCAGTGGGGCGCCATCGACGAGCCGTCCGCTGGCGTACTGCCCACCCGTCCAGCTCACCGTCGGTGGGTGATGACGCAACCAGGCGTTGCCGCGAGCCGTGACCCTGATCGCCTCCTCCAGCGCTGCTCTCGCCTCAGCGGGGTCCTCGTCGAGGGCGACGCCCAGGCGCCCTTCGGCCACGAGCAGGTCGGGCACGGAGCTGGCCCAGTCGCCGCACCGAACCCGTCCGATGGAGATGGGGTACGCCACCGGGAGCCCCGCCATGAGTGGGTCGACGCTCTCGTTGCGCCGGCGCTCGAGGTCCTCGAGCGCCGTGAGGAACGGGACGAAGTGGTGCAGGGCGCTGCGTCCGGCGTAGGCCGTGCTGCCGTGGCTCGCCACACCGCCGACCCGGATCTCGAACGTCAGGGCTCCGCCGGCCGCGGTCACGATGCCCCCCGACGTGGGTTCGGTGATGATGCACGCGTTGGCGACGTGCCCCCGACGCAGGGTCGCGAACGCGCCGAGCCCGCCGTCCTCCTCGCCGACCGCGAAGTGGAGCCCGACCGGTCGGGACCCGGGCAGCCCGACCCGCTGCACCGCCCGGACCGCCGCCAGGTTGGCCACCACCCCAGCCTTCATGTCGCACGCACCGCGGCCCTGCACCCGGGTGCCGGCGACCCGCGCGACGTAGGGGTCGCCGCGCCACCGGTCGAGGTCTCCTGACGGGACGACATCGACGTGCCCTTGGAGGACGAGCGCCGGCACGCCCGGGCCGGTGGTGGCGACGAGTCCCCACGCCTCCGATCGCTCGACCTCCTCGCCCGGGAAGGCCGGGTCCGACCGGAGAGTGTCGAGGTCGGCCTGCCACAGGTCGACCTCGAGCCCGCACTCGTCGAGGCGGCGGGCGAGGACGTGCTGGATCTCGCACTCCGCGTCCGAGCCTCCGACACTGGGGATGCCGATCAGCGTCATCAGTTCGGACCGGATCTCGTCGGGGTCGATCGTGTCCAGGGCTCGGCGTTCGACGTCAGTGAGGTCGACGCGCTGGAACGCAAGAGCATCAAGGGAGGTCATGGCTTCACGCTAGGCGGCGCCCAGCGCAACGTCGCGCCCGAATCGTTGCGGCTGGACGCACATCGTTGCGTCATCACGCAAGTTGGTGAACGATCGTTGTGTGACTCCCGACTTCCGTCCCGACAGGACCGACGACCTCATCCTCGGCTCGCTCTCCGCGGACGGGCGACGCAGCTTCGCCTCCATCGGGCTGGAGGTGGGCCTGTCGACGGCGGCGGTGAAGCGCCGGGTCGACCGGTTGCGCAGGGCCGGGGTGGTCACCGGGTTCACGGTCCTCATCGACCAGAAGCGCCTGGGTCGCCCGATCGAGGCGCTCGTCGAGCTGCACACGGACGGTGTCCTGGGTGTGGACCGCCTGCGCCGTGCGCTCGGCCCCATCGCCGAGATCGTCGAGGCCGTCACGGTCACCGGGGACGCGGACACGATCGTGCGGCTCGTGGCCGCTGACACCGACCGGCTCGAGGCCGCTGTCCAGGCACTGCGCGCCATCCCCAGCGTCCGCAAGACCGAGACCAACATCGTGCTCTCACACCTGGTCACCCGGAGCGCGACCGCCTTCTGACCGACCACCTCACCGGACGAGGCTGGCGCGCACGGCATACGGTTCTCGCGTGGATGACGTCACTGACCTGGAGCTGCCCGGGGGCGGGCACACCTCGGTCGTCGGTGTCGACGCCGGAGGCGCGGACGATCCGGTCGTCATCCTGCTGCCGGCGCTGGGGGTCGCGGCCGGCTACTACGGACCCTTCGCCGCAGCACTCGCCGCCGAGGGTGTGGCCGTCCTCGCGGCCGACTTCCCAGGACAGGGCACGAGCCGCCCGCTCGCGAGCCGCAACAACGACTTCGGGTATGCCGCAGTGTCCGACCACGTCGTTGCCGCCACTGTCGCTCTGGCCCGGGAGCGGCATGCGGGCCGGCCGCTCGTCCTGCTCGGTCACTCCTTCGGCGGCCAGGTCGCGATGGTGCACCTCGCCTCGCACGACTCGCCGGTGCAGGCACTGGTGCTCATCGGCTCGGGCTCGCCCTACTGGCGCGGCTACGACAGGCGCCGCACGCTCCTCGCGCAGACCCAGTTCATCGGCGCCGTCGCTGCCCTGCGTGGCCACTGGCCGGGCGACCGCCTCGGGTTCGGTGGCCGCCAGCCGCGACAGCTCATGCGTGAGTGGGCGCGCTTCGCGAGGCGAGGTGGCCTGGCAGTCGAGCGCGGCGCCGATGTCGCGGAGCCGGACTTCGCGGGGATCGAGCTGCCCGTGCTCGCGATCACCCTCGACAACGACCCGCTCGCGCCGCAGGGCTCCGTCGACAACCTTGCCGACAAGCTGACGGGCTCTCGCGTCGACCACCGGTTCGTCACCCGACCCGTCGGGGAGGACGGCCCGGCGTTCGACCACTTCGTGTGGGCGCGCCACCCCGGCGCGTTCGCCGGCGAGGTCACGGCGTGGGTGCGCCGGGCGATCCGGGTCGCGTGACCTCGCCCCGGTCCACGCGGCATACGCACGGATGTATCTGAGCCGGACGTGACGCCTCCTCGTCGGTGACGACGCAACCTTTCGGGGGAGTCCCGCGTCTTGATCTGCAACAGGCCCAACCGGGGCCGACGAAAGCAGGGGTGCTTCGCGATGGACGACAACGCAAACCCGGTCACGCGACGCGCGACCCTCACGACGGCAGCGGGGTTCGGGTTCTTCGGCCTGACCGCGATGGGCGCAGCGCCGGCCGTCGCGGCCAGTCGGCCGACGCTGCGGAAGGGCTCCACCGGGGCCCACGTCGTGGCGCTGCAGAACCGGCTCAACCTGCTGACCTACTGGTGCGGGACGGCCGATGGGACCTTCGGTCACCTCACCCAGCAGGCGGTCTGGGCGCTGCAGAAGGTCGGTCACGTCTCTCGCGACGGCGTGGTCGGTCCCACGACCTGGGGGCTGCTCGACCGTGGCGTCAAAGCCAACCCGCGCACCACGTCCGGGACCACGATCGAGTGCGACCTCGCCGAGAACACGCTCATGCTCGTCCAGGGCGGCCGACTGCGCTACACGCTCAACACGAGCACCGGCAGCGGGGAGCGCTACTACTCGCGCGGCATGTGGCGCACGGCCTACACGCCCAGGGGCCAGTTCTCCGTCTACTGGCGCTTCACCTCCGGCTGGCAGCACGGCTCGCTCGGCGCCATGTGGCGCCCGGCGTACTTCAAGAACGGCTGGGCCATCCACGGGTCGACGTCCATCCCGGCCTACCCCGCCTCACACGGCTGCCTGCGGGTGAGCACCTCGGCGATGGACAAGCTGTATACCGAGGGCTGGCCGGTCGTCGGCCGCAAGGTCTGGATCTACTGACCTGGGTCACCCCAGGTTGAGCGCAAGGAGTGCGGCCGACACCGCCGCGGCCGCGCACGCGAGGCTGCGGACGGCATACGGACCCGCGTCGATCGTCACTCCGGCGCGACGGCACCGGTCCCGCCACAGCAGGGTCGCCAGGGATCCCCAGACGGTGACGATCGAGCCGGCGTTGACACCGATGAGCAGCGCCATGAGCCGCACCGGGGAGTCGTCCGCGACGGGCTCGAGCGCGAGGTAGGCCGGCAGGTTGTTGACGACGTTGGCGCTCACCGCCCCCACGGCGCCCACGCGCCAGAGGCTGCCATCGTCGCCGGTGCCGACGAGGCCGGCGAGCAGGGGTTCGAGGCCGTGCCGCATCGCGACGTCGACGGCGACGAAGAGCGCACAGACGGCGATCACCATGAGCCACGGCACCTGGATCGTCCGCAGCCCGGGGCGCCAGCGCCAGCCAAGCGTCACGACGAGCACGACCGCGGCGATGACGGCGGGGATCGCGGGGGTGACGCCGCTGACGAAGGCCGGACCAAGTGCGACGCAGACCCCTCCGGCGACCCACAGCAGGACACGGTCGTGCGGGTCGGCCGGTGGGTCGAGGGTGTAGCGCGTGAGCAGCTTCTCGACGGTGCAGCACGAAGAGGACGACGACGGTGGCGACGATCGCCGCGAGGGCGGGTCGCCAGGCCAGGGCGACGTACTCGTGCGTGCCCAGCCCGAGCTGGGTGAACCGGTGCAGCGCAATGAGGTTGGACAGGTTCGACACCGGCAGGAGGAGCGATGCAGTGTTGGCGAGCCAGACGGTCGTCAGGGCGAAGGGCATCGCGGCGATCCCCAGCTGGCGAGCCATGGCGATGACCACCGGCGTCAGCAGCACCGCAGTCGTGTCGATGCTGAGGACGATGGTGCAGGCGACCGCGAGCCCCACGACGAGCAGCCAGAGCAGCCAGGTCCGGCGCCGCCCGGCGTGCGCGGTCCAGTGCGCCGCGACGTCGAAGACCCCGGCGATCTCCGCCACCTCGGCGACGACGGTCATCGCGACGAGGAAGACCATGACCGGCCCGACGCGGGCAGCGAGGTCGAGGAGCTCCTGGCTGGTCACCCCGCGAACCCGGCGCGCCCGGACGTCGCGAGGTCGACGACGTGGTCGGCGATGGGGAAGGCCGACGTCGCTGCGGGGGAGGGCGCGTTGCACACGTGCACGGTGCGTTCCGTCGCAGGGATGAGGAAGTCGTGGACGAGCGTCCCGTCGCGCAGCACCGCCTGGGCGCGTATGCCGGCCGGTTCCGGGAGCAGGTCCTCGACCGTGAGCTCGGGGCAGTAGCGACGGACGAGCTCGAGGTAGCCCTGGCGTCGCCACGAGTCGCGCTGCTCGGCGAGACCGGTCCGCCAGTGCGTCCGGGCGACCTGCCACATGCCCGGGAAGCGGACGAACGCCGCGGTGTCGCGGGGGCTCAGGGACCCCTTGCGGTAGCCCTCACGGCTGAACCCGAGCACGGCGTTGGGGCCGACCGTCACGCCGCCGTCGATGGTGCGCGTGAGGTGGACGCCGAGGAAGGGCAGGTCCGGGTCGGGGACGGGATAGATGAGCGAGCTGATGAGGTCGTTGCGGGAGGCCGGGAGGCGGTGGTACTCCCCGCGGAACGGCACGATCTCGAAACTCTCGGCGCCGCGGTTGAGGCCGGACATCGCCGCGAGGCGGTCGGCCTGGAGCCCACCACAGACGATGACCTGGCGCGCGGACTCAACGCTGTGCCAGCCGTCCTCGACGAGGCTCAGCGTCACCGACGTGACCGACTCGCTGATCGCTCCGACCGCGGTGGAGGTGCGCACGACACCCCCGGCGGCCGAGATGTCGGAGGCGAGCGCACGGCATACGGCCGCGTAGTCCGTGATCCCGCTGGCAGGCACGTGCAGGGCGGCCAGCCCGGTGACGTGGGGTTCGCGCTCGCGCAGGGCGGCGCCGGTCAGCGGGGTGACGGTGAGCCCGTTGGTGCGGGCCCGCTCGGTCAGGTCCTCGAGCCGCCGGACCTCGGTGGGTGTCGTGGCCACGACGTGCTTCCCCGTGTCGGAGAACGGGATCCGCATCTCGGTGCTGTAGTCCCGGGTCCGAGCCGCGCCCTCACGACAGAAGCGGGCCTTGAGACTGCCGGGGGCGTAGTAGACGCCGGCATGGATGACGCCGCTGTTGTGCCCGCTCTGGTGCCGGGCGACCTCGGTCTCCTTCTCGACGACGAGGACGTCCGCCCCCGGTCGCCTGCGCAGGACCTCGTATGCCGTCGCGAGACCGACGATTCCGCCCCCCACGACGATGACGTCACGCATGGGCCCATCCAATCCCATCGGCGTGGGCCCTCCGGCAGCGGTCAGGACGTCGTGACCTCGAAGCGGGCGCGACCGTCGATGACGTCCTGGACGGCCGCGACGAACCGGGGGCACGACGTGATGTCGTGGGCGCGGCAGCGCAGGGCGTGCTCCGTCATCTCGCGGGAGCGCTCCAGGGCCAGCAGGCGCTCGTCCAGGTCGCGCAGGTGACCCTCGAGCACCTCGTGCCGGTCCTTGGCCCCTGCGTCGAGCAGCACCCGGATCTGCTCGAGCGACATGCCGGCGAGCTTGTTGCGCTGGATGATCGCGATGCGCACGAGGTCGTCCTGCCCGTAGCGGCGGTAGCCCGACACGTCGCGCCGTGGCTCGAGCAGACCGAGCGACTCCCAGTGACGCAGGACGTGGGTCGGCAGGTCGAAGCGGCTGGCGAGGTCGCTGATGGTCCAGTTGTCCTCCGCGGCATCCTTCATGTGAACCTCAACGTTGGGCTGCCCGTCTTTGTGCCCGCCTCTGTCGGGGAGGCACGGCAGACTGGGGCCATGGCCCGATGGGTGCTCCACGTCGACCTCGACCAGTTCATCGCGGCGGTCGAGATCCTGCGCCGCCCGGAGCTCGCCGGCCTGCCCGTCGTCGTCGGTGGCCGCGGCGACCCGACCGAGCGGGCCGTGGTCTCGACGGCGTCCTACGAGGCCCGCGCCTTCGGCGTCCGATCGGGTATGCCGCTCAGGACGGCCGTGCGCAAGATCCCCGATGCCGTGTTCCTCCCGGTCGACGGCCCCGCCTACGACGCCGCCTCGGCCGTGGTCATGGAGACGCTTCGGGCGCACGAGGGCGCGGTCGTCCAGGTGCTCGGGTGGGACGAGGCGTTCGTCGGGATCGAGACGGTCGAGGACGACCCGGCTCAGGCGCTGGCCCACGCAGTCGCCCACGCCGACGCGATCCGGGCCGAGGTGCTGGAGGCATCCCAGCTGCACTGCTCGGTCGGCGTCGGCGACACCACCGTGCGCGCCAAGATCGCGACGGACTTCGGCAAGCCCCAGGGCACCTTCGTCCTCACCGCGGACAACTGGTTCGAGGTCATGGGCGAGCGGCCGACGACGGCCCTCTGGGGTGTCGGCAACCGCATCGCGGCACGGCTGGCGTCCCACGGCTACGCGACGGTCCGGCAGCTCGCCGACGCCGACGACGAGGTGCTCACCGCGGAGTTCGGACCACGCATGGGGCCGCACTACGGCCGGCTCGGCCGCGGCCTCGGGGCGACCGTCATCGACGACACCCCGTGGGTCGCGAGGGCGCACGGCCGCGAGACGACCTACCAGACCAACCTCACCGAGCCCGCCGAGATCGAGGCGGCGATCCTGTCCCTGTCCGAGCAGGTCGTCGGCGACATCCGACGCGAGGAGCGCGCCTGTGTGCGGGTCCACCTCAAGGTCCGGTTCGCGCCGTTCTTCACGACGACCCGGATCCGCAAGCTGCCCGAGCCGACGTTCGACCCGGCCCTCCTCGCGGCGACGGCGGTCGAGCTGCTGCGCGGGCTCGATGACCAGCGACCGATCCGGCTGCTGGGCGTCCGTGCCGAGATGGTCCCGCCCGAAGGCGGCTACGAGCAGCCCCGCACCACCGGCCGGGGTGGCCCGGCGGCAGCGCCACCCTAGGCCGGGGTCACCAGCCTCCGGGCTGCGTGCGGTCCTGCGGGCCGGGAGCGCCGGGGTTGCCGGGGTTGCCGGGCTGCGGGTTCTCCGGGTTCACGGGGGTCGGAGCGGCGTTGCCGCCGACCGTCCGGTTCTTGCCGATGGCCGCGCTGCGAGCCTTGGACGAGGCGCCGTTGATCTGGCGCGAGTACTTGCCCTTGGTGCGCCTGTCGGCGAACTCCGCTGCCTTGCCGATGTACTGGTCCGCCTTGTCGGGGTTGTCCCGGACATAGCGCTGTGCCGCCTTCGCCGCTGCGGCAAGAGCACCGAACTTCTTGAGACCGGCCATGGTTCTTCGCTCCTTGAGTCGGGATCTTCAGGACTCAACGATTGCACGGGTGGGCAGGTTCCACTTGCCTTCAGGTCAACCTGAAGGTTCACGATCGAGTCATGAACCTCCAACACACCGACATCGCGATCATCGGCGGGGGCCCAGCCGGGCTCCAGGCAGCACTCACCGCGGGGCGGGTCCGCCGCCAGGTCACCCTCTTCGACGACGGCACCTACCGCAACGCCACGGTGAGCCACATGCACAACGTGCTCACCCACGACGGCACCCCACCCGCGGACTTCCGCGCGGCCGCACGCCGGGAGCTCACGGCATACGACACGGTCTCGGTGCGCGAGGAGCGCGTCGAGACGGTCGAGCGGGACGGCGACGCCTTCCGGCTCACCCTCGCCAGTGGCGACGTGCTCTCTGCGTATGCCGTCGTGCTCGCCACCGGGGTCCGCGACGAGCTGCCGCCCATCCCGGGGCTGCAGGAGGTCTGGGGCGACCTCGCGGCACAGTGCCCGTTCTGCCACGCGTTCGAGTTCAGGGGCCGGCGCATCGGCATCATCGGTGCGGCTGCAGCCGGTCACTACACGGCACTCATGGGCCCCGTTGCAGGCGAGTTCGTCGTGTTCGCCGAGGGTCAGGAGCTGCCCGAGGGCGCGACCACGGATGCGCCGATCGTCGAGGCACGGATGACGGGCATCGAGCGGCTGGGTGACGGGTTGCGGGTGAGCCTGGACGACGGCTCGACGCAGGACGTGGCCGTGCTGTTCGTCGTGCCGACCCTGCACCAGTCCGCGCCGTTCGCGGAGCAGCTCGGCCTCGAGCTCAACCCGTCGGGCGCCGTCAGGGTCGACGAGTTCGGTCGCACGAGCGTGCCCGGTGTGACGGCCGGCGGCGACCTCGCCCACCTCGCCGCGTTCCCCATGCCGATGGCGTCGGTCGTCATGGCGGCGGCGGGCGGCCAGCTGGCAGGGCACTCCGCCATCGCCGGCCTCATGGCCCGCAGCGAGGGCGCCTGGTCCTCGCCGATCTCGACCGTCAGCTCGGCGAGCATCGCCTGGGCCGCGGCGAGATCGGCGGGGGAGGCCCCCTCGGAGTGCCGCTTCAGCCCACTCCTGACGGCACGCAGCGCCGCCCTGTCGTCGAGCTTGAAGTCGCGCAGGACGCGCGCGTTGTCGAGCGCCTTGGCCAGGCCGGTGAGGTGCGCTGCGCCGCCGTAGTCGACGTCCTCGGGGATGTCCCGCTGGATGAAGATGAGCGAGTTGCCGGACGGGTCGATGAGGGTGAACCGGGACGCGCCCGCTCGGTGGCGCGTGATGCGAGGGCGGCCCTTCGTGAGCACCTTGCCGAAGGAGTCGCGCATCGCTGCCGACAGGTCGGCGTGCATCGCTGCGACGTCGTCGACGAGGACGAGACAGCAACCGACGTCCTCGTTCTCGATGTCCGCGCCTGCGGGGATGCGGCTGAAGTGCAGGCCGAAGCCGCGCCCCTCGACCGCGACATAGACATAGGGCTTCTGCTGGCGATAGGTCGTGCGGAACCCCAGCGCCTCATAGAACTCCGAGAGCTCGTCGACGTCGCGGCAGGCCATGACCGGGACGGTGATGGCGGTGGGCGCGAACGGGAGGGTGGAGTCGGCCATGCCGGCGATCCTTGCACCGCGGGGCCGCGCTCGCCCATGGCGAGCGCGGCCGCAGGGGTCAACCCGAGGCTGCCCCGAAGAGTCGACGGGTGGCCGGCAGGCGCGACAGGACCAGCCGGTCGAGGAGCAGCACGAGCGCCAGGGAGATGCCCATGACCGGGAGGAAGATCCCGAGCGCCACGATCCCGGCGGCCAGGGCGGGACTGGTCGCGAGCGGCATACGCCCTCGCGGAGCGCCCACGGCAGCCGAGCCACGCGGACGGCGACGCCACCACATCACCGGGCCGGTGATGCACGACGCGATGACGGCGAGGCAGAACACCGTCGTGAGCACCATGTTGAGCAGGCCGAAGCGCCGCCCCTCGTGGAGGGCGATGCCCTGCGACACGACCTTGGCCAGCCCCGGGTAGTCGTCGTAGCCATAGGTGCTGGCGATGGTGCCGCCGTACTGGTCGACGTGGACGGTCCGCTCCTTGGCCGGGTCATCGAAGGCGTAGCCGATCGCCGAGAAGACGCCTTCGTCGTCGGCCGGGAACGCCACAGTCATCGGTCGCTCCAGTCCCTCCCGCGTTCCCAAGGTGACCGCCGTGTCGACGTTGGCGACCGACACCTCGCCACCGGCCTCCGGTGGCCTCGGTGAGGTCGGCACCGGTGTCTTCTCCTGCGCCCAGGGCACGACGTGGTGGCTGTGGGGGAGCGACTCGTCGAGGGTGGAGGTCGGGTTGGAGAGGGCTCCGTGGTCGTCGGACCAGAACGACGTGCCCGCGGTCGTCACCAGTCTTTGGACCTGCGCGCCCCACACTCCGGTCCACGGCAGCCCCGAGGCGATGAGCAGCAGGAGCCCGACGCCCACGAAGGACCCGATGCGAGCATGGTTGGAGCGCAGGGTGGCCGAGCGAGCTCCCTTGCCCCGTTGACGCCTGCGGGCTCGACGCCCCTTGAGGAACAGGTAGTAGCCGGTGATCGCCATGACGAGCGCCCAGCACGCGCCGAGCTCCATGACGAGGTCGCCGACCCTCCCGGCCATGAGGTCGGCGTGCAGGCGGATCGCCCGGCCGCTGAGCGTCGTGTCGGGGTCGAGGTCGCCAAGAACCTTCGCGGTGTAGGGATCGACGAACACGTCGCGCGTCTCGTCGCTCGGGGTCGTGGTGGTGAAGCGGGTGCTCTGGTCGGCCGCTCCCGGCTCGGTCATCGAGACGATCGTGGCGTCCGGGTGGGCGGCTGCCACGTTGGCCCGTTGGATCTCGTAGGGCAGCGCGGCCTGGCCGGCGCTCGTCTCGACCCGCATGAGGTCGCCGTGGAGCGCGGGTTCGATCTGGAACCGGAAGAGATAGACCAGCCCGGTGATGGCGAGGACGAGCAGCACGGGGATGACCACGACGGAGGCATAGAAGTGCCACCGCCAGAACGCTCTGAACAAGCCGGTATGCCGCCCGCGCGGGCTGGTCGATCCCGTCGCCTTCGCGGCGGGACGGGGTGGGGCGACAGGGCTGGGTGGGGTGGGGTCGTCGATGACGGACATGGCAGTGGGTTCCTCACATGGCACAGGGGGGAGGCGCACGGGTGCGCCGCTCGACCCGGCGAGGAGTCGCCGGGGAGCAAGGACGGTGGGGGAGCGCTCAGGCAGCGCAAGGCCGCGGCGGTCCGCGACGGCACGGCGCGGGGGAGCGCCAGAGGTCATCCAGAAGGGGTAAGGCTGCCGTTGAGGCGTCAGCGCGCGAGGCAAGTCGGTGCAGGAGGGCCGAGAGTCCCGTCAGCACGGGAGCCGTGGCCGGTCGCGCCACGAGCCTGACCAGGTGCCGGGCGGCTCGGGCGCGACCTCGGACCAGGGCGCGGACCGCCAGCGAGCCGGACTCGGCCCGCGCCAGGACAGTGGCAACCACGAGCGCCGCGCCGACGTGCGCCAGCACCATGAGTGGTGACGGCACCAGCGTGTGGCTCGAGACCATCGGGTGCGCTGTCGAGACCGCCTGCTGCAGGTGCGTGCCCGACGAGTGCAGCGCATGCCCGCTGTCGAGGACGGCGGCCAGCTGCGCGGTCGGACGCACCGGGGCGCCATGACCCGCAGAAGTGAGGCTGAGTGCCACGTGGGTGAGCAGCTGCTGCAGGAGGAGCAGGGGACCATGCTGCGCAAGCTGGAAAGCGTTGCGGCACAACGGCATACCGGCGAGCGTGAGAAGGGCTCCGACCCCGAGACTGGTCGTGACGCCGGGAGCGGCTCCACCGGCGGCGAGGTGGGACAGGCTGGCGAGGGCCACGGCGAACCAGCTGAGCGCCAGGGCGCGAGCGACCCCTGTCGCCCGGCTCGGCTCCGCGGTGGTCACGTCGCGAACCTATCCGACCCCGCACCTGCCCGCTCGGGCTCCAGCGGCAGCCCCGAGTCGATATGCTCCGGTCGTCAGGTTGGGAGTCCGGTCACAGGACGACGGTCCGGGGGTGCGCGATGAACGACGAGATGCGGGTCAGGGACATCCCGGCCGTGCTCGTGTCCGCGGCGCGGATCCTGCGGCGCTACTGGGCGCCGTTCGTCGTCATCGCCTGTCTGGGGCTCGCGGTCCGCAGTGGGGCGCTGTGGGTCGCCGTCGAGGTCAGCGACCACAACGCGTTCCTCGCCCAGCTCATCCTCGTCATCGCACCGCTCGGCTTCCTGCTCGCGATGATCGCCATGCTTTACCTCACCCGAGGCGCCCTGCCCAACGTGGCCGAGCTGTCGCAACGGGAGGCTCGTCAGGCGACCACCGAGAAGCGCGAGCTGCGGCTCGTCGACGTCGCGGTCAGTGTGCTCGTGCCCTTCCTCGCGGTCTACGTGTCCTACGGGCTGCTCAAGGAGGACCTCTACCGGTTCACCAACCAGGCGGCCTACGACGAGTTCAACCAGTTCAGCCTCGAGGGCCCACCGGACATCGACTTCGTCGGTCGTCTCGCGATCTATGACTGGCAGGTCGTCCTCGCGATCGTCGCGATCGCCTGGGTGCTGCGCTTCGCCCTCGGCAAGATCGAGAGCGTGACCCGGTTCCTGTGGCTGGCCTTCCTCGGCGCGCTCGTCGAGGTCTACTACACCTCGCAGGTGGCGCAGAAGGTCAGCGACATCCGGGAGGCGGGCGTCGCGTGGGTGCAGAGCCGTCGAGCGTCAGAGGTCGTCCTCGACCGCTACGACAGGGTGATCCAGACTCTGGGGCCGATGGCGAACCCGGTCGACACGGCCACCGCCTGGCTCTTCGGGCTTCTCGGAGCGATCGACGCGGTCGTCGTCGTGCCCCTGGCGTGGCTCACCGTCGGCGCTGTCGTCCTCGGCCACAAGCTCACTCCTCCCGAGGACCCCGCCCCCAGGTCCCGAGCCCGATGGGAGCGGATCCCCGCCCCGGTGCGCCGCTACGGTGGCGGGCTCCTCGGCGACGTGCGCGAGCGATGGTCGGCGTTCTGGAACGGCCTGCGGATGATGGCCACGGCGGGACTGCTCCCGATGCTGACCTTCTGCCTCGCGTTCCTCATCGTCATCCGGATCCCGTGGCTCGTCGGGCAGCTCCTGAGGCTCGCCATCGGCCCCATGAAGACCCCCCACTGGCTGGCGTTCTCGCCGATGGAGCAGGCCGTCGGGCTCGCGATCACGATGGTGCTCGCGGCGGCCCTGCTCGCAGCCGCCATCGACTGGTTGCTCGGCCCGAAGCTCGCGCCCACTGCCACTGGCGACCCCGAGCCCACCTCCCCGCGCGAGGTCAGCGCGGAAGCGTGAGCGCGACGTAGTCGGGGTTCTCGAACGAGATCCGCAGCTCGACGAAGCGTGCGTCCTGCGGCACAGCGATGGCCGGTGAGGCCGACCACTGCTCCGGACGCGGCTGCTCGTCCTGGGGGATGGACCCGCGACGATCGCTCTGGAGCACGGGCAGGCTCGGCCCGGGGGTGTCCTCGGGCACACAGGTCGAGACCCTGGGTCCGATCTCGTCGAGGGTGTGCCCGACGCGGTACTCACGGCCTTGGTCGTCGATGAGGGTGAGCACACAGCTCTTGAGCGGCTGGTCCGGCGCGGCCCTGAAGTCGAGGTTCACGGTGCGGGCGACCATGCCGTCGGGGAGGGGCACGGGGTCGCCATACCTGTCCTTGTATGCCGCGTCCGCACCTCCCAGCCCCGCAAACCTCACCGAGTAGCGCCGGGTGGTGTCCCCGTGGGCGTCCGAGATCTCGTCCGACACGGAGACCCACTTCTCGGCCTCGCCGCTGGCGATCTCATGGTTCAGGCCGCTGTAGTACCAGAAGTCCGAGACGCGGTAGCCGTTCGTCGCCAGCATCGCGGCCACCGCGAACGGCACCGCGGCGATCCACCAGCGGCTTGGTCGACGCGGTCCAGGACGAGGTGCCGGCAGCGGGGTGGTCGGTGGTGCCGCCGCCTCGTCCACGAGGTCGGGGTCGGCGCTCGTCGTCATCGGCGAGCCTCGTCGGGTGGGATGGCGCCGCTCTCCTTGACGTTGACGGCGGCCGTCTGGGCCCAGAGGCCCTCGACCTTCGAGGCATCGATCCCGAGGTCGACCTCAGCGAGGTCGTCACGGCGGTAGTCGGACTCGTGGACGGACCAGGCGCCGCGGGTGGCCATGAGACGAGCACCTGCGAGGGCGCGCTTGGGCACGTCGAAGCAGATGCTCGCGTAGGTACGGACACCGGTCGAGAGGTTGACGCCGGTCTCGCACTCGCTGCCCCGGTTGGACGCCACGTAGCGGCGGTCCTGCCCGTCGACGAGGAAGAAGCCGGCCATCGTGGTCGGCTCGCGCTCGGCAAGGAGCTCGGTGTCGACGACGAGGAAGCGCCCGCCGGCTGCGGAGGCGGGGTTGCCCATGATGGTCGGGGTCACGTGCACTCCGGTCACGGTGAGCTCGGCGTAGTCCAGCCTCACGGTGCGGTCGACGGCGCCGACGCGCACGAAGGGCTCGTCAGCGGCCTGGTCGAGCGGCACGTGGTCGGTGATGAGGCGACCCAGGGCCATGGCGGCGATGACGAACGCGGCCGTGGCGACGCTGCGCATCACGGCCTCCTCACCACCGGGAGGTCCGCGCGGTGCTGGACCGTGTCGCGAGTGACCCAGGCGTCGGGGTTGAGGGTCAGCCTGTCCTCCTCGCGGTACTCCACCAGGTCCGCGCTCACCGTGGCGGTGTCGCCCTGCCACGTCCCCTTGGTGACCCAGGTGATCGCCAGGCGGTAGGTGATCCCGGGGTTGAGGTGACTGGGGCTCGTGGAGTCCTCGACGAAGTACACGGTCGGTCGGGGGGACACCTGCACACCACCACCGGCGACATGCAGGCTCTGGGTGAGGGTCCCGGCATACTCCGGTCGGTCGCCCGTGAGGGTGACCTCGGCGTCGAGCAGGAGGAGCCGCTCGGGCGGCTTGGGCTTGACCGCCGGTGCGAGGTCGGGGATCTCGACCACCTGGTTGATGACGACCCGGTAGGGCCCGACCATGATCGGCTGGTCGAGTCGCAGGGGCTCGGGTCCGGGCTCGGGGGTGCTGGCCAGCCCACCGAACGGCGCGCTCGCGAGCAGGGCCGCAGCGACGCCGCCCCCGACCTTCTGGGTCGCCGGTCGGCCCGCGACGAAGCCGCGGGCGCGGCCCAGGACCCCGCGACTCGCCTCGGTGTGCTCCCCCATGGCACGGATTCTAGGGACACGAGGCCCGACTGCACACGGGTATGCCGTCGTCCGGCCTGCCGACGTCGGTCCCCGGATCAGACCTGGCGGTGCCCGGTGAGCAGTCCGCCGTCCACCGGGAGGGTGTGGCCGGTGATCCAGCTCGCGTCCCGGGAGGCGAGGAAGGTGACCGCGCCGGCGATGTCCTCGGGCTCGCCCACCCGGCCCAGCGGGTAGAGCGGCAGCATGCGGTCGGCGCCGCCCTCCTGGTTGTCCCACACGCGACTGCGGATGGTGCCCGGAGCGACCGCGTTGACCCGTATGCCGGCCGGCCCGAGCTCGACGGCCAGGCCACGGGTGAGCGAGACGAGCCCGAGCTTGGCCGCGGAGTACGGCTCGCCTCCGAGTGCGGCCAAGGCGTTGACCGAGCTCACCGACACGATCGCGGGGTGTCGCGTGCTGCGCCGCAGGTGGGGCAGGGACGCCCGGATGGACCGGACGGTGCTCATGAGGTTGAGCTCCATCGCCTGGGACCACATGTCGTCGCCGGTGCTCTCGAAGTCCCGGTGCGGGATCCCACCGCCGGCCACGTTGACGAGGACGTCGAGGCCGCCGAGATGCTCGGATGCGGCCTCGACGCAGGATCGGACCGAGCCGTCGTCGGTGACGTCCACCTCGACGGCGAGGTGCTCGTCACCGGAGCCGCCGAGCGCTGCGACGACCTCGTGGGCTGTCTCGATGTCGAGGTCGGCGACGACGACACGCGCCCCTTCGGCGGCGAACCACTCGACGCAGGCGCGCCCGATCCCGTGGGCAGCCCCGGTGACGAGGACGAGCGAGCCGGGAAAGCGGGGGCCGGGGTCGTGAGGCATGGGACCACCCTGTCAGCCCGGTTACCCACGCGTGGCGAGAGGTGGGGGAACACCGCCCGCCGCTGTGGAGGTGCCTGCGCGTCGTGTCACCGGTGCGAGCCGGTCGCACAGCGGTGGGTCAACCGTGCGCTCGCTGCGCGCCACGCCTCTCGTCGCTGGCGCGTGGGCGGCGCTCCAGCCCCAGGGCGATCATTGCCGCGACGGCGGCCAGTCCCTCGAAGAAGGCGCTCAACGACTTCTCGAGGAACCACACAGGCTCGTACATCGCCGGCAAGGGCCCCACAGCGGGGATGTTGACATAGCGGTAGAGGACGACGGCGACGACAGCACTGAGCCCGACAGCCAAGGCGGAGATCATTGCCGGGCGGCTACCGCGCCAGAGCACCCACACGGCAACGACCAACGCCACGACGGCTTGGATGCGAAAGAGGTTTCCGGCGCCGATGCCGCTCGGAGCGGCCTGCTGGTAGCCCGGTGCGAGCCGTAGGTGGACGACAGCGTCAACCAGCAGTGACACCGCAATGATGACCCGAAGGATCAACGGCACCAGGTGCGCTGCGATTCGCGGGGGTGCGGCCGTCGGCGCGGTGCTCACTTCACGACCAGTGTGCCGGTCATGTTCGGGTGGAACGAGCAGATGAACGGATAGCTCCCGGGCTTGCTCGGCGCGGTCAACGTTGCCGTCCCGTCGGGGCCGACCTCGACGTCGAACGCGCCGTCGTTGGCCGTGACCGTGTGGGCCGACGGGTCGGCGTTCGTGATGCTGATCTTGGCGCCGGGCGCCACCGAGGCAGGCACCGTGTACTTGAACCCGTTGATCGAGATGACCGCCGCTTCAGCCTCAGCGGTGGCTGACGCGGACGGGGACGGGGACGCAGGCTGGGCGGTGTCCGACGTCGACGGAGAGGGCGTCGAGGACGTGGACGACGTCGGGGACGCTCCCCCAGCGTCCGTGTTCGAGGAGCCGCATGCCGACAGCCCCAGGGCCAGCACGGGGACGAGCGCGAGGAGCATGATCTTGCGGGTCATGGTGGTGCCTCCGATTCCAGTGGCCGAGACCTCGGCCGCATCGATAGGGGTTCGGCGCAGGGATGAATCCGGATTGCAACGCAGCGACCGGCGCCTTTGGTTGGGTTCAGGATCGGCTCGCCGGTCAGGGCTTCGCGGCATGGGTCGGATGCTGCGTCGTGGTCGCTGGGAACAAGGGCATCCAACCAAGAGTTGAGTCGAGTGAACGCAAGTTTGGACGCACGAATTTGCTCTGCGGCATACGCCGTCCTAACTTGAGTGCAAGCAACTCAACCCCGCTCAACACGCAAGGAGATCCACATGGCCCGCGCAGTCGGTATCGACCTCGGAACCACGAACTCAGCCGTCGCCGTCCTCGAGGGTGGCGAGCCCACGATCATCGCGAACTCCGAGGGCGGCCGCACCACCCCCTCGGTCGTCGCCTTCACCAAGGGCGGTGAGGTCCTCGTCGGCGAGATCGCGAAGCGTCAGGCCGTGACCAACGCCGACCGCACCCTGCGCTCCGTCAAGCGCCACATCGGCACCGACTGGACGAGCGAGGACATCGACGGCAAGAAGTACAACTCGCAGGAGATCAGCGCCCGCACGCTCCAGAAGCTCAAGCGCGACGCCGAGTCCTACCTCGGTGAGCCGGTCACCGACGCCGTCATCACGGTCCCCGCCTACTTCGACGACGCCGAGCGCCAGGCCACCAAGGAGGCCGGTGAGATCGCGGGCCTCAACGTCCTGCGCATCGTCAACGAGCCCACTGCCGCGGCCCTCGCCTACGGCCTCGACAAGGGCAAGGAGGACGAGCTCATCCTCGTCTTCGACCTCGGTGGTGGCACCTTCGACGTGTCCCTCCTCGAGGTCGGCAAGGACCCGGAGGACGGCTTCGCCACCATCCAGGTCCGCGCCACCTCCGGTGACAACCAGCTCGGTGGTGACGACTGGGACGACCGCGTCGTCCAGCACCTCCTCACGACGGTCAAGAACAACACCGGCGTCGACCTCGCCAAGGACAAGATCGCGATGCAGCGGCTGCGCGACGCCGCCGAGCAGGCCAAGAAGGAGCTCTCCTCGGCCAGCTCGACCAACATCTCGATGCAGTACCTCTCGATGAGCGAGAACGGCCCGATCCACCTCGACGAGACGCTGACCCGCGCGCAGTTCGAGCAGATGACCAAGGACCTGCTCGACCGCACCAAGCAGCCGTTCCAGAACGTCATCAAGGACGCCGGCATCAACGTCGCCGACATCGACCACGTGGTCCTCGTCGGTGGCTCGACCCGCATGCCCTCCGTGAGCTCGCTCGTCAAGGAGCTGACCGGTGGCAAGGAGCCCAACAAGGGCGTCAACCCCGACGAGGTCGTGGCGCTCGGCGCCGCCCTCCAGGCCGGTGTCCTCAAGGGCGAGCGCAAGGACGTCCTGCTCATCGACGTCACGCCGCTCTCGCTCGGCATCGAGACCAAGGGTGGGCTCTTCACCAAGCTCATCGAGCGCAACACGGCCATCCCGACGAAGCGCTCCGAGGTGTTCTCGACGGCCGAGGACAACCAGCCGAGCGTCCTCATCCAGGTCTTCCAGGGTGAGCGCGAGATCGCGCAGCAGAACAAGGCGCTGGGCACCTTCGAGCTCTCCGGCATCGCGCCCGCCCCGCGTGGCGTGCCGCAGGTCGAGGTCACCTTCGACATCGACGCCAACGGCATCGTCCACGTGACGGCCAAGGACCGCGGCACCGGCAAGGAGCAGAAGATCACCATCTCGGGCGGCAGCGCGCTGTCCAAGGAGGAGATCGAGCGCATGGTCAAGGACGCCGAGGCCCACGCCGAGGAGGACAAGGCCCGCCGCGAGGAGACCGAGACCCGCAACCAGGCCGAGTCGCTCGTCTTCTCGACCGAGAAGTTCCTCGCCGAGTCCGGTGACAAGCTCAGCGACGACGCGCGCAAGCCCGTCGACGAGGCGCTCGTCGCCCTCAAGGACGCCCTCAAGCCCGAGGCGCAGACGTCGCGCGAGGACATCCAGTCCAAGATCGACACCCTCAACGAGGAGTCCCAGAAGATGGGCGCCGCGATGTACGCCGCGGCGGCCGAGCAGGGCGAGTCCGGTGACGCGCCCGCCGGCGACGGGACCGAGGGTGCTTCGGCCAGTGACGCCGGCTCGGACGACGACGTCGTCGACGCCGAGGTCGTCGAGGACGACGACACCGAGAACACCGAGGAGAAGAAGTGACGGACTCCAGTCGGGGAGACCGTATGCCGGGTGAGGACGAGGTCTTCGACGGCGAGATCGTGGATGCCGAGATCGTGGACGGAGACGATGCCGCCGAGCAGACGTCCGACACGTCGGACGCCGACGCGATCAACACCGAGTCCGTGAACGACGGCGAGGAGGTGGCTCCGGCAGCACCCGGCGCCACCGCCTCGCTGGCGGACCAGATCGACGCCATCGACACCGGCGACGCCATCGACACCGGTGACGCCGGGGGTGGGCACCCGGACACGGCGCTCGCGGCTCAGCGGCTCGACGACCTCCAACGCCTCAACGCGGAGTACGTCAACTACAAGCGTCGCGTCGACCGCGACCGGGCAGCCGTCCAGGAGCGGGCGGTGCGAGACGTCCTCGAGACGGTCCTGCCGGTGCTCGACGACATCCAGCTGGCCCGTGACCACGGCGACCTCACCGACGGTCCGTTCGCGGCGATCGCCGACAAGCTCGAGGCCAGCCTCGGCAAGTTCGGCCTGACCCGCTTCGGCAGCGTCGGCGAGGCGTTCGACCCGACGCAGCACGAGGCCCTCATGCACGCTGCGTGGGACAGCACGAACTCCGAGCTGCCGAGCGACGCGACGAGCACGACGGTGGTCCAGGTCCTCCAGCCCGGATATCGCACCGGTGACCAGGTCCTGCGCCCCGCGCGGGTCGCCGTCGCCGACCCTGAATGATGCAGCGTGATTCGTCGTTTCTCGAGAGGAGGCGCTGATGGCGAGTCAGGACTGGTTCGAGAAGGACTTCTACGCGATCCTCGGCGTCCCCAAGGACGCCGATGCAGGTGCGATCAAGAAGGCCTACCGCAAGCTTGCTCGCACGCACCACCCGGACAAGAACCCCGGTGACACGGCGGCCGAGCGGAAGTTCAAGGACATCGGCGAGGCCAACGCGGTGCTGTCCGACCCCAAGCAGCGCGAGGAGTACGACGCGGTGCGTCAGATGGCGCAGGGCGGCGCTCGCTTCACCGCAGGCGGCGCGGGCGGCAACGGCGGCTTCGACGACGTCTTCAGCGCGTTCGGTGGCGGCGGCGGGTCCCGCGTCCGCTTCGACACCGGTGGTGGGTCGTCCTACGGCGGCTACCCCGGGGGAGGCGGTGGCGAGGACATCAACGACCTCTTGGCCCAGATGTTCGGTGGGGCCGCCGGCGGTGCCCCCGGACGCGGTGGACAGGCGGGGTATGCCGGGTACGGCGCCCCCCGCGGACCGCGCAAGGGCGCCGACGTCCAGGCCTCCACGACCCTGCCGTTCCGTGACGCCGTCGAGGGCTCGACGGTGACGCTGCGGACGGCTGAGGGGCGCACGATCACCGCGCGCATCCCGGCCGGCGTCAAGGACGGACAGAAGATCCGCCTCCGGGGCAAGGGGCAGCCGGGCGAGCCCGGTGCGGCCGCGGGCGACCTGCTGCTGGCCGTCTCGGTCGAGAAGCACCCGGTCTTCGGGCGTGAGGGTGACCACCTGACGATCGACCTCCCGGTGACCTTCGCCGAGGCCGCGCTCGGCGCCACCGTGGCGGTTCCGACCCTCGACGGCAGCCAGGTCAAGGTGCGCATCGCGCCCGGCACTCCGTCGGGTCGGGTCCTGCGCGTCAAGGGACGCGGTGTCGCCGGCAAGAACGCCACCGGCGACCTGCTTGTCAAGGTGCAGGTCATCGTCCCGGATGCCCTGTCCGACAAGGCTCGTGAGGCCGTCGAGGTCCTGCAGGCCGAGAGCGAGGGTCTCGACCCGCGAGCCGAGCTCGCTGACCGGGCGAAGGTCTGACCGTGGCTGCCCGCCAGCCCAGGCCGCGGCGAGATGACGAGGCTCCGGTCTTCGTCATCTCGGTCGCGGCCGAGCTCGCGGGCATGCACGCCCAGACCCTGCGTCAGTACGACCGGCTCGGGCTGGTCACCCCGTCACGCACCCGAGGCGGCGGGCGTCGATACTCCGCGCGCGACGTCGAGCTCTTGCGCGAGGTACAGCGCCTCTCGCAGGAGGAGGGCGTCAGCCTCGCCGGGGTGGCGCGCATCCTCGAGCTCGAGAACCAGGTCGACGAGCTGCGCGCGCGCCTCGCCGAGGCCAGCGCCGAGGCCGAGCGGCTCCGTCTCGCCGCGGCGGGCAGCTCACGGGTGTTCTCCGTCGGCCCTGGCGGCGAGATCTTCGCCAGCCGACTCGGCGAGCGACCGCGGCGCAGGCCCGGTGGCGGGTCGGCGTCGCAGGCACTCGTCCTCTGGCGCCCCTGATCGGCCGGCTGCAGCGCCCGGGAGCCGCTGAGCTGCATACTGACGCCGTGACCGAGCATCTCCTCCTCTTCCCCGAACGCGACACCGCCGAACAGATCGCGAGCGAGCTCGCCGACGAGGGCTTCTCCGAGGTCCGCGTCCTGCGGGTCGCCCACGCGGGGGAGGACGACTCCGAGGACCACGACTGGGGTGTCCACGTCCGTGAGGACATGGTCGAGGACCAGGCGGGTCCGGTGGAGAGCGGCCTGCGCGACCGCTTCACCGCGCTCGCGGAGGAGCACCACGGCTGGTACGACCCCGAGCCCGACGCCTGAGACGCCGCCGAGCGGGTCGCCGAAGTGACCCCTGCGCCTGTGGGGGACCCAGTGGCCCGACCGCGCACTCGCCTCCGATGCCTCCGGACGGAGGCAGCCTGTCAACCCACCCCCGTCCCCTGTCATGAGGCAGACGTTGCTGTCAGGCGGCAACGGGCCCCGATTTGTCCGATTGTCCTTGTCCACCGGACAAAGGCGGGCGTCCTCCCGCCAACGTTGAGGAATCAACAGGTCGCGGGTCTAGCATCGGCTCACCGAGGCCAGCGAGGTCCTCGGGTGCGACGTGACGAGGAGACGATGTGGCTGGATCGGCGCCCATCCTGGAGATGACGGGCATCACCAAGACCTTCCCCGGTGTCAAGGCCCTCTCCGACGTCACCCTCACGGTGCGCCGCGGTGACGTCCACGCCATCTGCGGTGAGAACGGTGCGGGCAAGTCGACCCTGATGAAGGTGCTGTCCGGCGTCCACCCCCACGGCACCTATGACGGGACGATCCGCTTCAACGGCGACGTCGTCACGTTCAACAACATCCGCGACTCCGAGCACGCCGGCATCGTGATCATCCACCAGGAGCTGGCGCTCATCCCCGAGCTCTCCATCGCCGAGAACATCTTCCTCGGCAACGAGGAGACCAGGCGCGGGGCCATCGACTGGGTCAAGACCAACAACCGCGCCCGCGACCTGCTGGCGCGGGTCGGCCTCGAGGAGGACCCCGAGACGCCGATCAAGAACATCGGCGTGGGCAAGCAGCAGCTCGTCGAGATCGCCAAGGCCCTGGCCAAGGACGTCCAGCTGCTCATCCTCGACGAGCCGACAGCGGCGCTCAACGAGGAGGACTCACGTCACCTGCTCGACCTCATCAGAGGCCTGCAGGGCAGGGGCATCACCTCCATCATGATCAGCCACAAGCTCAACGAGATCGAGGCGATCGCGGACGCGATCACGATCATCCGCGACGGTCAGACCGTCGAGACCCTCGACGTGCGCGAGGGCGCCGTCGACGAGGACCGCATCATCCGCGGCATGGTCGGTCGTTCACTCGAGTCCCGCTTCCCCGACCACACGCCCGACATCGGCGAGGTGATGTTCGAGGTCAGGAACTGGACCGTGGCCCACCCGCAGGTCCCCGACCGGCTCGTCGCCAAGCAGTCCGAGTTCTACGTCCGCCGGGGTGAGATCGTCGGCTTCGCCGGGCTCATGGGCTCGGGTCGCACCGAGCTCATGCGCTCGATCTTCGGCCACTCCTACGGCACGTGGATGAGCGGCGAGATGACGCTCAACGGCAAGCGGGTCGACCTGCGCAACGTGCCGGCCGCGATCGACGCCGGGATCGGCTACCTCACCGAGGACCGCAAGAGCCTGGGCCTCAACCTGCTCGACGACATCAAGTCGACGACCGTGTCGGCCAAGCTTCCAGAAGATCGCGCACAACCTCGTCATCGACCGCAGGGCCGAGCACAAGGCGGCCGACGAGTACCGCAAGGCGCTGCGCACCAAGACCCCGTCGGTCGACTACGGCGTGGCCAAGCTTCTCGGGCGGCAACCAGCAGAAGGTCGTCCTGGCCAAGTGGCTGTTCACCGACCCCGACCTGCTCATCCTCGACGAGCCCACGCGCGGCATCGACGTCGGCGCGAAGTTCGAGATCTACGGGATCATCCAGCGCCTGGCGAGCGAGGGCAAGGGTGTCATCGTCGTCAGCTCCGAGCTGCCCGAGCTGCTCGGCCTCAGCGACCGCATCTACACGATCAGCGAGGGCCGGATCACCGGTGTCCTCGACAAGGCCGCAGCGGACCAGGAGTCCCTCATGCGCCTCATGACCAAGACCGGCTCAGCGAGCTCCGCCCCTGAATCCACCCCGAAGGACGCTGCATGAACAAGCTCAAGGAGATCTTCGGGGGCGACACCCGCCAGTTCGGGATGATCTTCGCCCTCGTCTTCCTCATCGTGCTCTTCCAGTTCCTCACGGACGGGTTGACGCTCGACCCCGGCAACGTCATCAACATCTTCCAGGGCAACAGCTACATCCTCGTCATGGCGATCGGGATGGTGCTCGTCATCATCGCCGGCCACATCGACCTCTCCGTCGGGTCGGTCGCCGCCTTCGCCGGCATCGTCGTCGCCATCGCGATGCGCGACTGGGGCATCCCCTGGTACGTCGGCATCCTCCTCGGGCTCGGCATCGGCGCCCTCGTCGGCGCCTGGCAGGGGTTCTGGGTGGCCGTCGTCGGCATCCCCGCGTTCATCGTGACCCTGGCCGGCATGCTCATCTTCCGCGGAGCCAACCAGTTCGTCGGCAACTCCAACACCGTCCCGGTGCCCGAGGACTTCCAGCGGATCGGCTCCGGCTACCTCCCTGAGTGGGGACCCCGCACCGGCTACAACAACCTCACCGTCCTCATCGGGATCCTCGTCTGCGCGGCCATCGTCTTCGGCACGCTGCGCAACCGCCGCAACCAGAAGAAGATCGGTGCCGAGCTCGGTGACGCCACGGTCATGTGGATCAGGTTGGCCCTGATCAGTGTCGCCATCCTCGCGGTGGCCTTCCTCATGGCCTCGGGTCGTCGCGGGACGTCGCTCCCGATCTCGGCCCTCATCCTCGGCGCGCTCGTCCTCATCTACGGGTTCATCTCGACCCGCACGATCATCGGTCGCCACATCTATGCCGTCGGTGGCAACCGCCACGCGGCCGAGCTGTCCGGGGTCCGCTCCAAGCGGGTCAACTTCCTCGTCATGATGAACATGTCCATCCTCGCCGCGCTCGCAGGGATGATGTTCGCTGCCCGCTCGACGTCGTCCGGCCCGTCCGACGGAGTCGGGTGGGAGCTCGACGCGATCGCCGCCGTCTTCATCGGTGGCGCCGCCGTCACCGGCGGCGTCGGCACGGTCGTCGGGGCGGTCATCGGTGGTCTCGTCATGGCGGTCCTCAACAACGGCCTCCAGCTCATGGGCGTCGGCGCCGACATGACCCAGATCATCAAGGGCCTCGTCCTCCTCGCAGCCGTCGCCTTCGACGTCTACAACAAGTCCCAAGGTCGGCGCTCCATCACCGGCCTGCTCACCCAGAACTTCGGTCGACGAGCGACCCAGGACACGACCGAGACGGTGAAGCAGGAGTCCTGACCCGGGCTCGCCGCGCCACACAACTTCATACGCAGCACAGGTGACGTCTCCGCCCCGGGCGCGTCACGGCATACGAAAGAAAGAGACGACATGCGTTCCCTCACCAAGCTGATGGCTGCCTCGGCCGTCGCCGCGCTCGCGTTGACCGGCTGTGGCCGGGCCGACGAGGACACCCCGACCGACACGGCCAGCGGTGGCGCCAGCGGCGCAGCCGAGGCCTTCCCGAAGGACGCCCTCATCGGCGTCTCGCTCCCGCAGAAGACCTCCGAGAACTGGGTCCTCGCCGAGAACCTCTTCAAGGACGACCTCGCCAAGGCCGGTTTCAAGGCCGACGTGCAGTTCGCCAACGGTGGTGTCGGCGAGCAGCAGAACCAGATCCAGTCGATGGTCACCAAGGGCGCCAAGGTCATCGTCGTCGGCGCGATCGACGGTGCCCAGCTCGGCACCCAGGTCAAGGCCGCCAAGGACTCCGGCGCCACCGTCATCGCCTACGACCGCCTCCTCCTCAACACCGACGCCGTCGACTACTACGTCGCCTACGACAACTTCAAGGTCGGTGTGCTGCAGGGCAACGCGCTCCTCGAGGGCATGGCCGCCAAGAAGCCGGCGGGCCCCTACAACATCGAGCTCTTCGCCGGCTCGCCCGACGACGCCAACGCCAAGGTCTTCTTCGACGGCGCCATGAGCGTGCTCCAGCCGAAGATCGACGACGGCACCCTCAAGGTCGTGTCCGGGCAGAAGAGCTTCACCCAGGCCGTGACCCAGGGCTGGAAGGCCGAGAACGCGCAGAAGCGCGCCGACACCCTTCTCTCGGCGTCCTACTCGTCCGCCGCCCTCGACGGTGTCCTCTCCCCGAACGACACCCTCGCCCGCGCGGTGATCACGTCCGTCAAGGCCGCCGGCAAGCCCGTCCCGGTCATCACCGGTCAGGACTCCGAGGTCGAGTCGATCAAGTCGATCATGGCCGGCGAGCAGTACTCCACGATCAACAAGGACACCCGCGCCCTCGTCGCCGAGACGATCAAGATGGTCCAGGCCCTCCAGAAGGGCGAGAAGCCCACGGTCAACGACGAGAAGTCCTACAACAACAAGGTCAAGGTCGTCCCGGCCAACCTTCTCGCCCCGCAGATCGTCACCAAGGCCAACGCCAAGGAGGCCTACGCCAACGACCCGACGCTGTCCAAGCTCACCCAGTGAGCTGAGACCGCTTCGGTCCACGACATGGTCGGCCCCGTCACCTTCTCGGTGACGGGGCCGATTGCGCTGTGGTGATGGCGAACTGCGGCGGTATGCCGTCCGCTCACGTTCAAGGGGTCGGGCCCTGCTTCTGCTCGGCCCAGAGCTGTTTGGTCTCACCCATGGTGCGGTTCATGATGGCGACCATCGCGGCATGGGCCATGTCGCCATCTCCCCGCTGGATCGACGAGGCGACGTCGGTGTGCAGCTGCAGCGCGTCGACATGGGGGTGGTGCGGCATGAGGCCGTAGGCGTGCCGGCCGGTGAGCACCTCGGCGACCTGCCGGTGGAGGTGCTCGAACATCTCGTTGCCGGAGGCGGCCAGCACTCGTCGGTGGAACTCGATGTCGAGCTCGAGGAAGTCGTCCATCCGGCCGTCCTGCCCGGCGGCCCACAGCTGGCCGGCGAGGGTGACCAGCCCACTCGCCTCGAGGGGCTGCGCGCGCTCGGCCGCGAGCCGGGCTGCCTGGGGCTCGACCGCCGTCCGCAGCTCGGTGATCGACCGGAGCTGGATGAGGCGCCCGGAGGTCGCCAGTCGCCAGCGGATGACCAGCGGGTCGTAGACGTTCCAGGCGCCGGCATCGAGGACGAGGGTGCCGACGCGGCGCCGCGAGGCGACCAGGCCCATCGAGGAGAGCACGCGCAATGCCTCGCGCACGACGGAGCGCGAGACCGCGTGCTCTGAGACGAGCTCGTCGATGAAGAGCACGGTGCCGGGTGCCAGGGCCCCTCCGCAGATGGCCAGCCCGAGGCTCTCGATGAGCCGCCCGTGCAGGCCGGTGACGTCGGCGACGGGAAGGGGGGCGGAGGCCATGCGACAAATCATACGCATCCATGGTCAACCCTTGCCTAAGTCATACTTATGTCCTTAGTATTCCGGAATTAGACGGACGTAGTGGTCCGCTGCGGCGACGGCTCCAACGACGGGGCGGCCACGACACCCAAGGAGATCGACGTGTTGCGACGCACAGCAGCCGGATCCGTTCTCGCCCTCGCCGCGGCGCTCAGCCTGTCGGCCTGCGGCGGCGGCGGCGACGAGGAGGGCACCGGGTCCAAGACGATCCAGGTGACCCTGGCCAACCACGTGTGGACCGAGAACCTCAAGGCGGCACTGCCGGAGTTCGAGAAGTCCTCGGGCCTCAAGGTCGAGCTCACCCAGCTCGGCGAGGACCAGCTCTCGGACCAGTACAACGTCAAGCTCAACGCCGGCACGAGCGACCTCGACGTGATGATGTACCGCCCGCTCCAGGAGGGCAAGCTCTTCGGCAAGAACGGCTACCTCTCCGACCTTTCCGAGGACGTCAAGGGTGCCAGCGACTGGAACTGGGGTGACTTCCAGCCGGGTCCGGTCGAGGCCACCACCTATGACGACAAGGTCGTCGGGGTCCCGCTCATCACCGAGACCGAGGTCCTCTACTACCGCAAGGACCTCCTCGCGAAGGCCGGCTACTCGGCCCCGCCCAAGACCCTCGACGAGCTCAAGGAGGCGGCCGCCAAGGTCCAGGCCGCCAACCCCGGGGTCGCCGGCTTCGTCGCCCGCACCGGCAAGACCGCCGCCGTCACCCAGTTCTCGAGCTTCCTCTACAGCTTCGGTGGCGGATGGGTCGATGACAGCGGCAAGGCAGCGGTGAACTCGGCCGAGGCCAAGCAGGCCTACGCCTACTACGGCGGCCTGCTGCACGACCACGGCCCCAAGAACGTCAGCACCGACATGAGCTGGCCCGAGGCCATGGCCATCTTCACGCAGGGTCAGGCGGCCTTCTACCCCGAGGCGAGCTCGCTCTACAAGAACGCCACCGACCCGGCCAAGTCCAAGGTCGCCGAGACCGTCGGCTTCGCGCCCTTCCCCGAGGGTCCGGCCGGTTCCAAGCCCTACAACGTCCCCTCGTGGGCCCTCGGGATCAACGAGGCGTCCGAGAACAAGGACAACGCGTGGAAGTTCATCGAGTGGGCCACGACCAAGGAGCAGACCCTCGCGAACCAGAAGGCCGGAGTCCCGGGTGCCCGCACCTCGGTCGCCAGTGACGCGGACGCGACGTCGACCTACCCCAAGGACCTCGTCGAGGCAGCCGCCGCCGGCGCCAAGAACGGCGTGGGCTTCGACCGCCCCCAGGTCGTCAAGGTCCCCGAGGCCCGCGAGCTCGTCGGCCTGCCGATCGTCGACGCCATCACCGGCAAGGACTCGGCCGCTGCTGCGGACGAGGCCGCCAAGGCCTTCCAGGCCCTGCTCGACGACGAGGCAAAGTGACCGCCTCGACCTCTCTCCGGTCCTGAGGTCCTGAGGTCCTGAGGGCCTGAGGTCACGGGTCCCGGTGCCGGGCGCCAGCGCGCGCCCGGCACCGGACCCGGCACGATCCACCCGACCCCACCGCATCGAAGGCGAACTCCTCATGTCAGCTCGCGCTCTCCCCGTGACGGGAACCTCAGGGTTCTCGCGCTGGGCGAACACCCACCGCAAGTGGCTCTTTGCCTCCCCGGCCATGGCGTTCGTCGCAGTGCTCATCATCTTCCCGGTCGCCTGGACCCTCTATCTCAGCCTCACCGACGCCGAGGGCTCGGTGCGGGCCGAGAAGGAGTTCGTCGGGGCCCAGAACTACCTCGACGTCCTCACCGACACGGCTCGCTTCTGGCCGGCGGTGTGGCGCACGGTGCAGTTCACCGGTGTCGTCCTCCTCGTCGAGGTCGTCCTGGGCATGGCCATCGCCCTGCTCCTGTGGCGGCCGTTCCGAGGAGAGAAGTGGGTCCGGGTCGCGATCCTCATGCCCCTCGTCGCCACACCCGTCGCCGTCGGCATGATGTGGCGGCTCATCTTCGACCCCAACATCGGCCTGGCCAACCAGGTCCTCGGCTGGTTCGGGATCCCGGCTCAGCCCTGGCTCGCTGGTGAGACCTCCGCGCTGTGGACGACGATGTTCATCGACATCTGGCAGTGGACCCCGATGGTGGTGCTCATCCTCCTCGCGGGTCTGACGTCGCTGTCGGACGAGCCGCAGGAGGCCGCCCTCATCGACGGCGCGAACGGCTGGCAGCGCTTCCGCTACATCACCCTCCCGCTGCTGAAGTCGACCGTCATCGTCGCGATCCTGCTCCGCGGCATCGACGCGCTCAAGACCTTCGACATCCTCTATGCCACCAAGGGCAAGGGCGGCGGGAGCTATCACGAGGTCGAGACGCTCAACGTCTACGCCTACGGCCTGAGCTTCGACTACAACGAGTACGGCACCAGCTCGACGGTGCTCATCATCTTCTTCCTCCTCATCATCGGCTCCATGTGGGTCCTCACGTCGCGTCGGAAGGCGGACCACTGATGCGCAGCGGAACGGCATACAAGGTCTTTCGCGTCGGGGCGCTGGTCCTCGTCGTCGTCGGGCTGCTCCTGCCCCTCATCTGGATGGTCGCGGCGTCGCTCAAGACCAACGTCGACATCTATGACACGAGCAAGGCGCTGCTCTTCTCTCCGACGATGGAGAACTACACGACCGTCCTCGACCAGGCCAACTACGTCACCTTCATCATCAACAGCCTCTGGGTCGCGTTCGCCTCGACCGTGCTGTCGCTGCTGCTGGGTGTCCCGGCGGCCTACTCGATGAGCCGTTTCACGATGAAGCGCTCGGCGCTCGTCGTGCTCATGGCGCGGGTCATCCCCGGCGTCTCGCTGCTCGTGCCCTGGTTCTACGTCTTCTCGAACCTCAAGCTCGTCGGCGGCTTCACGGTCCTCGTCCTCAGCCACATGTTCGTGTCGCTGCCGCTCGTCGTCTACATCATGATGGGGTTCTTCGACGGCATGCCGCTCGAGCTGGAGGAGTCGGGGCAGGTCGACGGGCTCACCCCGATCGGCGCGTTCCGGCTGATCACGCTGCCGCTGTCGACGCCCGGCATCGCGACCGCGGGGATCCTCGCGTTCATCTTCTCCTGGAACAACTTCATGTTCGCGCTGGTGCTCTCCGGTGCCAAGACGAAGACGTTGCCCGTCGCGATCTTCGACTTCGTCGGGTATGCCGCGATCGACTGGGGCGGTCTCATGGCCGCCGCGACCGTCGTCACGGTGCCGATCATGGTCATCGCCCTCCTCGCCCAGAAGTACGTCGTCTCCGGCCTCACCGCCGGTGCGACCAAGGGCTGATCGGCGATGGCATCGACGATCGAGCGGGTCGAGACCTTCCTCGTCGCCCCGCGGTGGCTCTTCGTCCGCATCGAGACCTCCGACGGGCTCGTCGGCTGGGGCGAGGCCACCTGCGAGGGCCGCTCCGAGACGGTCCGCACAGCCGTGCACCAGCTCGCCGAGATGGTCCTCGGTGGTGACCCCGAACGGATCGAGGACCACTGGGCGGTGATGACCAAGGGGTCGTTCTACCGTGGCGGCCCGATCCTGGGCAGCGCTGTCTCCGGCATCGACCAGGCGCTCTGGGACATCAAGGGCAAGAGGTATGCCGTGCCGGTGCACCAGCTGCTCGGCGGGGCCGTGCGTGACCGGGTCCGCGTCTACGGCTGGGTGGGCGGCGACGAGCCGAACGAGGTGCGCGACCACATCGCCGAGCAGGTCGAGGCGGGCCTCACCGCGGTCAAGATGAACGCGAGCGGGCGCATGTCGTCCTTGGGGACCGTCGCCGAGATCGACGGCGTGGTCGCTCGGGTGGCGGCGGCGCGGGAGGTGCTCGGCGACCACGGCGACGTGGCCGTCGACTTCCACGGTCGCTTCACCCTGGCCAACGCCCGGCGGGTCGCCCCCCTCCTCGAGCCCTACCGGCCGATGTTCCTCGAGGAGCCGGTGACGCCGGAGAACTCGCACCTCATCGGGGAGTTCGTCCGGTCGACGACGACGCCGGTGTCGACGGGTGAGCGGCTCTACGGTCGCCAGGAGTTCCTCCCGGTGCTGCAGGCCGGTGTCGCCGTCGTCCAGCCCGACCTCTCGCACGCCGGTGGGATCACCGAGGTGCGCAAGATCGCCTCGCTCGCCGAGACCTTCGACGCGGCGCTGGCCCCGCACTGCCCGCTGGGACCACTGGCTCTGGCGTCCTCGCTCCAGGTGGCGTTCGCGACCACGAACCACCTCATCCAGGAGCAGAGCATCGGCATCCACTACAACCTGGGCGCCGACGTCCTCGACTACCTCGTCGACGTCGCGCCGCTCGAGTTCGTCGACGGTCACATCGCCCGCCTCACCGGACCCGGTCTCGGCATCGAGATCGACGAGGCCGCCGTGCGTGCCGCCGACAAGTCCGGGCATGCGTGGCGGGGCCCGGTGTGGCGTCACCCCGACGGCACGTTCGCGGAGTGGTGACCGAGGCCGGAGCGGCTGGGCCGCACACGGCATACCCCCTGAATCTCACCTGAGCACAACGCAACTCGAGAGGACAGCTCGTGCAGATCGTCGCCGCAGACGTCATCGTCTCCAGCCCCGACCGCAACTTCGTGACGCTGCAGATCACGACCGACGAAGGCATCACCGGTCTGGGCGACGGCACGCTCAACGGGCGCGAGCTCGCCGTCGCGTCCTACCTCAAGGACCACGTCGTCCCGCTGCTCATCGGCCGTGACCCGCACCGGATCGAGGATGCCTGGCAGTTCCTCTACCGGTCGGCCTACTGGCGTCGCGGGCCGGTGACCATGGCGGCCATCGCCGCGGTTGACGTCGCCCTGTGGGACATCAAGGCCAAGGCGGCGGGTATGCCGCTCTACCAGCTCCTCGGCGGCGCCTCCCGCACCGGGATCATGGCCTACGGCCACGCGTCGGGCCGCGACACCGAGGAGCTCTTCGACTCCATCCGGAAGCACCTCGACCTCGGCTACCGGTCGATCCGGGTGCAGACGGCGGTGCCGGGGATCAACGCAGTCTATGGCGTCGCCGCCCAGCCCAGTGCCGACGGGACGCGCTACGACTACGAGCCGGCCCAGCGCACCCCGCTGCCGGCCGAGGAGGACTGGGACACCCGGGCCTACCTCCGGCACATCCCCAGCGTGTTCGAGGCCGTCCGCTCCGAGTTCGGTCCGGAGCTGCCGCTGCTCCATGACGGCCACCACCGGATGACCCCGATCCAGGCCGCGAGGCTGGGCAAGTCGCTCGAGCCCTACGACCTGTTCTGGCTCGAGGACTGCACGCCCGCCGAGAACCAGGACGCGCTGCGCCTCGTGCGCCATCACACGACGACCCCGCTCGCGATCGGCGAGATCTTCAACACCGTGTGGGACTACCAGACGCTCATCCAGGAGCAGCTCATCGACTACGTGCGCTCGGCCGTCACGCACACCGGTGGGATCACGGCGCTCAAGAAGATCCTCGACTTCGCCGCGCAGTACCAGGTGAAGTCCGGCATCCACGGCCCGACCGACATCTCACCGGTCGGCATGGCGGCGGCGCTGCACCTCGACCTGGCGATCCACAACTTCGGGATCCAGGAGTACATGCAGCACGGCGCGCTCACCAATGAGGTGTTCCAGCAGTCGTTCAAGTTCGAGGACGGGTACCTTCACCCAGGGGAGCAGCCCGGCCTCGGGGTCGAGATCGACCTCGATGCGGCGGCCGCCCACCCGTACCAGGCGGCCTACCTGCCGTTCAACCGACTGAAGGACGGAACGGTCCATGACTGGTGACCCGACACGGCACGTCGTCGTCATGGGGGTGTCGGGCAGCGGCAAGACGACCATCGCGCGCGGGGTGGCCGACGCGACCGGGCTCGAGTTCGCCGAGGCTGACGCGTTCCACTCAGCGGCCAACATCGCCACGATGGAGCGCGGCATCCCGCTGACCGACGAGGACCGCTGGCCGTGGCTGCGCTCCCTGGCCGAGTGGATGGATGCCAGGGCGGACGCCGGGGTGTCGACCATCATCACGTGCTCGGCGCTCAAGCGGACCTACCGCGACGTGCTCCGGGACGGGCCCCCCTCGGTCGACTTCCTGCACCTCGACGGGCCGGTCGAGGTCATCAAGGGCCGGATGTCGAAGCGTGAGGGCCACTTCATGCCGGCCAGCCTGCTGCAGTCGCAGATCGACACGCTCGAGGCGCTCGAGGCCGACGAGAGCGGTCTCGTGCTCGACATCGGGAAGCCGCCCGAGGACCTCATCGAGCGTGCACTCACGTGGCTCGACATCGCCCGTCGCGACTCGGCCGCCGACGACTGACGCTCGCTGAGCCTGGGTCAACGACGGGGTATGCCGCCCGCGCAGCGGAGTGCCTCGGTGTCGGTTCTCGCGAGGGCGCGTTCGCGGGCAAGCCGCTTCATGCCGTCGGCGGGCCGGATGGGCTCGGGCCACTTGGGCAGCGCCAGGTCACCCTCGGACCGCCCGGTTAGCCGTCGGCGCACCAGGGGAGCCACCTCGGTGCGCAGGAACCGGCCCTCGTCGGTGATGGCCCGGCGCCAGCTCCGCGGTTGCCAGTCGTCCAGGTCGCGGACCTTGAGGGTGTGCGGCACCCCGAGCCGGCCCAGGACGAATGCCGCCATCCGCTTGTGCCCCAACCTGTTCATGTGGATCTTGTCGGGGGCCCACAGACGGCGGTCGTCGTACTCGCGCATGACCGTGTGGTCGAGCAAGGTCGCGCCGTGCGTGGTGGCGAGATCGCGCACAGCGTCGTTGAAGGTCAGCACCCGACGCCGGAGCGGCTCGAGCAGGGCTGTCGTCCGCGTGTCGAAGGCCGTGAACACGAGGACGTGCGCACCGCTGGCGGTGAGCCGCGCCAACGCCCCCTCGTAGCGCGCCATCAACGTGTCGAGGTCCGAACGCAGCGACAGGAGGTCGTTGCCCCCGGCATAGAAGGAGACGTGGGTCGGGGCGAGGGCAACCGCAGCGTCCAGCTGGTCGGCGACGACCTGGTCGAGGACCTTGCTGCGGATGGCGAGATTCGCGTACTCCCACCGCCGGTCGGCGCGGCCCAGCTGCCGCGCCATCCGGTCGGCCCACCCACGGAAGCCGTTGGGGTAGTGGAGGTTCGGGTCGCCGACGCCCTCGGTGAAGGAGTCGCCGAGGGCGACGAAGCGACCGGGCTGCATGGGACATCCCTCTCACAGAGCCCGACGGACCTCAACCCCGCACACCCCCTGTCGGCTGTTGTTCGCCCAAGTGTGCGACTCCCGTCGCCCGGGCGTCACGACGGCGGCCGGCCACGCGGCATACCGTCCGCTCGTGGCCAGGTTCGTCGCCCTCGGCGACTCACTCACCGAAGGGGTCGGCGACCCGCATCCGGCGTGGCCCAACGGGTTCCGCGGCTGGGCCGACCTCGTGGCGGCTGCGCTCGCCGACCGTGATCCCAGCACGGAGTACGCGAACCTCGCGCTGCGCGGCAGGACCGCCCGTGACATGGCCGAGCAACAGCTCCCGCGGCGCTGGCGATGAAGCCGGACATCGTCTCGATCTGGGCCGGTGGCAACGACATCCTGCGACCGCGACTGAGGCTCGACGACGTGCTGGAGCCGCTGGACCAGGCGCTCGCCCAGCTCGCGGCGACGGCGACCGTCATCGTCTTCACCGGCTTCGAGGTCAGCGGTTCACCCGTCCTGGCTCCGCTCCGTGCCCGGGTCCGCGCTCTCAATGCCGGCCTGTGCGAGATCGCCGGTCACCGCGGCGCTCTCGTCGCGGACGTCTCGGAGCGTGGGGCGTGGAGGGATCCGCGCCTGTGGGCGGGTGACCGGGTCCACCCCTCACCGCTCGGTCACCGACGCCTGGCCGTCCAGGTGTCACAGCTCCTTGGGGTCGACACGACACGAGCACCCGACCTGGAGCCCGCAGCGCCGTCGCGGTGGGCGCGGGTCGTGGCCGACGAGGTCCAGTGGTGGCGGGTCCATGCTGCGCCGCACCTCGCTCGCTGGGCCACCGGCGCCTCCCGACGTCAGCTCGCCGCCCCCAAGTGGTCGGTGCCGGTGCGACCGGCCGCGACCTTCCCGTGGCTCGACGTGGGCAACGATCTGACGGCGAGTTCTGCGTCGGCTCGGTGAACTTCGGCGTCCGGGCGGCATGATGGCGGGGTGCCCACCCACGAGGACGTCGACGACGCCAGCGACGCCAGCGACGACTACGACGAGTACGACGGTCGTGAGGGTGCCGGTCGCTTCTTCGGGCTCACCGCGCTGAGCACGCTGCTGCCCGGAGCGGGACTTCTCGCGACGCGACGCCGGGCCTTCGGCCTCGCGCTGCTGCTGGGCACGCTGCTCCTCGGCACGCTGTTCCTCTTCTACGCCTGGCGCAAGGGTTTCGTCACGGCCGCTCTCGACCTCGCCGTGCGACCGCGTGTCCTCCTGGCGATGCTTCTCGCCACGGTCACGATCGCGCTGCTCTGGTGCGCGGGCATCCTGCTCACCGCCCGCGAGACCTCACCCCGCGGTCCGGGGACCGGCTGGCGGGCTGCCTTCGCTGCCGTCTGCTGCCTGCTCGTCCTCGCGCCGGCGGCCACCGCGGTGCGCTACCTGACGATCCAGCGGGACGTCATCACGGTTCTCACCGACGGCGCGGACGAGAACGGCGGCGGGGGCGGAGGTGGGGCCGAGGCCAACGCGTGGGCGGACAAGCCACGCGTCAACGTCCTGCTCCTCGGCTCCGACGCCGGCGATGACCGGGTCGGCGTGCGCACCGACTCGATGATGGTGGCCTCGATCGACACCAGCTCCGGTGACACGGTGCTCTTCGGCCTGCCCCGCAACCTCGAGTTCGCCCCCATCCCGTCGTCGAACCCGCTCTCGAAGATGTACCCGAACGGCTACGACTGTGGCGACGAGTGCCTGCTCAACGGCGTGTGGACGCTGGCGACCGACAACCTCGACCTCTTCCCCGGTGACGACAACCCGGGCCTCACGACGACGCGCGACGTCATCAGCGAGATCCTCGGTCTCGAGATCGACCGCAGTCTCGTCGTCAACCTCCAGGGGTTCCGGGCGCTGGTCGACGCCATGGGCGGGGTCGACATCAACGTCAAGGAGCGGGTCTGCGTCGACTGCAAGCTCGTGGGCGGCCGCATCGTCTTCGCGCGGGGCCAGGAGAAGTGGATCGAGACGGGTGAGCAGCACCTGAACGGCAACCTCGCGCTCTGGTACGCCCGGTCCCGGGCCGGCAGCGACGACTTCAGCCGGATGCGCCGCCAGCGTTGCGTCACGGGGGCCATCCTCAACCAGGCGAACCCGGTCCAGCTCCTGCGCAACTACCCGTCCCTCGCCGAGGTGGTCAAGGACAACATCACCCTCGACATCCCCCAGTCGGAGCTGCCGGCCTGGGCGCAGCTGGTCGGAACCCTGCAGAGCAAGGGCTCGATCCGGAGCCTGCCCATCACCAACAAGGTGGTCAAGGTCGCCGACCCCGACTACGACAAGATCCGCGACCTCGTCCAGACCGCGATCAACCCCGCTCCCGCGCCGACCGCGAGGCCGAGCACGCCGTCCCCGAGCGCGACGCCGAGCAGCCCCGGCAGCACCCCGACGCCGTCCGAGCCGACCGATGAGATCGAGGACATCACCACCGCCTGCTGAAAAGTGAAGTTGAGTGGAATGGACTCAACTCTGTGCTCGTTGCTACGGAGGAATCCGGAACCACCCGCACCCTTCAGGAGATCGACAGATGGACCTCACCCCGACGACCAAGGTCGCCGAGGCTCTCGCCGTCGCCCAGCGGCTCGCGCAGAGCGCCGGACACCCCGAGATCACCCCCGACCACCTCGCCCTGGCCCTCGCCGAGCAGCCGGACACGTCGACCCCGGCGCTGCTCGACGCTGCGGGCACCACGGCTGAAACGGTCGGCTCCGCGGCGCGCTCCGCGCTCTCCCGTATGCCGGTCAGCTCCGGTCCCAGCGCGGTCACGCCCTCGCTCGGCCAGGCGGCGCTCGGTGTGCTCCAGCAGGCGAGCACGCTCATGTCCGCCAAGGGTGACACCCACCTGGCGACGGACCTGCTCGTCCTGGCCCTCATCGAGAAGGGCGCACTGCCCGGTGTGAGCGGGCCCGGTGTCGCCGGAGCTGTCGAGGCTCGTATCGACGAGCTGCGCGGCGGACGCAAGGTCACCTCCGAGGCCCAGGAGAGCGGCAGCGAGTCGCTCGAGAAGTACGGCACCGACCTCACCGCCCGGGCTCGTGACGGCCACCTCGACCCGGTCATCGGCCGGGACTCCGAGATCCGTCGCGTCGTCCAGGTGCTCTCACGGCGGACCAAGAACAACCCGGTCCTCATCGGCGACCCCGGTGTCGGCAAGACCGCCGTCGTCGAGGGCCTGGCGCAGCGCATCGTCGACGGTGACGTGCCCGAGTCGCTCCGCGACAAGCGGCTCATCAGCCTCGACCTCGGCGCGATGGTGGCCGGAGCGAAGTTCCGTGGTGAGTTCGAGGAGCGCCTCAAGGCGGTGCTCGAGGAGATCAGGTCGAGCAACGGGCAGATCGTCACCTTCATCGACGAGCTCCACACCGTCGTCGGTGCCGGCGCCACCGGTGAGGGTGCGATGGACGCGAGCAACATGCTCAAGCCGATGCTCGCCCGAGGCGAGCTGCGGCTCGTCGGGGCGACGACGCTCGACGAGTTCCGCGAGCACGTCGAGAAGGACCCGGCGCTCGAACGTCGCTTCCAGCAAGTCTATGTCGGGGAGCCCTCCGTCGAGGACACCATCGCGATCCTTCGCGGTCTCAAGGAGCGCTACGAGGCCCACCACAAGGTCGAGATCGAGGACGCCGCGCTCGTCGCCTCGGCCTCGCTCTCCGACCGCTACATCACCGGACGGCAGCTGCCCGACAAGGCCATCGACCTCGTCGACGAGGCTGCGTCGCGCCTGCGCATGGAGATCGACTCCAGCCCGGTCGAGATCGACGAGCTCCGCCGCGCCGTCGACCGCCTCAAGATGGAGGAGCTGCACCTCGAGCGCGAGACCGACGACGCGAGCGTCGAGCGGCTGGCCCGGCTCCGCTCGGACCTCGCCGACAAGTCCGAGGAGCTCAACGCCCTCAACGCCCGCTGGGACGCCGAGAAGTCCGGCCTCAACCGCGTCGGTGACCTCAAGGCCCAGGTCGACGAGGCCCGCACCCGCCTCGAGAAGGCTCGCCGTGAGTACGACTTCGAGACCGCCAGCCGGATCGAGTTCGGCGAGATCCCCGAGCTCGAGCAGCAGCTCGCCGCGGCCGTCGACAGCGCCGCCGGCCAGTCCGGTCAGGCCGACCTCATGGTCAAGGAGCGGGTGGGGGCCGACGACATCGCCGAGGTCATCTCGGCCTGGACCGGCATCCCCGCGGGCCGCCTCCTCCAGGGCGAGACCGAGAAGCTTCCTGTCGATGGAGTCGATCATCGGCTCTCGCCTCATCGGCCAGGCGAGCGCCGTCCAGGCCGTGTCGGACGCCGTGCGGCGCAGTCGCGCCGGCATCGCCGACCCGGACCGACCCACTGGCAGCTTCCTCTTCCTCGGGCCCACCGGTGTCGGCAAGACCGAGCTGGCCAAGTCGCTCGCCGACTTCCTCTTCGACGACGAGCGCGCGATGGTGCGCATCGACATGAGCGAGTACTCCGAGCGGCACGCTGTCGCGCGACTCATCGGCGCCCCTCCCGGCTACATCGGTCACGAGGAGGGCGGCCAGCTCACCGAGGCAGTGCGTCGACGCCCGTACTCGGTCGTGCTCCTCGACGAGGTCGAGAAGGCCCACCCCGAGACCTTTGACATCCTGCTCCAGGTCCTCGACGACGGGCGCCTCACCGACGGTCAGGGCCGCACGGTCGACTTCCGCAACGTCATCCTCGTCATGACGAGCAACCTCGGCAGCCAGTTCCTCATCGACCCGACGCTGGAGCCGGAGGCCAAGCGCGACGCCGTCATGGCCGCGGTGCGCACCGCCTTCAAGCCGGAGTTCCTCAACCGCCTCGACGAGGTCGTCATCTTCGACCCCCTCAGCCGTGACGAGCTTCGCCCACATCGTCGAGCTCCAGGTGCGCTCTCTCGCGATGCGGCTCAGCGACCGACGGATAGATCTCGAGGTGACCGAAGCGGCACGCGAGTGGCTCGCGGAGGCCGGCTACGACCCGGCATACGGGGCTCGTCCGCTGCGCCGGCTCGTCCAGAAGGAGATCGGCGACCGGCTCGCGCGCGCGCTCCTCGCCGGCGAGGTCCGCGATGGCCAGAAGGTGACGGTCGACCGCGATGGCGGCGGGTTGGTCCTGCGGGGCTGACCGGCCAGTAGGGTGGGCGTCATGCGACGACGCGCTCTGCTGACCGGTTCGGGCGCCTTGGTCGTCGCCCTGTTGGTCGGCTGCTCCGGGGGCGGGGAGCAGGAGGCGACGACCGATCCCAAGGCGTCGCTGGCCGCGGCCAAGAAGGTCTTCGACGAGGCGAAGTTCGTCGGGCTCACGCTCTCGAGCAAGGACGTGCCCAAGACCGAGAACGGCGTCACCGGCGCCCTCGGCACCGGCGCGATCAGTGCCACGGAGCCGAAGTTCAAGGGCACGGTCACCGCGACGATCAAGGGCGTCGGTGGCTCGGCCGAGGTCATCACGATCGGCGACGCGGCATACATGAAGTTCTTCACGCCGACCTACAACCCGGCCGACCTCGCCAAGCTCGGTGCCCCGAACCCGTCGAACTTCTTCCACCCCTCGCAGGGCATCTCCCAGCTGCTCGTCGAGACCGGCGACCCGACCGTCGGTGACAAGGTCCGGGACGGCGCGACGGTGCTGCAGCAGTACAAGGGCACGCTGCCCGGCGCGCGGGTCAAGTCGCTGCTCAACCTCGGCGACGGCAAGGGCGAGTTCACGGTGACCTACGGCATCGCCGAGGGCGACCGGCTGCAGCTTGCCGAGGTGGTCGGCCCGTTCTTCAAGGGGAGCACCTCGACGTTCACGCTGCGACTCAAGGACTACGGGAAGCCTGTTGAGATCACCCGCCCCTAGGGCGTTGCTCGCGACGGCGTCCGTCGCGGTGGCCCTGGCGGCCGCAGACACCTACGTCGTCGTCCTCGCCCTGACGGACATGATGTCCGGGGTCGGCATCGGCATCGACGCCCTGCAGCGCGCCACGCCGATCATCTCGGGCTTCCTCCTCGGCTACATCGCGGTGCTGCCGCTCATCGGTCGCCTTGCCGACCTCACCGAGCGGCAGCGAGTCCTCCTCGGGTGCCTCGCGATCTTCGTCGTCGGCTCGGCCATCACCGCGCTCGCGGTCGAGCTGCCCGTGCTGGTGGCCGGCCGCGTCATCCAGGGCATCGGCGGCGGGGGCCTCGTGCCGGCCACTCTGGCGATCGTCGCGCAGCTGTGGGACCGCGACCGTCGTGGCACGCCGCTCGGAGTCGTGGGCGCCGTGCAGGAGCTCGGCTCCGTGGTGGGGCCGGTGCTCGGTGCCGCAGTGCTCGCCGTCGCGGACTGGCGGGCGATCTTCTGGCTCAACGCCGTGCTCGGGGTCGCGCTTGCCGGCGCCGTGGTCGTCGTCGGAGGGGGTATGCCGTCGCGTCCCCGCCTGCTCCCGATGGTCGTCTCGCTCGTGGCCGCGCTCGTCGGTTGGCTGGCGCTGGCCGCGCCCGAGGCGCTCGTGACCAGCGTGTCGTTCGGCGTGCCGTTCGTGCCGTTCGGCTCCTCCACCTCGCGCCTGACGACACCCGTCGGGGTGGTCGCGCTCCTGCTCGTGGCCGCTGCCGTGGCGTTGTGGGTCCGGGGTGCGTGGCCGGTGCTTCGTCGAGCCGACCTCCTCGGCGCCCTGCTGCTCGGCGGTGCGCTGGGGTGCGTCGTGCTGACGTTTGCGGCCGCCGACCCCGAGAAGGAGATCGTGGGGCCTCTGGGGTTCGCGCTCCTGCCGGTGGCCGCGGTGCTCGCGGGGCTCTATCTGCTCCACCACCGGCGGGCCGCGCAGCCCCTGGTCCCGCGCGGCGTCGTCGTGGGTCGGGCACGCTGGGCTCTGCTCGTGAGCCTCTGCGTCGGCATCGCCCTCGTCGCCGTCATCGTCGACGTGCCACTGCTCGCGCGCCTGGTGCACACCCAGAGCGAGACCGTCGCGGCGTTCGTGCTCGTCCGCTTCCTCGTGGCCGTGCCCGTCGGCGCCCTCGTGGGCGGCTGGTCGCTGCGGTGGCTGGGTGACGGACTGGTGAGCGGGGTGGGGCTGGCGCTCGCGGCCATCGGGCTGGTCGTCATGTCGACCTGGGGGCGCGGGTCCCTGGCCGAGATCTCGTCCACCCTCGTCCTCGCGCTCGTCGGGCTCGGCATCGGCCTCGCCCTGGCGCCGGTCAACAACGCCGCGCTCGCGGACTCGCCCGAGGATGCGCACGGCACGGCGAGCGCCCTCGTCGTCGTAGCGCGGATGATCGGCATGGTGGTGGGCCTGGCCCTGCTCACGGCGATCGGACTCAACCAGTACTACGCAGCGGTCGCCGAGATCCCGGACCAGACCGACGGTCGCGCCCTCCTGGACGCGGCAGTCGTCCAGGTCGAGTGGGTCTTCCGTGGAGCCGCCGTCGCCGCCGCTGTCGGGGCGATCTCCTCGGTCGCCCTCGGCCTGACTCGCAGCCCCCGCGCTCGCGCGGACACTACTCGAGCGTAAGTTCGTGGGCCGACCTAGGTTGGTGCCCATGGCCCTGAGACCTCGTTCCCGTGCAGCCCACGTCCTTGCCTTCGCCACCGTCGCTGCGTGCGGTGTCGCCCTCGGGGGAGGTGCTGCGCGGGCCGCGGACCCCACGACGATGACTCCGATCGGGGGCGGCTACACGCTCGAGACGTTGCAGGGCTTCGGGCGCGCCGCTGCGGACGGCGCGAGCGGGCCGACCGTCGACATCGTCGTCGTGCCCTCGTCCTACGGCGACGCACCCGCCGACCGCGAGGAGAACCTCCTGCTCGCGCAACAGCGGACCGACGAGGTCGACGCCGCCTGCGACGCAGTCGTCACGACGCCGTTCACCGGCTGCACGGCAGTCCTCGCGCCCCTGCTCAACCGCGCCGACGCCGACGACCCCGCCAGCTCGGCGATGATCACCGACCAGACCGACGGCTTCTTCATCCTCGGCGGGGACCAGGGCCTGGCGATGTCGATCCTCGCGGACTCTCCGGCGGAGGCGGCGATGGAGGCAGCGTTCAACCGCGGAGCGGCCGTGGGTGGCACGAGCGCCGGGGCTGCAGTCGAGTCGCGCACGATGATCAACGGCTACGTCGGTGACCTCGGGCCGTGGGACGGTCTGCGACAGGGGAGCTCGATCATCTGGTGGGGTGACGACGCCGACCGCGAGCGTGGCCTGCGGTTCGGGTCCGACCGGGCGATCTACGACCAGCACTTCTACCAGCGGGGGCGCTTCGGTCGCCTGCTCTCGACTCTGGCGACCTCGGACGCGCGCTTCGGCGGGGTGAGCAAGGTGGGCGTCGGCGTCGACTACGCCACGGGCATCCACAACACCGCCGACACGACCCTGTCGCGCACGTTCGGCGCCTCCTCGACCGCCGTCCTCGACCTCGAGTCGCTCTCATCGCCCATCGCATGGGTCGGCCCCAACAAGGTGCTCTCGACCCGCAACGTCGTCACGCACCTGCTGCCACCGGACAGCGCGGGCAGCGCCACGGCATACGACCTCACGACGCGGACGGTGACCCGAGCGGGAGCCCCCCTTGCCACGCCGACCCCGGCACCCCGGGCCGGTCCCACGGTCCCGGGTGCGGCGGGCACCGTGCATCTCGGCGGTGACGTCGTAGGAGGTGGCTCGACGACCGTCGTGAGCCAGGTCGTCACGGACGCCACCGCGGCAGTGGCAGCGGGTGCGCAACCGCGGATCGTCGTGCTCGCTGCGTCGTCCAAGGACAAGAAGGCGACCAGGGCCTACACGGACGCGCTCGCGGCAGCCGGGTGGACCGGTCGGACCGAGGTCGTCGAGCAGGGCAGGAAGTCCCGCGTGGTGCTCGACGGCGCCGCCGGTGCCGTCCTCGTCGGTGAGACCCCGGCTAGCGTCGCCGCGGCGCTGGCCGATCCCACCTTCGCTGCGACGGTGCGCACGGCCGTCCTCACGCTGCCCGTCGTCCTCGCCGACCGTCATCTCACCGCCGGTCTGGGCACGTGGTTCTCGACGAAGGCCGACCCGACGGAGACCAACTACGAGGACGAGGCGATCGCGAGCTTCCGCACGGGCGATGGCGCCTGGCAGCGCGGACTCGGCCTCGTGACAGGCTCGCTCGTCCCGTCGCTCACGCTCGACTACCGCTGGGGCAAGCTCTACGACCTCGGTGCGCTCGCGCCCGGGCAGGTGGCGTGGGGCGTCGGTGAGGACACAGCAGTGCGCGTCGCACCCGGATCTGCTGCGACCGTGGTCGGGGACGGGTCGGTCGTCGCCCTCGACCCCCGGTCGGCCCAGCTCTGGACCGGTCCCAACGGTGCGATCGGTGCGGCCAACGTCCTCCTGAGCACCTTCGGAGCCGGTGACGCCTTGGCGCCGACGGCGCGGCCCTGAGACGCGGGGTCGCCGTGCGCCGGCTGGTCATCACCCAGAACATCACCCTCGACGGGTCGATCGAGATGCTCGGCGACTGGTTCGACCCCCAGGGTCAGGCCGACATGTCGGACGTGCTCGAGGAGATCCGCCGTCAGCAGAGGCAGTCCGGTGCTCTCCTGGTCGGTCGTCGGACGTTCGAGGACATGCGCGGCTACTGGCGCGACCTCCAGGACGACGCGACGGGCGTCAGCGACCATCTCAACGCCGTGGACAAGCACGTGGTGTCCTTGACGATGACGGACCCCGACTGGCACCACACCGAGGTGCTCAGCGGCGACGTCGTCGAGCAGGTGCAGTCGCTCAAGGAGCGTGACGGCAAGGACATCGTCCTCACCGGCAGCATCCGTCTCGGGCACGCCATGATCGCTGCCGACCTCGTCGACGAGTACCGCCTGTTCGTCTATCCCGTCGTGCAGGGCAGGGGGCGCCGGCTCTTCCCCGAGGGGTTCGAGCTCTCGCGCCTGGAGCTCCTCGAGACGAGGGCCTTCGTCTCGGGCATCGCGCTCCTACGCTATGGATCCCGCTGAGGCTCGACCTTCGTCGACGAGCTCGATGAGCGCGTCGGCCACGGCGTCGGTCGCCTCGTGGGTCAGCATGTGCCCCTTGCCGGGCAGCACGGTGAGCCGAGAACCCGGTATGCCGTCGTGCAGGCTGCGTGCCCACCGGGCCGGGGTGAGGCGGTCCTTGCTGCCGACGAGGATGCGGGTGGGGGTCTGGGCGAGCTGGACGAGGGCCTCGGTCTCGTCGTGGTCGCGGATCGAGGAGAAGTAGCGACCCGTCGTCGCCAGCGAGGTGCTGCGCATGAGGCTGGTCATGGCACGCACGCTGGCCTGGTCGGCGTCGGCGCCGAAGTTGAGGTCACGCAGCACTCGGCGCGGGATGAGCATCCCGGTGCGCAGCAACGGAACTCGCGCGGCGAGTGCCATCGCGCGGGCCTCGCCGCGGGCTTCGGGGCGGCCGTCGATCGACGCGGTCGTCGCGATGAGGGCAACCCCACGGACACGGTCAAGGAAGTCGGAGCTGTGCGCACCGGCATACGCGAGGACCGTCATTCCGCCCATCGAGTGGCCGCCGAGGACGAGCGGCCCGGTGGGGGAGGTCGCGGCGATCACGGTGGCGAGGTCGTCGGCGAGGGCCTTGATCGGCTGGGTCCTGACCGAGCCCCAGGTCGAGCGACCGTGGCCGCGCTGGTCATAGGTGATCACGCGAACAGCCCTGTGCGACTGGACCTCTCGCACGACCGGCTCCCAGGCGGCGCGAGTGAGCGTCCAGCCATGGGCCAGGACCAGTGTCGGCATGTCCGGGTCGGGCGGGGTCGCGGGGAGGAACTCGGTGGCCGCGAGCACGCCACCGTTGGCCGCCGGGATCGACAGGGTGCGAGTCGTCACGGTGGTCCTCCCCTTGCTCACTGGTCGGCCACCTCGATGACAACGGGTGCGTGGTCGCTCGCGCCCTTGCCCTTGCGCTCCTCGCGGTCGATCGCCGCGCCACGGACGCGCTGCGCCAGCGGGTCCGAGGCCAGGATGAAGTCGATCCGCATGCCACGGCGCTTCTGGAAGGCCAGGCGCGTGTAGTCCCAGTACGTGAAGGTGCCCGGTTCGGAGGTGTGCGGTCGCACGACATCGCTGACACCCGCGTCGAGCACCGCCTGGAACGCGGCTCGCTCGGGCGGGCTGACGTGCGTCTTGTCGAGGTAGTACTCCATCGACCACACGTCCTCGTCCTGCGGCGCGATGTTCCAGTCGCCCATGAGCGCGAAGGGCTGGTCGGTCGCAGCCCAGGCGGCGGTCTGGACGCGGAGCTGCTCGAGCCAGGCGAGCTTGTAGGCCATGTGCGGGTCGCCGAGGGCGCGACCGTTGGGGACGTAGAGCGACCAGAGGCGGACGCCGTTGCAGGTGGCTCCGATCGCGCGCGCCTCCGCGGCGGCCGGCTCACCCCAGTGCGGCAGGTCGGGGAGGCCGCGGCTCACGTCGTCGAGACCCACGCGAGAGACGATCGCCACGCCGTTCCAGTGGCTCAGACCGTGGTGCGCCACGGCATACCCGAGGGCCTCGAAGCGATCGTGCGGGAACTGGTCCTCGCGGCACTTCGTCTCCTGGATCGCCAGGACGTCGACGTCGGTGCGTTGGAGCCACGCCTCGACGCGGTCGATGCGTGAGCGGATGGAGTTGACGTTCCAGGTGGCGATGCGCACCACGTCACCCTACCCACGGGTATGCCGGGTGCTTAGGGTCTGGGCATGACCACCTCTCTCGTCACGGGCGCGACCGCCGGCATCGGCCGCGAGTTCGCCCTCCAGCTCGCCGCGCGTGGCGACGACCTCGTCCTCGTGGCCCGCGACCGGCCACGCCTCGAGGCGCTGGCCGCCGAGCTCCGGACCTCACGCGGTGTGGAGGTCGAGGTGCTCACGGCCGACCTCGCCCGCCGCGAGGACGTCGGGCTGGTGGCGGAGCGGCTCGCGTCGAGCGATGCGCCCGTCGACGTGCTCGTCAACAACGCGGGCTACTCGCTCAAGAAGTCGTTCCTCGACAACGAGGTGGCCGACGAGGAGGCGCTCTTCGACGTGCTGTCGAGGGCAGTGCTCGTGCTGTCCCACGCGGCGGGCCGGGCCATGCGCTCGCGGGGGCGCGGCGCGATCATCAACGTGTCGTCGGTGGCGTCGTTCATCACGTCCGGGACCTACAGCGCCAACAAGGCGTTCGTCACGGTCTTCACGGAGGGGCTGGCGTCCGAGCTCGCGGGGTCGGGCGTGACCGCGACGGCGCTGTGCCCGGGGTTCACCCACACCGAGTTCCACGACCGGGCCGAGCTCGACATGTCGAGGTTGCCGAAGTTCATGTGGCTGGACGCGCCTCGGCTCGTGCGCGACGCCCTCGCCGATGTCGACAGGGGCAAGGTCGTGTCCGTGCCGGGGCGCCAGTACAAGGCGATCGTCACGGCACTGCGCGTGATCCCGCGTCCGCTCGTGCGGTCGCGGGCCCGCTCGGCCCACCGCCCCAGCTAGCCCTGAGGAGTCGGTAGCCTCGGGGCCGTGACTGACATCGCCGCCGACCGCGCCCGCCTGCTCGAGATCATCAGGGACAAGGCCATCGTCCATGGCCGGGTGACGCTCTCCTCCGGCAAGGAGGCCGACTACTATGTCGACCTGCGCCGCATCACCCTCGACGGTGAGGGCAGCCCGCTCGTCGGCCGAGTCATGCGCGACCTGGCCGCAGACCTCGACTTCGACGCCGTCGGCGGCCTGACCCTCGGTGCCGACCCCGTCGCGACGTCGATGCTCCACGCTGCGGCGGCTGCCGGTGAGCGGCTCGACGCCTTCGTCGTGCGCAAGGCCGGCAAGGCGCACGGCCTCCAGCAGCGCATAGAGGGTCCCTCGATCGAGGGTCGTCGCGTGCTCATCGTCGAGGACACCTCGACCACCGGGGCCTCGCCGCTGGACGCCGCGAAGGCCGCCCAGGAGGCCGGGGCCACCGTCGTCGCCGTCGCGACCATCGCCGACCGCGCCACCGGTGCGGCACAGGTCTTCGCCGACGCCGGCCTCGAGTATCGGCACGCCTACGGCCTCACCGACCTCGGCCTCGCCTGACGCCCCGCCTGAGGTCTCGCCCGGCACCCGACCTGACCGTCCGTGCATCCCGGACCACACGGCATACAGGCCCTAGGATCGCGACCGAGAGGCCATCAACAGGGGAGCTCCCATGATCACCACCATCATCATCGTTGCCGTCGTCGTCGTCCTCGGGTTGGTCGTCGTCGGCATGTACAACGGCCTCATCAAGCTGCGCAACCTCGTGCAGGAGGCCTGGCGCCAGATCGACGTCGAGCTGACCCGGCGGCACGACCTCATCGGCAACCTCGTCGAGACGGTCAAGGGCTACGCGGCGCACGAGCGAGGCACGCTCGAGGACGTCATCAAGGCGCGCAGCGCGGCCATGGCTCCGGGCCAGTCACCGGTCCAGCAGGCCGAGAGCGAGAACATGCTCAGCCAGGCGTTGGGGCGTCTGCTGGCGATCGCGGAGGCCTACCCCGACCTCAAGGCGAATCAGAACTTCCTGGCGCTGCAGCAGGAGCTCACGAGCACCGAGGACCGCATCGCGTCGTCGCGTCGCTACTACAACGCGACCGTGCGGGACCTCAACACCAAGGTCGAGACGGTCCCGACGAACTTCGTGGCCGGGATCTTCGGCATCAAGCAGGCCGAGTACTTCGAGGCCGTCGGCGAGCAGCGCGAGGCGCCCAGGGTCGACTTCGGCCAGCGCGACGCGACGATCCCACCGCCCAGCGGGTATGCCGGCCCGTCACCTTCCGCGTCGAACCCGCCTGCGCCGGTGTCCCCGGCGACCACCCCAGCCACCCCCGCCGCTCCGTCGGCACCCGTGGACCCGGCGACGTCCGTCGGGCAGACCCAGCCGATCGAGCCCGCGCAGCCGGTCGACCCGGCCGCGCCCCGCGACGTCCCGCCCCCGCCGCGCGGCTGACCTCGGCATGTCAGTCCTGGGGGGAGGGCGCCAGGCAGGCGTGGCACAGCCATGGGTGGCCGAGGTCTGGGTCGACCCGCAGTGGTACGAGTGCCAGAGCAGCCCCGACCGCCTTCCCGACCCGCGCCCACCCACGGTCGTCCCGCTGCGCGGCAGCCAGGTGCTGATCGGTCGGCACAGCGAGGTCAAGGCGGTCACGCCGCACATCGACTGCGAGCTCGACGCCGGGGTGAGCCGCCGGCACGCGCAGCTCACCCGTCACAACCTCGGCTGGGTCGTCGAGGACCTCGGATCGGCCAACGGCACCTACGTCAGCAGTGTCGTCGGCGACATCCCCGACGACCCGATCGACGCCGGACGTCCGATCGGGTCCGGCGCCGTGCTCTACCTCGGGTCATGGACCCGCATCGTCCTCCGTCAGGGCGCGCTCCTGCACTGACGCTCAGGCGACCTGGCGCTCGTCGTCCGCTTCTTGACGAGCCGTGCAGGTACAGGTGGTCGGCTCGCCAACTACTGGTCGTCTCGTGCGAAGCCGATCCACCCGGCGTCGGTGTCGAACGCGAGCATCGGCCCCTTGAGCTGCACGGTGGCCCGGTCCTCGACGAGGGCGGTTAGCCACTCGTCCCGCGCAACCAGGTCGGCGGGGCAGCCCATCTCCGTCGACACGATGCCGTCGACCGCGACGAGTCGATGATCCTCCACGGCGACCTGTGCACTCAGGTGGTTGCAACCGGCGTGGAGGCGCATGTCGTCGCCCGAGATCGAGAGCCGCACGGGCGCAGACCAGGGCTCGGTCCCGTCGTAGGCGAAGCCGGCGTTCGACACCCACTCGCCCTGCACGCCGTCGAGGGAGTCGAGCCAGCCGGCGTCGTTCCGGGACGCATCTCCACGAGTCGACCACACGGCGTACGCGCCACCGAGCAGGACTGCCGCGACCACGGCGATGACGGTCCAGGCGCGCCACGTCGCAGCTCTCATACCGCTTGGACCCTCGAGCGCATGGATCGGTTCCGTCTACTTCTCCGACGGGAGGATCAGCGCGTAGACGTCCCACGGCTGCGCGTCCTCGGGGTGGTCGCGCCGCGTCCGACCGCGGTGCTTGCGGAACACCTCGTCGAGCTGCTCCTTGAGCTCCACGAGCTCGTCGTCGGTGATCCACAGCCGCCCGCGCGAGGTCATGCCGGTCTCGGTGCCGGACTCGAGGGAGGCGGCGAGGCGGTCGAGTCCCGCGTCGAGCCCGACGAACCACTTCGCCAGCGAGGTCCGGCTGAGGTCCCGCCCGGCGGCCCGGTGCGCCTCCGGGAGGATCGAGATCGTGTTCGCGGTCGAACGCCAGGGTCGTTCGCGCCCATCGCTTGAGGAGTCACGCTCGACGGCACCCCACTTCTCGAGAGCCCTGAGGTGATAGCTCGTCGCCGACGGTGTGAGGCCCACGAGTCGTGCCGCCTCCGTCGCGGTGAGGACCTCACCCGAGAACAGCTCGGTGATGAGGCGCTGCCGGGCGGGGTGGGCCAGCGCACGGAGCGCTCGCGGGTCGGTGATCCGCAGCTCATCGGGTCGCTTCGTGGCCATGGGACGAGTTTAGGTGTTGACGAAGAAAACGTGAAGCATTACCTTCACAAGTATGAAGCAACTACTTCACGAATACCGTCGGGTGATGACGATCAGGCAGGCGCGGCTCGTGCTCGGTGCCACCGTCGGGTCGCTCATCGGTGACGTCATGGCGATGGTGGCGCTCCTGCTCCACCTGCACGACGGGGGCCACGGCCCGTATGCCGTCATGACCCTGCTCATCTGCTTCGCCCTCCCGCTCGTCCTCACCATGGGTCTGGCCGGCTCGGTCGCCGACTCCCACCCGCCGCGACGGGTCCTGCTCGTGGCGCTGTCGGCTCAGGCCGTGGGTGCCGTGGCACTCGTCATCGCACCGTCGCTCGTCTGGACCTGCATCGGCGTGCTCGTCATGCAGACCGGCTTCGCCTTCGCCATGCCGGTCTGGAATGCCGTGATGCCCCTCGTCGTCGGGGACGAGCTCTCCGGCACCTTCGTCTCGCTGGCGCAGGGCCTGCGGGCGGTCGCCTCACCGCTGGGTGCCGCACTGGCCGGGGTGGTCGTCCAGCAGTGGGGGACCCGGGCGGCACTCGGCGTCAACGCGGCGACGTTCATCGGAGTCATCGCGGCTGCCCTGGCGTTGCGCGTCAACCGCTCCACGGTCGAGAGCCGACACTCGCTGCTGCCACGAGACGGCCTCCGGGTCCTTCGCGCGGACCCGGTCATGAGCGCGCTGGTGCTGGGCGTCATCCCCATCATCCTCACCCTGGAGGCGGTCAACGCGGTGGAGGTCTTCCTTGTGCGGGGTGAGCTCGGAGCCTCACCGGCGCAGTTCGGTCTGGCCGAGGCCGCCGGTGGGGTCGGCGCCGTGCTCGGGGCCTTCGCCGCGGCGGCGTTGCGATCACGCGACGTCCGCGTCCGTGCGATCCTCATCGGCCTCGCGGTCGTCCCGCTGCTGCAGATCGGGCAGGGCCTGGCTCCGGAGGTCTGGGTGTATGCCGTGGCCGCCTTTGCGGTCGGCCTGACCCTGGGCGTCGTCAATGCTGCGATCTTCGCGCTCCTCCTGCGTGAGATCGCCGAGGGTGACCGCGGCAAGGTGCTGGCGCTCGTCAGCGGCCTCTCCCGCACGGCGACCATCGGTGCCTTGGCCATCGGCGGAGTCCTCGGGACCCAGGTCGGTGCGCGGACGGCATACGTCGTCTGTGGCGTCGTCGGGCTTCTCATCGCGGCAACCGCCGCCCTCCGCGTTCGGGCGGGAGTCCACCGATCGGTGGACGACGTGTCCACCCCCCGGTCGGTGCGGCAGCGCAGCTGAGCGCGCGATGCTGAGGACATGACAGCGATCAGCGTGCGTGGGCTCGTCAAGGACTACGGCACCAAACGGGCCGTGGACGACCTCGACCTCGACATCGAGGCCGGTGAGGTCTTCGCGCTCCTCGGCCCCAACGGTGCCGGCAAGACGACGACCGTCGAGATCCTCGAGGGCTTCCGGACCCGCGACTCCGGTGAGGTGAGCGTCCTCGGGGAGGATCCGCACTCGGCAAACCGACTGTGGCGCAACCGGATCGGCATCGTCCTGCAGAGCTCCTCCGGGCTGGACCTCCTCACGCCGCGCGAGATCCTCGCCTCGACCGCCCGCACCTACTCGACGCCTCGCACCGTCGACGAGGTCATCGCGGCCGTCGGTCTCGAGGAGAAGGCCGATGCGCGCGTCGCCGGGCTCTCGGGTGGGCAGCGTCGTCGGCTCGATGTCGCGCTCGGCATCGTCGGCCGACCCGAGCTGCTCTTCCTCGACGAGCCCACGACCGGCTTCGACCCGCAGGCGCGCCGTGACTTCTGGGGCCTCATCCGCAGCCTCGCCGCCGAGGGCACGACGATCCTGCTCACGACCCACTACCTGGACGAGGCCGAGCAGCTCGCCGACCGGGTCGGCGTCATCGCCGCCGGCAAGCTTCTCGCGCTCGACACCCCGGCCAACCTGGGTGGACGTGCGTCCGAGGAGGCCACGATCTCGTGGACCGAAGCGGGTGATCGGCGCAGCCTCCGCTCGGCGACCCCCACCCTCGAGGTGGTCCGGCTCTCGCAGCGGCTCGGCGGCGAGGTCCCCGAGCTCGTGGTCAGCAGGCCCTCGCTCGAGGACACCTACCTCTCCCTCATCGCGCCGCACGTCACCGACGCAGCGGCCACCACTGACACGTCGATGGAGGTCATGGCATGAACGCCGTCGCCCTGGGGCTCGACCGGACCGTGATCGAGCTCAAGATGTACTCGCGCGAGAAGGAAGCCGTCTTCTTCTCCTTCCTCTTCCCGATCCTCATGCTCGCCCTCTTCTCGGTCATCTTCGGCGAAGACATGGAGGCGGGTGGCTCCGAGATGAGCGCCGCCGAGTACTTCCTTCCCGGCATGATCTCGGCCGGCATCCTGCTCACGTCCTTCCAGACGATGGCGATGTCGGTGGCCGCCGAGCGCGACGACGGCACGCTCAAGCGACTCCGCAGCACCCCCATGCCGCCGGTGTCCTACTTCCTCGGCAAGGTCGGCCTCGTCGTCGTCACGGCGCTGGCCCAGCAGGTGCTGCTCCTCGCCGTCGCCACGTTCGCCTTCGGCGTCGACCTGCCCGACACCGCCGCACGGTGGCTGACCTTCGCCTGGGTCTTCGGCCTCGGCGCCTTCGCCGGCACGGTCCTCGGCACGGCCTACAGCTCGCTCGCCTCGGCCAGGAGCGTCGGCGCCGTCGTGGTCGCTCCGATGCTCATCCTGCAGTTCATCTCGGGGGTCTACTTCGCCTTCACCGACATCCCGTCCTGGCTCCAGCAGGTCGCCTCGGTCTTCCCGCTCAAGTGGATCGCGCAGGGCATGCGCTCGGTCTTCTTCCCCGACGTCATGGCATCCATCGAGATGGGTGGCGGGTGGGAGCACGGTCGCGTGGCCCTCGTCCTCGGCGCGTGGGCCGTGGCCGGACTCGTCCTCTGCGTCCTCACCTTCCGCTGGTTCAAGCGCGGCACGACATGATGTGCCGGTGACCACCTCACCAGCGTCACCCGCGGAGCTGTCGAGCGACCAGCTCGCGGCCATGTGGCGTGGGCAGGCGAGATGGTGGCACCTGAGCTGCTACGCCCTCATCGCGACAGCACTGGTCATCGTCCTCATCGACCCGCCCGGTCCGCACGGTCGCCTGCCGACGCTCCTGCTGCTCTCGGGCGTGGGGCTCTCCTACGCGGTCTTCGGGCGACGGGCGATCCAACGTGAAGCGACCCGGTATGCCGTGCTCCACCAGCTCTGCGCCTGGGCCTGCCTCCTCACGATCATCGTCATCGACCCGGAGTTCGAGTCGTGGCTGCTCTTCTTCTGCCTCTTCCCGCAGATCTGGGCCACCTTCGAGAAGCGCCCGGCTCTCCTGGCCACCGGGCTCGCTCTCGCGGCACTCTTCACCGCGGCCGTCGTCCCGGCCGAGGACCCGGCCGCAGAGGTGCCCGGCGCGCTCGTGTCCGTGCTCATCTCCTTCGTGCTCTCGGCAGCCCTCGGCATGTTCATCCACCGGATCATCGGCGAGGCCGAGGAGCGGGCCATGGTCATCGACGAGCTCCGCGCCACCCGGGCCCAGCTCGCCGCCGTCGAGCGCGCCCAGGGCGTGCAGGACGAGCGCAGCCGGCTCTCCCGAGAGATCCACGACACCCTCGCGCAGGGCTTCACCTCGGTCATCGCACTGTCCCGAGCAGCCGGCTCCGCCCTCGAGCGGGGTGACGTCGACACCGCACGGGAGCGGCTCGCGATGATCGAGAGCACCGCCGCCGACAACCTCGCCGAGGCACGCATCATCGTCGCCGAGCTCACCCCGGGGCATCTCCAGTCGCGCACGCTCGCCGAAGCGCTGGCCCGGCTCGCCGACACGATGACCCGAGAGACCGGCATACAGGTGTCGTCGTCGGTCACCGGCGAGCCCGCGCCGCTCGGGGGCAATGCCGAGGTGGTCGTCCTGCGCGGTGCGCAGGAGGCTCTCTCCAACGTCCGGCGGCACTCGGGGGCAGGCGCTGCGGCAGTGTCGCTCGACTACGCGCCCGATCGGGTGGCGCTGGAGGTGACCGACGACGGCGCGGGCTTCGACTCCACGACCGCCCGCGGCTTCGGGCTCGACGGGCTGCGGGCTCGCGCGGCCGAGCTCGGGGGAGACGTGACCATCGCTCCCGCGCGGCCGCGTGGGACCCGACTCCTGATGGAGCTGCCCCGATGATCCGCATCCTCGTCGTCGACGACCACCCCGTCGTGCGCGCCGGCATGGTGGCGCTGCTCAGTGAGCTCGAGGACCTCGAGGTGGTCGGCGAGGCAGGCAACGGCGCCGAAGCGATCGCCCTCGCTCCCAGGCTGGCGCCGGACGTCGTCCTCATGGACCTGCGCATGCCGGTCATGGACGGCGCCGAGGCGACCGCGCGACTGCGCGCCCAGCCCGATGCGCCCGAGGTGCTCGTCCTCACGACCTATGACACCGACGCCGACATCGTGCGGGCCGTCGAGTCAGGTGCCCGGGGCTACCTGCTCAAGGACACGCCGCCGTCGGTCCTCGCCGACGCCATCCGCCGGGCCGCGCTGGGGGAGACCGTCCTGGCCCCACCGGTGGCGGCCAGGCTCGCGGAGCGGCTGCGGGCACCGGCGAGGGCCGACCTGACCCCCCGCGAGCTCGACGTGCTGCGTGCCGTCGCGCGGGGACTGTCGAACTCTGAGGTCGGTCGCGAGCTCTTCATCGGTGAGGCGACGGTCAAGACCCATCTGCTGCGGATCTTCACCAAGCTCGACGTGACAGACCGGACCGCGGCGGTCACGGCGGCATACACCCGCGGTCTGATCGCTGTGCCCGGGAGGTGAGTCCGGGCACGGCATGCCGGTCCTAGAAGACCGCGCGCCCGCCGGTGACGCCCAGGACGGTCCCCGAGACATAGCTCGCCTCGTCGGACGCGAGGAAGACATAGGCGGCCGCCACCTCGACGGGATGGCCGGCGCGGCCCAGGGGCGTGTCGGAGCCGAACCCCTCGACCTTCTCGGGCGCCATGGTCGCGGGGATGAGCGGGGTCCAGATCGGGCCCGGCGCAACGGCATTGACGCGCACCCCGCGTTTGCCGAGCTCGCTGGCGAGGTTGACGACCATGTTGTTGAGCGCGGCCTTCGTCGCTGCGTAGTCGAGCAGCTGCTCGGACGGCTCGTAGGCCTGGATCGAGGTCGTGATGATCACGCTGCCCTCGGCCTTCTCGAGGTCTCCGGCGAGGGCCTGGACGAGCCAGAAGGGCGAGAAGACGTTGGTCGCGAAGGTCCGCTGGATCTGCTCCGGCGGGAAGGCCTCGATCTGGTCGAAGGTCATCTGGTATGCCGCGTTGCAGATGAGGACGTCGAGTCCCCCGAGGGCCTGCACGGCGTCCTCGGCCAGCTGCTGGTTGGCGGCGAGCTCGGTGAGGTCCGTCGCGAACAGGTGTGCTGTGCCACCGACCTCGCCGACCACGCGGGCCGTGTCCTCGGCGTCACCCTGCTCCTCGGGCAGGTGCGCGATCGCCACCGTCGCCCCCTCCTTGGCCATGGTGATGGCCACCGCGCGCCCGATGCCGGAGTCGCCCCCCGTGATGAGGACCCGCTTGCCGTCGAGGCGTCCGCGGCCGGTCCACGAGGTCTCGCCGTGGTCCGGTGCCGGGGAGAGGTCGTCGGTCGTGCCGGGCCAGTCCTGTGACTGGGCTTCGATCTGGGTGAGCTTGGCGCGGGTCATGGGTTCTCGTTCCTTTCGGCGGGAGCGTGCGTGATCAGCGTCCTGCCAGACCCCTTACCCGGACGGCGAGGAATCAAGCATCGAGAATGGTCCCGGTCAGACGCGGTCGTCGCGGAGGTCGTCGATGACCTCGTCGGTCTCCTCGAGCGCGACGCGGGTGGCGCTGCGGTGACGGACGAACTCGATCACCATCGGCACGACCGACACTGCCACGATGACGAGGATCGCTGCTTCGAGGTTCTCGTGGATGAACTCGATGCCGCCCAGGAAGTAGCCGAGGAGCGTGATGCCGGTGGCCCAGAGGACGGCGCCGACCCCGCTCCAGACGAAGAAGTGACGCCGGTCCATCCGGCTCACCCCTGCGACGACGGTGATGAACGTGCGCACGATGGGCACGAACCGCCCCAGGACGAGGGCCTTGGCGCCGTGCTTCTCGAAGAACTCGTGCGTCTGGTCGAAGTACCTCTTCTTGATGAAGCGTCCGTCGCGCTCATAGAGGGGAGCCCCGATGGCGCGGCCGATCTCATAGCCGACGACGTTGCCGACGAACGCCGCGAGGCTGAGGATGAGGCAGGCCACCACGATGTTGATGCCGATGTCGCCGCGGCTGATGAACAGGCCGACGGCGAAGAGCAGGGAGTCGCCGGGGAGGATGGGGAAGAGCAGCCCGCACTCGATGAAGACGATCGCGACGCTGACCCAGAAGAACTGGGAGCCGAAGCGGTCGAGGAGCCACTGGGGGTCCATCCAGTCGGGGCCAAGCGTCGGCATCATCACGCGCCAAAGGGTATGCCGTGTCTCTGGGCGTGCGCTGCACGGCTCGCCCCCGTGGGTTAAGTCCCGTTGCAAAGTGGACGCGTCGGGCGCAGGGTGGAGGGGACTTCAATCGACCGGAGGAGGAGCCATGCCACAGGGCAAGAGCGGTGCGAAGGACCCGGGTCCGAGCATCAAGGATCCGAAGCTCTACGAGGAGCTGCGCGACGACGGCGCGAGCAAGGAGAAGGCCGCGCGCATCTCCAACGCGGCTGCAGCCAGCTCACGCTCGAAGATGGGTGAGCGCGGTGGTGAGGCCGAGAGCTACGAGGACCGCACGGTCGACGAGCTGCGGAAGCGTGCGGCCGAGATCGGCATCGAGGGTCGCTCCTCGATGAACAAGGACGAGCTGATCGACGCCCTGCGCAACCACTGACTCACGGGCCGGTGCGGCCGTCGATGCGCTCGCGCAGCAGGTCGGCGTGCCCGAGGTGCTGCGCGTACTCCTCGATGAGGTGGACGACGACGTCACGCACACTCAGCTGACCGTGATGGCCGGCGTCGACGACGGCGCCCATGTCGTCATGCGCGGCCAGCCACTCCTCGCCGTGGGCCACCTCGGCCCGCCACGCTGCCCACGCCTCGTCGACCGCCGACTGCTCGCCCACGACGTCGTTGAAGTCGGCGTCGGCGCCGCGAGGGCCCCAGAGCCGTTCGGTGCTCTCACCCGCGAGTCGCCCCCACCACCCGCGTTCGACCTCGGCCAGGTGCCGCAGCAGGCCCAACAGGCTCAGCGATGACGGCGGGACCGACCGGAGGGCGAGCTGCTCCGGGGTCAGCCCCTCGCACTTGCTCACGAAGACCTCCCGGCGCGTCCGCAGGTAGTCGGCGTAGTTGTCTCTCTCGTCCAGCAGGGGCTTCTCGCTCATGCCTGCCATTGTTGGGCCCGTGAGTGACGAGCGCGAGCGCATTGCCGATGGCGAGGTCGGTGTCGGACCGTGGCCGGGGGCGTGGCCCGACGACGAGAGGCTCGACCCGGACCTGCTGCGCGACGGCGACCGCCGCAACGTCGTCGACGCCTACCGCTACTGGCGGCACGAGGCGATCGTCGCCGACCTCGACACCCGCCGACACGACTTCCACGTCGCCATCGAGAACTGGGAGCACGACTTCAACATCGGCTCGGTCGTGCGCACCGCCAACGCGATGGGCGCCACGGCCTTCCACATCGTGGGTCGCCGTCGCTGGAACCGACGAGGTGCGATGGTCACCGACCGCTACCAGCACGAGCACCACCACCCCACGCCCGGTGACCTGGCGACGTGGGCCGCAGCGAACGGCATACGCCTCATCGGGATCGACAACCTGCCCGGGAGTCGCGCGCTGGAGACCTACGACCTGCCGCGCAACGTCATGCTCGTCTTCGGGCAGGAGGGGCCGGGGCTGTCCGAGGCGATGCGCGCCGAGTGCGAGGCGACGCTGCACATCGAGCAGTTCGGGTCGACCCGGTCGATCAACGCCGGGGCCGCGGCGGCCATCGCGATGCACGCGTGGGTGCGACGGCACGTGTTCGAGCAGCCGATCGCCTAGGCTGTCCCTTCCCCCCACCACACCCTGAGCTCAGGAGAGGCACTTCGTCATGCCCATGAACGAGGAGCTCACGGCAGAACAGACTCACCTTGCGACCGCACGCGCCGAGCTGGGACGGATGCGCGAACGCACCCTCGCGCTCGACGTCCAGGCGGCAACGCGGCGTCGTCGGAGGCGCTCGCCGAGACTCTCTGGCGGCGTGCCCGCTCACTCGAGGACGACCCCACGACGGCGCTCTTCTTCGGTCGCGTGGACCTCGACACCGGCGAGCGTTGGTACATCGGTCGTCGGCACGTCACCGACGACGTCGGCGACCCGCTCGTCATCGACTGGCGGGCGCCGGTGTCGACGACCTTCTACCGCGCCTCCCACTCCGAGCCGATGGGCGTGCGACTGCGTCGCCGCTTCGGCTACGACCACGGCTCGATCACGGCGCTGGAGGACGAGCACCTCCTCGACGCGGCCGAGCCGGAGGCACGCTCGCAGATCCTTGCCACGGAGATCGAGCGCCCGCGTGTCGGCCCCATGCGTGACATCGTCGCGACGATCCAGCCCGAGCAGGACGCGCTCGTGCGCGTCGATGCGACGACGACGGTCTGCATCCAGGGTGCGCCCGGCACCGGCAAGACCGCGGTCGGCCTGCACCGGGCGGCCTGGTTGCTCTACGCCTATCGCCAGCGACTCGGGCGCAGCGGGGTCCTCGTCATCGGCCCCAACGAGGCCTTCCTCGAGCACATCGGTGCAGTCCTCCCGACGCTCGGCGAGGTCGAGGTCCGGCACACGAGCATCGAGGCGCTCACGGCGTCGGTGCCGATCCGGGCAACCGAGGCGACCGCCGTCGCGCAGCTCAAGGGCGACGCGCGGATTGCTCGTGTGCTGCACCGCGCCGTGTGGTCGCACCTCGTGCCGCCCGGGGAGGCCATGGTCGTGCCGCGCGGGTCACGTGTGTGGCGCGTCGCGACCTATGACGTCGCGCCACTGGTCGACGGGCTCGCCGGCCGCGAGATCCGCTATGAGGCCGCACGCCAGCTCTTGCCGCAGCGGCTGGCCCACGCGGTGCTCATGAAGATGGAGGCACTGGGGGAGTACCCCGACGACCGCGTCCAGGACGCCATCGCTCGCAGCGCCCCCGTCAAGGCGTATGCCGGCTCGATCTGGCCCAAGGTCGACGCCCGTGCGCTGCTGCACCGGTTGTTGTCGGATGCAGACGCGCTCGCGGCGGCAGCCGACGGGGTGCTGTCGCAGGACGAGCAGAAGGTGTTGCTCTGGGAGAAGCCTTCTCGCACAGCAGGATCCACGAAGTGGACCCTTGCCGACACGGTGCTGCTCGACGAGCTCGGTGATCTCCTCAACCGGACGCCGAGCCTGGGCCACGTGGTGCTGGACGAGGCGCAGGACCTGTCACCGATGCAGCTACGGGCGGTGGGCCGACGGTGCTCGACCGGGGCGGCGACCATCCTCGGCGACATCGCACAGGGCACCACTCCGTGGTCGACGGCGTCGTGGGCCGAGAGTCTTGAGCACCTCGGCAAGCCCGACGGCATCGTGTCGGAGCTGCGTCGTGGGTTCCGTGTGCCGGCGTCGGTCATCGAGTTCGCGGCGCGGTTGCTGCCGCAGGCGGCCCCTGGTCTCGCAGCGCCGGAGTCGGTGCGAGACAACCCTGGTCGCCTCGACCTCGTCCCTGTCGGAGGTGCGGAGCTCGTGGGTGCGGCTGTGGTACAGGTGGATCGCCTGATGGCACTTCCGGGCAGCATCGGCGTCATCGTTCCCGACGTCCGGGTCGCTGAAGTCTCGCGAGCCTTGCAGAGCGCCGGCATCGAGCACGGCACTCTCGGTGCCACGCACGGTGACGTCGACCATCAGGTCGACGTCATGCCAGCGACGGTGGCCAAGGGCCTGGAGTTCGACCACGTCCTCGTCCTCGAACCGGCTGAGATCGCCGCGGCGGAGCCGGACGAGCGGACCGGTCTGAGGCGTCTCTACGTCGTCCTCACTCGGGCCGTCTCCGACCTCACCGTCGTCCACTCCAAGCCACTCCCTCTGGCTCTGCAGGGTCGCTCCATCGCGTGAATCGGCTTGCGCCAGTGGTCTATTCAGTTCAGGCGGATTGTGGATAAATGTTGATCCTAGAACGCATGTTCGAGTAGGATGGAGTCATGGAAAGCACCGCTGCGACCGCCGCCCTGGAGGGCCGGTATGCCGCGTTGCGTGCTTCCGCTTCCGCGTTGAGTTCCGAGGAGCTGCTGGAGGTGATCGAGTTGGCGCAGCGGGAGAAGGACGCTGCGTCGGCGCGTCAGGCGGTGGCGTTGGCGCACCTGTCGGCGCGGGACTCGCATGTGCAGGAGGACGGGACCTCGGTGGAGGTGCATCACGGGTTGGGTCATCAGCGTCTTGATGCTCCGGAGCTGGCGGCGCCCCGGTTGGGGTGTTCGGTGCATGTCGCGGCGAACCGGGTCCTGGACGCGATCCGTCAGCTGACCCGCACCCCGGCCGTGGTCGATGCGATGGCCACTGGTGATCTGGATGAGCACCGGGCGCGGGTCGTGACGGAGGAGACGGAGTTCCTGTGCCCGGAGTCCGCAGCGGAGGTCGTGGACCGGGTCAAGGACGTGTGGGGGCAGCTGACGACAGGGCCCTTGCGCCGGTTGTTGGCCAGGACTGCGGCGCAGGTCGACCCGGACGCGGTGACCGCCCACGCGCAGGACGAACACGCCCGGCGCGGACTGACCCGACGCACCGGGGTGCACGGTACGGACCACTGGCGTGGGGACTTCAAGGTGGAGCAGGCCCGGACCGCGTGGGCCGCGGTCACCGAGCGCGCCCGTCAGCTCGTGCGGGACAAGCAGGCCGACTCCCTCGAGCTGGCCCGCGCGGACGCGATGATGGAGCTCATCCTCGAACACTCCGACGTCAAGGTCGTCGTCCACACCACCCGCGCCGCCGATGACGACGCGCCGCCGAGCGACACGGTTCAGGCCACCGCCTCCGCCTCCGCCTCCGCCTCCGCCACTGGCACTGGCACTGGCACTGCCGCCGGCTTCGGCTCGGGCTTCGGCTCCGGTGAGGATCTCGTCGAGGTCGGTGGGCTGGGCGCTCCCGGCACGACGTTCGTGCGCCGGGACTGGCTCCAGGCCGCTGGCGCCTCCGACCCGGACCGGGACCTCACCTGCGACCGTGGCACCGGTGCGCTGGTCCACGGTGACGTGCCCGCCGCGTTCGCCCGCGGCCAAGCCAGCGCCCGACGCGCGCACCAGGCCAGAGAACGAGCCAGAGCCCGCGCCGCCAAGGACTCCGCCCATCGAAGGCGGTCTCGACCATCAGATCCGCGGATCCTCGAAGAGGTCGTCGACGAAAGCATCGACTTCAGCGAGTCCTACCGGGTGACCGACCCCATGGCCAGACTCATCCGGCTGCGTGACGGGTGCTGCCGCTTCCCCGGGTGCGCCACCCCCGCACGCCAGTGCGACCTCGACCACGTCCGCCCCTGGCCGACCGGCCCCACCACCCCGACCAACCTCATGTGCCTGTGCCGACGCCACCACCGCATCAAGCAACGCGACGGCTGGACCGTCAAGCTCCACCCCGACGGCACCGCCACCTGGACCGACCCCACCGGACTGTCCACCACGACCTGGCCGGTCGACCACCTCCACCTCGTCACCGCCGGCCACACCCACCGCGACCCCACCACCTCCGGTCGCGTCACGGTCGACCCCAGCCAGATTCCGACCACCTTCGAAGAAGAGCTGGCCGAGCTCCTCGACAACCACGACATCTCGCACCACACACGCGCGTACCCGGTCTCGTTCGACATCGACGGCAACACCTACGGCGGGCCACCACCCAAGATCGACCTCGACCACAGCGTGGGATGGGGCCGCTACCGCATCGACTTCCCACCCCAACCACCCCGCACGGCAGAAGCCATCCCCTTCTGACGGAAGTTTTCGACGAGATGTCGATTCGGCTGTGGTTCGCTCGTCAGGGCAGTGAGGTCGCACTCGCGCCCTCGCTCGCCACAACCACGAGGAGAACCCGATGAGCCGCTTTCTCGTCCTGCTGCCCGCACCCGAGGCGGAGTGGGCAGAGCTCCCGCCCGAGGAGCACGAGAAGGGGCAGCGTTCCCACGAGCAGTTCCACCGCGACCTCGCCGCCGGTGGGCACGAGATCGTCGCCACGAGCCCGTTGGAACCGTCGGCACAGGCCGTGTCGATGCGCCCCGGCAAGGACGGTGGGGCGGCTCTGGTCACCGAGGGCCCGTTCACCGAGTCCGCCGAGCAGGTCGTCGGTTTCTACCTCCTCGAGTCCGAGGACGCTGACGACCTGCGGCGCATCTGCGAGCAGTTCGCGGCCCGTGGTGAACACCTCGAGCTCCGCCGGTTGGTCTGAGAGAGAAGGAGAAAGCGCCATGAAGGAATACGTCGTACTCATCGTCGGAGACGCCGACCGCTGGTGGACGTCGATGACGGAGGAGGAACGAGCGGCCGGGTATGCCGCATACACACGTTTCGACGAAGAGCTCGGCAAGCGTGGGCACACCGTGACCGGTGGCGCCGAGCTGCAGGGCAGCGCGACGGCGAGGTCCATCCCGGCGGGTGGTGGCCCCGTCACCGACGGTCCGTTCGCAGAGTCGGCCGAGCAGGTGGGCGGCTTCTACCAGGTCCAGACCGAGGACCTCGACGACCTGCTCGACTGCTGCCAGCTGATCGCCCAGCTCGGCGACGCCATCGAGGTGCGGCCGGTCAACACCCCCGAGGACCGTGCGTCATGACCTCCCGCTATGTCGTCCTGCTTCCGGGTGACGAGTCGTCGTGGGAGGAGGCGTCGCCAGAGCAGCGCGACAAGGTCTATGCCCGGCACCAGGAGTTCGCCGACCGGCTCACGGCCGGGGGGCACACGGTCGTCGGCGGCGCCGAGCTGACGCACTCCCGTGAGACCAAGCTCGTCCGTGCGGATGCGGCCGGGGAGGTCGTCATCACGGACGGGCCCTACGCCGAGACGGCCGAACAGCTCACCGGCTACTACGAGGTCGAGACGGACGACCTCGACGACCTGCTCCAGGTCGTGGGCATCCTCGCGGGTCCCGACCACGGTCGCACCGGGATGGGCGGCGTCGAGGTCCGTCGCGTCGCCACCGCCGAGGACCGGGAGTCATGAAGCGCTACCTCGTCCTCCTGGCCTACGAGCCGGGTGGGTGGGAGGCGGCGACCCCCGATGAGCGACAGGTCTACGTCGACGGGCACAACGCGTTCCACGCCTTCGTCGACGAGCACGGCCGTCGAGTCAGCGGCGCGGCTTTGGCCGACGCCGACACGGCGACGACGATCCGGCGCCGTGACGGCAGGGCGATCGTGACCGACGGACCGTTCGTCGAGTCGGTCGAGATGATCGGTGGCTACTACGACATCGAGCTCCGCGACCTCGACGTCGCCATCGCGGCCGTGTCCTTGCTGCCGCCGGCCTACACGGTCGAGATCCGGGCCGTCATCGAGCTTGACGACGCGGGTGAGCAGGTCGGATGACCGCACTCGAGCGCGTCGTGCGCGAGGAGTGGGGCCGACTCGTCGCCCTGCTCCTCGCGCAGTTCCGACGGCTCGACCTCGTCGAGGACGCGCTCGCCGATGCCGTCGCCACCGCCCACACCCGCTGGCCGGACGACGGCGAGCCCGACAACCCCAGCGCCTGGCTCGTCACGGCAGCCCGGCGCCGCATCCTCGACCGGCTCCGCGCCGAGACGATGGCCGCCCGCAAGGAGCCGCTGCTCCTCGTCGAGGCCACGCGTCACCCACAGGAGGGCGTCATGGCCGATGACGGCTCGGTCGTCGACGACGACCTGCTCCGCCTGGTCCTCATGTGCGCCCACCCCGCGCTGCCGCCGGAGGGTGCGAGCGCCCTGTCGCTGCGGCTCGTCATGGGCATCTCCACCGCGGACGTCGCCCGGCTCTTCCTCGTTCCAGAGGCGACCATGGCAGCCCGGATCACTCGTGCCAAGAAGAAGATCGTCACCGCGGGTATCCCGTTCGCCATCCCCGGGACCGACGCCCTCGGGAAGCGGCTCGACGTCGTGGCCCACACGGCATACCTCGCCTTCACCGCCGGCTACGCGCCCGGCAGCGGGCCGGACCTCCTGCGGGCCGAGCTCGCCGGCGAGGCGATCCGGCTCGCCCGGGTCACGCACGCCCTGCGGCCCACGGACACGCTCGCCCACCTCATCGCCCTCATGGCACTCCAACACTCGCGACGTGACGCCCGCGTCGCACCCGACGGCTCACTCGTGCTGCTGCCGGACCAGGACCGTCGCCGCTGGCATCACGGCGAGATCGCCGAGGCCCTGGCGCTGCTCGAGGCGACGGAGCCAGCGGTCCCCGTGACCGCACTGTCCGAGAGCTTCCGGCTCCAGGCGCGCATCGCCGCCGAGCACGCCACCGCCCCGTCGCCCGCGGCGACCCGCTGGGACCGCATCACGACCCTGTATGCCGTGCTCGAGCAGGTCAGCCCCTCACCTGCGGTGCGTGTCGCCCGCGCCGTGGCCGTGGCCGAGGCGGAGGGCCCTCGGGCCGGGCTGCTGCTCCTCGACGGCGTGGAGCTGCCGGGGCACCGCCTCCCAGCCGTCCGCGGTGAGCTCCTGGCACGAGCCGGGGACCTCGCCGCGGCGAGCGAACAGCTCTCGCGAGCCGTGGCGTTGTGCGACAACGAGATCGAGCGAGCGCACCTCTCCAGTCGCCTCGTCGAGCTGTCCTAGACCCGGACGTCGGCGAGGGGCGGGTGGTCGTCCGCCGACACTGTTACTGGCCGGTCGTTGGGCACGCCTGTCGTCACGAGCACCCCTCGTGGAAGGATCGAGCGAGATCCTGCTCGCCGCTCTCAAGGAGAACCCATGCCCATCGCCACACCCGAGATCTATGCCGACATGCTCGACCGGGCCAAGAACGGCTCGTTCGCCTACCCGGCCATCAACATCACGTCGAGCCAGACGATCACCGCGGCGATCCGTGGCTTCGCCGAGGCAGGCAGCGACGGCATCATCCAGGTGTCCACCGGTGGTGGCGAGTACGCCTCCGGCTCGACGATCAAGGACATGGTCACTGGTGCGAAAGCGCTCGCGGCCTACGCCGAGGAGGTCGCGAAGAACTACCCCGTCAACATCGCGCTCCACACCGACCACTGCCCCAAGGACAAGCTCGACGGCTTCGTGCGTCCACTCATCGCAGCCAGCACCGAGCGGGTCAAGGCCGGCGGTCTCCCGATCTTCCAGTCGCACATGTGGGACGGCTCGGCCGTGCCGCTCGAGGAGAACCTCGTCATCGCCGACGAGCTGCTCGCGCTCTGCAAGGCGGCCAGGATCATCCTCGAGATCGAGGTGGGTGTCGTCGGTGGCGAGGAGGACGGCGTCGACAACGAGATCAACGACCAGCTCTACTCCACCCCCGAGGACGCCATCGCCACCGCGCGGGCGCTCGGCACCGGCGAGGAGGGCTACTACATGACCGCCCTCACCTTCGGCAACGTCCACGGTGTCTACAAGCCGGGCAACGTCAAGCTCAAGCCCGAGGTGCTCAAGGCAGCGCAGGACGCGGTGCACAAGGAGTTCAACACCCCGAACGACAAGCCGTTCCACCTCGTCTTCCACGGCGGCTCCGGTTCCACGGCGGAGGAGATCGCGGCTGCGGTCGACTACGGCGTCGTCAAGATGAACATCGACACCGACACCCAGTACTCGTTCACCCGTCCGGTCGTCGAGTGGATGCTCCGCAACTACGACGGGGTCCTCAAGATCGACGGCGAGGTCGGCAACAAGAAGCAGTATGACCCCCGGGCGTGGGGCAAGGAGGCCGAGGCCGGCATGGCCGCGCGCGTCCGCGAGGCCTGCGAGCACCTCCGCTCCGCCGGCACCCACCAGGCCTGACGGGACCGTCATGAGCGAGAACCTCCTCGGCATCCCCGAGACCCGCCTCCCCGAGAACCCCGCAGCGCGCCTGCTCGACGAGGGCGTGGCTGCGGACCAGGTCGCTGCCGCGAACCCGACCTCGTCACTGGCCTGGGCCACCCTCGCCGAGGACGCCCTGGCCGACGGCCGGACCGTCGAGGGCTACGCCTATGCGCGTACCGGCTACCACCGGGCGCTTGACTCCCTGCGCAAGAACGGCTGGCGTGGCCAGGGCCCCGTCCCGTGGGAGCACGTGCCCAACCGCGGCTTCCTGCGAGCACTGGCGGCGCTGTCTAGGGCGGCGGGACTCATCGGCGAGACCGACGAGCAGCGCCGCTGCGCGGACTTCCTGCGTGACTCCTCGGCAGCCGGCGCGCGCGAGCTGGGACTATAGGCCGCACGACACAGCCGGCCGGGCGGCATACCCCGGTTCTGCCTGACCCGGTCACGGCACGGCAAGAGGGGCTCGGACCACCAGGTCCGAGCCCCTCTGTCCCCTGCCAGGGACGTCGCGCCGAAGCGCTCGCCCGTCCGTGAGTGTCCCCTGCCACCTCGGGACGAACGTTCGCCCATCATGCACTCTGCACAGACATTTCTGCGACACTTAGATGCCAATGGCAGCAACCTGCCAACTCCCTCCCACGGTCCAGCGCACAGGAGCAACCCATGGCTCGCACGCCCCCGGACGTCACGTCGCCGGGCCGACTCCTCGAGGAGTACTTCGATCGCGAGGACGTGCGGATCGAGGAGCGCTTCCGCGACCTCGGCCAGGTGCGTGGTCTGCTCGAACGGCTGCGCGAGGCCGGTCCCACGCATCCCACACCGGGTGTCGAGCCGATCAGCGACGACATCGCTCCCACCGTCGTCCAGCGACTCCTGCACGAGGGCAGCGGGGTCCTGCGCAACGTCGTCATGGTCGTCGACTCGGGGCCGGCCCTCGACGACGTCACCATGCGCGACAACCAGCAGTGGATCAGCGACGGCAACCTCCAGCGCACGATCTATCCGGCCAAAGCGCTCGACACCCCGCAGGGGCTGCAGTGGATGCGCTCCTGGGCCGGGGTCGGCGAGGAGCAGCGACTGCTGCCCCAGGTCGGCTCGGAGTTCGCGGTCTTCGGCGAGGCCGGGGCCGTCGGGCTGGCGCGCTGGGGCGACCTCGACTCCGGCTACGTGCTCGTCCGGGACCCGTTGCTCATCTCGACCCTCACGGCCTACTTCGACCTTGCCTGGGAGCACGCGCACGCCGTGCCCTTCGCCGCGAGCCTGCCCGGAGACGAGCGACTCCTCGAGCTGCTCGGCATGGGGCTCAAGGACGAGGCGATCGCCCGTTTCCTCGGCATCGGGCTGCGCACGGTCAGGCGTCGCATCGCCGCCCTGATGTCGGTCCATGGTGTCGACACCCGCTTCCAGCTGGGTGCCGCGCTCGCCGCCTCACGAGGCCAGACGGCGACGGGCCGCGTGCGGCACACCCGTTAGGCTGCCTCCATCGAGGCCTGCCGCGTGAGCCACGCGCCGGGTCCTTCGCATGCCACGTGCGCGCAGGTCCTCCTGCGCAGGGAAGGACAGAACCAGATGCCGGCAATCGTGCTCGTCGGAGCCCAGTGGGGCGACGAAGGCAAGGGCAAGGCCACCGACCTCATGGGCGAGGACGTCGACTACGTCGTCAAGTTCAACGGGGGCAACAACGCGGGCCACACCGTCGTCATCGAGGGTGAGGACGGCCAACGCGAGAAGTACGCCCTCCACCTGTTGCCCTCCGGCATCCTCACGCCGAGCGTCACGCCGATCATCGGCAACGGTGTCGTCGTCGACCTCGAGGTGCTCTTCGAGGAGCTCGACGGGCTCAACGCTCGCGGTGTCGACACGAGCAAGCTGCTCGTCAGCGCCAACGCCCACGTCATCGCGCCCTACAACCGCACCCTCGACAAGGTGACGGAGCGCTTCCTGGGTGCCCGCAAGATCGGCACGACCGGTCGCGGCATCGGCCCGACCTACGCCGACAAGATGAACCGCGTCGGCATCCGCATCCAGGACATCTTCGACGAGGGCATCCTGCGCCAGAAGGTCGAGGCGGCGCTCGCGTTCAAGAACCAGATCCTCGTCAAGATCTACAACACGCGGGCCGTCGAGGCCGACCGGGTGGTCGAGGAGCTGCTCTCGTATGCCGACCGGTTGCGTCCCATGGTCGCCGACACCGCGCTCGTGCTCGAGCAGGCGCTCAACGACGACAAGAACGTGCTCCTCGAGGCCGGTCAGGCGACGTTGCTCGACGTCGACCACGGCACCTATCCGTTCGTCACGTCCTCGTCGGCCACGGCCGGTGGTGCGTGCACCGGGTCCGGCATCCCGCCGACGCGCGTCTCGCGGGTCATCGCGATCCTCAAGGCCTACACGACGCGAGTCGGCGAGGGTCCGTTCCCGACCGAGCTCGACGACGACAACGGCGAGTTCCTGCGCAAGACCGGCGCCGAGTACGGCACGACGACGGGTCGCCCGCGTCGCTGCGGCTGGCTCGACGTCGTCATCGGCCGCTACGCCACCCGCATCAACGGGGTCACCGACTTCGTCATCACCAAGCTCGACGTGCTGACCGGTCTGGACACCGTCCCGATCTGCGTCGCCTACGACGTCGACGGCGTGCGCCATGACGAGATGCCGGTGGGGCAGAGCGACTTCCACCACGCCAAGCCGATCTATGAGGAGCTGCCCGGCTGGTGGGAGGACATCTCCGAGTGCCGCACGTTCGAGTCGCTGCCGGCCAACGCCCAGGCCTATGTGCTCCGCGTCGAGGAGCTCATCGGTGCCCGCGTCTCGGCGATCGGCGTCGGCCCCGGCCGCCACGAGATCATCGAGCGCCACACCCTCCTCGACTGACCCACACCCGCACGCGTCCAGGTCGGCTGCGCCCGATGTCGTCAGGTGGGGCGGAGGACCGTCATGCGGTGCGCTGCGCGGGTGAGGACGACGTAGAGGACGCGCACCCCACCGGGTGACTCGTCGATGATGGCGTCCGGGTCGACGACGACGGTCGCGTCCCACTCGAGGCCCTTGCTCGACAGCGGGTCGATGACCTGGACCCGGCCCTCGCCGACGCCCTCGAGGTGGGCCAGGCGATCGGCCCACCGCCGGGGGGTGATGACCGCGATCGACCCCTCGACCTCCCCGAGCAGCTCCTGGACGGCAGCCTCGACCGACGCCACCGGAGGTGCCTCGACGATGCGATCGACGGGGTCGACGCCGGTCTCGCGCACCGCTGCCGGGATGTCGGCGTCGGGCACCAGCGGCAGGATGACGTCGCGGGCGTAGTCGAAGATCTCGCGAGCGTTGCGGTAGTTGGTGTCCATGTGGAACGCCCGCCGCTCGCTCGACCCGTAGGCCTCGAGGCGAGCAGCCCGCGCCTCCTCGAGGTCGCCCCAGGAGGCCTGGGCGGCGTCGCCGACGACCGTCCACGAGGCGTTGCGCCCCCGTCGGGCCAGCATCCGCCACTGCATGGGCGAGAGGTCCTGGGCCTCGTCGACGAGGACGTGGGCGCTGCTCGAGGACCGGTCGATGCGGCCGTGGAGCAGCCGCTCGCGGGCATCGGTGGGGGTGATGACGCTGCGCTTCGACTCGTCGCTCACCCGGCGGTCGACGCCCGCCCGGACATCGAGGACGCCATAGGACGAGAGGTCGTCGAACTCCTCGATGTCATAGAAGCCGCGCTCCTCGGACTCGGCCTCCTGGACCTGGCCGAGCTTGGCCGAGAGGTCGTCGATGAGGGCGATGTCGGAGACCGACCACGAGCCGAGCGCGAGGGCCTCGCGCATCGAGTGGGCCAGTGCCGCGGACTCCTCCTGGTCGAGGACGCCACGGGCCAGCGCATAGACCAGGTCGGTGTCGGCGAAGGTGAGCAGCACCTCACGCGGGTCGACCTGGCGCCACCACGCGAGCATGAACTCGTCGACGTCGCGTGAGGAGTCGAACGCCTCGAAGAACTCGTCGCGCTCACCCTGGCGGACCGAGGCCCACGCGGCCTGCGCGAGGTCCTCACGCGCCTGCTTGGTGGCGGTGTTGTGCTGGGCGGAGCGGAGTACCTGGCGTCGGATGCGGTGCAGCACAGCCTCATCGAGCCGAACGGCGTGGCCGTTGATGAACGACCTGAACTGCGACGGTGCGCCCACGGGGGGCCGGGACGCGGCTCGGGACAGCAGCCGGCGGATGCGCAGGGAACCCTTGACCGCCGCGACCTCGGGCTGGTCCAACCGGGTCGCGGTCACGCCGTCGACGAGGTCGCCGAGCGCGCGGAGCGAGACGCTGTCCTCACCCAGCGACGGCAGGACCCGCTCGATGTAGGCGGTGTAGGCGGACGAGGGACCGACGACGAGGATGCCGCCGGACTCGAAGCGCCGGCGCTCCGAGTAGAGCAGGTATGCCGCACGGTGCAGGGCGACGACCGTCTTGCCGGTGCCGGGTCCGCCGGTGATCTCGGTGACGCCACGCGAGGGCGCCCGGATCGCCTCGTCCTGGTGGCGCTGGATGGTGGCGACGATGTCGCGCATCTGCCGACCGCGGCTGCGCGTGAGAGCAGCGATGAGGGCGCCGTCGCCGAGGACGACGAGACCCTCGGGCGCCTCGGGGACCATGAGGTCGTCCTCGGCGCCGATGACGGTGGCCCCGCTGCAGCGGAGCACACGGCGGCGGAGCACCCCCATGGGGTCGACCGGCGTCGCGCGGTAGAAGGCTGCGGCGGCGGGTGCGCGCCAGTCGATGACGAGGGGCTCGTAGTCGTCGTCGCGGACCCCCAGGCGGCCGATGTGCCGGATCTGCCGGTCCGAGGCCGGCGTCTCCAGGTCGCCCAGGTCGAGGCGCCCGAAGACCAGCCCTTCGTACTGCTTCTCGATCGCGGCACGGCGCTTCGCGGCGGCATACACCAGGGCATCACGTTCGAAGAGCCCGGTCATCTCCTCGTCGCGGACGTCGCCGGTGCGCATCGTCCGGCCACGGGCCATGCCGTCGGCCTCGACGTCGTTGGCACGGCGCGACGCCTTCTCGAGCTCGGCGTAGACGCGGTCGACGTGAGCCTGCTCGAACTCGATCTCGCGGGCGACATCGGCCGAGGTGTCGGTGGCACCGTGGCGCGTGGTCGTCACGATCGAGGCCCTCCCTGCAGAGCTGCGTGTGTGCGGTGCGCTCAGCGCACGGAAGCATGGAGTCTACGCGCGCAGCCGGCGGGTTCGTGACGGGTGGGCACCGGTCCACAGCGTCCGGATCAGAGGAAACCGCGCCGAACCGCGATGGCACCCGCCTGGAACCTCGTCGTGGCCCCGAGCTCCTCCATGATCGCGCGGACCCGACGTTCGACCGTGCGTTGCGAGATGCTCAGCTGCCGAGCGATGGTGAGGTCGCTCGCGCCGGCCGCGAGGAGCGCGATGACCTGGCCGTCGCGGTCGGTCAGGCGGCTCAGCGTCGGCCCCCGCGGGGTGCGTGGCAAGGGGGTGCTGAGCGAGAACAAGCCCAGGCACATGTCCATGATCGCGCTGGCGAGCTGGCGTTGCTGGACATAGAGGGACCCGCCGCCACCGGGCTCGAGGTGGCTGATGTCCAGGACGGCGGCGCTGCGGTCGACGGCGAGGACGGAGAAGGCGAGGTGTGGGGTGAGCCGGACGTCGATGCCGTCACCGCGCATCGTCTCGAGGGCGCTGAAGGCGCCGTCGACCTCCAGGATCGACTGCTCGAAGACGACGAGCCGCTCGGGACTGGGCCTCATGGTGGGAGCGCGCGCCGCGATGATCGACTCGGGGTGGTGGATGAGGACCCTGTCCATGCGTTCGCTGCGGGCGACGAGGCGCACGATGCGGCTCTCCGCCCGGCCGGCGGCCCGGAAGAACGCCGCCTCGATGTCCTCGACGGTGTCGAGCAGGGAGACCTCGGGGCTTGTGCGGATGCCGGCCTTCCCGCTCCTGGCCTCGTAGAACAGGTGTGACAGACCCTCGATCGCCGAGCGGGTGGCCCGGGCCTGCCGTTCGAGGTCGGCGGCGTGGGCCGGGAGCGTCGTGTCGGGAGGGAAGACCTCGATGACGTCGCGCCGGGCGGCGTCGACCAGTCCGCGGTCGTGGAGGCGGGCGAGAGAGGCGGTCACCTCGTCCTCGGTGAAGCCCTCCTGGAGGAGTGCGGTGCGGCGAGGGGACGGCAGGCGCAGGAGCAGGAGATACAGCCGAGTGGTCAGCTCGTCGCCCAAGGGGCGGGAATCGGACTCGGGCACGTGCTCACCCTATGGCGGAAAAGCGACATTGTCAGGAATCCGCCGCCGTTCGGTTTGAATGAAGGGTGAACGACGTGTCATGGTGGGTCACGTCGACCTCGTCGACGTTCGCGTAGAGCCTCCGGTTCCCCCCAACCGTGAGTGCCGCGTGAACGGGCGCGGCGCACCCGGGGGTACCCCCCTGCTCCCCGGGCGCGTCGCGCCCACACCTCTTTCTCCGGCCCTTCATCACGCCGGTATGCCGTGTCGCGGACTGCTGTCCGGGCCTGCGTTGGGCGCCCCTAGGCTGAGTGCCCATGAAGGTTCTTGTCGTCGGCTCCGGTGCCCGCGAGCACGCCATCGTCCGCAGCCTGACGAGGGACCAGATGGTCGACGGAATCGTCGCCGCCCCCGGGAACCCCGGCATCGACACCCTGGCCCTGTGCGAGCCGCTGGCCGACGTGACCGACGGCCCTGCCGTCCTCGCGATCGCCGAGCGCCACCAGGTGGATCTCGTCATCATCGGGCCCGAGGCCCCGCTCGTCGCCGGTGTCGCCGACCTCTTGAAGGACAGCGGTTTTGACGTCTTTGGACCGTCGGCAGAGGCGGCCCGGCTCGAGGGCAGCAAGGCCTTCGCCAAGGACGTGATGTCGGCCGCCGACGTGCCGACCGGTCTGGCGCACGTGTGCACGACGATCGAGCAGGTGGCCGACGCCATCGACTCGCTCGGCGCCCCCCACGTCATCAAGGAGGACGGCCTCGCGGCCGGCAAGGGCGTCGTCGTGACCGAGGACCGCGACGCCGCGCTGGCCCATGCGCAGGCCTGCCTGGCCAAGGAGGGGGGCAGCGTGGTCGTCGAGGAGTTCCTCGACGGGCCGGAGGTCTCCCTCTTCGTCCTCAGCGACGGTGTGACGGTCCTGCCGCTCAGTCCCGCGCAGGACTTCAAGCGGGTCGCCGACGACGACGAGGGGCCCAACACCGGTGGCATGGGCGCCTACAGCCCCCTGTCCTGGGCGCCTGACGGGCTCACCGCCGACCTCGTGGCCCGGGTGGCGCAGCCCACGATCGACGAGATGCGCCGCCGTGGCACGCCCTTCGTCGGGGTGCTCTTCATCGGTCTCGCGATGACCACCCGCGGCCCGCGCGTCATCGAGTTCAACGCCCGGTTCGGCGATCCCGAGACCCAGGTCGTCCTCGCCCGTCTCCTCACGCCGCTCGGCGGGCTGCTCAAGGCCGCCGCGACCGGACGCCTCGACGACTACCCGACCCTGCGCTGGGACGACGCCCACGCGGTGACCGTGGTCGTGGCGTCGCACAACTATCCGGGCCCCCCGCGCACCGGCGACCACATCGCAGGGCTCGGCGAGATCGAGGCGGTGCCCACGGCATACGTGCTCCATGCCGGGACGGCCCTCGATGCAGACGGGGCACTCGTGTCCGCCGGTGGCCGGGTGCTGTCGGTCGTCGCGACCGGCGCCGACCTGGTGCAGGCACGCGAACGCGCCTACGCCGCAGTGGAGCTCGTCAGGCTGGAGGGCTCGCACCACCGCAGCGACATCGCCCTCAAGGCAGCGCGGGGCGAGATCAGCGTCAGCTGAGCTGGGGGAGGACCGTTGCGGCGATGTCGTCCAGGTGGTCGAGGTCGGTGAGGTCGAGGACCTGCAGGTAGACGCGAGTCGTGCCCACCTCGGCGAAGGCGCCGAGCTTGTCGACGATCTCGTCGCTGGAGCCGGCAAGACCGTTGGCGCGCAGCTCGTCCACGTCACGAGAGATCGCGGCGGCGCGGCGGCGCAGGGTCGCGTCGTCGTTGCCGAGGCAGACGACGTTGGCGCTCGAGAGGGCCAGCTCGGCCGGGTCGCGGCGGCGGTCCTCGCAGGCTGCTTGGACCCTGGCATAGAGCTCGCGGGCCTCGGCTGCGGGCCGGAAGGCGGCGTTGAACTCGTCGGCGTAGCGGGCCGCGAGCTCCGGCGTGCGCCGCTTGCCCGCGCCGCCGATGATGACCGGGATGCCGCCGTCGGAGCCGGACGTGCCGAGCCCCGGTGCGTCGACGATCGGGTAGTGCGAACCGTCGTGGTCGAACGTCTCACCCCGCGGCGTCCTCCAGAGCCCGGTGATGACGGCGAGCTGCTCCTCGAGACGGTCGAAGCGCTCCCGGACGTCGGGGAAGGGGATCCCGTATGCCGTGTGCTCGGCCTCGAACCACCCGGCACCCAGGCCCATCTCGACCCGACCGCCGGACATCTGGTCGACGTTGGCGACCTGGACGGCCAGGGGACCGGGTAGGCGGAAGGTCGCGGCGGTGACGAGCGTGCCGAGGCGGATCCGGGTCGTGTCGCGGGCGAGTCCGGCGAGGGTGACCCACGCGTCGGTGGGGCCGGGTGACCCGTCGCCACTCATGTGGAGGTAGTGGTCGGACCGGAAGAAGGCGTCGAACCCGGCGTCCTCGGTGGCACGGGCGACGGCGAGCAGGTCGTCATAGGTGGCGCCCTGCTGAGGCTCGGTGAAGATCCGGATGTCCATGCCACAACCCTAGGGCTGTCGGTCCTCGGCGCTACGTTCTGAAGATGGACGAGACCCCGGATCTGGGCATCACGGTCGACTGCCACGACGCGCAGGTGGTGGCGGCGTTCTGGTGCCGGGCACTGAGCTATGTCGAGGCGCCGCCTCCGCAGGGGTGGAGCGACTGGCCGAGCTTCCTGCGCGACCACGAGGTCCCCGAGGAGGAGTGGGGTGATGGTGCAGCGATCACGCCCGTCTCGGGGGCGGGGCCGACGATCAGCTTCCTCAAGGTCCCGGAGTCCAAGACGGTGAAGAACCGCGTCCACCTCGACGTCAAGGTGAGCGGGGGCCGCCGCGTCGACCAGGAGCTGCGCCTGTCCCGGATCCTGGCCAAGGAGGCCGACCTCCTCGCCCATGGTGCGCGCCGGCAACGCGAGGACCACCTGGACGGCCACCTGGACCATCTCGTCATGGAGGACCCAGAGGGCAACGAGTTCTGCATCGTCTGACGGCCTCACGTGGCACCCCGTCGCGACACGTCGAGCTCAGTCGTCGACGCCTCGAGCGGTGAGCGCCTCACCAAGTCGGTCGGCGTGCCGCAGCGACCGGACGATGAGCGGCACGGCGAACGCGCGCGGGCTCGCCCGGAGCCCTCGCGCGTGCTGCGCCTCACGCACCTCCTGCGCCAGCCCGATGACGACGTGCACCGAACGGATGCCGAGCGCCAGCATGAGCCCGACGCGCTCGGGGTCGACACCGAACCGGCGCAGCCAGCCACACACGCGGACGACGATGTCGACCATCGCCGTCGTCCGTGTCGTGAGCGTCACCAGGCCGGCCAGCAGCACGAGCGAGACGAAGGACCCGACGACACCCACGCCGGTCTGCCACGAGGCGAAGACCCACTGGACCACCAACAGCGGCACCGCGATCCACGCCAACCCGACCACCTGGCGAACGAGCGTGCGCAGCGGCAGGCGCGCGACGGCATACCCGACAAGGACCAGCACGAGGGCGAGACCGACCTGCCACGGTGACCGCCAGATCGCCAGGGCGATGCCCGCCGCCAGCAGCACGAGGAGCTTGGTTCCGGCGCCGACACGGTGCACGACGGACGTGCCCGGGTGGAACAGCGGGACGGCCTGCGCGGCCATCAGCGCGTCGCGAGCGCGCGGTAGGCCGCCACGGCCTCGGTGGGCGCTCCGTCATGGACGATCCGGCCCTCGTCGAAGACGACCACCCGGTCGAAGCCGTCGAGGAGGTCGAGGTGGTGGGTCACGAGGACGACCTGCTGCGGCAGGCCGTCGACGACCCGTCGGACCATCGCGGCGTTGCGCAGGTCGAGCAGCGTCGTGGGCTCATCGAGGACGAGCAGGTCCGGCTCGGTGACGAGGACACTGGCGAGCGCGAGGAGCTGCTTCTGGCCACCGGAGAGCAGGTGTGCCGGGTGGTCAGCATGACCATCGAGCCCGTATGCCGTGAGCGCGGCCTGCGTGCGTGCGCGCATCTCGTCCTTGGACAGGCCTCGGCGGCGCAGGCCGAAGGCGATGTCCTCGGCGACGGTCGGCATGACGATCTGGGCGTCCGGGTCGGTGAAGCAGAAGCCGACCCTGCGCCGGACCTCGCGCCCGTCGCGCACGGTGTCGCGACCGTCGATCGTCACGGTGCCGGCGTCGGGGTGGACGAGGCCGTTGAGCAGGCGGACGAAGGTCGACTTGCCCGACCCGTTGGCGCCCACGATGCCGATGCGCGGCTCGGTGAGGGTGAGGTCGAGGTCGACCAGGACCGGGCGCCGAGCCGCCCCGTCGCCGAAGGAGTGGCTGACGTCGGCGACGCGGATCCGAGGCATCAGGAGGTGTGCGGCACGGTGGTGTCGCGGGTCAGACGGAGACGCGGTCCGCCGGGGCGGTCCTCGGGGCGCGCGCCGGGATGAGGCCGGGGTAGGCCGCGTGGACGCCGACCGCGACGAACGCGGTGATGACCGCCTTGACGAGGTCACCGGGCATGAAGACCGCGGCGAGCGCCGTCGCCTTGACCAGGGAGACCTCGAGGACGATGGCCATGCCGATGATCCCGACGACGTTGAGGGCGATCACGCCACCGAGGATGTTGGCCATGACGCCGAGGGTGAGGCGGTAGGGGCGGCCGATGGACTCCGTGAGGCGTCCGATGAGCCAGGCCGCGAGCGGGAAGCCGACGAGGTAGCCGACGCTCGGCCCGGCGAAGACGCCCAGCCCGCCACGGCCGCCGGAGAGCAGGGGCAGGCCGATCGCGACGAGCGCGAGGAAGAGCAGGACCGAGAGTGCGCCGCGCTTCGCGCCGAGGATCGCGCCGGCGAGCATGATGCCCATCGACTGCGCGGTGATCGGCACGCTGCCACCGAACGGCGAGACGGCCGGGATGAGGCCGAGAGCGGCGATCACTCCGGTGAAGATGGCGATGAGCGCGAGGTCGCGGGACTTGAGCATGGGAGGGAGTGTGCCAGTCCGCCAACGGTTCGCGGCACCCCCGTCCGTGCGCGGGAGTCTTCTACGGACGAATGCGCTGCGTGAGCGTGAGAGCGACCACGGCGGCCCCGAGGGAGATACCCATGAGTACGGCGAAGACACCTCCGTCGAGCGTGTCGTGACGTGCCGCGATGAGGGCGCCGCCACCGGCCGTCGTGAGGGCGCTCCCCAGGCTCGCGCCGATCTGCGAGGCGGCCGTCGCCCGGCCCTGCTCGTGCTGGGGAGCGAGCGTGAAGATCTCCGTGGCCAGGCTCGGCGAGGACAGGCCCATCCCGGTCGCGGCGAGCGCCCAGCCGGCGAGGCCCGGGACGAGGGCGACCAGCTCGAGCGAGAGGAGCACGGGGCCGACGCCTCCGAGGGCGATGAGGGCGAGACCGAGGCGGACGCGGGCCGCGGCGTCGAGTCGGCGCTGCACCGCGTCGAGGCTGTGGATCGCCGAGCCCGCGGCCCAGAACACCCCCGTGACGCTCAGGCTGATGCCCGCGAGGGCCGGGCCCACGTCGTGCGTGACGTCGAGCATGAGCGGCAGATAGCCACCGACCCCGCCGAAGGCGATGACGAGCAGTGTGCGCAGGGCGACGACGGCGGGTATGCCGGGTGCTGCGGTCAGCGTCCCGGCCGGCAGCGCTGCTCGGATCGTGGCGACCAGCGCGGCCCCGCCGACGGCGAGGCTCGCCAGCCCCGCGAAGTGGTGGTCGCCGTCGTCGAAGGCGAGGGGGCCGCCGACACTGAGGAGGGCGACGGCCGTGGCGAGTCCGAGCGCGGGCAGCAGCGCCCCCTCTCGGCCAGCGTCCGGCACCCCGCCGGCTGCGCCGTCGTCGCGCCGGGCGCTGACGCGTCGCAGCCCCGGAAGGAGCAGCAGCAGTGCGGGGAGGAGGAGGGCGGTCGGCAGGAGGAAGACGAGGCGCCACCCGACGAGGGCTTCGGCGGCGCCGGCAGCACCCGGCCCGAGGAGGCTGGGCAGGATCCACGCGGCGGCGAAGGTCGCAAAGACCTTGGCCCGGAGGTGGTCAGGCAGGGCGCGGGCGGCGAAGACGAGGGTGGACACGTCGATGAGGCCCTCGGCGACACCGGAGAGCCCACGGCCCGCGATGAAGACGGCCATGGACGGGGCGCTTGCCGTGACCACCTGGGCGACGGCGAAGGTGGCGAGCCCGGTGAGGAGGACGGTGCGTGAGCCGACCCGGTCGACCCAGCGTCCGGCGACGACGACGGCCACCATGAACGTCACCATCGACGAGGCGTTGGCCGGTCCGAACCAGGCCAGCCCGTCGAGCGCCCGGGCCGCAGTCGGCATGATGCTGATCGTCGCCCTGTTCTCGAAGGCGCCGAGGGTGACGAGGGCGATGATGCCCACCGCCACGGGGAGGTGCTTGGCGCTGAAGAACCGCTCCGGAGGGTCGTCGGCCAGGTTCGGCGCAGTGGGCACGTCGGCCGTCGAGGTCATGGGGAGCATCCTCATATCTCAAGCGCGCTTGAGATCAAGTCGTAGGGTGGAGTCGTGGACAAGGACGACGAGCTGCCCATCGGCGAGGTCGCGGCACGCAGCGGCGTCTCCGTCCCCACGGTCCGCTTCTACGAGGACCGCGGACTCATCCAGAGCGTGAGGAACGCCGGCAACCACCGCCGCTACGCACGGCATACCCTCCGCCGGATCGCCGTCGTCCGCGCGGGGCAACGGTTCGGGCTGAGTCTCGCCGAGATCGGTGAGGCGCTCGCGACCCTGCCGTCCGACCATCCGCCGACCAAACGCGACTGGGCGCGGCTCTCGACCGTGTGGCACGACGCGCTGACCGAGCGGATCGAGGCCCTGACCGAAGTGCGCGACGGGCTCACCGGCTGCATCGGGTGCGGCTGCCTGTCGATGACGTCGTGCCCGATCTACAACCCTGACGATGCTCGCGGCGCCGACGGACCCGGGGCGCAGCGCTGGCCGCCCGCGGCCAGGGCGTGACCCGCCCGTCGCCGAGGCTGACAGAATCTGCGGCATGACGACGCCCGCGACGCAGTCACCGCTCGAGATCCCCGGCTTCACGCACCTTTACTCGGGCAAGGTCCGTGACCTCTATGTGCCGGAGGGCCGCGACGACCAGCTGCTGCTCGTGGCGTCGGACCGGATCTCGGCGTTCGACTTCATCCTCGACCCGCCGATCCCGGACAAGGGCGTCGTGCTGACGCAGCTGTCGCTGTGGTGGTTCGAGCAGCTGGCCGACATCGTGCCCAACCACGTGGTGTCGGTCGAGGTGCCCGACGTGGTGGCGGGGCGGGCGGTCCTCGTCCAGCGGCTCCAGATGGTGCCGGTGGAGTGCGTGGCCCGCGCCTACCTGACCGGGGGAGGACTGCGTGAGTATGCCGCGGACGGCACCGTCAGTGGGCTGGCGCTTCCGGCCGGGCTGCGGGACGGCGACAAGTTCGACGTGCCCATCTTCACCGCCTCGACGAAGGCGCCGGCGGGGGAGCACGACGAGCCGATGCCGTTCGAGGCGGTGGAGGCCGAGGTGGGCGTGGCTCGCGCGGCTGAACTGCGTGACCTCACGACCCGGATCCTGGCGCGCGGCAACGAGATCGCGGCGGATCGCGGCATCCTCATCGCCGACACCAAGGTCGAGTTCGGCGTGGACGAGCTGGGTCGGCTCGTGCTGGCCGACGAGGTGCTCACCCCGGACTCGTCGCGCTTCTGGCCCGCTGACCAGTGGGAGCCCGGGCACAGCCAGCCGAGCTTCGACAAGGAGTTCGTGCGCGAGTGGCTGCTGTCTCCCGAGAGCGGCTGGTCGAAGTCGTCCGGCGAGGCGCCGCCCGCGCTGCCCGCCGAGGTGGTCGAGCGGACGCGGGCGAAGTACGTCGAGGCCTACGAGAGGCTCACCGGCCAGACCCTGTGATGCGGTTCGTCCGGGTGGTGGCGCTGGCTCGGAAGGGCTATGTCTGCCCTGGGGAGCCGGGAGTAGCGTCCCGAAAGGCTGGCGTGCCGCCCCTGCGATGCGCCTTTCGGCCATCCCCACACGGAGAGTAGGCAGTCCATGAAGCGCATCGCGTCCACCTGCATCATCGCCTTCGGGCTCGTCCTCGGCGGCGGCGCCGCAGCCCACGCCGGCGAGTACAACGGCAAGGGCGGGTCGGTCCCTGGCGGGGTCAACGGCAAGTCCGAGTGCTCCTACTCGGGTCGCGATGTTCCGGACAGCGTCGAGGGCAACCCCCTTGGCTTCAACGACGACGCGCTCACCTCGCAGCGCAACTACACGCAGAACTACGGCCTCTTCGTCAGCCTCGGCCTGAAGGGCGCCGTCCCCAGCCCCGGAGAGGCCTGCCGGGGGAACGTCGGGCACTGAGCAACCGCGTGTCGCCGAGCGCTGCCACGGCTCTCGGCTCCACGGACGCGACCGTCTCGGGGTGCGGCCGGGCCAGTAGCCTGTGACTCGGCCCGGCCGCACCACCTTCGGAGATCTCCCACGTGATGGTTTCGACGCACGACCTCGCCCTGACCACTGTCGAGGGTGGGTCTGCGCTCTCACCCTTCCGGACCCGCGCCCTGCTCGCCCGCCTGCGAGCCGTCGACCCGGCCGTCACCGGGGTCACGGCCCGCTTCATCCACTGGGTCGCGAGTGAGCAGCCGCTGGACGACGGGCAACGAGCCACGGTCGAGCGACTCCTCACCTACGGCGACGCGTATGCCGGCGGGTCGCCGACCGAGGCCCCCTCCACTCTCGTCGTGGTCGCCCCCCGGCTGGGCACCATCTCCCCCTGGGCGAGCAAGGCCACCGACATCGCGCACAACTGCGGCATCGACCTGCGACGGGTCGAGCGGGTCGTCGAGTTCGTCGTCGAGGGCGTCGACCTCTCCGGCGAGTCCGACGCGGGGGCCTGGGGTGCTGTCGCGGCGGTTCTCCACGACCGGATGACCGAGACCGCGCTGCCGCTGCGGGAGGCGGCCGCGGCCCTGTTCGACGAGCGCCGGGCCGAGCCGATGGAGCACGTCGACGTCCTCGGCGGCGGGCGAGAGGCACTGGAAGCCGCGAACACGGCATACGGGCTCGCGTTGTCGGACGACGAGATCGACTACCTGGCGGCTGCGTTCACCGGACTGCGGCGCAACCCGACCGATGTCGAGCTGATGATGTTTGCCCAGGCCAACTCGGAGCACTGTCGGCACAAGATCTTCAACGCCGACTTCATCGTCGACGGCGAGCCGCAGGTCAAGAGCCTCTTCGGGATGATCCGCCACACGGAGGCCGTCGCCGGCGCGGGCACGATCGTCGCCTACAAGGACAACGCCTCCGTCATGGAGGGCCGGCGGATCGAGCGCTGGCTGCCGGCGCGCGGTGACGGCCCGACGGCATACGCCGCTCGCGAGGAGGACGTCCACGTCCTCATGAAGGTCGAGACGCACAACCACCCGACCGCGATCTCACCGTTCCCGGGCGCGGCGACCGGAGCCGGTGGTGAGATCCGCGACGAGGGTGCGACCGGCCGGGGTTCGGCGCCCAAGGCAGGGCTGACTGGCTTCGTCGTCTCGAACCTCCACCTGCCCGGCACCAGCGAGCCCTGGGAGGCCGAGGTCTACGGCACGCCGGAGCACATCGCGACCCCGCTCGAGATCATGGTCGACGGCCCCATCGGCGCCGCGGCGTTCAACAACGAGTTCGGGCGTCCGGGGCTGGGTGGCTTCTTCCGCGTCTACGAACAGACCGTCGACGGGGTGCGTCGCGGCTACCACAAGCCGATCATGAGTGCCGGTGGCCTCGGCTCGATCAGCGCCGACCAGACCGAGAAGGTCCTCTTCCCCGCAGGCACCCTGCTCGTGCAGATCGGCGGGCCGGGCATGCGCATCGGCATGGGCGGGGGCGCGGCGTCGTCGATGGCGTCGGGCACCAACGCCGCCGACCTCGACTTCGACTCCGTGCAGCGGGGCAACCCCGAGATGGAGCGCCGCGCGCAGGAGGTCATCAACTCCTGCTGGTCCCTCGGCGCCGACAACCCCGTGCTCGCGATCCACGACGTCGGAGCGGGTGGGCTCTCCAACGCCTTCCCCGAGCTCGTCAACGATGCCGGGCTCGGTGCCCGCTTCGACCTGTCCGCGATCCAGCTCGAGGAGTCCGGTCTCGCGCCCAAGGAGATCTGGGTCAACGAGAGCCAGGAGCGCTACGTCCTGGCGATCGCGCCAGACTCGCTCGAGCTTCTCGAGTCGTTCGCGGCGCGCGAGCGCTGCCCGCTGGCGGTCATCGGGGTCGCTGCCGACGATGCGCAGCTGCTGGTGGCCGGCGACTCCGACGACGACGTGCCCATCGACATGCCCATGGAGGTCCTCCTCGGCAAGCCGCCGCGCATGACCCGCGACGCGACCCGGGTGTCGTGGACCGGCGGTGAGGGCATGGTGCTCGACGACCTTGATCTGCGGGAGGCGGCATACGCCGTCCTTCGCCACCCGTCGGTGGCGAGCAAGCGCTTCCTCATCACCATCGGGGACCGCACGGTCGGCGGCTTCTCACACCGCGACCAGCTCGTCGGTCCGTGGCAGGTGCCCGTGGCCGACGTCGCGGTCACCCTGGCGGACCACGTCGGCTTTGCTGGCGAGGCGATGGCGTCGGGGGAGCGTATGCCGCTCGCTGCGGTCAACGCTCCCGCTTCCGGTCGCATGGCGGTCGGGGAGGCGTTGACCAACCTGTTGGCTGCTCCGTTGCCTGCCCTCTCGGCCGTCAAGCTGTCGTGCAACTGGATGGCGGCCGCCGGCGAGACCGGTGAGGACGCCGCCCTCTTCGACACCGTCGCGGCGGTGGCCATGGAGCTGTGCCCCGCGCTGGGGATCTCGGTGCCGGTCGGCAAGGACTCGATGTCGATGCGGACCAAGTGGACCGATGTGGCCTCGGGCGAGGCGCGCCAGGTGACGTCACCGGTGTCGCTCGTCGTGTCGGCGTTCGCCTCGCTGCCCGACGTGCGCGGGACGCTCACGCCGCAGCTCGAGCCCGACTCGGCACTGGTCCTGGTCGACCTCGGCGCCGGCGCCAACCGTCTCGGTGGCTCGATGCTTGCGCAGGTGTCGGGCGTCTTCGGCGGGGAGGCGCCCGATCTTGATGACCCGGCGCGACTGGTGGCGTTCGCCGACGCGGTGCGTGAGCTGCGTTCTCGTGGGCTGCTCTCCGCCTATCACGACCGCTCCGACGGCGGCTTGTGGGCGACCGTGTGCGAGATGGCCTTTGCCAGCGGACTCGGGGTCGAGATTGCCGTGGACTCGGTCGAGGCTCTGTTCACGGAGGAGCTCGGCGCCGTGCTCGGGGTGCGCGCCGACGCGGTCAGCGAGGTCCGCGAGGTCCTCGTCAACGCTGGGGTCGGCGAGCTCTCGTCGATCATGGGCGGCACGCAGTCCGAGCGCCGCGTCACCGTGTCCGTGGATGGCGAGGTGCCGCTGGACGAGGCGGTGCGTGACCTGGCGCAGGCCTGGGACGAGGTCTCGTGGCGCATCGCGTCGCTGCGGGACAACCCGGAGTGCGCCGACGAGGAGCACGCTTCGTTCGGGGCGGACGATGACCCTGGTCTCCACGTCTCGACGTCGTTCGACCCGGCCGTCGACGTGGCTACGCCCTATCTCAATGTCGGCGCGCGGCCGCGCGTCGCGGTGCTGCGGGAGCAGGGCGTCAACTCACACATCGAGACCGCCTATGCGTTCCACCGCGCTGGCTTCGAGACGTTCGACGTCCACATGACCGACCTCCAGACTCGTCGGGCGTCGCTGTCCGACGTCGTCGGGCTCGTGGCGTGCGGCGGCTTCTCCTACGGCGACACGTTGGGCGCCGGTGAGGGCTGGGCGCGCTCGGTGCTCTTCAACGAGGGCCTCACCGAGGAGTTTGCGGCGTTCTTCGGGCGTGGTGACACCTTCGGGCTGGGCATCTGCAACGGCGCGCAGATGTTCGCGGCCCTGGCCGACCTCGTCCCCGGTGCTCAGGCCTGGCCGCGGTTCACGCGCAACCGCTCCGAGCAGTACGAAGCCCGGCTCTCGCTCGTCGAGGTCCTCGACTCGCCCTCGATCTTCACGTCCGGCATGGCGGGGTCCCGCATCCCGATCGCGGTCGCCCACGGCGAGGGGTTCGCGAACTTCTCGACCCGCGGCGACCAGGCAGCCGTCCAGCGGGTGGCTCGGTTCGTGGACAACGACGGTGGGGTCGCGACGGCATACCCGTTCAACCCCAACGGATCCCCGGACGGACTCACTGCGGTGACCACGACGGACGGCCGCTTCACGGCGATGATGCCGCACCCGGAACGGGTGCAGCGCAACGCCCAGATGTCGTGGACGAGCGGTCGCGTCGAGGACGTCTCGCCGTGGATGCGGATGTTCCGCAACGCCCGCACCTTCGTCGGTTGATCAACATTCCGGCTCCGGAGAGGGGTAGACCCCCTAGCCTGTGCCGTGAGGTGTGCAGGGGAACTCACGTCGATGGAGGGGGCGACTGATGCGTTCGTGGCCAAGGTCGACCGAGCGGCTGCTCGGGGTCAGTGCTCGGCTGCTGGCGGGGGCGTCGGTGCTGACGGCGCTCGGCGCCGGGCTGGCCATCTGGTTCGCCTGGGGACAGTCGGCCGAGGCATATGGGCCAGAGGGCCCAGCCGAGGGCCCTGTGCCGTTCTCGCAACGTCTCACCATGGTCGCGTTCGATCTCAGCTACCGGCAGGTGGCCATCCAGCTCGTGGTGGCGAGCGTTCTGGTGGGTGCGGCCGTGCTGGTGCTCCACCGGCAGTCGTCGTGGGCGAAGGTCCGGCTGGCCAGGTGGGAGGTGCTGGCCGCTGGGCTCGTCGTGCTCGTCCCCGTCGTGGCACTCGTTCTCGCCAACCTCTACGTCCTGACCTCGCCGGGTGACGCGTCCGACTCGGCCGTCTTCTTCGGGCCGGAGCCCATGACCGAGCTGACCCTCGGCGCCCTGACGACTCTTGTCGCCGCGGCCCTCATCCTCACCCTCGCGGGCCTGTGGTGGCTGCGGCTCGAGCCCCAGGACGACGCGAGCGACGACGACTCCGTCGCCCCTGCTGCCGGTGACGGCAACGACCCCGCCGACGGGTCCCGTGACGACCGCGACGCCTTGGTCAAGGACGAGGACCAGGACGAGGGCGCGGGGGGCGGACCTGTGCCGGCCCGGGCACCCGTTGACTCGGCGGACAACCTGGGCAACGGCGCCGCCATGGGCTACCCCCAGCACTGGTCGCCGGAGGACTTCCGCCGGCCGAGCTGACCGGAGCGCAGGTGTGGAAGGCCGGGACCTGACGGGCGCGGATCAGGCGCGAGGACGCGGAACGTTCCGCGCCGCCGTGCCGAAAGCGCGCCCGAACGCAGCGGCATGCGCCGTGAGGTGGGCCGTGACGTGGGCAGCGGTGGCCGGGTCAGGACCGTGCGGCGGCGATGAGGCGGGTGAGCCCGTCGCGCAGGCCTTCCAGCTCGTCGATCTCCATGCCGAGGCGCTCGATGATCGCGGGCGGCACCTGCTCGGCGCGGCTCCGGAGGCGGGTGCCTCTGGGGGTGAGCGAGACCGCGAGAGCGCGCTCGTCGCGGGGGTCGCGTCCGCGGGTGACGAGACCGCTCGACTCGAGGCGCTTGAGCAGCGGTGACAGGGTGCCCGGCTCGAGGCTGACCCGGCGTCCCAGCTCGCTCACCTTCAGCGGCGTCTCCTCCCAGAGGGCGAGCATGACGAGGTACTGCGGGTGGGTCAGCCCCATCGGCTCGAGCAGCGGCTTGTAGAGCGCGATGACGTTGCGGGACGCGACGGCCAGGGCGTAGCAGACCTGTCGGTCAAGGGCCAGGAGGTCGGTTGCCGCAGTGGCGGAGCTGGTCTTCGACGTCGGCATGAACAGATCCTCTGCGAGCGTGGGGTGATATCGTGAGTGTACAAACCATGAGTGCACAAAGGAAGGTCGAGGATGGGCAAGCCGCAGAACGAGGGTCTGTCGCTGGGCTACCGGCTCGGCTACCGCATCCAGATGCTCATGTGGGAGGTCTTCGGCCCCGCGCAGCTCGGTGCGGGTGACGACCCCCAGATGCGGCTGCGGCGCCGCCGCGACGCCAAGGTGGCCGCAGCCCGCGAGTCCCGGATGAAGCGCGACGCCGAAGCGGCCTGACGCAGCCGGCGAGCCCGCAGGTCACGCGGGTGGGGCGGGGGAGTCGGCGGTGTCGCCCGAGGTGGCGCTGAACGGATAGGCGCCGGCGCCGCGCGACAGCACCTCTCCCGGGCCCACGACGCCGGTGGGCAGGGCCAGCCGCGCCGTCGCGCGCCGCATCTCGAAGAGTGGGAGGGGCCGGCGCGTGGCCGCGAGGACGACGTTGCCGAACCCCTTGCCCTTGAGGACCTGGTGCAGTCCGACGTAGGCCGTCTGCGTCCCCGGCCCCAGGGCGGCTCGGGCACCCGAGGCGACGCGGGCGGCATACCGAAGGCCCGGTCGGTCGCCGAGGTTCGCGAGGAACAGCCCACCAGGAGCGAGGACTCGCCCGACCTCGCTGAGCCACTCGAACGTCGTCAGCGCCGCCGGAACCTGTCCGTCGACGTAGGCGTCGAGGATGACGAGATCGGCGCTGGCGTCGGCCAGCTGAGCGATCCCCTCCTCGCCGCGCACGGGCCGCACCCGGATCCGGTGGCCCCGGGGCAGGGGCAGCTCCCGGCGCACAGTGTCGGTCAGGGGGACGTCAGGCTCCAGGACGATCTGCGGCGATCCCGGTCGGGTGGCGTGCATCCACCGCGCCAACGTCAGCCCGGCGCCACCGACGTGCGTCACCCGCAGCGGCTCGGGCCGGGCGAAGGCCGCGTCGATGCAGAGCGCCAGGTGCTGGACGTACTCGAAGACGAGCAGCTCGGGGTCGCCCAGCGACACGGCCGACTGTGGGTGCTCACCGATGCGGATCCAGGTGACGTCACCGTCCTGCTCGAACTCCGCCACGTCGCTCACGACAGAAGCCAAGCACCCCCCGCGCCGTGGTGGCGCAGGGGGTGCTCGAGAGTGGAGCAGTCGTGGTGCCCTGGTGCGTCAGAGACCGGCGACCCGGCTGTCCGGGGCGTCGAGTCCGGGGTTGGCCTGGAAGTACGCGACGAGGTTCGCCAGGTCCTCCGGTCCGCCCGTGCGGTTGGTCCCGCCACTGAATGCGCTGAACAGGTCGCCACCGTCGGCGAGGAAGCTCAGCGTGCCGACGCGATAGGTCTGCGTCGGGCTGATGGCAGTGCCGTTCAACGCCATCGAGCCGGCGACGACTCGTGAACCCTGCGGCTGCGAGGCATCCCAGGCATAGGTGAAGCCCTCGGACACACCCAGCGCCAGCATCGGTCGCGACCCGCGGGCGGCCACCGGCTGGTACTGCTGCTCGAGGACCTGACGGATCTGGTCACCGGTCAGGGTCAGGCTGACGAGCAGGTTGTTGAACGGTGCGACGTCGAACGCCTCGGCGTAGGTGATCTCACCGGCGCGCTCGGTGTACTTCGGTGCCATCGGCAGGTCCTCGCGGACGCCACCGACGTTCATGAAGGCGATCTGTGCGCCACCCTCGTCGGCACCGTCGGTGCCTGCGAGGATCGCGTCGGCCACGACGTCGGCCATCGGGGTCTCGATGCCCCGGTTGCCGCTCGAGTCGCCGAGGATGTCCTCGGTGTGGGTGCCGACGACCTGCGCCTTGAGCGGGCCGGCGAGGGTGTTCCACTTGCTGATGATGCTCGTGATCGCCGGGTCCTTCGGGGTCGTCCGGGCGACGAGGCGGTTGACCGCGGTCGAGGCCTCACGCATGACCTCACCACTCTTGGTGTTGACGACGAGGTTGCTCTCGGTGACGACGCGCCCGTAGTCGGCCGCGCTGGTCACGAGCCGAGGAGCTCCGCCGGGTCCGGCAGCGAGCAGACATAGCCGGCGTGCGTGTGACCGGTGATGATCTGGTCGACGTCGGCGGTGACCTGGGCCGCGATCTGCGCGATCGGAGCCGAGATGCCGGTGCAGCCGTTGATCGTCCCGGTCTGGTAGCCACCCTCGTGGATGAGGACGACGATGGACTTGACGCCCTGCTTCTTGAGCGCTGCGGCCTGGCCGTTGGCGGTCTGGACCTCGTCGAGGAAGTCGACCGAGGAGACACCCGCCGGGCTGACGAGGGTCGGCGTGGCCTTGAGCGTCATGCCGATGAAGCCGACCTTGACCCCGCCCACGGTCTTGACAGAGGTTCCGGGCAGGAGGGTCTGACCGGTGTCCTTGCGGACGACGTTGGCCGAGAGCCACTGGAAGTCCGCACCGGCATACGGCTGGGACGGGAAGTAGCAGCCGTCGGTCGGGTGGCAGCCGCCGTTCTGCATGCGGAGCAGCTCGTCGGTGCCCTCGTCGAACTCGTGGTTGCCGACCGAGCTGACGTCGAGGCCCATCTGGTTGAGCGACTCGACCGAGGGCTCGTCGTGGAACATGCCGGAGAGGAACGGCGACCCACCGATGAGGTCACCGGCGGCAACAGTGAGGCTGGAAGCGTCGCCGACCTTGGCGCGCAGCTGGCTCAGGGTGCTCGACAGGTGCTCGGCGCCACCGACCTCGGTCTGGCTCGGATCCTGTGCGAGCGACAGCTTCGGGTCGGTCGCCTCGAGGTGACCGTGGTAGTCGTTGAACGAGAGCAGCTGCACGCTGGTGAGGTTGGGGTTGCCCTTGACCGTGGGTGAGGGCTTGCCCTGCGGTGCGCCCGTTGCGGGTGCGGTCGCGAGGGCGGCTGCGCAGGTCGCCGCCACGAAGGCGGCGCCGACTCGGCGCGGGGTGAGGAACGTCATGCCAACTCCTGTTTGTGGCCCATCGGCCGGGTGCTTCCAGGGGAGTCATCGGCGGCTACCGACGACCTCGGCCATCGTGCCTCACCGCACTGACGTCAGTCTCTAGATCTGCAGAACTATTTTTGAGGTTGCCTGGTGCTCTCCTGCCGGTCCGGTTCCGTCGGTGCCCCGACCTACGATGACGCGTATGCCGTCGCGTCGCCGTGTCCCCGTCGCCGACGGGCGCGCTGCGCTCACCGCCTGGACCCTCGCCGAGCGCTCCGGGGAGTCCGTGGACCGCCCGACGACGGCGCTCGCCGTGCGGTTCACCCTCGAGGAGCTGGGGGTGCGTGCACCTGGCCGCAGCGTCGAGGTGCGCGTGCCACCGTTCGGCGTCGTCCAGTGCATCGAGGGGCTCCAGCACCGGCGCGGCACCCCACCCAACGTCATCGAGACCGACGCGACGACGTGGCTCGCCCTGGCCGTCGGTCACGAGACGCCGAGCGAGGCGGCTGGTGAGGGACGCCTGCGGGTCAGCGGCACTCGAAGCGACCTCACGGCATACCTGCCGCTCTTCCCCGACACCGAAACGAGCTGATCCGACGTGCGACACGGAATCTCGATCCTGCCCGACCTCCCCTGGCGCGAGGCCGGCCCGCGCTGGCGCGCCGTCGAGGAGATGGGGTTCGCGCACGCCTGGGTCTATGACCACCTCGTCTGGGGCGGGCTGCCCGACAGCGCTTGGTTCCCGGCGGTGCCGACGCTCGCCGCCGCGGCAGGGGTGACCGAGACGATCGGGCTCGGCACCTTCGTCACCTCACCGAACTTCCGCCATCCCTATGTCTTCGCTCGCGACGTCCTGGCCCTCGATGACCTGTCGGGTGGACGCTTCCTCTGCGGGCTCGGCACCGGGGGCGACCTCGACTCGGCCGTTCTGGGCGAGGTGCATCCACTCAAGGCGCGCGTCGACCGCTTCCACGAGTACGTGCCGCTGCTCGACCGGTTGCTCCGCGAGGACCACGTCGACCACGACGGAGACTGGTATGCCGTGCGGGACGCCCGCACGCTGCCGGGTCCCGTCCGCGACCGCGTGCCGTTCGTCGTCGCCGCCAACGGGCCGCGCTCGCTGCGGGTGGCCGCGGCGCACGGGCAGGGATGGGTGACGACGGGGGCCAAGACGGACACGCTCGAGGAGTGGTGGGCGGTGGTGGCCGGCCTGGCGGAGAAGTTCACCGCCATCGCCGGATCGGAGGGTCTCGACCGCTATCTCCTCCTCGACTCGTCGCCGCAGTTCTCGCTCGAGTCCGTCGGCGTCTACGAGGACATGACGGGGCGCGCCGCCGAGCTCGGCTTCACCGACACCATCACCCACTGGCCGCGACCCGAGTCCCCGTATGCCGGGTCGCTCGCAACGCTCGAAGCCGTCGCCTCCGATGTCGTCGGCCCGGCCGGCGGCAAGTAGCGTGGAGGTCGTGAGCAGCCAGGTCCGTCGCCCCAACCACATCCGCGCCCTCGTCATCGGAGCGCTGGTGGGGTTCGCGCTGGGTGGGGCCCTCGGCGTCTATCGCGGTTTCGAGCCGTCGGCGCGCGTGGCGGCAGGCGAGTACTCCACGTCGACCGCCGTCGGCTATCTGGGTCTGCTCGGAGCCCTGGTCGTGGGTCTCCTCGCTGCCGGCGTCTCGGTGCTGGTCGAGACCCTGTCGGAGCGCCGGAACCGCTGACACCGAGTGGACGTGCGCAGTAGCGTTCCGCTGTGGAGTACACCCAGGAGATCGTCGTGAACGTCTCTCGCGGCCGGTTCGTCGAGCTCTTCGACGACCCCGCCAACCTTGCCAAGTGGCAGGAGGGGCTGATCTCGTTCGAGCCCCTGAGTGGCGAGCCCGGTCATCCCGGGGCCACGTCCCGGCTGACCTTCAAGCGCGGCCGCGGCACGATGGAGATGATCGAGACCGTCACCCGTCGTGAGCTGCCCGACCTCTTCGAGGGCATCTACGACGCCAAGGGCGTGCACAACGTCTCTCGTCACGAGTTCCACGAGGACGGACCTGAGGCCACCCGATGGGTTTCCCGCAACGTCTTCGAGTTCACCGGCGCGATGAAGGTCGTCGGGGTGCTCTTCGGCCGGTCCTTCCCGAAGGCGAGCCACAAGTACCTGGTGGCGTTCAAGGACTTCGCCGAGTCGCAGCCGAAGTCATGAGCTTCCGCGCGCGGTGGGCACTGGGCGCCGTCCTCATCGTCCTTGGCACGATCTGGACCCTTCAGGGCCTAGGGATCGTCGGTGGCAGCGCCATGTCCGGTGTGACGTTGTGGGCGGTCGTCGGACCACTCGTGGTCGTCGCTGGGCTGACCCTGGCACTGAGCGGGCGTCGCCGCACGTGACGTCTCGCTCACCCGGCACAGCCGGGCGGGAGCAAGGTCAGGCGAAGGAGAAGAGGGCCACCGGGTCGCTCGTCGGTTTTTCTGACCCGCTGGCGGGCTCGAGTGTGATCCCGGCACCCGTCGCCACGGTCGCGTCTCCCTGCATCCCGATCGTCACGGCCCCGCTGTCCTTGATGAGGCCGGCGCTGACCATGCCCCGGCCAGGCACGTCGAACCACAGCTGGTAGGCCTTGCCGAACGGCGCCTCGGGCATCGAGTCGGCGACGAAGACGGCCTTCTTGTGCGAGGGGCTGCGGACGATGGTGATCTTCGAGCCGTTCATCGGTTGCTCGACGCGCTGGGCGTCGTCGGCGCGCAGCACCTGTTCGGTCGCGGTCAGCTGCTGCGAGCTGTCCTCCCAGGGCTGCCAGACGGCTCCACCCACGGCGAAGACGGCGGCGGCAGCTGCGGCGGCGAGCCAGGGCTGGACCCGGAACCGGCGGCGGGCGGCGAGCTCGTCGACCGGCGCGGCGGTCGACGACGTCGGCCGGCTCTCAGGGGTCGCCGCGGCGGGCCCGACGGACGATGAGGTCTGAGCCTGGGGGGCCGAGGCGATCGGCGAGAGCTGGCGGGTCTGCGAGATCGCCGCCAGGACCGAGGCGCGCATGGGAGGGGGCGGAGGCAGCTCGACGTCCACGGCCAGGGCTGCGGCGGCGGCCTGCAGCTCGGTCACCTCGGCGCGGCAGTCCTCGCACAGGTCCAGGTGGACCTCGAAGGAGCGGCGCTCCTCGTCAGTTACGGCATTGACGGCATACGCACCTGCCAGTGCGTGGGTGTCTGGGTTCATGCCGTCACCTCCAATGTGTCTCTAAGTCTGATGAGTCCGTCGCGGATCCGGGTCTTGGCCGTCCCGAGCGGAATGCCCAGGAGTGCTGCCACCTCGGTGTGCGTGTGTCCGCCGAGGTAGGCCAGCTCGACCGCGCCCCGCTGGGTCTCGGTCAGGGTGGCCAGCGCGCGACGCACGCGTTGCTGGTCGAGCCGTACTTCGACCTCTTCGAGCGTCGAGTCGTGCTCTCGTTCAGTTGTGTTCATCTCGTACGTCACTTCTCGTGCCTTGCTGGCCTCGGCCGAGCGAACCCGGTCCACGGCCTTGCGGTGCGCGATGGTGAGCATCCACGAGAGGGGCGAACCTCGAGACGGGTCGAAGCGGGTGCAGTGCCGCCAGATGTCGAGGAAGGCCTCTTGGGTGACTTCTTCGCTCTGTGCCCGGTCGCGGACGACTCGGACGACGAGGCCGTGGATCCTGGCCGCGGTGGCGTCGTAGAGCTGGGCGAAGGCTGACTCGTCACCGCGAGCGGATCGGGTCAGCAGTGCTCCGAGATCCGGTCCCATGGCAGCAGCCGGTGCGGACGTGTCCCCTGATCCGACTGCTGCCATGATGACCATGATTGCCTACTTCGCTTCGTGCGTACTCATCGAGCCCGTGTTGCCGTCGATCACATGGCCGGGAGCAGGACCTTGTCGACGATGTAGACCGTGGCGTTCGCGGTCTGGACGTTGCCACAGATGACGCTGGCGTCGCCGACCTTGAAGTCCTCGCCGCTGCCGGTGACGGTGATCGTCCCGCCACCGAGCGTCTTCTGCTCGCCGGCGATCATGTCGGGGCCGATCTTGCCGGCGATGACGTGGTTGGTGAGCACCTTGGTGAGCAGACCCTTGGGGTCGGCCATCGCGGCGTCCATCGTCGCCTTGGGCAGGGCAGCGAACGCGCTGTCGATCGGCGCGAACACGGTGAGGGCCTTCTCGCCGTTGAGGGTGTCAACGAGGCCGGCCTCGCCGACTGCGGTGACGAGGGTCTTGAGGAGCGGGTTGGCGCTCGCAGCGGTGGCCACCGGGGCGGTGGACATGCCGTCGAACGAACCGGCGCCCGAGGCCGGGACCTTGGCGCAGCCAGGACCGAACGGCTTGCCAGCCATGGCGTCGGTGGAAGCCGACTCCGAGGGGGTCTCAGAGGGGGTCTCCGAGGGGGTGGACTCGGACGTGGTCGACGAGGACGCCGCGGCGTCCGGCTCGTCGGAGCTGCCACAGGCCGCGAGCCCGAGGGGCAGGGTCAGGGCGAGAGCGATAGCGGCGGTGCGGGTAGTGAGCTTCATGGTGGTCTCCTAAGTGCGGGTTGGCGTACACCTCTTATTCGCCGCCACCTGTTGACCGGATTGGTTGCGAGACAGCCTTTCTCGGATCTCTACTGCTGGGTATGCCGTACGCCCGCCTTCCGCTCCCACCTCGCCCCAGCAGTGCTCCCCAGGACAGACAGCGAAGGGTCCGGAGGGAGAATCTCCCTCCGGACCCTTCAGCTCCCCTCATGGGGAGCAAAGTCGTGACAGCTACTCGACGTTGACGGGGATGGAGTGCCAGCCCGTGGCTCCACGGGGGAAGGGTGAGGCCCTCTTCTCGACCTGGACGGCTCCGGTGAGGTCGGTGGCGCGCACGGTGATGTCGTGGAGCCCGGCGGGCGCGTCCCACTCGAGGAACCACTGCCGCCAGTAGTCGATGTTGGCGTCCGGGCCGAGGGTGGCCTTCTGCCACGGTCCCTCGTCGATGCGGATCTCGACCTTCTCGATGCCGCGACCCTGGGCCCAGGCGACCCCACCGATGACGGTCTTGCCGGCCTTGAGCTGAGCCAGGCCGCGGGGGGTGTCGATGCGTGACTGGGTGATCACCCGTCCGTCGATGGCCCAGTCGCGCTCGGTCCAGTAGGCCTTCTTGGCGGCATACGTCGTGGCCGTGAGGCTCTCGAGCCACTTGGTCGAGCCGACGAAGCCGAAGAGTCCGGGCGTGACGAGCCGCACGGGGTAGCCGTGGCGGCGAGGGAGCGCCTCGCCGTTCATGCCGATCGCGAGAAGTGCGTCGCGGTCGTCGGTCAGCGCCTGGACCGGCGTGGAGATGGTCATGCCGTCGACCGAGGTGCTGAGGATCTGGTCGACACCGGAGCGCACTCCGGCCTTCTCGAGCAGCTCGCGCACGGGCACGCCGAGCCAGCGGGCGCCGCCGATGTAGCCACCGCCGACCTCGTTGCTGACGCAGCACATCGTGATGTCCTTCTCGATGAGCGGCATGGCGCTGAGCTCGGCATAGGTGAGGGTGAAGGGGTTGTCGACGTCGCCGTCGATCCTCAGCTTCCAGGAGTCGGGGTCGACGCGAGGGATGACGAGGGCGGTGTCGATGCGATAGAAGTCCTTGTTGGCGGTGCGCCACTTCGTCAGGCCGGGCACCTTGCCCTCGATGCCGGCGGGCAGCGGCGCGAGCGGCTCGGTGGCACCGGGCAGCGCGATCGTCGACGGCGCGATCGCGTCGCTCGTGAGCTCTGCCCCAGACCGCCGACGGCGGCCGCTCCCACGGTCGCGCCACCGGCTCCGAGGAGGAAGGCGCGGCGCCCTGCGGGGCTCGGCTCGCCGGTCGCCCGGGCGTTGTGGTCGGTCGGGCTCTCGACGGCGCGACGGTCAACGGCCCCATTCTCGGTGGCTTCGGCGTCCCCGGCGCGAGGAAGGAGTCGCAGCAGGGCGCCGAGCACGAGCACGCCGACGAGGCCGGTGACCAGTCCGGGGATGACGTCGGTCTGCCCGGCGGTGGGTCGCAGCACGGCAGCGGCGGCGGCGAGCGCGGCGAGGACCACGATCATGAGTCGGCCGACGGTGGGGTGGCGACGGGACACGAGCCCCGCCACGGCGGCAAAGATCAGGGTGACGACGGCGACGCTGCCGATGAGGATCGGCTTGTCCGCGGTGCCCATCGTCCGGACGGCCCACTCCTTGACCGGTGTGGGCGTGGCGTCGATGACCTGTGAGCCCACGGCGAGCACGGGTGAGGACTCGGGCGCCACGAAGGCAGCTACGAGATGGCCGGCGGCGGCGCCGGAAGCGGCTGCGAGGAGCCCGCTCACGGCATACGGCCATCGTGCCGGGGTGGTGCGAGCGGTGGTGTCCATGGCAAGCCATTCGGAGCGGGGGCAGGAGGTGGATGGGTCGCGCAGGCCCACACCTCGCCGTGTCGGCGTCCCGAGAACTCGTGGGACACTGGGAGTGTGGCACGCGGAGACGGACGACTGACCCACGACCTGATGCCCGGCGAGAAGGGGCCGCAGGACGCCTGCGGTGTCTTCGGAGTGTGGGCCCCCGGCGAGGAGGTCGCCAAGCTGACCTACTACGGCCTCTACGCGTTGCAGCACCGGGGCCAGGAGTCCGCCGGCATCGCGACGAGCAACGGCCGACGCCTGCTCGTCTACAAGGACATGGGACTGGTCTCCCAGGTCTTCGACGAGCGCTCCTTGGGCTCGCTGACCGGCCACCTCGCCATCGGCCACTGCCGCTACTCGACGACGGGTGCCTCCACCTGGGAGAACGCCCAGCCCACCCTCGGGGGCCACGACGGCGGCACCCTCGCCCTGGCGCACAACGGCAACCTCATCAACTCGGCCGAGCTGCGTGACCTCGTCGACGAGGCGTCGGGCACGAGCCGCCACCGTGGTGAGATCGGCCGGGGCAACACCACCGACACCGCCCTCGTCACCGCGCTGCTCACCGCCGACCCCGACCGCACCGTCGAGGCCGCGGCCCTCGACGTGCTCCCCAGGCTGCGCGGCGCCTTCTGCTTCGTCTTCATGAACGAGCACACCCTGTATGCCGCCCGCGACCCCCAAGGGATCCGTCCCCTGGTGCTCGGTCGCCTTGAGCGCGGCTGGGTCGTCGCGTCCGAGACCGCCGCGCTCGACATCGTCGGTGCGTCCTTCATCCGCGAGGTCGAGCCGGGCGAGCTGATCGCCATCGACGAGGACGGGCTGCGCTCGCAGCGCTTCGCCGAGACCGACCGCAAGGGCTGTGTCTTCGAGTACGTCTACCTCGCCCGCCCCGACACGACGATCAACGGCCAAGTGGTGCACGAGGCCCGGGTCGAGATGGGCCGCGCCCTGGCCCGCGAGCACCCGGTCGAGGCCGACCTCGTCATGCCGACGCCCGAGTCGGGCACCCCGGCGGCGATCGGCTATGCCCAGGAGTCAGGCATCCCCTATGGCCAGGGGCTGGTCAAGAACGCCTACGTCGGCCGCACGTTCATCGCGCCCTCTCAGACGATCCGACAGCTCGGCATCCGGCTCAAGCTCAACCCGCTCAAGGACGTCATCAAGGGCAAGCGCCTCATCGTCGTCGACGACTCGATCGTGCGGGGCAACACCCAGCGCGCACTGGTGCGGATGCTGCGCGAGGCGGGTGCAGCCGAGGTGCACGTGCGCATCTCGTCACCGCCGGTGCGCTGGCCCTGCTTCTACGGCATCGACTTCGCCACCCGGGCAGAGCTCATCGCCACCGGCATCGGTGTCGAGGAGGTCTGCAACTCCATCGGCGCCGACTCGCTCGGCTACATCTCCGAGGACGGGATGATCGCCGCGACCAACCAGGAGCGCGAGCGGCTCTGCACGGCCTGCTTCACCGGTGTCTACCCGCTGGAGCTCCCGTCGTCGGACCGCCTCGGCAAGGGTCTGCTCGAGCTCGAGTTCCCCGTGGACGAGGCCGGCACCGACCCCACCGATACCGGCACGCTCGACGTCGAGCGGGTCTCGGTGACGGCCTCGGGCGGTGCGGCCGAGGCCGTCCGCCGCCCGTGACCTCGCGACCTCTAGGCTGACCGGCGTGAGCGACCAGGGCGAACAGATCACCTATGCCGCGGCAGGAGTCGACGTCGAGGCCGGTGACAAGGCCGTCGAGCTGATGAAGGCCGACGTCCGTCGCGCGACCCGGCCCGAGGTGCTCGGCGGGCTCGGTGGTTTCGCGGGGATGTTCGACGCCTCTGCGATCGCCCGCATGGACCGCCCGGTCCTCGCGACAAGCACGGACGGTGTCGGCACCAAGGTCGCGATCGCCCAAGCCCTCGACATCCACGACACCATCGGGTTCGACCTCGTCGGGATGGTCGTCGACGACATCGTCGTGTGCGGCGCGGAGCCGCTCTTCATGACCGACTACATCGCGACCGGCAAGGTCGTCCCGGAGCGCATCGCCGCCATCGTCGGCGGCATAGCCCGGGCCTGCGAGCAGGCCGGTGTGGCTCTCGTCGGTGGCGAGACCGCCGAGCACCCCGGCCTCCTCGAGCCGCACGAGTACGACGTCGCCGGCGCCGCGACCGGAGTCGTGGAGTATGCCGCTGTGCTCGGCCCCCAGCGCGTTTGCACCGGTGACGTGGTGCTGGGGCTGGCCAGCTCGGGCCTGCACTCCAACGGCTACTCGCTCGTGCGCAAGGTGATCGAGCACGCCGGATGGGCACTCGACCGGCACGTGGCCGAGTTCGGTCGCACCCTGGGTGAGGAGCTGCTCGAGCCGACCCGCGTCTACTCCCGCGACCTGCTCGACCTCATCGGCACCGATGGCCTCGACATCCATGCCCTCTCGCACGTCACGGGCGGCGGTCTCGCTGCGAACCTCGCGCGGGTCCTGCCCGACGACGTGTTCGCGCGTGTCGACCGCAGCACGTGGACTCCGCCGGCCGTCTTCTCGACCGTCCAGCGGCTTGGTCAGGTGCCGCAGGCCGACGTCGAGCGCACCCTCAACATGGGCGTCGGGTTCGTCGCGATGCTCCCGGCCGAACAGGCCGAGCTGGCCGTGTCCACCCTGGCCCGGAGCGGCATCGCGGCGTGGACGATGGGTGAGGTGACAGCACTCGAGGGCGCGCCCATCGAGGACGGCGTCGAGGTCATCAGGGGAGCCAAGGGCGTCGACGGCGGCTCGGTGCAGGTCGTCGGCTCGCACCCCAGGGCCTGACCCACCGCAACCGTCCCGCCACCACCGCCGCCGTGTGCCTCCTCCCGATGTGCGTTTCTCACCCAATTCCCCCGATACTCACCATCCTGCGCGTGTGGGATTCGGGGGAATTGGGTGAGAAACCAACGGGGCTCAGAGGACGATGATCTGGGGAGCGAACAGCTCCATGGCGCGCAGCGCCTGCTCGTGCGCGGCGATCCCGGATCCCGCGCAGGCGTCGGCCACGACCCGCACCTTCGCCCCCGCGTCGCCCGCCGGGATGGCGGTCGCGATGACGCAGCAGTCGGTGGCGACCCCCGCGAGGGCGATGCGAGGCTGGTCGCCCACGACCGACCGCAGCCCCGGACCCCACTTGCCGAAGGTCCCCTCGGTGACCACATGGTCGGCGAGAGGCGCGAGTTCCGGCACGACGGCATACAGGGGGTCCTCGTCGGGGACGAGTGCGAACTGCCAGTCGTCGTAGTAGTCGGCCCACGAGCCGCCGAGTCCGGGGTCGGCGACGAAGCGGGTCACGACGACCCTGCCGGCGTATGCCGTGGTGAGACGGGCGATGCGCGGCATCGCCTCCGCCCACATCGGTGATCCCCACGGGCTGGACTCCGGGTCGGCGAAGACCAGCTGCGGGTCGATGATGACGAGCCACTCGTCGTCGAGAGGCTCCACGGCATCGATGGGCGTCCGGGTCACGCCCCGCTCTCCTGACGCCGCACCGTGCCACGCCGGGCGACATAGGTGATGGCGAACGAGAGGAGGAACGCGAGCAGGACACCGAGGTTGGCGTAGGCGAAGGTGCCCTCCCAGTAGGACCCGGCCGGGTCCTCGACGAACGTCCCCAGGCCGAGCGGGTCGAGCAGGAAGCCCTGCCAGTTGTTCCATGCCGCGTCGTCGGCGTAGCTGTTGACGACGAGGCCCCAGCCGAGCACCGAGGCCCCGACCATCGTCCCGATCGACACCCAGTCGAAGGCTCCATAGCGCCCGGTCGAGTCGAAGAGGGCGTCGTCGTCGTAGTCGCGCCTGCGCAGCGCGATGTCGGCGATCATGATGCCCGCCCACGAGGCGAGCGGGACGCCGAGGGTGATGAGGAAGGACTGGAACGGTCCGAGGAAGTCCTCTGCGACGAAGACGACGAAGAACGTGCCGACGGTGAGGATGATGCCGTCGACGAGAGCCGCCACGGGGCGAGGGATCCGCACTCCCAGCGAGAGCAGGGTGAGACCGGACGAGTAGATGCCGAGGACCGCTCCGGATACGAGCGACAGGACGGCCGCGAGGAGGAAGGGCACGAGCACCCAGGTCGGGAGCAGCGTGGCCAGGGTGCCGATCGGGTCGGCACCGATCCCCTCGAGCACGGCGGGGTCGGACCCGGCGAGGGCCAGCCCGAAGGTCACGAGCAGGACGGGGGCCAGGGCGCCACCGAAGGTGTTCCAGCCGACGATCGCGGTGCCACTCGCATCACGGTGCTGGTATCGCGACCAGTCGGCGGCGATGTTGATCCAGCCGAGGCCGAAGCCGGTCATGACCATGACGAAGGCGCCGATCGTGGCGCCGATGCCCCCGGACGGCATGGCGGACACGGCCGACCAGTCGACGTCGCCCACGGTCATGACGATGTAGAGGAGGGTGATGGCGCCGGTGACCCACGTGAGGACCGACTGCATCCGCATGATGACGTGGTAGCCGGCCACCGCGGCAGCGACGATCAGGGCGGCGACGACGACGGAGGCGACGACCTTGGTGGCAGTTCCGCCACCCCACCCCAGCCGCTCGAAGATCGTCGAGGTCGCGAGCACGGCGAGGATGGCCAGTGCGGTCTCCCAGCCGATCGAGACCAGCCAGGAGATGACACCCGGCACTTTCTGCCCCTTGACGCCGAACGCGGCACGCGAGAGGACCATCGTCGGCGCCGAGCCACGCTTGCCGGCGATGGCGATGACCCCGCACAGAGCGAACGAGACCACGATGCCGACGACCGTCACGACGGCGGCCTGCCAGAAGGAGATGCCGAAGCCGAGGACGAAGGCCGCGTAGGAGATCCCGAACACCGACACGTTGGCCGCGAACCAGGGCCAGAAGAGGTCTCGGGGTGCGGCGGTGCGTTCCGCCTCGTCGATGATCTCGATGCCGGTGGTCTCGACGCCGAGACGCTGGGCATCCTCGGCAGTGCGCACGTCAGTCATGCCCAGAGCATCTCAGACCTCAGGCAGCGGATCGCACGAGTCGCACGAGGACAGGCAAAAGAGGATCGAGCGGACCGTCAGACGTCAACGACGTCCGCTGGCCCACTTGTCGTAGTCGTCGTCCTCGTCGCCGTCGGACTCGGCGACCCGAGTCGAGGGCAGCGTCGAGGAGCTGCCGTGGAGTTCGCGCTCAAGCGAACTCAGGTCGGTGTCGGGGCTGTAGTACTTCAGCTCCCGTGCCACCTTGGTCTGCTTGGCTTTTGCTCGGCCGCGCCCCATGGCGAGACCCCCTTGTGCGTCTGCCGGGCGACATACCCGAAGGGACGGCCCCGAGGGGTCATCCCAAGTCGAGCTGTGGTCCCGGGAATCGTGTGTTTGTCGTGGGGTCAACGCTACAGCAGGCCGAGGTGATTCCGCTCCAGGGGTCGACTCTTGGGACGGTGTCGCCCGACACGTCGGGCAGCCGGTCAGCGGTGGGGCAGCCAGATGGTCGACAACCCGGCCCGCATGCGCTCCTCGGCGATGTGGTCGGCCGCCGCCGCAGAGGTCTCGCCACGCTCGTCGGCCGTGCGCAGGACCTCCAGGGTGTGCTCGAAGATCGCGGTCGCGCCGAGCTTGGCCCGGTCGAAGTCGAAGCCGCGCAGCTCGTCGCTCACCTGGATCACTCCGCCGGCGTTGACGAGGAAGTCGGGGCAGTAGGTGATGCCACGGGCGACGAGCCGGTCGGCGGTGCCGCCGTCCCCCTCGGTGACGAGCTGGTTGTTGGCGCCACCGCAGACGATGCGGGCCTTCAGGACGTCGACGGTGTCGTCGTCCAGCGCACCCCCGAGGGCGCACGGGGCGTAGACGTCGAGGTCGTCGCGCACGAGGGCGGCGACGTCGCCCAACGTCTCGATCGCGGGGTGGACCGCCTGCAGGGCCGTGACAGCGGCGGCGTTCACGTCGGTCACGACGACCTGCGCTCCGTCCTCGACGAGGTGACCGGCGAGGATGCGTCCCACCTTGCCCACGCCGGCGATGCCGACGCGGCGACCGCGCAGCGTCGGCTCGCCCCAGGTGTGCTGGGCGGCGGCGCGCATGCCCTGGAAGACGCCGTATGCCGTGAGCACCGACGAGTCTCCTGCTCCACCGTTCTCCGGTGAGCGACCCGTGGCGAAACGGGTGGTCTCGGCCACGACGTCCATGTCCTGCACGTAGGTGCCCACGTCACAGGCGGTGACGTAGCGCCCGCCCAGGCTCTCGACGAAGCGGCCGTAGGACCGCAGCAGCTCGGGGGTCTTGAGGGTCGAGGGGTCGCCGATGATCACGGCCTTGCCGCCGCCGTGGGGGATGCCCGCGACCGCGTTCTTGTAGGACATCCCACGAGAGAGGCGCAGGACGTCGGCGAGCGCCTCGTCGTCACTGGCGTAGGGGTAGAACCGGGTGCCACCGAGGGCCGGGCCGAGGGCGGTGTTGTGGATCGCGATGATCGCACGCAGGCCGGACGCGGGGTCGGAGCAGTGGATGACCTGTTCGTGCTCAGCCGGCGAGAGGTTCGACGCAGCGGTCGAACGCGCGGGAGCGGAGGTCGTGGGCGACGCGGTCACGGTGGTGACTCCTTTGTCAGTGCTGGGCCGCGGGATGACGCAGCGTGGGGCATGCGTGGATCTCACGCAGTTCCAAGCCTAGGCCCGCGGACGCGTCACCGGCGTCGACCTCAGCCCTCGGTCCCGGTCGCCTCGTGGGATGCGCCGACCGGCTTGGACTCCGGAGAGCCCCGCTCGCGCAGGTAGATCGAGAGGACGACCATGCTCGCGACCGCGAGGAACTCGGACTGCCAGTTCTGGAACGTCCTGCTCCAGAAGTCCGGCGCGGCGAGATAGTCGCCCCAGCCCAGAGGTGCCTTGAGATCGCGGATCTGGTCTGCGTTGTATGCCGCGTGGCCCGCCACGAACTGAGCCGCCCACGAGCCGATGAAGATCGCGGCCATGACGAGCCCGAGGGAGTGTGAGTAGAGGCCGCGCCGCCAGCCGTCGACCTTCGCCCATGCCGGAGACTCGGGTGTGGCGTACCGCCCGACCTGCTGGTCCTTGTCGCTCTCCCGGCCGACCTTGTCCAGCTCCTTGGACTCCGGGGAACCCTTCTGGACGAACCAGACCGTCAGCACGATGAAGAGGAGGAACTGGAGATACTCCGACTGCCAGTTCTCGGCGAGGTCGACGGCGAAGCTCGAGGACGCGAGGTACTCGCCCATCCCGATCGTCGCGAGACCGTGGTCCCGGGCCTCACCGTTGACCTCTGCGAGTCCCGAGACCGCCTGGCCCACGAGGGCGAGGAGCAGCAGGGTGCCGAAGACGAGGGCCAGCCCGTGGTCACGCAGACGTCTCATCGTCCAGTCACTCCCATGACGAGGCACCACGTGAGCCCGGCGACGATGAACAGCACCCACCCGATGAACGACCAGCGCACGGCCCTCACCGCCCTTCGATGGTGCAGTCGTAGGGAAGGTCCTCGCCGCGCGGTGTGCACCCGGCCGCGGTCACCCGCCAGCCGTCGTCGAAACGGGCGAGGAAGATCGCCTTGTCGCCGGACCGGGCCATCGCGTCCCGGCCGTAGACCTCGACGTCGAGCGCGTCAGCATCGGGGGCGGAGCCGGCAGCGTCGGTGACGAGGTCGGTGCACTCCTCGCCGTCGCCTGCGAGCTCCTCTGTCGTGGCGGGTGCCAGCATGGCGCACGCCTCCGCCGGATCAGAGCTCGTGGCGAGCACGAAGCTGGACGCCGTGGACCGGACCGCCTCCTGCTCGACCGACCCGCGCCCGGCGCAGCCGCTCAGCGACACGAGCGCGAGCAGAGCCGCACCGGCGAGGGCGAGCCGCGGCATACGGCGTCGTTGGGTCACTCGAATCAGCACCTCGTCACTATGGCACCGGCATGGGAGAGGATGGGGGACATGCGCATCGGCTACAAGGCTTCGGCGGAGCAGTTCGCCCCCTCCGACCTGGCGGCATACGCCGTGCTCGCCGAAGAGCTGGGACTGGACTCCGTCACGATCTCGGACCACTTCCAACCGTGGCGGCTCGAAGGGGGTCACGCGCCCAACTCCCTCGCGTGGCTGTCGTGGGTCGCGGCCCGCACCGAGCGGGTGATGCTCGGGACGTCGGTCATGACCCCGACCTTCCGCTACAACCCGGCCGTGGTGGCGCAGACGTTCGCGACGTTGGGGTGCCTCGCGCCCGGCCGCATCATGCTCGGTGTCGGCACCGGTGAGGCGCTCAACGAGGTGGCCGTGGGTTCGGTGCCGGAGAGCGGGTGGCCCGAGTTCAAGGAGCGCTACGCCCGGCTGCGGGAGTCCGTCAGGCTGATGCGCGCGCTGTGGACCGAGGAGTCGGTGACGTTCGAGGGCGACTACTACCGGACCGAGGACGCGCGCATCTTCGACCGCCCGGATACCCCGATCCCCGTCTACATCGCTGCCGGTGGTCCCCTCGTCGCGCGGTATGCCGGCCGGTCCGGTGACGGTTTCATCTGCACCTCGGGCAAGGGGCGCGAGCTCTATGCCGACAAGCTGCTGCCCGCCGTGGCCGAGGGTCTCGCCAAGGCGGACAAGGGCGACATCGGCAGCATCGACAAGATGATCGAGATCAAGGTGTCGTGGGACCCGGACGCCGACCAGGCCCTCGAGAACACCCGCTTCTGGGCGCCCCTGTCGCTGACCGCCGAGCAGAAGCACTCGATCCACAGCCCCACCGAGATGGAGCGGGCCGCCGACGAGCTGCCCATCGAGCAGGTCGCGAAGCGCTGGATCGTCGCCTCCAAACCCGAGGACGTGGTCGCTGCGGTCAAGGAGTACACCGACCTCGGCTTCGACCACCTCGTCCTCCACGGACCGGGCCACGACCAGGAGCGCTTCCTGCGCACCCTCACCGAGCAGGTCCTGCCGGGCCTGCGCGAGCTCGTGCCCGCCGACCTGACCAAGGAGCAGCACTGATGGACGCCACCGCGATCTCCTCCACCGAGCTCGACGTCGCCTCGCTGGTCATCCGCCTGGCACTCGGACCGATGCTCGTCCTCCACGGGCTCAACAAGGTGCAGGGCGGTCTTGCCGGGACGGCCGGCTGGTTCGAGTCGCTCGGCCTCAGGCCCGGCTGGCTGCACGCCCGCGTGGCCGCCGCCACCGAGATCGGTGCCGGGCTCATCGTGACGCTCGGGCTGCTCAACGGACTCGGCGCGATGGCCTTCGTCGGCCTCATGACGGTCGCCGCGCTCACCGACCACCGGGGCAAGGGCTACTTCATCTTCAAGGGCGGCGCCGAGTACGTCGTCCTCGTGGGGATCGTCGCCGTGGCGTTGGCTGTCGTCGGGCCGGGGCGCTGGTCGCTCGACAACGCACTGGGACTGGACCTCGCCGGGCTCGGCTGGGGGGTCATCGCCCTCGTGGGTGGGCTCGCTGGGGCCGCTGGACTCCTCCTCACCTCCTATCGCCCGGACGCCACGAAGACAGACGCATGACCGACGCCGGAGTGACCGTGGCGGTGGAAGGGGCGGTCGGGCGCATCACGTTCGCCATGCCGGACCGGCTCAACTCCCTGGACCCGTCGATGCTCGACATCCTGACCGCCGAGGTCGCCCGGATCGACGCGGACCCGGCGGTGCGGGTCATCGTCCTGTCGGGCGAGGGGCGGGCGTTCTCGGCCGGGGCGAACATCGTCCCCTACGAGGAGATCGGCGACCTGGATGCCACGCTGTTCGGCCTGGGCTCCGCGGTTCGCGCGATCCTCGAAGCCCGCACGCCCGTGCTGGCGCTCGTCCCCGGTGTCGCTGCGGGGGCGGGATTGTCCATCGCCCTCGCCGCGGACTACGTGCTCGTCAGCGACGAGGCCACCCTCCTCCTGGCCTTCGGCGCCCTTGGTCTGATGCCTGATGGCGGCGCGACAGCCCTCGTCGTGGCGTCGATTGGCCGCGCTCGCGCCCTGCGCCTTGCCCTGACCGGCGAGAAGATCAGCGGAGCCACTGCTGCCGCCTGGGGCCTCGTCGCTGAGTCCGTTGCTGCAGAGGGTTTCTCGGCTCGTGCCGACGAGCTGACGTCGCAGCTTGCTGCTCTGGCACCAGACGGCACCGCGCTCACGACGGCAGCCATCACCGACGCGGCGCTCGACCTTGCTGCCGCGCTCGACCGCGAGGAGCGCGGCCAGCACGCACTGCTGCGCACCGACGACTTCGTGGAGGGCCTCACCGCCTTCCGCGAGAAGCGCCGCCCGACGTTCGGCGCGTGACGACCGCGATGGGGGAGGGCGCAGACGGAGGGGAGCGGACGGCATACGCGGCAGCTGACTGGACTCTCGCGGACTTGCTGGCGCTCAAGGGCGACCGGACGGTCTCCGTCGTCATCCCCGCCAGGAACGAGGCGGCCACGGTCGGTGATGTCGTCGAGCGGATCCTCGCCGACTTCGTCCCGGCGGATCGGGGCGGGCTGGTCGACGAGGTCGTCGTCATCGACTCCGACTCCACCGACGAAACGGCCGCGGTCGCGCGCGACGCGGGTGCAAAGGTGTTCTCCGCCAAGGACATCCGGCCCGAGCTCGGCACCGTCGAGGGCAAGGGCGAGGCGCTGTGGAAGTCGCAGCTCGTCACGTCCGGCGACCTCGTCGTCTTCGTCGACGCCGACCTCGTCGACTGGGGCACGCACTTCGTCACCGGCCTCCTCGGGCCGCTGCTCATGCGCGATGACGTCCATCTGGTCAAGGCGGTCTATGACCGGCCGATGCTCGATGCGTCCGGACAGCAGGAGGAGACGGGTGGCCGGGTCACCGAGCTCGTGGCGCGTCCGTGGCTCGCACTCCACCGACCCGAGCTGGCCGGCATCGTCCAGCCGCTCTCGGGGGAGTGGGCGATTCGCCGCGCGAGCTTGCCGGCTTCTCCGTGCCTGTCGGCTACGGCGTCGAGATCGCAGCCGTTCTCGACACGGCCGACCAGTTCGGGGTCGAAGCGATCGCGCAGGTGGACCTGGGGCTGCGCACGCACCGCCACCACCGTCATGACACGCTCGGTCTCATGGCGGTCCAGGTCCTGGCGGCAGCTGACCGCCGTCGCGTCGGCCCGGTCACCGAGGACCTCCACCATGCATCCACCGTGGAGCTGACGCAGTACACCCGCGGCTCAGCGGGGTTCGACCCGCAGGTCACCGCTGTGGCGACGGGGGAGCGGCCTCCGGCCGACACCGTGGGTATGCCGTCCGCGGAGGTCCGATGAGCGAGCTCACCTTCCGTCTCGGGTCCCGCACGTTCGACGCGTCTGCGCGGCTCGTCATGGCGATCGTCAACCGCACCCCTGACTCCTTCTACGACAAGGGGTCGACCTGGCATGAGGACGCGGCCTTCGAGCGCGTGCGCGAGGTCGTGGCGCAGGGAGCCGACATCGTGGACATCGGTGGGATCAAGGCGGCCCCGGGGGTCGAGATCGGTGCTGACGAGGAGAAGGCGCGCGTCGTCGACTTCGTTGCCGCGGTGCGCGCCGAGCATCCCGACCTGCTCATCAGCGTCGACACGTGGCGGGCCTCCGTGGGTCGTGCCGTGCTCGAGGCTGGTGCCGACATCCTCAACGACGCGTGGGGTGGGGCGGATCCCAGCCTGGTCGAGGTCGCGGCGGAGTTCGATGCGGCCGTCGTGTGCACCCATACCGGTGGCGTGACGCCGAGGACGCGCCCGCACCGGATCGAGTACGACGACGTGGTCGAGTCCGTCGTTGAGTCCCTTGTGGCACAGGCCGACCGAGCTGTGTCCGTCGGAGTCGCGCGAGACCGGATCGTCATCGACCCCGCCCACGACTTCGGCAAGAACTCCTGGCACTCGCTCGAGGTCACCCGACGGCTCGACGAGCTCGTGGCCCTGGGGTGGCCGTTGCTCGTGTCGCTGTCCAACAAGGACTTCGTGGGGGAGGCGCTGGACTTGCCCGTGGGTGAGCGCCTGACGGGAACCCTTGCGGCGACGGCGATCTCGGCGTGGCACGGCGCCCACATCTATCGCGTTCACGAGGTCGTCGAGACTCGGCAGGTGCTCGACATGGTGTCGGTCATCGCCGGTGACCTGCCGCCCGGGCGGGCGACCCGGGGGCTCGCATGATCACCGACGTCGTCATCGTGCCGGGTGCGCCTTTGCTGCTTCCGGAGTACCAGGGGCGGACGGCGGCGGTGCCGGAGCTGCTCGGGTCCTGCGTCGAGGTCGTCCGCGACGCCGTCGCGTCGGCGCACCACGTCGTCGTCGTGCACCCCACAGACCGGGAGCCGCGCAGCACGAAGCAGGCGATCGGCCTTCGGGTGGCCGACCGTCTGCTCGCAGCGACCCATGAGAACTTCGACGTCGAGCATGTCGGCGTGCCGTGGGATGCCACCCGTGAGGCGTGTGTCGCGGTCGGCCAGGCTCTCGACTCCGCCAGTGCCACAACGCTGCTCGTCGTCGCTGATGGATCAGCCTGTCGCACCGAGAAGGCGCCGGGGCATCTTGATCCTCGCGCATCTGGGCTCGACGACACGATCGTCGATGCCATTCGCGGGAGCGCCGAGGGTGGGCTCCATCGACTCCTCGACCTCGACGCCGCGCTGTGCGCCGAGCTGCTCGTCGCCGGCCGCGCGCCCCTGCAGGTGCTCGCCGCGGCACTGGGCGCCCAGTCGAGCGGCGGCTCGCACGGCGAGCGGACGGCATACCGGGTGGAGTCGTGCGAGGTGAGTGACCCCTTCGGTGTGCTCTACGTCGTCGCCCACCTGAAATCCGAGGGCTGACCTGGGTATCTGCGATTGGGCTCCGAGGGCGGCGACGGAGTGCTTGACTTCGGGTCATCAGGATCTGGGTGGCGGGAACGATTGCCAGCACTCACGTCAACGCCGTCGTTGGAGACCACCATGGCTCGTTCCGTCCGCGTCGCAACGGTTCTGTCGTTGCTCGTGAGCATGCTCGGCCTCGCGGCCGCCCCGTCGTCCGGAGCCACCCGAGTGATCACCTCCACCATCGCGTGGGGGACCCAAGGAGATGTCCCCGTCGCCGCGAACTTCTTCGGGGATGCCCGCAGCGACCTCGCCGTGTGGAGACCGTCCACCGGCGTCTGGCACGTCCGAGGGATGGGGTCGGTCGCCTGGGGCCGCGCCGGTGACATCCCGGTCGCTGCCGACTACACGGGCGACGGTCGAGCCGAGCTGGCGGTCTTCCGCCCCTCCGACGGCGGCTGGTACGTCCGGGGCAAGGCGATGGTCCGCTGGGGCGTGAAGGGAGACACGCCGGTCGCCGCCGACTACACCGGCGACGGGCGGGCGGACATTGCTGTCTTCCGGCCGACGACAGGTCAGTGGCTCGTTCGGGGGGGCTCGACGATCGCTTGGGGACGCGCGGGCGACGTCCCGAAGCCGGGTCAGTATGTGGGGGACCGTCGCGCGGACCTGACTGTGTTCCGTCCCTCCACGGGTCAGTGGTTCGTCAGGGGAGCGAGCACCTTCGCGTTCGGCACGGCCGGTGACGTGCCGGTGCCTGCCACGTTTCTGAGCACGAGTGCCAACAGCCTGGCGGTATGGCGTCCCGGCACTGGGGTGTGGTTCGTGCGAGGTGGCTCCTCGATCTCCTGGGGCCGGTTGGGCGATGTCCCCCAGACGGGCAACTTCCTCGGAACGGCAGTGGCGGACCACGTCGTGTGGCGCCCTTCGAACGGCACCTGGTACATCCGAGCCGTGGAGAACTACACGGCCACGCCGCCGCCACCCCCACCGCCTCCGCCTCCCTCTGCTGGCTGTGACTCGGCCTACCCCGGGGTATGCATCCCGCCGCCTCCGCCAGATCTCGACTGCGGTGACATCACCCATCGGCGGTTCGTCGTGCTCCCTGCGGACCCGCACAACTTCGACTCAGATGGCGACGGGATCGGCTGCGAGAGCCCCTGAGCCCAGCGCGCGGCTGACCCGCCAAATCCTCGGTGTCGAATGTGTCGAAAACGCTGGTACCCGTTCGGCACCATGAGTGACAGAGCACGAACCGACGCACTCAAGGAGTCAGCATGTCCTTCCAGGCCTACCTCGATGCCGCTGAGAAGAAGACCGGCCACACCCCGCAGGAGCTCGTGGATCAGGCGCACGCGCGCGGGTTCGGGCCGGACACGAAGGCCGGCGAGATCCTTGCCTGGCTGGCCGACGACCACGGGCTCGGTCGCGGGCACGGCATGGCGTTGGTGCACGTGATCAAGAACGGCGCCGGCATCTCCGACAAGCACGTCGGCACGGACGGCGTCCACCGGGACGAGGCGGACGTCCTGCGACTGGACGGCATCGCCAACCGCTAGCCCTGCGCCCGGGGGATCAGGGCGGATGTCCGCCAGCCCTCAGAGCAGTCGGTGGTCCACCTGGAGGGCCGAGGCGAGGCGGATGAGGACGAACTCGTTGCGATCTGGCTCCGTGGCGCTGCGACCGCCGGCGGCGGGGAAGTTGTTGTCGTTCATCACCGCGATCGTGCGGTCGTCGACCAGCTCCGCGTCCTCGATGGTGAAGAACGGGAAGGTGAACGGGTCACCGAACCCGCCGGCACCAGTGGGGTTCGGGACGTTCATGAGGTCGACGAGCAGCGTCTTCTTGACGTAGCCGTTGCTGGCGACACCACGCGTGTCCACGAGATAGATCCGCTTGAAGACCGCCGTCGGACCTTGGCCGTTGTCGCGCTCGATGACGAGGAACTGGTGCTTGTTGATCGCGATGAAGTCGCCGAGCGCGTTCGCCGGGTCCTCCATCCGATAGCGCCGGAAGTCACCCGTGAAGCTCGCCGTGCCGCCCTTGGCGATGGGCGCCTCATAGATCCGCAGGTCGCTCGCCAGTCCGGCAGCCTTGTCCTGCGCGGTCGAACCCTCGAGCATCGGGTACAGGGTGCGTCCGTCGGGGGAGATCGCCAGCCCCTCGAACCCCTTGGAGTTCGCGATGTCAGGGATCGCCGAGCCCAGGGTCGGGTTCGACGGTGACTTCACCCCCGGTGTCGCGACCGGCGCCTCGAGCAGCTCGCCCCGAGCGTCGAAGTGCAGCAGGTAGGGGCCGAACTCCTCACCCACCCAGAACGTCCCGTCCGTGCCGACCTGCAGGGACTCGGGATCGAAGTCCCAGCCGGTGAGCTTGCGGTCCGGGGCCGGGCACGAGTAGCCCGCAGGCAGCGAGCCCGCCGCCGCGCAGCCACCGTCGCGCCACGTCTGCCACGGGATGAGTCGCTGCGGGTCCGAGAAGGTGAAAAGCGTTGTCTCGTATGCCGTCTCACCAGTTGTCGTGTTCGGCCGGATCCGATGCAGCGCGAGGAGGGCGTCCTGGCTGTTGGCCTTGGACCCGAACCCGTTGTCGCTGAGCACGAGGTAGGAGCCGTCCGCGTTGCGGTGGGTGCCCGAGAAGCCCTGCACCGGCTGGCCCGGGTAGGGCGCGGGCACGACGGCGTTGCCGGTCGTCCAGTGGCCGGATGCCTCGCTGCCGGGGACGTAGGTCTCCGCGGGCAGCACCGAGAAGCCGAGCACCTCAGCTCCCGTGGGGGCAGGAACCGGGCGCGCGGCCGCGGCGACGGTCGGAGCGACGAGAATGGCTCCGACCAGGGCGATCGCGGCGGCGGGCAGGGGAAGTCGGCGAGAGGTCATGGGCGCAGCCTGCCCAGCCGAGGGGAACGGACGGCATACGAGCGGGTGAATGTCCGTCGAACTCCCCATGCCCGTTGGCGGCACGGGCAAGCCGGCGCCGATCTGCACGGAACCTTCACACGTCCCGCCCCCGCCGTCCCGGCGCTGGGCCCTAGCGTCCGTGAGGTCGAGGTTCGACGGGTCCGGCAGGAGAGGCGGCAGGGATGATCAGGGTCAGCGGGCTGACGAAGGTGTATGGCGGGGTGCGGGCGGTCGACGACCTCACCTTCGACGTGGAGTCGGGGAAGGTGACCGGCTTCCTCGGGCCGAACGGCGCCGGCAAGTCGACGACGATGCGGATGGTCCTGGGACTGGACCGGCCCACGGCCGGGTCGGCGTCGGTGAGCGGTCGGCGATACACCGACTTCCCGGCGCCGTTGCGCGAGGTGGGGGCCCTCCTCGACGCCGGCGCCATGCACCCGGGCCGGACGGGCCGCGGCCACCTGCGAATCGGTGCGCGCAGCAACGGGATCCCGCTCGCCAGGGTCGACGAGGTGATCGAGCAGGTGGGGCTGGAGAAGGCAGCCACGCGTCGGGTCAAGGGCTACTCGCTCGGCATGCGACAACGCCTCGGGATCGCTGCCGCCCTCCTCGGCGATCCGCCCGTGCTGCTCTTCGACGAGCCCGTCAACGGCCTCGACCTCGACGGCGTGCGGTGGATCCGGACGCTCTTCCGCGGCTTCGCCGACGAGGGGCGCACGGTGCTCGTCTCGAGCCACCTCATGAGCGAGATGCAGCTCATCGCCGACCGTGTCGTCGTCATCGGCCGAGGGCGCCTCATCACCGACACCGACATCGCGGGCATGCTCGGCGGGCTGAGCGGCCCACGGGTGCGCGTGCGCACGCCACGACCGGAGGAGCTGGCCGGTGCGCTCGGTTCGGAGATCACGATGACCCGACCGGGGCCGGACGAGCTGGAGGTCGCCGGTCTGCGCGCCAGCGAGATCGGAGACCTGGCGCACGCACACGGCATACCCCTTCATCACCTCGCACAGGTGGAGCAGTCCCTCGAGGACGCCTACCTCTCCCTCACGGAGGGGAGCGTCGAGCACGTCGGGCACATGCCCGACGCCGTCGCGGAAGGGGCGCAGCGATGACCGCCGCAGTCCTGGGGCGTGCGAGCCGCGCCGAATGGAGCCGGATCTGGAGCGTGCGGTCCAGCTGGGTCTTCCTCTCCGTCATCACGCTCGCGGTCGTCGGTCTCGGGGTGCTCGTGGGCATCGACGTCGCGAGCAACCCCGAGTCCGCACCGGCCGACGCGACGGCGTGGGACGGCGCTCGGTTCACCGCGATGTTCGCCCTCTTCGGGACGGTCGCGTGGGCGGTGGTCTCGAGCGCAGCGGACCACGGCACCGGGGCCATCGTGCCCACCCTGCAGTGGACGCCCCGACGCGGCATCCTGCTCGCGGCGCGCAGCGCGGTCATCGCCCTCACGGTCACCGCACTCGGCACAGGTCTCGTCATCGCCGCCAGCGCCGTGGTGTGGGCGTTCGTGCCGGAGCTCGGCCTTCCGCTGGGGGAGGGGCTCCGGGGGCTGGGAGACGTCGTCGTCGCCATCGGGTGCGGTGCGCTGCTCGGGATCGGTCTGGGCCTCGCGACGCGAAGCACGGCCGCGGCACTCGTCCTCGCCATCGCCCTCCTTCTCGTCCTGCCCCCGCTCGTGGCCAACCTGCCGTTCGACTGGGCCGCGACGGTGTCGTCACGGCTGCCGGGCTCGGGTGCGCTCTTCCTCCTCCTCGGCGAGGGGCCGGTGGACGACATGACGACGACCTCGGCTCGAGCGACCGTCCTCGCGTGGGCCGTGGTCGCGATCGCTGCAGGGGGCTGGCGACTGCTGCGGAGCGACGCGGAAGGCTGACCGAAACGTCCCTGAGCGGCTGTCCGGGCCGACATACTGCGGTGCATGCCCCGCGACCGTCTCTCCCGCGCCCAGACCGCGGGGTATGCCGCCGGGAGTGTCGGCACGGGCGGCTTCGGCACCCTTCCGGGTCTCGTCCTCGCCTACTACCTCACCGACACCCTCGGGGTCGCCGCAGCGACGGCCGCCGTCGTGGTGCTCCTCCCCAAGGTGTGGGACGTCTTCATCGACCCGGCGATCGGGGCGCGCAGCGACAGGGAGGTGTCGGCCCACGGGTCGCGTCACCGGCTGATGCTGCTCGGCGCCCTCACCCTGCCCGTGGGGTTCATCGCCATGTTCGCCGTCCCCTCCGGTGTCTCGAGCGGGGTTGCGGCACTGTGGGTCGTCGCCGCATTCGTCCTGGCGACAACGTCGTTCAGTCTCTTCCAGGTGCCCTACATCGCCTCGCCGGCCGACCTGACGAGCGACTACACCGAGCGCACCCGCATGATGGCGTGGCGCGTCGGAGTCCTGGCCCTGGCGATCCTCGCCTTCGGTGCCGGTGCCCCCGGCATCCGCGATGCTCTCGGGGGCGGTCGCTCCGGCTACCTCGTCATGGCCGTCATCTCGGCGCTCGTCCTCTCGTTGGGCATGCTGGCCACAGTCGCCAGCCTGCGGGGGCACGAGAGCCGTTTGGGGGCCACCGAATCGGCCTCTCTGCGTGCAGGTCTGGCCACCATCCACGACCACCCGCGCTTCCGGGCCCTGCTCGTCGTCTTCGTCATCCAGGCGGTCGCCACCGGTATCGTCCTTGCCGCAGCGCAGTATGTCGCGACCTATCTCCTCGGCTCCCAGTCGCTCGTGAGCGTCCTCTTCGCCGCCGTCGTCGCGCCCGCTCTCATCGTGATGCCGGCCTGGAAGCGGTATGCCGCAGGGCACGGCAAGCGGACGGCATACCTCGCGTCGTCCTGGCTCTTCGTCCTCGCCTGCGTGCTGCAGATCCCGGCCCTCGCGCTCGGGTGGGTCTGGCTCTCGGTCCTGGCGCTGGCGGTCGGTGGAGTGGCGTATGCCGGGATGCAGCTCTTCCCGCTGGCCATGCTTCCCGACGTGATCGAAGAGGCCGGGCGGGGGCGGGGCGGTGCGATGAGTGGTGCGTGGACGGCGCTGGAGACCGCCGGCCTCGCACTCGGACCGGGCCTCGTGCTGCTCCTGTTGTCGCTGGGTGGTTTCGTCTCGAGCCGGGGCGACCCCGTGGCCCAGCCGCGCAGCGCCGAGGTGGCGATGGGGCTCGCCTTCACGCTCGTCCCCGCCCTGCTGGCCCTCGTGTCGATCGTGGCGCTGCGAAGGTATGACGAACCGAAGGTGGACCTCGATGGGCAGTGACTCCCTGCACGATCACGTCAACGTCGACGAGGTGATGGGGCGGCTGCGGGCGTACCGCGAGCACGACGCCCCGACCCACGGCGGGCGCGTGCTGTCGTATGTCTACGACCACGGTCGCCCTGAGCTCGACGACGTTGCGGCACAGGCCATGCGGCTCCTGCAACCGGTCAACGGGCTGGATCCGACGACGTTCCCGTCGGTGGCGCTCATGGAGGCGGATCTCGTGTCCTTCGGCCGCACGATGCTCCACGGGCCTGCTGCGACGGGGTCCGTGACCTCCGGTGGCACTGAGAGCTGCTTGCTGGCCGTCAAGGCCGCCCGGGACCTGTGGCTGGCCCGAGGCGGCGCCGGGCGTCCCCGGCTCGTCGTGTCGTCGTCGACCCATGCGGCGTTCCACAAGGCGGCGCACTACTTCGGTCTGGACCTGACCGTCGTGCCGGTGGACGCGACGTCCGGACGGGCTCCGGCTCCGGCGCTCGTCGATGCCCTCGGGGCGGATGTCGCCCTCGTCGTCGTGTCCGCGCCGTCCTACCCGCACGGCGTCGTCGACGCGGTGGCCGCGGTGGCGGGCGCCGCCGCCGACCGGGGGATCCCGTGCCACGTCGATGCCTGTGTCGGTGGCTGGGTGCTGCCCTTCTGGGAGGACTCCGGCGGAGAGCCGTTGCCGCAGTGGGACTTCCGCGTCAGAGGTGTGAGCAGCATCAGCGCCGACATCCACAAGTACGGCTACGTCCCCAAGGGCGCCTCGCTGCTCCTCTTTGCCGACACGGAGCTAGACCTCGCGCGCTACTTCGCCATCACCGACTGGCTCGGCTATCCCGTCGTCAACCCGACGATGCTCGGCACGCGCTCCGCGACATCGCTCGCGGCGGCCTGGGCGGTGGTCCAGACCTTGGGGACAGAGGGGTATGCCGCCCTCACCCGTCGCGTCGTCACCGCGACGTCCGCCGTGGTCGAGGCCGTCCGGGCCGTCGAGGGGCTGCGCGTGCTGGGCGAGCGGCAGGGTCCGCTCGTCGCGGTGGCGGCGGATGATGCGGTGGGCCTCGAGCAGCGGGTGGACCCGTTGCTCTGGGCAGCCGCCGTGGCCCGGCGAGGGTTCGTCCTCCAGGGTCAGCCGGCCATGAGCCAGACCGACGGCAGTCGGGTGCCGCACACGGCTCACCTCACGGTCACGCCCGTGACCGAGGGACTGCTCGGAGAGCTGCTGCCCGCGCTCGTCGAGGCGGCGGGGGAGGTCAGGGGACAGGCTCTGCCGAGCCCGGAGACGTTGCTGCACAGCGGCATACCAGACCCGGTTGCGCTTGCGGACGGTGCGCGCGCGGGAGGCGACCTCGACCTCACGACCGTCCTGTCGCTCATCGAGGCCTTGCCCCGCGCCGACTCGGCGATGCTCCTGTCGGCGTTCCTCCAAAGGTTCACCGCGCCGTGATGAAGGTCATGCATGAAGGCAGGCTCGCTGGGTACGTCCTCAGGGCAGCATCATCCGCACGCTACGACTGGAGACAGCCATGAGCACCAGACCTACATCCATGTCAACGGACGCACGTCGCGCCGATCGCACCCCGGTCCAGAAGGCCGCACTCGCGGTCGGAGCGGTCTTCGTGCTCGTCGGCCTCCTCGGGTTCGTCCCCGGAATCACGAGCAACTTCGACTCCCTGACCTTCGCCGGTCATGAGTCCGAGGCTCTGCTGCTCGGCATCTTCCAGGTGTCGGTGCTGCACAACCTCGTGCACCTCGCTTTCGGAATCGCGGGTATCGCCATGTCCAGGGCGCCTAGCACGGCCCGTACCTACCTCATCGGTGGCGGCGTTATCTACCTCGTGCTGTGGATCTACGGCCTGCTCATCGACCACGACACCTCCGCCAACTTCGTCCCCCTCAACAACGCCGACAACTGGCTGCACCTGGTCCTGGGCCTCGGCATGATCGCCCTGGGACTCGCGCTCAGCCGGGAGCGCAACACGGTCGCGGCACGTGACCGCTGAGCCGGTGGAGGTGGTGGCGCCCAGTGCGTCACCACTCCTCGGTCAAGCCGTGGGCGCGCGTCGTCCGTCACTGCTGCGTCTGCCCGGCTGCTACCCCGTCCAGTCCGACACCTGGCTGCTCGCGGACGCGATCCGTGGGCTCGGCCTCGCCCCGGGGGCCAGGGTGTTGGACGTCTGCACCGGCACGGGGGCGCTGGCCGTTGTCGCGGCCCTGGCAGGCGCCTCCCAGGTCACTGCTGTCGACCTCTCCCTCCGTTCGGCTGCCGCGACCTGGGTCAACGCCCGTCGCCACGGTGCGTCGGTGCGGGTGCTCCGCGGTGACCTGTTCGCCCCGCTCGACGAGGGTGAGACGTTCGACCTCATCGTGAGCAACCCGCCCTACGTCCCGTCACGGAGCGCCGACCTTCCGCGGCACACCCTCGGCCGCTGCTGGGACGCAGGGCTGGACGGACGCCTGCTGGTGGACCGCATCTGCGCCCAGGTGCATGACCGGTTGGCACCCGGGGGAAGCCTTCTGCTCGTGCATTCCACCGTGACCGACGAGGTCCGCACGATGGCCCACCTGCAGGACAGCGGACTGGAGGTCGACGTCGTGAGCTGGCAGACAGAACCCTTCGGACCCGTCATGCGCTCGAGGGCCGAACATCTGCGCTCGCGTGGGCTCATCGCCAGCGGCCAGTCGGAGGAGGGGCTGGTGGTCCTGCGCGCGACCAGGCCCATCGCCCCCACGCAGGCCGGATCGGGAAGCTGAGGCATGACGTCGAGGTCGGGCGAGCGGCGGGAGCGGGTGAACCGCGTCGTCATCACGGAAGAGGGCCCCATCCTCGTCGAGGGACCGGTGGACGTCGTCATGGACAATGGCACCGTGGTGCGGTCCGAGCGCAATGTCGTCGCGCTGTGCACCTGTCGGCGCAGCCGGATCGCGCCGTTCTGCGACACGAGCCACCGCTGCAAGGTCCGCGCCGACCGCGCTGACCGTGCGGGACCATCGACATCGTCAGGGGAGGAAGCGTGACCGTGACCGGGCCAGGGGTGGTTGCCCCCCTCTGCCGACGGCCCGCGGGCCCATCTCGCAATGGATCCTCGACCACTGCACGCGCCGTGTCGGTCCGCCGTTCCCCAGCCGTCGTGACGTGGATCCCTACGGCGAGGACCTGCACCTCGCGCTCTATCTCTGCTACGAGCTGCACTACCGCGGCCTCGCGGACGTGCCCGAGGCGATGGAGTGGGATCTCGACCTCCTGGGCATCCGGCTCGAGCTCGAGTCGCTGTTCCTCGAGCAGCTGCATCGTGACGTCGCCGGCGGCGACGACCTCGATGCCGAGCTGGATGGCCTCCTCACCGAGACCGTGGGTGGGCGCAGCGTCTCGCAGCACCTGGCGACCGAGGGTTCCCTCGATCAGTTCCGCGAGTACGTCGTGCACCGGTCGGCCTACCACCTCAAGGAGGCCGACCCGCAGCTGCTCGTCGTGTCCCGTCTGGACGGGCCGGCCAAGGCCGGACTGGCCGCCGTCGAGTTCGACGAGTACGGCTCGGGCCGCGCCGAGGACATGCACTCAGAGCTGTATGCCGCCATGATGCGGGAGCTCGGGCTCACCGCGGCCTACGGCGACCACCTCGACCGGGTGAGCGGCACGGTGCTCGCCGAGGTCAACCTCATGTCCCTCTGTGGCTTCCGAAGAGAGCTGCGGGGCGCAGCGGTCGGGCAGTTCGCGGTGATCGAGCTGACGTCCTCACCGGGGTCCGCGCGGTTGGTCAAGGCAGCACGGCGACTCGGCTGTGGACCGGCCACGGAGCACTTCTACGCCGAGCACGTCGAGGCGGACGCCGTGCACGAGCAGATCATCCGGCGCGACGTCATCGCTCCGCTCATCGGGGCCGAGCCCGAGCTCGCGGCCGGTCTGGTCTTCGGGATCCAGGCCAGCCAGCACCTCAGTGGTCGCTTCGCCGACGAGGTGCTCGGGGCATGGTCGACCGGCCGGTCGAGCCTGCGGTGAGCAGGAGGACCGTCGGGGTCGAGGAGGAGTTCATCCTCGTGGGGGCCAGCAGCCATGAGCCGTCGGCCATCGGGTCGCGTCTGGTGGACCAGGCCGACGAGCCGGGCATCAAGGGTGAGTTCAAGCAGGAGCAGGTCGAGGTCGCTTCGTCGCCGGCGGCCTCGCTCGACGACCTCACCGCTGACCTCGTGCAGCTGCGGCGCCGGCTCACGGAGGTGGCCGCGGGCCACGACGCGACTGTCGTGGCCACGGGCACGTGGCCGGGCGCGCACGACCCGACGCCTGTGAGGTCGGCTCGCTTCGACCGCATCAACGAGGAGTTCGGACACCTCGCGCGCCAGCAGCTGACCTGCGGCACGCACGTCCACGTCGCCGTGGACTCTCCCAGCGAGGGCGTGCACGTCCTCGATCGGATCCGGCCGTGGTTGTCGGTCCTGACGGCCCTCACCGCGAACTCCCCCTTCTGGCAGGGCAGCGACACCGGGTGCGCGAGCTGGCGGTCGGTCGTCCTGTCCCAGCTGCCCACTGCGGGGCCGGCGCCGGTCTGGGGCGACCTCGAGACCTATCGCCGGACAGTCGGCGAGGTGGTCCGCACGGGCGGGGCGTTCGACGAGGGGATGCTCTACTACGACGCCCGCCTGTCGGCCCGATACCCCACGGTGGAGGTCCGCGTCACCGATGTCTGCCCTGACGTCGACGTGGCCGTCGCGGTGGCGGCACTGTGCCGGGCGCTGGTGGACACGGCTGCGATGTCAGACCACCACATGGGACCTCCGGAGGTGTCGACCCTGGCGTTGCGGGCCGCCGCGTGGCGTGCGGCGCGACACGGAGTGAGTGGCCTGCTGGTCGACCCGACGACGAATGATCTCGCCCCGGCAGCTCAGGTCATCGAGTCGCTACTCGCTCACACCGCGGATGCCCTCGAGGACAACGACGACAGCGCCCGCGTGCACGAGGTGGTCGGACGTATCCTCACCGACGGCACCTTCGCCGACCGTCAGCGGCGACTGGTCGACCCCACGACGCCGGGGCGGGCGATGAGCGCCTTCCGCCTCCACTGACCGATCGGCTCAGTGCTCGGCGGGCTCGAGCTGTCCGGCGGTGGTGCGGACGGCCTGCGCGACGACGTCGACGAGGCTCCCGGTGCGGGCCAGGGTGCGCCGCTGCAGGTCCGCGCCCGTTCCGTGGGTGCGGATGCGGCGTATGCCGTCCGCCACCAGCTCGCTGTCACCAGCTGCTTCCAGCGCGGGGCCGACGTGGTCGACAAGGTCGTCGACGACCGTCCAGGCTGGTCTGGGTCGGTGGCTGGCAGGGTCGAGGAGTGAGTTCGACATGCCCTCTCGGGATGCCTGCCACGACGCCAGCCGAAGCATGGTCGCCGAGACCGCCGGGGCTGGCTCGCCCCGAACCCACTGCGCAGACGCGGTCTCGACGAGCCCTCTCGCGAGAGCCGCGACCAACACGGCGTCGGACGGGCGTTGGCAGACATCGGCCGCTCGGATCTCGACCGTCGGGTAGTGGCGCGAGAGCCTGGCGTCGAAATAGATCATCGCCTCGTCGAGAACGGCCCGGGAGCGAACCATGTCCGCGACGAGCTGGTAGTAGGAGGATGCGGAGCCGAACACCTCCGTCGGCCCGAACGACGGCCATCGTGCCAGCGTCTGCTGGCGGTAGCTCGCATAGCCGGTGTCCACGCCCTGATGGAAGGGCGAGTTCGCACTGAGCGCCAGCAGGGTCGGCAGCCACACCCGGATCCGGTCGAGAACGCCGACCCCCTCCTCGTCGGAGTCGATGGCGACATGGACGTGCAGCCCACAGACGAGGTGCTTGCGTGCCACGTAGGCGTAGTGCTCCAGCATCCACTCGTAGCGGCTGGACGCGGCCGGAACGGGCGTCACCGGTTGCGGGGACACGGCCAGCGCCGCCAGTCCGGCACCCGCCTCACGCGCCGCCGAAGCCGCCTCCCCCCGCCAGTGACGGACCTCCGCGTCGAGGTCGGCAAGATTCGAGACGGGCGCCGTCCGGGTCTCGATCATCTGTCGCTGGAACTCGCCCTCGAGTGCACCCTGTGGTCCGACTCCCACGTTGACCGAGCACCCGGCCCCGGACTTCCGGAGCAGCTGCGCGGACACTGCCCGGGGCCGCCCGGTGCGGACGTCGACGAGCAGCATCTCCTCCTCGACGCCCACAGTCCTCATGGTCAGGATGTGCCCAGCCGAACGGCATACGAAACGCGTTGTGGCGCAGCCACGCTCACGGCACGGGGGCGGCAGGTGTCCGGGCCACGACGGCCGCGGCAGCGATGAGGTCCCAGCCGGGGCGGAACTGGTTGCGCTGCGGGAGGGACTCGTGGTGCTGCTCGTGGAGGTCGAGCAGGCGCGACACCGACTGCAGCACCGGCGCCTCGGGATCGCCGTCCGGGACATCGCACGCGTGCCGAGCGACCGACAAGGGGGTCCCGGGCTCGTCCCCACGTTGCATGGCTTCCAGCGATGCGAGCAGGTTGGTCGAGACGACGTGCTGGAACGGGCCAACCACAGCGGCCTCCCCGGTCGGTGGCGCACCGAGGTCGGCCGCCTCGTCCCCGGCGACGAGACGCGCCATCTGCCCACCGATGACGGAGGAGATCTGGGTCGGCGTGAGCCCGGACTGCCAGGCGCAGCGGGCGACCGTCACTGTCCCCAGCAGGGGCGTGGCGTAGGGGAGGTCGCTCGCGCTGAGGATGCGGCCGGGAGGAACGAACCGGAACAGTGCCATGAGGTTGGCCGGCGTCCACCACGCGGTGTCGAAGAAGAGGTTCGGCAGGTCCGGCACCCGGTGCCGGAGGTGGCCGAGGTCGGGGATGGCGCAGTGCGCAAGGATCAGGCGTAGTCCCGGCCATCGCTCGCAGACGTCAACCGCGCTGTCCCGCAGCGACTTCACCTCTGGACCGGCATGGACCAGGACGGGCAGCCGACGGTCATCGGCCGTCTCGAAGGCTGCGACGAGCCGGGGGTCGTCGAGGGCGAAGTCGTCACTCGACAGGTGAAGCTTGAGCCCTGTGGCGCCGGCCGCCAGAACCTCGGCGAGCAGGCCGTCGGCCACCTCCGCGGGGGTGAGCCGGGCAAAGGCCGTGAGCCTGCCGCTGCTGTCCGCCGCCAACCGCGCGCACGCGAGGTTGGCCTCGCGGTAGCCGTCGGGCTCCTCCAGCGGGAAGACCGCCGCCCGCCCGTCCACCGCCTCCAGCGACTCCAGCAGCTCGCCCGGCGTCGCAGTGAAGCCGCTGCTGTCGTGCTCTCCGACGTGGGTGTGCGTGTCGAAGATCCGGGCACCGGGCAGCTCCTTCATGAGGCAGTCCAGCCACGGGTGCAGCAGGTGGTCGGCATACATGGCAGTGCTCCTCGGTCGCTTGGCGGCCCGGACGGCCCCACCGCCCTCCTACCCACGGGCACGAGAGCCAACCAGCGCGTGGGCTGGTCCACGTCCGGAACGGGACCTGCGTTCCTTGCCGGCCGGACGGCATACCCCAGACCGGGCAGTAGCCGCGAGTGGCCCCTAGGGTGGTCGGGCCCCCGCACATCACCCCGACGTCGTCGGACAACCAGCGGCGCGACCGCCCACCGCGCCAGAAGAGGACTCAGCGTGGAGATCCTGCACTCGGCCATCGCCATTCTCGCGGCCATCCTGCTCATCATCAGGTTCAAGATCGACCCGGTGATCTCGCTGTTGCTGGCCTGCATCTATCTCGGTCTCGCCACGGGGCAGGGTTCCGAGGGCACCATCAAGCAGATCACCGGTGGTTTCGGCGAGATCATGGCGGAGGTCGGGCTGCTCATCGGCTTCGGCGTCCTCATCGGCGCGCTGCTGCACTCCATGGGCACGTTCAGCGACCTCGTGGCGATCATCGCCCGGCGAGTGGGCGGCAAGCTGCCCTACGCCATGGCCGGGACGCTCGCCGTCATCTTCCCCTCGATCTATGTCGACGTGCAGGTCGTCCTGGCCGCGCCGATGGCCAAGGAGTCGGCGCCTGCGGTCGACCGCAGGATCGGGCTCCCCTGGCTCGCCGGGGCCCTGGCGATCGGCATCTTCGCCGGCTACGTGTTCGTCGTGCCGGGCCTGGCGGCCGTCGCCGTCGCCGGGCTGATGGAGGTGCCGCTCGGGGCCTACCTGCTCTACGGGCTGCCGATCGGGCTGGCGACCGCGCTCATCACGACCCTCCTCTTCAGGCTGCTCCTCAGCCGCGGGTTCTGGAACGACGAGACCGACTACGACGAGGACGCCAAGCTCGTGGACGGTCGGCTGCTGCACGACGAGGCCGACGACGTCCCGGTGGCCGAGAGCGTGGCGCGGCTGCCGCTGTTCGTGCGGCTGCTGCCGATCCTCGTCCCCCTCGTGCTCATCGCCACCGGGGCCATCGTCGGCCTCACGGACGCCACGAACCCGGTCCTAGACTTCCTCGGCGACGCCAACATCGCGCTGTTCATCGGGCTGCTGATCGCCTTCGTCATGGTGCGCCGGGGACTCGGTGCCGACGGGGTCGGCTCGGTCCTGACCTCGGGATTCCACACCACCGGCGAGATCCTGCTCGTCACCGGTGTCGGCGGCTCACTCGGCGCCGTCATCGCCGAGAGCGGGATGCAGGACACGCTCAAGGAGCTCTTCTCCGCCGACGCGAACGCGCCGGTGATCCTGAGCATCCTGCTGGCGTGGTTCATCGCAGCCCTCCTGCACTTCGCCATCGGCTCGGTCTCGGTCGGTGCCATCACGGCCGCCGGGATCATCGGTCCGGTCGTCGGCTCGATGGGGGTGGACCCGGTCGTCATCGCTCTGGCGATCGCGTCGGGCGCGATGTTCGCCCTGCACGTGAACAGCAACTTCTTCTGGATGTTCAGGGGTCTGCTCGACCTCTCCACCAAGGGCACCCTCAAGACGCTGACGCTGGCGACGTCGCTGGGCGCCGTCGTCTCGCTGCCGCTCGTCATCCTCGCCAGCTTCGTCGCGGCCGTTTAGCCTTGACGCCGTCAGCGATGGCGTCAAGGCAGCCGTGTGGCCACGCACCCCGAAGGGGACGTGGCCACACGTGCGTCGGGGTGAGGTCGGGTCAGAGGATCCCGCGGGCCTGGAAGGCGGCCCTCACCGTGGCGGCATCGGCTGCGCCGTGGAGCGCCGCCGCGGTGTCGACCGTCTTCTGTGCGGCTGCTGCCCAGGTCGTGGTGGGGGAGTAGCCGAACTGGGCCTCGAGGATGATCCTCGTCGCCTTGTCACGGCCGAACGCCTTGTTGATGTCCCAGAGCGCGTGGCTCCAGATCTCTCCGTCGGCGTGGACGGAGCCGGTGCGGTCGGCCACGGTCTTGCCGGTGTCGAGGCGGCGGATGCAGTGCGGAGTCGTCGAGGTGTAGGACACCGAGTCCCAGTCCATGACGCAGGCCCACGGGGTGACGGTGGTGTTGCTCGAGCTGGCCTGCGACATCGTGGCGGCGATGTAGTCACCGAACGCCTCACCGATGGCTCCACCGTCGTTGGACGAGCCGAAGTTCGGCACCTGGTCGTCGTGGATCGCGTGGCCGTACTCGTGCCACACGACCTCCTGGTCCTCACCGTCGTCGACCCCGCCGGTGCCGAGGGTGATCTCGTCCGAGCTCGGGGAGTAGTAGGAGTTGTCGGCGGTGATGGTGTTGACCATCAGGTTCTGCGCCTCGTTGTTGACGTTGGTGAAGCCCAGGCCCTGGATGTAGGTCTGCAGCCGATCCACGGCGTAGTAGGCGTTGACCTGCTCGAAGCGGGTGTCGCTGCGGGTGTAGCTGAAGACGTTGGTGGCGGAGTAGGCGGCGGGGACCTTGCCCTTCGTCCTGTTGACCACCGTGGCGTAGGTGCCCTGGAGGTAGCCGTTGCCCGCGAGGTTGCTCAGCGTGACGGTCTTGTATGCCGTGGCCGGCACGGCGGAGTCGGCGTTGTTGCCGTCCCTGAGCGACTGGTTCTGGAGGGCGACGACCGGGTTGGGGTCGAAGACCTTGCCCTGGCCGTCGGCGAAGATCCGCTCGTCGGTGGCCCTGAGCACGGTGCCCTTGTCGGCGTGCACGAGCACCTTCTTGTGCTTGTCGGTGAGCACCTCCCAGGCGAGCGTGGCCGCGCCGCCGGAGGTACCGGGGACGACGGCGAGGCGGGACCTGAGGGCCTTGCCGTGGCTGGCGGCCTTGTCACCGGCGAGAGCCTTGGCCACCTTGGGCGTCGTCGAGGGCAGGCCGGTGACGGCCCTGCGACCGTCGTCGACGGTGCTGGACTCCCCGGTCGCGTGGACGGCGTAGTAGCCGTCGAGCACAGGGATGCCGCGGTAGGTCTGGGCGTACCAGGTGTGGCTGCCGAGAAGGCTCTCGCGGACCCGGACCTGGGTGAGGTCGCTCGGGACCGCGGCGCTGGCGCCGGTGGTGGCTCCGGCGGTCGGGGTTGCGCTCGGGGCTGACGTGGCTGCGGCTGGCGCGATGAGCGCTCCGCACACGGCGAGGAACGCGACGGCGGCGATCCTGGGGGGCTTGGACATGGTGGAGCCTTTCTGGCAGCACTGACAGGGGTGGCTCGATCCAAGCAGAGCGGTGCCGGTTCGGCCTGCTGGAGAGCGGGGCGTATGCCGCCCGGACCACTTCCGCGTTCGGCAGGCTGCGAGCGTGGGCGCGATCGCTCCATGCGGTTCGCGAGCCAGGATCGGCTTCCTGACCCGGATCGATCCGGTTCACGAGCCACGGGCAGGTTCGCGAACCACCTCGTGCGCGCGAGGGATGACACACGAGGATGCCGTCGCGTTGGCCTCGACCTTTGGCCTCGGTGAACGACGAAACCGCAGGTGCCTCACGGCATACCTGCGGTTTGTCTGTTGTGGCGGTGGCCAGGGACGGGGTCGAACCGTCGACCTTCCGATTTTCAGTCGGACGCTCGTACCAACTGAGCTACCTGGCCGTGTCGTCGCGGGGCGGCGGTGCTTGCGACCTGCCCTGCTCAAACAGATCGCCAGGTCGCCCTGGCGTGCCAGAACTATAACGCATTCCCGCAGGCTCCTGACATCGGGGACAGCGCCGGCCATTGGTGACGACCCGCCGCCTCGAGCGCTGCGGACTGCGCCTCAGCCAGGCCGCACCGGCATGCGTGCGCGTTAACATCGAGAGGTCTGGTGGCCCCGACCAGCGCATGAAAAACCTTCAAACCACTCACTTCACCCCTTGACAGGCGAAATGTTAACGTTCACACTCATTGCAACGTGACGACGATGTCACGGCGGCAACCTCGGTCGGCCGCTTGGGCGACGCCAACGACGGCGTCACACACATGGAGGCACCAGTGTTCAAGAAGTTCCTTCCGGTGGCCGCGAGCATCGCTCTCGCCGCCTCCCTCACGGCCTGCGGTTCGGACTCGGGTACTCAAGCGAGCGCCGCGGCCGGCAACGACGAGATCGTCATGGGCTTCGCGCAGGTCGGCGCTGAGTCCGGCTGGCGCACCGCCAACACCAAGTCCATCCAGGAGTCCGCCAAGGCGGCCGGTGTCACGCTCAAGTTCTCCGATGCGCAGCAGAAGCAGGAGAACCAGATCAAGGCGATCCGCAGCTACATCCAGCAGAAGGTCGACGTCATCGCCTTCAGCCCCGTGGTCGAGACCGGGTGGGACACCATCCTGCTCGAGGCCAAGCGCGCGAAGATCCCCGTCATCCTCACCGACCGTGCGGTCGACTCCGAGGACAAGACCCTCTACAAGACCTTCCTCGGGTCCGACTTCGTCCTCGAGGGCAAGAAGGCCGGCGAGTGGCTGGTGAAGGACTCCGGCAGTGCAGGTGCGGTCAACGTGGTCGAGCTCCAGGGCACCACGGGCGCTGCTCCGGCCATCGACCGCAAGGAGGGTTTCGCCGAGGCCATCAAGGCCAACCCGCAGATCAAGGTCGTCGCGTCGCAGACCGGTGACTTCACCCGGTCCGGCGGCAAGCAGGTGATGGAGGCCTTCCTCAAGTCCAACCCCGACATCGACGTCGTCTACGCCCACAACGACGACATGGGCCTCGGCGCCATCGAGGCCATCGAGGCTGCCGGCAAGGTGCCCGGCAAGGACATCAAGATCATCACCATCGACGCGGTCAAGGACGGCATGCAGGCCCTCGCCGACGGCAAGATCAACTACATCGTCGAGTGCAGCCCGCTGCTCGGCGACCAGCTGATGGACCTCTCCAAGAAGGTGCTCGCCGGTGAGACCGTTCCCGAGCGCGTCGTGACCGAGGAGACCGCCTTCGACCAGGCGCAGGCGAAGGCCGCTCTGCCCACCCGCAAGTACTGAGCGGAACGCTCCACCTGCCTCCTCCGCCGCACCTGTGGCGGCGGAGGAGGCGCACCCACCCTGAGCTGATCGACTCCTTCAGACCGACGACGTTCCACGGAGGACCACTGATGACAACCCCGACGACCGAAGGTCAGCCGGAGGCCGACGCCCCGGTCATCGAGATGAGCGGGATCCACATGCAGTTCGGCGCGGTCAGGGCCCTCGACGACGTGGCGTTCCGTCTGCTCCCCGGTGAGGTTCATGCCCTCATGGGGGAGAACGGCGCCGGCAAGTCGACGCTCATCAAGGTCCTCACCGGCGTCTACGGCGCAACGGCCGGGAGCATCCGGCTCGAAGGAGACACCGTGTCCTTCTCGGGGCCCGGCGATGCCCAGCAGCACGGCGTCAGCACCGTCTACCAAGAGGTCAACCTCTGCCCCAACCTCAGCGTGGCCGAGAACATCCTCCTCGGTCGCGAGCCCCGCCGGTTCGGGGCCATCGACGGCGGCGCCACCCGCCGCCGCGCCGCGCAGCTCTTGACCGACATGGGCCTGGACATCGACCCGGGATCCGTCCTGGCCGAGCATCCCATCGCCATCCAGCAGCTGGTGGCGATCGCACGGGCCGTCGCGGTGGACGCGAAGGTCCTCATCCTCGACGAGCCGACCTCCAGCCTGGACAAGGACGAGGTTGCCGAGCTCTTCCGGATCATGCGCGTGCTCCGGGACAAGGGCGTTGCCATTCTCTTCGTCTCGCACTTCCTCGAGCAGGTCTACGAGATCTCCGACCGCATGACCGTGCTCCGCAACGGAAGGCTGGTCGGTGAGTACCGGACCTCCGAGCTCAGCCGGATCCAGCTCGTGTCGCTCATGGTCGGCCGCGAGCTCGGCGAGCTGGCCGAGGTCGAACGCATCGCCGAGCAGGCGGCCGACCAGGCCTCGCAGGTGCCGGTGATCCGCGCACGGGGACTGGGCCGCAAGGGATCGGTGGCCCCCCTCGACCTCCACGTCAACCGCGGGGAGGTCGTCGGCCTGGCGGGACTTCTCGGGTCCGGACGCACCGAGGTGGCTCGTCTCCTCTTCGGTGCCGACCGTGCCGACTCGGGTGAGATCGAGATCGACGGCCAGCCGCGAGCCATCCGCACGCCTCGGGCTGCGATCGCCGCGGGGATCGCCTTCTGCTCCGAGGACCGCAAGGGAGAGGGTGTCATCGCCGATCTCAGCATCCGCGACAACATCGTCCTCGCCCTCCAGGCCTCTCGGGGATGGGCCAGGCCCCTCTCACGACGCACCAAGGACGAGATCGTCGAGAAGTGGATCACCGCCCTCGACATCCGCCCGCCCGACCCGGACGCCATCGTGGGACGACTCTCTGGTGGCAACCAGCAGAAGGTCCTCCTGGCACGCTGGCTCGTCATCGAGCCGGCGCTGCTCATCCTCGACGAACCCACCCGCGGGATCGACGTCGGAGCCAAGGCCCAGATCCAGAAGCTCGTCGCCGAGCTCGCCACGCAGGGCATGGCCGTGGTCTACATCTCGGCCGAGCTCGAGGAAGTCGTTCGGCTGAGCCACCGCATCGTCGTGATGAAGGACCGCGCGAAGGTCGCGGAGCTCGACGAGAAGGCGACCGTAGACGAGATCATGCACCTCATCGCACACGTCGACGAACCGGCGGCCCCTGGCGCGGACCGAGTTGTGGTGGCGTCATGACGACCGAACGCCGCATCGACAGACTGCGCGAAAGCGGGCTCCTGTGGCCCCTGCTCGCCCTCATCGCCCTGCTCGTCGCGAACGCCGTCGTCCGGCCCTCGTTCCTCTCGCTCCGCATGCAGGACGGGCACCTCTACGGCAGTCTCATCGACATCCTCAAGAACGGGGCGCCGACCCTGCTCATCGCCCTGGGCATGTGCCTGGTGATCGCGACCCGGGGGATCGACCTCTCCGTCGGCGCCGTCGTCGCCATCTCGGGAGCCGTCAGCTGCACCTACATCGCGGCAGCGCCGGATCCCGGCAGCGCGCAGGCCGCGCTCATCGGCATGGGCATCGCCCTGCTGCTGTGCCTGGGCCTCGGAGTGTGGAACGGCTTCCTCGTCGCGGTCCTGGGGATCCAACCGATCATCGCCACGCTCGTCCTGATGACCGCCGGTCGCGGGATCGCCATGCTGATCACGGACGGACAGATCATCACGGTGAACAACCCGGCATACCGGACGGTCGGTGCTGGGTTCGTCATCCTGCCCGTCTCGATCCTCATCGCGCTCGCGGTCCTCGCCGGGGTGGCGCTCGTCACCAGGCGGACCGCCCTGGGTCTGCTGATCGAGAGCGTCGGCGTCAACCCGGAAGCCAGTCGCCTCACCGGTATCCACGCCCGCACGATCCGGTGGACCGTCTACGTCTTCGCAGGCCTGTGTGCCGGAGTCGCAGGCCTGATGATCAGCTCCAACGTCAGCGCCGCGGACGCCAACAACGCGGGCCTGTGGATCGAGATGGACGCCATCCTGGCCGTCGTCATCGGGGGCACGTCCCTGGCGGGTGGCCGCTACAGCCTCACCGGCACGCTCATCGGGGCCCTGACGATCCAGACACTCACGACGACCGTCTACAGCATGGGCATCGCGCCGGAGATCACGCTCGTGTTCAAGGCAGTCGTCGTAGTGACCGTGTGCCTGCTGCAGGCTCCGAAGTTCCGTGCCCTGCTCACCAGAGGTCGTCGTGGTTCCTCCACCGCGCCTGCCTCGCCTCCGGCGCAACCCCCCACCAGCCTTCCCGCCGAGCCCTTGGACCGTGACCCCGTCGGCGCGACCGCCGCCCCGAGCCGGAAGGCAGGCCAGTCATGAGTGCCGAGCCCACCACCCTTCGTCGTCGCACCGGCCGGGCGTCGCTCGTCGCCGGGCGTGGCGTGCCGGTCCGCATCCTCCCCACGCTGGCCACCTTCATCCTGTTCCTGGTCCTCTTCGGCGCAGGCTCGGCCCGCTACGAAGGCTTCGCGTCCGGTCAGGTCGTCGCCAACCTGTTCATCGACAACGCGTTCCTCATCGTCCTCGCGGTCGGCATGACCTTCGTCATCCTCACCGGTGGCATCGACCTGTCCGTGGGCGCGGTCGTCGCCCTGTCGACGATGGTCACGGCGGCGCTGCTCCAAGCGGGATGGTCCGCGCCGATCGTCGTGCTGCTCGTGCTCGCGATGGGTTCGACCTTCGGGCTGCTGATGGGGCTGGTCATCCACTACTTCGAGATCCAGCCCTTCATCGTCACCCTCGCCGGCATGTTCCTCGCGCGGGGCCTGTGCTTCGTCGTCGGGGTGGAGTCGGTCCCGATCAAGGACCCGACCTTCCGTGACCTGGCGACGGCGGCGATCCCGCTCCCCGGCGGGGTGTCGATCACGTGGAGCGTCATCATCGGGCTGGTCGTCGTGGCGGTGGGGGCCTGGGTCCTGCACCGGACACGGTTCGGTCGCACGGCATACGCCATCGGGGGCAGTGAGTCCTCGGCCATGCTCATGGGGCTGTCGGTGGCCAGGGCCAAGGTCGGTGTCTATGTCGTCAGCGGCCTCTGCTCGGCGATCGCCGGCCTGCTGTTCAGTCTCTACATGCTCTCGGGCTACGGACTGCACGCCGTCGGGATGGAGCTCGACGCCATCGCCGCCGTCGTCATCGGCGGCACGCTGCTGGCCGGCGGGGTCGGCTACGTCGCGGGCAGCGTGCTCGGCGTCATGGTCCTCGGTGTCATCCAGACCCTCATCTCCTTCCAAGGCACACTCAGCTCATGGTGGACCAAGATCGCAATCGGCACCCTGCTCCTGATGTTCATCGTGATGCAACGGATCATCGTGCGGAGGCAGCCATGACCGACACGATGAAGGCCCCGGTCATGGCCGACGTGGCCCGTCTCGCAGGCGTGTCGCACCAGACCGTGTCCAGGGTGATCAACGGGTCCTCCAAGCTCCGGCCCGAGACCCGGGACCGGGTGCTCGAGGCCATCGACCGCCTCGGCTACCGGCCGAACACCGCTGCGCGCGCGCTCGTGCGTGGTCGCACCGGCATCATCGGCATCATCGGCACGGCGGCCGTCGAGTTCGGTCCGACGAGCATCCACCGCACCGTCGAGCAGGCGGCCCGCGAGGCCGGCTTCTTCGCCAGCTCGGTCAACCTCGCCGAGATGACCCGCGAGTCGCTGGACGGTGCCATCGAGCACCTCATGACCGTCGGGGTCGAGGGGATCGTCATGATCGCCGGCCACGACGCCGCCTTGGAGATCGTGCGGGCCCAGCGCTCCGGCATACCCTTCGTCGTCGTCGAGGGCGACCTCAGCAAGGGAGCGCTGACCGTCGGAGTCGACCAGGTCGCTGGGGCCCGGATGGCCACCGAGCACCTCCTCTCCCTCGGCCACCGCGAGATCGCCCACGTGAGCGGACCGCTCGACTGGACCGAGGCACGGGCCCGGCTCGAAGGCTGGCGCGGCGCCCTGCTGGACGCGGGGGTGCGTCCTGCCGAACCGATCGTCGGGGACTGGAGCTCCCAGAGCGGGTATGCCGCAGGGCTGGCCGTGTGTGAGATGCCGGACGTGACGGCGGTCTTCGCCGCCAACGACCAGATGGCCATCGGCATCCTGCGAGCCCTGCACGAGTCCGGGCGGCGGGTGCCGGGCGACATCAGCGTCGTCGGGTTCGACGACGTCCCCGAGGCCGAGTACCTCATCCCTCCGCTCACCACCGTGCGCCAGGACTTCCCAGCCGTCGGTCGTCGGGCCATCGAGGTGATCCAGGAGGCGATGCAGGACGCTGAGCTGACCCCGTCGCCCCTGCTGCGCCCGGTGCTGGTGGTGCGCGACAGCACCGCTCGTCGCTTGGAGGGGCAACCATGACCGTCCTGTCCGAGGTTCGCGACACCCTCTCCGGCCTGCGGGCCGAGGTCGCCGGGCTGCACAGCGAGCTCACGAGGTACCAGCTCGTGGTCTGGACCGCCGGCAACGTCTCAGCCCGGGTTCCCGGTCGCGACCTCATGGTCATCAAGCCGTCCGGCGTCGCCTACGAGGACCTCACTCCCGAGTCCATGGTGGTCTGCGACCTGCACGGTGCCGTCGTCGACGGTGACCACGCACCGTCCTCGGACACCGACGCGCAGGCCTACGTCTACCGTCACATGCCGCACGTGGGAGGGGTCGTGCACACCCACTCCACCTATGCGACCGCCTGGGCTGCCCGCGGCGAGCCGATTCCCTGTGTGCTCACGATGATGGCCGACGAGTTCGGTGGCGAGGTGCCGGTCGGTCCGTTCGCCCTCATCGGGGACGAGTCGATCGGCCGCGGCATCGTCGAGACGTTGCGGGACAGTCGTTCTCCCGCCGTCCTCATGAGCAACCACGGGGTGTTCACCATCGGCAAGGACGCTCGCAGCGCCGTGAAGGCCGCCGTGATGTGCGAGGACGTGGCCCGCACGGTCCACATCTCGCGCCAGCTGGGCCACCCCCGACCCATCGAACAGCCCCACGTCGACGCGCTGTTCGACCGCTACCAGAACGTCTACGGGCAGCGATGACCCGTCCGACCGCACGCCATCACGAGGAGACCCGATGACCACCGACACGTCCACGCAGCCCGAGCTCTGGTTCCTCACCGGGAGCCAGCACCTCTACGGCGAGGACACGCTGCGCCAGGTCGCCGAGCAGTCGCAGGCGATCGTCAAGGAGCTCGACGCCAGTGGTGCGATCCCCGCCCGCGTCGTGTGGAAGCCGATCCTCGCCGACTCCGGAGCCATCCACGCGCAGATCCTGGCCGCCAACGCCGCGCCGAGCTGCGTGGGCGTCATCACCTGGATGCACACGTTCTCGCCGGCCAAGATGTGGATCGCGGGCATGGACGCCCTGCGCAAGCCGATGCTCCACCTCCACACGCAGGCCGGTGCCGAGCTGCCGTGGTCCACCATCGACATGGACTTCATGAACCTCAACCAGGCCGCCCACGGCGACCGGGAGTTCGGCTACATCGGTGCGCGCCTGGGCGTGGCCCGCAAGATCATCGCCGGCCACGTGGGCAACCCCGTCGTGGTCGACCGGGTGGCGACGTGGGCGCGGGCGGCCCGGGGGGCCCACGAGCTGAGGACTCTCAAGCTGGCCCGCTTCGGCGACAACATGCGTGACGTCGCGGTCACCGAGGGGGACAAGGTCGAGGCCCAGCTCCGCTTCGGCGTCTCGATCAACACCTACGGCGTCAACGAGCTCGTCGAGGTCGTCGACGAGGTGTCGGACGCAGCCGTCGGCGACCTCGTCGAGCAGTACCTCGAGGCCTACGACGTGGCGACCGAGCTGCGCCCGGGGGGCGAGCGCCACGAGTCGCTGCGCTACGGCGCCCGCATCGAGGCCGGCCTGCGCACCTTCCTCACCGACGGCGGGTTCCGCGCCTTCACCACCAACTTCCAGGACCTCGGTGGGCTGCGCCAGCTGCCGGGCCTGGCCGTGCAGCGGCTGATGGCCGACGGCTACGGCTTCGGCGGCGAGGGCGACTGGAAGACCTCGGTCGTGCTTCGTGCGGCCAAGGTCATGGCGGAGGGTGTCGACGGCGGCACGAGCTTCATGGAGGACTACACCTACCACCTGGTCCCGGGCGAGGAGAAGATCCTCGGCGCGCACATGCTCGAGGTCTGCCCGAGCATCGCCAGCGCCAAGCCGTCGCTCGAGGTCCACCCCCTGGGGATCGGGGACCGCGAGGACCCGGTCCGGCTGCGGTTCACCGGGGCGCCCGGACCGGCGGTCATCGTCGGGATCAGCGACATGGGCGACCGCTTTCGCCTCACCCTCAACGAGGTCGAGGTCGTCGAGCCCGACCAGGACCTGCCCAAGCTGCCGGTCGCCTGTGCGGTCTGGGAGCCGCGGCCGAACCTGTCGACCTCGGCCGAGTGCTGGCTGCTCTCGGGCGGCCCGCACCACACCGTGCTCTCGTCGGCCCTGACGACCCAGGAGTTTCGCGACCTCGCCGAGATCATCGGCACCGAGCTCGTCGTCATCGACGCCGACGCGACCCCCGACTCGGTGCGCCGCGAGCTCCGGTGGAACGCGGCATACCATCGCCTCGCAGCCCGTCTCTAGACCAGCGGAGGAATTCCCCATGCCTGCGAACGCGCCTGCGAGCTTCGGCATTCTGCCCTCGGGCGAGGCCGTCACCGCCCACACCCTGAGCAACGACCGCGGGCTCCAGCTCGTGGTGCTCGACCTCGGGGCCACCCTGCAGAGCCTCTGCGTCACGGACGAGCGGGGCGAGCTGGTCGAGCTCACCCTCGGCTTCGACGACGTCGAGGGCTACCTGCAGGAGAGCAACCCCTATCTCGGGGCCACGGTCGGGCGCTACGCGAACCGGATCGCCGACGCCTCGTTCGTCCTCGACGGCACCCGCCACGACCTCAGCGCGAACGAGGGCCCGACTTGCCTGCACGGCGGCGTGGACGGGTTCCACGCCCGGCTCTGGTCGGTCATCGACGCGACGCCGAGCAGCATCACCCTGCGGCTCGTGAGCCCCGACGGCGACCAGGGGTTCCCCGGCGAGCTGACGGTGACGGCGACCTACGCGCTCGAGGGCGACTCGGTCGTGCTCACCTACGAGGCCACGACCGACGCCCCGACCGTCGTCAGCCTCACCAACCACACCTACTTCGACCTCGGTGGCCCCGGCGGTGGGGGTGTCGACGCGCACCACCTCACGGTCCAGTCCGGTGCCTACCTCCCGGTGGACGCGCGCTCCGTGCCTCAGGGCGCGGTCGAGCCCGTGACCGGCACGCCGCTGGACCTCACGACCTCAGTGCCGCTGCGAGACCGGGTCAGGGCCGGGCACCCTCAGGTCGCGCTCGTCAGCGGGATCGACCACACCTTCGTCCTGCAGGGCGAGGGCGACAGGACGGTGGCCCGGCTGGAGCACCCCGCCAGCGGCCGGACACTCGAGGTCACGACCGACCAGCCCTCGATTCAGGTCTACACCGGCAACCGGCTCGACGGCGCGCTGCTCGGTCGCGGTGGCACGCTGCTGCGCCAGGGCGACGGGATCTGCCTCGAGACCCAGCAGCTCCCGGACGCACCCAACCAGCCCCAGTTCCCGTCGACCGTGCTGCGGCCTGGGGAGACGTACCGAGCGCGCACGCGGTGGACCCTCTTGACCCGGCCGGGTCCGGCGTGACCGCAGACGTCACCTCCGAGATCCTCGAGGGCCGCACGTCCCTGGGCATCGAGCTGGGCTCGACGAGGATCAAGGCCGTGCTCATCGGCTCGGACCACCGCCCTCTGGCCGTGGGGACGGCGGAGTGGGAGAACCAGTTCGTCGACCGTGTGTGGACCTACTCCATGGAAGCCGTGTGGGCGGGGTTGCAACAGTGCTACGCCGCTCTGGCCGCCGACGTGAGACGCACGTATGCCGTCGATCTGGCGTCCGTGGGCGGGCTGGGGATCTCGGCGATGATGCACGGCTACCTGCCCGTCGACGCCGACGGTGAGCTGCTCACACCCTTCCGGACGTGGCGCAACACCAACACCGGCCGCGCCGCCGAGGCCCTCAGCGCCGCGTTCGGCGCCAACATCCCGCACCGCTGGAGCGTCGCCCACCTCTACCAGGCAGTGCTCGACGACGAGCCCCACGTGCCGCGGATCGCGCACCTCACCACGCTGGCCGGCTACGTCCACTGGCGGCTCAGCGGGGAGCGGTGCCTCGGGGTCGGCGACGCCAGCGGCATGTTCCCCGTCGACACCACCACCCATGGCTACGACGCGGCGATGCTCGACGAGTTCGACCGGCTCGCCGCCGACAGCCCGCTCGCGGCAAAGCTCGCGGACCTCCTGCCGCCGGTGATGGTGGCGGGCCGGGCGGGCGGCACCCTCAGCCCCGACGGTGCACGTCTGCTGGATCCCACCGGCGGGCTCGCTCCCGGTGCCGTGATGTGTCCGCCCGAGGGTGACGCCGGCACGGGGATGGTGGCGACGAACTCGGTCGCGCCGCGCACGGGCAACGTCAGCGCCGGGACGAGCATCTTCGCCATGGCGGTGCTCGAGGGCCCGCTCGACCGTCCGCACCGCGAGGTCGACCTCGTGACCACCCCGGCGGGCGACCCGGTCGCGATGGTGCACTGCAACAACGGTGCCAGCGAGCTCAACGCCTGGGCGGGTCTGTTCGCCCAGTTCGCCCGCGCGGCAGACAGGCCCGTCGAGCCGGGCGCGGTCTTCGAGGTGCTCCTGCGTTCTGCCCGTGACGCGGCCCCGGACAGTGACGGCCTCATGGCCTTCAACTATCTGTCCGGTGAGCCGATCACCGAGCTCGAGGAGGGGCGACCCCTGTTCTTCCGCACGCCGGGGAGCGCCCTCGACCTCGGGTCGTTCGTGCGCACGCAGCTGTATGCCGTGCTCGCCACCCTTCGGCTGGGCATGGACGTGCTGCAGCGGGAGGAGGGCGTGGAGCTGGAGCGCCTGTTCGCACACGGCGGGCTCTTCAAGACCGCCGGTGTCGCGCAGGCGTTGCTCGCCGGCGCCCTCGACACCCCCGTCGCCGTGGGAGACGTGGCCGCCGAGGGCGGGGCCTGGGGGATCGCGGTCCTCGCCGCCTTCAGCCAGCAGGGGGGACACCCGGCCGGGCTCGCAGCCTTCCTCGACACCGACGTCTTCGCCGACGCCGTGCTGTCCACGGTCGACCCGCTCCCTGAGGACGTCGCCGGGTTCAACTCCTTCATGGAGCGCTATGTGCAGGCGCTCCCGGTGATGAGAGCAGCCGTCCTTCACAGCTGACGGCGTTGCTGCCGCCCAGGTGGAATGCGAGGCACTGCCACGCACGTTGGCCCGGGCATGCGAGCCATCACCTACAGCCAGTACGGCGCCCCCGACACCCTCACCCTCAGCGACGTCCCGGAGCCGCGGGTCGGCCCGGGCGAGGTCCTCATCCGCGTCCGCAGCGCCTCGGTCAACCCGGTCGACTGGAAGGTCCTCGCGGGCTACCTCGACGGCCTCATGCAGGTCGACTTCCCGGCCATCCCCGGTTGGGACGTCTCCGGCGTCGTCGAGGCCATCGGTCCGGACACCCCGGAGTTCGCCGTCGGTGACGAGGTCATCGCCTACGCCCGCAAGGACTGGGTCCAGCACGGCACCTTCGCCGAGCTGGTCAGCGCGTCGGTGCGCATGGTCGCGCGCAAGCCCGCAGCCCTGGACTGGAACGAAGCCGCAGGGCTCCCGCTCGCCGGCCTCACGGCATACCAGCTCCTCACCCGGCTCGGCACGAAGGACGGCGACACGGTCCTCGTCCACGCGGCCGCAGGCGGCGTCGGCATCCTCGGCGTGCAGATCGCGAAGGCACTGGGCGCGCGGGTCATCGGCACGGCGTCGGAGGGCAACCACGAGTTCCTGCGCGGTCTGGGAGTCGAACCGATCTCGTATGCCGATGGGCTGGCCGAGCGCGTGCGTGACCTCGCGCCCGAGGGCGTCGACGTCGTCGTGGACTTCGTGGGTGGAGTGCTCGAGACGACCCGGGCTGTGCTCAAGGACGGTGGGCGGCACGGCTCCATCGCCGACGGCACAGTGGCCGGGGCCGGCGGCATCGCGTCCTGGGCGCGCCCCGACGCCGCCGACCTGCAGGCGCTCGCGGACCTCGCCGACGCCGGCAAGCTCACGGTGCCGGTGGCGGAGGTCTTCGCGCTCGAGGACGTGGCCAAGGCGTTCGAGCTGAGCCAAGGCGGGCACGTGCGCGGCAAGATCGCGATCGAGATCAGCCGCTGAGCTCCGGCGCGTAGCCCCCGGACAAGCGGAGAGGCCCACACCTTGCGGTGTGGGCCTCTCTCCATCTGTGCGACCCCGACGGGACTCGAACCCGCGACCTCCGCCGTGACAGGGCGGCGCGCTAACCAACTGCGCTACGGGGCCTTGCTGGTGCAAGACCTGTGATGCGTATCCCCAACGGGATTCGAACCCGTGCTGCCGCCGTGAAAGGGCGGAGTCCTGGGCCGCTAGACGATGGGGACCCGTCATGACAACGGACCCCACGTCGCGCAGCGCGCAGCGCTCGGATCCGTCGTGGACTCGGAAAGCATAAGGGACGTTCGCGCTGCATCCAAAACGAGCTCCGCCGCGCTGCTGATCGACGCTCCGGTATGCCGTCGGCTCACCTCACGCGCGTGCCTCGCGCAGCGCTGCCCGCACCAGGTCGACGGCGGCGGACTCGCTCAGTCCGGCCCGGGCCGCACTGATGGCGTAGGCCGCCGCACTGCGGTGGAGGGCGGTGTCCGTGGCGTGCCCGCCGGGCGCGACGGTCGTGCCGGCGCGGCGGCCTGTGGTCACGAGGCCCTCGGCCTCGAGCTCCTTGTAGGCCCGGGCGACGGTGTTGACGGCGATGCCGAGGTCGGCGGCCAGGGCCCGGACGGTGGGGAGGCGGTCGCCCTCGGCCAGCGCGCCACGCGCGATGAGGCCGGCGAGCTGTGCGCGCACCTGTTCGTAAGGCGGCTCGGGAGCCGACACGTCGACCGTGATGACGAGCTCGCTCATGGTGTTGCCCCTGAGCGCATCGCGCCGCCTTGCCGCGTGTCCTCGGTGGGGCGGCCCAGGGATGCCAACGTCTCACGCGAGCTGATGGACCCACCCAGGGCGAAGAGCGCCACGAGGAGCAGCGCGACCGCAGGGGCGTAGAGCCCGAAGGCCAGCCACTGATAGGGGTCCCACGGGGATCGTGGTGCGAACTCGGTGGCGCCACGGAGCCGTTGGGTCGCCTCGTTCATCGCCGAGCCCATGGAGAAGAGCAGGAGGGCGCCGCTGGTCGCCATGGCGAAGGTCGTCGCTCGGAGGACTCGGGATGCGTCGCGGACCCGCAGGACGGTGTCGGTCGGCTCCTCGACTCGTGGGCGGTCCTCGATCTGCCGGAGCGCCCACCAGGTGAGGATGAGGAGGAACGCGGCTGCGACGAGGAAGGGGCCGCCTCCCGGCCATCCGGGGTAGTCCCGCGCCACGACGGAGGTGCCCCGGTGGGTGCGCACCAGCGTCGTGCCGGTGGCCGTGAGTGCGCCGAAGGCGACAGCGGCGAGGGTGACGGACGAGGCGACGATGGCGGCGAGTCGCTGACGGGGGACACGCGCCACGAAGAGCCGCCGGGGTGCCAGGGTCGCCTGCCGCACCGTCCCGGGGCGCGGCGTCCTGCTCATGCTGGAGCCGAGCCCGGTGGCGGCGACCACAACGGCCGACCCCACTACCAGGGCCATGGGCCCCTGGTAGGGGACGGGGAGGTGGCTGGACGCGTTCATGGGAAGCGTGACGATGAAGGCGATCCACGATGCCTTAGCTGCTCGTGGACCCCACACCGGCGAGCTTTGGCGCATGGCCACCACCACGAGGGCGGCCACCGTGACGTGCATCGTCATGCCCCACACCACGACAAAGGACTCTGCCGTCAAGGAATCTGTCATGTCGTCCCCTATGTCTCAATGGCTTAACTCATTGAGACATAATCCGGCCGTCGGTGTCAAGGTGTGCGGCCGCCAGGAACCGTGGGGTCGACGTCGCGGGCCACGGTGCCATCGGCGTAGGTGACGTCGTAGCTGATCGCCGGCACCGGACCGCCTGCTCCGGAACCACCCGACGAGTCCGCGAAGGCACTGCCCGGCCACCACGCGGCATACGTGCCGTCCGTGATCGTGGCGACCACGTCATGGCCGTCGGCGTGCAGCGTGAGCCCGACGACGTCGGGTCCGACCTCACCCTCGGTGATGGAGGCTCCGTCGTCACCGCCGAACTGCGAGATGCCGCCCTGGGTGAACTGGCGCCCGGTCGGCGCAGGGAGTCCGCCCCCACCGGTCGCCCCGGTCTGGACGTCGCCGACGTCGCGCGAGCCCGAGGGCAGCTCGGCGAGGCAGTGGACAGACCCGACGAGGCGGTCTGGTGTTCGCTTCGATAGGAGCATCGTGACGAAGTCGCCGCGGCGCTCGACGAGCTGGACTCCCAGGTCCTTCGTGGCCATGGCGCCGTCGCCGATCGAGGGCCCCTGCTGGTCGAGGCAGGCCTCGCGCACGAGCGCCGAGTCGGAGGCGCTCACGGTGCCGGGTCGGGCCGTCCAGGACGCGTAGGACGGTGCCGCCGTGAGTGTCGGCAGCACGACCGCGGCTCCGGTGACGGCTGCGGCAGCAGCGCCCAGCGCGGCCCAGCGGCGGGTCCGGCGTCGGGGTGAGGCGGGCGGCGCAAGGTGTGTGACTGACGGGCCCGGCGCAGCAGGCGAGTCGAGGATCGAGTCCAGGGTCGTTGCCCGGAGTGCCGGATCACCTGTGACGCCGGATGCGGCGTCGAGAGAACGCAGTTCGGCATCGGTGTGGGGGTCGAGGACGTGAGTGTTCATCGGTTCTCCTGGATGAGGGCCGGCCGGGGCATGGCCCGGACCGAGGTGTCAGTGGGGTCGAGGTGGCGACGCAGGGCGCGTCGCGCCCGAGAGAGCCGCAGCCGGTATGCCGCGGCGGTCGTGTCGAGGACTCGCGCCGCTGCCGGTGAGGGCAGGTCCTCCCAGATGGCGAGCGCGAGCACCTCCTGCTCGGCGGCGGTCAGCTGCTGCCACGCGGCGGCGAGGTCCATCCGCCGCGCGATGTGGTCGGTGTCGAGGTGGGCGTGGTGCGTGCCGAGCTGTCGGGTGTCGGCGATGCGGACGGCAAGGGCCTCCTGGCGACCGGCCGCTCGAGTCGAGTTGAGCAGGCAGTTGCGCGCCACGGCATACAGCCACGGCAGTGACTCCCCGACACGAGCCGGGACATCGTCGAGTCGTCGCCAGGCCACGAGGAACGCCTCTGCCACAACGTCTTCGGCGCTGGCAGGACTGCTTCGTCGGGCCACGAACCGCAGCACGTCGTCGTAGTGGTCGGCGTAGAGCACGCGGAACCGCTGCTCTCTCGCCGTTGCTGGGGTGTCCATGTCCCGTCTATGTCCGGCTGGGGAGCAGGTGTGTCAGGCGGGGTTGGCCCACGCGTGCAGCTTCTCGGCGTCCCACGTCGTGATGATGCGGTCCCAGGGGACCCCGAGCCGCTCGGCGCGCTCGCACCCGTAGGCCTTCATGTCCAGCTGCCCGGGCGCGTGGGCGTCGGAGTCGATCGAGAAGAGGCAGCCGATCTCGAGGGCCAGCTCGATCAGCTCGTCCGGTGGGTCCTTGCGCTCGGGACGCGAGTTGATCTCGACCGCGGTGTTGCCCTCGAGGCAGGCCTCGAAGACGGCGCGGGCGTCGAAGTCCGACTGTGGCCGCTTGCCTCGCGAGCCCTCGACGAGCCTGCCCGTGCAGTGCCCTAGGACGTTGACCCGCGGGTTGAGGACGGCGTTGACCATGCGCTTCGTCATGGGGGCGCGGTTCATCTTGAGCTTGCTGTGGACCGACGCCGTGACGAAGTCGAGCCTGCCGAGCATGTCGTCGGTCTGGTCGAGGCCGCCGTCGTCGAGGATGTCGACCTCGATCCCCTTGAAGAGCCGGAACGCTTCTCCCACACCGCGGTTGATCGCGTCGACGATGGCGATCTGCTTGGTGAGCCGCTCGGCCGTGAGGCCGTTGGCAACCCGCAGCTGGGGGGAGTGGTCGGTCAGGACCATCCACTCGTGGCCGAGCTCGATCCCGGTGAGCACCATCTCGTCGATGGGCGACCCGCCGTCCGACCAGTCGGAGTGGAGGTGGCAGTCGCCTCGCAACGCGGCATACAGGTCCGCTCCTCCGTCGACGAGCGGACCGCCGGTCTTGTCCTGCAACGACGCGAGGTATGCCGGCAGCTCACCCTGCGCAGCCTCCTCGACGACCGCTGACGTGGACTTCCCGATGCCGTGGATCTGCTGCAGCGTGCCGGCCGCGACGTGGCGGTCGAGCTCGTCGGCGCCGATCTCCTTGAGGGCCTTGACGGCGCCCCGGAAGGCCTCGACGCGGTAGGTGCCGGCGCGGGTTCGTTCGAGGAGGAAGGCGATGCGTCGCAGGGCCTCGGTGGGTTCGACCGGGGCCTGCAGCGGGGTGAGGAGCGCAACCATGCCCCCATCTTGGCCTCCCAGCCGCGGCCGGGTGTCAGAGGTCGTGGGCAGGATGGCGGCATGTCCTTCGCAAAGCTCCACGAGAGCGGCCTCTTCGTCATGCCCAACGCCTTCGACGCCGGCTCGGCGAAGCGGCTCGAGGAGGCAGGCTTCCCCGCCCTCGCGACGACGAGCCACGGCCACGCGGCAACGCTCGGCAGGTCCGACCTGGAGGTGACCCGCCGCGAGCTCGTCGACCACGTCGCCCTCCTCACCAGCGTCATCACCGTGCCGCTCAACATCGACTCCGCCGACTGCTTCCCCCTCGAGGAAGGTGGCGTCGCGCGCACCGTCGAGCTCCTCGCGGAGGCGGGTGCGAGCGGGCTCTCGATCGAGGACTACGACCCGCAGACCTCCGCGAGCGTCCCGTTCGACGAGGCCGTCGACCGCGTGGCGGCGGTCGTGGCGGCTGCCCACCGGCACGGCATCGTCGTGACCGCACGCTGCGAGAGCGCTCTCTACGGCCTGGGTGAGGACCCGGTCGCGCGGCTCGCGGCCTACCGCGACGCGGGAGCTGACGTCCTCTATGCGCCGCTGGTGAACGACGAGGACAGCATCGCTGCGATCGTCGCCCTCGGTCGCCCGGTCAACGTCCTCGCCGCTGGTGACCACCCGTCGGTCGCGAGGTTGCGCGAGCTCGGCGTGCGCCGGGTCTCGATGGGTGGGGCGCTGACCGGGGTCGCCTACGACGCGGTCGTCGCCGCCGCCACAGCCCTCGCCTGACCCGGCCCAGGGCGCGGGTCCGCGGCTAGCGTTGGCCCATGCCAGAGACCGGACCGGGACGAGCCCGTCAGAGCGCCATCTATCGCCGCGGCACCCTCGGCCAGCCGCCCCGCGTGCCCACCGACCCCGACGAGCTCGCAGCGCGGGCCCATGAGGTGATGAGCCCGCAGGCGCGGGCCTACGTCACCGGTGGCGCGGGCGCCGGGGCAACCGTGCAGGCGAACCGGGCAGCGTTCGACCGGTGGCAGATCGTGCCGCGGATGCTCCACGGCACCACGAACCGTGACCTGCGCACCGAGATCCTCGGCACGCCCCTCGTGGCCCCGGTGATGCTCGCGCCGGTAGGTGCTGCCGAGCTCGTCGCCCCTGACTCCGACCTCGCCATCGCGCGCGGCGCCGCCGCTGCTGCAACGTCCTATGTCCTCTCGACCCAGGGATGCTCGCCGATGGAGGAGACGGCGAAGGCGATGGGTGACGTGCCGTGGTGGTACCAGCTCTACTGGTCGGTCGACGAGCAGCTCGTGGACTCGCTCATCGGGCGAGCCGAGGCCGCCGGCGCCCGTGCGCTCGTCGTCACCCTGGACACGACGATGCTCGGCTGGCGCACCCAGGACCTTGATCTGGGGTCGCTGCCCTTCACGCAGGGGGTCGGCATCGCGCAGTACACCTCTGACCCGCGTTTCATGCAGATCGTCAAGGAGCGCGTTGCCGCGGCCGGGGACGAGCCCTCGCCCCTGGCCGGGACCAAGGGAGCCGCGAAGCTGGTCGCCGCGGCCGGCGGAGCACGCACGCTGCTCAGCCAGGCCCGACGTCATCCCGGTGGCACGCGCGACAACCTGCGCTCACCGGAGCCGAGGGCGGCGGTCGAGACCTTCCTCGACATCTACTCGAACCCGGCCCTGTCCTGGGCCCACATCGAGACCCTTCGGGAGCGGACGCGGCTCCCGGTGCTGCTCAAGGGCGTCCTGCATCCCGACGATGCGCAACGAGCCGTGGAGTCGGGCATCGACGGGATCATCGTGTCGAACCACGGGGGACGTCAGGTCGACCGTTCGATCGCCTCACTCGACGCCCTCGTCGCGATCCGCGACCGGGTGGGACCTGAGCCCGTGGTGCTCCTCGACAGTGGCATCCGCACGGGGGCCGACGTGTTCGTTGCCCTGGCCCTCGGCGCTGACGCCACGCTCCTCGGGCGACCGCACGTCTACGGGCTCGCGCTCGATGGCGCCGACGGCGTGCGTGACGTCATCGACAACGTCATCGCCGAGCTCGACCTGACCATGGGGCTGGTGGGCGCCGCATCGATCCGCGACATCACCCGCAAGGCCTTCCTCGTCAGGGCCGGAGGCTCCTGAGGTCTCGGTTCGGCGCTGTGCACTGCTGCGCTGGGGTGAGGCAGTGCCAGCACTGCTGCGCTGGGGTGAGGCAGTGCCAGCACTGCTGCGCTGGGGTGAGGCAGTGCACAGCGCCCCGTGAGGATGGTTCGGCCTTCCGACCGAGGGGTCAGGAAAAGCTCGGCGACGGCGGTGAGGAGGCGGTCGATGTCGTTGTCGTCGGTGTAGGGCGCGAGCCCCACGCGTACCCCGCCGTCGTCGCCCAGCCCGAGGTGACGTGAGGCCTCGATCGCGTAGAAGTGCCCGGCCGGAGCATTGACCCCGCTGTCCGCGAGAGCCCGACGCACCTCCTGCGGGGACCTGCCGTCCACGGTGAAGAGGAGGGTCGGCGTCCGCTTGCGGGCGTTCGATAAGAGCCGCACACCCGGCATACCCGACAGTCCGGCCTCGAGGCGGTCGAGGAGCCGGTGCTCGTGCTCCTCCAACGCCTCGAAGCCGGCCAGGATCCGCTCCCGACGCGACCCGGTCGCCGACGGGTCGAGCCCGGCGAGCACGTCCACCGCAGCGGTCACGCCGGCCAGCAGCTCGTAGGGCAGCGTGCCGAGCTCGAAGCGCTCGGGCACGGCGTCGCTCGACGGCAGCAGCTTGTCCATGGTCAGGGTCTCGAGGAGCGCGGGCGAGGCCGCGACGACTCCCACGTGCGGTCCGAGGAACTTGTAGGGCGAGCAGGTCCAGAAGTCCACACCCAGCGCGTCGAGGTCGACCGAGGCGTGGGCCGTCGCGTGCACGCCGTCGACCCAGTGCAGGGCGCCGACCTCGTGGACCGCACGCGCGATCTTGCACACGGGAGGCTTGGTGCCGATGAGGTTGGACGCGGCGCTCGTGGCGACGAGTCGGGTCCGGTCGGTCAGCAACGACGTCACGGCCTCGGAGTGCAGCTCGCCGGTCCCGGGCTCGAAGTCGGCCCACTTGACGACGGCCCCCACGGACTCGGCGGCCTGCACCCAGGGGCGGATGTTGGAGTCGTGGTCGAGGCGGGTGACGACGACCTCGTCGCCGGGCTTCCAGGTGCGGGCCAGCGCGCGCGACAGGTCGTAGGTGAGGGCGGTGGCGCTGCGTCCGAAGACGACTCCGCGCGGGTCGGCGCCGAGCAGGTCGGCCATCGCCGCACGAGCCTCGACCACGACCGTCTCGGCACGTCGTTCGCTCGCCGTGGCGTCCCCACGGTTGGAGATCGCCGACACCAGGGTCTCGCGGACCGCATCGGCCACCGGGGTCGGCGTCTGCGAACCACCGGGCCCGTCGAAGTGGGCGGCCCCCTCGAGCAGTGCGGGGAAGAGGGAGCGAACCGCTGCGACGTCATAGGTCATGGCGTCACCGTACCGATCACGGGCAGGGAGGCGCCCCCGAGTCTGCGGCGTCGCTCACTCGTCGCCGACCCAGGCGTAGCGACGCACGACCTCACCGTCGAGGACGGTGAGGCCGCTGTCGTCGATGCGCAGGGTGTGCAGCGGGGCCCGGCTCACCACCCGTCCGGTATGCCGTCCGCCCACCTCGAGCGTCGGCCTCCCGTCATCGAACGGCCACCACCACACGGCGGTTCGCGTCGCAAGGGTCGAGGTGGCCAGCGGTGGTGTCGGTGAGGTGGCCTCGCAGGTCCCGGGCGCGCTGGCAACCGTCACCTTGTCGAGGGTCGCGAAGGTGGTGCGCTCGCACCGACCGCCCGAGGGAGTGCTCAGGGTGAGTGCTCCGTCTCGACCGACCGATGCCTCGGCCGCAGGTCGCAGCACGACGCGGCTCGATCCCGGGTCGATGAGGAGCAGGGTCCCGTCGGCCGCGGTCAGGACGCCGACGGTGGGCAGGTCGCCGTCCTTCCCGACCACCGGGGTGGAGGTCCCGGTCGCAGTCGGTTGCGGCGTCTGCCACGACTGGCGCCCGTTGTTGTCGACGCCGATGAGCCGGCAGCGGCCGGGTGTCCCACCGCAGGCCTGGACCACCGTCATCGACGGACCGGCAGCGACGAGGCTCAGCCGGTGCGCAGGAGGGCCCTGCCACGTCCACCGTGACCGGCCGTCGAGACCGGCGCCGTCGAGCACCGAGTCGTGGAGGACGAGCAGGCGGCCGGCGCCGACGGCTCGGCTCCCACCGCTGACCGAACCCAGGGTGATGCGGGTGCCGCTCACGAGGTCGATGGCGACGTTGGCGTCGGCGCTCACGAGGGCTCGCCCACCGAGCACCTCACCTCGGACCGCAGCCGTCTCCCACTGGCCCTCGAGCCCGGTCGTCCGCGGTGTCGTGACCCAGCCGACCACGAGGGCGAGAGCAACCGCGAGGGCTGCGGTGACGGCATACGTGATCGTTCGACGGGATGTCACGCCACCCCTCCCGGTCACCAGGACTGGTGGAGCGGGCGGCCCTCGGCGAAGCCGGCAGTGCTCTGGATGCCGACGGTCGCACGCTCGTGGAACTCAGCGAGGGTGCGTGCTCCGGCATAGGTGCAGCTGCTGCGCAGGCCCGCCACGATCTCGTCGATGACGTCCTCGACGGACGGCCGGGCCGGGTCGATGAACATCCGGGCCGAGCTGATGCCCTCCTCGAACATGGCCTTGCGGGCCCGCTCATAGGCCGAGTCGGTCGCGGTACGGTTGCGGACCGCGCGGGAGGACGCCATCCCGAAGGACTCCTTGAACTGGCGGCCCTTCTCGTCGCTGAAGAGGTCGCCGGGGGACTCGAGCGTGCCGGCGAACCACGAGCCGATCATGACGTTGGACGCGCCTGCTGCGAGAGCGAGGGCGACGTCGCGCGGGTGGCGAACGCCTCCGTCGGCCCAGACGTGCTTGCCGAGATCGGCCGCGGCAGAGGCGCACTCGAGCACCGCGGAGAACTGCGGCCGCCCCACGGCCGTCATCATGCGGGTCGTACACATCGCGCCCGGACCGACCCCGACCTTGACGATGTCGGCCCCGGCGGCGATGAGGTCCCGGGTCCCCGACGCAGTGACGACGTTGCCGGCCACGATCGGGACCTGCGGGTCCAGGTCGCGCACGGCCTTGAGCGCCTCGATCATCTTCTGCTGGTGGCCGTGGGCGGTGTCGATGACGAGGACGTCCGCACCGGCCTCGAGGAGCTGGGCGGCCTTGGCGGCGACGTCACCATTGATGCCGACCGCGGCGCCGATGCGCAGGGCGCCGTTGGCGTCGACGGCGGGGGAGTAGAGGTTGGCACGCAGCGCCCCCTGGCGGGTGAGGACGCCGACGAGGGTGCCGTCCGCCGCGACGACGGGGGCAAGACGGCGGCGGCTCTCGTTGAGCGTGTCGAACGCCGCGACGACATCGACGTCGTCCCGGATGGTCACGAGCTCGCGCGACATGACGTCGCGGACCTGGACGAAGCGGTCGACCCCGCCGAGGTCCTTCTCGGTGACGACGCCGATCGGCCGCTCGTCCTCGGTGACGACCGCGGCGCCGTGGGCGCGCTTGCCGATGAGGACCTGCGCCTCACCGACGGTCGTGTGCGGGTCGAGCGTGATGGCGGTGTCGAAGACGAGGTGGCGCTGCTTGGTCCAGCCGATGACCTCGCTCACGACGTCACGGGGGATGTCCTGCGGGATGATCGTCAGCGCTCCGCGGCGGGCGGTCGTCTCGGCCATGCGACGTCCTGCGATCGCGGTCATGTTGGCGACGACGAGCGGGATGGTCGTGCCTGTGCCGTCGTCGGAGCTGAGGTCGACGTCGAGTCGGCTGGTGACCTCCGAGCTGTTCGGCACCATGAAGACGTCGTCGTAGGTGAGGTCGAACTGCGGCAGGAGGTCGTTGAGGAAGCGCACGCCACCACTCTAGGAGGCGGGGTGTAGCAGGATCGGCGGCGTGAGCCTCCTTGCCCCCTCCCCTGCCGATGCGCAGCGCCGCGTCGGCCTGCGCCGGATGCGCGCCCTTGCCCTCGCCCTGCTCGTCCTCGCTGCCGTCGTGTATGCCGTGACGTTGCGTCACGACACCGGTTGGCTGGGCTATGTCAACGCCGGGGCGGAGGCCGCCATGATCGGTGCGCTCGCGGACTGGTTCGCGGTCACGGCGCTCTTCCGCCACCCCCTCGGGCTGCCGGTGCCGCACACGGCGATCATCCCCAAGCGCAAGAACGAGATCGGTCGCAACCTGCAGGACTTCGTCGCCGAGAACTTCCTCACGGACGAGATCGCCCGTGAGCGGCTGGCGGCGGCTCGCGTGGGGGAGCGACTGGGGGTCTGGCTGGGAGCGCCGGCGCACCGGCAGCGAGTCATGACCGAGGTGGTGCGCGTGACCCGGGCCGGGCTGGGGCGGCTGTCCGACGACGACGTGCGCGAGGTCATCGAGGACTTCCTGCTGCCCCGGCTGGCCACTGAGCCGATCAGCCCCATCGCCGGGTCACTGCTCGAGGGCGTCGTCTCGGAGAGGACCCACCACGGCCTCGTCGACCTCGGGCTGGAGCAGCTGCGCGACTGGCTCGCCGACAACCCCGGGACGTTCGCCTCGGTCATCGGGGAGCGCGCCCCGTGGTGGTCACCGCCGTGGGTCGACGACAAGGTCATCGGCTGGAGCTACCAGCAGGTGGTCGGCTGGCTGGACGACATCCGGGGCACGCCCGAACACCCCGCACGGGTGGCGCTCGACGACCTCCTCGCCCGTCTGGCCAGGGATCTGCAGTCGGACCCCGAGGTGATGGCGCGCGCGGAGTCGCTCAAGGAGCGCCTGCTCTCCCACCCGCAGGTGCCGGACACGGCGGTGGGGCTGTGGCGCTCGTTCGCAGCCGCGCTCGAGACGGCGATGGACGACCCGACGTCCTACTTCCATGTCCGGGGCGACGAGCTCCTCGAGCACCTCGGACGTCACCTCGTCGAGGACGAGCCCTGGCGCTCACGGTTGGAGGGGCACCTCGGTGAGGCCGTGTCGTTCTTCGTCAACACCTATGGGTCCGAGATCGCCGAGGTCATCTCCGTGACTGTCGAGCAGTGGGACGGGCGTGAGGCCGCAGAGCGGATCGAGCTGCATGTCGGGCGCGACCTGCAGTTCATCCGGATCAACGGCACCATCGTCGGCGCCCTCGCCGGCATCATCATCCACGCCGTGAGCTCAGTCGCGAAGTGAGCGCCGGTTGCCCGGTCCAGTGACCTCGATGGACCGGGCGGAGCGGGCCTGCGTCAGACGTCGCGGCGGGTTCGGTCCCTGAGGTCGTCGTCTCCGTCGCCGAGACGTCGGGTGTCGTCGCCCACGTGGTCCGAGCGGCCGAGGCGGTCGGAGTCGCGAAGGCTCGTGTCGTCGGGCTGGGTGTCGACGCGATCGCTGCCGCGGTAGTCGTCAGCGCTGGTGTTGACCCGATCGCCGGGGCGGTAGTCGTCGGCGTTGGTGTTGACGTCGGGGTCGAGCTCGTCGGCTCGGCGGACCTTCTCCTCGACCTCGGAACGGGCCTCAGCAGCGGCTGTGCCCCGTTGGGCCCGCTCGGACTCGAGCTTCTCCGCCTCGACCAGCTTCAGCTCGGCGTCGGCCCGGGCCTGGCGCGCTGCGGCGTCCGCCTGGCTGGCGTGTGCCTCACGCTCACGCAGGACCTGCGAGTGCTCTTGGGCCTCCTCGCGCACCTCGGAAGCCTGATGACGACGGGAGTCCTCGCTGCGCTTGCGCATCTGCATGAGCAGCAGGGCGAGCACGGCGAGCACGACGATGGCGATGACCACCCACCAGATGGTGTCCATGGGTTCACTCTCCTTCGGTGTGGTGAGGAAAGGTCCTCACTCCCCGAAGGTAGCGACGGGTTGCTCTGAAAGGTGGCGGAGAGAGTGACCAGAACCTGCCCCTGATGAGCCCCCACGGCGGTGTGCACTGCTGCGCCCCAGCGAGGCAGTGCACACTGCCCGCCCAGTAGTGCTGGAGGCCCGTCTGAGTCGCGGCCCCTGGCTCCGCCGCTACGTCCGGGCCTGCCTCGGCCCGCGGGGCGGGAGCGGGAAGAACATCGAGGTGCGCTCCATGTACTCGGGATAGCCGGAGCGCTTGGCCATCTCGGACTCGAGCAGTCGAGCTCCGGTCGCGTAGGCCAGGAAGTACGTCATGACGATCGGCGAGAAGACGGTCAGCACGGCGGGCCACACCTCCGCCGCGATGAGCCACAGCCCCCACCAGACGGCGGCGTCGCCGAAGTAGTTCGGGTGCCGGGTCCACCCCCACAGCCCGCGGTCCATGATCGTGCCCTTGTTGGCCGGGTCGGCCTTGAACCCGGCCAGCTGCGCGTCACCGATCGTCTCGAAGCCGATCCCGACGAGGAAGACGACGAACCCGATGGCCGCGACCCAGCCCAGAGGCCGTGAGTCACTCGCCGCTGCGACCTGGAGTGGCAGGGAGATGACGTATGCCGCGAGGCCCTGGACGAGGAAGACCTTGCGGACCGCGTACGCGAACCGCTTCTCGGGCGGGGCCTGCGACAACAGCTTCTCGTAGCGGGGGTCCTCGCCCGCGCCCAGGGCACGGCGCCGGATGTGCCAAGCCAGTCGTCCGCCCCAGCCGGTGACGAGGACGGCGAGCAGCAGGGAGCGGGGACCGGCAGCCCAGAGGACGCAGACCCACGCGATGACGACGAAGAGCAGCCCCCAGGCGATGTCGACGACGCTGACCTTGCCGAGTCGTCGGGCGACGAGGGCGGTGACGCCCATGACCACGGCGGCGGCGACGAGAGCGCTGAGGGTGACGAGCAGGAAGCGGCCCATCACCGAACCGTGTCATGCGCGACCGGAGCGCCGCCGGGTCGCCGGGCGAGGATCTGGTCCACACCCATGCGACCGTCGCGGAAGGCCTGTCCGCCACCGACGAGGTAGAGGCGCCACACCCGCGCCACCTCCTCGCCGACGAGGTCGACCACGGCCGACCAGTTCTTCTCGAACGTCTCGAGCCATGCGTCCACGGTCCACACGTAGTGCTCCCGCATGGCGTGCACGTCACGCACCTCCAGGCCACCGGACTCGATGAGCTCGACGGTCTCACCGACGGGACGCATGTGCATGTCCGGTGCGATGAACGACTCGATGAACGGACCTCCACCGGGATGACGACCGCGGCGGGACATCTGCTGGATGAGGACGTAGCCGCCGGGCTTGACCGCCTCGTGCAGCACGGAGACGTAGGCCGGGTAGTTGCCCTGGCCGACGTGCTCACCCATCTCGATCGAGGCGACGGCGTCATAGGGGCCGTCGCGCACCTCGCGGTAGTCCTGGAGCCGGATCTCGACCCGGTCCTGGAGCCCGCGCTCGCGGATGCGCCCGTCGATGAAGGCCTTCTGCTCCTTGGCGATGGTCACACCGGTGACGGTCGCACCGAAGTGCTCCGCGGCATACAGGGACAAGGATCCCCAGCCACAGCCCACGTCGAGGAAGCGTGCACCCTCGTGGAGCCCGATCTTGCGGCAGACGAGGTCGAGCTTGGCGGCCTGGGCGGACTCGAGCGACTGCTGGGTCTGGCTGGGGTCGCCGCTCCACCACCCGGAGGAGTAGGCCATGTGCGGGTCGAGGAGGAGCTCGTAGAACGCGTTGGAGAGGTCGTAGTGGTGGCTGATCGCGGAGCGGTCACGCTTCAGCGAGTGGCGCCGGCCACGCAACCGGGCCTGGCTCGCGGGAGGGTCGAGCGGTCCGCCCAGCACGCCGAGCTCACGCGCCAGGGCGAGCAGGCGGGGAGCGGTGCGAGCCAGCGGGCCGACCGCGAGGCTGCTCACGCCACGCTCCGCGAGGGCCGCGCGGGCGATGTCGAGGGCCTCGCCGACGTCGCCGTCGACATCGAGCTCACCGGTGACGTAGGCCTGCGCCGCTCCGAGCTCACCCGGGCTCCACAGGAGCCGCCGCAACGCCTGGGGCGAGCGCAGGACGAGGACCGGCCCCTCCTCCGGTCCTCCACGTGACCCGTCCCAGGCGTGCACTCTCACAGGAAGCGTGCCGCGCAGCACCGGGGCAAGTGCTTCGGCGATGTCGGCAGCGATTCCGGGAGAAGATGTCACGCTCTTGATTCGGAGACCTCCCTGTCGCGGATGGGAAGGAGGGGGCACAGAGATCGACCCATCCGAAAGCACTTCACACAACGAATGGACGGCATGACCCCGACTGGCGTTGCCCCACGTACAGCGGTCGTCGGCTCGGGAGTATCCGGGCTGACCGCCGCCCACGTGCTCTCCCGTGAGCACCATGTCACCCTCTTCGAGTCCGACTCGCGGCTCGGCGGGCACGCACACACCCACACGATCGCCTCGAACGGCGGACACATCCGCGTCGACTCGGGCTTCATCGTGCACAACGACCGGACCTACCCCCACCTGCAGCGACTCTTCGACGAGCTGGCGATCGCCGTGCGGGACACCGAGATGTCGATGTCGATCAGCGACCCGGCGACCGGGTTCCAGTACGCCGGGGGCCGCGGGGTCACCGGGTTCCTCGCCCGTCCCCGCCAACTGCTGTCGCTCGACTTCCTGAGGATGCTCGGGTCGGTGCGACGCTTCCACGCCGAGGCCGTGGCCTTCCTCGAGTCCACCGACGGGGAGGACCAGACCACCTACGGCGAGTTCATCGCGGCCCGCAGCTTCCCGGCCAGCTTCATCGAGCTGTATGCCGTGCCGCTCGTCTCGTGCGTGTGGTCCAGTGGGCGGGGCGATGCCATGGACTACCCCGCCAGGTACCTCTTCTCGTTCCTCGACCACCACGGGATGCTCAGCGTCACCGGGTCCCCGCAGTGGCGCACCGTTGTGGGCGGTTCAGCCACCTATGTCGAGGCCGTGGCCGAGCGGCTCCCCGACGTCCGCCGCGGCCAGGGCGTGCTAGCGATCGAGCGCGACGACGACGGTGTCACGGTTACGACCCACGCCGGCCCCGAACGCTTCGACCACGTCGTCGTGGCAACGCATGCCGATGACGCGCTCGCCCTCCTCGTCGACGCGACGCCGACCGAGAAGGAGGTCCTCGGCGCGTTCCGCTACTCCCGCAACGAGACCGTCCTGCACCGCGACGGGTCGCTCATGCCGTCGGCGGGCTGGGCCCGCGCGTCGTGGAACTACCGGGTCGCCCGTCAGGGCCAGGACTCGGGCGCCACAGGTCCGGTCGTGACCTATGAGATGAACCGGCTCATGGGTCTGCCGACGAGCGACCCGATCTATGTGACGCTCAACGCCAGGGCGCTCATCGACCCCGAGACCGTCGTCGCGGTCATGGACTATGCGCACCCGATCCACGACCTCGCTGCGGTGAACGCCCAGCGTCGGCGCGACGACATCACGACCTCGATGACGGCCTTCGCCGGGGCCCACTGGGGCTGGGGCTTCCATGAGGACGGCTGCCGCTCCGGCGTCGAGGCCGCCCGAGCGCTCGGGGTGGAGTGGACATGACCGCCCTCTCCCCGGACGTCGGGGTGGCGGTCGTCGACCTGCCCACCCTCCCGGCGCTCGTCGTCGGTCGCGTGCACCACACCAGGCACGTGCCGATGCGCCGCACCTTCGCCAACCGGCACTACCAGTGGCTCCTCGACCTCGACGCGCCTCTCGACCTTCCGCGATGGCTGGGCCCGGTCGCGTCGTTCCGCCCGGAGGACCACCTCGCCGGCGCGTCGACGCTCCCCGAGCTCAAGGCGAACGTGCTGCGCTGTCTCGAGCGCGACGGCATACCCACCCACGGAGTGACGCGCGTCGTCGCGCTCACCCACGCGCGCGTCCTCGGGCACGTCTTCGACCCGATGACGGCGTACTGGTGCCTCACCGACACCGGTGAGCTGCGCGGGGTCGTCGTCGAGGTGCACAACACCTACGGCGGGCGGCACGCGTATGCCGTCCGGCCCGATCCCGCGGGCGCGGCGTCCGTGGACAAGGACTTCTACGTCTCACCCTTCAACGACACGAGTGGCGAGTATGCGCTGCGCTTCCACCTCGACCCCGACCGCGTGTCGGTGGGCATCCGGCTGCACCGTGACGGTGGGCTGGTGTTCACCGCGGTCGTCGACGGCGTGCCCGTCCCGGCGACCCCTCGGTCGGTGCTGACCACGGTCGCTCGCCACCCCTTCATGCCCCAGCAGGTCACGACCCTCATCAGGATGCACGGCATCCGCCTGTGGGCCCGTCGACTTCCCGTGCAACCCCGACCCGCGTCCTCCAAGGAGAGTGTCCGATGACAACCGATGTGCTGAGCTCCTTCGAGATCCCCACTGCCAGAACCCTGTTCACCCGTGGAGCGGTGGCGCGAACCCTCGTGCACCAGATCGTCGCCGGTCTACCGGTGCGCATGCGCTACCCCGACGGGGTCATCGTCGGCGGTGGCGGCGAGGACGCGCCGACCCTGGACCTGGTCCGCCCGACCGCGCTCTGGAGGCGTCTCGAGCAGCACCCCAAGATCGGGCTGGGCGAGGCCTACATGGCCGGTGACTGGCGGGTGGCCGAGGGCACCGACCTCGCGCAGGTACTACTGCCCTTCGCCGCGCGCATGGGTCGCCTCCTGCCGACGCCGCTGCTGCGAATGCGGCGCATCGTCGACCGGGCCATGCCCGTCGGCACCCGCAACACCCTCACGGGGAGCCGGGCCAACATCGAGGCCCACTACGACCTCTCCAACGACCTCTTCGCCGCGTTCCTCGACCCGACGATGTCCTACTCGTCCGCGCTGTTCGACGACGCGAGCCCCTTCGCTGAGCAGTCCCTCGTCGAGGCACAGCACCGCAAGATCGACACGATCCTCGACTCGGCGGGCGTGGGCCCCGGCTCACGGGTGCTCGAGATCGGGACGGGCTGGGGCGAGCTGGCGCTGCGCGCGGCGGCCCGAGGCGCCGACGTCCTCTCCATCACGCTCTCCCACGAGCAGCAGGCGCTGGCCCGCGAGCGGATCGCGGCCGCCGGGCTCAGCGCCTCGGTCGAGGTCCGGCTGCAGGACTACCGCGAGGTCTCACGCGACGTCGACGGGGCCTTCGACGCCGTGGTGTCCGTCGAGATGATCGAGGCCGTGGGGGAGGAGTTCTGGCCGACCTACTTCTCGGCGATCGACGATCTGCTCGCTCCCGACGGCTCGGCCGTCGTCCAGGCGATCCTCATGGACCACGACCGCTTCCTCGCGACCCGCCACTCCTACGGCTGGATCCAGAAGTACATCTTCCCCGGTGGCCTCATTCCCTCACTGGACGCGATCCGGGAGGTGACCGGACGGCATACCGGACTGCAGGTCGCGGGCGTCCACGCCTTCGGCGAGCACTATGCGGAGACGCTGCGGCGCTGGCGTGGTGAGTTCCTGCAGGCCTGGCCGGACATCGAGGGTGGCGCGTTCGACGAGACCTTCAAGCGGATGTGGGAGTTCTATCTGGCCTACTGCGAGGCCGGGTTCGCCTCGGGATACCTCGACGTCGCCCAGGTGACGATGCGCAAGGCCTGAGCGGTCTGGCTGGCGGCCGGCTGGTCAGGCGGCTCGTCAGCCGGGTCGGTCAGCCGGCCCAGTCGGGGTCGGCAGCAGTGAGCCGGCCCGGCTCGACGGTGCCCGGCTCCGGGCGGTCTGCGTCGTCGTTGCCGGCGAGGGCCGCCGTGACGGCCTGCTCGAAGGTCTTGGCCCCGCCCTCGGGCGCACCGATGGCGTCGTCGACGTCGTTCTCACGGCATACGACCTCGTGGACGAGGCTGCCCACCAACGGTTTGGCGATGCCCGACGGGACCGGTGTGACGAGCCCGACCCAGTGGCTCGCGAGCCACGGCGTGAGGACCGGGACCGTGACGATGGCCCGGTCACGCAGCCCGGCTGCCTTGGCGAACCGGTGGATCATGTCGCGATAGGTGAGGACGTCGGGCCCGCCGATGTCGAAGGTGCGGTTGGGCTCGCCCTCGAGCTCCGCGGCACCGACCAGGTAGTGCAGCACGTCGGCGATCGCGATCGGCTGGATCCGGTTGTTGACCCACTTGGGCGTGATCATCGCCGGAAGGTTGTGGGTGAGGTGACGCAGCATCTCGAACGACGCCGACCCCGAGCCGACGATGATCGCGGCCTGGAGCACGACGGTCGGGACACCTGAGGCCATGAGGAGGTCGCCGACCTCGACCCGGGAGGCCAGGTGGCTCGAGAGCTTCTCGCTGGCCGGGTGCAGCCCGGACAGATAGACGATGCGCTGGACTCCGGCGCCCTGGGCAGCGAGTCCGAAGGTGCGGGCCAGCTCGCGGTCGCGCTCCTCGAAGCTGTCGCCACCATCCATGGAGTGCAGGAGGTAGTAGGCGACGTCGATGCCGGCCAGGGCCGTGTCGAGGTCGCTGCGCGAGGTCGCGTCGCCCTCGACGACGTCGACGTCGTCGTGCCAGGCGCGCTGGGTCAGCCGGTCCGCGGAGCGGGTGAGCACCCGCACCTCGTGGCCGGCGTCGAGGAGGGCGGGCACGAGACGCGAACCGATGTAGCCGGTGGCGCCCGTGACGAGGACACGTTTGCGCTGGTCAGAAGTCATCTGTGGCATCGTCTCACCTGTCATGGTCAATCCCGTCATGGAACTCCAGCGATTCGTGCGCGCCGCCCTCGTCGAGCCGGTGCCCCGTGACCACACCGAGTCGGACAGAGCCTTCCGCCGCCGACGGGTCGTGGCAGGGGTGACGTTGGTCGTCGGGTTGGTCGTGAACACCTGGGCGCTGCGCATCCCGGCGGGGGACGCGCTGTTCTATCCGGCGACTCTGCTCCTCGCTGCGGTGTGGGCCGTCGGGGCGCTGATCTCCGGCCCGCTGCACCTCGGGAGGGCCCACACCCGTGGGGGCGAGGCATCGGGTCGCTCGGTCGTGCAGTCCCTCGTGCTCGGCGTGATCCTCCTGGGTGTGTTCCTGCTCGGTGCGCTGGTCGTGGCGCGGGTTCCCGTGCTGCGCGGTCCCGTCGACGGACTGCTCGACCATGCCCGCTTCGGTTCGCTGGCCGTCGTCGCAGTCATCACCGCGATCAACGGGGTCGCCGAGGAGCTGTTCTATCGCGGGGCGCTCTTCGCCGCGGTCGGGCGCCGCCACGCCGTGCTCGTCACGACGATCCTGTATGCCGCGGTCGTCGCCGGTTCGGGGGTGCCCCTCCTCATCCTGGCGGCGGCGCTGGTGGGTTTGGTCGTCGGTCTGCAACGCCGGGTCACCGGCGGCATCCTCGGGCCGATCATCACCCACCTCACCTGGTCGCTCGGCATGCTCTTCCTCCTGCCCGTCGTGCTCTCCGCCGCTGGCTGAGCGGGTCCTCGGCCCGAGCCGAAGAAGTCGTCGGAACCCGGGACTATCCGGAGGGCTCGGTCGTTGAGCCGGGCATGAGCACCCTCACCTGCCCCAAGTGCGCGTCGGACATGCGCAGCTACGAGCGCAACCAGGTCCACGTCGACCAGTGCACCGGCTGCGGCGGCCTCTTCCTCGACCGCGGTGAGCTCGAGGCCCTCGTCAACGCCGAGAACGCCTGGCACCAGCAGGCACCGCCCCAGGCGCCCCCGGCAGCGGCACCGCAGCAGCCGGCATACGGGCAGGGACAACAGCCCTACGGCCAGCCTGCCGCACAGGCCTATGGGCAGGCGCCGCGCTACTCGTCCTCCCCGGGCAAGGGCCACTACGGCTACGGCCAGCCACGGCGCAAGAAGTCGTTCATGTCCGAGCTCTTCGACTGACGCCGCACCGCACCGACTCACAGGCCCCCGTTGACGTCTGGTCAGCGGGGGTTTGTCGTGCCATATTGCAGTCATGACGGTGGGGGTGGGGGACGACGTCGGGCAGGTTGCGACGCGGGAGCAGACACGCGCCGAGCAGGGGTGGCACGCACGGTTTCTCGTCGCGTTCGGTGGCGCCGTGGTGGTCGTGTCCCTCCTGCTCCTCGCCTCGCTCTGGGGTGAGGGGCTGCGAGGGTCGAGCTTCGGGGAGCTGCGCTCCGACATCGCGTCCGGATCTGTCCGCGAGTGGTATGTCGCGGACTCCCTGACCAAGGGCGAGTTCGACCTCATGGAGGCCCAGCAGTCACCCCTCCAGGTAACGGAGGTCTCCGACGACGGGGTGGTCACGTCGACAGACCCCGGCGGGGAGCCCGCGGGCGGGATCCTCGTTTGGCGCTCGTGGAACTCGTCCGGTTGGCAGGTGGCCGCCTCTGACAACGACCTCGGCGCCTTCGGAGGCATGGCCGCCGACGCGAACGAGCAGTCCGAGGAGCTGGTCGATGCCCTGCGCGCGGCGGGCGTCTCGATGCGACCCTTCGACTACGGCGACACCGCCCCGCTGCAGAACCTCGCCAGCTTCGGCGCCCTCGTCATTCTGGCCGGCCTGCTGTTCGGCGCTGCTCCTCGAGTGGGGACGCGGTGGTTCTGGTTCTGGTGCTTCGTCAACGGTCCGTTGGCGCTGGGCTTCATCGCGTATGCGGTGATGGAGCTCATCGGGTTCCGTCGCCGTCCCGACCCGCCGTTGCAGAAGCGGCTGCCGGGCATCGTCGGTTTCGTCGCCGCACCCTGCCTCGGCATCGTGCTCGCGGTGGGCGCGGACTTCCTGCGCTCCAAGGGCGTGCCACTCCCGCTCTGAGGTCAGTCCGGGGTCGCCTTGTGCCCGGGGCGTCCGTGCGTACGCCGATCCTGCTTCATCTCGGCCTCGAACACGTGCCGCTTGCCGTCCATGAGCTCGTCCCGCACGCGCTTCTCGTGCTCAAGGAAGGCCGCGTAGTAGCCGTCCTCGAACTCCTCCACGATCTGGAAGGTCCACCGCCCCTGCAGGATGTTGCGACCCACGAGCTCGTTCTCGACCCGGTCGGCCAGGTCCTCGTGCCCGGCTTCTCGCAGCTGCTGGCACGCGTCGCCCAGCATGAGGTCCGCTCGGCCGACCTTCTGGTGGAAGCTGAAGAGGTCACCGCGAGCATCCTCGAGGGTCTCGAGCGCCTCCGACACCCGGCCAACGGCCTCAACCGTGGCGTCACTGGTTCCATCGGGGCGGGTGTGTGCGTCGTCAACGGACATGCCTCGATGCTATTGCCGCACCCCAGGGGCATGCGCCGGCTGTGCCACGACATTCTGTGGGCCCCGTGGGACTCGAACCCACAACCTACGGATTAAAAGTCCGCAGCCTCTAACCATTGAGCTAGAGGCCCGCGCGGGCACGTGGCCTGCACGACCGCAGACGATACCGGGCGGCTCTGGACACGGTGCGCAGCAACCAGAGTCAGGAGACCCTGGCCCCCCGCTTGCCCGGAGCGAGCTGACGCTCGATTGCTGCGCACGGTGCTCGCGCGTCGGGCAGAGGTGCCCGCTCGGTCAGCCCAGGAGCTCGAGCGTGGCGGGATCCTCTCGCCCCTCGAAGTACTTGTCGAGCACGCCGGCGAAGAGGCCGCGGTCGAGCTCGACCTCGGCCGCCCGCCCGAAGAGGGTCATCGACGACCGCAGCTTCACCGCGTCGATGCTCCCGAAGACAGACTCAGCATCCGACCCGGGCAGCTCGAGCAGCACCTCGCAGCACTCCCGCAACCGCTGTCCAAGAACGGGATCGGCGAGATAGGCGCGCGCCTCTGCGAGGTCGGACACGGCATACCGCTGCGCCATGGCGCTCCGACCGAGACCGGCGACCTGCGGGAAGACGAACCACATCCAGTGGCTCGTCTTGCGCCCACGACGCAGCTCACCGAGCGCCGCGGCATACGCGCCGTTGGCGTCCTGCGCCTCGACGAACCGGTTCAGTCCCACGGGACCCACTCCGGCAGATCAGCAGCGCGAGACGTGAACTCCGGCGCCCTCTTCTCCTTGAACGCGGCCACCCCTTCCTTCCCGTCGCCGATGCTCGTCACCCACATCGCCAACGAATCGACGCGGTGAGCATCGAGGGGATGAGGTTGCGCCGAGTTGCGCCACATCATCTGCCGGGTCAGCGCTGTGGCGACCCGCGAGCGACCGGCGACGAAACGACGCGCCAGCTCGTATGCCGTGTCCAACAACGCTTCTGGCTCCACCACCGAGCGAACCAGGCCACCGTCCAGGGCCTCGGCGGGGGAGAGGATCTCGGCGGCATACGTCCATTCGAGCGCCCGCGAGACTCCCACCAGCCGCGGCAGGAACCACGACGAGCAGGCCTCGGGCACGATGCCGAGCCGACCGAAGACGAAGCCGATGCGTGCCGACGTCGACGCCAGGCGCACGTCCATCGGCAGCGTCATCGTCGCGCCGATGCCGACGGCCGGTCCGTTGATGGCGGCGATGACCGGCTTGGTGCAGTCATAGATCGCCAGAGCCACGCGACCACCGGTGTCACGCACGCCGTCGGCGATCTCCGTCGAGTCGAGCCGCTCCCTCAGGTCCGCCAGGGTCGGCGAGAGCGACTCGTCGAGCCCGAAGACGTTGCCCTCTCGCGACAGGTCCATCCCGGCGCAGAACGCCCGACCTGACCCGGTCACGACCACGGCCGCCACCGAGTCGTCGCCGTTGACCCGCCGGAAGGCGTGCTCGAGCTCAGCGGCCATCGTCACGGTGAAGGCGTTGAGGGCCTCGGGACGGTGCAGGGTCAGGGTGAGGACGCCGTCGTCCGACATCTCCCAGAGCAGCGTCTCGTAGGTCCGGTCGGCGGCGACGTCAGTCATGCGACCAACGTACGGGTGCAGGATGGAGAGGTGACAGACAGCGGCCGCGACATCCCCAGGCGCCCCATCCAGTTCGGCCCCGACGCCCTCGAGGCTCGCGGCGCCAGCCAGCCCGGCCCGGCCGAGATCACCGAGGCCGCGCACCAGACCGCCGCCGTGCTCGTCGGCACGGGCCGCGCCGTCCACGACCCCGAGGTCACGGCTCGCCTCGTCGCGCTCGTCGACGACCTCGGCCTCTCGACCGTCGCCGACCTGTGGGCCGCTCGACCGGCCCGCAGCCTCCCGGGCACCCTCTGGCGCCTCTATGCCCTGCGCGAGTGGGTTCGTCGCCAACCCGTCGAGGCGAGCCGTGAGTATGCCGCGGGAGTGCGTTTCACGGACGTCGCCCACGCGGTGGCCGGGATGGCGGAGCCGCCGGGTCCGGACGAGGTCAAGGCCCTGGCCGACGAGATCCTCACCGGCGTCTTCGCCGGCGACCTCGCCGTCGCGCTGGAGCGGGCCGCTGCGTTCGCGTCGGTCATCGCCGCAGGTCGCGCCGAGCTCGCCCACGACCGCGACGACACGAACCCCGCCCTGGCCGGCGCCCTCACCACCAGTGCCGCTGCGATGCAACGCACGGGCGACGACCTCGTCGCTAGCGCCAAGCTGTGGCGAGCCGGTGAGCTCGACTGAGCCCTGCGGCATACCTGCGTCGAGCTGGGGAACACATCGAGGCCGCAGCGGCGTTAGGCTTGTCGGGTGGTGCCGGACCGCGGCAGCCCCGGGTCCCAATTTGAGCCGCTACGAGCGGCCTCGCGCCGTGAGGCGCTCCCGGTCCGGCACCACGCCATACCCCCGCACACCGCTGGTCAAACATGTGGTGAACCGCCGATGACACCGGTATGGCCAACAGGCCTTAGCCTTGGCAGCGACACCTGCACCTCGAGCCGAACGGATCGACTCTCGTGGGCTTTAGCCTCACCCCCAAGGACAACGGGTTCTATGAACTCTTCTCCCAGTCCGCCAAGCACCTCATCGAGGGCGCGGCGGAGCTGACCGCCATCCTCGGCGCGGAGACGCAGGCAGAGCGCGAGACCATCGCCGCCCGCATGAGCGAGGTGGAGACCTCGGCCGACGAGGCGACCCACGAGCTCATCCGCAAGGTCAACAGCTCCTTCATCACGCCGTTCGACCGTGAGGACATCCACGGCCTCGCGAGCGCGCTCGACGACTGCGTCGACCACATGGAGGCCGCGGCCGACCTCGTCGCCCTCTATCGCATCGACGACCTCCCCAAGGGCGTCACCAAGCAGGTCGAGATCCTCTCGCGCATGGCCGAGCTCACGGTCGACGCGATGCCACGGCTGCGCTCCATGAAGGACCTCAGCACCTACTGGATCGAGATCAACCGGCTCGAGAACTCCGCTGACAAGGCCTACCGCCGCATGCTGGCCAAGCTCTTCAACGCCGAGGGTGCCGACGCCATCACCGTGATGAAGCACAAGGAGCTCATCGACGAGCTCGAGGCCGCAGCCGACGCGTTCGAGACGGTGGCCCACAAGGTCGAGAGCATCGCCGTCAAGGAGTCCTGACCACTGTGGACAGCTGGATCCCGGTGGCCCTTGTCGTCGCGCTGGCGATGGGCTTCAACTACACCAACGGCTTCCACGACGCCGCCAACGCCATCGCGACGTCGGTGTCGACCCGAGCCCTGACCCCGCGCATCGCGCTGGGGATGGCGGCGATCGCCAACCTCTTCGGTGCCTTCCTCGGCACCAAGGTGGCCAAGACGGTGGGCAGCGGCATCATCGACGCCCCGGCCGGCACGGTCGGTCTGACGATCTGCGCCGCCGGCCTCATCGGCGCCATCGCGTGGAACATGCTGACGTGGTGGTACGGCCTGCCGTCCTCCTCGTCACACGCCCTCATCGGTGGGCTGGGGGGTGCCGCGATCGCCGCTGCATCGACCGTCCACTGGGACGCCGTGCTGCAGAAGGTCATCCTCCCGATGATCGCCTCACCACTCGTCGGGCTCCTCGTGGGCTACCTCGTCATGACCCTCATCCTGTGGCTGTTCCGGCGGGCGCACCCGGGGCGGGTCAACCGCGGCTTCCGCTACGCGCAGACCGTGTCGGCCGCGGCCATGGCGTTCGGCCACGGCATGCAGGACGCGGCCAAGACCGCCGGCGTCGTCGTCCTCGCCCTCACCGTGGGCGGTTTCCAGTCCGAGGAGAGCTCGGCGATCCCGCTGTGGGTGCTCGTGCTGAGCGCCCTGGTGATCTCTGCCGGCACGTATGCCGGTGGGTGGCGGATCATGCGCACCCTCGGCCGCCGCATCATCCACCTCGACCCACCCCAAGGCTTCGCCGCCGAGACCACGGCTGCGGCGGTGCTGTTCGTCGCCACCGGCACCGGCGCCCCGATCTCGACGACCCATGCCATCACCTCGGCGATCATGGGTGTCGGGTCGACCAAGTCGATCAAGGCTGTGCGGTGGGGTGTGGCCAAGAACATCGTGGGAGCGTGGGTCTTCACCTTCCCGGGCGCCGGCATCGTGGCAGCCGTGACCTACCTGCTGCTCGAGCTCGTCATCGGCCTCTGACACCCTTTCCATCCGTCACCGACGCGTAAGGTCGCCAAGGGTCGATCTCGCTGGCGGGGGTCCAGACTGGGATCGTGAACGCATCCCGCCGCCTCGCCCTGAGCCTTGCCGCCCTGACCCTTGCCGTCACGGGCTGCGGTGCGAGCGCTGACGGTGCCGGGTCTCCGGCGGCGACCTCGAGCACGTCGAGCACGTCGAGCACGGGAAGCACGGGAAGCGGGGCGTCGACTGGCGAGTCGGGCACGCCGACGACCCCGCCCGGCATGAGCCCTCCTGCGCCGACGAGCAACCCTGGAGCGAGCGTCCCGAAAGAGCTGGCCTTCACCGCCAGGACCGTCAGCGGAGAGTCCTTCGCCGGTGCTTCGCTCGCCGGTCAGGACACTGTCCTGTGGTTTTGGGCACCGTGGTGCACCGTCTGCGCTCGCAGCGCACCCACGGTGAAGTCGGCAGCTGCCGCACTTCCGGACGTCCGCTTCGTCGGCGTCGCAGGGCTGAGCTCGGACTCGGGCGCCATGGGTGACTTCGTCAAGCGGCACGAGGTGGCCGACCTCACCCACGTGGCGGACACCGGTGGTGACGTCTACACGCGCTTCGGCGTCACGCAGCAGCACACCTTCGTGCTCATCGGTGCCGATGGCAGCGTCACGAAACACCCGGCATACGGTAAGGACGTCGACGTCGCCGCGTTGGTCCGTTCCACGTTCGGCTGACCGTGGATCCTGTCGCCCTGTCGCTCGCTGTCGGGGCAGGCATGCTCGCCGCGCTCAATCCGTGCGGTTTCGCCCTGCTGCCGGCGTGGCTCACTCTCGTCGTCGAGCGCACCGGCGGCGGTGGTGGTCGACGGCGAGCCGTGGCACGCGCCGTGGGTCTGGCGGCTGCGATGACGCTCGGGTTCGTCGCGGTGTTCGGGACGTTCGGCGCGCTCGTGGTGCCGTTGGCCCTGTCGCTCGAGCGCTACCTCCCATGGGTGACCGTGGTCATCGGGCTGGCGCTCGTCGTGGGTGGCGCCGTCCTTGCAAGCGGTCGCGAGCTGACCCTTCGGCTGCCGCGGTTCCAACGGGCGCCCACGGGTGGGTGGCTGACGATGGCCGGCTACGGCGCCGCCTACGCCCTCGCCTCTCTCTCCTGCACCATCGCACCGTTCCTCGCCGTGCTGGCCTCGACGACCCGGGCATCCGGTGTCGGGGCTGGGCTCACCGTGGTGGTCGCGTATGCCGTGGGCATGGGTCTGCTGGTCGGCGTCCTCGCGGTGGCCGTCGCGTTGGCGCAGGCTGCGATGGTCGTGCGGCTGCGTTCGGCCATGCCGTGGGTCAGTCGGGTGAGTGGCGTGCTCCTGCTCGTGGCCGGCGCGTACGTCGCGTGGTACGGCTGGTACGAGGTCCGCGTGCTGGATGGGGGCGCCACTGGCGACGGGGTGGTCGATGCGGCCCTCAGGATCCAGTCGGCACTGGCAGCGTCCGTGGACCAGATCGGGCCGCAGCGACTCGGTGCGGCGCTGGCGGTGTTGCTCGCGTTGGCTCTCGTGGCGCGGCGGGGCTTCGTGCGCCGGCGCTGATCGTCTCCCGTCCCGCGCCGGCTCAGCCGAAGCGGCCGGAGATGTAGTCCTCGGTGGCCTTCTGCGTCGGGTTGCTGAAGATCTTCTGGGTGCCGTCGACCTCGACCAGCCGGCCCGGCTGACCGGTCGCCTTGAGGTTGAAGAAGGCCGTCTGGTCGGAGACCCGGGCCGCCTGCTGCATGTTGTGCGTGACGATGACGACGGTGTACTTCGCCTTGAGGTCGTTGATGAGGTCCTCGATGGCCAGGGTCGAGATGGGGTCGAGCGCAGAGCACGGCTCGTCCATGAGCAGCACCTGCGGGTCGACCGCGATGGCGCGCGCGATGCACAGCCGCTGCTGCTGACCACCGGAGAGGCCGGCGCCCGGCTTGTCGAGCCGGTCCTTGACCTCGTTCCAGAGGTTCGCGGCCTTGAGCGACCTCTCGACGACCTCGGCGAGCTCCTTCTTGTTCTTGACTCCGTTGAGCTTGAGCCCGGCGGCCACGTTGTCGCGGATGGACATCGTCGGGAAGGGGTTGGGGCGCTGGAAGACCATGCCGACGGTGCGACGCACGGCCACCGGGTCCATCGACGACGCGTAGAGGTCCTGGTCGTCGAGGGTCACCTTGCCGTCCACGCGCCCGCCGGGGATCACCTCGTGCATGCGGTTGAGCGTGCGGAGCACCGTCGACTTGCCACACCCGGACGGGCCGATGAAGGCCGTCACGGAGCGGGGCTCGACGGTGAGGGTGACCCCCTCGACGGCCTTGAAGTCGCCGTAGTAGATGTCGAGGTCCTTGACGTCGATGCGCTTGGCCATGTGCAGTCGTTTCTCTCTGGGTTGCGAAGATCAGGGGTATGCCGTGTGTGCGGGACGGGTCAGTTCTGCACCTTGTTGAACCGGCCGATCAGACGACCGGCGACGTTCAGCAGGAACACAAGGAGGATGAGGGTGAGGGAGGCGCCCCAGACGCGGTCGACGGAAGGTTGGAGGCTCTCGCCGTAGTTCTGAAAAATCATCGTCGGCAGGGTCGGCATGAGCCCGTCGAAGAGGTTCGTGGCGATGACGGCGGTGTAGGGGCCGAGGATGATCAGCGGCGCGGTCTCACCCATGACGCGGGCCAGACCGAGGAGCACCCCGGTGACGATGCCCGAGAAGGACGTGGGGATGACGATCTTCATGATCGTCTTCCACTTCGGCACGCCGAGGGCGTAGGACGCCTCGCGCAGCTCGTTGGGGACGAGCTTGAGCATCTCCTCGGTCGAACGGACGACCGTGGGGATCATGAGCATGGTGAGGGCCAGACACACGGCGAAGCCGACCCGCCTGAACCCGAACGTTCCCACCCACACGGAGTAGATGAAGAGCCCGGCGACGATCGACGGGATGCCGGTGAGGATGTCGACCATGAAGGAGACGACCTTGGCCAGCCGGCCACGGCCGTACTCCACGAGGTAGACCGCGGTGAAGATACCGATCGGCACCGAGATGAGGGCCGTGACGCCCGCTTGGATGAGCGTGCCCTGGATGGCGTGGACGGCCCCGCCGCCCTCTCGGCGGGCCGTGATCCCCGACTGGGACTTCATCCACCAGTCGACGTCGAGCAGCATGGCGCCACCCTTGTAGATCGTTGATCCGAGGATCCAGACCAGGGGGATGAGGGCGATCAGGAACGCTGCCCACACCACCACGCGGGCAAGCTGGTCCTTGAAGGCGCGACCACTGGACTTGCCCCCGAAGTCGTCGTCCGAGCGGGCCGTCGGGAGGGCGGTGTCGACAGTGCTGAGGGTGCTCATTCGCTGAAGGCCTTCCGACGGTCGATGACGACGCGAGCGGCCGCGTTGACGATGAAGGTGAGGGTGAAGAGGACGAGGCCGGCGGCGATGTAGGCGCCGGTCTTCTGAGCCGAGTCGAACTCGTTGGCGTCGTTGGCGATGCGCGAGGCGAACGTCTCGCCGCCGCCGAAGATCGAGAACGAGAACGCGTCCGAGGTGTTGAGGGCGGAGAGGAGCAAGGTCACCGCGAGCGTCTCGCCGAGCGCCCGTCCCAGCCCGAGCATCGCAGCCGAGATGATGCCGGGCTTGCCGAAGGGCAGGACGGCGGTGCGGATCATCTCCCACTTCGTCGCCCCCAGGGCGAGCGCGCCTTCCTTGTGCGTCGTCGGCACCTGGGCGAAGACCTCGCGCGAGATCGCCGTGACGATCGGCAGGATCATGATGGCGAGGATGACTCCCGCGAAGGCCAGGGTGCTCTTGGCGCTCGGAGTCCCGGTGTAGGCGAAGAACGGCAGCCAACCCAGCACCGTGTCGATGAACTTCGCCACGGGCTCGAAGTACTGACCTGCGACCAACAGGCCCCACAGCCCGTAGACGATGGAGGGGACGGCGGCCAGCAGGTCCACCAGCGCCGCCGCAGGCTTGCTCAGCCAGCGCGGTGCGTACTGCGTGATGAACAGGGCAACGGCCACGCCAAGAGGCACGGCGATGAACATGGCGATGATCGAGGTGATGATCGTGGCCCAGAGCAGGTCGACGATCCCGAAGCGCGGATCCGTGCCACTGGCCACCCACTCACGGGAGGTGAGGAAGTTGGCGTTGTTGTTGAGCAGCGACGGCACGGCCTGGACCACGAGGAAGACGCCGACGAGGGAGACCAGGGCGACGACGAAGATGCCGGAGCCGGTGGCGAGCCCGCCGAAGACACGGTCTCCGAGGCGACCGGTGCCTGCCCGGTCGGCCTCGAGCGGTGGCCGCCCGTCGTCGCCGGGAAGCTCGTCGACTGCGCTGTGCCCGGTGATCGATGACACGTGGGCGAGTCCTCTCAGGATATTCGGGAAGGGGCTGAGGGGGCGGGGCCGGTGTGGCCCCGCCCCCTCAGTTCACCAGACGACCAGGTCGTCCGGTGGACTCGATCAGGAGATCGCGTCGATCGCCGTGGCGACCTTGGTCTGCACGTCCGCGGGGAGCGGCGCGTAGCCGATCTCCTCGATGGCCTTCTGTGCCTCTTCGGAGGCGAAGTACTTGAGGAAGGCCTTGATGTTCTTCTGCTTCTCGGCGTCCTTGCCCTTGGAGCAGACGATCTCGTAGGTCACGAGGTTGATCGGGTAGGCACCCGGCTCCTTCGTGGCGTAGTCGAGCTTGAGGGCCAGGTCGTTGCCCGTGCCCGTCTGCTTCGCGGTGGCGATCGCCTTGCCGACGGTCTCGGAGGTGAGCTCGACGGCGCCCGCGCCGTTGTCGATGGCGGCGACGCCGAGGTCGGCGTCCTTGGCGTCAGCTCCACTCGACGTAGGTGATCCCACCGTCGGTGCTCTTGACGCCCTCGGTGACACCAGCCGACTTGCCCTTGCCCTCGCCCTTGCCGTCCCAGGTCTTGGCGGGCTCGCCCGGCCAGTTCGCCTCGGCGGCCGCCTTGAGGTACTTGGTGAAGTTCTCGGTCGTGCCCGACTCGTCAGAGCGGAAGAACGGCTTGATCGCCGTGTCCGGGAGCTCGACACCCGAGTTGATCGCGGCGATCTTGGGATCGTTCCAGGTGGTGATCTTGCCCATGAAGATGTCACCGGCGACCGCTGGCGTCAGGGTGAGCTTGTCGACACCCTCCAGGTTGTAGGCGATGGCGATGGGCCCGGTGACGAGCGGGATGTTCCACGCGGGGGAGCCGCAGAAGGTCTCGGCCTCCTTGGCCTCGATCTTGCCGTCCTTCGGCTCGGTCTTGAGCGCCGAGTCGGACCCGGCGAAGTCGACCTGACCGCCGATGAACTGCTTGATCCCCGCACCCGAGCCGGAGGGGTTGTAGTTGATCGTCGCGCCCGAGCACTTCTCGCTGAACTTCGTGCCGACCTCTTCGAAGGCGTTCTTCTGGGCCGAGGACCCTTCGGCGTTGAGGGTGCCTTCGAAGCAGTCCTCGGTGCCGGCGGAGCCGGACGACGACGCGCTGCTGTCACCGGTGCCGGCGTCGGCGCTGGCGTTGTTGTCGGAACCGCAACCGGCGAGGGCAATCGAACCGACGAGGGCGAGAGACGCCATCGCGCCGAGACGCTGAATCTTCACTGTGTGTACCTCTCACAAGGAATCTGGGGGAGCCGGGTAGCTGCGACGTTGGGGCCCGACACTGCGAAGGTAGGGACGACTCATGACGCGATGGCCCGTGCCCGGTGAACGCGGCGTGAACGCTGCTCGGCCATTGCCTTGCGCGTAGTTCAAGTGGGAGTCGGGTCGGGTGATCCCGTCGCGTGATCCCTCAGGCAGTGAGGTGGCGCTCGACCGCGACGACCCGCGCGTCCGCCCCGACCCCGGCGACGTGGCAGACGAGCGCCTCGCCCTTGTCGAGGTTGTGGTCACGAGCCTCGATGAAGCGCTCGAGCATCTCCACGGAGCCGTCACCGACGAGCTCGAGGCGAGGGCTGAGGGTGTCGAGCACCGAGCCCATGACCGGCCCGTGCGAGCACAGGGCCGTCGGCTCTCCCCGCTCCAGAGCCCGCTCGACATGGTGCTCGGCCCGACCCGGGTCCGCCTCGTGACCCTCCTCGGACAGCCCCTTCTTGGGTCGGGGCACGATCCCGGCCCGCACGGCATACGGAGAGATCGTGTCGAGACACCGGGCGGACGGTGACGTGAGGATGCGGGTGATCCCGTATGCCGCGAGCACCGGGACGAGAGCGTCGGCACGTTCGTGTCCGCGCGCCTCGAGCGGGCGCTTGGTGTCGTCGCCCTTCCAGTCCGAGCGCGCCACGGCCTTGGCGTGGCGGACGACCACCAGCGGCCAGGTGTCGAGCGCTGCCTCGGTGTGTGCTCGCACGAGGGCGCGCAGCTGCTCGCGGTCGTGGGCGTAGTCGAGGCGGAGGTTGGCCTCGGTGACGTCGAGCCACTCGACGGCGTCGATCTCGTTCTCGAGCCGACCGTGACCCCCCGTGACGGTCGACGCCCAGTAGTGGACGATCTTCTCGCCGGGCACTCCGGCCTTGGTGAGCAGGAGGTAGCGCGCCTCCGGCAGCGGTCGGCCGAGGCGGACCGTGAGACCGGTCTCCTCGAGCGTCTCGCGGGCCGCCGCAACCAACCAGTCCTCCCCGGGGTCGAGCTTGCCCTTGGGCCAGGACCAGTCGTCGTAGCGGGGTCGGTGGACGAGCGCGACCTCGAGCACGCCGTCACGCACCCGCCACGGCAGCGTTCCGGCCGCGGGGATGACCTGGGTTCGGGCCTGCGCGGTCAGCGCCGTCGCGCCTTGCGTCGACGCTTCGCGTGCATCTCGATGAGCGCCGCCTGCACGTCCTCGAGGGGCTCGCCGTCGGCACCCACGTGGCGCCGGTTCCAACGGCCGTCGCTCTCGAGGCTCCAGTGCGAGTAGTCGCCGCTCATGCCCTTGCCCATGAGCGAGGCGAGGTCGTGGAGGTGGCGCGGGTCCGACAGGCGCACGAGGCACTCGACCCGGCGGTCGAGGTTGCGGTGCATCATGTCGGCGCTCCCGATCCAGGCCTCGGCGTCGTCGCCAGTGCCGAAGAGGAACACGCGGGAGTGCTCGAGGAAGCGGCCGAGGATCGAGTGGACGGTGATCGTCTCGGACAGCCCCTTGACCCCCGGGCGGATCGACGAGATGCCGCGCACCCAGACGTCGACCTTCACGCCGGCCATGGAAGCGCGGTAGAGCGCGTCGATGATCTGCTCGTCCACGATGGAGTTGAGCTTGAAGCCGATGTAGCCGGCTCCGGTCTTGGCGTGCTCGCGCTCGATCTGGGAGTCGATGCGCTCGAGCAGCCCGGTGCGCACCGATCGGGGCGCCACCATGAGCCGCTTGAACTTGCTCCGGGGGGCGATGCCCGAGAGCTGGTTGAAGAGCCGCGAGAGGTCCTCGCCGACCTGCGGGTCGCAGGTGAGCAGGCCGAAGTCCTCATAGAGGCGGGCCGTCTTGGGGTTGTAGTTGCCGGTGCCGACGTGGCAGTAGCGGCGTAGCCCGTCCTCCTCCTGCCGGACGACGAGGCTGAGCTTGCAGTGGGTCTTGAGGCCGACGATGCCGTAGACGACGTGCACTCCGGCACGCTCGAGCTTGCGGGCCCAGGAGATGTTGTTCTGCTCGTCGAAGCGGGCCTTGATCTCGACGACCGCCAGCACCTGCTTGCCGCTGTCGGCCGCGTCGATGAGGGCGTCGATGATCGGGGAGTCGCCGCTCGTGCGGTAGAGCGTCTGCTTGATGGCGAGGACGTTGGGATCTGCGGCCGCCTGCTCGATGAACGCCTGCACCGACGTCGCGAACGAGTCGTAGGGGTGCTGGAGCAGGACGTCCTGCTTGCGGATGCTCGCGAAGATGTCGCGGGCCTTGGCGCTCTCGGTCGGCGCGAGGTCGCTGTTGGTGCGGGAGACGAACGCCGGGTAGTGCAGGTCGGAGCGCTCGAGGTCGGCGATGATGTTGAGCCCGCGCAGGTCGAGCGGAGCGGGCAGGCGGTAGACCTCCTGGCTCGAGACCCCGAGCTCGCGCACGAGCAGGTCCATGACGTGGTCGTCCATGTCACGGTCGACCTCGAGGCGGACCGGCGGGCCGAAGCGGCGACGGGTCAGCTCCTTCTCGAGCGCGGCGAGGAGGTTCTCGGCGTCGTCCTCCTCGACCTCGAGGTCCTCGTTGCGGGTGACCCGGAAGGTGTAGTGCTCGTGCACCTCCATGCCGGGGAAGAGCTGGTCGAGGTGGGCGGACATGACGTCCTCGAGCGGCACGAACCGGACGTCGTAGATGTCACCGGCGGCGCCGGTCTCACCGACCCGCAGGAGGCGGGGGAGGAGCGGTGGCACCTTGACCCGGGCGAAGTGCTCCTTGCCCGTCTTGGGGTTGATGAGCAGGACCGCGAGGTTGAGCGAGAGCCCGGAGATGTAGGGGAACGGGTGGGCCGGGTCGACGGCGAGCGGGGTGAGCACCGGGAAGACGCGATCGGTGAACAGCTGGCCGAGCTCGACCTGCTCGTCCTCGGACAGCTCGTCCCAGCGGACGACCTGGATGCCCTCGTCCTCGAGGGCCGGCTGCACGAGGTCGTCATAGACGCGGGCCTGCAGGTCGAGGAGCTCGTGGGCGACCGCCGAGATCTGCTCGAGGACCTCGCGGGGCTCCAGGCCCGAAGCCGAGCGGACGGCGAGGCCGGTGGCGATGCGGCGCTTGAGGCCCGCGACGCGAACCATGAAGAACTCGTCGAGGTTGGACGTGAAGATCGCGAGGAACCTGGCCCGCTCGAGCAGCGGCACGTTGTCGTCGGCCGCGAGCTGGAGGACACGCTCGTTGAACTGGAGCCACGAGATCTCGCGGTCGAGGAACCGGTCGGCGGGGAGGCCGTCGTCCTCGACGTCAGGCTTGGCGAAGCGGCCGTTGGAGGCGCGGGGCTGGACCGCGCGGGCCTCGGTGGCGGAGGCGCTCGCGATCGACACCTCGGCGACGAAGCTCGCGTCCGCCGCGGCAGCAGCGGCAGTGTGCGTGGCCGCCGTCGTGCCGTCGGCCACTGACTCGAGGGCTCGCTCGGCGTCGGTGGAGGGGCTCGTCGACGTCGTCATGCACTCATCGTGTCAGGTTCAGGTGAACGCCAGAAGACCTGCGTGGCGCAGGGTTGGTCCACGAGGGGCGCCTCAGCGAAGTCGCCCACCGGCGAGGACGACCGTGCGAGCAGCCAGGGCGTCGAGGGAGTCGACCACATCGGGTTCGTCGACCCTGAGGTCGGTCTGCAGGATCGACAGCTCGGTGCAGCCGAGCACGATGGCGCCGGCGCCCTTGGCGCGCAGGTGCGCGACGGCAGCGTCGAAGCGGTCCCGCTCGACCGGCATACCCGCCTTCACGCCGTCATAGATCATCGACATCACGTCCTTCTGGACGACGTCGTCGGGCGCCACGGGCGTGAGGCCGGCGGCCTGTGCGGCTTGGTGGTAGGTCTGCGCGCGCAGGGTGCCGTCGGTGGCGAGGATGCCGAGCGTCGTCAGGCCCGGCACGGCGGCCTGCGCCACGGCGACGGTCACCTCGACAATGTCGATGACGGGGATGTCGACCGCCGCGACGACCTCGTCCTGGAAGGCCCTGGCGGTGTTGCAGGGGATGGCGATGAACTTCGCGCCGGCGCTCTCGAGCTCGCGGGCGTCCTGCGCCATCACCGGCCCGGGGCTCTCGTCACTGTCTCCGACGATGTATGCCGTCCGGTCCGGGATGCTGGCGTGGTTCCACACGAGCATGTCCACGTGGTCCTGGTCGCGGGAGGCATCGGTCATCGCGATGACGCGCTGCATGAAGTAGACGGTGGCCATGGGGCCGATCCCGCCGAGGATGCCGACCGGTTCGTTGCGCACCCGTCGAGCCTAACCCCGCCGCACCCTCGGTTCACCGAGGTGCGGCTGGGCGGTGGATAGACTCCGACGCGATCCCTGACGACCTCACCTAGGAAGCTTCGTGGCACTGTCGGCCCTGTCCCTCACCGAGCGTGAGCACGACGACTTCGTCCGTGACCACCCCAACGGGCACCTCATGCAGACGACTCCGTGGGGCAAGGAGAAGGAGCACACCGGCTGGACCTGGCGCACGGTCGCGATGGGGCGCGAGGGCGCCGGGCCGGACGGCGCCGACGAGGTCACCGGAGCGGCGCTCATCCTCTTCCGCCGCACCCCGGTCGTTCCCATGGCGCTGGCCTACTGCCCGCGCGGGTTCGTCGTCGACTGGTCGGACGCCGAGAGCGTCGACGCCCTGCTTGCCGAGGTGTCTCGCGTCGCGAAGGAGAACCGTGGCGTGCTCCTGCGCATCGACCCGGCCGTCCGCATCGACAACCCCGACATCCGGCCTGCCCTCGAGTCCCGGGGCTTCACCCGCACCGACCCCGGCGACGACGCGGCCAAGACGCTGGCGCAGCCGGCGCTGCGCATGGTCACCGACATCAGCGACCTCGAGGCGCTCCACCAGGAGCTGTCCCAGGGCACGCGTCAGTCGATCCGCAAGGCTGAGAAGTCCGGCCTCGTCTACGAGTCGGTCGGCCGGGACAAGATCCCCGCCTTCCACGAGCTCATGCGGGTGACCGGTGAGCGTGACGGCTTCGGCATCCGCAGCCTCGAGTACTTCACCACGCTCTACGACGTGCTCTCGCCGACGGACGACATCGTCATCTCGCTCGTCAAGCTCGACCACGGTGCCGCAGCCGAGGCGGCGCGCACCAAGGTCGAGGACCTGCGGGGCCAGCTCGAGAAGGCCGCGGCCAAGCGCGAGAAGTACCCCTCCGAGAAGGCTGACCGCCAGGTCGCCGGTCTCGAGGAGAGCATCGCCAAGAACGAGGCGTCGGCCGCCGAGTTCGCCGCAGCGCACGAGCAGCACCCCGACGGCCAGTACCTCGCCGGCTCCGTCTTCGCGACGTGCGGCACCCGCGGGTCCTACCTGTATGCCGCGTCGTCCGACGAGCACCGCAACCTGCGCCCGAACTACCTCATGGTCTGGCGGATCATGCAGGACGCGGCGGCCAAGGGAGTGACGACCTTCGACTTCGGGGGCATCGACGCCTCCGAGGGCCTGGAGGAGTTCAAGCGCCAGTGGAACCCGGAACGACGCGAGTATGCCGGTGAGTTCACCAAGCAAGCTCCGTCCCCTCTCCGGTCGGCTCATCGACCTCGCCGTCCGCCTCTACAAGCGACGCTGAGAGGCCAGTTCCCTTGCCCCAGAACACTTCCGTGTCCAAGCAGGCGTATGCGTCGATCGCGGACCAGCCGTTCGTGCCGGTGGTCGTCGGCGCCCACGTCGGTGGCTACTCGCTCGTGCGCGCGTTCCACGAGGCCTATGGAGTGACCTCGCTCGTCGTCACCGGCGCGACGTCATGGGTGACCGACGGCTCCGCGATCCTCGAGGTCGTCCACTGCTCCGACGCCCATGACCCGGACGTGCTCGCGGCGACCCTCGAGGCCGCCCCGTTCGACGGGCTGACGCAGCCCAAGATCCTGCTCGCGACCTCGGACTCGCTCGTCGACGTCATCGACGCGATGCGCGACCAGCTCGACGACTCGTGGAAGGTGCCCTACGTCCGCGCCGAGATCCTCGAGCGCGCGACCCGCAAGCACACCTTCGCCGAGGTCGCGATGAAGGCCGGCGTCTCCATCCCGACCACGACGATCATCGATCTGGCCGACGAAGGCGACGGCACGGCATACCTGGACAAGGTCCCGGCGGAGGGCTATCCGCTCATCCTCAAGCCGACCGCTCCTCGCGCGTGGAACACGGTGACGTTCGAGGGCCAGGCCAAGGTGCACGAGGTCGCGTCCGCCGACGACCTGCGTGACCTGCTGGGGCGCATCCACGGCTCCGGCTATCGCGCCAGGCTGATCCTGCAGGACATGATCCCCGGCGACGACACGGGCATGCGGATCCTCACCTGCTACTGCGACAAGAACTCGCAGGTGCGCTTCGCCAGCTACGGACGCACCCTCATCGAGGAGCACTCGCCCGGGCTCCTTGGTGTGCCCGCGGCGATCCTCACCGGCCAGAACCGAGAGATCGTCGACGAGGCCGTGCGCCTGCTCGCCGAGCTCGAGTGGGTCGGCTATGCCAACTTCGACCTCAAGTACGACCCCCGCGACGGGACGTCGAAGTTCTTCGAGCTCAACCCGCGGCTCGGGCGCTCGAACTACTACGTCACCGGGACCGGCTTCAACGCGGTGAGGTGGTACGTCGACGAGTACGTCCACGACAACCTGCCCGAGGAGTTCGAGCTCGTCGAGGCGGACACCGAGACGGTCTACTCGGTGGTGCCGGTGCGGACGATCAGATGGGCGCTCGCGCGTCACCCCGAGCTGTGGGCGCGCGTGCGGCGGGTCATCAAGGCCGGTGGGCTGCGCAACCCGATGCACTACCGCGCGGAGCGCCACCCCGTCCGGTGGGCCAAGATCCTCGCGGCGGGCGTGAGCTATGACCGCAAGTTCCACCGGTACTACGACCCCGAGGCGGCCTTCCACCCCGGCGGGGAGCCCGCCGACTCCGACCTCCCCCGCCGCTGACTGCCAACCGACTTATTGCGACTTCGAGTCATTCGAGGCACGTCACCAGAACCAGCGCTCGAACTCCTTCTCCAAACCGGCTCGCAGCCGTCTGAGCTCGATCTCGACGACGCAGTCGGCCAGGACCGACCGACAGCAGGCACACCGATAGGTCGCGGTCACCCTTGGTCGGGCGCTCCGGCCCACGTAGGGCTGCAGGCGGCCGTGGATGGCCTCTCCACCGATTGCTTCATGGGGTGACCAGCGCACGACCGCCAGACCTTGGTCGGTGAGTCCGGCCTCGCGTTGCGCCTCAACGGCCAGGACCGCCTTGACCGCTTTCTCCGTCGCACCGTTGACCAGGTACTTCGACACCCCGTCGGCCTCCCCGACGACTCCCAGTGCTGGCCAGAGGCTGTCGACACGACCGAGAAACTCGCCCTGCGGGCTGAGGACCTCCACCTGGGGAACCGGCGCCGGGCAGCCCCATGCGTTGAGCGCCCACGCAGACGCCGACTCCAACCAGTTCTCGCGACGTCCGTCAGCAAGCAGGAGGACCGGGTTGGCCGAGGTGACTCCGGGCCACCGTCGCTGGTGTCGGCGCATCTCGAGGAGCTCCTGGTGCGTGACAAGGCCCTCGCGCAGTGCACCGTCGGCGATGGCCAGCGCATCGCGTCCGGGGAGCACCCGGGCACAGTCCAGGACGGTGCGGGCGGGGTTCAGCCGAGCAAAGCCGTCGTGGAGCTCGACGTGTGAATGGGGTGTGCAGCCGCGGTGGAACTGTCGCCAGTCGTCCTGTGGGCTGGTGCGGATTCCGTCCAACAGGGTCATGGTCACGTGGTCCGGAGCGTAGGTCGGGTGCGGCAGACCCATCACTGCTGCAGCGCTGGCGTGACTCAGGACGGCATCCGGTGTCAGCCTCGCTGCTGCCCTGCTCAGATTCCTGTGTCGCACCCACGGGGTGCTGGGCACCCAACGGTCAGACGCGGCATACAGGCCACGGCTGATCCGAAGGAGCCGCCCGTTCCGGGCGGCCCGCGTCACGGCGGAACCTGTCCACCCCGCGATGAGCGCTTCGGTCCGTGAGAAGGGTTGGGGAAGCTGGCTGAAGTCGTCCATGTGGCAACGATGTGGTGCTGGCTCCGGGCGCAGCAGGCCGATCCGGTCACCTGTGGACAGTCGTCCTGCCCTGACGGGGCTGGGGACAACCGATGACCCGAACTCGCAATGAGTCGGGGTTGATCAGATGGGGAGGCGGCGCAGGATCGGGGCGAGCATGTCGTCGACCTCGCGGATGCGCAGCAGCTTGGCCATCCCGAGGAAGGCGGCCGTGAAGACGACCCCTCCGGCCGCCAGCGCCAGGGCGTGCCGCAGCCATGGGCTGGCCGGGTCGAAGACCAGCGTCGAGGCCCCCCACGCCGCGAGGCCGGAGAGGGCGGACGCGATCGCGAGCCGGGTCCACAGCCGGGTCACCTCGGCCATCCCCAGCCCGTCGAGCTGTCGGCGGGCGACGACGAGGAAGGCGGCGGCGGAGACGATGTTGGCGACGGTGGCGAACGCGGCGACCGTGGCCACGACGTACTCCGCCGGCACCATCCAGTAGGCGACCGCGCACCCCACGAGGTTGATGCCCGTCATGAGCGCGACGAGCCAGAAGTTCAGCCAGCCGTCGCCGCGCGCGAAGCAGTAGCGCTGCTTGAGGGCGGTGATGCCGAACGGCATGAGTCCGAGCGACATGATGGCTAGGACGAGGGCGATGCTCCCCGGTTCGTCGATACCCCTGGCCGGGTCGTACTGGATGCTCCAGAAGAGCGTCTTGGCGACGGGACGGCCCAACGCGATGAATGCCGCAACCGCAGGAAGCAGCAGCACGGCCGGACTCTTGAGGCCGCTGACGACGCGTCGACGGAGCTCGGCGAGGTCACCCGACTCGTGCGCTCTCGACATCGCCGGGAAGAGGGCAGTGACGATCGAGGTGGTGATGATCGAGTGCGGGAGGATGTAGAGCGCGTAGGCGTTGGCCTGCACCGCGTTGCCTGCCACGGCCGCCCCGTCGACGTTCTCCGGTGACATGACCTTGGTCGTGACGAACCCGTAGAACTGCGAGATGAGCAGGGCGGCCACGGTCCAGCCGGTCATCCGCGACATGTCGCCGAACCCGTAGCCGCGCCAGCCCACGCGCGGTCGGTAGCGGAAGCCGGAACGCCACAGGGGCCAGGCGAGGCTCAGCCCCTGCACGACGATGCCCGCGGTGGTCGTCAGCCCGAGCACGAGGATCATCTCGGTGGTCCATGGGGCGACGTCGCCCTGCTTGCCGTAGGCCCAGATGAAGTAGACGAGCCCACCGATGTGGATGATGTTGGCCCACGCGGGTGCCCACGCGAAGGCGAGGAAGCTGCCGCGCGCCTGGAGGACCTGGCCGAGGACGGCGTAGAGGCCGTAGAAGAACAGCTGCGGCATGCAGATGTAGGCCATGAAGGTCGTGAGGTCGATGAATGCCGAGCCCGCGCCCGGCCTGGTGAGCAGGCCGATGATCCATGGCGTGAGGGCCACCGAGAGCACCGTCGCCCCGCCGAGGACGAGCAGGCACAGCGTGATGAGTCGGTCGCTGAAGTCCTGGCCACCGTCCTTGCGCAGCATCGCCTTGGTGAGCTGGGGGATGAGCAGCGCCGAGATGAGCCCGCCGTTGATGAGCACGAAGAGCTGGGTCGGCAGCGTGTTGGCGATGGTGAACGAGTCGGCCGACAGGCTGACCACGCCGAGGGCCGCGGCGAGGAGGGCGGCGCGGACGAACCCGAGGATGCGCGAGCCGAACGTGCCGAGCGCCATGACGATGCTGTTGCGGGCGACGCTGTCGACCCGGGCGGCGATCGGGGCGGCGCCCTCGGGATCCGCCTCGGCGCCCTCGGGGCGGGTGTCGGTCACGTGCTCTCCCTGACGGGTCTGCGGATGGACCGGGCCACTCTACGGCGCGGTCGGGCGGCCGTAGACGACGTGGATCGCCGCGTCCTCGAACCCCGCGCGACGATAGGTGGACAGGGCTCGGGTGTTGTCACCATCGACATAGAGCTCGACCGTCGTCACACCCTGACGGGCGAGGTATGCCGTGCCGAGTCCCGTGAGCGGTCCGGCAAGACCACGACCCTGGTATGCCGGGTGCACCCCCACGACGTAGACCTCGCCCGTGTCCGAGCCAGGCTCGCGCTTGGTCCAGTGGGACGCCGCGAGGGGATGCGCACCGCCGTCCTGGGTCACGGAGACGTCCTCGACGAGGAGCAGGCCAGCGGGGTCGAACCAGTCCTGGGCCATGCGCTCCTGCAGGTCCTCGAGCGTGATCGACCCCTGCTCCGGGTGGCTGGCAAAGGCGAGCGCGTTGACCTCGAGCCAGGCCTGCTCGTCCCGCCCGGGTTCGAACGGACGCACCGAGAAGCCCTCTGGCAGCAGGGGATCGACGTCGTCCCCCTCGCGCACCGGTCGCTCCATGACGTGCAGCTCACGCGTCGACACGAGGCCTTCGGCCGCGGCCAGCGCCCGGGCCGGGGGGAGGTCGCCGTGGGCCCACACTCCGGTCGCCCCACCGTCGAGGACCGTGCGCAGCAGTGCCCGGCCCACGCCCTGCCGACGCGACCCGGGGCCGACCACGAGCTCCGCGGAGGCCGACCCGTCGAGGGCCGCATAGCCGAGCAGGTCATCGGGGTGGGACCCGCCGGCATACGCGACGACGTGGGTGACCTCGCCACGAGCGGAGGTGAGGGCGAGACGGAAGGCCTCCGAGATCGCCTCGACGCCATCGGTGTCGGCGGCGCGACGGGCCAGGGAGAGGACAGCGGCTGCCGTGGCCTCGTCGAGGTGCGAGGATGTGTCGAGCTGAGGCTTCGAGCCCATCAGGTCGCAGCCTCCGCCCGGGCAGCGGCCTCGGCCTCTTCGGGGACGAAGCGGTAGCCGACGTTGCGGACCGTCCCGATGAGCGTCTCGTGGTCCGAGCCCAGCTTGGCGCGCAGGCGTCGCACGTGGACGTCGACGGTGCGGGTGCCACCGAAGTAGTCGTAGCCCCAGACCTCCTGCAGCAGCTGCGCCCGGGTGAAGACCCGGCCCGGGTGCTGCGCGAGGTACTTGAGCAGCTCGAACTCCTTGTAGGTGAGGTCGAGGGCCCTGCCCCGCAGCTTGACCGAGTAGGTCGCCTCGTCGATGACGAGCACGCCGGCAGTGATCCGGACGTCGTCGTCGGCGTCGCCGTCCCCCTCGAGGGCCCGAGCGATCGCGAGCCGCAGCCGTGCCTCGACCTCGGCCGGACCGGCACTGTCGAGGAGGACGTCGTCCAGGCCCCACTCGGGGGTGAGCCCGGCCAACCCGCCCTCGGTGAGCACCGCGAGGAGCGGCGCGGACAACCCCGTCGTGCGGATGACCCGACACAGCGAGCGGGCCATGGCGAGCTCCCGACGGGCGTCCACGAGGACCGCGTCGGCCTTCGGCGCATCGATGAGGGCGGTCGGCTCGGCCGGGAGGATGCGAACATGGTGACTGAGCAGGCCCAGAGCTGGCAGCACCTCGGCGCTCGGCGCCAAGGCGTTCGTCAGCAGCAGGAGGTGGGCCATCCAGCACAGAATAGGTGGACATGACGGCGACTGACGGCTCTCACCGGGGCATGAGACCGGTGACCCTGCGCTACTGGGCCGGTGCCCGGGCAGCGGCCGGGGTCACCGAGGAGACGTTCGAGGCGGGTCCGCTCGTCGGTGACATCCTCGAGGCAGCGGTTGCGGCCCACCCCGGGCTGCGCGACGTCGTGGCCGTGTGTTCGGTCCTCGTCGACGGCCGGTCCGTCGGTCGGGACGTCAGGGTCGGCAACGACAAGGTGGTCGAGGTGCTCCCACCCTTTGCCGGGGGATGAGGCCATGGCCGACGGGCCGGGTGATGGCAGGATGCCGATCGTGGATGTGACGGAGCCGGTGGGCGAGTCGGCGAACCAGCCGGTGAGCCAGTCCCCGAGCGCCCCCACGGTCGAGCCGATCAGCGAGTCGCGCGCAGCCCGGCGTGCGGCCCGTGAGGAGCGGCGCCGCAACCCGATCCTTCCGCCGATCGCGACCGAGCGGCGCCTCACCCTCGTCCCCGCGACGGCCGTGTTCGCCCTGCTCCTGGCCCTGGCGACGGCCGCCGACCACGCCCTGGGAGCGGCCGCCATCGCCTGGGGCGGTCTCGTCGTCGCCTGGGGGTGGCCCGAGCTGATGGGCTCGTCGAGCAGGTTCGGCTCCTCCCTCGCGATCGGCCTCGCCGGGGTGCTTGCGCCGACGGCCGTGGCGCTCACGCCGGACGAGCCCTACCTGCGGCACGTGCCCGTCGTCGTCGCCCTGGCCCTCCTGTCGATGTTCCTGCACCAGCTCCTGCGCAGAGACGGTCGGCCCCGCCTGACCCAGTCACTGGCGGTGAGCGGTGCAGGGATCGCCGTCGCCGCCATCGGTGCGGCCTACGTCCCCCTGGGCCGCACCTCCGGCGGGCGTGAGGTCGTGACCGTCGTCATGGTGGCGCTGGCCCTCTCGGCCGTCGCCGACCTGGGCGCGCCCCTCGCCAGGGCTCGCTCGTGGATGCTGCCGGCCGCAGGCCTCACCGGTCTCCTCGCCGGGGGCGTCGCAGGCTTCCTCGTCGACGTCGTGGGCTGGCCCTCGGGCGCACTCCTCGGTGTGGTCGCGGGCACGCTGGCGCACGTCATGCGCCGGACCCTGTGCACCCTGTCACCCATTCGTGGGATGCGTGGCCAGATCACGGCGGCGGCGGCGTCGGTCCTCGTGACCGCGGTGCCGGTCTACCTCCTGTCGCGCATCCTCGTCGGCTGACGACGGCGAAGGGACCACACGGCATACGCCGTCGTCAGTAGACGATCGCCTGCGCGTCCGGGCGCAGGATCTCCTCGACGTAGGCAGCCGCGCCCCGGATCGACGCCCCGGCCAGGAGGTCGTCGGGCGAGAGGTCCCGCCGCGCCGCGCACTGGCCGCAGACCGTCACGCTGCCTCCCGCGAGCAGGGCGTCGCGCAGCTCCTCCAGGGGGGCGCCGTGGGGGAGGGTGAGCTCCTCGGCCCGGCCGGCGACAGCCATCCACGTGGCCTCTCCCGTCAGCCACACGCTCACGTCGACACCGGCAGCGACAGCAGTGGCGGCAACGGTGAGGCCCTGGTTGAGGCGTTCGAGCGCCTCGGCGCCGCAGGTGATTTTGACGACGAGGGGGCGAACGGTCGAGGAATTGGCCATGGGTCCTCCTGTGGGGTGGGACTACGATCCCACTCGTGGCATTCCATCTCGACACAGACCTCCCGACCGAGCTCGCCCCCCTCGCCTGGCTCATCGGCCGATGGGTCGGAGCAGGTGTCGTCGGCTATCCCACGATGGAGTCCAGGAACTTCGGCCAGGAGATCATCTGCGCCCACGACGGCCGGCCGTTCCTGGAGTGGCGCAGCCAGACCTGGCTTCTCGACGAGGCAGGTGACAAGGTGCGCCCGCTCGCGACCGAGGTGGGTTTCTGGCGCCCCGTGCCCGAGACCGAGGACGGCACCAACGTCGAGCTCCTCCTGTCGCACCCGACCGGCTTCGTGGAGATGTATGCCGGGCACGCCCAGCCCGCGAAGGTCGAGCTCCGCACCGATGGCGTCATGCGCAGCCCGCACGCCAAGGAGTACACCGCGGGGCACCGCATGTATGGCTACGTGCAGTCCAACCTCATGTGGGTCATGGACATGGCCGCGATGGGACAGCCGCTGACCTCTCACCTGTCGGCGGAACTCAAGCGCGCGGACTGACCGGCCGGCTCGGGAGTCGTATCGTGCGCAGGATGCAAGGCGAGATCGTGGTCCTAAGCGGGCCGCCGGGCGCGGGCAAGTCCACCGTCGCGGCAGCTCTCGCGGGGGCCTACGAGAAGTCGGTTCACCTGCACACCGACGACTTCTGGCACCACATCACGGCCGGGTCGATCCCGCCGTACCTGACCGAGGCGCACGAGCAGAACGAGACGGTCCTGCGCGTGGTCGCCATGGCCGCGTCGGGTTATGCCGAGGGCGGCTACACCGTGGTCGTGGACGGGGTCGTCGGACCCTGGATGCTCGGCCACTTCGAGCGGTCGCAGCGGCGCCGCCCCGAGACGGTGACGCACTACGTCGTGCTGCGTCCTTCTCGGCGCACGACGCTGGCCCGAGCCCGGGCGCGCACGGGCGTCGGCGCACTGACCGACGAGGAGCCGATCCTGGCCATGTGGGACCAGTTCGCCGACCTGGGACAGCTGGAGCACCACGTCCTGGACACCACCGAGCAGTCCGCGGAGCAGACGCTGGCGCGGGTGAGCGAAGGCGTCAGGGGCGGGTCCTTCCGACTCCTGCCCGGACGTTCGTAGCAGGCAGGCGGGCCAGGAGGCGCGACAGCGTCGGTCAGGGCGTGACGGTCACGTCGGCGTAGTCGTCCATCTTGTCGGTGCGCAACGCCTTGCCCAGCGAGGCGATGCCGGTCTCGTCGAGGATCTCGATGGACCCGCCGTCAGGAGCCGTGCCGAAGCCGGTGAACGGTGCGGTGATGAAGACGACGTCGCCACTGCGGACGTTGCGCAGCGAGATGGCCTCGCTGCGCATCTTGCCGACGTCGAGGTCCCGGTCGACGACGAGGTTGTCGGTCGCCGCGTCGATGAAGTTGGTGAGCTTGATCGGGTTGGTGATGACCTCACGGCTGAGCGCCTTGAGCATGAGGGCCTTGATGAACGCCTGCTGGCGGCGGCCACGGGAGATGTCGCCCTCGGAGAAGCTCGTAGCGCTCGCGGACGAACGCCAGTGCCTGGGCGCCGTTGAGGTCGTTCCACCCCTCCTTGATCGGGATGTCGGTCGGACCGCCGCCCCCGCTGCTCGCCTCCTCGGCAAAGACGCGCACGCCGCCGACCGCATCGGTCATCGTGCGGAAGCCCTCGAAGTCGGTCTGGGCGACGTGGTCGATCTTGACACCCAGGAGGTTCTGCATCGTGCTGACGAGGAGCGGGGCCCCACCGAACGCGTAGGCCGCGTTGATCTTGTTCTTGCCGCGACCCGGGATGGAGACATAGAGGTCACGAGGGAAGTGGACGAGCTGCACGGCGCTCTTGTCCTGGGGGACGTGCACCAGGACGATGACGTCGGAGCGGCTGGCCGTCTCACCGGGTCGGGCGTCGGAGCCGACGATGAGGTAGTTCTCGCCGACCCCGCCCTGGGGAATCGCCACGGTCGACCCGTCGGGGAGCGTGGCTGACGGGGCGGGCTTGGGGAGGAGGTCGTCCTGGGTGATGTTGCCGGCGACCTTCTGGTTGAGGAAGAAGACGAAACCACCGGCGGCGACCAACGTCAGGGCCAGGAACGAGGCGACGACGATGACGAACCGCCGACCCCAGCGCGGACGCCTGCGTTCCGGACGGGCGGCGCGGCTGTCCTCGGAGGCGAAGTCGTCTAGCACCCGGCCAAGTGTAGGTGCGCGGTCTCGACGAGCCGGCCGACCGGCATACATTGGTGGTGTGAGTGATCTCGGCACGCGTCTGCGAGCCGCCGGCCGGCGGCTCACGCCGCAGCGCCAGCAGGTCCTCGACGCGGTGGAGCGGCTCGGCCACGCCACTCCGGAGGAGATCGTCGAGGCCGTCTCGGTCAGGGAAGGCCCCCCGATGGCGCTGTCGACGGTCTACCGCTCGCTCGAGGCGCTGCAGGAGCTCGGGCTCGTCACCCACACGCACGTCGACCACCGCGTGCCCAGCTATCACCTCGTGGGGCACGCGACCCACATCCATGTCGTATGCCGTGAGTGCGGCTCCGTGGACGAGGCGCCTGCCGAGGTGGCGTCGGAATTCGTGGCGCGCCTGGAGGGTTCTCTTGGATTCGAGGCCGACGTCACCCACGCCGCCATCCACGGCCTCTGCCGCACCTGCAGGAAGCAGCCATGACCGACACATCCACAGAGCCCGCCGTCTCCGCTCCGGCTTTGGCTTCGCCCCTGCTGACCCGGCCCGGCGCCGTTGGGGGTGAGGGTTTCGACGCCGGCGTGGCCGCCCACTACGGCGACCCCGGTCGTGAGCAACGCCTCCTCGAGGAGGCGTTGGCCGTCGTCGACCTCTCCCACCGCGGAGTGGTGCGCGTCAGCGGGCCGGACCGGCTGTCGTGGTTGCACTCGATCACCACCCAGCAGCTCACCGGCCTGGCGCCGCGCGTCTCCACCGAGTCGCTCGTCCTCTCACCCAAGGGCCACATCGAGCACGCGCTGCACGTCGTCGATGACGGGGAGTCGACCTGGGTCACCGTGGAGCCCGGGACGGCGCCCGCGCTCGCGGGCTGGCTCGACTCGATGCGCTTCATGCTGCGGGTCGAGGTTGCCGACCTCACTGCGTCGTATGCCGTTCTCGGAGAGCCGCTCTCGGCTGCCAGTGTCGAGGGCGAGCCCTTGGCGTGGGTCGACCCCTGGCCGAACCTGGTCGGCGACACGGCGGCATACGGTCCCGAGACCGGGCACCCGGGTGAGGCGCGCCGCTGGCGCGAGCTCATCGTCCCGCGCGACGACCTGGAGTCGGCCGTGGGCGACCGCCCGCTCGCCGGCACCTGGGCGGCGGAGGCGCTGCGCGTGGCCGCCTGGCGCCCGCGGCTGGGGTTCGAGACCGACCACCGCACCATCGCGCACGAGGTCGACTGGCTGCGCACGGCGGTGCACCTCCACAAGGGGTGCTACCGCGGGCAGGAGACCGTGGCGCGGGTCCACAACCTCGGTCGGCCCCCGCGCCGCATCGTCTTCCTGCACCTCGACGGCTCGGGTCACCTGCTGCCCGAGGCAGGTGCGCCGCTGGTGCTGGAGGGCCGCGAGGTCGGCCGGATCACCAGCGTGGCCCGGCACCACGAGGACGGGCCGATCGCCCTGGCCGTGGTCAAGCGCAACACCTCGGACGATGTCGACCTCGTCGCCGGCACCGTTGCCGGAGCGCAGACGGTCATCGTCGCCCGCTGACCCCAACATTCCCGCCTGAAGTGGCTTTCTCTCACCTCGCCTGACCGCGGATGCCAGGCGAAGTGAGAGCTCGTCGGGCGAACTGGTCGGTGGGTCCGAAGCGCCCAGACCGGCCCTGCCAGACTGAGGCCATGGCCACCGCAGCGTCCGCGACCCTCATCACCGTCGCCCCCACGGGGGCGGAGCACGCGAAGGCCGACGTGCCGCAGCTGCCGACCACCCTCGACGAGCTCGTCGAGACGGCGCGCACGTGCGAGACGGCGGGGGCCGCGCTCATCCACCTGCACATCCGTGACGGCGAGCACCGGCCCACCCTCGACGGGGGACACCTGCGCGCGGCTGTCGAGGCGATCCGCTCCGAGACCGACCTCATCGTCCAGCTCTCGACCGGAGGCTCGGTGCACGACCCGCTCGACCAGCGGCTGACCGTGCTCGACGCCGAGCCCGACTCGTGCTCCTTGACGTGCGGCACGACGAACTTCGGGGACGACGTGTTCCTCAACCCGTGGGGCTTCATGTCCGACCTCTATGTCCGGGCGCAGGAGCGCGAGGTCGTCCCGGAGTTCGAGCTCTTCGAGCTGGGGCACGTCCACGCGCTGCGGCGGCTGCTCGATACCCACGGGCTGCCGTTCGGAGGCAAGGTCCACGTCGACTTCGTCCTGGGTGTGCCGGGTGCGATGCCCGGGACCGCTGCGGCGCTCATGGCCGGGGTCGCGATGCTGCCCGACGAGGTGACGTCGTGGTCAGCGACCGGGATCGGCCGGACCCACCTGCCCGTGCTGGCTGCGGCGCTGTCGGCCGGGGGACACCTGCGCGTCGGCATGGAGGACAACGTGGTGTTCGCCCGCGGTCAGCAGGTCCAGCACAACTCCGAGCTCGTGGCCCGGGCGGCCGTGGTGGCGGCGACGATGCAGCGTCCGCCCATGTCCACGACGCAGGCCCGCGAGCTCCTCGGCATCAAGCGCCGCACCTGACCGCAAGAGCTGGTGCGGGTCAGGCGGGTTGGTTCGTGCGCTGGAGCTGGCGCAACGAGATGTCGTTGCAGGCTGCGCAGGTCTGCTCCGGGATGACGCCGAGTCGCATGAGGTGGCCGAACACCCAGCAGCCGGCGCAGAACCCGAGCGCCGACTCGAGCACGGCAAAGACGACGAGGGTCGCCAGCAGGACCGTGGCGACGGTGGTGGCGTCCAGAGCCAGGGCGATCGCGGCGCCGGCGCTGAAGAGCAGGCCGATCGTCTGCGCGAAGCGCTTCGGCGGACCCGGCACCAGACGCGGCGCCCCGAGCCGCGGGGCGATGACGTGGACGGCCAGGCGTCCCAGGGGGCTGTAGCGGGGCCCGCCCGCGACGCGCAGGGCGAAGCCCACGGCCAGCAGCGCACCGAGCCACCACCACTGGGTGACCAGCGTGAGCACGGACAGCACGACGCCGCCCGCCACCGACCGGGCCGCCTTCTCGTTGACCGGGTTGGGGAAGGTGAGGAACTCGGGCGTGGACATAAGGCAAGGTTATGCGAAACCCAAGCATGCGGCATACACAGTTCGTGAAGCGGCGAGGCTGTGTCCACCGTCACGCTTGCCCGGGTTTGCATTCTGCTAACTAGAGCAAGCACAATGGATGCATGAGCCGGAACCCGCTGAACGACCTCGCCGGACTGGGCGACTACCTGCGCGAGCAGCGTCTGTCGCACCGTCTGTCGCTGCGTCAGCTGTCCGAGCTCGCCGGGATCTCGAACCCCTATCTGTCCCAGCTCGAGCGCGGTCTCAAGCGCCCGAGCGCCGAGATCCTGCAGCAGCTGGCCAAGGGGCTGGAGGTCTCCGCCGAGACGCTCTACGTCAAGGCCGGGATCCTCGACGAGCACCCGGCCGCCGAGTCCACGAGCACCACCGTCCGGGACGCCATCGCCGCCGACCCGAATCTCACCGACCGTCAACGAGCAACCCTGCTCGACGTCTACGAGTCCTTCATCGGCGCGGACCCTCAGCGCTGAGCCTGACGTCCCCCCGCGCATCGCATCACACCGACCCTCACCCAGGAGTGAACATGGCCACCAAGACCACCATCAGGACCACGACCCCCAAGACCCCAACCAAGAGCAACGCGTTGTTCGCCGTCGTCGGCGCCACGGACCTCGCCGTCGAGCGGGCTCGTGAGGCCCGCCTCCGCGCCGACAAGGTCCGGGCCGACCTGGCTCCGACCGCCGTCCAGAAGCGTGCCGGTGTCGCCATCGGGGACGTCAAGGCTCTCCCGACCAAGGCCCTGAACCAGGGCGTCGCCACCGTCGACGAGGTCGCCAAGGGCTACGAGGAGCTCGCCGTGCGTGGCGAGAAGCTCGTCACCCGCATCAGGAACCAGAAGGCCACCCAGGACCTCGTCGCCCAGGCCGAGACCACCCTCAGCCTCGGCAGGGGTGCCGTCACGACCGCCCGCAAGGCGATCCTCGACGTCCGCTCCTCGGCTCTCGCCACGTTCACCACGGGTCGCAAGGAAGCCACCCACGTCGCCCAGATCGTCGCCGACACCGTCGCCGAGGACGCGGAGTTCGCCGCCACCGAGGTCCAGGCCTCCGCCAAGCGCACCCGCACGGCTGCCAAGCGCACCACCACGACGGCGACCAAGGCCCGCAAGCGGACCACCACCTCGGCCAAGGCCACCACGACGAGCGCCCGGAAGGCCGCCGCCACCAGCACCAAGGCCACGGCGAAGGCCGCCGAGAAGGTCGGCAGCTGACGCACCACGCCGCGGACCTAGTCTGGGACGTGTGAGCACCCCCCAGACCTCCCGCACCCCTGCTGTCCTCGACGCCGCCCCGGTTCTCGCGCAAGCGATCCGGGGCGGCTTCGTCGAGTCCGTCCACCGAGCCAGCGTCGCCGTGACCGCGGCAGACGGCTCGGTCGAGCTGGAGCTCGGCAACGCCGCCGACCCCGTGTTCCCGAGGTCGTCGAACAAGCCGGTCCAGGCCCTCGCCATGGTGCGCCACGGCCTGGACGTCGCTCCTCACCACCTCGCCCTGGTCAGTGCGAGCCACTCCGGCGAGGACTTCCACCTCGCTGCGGTGCGCGAGATCCTCGACGGCGCCGGCCTCACGGTGGCCGACCTGCAGAACACCCCGGACTTCCCGATCGACGACCAGGCCAGGTTGGACTGGATCCGGTCCGGGCACGACAAGCAGTCGCTCGCCCAGAACTGCTCGGGCAAGCACGCCGGCATGCTCGCGACCTGCGTCGCCGCCGGCTGGGACCACACGGCATACCTCGAGCTGGACCATCCGCTGCAGCGCGCGTGCGACGAGACCCTCGCCGAGCTCGCAGGGGAGCCCATCGCCGCAACTGCCATCGACGGCTGTGGCGCGCCGGTCATGGCTGTCTCTCTCGCCGGCCTGGCTCGCGCCTTCGGTCGCATCGCCAGTGCGGCACCCGGCAGCGACGAGGCCCGCGTCGCCGACGCGATCCGCAGCCACCCCGAGTACCTCGGTGGCTCACGTCGCGACGTCACGACGTTCATCCAGCGCACCCCGGGCGCGATCGCCAAGGACGGTGCCGAAGCCGTGTATGCCGTGGGGCTGGCTGACGGACGCGGCATCGCCCTCAAGGTCGCGGACGGCGGGCAGCGAGCCCGGACCGTCATCCTCGCCGCCGTCCTCCGGCGCCTCGGCGTCGAGACCGACGCACTCGAGGCGCTCGAGGACGCACCGATCCTGGGGCACGGTGAGCCCGTGGGATCCGTTGTCGCCGTGGGCATCTGAGTGCGCGCAGTCATCCAGCGTGTCCGACGGGCGGCAGTCGTCGTCGAGGGTGTGACGGTCGGTGAGATCACCGAGCCGGGCCTCTTCGTCCTCGTGGGTGTCGGGCACGACGACGGCGCTGCCGACGTCGAGCTGATCGCCCGCAAGGTCGCGGACCTGCGCCTGCTCGAGGGCGAGCAGTCGGTGACCGATGCCGGAGCGCCGGTGCTCGTCGTCAGCCAGTTCACGCTGCTCGCCGACACCCGCAAGGGCCGCCGTCCGTCATGGAGCGCGGCGGCCGCGGGCGACGTGGCCGAACCTGCTGTGGCGCAGGTGGTTTCGGCGCTGCGTGCCCGCGGCCTGACGGTGGCGACGGGTCGGTTCGGCGCTCACATGGAGATCGAGAGCATCGCCGACGGTCCCGTGACGATCGTCGTGGACTCGAAGGCCTCCTAGCGGCTGAGGCCCTGGTAGCGCCGGATCGCCAGGGGCAGGAACACCGCCGTGATGACCAGTGGCCAGACCACCGCCATGAGCAGGCTGTGCGTCTCGATCCAGGTGTTGCCTGCGACCGAGGGGCTGCCGAACAGCTCGCGGATCGCGGTCGCGGTCGAGGAGACCGGGTTCCACATGGCGATGGCGCCGAGCCAGTCGGGCATGAGGCTGGGCGGGGTGAAGACGCTCGAGACCATTCCGAAGGGGAAGGCCACGGCAAAGAGGTTGCCGGCCGACTCCTCGTTCTTGACGAGCAGCCCCAGCACGATCCCCACCCAGATGAGGGAGAAGCGCAGCAGCAGCAGGAGTCCGAAGGCGCCGAGCGTCTCCATGAGCGATCCCTGCGACCGCCACCCGATGACCAGCGCGATGACCGCTAGCACCAGGAGGTCGAGGGCGGCCCGCAGCACGTCGGACACGCCACGGCCCGTGACGACTGCGGAGGGAGCCATCGGCATCGAGCGGAAGCGGTCCATGACGCCGCGCTCCTTCTGGATGGCGACGATGTAGGCGGTGTTCATGAAGCCGAAGGCCATCGTCATCGCCAGCATCCCCGGCATCGCGAAGGTCTTGTAGTCCATTCCGCCGCCCACCTCCATGGCGCTGCCGAAGACGTAGACGAAGAGCAGCACCGAGACGATGGGGAAGCCGAGCTGCCAGGCGATCTCGGAGGGTTGCTTGACGAGGTGGGACAGCTCGGTCCGGACGATGGTGAGGCAGTCGGTGACCGCCCAGGTCCACCGCCGCTCGGGCGTGGCGAGAGGGGTCAGGGGAGTGGCCGAGGTCGTGGTCGTCATGACAGCGCACCTTCCTTGGTGATGGCGGAGTGGGACGGGTCGGCAGCAGTGTCGGCAGGCGTGTCGGCGCCGGTGTCGGCGTCACTGTCGGCCGGCCGTCCGGTGAGTCGCAGGAACACGTCGTCCAGAGTCGGCTGGCGCAGCGCGATGTCGGCGACGCCGATCCCGGCCTCCTCGGCCGCCCGGATCACGGTCCCGATGGCGGAGACCCGGTCCGTGACGGCGACGCTCACCCGGGCACCGTCGGCGTCGACCTGGGGGTCGCTGTCGCCGGTGGCGGCTGCGACGAGCTGGGCCGCTCGGGCCACGTCTGCGGGGTCGTGGAGGACGACGTCGAGACGGTCGCCGCCGATCATCCGCTTGAGCCCCTCGGGAGTGTCCTCGACGATGCGTCGTCCCTGGTCGATGACGGCGATGCGGTCGGAGAGGCGGTCGGCCTCGTCGAGGTAGTGCGTCGTGAGCAGGACGGTCGTGCCACCCGCGGCCAGGGTGAGGACGGCGTCCCACACCTCGCGACGACCCCGGGGGTCGAGGCCGGTGGTGGGTTCGTCGAGGAAAAGCACCTGCGGCGCCAGGATCATGCTCGAGGCGAGGTCGAGGCGACGCTGCATCCCGCCGCTGAAGGTCTTGACCTGCTGCTCCGCCGAGTCGGTGAGGCTGAACTGCTCGAGGAGCTGGTCCGCTCGCACGGCCGCCTCCTTCTTCGTCAGGTGGAAGAGCCGGCCGAAGGTCTGCAGGTTCTGCCGGGCCGAGAGGATCTCGTCGAGGGCCGTGCGCTGTCCGGTCAGCCCGATGCTCGCGCGGACCCGGGAGCGCTCCGTCAGGACGTCGTGACCGCCGACCCGAGCGCGGCCCCCGTCCATGCGGGACAACGTCGTGAGGATCCGGACGAGGGTCGTCTTCCCGGCCCCGTTCGGGCCGAGCAGTCCCTGCACCGTGCCGCGCGGCACCGTGAGGGAGTAGTCGTCGAGGGCGATCTTCGTGCCGAAGGACTTGCGCACGCCCTCGGCTTCGATCGCGGGTTGTTCGGTTCGCACCTGCCCACCTCCTGTATATGGGTACGCCGTACGCAAAGACTAGTGCGTACGGCGTACCCAGTGCAACCCCCTCACGCGTTAGCCTGCGGACATGACCTCTGACACCGGCGCGACGACGCAGGGCGAGAAGCAGCACGCGACGGCGCGTCGGCGTCCGGCTGAGCCCGTTCCGGCGGCCAGCGGCGGCGGCGACATCGACGTCAGCCTCGCCATCATGTGGGGGATGCGCGAGCAGGCCACCCGCGGCCGCAAGGCATCGATCACCCTCGGCGCGATCGTGTCCCGCGCCGTCGAGGTGGCGGATGCCGAAGGTCTGGATGCCGTCTCGATGCGGCGACTCGCCGCCGACCTCGGGGTCGGCACGATGTCGCTCTACCGGCACGTGCCCGGAAAGAGCGAGCTGCTCGACCTCATGATCGACCACGTCAACGCCATGCCGGACGGCGAACCGCCGCGCGACGCCGGGTGGCGCGAGCACCTGGAGGAGTGCGCGCGAGGGTCCTACCGGAACTACCTCAAGCACGCCTGGCTCCTCCAGGTCGACCAGTCACGCCCGTTGCTCGGACCCAACGCCCTGGCCGGACTCGAGCTCTTCCTCGGTGGTCTCGAGGACCTCGACCTCACCGGCCAGCAGAAGATGATGGTGATCATGTCGCTCGACGCCTACGTCACCGGGCTGGCCCGGCAGGAGGTCCAGGCGACGAGGGCCGAGCAGCGGACCGGAGTCAGCGACGAGGAGTTCTGGACTGCGCAGGCGCCGGTGCTCGAGCGCGCGATGTCGACCGACTCCTACCCGGTGCTGGCGAGCCTGTCCATGGACGCGTTCGCGGCCAGCTGGGAGGACACGTTCGACCTCGGTCTCACCGCCCTCCTCGACGGCCTCGAGGCCAGGCTGGGACGTTCGAGCTCCTGACCCGCGGCCGACACGCCACCGTCGTCATCGGCGCCACGTAGGCTGGCCCCATGTTCGAACTCGGCCAGGCCCAGGGCTACGTCATGCTCGCGCTCACCATCGCGGCACTGGCACTCGAGGTGTTCGCCTTCGTGCACGCCCTCAAGACCCGGGCCGATGCGTTCGAGGCCGCGAGCAAGCGGACCAAGAACTTCTGGCTCGGCGTGACCGGGGTGGCCACCCTGCTGGGGTTCGTCTCGCTCGGTGGCCTCGGGTTCCTCGCCATCATCGGCATCGTCGCCGCAGGGGTCTACCTCGCCGACGTCCGGCCGGCGGTCGAGGCGGTCCAGGGCCGCGGCAACAGCTCCCGTCAGGGCCCCTACGGTCCTTGGTGACCTCCCGACGCTGACCCGGGCGCCACGGCGTGCCAGGCGACGGTCAGCTCACCGAGCCGCCAACGGGCCGGACCGTCGAGCAGGGGCCACCCGCTGTCGCGCATGGCTTGCGCTGTGGCCAGGAACCGTTGTCGCACACCGTATGCCGCGTGGCTGGCACTTCGTGCCCAGTGCCGGTCGAGGTCGGTCAGGTAGTCGTGAACGGCCTCACCCGGGACGTTGCGGTGAATGAGCGCCTTGGGGAGGCGCTCGGCGATGACCGACGGCTGGTCGAGGCCACGGAGGTGCCACGAGAGCGAGAGGCTGACCGGGCCGGAGCGCTCGACCGCCACCCAGGTGGCCAGTCGTCCGAGCTCGTCGCAGGTGCCGTCGACGAGCACGCCGTCTGTCGTGAGTCGACGGCACACCGACGCCCACGCCGCGGCGACCTCGTCCTCGGGGTACTGGCGCAGCACGTTGAAGGCGCGGACCACCGTCGCGTCCCGTCCATCGAGCGGCACCTCGAACCCACCGAGACGAAAGCTCAGGCCCGGGCGTGCCAGCGGCAGCCCCGCGGCCACCCGGTCCGGGTCGATCTCGATGCCGACCACCTCGACGTCGGCGCGCACCCGGCTCAGCCGGTCATGCAGCTCGACGGCCGTCACGGGAGAGGCACCGAAGCCGAGGTCGACGACGACGGGCGCGTGGGTCGTGGCCCGACGCAGGCGGCCCGAGGCGGGTCCGGCGAGCCAGCGGTCACATCGTCTGAGGCGGTTGGGGTTGGTGGTCCCGCGGGTGATCACCCCGACCGGTCTCGTCCTCGCCACGGGGCCAAGCCTACGAGCAGCGGGATCGAGCGACAGCCGGGCGCATAGGCTGCGGACGTGCGCCTATGGGGAGTGCGCGGCGGCCGCCGCGACGTGAGTCGGAGCATGGTGGCGCTCGTCGTCTCCGTGACCGCGGCCCTCGTCCTGGGCATCGCGACCTGGCTCCCGGCTGTGCTGCGCACCGACATCGGCCTCGTGCCCGTCGAGCCCGGTCTGCTCACCGTGGACCCGGGTGCCCGCGGGATCGCCACCCTCGGCCGCGGCTACACGGTCGCTGCCTACCAGTCCGGCTTCCGGGTCTCCGCCGCGTCGGGGCCCCTCATCGACACCATCACCCGGGGCTCGCCGGTCAGCGCCGTCCTCGGCGACCTCGACCGCCGTGACGGCCATCCGATCGAGCACGTCGACGCGACTCTCGACCACGTCCGGATCGACGAGGTACGGATCGAACCGGGGCGGGCGGCATACCTCGGTGAGGTCTATGACGAGTCCGACGGGGGCCCTCGCACCATGCCCCTGCGGCTCGTCTTCCTGCTCACGACGTCAGGGGTGCACGTCACGGCGCACGTCCAGGGCGCTGACGCCGTGGTCGTCCACCTCGACGCGATGCCTGCGACGACCGGGCTACCGCCGGCCCTGCCCTCGATCAACCTGCGCAAGCGCGGCTGGTGGTTCGTGAGGACGACGGGGGAGCAGCAGGCCCTGACGTCGGCGCGACGCTCGGTGATCGGCGTGGGCCCCGCCAGCCAGACCCGAGGGCTCGACCTGCGCCCGGACGGCCGGCTCGACGTCCACGTGTGGTCCAACCGGGCGACCCTCAACCTCAGCGGTGTGCCGCGACCGGGCTGAGGGGTGCGTGCCAGACTGGCCGGATGACGACTGACGAGCCACGGATCCGCCGGCGGGTCGCGATGGTGTCGGTGCACACGTCACCGCTCGCACAGCCGGGCACCGGTGATGCGGGCGGCATGAACGTCTATGTCATCGAGACGGCAAAACGGTTGGCGCGCAGGGGGATCGACGTTGACATCTTCACCAGGCAGACGACCGCCTCGGACGCCGCGGTTGTCGAGGTCGAGCCAGGCGTCAAGGTCCGCCACGTTGCCGCCGGCCCCTACGAGGGGCTCAACAAGGAGGACCTTCCCGGCCAGCTCTGTGCCTTCGCTGCCGGCATGATGCGGGTCGCCGCGCACGCGCCTGAGGGCCACTACGACCTCGTGCACTCCCACTACTGGCTCTCCGGCCAGGTCGGCTGGCTCGCAGCCGACCGGTGGGACGTCCCCCTCGTCCACACTATGCACACGATGGCCCGGGTCAAGAACCTCCACCGTGCCGAGGGTGACGCCGAGGAGCCCCGTGGGCGCGAGATCGGCGAGGCGCAGGTCGTCGAGGCCGCCGACCGCCTCGTCGCCAACACCCGCGACGAGGGCCGCGAGCTGGTCGACCTCTATGGCGCCGACCCCGAGCGGGTCGACGTCGTGCCTCCGGGTGTGGACCTCGACGTCTTCCACCCGGGGGACCGGTCCGAGGCCCGCCGCAGCGTCGACGTCCCCGACGACGCCGTCCTCCTGCTCTTCGTCGGGCGCATCCAGCCCCTCAAGGCCCCGGACCTCCTCATCCGGGCTGCCGCGATGCTCACCCGCCGGGACCCGGCCCTGCGCCGGCGCCTCGTCGTCGGCATCCTCGGAGGCCCCAGCGGTGGCGCGGTGCGCACCCCCATGGCGCTCGACCGGCTCGCGCTCGACGAGGGCGTGGCCGATCTGGTGCGCTTCGTCGAGCCCACCGACCGTGACGGCCTCGCCACGTGGATGCGGGCCGCCGACGTCGTCACCGTCCCCTCGCACAACGAGTCGTTCGGGCTCGTCGCCGTCGAGGCCCAGGCGTGCGGTGCGGTCGTCGTGGCGACCGACGTCGGGGGACTCCCCACGGCCGTCGGTGACGCCGGCCTCCTCGTCGACGGGCACGACCTCCACGCGTGGGTCGATGCGATCGAGTCGGTCATCGACAACCCGGAGCGTCAGGCGGAGCTGTCCGCGCGTGCGGCCGAGCGGGCGCGCGGGTTCGCCTGGGAGGTGACCGCGGAGCGGTTGGCCTCGGTCTACGAAGCCGCGCTGGCGACCCCCCGCAGAGCCTCGATCAACGACTCGGACGCGCTGGCCGGCATACCGACGGCGGTGATCCCGTGAGCACCTCGGCCCTGGCCGCGACGATCGAGCGCTTCCTCGACGACAGCGAGATCGAGTGGGAGGCGGGTGCGCGCGACGGCGAGTTCGTCGTGACCCTGCCCGGCGAGAAGAAGCTCAGGACGGTCGTGTCGCTCGTGGCCGGTTCGGACCTCTCCGTGTCGGCGTTCGTCATCCGCAACCCCGACGAGAACCACGAGGCGTTCTATCGCAGCCTCCTGCGGCGCAACCTGCGCTTGCCCGGCCTTGCCTACGCGATCGACGGCAGCGGTGACGTGTATGTCACCGGCCACGTCCCGGCGGCGGGGGTGGACGCCGACCTGCTCGACCAGCTCTTCGGCGTGGTGCTGGAGGCGGCGGACTCGCCGTTCAACGAGCTGCTCGTCATCGGCTTCCTCACCTCGATGCAGAAGGAGTGGGACTGGCGGGTCTCGCGCGGTGAGTCGCTGCGCAACCTCGAGGCGTTCCGTCACCTCCTCGACAAGTCCTGAACGACCGATTCCGTATGCCGGGTGCTCCCGGTCCGCTCGTGGGTCGCCTCGCTAGGCTGCCGCCCATGGCACACACCCTGATCCTGCTGCGTCACGGCCACTCCGAGTGGAACGCGAAGAACCTCTTCACCGGCTGGGTCGACGTCGACCTCAACGACCAGGGGCGTGAGGAGGCCGTCGCCGGCGGGCGCCTGCTCAAGGAGCGCGGCGTGCTGCCGACCGTCGTGCACACGTCGCTGCTGCGCCGTGCGATCACGACCGCGAACCTCGCTCTCGATGTCGCCGACCGCCACTGGATCCCGGTGCGTCGCGACTGGCGGCTCAACGAGCGTCACTACGGCGCGCTCCAGGGTCTCGACAAGGCGGCGACGCGCGAGAAGTACGGCGACGAGCAGTTCATGCTGTGGCGTCGCTCGTTCGACACCCCGCCGCCCGAGATCGAGCTCGGCTCGGAGTTCGACCAGAGCGGCGACCCGCGCTACGCCGACATCGAGGTGCCGCGCACGGAGTGCCTCAAGGACGTCATCGAGCGCTTCACGCCCTACTGGGAGGGCGCGATCCGGGACGACCTCGCTGCCGGCGAGACGGTGCTCATCGTCGCCCACGGCAACAGCCTGCGCGGACTGGTCAAGCACCTCGACGGCATCAGCGACGAGGACATCGCCGGCCTCAACATCCCCACTGGTCAGCCCCTCGTCTACGAGCTCGGCGACGACTTCATGCCGACCCGGCCGGGCGAGTACCTCGACCCCGCAGCCGCCGCAGCCGCGGCCGCAGCAGTCGCGAACCAGGGCCGCTGACCTGACTCACCGGGCGACTTCGAACGGGTCCGTCATGGGAGCCGTCACGGCAAAGGTGCCCAGCGATGTGCCGCGTTCGAGAACCTCGAACCGGTGAGCCCAGAAGTCTGTCGGCGACACCGGGAGGGAGAAGTTGGCGAAGTGGCCAGTGATGGGGATGACCGCCGACTTGGTGCTCCCCGACACGGCACGCAGGCCGGTGCCGCCGGCAACGAAGATGCGGACCTTCGTGGGTGCGGTGGGTAGGGCGGGTTCCTTGATGTTGGTTCCGTTGACGAAGAGCAGGAGAGGGACAGCATCCGCCCGGCGGGCATCGATGGGTCCACTGAGATTCATCGACCGCTCCGCATCAGCGCTGCGCAATACCGCTGTCCGTACGATCTGTCCGCCGGGAAGCTTGCTGTGCATGACCAGGAGCGTTGGTCGAGGGGTGTCCGACGCCGGGGCCTCCGCCGTCGCGATCTCGCGGGGAATCTCACCGTCGAAGAGCGTGGTGGTGCTGATCTGGGCGGGGTCCAGCTCGAGGGTCCGCGCGATGTCCGCGGTCGTCCGCGCCTCGACCGTCGCCCGCGGTCCCGTGCAGCCGTCCTCGCAAGGGTTGAGCGTCGTCTTCTCCGCCTCCTTCGTGAGCGGGAACACCGGCCCCACGAACGAGCCGAGGCGAAAGCGCGTCAGCGGAGAATATGCAGCTTCTCCCGATGCCTGAGGTCAAGGGGAAGCTTCGACCAGGAGCGCGTCACCGTGCCGTCCAGCGCGATGTCGGGTGTCCCGGAGACCTCGGCCGAGGTGCGGTCCGGCGTCGTGATGATGACGAGTGCACTGCCGGCTCCCACACTGAGCAGGCTGTCCTCACGGATGGTCGGGGCTCCCACCTGGGTGCTCTGGGACAGGTCCTGCCCCGCAGCACCACGTGCACCCGCCGCGATGATGAGCTGATCGCCGCGCACGACGAGCGCCACCCGTTTTGTGTCGACGTCTTCCACGAACACAACGCGTCCGTTGAACTTGTCCTGCACGGCATCGACCAGGGCGCCGTCGCCGGCCAGCGCGCCACGAAGGGGCCAGGTCGTCACGGAGTTCCATGCCTTGTCGGTCGCAGGCGGCAGCCCGGCCGGTGTCGTCCGGCCGTCAGCGACGCGGCTGGAGACCGCGGGGACGCCGATCGCGATGGCAGCGATGGCCGCGATGGAGGTGGCCGCTGCGGCGCGGCGACGCCTCCGGTTTCGACCGACTGCTGCGGACACCCGCTCGTAAGGGTTCGCCTCCACCGACTCGATCGCGCCGGCGTGGGACGTCAGTGCGTCTCGGAGCTGGTTCTCGATGCTCATGTCACGCTCCATTCGTCGAAGTGGTCGGGGTGAGGCGTCCGGGTTCTGAGGCGTCGGTGATCGCGGCCCGCATTCGCGTGAGACCCCGAGAGGTCTGGCTCTTGACCGAGCCCACCGAGATCCCGAGGGCGTGAGCCGCCTCGACCTCGGACAGGTCGTCGTAGAACCGCAGCACGATCACGGCGCGCATCCGCGGCGGCAGGGTGGCCAGCGCCTGGATGAGCTCTTCGCGGTTGTCGATGCCGGCATACGCATCGGATCGTGCACGGTCGGCGTGTGCGGGGATCTCGCCCAAGGTCTCGTCAACACGCTTGCGCCGCCACCAGGACGTCGACTCGTTGACGAGCGCAGCCCGTGTGTAGCCATACGGCGACCCGTCGCGATGCACTCGCGCCCAGTGCCGGTGGACCTTGACGAGCGTCTGCTGGACCAGGTCCTCGGCGCGCCCCAGGTCACCCGTGAGCAGGAAGGCGACGCGCACGAGCCGCGTCCACTCCCGCGTCACGAACTCGGCGAACGCCGCTTCATCGCCTCGGTCCACGTCCCCATCCTCACGTCGATCCCAGCCTGTCACCCCAAGAGAACGCGTCCTGCGCGCCAAAGGTTGAGTGCGGCACACCCCGACGCTTTTGCGGTGCGCTACCGGCGGACCATCCGCCCAGCCCACCTCATGGCGCGGCCGTGCTCAGCGCTCCCTCGGGCGCGGTGAGCTCATGGTCCGCCGGAAGGACGGGGGTTCGGAAGGCAACAGATCCCCGTATGCCGGGCGGCCGGCATACGGGATCCGTGGTCCTTCGCAGTTCGGGAGGACCGCGTCAGGGGGTCGTGGTCTCCGGGTGCGCCTCGTCGTCCTCGGCGTCCTCGTGGCTGGCCTCGCTGTCGGCGTTCTGCTCGCCCGTGACGAGGAAGATGACGCGACGGGCGACGGAGACGGCGTGGTCGGCGAAGCGCTCGTAGTAGCGGCCGACGAGCGTGATGTCGACGGTGACCTCGGCCGGGTGGTTCCACGTCGGCGACGCCAGGGTCTCGAACAGCTGGCGGTGGAGGTCGTCCATCGCGTCGTCGTCCCGCTCGATCTGCTTGGCCGCCTCGACGTCGCGGGCGGCGATGACCGAACCGGCCTTGGTGACGATGCGCTCGGCGACCTGGCCCATCTCGAGGATGATCGAGCGGAGCTCGGGGGGCACGGCGGAGTTCGGGTAGCGCAGGCGAGCGACCTTGGCGACGTGGCGCGCCAGGTCGCCCATGCGCTCGATGTCTGAGCTCATGCGCATCGACGTGACGACCATGCGCAGGTCGGTCGCCACCGGCTGCTGCAGGGCGAGGAGGTCGAAGGACAGGAGGTCGAGCTCCTCGCGGAGCGCGTCGATCGCGGCATCGGCGCCGATGACCGACTCGGCGAGCTGCACGTCCGAGTCCAGCAGTGCGGTCGTGGCCCGGGACATGGCCGAGCTCGCGAGACGCGTCATCTCGACGAGCCCTTCGGTGACTCGGTCCAGCTCCTCGTGGAATGCCTTGCGCATGTGCTCCCTCTCGACGTGGCGATCTCGTCCTCCGGCCCGGCGGGCTCGCAGACGTGGACGTCGATCGACGTTCGGCAGCGTGGCACGAGGTGATGAATTCCCGCCACCGGGCAGGTGAACATCTGACTCCTGCCCACCTCTGCTCACCCGTGAGTGGGTCTGAGTTCATTCTCCGTCCGTCTACGCTGATCTGGTGGATGCAACGCTCGCGGGGATCGTGGGTGGCGGCCTGGGGCTCGTCATCGGTGCCCTGGCCGTCGCCGCGAGCCGGCTGAGCGAACGCACGCTGGCGACGATCCCCCCGAGCGCCCCACCGCCGCTGCCCTCGGGCGTGAGCGACGTGCTCGCGGTCCTGAGGTCGATCGCCATCGTCCTGGACTCCTCCGACGCCGTCGTCAACAACTCCGCCTCGGCCGTGAGCTATGGGCTCGTGCGGCACGGCGAGCTCGTCCACATGGAAGCTCCGTCAGCTCGCCCGGCAGGTGCGGCGCGACGGCGAGATCCGCGAGGTCGAGCTCGAGCTCGCGCGCGGTTTCGGCACGACGACCAACACCCTGATGAAGGCCCGCGTCGCCCCCCTCGGCGCCCCGCACATCCTCATCCTCGCCGAGGACCACACCCACGCCCGCCGGGTCGAGGAGGTGCGCCGCGACTTCGTCGCCAACGTGTCGCACGAGCTCAAGACCCCGGTCGGCGGGATCGCCCTCCTCGCCGAGGCCGTCCTCGACGCACGCGACGACCCCGAGGCCGTGTCGCGCTTCGCGGCCCGCATCCAGGTGGAGTCCACGCGCCTCACCCGCCTCGTCAAGGAGATCGTCGACCTCTCGCGCCTCCAGGTCGCCGACACCCTCCACGAGCCGGAGCTCGTCGAGATCCCCCGGGTGGTGGCCGAGGCCGTCGACCGGGTGCGTGTCGCCGCCGAGGCCCGTCAGATCACGCTCGAGGCGGCGGTGGACCAGCGGGCGAGCGTCTTCGGCGACGCCGAGCTGCTCGCGACCGCCGTGGCCAACCTCGTGTCCAACGCCGTGAACTACTCCGAGACCGGCACCCGGGTGGCCGTCGCGGCCCGCCGGGTGGGTGACACCGTAGAGGTCACGGTGTCCGACCAGGGCCAAGGGATCCCGGCCACCGAGCAGAGCCGCATCTTCGAGCGCTTCTACCGGGTCGACGCGGCGCGTTCGCGGGCGACCGGCGGCACCGGTCTGGGCCTCGCCATCGTCAAGCACGTCTGCGCCACCCACGGCGGCGACGTGTCCGTCTGGAGCGAGGAGGGACACGGTTCCACCTTCACCATGAGACTTCCTGCTGCGTCCGACCGGGCTGCAGCAGACTCCGACCGTCCCGCGGTCGGCACAGCACAAGGAGAACAAGCAAGGTGACTCGCATTCTCGTCGTCGAGGACGAAGTGTCCTTCTCCGATCCCCTGTCCTACCTCCTGCGCAAGGAGGGCTATGAGGTGAGCGTCGCCGAGAACGGCAACGACGCGCTCACCGAGTTCGACAGCGCCGGGGCGGATCTCGTCCTGCTCGACCTCATGCTCCCGGGGCTCTCGGGCGTGGACGTATGCCGTGCCCTCCGGCAGCGTTCCAACGTCCCCGTCATCATGCTGACCGCCAAGGACAGCGAGATCGACAAGGTCGTCGGGCTCGAGCTCGGCGCCGACGACTACGTCACCAAGCCCTACTCCTCGCGCGAGCTCCTCGCCCGCATCAAGGCGGTCCTGCGCCGGCTCAGCGAACCCGAGGAGCTGCTGCCGACCACGCTCGAGGCCGGGCCGGTCCGGATGGACGTCGAGCGGCACGTGGTCACGGTCGGCGGCATCACCACGCCGCTCCCGCTCAAGGAGTTCGAGCTGCTCGAGATGCTGCTGCGCAACACCGGGCGCGTGCTCACCCGCATGCAGCTCATCGACCGGGTGTGGGGCAGCGACTACGTCGGGGACACCAAGACGCTCGACGTCCACGTCAAGCGGCTGCGCGCCAAGGTCGAGCCCGACCCCGCTGCCCCCAAGCACATCGTCACCGTGCGCGGACTGGGCTACAAGTTCGAGGCCTAGCGTCGCAACAGATCGAGCTGCGGCTCAGTGGCCCTCGCCCTCGGACTCGCTCGCCGAGGGCGACGGGCTCGGCGGCCCGGTCGACCCCGGTGGGCGGGCGTCCTCGTAGTAGGCGGCGGAGGGCAGGACCGGCACGGTGAGGACGTTCTGGCCGGTGTCCGGGGTGGCCATCTGGAGCTGGAGGACGTCGCCGGGAGCCGCGGCCACCGACGAGAGCGTGACGGGCTCCTCGCCAAGGCTGATCGAGGAGCGTCGCGGGACGCTGACCTCCGCCCCCGTGGCGCCCTCGCTCGCGAAGGCGACCTCGATGTCCTCGTTGCCCATGTTGACCAGCTGACCGACGACGGTGCCCTGGCCGTCCTTGGCGTCGGCGACGACGAGCAGGCCCCGCACCTCGAGGTCACCGAACGTCGTGTTGACGCCGTCGGCCGCCTGGTAGTTGTAGTCGGTCTGCACCGGTGAGAACACAGCGCACCCACCCAGGAGCGTGGTGCCGAGGGCGGCGGCCGCGAGGGCGGCGCGGAGGCGATGGCGGGGGGTCGTCAGAGGTGCGGTCGTCACGTGGGACAGCGTAGCGAGCGCGGTGCTCCGCCGTGTGCGCAGTGCTGCGCGCGGGCGCTGCCAGCCGTCGCCGGCCGAAGCCACAGGCACGGGAATCGCGTTGTGTCAAGACCCAGTTTCGGTGCCCGCCAACGCTTTTCAGCGTTCTGACCTGCAGGTATGCCGTCCGCTCCGATTCCGCTTGAAGGCGCCGGCGTGTTAAACTTGCCCTCGCGAAAGGGGCAAGTTGCATATGGTTTTCAAGGTCGGTGAAACGGTCGTGTACCCCCACCACGGGGCTGCTCGCATCGAAGAGATCAACAAGCGCACCATCAAGGGCGTGGAGAAGCTCTACCTGAAGCTCAAGGTGGCCCAGGGAGACCTCGTCATCGAGGTTCCTGCCGAGAACTGCGACCTGGTCGGCGTCCGAGACGTCGTCGACAAGGCCGGCCTCGAGAAGGTCTTCGAGGTGCTTCGCGCCCCGTTTGCCGAGGAGCCCACCAACTGGTCGCGCCGCTTCAAGGCCAACCTCGAGAAGCTCGCCTCCGGCGACGTCATCAAGGTGGCCGAGGTCGTGCGTGACCTGTGGCGTCGAGACAAGGACCGCGGACTGTCCGCCGGCGAGAAGCGGATGCTCTCCAAGGCACGCCAGATCCTCGTGTCCGAGCTCGCCCTGGCAGAGAAGACCGATGAGGACAAGGCTGAGACCATCCTCGACGAGGTCCTCGCGTCCTGAACGCTGTTGACACTCACGTCGGTGTCATCCTCGTTGCCGCCGGACAGGGCACGAGACTCGGGGCAGAGCAGCCCAAGGCATTCGTCCGCATCGCGGGCACCACGCTGATCGAGCACGCCGTCGCACGCGCGTTCGAGGCTGCCGACACCTCACAGATCGTCGTCGTCGCGCCCTCCTCCCACCTCCGGGAGGCGGGCGCGCTCGTGTCTGCGCACCCGCGTCACGCGGACGTCACGGTCGTCGCGGGCGGGGCCGAGCGCACCCACTCCGTCGCCGCCGGTCTGGGAGCGCTGCGCCGGGACATCGACATCGTCCTCGTCCACGACGCCGCCCGCTGCCTCGCCCCTGCGTCGCTCTTCGACCGCCTCGTCAACGCGGTGCAGGCCGGGCACGACGCCGTCGTGCCCGGCCTGTTCGTCACCGACACGATCAAGCAGGTCGACGCCGTCGGACGTGTGGTGGCGACGCCGGACCGTGCCAGCCTGCGAGCCATCCAGACCCCGCAGGCCTTCCGCCGGACCCTGCTCGCCGCCGCCCACGCCTCGGAGGTCGAGGCCACCGACGACGCGGCCCTCGTCGAGCGGCTGGGCTCCGTCGTGACGGTGGTACCGGGTGATGAGATGGCGTTCAAGGTGACCACTGCGGCCGACCTCGAACGCGCCAGCCGTATCCTCGGCTCGTGAGCCAGACCCCCGTCGCCCTCGTCACCGGAGGCGGCACCGGCATCGGTGCCGCCGTGACCCGCCGCCTCGTCGCCGACGGGTACGCCGTGGTCATCGGTGGTCGTCGGCAGGACCGGCTAGACGCCGTCGCTGCGGAGCTGGGTGGGTCCGTCACAGCCGTGCAGCTCGACGTGACCGATGCCGAGAGCGTCGCCACCGCGGTGTCCTCGCTCGAGCGGCTCGACGTCCTCGTCAACAACGCCGGAGGGGCGCTGGGCCTGAGCTCGGTCGAGGAGGGCGACCTCGGCGAGTGGGAGGCGATGTATGCCACCAACGTCCTCGGAACGGTGCGCATGACCCAGGCAGCGCTGCCACTGCTCCGGGCCTCGGCACGAGCGACCATCGTCAACATCAGCTCGATCGCGGGCGAGCGCGTCTATGCCGGCGGTGGTGGCTACGCCGCCGCCAAGCACGGCCAGTCGGTCGTCTCCGAGACGTTGCGACTCGAGCTCAACGGCTCGCACGTCCGGGTCGTCGACATCCGTCCGGGCATGGTGCAGACCGAGGAGTTCTCACTGACGCGGCTCCATGGCGACCGATCCGCGGCCGACAGGGTCTACGAGGGGGTGGACCATCCGCTCGTCGCCGACGACGTCGCGGCGTGTGTCTCGTTCGCGGTCGGGCTGCCCCAGCACGTCAACATCGACACGCTCGTCGTCAAACCGGTCGCCCAGGCCGCCCCGCACCAGCTGCACCGGGGCTCGATCGACTGGCAGGACGGCTCCTGATGGGAGCAGCCCTGCCCCGCACCGGAGTTGGCGTGGACGTCCATGCCCTGGCGCCCGCGGGATCCGGCCGTGAGCTGTGGGTTGCCGGCCTGCACTGGCCCGGCGAGCGCGGTCTCGACGGTCACTCGGACGCCGACGTCGCGGCCCACGCTGCCTGCGACGCGCTCTTCTCGGCGGCGGGCATCGGTGACCTCGGGCAGCACTTCGGCACGGGTCGACCCGAGCTGTCGGGCGCCTCGGGCACCACGTTGCTCGCGGAGGCCGCTCGGCTGGTGCGTGAGGCCGGCTTCGAGATCGGCAACGTCGCGGTGCAGGTCATCGGCAACCGCCCCAAGGTCGGCTCGCGCCGGGCGGAGGCCGAGCAGGCGCTGTCGGACGCGTGTGGTGCACCCGTCTCGGTGGCGGGCACGACGACCGACGGACTGGGTCTCACCGGTCGCGGGGAGGGCGTCGCGGCCATCGCCACTGCTCTCGTCGTCCCGACGGCCTGACCTGCGCCGACGTCCGCTCTCTCACCGCGGCCACGCGGCGTCCGTGGGTGCCGCGATTGCGGCCACAAGCCGGTGGGCGCTCCGGTTGCGGAACGTGTGTCACGGCATACAGTCTGGGAACGACCAATGGAGGGCACATGCCGCAGACCGTCAAGGGTGTCATCGCCAGGAGCAAGGGCGCTGACGTCGAGCTCGTCGACATCGTCGTTCCCGACCCGGGCCCGGGGGAGGCACTCGTGCAGGTGCAGTCCTGCGGGGTGTGCCACACCGACCTGCACTACCGCGAGGGGGGCATCAACGACGAGTTCCCGTTCCTGCTCGGGCACGAGGCGGCGGGCGTCGTCGAGGCGGTCGGTCAGGGCGTCACCGAGGTCGAGCCGGGTGACTTCGTCATCCTCAACTGGCGGGCCGTCTGTGGCCAGTGCCGCGCCTGTCACAAGGGCAAGCCCTGGTACTGCTTCAACACCCACAACGCGACGCAGAAGATGACCCTGGCGTCCGGGGACATGGCCGGGACCGAGCTCAGCCCGGCGCTCGGGATCGGTGCCTTCATCGAGAAGACCCTCGTCGCCGCAGGTCAGTGCACCAAGGTGGACGCCGACGCCGACGCGGCCGCCGTGGGGTTGCTGGGATGCGGGGTCATGGCCGGCTTCGGCGCCGCGGTCAACACCGGCGGTGTGGGCCGCGGTGACTCGGTGGCCGTCATCGGCTGCGGTGGCGTGGGCAACGCCGCCATCGCAGGGGCAAGCGTCGCCGGTGCGACGACGGTCATCGCCGTCGACGTCGACGACCGCAAGCTCGACGGCGCCAAGGTCTTCGGCGCGACGCACACGGTCAACGGCAAGGACGAGGACGTGGTCGAGCGCATCCGCGAGCTGACCGGCGGCTTCGGTGCGGACGTCGTCATCGAGGCCGTCGGTCGACCCGAGACCTACGAGCAGGCCTTCTACGCACGCGACCTGGCCGGAACCGTCGTCCTCGTCGGGGTCCCGACGCCTGACCAGCAGGTGACGCTGCCGATGATCGAGATCTTCGGCCGGGGCGGTGCGCTCAAGAGCAGCTGGTACGGCGACTGCCTGCCCAGCCGTGACTTCCCGATGCTCGTCGACCTCTATCGCCAGGGACGCTTCGACCTCGACGGCTTCGTCTCCGAGCGCATCAAGCTCGACGAGGTCGAGTCGGCGTTCGACAAGATGGAACGCGGCGACGTGCTGCGATCGGTGGTGGTGCTCTGATGTCACAGCGTGCCGAGCCGAGCCTGCCCACCATCGCGCCGTCCCACGGAGGAGTGCGCGTCGACCGCGCCGTCACGTCGGGGACGTTCGAGCTCGACGGGGGCAGCTGGGAGGTCGACAACAACGTCTGGGTCATCGGTGACGAGCGCGAGTGCATCATCATCGACGCGGCCCATGACGCCGACGCCATCCTCGAGGTCGTGGGCGGCCGCACGGTGCGCGCCATCCTCCTCACCCATGGCCACAGCGACCACGTCAACGTGGCCCGGGAGCTCCACGAGGCGACGAAGGCTCCGGTGCACCTGCACCCGCTGGGCCGGGTGGTCTGGGCGTTGACCCAGGACGGGTCGCCCGATGCCACGCTCACAGACGGGCAGGAGTTCCACGTCGGTGACGTCACGCTCCGGGTCCTGCACACCCCGGGCCACTCACCCGGGAGCTGCTCGTTCCACGCGTCCGCGATGCACGTGGTCTTCACCGGCGACACCCTCTTCCAGGGCGGACCGGGCGCCACGGGAAGGTCGTTCAGCAACTTCGACCAGATCATCGACTCGATCCGGACCCGGCTCCTCACCCTCCCGGCAGGCACCGTCGTGCTCACCGGTCACGGGGACTCGACGACCATCGGGGCCGAGGCGCCCCAGCTGGACGAGTGGATCGCCCGAGGCCACTGACCACTCCCGGCTGAGCGTCAGGGGCGGGGGCTCTGCGCCGGTACCCTTGTGCGGGTGACTCTCAGACTTTTCGACTCCCAGTCGCGCGCACTGCGTGACTTCGTCCCGCTGCAACCTGGTCGGGTCGGGATCTACATCTGTGGGCTCACCACGCAGGCTCCTCCCCACATCGGCCACGTCCGCTTCGCCGTCGCCTTCGACGTGCTCCGGCGCTGGCTCGTCCGAGGCCACGGCCTCGACGTGTCCCTGGTCCGCAACGTCACGGACCTCGACGACAAGATCCTGCGCAAGTCGGCCGAGTCCGGCGAGGACTGGTTCACGCTGTCCTACCGCAACGAGATCGCGACCTCCGAGGCACTCGGCCTGCTCGGGGTCCTTCCCCCGAGCTACGAGCCCCGCGCCATGGGTCACATCACCGAGATGGTCGAGCTGATCGAGCTGCTCATCGACAGGGGCCATGCGTATGCCGCGGAAGACGGCTCGGGCGACGTCTACTTCGACGTCCGGTCGTGGCCGGCATACGGAGAGGTGACGAACCAGAAGATCGAGGACATGGCGGCTGCGGAGGACGCCGACCCGCGAGGCAAGCGCGACCCGCGCGACTTCGCCCTCTGGAAGGGTCGCAAGGAGGACGAGCCCGCGTCCGCGAGCTGGCCCACGCCGTGGGGGCGCGGTCGTCCCGGTTGGCACCTCGAGTGCTCCGCGATGGCCCGCAAGTACCTCGGGGACGCCTTCGACATCCACGGTGGCGGTGTCGACCTGCGCTTCCCGCACCACGAGAACGAGCAGGCCCAGTCGCGCGCCGCCGGACTGGCGTTCACCTCACTGTGGATGCACAACGCCTGGGTGACGATCAGTGGCGAGAAGATGAGCAAGTCGCTCGGCAACAGCCTGCTGGTCCACGAGGTCACCAAGAAGGCCCGCCCGCTCGCGGTCCGCTACTACCTCACCGCCGCCCACTACCGGTCGATGATCGAGTTCCACGAGGGCTCCCTCGCCGAGGCAGAGGCCGCCGTCGAGCGCATCGAAGGGTTCCTCCGTCGCGCGCTCGGTCCTGACGGCGCCGTCGCGCCGACCGGTGACGAGGTACTGCCCCCGGAGTTCGTCGAGGCCATGGACGACGATCTCGCGGTGTCCGGCGCCCTGGCCGCGGTCCACGACACCGTGACCCGGGGCAACACCGCCCTCGACGACGGCGAGAACGACACGGCACGCGACCTCGCCGGGCTCGTCATCGCGATGACGGACATCCTCGGGGTGAACCCGCTGGACCCGGCGTGGTCGGGTGCGGACAGCTCGTCGAGCGACGCGCAGTCCGCCCTCGAGGCGCTCGTGAGCGAGCGCCTGGCGGCACGCACCGCGGCTCGCTCGGCCCGTGACTATGCGACATCCGATGCCATCCGCGACCAGCTCGTCGCGGCCGGCATCACGATCGAGGACACACCGACCGGCGCCCGCTGGTCGTTGACCCGTGGACGAGGAGAGTAGCCGTGGCAGGCAACAGCCAGCGACGAGGGGCCATCCGCAAGGGTGGCAAGAAGACGCCCACCGTCGGGTCAGGCGGTCAGCGGCGCAGGGGGCTCGAGCCCAAGGGAGCGACCCCGCGCGCGGAGGACCGGACCTATCACAAGGCCCACAAGGTGGCCAAGGCCGGCGAGCGGCGCTCCGGCGGGCGCCCGACCGGTGGCCGCAAGGCCAAGGCATCGAGCGAGGTCGTGGCCGGGCGCAACTCCGTGCTCGAGGCCCTGCGCAACGACGTGCCCGTCACCACGATGTATGTCGCGGGGCGCATCGACAGCGACGACCGGGTGCGTGAGGCCCTCAAGATCGCCACCGAGCGGAGCCTCCCGATCCTCGAGACGCCGCGCGGCGAGCTCGACCGGATCACCGACGGCGCCGTCCACCAGGGTCTGGCGCTGCAGGTGCCTCCCTACGAGTACGCCCACCCGAGCGACCTCGTCGACCCCGAGATGCCCGGCATCCCGCTCGTCGTCGCGCTCGACGGGATCACCGACCCGCGCAACCTTGGAGCGATCGTCCGCTCCGTCGCGGCCTTCGGCGGTCACGGTGTCGTGGTGCCTGCACGTCGCTCGGTCGGGATGACGGCGTCGGCGTGGAAGACGTCGGCCGGCGCGGCGGCTCGCATCCCGGTGGCCCAGTGCACCAACCTGACCCGGGCACTGGAGGACTACCGCAAGGCGGGGTTCTTCATCATCGGCCTCGACATGGACGGGGATGTGGAGCTGCCCGACCTCGAGCTGGCCAACGAGCCGATCGTCATCGTGGTGGGCTCGGAGGGCAAGGGCCTGTCCCGTCTGGTGCGCGAGACCTGCGACCAGATCGTGTCGGTGCCCATGTCATCGGCCGTCGAGTCGCTCAACGCCGGCATCGCCACGGGTGTGGCCCTGTACGAAGTCTCGCGGCGCCGCCGTCGTCGCTGATCAGGGCCCAGAACGCCGGGCTCGAACTCGTTTTTCCTCCGTGCGTCCACCGGCCGTGTCGGGTGAGTTGTGCCACGATTGCCGCAGTCGGTTTCCCGACCAGGGGGCTCAACCCTGATGACGCACAGTGAGAGGGACGCATACATGTCTGACTACGGAAACACCCCGCCGCCCCCGCCGCCCGGTGGTGGCAGCGGCGGTGGCTCGACGCCCCCGCCCCCGCCCAGCGGTGGTGGCTATGACGGTGGCTCGTACGGCGCCCCGCCGCCCCCCGCCGGTGGATACGGAGGCGCGCCTGCCGGCCCGCCGCCCAGCAACAACCTGGTCCTCGCGATCATCAGCCTCCTGTGCTGCTGGCCGATCGGCATCCCCGCCGTCGTCTTCGCCGCGCAGGTCAACGGCAAGTGGAACGGTGGCGACCAGGCCGGCGCCCTCGAGTCCGCGGCCAAGGCGAAGAAGTTCGCGACGATCGCTCTCGTCCTGGGCGTCATCGCGACGATCATCTACATCGCGCTGATCGCAACTGGAGTGATGAGCGCCGACTCGTCGAGCATGTGATCCCGACGTCCCAGACGCAGATCCCGACGTCCCCGCCCACCGACAGCTCGGTCGGGCGGGGACGTCGCCTGCTCTGGCCGGCGGTGACTGCCGCCGGCGCCACCGGGTTCGTCCTCGTCGCGCACCTCGTCGACCCCAACCAGCCCGGCAACTATCCGACCTGCCCGTGGCTCGCCCTCACCGGGACGTTCTGCCCGGGATGCGGCACCCTGCGCGCCACCCACGCCCTGAGCGAGGGCAACCTCGTTGAGGCGCTGCAGCGCAACCCCCTGACAGTCGCGGCCTTCGTCGTGATGGTCCTCGGATTCGCCCGCTGGGCCCGACGCCAGTGGCGGGGTGAGCAGCGCATGACCGCTGCGCCGGCGTGGGTCCTCTACGGCTTCTTCTGGGTCATCATGGCCTTCTGGTTCGCCCGCAACCTTCCGGGCTGGACGTGGCTCTCGCCCGCGTGAGCCGTCGTGCTGAGCGAACTTCGTGGATCGCCCGCGAGCACGTCAGCGCCACCCTAGGGTGAGCCACGACGTCAACGAGGGAGACAGGGATGAGTGCAGCGCCGGGGTGGTACCCCCAGGGGGACGGTGGCCAGCGGTACTGGTCAGGCACGGAATGGACCGATCACCACGCGCCGGGGTCGGCCGCAGTGGTTCCGGCTGGGCAGTACCCGGGCGCGGTGACGCGGGTGGCCCCGAAGAACCCGGGACTGTCACTCCTCGGGTCGTTCTTCATCCCGGGGCTCGGACAGCTGATGAACGGCCACACCGGCAAGGGCATCGCCATGTTCCTCGGGTACGCCTTCAGCTTCCTTCTCATGTTCGTGCTCATCGGCTTCCTCACGGCGCCGGCCATCTGGATCTGGGGGATGGTCGACGCCTACCAGAGCGCGCAACGCTGGAACCTGCAGCGAGGCATCGTCAGCTGAGTTCCTCTCGAACGAACCACGAACGCCGCCCGCGATGATCTGCGGGCGGCGTTCGCTGTCGATGCGTGAGGTCAGGACTTCGGGACCTCGATGACGGTCGAGTGCACGACCTTGTCGGCGAGCGTCTGCTTGTTGTCGTCCCAGAGCATCCAGAGGTAGCTGAGGTAGAAGATCTGGTTGACGAGGCCGCCGAGCAGCTCTCGCAGGAACGACTGCAGGGCGCCGATCGGCTGGCCGGTGGACTCATGGATGAGCTTGAGGCCCGTGACCTTCTTGCCCACGCTCTGCCCGGTGCGGCCCATCTTGAAGATGCGGTTCCAGATCTGGATCCCGATCATCAGCAGGACGCCGAGGAAGATGAGGATGCCTCCGGTTGCCGCGAGGCCACCGTCCCCGGTGCCGTCGATCGTGTAGCCCAGCTCATCCGTGTCAGGTGCGGCCATGACGAGGAGGACGGCACCGATGATGATCGGGATGAGGCCGATGAGCGAGAGCAGCCCGTCGATGATGAGGGCCAGGGCACGTTTGCCGAAGCCAGCCACAGGCCCGAAGTGCTGCTCGACGTAGGCCTTGGACCCAGGGAACGCCTGCCCCCCACCTCCGTAGGGGTTGACCTGGGGAGCCGACTGGTAGGGAGACGCTGCTGCGCCGCCATACGGGTTCGCGTGCGGTGCCGGCGCGCCATGGGGCGGCTGCGGCTGCGCCTGCGGCGGCTGCGCCTGCGGCGGCGGAGGTGGCGGCTGGTTCGGGTCGAAAGGCTCGGACATGGGGCTCCCCTGAAGTGCGTGCACGGACGCCACGATCCTAGGGGCGCGGCCCGTCGACGATGACCGGCATCTCGACCGTGTCGACACCGACGACCGAGACCTCGTCAGGCTTCGTCGGGAGGATCGACCCGACGTAGTCCTCGATGGCCCGCTCGATCGCGACGTCGTGCTGCTCGCGCTCGGCCATGTACCAGCGGTGCTCGAGGACCTCGTGGAAGAGCTCGGCCGGCTCGAGCTTGCCGGAGAAGCTCGCGTGGCACCCGCCGGGTGATGGGCTCGTAGATCCGGGTGAGCCAGTCGTGGGCGACGATCTCCTCGTCATCGTTCTGGCGCTCGGTGCCCGCGCGATAGCTGTCGAGGTCGTTGAGCAGGCGCCGGGCCTGGCCCTCGCCGACGTCAAGGCCGGTGAGCCGCAGCAGACGTCGCGAATGGTGGCCCGCATCGACGACCTTGGGCTGGATGCTGATGGAGGTGCCGTCGATGTCGGTCGTGATCGCCAGCTCGTCGACGTCGAACCCGAGGGCGTTGAGCCGACGGATGCGCTCCTCGACGCGCCAGCGCTCACCGGTGTCGAACTCCTCGGTCTCGGTGAGCTCGACCCACAGCTCCTCGTAGCGCGTGACGATCCGGTTGGAGATCGCGACCGGGTCGACGCTCTCGTCGAGGAGCTCGCCCGCCTGGAGGTCCATGAGCTCACCGGCGATGTTGACGCGGGCGATGTCGAGGTCGTGCGCCCGTTGGCCCGCGCTGAGCTTGGGGAACAGCTCGCCCGTCTCGGCGTCGACGAGGTAGGCCGCGAAGCTGCCGGCATCGCGCCGGAACAGGGTGTTGGACAGCGACACGTCACCCCACCAGAACCCCATGAGGTGCAGCCGGACGAGCAGCACGGCCAGGGCGTCGATGAGGCGGGTCTCCGTGCCGGGCCGCAGCCCCTGGCTGAAGAGCGCCCGATAGGGCAGCGAGAACTTGAGGTGGCGGGTGAGCAGGCAGGCGTCGAGCGGGTTGCCCTGGGTGTCGACCCGTCCGCTCACGATCCCGAAGGGCTCCACCGAGGGCTGGTCGAGGCGACGGAGGTTGCGCAGCATGGCGTACTCGCGGCGGGCGATGTCCTCCTTGATCTCCTTGACGGCGAGCACCCGGCCCGAGAGACGGACGAAGCGCACGACGTGGCGGGAGATGCCGCGGGGGAGAGCGGCGAGGTGGTGCTCCGGCCAGTCCTCCAGCGGAGTCGACCAGGGGAGGTCGAGCAGGGCGGGGTCGGGTCGGGCGGTCGTGATCTGGAGAGCCAAGGACTACCTCCGACGCGTGAACACGGCAACGGCTGGAACAGGGGACTGAAACGCCTCGGGGGTGCCAAGCACGCGGCATACGCAGCGCTCTTGGCACCCCCGAAGGCGGTGGTGCGTCGTCAGTGGCTCAGACGAGCCCCGGACTCGGCGTTGAAGATGTGCATGTGGCTCGCGTTGGGCTGGACCCAGATCTTGTCGCCCTTGAGGGGCACGCGGCGACCGTCGACGCGGGCGATGAACGGCTTGGGGAGCGCGTCCTCGCCGCCCTCGAGGCGGATGCCCTCGTCGGACGGCGTGCCGTAGACGTAGGCGTCGGCGCCGAGCTCCTCGACGACGTCGATCGTGATCTCGAGGCCCTGGCCCTCGGTGGTGACCTCGACGTCCTCGGGGCGAACTCCGACGATCGCGTTGGAGCCGACGCCCTGGAGGGACTCGCGGGGGACCTGCAGGGTGTGCGAGCCGAACTTCACGCCACCGTCGGTGACGGGGACGCTGATGAGGTTCATGGCGGGGGAGCCGATGAAGCCGGCGACGAAGACGTTGGCCGGGGTGTCATACATCTCGCGCGGCGTCGCGACCTGCTGGAGGATGCCGTCCTTGAGCACCGCGATGCGGTCACCCATGGTCATGGCCTCCACCTGGTCGTGCGTCACGTAGACGGTGGTGACGCCCAGTCGCCGCTGGAGAGAGGCGATCTGGGTGCGCGTCTGGACGCGGAGCTTGGCGTCGAGGTTGGAGAGCGGCTCGTCCATGAGGAAGACCTGGGGGGAGCGGACGATGGCTCGTCCCATGGCGACGCGCTGACGCTGGCCACCGGAGAGGGCCTTCGGCTTGCGCTCGAGGTAGGCCTCGAGGTCGAGGATCTTGGCGGCCTCCTCGACGCGCTTGCGGATCTCGGCCTTGTCGACACCGGCGATCTTGAGCGCGAAGCCCATGTTGTCGGCGACCGACATGTGCGGGTAGAGCGCGTAGTTCTGGAAGACCATGGCGACGTCGCGGTCCTTGGGGGACAGGTTGGTGACGTCGCGGTCACCGATCCAGATCTTGCCGCCGTTGACCTCTTCGAGGCCGGCCAGCATGCGGAGTGCAGTCGACTTGCCGCTGCCCGAGGGGCCGACGAGGACGAGGAACTCGCCGTCCTGGACGTCGATGTTCAGTCGGTCGACCGAGGGGGTGTCGTTCCCGGGGTAGATGCGGGTGGACTCGTCGAACTTGACAGTTGCCATGGCGTCATTGCCTTCCTTCACCGGCAGGAACGTGCCGGACGATCCGTTGTAAAGGGCCTACCCGCTCACGTCGGTGTCAGCGGTGGGGCAAGCATGCCGTATGCCGTCACTCCTGTCACGCGGCGTCTCGCGACCGGGCAATCGCGTTGCTCTGGCGCGGGCACGCGTGGACCACTACCGTCGGCACATGAGGATCTCCGATGTCGTGAAACGCAAGGGAGACACCGTCATCACGGTGCGCTCCGACGCCAGTGTCGCCGACCTCCTCGACCTCCTCGCCGAGCATCGCATCGGCGCAGTCGTCGTGAGTGACGACGGCCGGGCCGTCGACGGGATCGTCAGCGAGCGTGACGTCGTGCGGCATCTCCAACAGGTCGGTGCAGACGTGCTGACGCAGCAGGTGTCGTCGATCATGACGAGCGAGGTGCAGACCTGCACCCCCGAGGACGAGCTTGTCGACCTGGAGCACACGATGACGGAGCACCGCATCCGCCACGTCCCGGTCGTCATCGACGGCCGTCTGGCCGCCATCGTGAGCATCGGTGACGTCGTCAAGCACCGGATCACCGACCTCCAGGCCGAGCGTGACCAGCTGAGCGCCTACATCCAGCAGTAGTCGTCACCCCGTGCCGCGACGCAACCGGGTCGACCCCTGGGGGGACCTGGTCGCGCACCCGGCCCGCGGGATGTTCACCGGCAACCGTGGGTGCGTCGTCGACGAGCACGAGGACGTCGTCCGTCACCACGGGACCAACCTGGCGTGGATCACCTGTGCGCTGGAGTTCAAGGGCCGGCGGGTGGGGTTGGCGCGACCCCGTCGTTGGACACCGCTCTTCTTCCTCGACGAGGCGGTGGCCCTGGCTGCGGGTCACCGGCCGTGTGGTGAGTGCCGACGCGAGGCGTATGCCGCGTATCGCGACGGTGTCTCCGCGGCCGTGGGTGCCCACCGGGCGTTGACCGCAACGGAGCTCCACCGGCGGCTGGCCGACGAGAGGCTGCGCCCGGGCCGTGGGCTCGACCGCGCGGACGACCGCAGGCTGTGGCGCGCCACCCTCGGCGAGCTGCCCGTCGGGACGGTCGTCCTCGATGCGCAGCGGCGGCCGTGCCTGTGGGTCGGCTCTGCGCTGCGTCCCTTCGGTTTCGACGGGTGGGGCGAGCCGATGCCCGTCGGCAAGGGCCCGGTGGACGTGCTCACTCCTCCGACGTCGGTGGCGGCCATGACTCACGGCTTCGAGCCGGTCCTGCATCCCAGCGCCTCCGCCTGACGCCCCACCTCAGAGGACGTGGCGGGCGGGCGCCGAGGTCGACTTCCGACAGGCCACGACCGAGTCACATCAGTCCCACCAGTCACATTCCAATCGCGCCCCCTTCGGTGGTTCGGACAGGTCTCATCCAGCCACACGGCATACCGTGTCTGTCATGACTGCCGAAATCCTTGACGACTCGGGTGGGAGGGACGCACTGCCCGAGCACGCGCTGCTCGGCTCCTACCGTCTCGTCCAGCGGCTCGGCGAGGGCGGCATGGGCGTGGTCCACCTCGGGCTCGACCGGCAGGGCAAGGCCGTCGCCATCAAGGTCCTGCGACCGCACGTCGCGCACGACCCCGCCGCGCGGGCTCGGCTGAGCCGCGAGGTCGAGACGCTGAGGCGCATCCGCAGCCCCCGCGTCGCTCCGGTCATCGACGCCGACGTCGACGGGGAGCGGCCCTTCATCGTCACCCGCTATGTGCCGGGCCCTCCGCTGGACGATGTCGTGGGCGTGCACGGACCGATGGGCCCCGACGACCTGCACCGGCTCGGGCGAGGCCTCGCCGAGGCGCTCGACGTCATCCACGCGAGTGACGTCATCCACCGTGACCTCAAGCCGGGCAACGTCCTCATCGTCGACGGTGACCCGGTCGTCATCGACTTCGGCATCGCGCACGTCGCCGACGACATCCGTCTCACCCTGACCGGTCTCGTCATGGGCACGCCCGGCTACCTCGCGCCCGAGGTCGTCGAGGGCGCACCCGTCTCGACCGCCACCGACTGGTGGGGCTGGGCCGCCACCCTTGCGTATGCCGCGTCCGGCCGACCGCCCTTCGGGCGTGGACCGATGGACGCCGTCCTCACCCGGGTGACCACCGGAGAGCCCGACCTCGAGGGGGTCGACAAGCGCATCGCGCCGCTCCTGTATGCCGCCCTGGCACCCGTCCCGGGCGAGCGCCCGCACCAGCGCGAGGTCGTCGAGGCGCTCGAGCGATATGCCCATGGCGGGCTCGTCACCGACGTCATCAAGGCACGCCGCCCGACTCCTCCCACGCAGTCGTTGGGGGTGGCAAGAACGGCCGCACTTCCGTTGTCCCGCACGCAGATCCAGCCCACGATTCCACCTGTGGCTCGGGCGATCGCGCCGTCGATCGCGCCCCCCGTGGCAGCTCCCATGGCACCCTCGGTGGCGCCGGAACGACAGCTGGAGCACCCGGCATACCCACCGCCGGAGCCCGGACAGAACGACTGGGACGCCGCGCGCGAGGGTCAGCCACAGACCGACCCGCGCATCGGTCGGCCGAGCCGCAGCGGCACGGTCGCGGCGCTGCTCGCGGTGCTCGTCGCCACCGCGGCCACCGCGCCGATGGTCGCGGCGCTCGGGCTGCTCCTGTGGATCGTGCTGGCCCGCACCGCCGACCGCTCGGTCACCTCGCTCATCCTGCGACGGCACGACAAGGGGCGGCGGCGCAGCGACATCCCGGTGGCGGTCGTGGCCGGTCCGTGGCACCTGCTGCTCGGGGTGGTGGGTTCGCTCTTCGGTGCGATCATGCCGGGCCTCATCGCCGTCTCGGGTGTGTTCTGCGCGGCGCTGGCCCTCGTGGCGGTGCAGGGGAGTGGCTCACCCCAGCCCGACGCGCCGGGACCGCTCGCCTTCGGTGGGCTGCTCGCGGGACTCATGGCCTGGTGGGGTCCGGGTGGCGCAGGCCTGCGCCGCGGCACCCGCAGCCTCGTCCGCGGCGCGAGCCCCGGCCCGAGTGGCGCCCGGGTCCTCGTGCTGCTGCTGCTCGTCGCTGCGGTCGCAGTGGCGGCCGCGGGTGTCGTCGCGGGTGAGCCGTCGTGGTGGCCGACCGGGACGCCTTGGGCCGATCGGCTGAGCCTGCCGTGAGCGACGCGGACCGCCCCCGTCGGCCATGGCGCCTGCAGGGTGGCCCGCCGACCGAACCCATGCCGCTCGTCGACCTCCTGCGTCGCACCCCCTATCGCAACGCCAGGGTCGCCATCGAGGGGGCCGAGGAGGCCCGGGTTCGTGAGGCGCTCGACCTCGCCGTGCGGCTCGGCGAGCTCATGCTGCGCTCGGGTGGCGGCGCCCCGCAGGTCGAGGGATCGGTCGCGGCCGTGTGCGCGGCCGCCGGTCTCAACAGCGTCGAGATCGACATCACCCTGCAGTCCCTGCTCGTGCACGCCCACGTCGATGCGGTGCACGCGGTGACCGAGCTGCGCGTGGTGCGGTCCACCCGCCACGACTATGCGCGGCTCGTGGCGGTGCACGAGCTGGTGGACGCGTTCGTCAGTGGGCACATCGAGCTCCCCGAGGCTGTCGAACAGCTGCGCGACATCAAGCGGGCGCGACGCACCTGGCCCGACTGGGCGGTGACGAGTGCGAATGCCGGACTCGCTGCGGCGGTCGCCGTGATGATCGGCGCGAGCCTCTTCACCGCTGGCATCACGGTTCTCGTCGTGCTCGCCGTGTCGGCGGTGTCGAGGGTGATGAAGCCGCTGCATCTGCCTGACTTCTACTCCAACGCGATCAGCGCCTTCGTCGCCACCGCCCTGGCGTGGGTGGCCTATGCCTTGGGTGCGCAGGGCTGGATTCCGTTGGGAGGCAATGACTTTGCCTTCATCGTTGCCGGCGGCATCGTCGCGTTGCTTCCGGGGCGGACGATGGCTTCCGCGGTCGAGGACGTCATCTCGGGGTATGCCGTGACCGGTGCGGGCCGCCTCCTCGCCGTCCTGGTGTCGCTGACCGGGATCATCATCGGCGTCGCGGTGGCGCTGGGGATGACGATCCGGCTCACCGAGGCGCTGTCGTTCACCTTCGTCTCGCCCACAGTCCTCGACCTCCGCACGACCCAGGCGGAGTGGTGGGCCTCGATCGTCGGGGCCTTCGTGGTGGGTGCGTGTGGGTCGGTGACGATGCAGACCCTGCGTCGGCTCGTGCTGCCCACGGCCACCCTCGCAGTGGCAGCCGGGAGTGTGTATGCCGTCCTCACCCGAGTCGTCGACGTCGGTGCGGTCACGTCGACGGGGCTCGCGGCGATGGCGCTGGGACTGGTGGGCCGGCTCGTCGCCCTTCGGCTCGGCGCGCCGGCGATGGCGGTCGTCGTCCCGGCGAGCTTTGGGTTGCTGCCCGGTCTGACCATCTTCCGAGGCCTCTATCAGCTCGTGGGTCAGGAGTCGGCCACCATCGGGCCGCTGTCCTCCCAGGCAGGTTTCGTCACGCTGCTCGGTGCCGCGGGTGTGCTGCTCGCGATCGCCACCGGGACCACCCTCGGCGAGATCATCGCCTCGCCGTGGGACAGGCGGCTGGCGCGAGCGCGTCGACGCGCACGCGTGTGACATCTCGTGGGGGTAGATGTTTCACAGACTTGTGAATATCCGTGATCTTCTTGTGACCTTTGCCGGTCGCCGGTACGGTCGGGGCTTGGCCGATCCCCTGTCCGGTCACCCCCCACCGCAAGGACCCCTGCCGATGTTCTACAGCCCGAAGCACGCTGCCCCGAAGTCCTCACCCGTCCGACGCCGCCTGCTCGGTGTCGCCGTCACCTCTGCCGCGGCCGTCGGTGGAGCCACGACCATGGCCCAGCCAGCGACCGCGGCCGGGACGGTGTGGGATCGCGTCGCCGCCTGCGAGAGTGGCGGCAACTGGTCTATCAACACGGGCAACGGCTACTACGGCGGGCTGCAGTTCTCCTACAGCACGTGGAAGGGCTTCGGCGGTCAGCGCTACGCCACCACCGCGAATCGCGCGACGAAGGCGCAGCAGATCGAGATCGCCCAGAAGACGCTCAAGGTCCAGGGCCCAGGCGCGTGGCCGGTCTGCAGCAAGCGTGCCGGCCTGACCCGCGCCAACGGGGCCGCAGCAGCATCGGCGCCGGCGCCGACCGCGGTCTCGCGCGCCGCTGCCCGACCGGGCAAGCTCGTCGTCGACGGCAAGAAGGGCCCGGCCACCCGCAGGGCGATCGAGCGCTGGGTGGGCGGCTCGGTCAATGCCAGTATCGGCAGGGCGGACACGCGCCTCCTCGAGAGGAAGGTGGGAGGGAGCGTCAACGGCTCCTTCAGCCGCACTGACGTGAAGAAGCTTCCAGGCCATCGTCGGCTCCCGGCAGGACGGCTCATGGGGTCCGAAGACCACGGCTGCCCTGCAGCGGCACCTCAACTCGCGCTGACCCACCGAGGTGGCGGAAGGGGCGGGCCCGGCGGTGCCGGGTCCGCCCTCCTCGTCGCCCGTGGGACACGCCGTTACGGTCTGCTTGCGTGACGCGTGGTGCGCAAGTTACAGTTGTGTAGTTCTGTGACAGCGTTGAAATTTGTGACTGATGTGACGTAGCGTCCTTTGTCGTCCCCTGACGCAAAGGACTTCGGTCATGCTGTTCGCCCCTGAGTTCCCCGCCCATCCGACTCGACGCCGGCCCCTACGCCGCGCAGTCGTCGGCACCGCGCTCCTCGCCACCACGGCGTCCGCCGCCGTCTTCGGGCTGGCGACCAGCGCCGGCGCGGCCGAGAACGTCTGGGACCGTGTGGCCGCCTGCGAGAGCGGTGGCAACTGGTCGATCAACACAGGGAACGGCTACTACGGCGGACTGCAGTTCTCCTACAGCACCTGGAAGGGCTTCGGGGGGCAGCGCTACGCGACGACCGCGAACCGGGCCACGAAGGCGCAGCAGATCCTGATCGCGCAGGAGGTCCTCAAGGTGCAGGGCCCCGGTGCCTGGCCGACGTGCAGCGTCCGCGCCGGGCTGACCCGAGCCAACGGGCTCGCCGTCCCCGTCTCGCGTGACACCACGCGCACCGTCTTCCCGCTGACCGTCGACGGACAGAAGGGTCCGAACACCCGCAGGGGCCTCGAGACCTGGGTCGGCGGATCGATCGACGCCTCCTGGTCGCGCGAGGACATCAGGAAGCTGCAGAACAAGGTCGGGTCCTCGCCCGACGGGTCACTCGGCCCGAAGACGACCAAGGCGCTCCAGGCCAAGGTCGGCGCCGTGCAGGACGGGTCCTGGGGTCCCAGGACCACCGCTGCGCTCCAGCGCTACCTCAACCGCATCTTCGACTGAGCTGCGTCGAACGGCGCGTCCTGCCCGGGCGTCAGCCTCCGGTGAGCCTCGAGGCCTCGGCGACGTAGTCGGCCTCGGCCTGCTCGCTCGAGGTCCCGGACAGCTTGGCCCACGCGTCGTACTTCGCACGACCGACCGGGTTGGTGAAGCCCGGACGTCTGCCGTCGGCGTCGCCGACCGTCGCCTGCTTGTAGAGCGCGTAGAGGCGCAGCTTGGTGTCGTTGCCGGGGTCCTCGGCGAGCTTCCCGACGGACGCGACAGCCTGCTCGAACTCAGTGCCAGCCATGCTGGTCAGCGTAGTCGTGGCGAGACCCTCGGATGTCGCACTAGGCCCGCGGAGGTCGCCGTTCCTCACCTCGAGAAGCTCCGCAGGGCGGCGTTCTCCCGCCGGAGGTCGGCGTTCTCGGCTTCGAGCTCGAGCATCTGGCCGATCCCGGCCAGGTTGAGACCGTCCTCCAACAGCTGGCTGATGCGTTGGAGACGGACGATGTCGTCCTCGCTGTAGCGGCGGGTGCCCCCGTCGGTGCGGTCAGGCTCGAGCAGGCCTCTGGCCTCATAGAGCCGCAGGTTCTGGGCACCCGTGCCCACCAGCTCGGCAGCCACCGAGATGCTGTAGACACCTTTGTCGCCGGCGACGCCTGAGTTCGGGTCGGCGGGCGGTCCCGAGCCCTTCGCCATTCCTGTCCTCCTGGGGTTGCGCTGAAATGCTGGCTGGTGCTATATAAAACCTATAGCGCACACCATAGATCCATCCGGGATCTGTGGCCCGTTCAAGGGCATCACGATTGTGTGGAGGTGATGACGATGTTGATGCGCACCGACCCGTTCCGTGACCTGGACCGCATGGCTCAGCAGGCCTTCGGCACCGTGGGGACGTTGGCCCGTCCCTCCGTCATGCCGATCGACGCGTGGCGCGAGGAGGACACCTTCGTCGTGGAGCTCGACCTTCCCGGGGTGACGCCGGAGAGCATCGACCTCGACGTCGAGCGCAACGTCCTCACGGTCAGGGCTGAGCGTCCCGGCACCGACGACAGCACGGAGCTGATCGCGGCCGAACGGCCCCGGGGAGTCTTCAGCCGGCAGCTGATCCTCGGCGACACGTTGGACACCGACCACATCCAGGCGGACTACAACCAGGGTGTGCTGCGGTTGAGGGTGCCCGTCGCCGAGAAGGCCAAGCCCCGCAAGATCGAGATCAACAGCAACGGCCACGAGCGTCAGGCCATCTCGGCCTGACGCGGGTGGGAGTTCCCGTGGCTGGCATGTGCACGGACGCACCGCTGGCGCCGTCGGTGAGCCCTCAGGAGATCGACGACTTCCTCGACGTCATCCTGGAGGATCCCGACCTGCTGGCGGCCGAGTTCCAGGCGATCATCGAGAACGCCTGGGGCGGGGGCCGGGTGGCCGCCGGACGACCCGTGCGACGTGTTCCTCGCGGGCGCGCTTCCTGGCATCCCGTCGCTCGCCGTCAGATCCCACGGCGCCGCGCCCCGGTGCACCGATCTCGGCCTCGGGTCCGCAGCCCTCCGGCAGACGGGTCGTCGGGCCGCCCCTTCAACAGGAGGGGCGGCCCGACGACCGCGTGACCGGGTGAGGCCTCAGGGGTACGGTCGGACGATGAGCCAAGAATTCGCCGAGGACGGCATCAGCACTCGGGCCGAGCTGCTCCCAGAGGAGCAAGCAGTCGGGAGTGATGACCCGGAAGCCCAGGCGCGGGCCATCCTGGCCGAGTCGGAGGATCGCACCGAGCATCCGGAGCGCACTCGGCGAGAGTCCACTCAGACCCCGAACTGAGAGCTCACGAGACCTCCAGAGCTGGCGAAGAGACTCGAACTCTCAACCACCTGTTTACAAGACAGGTGCGCTACCAATTGCGCCACGCCAGCGCACGTCGGCGAGCATTCGCCCCCGACGGCGACCCGCACTTTACCCGTCGCCGGCGGCCGGGCCCCCATCGTCACAGCCGGAAGCGGCGGGACCGACAGCCGACCGCACGGACGGGGGCGGACGGCATACCCCGTCTGTCACGGGTGTCACACGGTGACGCGGCCCTACGCCTTCACGGCAACGACCGGGCAGTCCGCGTTCAGCAGGATCCGTTGCGACTCGCTGCCGAGGAACAGCTTGCCCACGGGCGACCGGCGTCGCATGCCGATCACGATCAGGTCGGCGTCGTACTCGGCCGCCGCAGAGACCACCTCGTCGGCGGCGTCGAGACCGCGGACGGGCTGGCGCAGCTCCCAGACGAGATCAGCCTTCTCGACGGCCGCCCTCGCTGTGGCAAGGTCCGGCTCCTGGGCGTAGTGCTCGTCGACCACGGTGTCGCCACGGCTGGAGTTGATGACGACCAGGCGGGCCCGACGCATGGATGCTTCCTGGACTGCGTAGTCGAGGGCTGCTCGTCCTTCTGGTGTCGGCACGAAGCCCACGATGATGGTCATGATCTCTTCCTTGTCGGACTGGACTGCGGAGCTTGTCTGTTCGCGACGGGCCCACCGCTAGGACGGCGGACCCCGCAGGACGTCAGGCAAGCTCGGAGAGGATGGCGGCTCGCCGCTCGGTCTCCCGGGCGAAGACTGCCTCGGCAGCGGTAGCAACCTCGGCTGCCGCCGCTCTCGGCACGACGGCCACACCGTCGGCGTCGCCGATGATGTAGTCGCCCGGGGCGACGGCGACGCCGCCGACCGCGATGGTCTGGCCCAGGAAGCCGGGCCCGTGCTTGAAGGGACCGGCCGGGGTCACGCCGCGAGCGAAGACGGGCATCTCCATGCGCATGAGCATGTCGGCATCGCGAGCGGCACCGTCGAGGACGAAGCCGACGATTCCGTTGACCTTCGCACGGGCGCCGATCAACTCGCCGATGAGTGCCCTCGACTCGTCGCCCTGGCCGTTGATGACGAGGACGTCTCCGGGTCGGGCGAGCGCCAACGCCTCGTGGATCACCTTGTTGTCGCCCGCTCGCGTCCAGACGGTGAAGGCGGTTCCCACGAGGGTCCCGCCGGGCCAGATGCTCTGGATGCTGGAGTGGAGCAAACCCATCCGATCCATGGCGTCACCGACGTTGGCTGCGGGTAGGACGCGGAACCGGTCGAGCAGAGGGTCGTCGGTCGAGCTGTGAGGTACTGCGTCAGCGGTGCGGCCCATGGCGCTCATGGCGTCTCCTTCGGCGATGTGGGGTGGGCGGGACGGACAGGGCGGGGAGTGTGGGCTGCCAAGGTCACTTGGCGAGGACTGCCTCGATGACCGGGCGGGTGGAGTCCTCGCGCTGCTTCCAGGCCGAGGCGACCTCCGCCGAAGGGGTGAAGGCGGCGTTGACGGCCGAGTCCTTCATCTTCTGCTGGATGGCCGTGTCGGCCACAGCGGTCTGGACGGCCTTCTCGAGCACGGCCACCGTGGCGGCCGGCGTGCCAGCCGGGGCCGACAGGGTGAACAGGCTGGTCATCGTGTCCTGCGTGAACCCGAGGCTCTTCAGGGTCGGGACGTCGGGCATGAAGGGGCTCGCCTCGTCGTCGATGACGGCCAGGATGCGCAGGTCGCCCGACTTGTAGGGACCGAACACGCTGGACACGCCGCCGACGATGAAGTCGACCTGCTGGCCCACCAGGGCAGCGACCTTGTCCGCGCCGCTGTCGAAGTGGACGATGTTGTAGGTCACGCCCAGCGACTCCTGCAGGCGCACCAGGTTGATGTGGTCGTCGCCAGCGCGCGAGTCGGTAGCGGCGTTCAGCTTGCCGGGGTTCGCCTTGGCCGCGTCGAGGAGGCTCTGGAGGTCCTTGTGGGGGCTCTTGGCGTTCACCGCGATCACGACGGCGTTCGTCGCGAAGCTCGCGACCGGCGCGAAGCTCTCCCGGTTGAACGTCGCCTTCTTGCTGGGGTCCATGTATCGGCCCAGGACCGAGGGAAGGTTGGTGAAGCCGATGGTCAGCCCGTCAGGCTTGGCCTTCGCCAAGGCCGTGAGGCCGATGACCTGGCCGCCGCCCTCCTTGTTGACGACCTGGACGTTGGTGCCCAGCTCCTTCTCCAAGCGAGGCGCGAGGATCCGCGCAAGGATGTCGTTGCCGGCGCCGGCGGCCGACGGGACGATGATCTCGACCGTCTTGCCCTTGGGCGGGAAGGCTGCCGAGCTCGAAGCGGCGGGGGTCTGGCTGCTACCGCAGGCGGACAGGGTGAGGGCGATGGCTGCAGCCAGTGCGCCGGCCGTGAGGCGGGTGATCTTCATGACGGTCCTTGCTCCTTGTTGGGGTGTGTCCCTGTGTCAGCGGTGTTGCTGTCAGCGGATGGCGGGGAAGTGGTGAGGGTGGTGGTGCTCGGCTCGTCCGTCGGGTCGACGTTCGGGGCATCCGCAGGGGGAACTTGGTCAGGCGTGGCAGCGGGGGACGCGTCCCAGCGGGCGGCGAGGCGGCGACTGACCGCGGGGCGCACGACGCTGGCCAGGACGGCCACCACGCTGGCGATCAGCAGCGTGGTGTTGATCGGGCCGGTGTAGAGGATGCTGAAGTCGCCCTGCGAGAGGGACAGTGCCCGTTGGAAGTTGTCCTCGAGCATCGGGCCGAGGATGAGGGCTAGGACGAGTGGCGTCAGAGGGATGTCCACGAGCCGGAAGATGTAACCCAGCACGCCCGCCGCGACGAGCACGTAGATGTCGAAGACGTCGCCGTTGATGCTGTAGGACCCGATGAACATGAACGCGAGGATCGCGATCGTGAGGTAGGCGAACGGGGTCTTGAGGAGCTGGATCCACACCCGGGCGAACGGGACGTTGAGGACCAGCAGGATGAAGTTGCCCACGAGCAGGCTGGCGATGATCGTCCACGCCACGTCCGGATTGTCCCGGAAGAGAAGGGGGCCGGGGATGAGGCCGTTGACCGTGAAGGCGCTGGCCATGATGGCCACGGTGGCGGAGGTCGGGATGCCCAGGGTGAACAAGGGGATCAGTGACGACACGGCCAGGGCGTTGTTCGCTGCCTCCGGTCCCGCAACGCCCTCGATGGCGCCCTTCCCGAACCGCTCGGGCGTCTTGGAGACGCCCTTCTCTGCGGCGTAGGACGCCAGGGAGGTCGCCGCTCCGGGCGAGCCCGGCAGGAGGCCCATGAAGAAGCCGATGACGGACCCGCGCAGGATGGGTGCTCCGGACCGACGCACGTCGTCCCGTGTGGGCAGGAGCCGGTTGACCGACAAGAGGCGAGGTATGCCGTGCGGCCCCACCTGTGCGTGCGAGAGCAGCTCGGCCAGGCCGAAGCAGCCCATGACGACCGCGACAAGACCGATGCCGTCGAAGAGCTGGGGCAGGCCCCCGGTGAAGCGTTCGGTGCCGGTGCCCGGGTCGAGACCGACGGTGGCGATGGCCAGGCCAGCCGCTGCGCTGAGCAGGGCCTTGGGGATGGACGAGCCCACGAAGCTCGTCATCAGAGTCATCCCGAGGAGGGCCACCGCGAACAGCTCCGGCGGTCCGAACTCCAGAGCCAGGCGGCTGAAGGGAGCGACGAGCACGAAGCCCACGACGGCGATGGTGCCGCCGACGAACGAGGCGACGGCGGCCATGACGAGCGCTGGTCCACCTCGACCCTGTTTGGCCATCTGGTAGCCGTCGATGGCGGTCGCCACGGACGAGGCTTCCCCGGGAATGTTGAGCAGGACTGCGGTGGTGGTCCCCCCGTAGGCGGCGCCGTACAGGATCGCCGAGAGCGTGATCAGGGCGGTGGTGGCGTCGAGCCCGAAGGTGACGGGGATGAGGAGCGAGACGGCGGCCGCGGGACCGAACCCCGGCAGGACACCCACGAGCATCCCCATGATGCAGCCGAGGAGGGCGAACAACAGGTGGTGCGGGGTGAGGACGGCCAGGAATCCGGCGAAGAGGTCGGGGAAGGCCATGACTCAGACCCCGAACTGCTGCAGGAACGGGAACGGCGCCTGTGGGAGCGCGACGTTCAGCAGGCGGGAGAACCCCTCGCCGATGACGAAGGCCACGAGGAAGCCGACCAGAGCCGATCGCAGCCAGCTCCGGTGACCCACGACCTTCAGGACGACCGCCAGGTACAGACCGACCACGATGATGAAGCCCAACGAGTTGAGGAGGGCCGCTGCTGCGAGGGTGGACACGACGACCACCACCACCCGGATGAGCCCCTGCCGGTCGGGGAGCAGGTCCTCGGCACCGACGACGGCGGCAGCGCCGACGTCAGCGCCCCCATCAACCGGGTGCCCGTGGACCGTGGCGGGTCCCGCCGCCACCGCGCCGAGCTCGGCGCGCTGCCGGGCCAGGCCCGGCAGCTGCAGGACTCCCGACAAGGTCATCAGGGCCCCAGCCGCAGCGGGGAACGTCCCCGGCCCGATGCCGGTCGGGCTGGAGAGCCCGTATCGCGCGCCGGCGACGACGAGAAGCAGTCCGCCGACGACGGCAGCGATGCTGACGCTGCCCTCGAGGACGAGTGCGGTTCGTGCTGTGGGTGTAGCCATGACGTCCCACGCTCCTTTGCGCTGAGGGCGACTGCATGCAACTGTCCTGCGGTCCTGCGCAAGTTTGCAGGACTGCATGCTACGTTGTCAACACCTGTACGTTGCTGACCATCCGAGCTCCAATGAAAGAGTCACGATGACCCTCAAAGCTGCGCTGGCCTCCCTGGATCGCGAACTCACCGACAGTGAGCGAAAGGTCGTCAACGTTCTGCTGCTCGACGTGGAATCCGGTGCCGCCACTGCGGCGTCGGTCGCCAAGCGCGCCGGCACGCACGAGACGACCGTGATCCGCCTGGCGCGCAAGCTCGGGTACCGCGGGTACCCCGAGCTGCGGGAGAGCTTGCGGCAGAGGGGCGGAGAGCGGCCGGAGGCCGGCGAGCAGGTCATGCGCAGCTCGTCCGGGCCGGACCTGCGCAGCTTCATCGACGACGAGGTCCGGGCACTGCGCCGGGTGGCCGAGTTCATCTCCCAGGCCGACCTGGATGCTGCGGCACGGACGGTTCAGGGCGCCAACCGGGTCTACATCACCGGCAACAACGACTCACGCCCACTGCTCGCCCTCCTCGACCGACGGTTGCGGCGGCTCGGCCTCACCGTCGTGCCCATGATCGGGACGCCCAAGGACGTTGCCGAGCACTTCGTCGGGTTCGACGAGAACTCCGTGCTGGTCGCCTTCGTCCTGCAGCAGGCGCCGTCCTACCTGGGTCGGCTGATGGCCGAGGCGCAGCGGCTCGGGGGCAAGACCGTGATGATCGCCGACCTTCCGGGTTTCGCGTTCCGCCCCCAGCCGAACCATCTCCTCGCCGCACCGCGCGACGGCGACCCCGGCTATCACACGACCGTCGTGCCGACCCTGATCTGCTACGCCCTGCAGCTGGCGATCTACCACCTCGACGCCGACCAGAACCTGGCTGTGCGCCACCGCATCGAGGACCTGATCCGGCTCACCGGTGGACAGGACGAGATCGTCCTGAAGTCCCCCGGGCCGGCCTGAGCCGCCGACGCTCAGGGTCATCCCTGGGACTCGCCGAGGTCCGCCCGTGACACCCACCATGTGCAGGCCAACAGCGTCACCGCAGGTGCAACGAGCACGATGCCCACGCCGTAGCTCGCGGCCACCGAGCCCAGGCCCAGCGGGACCAGGGCCTGACCCAGCCTGTTGCCGCTGAGCCGCAGGCCCAGCGCTGTCGCACGCAGCTCGACCGGTGAGACCTGGGCGACCCAAGCCGCGGTCATCGGGGCCCCGACCCCCACGCCGAAGCCGAAGATCCCGATGAGGAGGGTCAGCTGCCAGACCTCGGTGGCCCACGCCATCGCGGACAGCGACAGGGAGGAGGCAAGCATGGTTCCCGCCAGGACCGCCCTGGTGCCGATGCGGCGGATCATCGGCGTCATCAGGAGGCGTGAGACCAGCGCGCACACTCCCCGCAAGGAGAGGAGTCCTCCGACGGTTGCCGGGGAGAGCCCTGCCTCCTCGCCGATGAGGGGCAGGTAGGCCATCAGCACGTCCAGGGCAATGAGCACCGCCACGCCGGACGAGAGCGCCGCCGGCATCCCGGGCCGGCCGGCGAGGTCGAGCATGAGGCGGGAGGACAGCTTGGTCGAACCCTTGCCCTGTCCGGGATCGGCAGGTGTGGCAGGAGCCATGGCGAGTGCGAGCGCCGTCGCGACCGCTGCGATCGCCGCTGCGGCGAGGAACGCCCCGGTCGTCGGGAACCGTTCGCTCGGCCACGCCATGGCGATGACCCAGCCCGCGATCGCGGGGCCCACGATCTGGCCCAGGGAGGCGGCGATGGCGTTGCGGGCGAACCGCTGCTGCCGATGGATCGGTGACGAGGCGTGGGCAGCCATGGCCTGGGCCGCGAGCAGCACCGCCACGTGGCTGATGCCGACCAGTGCCATCGACGCGGCGACCATGGCCAGGTTGGAGCTGAGCGCGCCGCCGATGGTGGCAACGGTCAGGGAGGCGCCACCGACGGTGATGCATGTCTTCGGGCCCGTGCGATCGATCCAGCGCCCGATGGGGACCGCGCCGATCACGGCGAGCGCGGACGACGCAGCCACGACGAGGGACACCCCTAGGACGCCTGCGCCCAGCTCGAGGGCTCGATAGGTCGCCGTGGGTCGGACCATGGACTGGGCGGCGACCGAGCACGCAAGCGCAGCCAGCACCAGGCGCTCGGTGCGCCACGCCCCGTTCTGCCGACCGATCATGTGGTGCCTTCCTCTGGAACCGGCAATAGTTGCAGAACATGGCACGATCTGCACCACACGACCGAGGACCGAGCCGGAGGCACCGTGACCGTTCGAACGGCGATCCAGAACTGCACCGCAACGCTGACACCGGCGGACCGGGCCATCGCCGATGTGCTGCTGTCCCGCCCGGGTGACGTCCAGGGCCTGACGGCTCGTCGACTGGGCGAGCTGCTCGGGTTCCATGAGTCAGCCGTCGTCCGCTTCTCCCAGAAGGTGGGGTATCGCGGCTACAAGGAGCTGCGCTCCCAGTTGACCCGAGACCAGACGGCGGTCGACGCGCCGAGTCTGGCAGGCAAGGGCCAGGGGTCATCCCTGAGCGACGTGACCCGGACGCAGGCCCGGATCCTGACCGAGCTGACCGAGACGATCAGTCAGGAGGCCCTCGACGCGGCGGCGTCGATGCTCGGGAGCGCCCGCCACGTCTACGTCGTCGGATGTGGGCTCATGGAGCCCCTGGTTGCCTTCAGCGAGCGCAAGCTCGCGCTGCTGGGGATGGCCACGACGGGTGTCCGGGTGTCCGGGTCGGACCTGGCCCAGCGCCTGTCCACGGTGCACGACGACGACGCGATCCTCGTCTTCGCCTTCGGTGAGGAGGCCGCACGGATCGCGCCACTGCTCGTCAGCCTCGGCGCACAGGCCCGCTCCATGCTGGTGACGGACGAGTCGGCTCTGGCTCTCCGGGACCTTCCCGACCACGTCCTCACCCTTCCCCGGGCCACCGTTCAGCACGGAGTGCTCGTGCCAGCCCTCGTCCTGGCGTATGCGTTGGAGTACGCGCTCATCCGGTACGACCCGTCCCGGGTCAGCGAGTCCGAGGCTCGCGTCCACGGGCTGAAGCGGTCGCTCCTTGAGCAAGGGTGAGTGACGGAGCCGCCGACGCGGACGAGCCGGACGGCATACCTCGTGCGTCTCTAGAATCAAGCGGTGACGCGACCGCTCCGACGCCAGATCCACGACATCGGGCGACGTCGCGCATGGACGATCTGGGTCGTCGCGCTGTCGGTCTACACCGTCGCGATCTTCCACCGCACCTCGCTCGGCGTCGCGGGCCTCGTTGCGGCAGAACGCTTCGACATCACCGCGTCCCAGCTAGCGACGTTCACGGTCCTGCAGCTCCTCGTGTATGCCGGGATGCAGATTCCCGTGGGCGTCCTCCTGGACCGCTTCGGGTCGCGACTCCTGCTCCTCATCGGGCTCACGCTCATGACGGCCGGGCAGCTGTGGTTCGCGTTCGCCGACAGCTTCGCGATGGGGCTCGCCGCGCGCGTCCTGCTGGGGATCGGCGACGCCATGATCTTCACGAGCATGCTGCGCCTCGTCGCGCTGTGGTTCCGGGTCAAGCAGGCGCCGATCATCACGCAGCTGAGCGGGATGATCGGGCAGCTCGGCGCGGTGGCCGCGGCGACCCCTCTGGCCCACGCGCTGGATCGATGGGGGTGGGAGCGCTCCTTCTCGATCGCCGCCGGTGCCGGCTCGGTCCTCCTGGTCGGCCTGGTCCTCCTCGTCAAGGACTCGCCCTACACGGGCGAGGCCGTCGAGAAGATCAAGGTGCGCGCGCTCGCCCGCACCCTCGGCGAGGTCTGGGGCAACCCGGGCACCCGGCTGGGGATGTGGATCCACTTCACCGGCCAGTTCGGGGCGACCGTCTTCACGATGCTGTGGGGCTACCCGTTCCTCGTCGAGGGGCAGGGGCTCAGCCCGGCGGTGGCCGGCGGCCTGCTCATCACCCTCACCTTGTCGGCGGTAGTGGCAGGGCCCGTCATCGGCAGCCTCACCGGGCGCCTGCCCTATCGCCGCTCGCAGATCGTGCTCTGCATCGTCGTGGCCATCGCGACCGTGTGGGCGGTGGTGCTCCTCTGGCCCGGCCGAGCACCGTTGTGGCTCCTGGTGCTCCTCGTCTGCGTCATGGCGTTCGGCGGTCCCGGGTCGATGGTCGGCTTCGACCTCGCCCGCAGCTTCCACCCCTCCGACCGGCTGGGGCGCGCCACGGGTGTCATCAACATCGGCGGCTTCTTCGCCTCGCTCGTGATGATGGCGCTCATCGGCCTGATCCTCGACCAGCGTGCACCGGGCGGGCCGGGGACCTACACCCTCGACGACTTCAAGGTCGCGATGTCGGTGCAGTTCCTGCTCTGGGGGATCGGCGCCGTCCAGATCTGGCGCTACCGCCACAAGGGTCTCGACTACATCGACGAGCACCCGGGCGCGATGGATGCGCTGCGTGCCGGCGAGACGCTGCTGCCGGGGATCTCACGCGACCAGGACGGTGGCTGACGCGACGGCGTCGCCAACGCTCGGGTCCGGGGGGTCAGGGTGGCTGAGCGAGCCCCCCGGCCTGCTCGCTCAGACACCCGACCACGGCCCCTGACCGCGCCCCCCTGCCCACCGGACCTGGCCCGAAACTGGGCCAGGGTTGCGTGTGCTCGGTCAGAAAACCACCCGTGCCACGAGCAACGCAATCGGCAGGAAGGCGGCAGAATTGCTCTGACCGGTCTGCGTCGGCGGACCGGCGCGAGTGAATTCCGCTGTGCTGCAACGGATTTCACTGTGGCTGGCGCTGTGCTTCCCTGCCGTCGTCACCGACCCGGGCCGATGCGGCAGGAATCCGGCAGTCATCGCCGCGGGGATGCAGACGCTCGACCTACAGTGGCTGGCGTGACTGGTGTCGGAGCAGGTTCTGCTGCCGGCCGGCTGCGCCGCCGGCGGCGCGAGCTCGCGCTCACCCAGCAGGAGCTCGCAGAGGCGTCAGGAGTGAGCGAGAGAAGCATCCGCGAGCTCGAGGCCGGTCGGCTCACGCGTCCGCACCGCGCCACCCTGGAGGCGCTCGGTGCGGCGTTGGGCTATGAGTCATACCGTCTGCGCGGATTCATCCAGTCATGGGAGGTCGGCTGGTTGGTCCCCCGACCGGAGGACCTCGATGGTTTCGCGCCTCCGGTCCCCTACCCGTGGTGGCCCGATGGAGCGCGGTTCAGTGCGCTCAAGTCCGTCGTCGCGCACCAGCACGTGGAGTTCAATGCTGACCGTCGGCGGGTGAGGGTGCGCGACTTCCGGATCGTCGAGGCATTGGCTGACGGCGTGAGCGACTTCCGCTTCTTCCGTCCGACCCAACCCGGTGAGGTCCGCACAGACCTCCAGGACGTGGTCGGCGGCCACACCCTCGACGTGGACAGGGGTTCGCACCTGTTGTCGCTTCACGTCGAGCTGGACCGCGTGCTCGCGGCCGGTGACCTGGCCCCCCTCGAGCTGAACTACGTGGTCGAGCGGCAGGACGGGGCCGCGCCGATGACGAGGTACTCAGCGGGCTTCCTCTATCCACCGACGATCTTCACCTGCACAGTGCGCTTCCTCGGCGAGTCACCCCGCTCGGCCTGGCGGGTCGAAGGGCATTCGATGCAGGACGTCGAGCGCGTCAGCTCGATCGAGCACGGCGCACACCGCGACACCGTGACCCTCGTGGCCACGCACCCGCGCAGCCCTGTCGTCGGCATCGCTTGGGAGTGGTGACCAGCACCGGATCGTCACGTGGTGGATGCGAGGGCGACGCGTGTCGGTCACGGGCCGGGCAGGGTCGGCCACCTATAAAGAGGTGACCGGGCCGTGTATGAGACGGCCCGGTTCGTCATCTCCCGGCACCTGCGCGAGCCGGAGGGGGCCCGGTCAGCGCAAGACGTGACGGCTGATGACGAGCCGCTGGATCTGGTTGGTCCCCTCGAAGATCTGCGTCACCTTCGCCTCACGGAACATCCGCTCCACCGGGAAGTCCTGCGTGTAGCCGGCACCGCCCAGCACCTGGATCGCATCCGTGGTCACCTTCATCGAGGCGTCCGTGGCCAGCAGCTTCGCGACCGCGGCCTCCTTGGAGAAGGGGCGACCGGCGTCCTTGAGGCGCGCGGCATACAGGTAGGCCGCCCGGGCGCCCGAGACCGCAGCCTCCATGTCGGCGATCATGAACGCGAGTCCCTGGTTGGCTGCGATCGCGCGTCCGAACTGCTGCCGTTCCTTCGCGTATGCCGTCGCCGCGTCGAGCGCTGACTGCGCCAGTCCCGTTGCGCCGGCGGCGATCCCGAGCCGACCGGCGTCCAGGGCGGACAGGGCGATCGCCATGCCCTGCCCCTCGTCACCGATCCGGTTGGCCTCGTCGACCGGCACACCGTCATAGATGACCTCGCGGACCGTGTCGCAGTGCAGGCCCATCTTCTTCTCGGGCGCGCCGAAGGTCATGGCGTCGGAGCCGGCCGGGACGATGAAGCACGAGAGGCCGCGCCCGCCGTCGTCGGAGGTCCGGGCGAAGGTCGTGTAGTAGTCGGCGTGCCCGGCGTGCGAGATCCAGGCCTTGCGGCCCTTGATCGCGTATGCCGCCCCGTCACCGGAGTCCGACCGCGTCGCCCTGGTCGTCATGGAGCCGACGTCCGAGCCGGCAAGGGGCTCGGAGAGGGCGTAGGCCCCGAGCTGGTCACCGGACAGCATCCCCGGCAGGAGCGCCGCCTGCTGCTCAGGCGTGCCGAAGGTCGTCACGGGATAGGCCGTGAGCGAGTGCACCGAGACCCCGACCGCCACGCTCATCCAGGCCGACGCGATCTCCTCGACGACCTGGAGGTAGACCTCGTAGGGCTGGGCGCCGCCACCGTGCTCCTCGGGGTGGGGGAGGGACAGCAGCCCGGCCCGCCCGAGGGTCTTGAAGACCTCGGTCGGGAAGGCCTCGTCGGTCGCTGCGGCCCGCTCGGCCTCGTCGACCCGCGGGCGCAGCTCCTTGTCGCAGATCTCGCGGGTGAGCTCGATCGAGCTCGTGACCCTCATCGGTGGGCAGAAGGCGATTGACCGGCATACGGGCGACTGTAACGCGACGGCCCGGGTGCTCGATCAGCCTCCGGGGCCGTCGTCGAACGGGCGCATGGGCGCGAGGTCCGGTCGCTTCGGCGCGACGGCGTCACCGCTCGACTGGCCCTTCATCCGGCGCTGGACCCACGGAGCGAGGTGCTCGCGGGCCCAGGCAGCGTGGGCGCGGAGCTCTTGGCGCCTCGTCGTCGCGTCACCGGGCGCGAGAGGGGTGCGCCAGTCGTCCTCGTCGGTGGCGTGACCCAGGGCCGCGAGGGCCGCGAGGGCGACGCGTCGATGGCCCTCGGTCGTGAGGTGGATGCGGTCATCGGCCCAGAGCCGCCAGTCGCGCAGGGCGGGCATGCCCCACAGGTTGAGGACGTAGCAACCGTGTCGCTGCGCGATGGTGAAGAGGTTGGCTGCATGGACGGCGTGCCGACCGCGCAGGGGTTTGAGCAGCCCGGCCTCCTGGGGGTCGACCGGGGTGGCCAGCAGGACGTCAGCACCGCTCTGCCGCAACCTGATCACCGCGTCCTCGAGGGTTTCCATGATCCTGTTGGTGTCGGCCCCGGGTCGGAGCAGGTCGTTGCCCCCACCGACGAGCGACACGAGGTCGGGCGACATGGCCAGGGCCCGGTCCAGCTGGGGTCCGACGACGTCACCGAGGAGTCGCCCCCGCACGGCGAGGTTGGCATAGCGGAACGGCAGGCGCTCCATCTGCGCCAGGTCGCTCAAGGACTCCGCCAGACGGTCGGCCCAGCCGATCCAGGCGTCGTCGTTCTCGGGATCCGGGTCGGACATCCCCTCGGTGAACGAGTCACCGATCGCGACGTACGTGGTCCACACGCGGGACGCGTTCGGGGGTGCAGGGGTCACGGAAGTCTCCAGTCGAGGGGGTCGGCGCCCTGGCGGACGAGCAGGTCGTTGGCTTGGCTGAACGGTCGCGACCCGAAGAACCCGGACCGCGCGGACAGGGGTGATGGGTGCGCGCTCTCCACGCACGGCAGGTCGCCCAGGCGCGGCCTCAGCGCTCGGGCGTCGCGACCCCAGAGGATCCCGACGAGCGGACCGCCACGGTGGACGAGAGCGTCGATGGCGCAGTCGGTGACCTGCTCCCAGCCCTTGCCGCGGTGGCTCGCCGACGCGCCGGGGCGCACGGTGAGGACGCGGTTGAGCAGGAGCACGCCACGCTCGGCCCAGGGCGTGAGGTCACCGCTCGTGGGTGCCGGCAGGCCGAGGTCGCTCTGGAGCTCGGTGTAGATGTTGACGAGGCTGCGGGGGATCGGGCGCACGTCCGGCGCGACGGCGAAGCTCAGGCCGATCGGGTGTCCCGGCGTCGGGTACGGGTCCTGGCCCACGATGAGCACCCGGACATCCGTGAGCGGTTGCTCGAACGCCCGCAGGATGTGGGCTCCGCCCGGGAGGTAGCCGCGGCCCGCCGCCACCTCGGCCCGCAGGAACTCCCCGAGGTCGGTCAAGGTCGACTCGACCGGTGCCAGGGCCGCCGCCCACGTGGGATGGACGAGCTCGTGGAGGGGGCGCGAAGTCACGCTCCCCACCCTAGGACCGTGCCCCGTGTGCCTGACGGCACGCTCGAGCGTCGGCTCGGGCACACGCGGCGTCGAAAGGTCTTGACAATCTACAACCATCTGGTTGTAGATTGGCCTGCATGAACACACCAGAGGAGCGCGAGAAGCGGGTGGATGCCCTCTTCCATGCCCTCGCCGACAGCACGCGTCGCGACATCCTGCGCCGCGTCCTGGCGGGGGAGCACTCGGTGTCGACCCTGGCTCGCGGTTATGACATGAGCTTCGCGGCCGTGCAGAAGCACGTCGCGGTCCTCGAGCGAGCCGGCCTGGTCAGCAAGCGTCGCAGCGGTCGCGAGGCCCTCGCGAGCGGGGAGGTCGAGGCCATCCGGTCCGTCACTTCGCTGCTCGAGGAGTTCGAGACCGTGTGGCGCGGGCGGATCGGGCAGATCGACGACCTCCTCGCCATCCCGGAATGAGTCACCCACCGAAGGAGAGCACCATGCCCGTCACGAGCATCGACAAGAACGTCGACGACCACTCGATCGTCGTCACCTCCGACTTCCCCGCTCCCGTCAAGCGGATCTGGCAGCTCTGGTCCGACGCGCGCCAGCTCGAGCAGTGGTGGGGTCCGCCGACCTACCCCGCGACCGTCACCGACTTCGACTTCGTCCCCGGGGGCCGCGTCGGCTACTACATGACCGGGCCGCAGGGCGAGAAGTTCGGCGGCGTCTGGTCGCTCGACTCGATCGAGGAGCCGAGCCGGCTCACCTTCACCGACGCCTTCGCGGACGAGGACGGTCAGGTGATGGAGGGTATGCCGGTCGGCGTCTGTGTCGTCGAGCTCACCGAGCGCGATGGCGGGACGCGCATGGTCACGACGACGACCTACGGCAGCGCCGAGGACCTCGAGAAGGTCGTCGGGATGGGCATGGAGGAAGGCCTCACCGGCGCCATCGGCCAGATCGACGACATCCTCGCGAAGGAAGCCGCCTGACCGCCGACGCGCCGGTCACAGCCGACGACGCGCCTGCTGCACCGTAGGTGGGGTGACTGCCCCATCTCCGGTGCAGTAGCTCGGTGCCTGGGGGGATGAGCCGAGGCCGGGTCGGCGGTCAGTCGAAGATCGAGCGGACGTCGTCCAGCCGTGAGGGGACGAGGCGGAACCAGGCCCACGTCCCGCGCTTCTCACGCTCGATGAGACCGGCCTCGGTGAGCACCTTGAGGTGGTGGCTCACCGTCGGCTGCGCGAGTCCGACGGCGGGGGTGAGGTCGCAGACGCACGCCTCGCCGCCCTCGCTGTCGCGGATCATGCTCAGCAGGCGGAGGCGGACCGGATCGGCGACAGCCTTGAGCAGCACGGCGTTGGCCTCCGCCTGCTCCCTCGTGAGTCCCCCGGGAGTGGTGATCGCGCAGCACGGAGCCTGGTCCAACGAGGTCTCGCTCGCCGCGGTCGTCGCACCCATGGTGTCTGCATCCCTCCCGGTGGCCTCCGCCTGCATCGGCCAGCCTAGATATTGACGGTTGTCGATGTATGCGGTTCAATGCCTTCATCGACCTTCATCAATCTATCGGAAGGCACCCCTAATGACCACTGCAGCGACCACCTCCCGCGTCCAGCTCGCCCTCAACGTCACCGATCTCGAGGCCTCGGTCGCGTTCTACTCGGCGATGTTCGGGGTCGAGCCGGCCAAGCGTCGCCCCGGCTACGCGAACTTCGCCGTGTCGGAGCCGCCGCTCAAGCTCGTCCTCATCGAGACCACCGAGGGGCAGCGCGGCACCGGGACGGCCGGCGCCCTCAACCACCTCGGCGTCGAGGTCGCCTCCGTCGACGACGTCGCCGCGGCCCGCGAGCGCTTCGCCACCGCCGGGCTCGCAGCCTTCGACGAGAACGACACGACCTGCTGCTACGCCCTCCAGGACAAGGTGTGGGTGCACGACCCAGCGGGCGCCCCGTGGGAGGTCTACACCGTCAAGGACGAGAACCCGGCCGACGCCCGACCCGCCACCGCCTCCCTCGAGGTCATCGACGCGTCCGGACCAGGTGCGCAGTCCGGCTGCTGCGTGTGACCCCGCTTTCTCGGGCGCTCGCCGCCGAGGCCGTCGGCACTGCTGGGCTCCTCGCGGCGGTCGTCGGCTCCGGCATCATGGCGCAGCGCCTGACCGATGACGTCGGCGTGCAGCTCCTCGCCAACGCCCTGGCCTCCGTGGCTGCCCTAGCGGTCCTCATCGCCGTCCTCGCGCCGGTGAGCGGAGCCCACTTCAACCCCGCTGTCTCGCTGGCCCAGGCGGTCCGAAGCGACCTCCCCTGGTCCCGACTTCCGGGGTATGCCGTGGCGCAGGTCGCCGGGGGAGTGCTCGGTGTCGCGGTCGCGAACCTGATGTACGACCTTGCGCCACTGCACCTCTCCGACAAGCCCAGAGCCGGTGTGGGGCAGTGGATCGGCGAGGTGGTCGCGACGGCCGGCCTCGTCCTGGTGGTCGGTCACGTGAGCCGTGGAGGTCGGGGCCACCTCGCGCCGGGCCTGGTGGCTGCCTGGATCTTCGCGGCCTACTGGTTCACCTCCTCGACCTCGTTCGCCAACCCGGCCGTCACCATCGCCAGGATGTTCAGCGACACCTTCGCCGGCATCGCACCCGGTGGTGTCCTGCCCTTCGTCCTCGCCCAGGCGACAGGCGTCGCGATCGGACTCGGCGGCATACGCCTGCTCGTCCTCGACCCTCAGGAGCCCTCATGAGCGCGTGCCCCGTCGTCGACCCGCTCGCCAGCCCCGGCATCGAGCCCACGTCCGGGCTCGCCTCGTGTGCCTCAGGCAGACCCATTCGTCTGCGTGGGACACACGAGGCGAGGATGGGGGCGTGACGACACCGCGCTGGCAGACCATCTTCTTCGACCTCGACGGCACTCTCGCCAACACGATCCCGCTCATCGTCGCGTCCTACCAGCACGCCTTCCGTGAGGTGCGCGGCGAGGAGATCGACGAGGTGCGGGCCCGCGCCTGGATCGGCCGGCCGCTTCTGGCGGCGCTCCTCGAGGAGGACCCCGAGCGCGGGCACGACCTCGACAGCACCTACCGCGAGTGGAACCTCGCCAACACGGCACGCCTCATCGAGCGGTATGCCGGCGTGCCCGAGATGCTCGCGACCCTCACCGAGGCTGGCGCGAACCTTCACATCGTCACCAGCAAGCGCACCGAGACGGCGCGCCTGGCGCTCGAGGCGGTCGGCATCGACCACCTCATCGACGTCGTCGGCGCCCTCGAGCACACGACGAAGCACAAGCCGGACCCCGAGCCGCTGCTCGCTGCCGCGGCCAGGGTCGGTGTCGACCCGACGACGGCGGTCTATGTCGGCGACGCCACCGTCGACATCCTCGCGGCCCGGGCGGCCGGCATGTCCGCCGTGGCCGTGACGTGGGGCGCAGGCGAGCGTGCCGCGCTGGAGGCGACCGACCCGGACACCGTCGTCGACACCGTAGACGAGCTCACGGCATACCTGCTGAACGGGGCCCCTGTGACCCCTGGGGCGCCTGAGTAGCCACCTCCCAGGCATGTCCAGCGGACACGCCGACCCTAATGACAGGCGTGTCATTCGCCCGTTAGGCTGGCGGTCGCAGCCGTCACACCAGAAGGGTCGAACCGTGAACGCCGTCCACGAAGAGCAGTCCGCAGCATCCAGTGTCGAGGGGCTGACCGACCGTGACCGCCGCATCATCGACTTCGAGCGCCAGTGGTGGAAGTACGCCGGGTCCAAGGAGTCGGCCATCAAGGAGCTCTTCGACATGAGCCCGACCCGCTACTACCAGGTGCTCAACGCGCTCATCGACAGCGCCGTCGCCCTCGAGCACGACCCGATGCTCGTCAAGCGCCTCCGCCGCCAGCGCGCGACCCGTCAGCGCGCGCGCTCGGCCCGCCGCCTCGGCCTGCAGCCGCAGGGCTGACCCGTGAGCGAGCTCGACTGGAGCACCCCCGATGGCCTCGCCGCTATCCGGGACCACCTCGCCGCCAGGATCGAGGGCTGGCGCCCTCCGGTCGCGTATGCCGTGGGGCTGAGCTCCGCGTCCAGCTCGGCCGAGCTGGACTTCGGACACATCAACGCGCCGGGCGGGCGCCACGGTCTGCCCGCGGTCATCCTGGCCACGGTGCTGGGACACGACGGGTCCACCGCGACCCTCGAGCTGACCACCTCGCAGCTGGCCGCCGCGGTGGAGTCCCTGGAGCCCGCAGAGGCCTGCACGGAGCTCGACCACCCGAACCTCGCCGCGTGGCGGGTCGCCCTCGCCGAGGCGCAGTCCAACCCGGCGCGCACCCTCGTTGCCGTCTTCGTCGCCGATCTCGATGACCCGGTGTCCTCCGAGGCTGACGGCGCGATGCGCGCGACGTTCGAGGGACACACTCCCGCCCTCTGAGCACTGAGGCAGCAGGCCGCACATCAGACCTCGGTCGGAGGCGGCCTCACCCTGCGACGGATGTGCCCGCGGAGCTTCCCACGAGATCATGGAGGACATGGCGGGGCAGAACTTCGAACTCAGGTATGCCGGTCGGGACCATCGACTCGAGGTGACGGACGCCGGCATGAGCCGGCGCTACGCCTGGACCTGTGCGGGTTCTCCGGTCGCGGAACGGACGTCGATCGACGACCGCGTCACGCTCAAGCCGAGCGATGAGGCTCGGTCCGCGGGGAGGGGTGCGCGCGGGCAGATCGTGGTCCGCGCCGGGCTGACCGGGGTGAAGCGGGCGACCTTGGTGGTGGATGCCGTCGAGATCGACCTCGTGCCCGAGTCGGGCTCGCCAGCGGCTCGCCGCGAGGAGCGGATCCGTGCTCATCCACGCCGGCACATCGTGCTGCACACCACGGCCGCGCTCGCACGGGTCCTCATCCCCATACTGTTCGCCGGCCTGGTCATCTCGTGGCTGCCCGACTGGGATGTGCCGGGACTTCCCGTGCCCGACGTCGACCTGCCCTCGATCCCATGGCCGTCGGTCGACCTGCCGTCGATCCCCTGGCCGGACTGGGAGCTGCCGGGCTGGGTGCGCTTCGTGGTGGACAAGGTGAAGTACGTGTGGCCGGTGCTGCTCGCGGCCGCCGTCGCGCGCCACGAGGTGAAGCGTCGTCGGAAGCAGGACCAGCGCCGCTCCGCCCTGGAGCGCCGACGCCGGGTCGAGGACGACGGCTGAGCAGGGGCGTGGGGCGCCTCCGCAGTGAAAGGTGGGCGGACGGCATACCGCCTGCGGTGTGCATTCCGGCGGAAGGGGTGGGCAACGCACCGACGTCGCCGGATCGGGCGTTTGCACTCTCCACGCGAGAGTGCCAATAATGGCGTTAGCACTCTCCTCAAGTGAGTGCCAAGCCTGAACATCACACGGCCAGACCGATGAGGGTCGGCACGCGCGCAGACCTGAAGCGCGCTTCGCCGGTCCGTCCGTCGCGGGCATCGCCTGGCCACACCTTCGATTCGCGTGGGAGGAACCACCCGAATGGCCAAGATCATCGCTTTTGATGAAGAGGCACGCCGCGGGCTCGAGCGAGGAATGAACATCCTCGCCGACGCCGTCAGGGTCACCCTGGGCCCCAAGGGCCGCAACGTCGTGCTGGAGAAGAAGTGGGGAGCCCCCACGATCACCAACGACGGTGTGTCCATCGCCAAGGAGATCGAGCTCGACGACCCCTACGAGAAGATCGGCGCCGAGCTGGTCAAGGAGGTCGCCAAGAAGACCGACGACGTCGCCGGTGACGGCACGACGACGGCGACCGTCCTCGCCCAGGCCCTCGTCAAGGAAGGCCTGCGCAACGTTGCTGCCGGAGCCAACCCGATGGCGCTCAAGCGCGGCATCGAGAAGGCTGTTGCGGCCGTCTCCGAGGAGCTGCTCAACAACGCCAAGGACGTGGAGACCAAGGAGCAGATCGCTGCCACCGCCTCGATCTCCGCAGCTGACCCCCAGATCGGCGAGATGATCGCCGAGGCCATGGACAAGGTCGGCAAGGAAGGCGTCATCACCGTCGAGGAGAGCAACACCTTCGGCCTCGAGCTCGAGCTCACCGAGGGCATGCGCTTCGACAAGGGCTACATCAGCCACTACTTCGTCACGGACACCGAGCGCATGGAGGCCGTCCTCGACGACCCCTACGTGCTCGTCGTCAACTCGAAGATCTCAGGCATCAAGGACCTGCTGCCGCTGCTCGAGAAGGTCATGCAGTCCGGCAAGCCGCTGCTCATCATCTCGGAGGACCTCGAGGGCGAGGCCCTGTCGACGCTGGTGGTCAACAAGCTCAAGGGCACCTTCAAGTCGGTTGCCGTCAAGGCTCCCGGCTTCGGTGACCGTCGCAAGGCCATGCTCGCCGACATCGCCATCCTCACCGGTGGCCAGGTCATCTCCGAGGAGGTCGGGCTCAAGCTCGACACCGCTGAGCTCGACCTGCTCGGCACCGCTCGCAAGGTCGTCGTCACCAAGGACGAGACGACCATCGTCGAGGGCGCAGGCGACGCCGACCAGATCCAGGGTCGCGTCAACCAGATCCGCGCCGAGATCGAGAAGTCGGACTCCGACTACGACCGCGAGAAGCTCCAGGAGCGCCTCGCCAAGCTCGCCGGTGGCGTCGCCGTCATCAAGGCGGGCGCGGCCACCGAGGTCGAGCTCAAGGAGCGCAAGCACCGCATCGAGGACGCCGTGCGCAACGCCAAGGCTGCCGTCGAAGAGGGCATCGTCGCCGGTGGTGGCGTCGCCCTCCTCCAGGCGGGCAAGGCTGCGTTCGACAAGCTCGAGCTCGAGGGTGACGAGGCGACGGGCGCCAACATCGTGCGTGTCGCGATCTCGGCTCCGCTCAAGCAGATCGCCATCAACGCGGGTCTCGAGGGTGGCGTCGTCACCGAGAAGGTCTCCAACCTCGAGTCGGGTTGGGGCCTCAACGCCGCGACGGGTGAGTACGTCGACCTCATCGCCGCGGGCATCATCGACCCGGCCAAGGTGACGCGTTCGGCGCTCCAGAACGCCGCGTCGATCGCCGCCCTGTTCCTCACCACCGAAGCGGTCATCGCGGACAAGCCCGAGAAGGCTGCTCCGGCGATGGGCGGCGGCGGCGACGACATGGGTGGCATGGGCGGTATGGGCTTCTGATCTCCTGATCAGACCCATCCGGCAGACGCCGACGAAGGGCGGTCCCCCGAACGGGGGGCCGCCCTTTCGCGTCCCTCGGCGCCGATGCCGTCGACTCCCGCGAGGAGAAGCCGGGGGCTCAGCCGATGAGGTGTTCGACCGCGAGCTGGTTGAGCCGGACGAAGCCGAAGTCGCGCTCGGCCGCCTTCTCCGCGTCGAAGCCGTCATCGGTGGCGAGGAACTGCTCGATCGTCTCGCCCTCGTCCAGGGTGGGCCGAGCGAGGTCGAGCACGCCGGCATACGTCATGGCCTCCTGGACGCGCGTGTCGGCGCGGAACGCCCTCGCCTTCTCGGCGAGGAGGAGGTAGGACGACATGCACGCCTTGGCCGACTCCCACACACCGTCCATGTGCTCGGTGCGCGACGGCTTGTAGTCGAAGTGCCGCGGTCCGGTGTAGTGCGGTCCGTCCGGGACCCCGGGGAAGCCGTTCTCGACGAGGTCGACGGTGAAGAACGCCGACATGAGGTCGCCATGACCGAACACGAGGTCCTGGTCGTACTTCAGGCCGCGCTGGCCGTTGAGGTCGATGTGGAAGAGCTTGCCGCTCCACAGGGCCTGCGCGAGCTGATGGGTGTAGTTGAGGTTGGCCATCTGCTCGTGGCCTGTCTCGGGGTTGAGCCCGACGATGTCACCGTGCTCGAGCTCGGCGATCATCGCGAGAGCGTGGCCCACGGTCGGCAGGAGGATGTCGCCGCGGGGCTCGTTGGGCTTGGGCTCGAGGGCGATCCTGAGGCCGTAGCCCTTGTCCTTGATGTAGCCGGCGACGGTGTCCAGGCCTTCCTTGTAGCGGTCGAAGGCGGCGTGGAGGTCCTTGCTCCCGTCGTACTCGCTGCCCTCGCGGCCGCCCCACATCACGAAGGTCTCGGCGCCGAGCTCGGCGGCCAGGTCCACCGCTCCCAGCACCTTGCGCAGCCCGAACCGGCGCACCGAGCGGTCGTTGCTGGTGAGCCCGCCGTCCTTGAAGACGGGGTGGCTGAACGTGTTGGTGGTGACCATCTCGATGACCAGGCCCGCCTCCTCGGTGGCCTGCGCGAGTCGCCCGACCCGCTCGTTGCGGGTCTTCTCGTCGGCGTCGAAGGGGAACACGTCGTTGTCGTGGAACGTGATGCCCCAGACGCCGAGCGCGGCGAGCTCCTTGACGTACTCCCAGGGCTCGAGGGCCGGTCGCGAGGCCGAGCCGAACGGGTCGATGCCCGTCCAGCCCACCGTCCAGAGGCCGAACGAGAACTTGTGCTCGGGGGTGGGGGTGAGTGACGTCGTCGTCATGGAGGAGCTCCTTTGTGTTTTGCAGCAAAACTAATGAGGCGATCGCCTAGTGTCAAGAGGTGCCTCCCGCCCTTCCTGCCCGCCGCGCCGTCGGTGCGGGTCCGGCCGCGGTGGCGGTGGACGGGCTGCGCGCTGCCAACCTGGCCAGAGTCGTCTCCGCAGTGCTCGCGGCCGAGGCTCCCCCCACCCGCGCAGACGTCGCCACGGCGATCTCGGTGACCCGGGCGACCGCGTCCCGCCTGGTCGACGAGCTCCTCAGGGGGAGGGTGCTGGCGGAGCTGGAGGTTGGTTCGCCCGCGCCGAGCGGTCGTGGCACGGCCCGACGGGGGCGCCCCGGCACGCCGCTGGTCGCACGTGCTGGGCATCTCGCCGCCCTGGGGCTGCAGGTCAACGTCGGTCACCTCGCCGCTCTCGTCGTCGACCTCTCGGGGGCGGTCCTCGTCGAACGGATCGAGCAGAGCGACTTCACGAACTCAGTTCCGGGAGAGGTGCTTTCGCGCCTGTCCCTCCTCGCGGGCGAGGCGATCGAGGCGGCCCCATCCGATCTGCGCCTCGTCGGCACCGGCCTCGCCGTCCCCGGCATCGTCGCCGCAGACGGGGTGCTGCTGCGCGCTCCGAACCTCGGCTGGTCCGACGTCGCCATCTCGGAGCTCCTCGACACCGAGTCCCTCGGCGCCGGCGGGCTCACGATCGGCAACGAGGCCGAGCTCGCAGCCGCAGTCGTGCGACTCGACCGGCCAGGTCGCTCGAGCGGTCTGACCGACTTCATCCATCTCTCCGGCGAGATCGGCATCGGTGGCGCCATCGTCATCGACGGTCGGGCGCTCCCCGGCCGACACGGATGGGCCGGCGAGATCGGGCACGTCAGCGTCGACCCGCACGGCCCCGCCTGCGCCTGCGGGTCAACCGGGTGCCTTGAGCTGTATGCCGGAAAGCGCGCCATGCTTGCCGCTGCCGGCCTGCCCCCGGAGACGCCGGCGGCCGAGCTGGGGGAGCGGGCCCGCGGGGGAGACGTCTCGGCTGTCGCCGCGGTGGAACGCGCAGCGTGGGCGCTCGGTCACGCCCTGGCGGCAGTCGTCAACGTGGTGGACGTCCCCGTCGTCGTCCTCGGCGGCCACCTGAGGGAGGTCGCCGACCTCGTCGGTCCGGCAGTCGAGCTGACCCTGGGTCGACGCGTCCTGTCGTCGGGGTGGGCGCCCCCGACGGTGCGGGTGGCCGGTCCTGATCCGGCACCTGGCGGTCTCGGTGCGGCCTACCTCCAGCTCCAGCGCGTCATCGACGACCCGGTGCGTTGGCTTCCGGTTGTGGACTGAGGGCCTGCCCTGTGTCGGGGTCGACTCAGGGTCCGCTCGGGGGAGAAACCCACAGCGCGTATGCCGTCCGCCCACCTAGCGTGGTCGCCATGACCACTGACCTCGCTCCAGAGCGCCGCGCCACCACCGCGCCGGCGCAGGTCGCCGCTCGCGTCACCGACCTCGTCAAGATCTATGGCTCGGGCGACACCGCCGTCACGGCGCTCAAGGGCGTGAGCCTCGACCTCAACCGTCGCGAGTTCACCGCCATCATGGGGCCGTCCGGCTCCGGCAAGTCCACGCTCATGCACTGCGCTGCCGGCCTGGACTCGGTGACGCGCGGCTCGGTGCAGCTGGGTGACATCGAGCTCACCACCCTCAAGGAGAAGGACCTCACCAAGGTCCGTCGTGACCACATCGGGTTCGTCTTCCAGTCGTTCAACCTCATCCCCACGCTGAGTGCTCAGGAGAACATCCTGCTGCCGCTCTCGATCGCCGGGCGCAAGCCGGACCGCGCCTGGTTCGACCAGGTGATCTCGACCATCGGCCTCGGCGACCGGCTCGGCCACCGCCCCGGCGAGCTTCTCCGGTGGCCAGCAGCAGCGCGTGGCGTGCGCGCGTGCTCTCGTGAGCCGGCCCGAGATCATCTTCGCGGACGAGCCCACGGGCAACCTCGACTCCACCTCGGGCGCCGAGGTGCTCGCGTTCCTGCGCCGCTCGGTCGACGACTTCGGGCAGACCATCGTCATGGTCACCCACGACCCCAAGGCTGCGAGCTGGACCGATCGCGTCGTCTTCCTCGCCGACGGCAGGATCGTCGCCGAGCTGCGCGAGCCGACACCCGAGCTGATCCTCGAGGCGATGAAGGACATCGACTCGAACGCCAAGGGCTGAACCATGCTGCGCGCCAGCTGGAAGAGCCTCCTGGCCCGCAAGCTGCGGCTCTTCATGAGTGCCTTCGCCATCATCCTCGGGGTGGCGTTCGTCGCCGGGTCCTTCGTCTTCACCGACACCCTCGGGCGCAGCTTCGACTCGATCATGAACGGGTCCGTCGGCGACGTCGTCGTGCGACCGGTGTCCGGTGAGGTCGACCTCGAGCAGCAGCCGTCGAGCGCGACCCTCCCGGGCTCGCTCGTCACCGAGCTCGCGACGGTCGAGGGCGCCGCTCGCGCCGACGGCAACATCATGAACTTCGGCACGTTCGTCGTCGGGAAGGACGGCAAGCTCATCGGGGGCTTCGGCCCACCCGGGTTGGGTCTCAACTTCACCGGAGGCCCTGCGGCCAAGGGCCTGGAGCGCGCGAAGCTTGATGGCGGGCGCTGGCCCAAGGGCCCGGGCGAGGTCGTCCTCGACGACAGGACCGCCGACAAGGCTGGCTACCTCATCGGCGAGAAGGTCAACATCGTCAGCTCGGGTGCCCAGCCGCGCATCCAGGCCAGGCTCGTCGGGATCGCGACCACGGACGGCGGGCTCGCCGGTGCCAGTCTCTCGATCTTCGACACCGGGCAGGCGCGCTCGCTGTTCATGGAGGGCAAGGACGCCTACTCCGACATCTGGGTGACGGCAGCGTCGGGGACGAGCCAGCAGGAGCTGCGCGACGCCGTGGCGGCCAAGCTGCCTGCGGGCGTCGAAGCCGTGACCGGCGACGCTGCTGCCAAGGCTGCGGCGAGCGACATCCAGGAGGCGCTCGGCTTCATCACGACGTTCCTGCTCGTCTTTGCAGGGGTGGCACTCGTCGTCGGCTCGTTCCTCATCGTCAACACCTTCAGCATCCTCGTGGCCCAGCGCTCGCGGGAGCTCGCGCTCTTCCGGGCGCTGGGGTCCACCCGGCGCCAGGTGGCGCGGTCGGTGCTCTTCGAGGCCAGCGTCATCGGGCTGATCGGCTCGATCATCGGGCTGGGGCTCGGCATCGTCATCGCGATGCTCATCCGCGTCCTGTTCGGTCGGTTCGGGCTGGACCTCAGCGGGCAGGCACTCATCCTCTCGCCGCGCACCGTCGTGGTGTCTCTCGTCGTCGGTCTGTTCGTCACGCTGGTCGCGGCCTACCTTCCGGCCCGCAAGGCGGGCAAGGTGGCCCCGGTGGCGGCCATGCGCGACGACGCCGTCCTTGCGGAGAGCGGCATGCGCGGGCGGATCATCGTCGGTGGCGTCCTGACGGTCACGGGCGCAGCACTCCTGCTCACGGGACTGTTCGCCGACGTGCCCAACCAGACCTACTGGGTGGGAGCAGGCATCCTCGGTGTCGTCCTCGGCGTCGCGCTCATCAGCCCACTCGTGGGGCGCCCGGTCATCGCGGGCATCGGCTGGGTCTGGCGCAAGGTCTTCGGTGCCGTTGGCCTCATGGCGCAGCAGAACGCGCAGCGCAACCCGCGGCGCACCGCCGCGACCGCCTCGGCGCTCATGATCGGCGTGACGCTCGTGTCGATGATGGCCGTCTTCGGGGCCAGCGCGAAGGCGAGCATCGACAAGTCCATCGAGAAGGAGTTCGTCGCGGACTACGTCGTCTCGAGCGTCGTGGGCACGCCCTTCTCGGTCGAGGTGACCAAGGAGCTGGCGGCCGTGCCCGGTGTCGAGGAGGTCGCGGCCTTCCGTTGGGACGCGCTCGACGTGGGCGGCGAGCGTGGCGGGGTCATCGGGATCGATCCCGACCATGTCAGCGTGCTCGGGCCCACGCCCATGGTGTCCGGCCGCCTGGCGGAGCTCACGTCGACGACGGTCTCGGTCTCGCAGGAGCGCGCCACGGCCGACAAGCTCACGGTCGGGGCCAAGCTCGACCTGACCCGGGCCGGCACGACGAAGCCGTTCACCGTCTCAGCGATCCACGGTGACTCGGCGCTGCTCTCCTCGGACTACCTGCTCAGCCTGGCAGCTCTGGAGTCGCTGGGCGGCCCCAGGACGGACTCCTTCGTCTTCATCACCCGGGAGCCGGGGACCGTTCCGGCGCAGGTGGGTCGTGACCTCGACAAGGCGATCGCGGACCTTCCCGTCGTCACGGTCAAGGACCAGGGCGAGTTCGCCGACGAGCAGCGCGCGCAGATCAACCAGATGCTCTATCTCATCTATGCCCTGCTCGGTCTGGCCGTCATCATCGCGATCCTCGGCATCATCAACACCCTCGCCCTGTCGGTCATCGAACGCACCCGCGAGATCGGCCTGCTGCGAGCGGTGGGACTGAGTCGGCGTCAGCTGAAGCGGATGCTCCGCCTCGAGTCGATCGTCATCGCCCTGCTCGGAGCGACGCTCGGCATCGGGTTGGGGGTGACCTTCGGGATCGCCCTCCAGCGATCACTGCGGGACGACGGCATCGACGTCCTGGCGATCCCGTGGCCACAGCTGGCCCTCTTCGTCGGGATCGCTGGACTCGTGGGAATCCTGGCGGCGTGGTGGCCGGGATGGCGGGCCTCGAGGCTCGACATCCTCAGGGCCGTCACCACCGAGTGACCACCGTCGGCGGGCGCGACCTCAGGGGTGTCGCGCCCGTCGCCGGCTGCTCAGGTGAACATGCGCATGTTCTGGGCCTCGGTGTCGGCGTACTGCGCCCCTGCCGCTGCCAGCACGTTGCCGATGGAGTCGAGCGAGGTCTGCACCTGACGTTGGGTGCCCTGCCACTGGGTGACGACGCCGTGGAACTGGGTGGCCGCGCCGCCCTTCCACGCGTCCTGGAGGGCTGTCAGCCGGGCCAGCATCTGCGCGACCTGACCCTCGATCTCGCTGGAGATGCGGGCGATGTCACCGGAGGCGGCCTGGATGCGCTCGGTGTCGACCTGGAACTGGGCTGCCATGGTCTGCTCCCCTTCGTCGGCGTCACACCCGGTGGTGTGACCACTGGCCCCTGACGTTAGGGAAGTCCGCGCAACCCGCCGTGAAGTTGTCCACAGGCTCGGGTGCGGCACACGGCATACGATCTCCGGATGCTGCTCATCGACCCGCCTGCGTGGCCCGCCCACGGACGGTTGTGGTCGCACCTCGTGAGCACCGACTCGTATGCCGAGCTGCACGACTTCGCGGACCGTGTCGGCCTCTCCCGCCGCGCCTTCGAGGGCGACCACTACGACATCCCGCAGGAGCTCTATGCCGATGTCGTCGCCGCCGGGGCCGTGCCTTTGGAGGGTCGCGAGCTGCTGAAACGTCTGCGGGACAGCGGACTTCGCATCTCGAAGCGCAGGTACGAGCGCGTGGTGCAGAGCACGCCCGACGCTCCGTGGCTGCCCCCGGGCAGCCGCGCCGACGTCATCGCGTCGCGTCAGGACAACCCGCCTCCCAACACTGTCGTCGTGCGAGCGGCGGTCCGTGACGCACGTGGCCTGCTCGTCGTCGAGCGCGCGGACGGGCGGGGGCCGGACCTGCCCACGCGGACGGTCGCCGAGGACGAGTCCGCCGTGCTGGCCCTGACCTCGCTGTGCGCAGACCTCGGCCTGTCGGCCGACTCCGCCTCCCTGCTGGGATACGTGCGCAACGTCGTGAGCACTCCCGACCCGACCTATCCGTGGCCGACGCCGCTGGCGTGCTTCACGGTGCACTCCGTGCCCGCCGATGGCGCGAGGCCGACCGCAGGGTCGTGGTGCCCGCCCGCGCATCAGGAGCGAGAGCTGGGAGGCCGGCACTGGTGGCCACTCCTGAACCCCCGGGCGCAGGATCAGGGTCACTCGCACCCCTGACGACCCCGGGGTTGGCTCAGGGGCCAGCCGGGGAGCCACCCCATGGCCGGCGGCGCACGGCGCTCCTAGGTTGGCTGTGACAGGGTGATCGGCGAACCGCGTGGATCCGGATGTCGCTGTCACAAGGGGAGATTCGCGTGTTCGAGGCCATCAACACCCTCATCGAGCAGAATGCCGCCGCAGTGTGGGTGCTGCCGGCCCTCTTCCTCCTCGCGACGTTCGACGCCGTCCTCCCTCCGGTGCCGAGCGAGTCGGTGATCATCACGCTCGCGGCCTTCGGGGTGGCCACGGGTTCACCCCACCTGCTCGCGCTCGGAGTGGTGGCCGCCCTCGGAGCCTTCCTCGGTGACAACCTCACCTTCCTCCTGGCGAGGCGGTCAGGACTCAGGCGCCTTCGCGACAGCCCGCGACCCAAGCTGCGCCGCGCGTTCCTCAGGGGCGAGCGGGAGCTGGACCGCCGCGGTGGTCTGGCGATCGTCGTCGCGAGATACATCCCGGTCGGTCGGGTGGCGGTCAACGTCACCGCAGGGGCCGGCACCTTCGGCCACCGGCGGTTCGTCCTGCTCTCCGGGCTGGCCGCGCTGAGCTGGGCGACCTACTCGGTGGCCATCGGTGCCCTGGCGGGGCACTGGGTTCACGACAACCCGCTGCTCGGTGCGGTTGGCGGGATCGCGTTGGCGGGTGTGCTGGGACTCGTCGTCGACCGGCTGCTCAACCGGTCACCGCGCACGGCGCAGGGCTGAGGCCTCACCGGGCGGCGAGGCGGCTGATCTCCCGAGCGAGGTTGCGCCTGGCCGCCGGCTCCCAACGCTGCCGGGCGTGGTCAGTGCGATAGACCGACTCGCGCTCGAGGAAGGGAGCAAGGATCGCCGTGCGTCCCTCGGCGTAGGCCGGGTCGGGGACGGTCGCGTACTCCCGGCGGACGTCCGCGCAGTACTCGTCGAACCGGTTCTCGGGTGCGCTGAGGATCCACAGGTCGGCGTCGTGGAAGGCAGCCTGTGGACCATGCGTCTCCCGCACGTCGTGCGTCTGCGAAGCCCGGACCAGGGCAACCACCGTCTCTGTTGTGCCTTGGTCGATCCCATTGGGCGACAGCACTTCTCGTGCGAGCAGCGCGCTCCGGCGCTCGTTGTCGGCCGCGTCGTCGATCGAGTAGACGGCATCGTGGAACCAGGCGGCGAACACGGCGCCGGCCCAGTCGGCGTCGGTGTGGAGGGTGGTGTCACGCAGCTCGGCGAGGGCCGCGAGGACCTCGTCGAGATGACGCAGGTCGTGGTAGCCGCGATGAGCTTCCGACCACCGCCTGACCAGGTCGATGCGTGCGGAGACGAGGCCGTGCGCGTCACCCCTGACGGCCCGCACGGCCTCGTCCCACATCTCGTCCCGCAGCATGCGGGAAGTCTCTCAGGCGGTGGCCTGCGGGGGCCGGGTCCGGTCCAGAGCCTTGGCGTATGCCGTCCCGCTGGCCAGGAGGAGCAGTCCGGTGACGATGAAGGCCAGCACGCGCCACAACCCGTCGAGGGTCGCGAGGTCGAAGAGGAACAGCTTCGCGACGCTGACGGCTGCCAGGCCGAGACCCAGCCGCAGCGACAGCGCGCGACGTGACTCCGCCTGCAGGCCGTGCAGCAGCAACCACGCGGAGGCGAGCATCCACAGGACTGTGGCCAGCGCGTGTCCGGCGAGGAAGCCCGCCGACGTCGCGGAGAGGGCCTCGCCGACGAGCAGCCCGACCGAGATCACGGCGACGCCCGACGTGGCGAGACCGGCGATGAGCGCCGCGATGCGGGTGACTCGGCGGACGTGGGCCGGGATCCCGCGGACGACGTCGACGCTCCACGCACCGAGGGCCGCGACCCCACCCGCGAGCAGGCTGTCGAGGAGGGCCGAGGTCGCGTCGTGGTCCCTGGCCTGGCCCAGCTCGACGTAGGCCGTGGGGTGCGTGAGGTAGGCGACGGACGCGACGACCGCAGTGCCTGCGGCGACCCAGAGCGTGACGCGAGACCGGGTCGTGACGGCCGCGGCGGCATACCCGAGCGCGGTGAGCAGGATGCCGGTCACGACCCAACGCTCCGGAGCGCCGCTCATCACAGCCAGCAGAGCCGACACACCGGAGATCGCTCCGACGGTGGTGGCCAGGGGTGTGGGCACCGGGCCAATGGGGGAGCGTGACGTCACGGCCAGGGCCACCGCGAAAGCGACTGCGACGAGAGCCAGTCCGGTCGTGCGCAAGGTCTCCCCGTGCACGCCGAAGGCCACGAGGAGCGAGATGGTGGCGGCCGCCAGGGTGGCGCTGCCCACCACGTCGCCGCGATGGTGGCGGCCCGCGGACACCGCGCCGACGAGCGCGAGACCGGTCAGGGCGGCTGCGGCAACGATCGCGAGCGTGGACGGCGTGCCGTCCCCCTCCGCCACGGCGATCCCCAGGAGGACCATCCCTGTGGCCGGAATCGTGCGGGCCACGGCCAGCATCGGCCAGCCGCGGTCACCCCGCGCCAGCAGTGCAGCGGCCGACAGGACGACGGTGAAGAGGGACACCTCGTCACCGAGCTCACCGGCGACGACGGGGGCGAGGAGCGTGGCGCCGAGCACCGTGAGCACGGCGAGGAGCTGGCTGCTCCAGCGGCGAGCGAGGAGCAGGCCGGTGACGGCCACGGTGGCAGCGAGGGCGAGGCCCGCGACGCGTGGGACCCAGCCATAGACGGTCGTGACGGCGATGACGTCGAGGTAGCCCGCGGCATACCCCGTGGCGGCGAGGGCCACGGGAGCGGCGCTAAAGCGTCCGCGAGAGCTCTCACGGCCACGGACGACGTGACCCGCGCCGACGAGTGCGACGGCGAGAGCGACTCCGAGGGCCACTCGCAGCTCGGGCACGAACCAGCCCTGCTGCATCGCCAGCGCGAGCAGCATGGCGACGCCGACGAGCGTGACCACGGCGCCGGCGACCGCGAGCACGCGGGTGACCGCGCCTTCTCGCTGCCACCACGACGGCATCTGCGCCACCGACGGAAGCTGTGTGGCTGCCTGCGCAGGGGCTGGCGGCGTCCTCACGACCGGTGGGGTCACAGGGGTGGGCGTGGCCGGTGCATTCGGCGCGGACTGCGCCGTCTCGACCACGTCGCTCATCTCGAGGGAGGCGCGCATCCGGGCGAGCCCGTTGCCCACGGCATACATCCGGTTCATCGCGTCGGCGAACTCACCCTCGAGACGCCGCACATCCTGCAGCTGGTTGCTCATGGTCACAGGGTGGAACGACGAGTACCCCGACTCCATGAGTCGGGGTACTCACCGGATCACTCAGATCCTGGTGCCTCCTGAGTGGTCGGTCGCCACGTCCCTCCCTGAAAGGACCTGGCTGGCGGGTCAGCCTGCAGGGACCGCGGCGAGGGTCGCCGAGACCTCCTGGCTCTTGTCGTCGCGCAGCACGGTGAGCTTGACCGTGTCGCCGACGGCGTACTCGCGGATGTGGGCGACGAGCGCCTCGGCGGACTCGACCCGCTCGTCGTTGACGGCGATGACGACGTCGCCCGGCTTCAGCCCAGCCTTCTCGGCGGGAGTGCCGGGGGAGACGGTGCGCAGCTCGGCCCCGGCGCGGGTGGCCTTGCCGTCGGAGGCGGTGCCGTCGACGGGCGCGACGCCCAGGTAGGCGTGCTCGGCCGTGCCGTCCTCGATCAGCTGTTCGGCGATCCGGGCGGCCTCCTTCACGGGGATGGCGAAGCCGATGCCGATGTTGCCGCCCGTCCCGGACGAGGATCCGAGGGAGGCGATGGAAGAGTTGATGCCCACCAGCTGCCCGTTGGCGTTGACGAGGGCGCCACCGCTGTTGCCCGGGTTGATCGCGGCCGACGTCTGGATGGCGTTGGTGACCACCGGCTCACCGCTCGACTGCTGCTGCGGCTGCTGGTTGCCGAAGGGGTTCTGCCCCTCAGGCTGCTGCTCGGCGGCGCTGGTCGTCACCGGACGGTTGAGCGCGCTGACGATGCCCGTCGTCACTGTGCCCGCGAGACCGAGTGGGTTGCCGACGGCCATGACGGGGTCGCCGACCTTGAGCGCGTCAGAGTCTCCGACCGAGATGGGCCGGAGGTCGTCGGGGGCTCCTTCGATCGTCACGACGGCGAGGTCGGTCGACGGGTCGGTGCCCTGGATCTTGCCCTTGAAGGCCCGACCGTCCGAGAGGGTGACGGTCAGCTCCTCGGCTCCGGCGACGACGTGGTTGTTGGTGAGCACGTGGCCGGAGTCGTCGATGATGACGCCGGAGCCCTCACCCGTGCCGGTCCTGATCGCGACGACGCTGGGCGAGACAGCGGCCGCGGTGGCGGTCCAGTTCGGGGACTGCGGGTTGGTCTGCGAGACCGGCGCGGTCGATGCGCCGCGACCCAGGCTGGTGGAGGACGACGCAGTCGGGGGGTTCTGCGCGTCCTGCGACCCCAGCTGGGTCGCGGCGTACGTGCCGCCCGATGCGAGAGCGGCAGTGAGTGCAGCCACCGTGAAGAGCTTCCCCACCCGGCGCCGCTGGCGCGGCTGCGGGTCGGGGTTCTGCGGGGCTGCCCCGGAGGCCGGCGGCGGGGGGAACACCGGACCCGAGGGCTCGTGGGCGCCGTACCAGGTGGTCGGCGCAGGGTGGCCCGGCTGCGCGAAGGGGGAGTCAGAGGCGACGTGCTGCGGGAGCGACTGGGTCGCATCTCCACTGTGGTGCGCCGGGATGTCGCGGGTGGAGTCGTTCGACGGTCCGGTCGTTCCTGGTTCGTTGCTGCTCATCTGATGTCTCCTTCGTGGGGCTGGCACAACACACTCAAGTCGCTCGACCTCAAGGAGCGCTGGGCCGGGCCTGTGAGGGGCCTGTGGGTATGCGCACGACGAACGTCGCACCGCCCCCGGGGGTCTCCTGCACACCAACGCGTCCGTGGTGTGCGGCGACGATGGCCGCGACGATGGCGAGCCCGAGACCGTTGCCGCCACCTGCGTTGCGGCCGCGCGAGGGGTCGGCGCGATAGAACCGCTCGAACACGCGATGCGCTGTGTCAGAAGGGATTCCGTCGCCATGGTCGCGTACCTCGATGACACCTTCCGCACCGTCAAGACCGACCGCGAGCTCGATCGGCGTTCCCTGCGGTGTATGCCGCACGGCGTTGGCGACGAGGTTCGTCACGACCTGTCGCAGTCGTGACTCGGACCCCCACACCACGGTGGCCTCGACCGGCCCGCCCAGGCCGGTGAGGGTGATCCGGCGCCCGCCGGCGCGCACGCGGGCGTCGGCCGTGGCGTCGGCCGCGAGGACGGTGAGGTCGACCTCGCCCATCGACGCCGTGGGCTCCTCGTCGAGGCGCGCGAGGGTGAGGAGGTCCTCGACGAGACCGCTCATGCGTCCCGACTCGGACTCGATGCGCTCCATCGCGGCGCGGGTCTCCTCGGCGCTCGAGATGGCGCCCTGGCGGTGCAGCTCGGCGTAGCCGCGAACCGTCGCGAGCGGGGTGCGCAGCTCGTGGCTGGCGTCGGCGACGAACTGTCGCATCCGGTCCTCCGAGGCCTCGCGCACGGCGAAGGACGTCTCGACCTGGGCGAGCATGGCGTTGAGGCTGCGGGACAGCGACGTGACCTCGTCCTCGGCTGCGCGCACGGGGATGCGTTTGGTCAGGTCGCCACCGGCGATGGCGGCGGCGGTGTCCTCGATCTGGGCGAGTGGACGGAAGGCCCGGCGGACGGCATACCAGCCGAGCAGTGCCGACCCGGCAAGGACGAGAGCGCTGAGCGCACCGGTCGTGACGAGCAGCCGCGTCACCGTCTGCTTCACCGATCGAAGCGGGACGCCGACCGCGAAGGTCGCCTCCTTGTCGCCGGCCGTGCCCGCGATGAAGCGCCAGGACATCTCGCCGTCGATGGACCCCACGGTGAAGGGCTTCCCCTTGGAGACACGCGGGTCGTCGAGTGCGAGGCGGGGGACGGCGGGGTGGACCTCTTCGCCGGTGGGGTTCACGGATGTCGCAGGGCCGTTGACAGGGAAGAGCACGAACGCGTAGCCCGTCGGTGTCGTCTCGGCGCTGTCTCGGCGAAGTTCGCCAAGTGCCTGTCTCGCAACGGGTTCGGCGACGCTTCGCAGCTCGTCGTCGACCCGTCCCATGAGGTCGCGTTGCATGAGGTAGGCCGTGGCCAGGTTGGAGAAGAGCAGGGCCGTGGCGAGGACCACGAGGACGATGGCGACGAGTCGCACACGCAGCGGCATCGCCTCGAGGCGCCGCACGACCGCCTGCGGGCCGGGGGTCTTGCCCATCAGCCCTGCGGAGGCAGGCGGAGCACGTAGCCGACACCGCGCTTGGTGTGGATCAGCGGAGGCTGCCCATCGGTGTCGATCTTGCGGCGCAGGTAGGAGATGTAGGACTCGACGATGCCGCTCTCGCCCCGGAAGTCGTACTCCCACACGTGATCGAGGATCTGCGCCTTGGAGAGCACGCGGTTGGGGTTGAGCATGAGGTAGCGCAGGAGCTTGAACTCCGTGGGGCTGGTCTCGATGACGCGGCCGGCGCGGCGCACCTCGTGGCTGTCCTCGTCGAGCTCGAGGTCCTCGAACCGCAGGGCCGAGCTGTCGTCGACGTCGCCACGGGTGCGTCGCAGGACGGCACGGATGCGGGCCACGACCTCCTCGAGGCTGAACGGCTTGGTGACGTAGTCGTCTCCGCCCACGGTGAGGCCGGTGATCTTGTCGTCGACCGAGTCGCGGGCGGTGACGAAGACGATGGGCAGGCGGCGGCCGGACTCGCGCAGCTTGCGGGTCACGGCGAACCCGTCCATGTCGGGCAGCATGACGTCGAGGACGCAGAGGTCCGGGTGGTGCTGGTCGGCGAGCTTGACGGCCTCGCCGCCCGTCGCGGCCGTGACGACCTCGAAGCCGGCGAAGCGCAGCGAGGTCGCGAGGAGCTCACGGATGTTGGGCTCGTCCTCGACAACGAGCAGCGTGGCCTCAGGGCTGGCGTTGGGTGCAGTCACCTTCTCAGTGTCCGCCCCGAGTCTGGGAGTTGTCTGGATGTATGCCGTGAGCTCGCCGGCGCTCTAGGCGCTGGGCTGCTCCTTGGTCAGGTGGAGCAACCAGTCCCGGCCGGTGTCGATCAGGGCGTAGCGTCGCGCGCCGGACTGCCCGTGGAGCACGAAGACGAACCGCCGGGGAGTGCGGTCGACGAGCTCCCACCAGCCACTGTCGGCGATGTCCTTGTCCGCGTCGGTGTAGGTGGCGTGTTCGAGGTCGTGGTCGGGCACCGCGACGGCGAGCCGATCATGCGCACTGTCGTCGGGGAGGCCCCGTGGGACCGCCCACGACCGAAGGACGCCGTCCTCCTCGAGCCGCAGGTCGAAGTGGGGCCGCGGCTTGCGGTGCTCATGGAGCACGAACGCCGGGCGTTCGCGACGGTTCGCTGCGTCGGCCACGGACCGATCGTCCCAGGGTTGGCTCAGCGGGACTGGAGAGCGTCGAGCGCGACCGACATGGCCGCGCCGACGCGCCAGTCGATCGGCTGCTGCCCGTCGACCACGGGGAGCTCGACCTCGTAGACGTCGCGCAGGGCCGGCTTCTTCATGCTGCTCATGACGACCTGGCCGTCGGGCAGGGTGAAGTCGAAGTGGAAGAGGAACGGCACGGGGATGTCGCCGACGATCGGGATGAGGGTCCAGACCCGGCGCAGGATCGCAATGCCCTGGTTGCGCTCCTGGCCCAGCGCGACGCGGTTGTCTGCCGTCGTGAGGTGCCACGTCGACCGGAGCAGCGACTTGCCGAAGTCCTTGCGGAACTGCCCGATCGGGGCACCCGACGCGTCGGTGATGTCATAGGTCGCGCCCAGGTCCATGCGGGTGCGCGCCTTGAACCCGAACACCGGCTGGCTCTTGCCCGCGTCGGCGAAGAACGTCACCTGCTCCTTGAAGGCCATCCGCTTCTGCTCGGCGAAGGCCCAGAGGCCGACCTCGGAGCCGTCCGGACCGACACCATGGATCTCGTAGCGGTTGACCATCATCGTGAGCTTCTGCCGCATCCGGAAGCGGGTGGGCTGGGCGGGCGGGTTCCCCTGGGGCTGCTGCGTCATAGCGTCACTCTCACACATCGCTTTCGTTCGTATGCCGTCCGCTCACCCTTTCGTCCACTCGCGTATGACTCCCCGTTCGCCGCAGTCCCATCCGCGGCTCGCGCGCTGGGCGCGCTCCCCGCTCCCGCCAGGCCCAGCCAGCGGCGAACGGGGAGTCATACGCTCCCGAGCTCACCAGATCCGCGCTTGCTTCCTCGGTGATGGTGTGCTCGGTCGAGGTCAGTCGAGGTCGTCGGCGTCGACGATGCGGTAGGCGTAGCCCTGCTCGGCGAGGAAGCGCTGCCGATGGGCGGCGAAGTCCGCGTCGACGGTGTCGCGGGCGACCACGGTGTAGAAGTGGGCCGTCCGACCGTCGCCCTTGGGGCGCAGCACCCGACCGAGCCGCTGGGCCTCCTCCTGGCGGGAGCCGAACGTCCCCGAGACCTGGATGGCGACGCTGGCCTCGGGCAGGTCGATCGAGAAGTTCGCGACCTTCGAGACGACGAGCAGGCTGATCTCACCCTCGCGGAACGCGCTGTAGAGCCGCTGCCGCTCGGTCACGGTGGTCGCGCCCGTGATGACCTCGGCACCGAGCCGGGTCGAGAGCTCGTCGAGCTGGTCGAGGTACTGGCCGATGACCAGCGTCGGCTCGCCCCGGTGCCTGGCCACGAGCTTCTCGACGACGGGGAGCTTCGCGTCCGAGCAGGAGGCGAGACGGTAGCGCTCGTCCGGCTCCGCGACGGCATACGCCATGCGTTGTCCGTCGGGCAGCGAGACCCGGACCTCGACACAGTCGGCCGGCGCGATGTAGCCCTGTGCCTCGATGTCCTTCCACGGTGCGTCGAAGCGCTTGGGGCCGATGAGCGAGAAGACGTCGGACTCGAGCCCGTCCTCGCGCACGAGCGTTGCCGTGAGCCCGAGTCGGCGTCGGGCCTGGAGGTCGGCGGTCATCCGGAAGATCGGGGCCGGCAGCAGGTGCACCTCGTCATAGACGACGAGTCCCCAGTCGCGGGCATCGAGCAGGTCGAGGTGGGTGTAGACGCCCTTGCGACGCGTCGTGAGCACCTGGTAGGTCGCGATGGTGACGGGGCGGATCTCTTTGCGGGCACCGGAGTACTCGCCGATCTCGTCCTCGGTGAGGCTGGTCCGACGGATCAGCTCGTCCTTCCACTGCCGCGCCGAGACCGTGTTCGTGACGAGGATGAGGGTGGTCGCCGAGGCCTTGGCCATGGCGCCGGCGCCGACGAGCGTCTTGCCGGCCCCGCAGGGGAGGACGATGACGCCGGAGCCGCCGTCCCAGAAGCCGTCGACCGCCTGCTCCTGGTAGGGACGCATCGACCAGCCGTCGCTCTGGTCGAGGGTGATCTCGTGAGCCTCGCCGTCGACGTAGCCGGCCTCGTCCTCGGCCGGCCACCCGACCTTGAGCAACTCCTGCTTGAGGTGGCCACGCTCGCTCGGGTGCACGACGACCGTGTCGTCGTCGAGGCGGTCGCCGATGAGCGGCTTGATCCGCTTGTGCCGCAGCACTTCGGTGAGCACCGCGCGGTCGGTGGTGCGCAGGACGAGACGGCCGTCCTCCTTGGTGAGCGTCAGCCGCCCATAGCGCGCCATGGTGTCGGCGACGTCGACGAGCAGGGCGTGCGGCACGGGGTAGCGGCTGTGCGTCACGAGCGCATCGACGACCTGCTCGGCGTCGTGCCCGGCGGCGCGCGCGTTCCACAGCCCTAGCGGAGTGATGCGATAGGTGTGGATGTGCTCCGGGGCGCGCTCGAGCTCGGCGAACGGTGCGATGGCACGCCGGGCGTCAGCCGACCCGGGATGGTCGACCTCGAGCAGGAGGGTCTTGTCGCTCTGAACGATCAGTGCGCCGTCAGTCACGCGACCTCAGTAGGAGTAGTCGGAGTCGGAGCTGTAACCGCCGTCGTCGAAGACGCCGGCGGATCCGAGCACGAAGAAGGTGATGAACGCGATGATCGTCAGCGTAAGGATGACGCCGAAAGCGATCCAGCCCCACTTCGCCATGCTGCGCGCACCTTGGGGGTCGGTCGAGTTCTTGGTCAGACCCACGACGCCGAGGATGAGGGGGAGGGCCATGAAGGGGTTGCAGCACGCCACGGTGAAGATCCCCGACAGGATGGTGAGGACGAGCGCGCTCGTGTTCTGGGGCGCCGGGGCGCCGTACCCCGGCGGCGGAGCCTGCCATTGACCAGGAGCCTGGTATGCCGGGTAGCCGGCTTGCTGTCCCTGCGCACCACTGGCTGCATAGGGGTCGTAGGAGGGCTGGGGAACCGCGTAGGGGTCCTGCGGAGGCGGAGGGGGCGTCGCGGCATACGGGTTCGTCGGCTGGGCGCTCGAACCGGCATACGGATAGCTCTGGCCACGCGGTGCCTGGTAGGGCGCGTCATAGCCGGGTGACGAGGGACCTGATTGTTCCGGAGGAGCGGGCACCGCGGGCGGGAACGAGGAGCCCTGCGGGATCTGCTCGGTCGGTGAGGACTGCGGCGGCTCCGGGCTCGGGGCCGCTTCGCCGGCCTGCTCGGAGGGTGATGTCGAGGGCGCCGTCCAGTCCGGGCTGGCCGTCGGATCCGTGAACTCCCCGTGGCGCGGGTCCTTGTCGTTCTCACTCATGGCGACAAGGTATCCCGCCCGGGGGTGCCCGCGTGGCGTCGTCCCTGCTTCCGGCCCCTCCCGGGCGTGGGCCCGGCGCGTGTCAGGATCAGGTATGAGCATGCGCGCACCGCAGGTCGAGGCAGACCCGACGCTTCCACCCCAGATCACCATCTATGAGGTGGGAGCGCGAGACGGGTTGCAGAACGAGAAGACCGTCGTGCCTGCCGAGGTCAAGGCCGAGTTCGTCCGACGCCTCGGCGCCGCAGGCTTGGCGACCATCGAGACGACGTCCTTCGTCAACCCCCAGTGGGTGCCGCAGCTCGCGGATGCCAGCGAGGTGCTCGACCTCCTCGGCGATGAGGGGCGCGGACCCCGGCGACCGGTGCTCGTGCCCAACGAGCGTGGTCTCGACCGGGCCCTCGACGCAGGAGTCGGCGCGATCGCGATCTTCGGCAGCGCGACCGAGACCTTTGCCCGCAAGAACCTCAACCGCACGGTCGACGAGTCCATCGAGATGTTCCGACCCGTCGTCGAGCGCGCCCGCGACGCCGGCCTCTGGGTCCGTGCCTACGTGTCCATGTGCTTCGGCGACCCCTGGGAGGGCCCCGTCCCGGTGCAGCAGGTGGTCGGCGTGTGCGAGCGGCTCATGGACCTCGGCTGCGACCAGCTCTCGCTCGGCGACACCATCGGGGTCGCCACCTCGGGCCACGTCGCCCGGCTGCTGGATGCCCTGGGCGAGAGGCACATCGGGGCCGACCGCATCGGCGTGCACTTCCACGACACCTATGGGCAGGCGCTGAGCAACACCCTCGTGGCGCTGCGTCACGGCGTGACCGTGGTCGACTCGAGCGCGGGCGGTCTCGGCGGCTGCCCCTACGCCGAGAGCGCGACCGGCAACCTCGCCACCGAGGACCTCGTGTGGGCCATGGAGGGCGCGGGCGTCCGCACCGGAGTCGACCTCGAGTCGCTCCTCGCGACCAGCGCCTGGATGGCCCACCAGCTCGGCCGTCCCTCGCCCTCAGCAGTCGTCCGCGCCCTCACCCCCGCCACCTGATGCCGACTTATTGCGAGTTCGGATCACGCCGAAGGGCCGAAGGCCCTGCAGGGCGTGATCCGAACTCGCAATAAGTCGGTCTGTCAGTCGGTGACGACGCCGGTGATGCGGTGGATCGAGAGAGTGCGCGCCACGCCCTCGTTCACTCCGGAGACGCGTCCGCCGTCGATCCGCTCGGGATAGAACAGCAGCCGCTGGGTGCGCCCGATGCCGTCGGAGTAGCCCAACCACACCGCCCGGCCGTCGGCGATGGCCTCGCGGAGCACGGCCATGGAGGTCGTCGGGTCGTTCGCGGGGATGGCCGGTCCGCTGCGGCCCTCAGCGCTCACGGAGGCGCGGGTGTGTGCCTCTGCCTCGGCGGCGCGCAGCCCTGCGACGAGCGAGCCGAGCTGGGCGCGGTCCATCGCCTGGACCAGGGCGGGGTCGACGCCGCGCTGGCGCACGGCTCGACGCACCGGCCGGGTCGGGACTGTCACCGTGCCGGACGGGGACTCCGACACGGGTGCGAAGCCCTCCTCGCGCAGCATCTCGAGCACGACCTCCGGGGCCACCGGTGAGGTGAGCACCGTCGGCGCGATGCGTCGCAGCTGGAGGGCGGCGAGGCGGCGGTTGGCGAGCATCACGTCGAGCCCGCCCTCGTCCTCGCTCCGGATGACCGCACTGACGCCGCGCACCCGGATCGTGCCGTGACGGCGGGCGACGTCGCGCACGAGGTACTCGAGGGGTTGCGGCACGGGCGTGCTGCTGGCGTCGCGCAGCCCCGCGAGGATGTCCTCGCCCGTCCAGCCGGTGTCGAGGCAGCGGCGGACCGAGTCCTCGCTGAAGCGGTGCACCGTGGCCCCACCTCGTGACTCGACGTCGGCGACGAGCCTGAGGAAGGCGGCGAGGGAGCCGGTGACCGGCCCGGGGGCGATCGCGGTGAGGTCGGCCTGCAGGAGCACGGCGTCGACCGGCGCCGGCAGGTGTGGATGGATCGACTCCGCAACCTTCTGGAGGTCACCGTCGCTGGCGAGCAGGGCGCGTCCGCCCACGCTCAGTGCCCCCTTGCCGGTGACGCCGAGCCAGGCGGCCTCCCGCAGGACTGCGTCGACGACGGCGTCGAGGGTGCGAGGCACCCGGCGCGGCCGTCGCCACCGCACGGCACTGGCCACGTCGGCGGCGCTCGGGGCGATGCCCACGTCGGCGTCGCCGAGCAGGTCGAGCACTCCTCGTCGCAGGGTGCGGATGGGGGGCCACTGCCCGTCGGCCCCGAGCGCGTTGATGACCGCGGAGGAGTCGGTGCGGCTGCCTACACGGTGCGGGGCCCGCGTCGTCGTGAGCCAGGCCAGTGCCAGTCGGGCCCAGCGCTCGCCGCCGGGTTCGGTCTGCCAGATGTCGTACTCCGCGGTCGGCACCCAGTGTGGGTCGACCTCACCGTCGTCGGCGACGAGGTCGGCGATGAGGGCCAGCTCGACGAGGTATGCCGTGTGCTCAGGTGAGGTGTCCAGCTGGCTCGCCGCGGCCTTGAGGTCGCGCACGGCCAGGCCGCCGGTGCGCAGGACCCGCGGGGGCGTCTGCGACCACGAGTCGAGGAGCTCGTCGAGCAGGGCGAGCACCTGGCTGGCGGCGGCGCCGGCCGCCGCGTCGACCTCCTCGACCTGCCGGGCCGGTCCGGTGATCAGCGGGGGTTCGAGCTGGGCGTCTCGGTGCACGCGCCCGTCGCGGAGGACCATGGCCACCTCGCGCGGGAGGGCGATCTGGTCGGACGCGATGGCGCGGACCAGGCCGTGGGCGAGGAGCCAACGTGGGCCGTCGTCGGCGGGACCCTCGCGACCCGGACCGTCAGCGGCCGGGACGATCCCCACCGACGGGCCCCAGGTCAGGCGGTCGAGTATGGCCCGTGCCCGCGGAGGCGCAAGGGCGATCTCGGTGCGGAGCGTCGCCTCGTCCGGGGCCGCAGGACCGGGGAGGTCGTCGGCGGCGAGACCGAGCCCGGCGATGCCCTCGCCGAGCACGTCGGCGACGGTGCGGGTGACGACCAGACCGTGCGGGGCCCGCCAGACGAGGGCGAGAGCCCAGAGGTCGGCGAGCAGGGACTCGGCCCGCTGCACCTCGGCGCCGCCGAGGAGCCGGGTGAGGACGTCCGCGGTCACGGCGTCGGGGCCCACGACCGCTGCCTCGAGGGCCTGGATGTGCGCGGCGTCCAGGCCGTCGACGGCGCGCACGGTGCTGGCTCGGGTCGAGCTGCGTGACGCGAGGGCCGTGAGGTCGCTCGGGGCGGGACGCGCGAGGTCGGGTCGGGCCGCGAGCAGGGCGGCGAGCTCCTCGTCGGATCGTCCCCTGATGTCATCGGCAAGGGAACGGATCGGCGGAGGGGACACGGGCAGCACTGCACTACCTTACGCGTAGATTCGAGGCCATGAAGTCCCCCCAGACCTCACCCAGCGGCGCGCAGTGGCACCTGTCGGCAGGGTCCGACGAGCTGCACCGTGGTCGAGGTCGGCGGGGGTCTGCGGACCTGGTCGCGCGGCGGCGTGGACGTCCTCGCGGGTTACCCGGTCGATCGTCAGTGCACCAGCGGTCGTGGTCAGCAGCTCATCCCGTGGCCGAACCGGATCCGTGACGGCCGCTATGCCTACGCCGGGGTCCAGCGGCAGCTCCCGCTCACCGAGGTCGATCTGGGCAACGCGAGTCATGGCCTCGTCCGGTGGGCGCCCTGGCGCCTCGTCGAGCGCACCGACGCCTCGATCACGGTGGGTCACCGACTCTTCCCGCAGCCGGGGTGGGACTGGCACCTCGAGAGCATGACGACGTATGCCGTGGCGCAGGACGGTCTGACCGTCACCGCCCGCGTGACGAACGTGGGGGAGCAACCCGCGCCGTTCGGCTATGGCGCCCACCCCTATGTCGCCATCGGGGATGCGCCCGTGGGCGAGGTCGAGGTCGAGGTGCCGGCCGTCTCCTACGTCGAGGTGGACGACCGCCTCCTGCCGACCCGGACGATCCCGGTGCAGGGTCAGGCCTCGGACTTCCGGGAGCGCAAGGCGCTGGGCACGCACCGTCTCGACACGGCATACACCGATCTCGAGGTCGTCGACGGGCGCTGGACCGTCACGATCGCCCCGCCCGGGCGCCCGGTCGTCGACGTGTGGGCTGACGCCGCATCGCTGCCGTGGGCCCAGGTGTTCTCGGGCAAGGCCGAGGCTGGCCAGGCGGGCGAGCACGGAATCGCGGTGGAGCCAATGACGTGCCCGGCCGACGCCTTCAACTCCGGTGACTCACTGCTCGAGCTCGCCCCAGGAGAGACATGGACCGGGACGTGGGGGATCAGCCCGCGGTGACGCCGTTCTCCATGGGGGTGAGCCGCCGCTCGAGGGCGAAGATGGCGCCACCCATGAGCACGAGGCCAGCGATCATGGTGGTGATGAAGACGCCCGAGAGGTCGTGCTCGAGCAGCAGCCCGGACACGATCGGGCCGAGGATCGCGCCACCCTGGAAGGCGCCGGCGTTGACGGCGTTGGCCCGGCCACGGAGGTGGTCGTCGGCCATGTCGTTGGTGATGGCCGGGATGGCGATCTGCATGAAGATCTCGCCGAAGCCGAAGACCCCCATGAACACCACGACCGCGACCGTTGCCAGCAGGGCTCCCGGGCCGAGGCCGGCCAGCGACAGGATGATCCAGGACGCGATCCAGAAGCCGACCATGACGAGGAGGACGCGGCTGCGACGGCGACCGGTGACGAACTTCAGCACGGTGAACTGCATCGCCACGATGATGAAGGTGTTGACGGCGAACGCGAGCCCGATGACCTGGGTCGACACCTCGCCCACCTGACGTGAGAACGCGGGGAAGCCGGACTCGATCTGGCCGTAGCCGATGAACGTGCACAAGAAGGTGATGAAGGTCAGCCAGAGGACCGCCGGGCGCCGCAGGATGTCGAGGTAGCCGACGGTCGCGGTGCCCTCGGGACGCTCGGCGCGACCGTGGACGTGGCGCAGCGGGCCGAGCAGGAGCCCGATGGGCACGAGCATGCTCAGGGCGTCGGCGAGGAAGATGAGCGTGAAGGTCCGGGGGTCGTCGACGTCGACGAACAGGCCACCCACGACCCCGCCGAGGCCGATGCCGAGATTGACGAGGGCGAAGTTGACCCCGAAGTACTGCTGGCGCAGCGGGCCGGACACCACCGAGGCGATGAGCGCGTTGAAGGCCGGCCACGAGACGCCGAAGTTGAAGCCGAGCAGCACGAAGCCGACGACGAACATCGGCACGTTGGTCGCGAAGGCCAGGACCACACAGCCCACGAGCTGGGCGGTCGTGCCGGCGATGAGCATGCGCCGGGCACCGATGCGGTCGGTGAGCGACCCACCCGGCCCGGTGACCAGCAGCGCCACGACGGCGATGAGGGCGAGCAGGGTGCCGGCAGTGCCGAGGCCGATGCCCCGGACCTCGTTGATGTAGATGACGGTGAACGGAAGGGTGAGGCCCCGGCCGAGCGTCTGGATGGCCACGGTGGAGAGCAACCAGCGGCCCGGGGTGGGCAGGTCGGCCCAGAACTGTCGCAGGCTCACCTTGGGGCGGTCGGTCGCGGTGCTCACCGGAGAACTCTCGCAGGGTCCACCGACACCACCCAACCGACTTTGTGCCCCAGTGGGACGGGCGAGGGCAGCGCGCTTGTCCCACTGAGGCACGAAGTCGGGAGATGGGGACTGCGCGAAAGGTGTGCGCGCGGCATACCTGGTCCGAGATAGCCTGTGCGGGACAGCCCGGAGGTGCGATGCCCGCACTCCGGACCACCCGCAGCAATCACAGAGGTGCTCCGTGCCCACTGGCAAGGTGAAGTTCTACGACTCCGAGAAGGGCTTCGGATTCGTGTCCACCGACGACCCCGCCGAGGGCGGCGACGTCTTCGTGCCCTCGAGCGCGCTCCCCGAGGGAGTGACGTCGCTCAAGAACGGTGCTCGCATCGAGTTCGGCATCGTCGAGGGCCGACGTGGCGCCCAGGCGCTGTCCGTGCGACTGCTCGAGCCGGCCGCGAGCGTCACGGCCAACCGCAAGGTGCGCGACCGCAAGCCCGCCGAGGACATGGTCGTCATCGTCGAGGACGTCATCACCCTCCTCGACTCCGTCCAGGAGTCGCTGCGTCGCGGCCACTACCCCGACAAGGGTCACGGCTCGAAGGTCGCCCAGGTGCTGCGCGCCGTCGCCGACGACCTCGAGATCTGATGCCGGCGCTCAAGCCTGACGTCACCCTGCGCGGAGCGGTCGACCTCGCCCGCGAGGCCGCCGAGTCGATCGCGGAGTCCGGCACGGTCGGTGACCACCTCGGCATGGAGATGGTGCAGGACCGCCTGGCGACGCACTACTTCGCGTGCACCGCTGGCGCCTATCCCGGCTGGCGCTGGGCGATCACCGTCGCGCGCGTGCCGCGCTCCAAGACCGTCACCGTCTCTGAGACCAACCTCGTCCCCGGTGACGGTGCGCTGCTGTCACCGGAGTGGCTTCCGTATGCCGACCGGCTGGCTCCCGGGGACGTCGGACCCGGCGACGTCACCCCCAAGATCGACGACGACCCGCTGCTCGTGGCCGGCTTCGAGGCCACGGGCGACGAGGACGTCGACCAGATGGCGCTGTGGGAGCTCGGACTCGGGCGCCCGCGCGTGCTGTCGGCCGAGGGTCGCGAGGCCGCCGCCCAGCGGTGGTACGAAGGCGACCACGGGCCCAACGCGCCTGTTGCGCAGAAGGCTCCGGCGCCGTGCTCGTCGTGTGGCTTCTTCGTGCCGATGGCAGGGGCGTTGCGGGATTTTTTCGGCGTGTGCGCCAGCGCCTGGTCGCCCTCCGACGGTCGCGTCGTGAGCCTTGACCACGGGTGCGGTGCACACTCCGAGGCTGACATGCAGGGTCCCGAGCCCGAGGTGATCGCGCCGATCGTGCTCGACGACAACGAGCTCGAGCGGGTCTGACCCGACCATGAGCGGCGCCGAGGGTTCGAGCGGGCGGGGGGCGGACGGCATACCGGGGTCCGGGACCTCCGACACCGTCAGCGGGCCTGAGGTCGAGGCGCTCGAGGCCCTGCACGTCCCGACCCAGCGGATCATCGTGATCGGGCTCGCGCTCTGGGTCGTGGCACTCGTGGCGACGCTCCTCGTCCCTGCCCTGCACGAGGGCGACCGGTCCTGGTGGCCGTGGGCCTGCGTTGCAGGTCTGGTGCTCGGATCACTGGGCCTGCTCTATGTCCGTCGCGGTCGCGGCAACGCCCACGACGCCGGCTGAGGCCTCAGACGCCTCCGACGCCTCAGACGCCGAGGGCGGTCTTGATCGGGTCGATCGCGAAGTAGAGGACGAAGAGTCCGGCGACGAGCCACATGAGCGGGTGGATCGCCGACACCTTGCCGCGCACGACCTTGATGAGGACGTAGGCGACGAAGCCGGCGCCGATGCCCGCCGTGATCGAGTACGTGAACGGCATGAGCACGATCGTGAGGAACGCCGGGATGGCGATCTCGACGTCGTCCCAGTCGATCTCCTTGACCTGCTGCATCATCAGGAAGCCGACGAGGACCAGTGCCGGGACGGCGGCCTCCGACGGGACGACCTGGATGAGCGGCGCGAAGACCATCGACGCGAGGAAGAGCAGGCCGGTCACGACGGATGCCAGGCCCGTGCGAGCGCCCTCGCCGACACCCGAGGCCGACTCGATGTAGCTCGTGTTCGACGAGACACCGGCTGCGCCACCGGCGGCGGCGGCGATGGAGTCGACGACGAGGATGCGGTTGGTGTTCGGCGGCAGACCGTCCTTGTCGAGGAGGTCGGCCTCGTGACCGATGGCGGTCATCGTGCCCATGGTGTCGAAGAAGTCGGCGAGCATGAGCGTGAAGATGAGCAGCGCGGCCGCGACGACGCCGACCGACTGGAACGAGCCGAGCAGCGAGAACTGTCCGACCGTCGCGAGGTCGGGGGAGTCGACGATCTTCTCGGGCAGCTTGGGGACGATGAGCCCCCACCCGGTGGGGTTGACCTTGTCGCCGGCGACCATGGGGCCGATCTTGGCGATGGCCTCGATGATGACCGCTAGCACGGTGGCGGCGATGATGGCGATGAGGATGGCGCCACGAACCTTGCGCACCCACAGCACGATGACCGTGATGAGGCCCGCGACGAAGACGAAGGTCGGCCAGCCGCCGAGGAAGCCGTCGACGCCGAGCTGGACCGGCACGGGGCCGTTGCCCGTGCGGCGCACGAACCCGGCGTCGACGAAGCCGATGAGTGCGATGAACAGTCCGATGCCGACCGAGATCGCGACCTTGAGCTGCCTGGGGACGGCGTGGAAGACCGCCTGCCGGAAGCCCGTGAGCACGAGCAGCAGGATGATGACGCCCTCGAGGACGACGAGGCCCATGGCATCGGCCCAGGTCATCTGTGACGCGACGGCGAAGGCGACGAAGGCGTTGAGCCCGAGCCCGGTGGCCAGCGCGAGCGGGAAGTTCGCGACGACACCCATGAGGATCGTCAGGAGTCCGGCGACGAGGGCGGTGCCGGCCGCGATGGCCGGCAGGTTGGAGCCGTCGCCGGGGCCGCCACCGAGGAAGTCCCCGTTGGCGTCCGGTGCGAAGCCGAGGATGAGCGGGTTGAGCACGACGATGTAGGCCATCGTGAAGAACGTCACGACCCCGCCGCGGACCTCGCGGCTGATCGTCGATCCGCGCTCGGAGATCTTGAAGTAGCGGTCGAACGCGGTGGACCCGGTGTGGCGCGGGTCGCCTGTGGTGGTGGCAGTCGGCATGCGCGAAACCCTAGCGACTGGAGGGGGCGGCCGGCATACAAAAGCCGCGCAGCGCGCGCCAGGAAATCTGGCAGCCGAGCTCGGAAATACTTAGCACAGGTAATGAGTTAGGCTAAGTACATGAGTGAACAACCGCCTTCGTATGCCGCCCTGCGGCCTGCCGCGGTGTCCTCCCTCGCCGGTGAGCTCCGGTTGGCCTGCATGCGGATCTCGCGCCGAGTGCGCTACGAGAGCACCGATGTCATTGCGCCACACCAGTTCTCGGCGATGTGTCGCCTTGAGGACGCCCCCGGTACGCCCGGTGAGCTGGCCGAGATCGAGCGCGTGAGCGCGCCCAGCATGACCCGCACGATCAACCGCCTCGTCGAGCTGGGCTACGTCGAGCGGGCTCCCGGCTCCAAGGACAAGCGTCAGATCATCCTCACCCTCACGCCCGAGGCCCGGCGGGTGCTCAAGGAGATCCGCCGCAAGCGGGACGCCTGGATGTCGGTTCGGGTGTCCCACCTCGACCCCGAGGAGCAGGCGGTCCTGCAGCGGGCCGCCGCGATCCTCACCCGGGTGGCCGCCGAATGAGCCCCACCTTCACCTCGTTCACCGAACGCAACTACCGGATCTACTACGCCGGCTCCTTCGTCTCCAACGTCGGCACGTGGATGGGGCGGGTCGCCCAGGACTGGCTCGTCCTCACCGAGCTGACCGACCACTCGAGCCAGGCCCTCGGCATCGTGACCGGCCTCCAGTTCCTGCCCTTCCTCCTCCTCGCCCCCTGGGCCGGCGCGATCGCCGACCGCTACCCCAAGCGGCAGATCCTCCTCGTCACCCAGGCGCTGCTCCTCGTCACCAGCCTCGTGCTCGCCGCGCTCGTCCTGGCGGATGTCGCAACCCTCTGGCAGGTCTATGCGATCGCCCTCACCCAGGGCGTCATCACCGCGGTCGACAACCCCGCCCGCCAGTCGTTCGTCTCCGAGATGGTCCCGCGAGACAAGCTCGCCAACGCGGTCGCGCTCAACAGCGCCAGCTTCAACGGTGGCCGGCTCATCGGTCCCGGCCTCGCCGGCCTGATGATCGCCACCGTCGGCACGGGATGGACCCTCCTCGTCAACGTGCTGACGTTCGTCTTCGTCCTCGTCGCGCTGTCGCTGTTGCGGGTGAGCGAGCTCATGCCTACACCCCTCACACGGGGCAAGGGCGCGATCCGGGACGGGATCCGCTACGTCCGCAACCGCCCGGACCTCAAGGTGGTCATGCTGCTCGTCTTCGTGCTGGGCACCTTCGGGATGAACTTCCAGGTGACGACGGCGCTCATGGCGACCCAGGAGTTCCACAAGGGACCCACCGAGTACGGCATCCTCGGCTCCATCATGGCGGTCGGCTCACTCACCGCCGCGCTGCTCAGTGCTCGTCGGGGCGAGCCCCGGCTGCGCGTCCTGCTCTTCGCTCTCGCGGGGTTCGTCGTGTCGACGGCGGCGGCGGCGCTGGCCCCGACCTACGAGCTGTTCGCCCTCGCGCTCGTCCCCGTCGGTCTGTCCGCGCTCACGGCGCTCACCACGGCCAACGCCATGGTGCAGCTGCGCACCGACCCGCTCGTGCGTGGTCGGGTCATGGCGCTCTACATGGCGATCTTCATGGGCGGCACACCGATCGGAGCGCCCATCATCGGCTGGATCGGCGAGGTCTGGGGTGCCCGCTGGACCATCGCCATCGGGCCGATCGCCATGGGCGGCACGCTCGTCGTCGTCCTGTGGTGGCTGGCGCGCAGGGAGAATGTCCGCGTGAGCTATGAGTCGCAGCGGTCCCCGCGCATCACCATCGAGACCGTCCCGACGGTGCGGGACACCGTCACCGAGCCCGCACCCGAGGCGGCTCGATGACGCCCGGCTTCCGCCGGCGGATGACCCTCGGCGTCCTCGCGATCGTCCTCCTCGTGGCGATCGCGTATGCCGTCCTGACCTGACCGCGTCCGCCGCCACCGTGGTGAGCGAGCCAGAAATGGGTGAGCCGACCACCCATGGGTGGTCGGCTCACCGACTTATGGCTCCGTCGCGCCGCTCATGGGCGCGCGGGACCCCGCCTCAGATGGCGGCGACCACGTGCTCGATGGAGGCGATGAGCTTGCTGACGTCCTCGGGGTCGACGGCCGGGAAGGTCGCCACACGCAGCTGGTTGCGACCGAGCTTGCGGTAGGGCTCGACGTCGACGACGCCATGCGCACGCAGGGTGGCCGCGATGACCGAGGCATCGACGGCGTCATCGAAGTCGATCGTCGTGACGACCTGGCTGCGTGCGGCGGGGTCCGCCACATAGGGCGTGGCGTAGTCGACCGACTCGGCCCACGTGTACAGGCGGTCGGACGAGTCCTTCGTCCGTGCCGTCGCCCAGTCGAGGCCACCCTGCGCGTTGAGCCACTGCACCTGGTTGTCGAGCAGCGCGAGCGTGCCCACGGCCGGGGTGTTGTAGGTCTGGTCCTTGCGGCTGTTGTCGATTGCTGTCGGCAGGCTGAAGAAGTCGGGCACCCACCGTCCCGACGCCGTGATCTCGTCGACACGGGCCAGCGCGGCGGGGGAGAAGAGGGCCAGCCAGAGCCCACCGTCGGCGGCGAAGCACTTCTGCGGGCCGAAGTAGTAGACGTCGGTCTCGGCGATGTCGACCGGCAGGCCACCGGCGCCAGAGGTGGCGTCGATGAGGACGAGAGCGTCGTCGGCGGCACCCTCGACGCGGCGCACGTCGGTCATGACACCGGTGCTCGTCTCGTTGTGCGCCCAGGCATAGACGTCGATGCCGTCCTCCGCCACGGCGGTGGGGCGGGTCCCGGGGTCGCTCTTGATGATCGAGGACTCGCCGAGGAACGGCGCGTTGGACGTCACCGCACCGAACTTGCTCGAGAACTCACCGAAGGCGAGGTGCTGCGCGCGCTCACGGACGAGGCCGAAGGCGGCGATGTCCCAGAACGCGGTCGCGCCACCGTTGCCGAGGACGACCTCGTAGCCCTCGGGAAGGGAGAAGAGGTCGGCGAGCCCGGAGCGCACCGACTTCACGAGGTTCTTGACCGGGGCCTGGCGGTGCGAGGTGCCCAGGACGGTGGAGCCCAGGGAAGCGAGGAACTCGACCTGCTCCGGGCGGACCTTGGAGGGTCCGGAGCCGAAACGGCCGTCAGCGGGAAGGAGGTCGGCAGGAATGGTGATCGCGGCGTCAGTCACCGGTGCAGTCTCCCGCACTCGGCAGGCGCACCCGGTGGAAGTTCACCCACCGGACGGCGTCTCACCGCACGGCGTCTCAGCGGACGTCGTCGGTGGTGCGACGCAGCGGAATCGCAGCGGTTCCGCAGTGCGCGTTCCTACGTTCTCACCCGCCGGCCGCCACACGGCGGCCCGCCAGGACGACCGAAGGATTCACCATGAAGTTCCGACTGCTCTCCGCCGCCGCAGCCACCACGGCGCTCGGTGCAGCCCTCGTCACGCTCGCTCCCAGCGCCTCTGCCGCGCCCTATGAGCTCACCGGCTGCGAGACCGGCGACCGCTTCCAGAAGTGCCTGCGCTTCTCCAACGGTGGGCTCGGTGCGGAGGCGACGATCCGGGACCTCGACGGAGGCACGAACTTCGACGTCCGGGTCAACGACATCCGCTACCAGCGCTGGAACGGTTCTGCGTGGGTCGACACGAAGCAGGCCGACGACGCGGACGGCTGGCACGACGTGAGCGACACCGCCCGTTCCCCGCAGGTGGGCCTCTGCAGCCCTCCCGGGCAGCGCATCAGGGCAGCCGTCGAGTTCTCGTGGCGTGCTCCGGACGGCACGGTGACGCTCCAGCAGGCCGTCACCGACGGCACGGCGAGGTTCCCCGAGTTCTGCTGAACGGACTCACGAACGCACGGCACGGCATTCCGGAGGGGTATGCCGTGCCGTTGTCGTCGGTGCGCGGGTCTCAGCCCTGGCGGAAGCCGGTGACCGACTCGATGCCCCGGGTCGCCTCACCGATGTAGCGCGAGCTCGGCCGGATGAGTCGCCCGGTCTGCTTCTGCTCGAGGACGTGCGCGCTCCAACCGGCCGTGCGGGCAGCCACGAAGAGCGGGGTCATCATGTCGCCGGGCACCTGGGCGAAGTCGAGCAGCACCGCCGCCCAGTAGTCGACGTTGGTCTCCATGACGCGATCGGGGTATCGCTCGGCCAGGGCGGCGATGGCGGCCTTCTCGAGCTCGACCGCGACCTCGTAGCGCGGGGCACCGAGGCGCTTGCAGGTGTCACGCAGCACGGCGGCTCGGGGGTCGTAGGCCCGGTAGACCCGGTGTCCGAAGCCCATGAGCCGCTCGCCGCGGTCCAGCACACCAGCCACGTATGCCGTGGCGTCACCGCTGCGTTCGACGCCCTCGATCATGTGCTGGGCGCGAGACGGAGCACCACCGTGGAGCGGCCCGGACAGGGCGCCGATCGCGCCGGACAGACAGGCCGCCACGTCGGCGCCGGTCGAGGCGATGACCCGGGCGGTGAACGTCGAGGCGTTCATGCCGTGCTCGGCGGCGGAGATGAAGTAGGCGTCGATGGCCTCGACGTGCGCGGGGTCGGGCTCGCCGCGCCACCGGATCATGAAGCGCTCGACGATGGTGCGCCCCCGGTCGACCTGGCTCTGGGGGACCATGGGCGAGCTTGGCCGTGAGCGGACTGCGCGATGAACGACAGGGCCATGACCGAGGCGCGAGCCAGGTTGTCGCGGGCCTCGGTGGCGTCGATGTCGAGCAGTGGCTTGAAGCCCCAGACCGGCGCGAGCTGGGCGAGCGATGACTGCACGTCGACCCGGATGTCGCCGGTGTGCACCGGGAGCGGGAAGGGCTCGGCCGGCGGCAGCCCAGGGTCGAACTCGTTGTCGACGAGCAGACCCCACACCTGACCGAAGCTCACCCGACCGACGAGGTCCTTGATGTCGACGCCGCGGTAGCGGAGCGCCCCACCCTCCTTGTCGGGTTCGGCGATGCGCGACTCGAAGGCGACCACGCCCTCCAGGCCGGGCCGGAAGTCGGGATCAGGGCCAGCCTCGCGGGCAGCGGCGGGCTGGGCGTTCTGGGACATCGATGTCACAAGTTCCCTCGTCTCGGGTCCATCCGGTGTCGGGCAGCAACATTGTGCACTCCGACGCTCGGGCGGTGGGGCAGGTGTGGAGATCGCCCGGGTGATCCGTCGGTTGCCGACACCGCCCGTGTCAGGGTGGGGACGTGTCCGTCGCCGACGACTTCTCGTTGCGCAGCATCGCGCTGCCGGCGTTCGGGCCGACGGCGGTCTGGTCGGTCGGCGTCGGTGCGGCCGTCCCGGTCGTGGCGCTGAGCGCCCGAGACCTCGGGGCGAGCATCGCCCTGGCGGCGGCGTTCGTCCTCATCGAGGGCCTCTCGGCCTTCGTCTCGTCGCTGCCGGCCGGCTCACTCGTGGCGCGCATCGGTGAGCGGCGGGCCCTCGCCGGCGCCGCCGTCGTCGACGCCCTCGGAGCAGCGCTCGCGGTCGTGGCGCCGAACCTGTGGGTGCTCGGTGTCGCCATTGGCCTCATGGGCATGACGGGTTCGGTCTTCCTCCTTGCCCGGCAGTCGTGGCTCACGGCTCGGGCACCCGTGCGGATCCGCGCCCGCGCCATGTCGACGATGGGGGGCGTGCAACGCGTCGGCCTCTTCGTCGGCCCCTTCATCGCCGCGCCCCTCATCCACGTCTGGGGGACACAGGCGGGGTATGCCGTGGCCGTCGCCGCAGGTCTCTTGGCTGCGGTCTGGGCGTGGTTCGGCCTTCGGGACCACGACGACGCGGACGGCCGGGTGCCGGACGGCGACGGCACGGTCTCCGGGGCACGAGGACGCGTCAGCCTGCTCGACGTCGTGCGCGGTCACCGGCGCGTGCTCCTGACGATCGGGGCAGGAGTCGTGCTCATCGGTGCCGCCCGGCAGGGGAGGTTCGTCATCGTGCCGCTCTGGGCGGAGTCGGTGGGGATCACCGACAGCCAGACCGCGCTGCTCTTCGGGATCGCCGGTGGCGCCGAGGTCCTGCTCTTCTATCCGGCAGGTTCGGTCATGGACCGGTTCGGTCGCGTGTGGGTGGCCGTGCCCTTCCTCGTGGTGCTCGGGGTCGGGATGGTGCTGCTGCCGCTGTCGCACAGCTTCGCGGCGGTGGCCGTGGTCTCGACCGTCATGGGGGTGGGAAACGGACTCGGTTCGGGCATCGTCCAGACGCTCGGGGCCGACGCCGCCCCTGTCGTCGGCCGCGCACAGTTCCTCGCCGCCTGGCGCTTCCTCTCGCTTCTCGGGCAGAACGGCGCTCCGCTCCTCGTCAGCGGAGTGACCCTCTTCGCCAGCCTGGGTGCCTCCTCCGTCGTCCTCGGGCTGCTCGTGCTGGGAGGCGCGCCGTGGCTGGCACGGTGGCTCCCGGCATACGATCCGCGCCGCAAGGCGGTCAACCCTGTCGGAACGTGATGAGAGAATGGATGCGTGACCGATCTCATCGACACCACGGAGATGTACCTCCGCACGATCTTCGAGCTGGAAGAAGAGGGCATCACGCCGCTGCGCGCCCGCATCGCCGAGCGGCTGGGGCACTCCGGCCCGACCGTCTCGCAGACCGTGGCCCGCATGGAGCGTGACGGGCTGCTCGCCGTCGCGGGCGACCGACACCTCGAGCTGTCGGTCGAGGGCCGCCGTCTCGCCACGCGGGTCATGCGCAAGCACCGCATCGCCGAGCGGCTCCTCGTGGACGTCATCGGCCTCGAGTGGGAGTACGTCCACGAGGAGGCGTGCCGGTGGGAGCACGTCATGTCCGACCGGGTCGAGATCAAGATCCTCGGGCTGCTCGCCGACCACGCGGAGTCCCCCTACGGCAACCCGATCCCAGGCCTCGACGAGTTCGGTGAGGCGCTGGGTGAGGACTTCCGTCTGGGCCTGTCGACGCTGAGCGAGGTCGCCGGCACGGTGCCGATCACGGTGACCGTGCGCCGGATCGGTGAGCCCGCCCAGGTCGACCACGAGGCCCTGGGTCTCATCACCGCCGCTGGCCTCCTGCCCGGCCAGCTCGCGGTCGTGCGCCGTGAGGGCACCCGGGTCATCGCCGCCCTCGCCGGAGCCGACGAGTCCACCGGGGTCTCGCTGCCGCACGACATCGCCTCGCACGTCTTCGTGGCCCGCGCCGCAGCGCCCGTCTGACCCTCGGACCCACCTCTCGCACGCGGCTGGATGAGCGCGGCCCGGCGGCCTGGGTGCCGTCGTGGATCCGGCGCGCCCGTTACCGGAATGTGACTTTGGGGGAGGGCGCCGTTACCGTGGGGTCATCCCTGATCCACCCGAGAGGTTCTCGTTCGTGATTTCCCCTGTGTCCCGTCCCGGTCGACGACGCGCTTCTGAGCGCGGTCGGCTCCCCGATCTCCGCTCGTTCTCGTCGATGTCCCGCCCCACCATGCTCAAGGGCCTCGTCGGCCTGGGCCTGGCCACCAGCATCGCGGCTGCGCTGGCCATCCCCGTCCAGGCAGACCCGCCCCAGGTCGAGCTGTCAGGTCAGACCTCGGCACTCGTGGCTCGCGATCGCGCCGACTCCGTGGCCGGCACCACGTCGCGCAGCTCGGGCCGCACGGCGGTCGCCGGTGCCACCTCCGTGACGGCGCCGGCCGTCGCCGACAGCGTCAAGGTCGCGGCCGGTCCCATCGGTGTCACCGCGGTGGCCAAGCCCAAGCCGAAGCCGAAGCCGAAGCCCGAGCCCAAGGCCGTCGAGACGCCCGAGAAGGCCGAGACGCCCGAGAGGGCTGAGAGGGCCGAGGAGAGCGAGACCTCCGAGTCGTCCGAGGCGTCCTCGCAGGAGGAGTCGAAGTCGTCGACCTCGTCGTCCTCGTCGCGGTCGTCGAGGTCGACCTCGTCCGTCCCCTCGGGTGTCGGCTCCGGTGAGTACGTCGGCTGGTGCAGCGACAAGGGCCTGGGCAGCAACGCCTCCACGGTGTGCTCGGCGGTTCGCTCCAACTTCGGCATCACCAGCATCGGTGGCTACCGCGCAGGTGCGGGCGACCATGGCAGCGGCCGTGCGGTCGATGTCATGGTGTCCGGGTCCACGGGTGACTCCGTCGCCCAATGGGCCGTCAACAACATGGGCAGGCTCGACATCACCTACGTGATCTGGAAGCAGCGCATCTGGCTCGCCGGCGCCTCCGGCTGGCGGTCCATGGACGACCGTGGGTCGGTGACGGCCAACCACTACGACCACGTGCACATCTCGGTCGAGTGACCTGAGCCGACGTCCGAGGGCGGCGGGACCTCAACGGGTCCTGCCGCCCTCGTCGTGTGCCCAGACGCGGCGGTCTCCGCTCACGTTCCGGGCGCCGTGACCCAAACGTGACTTCGGCCGGGGAATTGGGTACCGTGGCCACGACTCATCTCCCCCTGGGGTGAGTCGTCGCGACGGATTTGCCGAGTCCTGTCACCGTCGTCGACTGCATCGCAATCCGCTTGACAGGAGCGGGGGACCCAATTCTGGGGCGACCACTGGTCGCTCCTTGGGGTTAAGTCAGTTCCGACTGACCGGGCAGAACCTCCGTCCGAACCCGACAGCTCACCCCGTAGGCACCGAGAGGTTCACCGTGGCTCACTCCACCCCTGGGCGTCACCGCACGCCCGGACGACACAACCCTGTCGCCGAACTGTCCGTCATCGCCTCGCGCGCCGGTGCGACCGGCGCCAAGGCCACCGCGGTGCTCGCAGCCTCGGGTGGCCTGGTGGCGGCGTTCGCCCTCCCGGCCTCCGCTGCCCCCGACACGGCCCAGCAGGTGAGCAGCAGCCCTCCCGCAGCCCCGGCTGTCGCTCCGGCCGCCCCGGCCATCAGCGCCCCCCTGGCCGCTGCGCCGGTCGTGGCCCAGGCCGTCGGTGTCACCGGCGTCACGGTCATCGCGAAGCCGAGGCCCAAGCCCAAGCCGCGTCCGCAGCCCGTCGTGCGTGAGGAAGAGCCCCGCGAGAGCCGCCTCGTCGCGGACGGCGAACGCAGCGAGCGCTCCGAGACCACGCAGCGCTCGACGAGGACGCGCACCACGCCGACGACGAGCCGGTCCTCCTCTCGCACGCGCGTCACCGCTCCCACGAAGTCCCCGAGCGCCCCGGCCCCGAGCTCGACGTCGACGAGCAGCAAGTCCTCGAGCCAGGTCGTCAACATCGCTCGTGGCCTCCTCGGCATCGCCTACGTCTACGGCGGCAGCACCCCGGCCGGCTTCGACTGCTCGGGCTTCACCCAGTACGTCTACAACAAGGCCGGGATCTCCATCCCTCGCACCGCGTCCGCCCAGCAGCGCGCCGCGACCCGCGTGTCGAGCCCTCGCCCCGGCGACCTCGTGTTCTACGGCAGCCCCGCCTACCACGTCGGCATCTTCACCGGTGGCGACATGATGATCGACTCGCCCCGCACCGGGAAGTCGACGAGCGAGCGCAACATGTGGGGCACCCCCACCGGCTTCGGCCGCTTCTGAGCAGGCCAGGTCGTCCTCGACAGGTGACCGTCCGGCATACGCCAGATCGAACGCCCCTGGGCCCTCGCGGGAACGGGGGCGTTCGTCGTCATGTGGAACAGTTGGTGCATGACCGACCTCGTTCTTGGCCTGTGGGGTGACGTCACCGACCCGTGGTCCTACGTCGCGAAGCATCGCGTCGAAGCGGCCGTCGCGGTGTCCGAACGTCCCGCAGACATCGTCCTCATCCACCACGCCTTCCTCGCCGGTCCGGTGCCCCCTGACGAGCTCGAGCGAGCGGCCATCGCGTGCCGACCGGATGGCATCGACATCACCGTGACGAGCCCTCCCACGGCCGACACCACGGATGCGCACCGCCTCGTCGCGCTGGGTCTCGCGCTCGGTGGCCCTGCGCTCCAGGGCGCTGTCCTCGAGCGACTGTATGCCGCCGTGTTCACCGAGGGACTCGACGTGGGTTCATCACGGGTCCTGCAACGTCTCGCGGCGGAGGCCGGCCTCGACGAGCATCGGGTGGGGGACCTGCTCGCCTCGTCCGAGCGTTCGGCGGAGGTGGCGGCCGATGTCGCGGCGGCGCAGGCGAGTGGCATCGTGTCGACGCCTCACTTCGTCGTCGGTGAGGACAGCCGCCTCAGTGGTCCGGCGAGCATCGAGGCCTACGCGCTGCTCATCAGTCAGGCCATCGCGGACCGGTGACCGGCGTCAGTGCTCGGCGGCCTGCAACGCCTCGGTCAGCATCGACATGAGCGCCTCGAGCTGCACGTCGGCCGAGGAGCCGATCTCCTCGTCCGAACCATCCAGGGCGCGGGCGGCGAGCCCCGCCTTGTCGTCGATGAGCTGAGCCAGCCTGGAGTCGATCGTCTGGGCGGCGATGATCCGCCACGCGGTGACCGGTTCGGTCTGGCCGATGCGGTGCACCCGGTCGATGGCCTGCGTCTGCTCCGCCGAGGTCCAGGACAGCTCGGCCAGCACGACGTTCGAGGCGACCTGGAGGTTGAGACCCACCCCGGCCGCGGTGAGCGAGCACACGACGACGGCGACGTCGGGGTCGGTGAGGAACGCCTCGATGTTGGCCTTGCGCACCTTGGGCGTCTGGTCGCCGCGGATCGACGCGTAGCCGACGCCCCGCCTGGCGAAGGTCTGCTCGGCCGTGTCCATGACGTCGACGTGCTTGGCGAAGAGGACCACCTTGCCGACGCTCCGGGCGAGCTGGGCGGCGTAGTCGGCGGCCAGGCCGGCCTTGGCCTGCCCGATCCGGCGCATCACCGTGAACACGTTGTCGCCGGTCTTGGCCGAGCCGGCGTTCTTGCGCTCCCACTCGGCGACCCGACGGACGAGGTCGTGGTCGATGCCCTCGCCCACCGGAGCGGTCTTGCGGGCCGCCAGCGTCGACTCGTAGCGGGCGACCAAGCGACGGGTCAGCTCCTCCTCCGCGGCGCGGATCGAGCGGCTGGCCTCGTCGTCGAGCTCCACCGGCAGGTCGGCGACGCGACGGGCGGGGATGTCGGACGCGACGTCGATCTTGCGGCGTCGCACGATGCCGAGGTCGATGACGCTGGTGCGCGCGGCGGCATAGAAGCCGGGGTCGGCGGGCGTCAGGCCGGTCTCCTCGAGGGCGGCCATGAGCTCGTGCCTGGGCTTCTTGGCCTCGATCCATCCCAGGAACTGCCAGATCGCCCTGAAGTCCTCGATGTCGTTGATCAGCGGCGTGCCGGTGAGGGCCATGAACAGCGCGTTGCTCGTGCGCGCCCGAATGCGCTCGGACACCTCGAGGACGTGCTGCGAGCGCTGCGAGGACTTGTTCTTGATGAAGTGCGCCTCGTCGACGACCATCCCGCGGAAGCCGTGGTTCCCGAGCCAGCCCACGTGCCGGTCGAGGATCTCGTAGTTGACGATGACGATGTCGGCGAAGCCGTCGATGGACTCGCCGTCGCCATGGATGACCGTGGCGGCCCGACGCGGGGTCCAGAGCGCGGCCTCGTGCGCCCAGTTGGCCTTGACGACGTTGGGGACCACGACGAGCAGCGGGAAGGCGTTGGCCGCGTCGGCGGCGAGCAGCGCCTGCGCGGTCTTGCCCAGACCCGGTTCGTCGGCGAGGAGGAAGGTGCGGTGGCCCGCCGCTGCGGCTGCCACGACCTGGGCCTGGTGGTGCATGAGCTCGAGGTCCTTGATGCCGTGCACGACAGCAGCCGGCTCGGGCAGCGGCATGCACGTGGCGTCGCCGCCGTACTCGAACGCGCGGAACAGCGGGTTGAGCAGCTCCCAGTCACCGAGCCGGTTCGTCGTCGGACGACGGGTCTGGACGGACGAGAAGTCCGGCGCGAGGAAGGGGTTCGCGAGCTGGCGGGCGATGACGGTCTGCGGGACGACCCGGCGCGGGGCGGGTGCGCCGAAGTCAGCAGGCGCCGGCGGTTCGGGCTCGGGCTCTGGCTCGGGCTCCTGCCCGCTGGCTCTGAGGAGGTCGTTCTTGAGGCTCTTGGCCGAGTAGGACACGTCGGCCCCGTCGGCCAGCAGGGCCAGCAGCGAGGTGTCGCGGGCCGCCATCTTGGCAAGGATCGTGGCGATGCCGTCGAGCCGGGTGAGCGCGCCGGTCCGCTGCGCCTCCGAGATGGCGGTGTCTGCCTTGACCCGGGCGCGTTCCTCGCGCATGAGCAGGGCGACGACCTGGTATGCCGTGCGACCGCTGGGCTTGACCTTGCCGCCGCGCGCGGCGGCTTCGACCTGCCGGATGGTCTTGGCGAGGACGGGGATGATGCCCTCGGCGTCACGGGCGCGGGGGCGCCGCTGGTCGCGCGTCGTGGTGCGCTGCGCGCCAGCGCGGCGGGGAGCTCGCTGTGCCAAGCGGTTCCTTCTCCTGAGTCGGACAGGGTGGGGTGCGCCGAAGTCGGCGCCGGGTCCACCGGGCGTGAGGCGACGTGGCCATGCCGAGAGGACGGCGACTGCGGCCAACGTGCATGCGTGCCGGGGTCGATCCTTGGCCCCGGTGTCGCGGTGCGTCCTCGCCGAGCGGCGGGACACAGGGTCAAGAGTACGTGCTGCGACGCGGAAACGGGCACTTCGTCGGCTCGGCCGGGGGGCGTGGCCCTGAAGGGCTATCCCGAAGACCGATGACCGCGAGTAGGTTCGGTGCCGCAACCGTGACGATCAGGAGGCGGCGGGATGAGGCTCTACATCTGCTGGGGCACGGGCGGTAGCGACCACCATGACTGCCACAAGGCGCACCAGGCGCTGGTCGACGCGGGACATGCGCCCGAGCTGGTCAAGGCCAGGGGCCAGGAGCACCTGCCGAAGTTCCTGCAGCGCAAGGTGCATCGCGAGGTCCACGCGCTGACCGGCTCGTTCTTCGTGCCCGTCCTGGTGCTCGATGACGGCACGGCTCTCAACAAGCCCGACGAGATCGTGGCCTGGGCGCAGGCCAACCCAGCTCGGTGAGAGTGACCGTCGCGCGATGGTGCCCTCGGCGTGATTCGAACACGCGACACCTTCTTTAGGAGAGAAGTGCTCTTCCCCTGAGCTGACGAGGGCGGGAAGGGCCCGGAGGCCGCGAACCAGACTAGATCACGGCATACTCGGCGCGTGACGGCACCGGACCACACCGAGACGACCACGCATCGCGACCCGGTGCAGCGCCGCACCGTCGCCACCCTCTCGATGTCGCAGATCCTCGGTGGTGTCTCGCTCGCGAGCGGTGTCGCGGTCGGCGCCCTCCTCGCCGAGGACGTCTCGGGGTCGCCGACCTATGCCGGGCTCGGGTCGACCTTCCAGGTCATCGGCTCGGCCCTCATCGCCATCCCGATGGCCCGACTCAGCGCCGCTCGCGGGAGGCGTCCGGGACTCGTCCTGGGCTACGCGCTGTCGTTCGTGGGTGCCCTCGGACTCATCGCCTCCGGCATCGTCGGCAGCTTCGCGCTGCTGCTCGTGGCGAGCCTGCTCTTCGGCGGCTCCACGGCATCCAACAACCAGGCGAGGTATGCCGCGGCCGACCTTGCCGACCCGGCCCACCGTGGGCGGGACCTCAGCCTCGTCGTGTGGGCCACGACGATCGGGAGCGTGCTCGGCCCCAACCTCGTCGGGCCCAGCGAGAGCGTGTCCCGGGTGCTGGGCATCCCGCGCCTCACCGGCCCCTTCGTCTTCTCGCTCGTCGGCCTGGTGCTCGCCATCGCGGTGCTGACCTGTCGGCTCCGCCCCGACCCGCTGATCGAGGCCCGCAAGCGCGTCACCGACGCCGACCCCGGCGCGTCCGGGCGGACCCACGGGTCCATCGGCCGCGGCCTGCGCGTCGTCGTCGCGCGACCCCAGGCCCTGCTCGGGCTCATCACCCTGGCGCTCGGGCACATGACGATGGTCAGCGTCATGGTCATGACGCCGCTGCACATGCGCCACGGCCACGCCGACCTCACGGTCATCGGCTTCGTCATCAGCATCCACATCCTCGGGATGTTCGCGTTCTCGCCGCTCACGGGCATGGCGGTCGACCGGCTCGGCGGCCGAGCCGTCGCGATGGCCGGATCCGGCATCCTCGCCGCGGCGACGCTGCTGGCATCGACGGCGCCGATGGGTCACTCGACCGGACTGCTCATCGCGCTCTTCCTCCTCGGGCTGGGCTGGTCCTGCACCTTGGTGTCCGGCTCGACGCTGCTCACGGGAGCGCTCCCGGTCGCCGAGCGCCCCGGCGCGCAGGGAGCCAGCGACCTCGTCATGGGGCTGTCGGCCGGACTGGGCGGGGCCCTGGCCGGAGTCGTCGTCGACCGGGCGAGCTTCCACGTCCTCGCCCTCGCCTGCCTCGTCATCGCCCTGGCCATCGGGGTCGCGGCCGTCGTGCTGCGCGGCCCGGCGGATCCCTCGTTGTAGCGCCGTGTGCTGTGCACTGCTGCGCTGTGGCGAGGCAGTGCACAGCGCCCGCCGGGACGGTTCTCGGTCGTGACGTGAGATGCCAGCGCGAGCGCGGCACGGCATACCAGCGGTCGTTGTTAGCCTGCAGCGGTGAGTGACATCGGACCGCAGTCAGAGATCGACTCGCGGACCGAGCGAGTCCGCCACGCCGTGGCGGGATGGACCAGGCACCTCGTCGACCTCGGGGGTCGCAACACCCTGCTCTGGTATCGCGACCTGCCCACCGGCACGCTCGACCTCACCACGGCGCACCCGGGCGGCGTCTCCATGCTCCTGGCCGGCCGGCCGACCCGGCTGTCCGATCTCGTGCGTGAGCCGGTGGCGTTCGACGAGGCCAGGCGACGAGCCCGCACCATCGCCGCCAAGAGCCGTGAGCTGCGCGAGGAGCGCGGTATCGACACGGGGTTCGTGGCCGTGGGGATGGCCACGTGGAGCCTGGGCCGCGGCAAGGCGGCGACGCCCCGGCAACCTGCCGCGCCAGTGTTCCTGCGGAGCTGCACGCTGCGGCCGACGACTCCGCAGCACGACGACTACGAGCTCGACCTCGGCGACGAGATCGAGTTCAACCCGGTGCTCGAGCACTACCTCTCGTCCGAGCAGGGACTGACGATCGACCCCGAGCGGTTCGAGGCCCTGACGCACACCGCCGGTGGCTTCGACCCCTATCCGGCGTATGCCGCGCTCACCGAGGCCTGCGCCGACGTGCCGGACTTCGAGGTCTCGCCACGGATCGTGCTGGGCACCTTCTCCTACGCCAAGCTGCCGATGGTCGCCGACCTCGCCACCCAGGGCGACGCGCTCGCCGACCACGACGTCATCGCGGCCATGGCCGGCGATCCCACGGCCATGCGGTCCGTGCGCCACGAGCTGCCGAGCCGCCCGCTCGACAGCGTGCCCGACCCCGCCCAGGGCCTGCTGGTCCTCGACGCAGACTCCTCCCAGCAGGAGGCCATCGAGGCGGCCCGCTCCGGCGCGCACCTCGTCATCCACGGCCCGCCCGGCACGGGCAAGTCGCAGACCATCGCCAACCTCGTCGCGGCCCTCGCGGCGGACGGCAAGCGCGTGCTCTTCGTCGCCGAGAAGCGGGCTGCCATCGATGCCGTCGTGGGCCGGCTCGACCGGGTCGGTCTCGGCGACCTCGTCCTCGACCTCCACGACGGCGCGCGGGGCCGTCGACGCCTCGCTGCCGAGCTCGCGGAGTCGCTCCCCGGTCACACGAAGCGACCCTCCGACCCGCCCGGCCGCGACGTCGACCGGCTGCGTGCCGCCGCATCCACGCTGCGCGAGCACCGCGACGCCATGCACGAGCCGCGCCACCCGTGGGGCGTCTCCGTCCACGACGTGCAGGAGGCGATCAGCGCGCTCGGCGGGAGTGAGCACCCGCCGCACTCGCGCGTGCGCATCCGCGGTGAGGCCCTGCAGTCCCTGCCCCGCGACCGCTACGAGGTGCTCACCCGCGAGCTCACCCGGATCGCGTCCCTCGGTGCCTGGCGCACCGACCACGCCGCCGACCCCTGGTTCGGCGCCAGGGTCCGCACGCCGGACGACGCCGTGCGCGCGCGTGAGCTCGTCGAGCGCTGGTCCGGCGACGGCATCTCGGGCGTCGGCTCCATCCTCGCTGAGGTCTTCAAGGGACTGAGCCTGCCCACCGCACGGACCGTGCGCGACTGGGGGCGCATCCTCGACACCGTCGCCGAGGTGCGCGACACCCTCGAGACGTTCCGGCCCGAGATCTTCGACGTCCCGCTCGGCGACTTCGTCGCGGCCACCGGCTCTCCGGACTACCGGTCGACCGTCGGTGCCGACCTCGGCTGGTGGGAGCGGCGCAGCCTGAGGCGTCAGGTGCGTCGCTATGTGCGCCCCGGACGTCCGCCCGCGGACCTCCATGCGGCGCTCGTCGCGGCGAACGAGCAGCGCAGCGCCTGGCGCGAGATGGCCGGAGCCGGCGGGCGTCCGGAGATGCCGGCGGACCTCGACCGGGCGATGGAGGCGTATGCCGCTCTCGCGGCTGACCTCGCCTGGCTCGACGAGCGTGTGCCGACCACGGACGGTGCCCCCAGCCTGGTGGACGTGCCCCGCGCGGAGCTCAGTGCGCGCCTGCAGGCGCTCGCGCAGGCGCCCGACAGGCTGGCCGTCGTGCCCTCGGTCATCGGTCCGACCGAGTCCCTGCGTGCCGCCGGGCTCGGGGGGCTCCTCGACGACTTCTCGACCCGTGGCGTGAGTGCCGACCGGGTCGCGGGCGAGGCCGAGTTCGTGTGGTGGAGCTCCGTGCTCGACGACATCTCCCTGCGTGACGCCCGGGTCGGAGCTCACGACGGCGACGACCTGCGCCGGACCGTCGGCGAGTTCGCTGCCGCCGACCGGGAAGTGCTGCGACACAACGCCAGTCGCGTCCGCGCCGCCGTGCGCGCCAACGTCGACCGCGTCCTCGCGGACGCACCGGAGCACGAGAGCCTCATCCGCGCCGAGGGCGCGAAGTCACGTCGTCACCGGGCGCTGCGCGACCTGCTGCCGGCCACGGGTGAGCTGCTCACCGCCGTGCGGCCGTGCTGGGTCATGAGCCCGCTCGTCGTCGCGTCCGTGCTGCCTCCCGGTGTGTGGTTCGACGTCGTCGTCTTCGACGAGGCCTCGCAGATCCCACCGGCCGAGGCAGTGTCGGCGATCTCGCGAGCCCGTCAGGTCGTCCTCGCGGGGGACGCCAAGCAGCTGCCCCCGACGTCCTTCTTCACGACCGTCACCGATGCGGGCGACGCCTCGCCGGACGACTCGCTCACCGAGGGTGTCGAGTCGGTCCTCGACGTCATGGCCGCGACCCTGCCGAGCCGCCGCCTGTCCTGGCACTACCGCTCGCAGGACGAGCGGCTCATCTCGTTCGCCAACGAGCACGTCTACGACGGGTCGCTCGTCACCTTCCCGGGTGCCGGCGCGGCCCCGGTGCTGCAGCACGAGCTCGTCGACGGGGCCGGAGTCGTCACCGAGGGGGCGGGCAGCGTCGAGACCACCCAGGCCGAGGTCGAGCGAGTCGTCGAGCTCGTCATCGAGCATGCTCGCGAACGGCCGGGCGAGAGCCTCGGGGTCATCGCCCTCGGGCTTGCGCACACCCAGCGACTCGAGGACGCGGTGCGCCGGGCGCTGCTCGGCCTGGAGCCGCGGACAGCGGCCTTCTTCAAGGAGGACCTCCACGAGCGCTTCTTCATCAAGAACCTCGAGCGCGTCCAGGGCGACGAGCGGGACGCGATCATCCTCTCCGTCGGCTACGGCAAGACCCCGCACGGGCGGGTGCTGCACCGCTTTGGCCCACTCAACGTCGAGGGCGGGGAGCGCCGGCTCAACGTCGCCATCACCCGGGCCAAGAAGCGCATGACGGTCGTGTCGTCGATCAGCGCCGACGAGCTCGACCCCCAGCGACTCAAGGCCAGGGGAGCCGTCATGCTGCGCGACTTCCTCGCGCACGCAGCCGGCGCAACCCATGGCGCCCACCCCGGCGCCGCTGCTTCCTCGGGCCCGGTCGACGAGGCCGCTCCGCCGGTCGGCGGTGACAGCTCCGACCTGGCCGCAGCGTCGGTCGTCATGGCCGAGTTCGCCCGCCGCCTGCGGGCCGGTGGGCTCACCGTCCACGAGCGCTACGGGTCCTCGGCCGACCCCATCGACCTCGCCGTGGAGGACCCGAACCACCGCGGCCGGCTGGCCGTCGCCGTCGAGTCCGACGGCCCGGCGTATGCCGCGATGTCCAGTGCCCGGGACCGTGACCGTCTGCGTGCCGAGCACCTCGGCCGTCTGGGCTGGAGCCACGTGCGGGTCTGGACCCGCGACGCCTTCCGCGACCCTGCGCGCGACGTCGCCCGGATCCGGGACCTCGCGGAGCGCGGCGGGTCATGACGCGTCCCTCCCGTCGCTCGTCGAGCGGTCCCCGGCGGGTCGGCTCCGACGCGGGGCTGACGTCCAGCCGCCCCGTGGCCGTGGAGCCGGCGGAGCCCGAGCCGCGCGCCATCCCAGAGGAAGCAGAGCCGAGCGACGCACTGCCGGGCGATGAAGGCGCCGGGAGTGGACGGCATACCGCCGAAAAGGTCGACCAGAGCAAGGACGACACGGACGAAGGGTGGGGTGAGGCCGGGGACGGCGACGCGTCCGCACGGTGGTTGCGCGAGAACCGTCCGCCCCACTGGGACTGAGCCCCACGGCGCCGTGACGGGTCAGCCCGTCACCCGGCCGTCACGTCCCGGCGGCGGTGAGGGCGTCGCCGAGGGCCGTGCGCCAGTAGAGGACCTCGCGACCCGATCGGCGACGCAGCACGAGCCCGCTGTCGAGGAGCACCTTGAGGTGGTTGCCGACCGCCCCCATCGGCAGGCGCGTTCGGGCAGCCAGAGCCGTCGTGCTCGCGGGGTCGCCCAGCTCTCTCAGGATGAGGGCCCGGTTCGGGCCGACGAGCCGGGCGAGTCCCTCGGGCGTCTCGCTGGCCAGGGGAGCGAGTGCGCCGGTCATGGGGTAGTAGATGGCATACCTGTCCGGCAGGGCCCAGCCGACCCAGCTGCCGTCCCACCCCACGGGGATGAAGGTCAGCTGGGCGTCCGTGCCCAGTCGCCGAGTGGGATGGTCCGCGCGGTTGATGCGTAGCTCGTCACCCTCGAGCCACTCGCGGTCACGGCCCAGGTCCCGCAGCACGCCCTCCCAGCCGTGGGAGGCAAGGCGTGATGTGCGCGCCACGATGTCGGCGCGCAGGATGCGCTCGCGCCGCGGCCAGTCGCTCGCGATCGTGTGCGTCCAGAGCCACTCCAACAGCTCAGTGGCGTGGGTCGACACCCCGGGCCGCGTGAGGACTCTCGGCAGGGTGCTCGGCGACGACTTCCGCAGGTCAGCACGAATCTGCCTGTCTCCCAGTGCTTGGACGAGCGAGAGCTCGTGGGCGAACCCCGGCGAGGGGCGGTCCGACGGCAGCGTCAGGAAGTCGGCGAGCCAGCCACGGCGGGCGTGGTGCGCCGCCACGGCTGCGCGGCCCGGGTGGTCGGCCAGCATCCGAGCGAACGCCTCGCCGTGCGCTGCGACGAAGGCCCGGTCACCCTGAAACCGGCCACGGCTGCCGGCGAGGTGGCCCAGGGCACCGACGACCTCGGCCATCGGCGAGATGTCGAAACGAGCTCTCGCCAGCACGGATGCCGGCACCTGCCACGTCCCCATGATTCGCCTCCACGCGAAGAGATGGCTCTGCTGTCCCGGTCGGCGCCAGAGTACGTTCCGTGACGACCTACCGCGAGATCTTCGGCATCCGAGAGTTCCGAGTGCTCTTCGTGTCCCGGCTGTTCGCCATGGTCGGCGTGGTGGTCTCCAGCCTCGCGCTCGGCACCGTGATGTACGACGAGACCGGGTCGCCGCTGCTGACGGCCCTGTCGCTCTTCGGTGGACCGCTCGTGCAGCTGGTCACCGCGCGCTACCTGCTGGCCGCATCGGACCTGCTGCGTCCGCGAACGGCGATGATCCTCACCGCGGGGGTCACCACGACCACTGCCGCGCTGCAGCTGCTGCCCGGCCTGACCTGGGAGATGCGGTTCGTCATCCTCGCCGCTGGATACGTCACCCTGGCTGCGACGTCCGGCACGGTCGTCTCGCTGCTGTCGGACATCGTGCCCCAGGAGGCGTTCGTCCTGGCCCGAGCCACGATGAACATCACCGTCGGCGGCATGCAGGTCATCGGCTACGGGTTGGGTGCCCTGGTGCTGGCTGCGTTGTCACCGTCCTGGTTGTTCGGCATCGCCGCCGTCGCCGGGGTGGTGGCGGGTGCCGTCGTCCGGCTCGGGATCGGCGACCATCCGCCGCGGGCGACCGGGAAGGTCGTCGAGCGCAGCCGGCGCGTCAACCGGGAGCTGCTCAGGTCGCCGATCGTCCTCCCCCTCTTCCTGATGATGTGGGTCCCCAACGGTCTCATCGTCGGGTGCGAGGCGTTGTTCATCCCCTACGCCGGTGAGGACGCCGGCTATCTCTTCGCCGCGGGCGCCGTGGGCATGCTGACCGGCGACGTCGTGATCGGACGCTTCCTGTCGGAGGAGCTGCGCGACCGGCTCGTCGTGCCGTTGCGGGTCATGCTCGCCCTGCCGTTCCTCGCCTTCCCCCTGTCGATGCCGATGCCCGTCGTGGTCGTGCTGGTGACGGTCTCGGCGCTCGCCTACCCGGCCTCGTTGCCCATGCAGGAGCGCCTCGTCTGGCACACCCGCCAGGACGTCCGCGGTCAGGCGTTCGGTCTGTCCAGCACCGGGCTGATGGCCGGCCAGGGGGTGGGCGCCGTCCTCGCTGGCGGCACCGCCCAGCTGCTCGATGGTCCCGGCGCCGCGGGATGGGCGATGGCGGCGATGGCCGTCCTCTCCCTGCTCGTCACTGCCGCGCTGGCGCCGGCCCTGCGGCGATCGGACAAGCCCTCGTCGGGCTCCGATCGTGCGGATCCTCGAGGGGGCTGAGCCGACAGGTCAGAGGTTGGGACGCGCGCGCAGGCTGTCGCGGATCTCCTTGAGGAGCTCGGTGTTGGGGTCGATCGTCTCGGACTCGGGCTCCGCCGGGAACAGGCGCTCCTTGGCGAGCGTGTACGGCTTGACGATGAAGAAGTAGACGACGGCGGCCAGGATGAGGAACGCCACGAGTGCGGTGATGAACGCACCGAGCGGGATGCCAGCCGGCCTCCACTCATCGAACTTGGGCTGGTTGCCCACCTTGCCCACGATGGACATGATGACGTCGACCATGGCCTTGACGACCGCGCCGAAGGCCGTGGCGATGACCACTGCGACAGCCAGCTCGACGACGTTGCCCCTGAGCACGAAGTCCTTGAAGCCCCTCATGGTTTTCTGTCCTTTCAGTCGACAACACTCTGCGCGACGAGAATTCGCCGAAGCGCGACCACAGTACAAGTCACCTCAGGCCCGAGCGAGGCGAGCGCCGGCCGCGTCGTGGCCGGGCGACGGGTCGGGTCAACCGGTCACCACGGCCAGCACCCGCGGTGGCCCTCCGTCCGGCCGTTGGCCAGCGAAGACCTGGTCCAGGGCGACGGGCGACAGCGCGATGACGAGACCTCTGGGGGAGGCGTGGGACCCGGGCAACGATCCCGCCAGGGAGACGTCGTCGGGCGGGTCGACGCCGAGGACGAGGACGTCGCGGGCGACCGCCGAGCCTCCGGTGTCGGCGAACAACGTCACCCGTTGACCGGCCGAGACGAGGTCGAGCGAGCGCTCGTCGGCGAGCAGGACGTGGGCGGCGACATGGTCCGCCGGCAGCCCGTCAGCCGGCGTCTGCGGCACGAGCCGGCCAGCCGTGAGCACCTCGCCGGTCTGCACCCGCGAGGACAGGCGACGCCCGGCGAGCTCGTCGGTGTCGGCCAACGCCCCGATGGCACCCACCGCGGTCGGCGGCGACCTGAGGTCGGCGGCCCGCACGTCCGACGCGGTGAGGACGGTCCCCGCGGGGAGGGGGCGCGCCGCCACGAGCACGGTGGTCGTGGCAGGTGCGGGCGGCCGGACGATGCCGACGAGAGCCAGCACGGAGGCCACCGCACAGGCCACGGCCGCCACCCGGCGCAGGGCCCACCGTCGCCAGCGGGCGCGCCGGGACGGACCGAGGAGCTCCGGGCGGGACGGCGAGGGAAGGCGGGGGCGTGGCATTCCTCGACGCTAGGTCGGGCGGGCCAGCCGAGGGAGGGCTCGGGAGGAGTCTGTGGACGACGCACCCGGTGAAGGGGACCCTGTGGATGACGGGCGACACGGCATACGAAGGGCCGGTGTGCCGTCCGGCAGAGCCTGCCGCGCAAGCACGTCATTCGCTGTGGCGGGGTGCGCGCCAGTACCGTCGAGTCGTGAGCGACAACAGCGTGACCAACAGCGTGACCCCCGAAGAGCCCGAGCAGAGCACCTTCGCCGACCTCGGCCTCGACGAAAGAGTCGTCCGGGCGCTCAAGGACGTGGGCTACGAGACCCCGTCCCCGATCCAGGCCGCGACGATCCCGGCGCTCCTCGAGGGACGCCATGTGGTCGGTCTCGCGCAGACCGGCACGGGCAAGACGGCGGCCTTCGCGCTGCCGATCCTCAGCCGCCTGGACCTCAAGCAGAAGTCGCCCCAGGCCCTCGTCCTCGCGCCGACCCGTGAGCTCGCCCTTCAGGTCTGCGAGGCCTTCGAGAAGTACGCCTCGCGCATGCCCGGCGTCCACGTGCTCCCCGTCTACGGCGGTCAGGCCTACGGCGTCCAGCTGAGCGCGCTGCGCCGCGGTGTCCACATCGTCGTCGGCACCCCCGGCCGGATCATGGACCACCTCGAGAAGGGCACGCTCGACCTGTCGGAGCTGCGCTTCCTCGTCCTCGACGAGGCCGACGAGATGCTCAAGATGGGCTTCGCCGAGGACGTCGAGACGATCCTCGCGGACACTCCGGCGGAGAAGCACGTCGCCCTGTTCTCGGCGACCATGCCCTCGCAGATCCGTCGGATCTCCAAGAAGTACCTCACCGACGCCCTCGAGATCACTGTCGAGCGCACGACGGAGACGGCGCCCAACATCACCCAGCGCTACCTCTTCTGCTCCTACCCGCAGAAGATCGACGCCCTCACCCGGATCCTCGAGGTCGAGAACTTCGAGGGGATGATCGTCTTCGTCCGCACCAAAAACGAGACCGAGATGCTCGCCGAGAAACTGCGGGCGCGTGGCTTCTCGGCCACGGCCATCAACGGCGACATCGCCCAGGCACAGCGTGAGCGCACCGTCGCGCAGCTGAAGTCCGGCAAGCTCGACATCCTCGTGGCCACGGATGTCGCGGCCCGCGGTCTCGACGTCGAGCGGATCAGCCACGTCGTCAACTACGACATCCCCACCGACACCGAGTCCTACGTCCACCGCATCGGTCGCACTGGTCGTGCCGGGCGCTCGGGCGACGCGATCTCGTTCGTCACGCCTCGGGAGCGCTACCTCCTCAAGGCGATCGAGAAGGCCACCAAGACGACCCTGACCGAGATGCAGCTGCCCAGCGTCGAGGACATCAACGCCACCCGCCTGGGTCGCTTCGACGACCGGATCACCTCGGCCCTCGCGTCGAGCGAGCTCAGCACCTTCCGTGACGTCATCGCCCACTACGTCCGCAACCACGACGTGCCCGAGGCCGATGTGGCCGCCGCGCTGGCGATCGTGCTCCAGGGCGACGAGCCGATGCTGCTCGGTCCTGACCCGGTCCGCCCGCCGCGACGTGAGCGCGACTTCGAGGACCGTGGCCCGCGCCGCGACGACCGTGGTGGTGCTCGCCCCGGCAGGGGTGGCGGCGACGAGCGCCCGGCCCGGCGGGGATCGAACGTCCCGATGGCGACCTACAAGATCGCCGTGGGCCGGCGCCACAAGGTCGAGCCTCGTCAGATCGTCGGCGCGCTCGCCAACGAGGGCGGACTCGGCCGGCAGGACTTCGGCCACATCGACATCCGCGCCGACCACTCGCTCGTCGAGCTGCCCGCGACGCTGCCCTCGGGCACCTGGGACAAGCTGCGCACGACCCGCATCTCCGGGCAGCTGATCGAGCTGAGCGAGTCACAGGAACGTGGCGGGCGCCCCGACAAGAAGCCGCACCGCAAGGGCCCTCGCAGCTGACGGCAGTCGGGCCCCTCGACGGCGAGGGGTCAGGCGGAGGCCTTGGACGACGAGGACGACGCCTTGGCGTCGGAGGAGCTGCCGGAGCTCGAGGGCTTCGACGCGCCTGACGAGTCGGAGCTCGAGGACGAGGAGCTGCCCGTGCCCGATCCCGAGTCGGACGAGCTGCCGTTCGACGCGGCGGGCGTGCTGCTCGTGGCGGCCGCGCGCGAGTCGTTACGATAGAAACCGCCGCCCTTGAAGACGACTCCGACGGAGTTGAAGACCTTGCGGAGCGACCCGTCACACTCGGGGCAGATCGACAGCGAGTCGTCGCTGAAGGACTGCACGACCTCGAAACGGTGGTCGCATTCGCGACACGCATAGGCGTACGTGGGCACGGGGTTCCCTCCTGGGCACTGCGGCATGAGCGTTTCCAAGGATACGGAACGCCGGGGGATGCTCCGGTATGCCGCCCAGCAACCGAGCGTTCCGGCATACCTTGCGTGCGTGTTGCGTCGGCAGACCATCGGGCTGCTCCGTCGAGATCGGGCGACATGCGGGTGCCCGGTGCGGGAGCCGCGCGCGTCGCCCGATCTCGAAGAGATCAGGAGGTGGGTGGGGTCCCGGGGGTGGACCAGCCGGCGAGGCGGCCGCCGCGGCTCACGGCATACAGACGCTTCTCGACGGTCGCGCGCACCGCCGCAGGCGTGACGATGAGGAGCTGGTCGCCGCGGCGCAACGGCGTCGTCTCCTTGGGGACGAAGGAGACGCCCTCGCGGACGACCAGGGCGACGTTGGCGCCGGGCGGGAGACGCAGCTGCATAGATCTGCACCCCCGCGATGCGCGACGTCGGCCCGACCGTCACCTCCATGAGGTGCGCGCCGATGTCGTCGAACGCCGTCGTCTCGAGCGTGAGGTCGACGGAGTGGTGCGACCTGTCGAGCCCCAGCCGGTGGGCGACCCACGGCAGGGTCGGAGCCTGCACGAGCGTGAAGATGACGACGAGGACGAAGACGAGGTTGAAGATCCACTCGACGCCCTCGGTGCCCAGCGTGAGGGGGACCGTCGCCAGCACGACCGGCACGGCGCCGCGCAGGCCCGCCCACGACAGGAACGCCTGTGACCGCCAGCCCAGCCCGAACGGTGTGCACGCCACGATCACCGACAGGGGTCGAGCGACCAGGAGGAGGACCAGTCCGAGCACGACGGCGGGAACCAGCACCGACGGGAAGCCTGCGGGGTCCGCGAGCAGGCCGAGCAGGACGAACAGCCCGATCTGGGCGAGCCACCCGAGAGCGGTCGAGAAGCCGAGGACGGACGCGCGGTGGGGGAGGCCCATGTTGCCGAGGACGAGGGACGCGAGGTAGCAGGCGATGAAGCCGGACGCGTGGATGACGTCGGCGGCGGCATAGGCCAGCACCGAGATGGTGACGACCCCGATGGCGAAGAGCGCGGACGACCCACCGGCCACCTTGGCCATCAGCCGGCCACCCAGCCACCCCACCGCCAGGCCCACGGCCGAGCCGACGACGAGCTCGAGGACGACGGTGACGGCGAGCGACCCCCACGAGATGCCGCCGGTGGCGGCGGTCTGGGCGGCCAGCGCCGTGACGAGGATGACGACGGGGGCGTCGTTGAAGCCCGACTCGGCCTCGAGCATGCCGCTGATCCGGCGCGGCAGCGGCACCCTGCGCAGCACGGCGAAGACGGCCGCGGCATCGGTGGACGCGAGGATGGCGCCGACGAGGAGGGCGGCGTTCCACGGCATGTCGAGCACGAACCGGGCGGCCACGGCGACGACGCCGATCGACACGACGACGCCGACGGTGGCCAGGGCCGCCGCGGGGGCGAGCGCACCCTTGATGGAGTCCCACTTCGTCGTGACACCACCCTCGGTGAGGATGAGCACGAGGGCGGCATAGCCGAGGACCTGGGTCAGCTCGGTGTCGGAGAAGTCGATGCCCAGGCCTCGGTTGCCCAGGGCGAGGCCGATCCCGAGATAGATGAGGAGCGAGGGCAGGCCGGACCGCGTCGAGAGGCGCACCGCGGCGATGGCGGTGATGAGGACCGCGGCGCCGATGAGCAGTGCCACCGAAAGTGCGTGTAGCTCACCGGACTCGGCCGCCACCAAGGTGTCTCGCGCACCACTGAGCGCGCGCGGCATGCCCAGGGTGTCGATCACGGCCCGTCCTTGCTCGTCGTCTCGCCTGACTGTCCTAGTCTCGCAGGGTGACTTCACACCGTGTTGCCCGACGGGTGGGCCTGGCCGTGGTCGGCGTCCTCGCCGTGGCTGCTCTCGTCCTCTCGATGGTCGGCGTCTCGCTCGTCCGTCGCTCCTTCCCGCAGACCGAGGGCGAGATCACCATCGCCGGGCTGAGCGGCAAGGTCGACGTCCTGCGCGACGAGCGCGGTGTCCCGCAGATCTATGGCGACAGCGTCACCGACATCGCCCGGGCCCAGGGTTTCGTCCACGCCCAGGACCGGTTCTTCGAGATGGACCTGCGTCGCCACGTCACGTCGGGGCGGCTCTCCGAGCTCGTCGGCGACGCCGGGCTCGAGACCGACAAGGTCATCCGCACCATGGGCTGGCGTCGAATCGCCGAGGCGGAGCTGCCGACGCTGGAGCCGTCGACCCGCACCTACCTCCAGGCCTACGCCGACGGGGTCAACGCCTATCTCCGCGGCCGGTCACCGTCGCAGACCTCACTCGAGTACGTCGTCCTCGGGGCCCAGGTCTCGAACTACCGCATCGACGAGTGGACGCCCGCCGACTCCATCGCGTGGCTCAAGGCGATGGCGTGGGACCTGCGTGGCGACTACTCGGACGAGCTGGCCCGCGCCCGCCTCTCGACGCGCGTCAGCCCCGCCCAGATCGCCGAGATCTACCCCCCTTACGACCTCGACAACAAGCCGATCCTCTCGCCACAGGACTGGAGCCCGGGCGGGGCCATGGCCGGCCCGTCATCCGCGATCCCGGGCGCGCTGACCGCGCCGCCTGCCGGGTCGTCCACCACCGCTGACGAGTTCTCCACCCCTTCGGCACAACGGGCGTATGCCGCGGTGGGACGTGCGCTTGCAGCCGTCCCGGCGCTCCTCGGCCGGGGTGACGGCATCGGCTCGAACTCGTGGGTGGTCGGGCCGCAGAAGTCCACGACCGGCAAGCCCCTGCTCGCCAACGACCCGCACCTCAGCCCGGGGCAGCCGGGCATCTGGTACCAGGTCGGCCTCCACTGCCGCGAGGTCTCGGAGCAGTGCCCGCTCGACGTGGCGGGCTTCTCCTTCTCCGGTGTGCCCGGCGTCGTCATCGGCCACAACGACCGGATCGCGTGGGGCTTCACCAACCTCGGCCCCGACGTCAGCGACTTCTATCTCGAGAGGCTCGACGGCGACCGCGTGCTGCGGGGGGAGACGTGGGAGCCGCTCACGACCCGGCGAGAGGTCATCAAGGTGGCCGGAGGCGCCGACGTGACGATCACCGTCCGCTCCACGCGCCACGGACCGCTCATGTCCGACGTCATCGGCAACCTCGACGACGCCGGCGAACGCGCCCCGGTGCCGGCGTCCGAGGGCACGGTGGCGTCGAGTCAGGACTTCGCCGTGTCGATGGCCTGGACGGGCCTGCGGCCGAGCAAGACCGCCGACGCGATCTTCGACATGAACGTGGCCCAGGACTTCGGTGAGTTCCGGGAGGCGGCCAGGTCCTTCGCCGTCCCCGCCCAGAACCTGCTCTACGCCGATGTCGACGGCCACATCGGCTACCAGGCGCCGGGTCAGGTGCCGGTGAGGGTGTCCGCCTTCCCCGGCTCACCTCCCGGCTACTGGCCGGCTCCGGGGTGGGACGAGGCCTACGACTGGAAGGCGGACGTGCCCTTCGAGTCGATGCCCTGGTCCCTCGACCCTGCCGAGGGCTTCCTCGTGGCCGCGAACCAGTCCGTGACCGCGAGCACGACGCCGTTCCTCACGACCCAGTGGGACCACGGCTACCGGTCACAACGCATCCGCGAGCTGCTCGAGGGTGCGACCCGGGACGGTGGCAAGGTCTCGCCGCAGCAGATGGCCGACATCCAGATGGACTCGCGCAACGAGTTCGCCCCGATCCTGGTCAAGGCACTCCTCTCGGTCCCACTCGGTGACGCCGACGACTCGGAGCAGGAGGTGGCGTTCATGCGTGAGGCCCAGGACCTGCTGCGCGACTGGGACCACACCACTCCTGCCGACGACTCCGACGCCGGGGCGGCCGCCGCCTACTACAACGCGGTCTGGGCCAACCTCCTCAAGCTGCTCTTCGACGACGAGGTGCCCGAGGACCTCAGGGCCAATGGCGGCAGCCGCTACATGGCGGCGGTCACGCGCATGCTCGGCAACCCCAAGAGCGCCTGGTGGGACAACCGCCAGACCGCGGGCATCACCGAGAGCCGTGACGAGATCCTTCGTCAGGCCCAGGTCGAGGCCCGCCTCGAGCTCACCAAGCGGCTGGGCAAGGAGCCGGAAGACTGGCGCTGGGGGGCCCTGCACACCCTCGAGCTCACCCACCAGGTGCTCGGTGGCGACAGCGTGCCCGGCATCGTGCGCGGCATCTTCAACCGCGGTGGCTTCGAGATGCCGGGAGGCTCCGCGATCGTCAACGCCAACGGCTGGGACGCGAGCCAGGGCTACGAGACCAACTGGGCCCCGTCGATGCGGATGGTCGTCGACCTCGGTGCCCTCGACCGGTCGACGTGGATCAACCAGACCGGCGCGAGCGGGCACGCCTTCAACGGGCACTACGACGACCAGACGCAGGACTGGGTCGAGGGGCGTCAGCACCCGTGGCCCTTCACCGAGGCGGCGGTGCGCGACGCGACCGAGGCCGAGCTGGCCCTCGTGCCGGAGACGAACTGACCGACGCGGGTGCCGGGTGACCTATCGGCCGTCCCGGAGCCAGGTGACACCGTCGACGGTGAGCATGCCGTCGACCGGCTGGTCGTAGGTGTTGAAGGGGAGTCGCGCGCCGTGCAGCTCCCCGGGGTGGAGGACGACGAACGCGCGCGTGCCAGGTGACCGGCGGGCGAGGGCGCGGTCATAGCTCCCACCGCCACGACCCAGCCTGGTCCCGGCGAGGTCGACGGCGAGGCCCGGCGTGAGGATCAGCCCGGCGGCCGAGATCGTGTCGGGACCCAGCGGCATACGTCGCTCGACGTGTGCATCGCACCAGTCGAGGTCGTTGTCCGGCAACGTGATCGGGACGACGACGCGTATGCCGCGTGCGGCCAGGGCGGTGACCGTCGCCTTCGTGGGTGGCTCGCTGGGCAGTGCCTCGTACGCGGCGACGACGTCACCGGCGGCGAGGCCGAGCTCGTCCGCGAGCCGCACGACGTGGGCCGACAGCACGAGGTCGTCGGCGTCACGGTCACGCGCCGCCGCGGTCTCTCGCCGAGCGGCGATCAGGGTTGGGCGCAGGGCGGCCTTGTCGCGGCTCGGGCGGTCCTCGGTCACCGGACCAGTCTGGCCGTCCGCAGCCCGGCACGCGCACGAAGCGTTCGCCTAGGGTTGCGGCATGGGCGATGACGGGCTGCAGCGGGCGACCGAGCTGATGCGTGCACGCGGGGTGGACGAGCGAGCGACGATGGCGTTCACCCGGTTCTACGCGATGCTCGAGGCGGACGCGACGGGACACATCCTCGAGGACTCGATCGAGCCGCTGGGTGAGGTGCAGGCGCTGGCCGACCTCGAGGTCACTGCCGCCGAGGCCCGCAAGGCGCTCGCCACCTCGGTGGTGCTCAAGCTCAACGGTGGACTCGGCACGTCGATGGGGATCAGCGGCGCCAAGTCCGCTCTGTCGGTGCGTGACGGGCTGACCTTCCTCGACATCATCGCGCGCCAGGTCCTCGCCCTCCGCGAGGAGCACGACGTCGAGCTGCCGGTCGTCTTCATGAACTCGTTCCGGACGCAGGACGAGACCGTGCAGATCCTCGCCGCGCACGAGGGCCTCGAGGTCGAGGGGCTGCCGCTGACCTTCCTCCAGAGCGCCGAGCCCAAGCTGCGCGCCGACGACCTCACCCCGGTGTCGTGGCCGGACGACCCCGAGCTCGAGTGGTGCCCGCCCGGACACGGCGACGTCTACATCGCGCTGCAGTCCAGCGGTCTGCTCGACACGTTGCGCGAGCGGGGGTTCCGCCACCTCTTCCTCTCCAACGCGGACAACCTGGGCGCCGTGTGTGATGCCCGGATCCCGGCCTGGATGGCGAGCGAGGACATCCCCTACGTCGCCGAGGTCTGTGCCCGCACCCGCAACGACCGCAAGGGCGGACACCTCGCACACCGTCGCGACGACGGTCGGCTCATCCTGCGGGACTCGGCCCAGGTCGCCCCCGGTGAGGAGGCGTTCTTCGCCGACAACGAGCGGCACGAGTACTTCCACGTCAACAACCTCTGGATCGACCTCGACGTCCTCGCGACCCAGCTGGCCGAGCGGGCAGGCGTCCTCGAGCTGCCGATCATCGTCAACCGCAAGACCGTGGACCCGACCCGCAAGGACTCGACGCCCGTCATCCAGATCGAGTCCTCCATGGGCACCGCGATCGAGGTCTTCGAGGGGTCGCGGGCCCTTTTCGTGCCGCGCGACCGGTTCCGCCCGGTCAAGACGACGAACGAGCTGCTGCTCGTGCGGTCCGACCTCTATGAGCTCGACGCCGCGAGCCGGGTGGTCTCCCTCATCGACCATGACGAGCCCTTCATCGACCTGTCCAGCGAGTTCAAGCTCATCGACGACTTCGAGGCCCGCTTCGCGCAGGGGGTGCCGTCGATCCGACAGGCCAGCTCCTTGGTGGTCGAGGGGGACGTGACCTTTGGCCGTGACGTGGTCTGCGTCGGTGACGTCACCGTGCGCGCCGACGAGCCGCGGGTCATCGACGACGGCGCCCGCCTCGAGGGTGACGTGTGAGGACGGTCGACGAGCACCGGGCGGCACTGCTCGCCCTCGTCGCCGCACTGCCGCCGGTGACGGTGGCCCTGTCGGAGGCCCTGGGGCGAGTGCTGGCTGCGGATGTCGTTGCGGCAGTGGACCTTCCGGGCTTCGACAACAGCGCAATGGACGGGTATGCCGTCCGCTCGGCCGACGTCGCCGGTGCCGGTCCCGATGTCCCCGTGGTGCTGGACGTCGACGGCGACATCGCGGCGGGCGACACCCGTCGCCACGTGCTGCGGCCGGGAGTGGCGATGCGGATCATGACGGGTGCTCCCTTGCCCGAGGGCGCCGACGCCATCGTGCCGGTCGAGGCGAGCGACGGGGGAGTGTCGCGGGTTGCCTTCACGTTGGCGGCCGAGGTCGGTCGCCACCTGCGCTCACAGGGCGAGGACGTCCGGGTCGGCGACGTGGTGCTGCGCGGCGGCACGCGCCTGGGGCCTGGCCAGGTCGCTCTGGCGGCGGCGTCCAACGTCGCCGTCGTCATGGTGGCGCCGCGTCCGCGGGTCACGATCCTGTCCACCGGCGACGAGCTGGTCCCGCCGGGCACCCCGCTCGAGCACGGCCAGATCGTGGACTCCAACAGCGTGATGCTCGCCGCGCTGGTCAGCGCAGCCGGCGCCGAGGTCGTGGGCAGGAGCCACCTCTACGACGACGCCGAGGCCATGGCATCCCTCCTGCGGGACATGCCGGGGCAGCCCGACCTCGTCCTCACGACCGGCGGGGTGTCGATGGGCGCCTATGACACGGTCAAGGAGGTCCTCTCGGACACGGGCACCGTCGACTTCGTCAAGGTCGCCATGCGTCCGGGCATGCCGCAGGGCGCCGGGGTCGTGGGCGGGCGGCGCACGCCGATCATCACCCTGCCCGGCAACCCGGTGAGCTCGTTCGTGTCGTTCCACGTCTTCGTGCTGCCGGTTCTGCGAGCCCTGGCCGGTCTCGACGCCGAGGTGGCGACCACCGAAGCCCTCGCAGCTGAGGGCTGGTCGTCGATCGGGGGCAAGGTCGAGTTCACCCGCGTCGTGCTCGGTGCTGACGGCGCGAGGCCGTCAGGCGGACAGGGGTCACACATGCTCGGGGCCCTGGCCGAGGCCACGCACCTGGCGGTCGTCGACGCCGAGACCACGCAGATCCGGCCCGGGGACACGGTCCACCTCCTGCCCTTGGTGGGGGAGAATCTGCCTCGTGGCCACCGATGACTCCAGCTCCACCCGACAAGGGCCCGCTTCACCCGATGTGCCAACTCGGGTCGAGGCCCCCTTTATCGGGTCACCCGATAATGCGGCGGGGGGTGAGGGTCGGGGGAGCGGGCTGACGCATGTGCGCGCTGACGGGACGGCGCACATGGTCGACGTGTCCGCCAAGGCGGTGACGGCACGCGAGGCCAGCGCCCGGGGGCGGGTCCTCCTCGCGACCGCCGCGGTCGCGGCCCTGCGTGACGGGACGGTCCCCAAGGGGGACGCACTCGCGGTGGCGCGGCTGGCCGGCATACAGGCGGTGAAGCGCACACCGGAGCTCATCCCGCTCGCACATCCGGTCGCGGTCCATGCCGCGTCGGTCGACCTCGTCGTCACTGACGAGGGCGTCGACATCAGCGCCACCGTCCGCACCGCCGACCGCACCGGCATCGAGATGGAGGCCCTCACCGCCGTGAGCGTCGCCGCCCTCGCCCTCATCGACATGGTCAAGGCCGTCGACAAGCACGCCCGCATCACCGACGTCCGCGTCACCGCCAAGTCCGGCGGTCGGTCCGGCGACTGGGTCGAACAGTGACCGGCGAAGGCAGCCTCGCAGGGCGGCGCGCCGTCGTCGTCACGGCGTCGACCCGCGCGTCGCAGGGTGTCTATCCCGACAAGGGCGGTGCCCTCATCGTCGAGACCCTGCGTGCCTGGGGCGCCGAGGTGAACGACCCCACGGTGGTGGCGGACGCCGACATCGTCGAGGCCCTCAAGGCTGCCCTGGCGACAGGGCCCGACCTGCTGCTCACGACGGGCGGCACGGGCATCAGCCCGACGGACGCGACACCCGAGGCGACGGCCGGCCTGCTCGACCACGAGGTGCCGGGGATCGCGGAGGCCATCCGGGCGGCCGGCGTCGCTGCTGGTGTCCCCACCGCGATGCTCTCTCGTGGGCTCGCCGGCGTGGCCGGGCGCACCCTCGTCGTCAACCTCCCCGGCTCCACCGGAGGGGTGCGCGACGCCCTCGCCGTCCTCGAACCCGTGCTCGGGCACGCGCTGAGCCAGCTCGCGGGGGGCGACCACTGATGCTGTGGAACCGCCCGCGGCGCGGATGGTCGCTGCTGCTGGCCGGCACCACCACGCAGGGGGTGCCGATCCTCCTCCGGCCGCTCCGGTCCGAGGACGCCGACGAGTACTCGTCGGTGCGGGCACGCAACCGCCACTGGCTGAGCCCCTGGGATGCGACCTCGCCGGTCCCGGCGACCTCGCCCCGGACGTTCGACGACCTCGTCGACCTCTACCAGGAGGACGCGCTCGCCGGCCGGATGATCCCGCTCGTCATCGAGGTCGACAGGCGGCTCGTCGGCCAGGTCAACGTCAGCAACATCGTCATGGGGTCGTTCCGGTCCTGCACCGTCGGCTACTGGGTGGCGCAGTCGGTGGCAGGAAAGGGCATCATCCCGACCGCTCTGGCCCTCGTGGCCGACCACGCGATCAAGGACCTCGGATTGCACCGCATCGAGGTCAACATCCGGCCCGAGAACACCGCGAGCCTGGCCGTCGTCCGCAAGCTCGGCTTCCGGGACGAAGGGGTGCGTCAGCGGATGCTTCACATCGACGGTGACTGGCGCGACCACCGCTCCTTCGCCCTGACGACAGAGGATCTCGACGGCGGGACGCTGATGGACCGGCTGACCCACACGTCACAGCAGTCACGTGCGCGACACACCGTTGAGGGTCCGACTGACTGACCTCCCGCACGCCTAACGTCGTGCTCGTGCAGCCGAGCAGCCTGATCTTCCTTGTCATCATTGGGATCTGGGCTGCCTACTTCGTCCAGTACTGGGTCCGTCGTCGCGAGCACCTCGCCACGATCCGGTCGGTCGACGCCTTCTCCGAGACCATGCGCGTCCTGCAGCGGCGGGCGCCGCTGCCCTCGGTCGACCACGGTGGGCAGGCTCCCCGCACCTATGCCGTGAGCCCCGCCCGGGCCATGCGGCCCCAGGTCACGGTCAAGCGCGCCGAGGCCCACGTCGCCGCTCCGGTCGCCGCCCGCGTCGAGCCGGCTCGCTTCCTGGAGCCGGTCACCCCGCCGCGCCACACCATGCGCCCGGCCCGCGCCGCCCGAGGCCTGGTCGTGCTCATCAGTCTCGTCGGCACGATCGTCTTCGGTGTGCTCGCCGCGCTCGGTGTCCTGGTGGCCTGGTCCTTCGTCGTTCCCCTGGCCATGGCCGTCGGTGGCTTCTTCTGGCTGCGAGCCGGTGTCCAGTCCGAGCTCAAGGCCCAGCGCGCCGCTCGGGGCCGCGCTCGCCGGGCTGCGGTTCGCGCCGCCGACACGTCCCAGCCCTCTCGCGTGACGACGCCTGCCCGGGTGGCCGCGCCGGCTGCTCTCTCCGGGTCAGCGCATCCGGCGGCGCAGCACTCGGCGCAGACCGCGCCGAGTGAGACGGCGGCGGCCGAGCAGACACAGGTCGCACAGGCTCAGGTCGCTGCGCCCTTCGACGTGGCCTCCGAGACGGTCGCCAGTGCCACCCCGGTGCAGGCGCCGGTGGAGCGTCAGCCGGTCGCCGAGGTCCAGCCCGTCGCCGAGCACGAGGTCGCCCTGCCCGAGCTCGACGAGGACGACATCCCCCTCACCTGGGATCCGCGTCCGGTGCCGCGACCGACCTACACGATGAAGGCCAAGGCCGCCGAGCGTCCCGCGCCTGCACGGGAGGCGGAGCCGGCAGCGCAAGGCGAGCACCCGGCATACGACGAGCTTCTGCAGCGCCGCACCGCCGGCGCCTGACACCCCCCCAGCACACGACGAACGCCCCGCGAAGTCCTCGCGGGGCGTTCGTCGTGCAGGCTCAGACCTCCTGCTCGGCCTCCGCCTGTTCGACCTCGTCCTCGAGGTCGTCCGGCACCTCTTCCTCGTCGAGCAGGTGGTGACCCACGGCGTTGAGGACGGCCACGAGCGGGACCGCGATGAGAGCACCGAGCACGCCCGCGACGACGACACCGGCAGCGATGCCGAGGATGACGGCGAGCGGGTGGACGCGGACGGCGCGACCGAGGAGGAACGGCTGGAGCACGTGCGACTCGAGCTGCTGCACCGCGACGACGCCACCGAGCATGATGAGCGCCTGGACCGGGCCGAGGGCCACGAGGGCCAGCAGCACCGGCACGGCCCCCGAGACCGCGGCACCGATGACTGGGACGAAGGCGCCGAAGAAGACCAGCACGGCGACGCCTGAGGCGAACGGCACCCCGAGCAGGGCGGCCACGATGCCGATGCCGAGGGCGTCCACGGCCGCGACGAGGATCGTCGCGCGGGTGAACGCCGACAGCTGGCTCCACGCGATGACGCCGGAGGAGTGGACGCGGTCACGCGTGGTGCGGGGGAAGAGGCGCACGACCCACGCCCAGATGCGCTCACCGTCGTAGAGGAAGAAGAACAATGCGAACAGCGCGATGAAGAACCCGGCGACGACGTGCGTCGCGGTGAGGCCCGCCTGCGCCGCGGTCTCACCGAGGTTGCCGCCACCGGAGCTAGCTGCTCACGGGCCTGGGCGATCCAGTCGTCGACCTGGGTGTCGGTGATGCCGAAGGTGGTCCGGAACCAGCTGCGGATCTCGGTGATGCCCTCGCCGACCTGGCTGCTGATGTCGCTGAACTGCGAGGTCAGCTGCGACCCGACGAAGCTCAGCGCCCCCACGATGACGGCGAGGGTGCCGAGGACGGTGAGCCCGGCCGCCGCACCGCGTGGGATGACCCTGCTGAGCACCCGCGTGACCGGTCGGAGGAGGGCGGTGAGGAGCAGGGCCACGATGATCGGCACCGTGACGGCGGAGAGGTAGGCGAGGATCCACAGCGCACCAAAGATGACGGCCGAGATGATGAGGAGTCGCCAGGACCATTCGCTCGCGGTGCGCACCCCCATGGGCACCTGCCAGGCGGCTGGCTGGTGCGTCGGATCCGGGTCGGCGGCGGGCTCGTGGTGGGTCAGCGGGGAGGCGGGAGCCGGCGCCGACATCCCGAGTCTGGGCAGGTCAGCGGGGTCGGCGCGGCCGACGCGGCTGGACGGCATACGGAGGCGCATGTCGTCGAGCGTATGCCGGGTCGTCCGGTTTCGTGACCGGCCTCGCCCGGTGTTATCGTGAGGCCGCTCAATGGGGCTGTGGCGCAGTTGGTAGCGCGTCTCGTTCGCAATGAGAAGGCCAGGGGTTCGAATCCCCTCAGCTCCACCAGAGTCGAGAGGGCCGGACACGACATCGTGTCCGGCCCTCTTGCGTGCCAGGTGCGCAGAGGTCGCAGAACGAGGCGTGGCGGACCTTTGCCTCACGGCTGTGTGAGGCCTGAGCCTCATCGAGATGGTGTGATGTCCATGGGTTGCGGATGACCCTCGGTCGCCATCCTCCGGAGCAAGGACACCTCATGTCGGACACGCAGAGTCCCTTCGCGCTCGACGGGCGGGTGGCCGTGGTCACGGGCGCGACCCGCGGCCTCGGAGAGGGGTTCGCCAAGGCCCTCGGCGCCGCCGGCGCGTCGGTCATGTTGCTCGGTCGCGACCAGGACCGAGGGGCCACTGTGGCCGAGGCCCTGACCGACGAAGGCGTGGACGCGGCATACCTCGCTGTGGACGTCACCCGGCCGGACGACGTCACCCGCGCCCTCGACGAGACTCTGGAACGGTTCGGACGGTGCGACATCCTCGTCAACAACGCCGGTGCGTGTGTGCACGCCCCCGCCCTCGACGTCACGCCGGAGGACTGGCGCCAGGTGATGAACGTCAACCTCGATGCGGTGTGGACCTGCAGCCAGACCTTCGGCCGCCACTTCGTGCAGGAGCGGGCGGGGACGATCATCAACATCGGGTCGATGTCCGGCCTCATCGTCAACCGGCCTCAGTGGCAACCCGCCTACAACGCCTCCAAGGCCGCCGTGCACCACCTCACCCGCAGCCTGGCCGCGGAGTGGGGCGAGTTCGGGGTGCGGGTCAACGCCCTGGCACCCGGCTACATCAAGACGGACATGTCCCCGGTCGACGAGCCACGCTTCCGCCAGAACTGGATCGAGGACGCGCCGTTGCGGCGCTACGGCACGGTCGAGAGCTGGCACCGGCGGTGGTCTTCCTGGCCAGCGAAGCGTCCTCGTTCATCACGGGTTCGGTGCTCGTCGCCGACGGGGGTTACACGGCCTTCTGACGTGGGCGGGATCCGGCTGTGATGAGATTCGGGCGTGGCACAAGTCGGACAGCTGGATCGCTTCCAGCGCAAGCACCCCGTCGTGGGATTCCCCCTGGCCGTCATCTACAAGTTCGTCGACGACCAGGCCGGCTACCTCGTCGGGCTCATCGCCTACTACGCGTTCCTGTCCTTCTTCCCGCTGCTCATCCTCTTCACGACGGCGCTGAGCTTCGTCCTCGTGAACTATCCCGACCTGCAGGCGCGGGTCCTCAACTCGGCACTCTCGGAGATCCCGGTCATCGGGGAGCAGCTCGGGCAGCCGCAGAGCCTGCGCGGAAGCATCGCCGGGATCATCGTGAGCATCGTGGTCGCGCTCTATGGCGGGCTGGGCGTCGGGCAGGCCTTCCAGTACGCGATGAACACCGTGTGGGGAGTGCCGCGCAACTCCCGACCCAACCCGTTCCGGGCGCGGGGCCGCAGCTTCCTGCTCCTGCTGACGATCCTGCTCTTCGTCGTGCTGACCACAGCGATCTCCGTCGTCAGCGCTCGAGCCAGTGACAGCTTCCCGGTGATGACCAGGCCCGTCGTCACGGTGCTGACCTTCGTCGGCACGGCCTTGGTCTTCGCCCTCGGGATGCGCCGCGCCGTGGCACTGGACCTCTCGTTGCGACAGGTCGCCGTCGGGGCAACCGGTGCCGCCGCGACGTGGCAGGTGCTGCAGTACTTCGGGGTCGGTCTCGTCGAGTCGGCCGCGCGCTCGCAGTCCGCGACCAACGGGGTGTTCGGCATCGTCATCGGTCTCTTCGCGTTCTTCCACCTGGCCGCGTTCGGGACCGTGCTCTTCGCCGAGGCCGACGTGGTGCGCGAACGGGCTCTGTACCCGAGAGCCCTCCTCACCCAGTTCACCGACAACGTGGACCTCACCGACGGTGACCGTCGGGCCTACGCGCAGCAGGCCCGCATCGGCCGGTTCAAGGCCTACCAGCAGATCGACGTCGACTTCGAGAGGCCGGTCGAGCCCGTCGAGTCCGGCGAGCCGCCGTCGCCGAGCGCCCCACCGCGCTGACCGCCTGGAGCGTTAGGCGCTCACCATCGGGAGCTCCACCGTCGTGGTCGGCAGCGTCGTCACCGCGCGCTCGCACAACCCGAGGAACGCGCCGAGAGCGACGAGCTCCGCGGGAGTGCGCGGCGCGAAGTCCGTGAGCACGGTGGATCGGACGAGGTATGCCGCGTGCTGGGCTCGCGAGACCGCGACGTTGAGCCGGTGCCGGTCGAGGAGGAACCCGATGCCGCGGGGGACGTCGGCGTGGGCCGAGGCGGCCATCGACACGATGGCCACCGGCGCCTCCCGCCCCTGGAACTTGTCGACCGTGCCCGCGGCGACGTCCTCGAAGCCCGCCGCGTCCAACGCCGCCCGCAGGGTGCCGACCTGGGCGTTGTAGGGCGTAATGACGAGGATGTCGTCCTGCGCCAACGGCCGCGACGGAGCGTCCGGGGAGAAGCTGCCAGGCGAGACCGAGGTGCTCGCGCACGAGCTGCACGACGACGTCGGCCTCCTCCGGGGACCACTGGCTGCGGTCGCGGTGGTCCACGAGCCGGACGTGCAGGCCGGGCTCGACGCCGTCGAGCAGGCGCTTCGCCGTGCGGTCCTCATGGGAGCGCAGCCGGCCTTCGTAGGCCAGTCGCGACACCGGCTCGGTGAGGGCGGGGTGCATGCGCCAGGTCGTCTCGAGGAAGTAGCCGTGCGAGGAGGGCAGGACGCGCTCGTCCTCTCGCTCGGCCCGGATGACCCAGCCGAGCGCGGAGTCGTCGACCGGCTCGGGATGGGAGCCCTGGGACACCTGCGGGAGCTGCTGCGGGTCGCCGACGAGGAGCAGGCGGTCGGCCGACTCCGCGACCGCCAGGGTCTTGGCCAGGGAGAACTGTCCGGCCTCGTCGATGACGAGCAGGTCGAGCTGCCCGGGCTGCACCCGCGAGGGGTTCGTGAGGTCCCAGGCAGTCCCGCCGATGACATAGCCGCGGCCCAGCGCCTCCTGCTCCGCGGTGAACGCCGACAGGTCGTCGGCCTTGGCGAGGTGCGTCCACGGCGGGTCGCTGACGTCCTTGCTGGCCTTGGCGACCTGCGCCGGGTCGACTCCAGCCGCGACGACGGAGGCGAGGACGTTCTGGATCGCGGAGTGCGACTGTGCGCTCACGCCGACCTTCCAGCCGTGCTCGCGCACCAGGGTGGCGATGACCTGTGAGGCGACATAGGTCTTGCCCGTCCCCGGCGGACCCTGCACCGACAGCGCCGAGCGGTCGAGGTCGAGCAGCGCCTCGGTGATCGCCCGCACGTGGCGGTCGTCGCTTGACCCGAGCGCCGGCAGCGAGCCGCCGGACCGCAGTCGGGGTGGACGGCGCAGCAGCACGTCGACCCCCGCGCAGGTCGGGAGCTCCGGCAGCGAGGAATGGACGCGTCGAGCGAGGCGCTCCAGTGCCGCGTCGATGTGCAGGGTGCGCACGATGCCGCTCGGCACCAGCGCGACGAGGTGGTCGTCGTGCTCGATGCCGTCCTTGGGCATCAGCTCCTCGACCATGAGCACCTGGTGGACGCGGCCGTTGGGCGCGATGACGTCCTCCGAGTCGAGCACCTTGACCGAAGCCGACGACTTGGCGTTGATGTGCCCCGGCAGCAGCTCGACACCCGCCGGTGGGGGAGCGGAGTAGATGGCGGCGACCTCGGAGCCGGGACCGAGCAGGACCCCACCCATCGGCTCGCCCTCGAGTCGCAGGACACGCCGGGGGCGCTGCCGTGGCGTGGCTCGGTGCCAGGTTTGTGCGACGGAGCAGCCCTCGATGACGAACACCCCCGGGTCCGACATCCACTCGCTCACCGGCAGGCGCAGCCGGTCGAAGTGCTTCCACCAGAAGGGCTTGTCCTCGCGGGCGTGGAAGAGCAGGGTCGCCGCCACCATCGCGATCGTCTGCTGCGTCGGGGTGCGGTCCTGCGGCTTGACCCCGTCGATGGCGGAGCGCAGCACGGCCTCGAGCTCGAGCAGGGCACGCCGGGAGTCGCTCGGCACCTGCGCCGAGACGTCCCCATCCGACTCTGACCCGGCACCGACGACGAGGTCGGCGTTCGCGCCTTCCGGCGACCCTGCACCGGTGGCAGCCTCGCCCTGACGGGCCAGCAGCCAGTCGCGCAACAGCAACGTCGAGACGCAGTCCTCCTCGTTGTAGTTGGCGATGTCCTGGATCTCGCGCTCGGCCGTGGCCCGGTCCTCGATCTCGCGGGCAAGGACGAAGCGGTGGTAGGCGACGATCGAGTCGTCGCCCTTGGCGACGGCCGCCGTCCGGTCACCCATGTAGAGGGGCTCGAGCTTCTTGATGGAGTAGGACCGCTGGGAGACGCGAATACCGGCTCGCACCACGGCATACAGGTCGACGAAGACCCCATCGCGCAGGAACTGGTCGATGTCGTCCTCGCACACGCCGTGACGCGCCGCGAGCCGCAGCAGCGCGGTCTTCTCATAGGGCGCGTAGTGGTAGACGTGCAGACCCGGCCACTGGCGACGGCGCTCATGGAGGTAGGCGACGAAGTCGAGAAGCGCCTGCTTCTCCTGCACACGGTCGTGCGCCCAGAACGTGCGGAACCGCGGCTTCTCGCCGCCCGCGAGATCCACGCCGTCGACCTCGACCAGACCGAACAGGTACTCCAGTCCCCAGTCATGGGAACCCCGCTCGCTCCACAGCGGGTCCCCCTCGAAGTCGAAGAAGATGTCGCCGTCGCTCGGGGCCGGGAGCGCCCGCAGGGCAGCAGCGGACGTCACCTCGGCAACCACCTGCCCATCCGGGTCGGACTCCTGCACCAGCTGCAGCCGGGCCTGTTCACGCAGCCGATCGAGGGTCGACTCGCGCACGTCCGGCACCGGCTCGGTGCGCACCGCCAGCTCCTCGATCGTCGAGACCCCTGCCTCGAGCAACCGCCGACGCTGCGGCAGACGCACGCCGGCCACGAGCAGCACGTCGCGAGCGACCTCCGCCTCCGCCTCGCAGACCTCACACCGCCCGCACGCCAACCAGCGCGCGTCGCCCCACTCGGCCGGCCCGGGCTCAGCCGTGTGCTCTGCGAGCACAGCCTCCAGGCGAGCCCGCCGGGCGGCATACACAGGGAGGATGTCGTCGAGAAGGTGGTCGGTCGCCACGCCACTGCCCAGGACCAGCCGGGCCACCGGAGCAGTCGGCACGCCCGCGGAACGCAGCTGGGCGGCATACGCCGCGATCTGCAGCAGTGCCGGGACGCTCGCACTGCGCGCGAGCTTGGTGTCGCAGACGAGCCACCCGTCATCGGTGCGCTCGAGGAAGTCGGCATGGCCGACGAGTCCGCCGTCGAAGAACGTCGCCTGGAACACGACGTCGGTGTCGTCGCCAGCCAGGGTCGCAAGGGTCGTCTCGTGTGCCGCCGTGAGCGACAACAGGTCATAGGAGGGACGGGGGAACTGCTTGACCCGACCGGGGTGCGCGGCCGACAGCCGCAGGAGCTCCTGGCGCTCGTGGGCGTCGCCGAGCTCCTTGAGCCGCTCCAGCATGAGCTCCTCGGTCTGCGGCGCCCGCGGCGCGCGACCCAGCGTGACGTCGAGCTCGCGAACCAGCGCGAACTCGCACTGGGAGGCGATGCGCAGGTCGCTCGGGCTGAGGATCAGTCGCCCGTCGTCACGGAGGAGGAACATGTTTCACACCCTACGGACGGCCCCCGACAGGACCGCTGCCAGACACCTCAGATCCAGCTGGGGAACCACATGAGCCGCAGCCAGTGCGAGTAGGGGATGACCTGCCCGGAGTAGATCGGGTAGAACCACGCGAAAAGGGCGATCGAGAGGAGGAGGTAGCCCGCGACGACGATCACGCCCCACCGCCGTCGCTCCCGCGACGCACCCGCACGGCCGAGCACGAGCCCGAGGCAGAACACCACCCCCAGCACCACCCACGGCTCGAACGCCACCGTGTAGAACGCGTAGATCGTGCGGTGCTGGTACATGAACCACGGCGCGTACCCCGCGAGGATCCCCGCCAGCACCGCCCCAGCGCGCCAGTCCCGCCGCACGGCCCAGTGGAAGGCGCAGACGAGCAGGGCGATGATGCCGACCCACCACAGCGACACCGTGCCGATCGTGTGCACCGCCTGCGAGCACGTGTCGGCCACGCACGACCCCTCGCCGCGCTTCGTGCCCTCGTAGAAGAACGACGTCGGCCGCGCCTGGATCATCCAGCCCCACGGGTTGGACGAGTAGGAGTGCGGAGTCGAGAGCGTCGTGTTGAAGTCCCACATGTCCTGGTGGTACTTCACCCAGTTGCGCAGCACCGCCGGGAGCCACTGGATGCCCTCGCCCGGATGGAACGTGTTCCACTGCCGGTGGTAGCCGTTGCTCGACGCGAACCAGCCCGCCCACGAGGCGACATAGACGACGGCGGAGGTCACGACGAGCTGCACCGCGGCATACGGTCCGTCCTTGAAGAGCCCTTCGCGGATCCACGGCCGCACGCCCACCGCCCGCCGCGCGCCCAGGTCCCAGAGCACCGTCATCAGCCCGAAGACCGCGACGAAGAACAGGCCCGACCACTTCGTCGAGACACACAGCCCGAGCGAGAGCCCCGCCACCCAGCGCCAGGGGCGTACTCCCAGCCACGGACCGTGCTTGAGGGGTATGCCGGTGGGCTGGCTGCCGACGATGCGCGCCAGTCGCTCGCGGCTCCTGTCCCGGTCGACGACGAGCGCTGCGAAGCCGGCCAGCGCGAAGAACGACACGACCATGTCGAGGATGCCGGTGCGCGACATCGTGAAGTGCGTGCCCTCGACGGCCAGCAGCAGCGCCGCGGTGCAGCCGAGCAGCGTCGAGCCGAACAGGCGGCGGGCGACCCGTCCCACGATGAGGATGGACAGAGTGCCGAGCACGGCGACGGCGAAGCGCCACCCGAACGAGCTCCCCGGCCCGAAGAGCCACTGGCCGAAGCCGATGAGCCACTTGCCGACCGGCGGATGGACGACCATGTCGCCCTGGTCGCTGAAGACGTTGACGTTGCCGGCGTTCCAGAGCTTGTCGGCGTCCTCGTTCTTGCCTGCCACGCGCAGCTCGACCCCGTGCTCGATGAGCGACCAGCCCTGCTTGACGTAGTAGGTCTCGTCGAAGACCAGCGAGTCCGGTCGGCCGAGGTGCCAGAACCGGAGGAACCCACCGATGGCGGCGATGAGCAGCGGTCCGACCCACCCCCAGACGCGATCGGTCGGACGGGTCCCGAGCAGCCGTTCGCGCAGCTCCTCGGTCCGGGTCACCGGGCCATCGTAGGCAACGCTGCCTGTGAGCAAGCCGTGGGAGGATCGCGCCATGGAGCAGACTCGCGAAGGTGTGCTCGTGCTGGCGGCCACACCCATCGGTGATCCACGCGATGCGGCCCCGCGGTTGGCCGACGAGCTGGCCACCGCCGACGTCATCGCGGCCGAGGACACTCGGCGGCTGCGACGGCTCTGCCAGGCGCTCGACGTGAACCCTGCGGGTCAGGTCGTCAGCTATCACGAGCACAACGAGGCCGCCCGGACCGCCGACCTCGTCGAGAGACTTCGCGAGGGCGCTCGCGTCCTCGTCGTCACCGATGCGGGTATGCCGTCCGTCTCGGACCCGGGGTACCGCCTGGTCTCCGCTGCGGTCGGCATCGACGTCCGCGTGACCTGTGTGCCGGGGCCGTCGGCCGTGCTCATGGCGCTCGCGGTCTCAGGGCTGCCGGTGGACCGGTTCTGCTTCGAGGGGTTCCTGCCGCGCAAGGGTGGCGAGCGGCTGCGCGCGCTCAAGGGGTTGGCAGCGGAGCAGCGGACGATGGTGTTCTTCGAGGCCCCGCACCGGATCGCCAGGTCGCTGGCGGCGATGGAGGAGGCGTTCGGCGGGGACCGTCGGGCTGCCGTGTGCCGCGAGCTGACCAAGACCTATGAGGAGGTGCGGCGCGGGTCGTTGGTCGAGCTGGTGGCCTGGGCCGATGACGGGGTGCGAGGCGAGATCACGGTCGTCGTGGCGGGCGCGGCTGCCGTCGCGGGTGACGTCGAGAGCAACCTGACCTCGATCCTCGACCGGGTCGCCGCGGGGGAGCGGCTCAAGGACGTGTGCGCCGACGTCGCCTCGGCCACCGGCCTGTCGAGGTCGGCCCTCTACAACGCCGCCCTGGCCGCCCAGAAACCCACCACCTGACCCCACCTTTTGCTCACCCGGTCGCAGGCCCGGCAGAAGTCAGCGGGTGCGGCAGGTGACGCAGGTCCTCGCGGTGGGGCGTGCTTCCATGCGGGCCGCAGGGATCGGCCGGCCGCACCTCTCGCACACGCCGTAGTCATCGGTGGTGAGGCGTGCGGATGCGGCCTCGATCTCGATGAGCTGCGCTCGCGCCTGGGAGATGAGGGCGTCGACCTGCGAGCGCTCGTAGGCGATCGTCGCGCCCTCGGGGTCGTGCTCGTCGTCGGCGTTGCTGTCGCGGGAGGAGTCCACGATCCGCTCGAAGTCCCCGGTCAGGGCCGCCAACCGGTCGAGCGCCGCCTGCCGCTCTTGGTCGAGGGCACGTCGAACCCCGTCCTGGTCCCCACTCACGGGCGGGTGCGCCGTGCCTCGCGAAGGCCCAGTCCCAGGGCCACGATGGAGACCAGAGCGATACCGATGCCGATCGGGCTCCGCGAGAACAGGCCGCCCAGGAGGAAGACGGCCATGCCCGCCGTGGCCAACGCCAGGATGGCGACGGAGCTCGTGTCGCGGTGAGGGCCCATGCCGACCATCGGACCACAGGTCGCAGCTGTGTGCTCATCTCAGGCGGCACCGCGAGGGTCACTGTCCGGCCGGGTCGATAGGTTGGGGAGATGAAGACACGCAACGTGGGAGACATCCAGGTCGGCGCGATCGGCCTGGGCCTGATGACCTTCGACCAGAGCGGGAGCCAGCCTCGCCAGCAGCTGCTCGACACCGTCCGGGCTGCACTCGATGCCGGCGTGACGCTCCTCGACACCGCCGACGCCTACGGTCCGGGCGACGAGAAGGGCGCCGACGCGCAGGGTGAGAACGAGCGGCTCATCGCCTCGATCCTCGACGAGCTGGGCGTGCGCGACCAGGTGCTGCTCGCCACCAAGGGCGGTCACGTGCGCACCGACGGCGGCGGCTGGGACACCGACAGCTCGGCCGACCACCTGCGACAGGCGGTGGACGCCAGCCTGGGCCGGCTCGGAGTCGAGCAGCTCGCCCTCTGGCAGCACCACCGTCCGGACCCGGCCGTGCCCTACGACGAGGTCATCGGCACCCTCAAGGAGATCGCCGACAGCGGCAAGGTCGCGCGCGTCGGTCTCTCCAACGCCGACCCCGACCAGATCCGCGCCGCTCACACCGTGCTCGGCGACGCGCTCGTCAGCGTCCAGAACCAGTTCAGCCCGGCCTTCCGCAGCAGCCGCCCCGAGATCGACGTCTGCGAGGAGCTCGGGCTGGCCTTCCTCCCGTGGAGCCCGCTCGGCGGCCTCGGTGGTGCCAAGGACCTCGCCACGACGTTCCCGGCCTTCGCCGAGGTGGCCACGGCGCGTGGGGTCAGTGCCCAGCAGGTCGCCCTGGCCTGGGAGCTGGCCCAGTCCCCGGTCGTCATCCCCATCCCCGGCGCCAAGCGCCCGCAGTCGATCACCGACTCGGCGGCCGCCGCGGACCTTGACCTCGACGAGGACGAGCTGGCCCGCCTTGACGGCTGAGCGAGCCGGCGTTCGGTGAGCGGACGGCATACGCGTCAGTAACGTGCCAATCTCACACGTGACTTAGGTCTGCCTGAGCGTGTTGGTCCGCCCGGCGCGAGGTACGTTTCGTCCATGCCCACGACGACGCTCTCCCCGCGCGGGACCACGGCGCGGAGCACGACGATCGCGCTCAAGCTGCTCATGGCAGTGACCGGCCTGGTCTTCGTCGGATACCTGCTCCTGCACATGTACGGAAACCTCAAGGCCCTCACGGGAGAGGAGGGTTTCAACACGTACGCGGAGCACCTGCGGACGTTCGGCGAGCCGATGCTCCCCCACAACGGGCTGCTCTGGATCGTGCGAGTGGTCCTCATCCTGTCGCTCGTGGGGCACGTGTATGCCACGTACACCCTCTGGAGTCGGGCGGGCAGCGCGCGCCGCACGAAGTACGCCGCCGTCAAGACGGCCGCGACGACGAAGTGGATGCGCTGGGGAGGCACCTTCCTCCTCATCTTCATCGTGTGGCACCTCCTGCACTTCACGATCATCAAGATCTCGCCCAACGGTGACAAGCAGGGCCCCAATGTCACCGAGAACCCGTACCAGCTCGTCGTCGCGAGCTTCCAGGTGTGGTGGATGCTCGCGATCTACATCCTCGCGATGGTCGCGCTCTTCATGCACCTCAAGCACGGCGTCTACAGCGCGCAGCAGACGCTCGGCTGGACCGGGTCGCCCAAGGCGCGCGTTCGCGCCCGGACGATCGGGCTCGCCGTCGCGGCGCTCATCACCGTCGGGTTCCTCATCCCGCCCCTGGCCATCGCATTCGGCCTGATCGACTGAAGGTGTCGCTGAACCATGACTGACAACAACGCACGCACGTCGGCCTCGTCCGGGCTCTTCAACGGCATCTTCACCGAGGGCTACGCCATCCACGACCACAAGGCACCGGACGGCCCGATCGAGAAGAAGTGGACGCGTCGCAAGTTCGAGGCGTCGCTGGTCAACCCGGCGAACCGACGCAAGATGTCGGTCATCATCGTCGGCACCGGGCTCGCGGGCGGTGCTGCCGCCGCGACGCTCGGCGAGGCCGGCTACCACGTGAAGTCCTTCTGCTTCCAGGACTCCCCGCGCCGGGCCCACTCGATCGCCGCCCAGGGCGGCATCAACGCAGCCAAGAACTACAAGGAGGACGGCGACTCGGTCCAGCGCCTCTTCTACGACACGGTCAAGGGTGGTGACTACCGCTCGCGCGAGTCCAACGTCTATCGCCTGGCCGAGGTCAGCGCCAACATCATCGACCAGTGCGTGGCGCAGGGGGTGCCCTTCGCCCGTGAGTACGGCGGGCTGCTCGACAACCGGTCCTTCGGTGGCGTCCAGGTGTCGCGCACGTTCTACGCACGTGGCCAGACGGGCCAGCAGCTGCTGATCGGGGCCTACCAGGCGCTCGAGCGCCAGGTCGCGGCCGGCACCGTGGAGCAGTTCACGCGGCACGAGATGCTCGAGGTCATCGTCGACGGCGAGGGCGCGGACCGGCGAGCGCGCGGCATCATCGCGCGTGACCTCGTCACCGGCAAGATCGAGACCCACCTTGCCGACGCCGTGGTGCTGGCCTCCGGTGGCTACGGCAACGTCTTCTTCCTCTCCACCAACGCGATGGGCTCCAACGTCACCGCGACGTGGCGTGCGCACCGCAAGGGCGCCCTCATGGCCAACCCCTGCTACACGCAGATCCACCCGACCTGCATCCCCGTCTCCGGCGAGCACCAGTCCAAGCTCACGCTCATGTCGGAGTCGCTGCGCAACGACGGTCGCATCTGGGTGCCCAAGAAGCGCGAGGACTGCGACAAGGCGGCGGTCGACATCGCCGAGGAGGACCGCGACTACTACCTCGAGCGCATCTACCCCTCCTTCGGCAACCTCGTGCCCCGTGACATCGCCTCGCGCCAGGCCAAGAACGTGTGCGACGAGGGCCGCGGCGTCGGCCCGGTCGTCGGCGACTTCCGGCGTGGTGTCTACCTCGACTTCGCCGACGCCATCGAGCGTCTGGGCCGAGCGGCCGTCGAGGAGAAGTACGGCAACCTCTTCGACATGTATGCCCGGATCACCGGTGAGAACCCCTATGAGACGCCGATGCGCATCTACCCGGCGGTCCACTACGTCATGGGTGGCCTCTGGGTCGACTACGACCTGTCGTCGTCCATCCCGGGCCTGTTCGTCGCCGGCGAGGCCAACTTCTCCGACCACGGCGCCAACCGGCTCGGCGCCTCGGCGCTCATGCAGGGCCTGGCCGACGGCTACTTCGTCCTCCCCAACACGATCCGTGACTACCTCGCGACCGGCTCACTCACGCCGCTCACCGAGGACAGCCCGTCGGTCGTGGCCGCTCGCGCCGAGGTCGAGCAGCGCACCGAGCGCCTCCTCGCCATCAACGGTGAGCGCAGCGTCGACTCGTTCCACCGCGAGCTCGGCAACATCATGTGGGAGTACTGCGGCATGGAGCGCAGCGAGGAGGGCCTGCTCAAGGCCATCGACCTCATCAAGGGCCTACGCGACGAGTTCTGGCGCAACGTGCGCGTGCTCGGCGCCGCCGACACCCTCAACCAGTCCCTCGAGAAGGCCGGCCGTGTCGCCGACTTCCTCGAGCTCGGCGAGCTCATGTGCATCGACGCCCTGCACCGCCGCGAGTCCTGCGGTGGTCACTTCCGGGCGGAGTCGCAGACCGAGGACGGCGAGGCCCTGCGTCACGACGACGAGTACGCCTACGTCGCGGCCTGGGAGTTCACGCCACCCAGCGAGGCCGAAGGGGTCGGCGCCGGGATGGGCGCCCCGATCCTGCACAAGGAAGACCTCGTGTACGAGTTCATCAAGCTGAAGCAGCGGAGCTACAAATAATGGACCTCACTCTCAAGATCTGGCGCCAGACCGGCCCCGCCGACAAGGGCGGCCTCGTCACCTATCAGGTGGCCGACATCAGCCCGGACATGTCCTTCCTCGAGATGCTCGACGTCCTCAACGAGACGCTCAACGCCCAGGGCGACGAGCCGATCGCGTTCGACAGCGACTGTCGCGAGGGCATCTGCGGCATGTGTGGCCTGATGATCTCCGGCCACGCGCACGGACCCGAGCGGACGACGACCTGCCAGCTGCACATGCGCTCGTTCAAGGACGGCGACACGATCACCGTGGAGCCGTGGCGCGCCGAGGCGTTCCCCGTCATCCGTGACCTCGTCGTCGACCGCGGCTCGCTTGACCGCATGATCCAGGCCGGCGGCTACATCTCCGCCAACACCGGCTCCGCACCCGACGCCCACGCGACTCCCGTGCCCAAGGACAAGGCCGACCGGGCGTTCATGGCGGCCGAGTGCATCGGCTGTGGTGCCTGTGTCGCAGCCTGCCCCAACGCCAGCGGCATGCTCTTCCTGGGCGCCAAGATCACCCACCTCGGCGAGCTGCCCCAGGGCCAGCCCGAGCGCGACGCCCGCGTCGTCTCCATGGTCAACCAGCACGATCACGAGGGCTTCGGTGGCTGCACCAACATCGGGGCGTGCACGAGCGCGTGCCCAAAGGGCATCCCGCAGGACGTCATCAGCCAGCTCAACCTCGACCTGCGCACGGCCCTCAAGAACGGCCGCTGACACCTCGGCAGGTGAGCGGGCGGCATACCGGATTGTTCTCGGTATGCCGCCCGCCCGCATTCGCGTGTCCCCTCGCCATCCCGCCCCCACCAGTCGGGGGTTCAGTGACGAGTCGGGGTGCTTCCAGGCCCCGACCCGTCACAGTGGCCCCGACTGGTGACGCCCCTCGGCCCCTTGGGGATAACGGCCGGGCGAGATCGGGAGATCCTGCCATGCTCGGGTGATGTTCGGACCGCCTCGCCATCCGCCCTTCGACCCGAGCCTGCTGCGCCGGACGACCGACCTGCGAACCTTGGCGATCGAGCCGAGTCGCGGTGGGTGGCAGCAGATCCGGACGGGGGTGTGGCTGCCGGAGTCGAGCTTCGTGGACCTGCCGCCGGTGGACCGCCACGCGGCCCTCGTGCACGCCACAGCACTCACCCATCGCAAGGGAGAAGCGGTGCGATTCGCGGGGGAGTCGGCGGCCGCAGTCCTCGGCATCCCTCGGATCAGCACCTGGCCCAGGACGGTGCGTCATATCGTCACGCGCCGTGGCGTCAGTGGCTCGTCGGTCCTCCGCCCGCTGCTCGGCGGCGACGCGGTGTGTGAGCTCGTCAACGGCGTGCTTGTCACGCCGCCAGCCCGAACCGTCGTCGACCTTGCGCGTCACGGCACCCTGCAGGACGCCGTGACGGCTGCCGACTATTGCCTGCGACACTCGATGTGCACCCGCGATCAGCTCGCCGCCGAGCTGGACCTCGTGCCGGCCAGAGCCCGTGGGCGGGCGTTGGCCACGACGGCGGTGAGTCTGGCTGACGGGCTGAGCATGTCGCCGGGAGAGAGCTTCTCCCGTGTGCAGATGTTCCGGCTGCTGGTTCCCAGGCCGCGGCTGCAGGTCTCGTTCACCGACGAGGACGGCCACGTGGGCGACGTCGACTTCTGGTGGGAGGGGGCGGTCGGGGAGTTCGACGGCCGGATGAAGTACCGCATTCCGGCGGGTGCCAGTCTCGAGGAGGCGGGCCGGGTGCTGTGGGCCGAGAAGAGGCGTGAAGACCGGCTGCGGCGCCAGACGCAGGTGGCACGCTGGGTGTGGAGCCACCTCCTGAGGCCGCAGCAGCTGCTGGCCATCCTGGCCGAGAAGGGTGTTCGGCCCGAACGGCGCTCGACCTGGTTCAACCTCGGGGACCAGTCGGGGGTTGCGTGACGAGTCGGGGTAGTCAGACGCCCCGACTCGTCACAGATCCCCCGACTGGTGAACCGCTACCGCGTCAGAGCCAGCTGAGGTGGTCCTTGAGCAGGGCGTAGCCGACGAAGGCCACCACATCCAGCACCGTGTGTGCGACGACGAGCGGTCCGACGCGCTTGGTCCTGGTGTAGAGCCAGCCGAAGAGCAGCCCCATGACGGCGTTGCCGACGAACCCTCCGAAGCCCTGGTACAGGTGGTAGGAGCCGCGGATCAGAGCCGACGACAGGATGATTCGCGACGTCGACCAGCCCGCCTGCGACCAGCGCGTGAAGAGGTAGCCGATCATCACCACCTCTTCGAGGATGGCGTTCTGAGCGGCGGCCAGGACCAGCACCGGCACCGCCCACCACACGTCGGTGAGGTTCGCGGCAGCGATGGTGGTGTTGAGGTCGAGAGCCCGCGCGACGGCATACAGGCCAAGTCCGGGGATCCCGACGAGGGCCGCGAGCCCGAGTCCCCGCACGAGGTCGCGCGCCGGCTGCGTCCAGTCCCAGCCGATGGTGAAGCGGGCGCGTGCGTCATCGCGAGACAGCAGGTGCAGGGCCAGGACGACGGGCACGAGCGCCAGGGCGATCCCGACGAGCTGGTAGGTCAGGTCGAGCCATGGCCGGTCGGGCGTCACCGACGAGTTCATGGCGGTCGTCTGCTTGCTCAGCGAGACCTCGGCCGTGAGCTTGCGGAGAAGCGACAGCACGCTCCAGATGGCCGACGCCCCGAGCGAGACACCCAGCACCAGCCACGTCTCGACGAGGTGTTGGCGGCGCATGGGGCGCAGCCTATGGCGCCTCGCTGGGGGGCCGCGCGAGGTGGGTCAGTGCGAGGCGGCGGTGCCGAAGTAGAACGCCGGGATGCTGAGCTGGCGGCTGCGGCGCAGGGTGCGCGACTCCAGGAGTGCGGGAACGGCGACGAACGCGGTGAGACCGACGACCAGTGCTCCAGCAATGGCGATGATGGCGACGAGGAACGTGGTGATGGTCGAGAGACCGGTGAGCAGGCCCATGGTGGGCTCCTTTCTTCTACGTCTGTAGTAACTCTACAGCTGTAGAACGGCAACGCCAAACCCGCTGAGCGACCCCGCGGCGACAGGGGCTGACCGGCACAATGGCGCGATGACCCCACGTGAGACTCCTGCCGCATCGGGGCGACGCGCCGAGCTGCTCGCGGCGGCCACCGAGGTCGTGGCCGACCTGGGGCTGCGCGGCCTCACCCACCGCTCGGTCGATGCTCGGGCGGGCCTGCCCGAGGGCACCTGCTCGGCCTACTACCGCTCTCGCGAGGCGCTGCTCATCGGTCTGGCCGAACATGTCGCCGCGAGCATGTCGCGCGACGTCGACGAGATGGCGACGCTCGCCTCGACCCATGCCGACGACACCGACGCCCTGGCCCACGAGGCCACGGACCTGCTCCTGCGTTGGCTCGATCGCCCCCAGGTCGTGCGGACGCAGGGGAGCTCTCCCTCGAAGCCGTGCGGCGCCCGGAGCTCATGAAGGTCTTCCAGAGCTGGCGCGCCGGCCTCGACACGCTGGTGGCCGGCATCTCCGAGGCCGGTGGCAGCACCGACTCCGGCATCCGGGCGTCGGTCGCCGTCGCGGCGCTCGAGGGCGTGCTCGGCTCGGCCACGCGGATGCCGGCGGACAAGCGCGAGGACTTCGTCAGGGCTGCGGTGCCCATGCTCGTGCGTGGGTTGCACGCCGACCGCTGACCTCCCCTGATGGCGCGCCTGTCACGCGCCGATGGGTTCAGACGCGTGGGTATGCCGGGTGCGCGCCGCCGCGTTCGAGTCGCCGCTTCCTCCACCTGCGGACCCTGAGCCACATCCAGATGAGGAGCCACGCGAGGCCGATGAGGGCGAAGATCACGAGGATCGGGATGAAGATCGCGACGAGCGACAGCCCCAGCGAGGCACCGTCCTCTGCCGTGGACACTAGCGGTGCGCCGGCGCCGAGCGTGCCAGCGTTGATGGCCGGGCGGGCAGCCATTTTGCCGGAGTGGACGAGGCCGGACACGACGATGCCGAGGACGACGCCGACCCAGGGGTTGTCACCCATCCAGGTCGACCGGTCGATGTCCTCGGCCGCGGTCGTCGCCGCGAAGATGAGCCCGCCCATGCTCGGCCGGATGAACGTCTGGATCGCGTCGTTGACCGTGTCGATGGCGGGGATCTTGTCGAGGACGAGCTCGGTGAGGAGCAGCAAGGCGCCGACGCCGATCGCCCACGGTGACTCGATCCACGAGAAGCTCGAGGGCAGCGTGATGACGTCGGTGAACCTGGCGATGAGGGCGACGATCATGAACGGGATGTAGGCGTTGAGGCCCGCGGCGGCGGACAACCCCATGCCGGTCAGTGCGGCGATCACGTGCCTACCTCCTGAGTGACGTCCCCGACGGCGACCCGCCGTCCAGGACATGTCTACTCGATGCCGGGCGGCCACATTCGCTTCACGCGCGGGTCACCCGCGAAGGCGAGGGTCAGGGGGTCGTGAGCACACGGCATACCGAGATCTGTCTGTGAGGAGCACGTACCCATGTCCCGACTGGCCCACGTCGCCCGTCTTGCCCTCAGCCTGCGCGCCATCGCCGCCACCTTCGTCGCGCTCGGCCTCGTGGCCACCGTGGCACCAGCAGGGGAGGCAAGCCCCGCCCCGACGTCGCCAACATCGCGCACCGGGGATCGTCCGGCGCGGCGCCCGAGAACACGATCGCCGCCATCCGCCTCGGACTCGCCCAGGGCGCGGACGTCATCGAGAACGACATCCAGCGCACCAAGGACGGCAAGCTCGTCATCCTGCACGATGCGAGCCTGGCCCGGACGACGGACGTCGAGGAGGTCTTCCCGGGCCGCCTGTCCTACGACGTGGGCACGTTCACGCTCGCCGAGGTCAAGCGCCTCGACGCCGGTTCGTGGTTCGCCCCGAAGTTCACGGGGGAGCGCATCCCGACCCTGCGCGAGTGGGTCGCCGCCGTCGGCCAGCGCGCCAGCATGCTCATGGAGGCCAAGCTTGCCCGAGCGCTACCCCGGCATCGAGCGGGACATCGACAAGGAGCTGCGCTCGATGGGCGAGTTCCAGCGGGCGGTCAAGGCCGGTCGCGTCACGATGCAGTCGTTCAACCACGTGTGGCTGCGCTCGTATGCCGACCTCGCGCCCGACGTGCCCGTGGGTCTGCTCTTCGGCACGCGCCCGACCGAGGTCGACCTCACCCTCGCCGCGCAGTGGGCCGACCAGGTCAACCCGGCCCTTGCCGTCACCCAGGAGTCCGACGTCGCCCGCATCCAACAGCTCGGTCTCGAGACCCACGTGTGGACGGTCAACGGCGGCCAGGACATGCAGCGCGCCATCCGTTGGGGCGTCGACGGCATCATCACGAACTACCCCCAGGTCCTCGAGGAGATCCTGCGCGGCTGAGTTCCCCTGTTGCACAGCACAATCGCGTATGCCGTGTGGTCCCGTTGTCGGGACCACACGGCATACGCGTCTCTGGGCCTGGGTCAGTCGCCCTTGACGTTGACGACCTGCCGCAGCGTGTGCCGGACGGTCACGAGGTCAGCGGCGTCGGCCATGACCTGGTCGATGTCCTTGTAGGCACCCGGGATCTCGTCGATGAAGGCGTCGGAGTCCTTGTACTCGATCCCGACCATCGCCTCCCGCAGCTCGTCCCGGGTGAACGTCTTGCGGGCCCTGCTCCGTGAGAACAACCGGCCGGCACCGTGCGGCGCGGAGTTGAGCGACATCGCGTTGCCGAGCCCTTCGACGACGTAGGAGCGCGTGCCCATCGAGCCGGGGATGAGGCCGAGCTGGCCCTCCTTCGCCTCGATGGCGCCCTTCCGAGACACCCACAGCTGCTTGCCCCAGTGCCTCTCCTGCTGGGTGAAGTTGTGGTGGCAGTTGACCCGCTCCTGCTCGTCCACCGCAGTGCCGACGAACTCGCCGAGCTGCCGCAGGACCCGGTCCATCATCTCCTCCCGGTTGAGCAGGGCGTAGTGCTGAGCCCACCGCAGCTCCCGGATGTAGGCCCAGAACTCGTCCGTGCCCTCGACGAGGTAGGCGAGATCCTTGTCCTGCAGCGTGATCCAGTAGCGGTCCATGAGCTGCCGGGCGATCGCGATGTGGCGCTGCGCGATCTTGTTGCCGACGCCCCGCGAACCGGAGTGAAGGAACGCCCAGACCCGGTCCTGCTCGTCGAGGCTCACCTCGCAGAAATGATTTCCGCTGCCCAGCGTTCCCAGCTGCTCGCGCCACCGGCCGGCCCGCTGGTCCGGATTGAAGTCGGCCTCCACAGCCATGGCTTCAAGCTCGGCAACCCGAGGCTGCGCCGTCGCCACGACCTTCTTGTTGGCAGCGCCAGCCGACAGGGGGATGGCCCGCTCGATCGACTCCCGCAGGGGAGCGAGCGACCGGTCGCCCAGGTCGTCCTTGGTGAACTGGGTGAGGACGGCGATCATGCCGCAGCCGATGTCCACCCCGACGGCGGCCGGAATGATGGCCCGCTCGGTCGGGATGACCGAGCCGACCGTCGCGCCCAGCCCGAGGTGGGCGTCCGGCATCAGCGCCACGTGCGGGAAGACGAAGGGCAGCGTGGAGGTGCGCTCCGCCTGCTCCTGGGTGGAAGGTTCGAGGACTGAGGCCCAGTTCATGAGCCGGGGAGTGATCTGCTTCATCGCGCACCTCCTGGTGGCGTCGTGCTGGTGGGGTGTCACCCGCGTCGCCGAGCTGGCGGCGGGCCGTTGGGAAGCCTGACAGGTGCCCGGCGGGCCGAGCCAGCGATTAATGGCGCAGAGTTGGGGTGGCCGAGCCCAACCTTCCAGGAGATCGTGTGCCCACCCACCTCACCGTCACCAGCACCGAACAGCTGACCCCACGCCTCACCCGGGTGTGGTTCCGCAGCGACGACCTGTCGGCGTTCGTGGGGAACGACTCGACCGACCGCTACGTGAAGCTCGTCTTCCCCAAGGCCGGGGTCGACTACCCGGAACCGCTCGACCTGCAGGCCCTGCGCGGGACCATGCCCCCGGAGGACCTCCCGGTCGTGCGGACCTACACGGCGCTCTTCCCCGACGTCGACGCCGGCACGCTGGCGATCGACTTCGTGGTCCACGGTGACGAGGGTGTGGCCGGGCCTTGGGCTGCGGCCGCGCAGCCGGGCGACACGCTTCTCGCCAATGGCCCTGGCGGCGGATACCGTCCCGACGCCGACGCCGACTGGCACCTGATGGCCGGTGACGAGTCGGCCCTCCCCGCGATCACTGCCGCGCTCGCGGACCTCGCTCCCGATGCCGTGGCGCGCGTGATCCTGCTCGTCGACGGGCCGGAAGCCGAGCTGGAGCTGGCACGGCCGTCCGGTGCCGAGCTGACCTTCGTCCACCGCGAGAGCGGCGCTGACCTCGTCGAGGCGGTGCGCGCACTCGACTGGCCCCACGGTCGCGTCCATGCCTTCGTCCACGGCGAGGGCAACGCTGTCATGCACGGCATCCGCCCCTACCTGTTGCGAGAGCGCGGCCTCGACCGCGAGCAGCTGTCGATCTCGGGCTACTGGCGGCTGGGCCGCACCGAGGAGGGCTTTCGCGACTGGAAGGCCGAGCTCGCCGCAGCCGAGTCACAGGGCTGAGCGGACGGCATACGCGCGTGTCGTCTCGACGGGCAGGGGCGCCCGGACGGCGGCGAATACGGTTGCGTGCGCGGCCTAGGATTCACGAGTGAGCAAAATCCTGTCTGCTGTCGCCTGGCCGTACGCCAACGGTCCCCGCCATCTCGGCCACGTGGCCGGGATCGGCGTCCCTCCGGACGTGTTCAGCAGGTACTCGCGGATGGCCGGCCACGACGTCCTCGTCGTCAGTGGCAGCGACGAGCACGGCACTCCGATCCTCGTGCAGGCCGAGAAGGAGGGCGTCACCCCGCAGGAGTTCGTCGACCGCAACCACGAGGTCATCGCCCGCGAGCTCGCCGACCTCGGCTGCTCCTACGACCTCTACACGCGCACGACGACGGCCAACCACTACGCAGTGGTGCAGGAGCTGTTCACGCAGGTCCACGCCAACGGCTACATGGTCGAGCAGACCCAGCTGGGTGCCATCAGCCCGAGCACGGGACGCACGCTTCCGGACCGTTACATCGAGGGCACCTGCCCGGTGTGCGGCTACGGCGAGGCGCGCGGCGACCAGTGCGACAACTGCGGCAACCAGCTCGAGCCCACCGACCTCATCGACCCGAGGAGCCGGATCAACGGCGAGACCCCGAAGTTCGTCGAGACCCAGCACTTCTTCCTCGACCTGCCGGCGCTCGCCGAGGCCCTCGAGGGCTACCTCCGCGGCCGCGAGGCGACGGGGACGTGGCGTCCCAACGTCATCAAGTTCAGCCTCAACATCGTCGAGGAGCTGCGCCCCCGCGCGATGACCCGCGACCTCGACTGGGGCATCCCGGTGCCGATCGACGGTTGGCGCGAGCTGCCCACCAAGCGCCTCTACGTCTGGTTCGACGCCGTCATCGGCTACCTGTCGGCGTCCATCGAGTGGGCCCGTCGGCTCGGTGAGCCCGACCGCTGGCGCGAGTGGTGGAACGACCCCGAGGCGCTCTCCTACTACTTCATGGGCAAGGACAACATCACCTTCCACGCCCAGATCTGGCCGGCCGAGCTCCTGGCGTATGCCGGTCGCGGCGCTAAGAGCGGTCAGCCGGGGAAGTACGGCGAGCTCAACCTCCCCACCGAGGTCGTGAGCAGCGAGTACCTCACGATGGAGGGCAAGCAGTTCAGCTCCAGCCGCGGCCACGTGATCCACCTGCGCGACGTCCTCGACCGCTACGGCCCCGACCCGATCCGCTACTTCATCTGCGCGGCCGGCCCGGAGAACCAGGACAGCAACTTCACCTGGGCCGAGTTCGTGCAGCGCAACAACTCCGAGCTCGTCGCCGGCTGGGGCAACCTCGTCAACCGCACCGGCGCGATGATCGCCAAGAGCTTCGGCGAGATCCCGGCGCCGGGCGAGCTCGAGCCCGTCGACGAGGCCGTGCGCGACGCCACGCTTCGGGCGTTCGACACGGTCGGTGACCTGCTCGCCAGGCAGCGCATCAAGGCCGCGGTGGGCGAGGCGATGCGGGCGGTCGGCGACGTCAACAAATACGTCACGGACACCGAGCCGTTCAAGCTCAAGGGCGAGCACCAGCGTGAGCGCCTCGCCACGGTCCTGCACACGCTCATCCAGTGCGTCAGCGACCTCAACACCATCCTGGCGCCGTTCCTGCCGCACGCCGCCAACCGGGTGCACGCGTTCATCGGAGGCCAGGGCGAGTTCGTCCCGATGCCGGTCGTCGAGGACGTCCACGGGCTCGACGACGGCGACAAGGACCGGACCTACCCGATCATCACCGGGGACTACAGCGCGACCCCCAGCTGGGAGTCGCGCCCGGTGGCGGTCGGGGCGCCGATCTCCAAGCCGACCGGGGTGTTCGTCAAGCTCGACGAGGCAGTCGTCGAGGAGGAGCTCGCGAGGCTCGAGCAGCCGTGACCACTGCGGCCACCTCGACGAGGGGGGTCCCGGACCTGCCCGACCCACTGCCCATCGCCGTCGTCGACAACCACGCCCACCTCGACATCGAGCGCGAGGGTGTGCCGGTCGACATCGCCGACCTTCTCGCCAGGGCGAGGGCGGTCGGTGTCGACCGGGTCGTCCAGATCGGCTGTGACCTCCCGGGGGCTCGCGCCACGATCGAGATGCTCGACACGTATGCCGCGATGCTCGGTGGGGTGGCCCTGCACCCCAACGAGGTGCCGGGTCTGGCGGCGAGCCGAAGCCTCGACGCGGCATACGCCGAGATCGAGGAGCTGGCCCAGCACCCCAGGGTGAGGGTCATCGGCGAGACCGGGCTCGACTACTTCCGGACCGGGCCCGAGGGCCGGGACGTGCAGCACGACAGCTTCCGCTGGCACATCGACCTGGCCAAGCGACTGGGCAAGGCGCTGCAGATCCACGACCGTGACGCCCATGACGACGTGCTGCGCATCCTCGAGGAGGAGGGTGCGCCGGAATCGACTGTGCTGCACTGCTTCTCGGGCGACCTCACCATGGCGCAGGAGTGCGTCGAGCGGGGCTACCACCTGTCCTTCGCAGGCACCGTGACCTTCAAGAACGCCCACGGACTGCGCGACGCGCTCTCGGTGGTTCCGCTGGATCGGCTGCTCGTCGAGACCGATGCGCCCTACCTCACTCCGCATCCCTGGCGCGGCGCGGTCAACGCCCCCCACCTCGTGCCGCTGACGGTGCGGGCGATGGCGGCGACCCTGGGCGTGGCCGTGCCGACGCTCTGTGCGGCCCTGTCGGTGAACTCGGAGCGCGTCTACGGACCGTGGTGAGACCTCAGGTGTCACAGCCGCCTCAGCAGTGACACCTGCGGGCTATCTCGCCGTTACCGAAATTTGACCTTTGCCCGATTTCTGGTCATGGTGGATGAGTTGGCCGGAGCTGGGCTCCGGGCGAAAGCAGGGGCGAGGACGCTGGCGGTGACGCCTGTGGACCTCGCTCTCCTGTTGTCGGGACTCCTCCCCTGGGGGCCCCGCAGTCCTCCCTGAGGGACTGTCGCTCGTCCTGGTATCCGGAGAGTTCGATCATCGGAGCCCTCTTGATTTCTCGTCCCCTGCGTCTCGCTGCCCAAGGTGCTGCGGCACTCACGGTCGCCGCCGGATCCTTCGGCGTCGCCCACCTCGACAAGGCTGTCGCCGTGTCCGTCGACGGCCAGACCTCGTCGCTGCACGTCTTCGGCTCGACCGTGGGCGATGCCCTCGCCAAGAAGGGCATCAAGGTCGGCGAGCACGACCAGGTCGTCCCCTCCGCCGGTTCGCCGCTGGAGGACGGTGACACCATCTCGGTGCGTTATGGGCGCAAGCTCGTCGTGACCATCGACGGTGTCAAGAAGGAGTACTGGACGACGGCCACCACCGTCGACGCCGCGCTCCGCGATCTCGACATCCGCGCCGGCAGCGACGCCAAGCTCTCCGCCTCGCGCTCACAGGCGCTCGGCCGCCAAGGTCTCGCCCTGACGCTGGTCACCCCCAAGGCCGTGACCGTGAGCGTCGACAAGAAGAAGCTGACGCACACCTCGACGTCCGCGACCGTCGCCGACGCCCTGCGCGAGCTCGGTGTGAAGTACGACAAGGACGACCGCGTCTCGCCGGCTCCCACGACACCGCTCCGCAACGGCCTGGCCCTGACCGTGCAGCGCGTCTCGCAGCAGCGCCTGACGACCACGCAGGAGATCGACCACACGACGACGACCAAGAAGGACGCCTCGCTCCTCGAGGGCACCCGCAAGGTCGTCACCGACGGCAAGGACGGCCGCCGGTCGTTCGACGTGCTCCGGACCCTCGTCGACGGCAGGCCCGTCGGCGACCGGATCCTCGGCCGCAAGGTCACCAGCGCTCCCGTGACCGAGGTCATCGCGGTCGGCACCAAGGCCAAGCCCGAGCCCGTGGCCCCCAAGCCCTCGGCCCCGTCCAGCACCCCGGACCGCGAGCCGCAGACCCGCTCGGCCCCCGCCCCCGCCCCGGCTCCGTCCCCCGGCAACACCTCCGGCGCTGGCATCAACCTCAGCAACGCCGCCATGTGGGACCGCATCGCCGAGTGTGAGTCCAGTGGCAACTGGTCGATCAACACCGGCAACGGCTACTACGGCGGTCTGCAGTTCGACATCCGCACCTGGCTCGGTGCCGGTGGTGGCGACTTCGCCTCACGCGCCGACCTCGCGTCGCGGGCGGAGCAGATCACCGTCGCCAACCGTGTCTACGCGGACCGCGGCCTCCAGCCCTGGGGTTGCGGCCACGCCGCCTGACCCTGTCTGCGAGTTTGTGCCCCGTCGGGACACACGGTGTCGGCCCATGGCCTGCGCACCGTGTCCCAACGGGGCACAAAGTCGTCTTGGTGGGGAACGCATAAGGTGGCGGCCATGTCGTCGTCAGGGCTTCTCGGAGCCGCCCAGATCCGCGAGCTCGCGGCCCGCTTCGACATCCGCCCCACGAAGTCCTGGGGGCAGAACTTCGTCATCGACGCCAACACCGTGCAGCGCATCGTGCGGGTGGCTGGTGTCGGCCCCGACGACGTCGTGGTCGAGATCGGCCCGGGTCTGGGCTCGCTGACCCTGGCCCTGCTGCCGGTGGCCCGTCACGTGACCGTGGTCGAGGTCGACCCGACCTTGGCCGGCGCGCTCCAGGGGACGGTCCAGACCGTGGCTCCGGGTGTCGCGGACCGGCTCACCGTCGTGCACGCCGACGCCCTCCGGGTGGAGGAGCTGCCCGGTGATGCGCCGACCGCGCTCGTCGCCAACCTGCCCTACAACATCTCGGTGCCGGTCGTCCTCAACTTCCTGGAGCGCTTCCCCACGCTCGAGCGCATCCTCGTCATGGTGCAACTGGAGGTCGCCGAGCGGCTCGCGGCCAGGCCTGGATCCAAGATCTACGGCGTGCCGAGCGTCAAGGCTGCCTGGTATGCCGACGTGGCCCTGGCCGGGAACGTCAGCCGGTCGGTGTTCTGGCCGGTTCCCAACGTGGACTCCGGCCTCGTCAAGCTCGTCCGCCGCGACCCACCGCCGACCGACGCGACCCGCGAAGAGGTGTTCGCCTGTGTCGACGCCGCCTTCGCGCAGCGGCGCAAGACACTTCGAGCCGCTCTCGCGGGGTGGGCCGGCTCACCGCAGGCCGCCGAGGCCGCTCTCGTCGCGGCGGACATCGACCCGCGCACGCGCGGGGAGCAGCTCGACGTCCACCAGTTCGCCGCGATCGCGTCGGCCCACCGCACCCGTGCCGACGACTGACGCGCGACACGAAGCGGTTCGCGAACCGTGACCTCGCTCGCGAGCCGGATCGATCCGGTTCACGAGCGACGCGGAGGTTCGCGAACCCCTTACGGAGCCAGAGGCGTTAGCGGCGGCCTCAGTGCCCGAGCAGTCCGAGTAGCCGCCGTTCGGTCTCGTCGCGAAGTCCGCACCGTCGCGGCTCGCGCACGTCACGGACTTCCTCGTATGCCGCCGCGTCCCGCAGCGTCTCGCTCACCGGTCGGTTCGTGAGCCCGGCTGCTCGAGCCGCGGCTCCGGTGTGCGAGCCGAAGCCCCGCCAGTCCGGGTCCGACACCCACAGCGGCAGGCTGTCCTCGCCCATCCATTCCTGCACGCCGTGCTCCGCGAGCCACTCGGCCGAGGCCGGGACCACGGGCCCGTCGTGACCGGCGACCTCACGGGCGGCCGACAGCAGCCCGCCCAGCGTGTCCGGCTCGCCGAAGGCATCGAACACCCCCGACGTCCCGGCGTCGGCGCAGCGAACGAGCCAAGCAGCCAGGTCGCGCACGTCGATGATCGACATGGGCAGGTCCGGGTCGTCGGGAGTCAGCACCGCCCCGCCGGCCCCCGCCGGGTGGGCGAAGCGCCACGGATACCAGCCCGACCGGCCCGAGGCGTCGCCCGGTCCGCCGATGAGACCGGCTCGGGCGATGAGCGTCCGATCGGCACCGAAGCCGTCGAGCACGGCGGCCTCGCACGCCACCTTGGCCTCGCCATAGACGCTCATGTCGGCCATGACGTCGCCATTAAGGGGTGACAACAGCGGGACGGACTCGTCGGTCGCGAGACCGGAGTGGTCGGCATACACGTTGCCTGTCGAGACGAAGACGAAGTGGTCGGCGACCGGTTCGAGGGCGGCGACCGCGCGGCGCACCTGCCCGGGCTGGCGCGAGACGTCGACGACCGCATCCCAGCGGCGGCCTGCCGCGCTGACCCCGCTGACCACGGCGAGCCCGTCGGCGAGGTCACGGTCGCCCTGCACCCACTGGACGCCGTCGGGCACGGCGCCGGTGACGCCGCGCGCGAGACAGGTCACCTCATGACCGTCGGCGACAGCCTGCTCCGCCACCGCACGTCCGAGCATGGCCGTCCCACCGAGCAGGAGAAGTCGCATGCCCACAGTGGAACCCGGGCGGGCGCCCCGGCGCGAGCGTGTTCGCTGACAGCGTGGATGTCAGTGGGTCACCACGTCATGACTAGGGTGGCGACATGACCTCGGCCCACTCGGACCCCTCACCCGTCACGGTGCGTGTCCCCGCCAAGGTCAACCTCGAGCTGCTGGTCGGACCGCCTCGAGAGGATGGCTTCCACACGCTGTCGACGGTGTACCAGGCGGTCAACCTGCATGACGACGTCACGGTCTCCCTCGACGACGACTGGACCTGCAGCGTGACCGGCCCCTACGCCGACGCGGTGCCCACCGACTCGACGAACCTCGCGATGCGTGCCGCCCGTCTCCTCGCCGACGAGATCGGTGTGGACACCCCGGTGCAGATCTCGATCGCCAAGTCGATCCCCGTCGCGGGTGGCATGGCCGGCGGTTCGGCGGACGCGGCTGCCACCCTCGTGGCGTGCGACCGCCTGTGGGGCCTCGCCCTGTCGACGGAGGAGCTCGAGGAGTATGCCGCCGAGCTGGGTTCCGACGTGCCGTTCCTCATCCGGGGTGGCACCGCCGTGGGGAGTGGTCGGGGCGAGCGCCTGGCGCCGGTTCTCGCGCGAGGCAGCTATCACTGGGTCTTCGCGATCAGCGACATCGGTCTGCCGACACCGGACGTGTATGCGGAGTGCGACCGGCTGCGCGAGCGTGCCAAGGCGAAGACGGTGCAGCCAGAACCCAACTCGGAGCTCATGGTCGCCCTGCGCTCGGGCGACCCGCACATCCTGGCGCCCCAGCTCACCAACGACCTCCAGGAGGCCGCGATCTCGCTGCGCCCGGAGCTGGGCGAGCTGCTCGCGAGCGGCATGGAGTTCGGGGCCCTCGGCGGCGTCGTCTCCGGGTCGGGTCCCACCGTTGCCTTCCTCGTCGAGGACGTCGAGTCGGCCATCGACCTCACCGTGGCCCTCACCGCCACCGGCGCGGCCCGCGAGGTGCGCAAGGCCATCGGGCCCGTGCACGGGGCCCACGTCATCCCGGCCCGGGTCGACTAGTGGCAGTCATCATCTCGGTCGAGCGCGCTGCCCTCGCGCTCGGCACCGCTCAGGTGCTCGACGGCGTCTCGCTGGGAGTCTCCGGTGGTGACCGCATCGGCATCGTCGGACGCAACGGTGGCGGCAAGACCACGCTCCTGCGCGTCATCGCCGGTGAGCTCGCCGTGGACAGCGGCCGCGTGGCCCGTCTCGGCGGTGGCACCGTCGGCGTCCTGACCCAGGACGACACGCTCGACCCTGGGGCGACCGTTCGGGAGGTCGTCCTCGGCGACCTTGAGGAGTACGTCTGGGCCGGTGACTCCCGCATCCGCGACGTCCTCACCGGGCTGCTCGGCGGGCTCGACGCACCCGCGCTCGGCGGGCTGGAGTCGACGGTGGCGGGCAAGTCCGGTGGCGAGCGTCGTCGTCTGGCGCTGGCCTCGCTCCTCGTCGACGACCCAGACGTCCTGCTGCTCGACGAGCCGACGAACCACCTCGACGTCGAGGGAGTCGCGTGGCTGGCCGACCACCTCGTGAACTACCGCTCCCGGCCCGACAACGCGCTCGTCGCCATCACCCACGACCGGTGGTTCCTCGACGCCGTCGCCACCCGCACCTGGGAGGTCGTCGAGGGGCAGGTGAACGGCTTCGACGGGGGCTACGCGGCATACGTGCTGGCCAAGGCCGAGCGTGAGCGGATGGCCAAGGTCACCGCCGAGCGCCGCAACAACCTGCTCCGCAAGGAGCTCGCCTGGCTACGGCGCGGGCCGCCCGCACGCACGTCGAAGCCCAAGTTCCGCATCGACGCCGCCAACGCCCTCATCGAGGACGAACCGGCGCCGCGCAACGACGTCGAGCTCATGGCCTTCGCGACGAGCCGGCTCGGCAAGGACGTCGTCGACCTCCTCGACGCCTCGGTCTCCGTTGGCGACCGCACCCTGCTCGAGCGCATCACCTGGCACCTCGCTCCTGGCGCGCGCATCGGCATCGTCGGGGTCAACGGCTCGGGCAAGTCCACCCTGCTGCGCGCCATTGCGGGCGAGATCCCGCTCACGGCCGGCAAGCGCAAGGAGGGCATCACCGTCCGCATCGGGCACCTGACCCAGGACGTCCGTGAGCTCGACCGGCTCAGCAACAGCCGCGTCATCGACGCGGTCGAGGAGGTCCGCAAGGTCACCGTCCTCGGCGGCAAGGAGGTCACCGCGTCATCGCTGGCCAAGCGCTTGGGCTTCCCCGGGCCGCGCCAGCAGACGCGCGTCGGTGACCTGTCCGGTGGTGAGCGGCGCCGCCTCCAGGTGCTGCGGATCCTCATGGACGAGCCCAACGTCCTCCTCCTCGACGAGCCGACCAACGACCTCGACATCGAGACGCTCACCGCCCTCGAGGACGTCCTCGACGGGTGGGCCGGAACGCTCCTCGTCGTGTCGCACGACCGCTACCTCCTCGAGCGCGTCGCGGACCAGCAGGTCGCCCTCCTCGGTGACGGGCACGTGCGCCAGCTGCCGGGTGGGGTCGAGGAGTACCTCAAGCTGCGGGCCACGGTCACCCCGACGTATGCCGCGATGCCGCCTGCCGCGGGTGCGTCGCCCGCCGCTGTGCGTGAGTCCGAGAATGCTGCGGCACAGCCTGTCTCGTCGGCCAGCCCGGCCGAGCAGCGCGAGGCGCGCAAGGTCATGTCCCGGGTCGAGAAGCAGCTGTCGAAGCTGGCGACGCGTGAGGAGCGGATCCACGCAGCGATGACCGAGCACGTGAGCGACCACGCCAAGGTGCTCGAGCTCAACCAGGAGCTGCGCAGCATCGTCGACGAGCGCGAGGTCCTCGAGCTCGAGTGGCTCGAAGCCGCCGACACTCTCGAACCCTGATCAACTTTCCCGCCTGAAGTGGGTTTCTCTCACCTCGCCTGACCGCCTCGACCAAGCGAACTGAGAGGAAGGCGTGCAGCTCTGGCGCGGGCCGAGCCGGCAGGTGCGTCAGCTCGCCTCGAAGGGCGTGAGGAGGACACGCAGGTGTCCGGCCAGTGCCATCCGCTCACTCTTGGGGAGCTCGGCGAGAAGGTCGCGTTCGCGGGCCAGCAGGTCGTCGAGAGCTGAGTCGACCGTGTGCATGCCCTCGGGCGTCAGCCGGACGATGACGCCCCGGCGGTCGCGAGGGTCCGGTTGGCGTTCGACGAAACCACGGCCCAGGAGCCGGTCGACCCGGTTGGTCATCGTCCCGCTCGTCACGAGCGTCTCGGCGATGAGCTGGCCGGGGGAGAGCTCGTAGGGCGCACCGGCCCGTCGCAGCGCGGACAGGACGTCGAACTCCCAGCCGTCGAGGCCGTGCTCGGCGAAGGCCGTGCCGCGCGCGAGGTCGAGGCGGCGCGCGAGCCGAGAGACCCGGCTGAGGATCTCGAGCGGGGTGACGTCGAGCTCCGGACGCTCGCGGCGCCAGGCTGAGACGATACGGTCGACATCATCCTCGGGCATGGGGCGACTGTACTCGCGTCAAGTATCTTGACATCAAGATACCTTCGCGGGAGAGTGAGACACAGCCGGACTGGCCGACGGATCGCCCATGACCTGCAGGAGGAGCACGATGCGCACACAGCCGAGCTGGGACCCCGCGGCATACTCACGGTTCGGTGAGCAGCGGAGTCGTCCGTTCGCCGACCTCGTCTCGCAGGTGCGCGCCGACGACCCGGAGCTGGTCGTCGACCTGGGCTGCGGCAACGGCCCCGCGACCCTCACCCTCGCGGAGCTGTGGCCGGGCGCGCGCGTGGTCGGCATCGATGACTCGGAGACCATGCTCGAGGCGGCCCGTGCCCTCGACACCGACAGCCGCGTCGAGTGGATCCAGGCCGACCTCAGGCACTGGGACCCGGCCGCCCTCGGACAGATCCCCGACGTCATCATCACGAACTCCACCCTGCAGTGGGTGCCGGGCCACCTCGACCTCCTGCCGACCTGGGTCGAGGCCCTGGCTCCGGGTGGCTGGCTGGCCCTCCAGGTCCCCAACAACTTCGACGCGCCCAGTCACGCCCTCATGCGCGAGACCGCAGCCACCCATGCCCGCGCCAACGAGCTCCTCGCCGCGCTGGACCTCCCGGCGGTGGGCGAGCCTAAGACCTACCTCACCTTCCTCAGCCGGCTCGGAGCCACCGTCGACGCGTGGGAGACGGTCTACTCGCACATCCTCGACCCCGAGGGCGAGTCGGAGGACCCGGTGCTCGACTGGGTGAGCGCCACCGGCCTGCGACCCGTCCTCGACATCCTTCCCGAGGGCGAGGAGCGGGACGCCTTCATCGAGCCGTATGCCGCAGCCCTGCGTGAGGCCTACCCGCGCGGTGAGGTCGGAGTCCTCTTCCCGTTCCGGCGCGTCTTCGCGGTGGCCCGCAAGGGCGACGCCGCTCCGGAGACCACCACCGAGGCCGGCGCCTGATGTCCGTCGTCGGGATCCACCACGTCCAGATCGCCTGTCCCGCAGGCAGCGAGGACCTGCTGCGTCACTTCTACGGCGTCGTCTGCGGCATGGCCGAGCTGCACAAGCCGCCGCTCCTCGCAGCACGCGGTGGAGTGTGGTTCGCCGCGGGCGAGGAGCAGCTCCACTGCGGCGTCGAGGACGGCTTCGCCCCGGCTGCCAAGGCACACCCGTGCCTCGCGACCGACGATGTCGACAGCCTTGCGGCAGCCATCGCCGGCGCTGGGGGAGAGGTGAGCTGGGACAACGCCATCCCGGGAGTGCGGCGCTTCCACACCCACGACCCCGTCGGCAACCGCATCGAGTTCCAGCAGGTGGCGACGCGCAAGGCCGACTTCATCGTTTGAGGGTCTGGGGGGCTGGGCAGGCTGTCGGCCCACGGCCTCAGCCGGTGGTGATCACGGGCTTCGCCTCGAGGCCGGTGAGCCCGTTCCAGGCGAGGTTGACCAGGGCCGCGGCGACGTCGCGCTTCTTGGCCTTGGGGTTCTCGAGCCACCACTGCCCGGTGAGCGCCACCATGCCGACGAGCATCTGGGCATACATCGGCGCCTGTTTGGGGTCGAGGGCGCGATGGGTGAACTGCGCGGCCAGCAGGTGCTCGACCTGGGAGGCGACGTCGGACATGAGCGAGGCGAAGTTGCCGGTCTGCTGCCCGGGAGGCGAGTCCCGCACGAGGATCCGGAACCCGTCGGTCGACCCCTCGATGTAGTCGAGCAGCGCCATCGCGGCCCGCTCGAGCAGTGCCCGCGAGCCTCCCCCCGAGGTCAGCGCACCGGCGATCGCCCCGAGGAGAAGCTGGATCTCACGGTCGACGACCACGGCATACAGGCCCTCCTTGCCGCCGAAGTGCTCATAGACCACCGGCTTGGACACCCCGGCCGCGCTGGCGATCTCCTCGACGGTCGTCGCCTCGTACCCCCGCTTCGCGAAGAGCTGACGACCGATCCCCACGAGCTGCTCACGACGCTGCGCACCCGTCATCCGCCCCCGTGGAGTTCGCGCCCTGACCGTAGCCTCGTCTCGACTCACACGCGCCATTGTGCCCTCCAGGCCCGCTCCCCGCAGATCCGGACCGTGCACGCGGTCGCGCACGGGTCAACTAACCTGTGCGTCGTATGCCGTGGGCTCGCCCCGCGCATCGTTCCCCGGTTGGTCTGCCGGCAGGGCCCGCCTGACTTTGAATCAGGACTAGCGACGTAGGTTCGACTCCTACCCGGGGAGCAGGCAGCACTGTCATGGGCCGGTTAGTCCACCGGGGTCGGCGCTACATAGCTCAGCAAAATGACCAACTTCCCAGTTTCGATCCGTCGGTTGTCGCGTGGCGGTCGATGGGTTCGGCTCTACACAAACGACAGCCCCGGACTTGCACGCGGTCCCGGCTCCGATCCTGGGAGTGTAGTGGCTACGCGAGTCATATGTCGATGCTCGTTGAAGTCCCCTAGCGGAACGGTGAGCTCTCTCGTGGAAGGCGTTTCTGACGCCCCTTTACATGTCGAAATACCTGGTGACCCGAGGGCTGCCTTGCAGCGCCCGGCGAGGTGGTCAACCGGTCGCCGTAGGCCGTGCGCCCGCGTTCTACCGGCGCGTCTCCGGTAGAACGGCAGTGTTGTGCTGCCGTGGAGCAGCCGCGGCCGATAGGTTGGCCACGTGCTGACGCGACTCGAGGTTGATGGCTTTAAAAATCTGTTGGGCTTCTCATCTGACTTCGGCCCGTATACGTGCATCGCGGGGGTGAATGCGTCCGGGAAGTCCAATATTTTCGATGCCCTCCAGTTCCTTTCACTCCTCGCCGATCACACCTTCATGGATGCGGCAATGCAGGTCAGGCAGGCGGGAACGAGGGGCGGTGATCCTAGGACGCTTTTCTGGGACGAGGGTGGGGGAAGGCATGCGAGGAACTTGACCTTGGCTGCTGAGATGATCATCCCGTCACCGGTAGTTGACGACTTTGGTCGGGAAGCAAAGCCTAGCGCGACATTCGTTCGCTACGACCTCGTGCTGCGGTACGAGCCCCCGGCGGTTGGTTCTCTTGGTCGTACGGGGCGGATCGCTTTGGTTTCCGAGGACCTGCGGCACATTACCCAAGGGGACGCCAAGCGTCATTTGCCCTGGCCCCATAGCAAAGGGACATTTCGGGACGCGGTCGTTAGAAGCGGTCGAAGGGTGCCTGCCTACATCTCAACCGAAGGTTCGGGCAGTGAGGCGAGCGTTGTAAATGTCCATCAAGACGGCGGAAGTCGCGGACAGCCACGCAAGTCAGCAGCCCATAATGCGCCTCGCACAATTATTAGCACAACCACCACAACAGACGATCCGACCATTCTTGCCGTCCGCAGGGAGATGCAAAGTTGGCGGTTTTTGGGGTTGGAGCCTTCCGCTATGCGCTCGCCAGACAGCTCGGCGGACCCGCGATCTATGGGCGCTAACGGGGCTCACTTGGCCAGCACCCTGTTTCGCCTTGGGGAGGTCTATGGGCAGGACGTTTTTGCTCGCGTCGCGGCAGCTTCGGCGGCCCTCACCGACGTCAGATCAGTAGCGGTCGATTACGACTCCGCGAGAGACACTTTGACTCTCAACGCAACAGTTGGTGATGGCCCAATGCTGCCTGCTCGATCGCTCTCGGATGGAACGCTCCGGTTCTTGTCCCTCTGCATTCTGGATGCTGACCCGGAGTTCACAGGCGTCGTCTGCATGGAGGAACCTGAGAACGGCATCCATCCAGGACGAATTGAAGCGATGGTTGAACTCATGCGGGGCCTCGCCGTTGATCCTGAAGAGACGCCGGGCCCAGATAACCCTCTGCGCCAAGTCTTGGTCAACACGCACTCCACGACGTTCGTTCAGTTCCAAGAGCGCGATGATCTGCTATTCGCGCTGCCCACAACGATCGACGTAGCTGGGGAGGCGCACGTGACGGTGCGTCTCGCGGCGCTTGAAGGTTCGTGGCGCGCCGCCCAAGGCGACGGCCCGACGATCACGAAGGCCGCCATTTCCGACTACCTATGGGAGCAGCCAGGCACGCGGCTTGTCCTGCCGATCAATCTGGACGGCGGCAAGTGACAACGGTCAACTTCGTCCTCCTGCGTGAGGGAACCTCGGACGAGGCCCTCGTGGGTCACCTTGGGACACTTCTTGTCCGCGCCGGCTGCTCAGAGGCGGTCGGCACGTACCGGCCCTATAAACCGCCCGTCGAATCACAGTTGGCTTTACTTCAGGCAGAAGGGGCTCACGTTGACGTCGTCTTCATGCACCGCGACGCCGACGGTCGCGACCCCGCGCCGCGTTTGCAGGAGATTCGAGATGCTTCGACCAGCACTCATTGGGGAGTCGAGCGGGTGGTGCCCATCGTGCCGATACAGACAACGGAGGCGTGGCTCCTTCTGGACGAGTCGGCGATCCGCAATGTGGTAGGTCGCCCCAGCGGCAAAACAGATCTCGGCCTCCCCAAGTTGAAACACGTCGAGAACGAGTCTGATCCTAAGACCGTGCTCAAGACTGCCCTTATTCTCGCAAGCGAGGCCACGGGGCGCCGGCTCAAAAAGCAGCACAGGATGTTCGCAACTCACCGCCGGACATTGCTGGAGAGACTCGACATTGACGGACCAGTGGCGTCATTGGAGTCGTGGCGTTCGTTGCTCGAGGCGATCGACCACTATGTTGGCACCCTCCCCAATGGGGAGTCAGTCGAGTAGCGGAGCCCTCGCAGCCCAAGGCACTCTGCCGAGTCCGTGAGCCGGGGTTAGGACGGCCACCTGGGAAGACTCGAAGGGTGAGTTAGCGATTCACGGAGTAGCGGCCGCAGACGAAGTCGCGGTTGCGGGCCGCCTCCTCGAGCCGGAGCTCGACGCGGCGGGGCAGCACGTGTGCCTCGCGCCCGTCGTCACCGGGGCGTACTGCCCCCAGATCTCGTCGAGCTTCCTGGCGTCGTGGAACTGGATGCCGAGGTCGCCGCCCCCGACGACCCACACAGCACTGTCGCCCGCACCGCGACCATCTCCGTGTGGACCTCGCGCACGTCGGTGGAGGTGAACCGCACCTGCTCGACGGGGTGACGTCACAGGTGGGTGAACACCACTTCGGCTTGGTCGTCCATTCGCCGGGCTCGTGGTCGAGGAGCCACTGCCACGTGCTCGCACCTGGGGCACAGCCGCCGATGCCCGGGCGGACGTGTCGAACCCCATGTCCAAGCGCCGATGATGTCGCGTGACAGCAGCCACTCGACCATGAGGACTCCTTCGTCTCAATGATGCCGAGAAGCATGGCGCACTCCGGCCGACTGCGCTCGGCCAGCAAGAGGCCTGCGGGCGCAGCAGCCCGGATGTCAAGCGCGAGGTCGCAGCGACGGTGGGCGCGGACGGCATACGTGCTCCCCGTCGGTAGAGTGGCGCGGTACGCCGCCACGAACCCCGGGAGCCCCACTCGTGACCACTGCTCGGCCCACCGCTGTCATCATCCTCGCCGCAGGTGAGGGAACCCGGATGAAGTCGGCCACCCCCAAGGTGCTGCACCGGATCGGGGGCCGCACCCTCCTCGGTCACGCCCTCGTCGCCGCCCGAGGAAGCAACGCGGAGAGCGTCGTCGTCGTGGTGCGCCACGACCGCGACCGGGTCGCCGCCCACGTCACCGAGCTGGACGAAGCCGCGGTCATCGCCGACCAGGACGAGATCAAGGGGACCGGCCGGGCCGCGGAGTGCGGTCTCCTCGCCCTCCCCGCGGGTGTGGGTGGCACCGTCCTCATCACCTCCGGCGACACCCCCCTGCTGACGGCCGAGACCATCGCCGCCCTCTTCGACGCCCACACCACCGCGGCCGGCGCGGTCACCGTCCTCACGGCGCGCGTGCCGGACCCCAGCGGGTACGGCCGGATCCTGCGCGCCGAGGACGGCTCGGTGCTCGGCATCGTCGAGCACAAGGACGCGACCGACGAGCAGCGAGCGATCACCGAGATCAACTCGGGCATCTGGGCGTTCGACGCCGACGTCCTCCGGGCCGCGCTCGAGCAGGTCGGCACGGACAACTCCCAGGGCGAGAAGTACCTCACCGACGTCCTTGCCATCGCCCGCGACGGCGGCCACCGGGTCGGAGCCCACCTCATCGACGACCTCTGGCAGACCGAGGGCGTCAACGACCGCGTCCAGCTCGCCACGCTGGGCCGCGAGCTCAACCGTCGCAACAACGAGAGATGGATGCGCGAGGGCGTGACGATCGTCGACCCAGCCACGACGTGGATCGACGCCGACGTCACCATCGGCCGTGACGCGACGATCCTGCCCAACACGCAGCTGCTCGGCGCGACCAGCATCGGTGCGGACGCCCGGATCGGTCCCGACACCACGCTCACCGACACCGAGGTGGGCGAGGGCGCCGAGGTCAAGCGCACCGAGGCCAACCTGGCGCAGATCGGCGCGCAGGCCACCGTCGGTCCGTACTCCTACCTCCGACCCGGCACCGTGCTCGGCATCAAGGGCAAGATCGGCGGGTTCGTCGAGACCAAGAACGCCAGGATCGGTGACGGCGCCAAGGTCCCGCACCTCACCTACGCGGGCGACGCCACGATCGGTGACGGCGCCAACATCGGCGCCGGCACGATCTTCGCCAACTACGACGGCGTCTCCAAGCACCACACGACGATCGGCAAGCACTCGTTCGTCGGCTCCGACACCGTCCTCATCGCGCCCGTCGACGTGGCCGACGGTGCCTACGTCGCGGCCGGCAGCGCCCTCACCGGCGACGTCGAGCCCGGCCAGATCGCCGTCGCCCGCGGGCGCCAGAAGAACGTGGACGGCTGGGTGGCCCGGGCCCGCGCCGGCACCCCGACCGCAGCGGCAGCCCAGGCAGCCACGGACGCAGGCACCCGGCATACCCCTGCGCCTGACGACGCACATGACGACGAGCAGAAGGCCTGACGATGAAGGAAGACCGCCCGAAGTCGGCCAACATCCGCAAGAAGCCCAAGAAGCAGCTGATGATCTTCAGCGGGCGCTCGCACCCCGGCCTCGCGCAGGAGATCGCCGCGCTCATCGGCACCGAGCTCGTCCCGACGAGCGCCTACAACTTCGCCAACGGTGAGATCTACGTGCGCTACGAGGAGTCGGTGCGCGGCTCCGACGCGTTCGTCATCCAGAGCCACGCCGCCCCGCTCAACGAGGCGATCATGGAGCACCTCATCATGATCGACGCGCTCAAGCGGGCCAGCGCCAAGCGGATCACCGTGGTCATGCCGTTCTACGGCTACGCCCGCCAGGACAAGAAGCACCGCGGGCGCGAGCCGATCTCGGCCCGCCTCATGGCCGACCTCTTCCACACGGCTGGCGCCGACCGCCTCATCGCCGTCGACCTGCACACCGACCAGATCCAGGGCTTCTTCGACGGGCCGGTCGACCACCTCATGGCGCAGCCGGTGCTGTCCGACTACGTGTCGGCGAAGTACGGCCACGAGGACCTCGCCGTCGTCTCGCCGGACGCCGGCCGCATCAAGGTCGCCGAGCAGTGGTCGAAGCGCCTCGGGGGTGCGCCGCTGGCCTTCATCCACAAGACGCGTGACATCAACCAGCCCAACCAGGCCGTCGCCAACCGCGTCGTCGGTCTCGTCAAGGACCGTGTCTGCGTCCTCGTCGACGACATGATCGACACCGGCGGCACCATCACCAAGGCTGCCGACGCGCTCATGGCCGACGGCGCCAAGGACGTCATCATCGCCGCGACCCACGCGATCCTCTCCGCGCCGGCGACGCAGCGGCTGCGTGACTGCGCCGCCCGCGAGGTCATCGTCACCAACACCCTGCCGATCGCGCCGGAGCTGGAGTTCGACGGCCTCACCGTGCTGTCGATCGCGCCCCTCATCAGCGCCGCGATCAAGGAGGTATTCGAGGACGGCTCGGTGACGAGCCTCTTCGGCGGCCGGGCCTGACAGATCGACTTCGTGCCCCTTTGGGACGCGGATCTTCGGCCGAAGGCCTCCACTTCGTGTCCCATAGGGGCACGAAGTCGGGGGTCAGGACTGCTGACGAGCCCGGTATGCCGCGACGTGGGCTCTGTTGGCGCACGTCCCGTCGCAGTAGCGCCGGCTCCGGTTCTTGCTGAGGTCGATGACCACGTCGTCGCAGTCCTCGGCCGCGCACACCCGGAGCCGTTCGGTCTCGCCGGACCGGATCAGGTCGATGAACGCCATGGCGGCCTCGACGGCCATGCGCTTGGCGATGGGCTCGTCGTCGCGGGTCGCGTGGATGTGCCAGTCCAGGTCGTCGTGCCTGACCAGGCGGGGGAGGGCCTGGTGCTCGGCGAGGAGGTCGTTCACGCCGGCCACGAGACTCTCGACGTCGCGGGTCCAGAGATCGAGGAGCCGAGGGCGCAGGGCATGGACCTCCTCGAGCGCGACGCGGGTCCGCGGGCGGTCTCCGCTCCACTGCCAGCCGTCCATGTGGCTCACCAGCGACTCCACCGTGGGGAGGTCCTCCTCCATCGAGTCGCCGTGCCCGGGCGCGGTGTTGATGAGCGACGCGGCGTACTGCAGCGCCAGCTCGGTGTCATGGGCAAAAAGCATCTTGACTCCTGACAGGGCGAGGCCCTAGCGTGCTCCTTGTAAGGGTCGTAGATCTAGTTTACTCCTGACAGAGGTGAGCGCCATGAACGCCGGAACCCAGAACCGATCGGGGCGGTCGGTGCTGCTCGGGCTCATCCTCGTCGTCGTCTCGTCGGCGGCGTTCGGCTCCTCGGGCGCCTTCGCGAAGTCGCTGCTCAGCGCCGGCTGGACTCCTGCCGGTGTCGTGACCTGGCGCGTGGGGGTTGCCGCGCTCGTCCTATTGCCGGTGGCGGTCTGGGCCGTGCGGGGTCGGTGGGGCCTCCTGCGCCGCAACGCTGGTCAGGTCCTCGCCTTCGGGGCGGTCGCCGTCGCCGGCTGCCAGTTCGCCTACTTCAACGCCGTCGAGACGTTGTCCGTGGCCGTGGCACTGCTCCTTGAGTACCTCGGGATCGTCTTCGTCGTCGGCTGGATGTGGGCCCGCCACGGCCACCGACCGTCCCGCCTGACGCTGGGCGGCGTCGGGCTCTCCGTGGCCGGACTGGTCCTCGTCCTCGACGTCTTCTCCGGTGTGCAGATCTCCTGGGCCGGAGTGGTGTGGGGGCTCCTCGCAGCCGTCGGTCTCGCCACCTACTACGTCACCTCCGGGCATGAGCACGAGGAGTCGCTGCCGCCACTGGCGCTCGCCGGCTTCGGGCTCGGGGTCGGTGCGGTCGTGCTGGTCGCGGCAAGCGCAACGGGTCTCATCGACTACGGCACCGCCCGCGGAAGCGTCGAGATCGCCGGGGTCGCCACCGCGTGGTGGGTGCCCGTCGCCGAGCTCGCCCTCGTGGCCGCAGCCCTCGCCTATGGCGTCGGCGTCATCGGCACCCGCCTCGTCGGCGCCACCGTCGCGAGCTTCATCGGCCTCTCCGAGGTGCTCTTCGCGGTGCTCATCGCCTGGCTGCTCCTCGACGAGCTGCCCGGGTGGATCCAGCTCGCCGGCGGGCTGCTCATCCTCGGTGGCGTCGTCGCCGTACGCGTCGGTGAGCGCACCGTGGACGCCGACACGACAACGGACGGTGACACTCCCACGGACGGTGACGTGGCGGCGGATGGCGAGCACCCGGCATACGACGCCGATTTCCCTGCTCCACACCCTGTCGCCTAGACTTCCCGGGTTGCCTCGGCGAGGGACGCAGCACGGCCCACCCAGTTTCGGGCCAGGCACGTCCGTGATCGACGCGGTGGTCAGAGAAAGCACGGCTCACGGGCTCGTGGCTTTCCGCGGACCAGCGCGCCTGTCCGTGCCGTGTCCCGCGTCGAGGCCACCGCAGACGCCCAGCCCCCATCGGCGTCGTCCCTGACCGATCCCCCCATTCCCAGGAGTCCTCGTGTCCAACGACACCATCAAGCTGCAGGCCCAGGCCCGCACCAAGTTCGGCAAGGGCGCCGCCCGCCAGATCCGCCGCGAGAACAAGATCCCTGCCGTCATGTACGGCCACGGCGCCGACCCGCTGCACATCACCCTCGTGGGTCACGACGCCATGATGGCGCTCAAGAACCCCAACGCGCTCCTCACGATCGTCCTCGACGGTGACGAGCAGCTGGCCCTGGCCAAGGACGTGCAGCGCGACCCGATCAAGCCGGTCATCGAGCACATCGACCTCGTCATCGTCCGCAAGGGCGAGAAGGTCGTCATCGACGTGCCCGTGCACCTCGAGGGCGAAGCCGCTCCCGAGACCCTGGTCAACCTCGACAACTCCAGCCTGCAGGTCGAGGTCGAGGCCACCAACATCCCCGAGTCGGTCACCGTCTCGGTCGAGGGACTCGAGGCCGGCACCCTGATCCTCGCCGGCGCCGTCGAGCTGCCCGCGGGTGCGACGCTGATCACCGACCCCGAGGCGCTCGTCGTCAACGTCACCCAGCAGATCTCCGCCGAGGCGCTCGAGGCCGAGCTCGCCGAGGCCGAGGCCGAGGCCGGCATCGAGCACGAGCCGACCGACGAGGAGGCCGCCGAGGCCGAGGGCGAGGCTGCCGAGGGCGCCGAGGGCGACGCTGCTGCCGAGGGCGACGCCGAGAAGTCCGACGACGCCTGACCCACAGCACCACTGCTTCCACCAGCAGGCCCGGTCCACCGCGGACCGGGCCTGCTGGCGTCCGGTGGCACCTTCGTCGAGTTGGGAGCGGGAGGTGGGCGGACGGCATACTCGTGCGTTGTGAGTGAGACGTGGATGGTCATCGGGTTGGGCAACCCCGGACCGACGTATGCCGGAAACCGCCACAACGTGGGAGCGATGGTCGTCGACGAGCTGGCTTCGCGGACGAGGACCGCGCTGCGCGCGCACAAGGCGCGTGCGGCTGCGGCGCAGGTCCGGATCGGCACGGGCCCCGGGGGAGTGCCGGGGCCGAGCGCCGTCATCGCCGTGCCCAGCAGCTACATGAACGAGTCGGGTGGCCCGGTCAAGGCGCTCCTCGGCTTCTTCTCGATCACCCCGGACCGCCTCGTCGTCATCCACGACGAGCTCGACATCCCTGCGGGTGACGTGCGGCTCAAGCTCGGCGGTGGCGAGGGTGGCCACAACGGGCTTCGGTCGATCTCGAAGTCGCTCGGGACCCGTGACTACCTGCGCGTGCGGGTGGGCATCGGTCGGCCGCCGGGTCGCCAGGACGCCGCGGACTACGTCCTCAAGGACTTCTCCACCACCGAGCGCAAGGAGCTGCCGTTCCTGCTCGGCGACGCCGCCGACGCGGTGGAGATGTTGGTGACCCACGGGCTGCTCGACACCCAGCAGAAGTTCCACGCGCCCACGGCCGGGAACTGACGTCCTGCCCGTCGGTGGCGAGAACTAGGCTGGAGGGCGATGCCCACGTTGCAACCCGTCGTCGACCACTTCGGCGCGGCACCCCAGATCCACGCCCTCCTCGAGACCGCCACCGCCCCCGGCACCAGCACCCTCGACGTCTCGGTCAGCGCCGGCGCCCGGCCGGCGCTCATCGCGGCTGCGGTCCAGCGGCTGCGCGCGACCGCCCCCGACCGGCTGCCGCTGCTCGTCGTCACTGCCACGAGCCGCGAGGCTGAGGACCTGACCGCCTCCCTCGGGTGCGTCCTCGACCCGGACGTGGTCGCGGACTTCCCCTCCTGGGAGACGCTGCCCCACGAGCGGCTCAGCCCCCGCTCCGACACCGTCGGTCGCCGACTCGCCGTGCTCCGCCGCCTCGCCCACCCGGCCTCCGTCGCCGACGACGACGTCAGCCACGGCCCCCTGTCGGTTGTCGTCGCGCCGGTGCGCGCCGTCCTGCAGCCCATCTCGACCGGCCTCGGCGACCTCGCACCCGTCGCCCTGCGCGCCGGTGAGGAGCACGAGCTCGACGCGGTCGTCGAGGCGCTGGCCGGCGCTGCCTACGCCCGCACCGACCTCGTCGAGCGGCGCGGTGAGTTCGCCGTCCGCGGTGGCATCCTCGACGTCTTCCCGCCGACGGAGGAGCACCCGCTCCGCGTCGAGTTCTGGGGCGACACCATCGAGGAGATCCGCTGGTTCAAGGTCGCCGACCAGCGCTCGCTCGAGGTGGCCGACCACGGTCTCTGGGCGCCTCCCTGCCGCGAGGTGCTGCTCACCGATGCGGTCCGTGACCGCGCCGCGGTGCTCGCCGACCAGCTGCCCGGTGCCGCGGACCTGCTCCACAAGCTCGCCGCCGGCATCGCCGTCGAGGGCATGGAGTCGCTCGCGCCGGCCCTCGTCGACGGCATGGAGTCGATGCTCGACAGCTTCCCCGCGGGTTCGCCCGTCGTCGCCTGCGACCCCGAGCGGGTGCGCACCCGGGCCCACGACCTCGTCGCCACCAGCCAGGAGTTCCTCGAGGCCGGCTGGGCCAACGCTGCGGCCGGCAACGCCGTCCCCATCGACCTCGAGAAGATCCTAGGGTCCGCCTCCTTCTGGTCCGTGGGCGCCCTGCGTGACCATGCCCTCGCGACCGAGCACCCGTGGTGGGACCTCACCCCCTTCGTGCTCGACCTCGAGACGACCCAGGGCGAAGCCGCGGAGACCGGCACCCAGGACCCCACGGCATACCGGGGTGACATCGAGTCGGCAGCCGCGGACCTGCGCACCTGGACCGACGACGGCTGGCGGATCCTCGTCGCCACCGACGGCCAGGGCTCGGCCAAGCGCATCGTCGAGGTCCTCGGCGAGGCCGAGGTGCCCGCCCGTCTTGAGACCTCGCTCGACGCCTTCGAGGCCGGGATCGTGCACGTCACGACGGCCCAGCTGGGGCGCGGCTTCGTCCACGCTCCGAGCCGCCTTGTCGTCCTCACCGAGACCGACCTCACCGGCACCCCGTCGACGGGTCCCTCGACCAAGGACATGCGGCGTATGCCGTCGCGCAGGCGCAACCAGGTCGACCCGCTCCAGCTCAAGCCGGGCGACTTCGTCGTCCACGAGCAGCACGGCGTCGGCAAGTTCGTCGAGATGATGCAGCGCACCGTCCAGGGAGCGACCCGCGAGTACCTCGTGCTCGAGTACGCCCCCGGCAAGCGTGGTCATCCCGGCGACCGGCTCTTCGTGCCGACCGACCAGCTCGACCAGATCACGCGCTACGTCGGTGGTGAGCAGCCGACCCTCAACAAGATGGGTGGCTCGGACTGGAAGCAGACCAAGTCCAAGGCCCGTCGCTACGTCAAGCAGATCGCCGCCGAGCTCATCCAGCTCTACTCGGCGCGCATGGCGACCAAGGGGCACGCCTTCTCGCGTGACACCCCGTGGCAGCGTGAGCTCGAGGACGCGTTCGCCTACGTCGAGACGCCCGACCAGCTCAGCTCCATCGACGAGGTCAAGGCCGACATGGAGCGCGAGGTCCCGATGGACCGGCTCATCTGTGGCGACGTCGGCTACGGCAAGACCGAGATCGCGGTGCGCGCGGCGTTCAAGGCGATCCAGGACGGTAAGCAGGCTGCCGTGCTCGTGCCGACGACCCTGCTCGTCCAGCAGCACCTCCAGACCTTCACCGAGCGCTATGCGCCGTTCCCGGTGACGGTCAAGGCGCTCAGCCGCTTCCAGTCCAAGAAGGAGTCCGACGAGGTCATCGAGGGCCTCGCCAACGGCTCCATCGACCTCGTCATCGGCACCCACCGTCTGCTCTCGGACAGCATCAGGTTCAAGGACCTCGGCCTCGTCGTCGTCGACGAGGAGCAGCGCTTCGGGGTCGAGCACAAGGAGCAGCTGGAGCAGCTCCGCACGGCCGTCGACGTGCTGGCGATGTCGGCCACACCGATCCCGCGCACACTCGAGATGGCTGTGACCGGCATACGCGAGATGTCCACTCTCGCAACGCCTCCAGAGGAGCGGCACCCGGTCCTCACCTATGTCGGTGCCTACGAGGAGAAGCAGATCACGGCCGCCGTCCGGCGCGAGATGCTCCGCGAGGGGCAGGTCTTCTACATCCACAACAAGGTGTCCACGATCGAGAAGGCCGCCGCCCGCATCCGTGAGCTCGTCCCCGAGGCCCGCATCGCCACCGCCCACGGCAAGATGGGCGAGCACCGGCTGGAGCAGGTCGTCCTCGACTTCTGGGAGAACAAGTTCGACGTCCTCGTCTGCACGACGATCGTCGAGACCGGGCTCGACATCTCCAACGCCAACACCCTCATCGTCGAGCGCGCCGACCGGCTCGGCCTCAGCCAGCTGCACCAGCTGCGTGGACGCGTCGGGCGAGGTCGCGAGCGCGCCTACTCCTACTTCCTCTACCCGCCCGAGGCCCCGCTCACCGAGACCGCGCACGACCGGCTGCAGACGATCGCCAGCCACACCGACCTCGGTGCCGGCATGCAGGTCGCCATGAAGGACCTCGAGATCCGCGGTGCCGGCAACCTCCTCGGTGGCGAGCAGTCGGGCCACATCGCCGGTGTCGGGTTCGACCTCTACGTCCGGCTCGTCGGCGAGGCCGTGTCGAGCTTCCGTGGCGACGTGGACGAGGAGATCGGTGAGATCAAGATCGAGCTGCCCGTCGACGCCCACCTGCCCCACGACTACGTGCCGGGGGAGCGGCTGCGCCTCGAGGCCTACAAGAAGCTCGCGACCGTGGCCGACGAGGCCGCGCTCGGCGAGATCGAGGCCGAGCTCGTCGACCGCTACGGCAAGCCGCCAGAGGCCGTCCGCAACCTCATCGAGGTGGCGCGGCTGCGCACCGTGGCGCGGGCCGCGGGCATCAAGGACATCTCGGTCCAGGGCACGACGGTTCGCTTCGGCCCGGTCCAGCTGCGTGAGAGCCAGGAGCTGCGACTCCAGAGGCTCTACCCCGGCTCGATCGTCAAGGAGGCACTCGGCACGATCCTCGTGCCCAAGCCCATGACGGCCCGGGTCGGAGGGCAGCCGCTGCGCAACCACGCGGTGCTCGAGTGGGCAGGTTCGGTCATCCGGACCGTCGTCATGGACAATGTCGGAGAAGCAGCAAGGGTGGCGCAGTCCACCCGATGACGAAGGGAACCGAAGTGAAGGCCGTCAAGGCTCGCACCACCGCACTCGCCCTGGCGGGCGTCCTCGCACTGTCCGCCTGCTCGGGCACCACGTCGGCTGAGACCGCTGCGGTCGTCGACGGCCGCGTCATCACCGAGCAGCAGGTCCGCGATGCGACCGAGCAGATCAACGGCGCCTTCCAGCCGGAGCAGCCCATCACGGCCGGTCAGGCGCTGACCCTGCTCATCCGCGCGCCCTACATCAACGAGGCGGCGGTCAAGGCGGGCAAGGCGCAGAGCGAGTCAGCGGCGCGAGCCGCCTTCAACCAGTACGACGAGCCGGTGTCCGACTCGACGGTGGAGGTGCTCCAGGCCGAGGCCAGCCTCCAGCAGATCGACGACGCCGGACGCCAGGCCCTCACCCAGGAGTTCGCCGCCCTCGACATGACGATCAACCCGCGCTACGGCCGCTTCGACCCCGAGCAGGCAGCGGTCGTCCTCGAGCGGCCCAACTGGCTCGTGCCCGCGCCTGCCGAGTCGGCACCGCCCGCCGCGCCGGCTCAGTGACGCCGTGGGGCGCCTGAGCCTCCTCGTCACCAGCCCGCGCGTCGCGCCGGGTCTGTTGTCCCGCAGTGCCTGGTATGCCGTGGAGTCGGCGACCGCTCGCCTGTGCCGGGACGTCTCGGAGCCGGTCGTCGAGGCCGTCGTCGAGTCGGGCCTTCCGGTCGATGAGGTGGGTGCGGAGCTGTCGGCGCCGGACCTGGCGCGGCTGCTCGTGGATCGCTCTCTGGAGTCCGATGTCGTCTGGCTCGGCTCCTCGGACGCGGACCCCGGACTCACCGACGCCATCGCGTCGGAGGTGTCGCGGCTGGAGGTGCCGCCCGAGGTCGAGGTCATCGTGGGTTCGTGGGATGTGCCCGGGTCACGCTTGCTCGACGCGGTCGCGGTCATGGACCGGCTGCGCTCGCCCGGGGGATGCCCCTGGGACGCCGAGCAGACGCACGAGTCGCTCGCGAAGTACCTCACCGAGGAGGCCGGGGAAGCCGTCGAGGCCATCGGGTCCGGTGACCGGCAGCACCTCGCCGAGGAGCTGGGGGACGTCCTGCTGCAGGTGCTCTTCCACGCGCGGGTGGCCGAGGACGCGCAGGCACCGGAGGACGAGTTCGACATCGACGAGGTCGCCGGGCTGCTCGTCGACAAGCTCGTCCGTCGTCACCCTCACGTCTTCGCCGACGGCGACGCCTCGACACCTGAAGAGGTCGAAGCGGCGTGGGCCCGGATCAAGGCCGAGGAGAAGGCCGCCAAGCAGGTCCGCTGACCTGCTCTCGTGGCACTCTGGGGCAACCCAGGACTGAGGAGCCACCCGTGTCGTACCAGCCGCCGCAGCCACCCGGACCGCCCACCTACGCCGGGCAGGTCTCTCATGGTGCGCCATCTCCGTATGCCGGCCACACCCGGCATACGGAGGAATGACCCCGCCTGCTCCGCCGTCCCGGGGGCTGAACCCGTGGCTCGCCGCCGCCCTGGGAGCCATCGGTGGTGTGCTGCTCACCCTTGTCGCGGGGGCGATGCTCTGGATCGCGACCGGCGGGCCGCTGCCGTGGGAGGGAGTCGACGACCTGGCGCAGGACTGGCGCGGCCAGGTCGACGTGGCCGGCGACGGCAGTGTCCCCGGACCAGCGTTGGCCGATGCCGTGCTCGAGGTCGGGGGCGGCGGCTACTACGAGGAGGTCGTCTGTCCGGCGACGCCGCGGGCCGCCGAGGACGTGACGACGCTCTGCCAGGTCGACGACGGCTTCGACCGGTATCGGGTGGTCGTGGTGTTCCTCGACGACAGCGGACGTTTCGAGACGGCCGAGGTCTTCAGCGAGTAGCGGCGCCACTTCCCGGAGCGCAATCCGAGGACGGTCAGCCGGGTCACGAACCGGTCAATCCCCGGACAGGCACTCGAAAGGCGTGCGACCCTGAGCCCCCTGATCGCCCCGAGGAGCCCGCGTTGACGCACCAGCCACCCCTGCCGCCCGGTCCGGGCCCGGGTCACCCGCCCGGACCTGGCGTGGGATCCCACGTCTGGCAAGGGCAGGGAGGTCACGGGGTGCCGCCCTTCCATGGTGCGCACCCGGCATACGCCGCGTATCGCGCTCCAGCGCCGCAGGCCACAGGGTTGAACCCGTGGCTCGCCGGCTTCATCGGCGTCGTCATCGGCGGAGTCGGAGCCATGGTGCTGTCCTTCGTGCTGCCGATGCTCTTCTTCGGCCTCCTCCTGGGGGGTGGCGTTCTGGGTGAGAGCTTCGACGAAGGGTTCGTCGACGGGCCCCAGCGCGTGACCGTGGAGGCCGACGGCTCCGTGTCGGGAGTCGCCTTGGCGCAGGCGCTGGAGGAGGCCCCGTGGTACGAGGACATGACCTGCCCGGACACTCCGATGGTCTCGACCGACACCACGACCATCTGCGAGGGCAGCAACGGGTTCGAGGACATGCGGGTCGTGGTCGTCTTCCGCGACAGCAACGGGGGGTTCAGCACCGGCGACGTCGTCCCCTGAGTCGGAGGCCACCCCCTGACGGTTGACTTGGAGCATCAAGTAGTGCTTGACTTTCCAATGTGAAGCTCACCCCGCAGGAACAGACGATCCTGCGCCTGCTCCGTGCCGACCCGTTGCTCGATGCCGCGCGACTGGCCGAGCGGCTCGGCACGACGAAGGCCGCGGTCTCGGTCGCCCTGTCCAACCTCACCCGCAAGGGCGCGATCCTCGGGCGCGGCTACCTCGTTCGGGGTGACGCTGCGGTCGTCGTCGTCGGTGGCGCCGTCATGGACGTCAAGGCACGCTCCGGCTCGGCGCTCGACCCGGCGACGAGCAACCCGGGCCACATCACCACCCATCCGGGAGGCGTCGGCCGCAACATCGCCGAGAACCTCGCCCGCCTCGGCACCCCCACCCACCTGGTGGCGGCGGTCGGGAGCGACGCCTTCGGCGAGGAGCTCCTCGCCCACACCCGGAGCGCCGGCGTGCAGCTGGACCACGTCGTGTCGGGCGTCCGCCCCACTGGCACCTACCTCGCCGTGCTGGACCACGACGGGGACCTCTCCGTCGCGGTCTCGGACATGAGCGCGACCGACTGCCTCACCGTCGCCGACATCGAGCCGGCGCGCTCGCTCATCCAGCACTGCGACCTGCTCGTCGTCGACGGCAACATCCCGATCGAGGTCGCGACCTGGCTCTGCGACGTCGCACGCCTCGGCGACGTGCCCGTGGTCATCGAGCCCGTGTCGGTGGTCAAGGCGCGACGGCTGCGGCCCCTGCTCGACGCCGGCCGTCCGATCCTCGCGGTGACGCCCAACATCGCCGAGCTCGCAGCCCTCGTCGACCATGCCGTCGCAGACACCATCGCGGACATCCGTCGCGCCGCCGCCGAGCTGCACGGGCTCGGGGTCCGGCACGTGTGGGTCCGTCGAGGTCGGCGCGGCAGCCTCCTCTCGACCGCCGCCACCGACCCCGCGGGCTCCGCCGGTCGTCCCCAGGTCACGACCGACACCCGCGTCAGCGGCGACGTCGTCGAGGTCACCGGCGCCGGTGACTCGATGACCGCCGGCTTCGTCCACGCCCTCCTCCGTGACGACGACCCCGTCGCCGCCGCAGCCTTCGGCCAGGCCACCGCCGCCCTGACCACCGAGTCGGCACACACCGTGCGCCCAGACCTCACCCACGCGCTCGTGACCGCGCGTCTGACCACCCAGCAAGGAACATCATGACCCCGCACCTGTCCGCCCAGCCCCACCCCGCGCTCGCGCTCGCCCCCGAGGTGGCCGAGGCGCTCGCCCAGGGCCGTCCCGTCGTGGCGCTGGAGTCGACGATCATCAGCCATGGCATGCCCTACCCGCGCAACGTCGAGATGGCTCGCGAGGTCGAGCAGATCGTCCGTGACGGCGGCGCGACCCCCGCGACGATCGCCATCCTCGACGGCGTCGCCCGCATCGGCCTCTCGGCCGACGAGCTGGAGCTGCTCGCCACCCACGACGAGGTCGCCAAGGTGAGCATCCGCGACCTCCCGTACGTCATGGCCACGAAGCGCCACGGTGCGACGACGGTGGCGAGCACGATGCGCCTGGCCGCGCTCGCCGGCATCCGCGTCTTCGTCACCGGTGGACTCGGGGGAGTGCACCGCGGCGCCGAGGACTCGATGGACGTCTCCGCCGACCTCACCGAGCTCAGCCTCACCGACGTCGCCGTCGTCTCGGCCGGGGTGAAGTCGATCCTCGACATCGGGCGCACCCTGGAGGTCCTCGAGACCCTGGGCGTGCCGGTCGTGACCTTCGGCTCCGACGAGTTCCCGTCCTTCTACTCACGCTCCTCGGGCTTCTCGGCACCGATGCGCTCCGACACGGTGGAGGAGCTCGCCGAGATGATGCGGGTCAAGTGGGACCTCGGGCTGGCCGGCGGCATCGCCGTGACCAACCCCGTCCCGGAGCAGGACGAGATGGCGCCGGAGGCGATCTCCGCACTCATCGACCAGGCCGTCGCCGAGTGCGGCGAGCAGGGCATCACCGGCAAGGACATCACCCCCTTCCTCCTCGGGCGGATCGTCGAGCTGTCCGACGGCGCGAGTCTGGACACCAACATCGCGCTCGTGCGCAGCAACGCCCGCCTCGGCGCCGCGCTGGCCGGGGCCTACGCGGCAGTGGCACCGGTCAGCTGAACCGAGCCACTCGGCATACCCAGCTCGGCTTTCTGTCGGGACGACCAGTTCTCGACGAGACGTCCAGCGAGAGCTGGTCGTCTCGTCAGGACATGCTCGTCTCGCGGGCAGACCAGCCGGCATGCGGGTCGGTCGGACGGGTGACCGGCCGGATTGGCTAGGCTCAGGGCGATTCCCATCGTCCCCACCCCAGGAGCATCAGTGGCCAGCATCGACGCCGTCGGAGCACGCGAGATCCTCGACTCGCGAGGCAACCCCACCGTCGAGGTCGAGGTCGCCCTCGACGACGGCACCATCGCCCGCGCAGCCGTCCCCAGCGGCGCCTCGACCGGCGCCTTCGAGGCAGCCGAGCGCCGGGACGGTGACAAGAACCGCTACGGCGGCAAGGGCGTCGAGAAGGCCGTCGACGCCGTCATCGACGACCTCGGCCCCAAGCTTCCTCGGCTTCGAGGCCCACGACCAGCGCCTCATCGACGCCGAGATGATCGCCATCGACGGCACCAAGAACAAGGAGAGCATCGGCGCCAACGCGATCCTCGGTGTGAGCCTGGCCGTGGCCAAGGCCGCCGCCGAGTCCGCCGGGCTGCCGCTGTTCCGCTACCTCGGTGGGCCCAACGCGCGCGTCCTGCCCGTGCCGATGCTCAACATCCTCAACGGTGGCTCCCACGCCGACTCCAACGTCGACATCCAGGAGTTCATGATCGCGCCGATCGGCGCCGAGACCTTCCGTGAGGCCCTGCGTTGGGGCACCGAGGTCTACCACGCGCTCAAGGCCGTGCTCAAGGAGAAGGGCCTGGCCACCGGCCTCGGTGACGAGGGTGGCTTCGCGCCGAACCTCGACAGCAACCGCGCTGCCCTCGACCTCATCCTCGAGGCCATCGACCGCGCCGGCTACAAGGCGGGCGAGGAGATCGCGCTCGCCCTCGACGTCGCCGCCAGCGAGTTCCACAACGACGACGACGGCACCTACGCCTTCGAGGGTGGCCAGAAGACCGCGGCCGAGATGGTCGACTACTACGCCGAGCTCGTCGACGCCTACCCGCTCGTGTCCATCGAGGACCCGCTCAACGAGGACGACTGGGACGGCTGGAAGGCCATGACCGACCGTCTCGGCAACAGGGTCCAGCTCGTCGGCGACGACCTCTTCGTCACCAACCCCGAGCGCCTCGCCCGCGGCATCGCGACCGGCACGGCCAACTCGCTCCTCGTCAAGGTCAACCAGATCGGCACCCTCACCGAGACCCTCGACGCGGTCGAGATGGCCCAGCGCGCAGGCTTCCGCTGCATGATGAGCCACCGCTCGGGCGAGACCGAGGACACGACGATCGCCGACCTCGCCGTCGCGACGAACTGCGGCCAGATCAAGACGGGCGCACCTGCCCGCTCGGAGCGCGTCGCCAAGTACAACCAGCTCCTGCGCATCGAGGAGGAGCTCGACGACGCCGCGGAGTATGCCGGCACCGCCGCGTTCCCGCGCTTCGCCGTCGGCAACCAGGCCTGAGGGGCAACCGATGGCGCGTGGCAGCAGCCGAGGACCGGGGTCGTCACCGCGACGTCCGGCCTCCTCTCGGCCGTCGCCGCGCGCCCGGGCCCCCCGGGGAGCGGCCCTGGGCAACATGGCGGCGCAGACCACCAACGGCTGGCGTGACCGCCTCAACGCCGCCCGGGCCAACCGTCGCACCGTCCGCCGCGTCGGCATGGGCGTCGTGCTGCTCTTCCTCGTCATCCTCGTCGCGCCCACCCTGCGCGCCTACCTGCAGCAGCAGTCCGACATCAGCTCGCTGCGCGAGCGCGTGGCCCAGCAGCAGGCGACCGTCGAGGAGCTGCAGTCGGAGCAGGTTCGTTGGGAGGACCCGGCCTACGTCGAGCAGCAGGCGCGCACCCGGCTCAAGTTCGTCAAGGTCGGCGAGAAGTCCTACACCGTGCTCGACCCGAAGGTCGACAAGCGTGACCCGGCGGTGGCCCGGGCCGGCGAGAGCGACGACCCCTGGTACGACACCATCTGGTCCTCGATGAAGGCGGCCGACGTGCCCGCCAACCAGCGCCGGTGACGGCGGAGCCAGAGCGCGCACCCGTCGCGCAGGAGGATCTCGACGCCGTCGAGCGCCAGCTCGGCCGCATCCCGCGCGGCGTCGTCGAGGTCTCGCACCGCTGCCCCTGCGGTGAGCCCGATGTCCTGCGCACGCTTCCGCGCCTGCCTGACGGCACGCCCTTCCCGACCTCCTTCTATGCCACCTGCCCCAGGCTCACCGGAGCCATCAGCACCCTCGAGTCCCAGGGGCTCATGCGAGAGATGTCCGACCGCCTCGAGCAGGACGACGACCTGGCGACTCGCTATGCCGCGGCACACGACGACTACCTCGCCCGCCGCTCCGAGCTGGGGCAGGTCGACGAGATCGACGGCACCAGCGCCGGCGGCATGCCCAGCCGCGTCAAGTGCCTGCACGTCCTCGTCGCGCACTCGCTGAGCGTCGGCCCAGGAGTGAACCCCCTCGGCGACGAGGCCCTCGACCTGCTGCCCGACTGGTGGGCGACCCACCCCTGCCCCGAGCTGGCCGAGGGCGACCCGCAGTGACCCGCGTCGGCGCCATCGACTGCGGCACCAACTCGATCCGCCTGCTCATCGCCGACATCGACGATGCCAGTCGGCCCACCGACGTGGTGCGGCGCACCGAGGTCGTCCGGCTCGGCCACGGGGTCGACCGCACCGGTGTCATCGACCCCGTGGCCATGGAGCGCACCCTGCGCCAGACCCGCGAGTATGCCGCCCAGTGCCGTGAGCATTCGGTCGAACGTGTGCGGTTCGTCGCCACCTCCGCCTCGCGTGATGCCCGCAACGCGGCCGACTTCGTCTCCGGAGTCGAGAAGGCCTTCGCCGCAACGGGATTCGACGTCTCGCCAGAGGTGGTCAGCGGCGACGTCGAGGCCGACCTCTCCTTCACCGGAGCGACCGCTGACCTCGTCGCCGCGGACGTCCCCGGCCCCTACCTCGTCATTGACCTCGGTGGCGGCTCGACCGAGTTCGTCCGCGGCACGGGTGAGGTGGAGGCGGCGCGATCCGTCGACGTCGGGTGTGTCCGGATCAGCGAGCGGCACCTCACCAGCGACCCGCCCAGCGAGGAGGAGGTCGCGGCTGCGACGGCCGACGTCAGGGCAGCCATCGACCGCGCCGAGGAGGTCGTGGACCTCGCCGGCATCGCGACCGTCGTCGGCCTGGCCGGCAGCATCACGACGGTGACGGCCCACGCACTGGCACTTCCGGCATACGAACCGGCTCGGATCCACCTCGCACACCTCACGCCGGCAGCGCACCGGGAGTCAGCGCAGAGCCTCCTTCGGGCGTCCACGGCGGAGCGCGCAGCGCTCGGCTACATGCATCCCGGCCGGGTCGACGTCATCGGTGCCGGCGCACTCATCTGGCACGAGGTCCTGGGTCGCGTGCTGGAGCGGTCACCGCAGGCCGACGTCGTCACCTCCGAGCACGACATCCTCGACGGCATCGCGCTCAGCTGCTCGGGCTGACCTCGACGGCAGGGACCGGCTCTGCGGTGTAGGAGCCAAAACCGTTCCACAGCACCGACATCACGATCTCGACGGCCGTGTCGAGGTCGATCTCGGGGTTGCGCAGACGCCAGGCCGCGACCCGCTCGTTGGTGGCGATCATGATCTCGGCCATGGCCTCGCGATGGACCATCGGGTATGCCGCGATCGCCGGGTTGTCGCTGAACCGTTCGGCGATGTCTCGGGCCTGCGCCTGCCGAAGGTTCTCGATGTCCTGCCCGGCCACGACGGCGACGGCGGACTCCTGCATGTAGACCCGGAAGCTTCCCCGGCGCGCCTCGAAGAACTGCATGAACGCGCGCACGCCCGCGCGGAAGTGGGCCTCGACGGGGGAGTGTGCCGGGAGGGCGTCGAGGGCGGCCGCGGTCGAGTTCAGCAGGTCCTCGCGGGCGCGCGCGACGACGGCGACGAGGAGGTTCTCCTTGGAGCCGAAGTGGTCATAGATGACCGGCTTGGTGATGCCGGCAGCAGCAGCGATGACCTCCATGGTCGTGTCCTGGTAGCCGTGCTCGGCGAAGACCGACTCGGCGACGTCGAGCAGCTGGCGCTCGCGTTCCGCACGCTTCATGCGCGGCGCCCGCGGAGTGCCCTTGACCGGCCCACGGCGACGCGCGCTCGGGGAGTCCGGGTTCCGCGGTTCCTGCGGAGAGTCAGGACTGGCCGTGGGCGTCATGCGGTGGAGTCATCCGATCTGTGCTGCGCTGGTGAAGCCTGAGCCTACCGGCGGGTGCGCGCCCGCTCTGCGACGTTGGGTGCGTCTGCAAAGGCCGCCGAGGGGCCGTTGCTCGCTCCGACACGCTCGGTCCTGTTGTTGGCGCGGTAATGCGGATTGCGTAGTAGTGTGCGGTGTGCGCCATCAGGTCGATGGATGCTCGGAAGAGAAGCAGGGGGTGCCCGCAGCATGGACGCCACACAGCTCGTCAAGGGAGTGCTCGACCTCGCCGTTCTGGCCGTCGTGGCCCGCGAGGACGGCTACGGCTACGACGTCGTCCGACGGCTCCGGGCCGCGGGTCTCGAGGACGTCGGTGACGCGTCGGTCTACGGCACGCTCCGTCGCCTCTACAGCGCGGGGGCACTCACGTCCTACGTCGTCCCCAGCGACGAGGGCCCCCACCGCAAGTACTACGGGATCAACGCGCAGGGCCGCACCGCCCTGGCGACGCAGGGCAAGACGTGGGCCGCCTTCGCAGGGACGATGGCAGGCCTCCTCGACGAGGCAGGAGTGAAGTCATGAACAGCACGGTGTCGACGGAGGTCCGTGACTACGTGACGCAGGTCCGGGCGGCCCTGGCGGACCTGCCGGTCGAGGACGTCGAGGAGTTCACGACGGGCATGGAGGCCGACCTTGCCGAGAGGTTGGCCGAGCCGGGCGAGGGCACCCTGCGCGACCGTCTGGGGGAACCGGAGACGTATGCCGCAGAGCTGCGTTCCGCTGCTGGCCTGCCTCCCCGCGCGACCGTGGTCGGGTCGAAGAAGCCTGTGGCACAGCGGCTTTCGAGATGGTGGTCGGGCGAAAGCGACAAAGCCCTGACTGCGATGCCCTGGCTGAGGGACCTCCGCCCGCTGTGGTGGGCCATCCGTGGCTTCGTCCTGGCCGCGGCGCCGATGTGGCTCATCGGCGGCCCGTCGGTCTTCTACGGCGTGCTCGGGGCACTCGTCTCGGTCGTCCTCGGCCTGCTCGTGCGCCAGCGCGTGCTCACGGGGGGCTGGATCCCACCAGTTCGGGTCATCGCCAACATCGCCGCCGCGCTGCTTCTCCCCATCGCGTTCGTTGCGCTGGTCGACCGGGCTCCCATCAGCAACGACGTCTACTACGCCGAGGCGCAGGCGTCGTACGGACCTGGTGGCGGGTTGACGAACAACGGGGAGCCCGTCACCAACGTCTACGCGTACGACGAGACCGGGCGGCGCATAGACAAGGTCCGACTTCTGGACCAGAACGGGCGCCCGCTTCAGGTGGCCGAGGACTTCATCTACAGCACGGACGACCTCGATGCGTTGGAGCGTCTCCGCGACCCAAGGACGGGAGAGATCATGGTCCCGCGCGACGTGTTCCCCCTGCGGTGGAACGCTCGCTCGGGTTGGGAACCGATGGGTGACTCGGACTGGACGCCGCCGGTGGCGATCACGCCGCTGCCCGGGCCGGTGCCGACGGTCGGACCCAGCCCCAGCACGACTCCGACTCCGACGCCCGGCGCGAGCGTCGGTCCGTCCGCCACGGCCGTGCCTCAGGCCCCACCGACGTCGCCGAGCTCAGGGGTCTCGGCGACTCCCACCCCGACGCCCAGCTCCAGCGCGTCGAGGTGACCCGGCGTCCGCAACCTCGGTCGCAGGGGCGACCAGGGTTGCGGACGTCCGCGGACGACGACGAGAAGGTCCGGGCGCGGGCTGAGCGCTGGCGGCGCCGCGGCGCCAGAGGGGTTTCTCCTTTTCTGCCCACGCCGGCACGAGCTGCGGAGTAGCGTGCGAACAGCTCAGCCGTAGCCGGACGCGTCGTCGGGCTCTGATGTTGGAGGCAGCATGAAACGGTCGTTGTGGAAGAAGCGGGGGGTCGCAGCGGTTTCCGTCGCGTGCGCTGCGGGTCTGGTCACCGCGTTGCCTGCTCATGCCGAGGCTCGGCGGACAATCTCGAAGACCATCTACACCAGCGGGACCGGGGCTGCGGCCACGGGCACGGTGAGTGTCACCTGGATCGACAACGACGAGGTCAACGACATCGACCTCTCGGCCGCCGACTCCAAGTGTGATGATCGGTCCGCAACCGTGTCGGTCCATGTCAAGGCCCGTAGCGTGTTCGGCAATGTCGGCTGGTTCAGGACCTACGGCGGAGCGAACTCGCTCACGACTGGCGGGTGTGGGACCACGAAGACCTCGAGAGACATGTATCTCGGAACCGACGCCTACACGGACGCGGCAGCGGTCTACAGCGCACGCCTGACGATCTGCATGTCGTCGTGCTACTACGCCTACAGCGACAACCCCTACAGCAACGACCCTGACAGCAGCACCGGCTGATCCTGCAGGTCGAGCCGGAGCAGACCGCCGGAACAAGGGCGACGTGGTGCTCGACCGCTGTGGAGGAAGGGCAGTGACGCAGCAGCCTCCTGGGGCGAGGGGCTCTACAGTGAGTTCGCCCCCGTGGCCCAACTGGCAGAGGCAGGCGACTTAAAATCGCTCCCGGTGCGGGTTCAAGTCCCGTCGGGGGCACCAGGTCTCAGCGGGCCGCGTCCGAGTCCACGCGGCACGAACCGAGGCTGTCGCACCTGACATCGGACGGGTCGTAGCGCACTGGCGAGATCACGAAGAGCGTGCAGGCCGTCAGCGCCAGAGCGGTCCCGGCAACGCATAGGCGCGTCAGGAGTCGCTGGGCGCCCGCCCCGATGCCGTGCTGCGCCAACGCGACCAGCGCCATCCCGACCACGGCTCCCGCGGTGTTGACGATGACGTCAGTGACATCGGTGCGACCCACCGCCAGGACGTACTGCACGACCTCGAACCCTGCGCTCAGGCCCACCGCAAGCACCGCCAGACCCCAGCGCGACCATCTGGGCGCGAGCAGCACGGCATACATCCCGAAGGGCACGAAGAGCAGCAGGTTCGCCCAGACCTCCATCGGCTGGCTGGCACCGTCGCCGTCGCTGGAGACGAAGGGTGTGAGCTTCACGTTGCGGAAGCCGCCACCCACGCTCGGCATCTCGAGCTTCCACATCACGGCCCAGGTGAGGAGGGCGAGATAGACGACGAAGAGGGCGGCGAGAAGGCGGCGGCTGGACGTCATCCGCCGAGTCAACGCGGTCCGGTGTTGCCCGGGCGTATACGTCTTTCAATACGCGGGCGATAGGTCGCCCATCCGATCGTTGTGCACAGGAGACCGTGGCGCGGGAACACAGCAGGCCCCAGACACGATTGAATAGAGAGACGACGTGGTGGATCGCCACCGCGCCAGACATACGGAGGACACGATGGCCAGCAACCCGGCCTTCAACCGACTTGAGAAGGACGCCCAGTCCGGCTACGCCGGCTTCCAGGGGCAGGGCAGCCAGGGGGCCAACCCCGGCAACGTCTCGTACGCGCAGCAGGGCGCCACCGACCAGTGGGGTTCGCAGCAGCAGCTCCAGGACATGTACAACGCGCCCACAGCGGGCCCGGTCGACACCGGTCGCGTGACGATGGACGACGTCATCATGAAGACGATGGGCCTGTTCGCCCTCGTCCTCGGGTTCGGCGCCGTCGGCTGGATCACGGCCGCGCAGAACCAGCAGCTCGGCTTCATGCTGCTCATGGGGGGCATGATCGGCACGCTCGTGCTCGGCCTCGTCATCGCCTTCAAGAAGACTCTGAGCGTTCCGCTCATCGTGGGGTATGCCGTCCTCGAAGGTCTCTTCGTCGGTGCGGTCAGCCAGGTGTTCGAGTCCCGCTGGGACGGAGTCGTGCGGTTGGCGGCCATGGCCACGGTCGCTGTCTTTGTCGGCATGTTCCTGGCCTACAAGTTCGGCCTCATCAAGGTGACCGCCAAGTTCCGCCGCATCGTCACGATGATGATCTTCGGCTACGCGATCTTCGCGGTCATCAACTTCATCTACGCCATGGTCACCAACACCCCGTTCGGCATCGGTGGCAACACGATGCTCGGGATCGGCATCTCGCTCTTCGCCGTCGGTCTGGCCTCGGTGTCGCTGGCTCTCGACTTCGACATGATCGAGCGCGCGATCGCGACGGGAGCTCCGCAGAAGTACAGCTGGCTCCTCGCGCACGGCCTGATCGTCACGGTCGTCTGGCTCTACATCGAGTTCCTGCGCCTGTTCGCCCGCATGCGCGAGTGAGACATGAACCGTTTGCCTGAGGACGTCTCTCGGGAGCTCGAGCGCGTGGTCCGCAGATGGCGAGAGCTGTCCGCGGACCACGCGCTCGCTGCGTCCGGGATGGTGCGCGAGCTCGTTCAGGACCTCGCCGCGACGACAGCGGGTCAGCCGGTGCCCGAGCTGGGCCCGACCGTGCTCATCGACCAGCTGCGGGTCCTCGTGTGGGACGCCGCGTCAGCGGGTGTCGCCGACCTCGCCGACCGCCTCGCCGACCTGCGCCGCAGCCTTCCCTGACGCACGCCTGACACGGAGCTCCCCCGTGACGCGACTGTCGCCGCGTCACCGGGCGGTTTGTGCGTCCTCGGAGCTGACTGAGGCCGGGTCGACGTCGTCCGCTTCGGGCTCGGGGTCGCGGGGGTCCGGCACGGCGTCGGGACGGCGCCGCAGCAGCACCGCCCAGCGCCCCCGCGGGCCACGCGACTGACCGCCCACCTCGGTCGGCGACACCTCCGTGCCAGGGTCCTTGACCGCCTGCCCGGCCGCCACGGCCACCGGCCCCACGCCCTCGCCTCGACGTGCCTCGGGCGGGCGGTCGGCAGTGTCCTGACCCCACACGCCGAGCGCCGCGCACACCGACGGCAGCAGCGCGGCCGCCGCCCGTGCGTAGCCGGCCGGCGAGGGGTGGAACCGGTCCTCGCTGAACATCGTCTTGGGTGAGGCAGCGAACTCCTTGCCGAGGAGGTCACCCAGGGACACCGTGCGACCACCTGCCTCGACGACGGCGATGGTCTGGGCCGCCGCGAGGTCGCGGCTCCACCGGCGAGCCAACAGGCGCAGCGGCTGGGCCAGCGGCTCGATGGTGCCCAGGTCGGGACATGTGCCGACGACGACCTCACTCCCAAGGGCGCGCACCCGCCTCACGGTCACCTCCAGGTGGCGCACAGCCGTGGCGCGGTCGACGCGGTGGGTGACGTCGTTGGCGCCGACCATGATGACGACGACGTCGGGCCGGGTCACCGACTCGAGCCCGTCGGCGAGCTGGCGCTCCAGGTCGCTCGACTCGGCGCCGACGGCGGCCCGGTTGGTCAGGTGGACGCTGCGCCCCATGAGGGCACTGACGCCGCCCGCGACGATCGCACCGACCGTCTGGTGGGGATGCTGGGCGCCCATGCCGGCAGCGCTGGAGTCGCCGATGACGAGGATCTCGATCGGCTCACCGGGACCCGCGCCATAGGTGCCGTTGTCGTCGGGGGAGGAGTCGAAGGGCTTGCCAACCAGTCGGCGCGCGAGCATCGCCTCACCCCGGATGACGCCGTAGCTCACCGCCCCCAGCGCAGCACTCGCCGCGGCCAGGCCGCCACCCCCGTATGCCGCAGTTGCCGCGATCTTGCGTGCCCGTCGTGCGCGTCCCATGACTGCTCAAGCCTCCTCGTTCGTCCGTCCACGCTAACGCGAGGCACGGACGTGCGTGTTCCCGTCCGGCATACCGGCCATGAGCGGGGCGTCCGGGCCCGGGTGCAAGAGATGGGAGAATGAGCGCATGAAGTATGCCGAGCACATCGCCGACCTCGTGGGCAACACCCCGCTCGTGAAGCTGAACTCCGTCACCGACGGGATCGCCGCGACCGTCCTGGCCAAGGTCGAGTACATGAATCCGGGCGGTTCCGTGAAGGACCGCATCGCCCTCAAGATGGTGGAGGCCGCCGAGGAGTCCGGCGCGCTCAAGCCGGGTGGCACCATCGTCGAGCCGACGAGCGGCAACACCGGTGTGGGCCTGGCCCTGGTCGCCCAGCGCAAGGGCTACAAGTGCATCTTCGTGTGCCCCGACAAGGTGGGCGAGGACAAACGCAACGTCCTCAAGGCCTATGGCGCCGAGGTCGTCGTGTGCCCCACCGCCGTCGCCCCGGACCACCCGGACTCCTACTACTCGACCTCGGACCGGATCGTGCGCGAGACCGAGGGCGCGTGGAAGCCGGACCAGTACTCCAATCCCATGGGTCCCGCCTCCCACTACGAGACCACCGGCCCCGAGATCTGGGACGACACCGACGGCACGCTCACCCACTTCGTCACGGGCATCGGCACCGGGGGCACCATCACCGGCACCGGCCGCTACCTGCGCGAGCAGAGCGAGACCCGCGAGGGCGGTCGCGTGCAGATCGTCGGCGCCGACCCCGAGGGCTCGGTCTACTCCGGCGGCTCCGGCCGCCCCTACCTCGTCGAGGGTGTCGGTGAGGACTTCTGGCCGAGCGCCTACGACCCCGAGGTGGTCGACCGCATCGTGGCCGTGTCCGACGCCGACTCCTTCGCCATGACCCGTCGCCTCGCCCGCGAGGAGGGCCTGCTCGTCGGTGGCTCGTGCGGCATGGCGGTCGTCGCGGCCCTCGAGGTCGCCAAGGACCTGCCCGCCGAGGCCGTCGTCGTCGTCCTCCTGCCCGACTCCGGTCGCGGCTACATGGCCAAGATCTTCAGCGATGACTGGATGAGCTCCTACGGCTTCATGCACTCGGGCGGCGGGACCACGGTCGGCAGCATCCTGCGCACCAAGACCGGTGAGCTGCCCGCGCTCGTGCACACGCACCCGAGCGAGACCATCCGCGACGCCATCGAGATCCTGCGCGAGTACGGCGTCTCGCAGATGCCCGTCGTCAAGGCCGAGCCGCCGGTCATGACCGGCGAGGTCGCGGGCTCGGTGAGTGAGCGTGAGCTGCTCGAGCTGCTCTTCGTCGGCAAGGCCACCCTGCACGACTCGGTCGAGAAGCACATGGGCGCAGGCCTGCCGCTCGTCGGCGCGGGCGAGCCGGTCGCCACGGCGCGGCACGAGCTCGAGACGGCCGACGCCGTGCTGGTCATCGAGGACGGCAAGCCGGTCGGCGTCCTCACCCGGGCCGACCTGCTGGGTCACCTCGTCGACTAGCACCACCCGATGAGCCGGGGCTGACGCAGCGCGGGTGTCGGGAATCCGGGCTCACGCGTCCGCGTGGTGGCCCTGATCTCCGACACTCGGGCGGGGGACGCCACTGGCGGCCCGGCATACCCATCGAGAGCAGGAACACATCCGCGGGCGTCGCCAGCACTGCGGGCGTGTCCCTACTCTCGAGTAGTGACTGCCTATCCGCACCTGCTCGCGCCGATCGACCTCGGCCACCTGACCCTCCCCAACCGTGTGGTGATGGGGTCGATGCACACCGGTCTCGAGGACCGTGCGCGTGACTTCCCCAAGCTGGCGGCCTTCTTCGCGGAGCGGGCCCGTGGCGGGGCGTCGCTGATCATCACCGGCGGGTTCGCGCCCAATGTCGAGGGCACGCTGCTCCCGCTGGCGTCCAAGCTCACGACGGCGCGTGAGGCGCGCCGGCATCGCGTTCTCACCGACGCGGTGCACGCCGAGGGCGGCCGGATCGCGCTGCAGCTGCTCCACGCCGGGCGCTACGCCTACACGCCATGGTGCGTCGCGCCGTCGGCGATCAGGAGCCCGATCTCGAAGTTCCGGCCGCGTGCCCTGTCGGCGCGTGGCGTCGAGCGGACGATCGACGCGTTCGTGCGGTCGGCCCGGCTGGCGAGACAGGCGGGATACGACGGAGTCGAGGTCATGGGCTCCGAGGGCTACCTCATCAACCAGTTCCTCGCGCCGCGCACCAACAGGCGCACCGATGCCTGGGGTGGGACGCCCGAGAAGCGTCGCCGCTTCGCCGTGGAGATCGTGCGTCGGATCCGCGAGGAGGTCGGTGAGGACTTCCTCGTCGTCTATCGCATCTCGGCCATCGACCTCGTGCCCGACGGCCAGACGTGGGACGAGGTCGCGGCGCTGGCGCGTGAGGTCGAGGCTGCGGGGGCCACGGTGCTCAACCTCGGCATCGGCTGGCACGAGGCTCGGGTCCCGACGATCGTCACCTCCGTGCCCCGCGCCGCCTTTGCGTCGTATGCCGCCCGCCTCAAGTCCGAGACGTCGCTGCCGGTCATCGCGACGAACCGGATCAACATGCCCGAGGTGGCCGAGGGGATCCTCGGTGCCGGGGACGCCGACCTGGTGTCCCTGGCGCGGCCGTTCCTCGCGGACCCCGAGTGGGTGCGCAAGGCCGCTGAGTCGCGCACGGACGAGATCAACACCTGCATCGCCTGCAACCAAGCGTGCCTCGACCACACGTTCCGGAAGAAGCGGGCCACGTGCCTGCTCAACCCGCGCGCTGGGTATGAGACGGAGCTCGTGCTCGGGCCGACGCGATCGTCCCGCCGAGTCGCGGTCGTGGGGGCGGGGCCGGCTGGTCTGGCCTGCGCGACGGCGCTGGCAGAGCGTGGGCACCGCGTCCAGCTGTTCGAGGCGCGCGACGACATCGGTGGGCAGTTCGCCATCGCCCAGCGCATCCCCGGCAAGGAGGAGTTCGCCGAGTCGATCCGCTACTTCCGACGGCGCATCGAGGTGACGGGGGTCCAGCTGCACCTGGGGCGGGCTGTGACGGCTGCCGAGCTCCGCGAGGGTGGGTTCGACGAAGTCGTCGTGGCGACGGGCGTGGTCCCTCGGGTGCCCTCCATCCCGGGTGTTGGCCATCCGTCCGTCATGACGTATGCGGAGCTGGTGCGTGGTGAGCGGGTGGCGGGGCCGCGCGTGGCGGTCATCGGTGCCGGCGGGATCGGCGTCGACGTCAGCGAGTTCCTCACGGCGCAGCCGTCGGCGACGCTGGACCTGGCGCTGTGGCGCGCCGAGTGGGGAGTGGGTGACCCGGCGGTGTCGCGCGGTGGGCTCGCGACCGCCGCCGTCGAGACGCCGAAGCACGAGGTGATCCTGCTGCAGCGCAAGGCTTCTGGCATCGGCAAGGGGCTCGGCAAGACGACTGGCTGGGTGCACCGGGCCGCGCTCAGGGCCAAGGGTGTCGAGCAGGTGACTGGGGTGTCCTACGACCGGATCGACGACGAGGGGCTGCACGTGTCCTTCGGCGACGGCGAGGGGTCCGCGGCGCCGCGCGTCATCGAGGTCGACAGTGTCGTGCTCTGCGCCGGCCAGGAGTCGGTCCGGACGCTGGCCGACGAGCTGGGGGACAGCGGCATACCCGTCCATGTCATCGGCGGAGCCGATGTCGCCGCCGAGGTCGATGCCAAGCGCGCCATCCGCCAGGGCACGGAGCTCGCCGCCCGCATCTGAGACTGAGGGGCCGCTGGGAACCTCACGCCCGTGGCCGCCGTGGCACTCTGTCAGGCATGACCGGATGGTGGTGGATCGTCGTCGTTCTTGCCGTGCTCGGGGTGCTGCTGCTCGCCGTGGGCTTCCTGCAGATGCGGCGAGCGGGACCGACGGCTGAGATCAGAGGTGGCTTCGGCGGGCCGGCCGGCAGCTCCGACGTCGGCGGTCACCCCGGGTTCGACGCGCCGGGGCCGCGCGACCACTGGAAGGTCGGCGCCCCACTGCGCATCGCCGGCTTCGCCTGCCTCGCGACCGCGGCCGTCGTCGGCATCGTCCTCACGGTCGCCAGGGTCCTCTGACTCGAGGGCCGACTCACCGGCCACGAGTCGGGGCCTGTGTGACGGGTCGCGGCTCCTGGACGTCCCGACCCGTGGCTGCACCCCGACACCTAGGGTGAGGTAGCCCAGTCGACCTGCTCGCCGTCGACGAGCAGCGCCTCGTGGACGGCCCTCGTCCGGGTCCGGCCGCGCCTTTGAGGGTGCGAAACCAGCGCGACCCGTTGCCCTCGTCCCCTCCGGGCGAGCACGACCTCGCCGGCGAGCTCTACGCCGGCCGGCTAACGCGAGTCGGTCGTCCGCCTGGCCCACTCGCCATAGATCTCGCAGCTTCTCGACTGGGTGGCCAGCGGGTGCTCGTCGCTTGAGTTCACCGAGCCGTTGAGGCGGACCATCTTGGTGACACGCGAGATGCGTGACGGCATACCCGACTTGCTTCGTTCCGGACGTGGGCCAGGCTGGCGATGCGAAGTCCGTCTGCGCCGGGAGGTTCGCCATCCGATCGTCCCGTCCATCGGGCGAGGAAGCCCGTTCTTGGGCTGTTTGCGCTTCGGGAACGCTGTTATCCCGCATACGGGAACGGCCCAAAAGAGCCTCTGAACTGCAGAATTACCGTTGGAGGGCTCCGTGTAGCCCACTCTGGCGGACTCCGCAACCTGCGCAGGACGCTACTCCCGAAACTCAGCAGTCCCGGCGGCAGGCGTCAACTTCTCGGGTTGTCTGTAGTGGGCAGTGATGCGCCCTCGGCCGAATCACGCACAGGAGCCACTGGATCAGCCCCTGCGTTGATGTAAACCCGCACAATCCGGCCATCGTGCTTTTCGCCATACACCGGGTAGGTCCCATCCCCCCAACCGCTCCCAAAGACAACGCCTGCTCCCGAGTGACCCAGTCGATACGCGAGCTCTCCGTACCCAACCGACAGCGTTGCCCGGCAGGCGCCGTTGTACGAGTACGGAAAATTCGCTGGGGGAGGCGGGTCGGGAACGGCCTCCAGCACTCCAGCTTCGAGCAACTCGTTGGCGGATTTGTCGTAGGGCTTCAGCGGCTCCGCGAATGTCTTGAAGTCGTGGCCAAACCTGTAGGTGGAGCCCGTCTCGATGTCTCTATAGATGCGGTCGTCCTCGAATGGTTCACGCTGCCACTCACTGTCGACGTAGCAAGGATCGGTGATCATGAGCTGACCGCTGTCGACCCCCACGGAGCCGAGGTATTCGACCTCTAACTCAACGACCGGCTCCTCCTCTCGCTCGTGCAGGTAATCGAGGTACTTCCGATCAGCCGGGTCGTTGGGATCGAGTTGCTCCATCGCGAGCATCTGGCGGAAGCCCTTGGTTTGGTCCAGCGTCCTGTTGAGTACAAGTACCTCCTGCCCGAGACGAGCCACCTCGCCCGAGCCTTGCTTGCGATCCTCGGTCAGCCGCAGAATTTCAGTTTCACGGATCGCGATGCGCTCAGCCAGAACCTGCTCCACGACCTCAGGGCTGCGCTTCTCCAGTTCCTGGGCCTTCTCGCGCCACATGTCAGTTTGAGATCTCGCCAAGTCGACCTCGGCCTGCTTCGTGCCGATCGTGGTTTTAAGGTTCTTGAAGTACATCTTCCAAACCGCACCACCCACTAGGACCGCTCCAGCGTTGAGGCCGACCTGGACCCACTCCCCTACAGAATCCGCAAGCGCCATCCCAGTTCCCCCTCAAAGTCAAGGTCCACCCGTAGTGCGAGCAGCCTAGGCGCTCGACCGTGGCACTGCCGGGCTCTTGAGACTAGGCAGGCGGGAGGATGTCGGTCTGCGCCGGGAGGTTCGCGACGCCGATCGGGCAGGTCAGCCCGTTGGGGCCGTGGTTGCAGTAGCCCCCCGGGTTCTTGTGGAGGTACTGCTGGTGGTAGTCCTCGGCGTACCAGAACTCGCCGACGTCCTTGGCCGGCGCGAGCTGGGTGGTGATCGAACCGCCGCCCACGCGGGTCAGCTCACCCTGGAACGCCTCTCGGGTCGCCTTCGCTGCGGCCTCCTGCTCGGGCGTGGTCCAGAAGATCGCGGAGCGGTATGCCGTGCCGATGTCGTTGCCCTGCCGGTTCGCCGTGGTGGGGTCGTGGTTCTCCCAGAAGGCCTTGAGGAGCAGCTCGGGAGAGGTCTGCGCGGGGTCGTAGGCGACGAGGACGGCCTCCGCGTGACCGGTGCGGCCGGTGCAGGTCTCCTCATAGGTCGGGTTCGGCGTGAAGCCACCGATGTAGCCCGCAGCCGTCGTCACGACACCGGGCAGCTGCCAGAAGATGCGCTCGGCGCCCCAGAAGCAGCCCATCGCGACGTAGAGGACCTCCGTGCCGTCAGGCCACGGGCCCTCGAGCGGCGTGCCGAGCACCTCGTGGGTCGTCGGCACGGTGAACGGGCGGGTCTCGCGTCCGGGCAGGGCGTCGGCGGCGGTGGGCATGGTGGTCTTGGCGCGCGAACCGAACATGGAGCTTCTCCTGGGAGGTTCGACAAAAGGGGGTCTGTGGAGTTCAACGTCTGAGCGTTCCCATTCTTCCCCGCCCCCCGTCCGGGGGCGGTCCGAGCGCTCCCCCTGCGGGGCGCCCAAGCACCCAGGGCGAAAGATGGGGGTGTGAGCGAACAGGGAAGTGTCGTCAGCGCGATCCACATCGCGCCCGGGTCGCGACTGCCCGTCAAGGAGGTTGCGACCGTCGAGGCCGAGGAGGGGCGCGGGCTCGTCGGCGACCGCTACCACGGCACCCGCCACCGCCATGTCTCCGTGCAGGCAGCCGGCGACATCGCCGCGGCGAGCGAGGCGCTCGGCGCCGAGATCACCCCCGGCGCTACACGCCGCAACCTGACGCTCACGCCCGGTCCGGTGCCGACCCGCCCGGGCCAGCGGTTCCGCATCGGCTCGGTCGAGCTGCAGGTCGTGCGTCCCGCGGCGCCGTGCCGGATGCTCGACGACTGGATCGGCCCCGGCGCGATGAAGGCCCTGCACGGTCGCGGCGGCGCGGTCTGTCGACTGCTGAGCAGCGGGAGCATCAGTGTCGGAGACCGCCTCGAGGTCCTCGACTGACGGACCCGAGGACCGGCGGCCGACAGCGGACGTGAGCACGCGGCATACCCTGTCGTCATGACTGATGCACCCCTCGGCTTCTCCACCCGCGCCCTCCACGCAGGGCAGGATCCCGACCCCACGACGGGCGCCGTCGTCACCCCGATCTACCAGACGTCGACCTACAAGCAGGACGGGATCGGCGGCTTCCGGAACGGCTACGAGTACAGCCGCAGCGCCAACCCCACCCGCACCGCGCTCGAGACCGGGTTCGCCGCCCTCGAGCAGGGCGAGCGCGGCTTCGCGTTCGCCTCCGGTCTGGCTGCCGAGGACACCGTGCTGCGTGCGCTCCTCAGCCCCGGCGACCACGTCGTCGTCCCCTCGGACGCCTACGGCGGCACCTACCGGCTCTTCAACAAGGTCCTCACGCACTGGGGAGTCGAGCACACCATCGCCGCGATCGCCGACAACGACGCCGTGCGTGCCGCGATCCAGCCGGGGAAGACCCGCATCGTCTGGGTCGAGACGCCGACCAACCCGATGCTCGGCATCGCCGACATCTCCGCCCTCGCCGAGATCGCCCACGAGGCCGGAGCGCTGCTCGTCGTCGACAACACCTTCGCCTCGCCCTACCTCCAGCAGCCGCTCACCGATGGCGCCGACCTCGTCCTGCACTCGACGACGAAGTACTGCGGCGGTCACTCGGACGTCGTCGGCGGGGCCGTCGTCGTCGGGCACGGCGTCACGGTGCCGTGGTTCGACGACGAGTCGGCGAGCGACCGCGTGGCGTTCCACCAGAACTCCATGGGTGCCATCGCCGGCCCGTTCGACTCGTGGGTCGTCCAGCGCGGCCTCAAGACCCTGGCCGTCCGCATGGAGCGGCACTGCGACAACGCCGAGAAGGTCGTGGACTTCCTCCAGAGCCACGACGGCGTCACGGCGGTGCACTACCCGGGTCTGCCCGATCACCCCGGCCACGAGGTCGCCAAGCGCCAGATGAAGCGCTTCGGTGGCATGGTCGCCTTCCGCGTCAAGGGCGGTGAGGACGTCGCCGTCAAGGTGTGCGCCGAGACGACGATCTGGACCCTCGGTGAGTCCCTCGGAGGCGTCGAGTCGCTCATCGAGCACCCCGGTCGCATGACCCACGCGTCCGTCGCGGGCACCGAGCTCGAGGTCCCGAGCGACCTCATCCGGCTCTCCGTCGGCATCGAGGACGTCGAGGACCTCATCGCCGACCTCAAGCAGGCCCTCGACCGACTCACCTGACGTGTCTCGCGTCCTGTGCGTCGACGTGGGTTCGACCTTCACCAAGGCTGTCCTCGTCGACGTGTCGTCGGGGACATTGGTGGGTGCGGCGTCATCCCCGACCACGGTCGGGACCGACGTCATGGACGGAGTCGACGAGGTATGCCGTGAGCTCGCCTGCCACGGACCCGTCACCGAGACCCTCGTGTGCTCGTCCGCAGGCGGCGGGCTGCGCATCGCGGTGGTGGGCTACGAGCGTGAGGTGACGGCCGAGGCCGGGCACCGGGTGGCGCTGTCGGCAGGCGGGCGCGTGGTGCACGTCTCGTCGGGAGCGCTCACCGGTGATGGTGTGCGCGAGCTGCGTGCCGCCGCTCCCGACCTCGTCCTGCTTGTCGGTGGGACGGACGGTGGCAACGCAGATGTGTTGCGGCACAATGCAGCTCGCCTATCCGGTGCTCGCGTGACGATGCCGATCGTCGTGGCGGGCAATGCCGCCGTCGCCCAGGAGGTGTCGGCCGACCTGGCCCGCACCGGTCGGCGTCACAGCGTCACGAGCAACGTGCTGCCCCGGATCGGGGTCATCGCCCCGGATGCCGCCCGCGGGGCAATCCGGGCGGCGTTCCTCGAGCACGTCATCGGCGGCAAGGGCCTGTCGCGCGGTCGCGGGTTCGCCGAGCTCGTGCGTGCGGCCACGCCCGACGCCGTCCTCCGGGGAGTGGAGCTGCTCGCCGACGTGCGGGGCGAGGACGTCATGGTCATCGACATCGGCGGCGCGACGACCGACGTCTACTCGGTGCTCAGGCCCCAGGGTGAGGACGCCGAGATCGAGCGCGACGTCGCCGGTTCGATGTGGCACGAACGCACCGTCGAGGCCGACCTCGGCATGCGGTGGAACGCCCTCGGCATCGTCGAGGCGGCCGAGCGCGAGCACCTCGCGCTGTCGTCCGACACTGCGGCGTATGCCGCCCGCGTGGCCTCCGAGACCGGTCACCGGGCCGCGACGCCGGGGGAGTGGGAGCACGAGACCGAGGTGGCCCGCGTCGCCGCGGTCGTGGCCGCGCGTCGGCACGGGCGCTCGCGCGTCTCCGGTGACCGGCCGCGACCGCTTGCCGACGTCGGGTTGGTCCTCGGGTCGGGCGGCGTGCTGCGCCACGGGCCGGACGCGTTGGTCCGTGGCGTGCTCGGCGCGGTGGTGAGTGACCACGCCGGCGGGTGGACGGTGCCGGCCGCGGCAACGCAAGGCGTCGACACGGCATACGTGCTCTTCGCCTGCGGTCTGCTCGCGGACCCGCACCCGGAGGCCGCGCGCGCCCTCGCCCTGACCATCTCCTGAGAGGGAAGGTCCGGAAAAGGGGTGGGCGGTGTCGGTGGTCCGTCATACGCTCGCAGGCATGAGTGAAGACGCCGCTCCTGTCCGACCCATCCTCGACCTCATCGTCCTCGACTGCCCCGACGCCCTCGCGCTCGCTCGCTTCTATGGCGAGGTCCTCGGCTGGGAAGCTCGAGGACGCCTCCGACCGCGACTGGGCCACCCTCGAGCCGCCGGGAGGCGGTGTCTCGGCCGATCGCCCCGATGGACGCACCACGCTGGCCTTCCAGCGGATCGACGACTGGGCGCCGCCGACGTGGCCCGGAGTTGCGCACCCGCAGCAGTTCCACATCGACCTCGCCGTGCCCGAGATCGCAGCGGCCGAGCCCGCGGTGCTGGCGGCAGGGGCGACCGTCCACGAGCACCAGCCGAGCGAGGACGGCGGCTTCAAGGTCTACCTCGACCCGGCCGGTCACCCGTTCTGCCTCTGCGGCGGGACGAGCTCATGATCGAGCACGTCATCGAGGCCGAGAACCTCGTCAAGAAGTTCGGGGACTTCACCGCCGTCGACGACGTCAGCTTCGCGGTGCCCAAGGGGTCGGTCTTCGGCCTGCTCGGGCCCAACGGCGCAGGCAAGACGACGACCGTCCGGATGATGACCACCTTGGCCAACCCCACGAGTGGGTCGGCCCGGGTCGCCGGCCATGACGTCGTGACGGAGCCTGCTGCCGTCCGCGCCAGCATGGGTCTCACCGCGCAGAGCGCCACCGTCGACGACCTGCTCACCGGGCGCGAGAACCTTCGCCTCATCGGCGACCTCTACGGGCTGGACCGCCGGTTCGTGCGCAAGCGCTCCGACGAGCTGCTCGAGCAGTTCTCGCTCACCGATGCCGGCGACAAGGTCGTCAAGGACTACTCGGGCGGCATGCGCCGACGCATCGACCTCGCGGTGAGCCTCATCGCCCACCCACCGGTCCTCTTCCTCGACGAGCCGACCACCGGCCTCGACCCCCGAAGCCGGGTGGAGCTCTGGGACGTCCTGCGCGACCTCGTGCGAGACGGCACGACCCTCCTGCTCACGACGCAGTACCTCGACGAGGCCGACCAGCTCGCCGACGACATCGTCGTCATCGACAAGGGCAGGATCATCGCCCAGGGCACGCCGCTCGAGCTCAAGAACCAGTCCGGCGCCGCCAGCCTGGTCGTGACGGTGTCGCGCCACGACGAGGTCCACCAGGCGGCCGAGCTGCTCCGCGGAGTCGTCGGCGACGTCCATGTCGACGCCGACGCCCGCAAGCTCACGGCACCGGGCGGGGACGTCGCCGCCCTGACCCGCGTCGCGGGCCAGCTCGATGAGGCCGGCATCGAGGTCGACGACCTCGGCATGCAGCGACCAAGTCTCGATGACGTGTTCCTCGCCCTCACCGGTCACAAGGCAGAAGAGACCAGCAACCAGGAGGAGGTGCCGGCATGAGTGCCGTCACAGAAGCCGCGGTCCTCGACCGCACCGCTCCACGCCCCAGTGGCGCAAGCCAGGTCCGCCAGATCATGACCCTGGTCCGGCGCAACCTCACGCACATCAAGCGCCAGCCCGAGATGCTCACCGACGTGACGATCCAGCCGATCATGTTCGTGCTGCTCTTCGCCTACGTCTTCGGGGGGTCCATCAATGTCCAGGGAGGGGACTACAAGCCGTGGCTCCTGCCCGGGATCATGGCCCAGACGATCGCGTTCAGCGCGTTCATCGTCGCCATCGGGCTCAACACCGACATCGGCAAGGGCATGGTCGACCGGCTGCGGTCGCTTCCGATCCAGCGATCCTCGATCCTCGTCTCCCGGTCCATCGCCGCCCTCATCCACTCGAGCATCGGCGTCGCCGTCATGTCGGTGACCGGGCTGTTCATCGGGTGGCGGATCCATGAGGGGATCCTCAAGGGTCTGCTCAGCTACGGCCTGCTCCTGCTCTTCGGCTTCGCGATGATCTGGGTCGGCATCCTGGTCGGCTCGGCGATGCGTTCGGTCGAGGCGGTCAACGGGTTGATGTTCACCACGATTTTCCCGATCACCTTCCTCTCCAATGCTTTCGCCCCCACCGAGACCATGCCTTCGTGGCTGCGCACCATCGCCGAGTGGAATCCGATCTCCTCCCTCACCCAGGCCATGCGCGACAACTGGGGGGTCGGCGGGTCGGTGCGCGCCGATGCGCCCTGGTCCCTCCAGAACCCGGAGCTCGCCACGATCATCTGGTCGCTCGCGATCACCGCGATCATCGCTCCGTTGGCGGTGCGGGCGTTCAACAAGCGCACCACCGACTGAGACTCCTTCCACCACCAGTCCCTTCCCGTCCGGTCGCTACCAGCCCTCCCGTGCTCTCGATGAGCGCTGTGCACTGCTGCGCCCCACCGAGGCAGTGCACAGCGTGGGTGTGCACGCTGCGCCCCACTGAGGCAGTGCACAGCGTGGGTGTGCACTGCTGCGCCCCACTGAGGCAGTGCACAGCGTGAGTGTGCACTGCTGCGCCCCACCGAGGCAGTGCACAGCGTAGGTGTGCACTGCTCCGCCCCACCGCAGCAATGCACACGGGCGGGGGCAGGTGATGGCGCAGGGGTCGATACCCTCGCGCCATGACACCCACATCGTCGTCGGTGACGGTGGCCGAGATCCGCGCCGCCGCTGACCTGCTGTCCACCGTCATTGCTCCGACACCCATGGAGTTCAACCGCGGCCTGTCGGAGCGAGTCGGTGCCGACGTCTACCTCAAGTGCGAGAACCTCCAACGGGCCGGATCCTTCAAGATCCGGGGCGCCTACAACCGGATGTTCCACCTCACTCCTGACGAGAAGGCCCGCGGTGTCGTCGCCGCGAGCGCCGGCAACCATGCGCAGGGCGTCGCCCTCGCCGGCCAGATGCTCGGCATCGCGGTCAAGGTCTACATGCCCGTGCGCGCTCCTATGCCCAAGGTGCAGGCGACCAAGGCCTACGGCGCCACGATCGAGCAGGTCGGAGAGACCCTCGACGAGAGCCTCGTCCATGCCCGGGCCTGGGCGCAGGAGACGGGAGCCGTCCTCATCCACCCCTTCGACCACGACGACATCGTCGCGGGACAGGGCACCTGCGGACTCGAGATCCTCGAGCAGTGCCCCGACGTCAGGACCATCGTCGTCGGGCTCGGTGGCGGGGGCCTGCTCGCTGGCATCGCCGTGGCCATGCGCGAGCTCAAGCCCGATGTCCGCATCATCGGCGTCCAGGCCGAGCAGGCCGCGGCATACCCGGCCTCGCTGGCCGCGGGGCACCCGCTGGCCGCAGGCAAGATGTCGACCATGGCCGACGGCATCGCCGTCGGGTTGCCGGGCGACGTGACGTTCCCCCTGGTGCGTGACCTCGTCGACAGCGTCGAGACGGTGAGCGAGGGCGGCATGTCCCGGGCGCTGCTCTTCATCCTCGAGCGCGCCAAGCTCGTCGTCGAGCCGGCCGGCGCCTCCGCGGTCGGCTGGCTGCTTGAGAACGCCGGCACGGACGAGATCGAGGGGCCGGTCGTCGCGGTCCTCTCCGGTGGCAACATCGACCCGCTGCTCATGCTGCGGATCATCCGTCACGGGCTCGTCGCCGCCGGTCGGTACCTCCAGTTCTCGGTGCGCGTCCCGGACACCCCGGGCTCCCTGGCCGCGATCCTCGCCGACTGCGCCGGGGTCGACGCCAACATCCTCGAGATCGAGCACATCCGCACCGGGCCGCGGATCAACGTCGACGAGGTCGAGATCGCACTGCGCCTCGAGACCCGTGGTCCAGAGCACTGCGAGCGCGTCCTGGTGGCCATGCGTGCCAAGGGCTACACCGTCATCCACGACGGAGTGCACGCCTGAAGCCCGAGCCACGACGCGGCCACCCCACACACCTGTCCCGAGCTCACCCGGTTGGACGGTTGGGGACGCGAGAAGGGCGCTCCCCCCGTGACGGGGAGCGCCCTTCTCGGGTCAGATCAACCGGTCAGCCGGTGTAGGGCTTGGCCGAGAGGATCTTGACGTCGATCTGCTTGCCGTTGGGCGCCTCGTAGCTCGTCTCGTCGCCGGCCTTCTTGCCGTTGACGGCTGAGCCGATGGGCGACTGCTCGCTGTAGACGGTGAGGGACCCGTCGGCGATCTCGCGCGAACCCAGGAGGAAGGTCTCCTCGTCGCCGAACATCTCGACGGTGACGAGCATGCCGGGCTCCACGATGCCGTCGTCGGGAGGGGTCTCACCGATGATGGCGCGGTCGAGCAGCTGGGTGAGCTGGCGGATGCGGGCCTCGTTCTTGCCCTGCTCCTCGCGGGCTGCGTGGTAGCCGCCGTTCTCCTTGAGGTCGCCCTCTTCGCGGGCGGCCTCGATCTTGGCGACGATGTCCGCACGACCCGGGCCGGAAAGCTCGTCGAGCTCGGCCTTGAGGCGGTCGAACGCCTCCTGGGTCAGGTAGCTCGTCTTGACGACGGTCTCGCTCACTGAAGTTCACTCCTCGGGTGCCCCAGACCGGGGCGACGGAAGCCGCCGCGGCGTGGGGGTGATGGTCCTACGTGAAAGGGCCCGGGGCTGAACCTCATGCGGTTCGGTGGCCCCAGACCCGTTGCTGGAAAGGACAAGGATAGCAACGTCCCTGCAGGAAAGCACGTCGTCGTGCGGGCGCGGCCGCGATCAGGGAACGCGCACGCAGGAGGACACGACCCCCGTGACCGCTCGCGCGCTCGTGCGCACCGTCACCTCACGGTGCACCGACTCGGCTCCTGCCGGGACGTCGTCGGTGACGGTGCCGACGCGTCCGTGCCGGACGTCCTGCGCCTCGATGGTGCATCGCACGGCGGCGCCGTCGGGCCGGTGCACGTCGTAGCCCACGCTCATCTCCGAGTCGCTCTGCACGTCGTAGGTCGTGACGACCGCCTCGAGCGCGTTCGCCGAGGCGAGCGCGAACCACACGATGAACCCCACCATGACCGAGCTGCCGATGATGCCGACGACCCACCACCGGGCGGTGCCGGGGGCAGGGCGGGGGAGTGGCATCGGAGTCCTGGGTCGAAGGTGGCGGCGGAGGCGGTGAGTGCGAAGATGATTTCAGCCCATTGTCGCCTGTGCGCCCGAACCGATCTCGAAGGACCCCCTGTGGCAGAACGCCTCCGTCTCATGTGTGTGCACGCGCACCCCGACGACGAGTCGAGCAAGGGTGCGCCTGTCATGGCGAAGTACGTCGACGAGGGGCACGACGTCCTCGTCGTGTCGTGCACCGGCGGCGAGCGCGGAGACGTGCTCAACCCGAAGCTGGCCGACGACCCGCACATCCTGCGTGACCTCGCCCAGGTGCGTCGCGACGAGATGAAGCGCGCCCAGGAGATCCTCGGCGTCCAGCACACCTGGCTCGGCTTCGTCGACTCGGGCCTGCCCGAGGGTGACCCCCTGCCGCCGCTGCCCGAGGGCTGCTTCGCCCTCGAGCCGGTCGAGGTCACGGCCGAGGCCCTCGTGCGCGAGATCCGGCGCTTCCGACCTCACGTCATGACGACCTACGACGAGAACGGTGGCTACCCCCACCCGGACCACATCATGTGCCACACCGTGTCGATGGCGGCGTTCGAAGCGGCCGGTGACCCCACGGCATACCCCAGTGCAGGGAAGCCGTGGCAGCCCCTCAAGATCTACTACAACCAGACGTTCAGCCGTGGTCGCGTGGTCGCCTTCCACGAGGCGCTCACCGCTCTCGGTGAGGAGAGCCCGTATGCCGCGTGGCTGGAGAACTGGGACCCCGCGCGTGAGCGTGAGATCACCACGCGGATCAGGTGCGACGAGTGGTTCGACCGGCGCGACGAGGCGCTGCTCGCCCACGCGACCCAGGTCGACCCCGACGGCAACTTCTTCAAGGTCTCCCGCGAGGAACAGGCGCGGGTCTGGCCGTGGGAGGACTACGAGGCCGGGTTGTCCTTCATCCCCATCGCGGAGGGTGAGGACGACCTCTTCGCCGGGATCCCCGCTGACGTGACCGAGGCGGATGCGCTCGCGACGTCCGGGACCCTCACGATCGCGCACGACGGACGCAAGGAGCGCACCGCATGATCATGTCGATGCTGACCGAGGTCGTCCTGCTCCCGATCTCGGTGACGCCCAGTCCGAGCCCGAGCACGGCGACCGAGGGCACGCCGAGCCAGCAGGCGGCACCTGGGCTCTGGGCGTTCGCCGCGTTCCTCTTCCTCGCGATCGCGCTGTGGCTGCTCATGCGCAACATGAACGCGCGGATGCGCCGGATGTCCTATCGCCAGAAGGCCACGGAGGCAGCGACCGGCGCCTCAGGCCCGGTCGTAGAGCGCGATGGACGCGGCGATGTAGTGGACGATGAACGCGAGGATCGTCAGGGTGTGGAAGATCTCGTGGAACCCGAACCACCGGGGAGACGGGTTGGGTCGCTTGATCCCGTAGACGATGGCGCCGAGCGTGTAGAGCGCCCCACCGACGATGACCAGGGTCACGACCGTGGTCCCGGCGTGGCGAAGTAGCGGGCCGAGGAAGAAGACGGCGACCGACCCGAGCGCGACGTAGACGGGCACGTAGAGCCAGCGCGGGGCGTGGATCCACACGAGGCGGAAAGCGACCCCGAGGAGAGCCCCACCCCAGACGACCGCGAGCAGTGTGGTCGCCTGGTCGCGCGGGAGCAGCAGGGCGAACGGCGTGTAGCTGCCGGCGATGATGAGGAAGATGTTGGAGTGGTCGATCCGCTTCAGCGCCGTGCCCCACCGCGGTGACCACGTGCCGCGGTGGTAGACCGCCGACATCGCGAAGAGGAGCACGGCGGTCAGGGTGAAGACGGCCGCCGAGGCCCTGGCCTGCACCGTGTCACCGAGGACGACGAGGACGAGGCCACCGATGAAGGCGATCGGGGCCATGGCGAGGTGGAGCCAGCCGCGCAGCTTGGGCTTGACGACCTCGAGCACCGCATCGACGCGCTCTTCGAGGGCGTCGATGGTGCGGGGCTCACGGCTCTGTTCCATAACCCGCTCAACGATACCTACGTCTGCGTAGGTTCCGGGGCGAGGAGGTGGTCTGCGTCTCGTCGTGCGCCCAGCGGTACGGTGACCGCATGGCGCTCACCGATGTCCTCTATGCGGCATACGAGCGTCGACTGACCAAGCGCCTGCCTCCCGAGAGCGTCCCCCGCCACGTCGGCGTGATGCTCGACGGCAACCGTCGGTGGGCGAGGGCGCGGGGGGCCGGCACCAGCGAGGGGCACCAGGCCGGCGCCGACAACATCGCCAACTTCCTGGCGTGGTGCGAGGAGGTCGGGGTCGAGGTCGTGACCCTGTGGCTCCTCTCGACCGACAACCTCAGTCGCGCCGAGTCCGAGCTGCGCCCACTGCTCGGCATCATCGAGCGAGCCGTCGACGAGCTCGCCGACACGCGACAGTGGCGGCTGCACCCCGTCGGTGCCCTCTCACTCCTGCCGACCGCCACCCGGGAGCGGCTCGAGGCCTCGGCGGCCCGCACGGCCGACGTGGAGGGGCTGCTCGTCAACATCGCCGTCGGGTACGGCGGCCGTCGCGAGATCGCCGACGCCGTGCGCTCCCTGCTCCTTGAGCACGCGGACCGCGGCACGAGCATCGAGGAGCTGGCCGAGATCCTCGACGTCGAGCACATCGCCGACCACCTCTACACCAAGGGGCAGCCCGACCCGGATCTCGTCATCCGCACGTCGGGGGAGCAGCGGCTCGGTGGCTTCCTGCTCTGGCAGAGCGCCCACTCCGAGTTCTACTTCTGCGAGGCCTACTGGCCCGACTTCCGCAAGGTCGACTTCCTGCGGGCGCTGCGGGCGTACGGCGAGCGACAGCGCCGCTTCGGCGCCTGATCCGCCGCCTGATCCGCCGCGGTGAAGTGCTCACTTCCGTCGCACCCGTCACGCCTGTCCCGTGAGTCACGCGAGCCACGTGAAGGCCGGGTGAACACCTCGACACGCCGACCGTGCGTGGGGCTGTTGAGGGTGACCCGGTCGTAGCGTCGCGAGTAGCACGTCACCCGACGTGTTTCGGGAGGTCCATCGCATGGAGCACACCACGGCTCCGACGGGAGGGACCGGTCCCGGCTCCCTGCTCGTGGCAGTGGGCCGACCGGGATCCACACCTTCGAGTCAGCGCACCTCATGATCGTGCGCGCCTAGGAGCCCCGCCGTGGCCACACCCTCGCGTTCCACCGCAGCCTTCCCGACGACCACCGCCGGGAACACCCGGCAGCGCCAGCGCACGAGCGGGACGGGGGCGACCGAACCGGACGCCGCCGACACCACGATCACGGGTCACCTGGACGTCGAGGAGCCGGAGAACCGGACCTATGTCCTCGACACCTCGGTCCTGCTCTCCGACCCCCGCGCGATCCTGCGGTTCAAGGAGCACGAGGTCGTCCTGCCGATCGTCGTGATCACCGAGCTGGAGGGCAAGCGGCACCACCCCGAGCTGGGCTTCTTCGCCCGCACGGCGCTGCGGCTGCTGGACGACCTGCGGATCACGGCCGGCCGGCTCGATGCCCCGGTGCCCGTCGGCGACGAGGGTGGCACCCTGCGGGTCGAGCTCAACCACACCGACCCGTCGTCGCTGCCCGCCGGGTTCCGACTGGGCGACAACGACACCCGCATCCTCTCGGTCGCCAAGAACCTCTCCAACGAAGGGCGCCTCGTCACGATCGTCAGCAAGGACCTGCCGATGCGGGTCAAGGCCTCGGCCTGTGGCATGGAGGCCCAGGAGTACCGCGCCGAGCTCGCGGTCGACTCGGGCTGGACCGGCATGTCCGAGGTCAACGTGAGCGTCGAGGAGATGGACCACCTCTACGAGTACGGCCGCCTCGAGCACCTCGGCGCGGCCGAGCTGCCCTGCCACACCGGTCTCAAGCTGCTCTCGCCCCGGGGCAGCGGCCTGGGTCGGGTCGGCGCCGACAAGCAGGTGCGGCTGGTCAAGGGTGACCGCGACGCCTTCGGCCTCCACGGTCGCAGCGCCGAGCAGCGCATCGCCCTCGACATCCTGCTCGACCCCGACATCGGCATCGTCAGCCTCGGTGGCCGTGCAGGGACCGGCAAGTCGGCCCTGGCCCTCTGCGCCGGCCTCGAGGCCGTCATGGAGCGCCGGCAGCAGCGCAAGGTGGTCGTCTTCCGACCCCTGTATGCCGTGGGCGGCCAGGAGCTCGGCTACCTGCCCGGCTCGGAGTCGGAGAAGATGAACCCGTGGGGCCAGGCGGTCTTCGACACGTTGTCGGCGCTCGTCTCGCGCGAGGTCGTCGAGGAGGTCCTCGACCGCGGCATGCTCGAGGTCCTGCCACTGACCCACATCCGCGGCCGCTCGCTCCACGACGCCTTCGTCATCGTCGACGAGGCCCAGTCGCTCGAGCGCAACGTCCTCCTCACGGTCCTCTCCCGGATCGGCCAGAACTCCAAGGTCGTCATGACGCACGACGTGGCCCAGCGCGACAACCTCCGGGTCGGTCGGCACGACGGCGTCGCCGCGGTCATCGAGAAGCTCAAGGGCCACCCGCTCTTCGCCCACGTCACGTTGACGCGCAGCGAGCGCAGCCCCATCGCCGCCCTCGTCACAGACCTGCTCGAGCAGGAGCACGGGGACCTCTGAGGCCCGCGAGCCCTCAGGCTCGACACGTCGGTATGCCGTCCGCTCACCCGAGCGGGCGGCATACCCGGCTGTCGTGCTGGGCTGCCCGACCTCGTCCAGCCCAGAGGGCCCGGTTTGGCCATCGGCGCGGCATCGCGTAAATTGGTCTCGATTTGGTAACGCAGCCCGACTGCCCCGTCAGCCGGGCTGTTGTGCGTCTGCCGTCACCGTCGTGATCTCTGGAAGGAACGCCCCCGTATGAGCAGGTACCGCGGAACCCACCGCGGGCGCCACGCCCGTCCATCCGAGGGACCTCTGACGCGGGCGCTCGGTGTCGCGCGTCGTCCAGCCGTGACGGCTGGGTTGGCGCTCGCTCTCTTGGGCACCGGAGCGGTCGGGGTTGGCAGCAACGACGCCGTCGCGGACTCGGAGCCGTTCACCCTCAGCGCCGCCGCGATGAGCCAGGCCGCGACCGCCGCCAAGGAGAGATTCGCCGACAGCTCGCGCATCTCGAGCGAGCGGGCCGGAGTCAACGCGCAGCGTGCCGCGCTCGATGCCAAGGCGCAGGCCGAGGCCAAGGCCCGGGCCGACGCCGCGGCCAAGGCCGCCAAGGCCAAGGCTGACGCCGCCGCCAAGGTCGCTCGGGCCAAGGCTGCGGAGGTGGCCAAGGCGCGTGTCGCCGCAGCCCAGAAGGCCGCTCGTGACAAGCAGCGGGCATCGCTCATCGCCGGCGCCCAGGCCGATCCCCGCTCGGCCGCGCGAGCGCTGATGTCCGACTACGGCTTCTCGAGCGAGCGCCAGTGGAACTGCCTCAACCTCCTGTGGGAGGGCGAGAGCTCATGGGACTACACCGCCGAGAACCCGTCATCGGGTGCCTACGGCATCCCGCAGAGCCTGCCGGCGCGCAAGATGGCGAGCGCGGGCGCCGACTACCGCACCAACCCGGTCACCCAGATCAAGTGGGGCCTGGACTACATCAAGCAGTCCTACGGCACGCCCTGTGGCGCGTGGGAGTTCTGGAACGACCGCTTCCCCCACTGGTACTGAGTCATGGGCGCACTCGCGTCCGGCTCCAGCGGCATCTGGTGCTCGGTCAGCAGCCCGGCGGTCGTCGGCCTGCTTGCGCGCTCTGCTGCCGACTGGGTCGCCCTTGACGCCCAGCACGGTGAGTTCGACCGCCGTGCCCTGCTCGAGGTGGGCCGGACCCTGAGCGCCGACGGGCACTCCTTCGCGGTGCGGGTGGCCCGGGTGGATGCCGGCGACATCGGCTTCGCCCTGGACGTCGGCGCGTCGACCGTCGTGGTCCCCCTCGTCGACACGGTCGACGATGCGCGCCTCGCGGTGGCGGCCGCGCACTACCCGCCGACGGGGCACCGCAGCTGGGGGCCACTGGCACCGCTGTGGGGTCAGCAGGCGCCCGGTCCGGAGCAGTCGGGAACGCAGGTGGCCGTCATGGTCGAGTCCGAGCTCGCCCTGTCGAACGTCGACGCCATCGCCGCCGTCCCCGGCGTGGACCTCCTCTTCGTCGGCCCCTTCGACCTGGCGCTCTCGCTGGGGACCTCGGTGGACGACCTGCTCGCCGACGCCGACGGGCCCCTGTCGACGGTGCGACGCGCCGCCGAGAGAGCGGGCATCGGGGTCGCTGCTTTCGCAGGGACCCCCGAGCGGGCTCGCGTCCTCCGCGAACGGGGCTACGACTGCCTCGCGGTCACGACCGACACCGCGGTCGTCGCGGCCGGGACCGAGACCCTGCTCGACCGGGAGCTGACCTGCCCTGTCCTTGAGCACGGCCCCGGGCCGGCTCAGAGACGACGCAGGCGGATGTTGGTCACCGCGTGGTCGGCGCCCTTGGTCAGCACCAGAGTGGCCCGATCGCGCGTGGGGAGAACGTTCCTCAGCAGGTTCGGCTCGTTGATCCGCTCCCAGATCCCGGCGGCGGTCTCGCGTGCCTCGGCGTCGGTGAGCGCCGCGTAGCGATGGAAGTACGACTCCGGGTCCGCGAAGGCCGTCTCGCGCAGCCGCAGGAAACGCTCGACGTACCACGTGCGCAGCTGGTCCACGGGGGCGTCGACGTAGACCGAGAAGTCGAAGTAGTCCGAGAGCACCTGACGGGTGCGGCGGTCCGAGCGCACCGTCGCTGGCTGGAGCACGTTGAGGCCCTCGACGATGAGCACGTCAGGCTGGTCCACGACGATCTCGGCCCCGGGGACGATGTCGTAGGTGAGGTGCGAGTAGACCGGCGCGACGACACCCGGCATACCCGATTTCACGTCTGCGACGAAGCGGAGGAGGGCACGCCGGTCATAGGACTCGGGGAACCCCTTGCGCTGCAGCAGCCCTCGGGCCTCGAGGTCGGCGTTCGGTCGTAGGAAGCCGTCCGTCGTGATGAGGTCCACGCGCGGCGTCTGCGGCCAGCGGCGCAGCAGCTCACGCAGCACGCGTGCCGTCGTCGACTTGCCGACCGCGACGGATCCGGCGATGCCGATGACGAACGGCACCTTGGCCGGCCGGTCGCCGAGGAAGTCGGTCGTGACCCGGTGCAACCCGGCGGTCGCGTTGACGTAGAAGGCGAGCAGCCGCGACAGGGGGAGGTAGACCTGCTCCACCTCGCGCAGGTCGACCCGGTCGCCGAGCCCTCTCACCCGGGCGATGTCAGCGGGGGTGAGGCTCAACGGGTGGTTGTCTCGCCGCGCCGCCCAGTCGTCGCGGGTGAAGTCGAGGTAGGGCGACGGCACGGAGACCGTCGGCTCGGACCCGGACGGAGGCACTACGGGCGTGGCAGGCACGCGCGCCATTGTGGCCTACGGCGGCATCCGCGGGCGGCATACGCGGGGGGTGGTGCGCGGCGCTGCGGTTCGGGGCGCGCGACCCCAGCCATTACGCTTGCGGCCATGTGCGGAATCGTCGGATACGTCGGCAGTGCCATGGATGAGCGCGCCGAGAGCGTGGTCATGGAGGGGCTGGCTCGCCTGGAGTACCGCGGCTACGACTCGGCCGGCATCGCCCTCGTCACTGACGGTGGCATCCGCTCCGAGAAGCGGGCCGGCAAGCTCGAGAACCTCCGGGGCGCCATCGAGGCACAGCCGCTCGCCGGGTCGCGGACGGCCATCGGCCACACGAGGTGGGCCACGCACGGTGGTCCGACCGACGGCAACGCCCACCCGCACCACGGTGGTGACGACGGCAAGCTCGCCCTGATCCACAACGGCATCATCGAGAACTTCCACTCGCTCAAGAAGGAGCTCCTGGCGCAGGGCGTCGACTTCCTCAGCGAGACCGACACCGAGGTCGCTGCCAAGCTCGTCGGGCGCGCCTTCGACGAGACCGGTGACCTCACCAAGGCCATGCAGGTGGTCGTCAACCGTCTCGAGGGTGCGTTCACCCTCCTCGCCGTCCACGCCGACCAGCCGGGAGTCGTCGTCGGCGCCCGCCGCAACAGCCCGCTCGTCGTGGGCCTCGGCGAGGGCGAGAACTTCCTCGGCTCCGACGTCGCCGCCTTCATCGGCTACACCCGGCACGCCCTCGAGCTCGGGCAGGACCAGATCGTCACGATCACCCCCGAGCGCCACGAGGTCATCGGCTTCGACGGCGCGCCTGCCGAGGGCAAGGCCTACGAGGTCACCTGGGACGCCGCTGCCGCCGAGAAGGGCGGCTACGCGACGTTCATGGAGAAGGAGATCTTCGACCAGCCGCACGCCGTCGGCGACACCCTCCTGGGTCGCACCGACGAGAGCGGCGCCCTCGTCCTCGACGAGCTCCGCATCAGCGAGGAGCAGCTGGGCAACGTCGACCGCATCACCGTCGTCGCCTGCGGCACGGCCGCCTACGCCGGCATGGTCGCGAAGTACGCCATCGAGCACTGGACCCGCATCCCCGTCGAGGTGACGCTCGCGCACGAGTTCCGCTACAGCGACCCCATCGTCAACGAGCGCAGCCTCGTCGTCTCGATCAGCCAGTCCGGCGAGACCATGGACACGCTCATGGCCGTCAAGCACGCCCGCGAGCTCGGCGCCCTGACGATCTCGGTGTGCAACACGCACGGCTCGACGATCCCGCGCGAGTCCGACGCCGTCCTCTACACCCACGCCGGACCCGAGATCGCGGTCGCCTCGACCAAGGCCTTCCTCGCCCAGATCACCGCCTGCTACGTCCTCGGCCTCTATCTCGCGCAGCTGCGCGGTGGCACCTTCGCCGACGACGCGCAGGCCGTGATGAAGGAGCTGCACGAGGTCCCCGCCAAGATCGAGGAGCTCCTCGGCACGATGGACCGGGTCCAGGAGATCGCCCGCTTCATGGCCGACACCCGCTCGGTGCTCTTCCTCGGCCGCAACGTCGGCTTCCCCGTCGCCATGGAGGGCGCGCTCAAGCTCAAGGAGCTCGCCTACATCCACGCCGAGGGCTTCGCCGCGGGCGAGCTCAAGCACGGCCCGATCGCACTCATCGAGCCGGGCCTCCCGGTCTTCGTCGTCGTGCCGGGCCCCGACAGCCCCCACGACCTGCACAAGAAGGTCGTCTCCAACATCCAGGAGATCCGCGCCCGCGGCGCCCGCACCATCGTCATCGCGCAGGAGGGTGACGAGGACGTCGTGCCGTTCGCGGACGAGGTCATCCGCGTCCCGCAGACCTCACCGCTGCTCCAGCCGCTGCTCACCGTGGTGCCGCTCCAGGTCTTCGCCCTTCACCTCTCGACGGCCAAGGGCCTCGACGTCGACCAGCCGCGGAACCTCGCCAAGAGCGTCACGGTCGAGTGACGTGATCGTCGGCACCGGGATCGACGTCGTCGACATCGCGCGCTTCGCCGAGACGATCGAGCGCACGCCGGGGTTGCTCACCCGCCTCTTCACCGAGAGCGAGCGGGGACTGCCGATGCGCTCTCTCGCAGCACGGTTCGCCGCCAAGGAGGCGTTGGCCAAGGCACTCGGAGCGCCCGTCGGCCTCGCCTGGACCGACGCCACCGTCGTCCGCGACGAGACCGGCCGACCGAGCATCGAGATGACCGGCACGGTTGCCGCGCGCGCCGCCGAGCTGGGCGTGGAGCGCATGCACGTGTCCCTGTCCCACGACGCGGGGATCGCCTCCGCCATCGTCATCGCCGAGTCTTGAGGAAGCCCCTGTGATCGAGGCCTGGTCGCCCGAGGACGTGTATGCCGCCGAGGCGGCTCTCGAGCACGAGCTGGCTTCCGGGGAGCTCATGGCCCGAGCCGTCGAGGGACTCGCCGAGGTCGTGGCCGCTCGCGTCTCGCAGCTGGACGCCGAGACGGTCGTCGCCCTCGTGGGCGGCGGGAACAACGGAGCAGACGCCCTGTATGCCGTGGCGCAGCTCGCCGAGTCCGGCGTGAGCTGCGCTGCGGCACTGGACCCCTCGCGCGTGCACGAGGGGGCGCTCGAGGCAGCGCGGGAGGCCGGGGTCGTGCTCGTGTCCGGGGCCGAGGCGCTGGAGAGCATCGCCGAGGCCGACATCGTCCTCGACGGCATCGTCGGCCTCGGAGGTCGCCCGGGTCTGCCCGCTGTCGCGGCGTCCTGGGTCGCGGCGATCCCTGACGACGCGCACGTCATCGCCGTCGACCTGCCCTCCGGGCAGGCCGCCGACGGCACCGCCTTCGACCCCGACGGGGTCCTTGCAGACGAGACCGTGACCTTCTCGGTGGCCAAGCCCGTCCACCTGCTGCCCCCGACCGAGCAGGCCTGTGGCGCCCTCACGGTCGTCGACATCGGATTGACCTTCGACACCGGGCCGGCCGTCGTCCGCCTCACCTTCGACGACGTCGCGGAAGCCTGGCCGGTGCCGGGGCCGGACGACGACAAGTACTCCCGCGGCGTCGTCGGGATCGTCGCCGGTGGTGAGAACTACTCGGGCGCAGCGGTTCTCGCCGTCACGGCTGCTGTCGAGGCGGGTGCGGGCATGGTGCGCTACGTCGGCACGCCCACGCCCGAAGGGCTCGTCCGTGCCGCCGTCCCCGAGGCCGTCCACGGTGAAGGTCGGGTCCAGGCGTGGGTCGTCGGACCCGGGCTCGACGTCACGTCGACCCGGCGCGACGCGACGACTCAGCTCGACGTCGCCCGGGCAGCACTCGCGGGGGAGCAGCCCGTCCTCGTCGACGCGGGTGGGCTCGACCTCCTCGACGACGACGTCGTCGAGTCACGCCGCGGTCGGCCAACCCTCCTCACCCCCCACGCCGGCGAGCTCGCGACCCTGCTCACCCGTCTCGGCGCGGGTCGCCGTTCGCGCAAGAGCGTCACCGTCGAGCGATCCTCCGTCGAGGCCGAGCCACTCCGCCACGCCCGGGCCCTCGCCGAGCGCACCGGCATGACGGTGCTGCTCAAGGGCTTCACGACCCTCGTCGTGCCTGCGGACCCGGGCGAACCCGTGCGCTCGCAGGCCGACGCGCCCCCCTGGCTGGCGACCGCCGGCGCCGGCGACGTGCTCGCCGGGCTGATGGGCACCCTCCTCGCCGCAGGTCTCGACCCGGCCGACGCCGGCGCGCTCGGGGCCCTCGTCCACGGTGTCGCCGCAGACCGGGCCAGCGCGGGAGGTCCGGTGCGAGCGCTCCGGGTGGCACACGGCATACCCGAGGCAGTGGCGCACCTGCTCACCCGAAGGTGAGCGCGGGCGCCGCCCGCCTAGACTTGACCGCCTCATGACCACGCCAGCCGCCCCCGTCTCCGCCACGCCGCCCGAGGGCGCGTCGGCGTGGGTGACGATCGACCTCGACGCGATCTCCGACAACGTCCGGGAGCTCGACCGCCGCTCACCCGGTGCCGAGGTCATGGCCGTCGTCAAGGCCGACGCCTACGGGCACGGGCTCGTGCCGAGTGCCCGCGCGGCCGTCGCCGGTGGAGCGACCTGGCTCGCCGTCGCCCAGCTGCGCGAGGCCTTGCAGCTGCGGGCCGCCGGCGTCGCGACCCCGCTGCTCACCTGGCTCTATGTGCCCGGGGTCGACTTCGGCGCGGCCATCGACGCCGACATCGACATCTCGGTCTCGGCGCCCTGGGCACTCGACGCCGTCGTCTCGGCCGCGCGCGAGTGCGGCCGCACCGCCCGCATCCACGTCAAGGTCGACACCGGCCTCGCGCGCAACGGCGCCCTGGGCCAGGGCTGGACCGACCTCGTGGCCGCGCTCGGGCCCGTCGTCGCAGAGGGCGCCGTCGAGGTCATCGGCGTCTGGTCGCACTTCGCCCTCGCCGACGCCCCCCAGCACCCCACCGTCCTGGCGCAGCGCGAACGCTTCGTGGAGGCGGCAGCGGAGCTCGAGCGAGCCGGCATACGCCCGCCGTTGAGGCACCTCGCCAACTCCGCCGCCACGCTCACCAACTCCGAGGCCCACTTCGACGTCGTCCGCCCCGGACTGGCGGTCTATGGCCTCTCGCCGGTGCCGGACCTCGGCGCACCGCACGACTTCGGCCTGCGCGAGGCGATGCGGGTGACCGCACGACTGGCCCTGGTCAAGAAGGCGTCGGCCGGACAGGGCGTGAGCTACGGCCACGTCTACACGACTCCCCACGACACCGTGCTCGGCCTCGTCCCGGTCGGTTATGCCGACGGCATCCCGCGGCACGCCGGCAACGTCGGACCGGTCAGGGTCGGCGACCGTCGCCTCACCGTCGCCGGACGAGTCTGCATGGACCAGTTCGTGCTCGACCTGGGAGCGGAGTATGCCGGCGGTGCCGGTGACGAGGTCGTCATCCTCGGGCGTGGGGTCGACGGCGAGCCCACCGCGCAGGACTGGGCCTCGGCGATCGACACCATCAACTACGAGATCGTCACGCGCATGAGCGACCGGCTGCCGCGGGTCTTCGTCGTAGGCGGCGCCTGATGGGCGGCGTGGGCAGGGCGGTCGGACTCGGCGCGGCAGCAGCCGCGGCTGCGGGCGCCGCAGCGGCCGGAGTGGCTGCCGACCGTGCTGCCGCGGGCAGGCGCCGGCTGAGCGCACTCGACCCCACCGGTGGTTTCGAGCACACGGCCGACCTGGAGCTCAAGGTCATCGCGACGGACGGTCTCAACCTGCACGTCGAGGTCGACACTCCCGCCGACCTCGACCCCGCCCTGCCGACCATCGTCCTGTCGCACGGCTTCTGCCTCAGCCTGCGCGGGTGGGTGCTGCAGCGTCGGGCCCTCGTCGAGGCGGGATACCGCGTCGTCCTCTGGGACCAGCGCAGCCACGGGAGGTCCGAGGTCTCCGACCTCGAGCACTGCACCATGGACCAGCTCGCCCACGACCTGCGTGCCGTCATCGACGCCACCTGCCCGGAGGGGCCCCTCGTCCTCGTCGGTCACTCGATGGGTGGCATGACGACCATGGCCTTCACCCGGCTCCACGCCGAGCTCGTGCGGGACCGCGTCCTGGCCGTGGCCTTCATCGCGACCGCCGCGGGGGGAGAGGGACTGACCGAGCTGGGGATGGGATCACTGTTCGGTCGCACCATCGGGCAGGCGGGTCCGCGGGTGCTGTCACGCCTGGCGCCACACCAGAGGTGGCTCGCACCGGTGCGGCGGCTCGGCCGCAACGTCGAGAACGTGCTCGTCGACAGGTTCTCGTTCGACTCGCCGGTGAGTGAGCAGACCGTGCGCTTCGCCGCCGAGCTCATCCTCGCGACTCCGCTCGAGGTCATGGCGGCATTCCTCCCGGTCCTCCGGCGGCACGACGAGCACGAGGCGTTGGCCTCGCTCCTCGACAAGCAGGTGCTCGTCGTCAACGGCACCGGGGACCTCCTCACTCCGCCGGCTCGCAGCGAGGAGATCGTCGAACGGCTGCCAGGGTCCGAGCACGTCGTCGTCGAGCACTCCGGCCACCTCATCATGCTCGAGCACCCCGAGCTCGTGACCGGACAGGTCCTCGCCCTCATCGGCCGGGCCGAGGCCGGTGCCGCTGCGGGCTCGACCGGCGACCGACCGCGGGTGCGTCGCAAGGTCATCGACATCGCGAAGGGTTCTCAGGTGCGCAGGGCCCGGGCCGAGGCGAAGTCGGACAGCAAGAGCAAGCGCAAGCGCAAGGTCACGTCGTGACCGGACGGCGGCTCCTGACGGCCGACGACACCCGCGCATTCGGCGTGGCCCTCGCAGCCGGCCTGCGGGCGGGCGATCTCGTCATCCTCACCGGGGGTCTGGGCGCCGGCAAGACCACCCTCACGCAGGGCCTTGCGGAGGGTCTGGAGGTCCGTGGCCCGATCACCTCGCCGACCTTCGTCATCGCCCGGGTCCACCCCTCGCTCGGGGACGGCCCGGCACTCGTGCACGTCGACGCGTACCGCCTTGGTGGGCTCGCCGAGCTCGACGACCTCGACCTCGACACCTCGCTCGACGAGAGCGTCACCGTCGTCGAGTGGGGCCACGGACTGGCCGAGGAGCTCTCCGACGACAGGCTCGAGGTCACCCTCGAGGCCGATCCCGCGACCGAGTCCCGAACCGCCGTCGTCACCGGACACGGCGAGCGCTGGAAGGCTGGCCCGCCGTGCTGATCCTCGCCATCGACACCTCGACCTCGGCGATCACGGTCGCCCTGCACGACGAGACCCGGGCGGTGGCGGCGAGCTCCACCTCGACGCCCGTGCCCACACCGAGTGGCTCGCCCCCCTCATCGCGTCCTGCCTGACGGATGCGGGGAAGCGACCCGCCGACCTGACCGGCGTGGCGATCGGTGTCGGCCCCGGGCCGTTCACCGGTCTGCGCGTCGGCATGGTCACCGGCCTGACGATGGGTCACGCCCTCGGGGTTCCTGTCCACGGTGTCTGCGGTCTCGACGTCCTTGCGACGCAGGCTGCCGCGCTGGTGGACGGTGAGCTGCTCGTCGCCACCGACGCTCGCCGCAAGGAGGTCTACTGGGCCCGGTATGCCGTCCGCTCCGGTGTCGTCGACCGGCTCACCGATCCGGCAGTCGACCGGCCCGCGGACCTCCCGGACGAGGTCCGCTCACTGCCCGTGGTCGGGCGCGGCCCGGGGCTCTACCCGGAGCTGTTCCCCCGGGCGCTGCCCGTCCTCGACGTCGACGCCGCCGTGTTGGGGCGAGTGGCCGTGGCCCGGATCCGGGCGGGCGAACCGATGCCGGTCGAGCCGCTCTACCTGCGTCGCCCCGATGCGCTGACCTCGGCCGAGCGAGCGGCGCGCGCATGACTGCTGCCGTGCTGACCGGGCTGCGTGGGCTGGCCTGGACCGACATCCCCGACCTCGTCGCGCTCGAGACCGAGGCCTTCCCCAACGACGCCTGGAGCGAGGCGTCCTGGTGGGGTGAGCTCGCGGGTCGGCCGCGCCGTGACTACGTCGTCGTGCACCGCGAAGGGAAGCTGGCGGCATACGCCGGTCTCGACCACGGCGGACAGGTCGCGGACCTCATGACGATCACGGTCGCACCCGCGCACCGAGGGTCCGGGCTGGGTGCAGCCCTGCTCGACGAGCTCGAGGAGCGCGCGGCAGCAGCCGGAGGCGAGGCCCTGATGCTCGAGGTGCGGGCCGACAACGCGCCGGCGCGGGCGCTCTATGACCGACGGGGCTACGCCGTGCTCACGGTCCGTCGCGGCTACTACCAACCGGGCAACGTGGACGCCCTGGTGATGCGCAAGATGTTGGCACAGAACGGAACTGGCTCATGAGTGTCGAACAGCCCCTCGTCCTCGGCATCGAGACGTCGTGCGACGAGACCGGGGTGGGCATCGTCCGCGGCGAGACCCTGCTCGTCGACGCTGTCGCGAGCAGTGTCGACGACCACGCACGTTTTGGCGGGGTCGTGCCCGAGGTCGCCAGTCGCGCACACCTCGAGGAGATGGTGCCGACGATCGAGCGGGCCTGCCGCGAGGCGGGCGTGCAGCTGCGTGACCTCGATGCCATCTCGGTGACGTCAGGTCCGGGGCTGGCGGGATCGCTCATGGTGGGGGTGGCGTCGGCCAAGGCCTTGGCGCTGTCCCTCGGCATTCCGCTCTACGGCGTCAACCACCTCGCGTCACACGTCGCCGTGGACATCGTCGAGCACGGGCCACTGCCGGAGCCGACGATGGCCCTGCTCGTCTCAGGTGGGCACTCGTCCCTGCTGCTCGTCCCCGACGTCACGAGCGACATCCGCAGCCTCGGCTCGACGATCGACGACGCGGCGGGTGAGGCCTTCGACAAGGTGGCCAGGGTGCTGGGGCTGCCGTTCCCCGGCGGTCCGCACATCGACCGGATGGCGCGCGACGGTCAGGTCACCATCGACTTCCCGCGCGGTCTGACCACGGGGCGCGACATGGAGCGCCACCGCTTCGACTTCTCGTTCTCGGGCCTCAAGACCGCGGTGTCGCGGTGGGTGCAGGCCAAGCAGGCGGCGGGGGAGGCGGTGCCCGTCGCCGACGTGGCCGCGTCCTTCCAGGAGGCCATCGTCGACGTGCTCACTCGCAAGGCGGTGCTCGCCTGTCGGGAGCAGGGTGCCGAGAACCTGCAGATCGGCGGTGGGGTGGCGGCCAACTCCCGCCTTCGGGCCATGGCCCAGTCGCGCTGCGATGCTGCGGGGATCGAGCTGCGCGTGCCGCGCCCCGGGCTGTGCACCGACAACGGCGCCATGGTCGCCGCACTCGGTGCCCAGATGGTGCTCAAGGGTCGGGACGCGTCGCGCCTCGACCTGCCCGCCGACTCGTCGATGCCGGTCACGCAGGTCCAGAACTGAGCTCAGCCGCAGGTGACGAGGCCCATCCGCTCCTTGAGCGCGATGACGCGCAGCACCGAGGCGTCGACGAGCGTCGCGAAGCCCTCATCGGCGCGGGCCCTGTCCGCAAGGGCCTGGGTCATCGCCGGGACCGACTCGGGATCGCCGGTGAGCAGGATGTCGCCCCCTGCCTCGATGTAGGTCGTGGCCCGTCGTGCGGCGGGGATGGATCGGACGGCCTTGGCGTTGATGTCGTCGGTGATGACGACCCCGTCGAACCCGAGCTGGCCCCGCAGCAGGTCCGTGATGATCGGCTTGCTGAACATGGCCTGGGTCCTGGAGGGGTCCAGCCCCGGATAGCGCGCCGAGCTCACCATGACCAGGCCCGCGCCCGCCTTGACCCCGGCAGTGAAGGGGGCGAGGAACGGGTCATCTCTCGTGGCAACGGAGTCCGTGATGCCGGTGGTGTTGAAGTCGGTGTTGTTCTCGACCCGACCCAGGCCGGGGAAGTGCTTGACCGTGCCCATGACCCCGCCCTCGATCATGCCCCTGAGGAACGCTGTCGACGCCTTCTCGACCGTGGCCGGGGTGGAGCCGTACTGACGGGCGAACTTGCCGATCGGCTCGTTGCCACGACCGATCTCGGCTGGCACGGTGTCGGTCACGGGGGCGAGGTTGACGTTGATCCCGACCGCCTTGAGCTCGCCGGCCCAGCCCTTGGCGGCGGCGGTGAGCTCGCTCGACGACATCTGTGCCTGGACCTTGGCCGAAGGCACCTTGGAGAAGCCCTCACCACGCAGCTGGCGCACCTCGCCACCTTCCTGGTCGGCGGCGAGAAGCAGAGGTATGCCGGCCGTCGCGTCGTCCGTCGCCTGCGCCTGGAGGTGTGCGCTGGTCTCCCTGACCCGGGCCGCGCCGTCCCATCCACCCAGGTAGATGACGTTGCCCATGTGATGGTCGGCGATGAGGCCGTCGAGCGCGGTGCGGGTGGCCGCGGTGTCGAAGGCGACCATGAGGAGCTGCCCGAGCGCCTGCTCCTCGGTCAGCGCATCCGCCGTCTGGCGGGCGCAGGCGCTGACGTCGGTCGCCTCGCCCGACGGGGACGGGCTGGAGGTCTCGGACGCGCTGGCCGACGGCGACGAGGGGGTGCTGGCGGGCGTGGTGGCCCCGGACGGACTGCGCGAGCCTGCGCCGGTCGACGGGGAGTCCTCGGGGGTCCCGCCACCTGAGCAGCCGGCGGCGAGGGCGCCCGCCAGAGCGATCGAGACGGCGGCGGCGAAGCCGGGTCGGACAATGGCCGTGGAGCGTGAAGTCACCCGACGACGCTAGCCGACCCACGGCATACCCTCGCTCCATGGCCCTCCCCGTGATCCTCGACGTCGACACCGGAGTGGACGACGCCTGCGCCCTGCTCCTGGCGACCCTGCACCCCGACCTGGACCTGCGCGCCGTCACCTGTGTCGGCGGGAACGCCCCGCTGCCCGATGTCCTCCGCAACACCCTCACCGTGCTCGAGGCCTGCGACGCGACCTCCGTCCCGGTCGGTGCCGGTGCCTCGCACCCGCTCCTGGAGCGACCGGTTGATGCCCGTCACGTCCACGGTGACGACGGGATGGCCGACCTCGGCTGGCCCGCACCGCAGGGCGTCGTCGACCCGCGCCACGCGGTCGACCTGCTGCGCGAGACGGTCGATGCCGCGGCCGCCGAGGGCACCCCCGTCACGCTGGTGCCGCTGGCTCCGATGACCAACATCGCGCTCTTCGCGCGCATGTATCCCGAGTCGTTCGCCAGGATCGGTCGCATCGTCTTCATGGGAGGCGGTGCGATGGTGAGCAACGCGACGGCCTCGGCGGAGTTCAACGTCTTCCACGACCCCGAGGCCACGGCCGTCGTGCTCGACGCGAGCGTCGACCACCACGTGCCGGTCACGATGTACGGCCTCGACGTCTTCTACGCACCCCAGGTCACCCTTGCCGAAGCCGATAAGCTCGCCGCCCTCGACGAGCGTGGACCGGGCGCCCTCGGTGCGGGCCTGATCCGCTTCATGAGCCGGCGCTTCGACCGTGGCAGTGCCTCGATCGGCGACGCCGGTGCGGTGGCCCTGCTCCTCGATCCCGGTGCCGTCCGGACCGAGCGGCTGCCCGTCCGGGTCGAGCTGGCCGGCACCTGGACCCGGGGCCGCACCATCGTCGACACCCGCGACTGGACCGGCGACATGGACCACGACCCTCATGGGCTGGCCCACGCGCACGTCGACGTCGCCCTCGAGATCGACGGGCCCCGCATCGCCGGGCTCTGGCTCGACACGGTCAGGAGTGCCCGCTGATGGGACGGGTCATGGTCTTCGGGTCGCTCAACGTCGACCTCGTCACCCGCGTCGAACGCCACCCCAGCCCCGGAGAGACCCTGCTCGGCGAGGGCCTCGAGCGGCTGTCCGGCGGCAAGGGAGCCAACCAGGCCGTCGCCGCCGCTGCCGCCGGGGCCGAGGTGCTCATGGTCGGGTGCGTCGGCGGCGACAGCGGAGGCGCGGCCTACGTCGAACGCCTGCGCCAGAGGGGGATCGACGTCTCCCGGATCCGCACCGTCCCCGGCGAGCCCAGCGGCCACGCCCTCATCGCCGTCGACGACCGCGGTGAGAACACCATCATCGTCATCCCCGGAGCCAACGACGCGCTCGACCACACCGAGATCTATGCGGTCGACGCGCTCGGTCCCGGCGACGTCCTCCTGCTCCAGCTCGAGGTGCCGCTCACGGTGGTCTGTGCTGCCGCCCGTCGCGCGGCGCACCTCGGCGCGCGGGTCGTCATCAACACGGCGCCGTATGCCGCCCTCCCGCCCGACGTCGTCGCCCTCGCCGACCCCGTGGTCGCCAACGAGCACGAGATGGTCGCGCTCGCCGAGTCCGGTGCCGAGCCCCGGTCCCTCCTCGTCACCTTCGGCGCGAACGGCGTCACCTGGGACGGCGACACCGCCCCCGCCCATGACGTCCCACTGGCCGAGGTCGCCGACACCACCGGAGCCGGAGACGCCTTCTGCGGCGCCCTCGCAGCAGCCCTCGCCACCGGCGCCGACCGAGAGGCCGCCCTGCAGGCCGCCCTCGCAGCAGGAGCAGCCGCCGTCCGCCACCCAGGAGCCCAACCCGACCCCGCGCTGGGGGGATGAGCGGCAATACTGCTGTTCGCCGCTGGCTGGGCCTGGCGGGAGCGCGCAGTGCGCTCAGCGCGCGAAGCGCGGATGGGACTGCGGCGAACAGCAGTGTTGCTGCGAAGGGTCTACGCGGGGGAGACGATGAGGGCGACGGGGGAGCCTCCGACGCGGGTCAGGACGACCGTGGCCTGCTCACCACGACCGGCCTTGGTGCCGATCCTGAGGTCGCGCCGCAGCTGCTCGTCATCGAGCCGCACCCCGCGCTTCTTGATCGTCAGCCCGGTGATGCCGTGTTCGCGCAGCCAGGCACGCAGGGTCTTGACGCCGAAGGGCATCGCCTCGTGGACGGCATACCGCCGGGTGTAGGCGAGCGAGACGTTGCGTGAGGTGAGCACGTAGCCGGTGCCCTCGTCCGACTCCGTGCCTTCGGTGGCCCGGGTCACGGCTCCCACGAGGCCCGCCCGGATGACGGCCTTGTCGACGTCGTGGAGCCAGCCGCCCACCTCGCGCAGGGACGTGGCGGTGGGTGGCACGGGGTCCGACATCGACTCGGTGACGACGACCGGCGTCGAGTCCGGCCCCATGACCCGGGCGGTGCGACCCGGGGTCGTCGCGAGGGGTCCCCACCAGAGCGCGCACTCGACGACGTCGCCGGCCCACGAGGTCCACTGGGCCTCGGCGCCGTCGGGGATCGCGGCATGGTCGAAGCCCGGGCTGAGCTTGACGCCCGTGGCGGGAACCGCGGCGGCGACCTGCTGGACGAAGTCCCACGACGGCGAGAGCTCGTCGAGCCGGAAGGTCCGCCGGGTCCGACCGGTGATGTCGGCGACCCCCCGGGTGCGGCGTGCCGGGTCGAGCCAGGCACCGACCCGGTTACGGCCCGGGTCGACCCCGAACTCCGCGTCCTCGGCATGACCGACGCGGGCGCGCGAGTCCGGCCACGGCCGCAGGTTGGCGTCGGCGACGGCAGCGGTGACCGGGTCGGAGTCGACGGCGCGCACGGTCACACCGAGGGAGGACAGGGTCACGGCGTCGGCCCCGATCCCACAGCCGAGGTCGTGGACGGTCGCCAGGCTCGCCCGGCTGAACCGGTGTGCGTGGGCGACTGCGACCTCGAGCCGCGTGGCCTGCTCGAGGCCGTCGGGGGTGAAGAGCATGTCGGAGGCGAACTCCCCGAACTTCGCGGTCGCCTTGGCGCGCAGGCGCTGCTGGGTCAGGGCGGCGGCCGCGAGCTCCGGTGGGTGGCCCGCACGGCGGAGCTGGTCCTGGAGGGTGAGGGCGGAGGAGCCGTTGTAGGGAGGGAGCGAGCGGAGGAGCTCCTGTCCCTCGGGGGCAGTCAGCGCCCTCACCGTGCTCACGTCCACTGGCCCAGCCTCTCACTTCGCGACCGCCGCTCGTCCCGCGAGTCTCGGGGAACGAGCACCCGAGAAGGAGCTCGCTCACCGAAGGTCATCGCCTGCCACCCCGACCCGATCCGGACACGTGAGCTGACACCGCCCGTGCCGTCGCCCAGGTAGGCCCACAGCCGCCCGCCGCCGTCTCGGGTGATCAGGTCCGTGCGGCGGTCGCCGTTGAAGTCGCCGGGTCCGGAGAGGGCGGTGAAGCTGCCCCAGGTCACGTGCCGCTTGCCCAGGTAGGTCCCGCTCGCGGAGAACCGAAGCAGGTGCAGGGCACCCGTCCGGTGGTTGCCGACCAGGTCCGGACCGCCGTCTCCGTCGAAGTCCCCGACTGCGCCCAGCTCGCGGTAGTCCTGCCACCCGGAGCCTTTGCTGACCTTGGGCAGGAGGGTTCCGGCGCCGTTGGTGCGGTGGAGCCACAGGGTGCCGGCGGTGTCGCGCGCCAGGAGGTCCACGTGCCCGTCGCCGTCGAGGTCGCCGGGTGCGAGGAGGGTGTCGACGCCCTGCCAGCCGTCACTGATGCTTCTGCTCGAGACGATGCGGCCGGTGCCGTCGCTCTTGTGCAGCGTGAGGGTTCCCGACGTGGAACGCGTCAGGAGGTCGGGCATGCCGTCCCCCGAGAAGTCTCCCGGCGCGACGATCTCGGGTGAGGCGGGGAAGTTGGTGACGATGGCCGACCTGGGCAGCAGGCCGCCTCGACCGTTGCCGTGGTAGTTCCAGAGGGTTCCGTTGGCGTCCCGGGCGACGAGGTCGGAGAAGGCGTTGCCGGCGAAGTCGGTCCCGACCGAGGAGCCCACCGGGATGAACCAGGTGGAGCGCAGGTTGAGGGTGCTGCGGAAGGTCTCGGCGCCGACGCTGCGGGTGCCCGCGCTGCCGGTGAGGACGACGGAGGTGGCCCGCCCTCCGAAGAAGGCGCCCTTGGCGTCCCGGGAGAACGTCATCGAGCGGAACGTGCCGATGCTCGGCCAGGCATTCTCGATCGCCGTCACCGGCATGGTCAGGTAGGACCACGTGTCGGGCGCCTCGGCGTACACGCCGTCGTAGGGATCGGCCTTGGCGACCTGGTAGAGGACCGAGGAGCCGACGACCTGGCCGCCGTTGGTCGAACTGAACTCCGTGTGCGCGATGGCGGTGCCGTACTTGCGCACCTGCCCGCTCGTCGCCGTGACCGCGGCGTCGGAGTTCGGGTGCTCCGGGTTGGAGCTGGTCAGGCCGGGATAGACCTGGCAGGCCGTGGTGTCGCAGATGTCGAAGCCGTCCGGGCTGCCGAGCCGCGCGCCGGTGTAGGACCGCGCTGCGACGGCCTGGGCCTTGACGGCCTCAAGACCCCAGGACGCCGGCATCTCCGCCGGCACCACGGAGCGCAGGTAGCTGTCCATCGCGAGGACGTTGACGGTCCCGAAGGTGTTGACGGTGGTGCCACCCCGCAACGTCACCGGAGTCGCCCGCAGGCCACCGCGGTAGGCGCGGTTGCCCGACGGGGTCCGCAGGGTCAGGACCGAGCCGGCCAGCGAGCCGTCGCCCACGAACGTGAGGTGCTTGGCCGTCGAGAAGCCGGTGCAGCTCGTCGCCAGGGGCCACCAGCCGGTGGACCCGGAGGACTTGGTGTAGTAGCCCTCGACCTTCCAGCCGGCCGTCGTCCGGCTGGCACGCCAGGAGACGGCGTTCGAGGGTGCGAGCGAGGCGGTGCACGTCCCGTTGGTGACCGTCAGGCCCGGCTCGCCCGCGACCACGGTGGGGCCACTGCCCATCCCGGTGATCCGCACCCGGACCTCGGGGTTGCCGATGCTGGCCGTGGTTGTGCCGGGGTAGTAGAAGTCGAGGATCTGGGCCACGGTGCGCCCCTGGCTCGCCGCGCCGCGCGCACCCCACTGCGACATCCCACGCCCGTGGCCGAAGCCCCGCCCGGTCAGCCCGACGACCGGGGCCGTCGCCGCGACCGTGGCTGTGGCAACGGCCCCGGTGGTCGCAGCTGCCGCGCCCTCACGGCCGGGCTGGGTGGCCAACGTGTCGGCCACCGCAGCCTCGGAGACCGACACGTCCGAGACCGCAACCCGGGGCAGCTGCGCCGGACGCGCCGCCGAGTCCCGAACCACTGCGGACGAGGTGGTCGCCGCAGCGGTCATCGGGGCCGCGAGAAGGACCGCCGCAGCCGCGACCGAGGTGAGACGGTTCATAGGATCAGCTTTCCCCAGTGTGCGGCGACGACAGGCAGTCCACGTGCCCACGCATCCCGTGTCGATCAGACGGTCGTGCTGCTGGCACTTTTCCACACATAGGGCGTCGTGGTCGACACCTTGACGAGACCGGATCGCTCGAGGATCGGGCGCGAGAACTCGGTCGAGTCGCTGTTGATCCACCTCTTGCCCTGCGCGATGGCCGAACGGGCGCGAGCAGCCGTCAGGGCGCGGTAGATGCCGCGACCGCGGTGCTCCGGCCTCGTGGCCCCACCCCAGATGCCGGCGAAGTCGGTGCCCTCCACCGGTTCGAGGCGGCCGGCGCTCACGATCGAGCCTGCCTCCTCGGCGACCCAGAGCTCCATGTCGGTGCGGGTGCGGAACCGGTGGATGATCTGCTCGTAGTGCGCCTCGGTCTCGGTCGGGTCGTCGCCGAACACCTCGCACTGCATGTCGACCATGGCCCGGACGTCTGCCTCGTCGTGCAGCTCGCGCACCGTGACGCCGGCCGGGAGCGCGAGGTCGAGCGCCAGCAGGGCCGCGTCGCCGATCATCACCGACTCGGTCTCCTCCGCCTCGAACCCGGCGTCGACGAGGGCGTCGTGCAGGCCCGGCGCGTGGTCGTGTCCCCGGCTCTTCCACTCGACTGCGGTGATCTCCGGGGCCGCCCGGTAGTGATCGAGGACGGCCGCGACGAGCGCACGAACCGACGCCTCCGTCGCAGGCCCGGCCGCGGTGCCGAGCTCGCGGTAGGTGACGAACCCCCGCCCGCCGACGTAGGTCGCGAGGACCAGTGGACCGAGCTCGGCGACACTCACCGCCGAGGGGACCTCGGCCTCGCGACGGAGCTGGTCGTCGTAGGCCTGGAGCAGGGCGGGGGCGTCGATGTCGGTCATGGTGGTGACCCTTGCCCTCGCGCGGCCGGGCCGCAAACGCTTTTCCCCCGCCCTGCGCCCTCAGCGAACACGAGGACAACCTTTGGCACTCGAGTTGACCGAGTGCTAACCGGCGACCTAGATTTGGGTCGTTGGCACTCGCCCGGTGTGAGTGCCAGCGCAGGCGGACCGGCTCGACCCCCGCGACGGCGTGTCGGATCCACAGTTCTGCGCACTATGCAGCTCATCTGTCCACCTTCGACTCATCCCAAAGGGGAGGTCACACAGTGTCGGTTTCCATCAAGCCGCTCGAGGACCGCATCGTCATCAAGTCGCTCGAGGCCGAGCAGACGACGGCATCCGGTCTCGTCATCCCGGACACCGCGAAGGAGAAGCCCCAGGAGGGCGAGGTCCTCGCGGTCGGCCCCGGTCGCATCGACGACAACGGCAACCGTGTCCCGCTCGACGTCAACGTCGGCGACAAGGTCATCTACAGCAAGTACGGCGGCACCGAGGTCAAGCACGGCGGCGAGGAGTACCTCATCCTCTCCGCGCGCGACGTCCTCGCCGTCGTTTCCTGATCATCCAAGAGCACAGGCTGAACGAGTCCTGATTCGCTCTGAACCACCACGTATGCCGTGGGCCCACCTCCCACGGTGAGCCCACGGCATACGTGCTTCTGCCCGGCAACGCACCACCACTGACTACTGAAGGACACACATGGCCAAGGAACTGGAGTTCAACGACTCCGCCCGCAAGGCGCTGGAGCGTGGCGTCGACGCCCTCGCCAACGCCGTCAAGGTGACGCTCGGTCCGAAGGGCCGCAACGTCGTTATCGACAAGAAGTGGGGCGCCCCCACGATCACCAACGATGGCGTGACCATCGCCCGCGAGATCGAGCTCGAGGACGCCTACGAGAACCTCGGCGCACAGCTCGCCAAGGAGGTCGCGACCAAGACCAACGACGTCGCCGGTGACGGCACGACGACCGCGACGGTCCTCGCCCAGGCCATGGTCCGCGAGGGTCTGCGCAACGTCACCGCCGGTGCGGCTCCGGCCGGACTCAAGCGCGGCATGGACAAGGCGGTCGACGCCGTCTCGGAGAAGCTGCTCGAGACCGCGCGTGAGGTCGACGGCAAGGACGAGATCGCGTCCGTCGCCTCCCTGTCCGCCCAGGACAAGGAGATCGGCGCCACGATCGCCGACGCGTTCGACAAGGTCGGCAAGGACGGCGTCATCACCGTCGAGGAGTCCTCGACCGCCTCCACCGAACTCGAGTTCACCGAGGGCATGCAGTTCGACAAGGGCTACATCTCGCCCTACTTCGTCACCGACCCCGAGCGCATGGAGGGTGTCCTCGAGGACGCCTACGTCCTCATCAACCAGGGCAAGATCTCGGCGATCGCCGATGTCCTCCCGATCCTCGAGAAGGTGGTCCAGTCGGGCAAGCCGCTCGTGATCATCGCCGAGGACATCGACGGTGAGGCACTGTCGACGCTCGTCGTCAACAAGATCCGCGGCACGTTCAACGTCGTGGCCGTCAAGGCTCCGGGCTTCGGAGACCGCCGCAAGGCGATGCTCCAGGACATCGCCGTCCTCACCGGTGGCCAGGTCATCGCGGAGGAGGTCGGGCTCAAGCTCGACCAGGCCGACCTCACGGTCCTCGGTCAGGCGCGCCGCGTCGTCGTCACCAAGGACACGACCACGATCATCGACGGCTCGGGCGACTCCTCCGAGGTCACCGGCCGGGTCAACCAGATCAAGGCCGAGATCGAGCGCACCGACTCCGACTGGGACCGCGAGAAGCTCCAGGAGCGCCTCGCCAAGCTCGCCGGTGGCGTCTGCGTCATCAAGGTCGGTGCCCACACCGAGGTCGAGCTCAAGGAGAAGAAGCACCGCATCGAGGACGCCATCTCGGCGACCCGCGCGGCCATCGAGGAGGGCATCGTCGCCGGTGGCGGCTCCGCTCTCATCCAGGCCGTCAAGGTCATCGACACCCTGGGCCTCGAAGGTGACGAGAAGGTCGGCGCCACCATCGTGCAGAAGGCCGCGGCCGAGCCGCTGCGCTGGATCGCCGAGAACGCCGGCCTCCAGGGCTACGTCGCCGTCGCCAAGGTCTCCGAGCTGGAGCCGGGCATGGGCCTCAACGCCGCGACCGGTGAGTACGAGGACCTCGTCAAGGCCGGCGTCATCGACCCGGTCAAGGTGACTCGCTCCGCGCTGCGCAACGCCGCGTCGATCGCGTCGATGGTCCTCACCACCGACACGCTCGTCGTCGAGAAGAAGGTCGACGAGGAAGCCGGTGCCGGCCACGGCGGCGGCCACGGCCACTCGCACTGAGCCTGACCTGAGGCCTCACGGCCCAACCGCAAGAAACGCGTATGCCGCGTGCTCCCGTACAGGGGGAGCACGCGGCATACGCGTTTCTGCAGGTGCTTGACCCGACTTTGTCCCGCCTGACCCCGGATGCCAGCCGGGGTCGAGCGGAGCATTATCGGGTGACCCGATAATGCTCCGCCCGCCCGAGTGTCAGGTGACGGTGACCGTCACCGACGCGAGCGTGTCGTTGCGACTGTCACCGACGAGGACGCGGGCCGTGTAGGTCCCGGGAGTCGCCCAGGCGTGCGAGCCGGTGAGCGTGGCCGTGCCGTCGCCAGCGACCGTCACGGTGGCGTCCGTGGTGGGGCTGCCGTCGCCCCAGGCGACGCGGGCGGTGTAGCCCGTTGCCGCCGGCACGCCACCGGTGACCGTGCCGAGCGTCACCGAGGAGGCGACACCCGCCTTCGCGGTCGCGCCCGTCGCCGGGGTGACGGTGATCGGAGCGCCGTTGTCGGCGACCGCGAACACGTGGATCCGACCGGCCGAGCGGGGGTCACCCGTCTGGGTCGGCAGCGTCACCGACGCCACGGTCTTGCCCGCGGGGATGGTCAGCGGCGCGGTCGCGAACAGCTTGAGGTGGCAGCCGTCCGTGCTCGTGCCGTTGAGCCTCGACGTCATCTCGACGGCGATCGTGTTGCCGAACTGGGCCGAGCCACACCAGTCTCCGTACTGGATCGGGTATGCCGTGGTGGTGCCGTCCGTGAACGTCACCGTGCCGACGGTGTCCTGGTTGCGCTGGGTGGCCGTGCCGATGAGGCTCAGCTTCGTGGCACCCGGGGCGAGGGTGACGGGCAAGGTCTGCCCGGCTCCGGTGGCGTTGTCGTTCTCACCGGCGGGGATCGCCGGCATCGACCAGCGCAGGTCGGTGCCCGGGACGGTGAGCAGCTTGCCCGGTGAGGCACCGGCCTCGACGAGGGCGGGACGCGAGATGCCCGCCTGGCCGCCGTCGCACTTGCTCTGCTCGCCCGGGTCGCCGATGCACACGAGGTTGAAGCCCGAGGCGTACGACGGCACGACGGCCTGGTGGACCGTCACGCCTCCGATGGCGCTGACCGTGCCCTTGCTGTCCTTCACGGTGACGACGGTCTCGTAGTAGCCCGGCTCGGTGTAGGTGTGCGCACCCTTGACCGAGTAGGACCCGAGGTCGCCCGCCGTGATGGTTCCGGCCGAGGTGGCGCCGTCACCCCACGCGATGGTGGCCGAGTAGTCGGCCGCCGACGTGCCCTTGCCGCCGGAGAAGGTGCCGACGTTGCCGCCGATCTCCTGGCCCTCGATGCCCTCGAGGCTGGTCGACGCACTCACCTTGACGCCGGTGTTCTGCGCCTTGGAGCCGTCGGTGAGGAACTCCACCTCGGACAGGGTCGGCGTCCCGGTGCTCGCCGTGACGACGAGTCGGTATGCCGTGTAGGTGCCGGGCGTGGCGATCTTGAACGGCCGCGTCTGCGTGCGCCAGGCAAAGCTCTGGCCGGTGCGGCTGTCGATCGTCTCCCAGGTCCTGCCGTCCTTGCTTCCCTCGACCCGCCACGCGGAGGGCTCTCCCGCGGCGGCGCCGTTGGTCAGCGAGTAGAACGTCGCGCGCTGGCCGATGCCGGACAGCGAGTACGTCACCGACGGCGTGGCCGTGCTGAACGTCGTCGACGTCGTGGAGCTGTTGTCGAACAGCGCGCCGGGGGTGGTCGCCGTCGGCGCGGTGATCGTGCCCGCGTTGGGCCCGGTCGCGTCCCGCAGGGGAGCCGGCAGGGCGTCTCCCTTGGTCACCGACGGCGGGGCCGCGTTGGCCTTGGTCCCGTAGTCGGACGGCGTGGCGCCCATGGCGAAGTCGATCGTCGTCGGGCCCGCGAGCTTGTCGTGCGGGATCGAGACACCCTTGTGCCCCTCACCGTTGACGGTGAGCTTCTGCACGTAGATGTTGCGCTCCGAGTTGTTCGGGGCGTTGACGACGAGGTCTCCCTTGGTGCGGTGCACGGTCGCCTTGGTGAACTTCGGCGACCCCACGGCCCACTCCGCCGATCCGACCTGGAGCGGGTAGATGCCGAGCGAGGAGAGGGTGTTCCAGGCCGACTGCTCGCCGTTGTCCTCGTCACCCGGGTAGCCCTGGCCGATGTCGCCACCGACGTAGAGGCGACGCAGGATCTCGCGCACCGTCTCGGCGGTCCGGTGGTGCTTGCCGGTCCAGTTGTACATGTAGGGGATGTGGTGCGAGACCTGGTTGCTCATCCCGAACATGCCCATCCGGACGTCGCGGGCCTCGGTGATCTCGTGGATGATCCCGCCGTAGCTCCCGGGCTTGGTCCCGGTCTCCGGCGTCGAGTAGAACTCGTCGAGCTTGTCGGCCATCGCCTCGCGTCCTCCGAGGAGGTTGGCGAGCCCGTTGCCGTCGTGCGGCGCGTGGAAGGCGAAGTTCCAGCCGTTGGTCTCGGTGTAGCCGCCACCCCAGACCTCGGGGTCGAAGTTCGGCGCGAACTCACCGTTGGCCGAACGCACCCGCAGGAACCCGGACTCGGGGTCGAAGTGGTTCGTGTATGCCGTGGAGCGCTTGAGGAAGTACTCGGACTCCTCCTTGAGGGTGGCCTGCCGTGCAGCCGGGACGCTGGGGTCCGTGGCGAGCTTGGCTGCCTGGTTGCCGATGCCGAAGTCGTTGATCATGCCCTCGAGGCCCCAGGACACGCTCTCGTGCGTGCTCTCGGGGGTGAAGCCGAGGAACGTCGACGACGCGAGGCCCTTGCGTCCCACACCCGAGGACGGGGGGAGGACGGTGGCGTTCTTGAGAGCCGCGTCGTAGGTGCCCACCTTGTCCGGCAGGGCCACGCCCTTGACGAAGGCGTCGGCGAACGAGACGTCCGAGCTGGTGCCCGTCATGAGGTCGGCGTAGCCCGGCGAGGACCAGCGCGCGACCCATCCACCGTCGCGGTACTGCTGGACGAAGCCGTCAGCGATCTCCGCGGCGATCTCCGGGTAGAGCAGCGAGTAGGCCGGCCACACGGTCCGGTAGGTGTCCCAGAAGCCGTTGTTGACGTAGATCTTGCCGTCCTTGACGGGGGCGTTGGTCGTCGTCGCCGTGGCGCTGCCCGACTTGGCCGACACCGGGCTCGCGTACTGGTAGCGAGGAGCCGCTGCCGTGCCGGTGTTCTCGAACTGGCTGTTCGGGTAGAGGTTGAGGCGGTAGAGGTTCGAGTAGAGCGTGCGCAGGTCTGCGTCGCTCGCCCCCTCGACCTCGACGACCGAGAGACGCTCGTCCCACTTGGCCTTGGCGTCGCCCTGCACGTCGTTGAACGTGCGTCCGGCGAGCTCGAAGCCGTGGTTGCGCTTGGCCTGGTCGAGCGAGATGAACGACGTCGCGAGCCGCAGCTCGACGTCGCGGTCGGTCGCGGTGTCGAACTTCGCGTAGCGGGTGCCGGTGTGCCCGTTCGGGGCCACGCCGGTCGCCGTGGCGGCGCGGTCGAACGTGCCGTGCACGAACATGCGGCTGCGACCCACGGAGAGCCCGCTGCCGTTGTCGACCCAGCCGCTCATCGTGCCCGCGGCGGCGTCGACGGTGAAGGTGCCGTTGTTGTCGACGGTGTCGAAGACGAGGTTGCCCGTCGGGGCCGACGCCGGGAAGGTGAAGCGGTAGACGCCACCGTGGTCCGCGGGGGCGGTCTCGGCGATGAGCCCGCCGTCGAGGTTCACGCGGTAGTGGTCCGGGCGGGCGACCTCATCGGTGTGGTCGAAGGGGATGGCCCGTCCGGAGGCGCTTCCGGTCGGCACGCCCTGGGCGATGGAGGGCATGACCGACATCTGGTTGCGGTCACCCATCCAGGGGGACGGCTCGTGCGAGATGCCGAGGCCCTGCAGGGTCGGGCGGTTCTGCGCGTTGTTGCCCTGCTGCCAGTAGTACTGCCAGGACTGGGAGTTGGCGTCCGTGACCGGGGTGAAGAAGGTGAAACCGTTGGGGACGGCGCTGATCGGCAGGTTGTTGCCTCGCGAGAACGACCCGCTGGAGTTGGTTCCGCGACGCACGTCAACGGCATACGTCGGGCTGGAGCGGTCGAGCGCTGCCGGTGCGGGGTCGATCTTGATGTCGTCGACCCATCCGCTGAAGGTCGTCTCCTTCGTGGGCTTCGCGGTGTTGTCGTAGCCGAGGAGGATCGCGTCGATCGTCTTGCCCTTGGCCTGGGGGCCGAGCTCGATGACGACCGAGTTCCACTGCGACGCATAGAGGATCTTGCCGACGCCCTGTCCGTTGGGCGAGGCCGACGTCCGGTAGCTGTCGGTGGCGCCGAGGGCGGAGAGGAGCGTGCCGTCGGTGAACCGCAGGTCGACGGCCGTGTAGGTCGACGGGTAGGTCAGGTCACCCGACACCATCTCCGGGAGGATCTTGTAGGTCAGCTGGGACCGGTCGCCGACCGGGACGTCGACGTCGAAGAGGCGGTTCCAGCCGAAGCCGCGGCCCTCGGCCGTGTGGCGGCCGCCGTAGCGCATCGACTTGACGCCGGTCCAGCCGACGAGGGGCTTGATGTTGAAGCCGGAGCGGGGCCCCGAGCCGACCGTGGTGGCCATGGGGAGGATCTCGGTCGGGTTCGACTCGATGTCACCGAAGAGACCCCAGTCCGCGAGCTGCACGATGTTGCCGCTCTGGTTGGCCGTGACGTCGAGGCGGTAGAAGGCGTAGTCGCCGGGCGTCGTCACGGTGAAGGTCCGCTTGACCTTGCGGCCCGAGAAGGTGACGCCGCTGCGCTGGTCGATGTCGACCCAGGTCGTGCCGTCGCTCGATCCCTGGAGCGTGACGTTGCGGGGGTCCCGCTCTGGGGCGTCGTCGGCGGAGGTCATGGACCACGTGAGGGCGCGCTTGGCTCCCGAGAGCTGGTAGCGGACCCAGCCGGTCGAGGCGAAGGCGAGCCACTTCGTGTCCGGGTTGGCGTCGGCGAGGTTGGACGCCACCTCGCCGGGGGCGTTCTGGGCACTGGCCGTGACGCCGGTGACCGAGCCCAGGAGGCTCCCGTCCGCGGCGGCGCCGCCAGTGACGTTCTGCTGGCGCGGTCCGGTCGGCTCGACCTCGACCGTCGACTGGAGGGGCTGGGGCTGGCCGGTCTCGAACGAGGTCGACCACTCACCGCCCTCCACGGCTGCTGTGGGTGCTGCGGGTGCGGCAGCGGGGGAGGCCGCGGCTGCGGACCCGGAGGCGGAAGCCCACCCGAGTGCGAGCGCTACGGCTCCTGCTGTCAGTCCTCTAGGGACGGCGGTGATGCGCATTCTTCCTCCGGGCTCGTCGTTGAGCGTCTCCGGTCGTCCGTGACCGGTCCTCTCCCACGACCCTGTCTGTATGCCGCCCGCACCGCAACGTCCACCCCCCACCTTGTCCGGTGAGGACATACGATCGGACAAGCACGCTGGTTTGGCACCCAGTCCCGTGCAGTCACGTTGCTCAGCAGCGCGGAATTTGATGTGATCTGGGGTGTGACAGCGTTGTCAGGAAAGCGGACATCCGCCCGGCCCACGATGGCGGACGTGGCCGAGGAGGCCCATGTGTCCGTCAAGACGGTCTCGCGAGTCGTGAACCGGGAGCCGGGAGTGCGCCGCGACACCGAGATGCGCGTGCGTGGAGTCATCGACCGCATCGGCTTCATGCGACATGACGGCGCCCGGATCCTGCGTCAGGGGCGCACCCAGACCATCGCCCTCGTCGTCGAGGACCTCGCCAACCCCTTCTACTCCCAGATCGGAGCCGCGGTCGAGCGTGAGGCCAGGATTCGCCAGCACCAGCTCATCACCGCGTCCGCCGAGGGCTCACCGACCCGCGAGCGCGTGGTGCTCGAGGGGCTCATCAACCGCCGGGTCGACGGTCTCGTCGTCGTCCCTGCGGGGGAGCGGCCGGCCACCGACCCGACCGTCTATGCCAGCGGCACTCCGATCGTCTATGTCGACCGTCCGGTCCGGGGCGAGCCGTGCGACACCGTCATCAGTGACAACGCCGGCGGGGTGCGGAGCGCGGTCGAGCACCTCGTGGCCCATGGGCACCGACGGATCGCCTTCCTCGGCGACAACGCCGAGTTCTGGACCGCCAGGCAGCGCCGAGAGGCCTTCGTCTCCATCCACGACGCCCTGGGTCTGCCGGGTGACACCCGCGTGGTCATGGGGCCGCACTCCTCCGAGGACCTCGTCGAGCGGCTCGGCGCCTGGGCCAGGGAACGCACACCGGTGACGGCCGTCATCACCGGCAACAACCGGGTCACCCTCGCGGCCCTGCACGCGATGCGGCAGGTCGGGGTCCAGATGGGCCTCGTCGGCTATGACGACTTCGAGCTGGCAGACCTCATCGAACCCTCCGTGACCGTCGTCCACCAGGACCCGGCCTCCATCGGCCAGAAGGCCGTCCTCCAGCTCTTTGCCCGACTCCTCGGGGACGAGTCACCGGCTCAGACGGTCGTGATGCCCACCCGGCTCATCGTCCGGGAGTCCGGTCGGCTCCTGTCATCGCTCCCACCTCGGAAGGCCAAACCATGACCGACACGTCGACGAGCGCGGCTTCGGCCACGACCGCGTCCCTGCCGTCCAACACGCCACGCAGGTTCTATCGCGGCGGCGAACGCATCTTCGACTTCCGAGGCGTCGACGCCGGGCCCGACTTCGACGGCTACCGGCCGGAGGACTGGATCGGCTCGACGGCGCGGCTCTTTGCGGAGGGCGGCGGGGGAGGCACGATTCTTGATGACGGGGTCGACCTGGCGCAGGCGTTCGCGACCGATGGCGCCGGCTGGTTCGGTGAGGCGCACGTCGCACGCTTCGGCGGCAACCCCAACCTGCTCACCAAGCTGCTCGACAGCGGTGAGCGCCTGCCCGTCCACTCGCACCCGAGCCGCGAGTTCGCCGCGGCGCACCTGGACTGCGACAACGGCAAGACCGAGGCGTGGATCGTCCTCGTCGCCGAGCCCGGGGCGACGGTCTGGGTGGGGTTCCGGGACGGGCTCTCCGACGCCGAGCTCGAGGAGCTGGTGGATGCGCAGGACGACCGCCTCCTCGCGGCGCTCAACCCGATCACGGTGACGGCGGGTGATGCCGTCCTCGTGCCGGCCGGGCAGCCGCATGCCATCGGCGAGGGTGTCCTGATCCTCGAGCTCCAGGAGCCCACGGACTTCTCGGTCATGTTGGAGCACAGCCGTTTTGGGCTCGAGCTCGATCACGCCTTCCTCGGGCTCGAGCGGTCGTTGGCCCTGCAGAGTGTCGACCACGGTCCGGTGAGCCAGGCGCGCATCGACTCCCTGCGCCGACGCTGGATCGACGTCGAGGGCGCCGGGTCGGCGCTGCCGGACGAGGCCAGTGCCTATTTCCGGGCCGAGGTCGTGCGGCCGATGACGGGCGACGTCACCGTCTCGGCGGCATACGCCGCAGTCGTCGTGGTCGACGGCCGCGGGACGTTCGCGTCCCACGACGGGACGCGCGACGTGCGTGCCGGCGACGTGCTCCTCGTCCCGCACTCCGCCGGGGACGTCACCGTGAGCGGGGCGGTCACCCTCATCCGTTGTATGCCGCCCGCCCCCTGAGGGCGAGCCCTGCGGTCACGCCTCGGCGATGATCGCGAACGTCTCTCCGGCATAGGTCACGGTGTCGCCGGGCCGCACCTGCCGGCCACGGCGGAGGTCGACCTCACCGTTGACCTGCACCTCGCCGGCCTCGACGACGGCCCGGGCGTCGGCGCCGTCCTCGACGACGGACGCGAACTTGAGGAGCTGGCCGAGCCGGATGCTCTCGCCGGCGATGGGGATCTCGGTGGCTGTCACCCGACAAGGATAGGTGCGCATCGTCGTGGCCTAGGGTGCGAGGCATGCGCACGCTCGGAGTCCTCGGTGGGATGAGCTGGACCAGCACGGAGAGCTACTACCGGCTCCTCAACCAGGGTGTCGCCGCGCGGCTCGGCGGTCTCCACTCGGCCCGTCTCCTGCTGCACAGTGTCGACTTCGCGCCGGTGGCACAGGCGCAGCACGACGGTGACTGGGACACGACGCTGGCGATCCTGTCGGAGGCCGCGCAGGGCCTGGCGCGCGGCGGCGCCGAGGGGCTCCTCCTCGCGACCAACACGATGCACAAGGTGGCCGACGAGCTCGAGCAGGCCTGCGGCATACCTTTGCTGCACATCGCCGACGCCACGGCCGACGCGATCCTGGCGGAGGGCACGAGTCGGGTGGGGCTGCTGGCGACGGCCTTCACGATGGAGCAGGACTTCTATGTCGGTCGGCTGCGGGCGAGGGGCCTCGACGTCATCGTCCCGGACGGACCGCAGCGCGCCGAGGTGCACCGGGTCATCTATGACGAGCTGTGTCGCGACGTCGTGCTCGACTCCTCGCGTGACACCTATCGCGAGGTGATCGCGTCCCTCGTCTCTCGAGGCGCGCAGGCCGTCATCCTCGGGTGCACCGAGGTCTCGCTGCTGGTCGGAGCGCAGGACAGCCCGGTCCCGCTCCATGACACGACGCAGATCCACGCCGAGGCCGGCGTCGGTTTCCTGCTGGCCTGACCACGAACCGGTCCGACGGCCGCGGCCTCACGGATGAAGCCGGGTGGCTGGGAGCGTCCCTGGTCGCTCCCAGCCACCCGGCTGGTGCCGATCGGTCGAGAGCGTCCCTGGTCGCTCCCGGCCATCCGGCCGTTCGTCACACGCGGCTGAGGTTGCGGTCAGCTCGCGAGCTCACGTTGGTTGAGGATGCGGATCCGCTCCTCCTCGGTCATGCCACCCCACACGCCGTAGGGCTCGCGCGACGTGAGCGCGTGCTCGCGGCACAGCTTGAGCACGGGGCAGGTGTCGCAGACGGCCTTGGCTCGGTCGTCCCGGCTGCGGCGCTGGTTGCCGCGCTCGCCCTCGGGGTGGAAGAAGACCTCTGGGCTCACCTGGCGGCAGTGGCCGTCGAACTGCCACTCCCAGACATCGAGCGTCGGCTTGGGCAGTCGTGCGATGTCAGTCATGACCCCTCCTGTGCGTGCTGCCGACGTCGTCGTCGGTCGCCGTCGTCGTGGCGCGCCCCTCGTGCGCAGCATCAGGCTAGGAACGGGTTGGCAAGGGCCGGGTCTGCTCCGGGTAAGAAGTTGGCAAAGTAGGATCGGCCTCCGAAAACGCGCAGGTCAGCGCCGGTCCGTCACAGGACTTTTCGCGAGACTGAGCCTGGGAACCAGGCGGGTCCCCGCTGGTTCGCGGCTGGTTCGCCGCTGGTTCGGAGCGGTGGAGGGGCTGCTCTAGACTTGGGCGATGAGCCTTGGTGTCGACCGTCACTCCACCCACCTCGAGGCCGAGCCCGCCGCCCCGGCGCCGGCACCCCTGCCCACTGATGCACAGGTCCCCTCAGGCGCCGAAGCCGCGCAGCCCGCCCTGCCGGCGCCCTTTGCCGCTCTCGGACTCACCTATGACGACGTGCTGCTCCAGCCCGGCGAGACCGACGTCATCCCGAGCGAGGTCGACACGACCTCACGCGTCACCCGTGAGATCAGCCTGAGGGTGCCGCTGGTGTCCGCCGCCATGGACACGGTCACCGAGGCGCGGATGGCGATCGCGATGGCCCGCCAGGGCGGCCTCGGGATCCTGCACCGCAACCTGTCGATCGAGGACCAGGCCTACCAGGTCGACCTCGTCAAGCGCACCCAGACCGGCCGCATCTCCAACCCCGTGACGATCGGTCCGGACGCCACGCTCGAGGACCTCGACGAGCAGTGCGGCCGCTACCGCGTCTCCGGCCTGCCGGTCCTCGACGACGGACGCCACCTCATCGGCATCGTCACCAACCGCGACCTCCGCTTCACCCCCGTCGCCGAATGGGCCACGACGCTCGTGCGCGACGTCATGACGCCCATGCCACTCATCACCGGCTCCGAGGACATCAGCCACGCCGAGGCGACGAGCCTGCTGCGCCAGCACAAGCGCGAGCGGCTGCCCCTCATCGACGGAGAGGGGCGGCTCACCGGCCTCATCACCGTCAAGGACTTCGTGAAGTCCGAGCAGTTCCCGCACGCGAGCAAGGACGCGTCCGGGCGCCTGCTCGTCGGTGCGGCCGTCGGCTACTTCGGGGACGCGTGGGAGCGTGCCACGACCCTCGTCGACGCCGGCGTGGACATCCTCGTGCCCGATGTGGCCAACGGTCACGCGCGGCTCATGCTCGACATGATCAAGCGCCTCAAGAGCGACCCGGCGACCCGGCACGTCCAGATCCTGGCCGGCAACGTCGCCACCCGTGCGGGAGCCCAGGCCCTCGTCGACGCCGGCGCCGACGGGGTCAAGGTCGGAGTCGGACCGGGCTCGATCTGCACCACGCGCGTCGTGGCCGGTGTCGGCGTCCCGCAGGTGACCGCGATCTATGAGGCGTCGCTCGCCTGTCGGGCGGCTGGCGTCCCGGTCGTCGGTGACGGTGGCCTGCAGTACTCCGGCGACATCGCCAAGGCACTCGTCGCCGGTGCCGACTCGGTGATGATCGGCTCGCTCTTCGGTGGGTGCGAGGAGTCGCCCGGTGAGCTCGTCTTCGTGAACGGCAAGCAGTTCAAGGCCTACCGCGGCATGGGGTCGATCGGGGCCATGGCCTCGCGTGGCAAGAAGTCCTACTCCAAGGACCGCTACTTCCAGGCCGATGTCGCCAGCGACGACGAGCTCGTCCCTGAGGGCATCGAGGGCCGGGTGCCCTACCGCGGCCCTCTCGGAGCCGTCGTCCACCAGCTCATGGGCGGCCTGCACCAGTCGATGTTCTATGTCGGCGCCCGCACGGTGCCCGAGCTCAAGGCCAAGGGCCAGTTCGTCCGCATCACGACAGCGGGCCTCAAGGAGAGCCACCCCCACGACATCACCGGCATCGTCGAGGCACCGAACTACTCCTCGTCACGTTGACCCCTGTGAAGCACCTCCCTCGGTCACACTGAGGAAGTCACGGCAACAGGAGGCGCAGATGACCAGTCCTCACACGCAGCACGACCTCGCAGCGCGGGTGCACGTCGACCTGCCGCGCGTCACGGTCGACCAGATGACGACGAGCCAGGACACCGACCCGCCGCCCGACCCCACGGGCGGTCGGGACGTCGAGGCCGAGTTCATGATCCGCCACTTCGGCTGACCACCCCGCTCGCCCGAGAGCGTCAACGCGTGAGGGCGTCGGCCCAGCTGCTCAGTGCGATGCCACCCTCACGCGTGCGGTCGACCGAGGATGCCGCCAGCATGGCGTGACCGATGGCCCGGGTGACGCAGTCCGCCGCGGCTGCCTGGAGGTGGACGAGGCCGAGGTCGCCCGGCGCTGCCCGCTCACCTGTCGCCAGGGTGAAGATCGTGTCTCCGTCGTATGCCGTGTGCACCGGTGACAGGGCCCTCGCCAGCCCGTCATGGCTCACCTCGGCGAGCTTGCGGCACTGCACCTTGCTGAGGGTGGCGTCCGTCGCCACCACTGCGATGGTCGTCGCCATCCCGGCCCGCAGCTCCCTCTCGGCCGCGGCGAGAGCCTCCCAGTAGGCCCCTGCCGCATCGCGATCCGGAGCGGGCGCGGCGGCGAACTCGTCTGCGAGACCGGAGCGGACGGCATACAGCGAACCGTCAGGAGCGCACGGTGAGCCCATCGCGTTGACGACCACGATCGCTCCCACGGTGAGCCCGTCGACGATGGCGCTCGCGCTGCCGACGCCACCGCTGAGCCCGCCCGCCCTTGCGCCGGTGCCGGCACCGACCGACCCCTGGGACACCGGACCGTCGGCGGCGCTGCGCCACGCCGTCGCGCCATCAGCTGCTGTGGGTGTGTGGGTGAAGACCCCGCCGCGCGCGAGGTCGAGGACGACGGCAGCCGGGACGATCGGCACCACCTGCGTGCTGTCATCGGCGCTGACCGGCCACCCCCGGGCGTCGGCGTGGGCGGCCTGCATGACCCCGTCGGCGCTGGCGAGGCCGAAGGCGCTGCCACCGGCCAGGACCACGGCGTCGACCCGGTCGACGAGGCGGGTGGGGTCGAGCAGGTCCGTCTCCCTCGTCCCGGGTGCGCCGCCGCGGACGTCGACACCGCCGACCGTCCCGGGCGGTGGCACCACGACCGTGACGCCGGTGAGCCAACCCGGCTCGTCACGGGTCACCTGGCCGACGCGGACGCCGGCGACATCGGTGATGGCGTTGTGGCGGCCGGGTCGCGCAGTGTTCATGGGGCCAGCATGCCGAAGGCCGGTCCGCCCTCGAGGGGTGGACCGGCCTTCGCCGTGCGAGCCGAGGTCAGTGCAGGATGACCGGGGGCGCCACGTCAGCGGCGTCCGCATCGTCGAGCAGGTGGCTCTTCTCGTGCTTGCGCGGGAGGAACCAGGCCGACACGAGGGTGAAGGTCAGCATGATCGCCGCGATGAGGAAGGTGTTGCCGAAGACCTCGCCCATGGCGTCGCTCACGGCCCTCTGCAGGGCTGCGCCTCCTGCGGCCGGGTCCTGGAACTGGCTCAGGATCTCGCCGACGAGGGGGAACCGCTCGAGGAGCCCGCCGGTCTGCGACGGGTCGACGTCCTTCACGGCTTCGGCGTAGCCGCCTGCCTGCGCCACGAGGTCGTCGTTCTTGAGCCCGTTGGTGAGCACCACCGAGATGATCGCGACACCGATGGAGCTGGCGACCTGCTGGCTGATGTTGAGCAGCGTCGAGCCTCGAGCCACCTGGTGCGACGTCAGCGTCTTGAGAGCCGAGGTCATGAGCGGCATCATCGTGGCGCCCATGCCCAGCCCCATGACGAAAAGCACGGGGATGAGGTAGCCCCAGTAGGACGTGTCGCCGTCGACCTGCGTCAGCGCGAACATGCCACCCGTGATGAGGAGCAGACCGAAGGGCACGATGCGACCGACCGGGATCTTGTCGGCGAGCGCTCCGGCGATCGGCATGGTGAGCATGGCGCCGATGCCCTGCGGGGCCACGAGCAGCCCGGCGTCGAGAGCTCCCTCGCCGCGCACCTGCTGGAGGTAGGTCGGCACGAGGAGCAGCCCACCGAAGAACGCCCCGGCGAAGATGAACATCGTGATCGTCGACACCGTGAGGTTCTTGTTCTTGAACAGGCGCAGGTCGAGCAGCGGGTGCTCCGGCATGAAGCTGTAGAACACGAACGCGATGATCAGCGCGAGCCCGATGCCGGTGAACCCGAGGACCTTGGCCGAGAGGATCGTGCCCTCCTCGGGGATCGACGAGATGCCGTAGAGGAAGGCCGCGAGACCGGGGCTCATCAGGGCCATGCCGACGAAGTCGAAGGACTCGGACGGCTCGGGGTTGTCACTGGCCAGGGCCCACCAGGCGTAGGCGAGGGCGGCGACGCCCAGCGGCAGGTTGATGAGGAAGATCCAGTGCCAGGACACGGTGTCGATGAGCCAGCCGCCGAGGATGGGTCCGGCGATCGGGCCGAGCAGCATGGGGACTCCGAGGATCGCCATCAGGCGGCCCATGCGGGCGGGGCCGGCGGCCTTGGTCATGATCACCATGCCCAGGGGCATGAGGAGACCGCCACCGAGGCCCTGGATGACCCGGAAGAGGATGAGCATGTTGATGCTCGTGGCCATGGCGCACAGGGCCGAACCGAGCGTGAACAGGGTCAGGGCCAGCATGTAGAGGCGCTTGGTGCCGAAGCGGTCGGCTGCCCACCCGGTGAGCGGGATGACCGTGGCCAGAGCCAACGTGTAGGCCGTGACCGTCCACGCGACGGTGGAGTAGGGCAGCGGGTTGTCCTTGCCGGTGAAGGTGACCTGGAGGTCGGGGAGCGCGACGTTGACGACGGTGATGTCAAGGATCGACATGATGGCGCCGAGGACGACGACACCGGCGATCTTGAGGACCGCCCCGTCGATCTTCTCGGGGTACTCGATCTGGGCAGGGCTGGACAAACGGGGCTCCTCGAGAGCAAGGGGTGGGTTCGGCGCCGGTGCCGGGGACGCGGGAGAAGCCCGCGGGGACATTGTGCTCCTCCCCGAAGCCCCGACGCCAGTCCGTTGTTCCTCCGGGCGTGGTTAGGCTTCGGGGGTGAATGAGATCGAGATCGGACGTGGCAAGCGCGCCAGGCGCGCCTACTCCTTCGACGACGTGGCGGTGGTGCCCTCGCGGCGCACCCGCGACCCCGAGGAGGTTTCGGTCGGCTGGCAGATCGACGCCTACCACTTCGACCTGCCGGTCATCGCCGCGCCCATGGACTCGGTGATGTCACCCGAGACCGCGATCGCGTTCGGCGGCCACGGGGGCCTGCCGGTCCTCGACCTCGAGGGGCTGTGGACCAGATACGAGGACCCGGCGCCGCTCCTGGCCGAGATCGCCACGCTCGAGCCGGCGCTCGCGACGTCGCGGATGCAGGAGATCTACCGGGCCGAGATCGTGCCCGAGCTCATCGTCGAGCGCCTCCGCACCATCCGTGAGGCCGGGGTCACCGTGGCCGGTGCCCTCACCCCGCAGCGCACCCAGCAGCTCTGGAAGACCGTCGTGGACGCCGGCGTCGACCTCTTCGTCATCCGTGGGACGACCGTCTCGGCCGAGCACGTGTCGAGCCGCGCCGAGCCGCTCAACCTCAAGCGCTTCATCTACGAGCTCGACGTGCCCGTCATCGTCGGTGGCGCCGCCTCCTACTCCGCTGCGCTGCACCTCATGCGCACCGGGGCCGCAGGTGTGCTCGTCGGCTTCGGTGGTGGCGCGGCGCACACGACCCGGCGCACCCTGGGCATCCACGCGCCCATGGCCTCGGCCATCGCCGACGTCGCAGCAGCCCGGCGCGACTACCTCGACGAGAGCGGCGGCCGCTACGTCCACGTCATCGCCGACGGCGGGGTCGGCACGAGCGGCGACATCGTCAAGGCCATCGCCTGCGGGTCCGACGCCGTCATGCTCGGCGCCGCCCTGGCCCGCACGACCGAGGCTCCCGGCCGCGGCTTCCACTGGGGGGCCGAGGCCCACCACTCCGAGCTGCCGCGCGGTGAGCGGGTCGAGGTCGGTGCGGTCGCCTCGCTCGAGGAGGTCCTCTTCGGTCCGAGCCGGGTCGCCGACGGCACGACCAACCTCGTCGGCGCGCTCCGTCGGGCCATGGCCACGACCGGCTACACCGAGCTCAAGGACTTCCAGCGGGTCGAGGTCGTCGTCGCGCCCTACGAAGGCGGCTGAGCGACCCGCTCCGCGACGTCGGTCACACCCCTGTCCCGGCCGGGACCCTTTGGTTACTCTCAGGTAATGACCGATGCGACGGAGGGTGCGGACATCGACGTGGACGTCGTAGTCATCGGGACCGGCTTCGGCGGCTCCGTCGCAGCGCTGCGCCTGGCCGAGAAGGGCTACTCCGTCCACATGCTCGAGGCCGGCCGCCGCTTCGAGGACGAGGACTTCGCCCAGACCTCGTGGGACCTGCGCAACTACCTGTGGGCGCCAGCGCTGGGTCTTTATGGCATCCAACGTGTGCACCGGCTGCCCGACGTCATGATCCTTGCCGGCGCCGGTGTCGGTGGTGGCTCCCTCAACTACGCCAACACCCTCTACGTGCCGCCTGCGCCGTTCTTCAGCGACCAGCAGTGGGCCCACATCACCGACTGGCACGCCGAGCTGGCGCCGCACTACGACAAGGCCTCGGCCATGCTCGGTGTCGTCGAGAACCCCTGCGAGGGCCCCGTCGAGCAGATCTGGCGCGACGTCGCCTCCGACATGGGCGTGCCGGAGACCTTCCGGAAGACCCCGGTGGGCGTCTACTTCGGCGAACCCGGCGTCGAGGTCGAGGATCCCTACTTCGGTGGGGCCGGTCCGTCTCGCCGCGGGTGCATCGAGTGCGGCAACTGCATGGTCGGCTGCCGACACGGCGCCAAGAACACGCTGCGCAAGAACTACCTCCACCTCGCCGAGGGGCTCGGCGTGACCATCGAGCCGCTGCGCACGGTGACCCGGCTGGGGGTCGTGCCCGGGACGGAAGGCGCGCACCCGGCATACGGGCAGGGCGCTGTCCACCGAGTCCTCCACGAACGGACCGGACCCGTCGCCGGCAGGGACACTCGAGTCATCACCGCGCGCCACGTCGTCGTCGCGGCCGGCGCGTGGGGCACCCAGACGCTTCTGCACGCGATGCGCGACGAGGGTGAGCTGCCGCGCATCTCGGACCGGCTCGGCCACCTCACCCGCACCAACAGCGAGGCGCTGCTCGGCGCGATGACGCAGCACGTGAGCGACGGGGCAGCCGTGTCGACCGGGATCGCCATCACGTCGTCGTTCCACCCGGACGCGGACACCCACGTCGAGAACTGCCGCTATGGGCCGGGGTCCAACGCGATGGGTCTGCTGTCGACGCTCCTGGTGCCCGGTGACACCGGTCGGTCACGACCCGTCGAGTTCCTGCGTCAGCTCCTGCGTGAGCCGCAGGCCCTCCTCAAGCAGTTCCCCATGACGAGGCGGTGGAGCGAGCGCACCATCATCGGGCTCATCATGCAGTCACGCGACAACTCCCTCCGGGTCTCGGGTCGCCGGGGGCTCCTGGGCCGGCGCGGACTCACGTCGCGCCAGGGGCACGGGGAGCCGAACCCCACCTACATCAAGGCCGGCCACGACTCGATGCTGGCGGTCGCCGACCGCCTCCGGAGGCTCACCGGCGAGTACACCATCGCGGGGGGCACCTGGGGTGAGGTCTTCGACGTCCCGCTGACGGCGCACTTCCTCGGTGGCGTGGCGATCGGCGACAGCGCGCGGACCGGTGTCATCGACGCCTACCACCGGCTGTGGGGCCATCCCGGGGTGTCGGTGGTGGACGGGTCGGCCGTGTCGGCCAACCTGGGTGTCAACCCGTCGCTGACGATCACTGCACAGGCCGAGCGGGCGATGTCCCTGTGGCCCAACAAGGGTGAGGTCGACCAGCGTCCTGACCAGGGTGAGGCCTACCGGCGGCTCGACCCCGTCCCGGCGGCCAACCCGGCGGTGCCTGCGCTCGAGCGGGTCGCACTCGGCCTGCCGGTGGTCCGCACCGTGCCGTGACGGATCAGTCCTCGTCCCGCCAGGCTCGCCAGAGGGCGGCATAGGCGCCGTCGCGCTCGATGAGCTCGTCGTGTGTGCCGAGCTCGCTGATCCGTCCGTCCTCGACGACACAGACCCGGTCCGCGTCGTATGCCGTGTGCAGCCGGTGCGCGATCGCAACCACCGTGCGTCCCTGGGTGACGGCGGCGAGGGACCTCTCGAGGTGTCGGGCGGCGCGCGGGTCGAGGAGCGACGTCGCCTCGTCGAGCACGAGGGTGTGCGGGTCGGCGAGGACGAGCCGGGCCAGCGCCAGCTGTTGCGCCTGGGCCTCGGTCAGCGGGTGCCCACCAGAGCCGACCGTCGTCTCGAGACCGTCCGGCAACGCTGCGACCCAGGCGTCGGCATCGACGGCCGACAGGGCGGCATACACCTCGTCGTTGGTGGCGGTCGGTCGCGGCAGGCGCAGGTTCTCGCCGACCGTGCCCACGAAGACGTGGTGCTCCTGCGTGACGAGCGCGACCTCGCCGCGCAGGGAGGACAGCGTGAGGTCGACGAGCGGCACGCCACCGACGGTGACGCGGCCGGTGCGCGGGCCGTCGATGCCGGCCATGAGGCGACCCAGGGTGGACTTGCCCGCACCTGAGGGGCCGACGATCGCGAGCCGCTCCCCGGGGCGCAGGGTCAGGGTGACGCCGTGGAGGACGTCGCGCCCCTCGCGGTAGGAGTAGCGGACGTCCTCGACCTCGATCGTCTCGCCGCTCGGCTCCTCGCCGGTGGCGACCCGGTCGGGCGGGACCTCGCCGACCCCGAGCACGCGCGAGAGGGACGTGGCCGCGAACTGGATCTCGTCGAGCCAGCTGATGAGGTCGCCGAGCGGGTCGAGCATCTGCTGGATGTAGAGGGTGACCGCGGTTGCCGCGCCGATGGAGATGTGGCCGTTCCAGGTGAGCCAGCCGCCCCACAGGACCGAGACCGCGATGGGGAGGAAGAAGCCGATCTCGAGCCACGGGAACCAGCGCATGCGGAGGCTGACCCCGACCCGCTCGGCGCGCCCGGCCTCGGCGAGCACCTCGTCGAAGCGCTCACCCCGCTGCCGGCCGAGGCTGAGGTTGTCCATCGTGCGCAGGCCCTCGATCGTCTCGGCGCCGACGGAGTTCAGCCGGGCATAGGCGGCGTGCTCCCAGAGGTAGACGCGGCCGGCGCGCCTGAGGTACCAGACGCTCGAGGGGATGTGGAGGAGCAGGGGGGTGAGCAGGGCGAGGGCCGCCAGCGGTGAGGTGATGACGGCTGCGACGACGGTGGCCGTGACCGTCATGACCGACACGACGATGGCGGGGATGCCGAAGCGGATGACGTGGGTCATCGCCTCGATGTCGTTGGTCGTGCGTGCCACGAGGTCACCGGTGCCGGCGCGCTCGAGGGTGGAGAGCGGGAGGCGGACGGCGTCGCGCACGAAGTCCTCGCGCAGCCGGGCGAACACGTGCTCCGAGAGGATGAAGGCGGCCCGCCGGGCCACCCAGGTGAGCACCGTCTGGGCGAGGATCGCAGCGACGAGCACGCCGATGAGGACGTCGATCCGTCGCAGGCTCGCGCCACCCTGCGTCACTTCCTGGACGATCTGTCCCAGCACCCACGGGCCGACGAGGCCGACGAGCGCGGCGAGCCCGTGGAGGCCAAGGACCCAGAGGAGCGGACGGCGGTGGTCGCGGAGCAGGACGCGGGTGTGCGCCATGACCGTCTGACGGCTCGCGATGGGCAGCGAACGCCTGGCGTGGTCGGTGTCGCCGAGCTGCTGGAGGATCGGGGTCATCGCTCAGTCCTCCTCTCCGCGCAGGACGATGCGCCGGTATGCCGGGTTGTTGCGGACGAGGTCGCGGTGCGTCCCGTGGGTGGTCACGACACCGTCCTCGACGACGAGGACCTGGTCGGCCCGGTCGAGCAGCAGCGGGCTGGCCGTGACGATGACGGTGGTGGATCCGTTGCGGTGCTTGCTGATCCGCTCGGCGATCCGTGCCTCGGTGTGGGCGTCGACCGCACTGGTCGGCTCCACGAGGACGAGGACCTCGGGCTCACGCAGCAGCACCCGGGCCAGCGCGAGGCGCTGGCGCTGGCCGCCCGAGAGTGAGCGTCCGCGCTCCTCGAGCTCACCGTCGAGGCCCCCGTCGAGGGAGTCGATGGCATCGGCGGCGTCTGCTGTGTGGAGGGCCGCGAGCAGGGCCTCGTCCTCGTGTCCGTCCGCGCCCAGCTCACGACGCACGGGGCCGCTGAACAGGTGCGGGTCGGAGTGCGAGACGACGATGGCGCGGCGGACGTCCTCGATGGGCAGGTCGTCGAGCGCGTCGTCGCCCCAGGTGACTCCGTGGCGGCCGGGGACGGTGCGGCCCAGTCGGGCGGCGATCTGGGCGGCATCCTCGGGTCGCGCCGAGACGATGGCGGTGAGCCGGCCCGACTCGATCCGCACCCCGGACACCGGGTCGACGAGTGCGCGAGGCACCGACGCGGCCGGCGTGCCTGTGGTTTCCTCACCCAATTCCCCGAAAACCAACGCGTGCGCGTGAGAAACGGGGGAATTGGGTGAGAAAGTCACTGTGGGGGAGGGCGAGTGGTCGGGCTGGGCGGCGAGGATGGTGACGAGCCGGCCGGCCATCACCCGGGCCGTGATGAGCTTGTTGACGAACTCGGTCGCCGTCCGCAGCGGCATCGTGAGGAAGGCCGTGTAGCCGTAGAACGCCACGAGCTGGCCCGGGCTGATCTCACGCGCCACGGCGAGGTGGGCTCCCAGCCCTGTCACGACCACGACGAAGAGGCCGGGCAGCAGCACCTGCGATGCGTCGAGCAGGGCCTGCACCCCGGACAACCGCACACCGGCGTCGCGCACGCGACTGGACTGGCCGGCATACCGGTGCAGAAAGTTCTCCTCACCACCCACGCCGCGCAGGACCCGCAGCCCCGAGACGGTGTCGGCCCCGAGCGCGGTGAGCTGGCCGGACTCCTCACGCTGCGCCTGCTGCCTCCTCTGCAGCGGACGCATGATGAACGAGAGGGACCCCAGGAGCAGGGGACCGCCGATGAGCATGACCAGCCCCAGCGTCAGCGAACCGCGCAGGAGGATGACCGAGACGACGACGAAGCTCACGATGGCTCCGGCGAACCGCGCCGTGACGTCGAAGACTCCTCCGAGCTTCCAGAAGTCGTTGGCGAAGGCAGTGAGGACCTCGCCCGCCGGCTTCTCGCGCGTCAGTGCCGGGCCCGCGCGACGCACCGCGCGCTCGGTGACGATCGCCGAGTGGAAGGCGGCGAAGAGCCAGCTGCTCACTGCGAACCAGTGGCGCAGGTTCGTCGTGAGCGCACTGACGATGCCCATGCCGAGGATGACCGTGGCCCACAGCACCAGCGCCCGGCCGTCGCGAGCGACGAGCCCGTCGTCGATGGCCCGGCCGATCGCGGCCGGGACCAGCGCGATCGACAGCATCCACGGGATGCCGAAGGCTGCCCCCGCCACGAGGGTTCGCCACTGGCGCCGAGCCAGCCAGAGGATCAGGCGGTCGGCGTCAAGCGGGGGAGTGGCATCGGCCTCGACGGCGTAGGGCCAGAGTTTGGGTGGGGTCGGCATCGCACCTCAACCGTACGAGCGAGGCGCGGCCTCCGGCCACCGAGTTTCCTCGGTCTCAGGCTGACGGGTAGGGCTGGGCCTTGAGCACTCGTGCCAGATGAGCGGCGTTGGCGGCGAGGGTCTTGGTGGTCTGACCCGTCTTCTCCGGTGTCGAGTCGAGGTCCTTGTAGTCCGTCGTGTGCATCGCCTCGCCGTTCCAGTAGGTCACGCCCTGGGCCGGGATGGTGAAGCCCACGTCGTCGAGGGCCTGGAAGATGACGGAGCTGATGTGGTGGGCCCCGTCCTCGTTGCCGACCACCACGGCGCAGCCGACCTTGCCGTAGACCTGCGGCTGACCAAGGTCGTTCGTCTCGGAGAAGCTCGGCGTCGAGCCGCTCGAGAACGCGCTGGCAGATGCTCGAGTGCTGCCCCATCCACGTCGGAGTCGCCAGGATGAGGATGTCGGCGGCCATGACCTTCTCGCGCAGGGCCGGCCAGGCGTCGCCATCGCCCGTGTCCAGCTCGACGCCCGGCCTCACGTCATGGTCGACGACTCTGACGAGCTCGCCGGTGACGTCATGCTGGGCCAGGGCGTCGAGGACCTGCTGGGCCAGCAGGTCGGTGCTCGACGGTGCCGGCGACGGCTTGAGGCTGCAGGTCAGTGCCAGGGCGGTCAGCGACTCGTTCGTGGTGCTCATGCAGTCCTCGTCTCCGGTAGGCGGTTACGACGAAGCGTGGCACGCTCGGCGGCGGTCAGGCCACCCCAGACGCCGTGTGCCTCGCTGTGCAGGGCGTGCTCCAGGCACTGGCCACGCACGGGGCACCGGCCGCAGACCCGCTTGGCCGTGCGCTCCTGGCGTCTGCGGTCGTTCCGGTGGATGGAGTCGTCGACGAAGAAGCTCTCGGCGTCCTCGCGCCTGCACAAGGCACTGTCCTGCCATTCGTACTGCTCATAGAGCGGTTTCGGAAGTTCCCAGGACATCGGCCTCTCCTTCGCCTTGTGCATCGCTCTGCACGTGTGCGAGCCCTTGCCCCAGAACCTGAGTCGTCAAACGCGCCACCCTCAAACGCGCCACCTCAGGATGCTGGCGGCAGGATCCTCATCCGGTTCGGGGCCATGCCGTGGTCGATGCCCCACAGCACGGCAGAGGTGCGGCTGCTGACGCCCATGCTGCGGTAGGCGGAGCGAACGTAGGACTTGACCGAGTTCACGGTGAGGTAGGTGCGTTCGGCGATCTCGCTGTTGCTCAGGCCTGCTGTCACCAGGGCGATGACCTCGGACTCTCGCGGGGTGAGGCCTGCCGCTCGCCAGGACCAGGGTTCGCTCGACAGGTCCGGTGTCGCCAGCTCGGCCATGGCATCGGGGCGGTCCTCCCGGATGCACAGGAGGGCGGCCACGAGCCGTTCGGCGTCCAGCCATTTCGGCAGAGCGCTGTGGACGCCTCGGGCCCTGGCCGACGTGATGAGCTCCTCCGTGAGGTTCCACGTGTAGAGCACGACCCGCCCCACCCGTCGATGGTTGACGAGGTGGTCGAGCTCAGCGCCGTCCAGGCCGCCGCGGGTGAGTGCGTCATGGAGGACCACGTCGACGTGGTGACCGTCCTCCGTCTCGGGATCGAACTGCACGACCTCGACCTGCTCCCGGAACGGCTCGAGCATCGCCGTGGCGCCTCGCACCACGAGCTCGTGGTCGTCGACGACGGCCACGGTCACGGGTTCTCTGCTGGAGGCGTCCACCGCTCGTGCCTACCCGCGACCCAGCACGGCAGAACGCCCGCGCCCAGGCCCCGGCGGAGAGGGCGAGACCGCCGGTCCTGACGTCACGCCGATGCCCGGTCCTCCACCAGGCCCTCGCGCAGTCGTTCGAGGATGGCGGACAGCAGCCGTGAGATCTGCATCTGGCTCACTCCGAGGCACTCCCCGATGTCCGCCTGGGTCAGCTCCTGCACGAAGCGCAGGGTCAGGATCCTTCGGTCACGCTCATCGAGCTGTGCGATGAGGCTGCCCAGCGCTGCGCTGGTCTCCAGCGTCGCGAAGTCGTCCTGTTCGGACGCCAGGTGATCGGCCAGCGACGTACCCCACGGGGTGAGGGCGTTGAGCGACTCGGCGCGGTACCCCGCGGAGCAGGCGACCGCCTCGCGGACCTGGTCGCACTCGAGCTCCATCGCCTCGGCGACCTCGGTGATCGAGGGAGCATGGCGCAGATCCTGCTGCAGGCGCTCCTCCTTCGCGACCACCTCCGCCCGCAGCTCCTGCAGGCGGCGCGGTGGGCGGACGGCCCAGCCGTGGTCGCGGAAGTAGCGCTTGAGCTCGCCGGTGATCGTGGTGGTCGCGTACGGGGCGAAACCGTGGCCCAGTCCCGGGCGATAGCCCAAGGTGGCCTTGACCAGAGCCATTCGGGCCACCTGCACGAGGTCCTCGACCTCCACTCCCCGACCTCGGTAGCGGCGGGCCAGTCCGTCGGCCAGGTCGAGGCTGAGGACGGTCGCCTCCTTGCGCAGTCGTGCTGCACGTCGGTCGTCCGTCGTGGTCAGGGCAGCTTCGAGCAAGGTCTCGATGCCCGGCTGACCGTCAGGGGGGTTTGGATGGACAGGTGTGGTGGTGCGCAGCGGTGCCATGTCGTCCTCACGGTGTGTGGGGTGGGGCGACGGCACCGCTGTTGGACCGGTCGCAGGCCTCAACCAAATCACCAATGGGCCTCCGGCGCAAGGGATGTCGACCGAAGAAGCGCTTCTGCCGTGCCGGTCGACGATGCCGTGCATGACTGGGCCGCACGGGGTAAGCACCATCAAAAAGGGCCGGTGGCCGGCCTGCCCCGAGCAAGGACCGTCACGCCGTCCGAACCTCACCAGAGCCCACCCGGTGTCGAGTAGGCGATGTGCACCCCGGTGCTCTGAGCGCGCCGGTCAAACGACGGCGGGCGTGCACCGGATGGCTCCGGCGCACGCCCGCTCGCAGGTCTCGCAAGTGGAGACCCTGGCTCAGGGACTGGCCTCCTGAGCCTTGGCCCGGCCTTCCTCGCTGACCGTCTGGGCAGCGCTGGCACCCTCGGCCCTGACCTCCTGGGCGCCGGCCTGTGCCGTCTCCTTCACCGAGGCAGCGGCCTCCTGGGCCGGCTCCTTGAGGTGGGCGGCCGCGTCCTTCGCCATGCTCGTGGCCTCGTCCACGAGTGGCTGGGCCTGCTCGCGCACGGCCTGTGCGCCCTCCCGCTCCTTCTGCGAGGCCGGCAGGAGCGAGCCCAGCAGCCACCCGGCGGCGAGGGCGACGGCTCCGGCGGCCAACGGGTTGCCACGGGTCTGGGACCGCAGCTGCTGGGGCGCTGAGGACGCGACGTCCGCGGCCTGGTGTGCCATGTCGGCACCCTTGGAAGAGGCGTCATCGGCAGTGCCCATGACTCGCTCGCGCATCGAACCAGCCTTGCTACCCACCTTGTTGACCTGTCGGCGGGCGATGTTGCGGGGATCGGCGGTCGTCGTCAGGTCGTTGACGTCGTTGCTGAGTCGACCCCGAGTCCTCTCGATGTCCTGGCGGATGATGTCTGGGTCACTCATCGGTGCTCGTGTCCTTTCAGTGCTTCAGGAATTTCCTTGGTGGTCTCCGTCGTGCGCTCCATCGGATTGCCCACACGCCGCAGTCGGTTGCGGCCGATGACAGCGAGGACGGCCGCGATGACCGCCCAGATCAAGGCGACGATGAGCGCGGACCAGCCGCGGCCCGTCACCTCTCCCAACGACCACCAGAGGGCGACGGAGAGGAAGACCAGGACGAGGTGACCCGCGACCGCGGCACCGCCCAGCATCCCGGCACCCTTGCCGGCGGCGCCTGCGCTCTGCTTGGCCTCGGCCTTCGCGAGCTCGATCTCTTGCCGCACCAACGTGGACAGGTCCGCGCTGATGTCGGAGAGCAGGTCGCCCACAGAACGAGAGGAGCCCTCCTCGTAGCGGTGGCTCCCAGAGCTGTCGGTCATCGCGGTTCCTGCAGGCCGGTCCCGGCCACACCGGGACCACCCATCCCGCCCACGGTCCCGGGGGCGCTACCGCCACCGGCGTCCGGAGGCAGGACTGGGTCGCCTCCGACGCTGGGCACGGCCGGGGCGACTCCGGCGACCGAGCCGGCCGGAGTGGCGTAGGGATCCATGCCCGCCGTCTGCACGTCCGGCGTCGGGTAGGTTCCGGTGCTGCCCACGGTCGATGCCTGGTCGGCGGAACCGTCATCACGGCTCTCGTCCACCATGGCCCGACTGAGGCGTCCACCGAGCAGGCCGACACCGGCGGCGATCGCGAGGAACGCACCTGGTCGCTGCCTGGCGAACCGGCGCGTCTCGTCGAGGAGCGAGCCGGGGTCGCGGTTCTCGAGCCAGTCGGCCACCGTCGAGGCACGGTCCGAGACCTCGCGGACCACGCTGTCGGCGACGCCCGAGCTCTCACTGCTCCGGGACATCGAAGACAGGTCGTCGGACAGGGTGCGCAGCGAGCCGGCAACGCGCTGCTGCTGCTGGCCGGTCTGGTCCATCAGCTCCTGCCGGGACTGCTGCCACAGCTGGCGGGCCTGGTCCTTGGCCTCGCCGGCAACCTGGCCGGCCTGTTGCTTCGTGGTGTCGGCGACGCTGCTGGCCTCGTCCTTGGCGGTGCCGGCCACGTCCTTGGCAGCACCCATTGCCTTGTCCTTGGTTCCTTCGGAGCCCTGGGTCCCGCTGGAGCCCTGGGTCACGCCGGCCGATCCGCCCGCAGGTGGCATGCCGCCGGTGTCGGGCGTGAGCCCGGCGCCTGGATCGGTGTCCGCGACACCGGGCCGCGTGGTGTATTCACTCATGGAAGTGCGTCCTTCCCGTCAGGTCGCGCACACGTCGCGCGACTGACAGTCCCCTACCCGCGCTTTCTCACCGCAAACCCGTCGGCGCTTCGGACGGGCTTCAGGCGTCACTGTCCCCGCCGTGGGTGACGCGCACCCTGCGTCCGCGCTCGACGTCCTCCTGCTCCTTGGCCTGCGCCTTGTCGCTCGCCCGGGTGTCGCGCGGGGGAGCTGCAGCTCGCGTTCGGCGGGCAGCCCCGACTGCAGCTCTCGTCCTCGTTCCAGCTCGCTGTCGAGCTCGGCGCCGAAGAGGAGGGCGAGGTTGGTGATCCACAACCACAGGAGGAAGACGACCACCCCGGCAAGGGCGCCATACGTCTTGTTGTAGCTCCCGAAGTTCGCCACGTAGAAGCCGAAGGCCAGTGATGCGAGGATCCACACGACGATGGCGACCACGGCACCCACGCTGATCCAGCGGAACCGTGGCTGCTGCACGTTGGGCGTGGCCCAGTAGAGCATCGCCACGATGAGCACGACGGCTGCCAGGATCACCGGCCACTTGGCGATGTTCCAGACCGAGACGGCGGTCGAGCCGAGGCCGATCGCGTCGCCGAGGGCTTGCGCGACCGGTCCGGTGGCCACGAGCGCCAGGGACACCAGCGCGACAAGGATGAGCGCGACGGCGGTGATGAGGAGCTGGACGGGTCGCAGCTTCCAGAACGGACGGCCCTCGCGGACCTCGTACATCCGGTTCAGCGCCCGTCCGAACGACCCGACGTAGCCGGAGGCCGACCACAGGGCAGTCGCGAGGCCTGCGACGAAGGCGAACCCCGCCGCGCCGCTGCCTGCGACGAGGGTCTGGACCGTCGGCTCCAGCGTTTCGGCCGCGGAGCCCGCTCCGACGTCGCGCAGGATGCCGAGCAGCGTGTCCACGGTCTGCTGGCCCTGACCGAACAACCCGACGAGGGAGAGCAGGGCGAGCAACGCGGGGAAGAGCGCCAGCACGGCGTAGTAGGTCAGTGCCGCCGCCAGGTCCGTGCACTGGTCCTTGCTGAACTCGCGCATGGTCTTGCGCAGGACATATCGCCACGAAGGTTTCGACAGCTCGGTGGGCGAGTCCGGTGAGGGGTCCGCGCCGTCGGCTGCCGGTGTGCGTGAACGGTCGTCGTCAGTGGTGGTAGTGCGTCTCGTTGTCATGCTCAGCTCCTCAGGTTGGCTCATGGTGCTTTCCCCGCAGATCAGTCTTCAACCTCGTATGTTCTCGAGAGGTCGCGCGAGCTCACCGGGACAGGAACGACAGCAGGGCCTGGTTGAACTGGCTCGCGTGGCTGACGTTGATGCCGTGGGGACCACCGGCGATCACGACGAGCTGACTGTTCGGGATCGCCGCGTGGGTGCGTTGCCCCGAGCCTTCGAAGGGGACGGTCGCATCGGCGTCGCCGTGCAACACCAGGGTCGGGACCGACACCCGCCGAAGGTCCTCACGGAAGTCGGTGGCCTCGTACGAGGCCATGCACTGGATGGCGGCGTTCCTGTTGGCGCCCAGGCACAGCGCGAACGCCTCCTGCCTCCGGGACTCCGCGACCTTGAGCTCGCCGTTGGCGGAGAAGAACTCGGTCACGAACTCGTCATAGAAGTGCTCGCGGTCGGTGCTCAGGGACAGCGCCATCCTGGCCGCCTCGGCTTCCTCGAGCGGCCCCTGGGGGTTGCTCGTGGTGTGCAGCATGAACGGTGTGACGGCAGACGCGAAAACCGCTGATCGCAGTCGCTGCTCACCATGTCGGGAGATGTAGCGCGCGAGCTCGCCACCGCCCATGGAGAACCCGACGAGCGTGGCGTCCCGGAGGTCGAGTCGCTCGATGAGGTCGGCCAGGTCGTCCGACAGCTGGTCGTAGCCATAACCGGTCAACGGCGCCTCCGAGTCTCCGAAGCCCCGGCGGTCGTAGGTGACCACGCGATAGCCCTCACTGGTCAGGACCGGGACCTGGTCGTCCCAGGCCCTGCCGCTGAGGGGCCAGCCGTGGATGAGGACGACCGGGCGACCACCGCCCCCCGTGTCCTCGTAGTGGATCCTGACGTCGGAGACGGTGCTGGGCATCGATGCGTCCTTCCCGTGGACTCGGCGGAGTTCGGTGGGACATGCATACCCACCGCACGCGCAGCCCATTCCGGCCACGGACCGAGGACGACGACAAAGCGTCCCTGACGAGCCAGCCGGTATGCCGTGGTGAGACCGGCGATGCCGGCTCTGACGCTACTGCGAAGGTGCACCCTTGTCGTCGATGACCTGTCGCGCCAAGGACGTCATCGACCGGTCCTGCTGGGTCGCGAGCTGCCTGAGCCGGTCGAAGGCGACATCCATGTCGACCTGCTCCCGGTAGGCAACGACGCCCTTGGCCTGCTCGATGAGGATGCGGCCGCCCAGAGCGACTCCCACCTGCTCGTGGACGACGTCGTGAGTGAGACCCACGGGCCGGAGCAGCAAGGCACTCACCAGGTCGGCATAGACTTGGCCCAGGCTGCGGAGGTCCTCGGCGTTCCCACTCTGCTTGGCGTGGAACACGTTGACCGCGCCCAGGATCGTGCCCTGCCATCTCATGGGGAAGGCATGCACCTCGGTGTACCCGGCCTCGCGGATCAACGGGCTGACGTCGGGCCACCGGGACTCGATCTCGCCCAGGTCGCTGGCTGTGACGACGGTGCCGGTGGAGATGGCCTCGACGCAGGGACCGGCCTTGTGCTGCGCCTGGTAGAGCTCGAGCTCTGTGGCGCGGTGGCTGCTCGCTGCGAGCACGTCGAGCTCGCCCGACTCGAGGCGCACGACCACACCCACCGCCCGGGCCTGCATGGCCTCGAGGGCGCCGTCGACGAGCTCGGCCAAGAGGTCGGTGACCTCGCCCTGGCTGACGAGGGCCTGAGCGGAGGCCGCGATGACCTGCAGAGGTCTAGGAGGGGTCATGGTCGGTTCCACCCGTCGTGTCGTCTGTCCTGAAGTCGAGCCGGCGGTCGACGACGTCGTGTGCGATGTGTGCCAAGGTCGTCTCCGCGGCGAAGGCGTGCGCTCGCAGGAGGGCCATCGCGTCGTCCACGCCGATGTTCAGCTGGGCGACGACCATGCCGGTGGCCTGGTGGATCCCGGCGCGCTCGGTCCATGGGCCCGACAGGTCGGTGTCGGCGGCATGTGCGTCGCGCATGAGGGCTGCGCCGAGGGCATTCGAGAGGAACTGGGTCGAGGCCGGCTCGAGGGCGAGCGCGCGACCCACCGACGCATGACAGGTGAGGACTCCCAGGACCTCGTGGTCAGGGCGAATGGGCAACGCGAACAGCCGCACGGGGGCGATGCTCTCGTCCGCCGCGATGCTGAACTGTGGCCATCTGTCATCGGCATCGCCACCGAGGTCGGCGACCTGCTGCACACCTGTGCGGAAGGCTTCGTGACCGGGCCCCTCGCCGAGGACATCCTGCAGGTCCTCGAGCCGTGCGGCGAGGTCGTCGGTCGCATAGAGCGTCACTCGCTCTCGACCTGTGTAGGCGAGTGTCATCGCCGCTCCGTCAACCCCCAGGATGGCGACGGCTGCGGCGCAGAGACGACCGGCCAGGGGGACCGCGGGGTCCTGACGTGCCATGGCGTGCGCGAACTGGGAGAGCAGAGTGGCGCGCGTCTGCAGATCCACTCCATCACCTTCATCGCCCTGGGGCACGGGAGACCGCCTTCGACTGTCGTTGCAGCCTACCGCCGCCGGCTGGGGAAGGCTCAGGACAGGTCATGCCACAAGGCGTCGAGAGAGGCATAGGTGCGGGTGGCCGAGCACTGGCCCACCCGCCAGAGCACTCGGCTCGGGGCACGCCTGCTGATGAGCAGCGCCAGCAGGTCGTCCTGTCGGGCGGGGAAGGCCGATGGCCGCAGGTAGGTCGCGACCTCGCTCTGCGAGACGGCGGGTGCAGAGATGGCGACGTCCGGGGAGCCGTCACTCGGAGTCAGCTGGATGGTCATGACGTCGCCTCTCACTCAACCGTCCTTGGCTGGACGGCATCGGTGAAGCCATACCCATTGCGGGCCCACGCCAACCATCGTGGGGTCTCAGCCGTCGGACGAGCCCGCGTCGACGGAGGACCGACTCGGCGCCGGGTAGTGCGTCAGGTCGAGGGTGCCGTTCGCGATGACGTCGTCGGCGATGACGTGCACCTTGCGGTTGCTCCGCTGGCTGGTGACGGACAGCACGTTGAACGCCTGGTCCCGCGTCAACGAGTGCTGCGCCATGAGGATGCCGACGGCGGTGGCGATAGCCCTGTTGCTCTCGAGGGCATGGCGCAGGTTGTCGACCTCCTCCTGCCGCATCGCGGCATTGACGGCGACCGCGCCATGGGTTGCGAGCAGGAAGCCGCGTGACACTGCGTCCTCGTCGAAGGCGCCGACCCGACGCGAGTAGATGTTGAGGCCGGCAACGGCCCTCTCGTCGTCGATGAGCAGGCGATAGGACAGCATGCTGTCGATCCCCAGCTCCGACGACGCCCTGCGCCCGAACTCCGGCCACCGCTCGTCGTGCCCGAGATCGTTGGTGTGGAACACGGACTGGTCCACCACTGCGTCGACGCACGGCCCGGAGCCCAGGGAGTACTGGAGGGCGTCACCGCGCTCGGCTGCGGGGTCGCTGCTCGCCTCGGTCCGGAAGGTACTGCTCCGCAGCGTGGTGACGCTGGCCCAGTCAGCCCCGGGGATCCGGTCGACCGTCACCCTGACCAGGGCCTGGTATGCCGCCAGCGGGTGGTCCTGGATCAGGGAGCCGAGCTCGTCGAAGGCCGTCACGAGCCCCAGCAGATCCGCACTGCTGCCTGCGGGCGGAGACACGTCACCCATGACCCCAGTGTACGAAGGTCCGACGACAAAGGCTCCGTTGGTCCGGCAGGTACTTCGATCGGCCCAGCGGCGGTTGCGGTGATTCCTCGACGGGTAGGAGACGCGCCCCTGCTTCGCATCCCACCCGAGGAGATCCATGGCAGCCCGACCTCGACCGGCCGACTGGCCGGGGGCGGCCGGCTGGGTGCCGTCGCCGCCCTCGATGGACACCCTGCAGCCTGCCGCCCAGGACTGCGAGGGGTGCGATCTCTTCCGTGGGACAACACAGGCCGTCGTCGGTGCCGGACCGAGCCACGCGGAGCTCATGCTGGTGGGGGAGCAGCCGGGGGATCGTGAGGATCTCGAGGGTGAGCCCTTCGTCGGCCCCGCCGGGAGGCTCCTCGACGAGGCCCTGTCCACCGCGGGCCTGGACCCCTCATCGGTCTTCCGCACCAACGTGGTCAAGCACTTCCGGCATACAGAACGCGATGGCAGGCGACTGCACAAGTCACCGGCTCGCTGGCAGGTGGCCAAGTGCGAGCCATGGCTCCTGGCCGAGCTCGACTCGGTGCGGCCCAGGGGAGTGGTGCTGCTGGGCGCGACCGCCGGGCAGGCCGCGTTCGGTCCCGACTTCAGGGTGAGCGACCGACGTGGTCGCCGGCTGCCGTGGCCCGCAGGCTGGCCCGACCACCACGGCGGCTTCAGCGTGGCCACGGCCCATCCGGCATCGGTGCTCCGGTCGCGTCGGCGACGAGAGGACCTCGGCTCCCTTGTCGCAGACCTGCGCGTCGCAGTCGAGCTGCTGGACTGACCTCAACGGGGTGTGGGCCGGGCCGCCAGCTCCTCCACCGCACCGATCACGTCGTCGACGGTGAGCCTGGCAAGGCGGGGATCGACGGCGGTTCCGTGAGGGTCCCCCGGAGGGTCACCCGGGGCCGGCCGCCACAGGACGAGATGGCGGTCGGCGTCGATCCGAGGACCCCAGGACTGCGGGGCCACCGGCCCGAAGAGGAGCACGGACGGAGTGCCCGTCGCGGTGGCCACGTGCGCCACACCGGTGTCCCCACAGACCAAGAGACGGGCTGTGCCGACGACCTCGGCCAGCTCCTGCAGGCCGAGCCGGCCGCAGGTGTCCTCGATGCCCGCTCCGACGCGTCCCAACGCAGCGCACAGGCTCGCCTCGGTGGCCGAACCCGTGACAAGGACGCGGTGCCCACGGTCGGTGAGGTGCGAGGCGAGGGCGACCCATCGCTCCAGTGGCCATCGGCGCGAACCCGACGCGGCACCCGGGTGGAGCACGACGTGCTGCCCGCGAGGCGGTGTGGCCAGCCGCAGGTCCTCCGGGCCGCAGTCGCCACCGGCGTCCCGCACGAGCGAGCACCAGCGATCGACCTCGTGCACGCGTGCCGGCCAGCGTGGTCCTGCCAGATGTCCGGCCTCGGCGCACGCGAACGCCACCAGCCGGTGCGGACGCACCGAGGCGAGCGCACGGTGGCTCTCCGGACCTCGGCCGTGGAGGTTCACCGCCACGTCCGGTCGCGGTCCGGCCCAGCGCAGGCGCGGCCCGGTCGCCGCCACCGCCTCGTCCACCAGGCCCAGCTGACGGAACCACGTCCCGATCGCCTGCGGCGCGGCCAGGACCAGCTGGGCATCGGGGTGGGCCCGCCGCAGGCCGCGGAGGGCCGGCACTCCGGTCAGGGCGTCGCCGAGACCCAGGCCCCGCAGGACGAGCACGGTGCCGTCCGTGGGGCCTAGGGCCATGAGGGCTCGGTCGAGGTGGCCACGACGATCTCCCTGAGCTCGCAGCCAGCCGGCATGCGGAGCGCTCCGACGACGACCTCGGCAACGTCCGCCGGGTCGTTGAGGTGGGCGTCAGGTCCCGGTCGGTACTGCTCGCTGCGGCCGTCGAAGAACCTCGTCCGCATGCCACCGGGCACGAGCAGGGTCACCCCCACCCGCCCGGCCAGCTCCATGGCGAGCGACCGGGTGAAGCCCACGACCCCGAACTTGGATGCGCAGTATGCCGTTGCGTCACCTGCCGGGCGCAGGCCCAGGGTCGAGGCGACCGTCACCACCGTTCCCCGCGAACGTTCGAGGTGGGGCAGGGCTGCCCGCACCACCGCGACGGTCCCGAAGAGGTTGACCCGCACGACCTGCTCCCAGGCCTGCACATCGATGTCGGCGAGGGCGCCGCAGGCGTCGGTGCCGGCGGCGGTGACGACGGCGTCGGGTGGTCCGACGGTGGCGACCAGCTCGCGGACGGCGGCCTCCGCCGTGGCGGAGTCACCGAGGTCCGCGACCACGTGCGGAACGTCGGGGTCGTCGGGCCTCACGCGGTCGATGACGGCGGCGCGGCCACCCGCCTCCAGCACCGCCTGGACGACGGCGGCGCCGAGACCGCTCGACCCACCGGTGACATAGACCGTGCCGACCGCCCTCATGTTGCTGCCTCCAGGATGGCGCTGGTCGAGCGGCCGGAGAGGTAGGGCAGGAATGCGACCCGCCCGCCCCACGAGCGCACCAGCCGCGACTCCGGCAGCTCGGTCCCCTCGTAGTCGCCGCCCTTGACCCACACGTCGGGGCGCAGGTGTCCGAGGAGCCGCTCGGGCGTCTCCTCGTCGAACTCGATGACGTCATCGACGCACGCGAGTGCGCGCAGCACCCTCGACCGGTCCACGGCGGGCTGGACGGGACGCCCGGGACCCTTGAGGCGCCGCACGGACGCATCGGAGTTGAGCAGCACGACGAGACAGTCGCCCAGCTCGCGTGCCGCCTCGAGGCAGGCGAGGTGTCCGGCGTGCAGGATGTCGAAACAGCCACCGGTCGCCACCACCGTGCCCCCACGAGCCCGCACCCGCGCCACGGTGTCGAGGGGGTCGGGCCCCGGGGTCTGCCGTTCGGAGGCGCCCTCGAGCGACTGACGGAAGGCGGACGTCGCACCGGACTGCACCCAGCGACTGGCGGCCTCGACCCCTCTGGCCACGGCCTCGCCGCGCGTGGCGCCCGAGGCCAGCTCGGTCGCCACCGTTGCCGCGAACCGGTCACCGGCTCCACAGGTGTCGCCGTCCGAGGGGTGCGTCGGCACGTGCAGGGGGTCGCCGTACTCCGACATGAGCCAGGCGCCCGAGGCTCCCGACGTGACACACACGCTGCTCGCGGACCAGAGCCGCACGAGGTGCCGCCCGACCTCGTCGGGGGGAGCAGACGGCATACGACTCAGCGTTCTTGCCTCGTCGAGGTTCGGCGTGACGACTGCGCAGCCGGGCACCGGTGCTGCCCCACGAGGATGGGGATCCCAGACGACGGTGCGCCGTGCCGCCCGCTGCCCCAGCAGGTCGCGCAGCCGCCCGTCGGCGCTGGTCCCGGCGCCGTAGCAGGAGACGAGCACGACATCCGCGCCCTCGATGGCCGCGCGCGCCGCATCCGGCAGCTCGCCGGTCGGCGTCCCCGGGCCGCCGTCGTCGAACCGCAGCAGGGTCTGGCCGTTGCTGCGGACGCGGGTCTTGGTCCGGGTCCGGCCTTCGTGGCCGAGTGCGATGAGCTCGACCCCGCCCGCTGCCAGAGCGTCCCTCACCTGTCTGCCCGCTGAGTCGTCACCGACCGGCGCGACCAGCTGGACGTCCGTCTCACCGTCACGGCAGAGCAGGGCGGTGAGCCCCGCGCCACCCGGTCCGGACACCTCCGACGTCACGTCGACGACGGGCGCCGGTGCGTCCGGGCAGAGCCGCTCGGCGCCGCCGACGACGTCGCGGTCCAGGAGCAGGTCGCCCACGACGACGACGCGGGTCATGCCCTCGCCCCCTGCGGCTCGCGGACCATCAGCTGTCCGCGCGAGCGAAGAGTGGCGTCCAGGACGGCGCACACCGCGTGCACCGCCATGAGGTGGACCTCCTGGATCGCAGCGGTCGAGCCGCCGTCGATGGCCAGCGCGCTGTCGGCCAGGCTGGCCAGCGGGTTCGGGCTGGGGCCGGTCAGGGCCCACACCTGCATCCCGAGCTCATGGCCCCGCTTGGCGGCGTGCACGACGTTGCTGCTCGTGCCACTCGTCGACAGCAGGACGAGGATGTCGCCCGGCCTGGCGTGAGCCTCGACCTGGCGGGCGAAGATCTCGTCGGGACCGTAGTCGTTGAGGATCGCGGTGAGGCTCGAGCTCTCCGAGCACAGGGAGAGGGCGGACAGGGGACGCCGTTCTCCGCAGAAGCGTCCGACGAGCTCGGCGGTGAGGTGCTGCGCCTCGGCGGCGCTGCCGCCGTTGCCCGCTGCGAGCAGACGCGCGCCGCTCGGCAGGGCCGCTGCGAGCTCCTCTCCCCACTCCTGCACCACGTGTGCCTGGGTGTCGAGGCTCGCCATGGCGGCGCGGAGATCGTCGTTGTGGCGCGCGATCCACGTGGCCGCCTCGGTCGGCTGCGTCGGTGTGGCGCGGCGCACGACGTCGAGCAGCGCGCGCTCGGTCGCCGCTGTCACCACGGTCCAGTCGTAGGTCGAGACGGCTCGCTGACGAGCGGCGTCGCCCCACCGTCTCCCGAGTGCGGGGTCGTCAAGGATCTCGCGTATGCCGTCCGCGAGCCTCTGCGGGTCCCGTGCCGGGACGAGTCGTCCGGTCACGCCGTCGAGGACGCTGTCGAGCAGGCCACCCACGGCGCTGCCGACGACGGGTCGGCCACTGGCTGCGGCCTCCAGAGGGGTGATGCCGAATGGCTCGTACCAGGGAGTGGCCAGGACGATGTCCGCCTGCCGGTAGAGGTGCGGCATCGCCTCGTGGTCCACCTGCCCCAGCATCGTGACGCGATCGGCCACACCGACCTGACGCGCGAGAACCTGCAGGCGCCGCGCCTCCGGGTCCGCCGACAGGGCTTCGAGGGGCGGGCCACCGGCGATGGTGAGGTCCACGTCCGGCAGGATCGCCAGCGCTCGGATCGCGTCGTCGAGGCCCTTGCGCGGCACCAGCCGTCCGACAGCGAGGAGATGGGGTCGGCTGCCCGCGATGCGGGAGCCGAAGGGAGTGAAGCGGGTCGTGTCCACACCGCAGGGGATGACCCGGATCTCGGTGTCGGCAGCCCTCATGGCGTGGAGCTCGTCGACCTCGTCGCTACACGTGGCGATGACGAGATCCACCTCGTCCGCGATGCGGCGCTCGAGCTCCAGCCGCTCGTCGGCACTGGTGTCAGCCGCTCCTTGGAAGCGGCGCTTGACCGAGCCCAGCGCGTGGAAGGTCTGGACGACCGGGACGCCATGGGAAGTCGTGGCTCTGAGAGCGGCGAGCCCGGACATCCAGAAGTGGGCATGGACGACGTCCGGCGTGCCACGACGCTCCCAGTCCTGCGCGACCCAGTCGCCGAACGCGTCCATGTGGGCGAGGAGGGCATCCTTGGGTATCGACTCCGCCGGTCCCACGGGAACGTGGACGACCGTCACGCGCGGAGCCAGGACGACCCGCTCGGCGCAGTCGGGGTCGTCCCGGCGGGTGTAGACCTCCACCGTGTGGCCTCGCAGCGCCAAGCCGCGCGCCAGGGCGTTGACGTGGACGTTCTGGCCGCCCGCGTCCACCCCCCCGAGGGCCATCAACGGGCTGGCGTGCTCCGAGATCAGGGCGATCTTCACTGTGCCACCTCCTTGAGAATGCGGTCCCAGTCGTCAAGGAACCTGCTGAGTCCGTAGTGCGTGAGTGCGTGCTCCCGTGCCGCGCGCCCGGAGGTAGCGGCCTGGTCGGGGTGGGCGAGCCACGCAGCGGCCTGACGGCGCAGGGCGCCGATGTCGTTGCTGACGAGCCCAGCCGACGCGGGCACGGCCGCGGGTGCCTCTGTGGTCGCGAGCGCGAGCACCGGCATACCGATCGTCATCGCCTCGAGGAGCGACAGCCCCAGGCTCGTCCACCGGTAGGGGTGCAGGTAGGCGAAGTGACGGGCCATCTCACGGTGCAGCTGGTGCTGGGGCAGGTCGTGCACACGGTCGTCGAGGTCGAGTCCGCGCTCACCTGCCGGTGCGCGCAGAGCCTCGCTCTCCATGCCGTAGACGTGCACCGGGACGTCCCGCATGAGGTCAAGGACCACGTCGGTGCCGGCGACACGCCACCGGCGGACCGGCTCGTTGACGACGACAGCCAGGCTCGGGTCCGTTCCGGCGTAGAGGTGCCCAGGATCCGGTATGCCGTGCTCCACCACCATGGTCTCTGCCTGACCGCAGTCCCAGGCCATGCAGTTGAAGAAGGTGACGTGCACGACCGGGATGCCCGAGAAGCTCGGGGCGCTCGGTCACGGGATGGCGCGAGGTCACGGCATGTCCGGTGGGAGCGTTGTGCTCGAGGTAGACCGCCGGAAGGTCGCGCCCGACCCGGAGTCCGGTGAGGCGTTGCAGGAGGTCCGCCTCGTGCGGCCGCTGCAGCACGACGACGTCGGGAAGCTCCTGCACCAGCTGGTCCATAGGGACCTCGCGCACACTGCTCGGCCAGTTCCAGCTGGTCGCTCGCCCACGACCGTCGGGTCCCCGGTCCGAGGACACCGGGAGCAGGTAGTCGTGGTCGCCCGAGACGAAGCTGGTCGTCCACGACCCGTGCACGTGCCAGAGCAGGATCCTCATCCGACCACCTCGCTGGGCTCGGCAAGCATCGGCCCTGACGCCCGCCGGGCCGAAGGGTCACCGGCCAGCTGGCGGACGGCGGCGGCCACCTCCTCGGGCTTCACCCCACCGATGCACGGATGCCCGGGGGTCGGGCAGTCCTGCGCGCGGGACGCGTGGCAGGCCGCGCGCTGGTCGCCGAGGATGACGTGCGGGACTCCCCAGGGACGCCACCGCTGGACCGGCACGACCGGCGAGAAGAGGCTGACGACAGGGGTTCCCACTGCAGCGGCAAGGTGGGCGGGCCCGGTGTTCCCCGTGACGACGCACACGGCACCAGCGAGGATCCGGGTGAGGTCGCGCCACGACGTGGTGCCCACGAGGTTGGTCACCCGAGGGTCACCCAGGAGCTCCGGCGACGGCCTGCACTCTCCCGGACCGGTGAGCACGACGAACCATCCCTGTCCGACGAGGTGGCGCACGATGGCCTCGGCCTGCCCGGCGGCAAACGAGCGGCTCGGCACGGAGGCACGCGGATGCACGACCACGTAGGGCTCCTGGAGCCTGTGCACGAGGGATCGCGTCACCGGCGGGATCCACGCGAGGCGGAGCTTCCCGTCGTCTCCGGGAGGCAGCCGGAAGCCTGCCGCATCCGCCAGCCGGAGGGCCGCAGTCACCTCGTGGTCGCCACCGAGGCCGATGTCCGCCTCGCCGCCCTCCCACCGCCGCACCCGGTCGTCCAGCAGCGAGCCCGGGTAGTCCTCGCTCATGGCGCTCACGCGCGGCACTCCGGCCCACCGGGCGAGCAGGGCCATCGGCAGGGCGCTCTGGTGGAAGGAGGTGAAGATGACGACCTGGTCGTAGGCGCGAGTGCGTAGCAGATCGAGGAGGGCGTCGAGTCGCTCGGCCGACACCTTGGGAGCGGGGTGGCCCGTCCATGGAGCCTCGAAGAGGAGGACCTCCTCGACCCCGGGCAGCTGTCGTGCGGCCTCGAACCCCGAGGGGGAGACGAGGAGGTCGAGCCGACCGCTGCCGGCGGCCAACGCTCGCAGAGCGGGCCCCGTCAGCAGGACGTCGCCCGCACTGTCCAGGCGGACGCCGAGAACCCTGGGTCGGGACCTAGTCACGGCACGACTCCAGGACGAGGTCGACGGCGGCCTCGAGGTCACGGGCCACCTCGGGGGCCCACCGCACCTCCTCGTCGCGGGTGGCGTCGTTGGGCACGAGGATGCCGCGCGCTCCTGCGGCTCTTGCCGCGAGCATGTCGGAACCGATGTCGCCGATGACGACGCACTGCTCCGGCGAGACGTCGAGATCGCGCGCTGCGGCAAGGACCAGACCCGGCTTGGGCTTGCGGCAGTCGCATCCGTCCTCGTCCCCGTGGACGCACACCTGCCACGTGTCGAAGGGACCCACCTCCGCATCCACCACCGCGTTGACGGCTGACAGCGACTCCGGGCTGATGAGTCCTCGAGCAACTCCCGACTGGTTCGTGACGACACCCACCCGGATGCCCGCCGACCGCAACCGGCTCACCGAGCTGGCAGCCATCCTCACAGGACTGACCGCAGCCGGGTCGGCGTTGTAGGGAACGTCGTCCACCAGGGTTCCGTCTCTGTCGAAGAGGACGGCCCTGCAGGGCGTTCGCGACGTGGGCATGACCGGCTTCTACCCATGGAGAAGCGCTTCCAATCGAGGGTGTGCAGCGTGTTTGTCCGGACGCTGCCGGGGGAACGTCACAGCCATGACAGTTCGCGAGCATCCACTTCGTGATCACCCCACGCGTCGGGCCACCTCACCTGATGACGCCGCCACCGTCGTTGCTGCGGCCCACCGGGCCTTCGCGGACTGGAGACGGACCGACCCGGGGGAGAGGGCCGCGTGCCTGAGGGCGGCAGCGGCCGAGGTCCGCGACACGGCACGGGAGCTGGGCGCCGTCCTCACGGCCACCACCGGCAAGCTGCTCCGGGACTCCGTCACCTCGGCCGAGGTCGCTGCCGACCTGCTCGAGGAGGCGTCCGTCGTGGGGCTGGGCGCACGGGGCCGGACCCTTGCAGGCGGCTCCGGCAGTGTCGACTGGACCCGACGTGAGCCCCACGGGGTGGTCGCGGTGCTGACACCATGGAACGACCCCTTCCCCGCTGCGGCCGGCCTGATCTCGGCGGCACTCGTGACGGGCAACACCGTCGTCCACAAGCCGTCGGAGCGCAGCCAGGACGCGGGGCTGTGGCTCGCCGAGGTGATCGCGAGCCACCTGCCCGAGGGCGTCCTGGGTGTGGTCTCGGGGGACGCCAGCCTCGGCGCGCAGCTGGTGCGTGACGCGCGCGTGCGAGTCGTCGCCCACATCGGGAGCAGCGCGTCCGGCGCCGCGATCGCCGAGGTCTGTGGGGCGCGCGGTGCCAGGGCGATCCTCGAGAACGGTGGCAAGGACGCGCTCCTCGTCGACAGTGGGATCGACCCGGTGTGGGCCGCGGGCCAGGCTGCCACGGGCGCCTTCACCAACGCAGGACAGCTGTGCACCTCGGTGGAGCGCATCTATGTGCACCGGTCCGTTGCCGAGCCGTTCATCGAGGAGCTGGTCCGCCTCGCGGAGAGCCATCGACGGGGCGACCCCGCCGCGGAGAGCACCACGATGTGCCGACTCATCGATGCCCGCCAGCTCGACACGGTGCGCGCTCACGTCACGGACGCGCTCGTCCTGGGGGCGCGGTGCGTCGCAGGTGGTCTGGGTCGGCTCGGCGAGGTCTCCGACGCGACCGACGAGCACCTGTGGTTCCCACCGACGGTCCTCGTCGACTGCACCCACGACATGCTCGTACTGCGAGACGAGACCTTCGGACCCGTGGCGCCCGTCGTGGTCGTCGACAGCTGGGAGGAGGCGCTGGGGCAGGCCGACTTCGGGAGCTACGGCCTGGCCGCAACGGTGCTCACCGCGGACTCCGCGCACGCGATGCAGGCGATCGAGGCGCTGGAGGTCGGCACCGTCAAGGTCAACGCCGTCTTCGGCGGTGCCCCGGGCGGTTCGGCGGACCCGAGACGGTCGAGCGGTCAGGGGCGGGGTTATGGCCCTGAGCTCCTCGACGAGCTCACCCTCGTCAAGGCCGTCCACTGGGAGCCACCGCCGGCCTCGTGAGAGCGCCGATTACGCTCGGCAGGTGCTCCGCTCCGCCCTCAAGCCCCGCCATCTCGGGCTGCTCGGGGTCGCGCTGCTCATCGTCCTCGCCTTCGTCCAGCTCGGCCGCTGGCAGCTCGGTGTCGCCGAGGACGAGGCCCTGCGCGAGTCGCTCGAGAAGGCTCGCACGCAGCAGGCGGTCGCCATCGAGACGGTGCTGCGCCCGCACACCGACTTCCCCAACGACCTGAGCACCCGTCCGGTCTCGGCGACGGGCACGTTCGGCGTGGACCAGGTCATCGTCGCCGGGCGGCGCCTCGACGGGCGCGCGGGGTTCTGGGTCGTGGCGCCGCTGCGGGTCGAGGCGTCGGGAGCGACACTTCCCGTCCTGCGTGGCTATGTCTCCTCGCCGGACGAGGCACCTCCCGTTCCGAGCGGCACCGTCACCGTCACGGGTGGGCTGGCTCCGCCGGAGTCCCCGTATGCCGGCCCGTCGCCTCCCGAGGGCCAGCTCGGCTCGATCGACACCTCCGTCCTCGTGGGCCGGTGGCCCGGAGAAGCTCTACAACGCCTTCGTCTTCCAACAGGGTGAGGCGCCGGCGCCCACCGCAGGCGCGCTCGGGTCGATGGAGAGGGTGCCCACCCCGTCGGGCGACACGGGATTCAAGTGGCGCAACGCGGCATACGCGCTGCAGTGGTGGGTCTTCGCGCTCTTCGCGCTCTACCTGTGGTGGAGGACCGTGCGCCACGACGTGGAGGAGTCAGGGGACAATGGGGAGCGTGACCGAGATGAACCAGCAGACGAACGCCCAGCGTGAGCCCCGCGCGGCCATCCGCGACGAGGCCGGTGCCCGCAAGGCCCTGACCTTCTTCAAGGTGATGGCGTTCATCGTCGGCGTCGGGCTGCTCGTGCTCGTCGTCGAGCTGGTGCTCGAGTACGGCACGTCGATGAAGGGTGAGCAGAACCCGCTGCACTGGTGGCCGCAGCCGCACGGCTTCATCTACATGGTCTATCTCGTCGCCACCGCCAACCTCGGCTTCAAGGTCGGCTGGTCACTGCCCAGGATGATCGGCGTGATGCTTGCCGGGTGCGTGCCGTTCCTGTCGTTCTGGGTGGAGCGCAAGGTCGCCGGAGAGGTCGAGGGACGCTTGGGGGCGGCTTGACCGACTTGACCAAGCGCAGACCTCACTGACGGACTCTTGACCTGGCCCAGAGGGACTGCTGGCGTGCCGACGCCTAGACAGGAGAGGTGCCCCGATCACGACGGGCACCGATCCAGACAAGGAATGAGGCAACCCTTCATGGCACACGTCCGCCGAACCCTCTCCGCCGCACTCGTCACCCTCGCGAGCGCAGCCGCGCTGACCAGCGCACCCGCCGGAGCCGTCGCCGCACCTGAGCCCGGGCCCGACCGGGGAGTCGCCGCCTACACGCCCGGATCCCTCGACCCGCAGATCCAGGCCGCGCTCGAGAAGCAGCTGGCCGAGGCCAAGAAGCAGGCGGCACGTGAGGACGCCTCCGGTGCCAGGAGGCCCGCGGTCGCGGCCTCCGTCGTCTACTACGACGACTCCCAGGCCCCGAGCTTCGACTCGCTCATCGACCAGAGCGCGGCCATCTGGAACGCGCGGGTGACCAACGTCCAGCTCGTCGAGCGCGACGGTGCGGCCGGTGCCCTGAAGTACTACGAGGGCAACGACAGCCGTGGCTCCTACTACTACGGCAGGGGCAACGGCGACGGCTACATCTTCATGGACTTCGCCCAGTCCGACGTCTATGCCCCCCTGCGCATCGTGGCCCACGAGACCGGCCACGCGCTCGGGCTGCCCGACCGCTACACGCAACCGTGCAGCAAGCTCATGTCCGGTGGCGGCCCCGGCCCGTCGTGCACCAACCCCTACCCGGACTCGATCGAGGCCAGCGAGGTCAACACCCTCTGGCGCTGACGGCTCGAGCGACGCGGATCCGGCGTCAGGGCGCGGAACGTTCCGCGCCCTGACGCCGGACCTGTGTCACCTCAGCCCGCCGGTAGCCTGTGCGTGTGAGCGAGACCCCCCTGACCTCCGACCCTGCCGAAGCCCTGCCCGACACCTTGTCCGACCGCCCCGTGGTCGTCGTCGACTTCGGCGCCCAGTACGCGCAGCTCATCGCGCGGCGGGTCCGGGAGGCCAACGTCTTCAGCGAGGTCGTCCCCTCGACGATGCCGGCCGACGAGCTGCTGGCGAAGCAGCCGGCGGCGATCATCCTGTCCGGAGGCCCGAGCTCGGTCTATGCCGAGGGCGCGCCGACGCTCGACCCCAGCGTGCTCGAGGCCGGGGTGCCGGTGTTCGGCATGTGCTACGGCTTCCAGGCGATGGTCCAGGCGCTCGGCGGCACTGTCGAACGCACGGGTCTGGGCGAGTACGGCTCGACGCCGGCCCAGCTCTCGGACACCAGCTCCACCCTGTTCAACGGCCAGCCGGCAGAGCAATCGGTGTGGATGAGCCACGGCGACGCGGCCACGGCTGCCCCGGACGGCATGCGCGTCACGGCCTCGACCTCGGGCGCGCCCGTCGCAGCCTTCGAGGACGACGAGCGCCGTCTCTACGGTGTGCAGTGGCACCCCGAGGTCATGCACTCCACCTTTGGTCAGCGGGTGCTCGAGAACTTCCTGCTGCGTGGAGCGGGGCTGTCGGGGGAGTGGACGGCGCACAACGTCGTCGAGGCCCTCGTCGAGCAGGTCCGCGAGACCGTGGGGGACAAGCGCGTGCTGTGCGCCCTCTCCGGCGGCGTCGACTCGTCCGTGGCCGCTGCCCTCGTGCAGCGAGCCGTAGGTGACCAGCTGACGTGTGTCTTCGTCGACCACGGCCTCCTGCGGTCGGGTGAGGCCGAGCAGGTCCAGAAGGACTTCGTGGACGCGACCGGGGTCGACCTCGTCACCGTGGACGCCAGAGAACAGTTCCTCGGCGCGCTCGCGGGTGTCTCGGACCCGGAGGAGAAGCGCAAGATCATCGGGCGCGAGTTCATCCGTGTCTTCGAGCAGGCCGCGCGCGACGTCGTCGGCTCCGCCGAGAGCGACGGCCACCCGGTGGAGTTCCTCGTCCAGGGCACGCTCTACCCGGACGTCGTCGAGTCCGGTGGCGGCACCGGCACGGCCAACATCAAGTCGCACCACAACGTCGGTGGCCTCCCCGACGACCTCCAGTTCAAGCTGGTCGAACCTCTGCGGCTGCTCTTCAAGGACGAGGTGCGTCAGGTCGGCCTCGAGCTCGGGGTGCCCGACGAGATCGTCTGGCGTCAGCCGTTCCCCGGTCCTGGGCTCGGCATCCGCATCGTCGGCGAGGTCACCGCCGAGCGTCTCGAGATCCTGCGGGCTGCCGACAAGATCGCCCGTGCCGAGCTGTCCGCCGCCGGCCTCGACCGCGACATCTGGCAGTGCCCCGTCGTGCTGCTCGCCGACGTCCGCTCTGTCGGCGTCCAGGGCGACGGTCGCACCTACGGCCACCCGGTCGTGCTCCGTCCGGTCTCGTCCGAGGACGCCATGACCGCCGACTGGACGCGGGTGCCCTACGACGTCCTCGCCAAGATCTCGACCCGCATCACCAACGAGGTGCCCGAGGTCAACCGCGTCGTGCTCGACGTCACCTCGAAGCCGCCGGGCACCATCGAGTGGGAGTGACTCAAGACCTGCGTTCTACCGAAACGGGAGCGCGAGTGCTGTATCAGCTCTAGTCTCGCGCCATGAAGAGGGCAGTGGTGGTAGGTGTCAGTACGTATGCGAACCCAAATATTGCGAACTTGGATTGGGCGGTGGCGGACGCGTCCGACGTTGCGGTGATGCTTGAAAAACCCCAATACGGATACACCGTGGATTTGCTCGTCGACTCCGGCGCCACTCGCTCGAATGTGTTAAGGGTGCTGCACGAAGCGGCTCACTCCGACGTAAGTGACCTTTTATTCTTCTTCGCTGGCCATGGGGCTCGTTCTAGTAATGGCACTGCCATCGTGCTACACGATGCGTCAGATTACGAACTCGGAATAGTAATTGATGAACTTGTCCGAGATAAGGCTGTGCTTAAGCGCGGACATTCAATGATAATTTTGGATTGTTGTCATTCTGGGCATGACGTTGTGCGCAATTCGGCGTTTCAAAGGGCCACCAATGACGATCTCAGGCGGAGTCTGGCGGGGGCTCCGGCCCAAGTATCGGTAATCGCAGCTTGCCTGGCTGACGAGGTGGCACGGGAGTATCGTGACCTTGGGCATGGTCTCCTGAGCTACCAAATTTTGGAAGGCCTTTCGGGCCTAGCCGCAGATGAACACGGGCGTGTAACGCCGACCTCGTTGTTCACTTTTGTCAGCGCAACTTTTGCATCAGTCGCGAACCAAAATCCCTCGTTCCGCGGGATGTTGAGTTCCGAAGTAGGTATCGGCGAGGGGCTCCCGCCTCGTACCGTCATTTCCCAACCCGTCGAGGAGCTGGAACGCATCTCCCAACAGGCGGATTCCGAGCTGGATGCATACTTGGCCCGAAAGAGTGTTGGTGGCCGCCTTGACCGTAACCAATTTGGTTTCCGGGACGACGCTCTCGCTCTTGAGCCCATCCTGCGGTGGTTCGCTAAAGTCGAGACTAAGTATCCCGCACTGAGCGCCCGAACCGAATTTGTCGAGATCTTGAGGTCACTGCGTTACGAGCAGGCGTATCTCTGCAATCTTGGAGACGGGCTCGCCATACCAGGCGGAACAATCGAAAGTGCATTGGGGTCTGGCGGCTTTGGGTCTGTTTGGCTTATGAAGGGAGACGACGGTCAGGAGCGGGCGTTCAAGGTTTTCCACTCCAACGAGTTGGGTGACAAGGAAAAAGTCGGTCGGTTTCAAACCGGATATCGAGCCAACCGACAGCTGAGCCACCCGAACATTGTGGAGGTCTTCGAGGAGAGGCTCGTACCGCTGGGCTTCTTTATGCAGGCGATAGACGGACCTAACCTGCGCGATGCCGGTGCCGCTCTGTGGGATGTAAGTCAGCAACTTCAGTTTCTGTCAGTGGCTGCTGAAACATTGCAATTTGCTCATGATAAAGGCGTTATACATCGCGATATCAAACCCGAAAATATTCTCGTTCAGTGGGATGAGGTGCGAAACGTCTTCGAGCCGGTGCTCACGGATTTTGACCTCGCATGGTTCACCACCGCGACCCAGAGAACACAGGCGGCCATGGGCATGGCGCTGTACGCCCCGCCAGAGCAGCGGGACTTCTCTAATTCTGACGCAGTGCGTCGCGGCACGGTTGACATTTTCTCTTTTGCTCAGGTCATGTTCTTCCTGATCACAGGTCGAGACCCTGTGGTTAATCAGACAGAAAGAAACATAGCCTCGCTCGAATCCATCTTGAGAGACAAGATACCCGCTTCCGCAATCAACATCTTTGTTCAGGTCTACGAAAAGTCTTGCCAACATGACCCGGATTTGCGTCCGCAATCCTTCGAGGAACTGATCGATGCGCTCCGTGCGGTCCGTGCAGCGCATGAGAAAGCCGCAGCCGGGCGACCGCTGGACCTCCCTACATTCCTGCAAGAGATGCGCGCCGCAGTCAACGACGTTGTCGCCGATGCCCCTGATAACATTCGAACCTTCATCATGGAGTCTCGAACGCGCCGGACGCAGATAGAGCTAAAGCAAGTTCGTGATCAAGGGGATGTGTGTGGCTTTGAGTTCCGCTTGATGCCAACTGCCGAATTTGGTGTTCAGGGCCTACGTAATGCGGACCTTAGGCGTGCGCTGAACCAGCAAATCGACAGAGTGCTGTCTCACGCTTCATTAAGGGGTTCGCGCCGATCTGGTCAAGCTGGGGTGTACGAGGTTTTCATAGTCGTCGATCCAGTGCCCTTGACGGAGGATATGGCGCGCGCGGTCGGAGATATCTGCCTCCGGGTCGTTCGAACGATGGAAAGCTTGACGACCTAGAAGCTGCAATTGCCACCGAATCTCTTGCGGTCGCGTGGCGCAAGGTCGCCTTTTATCCCCGGCTAGGATTTGCGGCGCGCGTGAGTGGTCGCCGCGCTCTATGGCAGGCTTGACCGGTACCCCGAGCAGAACTGAGGACCCCAATCATGTGTGGCATCGCCGGCTACCACGGACTGAGCGCCAACGACGCGCTCCTGCAGACGATGAACGACTGCCAGGAGCACCGCGGACCCGACGGTGAGGGCATCTTCGTCGAGGGACCCTGCGGCATGGCTCACCGCCGCCTGTCGATCATCGACCGGGCCCACGGCCAGCAGCCGATGGCGACCGCCGACGGGCGCTACACGATCGCCTACAACGGCGAGGTCTACAACTACCTCGGCCTGCGGGCCGAGCTCGAGGGCCTCGGTCGCACGTTCGTCACCGACAGCGACACCGAGGTCGTCCTCGAGGCGTTCGCGCAGTGGGGCGGCGAGGCGTTCGACCGCTTCAACGGCATGTTCGGCCTGGCCATCTGGGACCGCGAGGAGCAGCGGCTCACCCTGGCTCGCGACCACTTCGGGATCAAACCGCTCTACGTATGCCGGGTGGCCGGCGACCAGGGCGACGCCCTGCTCTTCTCGAGCGAGATCCGTCCGATCCTCGCCAGCGGCCTCTACGAGAAGAAGCCCAACGAGCGCTCGATCTACCGCTACCTGAAGTTCCGCGCCCACGAGGACGGGACCGAGACGTTCTTCGACGGCATCGAGCGGCTGCAGCCGGGAGAGATGCTCGAAGCCGATGCTGGCGGCATACGCCGAAGCATGTTCACGCGGCTGCGTGAGGAGCTGGCCGAGCTCGCCACCGAGCAGCGGCCCTACGACGAGGCTGCCGCGGCGGAGTACAAGGCGCGCCTCGTCGAGGCGATCCGGCTGCGTCTGCAGTCCGAGGTGCCAGTCGGCACGTCGCTGTCGGGTGGTCTCGACAGCTCGGCCGTGGCCGTCATCATCAACCAGCTCATCAACGAGGGTGACGAGCGCACGCAGTCCGTCGGCGTGCAGCAGAACACCTTCAGCGCCGTCTTCCCGAACTCGATCAACGACGAGGAGAAGTACGTCGACGAGGTCCTCGAGATCTGCGAGGGACACGTCGACGGGCACAAGATCCTCCCCAAGCCCGAGGAGTTCAAGGCCGACCTGCGCGACTTCATCCGCACCCAGGAGGAGCCGCTCATCTCCAGTGGGCCCTACGCGCAGTTCCAGGTGATGCGCGAGGCGACCAAGCACGTCACCGTGCTCCTCGACGGCCAGGGCGCCGACGAGATGATGGCCGGCTACATCCCCTACTACGCGGTCTACCTCCGCCAGCTGCGTGCCCAGGGCGCCAAGGTCGCGGCGGCCGAGCTCAGCAAGTCCCTCGACGTGCTGTATCGACTCGGTCGCTTCAAGGTCAAGGCCAAGCTCCAGGGCCGCAAGGACGTGCCGGTCACCTCGCTCATGAACGCGGAGTTCGTGTCGCGCTTCAGCGACGAGCGCTTCCCCGTCGAGCAGGGCAACCTCAAGAAGCGGCTCATCGAGGACCTGTTCCACAACAGCCTGCCGAGCCTGCTGCGCTACGAGGACAAGAACACCATGCGCTTCAGCCTCGAGGGGCGCGTGCCGTTCCTCGACAAGGAGGTCGTGAAGTTCATCTTCGGCCTCACCGACGAGGCGATCATCAAGGACGGCTGGAACAAGCGCATCCTGCGGGACGCGACCCGCGGCGTGCTGCCCGAGTCGATCAACCGTCGCCGCAACAAGATCGGCTTCACGACACCGCAGTCCGAGTGGTTCCTGCGGCTCAAGAACCACTTCTACTCGATCTTCCTCAGCGAGTCGTTCGCGAACCGCCCCTACTTCAGGCAGACCGAGGTCCTCCACGCGTTCGAGGGGTGGATCAAGGGCAGCAACAACGCCGACACGATGATGTTCTGGCGCTTCCTCAACCTCGAGCTGTGGCTCCAGGAGTTCTTCGACGAGGCGCCCCAGGTCGACAAGGCCGTCGTGCAGGCCGCACCCAAGGACGACACCCAGCCCAACGCGGGCAAGAACCTCGACATCACCACCGAGCGCGGCGAGACCGTGCGCCGCTACCCCCTGCGGACCGAGCTCTTCGCCGAGGGTGACGACCTCGACGCCAAGGTGCTGCCGAGGATCGAGGCGTTCTTCGAGACGTTGCCGGGCGCAGGCCCCGAGCACGACGCCGCAACCCGGGGCCGGTGGTTCCTCTTCATCTCAGAGAAGATCATTGCCATCACCCAGGGCCGCTCCTACTTCATCTGGGACATCAAGGTCGGCAAGCCCGCCCGCGTCCTGTCCAGGTATGTCACGCGCACCCCTGCGGGCATCGGCCTCGGGTCGCCGTTCACCATGCAGCTCGCCATCGAGGAGGCCGGACTTCCCCGGGTCCTGTATGCCGCGGCCGGTGGCGCCGTGGGCAAGGCCATCGGGCGCAAGGGCCTGTTCTACGAGCTCGTCGGCAATGACATCGCCGCCATCGACGGCCCGACCGAGTACAGCGCCTATCCGTCCAACGTCTCCGCCAAGCTGGCGCCCAAGGACCCCGACGAGGTGGCCGCACGGCTGTCCGCAGGGATCCGGAAACGGGTGCCCGCGGCATACCGGGACTCGTTCGCCGGGACGATCGTCATGGACGCCAACGACATCGGCCGCAACGTCCTCGGCAGCGACGTGCCGGGTGACAAGGCGCGCTTCGAGGAGATGTTCGCCGACAACCCGCTCGGTCAGGGCAGCGAGCAGACCCCGATGGCCCTCGTCTTCATCCAGGACTGACCGGCCTCTGCAACGGCCCACTTATTGCGAGTTCCGTTCATGCTCGCGGGGGCTCGCCTGACCGGAACTCGCAACAAGTCGGTCCTCGTCCTCGCCGGTGGCGTTCTTGACCCTCGGGCTGAGGGACCAGGCGAGCCACCCCAGCGCACCGAGTGGCACCTCCATGAGGTGGGTGAAGATCGAGAAGAGGACGACACCAGTGAGCGCGGCGGTCCCGTCCGCGCCCCAGCCGACCAGGGCGATGACGGTCGCTGACTCGGTGACGCCCATGCCCCCGGGGGTGACGCCGACGGCGGTCAGCAGCCGGCCGATCGCGAACGCGGCAAAGAGGATCCCGAGCGGCTCGTAGACACCGACCGAATGCATGATCAGGACGAACAGCAGGTAGTAGAAGCCGAAGAACCCGATCATCCCGAAGGTCATCTGCATCCACCCCGTGCGCACGACCTCGTTGATCCGCCCGCGCATGTCGTGGACGAGGGCGTCGATGCTCATCGTCCGCCTGCGCCGTCGGAACAGCGGTCCGAGCAGGCGGTCGAGCCCACGACCGATGGTTTGCGCCGCGCGCTCGCTCGCGAGGATCGCCACGAAGGCACCGAAGATCGCCAGACCGGACAGAGCCGCGCCCCAAGCCGCGCTCGTCAGGGCACGCGGGAGCCCGTCGTTGCCGACCCACAGCATGACGATGGCGACGATGGGCAGGGCGATCCTGGCGAGCGTGTTCCAGACACCGGTGACGATGGCCGAGGTGGAGACGTCCCGGTTCTGGAAGCCCCACGACCGCAGGATCGTGTAGGTCGCGGCGAGGCCGACCGCGCCCCCACCGGGCAGCAGGTTGCTCACCGACGAACCGCAGATGTTGACGATGAACGCCCGCCAGTTGCTCAGCCCGGGCAGCGAACCGGTGAAGGTGAACGTGTAGCAGCCCAGGCCGACGAGCACGAGCCCGAGAAAGCCGAGCGCCTGCCACGCCGAGACCATCGTCACCTGCTCCCAGACCTCGCCCCAAGTCGTCTTGGCGAACCTCGGGAAACCCCAGCCGATCAACGCGATGGCCAACGCCAGGCCGACGACGGCGCGGATGACCTGCTTGGTGCGCGTGCTCACGGCAGTCCCTCGAAGATGTCGCGGTGTATGCCGGCTCGGCCGGCCCCGCTCTTGACCGGGTCGCGGAACCACTCACGCCCGAAGACGAGGTCGTAGAGGGGCCGGGGGATCCGCAGGAACGCGGCCAGGGTGCGGTCGCCGCCGTCGCTGGACGCCTGCGACGCGTGGGCTCGCATGGAGGCGCGCTTCGCGCCGGCCTGGCGACGGACGTTGATCCGGTGGGTGATGTCCGCGCGTGCGGTGTAGCTGCGCTCGAAGACGCCGGGGTCGAACTCGTCGGGGTAGTGGTAGACCTTGCCGACCCAAAGCACCGCCCGCGCGATCGTGTCGCGGGGGACGGTCGCCTCTAGGACCCGTGGGGTGGCGGCGATCTCGGCGGCCCGGGCTCCCACCTCGTGGACCCGGACGTGGTCGCGGTGGCCGTAGCCGCCCTGCGCGTCGTAGGTGAGGAGGACGTCCGCGTGCTCGGCGCGCAGGACCGCGGCGAGACGCTCGGCGGCCTCCTCCAGCGGCACGCGGCAGAACCGCACCTGACCGGGCGGGTCCGCCGGGATCGGGCCCTCGTGGCCCGAGTCCGCATAGCCCAGCCACTCGACCCGGGCCACCCCGAGTGCGTCGGCGGAGGCGCGCGTCTCCTGCAGCCGGACGTCGGCCAGAACCGTCGCGTGCGTGGCGCTGGTGCTGTCGCCGGTGCCGCCGGGGCCGCTCTTGAACTCGTCCGCAGCGAGCCCGAGGGCTCCGTCGGTGGCGACGACGAGCACGACGCGGTGCCCCTCGGCGGCGGCCTTGGCCATCGTGCCGGAGGTCAGCAGAGCCTCGTCGTCGGGGTGGGCGTGGAAGGCCACGAGCGTGCGTGTCATCGTGCCCATCCTGACGCATGGCAAGGTTGGCGCTCGTGAAGGTCGCCCTGTTGTCGGACTGCTATCTGCCTCGCCTCGGCGGGATCGAGGTCCAGGTGCACGATCTCGCGCACCGGCTGAGCGCGGCCGGGCACGAGGTCGAGGTCGTGACGGCCACGGCCGGCGACACCCGGGCGACCACGACCGACGTCGCCGACGGCGTCACCGTGCACCGCCTGCCCCTGCCGGTCCCGGGCGCCCCACCCGTCAATCCCTTCGTCCGGGACGAAGTGCGTGAGCTGCTCGCCGCGGGCTCGTTCGACGTGGTGCACGGCCACATGGGCGTCATCAGCCCGTTCGCCACGGATCTCATCGGTGTGGCGTTGGACATCGGGCTCCCGACCGCCGCGACCTGGCACTGCGTCATCGACCGCAGCGCCCCGATCTTCCGAGCGCTGGGTCACGCTCGCCGGTGGGGTGAGGCCGGCGTGGCCCTGTCCGCGGTGTCGGCGATGGCGGCCGACCGGGTGAGCGCCATCGCCGGCGGCGCGGACGTGCGCATCCTCGGCAACGGCATCGACGTCGACCAGTGGCAGCCCGCTGACGGTCACGGGAGGCACGACGACGGTGTGGTGCGGGTCGTCAGTGCCCTGCGCTTCGTGCGGCGCAAGCGCCCGGGCGCGCTTCTCGACGTCCTGCGGCGCGCGCGGGAGGAGCTCGACCGGGTCGCGCCGGACGTGCGTCTCGAGGCACAGCTCGTCGGCGACGGCCCGCAGCGTCGCCTCGTCTCCGCGCAGCTCCGGCGGCACGGCCTCGACTGGGTCCACCTGCCCGGGCGCGTGACTCGCGACGAGCTCCGCGACCTGCACTGGCGCAGCGACATCTATCTCACGACGGCACGTCTCGAAGCGTTCGGCATCGCGGCGCTCGAGGCACGCACCGCGGGCCTGGCCGTCGCCGGCCTGAGGGGCACCGGCATGGATGACTTCGTCGCGGACGGCCTCGGCGGCATACTCCGCCGTTCCGATGGCGACCTCGCGAGCGGACTCGCACAGCTCGCCGCCGACCCCTCGCGACTGGCGCAGATGCGTGCCCACAACCTCGGCACGCCGCCCGCACAGTCGTGGGGGAGCGTCGTCGAGGCGACCCTGGCCGAGTACGCCCGAGCGCAGCGGGGCGCGTCGTGATCGACATCGTTGCGCTGCACGGTGACCGCCAGGTGGCGCGCTTCGACCTGGCCCACGGGAGCGACCCGTCGGTCGAGCTCGTGCGCCGGGGATGGGTGGGCACGGCAGTGTCGGCGACGCGCAGCTCACCGGACGACCTGACGATCCGGTATGCCGTGGAGCCGACGAGTGTTGCGTCCGCCGACGCAGGCGACGTGCCACTGGACGCAGACCTCGAGGCCGAGGATCTGGCGAACCTGGTTGAGTACCAACGCATCGCGGCGTATGCCGTCGTGCGCAGCTCGCGCGGCGTCCTCGTCACCGAGCTGTCGAACAGGACGAACGCGGCCGGCCTGTGGAACCTGCCCGGAGGTGGTCTGGACCCCGCCGAGGAACCCGCGGACGCGGTGGTGCGCGAGGTGCACGAGGAGACCGGGCAGCACGTCGTCGGCGTCGAGCTGCTCACCGTCCTGACCCGGCACTGGGTGGGGCGGGCGCCGAGCGGGAGGGTCGAGGACTTCCACGCCGTGCGCCTGTTCCACACCGCTCACTGCCCCGTGCCGACCGACCCGGTGGTGCTCGACGTGGGCGGTTCGACGTCCGCGGCACGGTGGGTGCCCGAGGCCGACCTGGCAAGCCTGCCGCTCGCGAGCTCTGTCGCCGAGGCGCTCGCCGTCGCCGGTGTGACCGTGCTGTGACATCTCTGCCTTCCGTGCACTCGCTCCGGACGAGACGTGGCCTACGTGGTGGTCAGCTCGCTCAGCCCCTGAACCGCTGACCGCGCAGGCCCGCGAGTCCGAGGACGACGAGCAGGACTCCGGCGCCGACGACGGCGACGGGTCCCACGACGCCCCAGGGGATGTCGAGATCGGTGGCCTGTGAGAGGAGCACAGCGATGGCGCCGAGCAGGCCGAGGAGTCCGAAGACCGAGGTGGTCGGAGCGGGGCCGGACTTGAACTCGGGCACCGCCGTCTGGGGAGACTGCGCCGTCCATGCCGGTTGAGCGGCAGGCGAGGGGTCGGGGTCCGTGCCACGGTCGCGGTCGTCGAGGAGGGTCTCGATCGTGGTGGTGTCGTCGTGCTTCGGGTGCTCGTGGGTGACTTCGTCGTGCTGGCTCATGGGTCAGCCCTCCTGGATGGTGATCTGGCCGAACGTCACGTCGGCGCGGACGATGATGGTGGGGGCGCCGGTGCCGAGGTCGACGGTCAGCGTCTCGCTGGGCCCGTCGGCATCGCCTCGGTCACGTGCGGAGACGCCGCCCGGCAGGTTGCCGCGCACCTGGACGTCACCGAAGGCCGAGTGGGCGCGGATCTGGGCGCTGGCCCCTGCCGGCACGATGATCGTCATCTCGCCTGCTCCCTGCTGGACCTCGATCTGCTGAGGGACGGACGGCACGGCTGCGGTGGGTGGGGTCGGCGGTGACACGGACGGGCCCGGGGCGGCCGAGGCGCCCGGTGCGGGAGCGGTGGGAGCCGGGCTGGGCGTGGGCGCTGGGGTGGGGGTGGGCGGCGGGGTCGGCTGCTGAGCAGGGTCGGCGAGCTGGGCGACGAGGGGCCGCAGGTCGAGCGTGGTGTCGCCGGCGCCGAGCTCGTAGCGGGTCATGGTCGTCGAGACGGCCGGCGTCCAGGTGCGGGTGCCCTGCCCTCCGCTCCACGCCTCGTCGCCGATCGCGGCGCCGACGGTGCCGAGTCCGAGGATCGTCACGAGGGTGACCGACATCAGGCTCCGGCGGCCGGTCAGGCCGATGACCATCGTGGCCAGCGAGGCCGCGCCGAGGGCGATGATGCCCCCGAACAGCTCGCGGGAGCCGGAGAAGTCGAGCGGTTCATCGAGCATGAGGCCGGCGCCGTAGCCGACGATCGCGACACCGAGGACGAGCGCGAAGCCGGCGAAACCGGCGCCGCGTCGGCGCGGACGTCGCGGGGGCGGCGCGAGCGGCAGGTGGGCGCGGGGAGGCACCGGGGGAGCAGGTGGCGGCTGCCAGTCGTCGGACGCCTCGCCCGGGGCACCCGGGGTGCCCGGATGGATGGGTGCGTAGGACGCGGGAGCCGAGCTGGCGGCATACACGTCCGTTCCGGCGGGACCAGTGGCACCCGCCGCCGTGGGGGCGGCCATCCACGGGGATGCGGCGACGCCCTCCCTGCGCTGCTGGTGGCGCCACACGAGCCAGCCGATGACGGCGAGCGGGACGATGCCCCAGCCGAGGAGGAACCCGTTGTCGCCGAAGACGATCGCCGCGATGACGATCAGCGCGATGACCGACAGGGCGATGGCTCCACCGGCGTCGCCACCACCGTCACGGTCGAGGGCGTCGCGGGCCATGATGCGGCCGGTCTCGTCGGGCAGCAGGAGCCAGGCCACGAGGTAGACGACGATGCCGAACCCACCGAGGAGGGTCAGGGCGATCACCGCCGCCCGGATGAGGACCGGGTCGACGTCGACCCGGCGGGCGATGCCGGAGCACACGCCACCGAACCACTGGCGGGAGCGGTCACGGCGGATGCCGATCGAGAGGATGTCGTCCCAGAACTTGCTGCCCTGCGACTGGCCCTGGGGCTGGCCCTGCGACTGGCCCTGGTCGTGGGCGGTCTGAGCCGGCCCTGGTGTCTGCGTCATGTCACCAACAGTGGCCGACGTGGGGCCCTGCTGCCATGAGGGTCGACCCTGACGTCGCCCTGAGGTGACCCCCACGAGACCCCTGCACCCACCGACATCCCCGCGTTCGTGCGTCAGGATGGGGGTGTGGCCACACCCTACGAACGCGTCAAGGAGCCGGCGGTCGTCCTTCCGCCGGGACGACCGGCGCTGACCCGACCCCTCCACGGGCGGCGGCTCGGCGGGGTGTGTGCCGGCATCGCCGACCACCTCGAGGTGCGTCGCCGCTGGGTGTACCTGGCCTTCATCGTCCTGGCGATCTCGGGCCCCGGTCTGCCGGTCTACCTCTTCCTGTGGGTCGTGACACCGTCGAGCGACCTCGGCGGCGAGCAGCGCGAGCCCGGCGCCCTGCGTGCGGTGTCCGGCCTGAGCGAGTCCAAGTGGGGCACCTTCGTCGCGGCCGGAGGGCTGCTCGTCCTCGTCGGGACGGTCGTGGGTCTGCAGTTCGCCGGCGTGGACGTGCGCGCCGGGGTGCTCCTGCCCCTGCTGCTCATCGCCGCCGGTGTCGCCGTCGCCTGGTCGCACCTCGACGACGCCGAGCGCACCAAGTGGCTCGGCACCCAGCAGCAGGACCGCGGCATGCTCGTCCTGCGCCTCGGGCTCGGCATCACCGTCGCGGTCATCGGCATCCTCGTGCTCACGGTCCGCGGCAACTCGTTCGCCGCGATCGGTGACGCCCTCCTCGCGACGGTCGCGGTCCTCGTGGGGGCCACCCTCATCGCCGCTCCCTGGGTGGTGCGTCTCTGGCGCGACTACCGCCAGGAGCAGGAGGTCGCGGCGCGGGCCAACGAGCGCGCCGACATCGCCGCCCACCTCCACGACTCCGTCCTCCAGACGCTGGCCCTCATCCAGCGTCGCTCGCACGACCCCGCGTCGGTCACGCAGCTGGCCCGCGCCCAGGAGCGCGAGCTGCGCTCGTGGCTGTATGCCGGGCCCGCCGGTTCCGACGAGACCCTCGCCTCTGCGGTCACGGCCGCTGCGCACGACGTCGAGGACCAGAACGGGGTCGTCATCGACCTCGTCGTCACGGGTGACCGCCCGCTCGAGGAGCACGGCACCGCCCTCGTCCGCGCGATGCGCGAGGCGATGCTCAACGCGACCCGGCACGGGGAACCGCCGGTGACGGCATACGCCGAGATCGGGCCCAGCGGGGTCGAGGCGTTCGTCCGTGACCGCGGCGAAGGATTCGACCTCGCCGACATCCCCGGGGACCGGCTGGGCGTGCGCGCCTCGATCCTCGGCAGGATGGAGCGACACGGGGGCACCGCCAAGGTCCGCCGCCGTGAGGACGGAACCGAGGTGGAGCTCACGCTCCCACCTCTCGAAGGAGAGCAGTCATGAGCACTGAGCCCAAGAAGCCCGCAGCGCCCCGGACCGGCCCGGTGCGCGTCGTCCTCGTCGACGACCACCGCATGTTCCGCACGGGGGTGCGCAGCGAGCTCGCCGAGGAGTCCGGCGCCGCGATCGAGATCGTCGGTGAGGCGCCGGACGTCGAGGCCGCCGTCAAGGTCATCCGCGAGACCCGGCCGGACGTCGTGCTGCTCGACGTCCACCTGCCGGGTGGGACGGGCAAGGGCGGTGCGGACGTCATCAACGGCTGCTTCGGGGTCGAGAGCGAGGCCGGGGCCCCGGTGCGCTTCCTCGCCCTGTCCGTGTCCGACGCCGCCGAGGACGTCATCGCGGTCATCCGTGCGGGCGCTCGCGGCTACGTCACCAAGACGATCACGGCCCGGGACCTCGGCACGGCGGTGCGGCGGGTCGCCGATGGTGACGCGGTGTTCTCGCCGCGGCTCGCCGGGTTCGTGCTCGACGCCTTCGGAGCGGCGGCCGGCGAGATCGCCGAGGTCGACGAGGAGCTGGACCGCCTCTCGGCGCGCGAGCGCGAGGTCATGCGGCTCATCGCTCGCGGCTATCAGTACAAGGAGGTCGCCAAGGAGCTCTTCATCTCGGTGAAGACCGTGGAGACGCACGTGTCCTCGGTGCTCCGCAGCTTCCAGCTGTCGTCACGCCACGAGCTCACCGCGTGGGCCATGGGGCGTCGGTTGGTGTGAGGCGCGCCCTCAGCGCACGTTGAGCTTCGGCGACGCGGCTCCGAGGGTCCTGGCGGTCGCGTCCTTCGGGCCGGCACTCAGGGTGTCGGTCTTGGTGCCCTCGCCGGTGCTCCCGTTGCCCACGATGCCGGTCGCAGCCGCAGAGGCGGTGATGACCCCAATGCCCGGGGCGTACTCGCTCGCCCGATAGCGCTCGAAGGTCCCGACGACGTCGAGGAGGACGTTGGTCGTCCCGGCGCTGCCGTTGTAGATCGAGTAGCGGTTGGTCTCCGAGAGCGATGGCATGACCATGCTGGCCACCACCTGCCCGGCTGCCGGGTTCATGGCGCTGACGAGTGGCCGGGCATCGCCCGCGGCCCAGATCGTCAGGATGGCGGGTCGGGTGGGTGCGACGGCGGTGAGGTTGCCCGAGAGCGACGTGGTCCAGCTGCCGGCCACGGCGTTGGCATCGCCGGTGCCCGTGGCATTCGGTCCCAGCTTGCCGAACCCCTGGTTGCTGCGGGTGTCCAGGATGCGCTTCGGGGTGTTGAGCGCGGTGAGGCGGGACCCTTCGGGGAGGGTGTCGTCGTCGAAGATGCCGACGACGTCGAAGATGACGTGGACCTTCTGCTTCGAGCCGTTGGCGACCGTGAAGGCGGGAAGGTTGTTGAGGCGTCCGACCGGGACGATCGCCATGTTGGGGACGGTGCGTCCTGCCGTGAAGTTCAGCGTGGACACCGTCGGCACGTCCAGCGAGTTGATGCCGTTCCACAGGGTGATGAAGCCGGAACCCTCCGGGGCCACCGCTGTCACGTTGAGCGCGAGCGCCTTGACCTTGGGGTTGTCGGCACCGAAGTTGGCGGTGAGGTCGAAGATCTCCTGACCGGCCACCTTGCTGTCGTTGCGGCTGTCATAGAGGCGGAACGGCTCGAAGGCATGGAAGGACCCGTAGATGCCCCGGGTGCCCGAGGTGCCGGCGGGGTTGCGGTAGTAGCCGACGACGTCCACGAGCACGTTGGTGAGGCCGGCGCTCGTGAGGAGGCGGACCTTGCCGTTGAGCGTGCCGGCCCCCGTGCGGACGGTCACGAGGTTGGCCCCGGTCCAGCCCTTGGGGTAGTTCATGGACGAGGCGTTGGGCGGGGCCTGGCCCGCGGGGTAGGCGGAGAGGTAGCCGCCGACCGTCGGCGCCACGACGGTGATGTTGAGGACGACGGAGGAGATGCCGGTCGACGGCAGGCCGTTGGCACCCACGATCTGGAAGTCGCGTGGAACGCCCCCGCGCAGGGGTGACTTGGTCGCACGGGTGTCGGCGAAGCGTCGCGGCTTGGCCAGAGGCGTGTAGGAGCCGTCAGGGGTCGCGGTGCCGATCGCGGCGACGGAGACGGTGTCGAGGCGCGTGAAGTCGGCGTCGCGGATCGCGAGGGCGAGGTACTCGGCGCCGGTCTCGAGCGGCTGCACCACGACGTCCACGGTGCACGTCCCGCCGGCCGGCAGGGTGGCGTTGGTGCAGGTGTTGTTCCTGACCTCGCTGGACAGGTCGCCGGCCCAGGCGAGGTCCCGGACGGTCGTGGCCTCCGGGGTGGTGAAGGTGAGGCGGCGCGAGGCGGCGTTCTTGCCGAGCGGCAGGCTGCCGGCCCGCTGGGCGGCCACAGTGCTGTTGAGGCGGAGCTCGGCCACGGTCTGTCCGGTCCCGGAGCAGTTGGCCTGGAGGGTCGCGGCGAGGGAGGTGAGCTGATCACCTTCGTAGGCGAAGTCATGGACGGTGACCCGAGAGCTGGCGCCGTCGGTGCAGGTGGACCCGTTGCCCGTGATGCGGACCCCGAGCCGGCCGGCAGCGGTGCCCAGCTGGAAGGTGCCCACCTTGAACTTCTCGCCCGTGAAGGCGCTCAGCCGCACGGAGGTGGTGCCGACGGTGAAGGTCCGGCTCGAGCCGGACCCGGTGATGGTCGGCGACTGGGACGCGAGAGAGGCCACGGTCGCGCCTGCGGGTGCCACGACCGCGAGCTCGTTGCGTGGTGGGACGGCCACGGAGGGTCCGGATGCCGAGGCGGTGAGGGGGGACGCGGTCGCGGACAGTGCGGCGACGAGGAGTAGCGCGCCGAGAGACGACGCGCGGGACGAGCGCTTCATGAGGTTCCCCTTGGTGAACAGACCGCCTCGCGCGATCGCGCGTCGGCACTGGGCGGACAGTATCCCGGCGCGGGGCTGCCTGTCACTCGTTCAGGGGATGAGCGGCAGCTTTCCCTGCGTGCACCGCCCGTGGCGACGGTGCTGCCTCAGCGCGAGTTGATCCTGGGCGACCGCCCCCGGGGCGCCTCGCCCGTGGGCGTCTCGCCCGTGGACGTCTCGCCCCGGTGGGGCATCAAGCGCTCGCCCGTCGATGCCTCGGCCGATGGGCCGAAGCTGCGTCCCGCGCCCCCGGCTGCGTCGGCACGGGCACCGTAGAGGACGCCGCTCTCGACGGGAACGTCCGCGACGCGGTAGAACTCGAACGCGCCGACCACGTCGAGGATGGCGTTCGTCGTCCCCAGGGCGTTGTTCACCGAGAACTGTCTGTTGCGGGAGATGTAGGGCATGACCATCGCCGCGACGTTCTGGCCCGCGTAGGGGTTCATCGAGCTGACGTCCGGTTTGGGCTCGCCTGCCTCCCAGATGGTCAGCCAGGTGTTCTTCGTCGGCGCCACCGCCGTCAAGTTGCCCGACAGCACGGTGGTCCACCGTGTGCTCACTGACGCCGCGCTCGCCGTGCCCGTGGCGCCCTCCGTGAGGGGCGAGAGGCCCAGCTTGGAGCGCGAGTCGACGATCCGCTTCGGGCTGGCGAGCGGTTTGAGACGGGAACCGCGGTCGAGGGTGTCGTCGTCGAAGAACCCGACGATGTCGACGATGACGTGGACCGGCTTCGCCGACCCGTTGGCGACCGTGAACGCCGGAAGGTCGCCGCAGTAGCCGCAGTTGCCGACAGGGACGATCGCCATGTTCGGGACCACCCGGCCCGTCGTGAAGTTGAGGTTGGAGACGGTGGGTGTCGTCGCGCCGTTGACGCCGTTCCAGAGCGTGAGGTATCCCGAGCCCTCGGGTGAGACCGCCGTCACGTTGAGCGCAAAGGCCTTGATGTTGCGGTTGACGTCGCCGAAGTCGGCAGCCAGGTCGAAGACCTCCTGGGGTTCCACCTTGACGTCGCTGCGGCTGTCGTAGAGGCGGAAGGGCTCCACTCGTTGGAAGGACCCGTAGATGCCAGGGGTGCCCGAGGTCCCGGCCGGGTTGCGGTAGTAGCCGACGACGTCGACGATGACGTGGCTCGTGCTCGCGCTCGACAGGAGTCGGACCTTGCCGCCGTTGACCCTGACGGTCACGAGGTTGGCGACGGTCTGACCCTTGGAGAAGTTCATCGACGACGCCGCGGGTGCGGTCGTGCCGGCGGGGTACGCCGTGAGGTAGCCGCCACTGCCCGGCGCGACCACCGTGAGGTTGACGACGACGGTCGAGATCCCGGTGGAGGGCATGCCGTTGACGCCCATGACCTGGACGTCCCGGGGGGTCCCGGCACGGAGCGGCGTGTTCGTGGGCCGGGTGTCCAGGAATCGCCTCGGTGTGGCGAGCGAGGTGTAGGCCCCGTTGGGAGTCTCGGTGCCGAGGGCCGTGATGGTGACGGTGTCGAGGCGCTTGGCCTCGGCGTCGAGGACGGTCAGGGCCATGAAGCTCCCTCCCGCCTCGATCGGTCGGATCACGGCGTCAACCGTGCACGTCTGCCCTGCGGCGAGTGAGGCACCCCTGCAGGTGTCGTTGTCGGCAACGACTTCCAGGTCACCGGTCCAGCCCAGGTCGGCGATGGTCGTCGCCTCGGGGGCGGTGAACGTGACACGGCGCGAGGGGGCGTCCTGACCCAGGGGGAGTGCGCCTGCACGCTGGGAGTCGACTGTGCTGTTGAGCCGCAGCTCGCCGACGCTGTTGCCGGTGCCTTGACACGGCTGCTGCCACGTCGCGGCCAGGGAGGTGAGCTCGGCATCCTGGTAGCTCACCTCGTGGATGACGATCGTCCCGGTGAAGGTGACGCACGACCGGCCGTCGCCGTGGACCTCGAGCAGGACGCCGTCGGCACCCCCGCGGATGTCGAACGTGCCCACCTTCAGCGGCTGGTCATCCGACGGACGGATGTGGACGGAGGTCGAGCCGACCGCGAAGGTGCGGTTCGAGCCGGTGCCGGTGATGACCGGCGCCGTCGAGGTGACCGACCTGACAGCGGCGTCCGTCGAGGAGACGACTGTCATCTCGTTGCGCGGTGGCACCGCCTGGGTGGGTCCGGATGCCGAAGCCGTGATGGGAGACGCAGTCGCGGACAGCGCAGCGACGAGGAGGAGCGCGCCGAGAGACGACGCGCGAGACCAACGCTTCATGACTTTTTCCCCTTGGTGAACAGACCGCCCCTGCGCGATCGCGCTGCGATGCTGGGCGGACCTTATCCCGGGGCTGGGAGGCGTGTCACGGGTTCAGGGAAGTCAGGGGATGAGGAGCAGCTTGCCCTGCGTGCGGCGCCCCTCGAGATCGGCGTATGCCGTGCGTGCGTCACTGAGGGGGTAGCGCCCACCGATGCTGACCTGGACCTCACCGGACTCGATCCACTCGAACAGGTCGGTCGTGCGCGCGCGCAGCTCGTCGGGCGTCGCGAGGTAGGCGCCGAGGCTCGGGCGGGTGACGAAGAGCGAGCCCAGCTTGTTGAGCCGCTGGAGGTCGAACGGCGGGACCTGACCGCTCGCGCCGCCGTAGAGGACCAGCAGCCCGCGCGGACGGAGGGAGGCCAGCGATGCCTCGAACGTGTCCTTGCCGACGCCGTCGTAGACGACGTCGACGCCCTTGCCGTCGGTGAGCTCTCGCACGGTCGCGGCGAGGTCGTCGACCTCGCTGTAGTTGATGAGCTCGTCGGCACCGCGCTCGCGGGCGGTCTCGAGCTTCTCGGCGGAGCCGGCGGTGGCGATCACCCGTCCGCCGCGCTTCTTGGTCATCTGGGTGAGGAGCTGGCCGACGCCGCCGGCGGCGGCGTGGACGAGCGCGACGGTGCCCTGCTGGACGGCATACGTGCTCGTCGAGAGGTAGTGAGCCGTGAGGCCCTGGAGCATCGCGGCTGCTGCGGTCTCGAGGTCGACTCCTGGTGGGACGTGGACGAGGTTCCTGGTGTCGACGGCGGCGTAGGTCTGGGCCGAGCCGGCGCCCTGGCCCCACGCGACGCGGTCGCCGACGACGAAGCTGCTGACGTCGTCTCCGACGGCGACCACCTCGCCCGCGCCCTCGTTCCCGCACACGAACGGCGTGGGGACCGGGTAGACGCCCTCGCGCTGGTAGGTGTCGATGAAGTTCACGCCGGCCGCGGCGACCCGCACGAGCACCTGCCTGCTGGTCGGCGCCGGCAGCGCCTGGTCTCGGACCTCGAGGACCTCGCCGCCTCCATGGGCGGTCACGACGAGAGCGGGGGCGGACTCGGGCAGGGCAGAACCGGACGTCATCGCTTCAGGCTAGCCGTGATCCGCGGGGGCGATCAGGCGCGGTGCAGGTGGACCTCGGTGGCCTTGACGGCGAGGACGACGCGGTCGCCGCGCGCGAGCCGGAGGTCCGCCACGGCGGCCGGTGTGATGTCGGCGCTGATGAGGTCGGTGCGGACCCGCACCAGGTGGCCGTGGGGCTCGAGGTCGACGACGGTGGCGGCAAGGCTGTTGCGGGGGCTGCCGTGCGGCGCGTCGAGGTGGACGCTCACGGCCGAGGGGGCCACGACGGCGGCGACCGCATCACCCTCGTCCACGGCGGAGTCCGCGACACCGTGGAGGAGGCGACCGTCCGGCATACGCAGGGCTCCGTCGGTGGCCACGCCGCGGATGAGGTTGAGCCCGGCGAAGCGGGCACCGAAGTCACTCGTCGGGCGGCTGAGCACGAGGCTGGTCTCGCCCTCCTCGACGACCCGACCACCGTGGATCACCGCAACCCGGTCGGCCAGGAGTGCGGCATCGAGGACGTCATGGGTGACGAGGATGGTCGTGCGGTCCTGCGTGACGTGGCGCAGCAGGTCCCGGACGTCGGGCGCGACCTCGACGTCGAGCGCCGAGAGGGGTTCGTCGACGAGGAGCACGGCAGGTTCGACGGCGATAGCGCGCGCGATCGCGACCTTCTGGGCCTGGCCGCCGGACAGCTCGCGAGGACGACGGCCGGCGTATGCCGCCATGCCCACCTCCTCGAGCCATCGCACCGCCCGCTCGGTGGCGTCGCGCCGGGACGCGCCACCCGCGCGCAGGCCGAAGGCGACGTTGTCGAGGGCGCTGAGATGGGGGAAGAGGCGAGCGTCCTGGGCGAGGAGGGCGATGCCTCTGGCGTGTGGCGGGACCCAGGTGCGAGTGCTGCCGACCGCGTCGCCGGCGTCGGAGAGGATGCGGTCGCCGAGCCGGACGGTTCCGGCGTCGGGTCGGAGGAGGCCGACGGCGGCGGCGAGGATCGTCGACTTGCCGGCACCGTTGGGGCCGAGGAGGGCCAGGGTCTCGCCGTCGTCGACGGTGACCTGGGCGTCGACGTCGCGGCGGTGGACGGTGATGTCGAGCGAGCAGGTCGGGCTCATGAGGTGCCTGCTGCGAGGGAGTCGCGCCGGGCGCGGGTGAGGCCGATGACGAGCACGGCGACCGCGACGAGCACGAGTGAGAGGGCGACGGCGGCTCGGGGGTCGCCCTCGCGCTGGAGGTAGATCTCGAGGGGGAGGGTCCTGGTGGTGCCCTGGAGGGATCCCGCGAAGGTGATCGTGGCGCCGAACTCCCCGAGGCAGCGCGCGAAGGCGAGGATCGTCCCGGAGAGCAGGCCCGGCAGGGCCAGGGGGATGGTGACCCGCCGGAACACGGTCGAGGGGTCGGCGCCGAGAGTGGACGCGACCTCCTCGTATCGCGTGCCGGCGGCGCGGAGGGCTCCCTCGAGGCTCAGGACGAGGAAGGGCATCGCGACGAAGGTCTGGGCGATGACGACGGCCGTGGTCGAGAAGGCGATCTCGAGGCCGAGGACCTCGAGCGTGTGGCCGAGGAGGCCGCGCCTGCCGAATGCCTGGAGCAGGGCGATCCCGCCGACGACGGGTGGGAGGACCAGGGGGAGCAGGACGAGAGAGCGCAGGAGGGTGGCTGCGGTGCCGTGGGTGCGAGCGAGGACGACTGCGAGGGGGATGCCGAAGAGCAGGCAGAGCACGGTGCTCATCGTCGCCGTGCGGAGGCTGAGCCAGAGGGCGGCCCTGGACGCCTCGGACGTCACGAGCGGCCAGAAGTTGGCCCAGTCGACGGTGAGGGCCATCGCCAGGACCGGCACGGCCACGAGCAACGCACCGAGGGCTGCCGGGACGACGAGCCAGCGCGGGATCGTCAGGTGGGTCACGGCGCCGCGAAGCCCGCTGCCTGCAGGACCTTCTGGCCCTCGGCGCTCGTGGTCGCGGCGACGAACTCGCCGGCGAGCGTGGCGTCGGTGGCGCCCCTGAGCGCGGCGATGGGGTAGATGTTGACGACCGACTTCGCCTCGGCGAAGTCCAGACCGGTCACCTCCTCGCCCGCGCCGGAGCTGTTGGCGGCAATGACGTCCGTGACATAGACGAGGCCGCCGTCGGCCTCACCGGAGCGGACCTTGCCCAGGACGTCGGTGACGGCCTGCTCCTCGCTCACCGGCTTGATGTCGATGCCGGCGGCCTTCTCGACGGCGACACTCGCCGCGCCGCAGGGGACGGCCGGGGCGCAGAGGACGACCTTGGCGTCGGTCTTGGCGAGGTCGGCGAAGGAGCGGATGCCGGCAGGGTTGTCCTTGGGCACGACGATCTGGAGGGTGTTGGACACGAACGGTGTGGGCTCGCCGGCGAGGAGGGCCTCGGCGACCGCCTTCTTCATCGTGGGCTCGTTGGCGGTGGCGAGCACGTCGGCGGGGGCGCCGTCGGAGAGCTGGGCAACCAGGCCCGAGGAGCCACCGAAGCTGAACCTCACGGTGACCCCGGGGTGCGCCTTTTCGAAGTCGTCCCCGATCTGCTCGAAGGACTTCTGCAACGAGGCAGCCGCGAAGACCGTGAGTGTGCGTCGAGCAGCATTGGACGAACTCGACTGTGCTGCAGGCGGACCCGTGGCGCCCGACGCTCCGTCTCCTCCGCACCCGGCCAAGAGCAGAAGGCCGGCGACAGCGATGGACGAGCGGACGGCATACGCGATGTTCACGGGGTCTCCACGATGACGGTCGTCGACTTCACGACGGCGACGGCGACGGAACCGAGCTCGAGACCGAGCTCGCGGACGGCCTCGCTCGACATGAGCGAGACGACCCGGAACGGGCCGCACTGCAGCTTCGACCTGGGCCATCACCTTGTCCATGGTGATGTCGGTGACGAGGCCGACGAAGCGGTTGCGGGCGGAGCGGCCCACGCTCGAGGGGTCGGCGACGGCGCGGGCCTGCTCGCGGGCGAGGAGCGCCACCGCGTGTCCGTCGACGACCTTGCGTCCGGCCTCGTCGGACCGGGCGTCGAGGGCGCCGCTGTCTACCCAGCGACGGACGGTGTCGTCGCTGACACCGAGGAATCCGGCGGCTTCGCTGATCCTCATGAGCGGCATGATTGCCAGTCTAGCGCCGCAGATGCGGAATGTGTCGCGTTCGTCAGTTCCGCAGGCTCGTGAGGATGTCGTCGAGCATCGGCGGGGTGAGGCGGCCGGTGTAGGTGTTGTGGGGACTCACGTGGAAACAGCCGACGAGACGCACCGGGTGGCCGCTGGGAGTGAGCAGCTCCACCCGGGCTCCGTGGCCGAACTTCGGCCTGGGCTTCGGGACGGTCCAGCCCAGCGTGGTCGTCGCGGCGAGGACGCCGTTCCAGCCGATGGCGCCGAGCGTCATGATGACGCGGAGGCGGTCGCCGAGGAGCTCGAGGTCGCGGCCGAGCCAGGTCGCGCACGTGGCGCGTTCGGTCGGTGTGGGCGCGTTGGCGGGAGGGGCGCAGCGCACGGCGGCGACGATCCGTATGCCGGTGAGCCGTAGGCCGTCGCCGGAGGCGACCGAGGTCGGCTGGTTCGCGTAGCCGGTGCGGTGGAGGGCGGCATACAGGAAGTCGCCAGAGGCGTCGCCGGTGAACATCCGGCCGGTGCGGTTGGTGCCGTTGGCGGCGGGGGCGAGGCCGACGATGAGGGTGTCGGCGGTGGCGTCGCCGAACGACGGGCCGGGGCGTCCCCAGTAGGGCTGGTCGGCGAACGACGCCCGGCGACCCTCTCTCGCAACGGTTTCGCGCCAGTCGACGAGCCGGGGGCAGGCACGGCAGACGGTGACGCGGGCGTCGACCTCGGCGAGGCTCGCCGCCGTGTTCGCGAGGTCTTGGACTTCGCTCGGGTTGTGGGCGACGGGGGTGCGTGACGTCGCGGGATCGCCCGGCCAGCCGGTGCCGGGCTGGACGGGGGAGAGGTGGGGCTTCCCGGTGATCGGGTGCGGGTCCGGGCCGACGCGAGTCACGCCGTCACTGCCCGTCACGGCTTGCCGTCGTCCTCGGGCTCCGGTGGGATGTCTGCGCCTTCGCGCTCGTCACGGTCGGCCCACTCGATCAGCGGGGCGATGTCGAAGACGTGCTTGTCGATGTCGGCGTGCAGGTCACCGAGCTCGGCGAACCGCTCAGGCACCGTGGCGATGGTGCAGTCCTGGGGCTCGACGTCGTCGACCTCGTCCCACCGGATCGGCGTGGAGACGGTGCCGGTCGTGTTGCCGCGCACCGAGTAGGCGCTGGCGATCGTGTGGTCGCGGGCGTTCTGGTTGTAGTCGACGAAGACGGCCTCCGGGTCGCGGTCCTTGCGCCACCAGGTCGTCGTCACATCCTCGGGTGCGCGGCGCTCGACCTCCCGGGCGAAGGCCAGAGCGGCTCGACGGACCTCCTGGAAGCCGTGGTCGGGCTTGATCCGGACGTAGACGTGGAGGCCGTGGCCACCGCTGGTCTTGGGGAAGCCGGTGGCTCCGAGCTCGTCGAGCACCTCGTGGGCGACGTGGGCGACGCGGCGCACCCGGTCGAACGGTGCGTCGGGCATCGGGTCGAGGTCGATGCGCCACTCGTCCGGCTGCTCGGTGTCGGCGCGGCGGCTGTTCCACGGGTGAAACTCGACGGTGCTCATCTGCACCGCCCAGATGACGTGGGCGAGGTCGGTGGGGCACAGCTCGTCGGCGTGCAGCCCATATCTCGGGAAGTGCAGGCGCACCGTCTCGAGCCAGGGCGGCGCCCCTCTGGGGACCCGCTTCTGGTGGACCTTTTTGCCGTCGACGCCGTCGGGGAAGCGGTGCAGCATCGTCGGTCGTTCGCGCAGCGCGTTGAGGATGCCGTCGCCGACCGCGATGTAGTAGTTGGCGAGGTCGAGCTTGGTCTCGCCGCGGTCGGAGAAGTAGACCCGCTCAGGACTCGACAGCTTCACCTCGTGACCGGCGACGTCGAGGATCACCGGTTCGCCGAACTCACCCTTGCGAGAAGCCATGCACGACACCGTATGCCGTCCGCCCACCTCACGCGGTCAGAGCAGACTGGGTAGTCCGGTGAGTGCGACAAGGCGCGGCATCAGGACGACACCTGTGTGGACCAGCACGTGGGTTGTGGGCACAGGCTCGCCACCGTGGATGCGGCCGGGAGCGCTCAGCCCTGTCCAGCATGACTTCAGAAGGGGATGGTTTCTGGTGGTCGGGGCGGGAAGTCGACGAGGTAGCGCCCCCAACCGGGAGTGCGGTCATAGTCGATGCCTGGTGGTGGTCCGCCGTAGGTGTTGCCGTCGATGTCGAACGAGACCGGGTACGCGCGGGGGTGTCGTGGGATGTCGTGGCTGTCGAGGAGCTCGGCCAGCTCTTCTTCGAAGGTGGTGGGGATGTCGGCGGGGTCGATTGGGGCGGGCGTCGAGGTGGTGGGGTCGCGGTGGGTGCGGCCGGCGGTGACGAGGTGGAGGTGGTCCACGGGCCAGGTCGTGGTGGCCAGGCCGGTGGGGTCGGTCCAGGTGGCGGTGGCGTCAGGGTGCAGGCGCACGGTCCAGCCGTCGCGCTGCTTGATGCGGTGGTGACGTCGACACAACGCCATGAGGTTGGTCGGGGTGGTGGGGCCGGTCGGCCAGGGTCGGACGTGGTCGAGGTCGCACTGGCGTGCGGGGGTGGCGCAGCCGGGGAAGCGGCAGGACCCGTCGCGCAGCCGGATGAGTCGGGCCATGGGGTCGGGCACGCGGTAGGAGTCGGCGATGAGGTCGTCAGGCGGTGCATTGCTCGCGGGTGGTGCGTCTCCGCGTTCGTGGGCCTTCTCGCGAGCGCGTTCTCGTGCGCGTTCCCGGCTCTGGTGCGCGCGGCGGGCGCTGTCCTGGCCGCGGGCGAACGCCTTCGGGATGTCACCGGCCACCAGCGCGCCGGTGCCACGGTCGCAGGTGAGGTCCCGGTCCGGGTCGGAGGCGCCGGCGGCATGGAGCCAGTCCCGGCGCACGAACGTCGTCCCGGAAGCGCCCAGCCCACCGACCTCGACGAGGTCCTCACCGGAGCCGAAGCCGGAGCCGGCGGCAGTGCCAGTGCCAGTAGCGGTAGCGGTAGCGGTGGCGGTGGCGGTGGCCTGAGCCGTGTCGCTCACAGGCGCCTCGTCGTCGTCGGCGGCGCGGGTGGCGTGGACGACGACCTTGACGTCGGAGTGTTCGAGGATGAGCTCCATCATCGCGTCGGCGCGGGCGAGTTCGAGGGAGTCGGCCTGCTTGTCACGCACGAGCTGACGGGCACGTTCGGTCACCGCAGCCCACGCGGTCCGGGCCTGCTCCACCTTGAAGTCCCCCCGCCAGTGGTCCGTGCCGTGCACCCCGGTGCGCCGGGTCAGTCCGCGCCGGGCACGTTCGTCCTCAGCATGGGCGGTCACCGCGTGCGGGTCGACCTGCGCCGCCGTGCGAGCCAGCAGCCGGCGCAAGGGCCCAGTTGTCAGCTGCCCCCACACGTCCTTGACCCGGTCCACGACCTCCGCCGCGGACTCCGGGGACAGGAACTCCGTCTCCTCCGTCACGACCCGCGCCCGGTGCTCATCCAGGTCACCAGTGGCCATCGCATCGACCACCCCAGGGGTGCGGGTCAGCTGACGGACCGCATCCAGGACCCGGTTCGCCGCGACATGTACCGAACACCCCAACCGGGGCGCAGCCAGCTCCGGAGCGTCAAGACGCTGGTACCCCAACCCGTGGTGCACCTCCACCGAGGTCCCGTCCTCCTGCACGTGCGAGTCCCGCGCGGACAGGTGCGCCAACGCGATCGCCTGCCGGGCCGACGCCGCATCCTTCTCCCGCTGCGCCAGCTCGATCACGTCCAGCAGCTCCTCGGAACTCATGTCCGAAGCGGAAGCAGACAACGCGGCATACCGGCCCTCCAGGGCGGCGGTCGCAGCGGTGCTTTCCATGTCTCAATCATACTCGAACGTCCGTTCGTACAACAAGCCATCCACAGGCGAATTCGGTTCTGCCGCAGGCGAACACGTGCCGCAGCGCTCGCGTCATGGTGTGGACAATTGACATTCCTACTTAGGTAGGAACACCATCTGCTCATGGGCGGGCGAAGGGGCGTGAGGACCGGCAGAGCCAATGGCTCAAAGGTGTCCTCGACCTTGCCGTCCTGGCGGCCCTGTCACGGGAGACGTCGGCATATGGCTACACCCTCATGGCCAGCCTTGCGGCCTACGGGTTCGAGGGGATCAAGGGCGGCACGATCTACCCGCTACTGGCCCGGCTCGAGGACGACGGGTTGGTCGAGAGCAAGTGGGTGACGGGTGACTCGGGACCCGCACGCAAGTACTTCTGGCTCACCGACGCTGGCCGCGTGGAGCTCGACGCGGGCCGCAACGGCTGGCTCACCTTCTCGACGACCATGACCACGGCACTGAGGGGATGAGATGAGCACGTCCAGAGGGCACTACATCCGAGAGCTCAGCGAACAGTTGCGCAGGTCGAAGGTCACGTGGCCGCAACCGGCGAGGACCTAGTGGTTGCGTTTGGACAGCCAGTCGACTACGCGCGGGAGTGGCGCTCCCTGTCTCGGCGGCGGTGGGCCGGGCAGGTCCTGCTGTGGACACTGCCCGCGGCGGGCATAGCCAGCGGCATCACCGCGATGTTCGCTGACCGAGGGTGGGGCGAGCGTGTTCCGCTCGACGGCTCGGACGCTGTCAGCTTCGTCGTCATGTTTTGCGTGGTCGGTCTGATCCCGTGGACCGGAGGATTGTTGGAGCCGTCGCCGGGCTTCGCGTCTGGGTGAGAGCACCATCCCCTCGGCGTGGCCGGTGAGACTCGCGGTTGTCGGCGTGTTCGCCGTCACCGTCGCCATGCTCGCCTGGGCCGTCGAGAAGCTGGGCCGCATCGACCGTGCTCGTCGAGGTGCCGCGATGGCTCCTTGCCCTGGTCGCGGTGGCGGGCATTGCGGCGGGCTTCTTCACCGGCCCTTCGCCCAACAGTGCGAGCCAGCCACCTGCACCACCTTGGGCGCCGCGTCAGTCGTGGAAAACTCGGGTGCGGCGGGCCTTTGTCAACCGCTAGCCTCGTCCCCATCATGAAGAACTGACCCAGCGACCCGCACGCGCCCGAGGCCCACGGCCCGCGCGAGCACCCGAACCACTCCCGCTGGAGTCCCATGTCCCAACCCCTGACTGTCCGCGACGTCTCGCACGGCTACGAAGGCCGCACCGTCCTCGACGCCATCGACCTGACCGTGGCCCCGGGCCAGCGCGTCGGGCTCATCGGCGAGAACGGTTCGGGCAAGTCCACGCTCATCCGTCTCGTCGCCGGGATCGAGGCCCCGGACCACGGCTCCATCGCGACCCCAGCAGACCTCGGCCACCTCGCCCAGGACAGCGGCCTCGACCCCCACAGCACCGTCGGCGAGGTCCTCACCCAGGCACTTGCACCCCTCCATGACGCCGTCGCCAATCTGGAGAGGCTCAGCCACGACCTGACCAATCCCACTGCGGCACAGGCCTATGACGACCTGCTCAGCTGGGCAACGTTCCACGACGCCTGGGATGCCGACCGCCGCGCACAGGTCTCTGCCCACCGCCTAGGCCTCGACGCCATCGACCGCCGCCGCACGGTCGCCGAGCTCAGCGGCGGCCAACGCAGCCGCCTCGCCCTCGCCGCCCTCCTGACCAGACGCCCGGAGTGCCTCGTCCTCGACGAACCCACCAACCATCTCGACGACCAGGCCCTCGACCACCTGGAATCCGAGCTCGTCACCCTGCCCGGCGCCCTGCTCGTCGCCAGCCACGACCGCACCTTCCTCGACAGGGTCTGCACCGCAGTCGTCGACCTGGACCCCACCCACTTCGGGACCGACGGCGAAGGCGGACGACGGTTCACCGGCAACTACACGGCATACCTCGGATTTCGTCACGAGTCCCAGCGACGCTGGGAGGAGGCGTATGCCGTCCAGCAGACCGAGCTCGCCGACCTGCGTGCCGCTGCGCGCACGACGACGACCGACGTCGCGCACAACCGGGCGCCGCGCGACAACGACAAGTTCATCCACGCCTTCAAGGGGGCCCGGGTGCAGAAGTCCGCGAGCCGCAGGAGCAGGGACGCACAGCAGCGGATCGAGGTGCTCGAACGAGACAGGGTGCCCAAGCCGCGCCCACCACTGAGGTTCGCCGGCGACTTCACCGCTGCCGGCGCAGGATCCGTCCGCGTGCGTGACCTCGTCGTCGACGGTCGCGTCCACGTTCCGCGCCTCGACGTCGGGGCAGGGGAGCACGTGCTCATCGAGGGAGCCAACGGCTCCGGCAAGTCGACCCTGCTCCAGGTCCTCGCGGGTCGCATCACCCCGGACGCCGGCGATGTGCAGGTCAGCGCGCGACGGATCGGCCTCCTCACCCAGGACGTCGAGTTCGCCGACCCGTCGGCAACCGTCCGCCAGACCTATCGTGCGACGGACTCGGAGGTCCTCCTCGGCGAGCTCGGCCTCATCCATCCGCGCGACGTGGACCGTCCCGTGGGCCTGCTCAGCGAGGGGCAGCAACGGCGCCTCGCCCTGGCCGTCGTCATCGGTCGGCAGCCCGAGCTCCTCCTGCTCGACGAGCCGACCAACCACCTCTCGCTCGCGCTCGTCGAGGAGCTCGAGTCCGCCCTCGCCCGCACCCCCGTGACCGTCATCGTCGCCAGTCACGACCGCTGGCTCCGGGAACGCTGGACCGGCCTGCGCGTGCTCCTGGGTGACGGTGCCACGACGTAGGGTTGGTCCTGAGATGAGCACCCTTTTTGATGGCATGGAGTTCAACGGTTCGGGCCTCGGCGACCCCGATCCCGCCACGGACCCCGACAACGCACCCACGACGGACCACGACACGCACGTGAGCGCCCACGCGGCGCTCGTCAACGCCGCCGGAGTCCCCTCGTGGGCAGTGGAGGGCGCCGCGGACGACTCCGTTCCAAGAGAGCCGGCCTGGGGCGCCCGGCCCGCAGCCGACCCGGAGGCCCTGCTCGAGGGCCTCAACGAGGAGCAGCGCGAAGCCGTCGTCCACGCGGGCGGCCCGCTCCTCATCATCGCCGGCGCCGGCTCGGGCAAGACCCGCGTCCTGACCCACCGCATCGGCTACCTCCTGGCCGCGCGGGGCGTCCAGCCCGGCCAGATCCTCGCCATCACCTTCACCAACAAGGCCGCCGCCGAGATGCGTGAGCGCGTCCAGGACCTGGTGGGCCCGCGCGCCAGGGCGATGTGGGTCATGACGTTCCACAGTGCGTGCGTGCGGATCCTGCGCCGCGAGGCCGACAAGATCGGGATGAAGTCGACGTTCTCGATCTACGACGCCGCCGACAGCCAGCGGCTGATGTCGATGGTCATCCGCGACATGGACCTCGACCCCAAGCGCTACAACCCACGCAGCTTCACCCACCAGGTGAGCAACCTGAAGAACGAGCTGGTCGACGAGGAGACGTATGCCGCCCGCGTGGGTGCCGAGCCCAGCGCCGAGAACCCCGGGGGCACCCATACGGAACGTCTGCTCGCGGACGCCTACACGGCATACCAACGTCGTCTGCGCCAGGCCAACGCGCTCGACTTCGACGACATCATCATGCTCACGGTCCACATGCTCCAGGCCTTCCCGGACGTGGCCGAGCACTACCGTCGCCGCTTCCGCCACGTCATGGTCGACGAGTACCAGGACACCAACCACGCGCAGTACCAGCTGATCCGCGAGCTCGTGGGTTCGGACGCCAAGCGCGGAGAGCACGCGGTCGAGCCGAGCGAGCTCGTCGTCGTCGGCGACGCGGACCAGTCGATCTATGCGTTCCGCGGCGCGACGATCCGCAACATCGTCGAGTTCGAGGAGGACTACCCGGACGCCCGGACGATCCTGCTCGAGCGCAACTACCGCTCGACCCAGACGATCCTCACCGCCGCCAACGCGGTGATCTCGCGCAACGAGTCGCGGCGCAAGAAGAACCTGTGGACCGACTCGGGCTCGGGGGCGCCGGTCATCGGCTACGTCGGCGACAACGAGCACGACGAGGCGTCGTTCGTCGCGCGCTCCATCGACAAGCTCGGTGACGAGCACGGTGTCAGGCCCGGTGACGTCGCCGTCTTCTATCGCACCAACGCCCAGTCGCGAGCCCTCGAAGAGGTCTTCGTGCGGGTGGGCCTGCCCTACAAGGTCGTCGGCGGGACCCGCTTCTACGAGCGTCGCGAGGTCAAGGACGCGCTCGCCTACCTGCGCGTGCTGTCCAACCCGGCCGACACGGTCAACCTGCGCCGCATCCTCAACGTGCCCAAGCGCGGCATCGGCGACCGTGCCGAGGCCGTCGTCGCCGCCCTCGCGGAGCGCGAGCGCATCACGTTCGTCGAGGCCCTGGGCCGCCCCGAGGACGCGCCCGGCATCGCCACCCGCTCCATCGCCTGCATCAAGGGGTTCACCGCGCTGCTCGAGGACCTCGGCAAGGTCCGTGACGACGACGACGCCGGCGTGGCAGACCTGCTGGAGGCGATCGTCGAGAAGTCCGGCTACCTCGCCGAGCTCCGCGCCAGCCACGACCCGCAGGACGAGACCCGCGTGGAGAACCTCGCGGAGCTCGTCGCCGTGGCCCGTGAGTTCGACGAGGCCCGAGCCGAGACCGGCGAGGTCAACCTGCTCGAGGACTTCCTCGAGCAGGTCTCGCTCGTCGCCGACGCCGACGAGATCCCCGACTCGGTCGAGGCGGAGCAGCAGGGAGTGGTCACCCTCATGACCCTGCACACGGCCAAGGGGCTGGAGTTCCCCGTCGTGTTCCTCACCGGCATGGAGGACGGCACCTTCCCGCACCTGCGCTCGCTCGGCGACCCCAAGGAGCTCGAGGAGGAGCGGCGGCTGGCCTATGTCGGCATCACCCGGGCCCGCGAGCGCCTCCACCTGTCCCGGGCCGCCGTCCGCTCCGCCTGGGGGGCGCCGCAGTACAACCCGCCCAGCCGCTTCCTCGACGAGATCCCGGCCGAGCTCCTCTCGTGGGAGCGCGAGCTCAGCGGCCTTGCGGCCATCGGGCAGCGCGGCCAACGTCCGGCCGTCGCCTCCTTGGCCGCCCGGCCCGGTGTGCGCTCGCCCGGCAACCGGCCGATCATCCCGCTCGCGCCCGGCGACAAGGTCACCCACGACTCGTTCGGCATGGGCAGCGTCGTCCGCACCATGGGTGAGGGCGACAAGACCCAGGCCGAGGTCGACTTCGGCGGTGAGACGGGTGTCAAGCGCTTCCTGCTGCGCTTCGCCCCGCTCGAGAAGCTCTGACCCGCACCACACCCTGACCTCCTCTGCCCCGGTGTCGGGGATCGGGGCTCTCAGGCGCGCGTGAGACCCCTGATCGCCGACACCCGGCGTTGTCCGGCAATGACGAAGGGCGGCACCCTCGACGGGTGCCGCCCTTGCGACCGTAAGTCAGGAGCCTCAGCTCACTGCAGACCCTTTTCGGCGAGCCAGGGAGCCGGGTTGACGGCTCCGGCGCCTTCGGGGTGGATCTCGAGGTGCAGGTGCGGGCCGGTGGAGCGACCCGTGTTGCCCGTGTAGCCGACGATCTCGCCCGGCATGACCTCGTCGCCCGGAGCGGACGAGTAGCCGCTCATGTGCGCATAGAAGGACTCGGTGCCGTCCCAGTAGGTGATGCGCACCAGCTTGCCCATGTTGCCGTTGTTGCCGGTGAAGGTGACGGTGCCACGGGACATGGCCCGCAGCGGCGTGCCGATCGCGGTGCCGAAGTCGTTGCCCCAGTGCATGCGTCCCCACCGCATGCCGTAGCCGGACGTGAAGGACGCACCCTCGATGGGCATGACCCAACGCTTGCCCTCGCGCTGCATCTTGGCCTGTGCGGCAGCCTCGGCGGCGGCTTCAGCAGCCTCGGCAGCGGCTTCGGCGGCGGCCTTGGCCTTGGCCGCGGCGGCGACCCGGGCCTTGTTGCGGGCCACGCGCTTCTGCTCCGTGACCCGGCCCTGGAGGGCGGCGGTCTGGATGGCGACCTGCTGGCGGCGCGTGGAGAGGTCAGCCTGCTGGGCGACCTCGGTGGCGGCCTGGTCCCGCGCGGTCTGCGCCTGCGCGGCAGTGAGGTCGAGCGTCAGCGGAGCGGACTCGGCAACGGTCGCCCCCGTGGCGGTGACCACAAGGGCCACAGCAGCGGCCGTGGGCAACACGAAGCCAGGGTGAAGGGCGCGAGAGACGCGGGTCGTCGCAGGTTTGCGATGACGGCCTCGGTGGCGCCCCTGGTAAGAGGAAGTCAAAACAGGGATACCTCACGTGCAGGGGACACGGGAGGCACCACCGTACCGTGACCTGACCGTTATACAAACTCGTTGTCCACAAAGAGCGCTGACCTGCGAGGATGCCGGCTCGCCGATGGCGAGTCGATGCGGAAGTCGCCGGCTCGTGCCGACGGAGTCACCTTCCAGCCCGGTCAGGAACGAGCCTGGGCCGTATGCCGTCCGCTCCCGTCGCGTCGACCACGGAGGCGGACGCCGTCGTCGGGACGTGCCCGAGTGGCGAGCGGGGTGACGCCGGCGGTGACCGTGCCGCCGTCCTGGTCGAGCTCTGCGAGCGCCGTCGAGATGCCATGGACGACGTCGCCCACGATGGGCAGCGAGATGTGGCCGACCCCGTGCAGGCGGATGTTGCGGACCGAGAGGTCGCGGTGACGCAGGGCGCCGTTGGCCTGGGGGACGATGATGACGTCGGTGTCCGACCAGTAGCAGATGAACCGGGTCGTGCACCCGGGTGCGGGCTCCTCGAACTCACGCATGAGTCCACTGCCGGGGCGCATCTGCGCGCCGAGGCGGCTCGGCAGCGCGTACGCGCTGTAGGTGCCCTGGTGGGGCGTGCCGAGCGTGACGAGCGTGTGCACGTGCTCGTCGCCGCCGAGCCGGGTGATGTAGTAGCGGGCGATGAGGCCGCCGAGGCTGTGCCCGACGACGTGGATCTTCTCGTAGCCGGTCTCGGCGACGATCGCCTCGATCTCCTCACCGAGCTGGGCGGCGGCGGTGCGGACGTCGGCGGTCAGTGACGAGTAGTTCATCGCGTAGACCGAGCCGAACCCGCGACGGGTGAGGCCCCGGCGCAGCAGGGTGAAGATCGACCGGTTGTCGACGAAGCCGTGGACCAGCAGGATCGGGGTCCCCGAGGCTTCGAGGTGCGAGATGATCAGGCCGCGCTGCACGGGTGCCAGGTGCTCGATCCGGTAGCCCCGCAGGCCCTCGGCCCGCACCTGGAAGATCCCGAGCGGGTAGGTCACCAGGTGGGTGCTGACCCAGGCGCCCTCGATCGCCATCCCGACGATGGCCCTCGGGGTCAGCAGGCTCCCGACACCACGGGCGAGCGACGCGCCGGCCGTCGCGGCGCGACGGGCGTGGCCCCTCATCGGGATCCGCGGCCGGCGGGGGTGCGTGCGCGGGCCGGTCCGACCGGGCGCGTCCTCGCTGATGCATCCATGGTGTTTTCACCGTAGTACCCCGCCACCGGGGTCCTTGATGTAGTGAGGATCACGTGTCGGGCATCACCCGATCGATACCCGTGGGCTCTGGTCCCGGCGCGGCGGGTCTAGGCTCGGCCCGAACCAACCAGCGGTCAGCAGACGACGACGTGAGGACGGGAACGAATCCGTGGACCTTTTCGAGTACCAGGCACGCGATGTGTTCGAGAAGCACGGTGTACCCGTGCTGGCAGGAGCAGTCGCCACCACCCCTGAGCAGGCGCGAGCGGCCGCCGAGACGATCGGGGCCAGGAGCGGCGGCGTCACGGTCGTCAAGGCGCAGGTCAAGACCGGTGGCCGAGGCAAGGCCGGCGGCGTCAAGGTCGCCAAGACCGTCGACGAGGCGCAGCAGCACGCCGAAGCCATCCTCGGCATGGACATCAAGGGCCACACGGTCCACCAGGTGATGATCGCCCAGGGCGCGCAGATCGCCGAGGAGTACTATTTCTCCGTCCTGCTCGACCGGACCAACCGCACCTACCTCGCGATGTGCAGCGTCGAGGGCGGCATGGACATCGAGCAGCTGGCCGTCGAGCGCCCGGAGGCCCTCGCCAAGGTCGCGGTCGACCCCAACGTGGGCATCGACACGGCCAAGGCCCAGGAGATCGTCGACGCGGCCGGCTTCGACGCCGAGACCGGCGCCAAGATCGTGCCCGTCCTCGAGAAGCTGTGGGTCGTCTACCGCGACGAGGACGCGACGCTGGTCGAGGTCAACCCCCTCGTCAAGACCAACGACGGCGACATCGTGGCGCTGGACGGCAAGGTCACGCTCGACGAGAACGCCGACTTCCGCCACCCCGACCACCTCGCGCTCGAGGACAAGGCCGCTGCCGACCCGCTCGAGGCCGCCGCCAAGGAGAAGGACCTCAACTACGTCAAGCTCGACGGCAACGTCGGCATCATCGGCAACGGCGCGGGTCTCGTCATGAGCACGCTCGACGTCGTCGCCTACGCCGGCGAGTCGGTCGGCTCCAAGCCCGCCAACTTCCTCGACATCGGGGGCGGTGCGAGCGCCGAGGTCATGGCCAACGGGCTCGGCATCATCCTGGGCGACGAGCAGGTCAAGGCCGTGTTCGTCAACGTCTTCGGTGGCATCACCGCCTGCGACGAGGTCGCCCGTGGCATCGTCGGCGCGCTCGACACGCTCGGCGACGCCGCGACCAAGCCACTCGTCGTGCGCCTCGACGGCAACAACGTCGAGGAGGGTCGCCGCATCCTTGCGGAGCGCGACCACCCGCTCGTGACCATCGAAGCGACCATGGACGGCGCCGCGGCCAAGGCCGCCGAGCTCGCCGCCCAGGCCCCGGCCAACTGACCAAGGACGAGGAACACAGCACATGGCAATCTTTCTGAACTCTGACAGCAAGGTCATCGTCCAGGGCATGACCGGCGCTGTCGGCATGAAGCACACCAGGCTCATGCTGGCTGACGGCACCGCCGTCGTCGGTGGAGTCAACCCCAAGAAGGCCGGCACCTCGGTCGACGTCGACGGCAAGGACATCCCCGTCTTCGGGTCGGTCAAGGAGGCCATGGAGGCCACCGGCGCCAACGTCTCCGTCGTCTTCGTGCCTCCGGCCTTCACCAAGTCAGCCGTGGTCGAGGCCGTCGACGCCGAGATCCCGCTCGTGGTCGTCATCACCGAGGGCATCCCGGTCAAGGACTCGGCCGAGTTCTTCAACTACTCGTTGGGCAAGGCCACGCGGATCATCGGCCCGAACTGCCCCGGCCTCATCAGCCCCGGCAAGTCCAACGTCGGCATCATCCCCGGTGACATCGCGGGCCCCGGACGCATCGGCCTCGTGTCGAAGTCCGGCACCCTGACCTACCAGATGATGTACGAGCTGCGTGAGTTCGGCTTCTCCACCGCCATCGGCATCGGCGGCGACCCCGTCATCGGCACCACGCACATCGACGCGCTCGAGGCGTTCCAGGCCGACGACGAGACCGACGCGATCGTCATGATCGGCGAGATCGGTGGCGACGCCGAGGAGCGGGCAGCGGCCTACATCCAGGAGCACGTCACCAAGCCCGTCGTGGGATACGTCGCGGGCTTCACGGCTCCCGAGGGCAAGACCATGGGCCACGCCGGCGCCATCGTCTCGGGCTCGTCGGGCACCGCCCAGGCCAAGAAGGAGGCCCTCGAGGCCGCCGGGGTCAAGGTCGGCAAGACGCCGTCCGAGACGGCCGAGCTCATGCGCGAGATCATGCGCAACCTCTGAGCCACGCCTTCGCGCGCAAGGCGAGCGGGCGGCATACCGAGAAGTCTTCGGTATGCCGCCCGCTCGCTTTTCGTGTCCGGGTCGCCGAGCGCCTCGGCGTGTGCGCCGACGACTGCGGTCCTGCTCGGGAGAGACTGGGCGCGATGACGGTCATGGAGCTGCTGCGGGGCGTGCGCCCCTCCGACGACGTGGACGGCGAGGGGTCGCCGGCCGCGTCGTGGCTGCCCGACTCCGCGCGTGACGTGCTCATCGGTGTCGGCACCGGGCTGCTCTCACTGCTCGTCGTCCTCGTGCCGACCGTCCTCGGCTGGATGCTCGACCCACGACCCGGAGCCACGTTCGGCGAACCTCTCGGCGCTGCCTCGTCCCTCTGGCTCCTCGTGCAGGGGGCGCACCTCGGCTCGACCGCCACCATCGCCTTCGTCCCGCTGGTGCTCGGCGCGCTGGCCGTGTGGGGTGCCTCGCGGGGCGCGGCTCGCGCCCTCGACACAGCGGCCGTCGACGACGCGCTCGTCGGCGACCTGCTGCCGCGCTCGGTCGTCTTCGTCGCCGCTCGCTGGTGGCTCGGGTATGCCGTCACCGTGGGCCTCGCCTCCGCCCTCACGTTGGCGGGGACGTTGCCGCTGCGATGGCTGAGCCTGGTCGTGCCGCTCTGCGGGGTGCCCGTCCTGGCGCTCGCGATGGCGCTGCGACGTCTGGCCCGGGATGCCGACATCCTGGGCCCGAGGTTCGACTCGTGGGTCGCTCCCGACGCGGTCCGACGGGCCTGGGGTCCTGCCGTGCGGGGCCTCGGCCTGCTGCTGGGCCTGGGGGCGCTCGTCGTCGTGGGCGCCGTGGTCGTCGCCTGGGGTTCGGTGAGCAGCCTCCAGGAGCAGGCCGGTGCCGGCTTCCTCGGGGGCGTGCTGCTGGGCGGGGTCCAGTTCGCGTCCCTGCCCAACCTCGCCCTGTGGGTGGTGTCCTTCTTCGCCGGACCCGGCTTCTCCGTCGTCGACGGCGCCCACACCTCCGTCGCCGGATCGACGAGCGGGCTGATGCCTCTCGTGCCGGTCTTCGGGGCCGTCCCCGAGCCGGGTTCCTATCCCTGGGTGCTGCGTCTGCTCGTGCTCGTGCCGGTGCTCGTCGGCGGTCACGTCGGGCGTCGGGCTCTCCAGGGCGTCGCGCGCCTGTCGTCCCTGCGGACCAAGGCGTTGGTGGCCGTCATCGCGTGCATCATGGTCGCTGCCGCCGTGGGCCTCCTCGACGGGCTCGGTGGCGGCTCGCTCGGCGCCTACCGACTCTCCGACATGGGGACGTCGGCGCCGTGGCTGGCGCTCGTCCTCGGGCTGGAGCTCGCGCTCGGCGCGCTCACCGTCGTGGCCTGGGATGCCTGGCGCCTGCGCCGCTGAGCTGTCCTCCTCCTGCTCCCCGAGCTGGCGGTCCATGAGTCGGTAGGGTGCTCCGCGTGAACGCACCCGCCGGCATCGTCGTCCTCGTCTCCGGGTCCGGCACCCTGCTCCAGGCGCTCATCGACGCCAGCCTCGACCCGGCATACGGGGTCCGGATCCTCGCCGTGGGAGCGGACCGGGACGACATCGAAGGCCTGCGGCGCGCGGAGCGGGCCGGGATCGACACCTTTGTATGCCGCGTGCGCGACTTCCCCGACCGCGTCGCCTGGGACGTGGCCCTGGCTGCCGAGATCGCCTCTCGCACACCGGACTTCGTCGTGACGGCCGGCTTCATGAAGATCCTCGGGCTGGCCACGTTGAGTGTCCGGACGATCCTCAACACCCACCCGGCCCTGCTGCCGAGCTTCCCCGGGGCGCACGCCGTGCGTGACGCGATGGCCCACGGGGTCAAGGTGACCGGGACGACCGCACACCTCGTCGACGCCGGCGTCGACACCGGACCGATCCTCGCCCAGCGTGCGGTCGTGGTGCACGACGACGACACCGAGGAGACGCTGCACGAGCGGATCAAGGTGGAGGAGCGCGAGCTGCTCGTCGACCTCGTCGGTCGCCTGGGGCGTGGCGAGCTGGGTCTGCCCGGGCGCTAGGATCGTCGGCGACGACTGGCGCAGGTGGACCACCACCGGGGAGTCACGAGGGACCAGCATCGCCCGCCTGGGTGCTCCCGCTTCTGACTGCACCCCTTTGTCCCCGCACGCCCTCGCACCGCGATTGGAGCCATCGCCATGGCCGTCTCCGTCACCCCGCCCGGACCCACGCAGGACCTGCGTCCGATCCGTCGGGCCCTCATCTCCGTCTTCGACAAGACCGGGCTCGAGGACCTCGCTCGCGGTCTGCACGAGGCCGGCGTGGCCATCGTGTCGACCGGCGGCTCCGCGAAGCTCATCGAGGGGCTCGGTATCCCGGTGACCGAGGTCGCCGACCTCACCGGCTTCCCCGAGTGCCTCGAGGGCCGCGTCAAGACGCTGCACCCGCTGGTGCACGCCGGCATCCTCGCCGACACCCGGAAGCCCGACCACGTCTCGCAGCTGGCCGAGCTCGGGGTCGAGGCGTTCGACCTCGTCGTCGTCAACCTCTACCCGTTCGCCGACACCGTCGCCTCCGGCGCACCTGCCGACGACGTGGTCGAGAACATCGACATCGGCGGGCCGTCCATGGTCCGGGCGGCTGCCAAGAACCACCCCAGCGTCGCCGTGGTCGTCGACCCGACGGCATACGCAGCTGTTCTGGAGGCCGTGCGGGGGCAGGGCTTCACGTTCGAGCAGCGCCGCAAGCTCGCCGCGACCGCCTTCGTGCACACCGCGACCTACGACGTGCACGTGGCGTCATGGATGGGCAACGCCTACACGGACTCGAGCGACGGGACCGGCTTCCCTGCGTGGGTGGGGGCGACGTGGAACCGCTCTGCGGTGCTGCGCTATGGCGAGAACCCGCACCAGAGCGCTGCCCTGTATGCGAGTGGGTTCGTGCCCGAGCCGGGGCTGGCGCAGGCGAAGCAGCTGCACGGCAAGGAGATGTCCTACAACAACTACGTCGATGCGGATGCTGCCGTCCGTGCGGCCCACGACCACGGCGACCAGCCGACCGTCGCGATCATCAAGCACGCGAACCCCTGCGGCATCGCGGTGGGCTCGGACGTGGCGGAGGCGCACGCCAAGGCTCACGCCTGCGACCCCGTGTCCGCGTTCGGGGGGATCATCGCGACCAACCGTCCGGTCACCGTCGAGATGGCCCGCACCGTGGCCGACATCTTCACCGAGGTCGTCGTGGCGCCTGCGTTCGACGCCGATGCGCTCGAGGTGCTGACCGCGAAGAAGAACATCCGGCTGCTGGAGGCTGCGGCGCCGTCGCGCGGTGGAGCCGAGATCCGGCCGATCAGTGGTGGGCTGCTCATGCAGCACCGGGACACCGTGCAGGCCGTGGTCACCGGAGACGACGGCGCCGTGACCGGTGGGGACGACGCCGTGAACTGGCGCCTCGTGTCCGGCGACCCGGCCGACGACGCGACCCTGGCCGACCTGCAGTTCGCGTGGCGCTCGGTGCGCGCCGTGAAGTCCAACGCCATCCTGCTCGCCTCCGGCGGTGCCTCGGTCGGCATCGGGATGGGTCAGGTCAACCGCGTCGACTCGTGCCACCTCGCCGTGTTGCGGGCGAACTCCGACAGCCAGGACCGGGCGCGCGGTGCAGTGGCGGCCTCGGACGCGTTCTTCCCGTTCGCCGACGGACTGCAGGTCCTGCTCGACGCCGGTGTGCGGGCCGTCGTCGCCCCGGGCGGGTCGATGCGCGACGGCGAGGTCGTCGAGGCGGCCCAGGCGGCCGGCGTGACGATGTACTTCACCGGGACCCGGCACTTCGCCCACTGAGGTGGTCTGTGCCGTCGAGATCGGGCGACACGCGGGCGACGGCTGCCGATCCCGTGCGTGTCACCCGATCTCGACGCTCACCGGTCAGTACTTGCCGACCACGGCGATGGAGGAGACTCCGCCCTGGCTCGAGGAGCAGGTCGCCCAGGTGGTCGAACCCAGGCGCACGACGGGCCCGTAGACGAGGCTGCCGTTGCTGCAGCGCACCTTGACCTGGAACTTCGGGTACCCGTCGGCGTAGGTGCAGCGCGCGAAGCCGGTGAGCCCGGCGCCGCTGGAACGCCAGACGTCGCAGGTCACCGCTGCTGAGGCCGTGCTGGCGGTCATGACCGGCACTGCGACGCACGTGGTCGTGGCGACGAGGGCGAGGGCGGCAAGAGTGGACGGACGACGGCTGAGGGTGCGAATCATGCCCGGACGATAACCCACCGGCACGACCTCCTTCCGCGGTTGCATGCGTAGTGCCACACTGGGCAGCAACCCCGGACGCTCGCGCCGGTGGGGAGGGGCAGGGGACATGTTCTGGACCATCACGGGGATCGTGCTCGTCGTCGTTCTCATCGGCGCGTGGCTCTATGACCGCAGGTTCGGCCACGACAGGGGCTACAAGCAGGCAGGAGGCGCGGACCAGGCCAACGCCGACGCTTCCGTGACCCAGCTCGGCCAGTGGAACGGCCCTCTCTGACCGAGATCGCCCACCACCTGTTGCGCAGGAGCCACCTCCGGAGGCCCATTTCGGGCTCTCAGAGGTGGCTCCTGCGCAACACGTCGAGGTTGGAGCCGGCAAGGGCGGGGTCAGCTGGCGGGGGCTCCGGGTGCGGCGTAGCCGGTCGGGTCACCTTCGCCGAGGTCGACGATCGCGGCCACGGGGCCACCACCGTCGGGGCCCTGGTGGGCTGCGGAGACCGACACGAAGACGGCCGGGTCACCGGTCACGGACGCGGTGACGCCACCGACGGTCGCCTTGATCTGGCGGTGCCAGTGGACGTCGGAGTCGTCGAGCATGGCGTTGCGGCGACCGCGGACCTGACCGTCCTGGCTCACCTCGCACTTGAGGAAGACGTTGACGAGCCGACCCTCGATGTCGCTGGTGTGCGGGCGGTCGGGGAGCTCGAGGCCGGCGTCCTTGATGGCCTCCCAGATGCCGTCGGCGTCGAGGGCGTCGCGCATGACCGAGTGGCCGATCCGATAGCGGCCGCCGACCCCACGGGTGTTGCCGACGACGACGACCTGCGCCTGGTCCAGCTCGACCCCGGAGGAGCAGGACGCCACCGCGGAGAAGAGCGAGCGGTTGTGCATGACGTCCTCGTCGGTCGGCATCTCGATCTCGCCGAGCGCGACGGCGATGCCGAGGCCGGTCGTGCCGTTGGAGAGGTCCATCGACTCGTGGGTGTGCTCGGTCCACACCTTCTGGCCGCGCGACTTCGCGTCGCGGATGGTGTGGATCGTGAGCAGCGGCGTCTTGGTCTGCACGTAGTGCACGTCGGCGGGGTCAGTGATGCCGGCGCGCTCCATGGCGACCTTCACGGCGTCGGCGACCTTGGTCACCATGCCGACGTAGCCGATCTCCTCGGGCAGGATCGCCTCGCTCATCGCAAACCCGACCGTGAGGCGCGGCTCATCCGACTGCTCGGCCTTCTCGGCCGGGACGGTCGCGAAGATCGTGGCGTGCGGGCTGATGATGCCGTCGGTCCCGCCCGACCAGACGATGGGGACCTGCTTGACCTGGTCGGCGGGTGCCCCCTTCTCGACGAGCACCTCACGGAACGCCCGGTCGGCGATGATGCGGGTGTAGTCGTTGACCCCACCGTTGCCCTCGGTCTTGCCGATGATGGCGATGACGCGGCTGGCCTCCATCACCCCGTCGTCGATGAGCTTGGCGAGCTCGGAGGCGTCGGAGACGCTGTGGAGAGGGACCTTGCGGACCTCGATGGCTTCTGGCACGACTGGACCTTTCTGTGGAGGAGTCACTCTTCGGGGCTGGTGTCGATGATGGTGCCGAACTCGCGCTCGACGGCATCGGTGATGTGGGCGAGCGAGGTGATGATGCTGCGGCCCCCGGACTCGGCGAAGCGCATGGCGGCGTCCACCTTGGGTCCCATCGACCCGGAGGTGAACTGGCCCGCGGCGGCATACGCCTGCATCTGGGCAAGCGAGGTGAACTCGAGCGGGCGCTCGTCAGGGGTGCCGTAGTCGACCATCGCGTGGTCGACGTCGGTGGCGATGATGAGGATGTCGCAGGCGAGGGCGTGGGCAAGCAGGGCGGCCGTGAGGTCCTTGTCGATGACTGCTTCGACCCCCCGCAGTGAGCCGTCGGCCTCACGCACGACGGGGATGCCGCCGCCCCCGGCCGCGATGACGACCTGGCCGGCGTCGACGAGGGCGCGGATCGCGGGCAGGTCGAGGACCTCGCGCGGCTCGGGGGAGGCGACGACCCGGCGCCAGCCCTTGTCGCCACGGTCCTCCCAGCGCTGACCGTGGTCGATCATCTGTCGCGCCTCGTCAGCGGGCAGGTAGCGACCGATCGGCTTGGTGGGCTCGCGGAAGTGTGGGTCGTCGGCGTCGACGAGGGTCCGGGTCACCAGGGCCGCCACCGGCCGGACCACCCCGAGACGGGCCAGCGCCGGCTCGAGCGCGTCGAGCATCGTGAACCCGATGGTCCCTTGGGTCTGCGCGCCGCACCAGTCCAGCGGAACCGGCGGCACGACAGCCGCGGCGACCTCGTTCTTGACGAGGAGGTTGCCCACCTGGGGGCCGTTGCCGTGGGTGAGGACGACGTCGTGGCCGGCGGCGACGAGCTCGGCGACGTGCTCCATCGCCTCGGTGATGGCGCGCACCTGGTCGCCCGGCGCCGCCGATCCCTCTGGCGAGGTCATGGCGTTGCCGCCGAGTGCCACGAGAACTCGCACGTGCCTCACCTTCCGGGACCGGACGGCATACCCCGTCGGTATGCCGCTGCGGCGAGCCTAGGGAGGGGGCTCGCCTCCGGCGTTGGCATCACCTGACAGGCGGGAGCGCCCCGTTTGTCAGGTGTGGGTCAGGTGCGGGTTGCGGTGAGCAGGAGGTACTCCCAGTCGAGGACGGTGCCGTCCGTGCCACGGTCGAAGCGCTCCGCCAGCGCGAGCAGGTCGGCGTCGAGGGCTGCGACGCGGTCGGGGTCGTCGGCGATGAACCGGTAGACCGCGATCGTCGGGCCGTAGTTCGTCTTGAAGAAGTCGACGAAGTGCTGTGGCGTGGGGAACTGGTCGACGACGAGGTCCTGCTGGACTGCCTTCGTGATCGTGACCCGGTCGCCGAACAGCTCCTGGAGGTGGTCGACATGACCCCAGAGCGGGGGCGGCTGAGCACCGGGAGGGGGCGGCGGCGCGTAGGGCTTCATCGTCGCGAACATCTGCCCGATGAAGCCTTCGGGCGTCCAGCTGAGGAGGGCGATCGTGCCGCCGGGACGGCAGACCCGGACGAGCTGGTCGGCGACCGGCTGGTGGTGCGGCGCGAACATCACACCGACGCAGGAGAGGACGGTGTCGAACTCGCCATCGTCGCAGGGCAGGTTCTCGGCGTCGGCGACGACCCACTTGATGGTGAGCCCCTCGGCCTCGGCCAGGCGTCGACCCTCGTCGAGGAGCTCGGGCGTGAGGTCGGTCGCGACGACGTCGGCGCCGGTGCGCGCGGCCGGGATGGCGACGTTGCCGGAGCCGGCCGCGACGTCATGGATGCGCTGTCCTGCACCGACTTCCGCTGCCGCGACGAGGACGGGTCCGAGCGAGGCGATGATCTCGGAGGCGACGGCCGGGTAGTTGCCGAGCGCCCACATGGCGCGGTGCTTCGCCTTGAGAGCGGCGTCGTCGGTGGCCGGTGTGGCTCCGGGTGGGGCGGTGGTGCTCATGGCAGGGCCTTCCGTCGGGAGGTGGTTGGTGCCCTCAACCTAGGAACGCGGCGGCGCGCGGCGCATCGGTGCGTGCACGCAACGGTGACGGGCCGCGAGAGGGGAGCTGGCGGCATACGCGTAGCCGTTCGAGCCGGTCAGCGGGGGGTGAGCAGACGTGCGACCGCGGCCGTGCGGGCCGACTTCCCGTGCAGGTCGAGCTTGGCGTAGACGTTGCTGAGGTGACGCTCGACGGTGCGGACGCTCAGCACGAGGTCGGCCGCGATCTCCTCGTTGTCGAGTCCACGGGCGGCGAGGCCGAGGATCTCGCGCTCGCGGACGGACAGGGCAACGAGGTCGGTGGCGGCTTGCGGCTGTTCAGTGACGGGTTCGTCGAGGAAGGCCCGCAGCTTCTCGGGTGAACGTGTCCCAGGCAGGTTCGTCCTCGAGGACGATGTGGTTCTCGCTCTCGAGGGCCACGAGCCGGGCTCCGGCGATGTGACTCGCGAGGTAGCGGGCCTCGGAGAAGTCGTTGAGCCGGTCGCCCCGTGAGTGCAGGACGAGCGTGGGGACCGTGAGCTGGCCGAGCAGGTGTGAGGCGTCGGTGGCCAGTCGCTGGCGGCGCGAGGTCCGGGCCGTGTCGGCGGACGTGGCGTTGCGTTGCAGCTCATCGAGCCAGACGTGCTGCTCCTCGGTCGCCCCGGGGATCATCATCGAGGTGAAGACCCGGCGGAAGGCCGAGTCCGGACGGGCCCACCCGACCTTGATGAGGGCGTCGAGGGTGTCGTCCATCTCCTGCTCGTCCGGGTCCTTCGACTGCTGGCCCGAGTAGCTGCCGTAGAAGGCGAGGCGCGAAACCCGCTGCGGGTGGCGGGCGGCATACGCGATGGCGATCGGGCCACCCTGCGCCATGGCCAAGAGGTCGAAGCGGGCGAGGCCGACGTCGTCGACGACGGCTTCGAGGTCGGCAAGGCGCACCGCCGGACCGTGGTCCTCGACCCCGCGGTCGGAGAGTCCGTGGCCGCGCTCGTCGAAACGGATGACGGTGTGGGAGCGACCCCACTCCACGAGGTAGTGGCGCCACACGGGGGAGACCCAGTCGTACTGGAGGTGGCTCAACCAGCAGGAGTCGACGACGAGGGGCGGGCCTGAGCCGTGGATGGCATAGGCGATCTGCACCCCGTCGCTGGAGCGACAGAAGCGGACTTCCTGCCGGGGGACCGGCGGGTCAGAGGCCACGTTCCATCGTAGGACCGCTGCCGCGCCCGAGCCGGCGGTATCGCGTGTGCCGGTCGATGAGGCGCTGGGTGGGTTCGACCTCCGACAGCTCGGCCAGCTCGTGCCGGATGGCCAGTCCCATCCGCTGACAGAAGGCCTCGGGCTCCTGGGAGGCATCGGGGTGCTCGGCCACGATGCGGTCGATGATGCCGTCCTCGAGGAGGTCGACGGAGCGCACTCGCTGTGTCGTGGCGAGCTCGGGCGCGCGGTCAGGTGTGCGGTGGAGGATCGCCGAGGCACCCTCCGGCGGCAGGGGGGACAGCCACGAGTGCTGCGCGCTGATGACGCGGTCGGCGGGCATGAGAGCGAGTGCGCCGCCGCCGGTGCCCTGACCGAGCAGGACGCAGACGGTGGGGACCTCGAGGACGACGAGCTCGGCGAGGCACCGGGCGATCTCGCCGGCCATGCCGCCCTCCTCGGCCTCCTTGGAGAGCGCGGCGCCGGCCGTGTCGATGATGCTCACGAGAGGGAGGTCGAGCTCGGTGGCGAGCTTCATCCCACGGCGGGCCACGCGCAGGCCCGACGGCCCGAGGGGCGCCTGCGTCTGCTCGCCCCGACGGTCCTGGCCCAGGACGACGCAGGGGGTGCCCTTGAAGCGGGCGAGCGCGAGGAAGAGCGACCGGTCCCACTCGCCGGCGCCGGTGCCGAAGAGTGGCAGCACGTCGGTGGCTCCGAGCTTGAGCAGCGCGCGCACTCCGGGACGAGAAGGCCTGCGGGACAACAGGATGGAGTCCCATGCGGGGATATCCGGTAGCGGCTCGCGCGGGACCTCGGGCGCCGGCGTCGTGTCGTGCGGTGCGAGGACGAGGTCGAGGAAGCGGGCTGCCGTGGCGGTGAGCAGCTCGACGGGGAGGACGGCGTCGAGGAGGCCGTGGGCGAAGAGGTTCTCGGCCGTTTGGACGTCCTCCGGGAACGGCTGGCCGTAGAGGGCCTCGTAGACGCGGGCCCCGAGGAAGCCGATCGTCGCGCCGGGCTCACCCACGGTGACGTGACCGAGCGATCCCCACGACGCGAAGACACCGCCGGTCGTGGGATGGCGGAGATAGGTGATGTAGGGCAGGTGCTCACGCTTGTATGCCGCGACGGCCGCCGAGATCTTGACCATCGTCACGAAGGCGGGCGTGCCCTCCTGCATGCGGGTGCCGCCCGAGGCCGGCGCGGCGAAGAGAGGAAGGCGCTCGCGGGTGGCCCGCTCGAAGGCGAGGACGATGCGCTCCGCGGCAGCGACGCCGATGCTGCCCGCGAGGAACCTGAACTCCCCGGCGATGACCGCGACCCGGTGACCGCCGATGCGCCCCTCGCCGGTGACGATCGACTCGTCGGTGCCGGCCTTCTCGGCAGCGGCGGTGAGCTCGGCGGCATACGGGCTGTCGGGTTCGGCGACCGCGATGGGGGCCTCGTCCCAGGACTGCCAGGCGCCGTCGTCGAGGACGGCGGCGATGAGCTCACTCGAGGTGGGGCGTGAGGGCCGGGCGCTCACGCCCTGTCCTCCTCGGCGAGCCAGGCCCGCACGCTGTCGTTGTGCTGGCCGAGGGTCGGCGGAGCAAGGTGGGTCTCGCGGCCGCCCGCGAAGGCGTTGTCGTCGAAGCGGATCGGTGGCCCGGGGATCTCGATGGAGCCGAGCACCGGGTGGTCGACGTCGAGGACGAGCCCCTGCGAGCGGGTCTGGTCCCAGTCGTAGACGCGGTCGATCGTGCGCACCTCCCCGGAGGGGATGCCAAGCTCGGCGAGGCGGGGGAGGAGGTCGTCGAGCCGCCAGGTGGCGAAGGCCGAGTTGAGCGTCGAGCGGACGAGGTCCGGGTGGGCGACGCGCTCACGGTTCGTGCCCAGTCCTGGCTGCTGCGGGTCGATGTCGAAACCCTCGGCGAGCTTGACCCAGAGGGACTCGGATCCGCACGCGACCTGCACATCACCGTCCTCGCAGTGGAAGAGGCCATAGGGCGAGAGCGCCGGGTGGTGGTTGCCCTGCGCGTGGCCGACCTGTCCGGCCACGGTGTATGCCGTGCCCTGGAAGGCGTGCGCACCCACCACCGCTGCGAGCAGGCTCGTGCGGACGACCCGACCCTTGCCGGTCGTGTTGCGCTCGTGGAGGGCGGAGACGACGCCATAGGCGCCGTACATGCCGGCGAGGAGGTCGCCGATGGGGACGCCGATGCGGGTGGGCTCATCGGGGCTGGGGCCCGTGACCGACATGAGCCCAGCCTCACCCTGGGCGATCTGGTCGTAGCCGGCGCGTCCACCCTGCGGTCCGTCGTGGCCGAACCCGCTGATCGCCAGGACGACGAGGCGGGGGTTGAGCAGGTGCAGCCGCTCGACGGTGAAGCCGAGGCGGTCGAGGACGCCGGGGCGGAAGTTCTCGATGAGGACGTCCGAGCGCTGGACGAGCCTGGTGAGGACGTCGCGGCCGTCGTCGGACTTGAGGTCGAGGGTGATCGACTCCTTGTTGCGGTTGGCTGCGAGGAAGTAGGTCGAGATCGGGTCGTCCTCCGGGCCCACGAAGGGAGGTCCCCACCCGCGGGTGTCGTCGCCGGTGCCGGGGGTCTCGACCTTGATGACGCGAGCGCCCATGTCCCCCAACATCATCGCGGCGTGCGGCCCGGCGAGGGCGCGCGAGAGGTCGACGACGGTGATGTCCTGCAGGGGTCCGGTCATGGGATCGAGCCTAGGGAGCCGGACGGGTCAGAGGATCGGTGAGGTGATGGCAAGACGGACGTCACACGGTGTCACCTTCTGCCAAAGGCTCAGGCGCGGGTGGTGCGGACCAGGCCGACGAGGACCGACGTTGCCCCGGCGAGGACGAGCAGTGCTGCCACGAGCCCCAGGACGTCGATCTGCGCGAGACCGACGACCCAGGTCGACAGGGCGAGCGTCACGAGGGTCGTGGGGTAGAGCAGGATCGAGCGGAGCTTGTCGCCCGAACCCCAGGCGTCCGTGAAGGAGGTCAGCACGACGAGGAGGACCCAGGGGATCGCGAACGTTGTGCCCAAGAAGAACCATTCGACCCAATGTGGCGCCATGGCTCCCGAACCCACCCCTCTCAGAAGGCTGAGGAGGGTCAGCAGCACCAGACTGAGTCCGTTGATGACGTTCGCGATGTGGGCGGGCCAAGGGTTGGGCCGGGACGGCAAGGGTGGAGCCGACGCGGGAGCCGGCCGGCCGGCATACGCCTCATCGGCGACTGAGTGAGGTGATCCCAGCTCGGCCAGCACGGCACGCACCTCCTCGTCGGAGGCGCCCGGCGTCAGAGAGGCATCGAGGTGCTCGCGCACCCCACCGAGGACCTCGGCCCGCTCGCCGGGCTCGACCCCGTGGAGCAGCATCTCGAGGTCGCGCAGATAGGCAAGGACGAGCGGGTGGCTGAGTGCTGACGTCATGACGTGCCCCCTTGGATGGCGGTGTCGACCGCGTCCCGGAACGGTTTCCAGGTGCGGGTGAAGGCGTCGAGGGCCGCGCGCCCTTCGGCGGTGAGCGAGTAGTAGCGGCGGGGTGGCCCCTCGACCGACTCCTGCCACTGGGTGTCGACGAGCCCGGCCTTGCGCAGACGGGCGAGCAGCGGATAGAGCGTGCCCTCGCCCGACATGAGGATCCCGTCGGCGGTGAGGCGTCGGGCGATGTCGAGGCCGTAGAGCTGCTGCTCCCGAAGCATCGCGAGGACGCAGTACTCCAGGGCACCACGACGCAGGTGCGTCAGGATGGCGTCGTCGCTGGGTACCATGCGACACAAGATAGCGCACGCAGCGGCGGCAGCGGGCCGTCAGCCCTCAGCTCAGGACGTCGCGCCAGGTCCGGGGTTCGCGCGCAAGGAGCCCGCGCAGGGCACTGGGGTCGCCGACGAGCCCAGCGCGGTCGTAGCTGCGGAACATCGCAGCGAGATCGGCGCGAGCCTGTTCCGGCAGCCTCGCGCCGGGACCGACCAGCCAGTCGTCCAGCGGGATGGCGGCCGCCTCTACGGGGTGCCCGAGGATGTCGGTGGCGACCGTCGCCATCTCTCGCACGGACAGCCGCTCAGGGCCGGCGAGGTCATGGGTGGCGCCGGCGTGACCGTCGTCGGTCAGCACCCGGGCCGCGACCTCGGCGACGTCATCGAGGTCGACGTTGGTGAAGGGTGCGTCCAGCGAGTGGGGCACCTCGATGCGTCCTGCGAGCGCCGCCTGGCCCAGGTTCTGCAGGTAGGCCGCCGGGCGCAGGATCGTGGCCGACCCCACACGCGTCCGGATCACCTGCTCCGCCTCGGCCTTGCGGAGGTGGTGCGGCATCGACGCGTCGTCGGGGTGGAGGACGGAGTGGAAGACGAACCGCGAAACCCCCTCTGCCACAGCCGCATCAGCCACCCGGCGTGCCATCCCCACCTCATCGGGGTGCACGTTGGGGGCGAGGTGGTAGACGGCGGACACCCCCGCCATGGCCGCGGCCAGACCCTCGCCGGTCTCGAGGTCGAGCGGGACCGCCCGGACGTTCGCACCGGCATACGGCGAGGAGAAGGACCCGGGACGGACGGCTGCCCGCACGGCGACGCCGCGGTCGACGAGAGCCCGCGTGATGGCGCGGCCGGTCTTCCCGGCCGCGCCGAGGACGAGGACCTCGCTCACATCCAGTCGTACTCGCTGGCAGTGGCGCCCGCGGCGAGCTGGGCATAGCCGGGGCCGCGGTCGAAGAAGGGCTCGTCGTCCCGCTCCTCACGCAGACGGGCGCGCAGCTCCTCGCTCGCCTCGACGTCGACGCTCACGTCGTCCTTGCCGCCGGAGGCCACGACGCCGTATGCCGTCCGCGCACCTTCCAGGGACACCTTGCCCCAGACCAGGTCGCGTTCGACCTCGTCGAGGGGACGTTCGAGCGGGTCGCCCCAGCCGCCACCACCCGTGGTGCGGATGCGGACCACCTGACCGGCCTTGATCGGCTCGGCGTCGGCGAGGGCGTCGACCTCTCGCTCGTCGGGACCGCCGGGGTCGATGACGACACTGAACGGCATACCCGCCTTGCCGCCCTTGACTCCCCAGCAGGCGAGGATCGAGCGGTCGGCGATCGACATGAAGTGTCCGTCGCGGAGCATCCGGATGTGCTTCTCGTAGCCCAGGCCGCCCCGATAGCGGCCGGCGCCACCGGAGTCCACCGCGAGCCCGAGACGCTCGACGATGAACGGGAAGCGGGACTCGGTGAACTCGGTCGGCAGGTTGCGGGAGTCGGGGACGACATGGATGGTGTCCTCACCGTCGGCGTAGTAGCGCCCGCCCGAGCCGCCGCCGAGGACCTCGCGCATGAGGTAGTCGTTGCCGTCGCGGTCCTTGCCGTAAACGCCGGTGTAGCGGATCGTCTCCTGGTCCGCCGGCATCTGGCCGTCGACCGCCTTGGCGACGACACCGGCGAGAACGCCGAGCAGCCGGAGGATGACGAAGGTGCGGGCGTTGGTCGGCGCCGGGTAGATGGGGGTGAGGAGGGTGCCCTTCTCGGGGAAGCGCATCTCGATGAGCGGCACGATGCCCTCGTTGACGTCGAGCTCGGCCATCCGCTCGGGGGTGTCGGCGAGGTTGCGCAGGATCGGGGCGAGCCACTTCTTGAGGAAGTTGCCGCCCACGTAGTCGCCGCAGTGGTTGATCGGTCCCTTGGCCTGGGGCGCCGTGCCGCTGAAGTCGACGATGAGGCGCGCGCCGCCCTTGAAGTTGGTCTCCGGGTCGGCCGGTGCGTCGTCGACCTTGGTGAGGGTGATCCGCTGGGTGTGCAGCCGTGGCTCGTCGACACCGTCGTGCTCGGCGTAGTCCTCCCAGACGTAGGTCCCCTCGGGGATCTTGCTGAGGATCTCGCGACGGTAGGTCTCGGTCGTGCTGTCGAGGATGGCGTCGAAGGCCGTCTCGATGTCGTCGCGGCCGTAGCGCGCGAAGAGGTCGGAGAGGCGCCGGGCGCCCATGAGGCAGGCCGAGCACTCGGCGTCGAGGTCGGCAGCGAGGCTGTCGGGCATGCGTGAGTTGCGGGTCATGATCCGCAGGGCCGCCTTGTTGGGAACGCCCCTGTCCCACAGCTTGATCGGGGGAACCGAGAGACCCTCCTCGTGGACGCTCGTCGCGTTGCTCGGCATCGAGCCGGGCACGGCGCCGCCGATGTCGTCGTGGTGACCGAAGGCCTGGACGAACGCGACCACGGCCCCGTCATGGAAGACCGGGACGGTGACGCAGAGGTCGGGCAGGTGGCCGATGCCACCCTCGGACTCGTAGACGTCGTTGTGGAAGAAGACGTCGCCCTCGGCCATCTCCTCGAGAGGGAAGTCGCGGACGATCGGGTGGACGAGTGCGCTGTAGGAGCGGCCGGTGAGCTTGCGCAGCTGGCGGTCGTGGATGCCCGCCCGGAAGTCGTGCGCGTCGCGGATCATGGGGCTCCGGCTGGTCCGCGCGATCGCGGTCTCGACCTCCATCTCGACGCTGGCCAGGGTGCCCTGGACGATCTCGACGAGGATGGGGTCGACGGTGCTCCCGGGTGCGGTGAGGCGCTTCCCGTGCTCGTATGCCGTGGGCAGTCCAGCCGTGTTCATCGCACGTCCTCCGTTGCTGCGGTCCTGGTGATGACGAGGTTGCCGAAGGAGTCGACCCTGACGACGAAGCCGGGGTGGACCGGGACGGTCGAGCCGAACTCCTCGATGATCGCCGGACCCGCGACCGAGTCACCCGCCATCAGGTCGGGGCGCCACCAGACGCCGGTCTCGACATAGCCGTCGTCCGCGTCGAAGCACACCTGGCGTGTTGATCGGCGCGCCCGGTCCTCGACCGAGCCGTCGGATCCGCCCTCGGCGGAGGCGATCTCGCGCAGCTCGGGTCGGGTGATGGGGCCGACGCCGGTCACCCGAAGGTTGACCCACTCGACCTGCTGGGTGGGGTCGCCACGGAAGTCGTAGCCGTAGAGCTGGCGGTGCTCGTCGTGGAACGCCTCGGCGACCTTCGCGGCATACGCATCGTCGACGTCCGCGTCAGCGGGCGCCACGACGCGCACCTCGTAGGCCTGGCCGAAGTAGCGCAGGTCGACGGTGCGGGTGAACTGGTGCTCAGCCGAGGCGAACCCCTCCTTGGCGAGGGCTGCGGCAGCACGCTCGGTGAGCGACACGAACGTCTTCTCGATCGCGGCATGGTCGAGCGCGGCCTGCTTGGCGACCTGCGTCTGCACGTAGTCGTTCTTGACGTCGACGGTGAGCAACCCGAAGGCGCTGACGTTGCCGGGGTTGGGTGGGACAACGACGCCGGCGAGGTCGAGGATGTCGACGAGGAGGCAGGCGAGGAGCGACCCGGACCCGCCGAAGGTCGTGAGCATGAAGTCGCGCACGTCGAGGCCGCGCTTGACCGACACCTGCCGGAGGGCGTTGGCCTGGTTCCACGCCGAGATCTCGAGGATGCCTGTGGCACAGCGCTCGTAGTCGAGGCCGAGCTGCTCGGCGAGGGCCTCGATGCCGGTCCGGGCGGCCTCGACGTCGAGCGGGATCTCGCCACCGAGCAGGTGCGGGGGGATGCGTCCGAGGGTGACGTGGGCGTCGGTGATCGTGGGGCTTGTCCCGCCCTTGCCGTAGCAGAGCGGACCTGGGTCGGCACCCGCCGAGTGAGGCCCCACCTTGAGCGCCCCCTCCGGTGAGACCCAGGCGATGGAGCCGCCGCCGGCGCCGACGGTCACGACGTCGATCATCGGGATCTTGCTCGGGTAGGCGCCGACGGTGCCCTCGGTCGTCAGCGTGGGCTCCCCGTCGAGGACGACGGACACGTCGGTCGAGGTGCCACCGCCGTCACAGGTGAGGATCTTGTCGAAGCCGGCCTTCTGGGCGATGAGCGCCGCTCCGAGGGCGCCGGCCGCCGGGCCGGACATCGTCGTGGTGATCGGCTGGTGCACGACCTCGTCGGCCGAGAGGACACCGCCGTTGGACTTCATGATGTAGAACGGGATCTCCCGTCCCGAGCCACCGGTGAAGCCCTCGAGGCGGCTGTGGATGTTGGTGACGTAGCGGCTGACGTTGGGCTTGACCGCGGCGTCGACGAGCGTCGTCATGGACCGCTCGTACTCGCGGTACTCGCGCAGCACCTCGCTGGAGATCGAGACGATCGCCTCGGGGTGCTCGGTGCGCAGGATCTCGCGCATGCGCAGCTCGTGGTCGTCGGCGGCATACGAGTGCAGGAAGCAGACCCCGATCGTCGTGATCCCGCGCTCCCTGAACCAGCGGGCAGCGGCGGTCGCGCCCTCCTCGTCGAAGGGGCGGATCTCGTTGCCCTCGAAGTCCATCCGCCCGCCGACCGTCCGCACGTGGTCGGCGGCGACGATGCGCGGCGGCTTCACCCAGAAGTAGGAGTTGCCGTAGCCGTCGGGCACGGCCTGGCGGGCGATCTCGAGCATGAACTCGTAGCCCTCGGTCGTGATGAACCCCAGCTGCTCGACCTTGCCCTCGAGGAAGCTTGTTGGTCGCCACCGTCGTCCCGTGGCACACGGCGGTGATGTCGTCGCCGCTCGCGTCCATCAGGCCGAGGACCTTCTCGATGCCGGTGATGAAGCCGTCCGCCGGGTTGCTCGGGGTGCTCGGCGTCTTCGTCGTGACGAGCTCACCCGAGTCCTCGTCGAACGCCACGACGTCCGTGAACGTTCCGCCGGTGTCGATGCCGATCCTGATGCGTCGCTGAGCCATGTCAGAGATTCAAGCGGGGTATGCCGTCCGGTCTCGTTGGCAATCTGTGCCAACGGATCGCCGTGGTCGGCCCACAACCCGCCAACCCCGGCGCGGCTAGGCGCTGGCGGCGAAGTGGCGCCTCAGGGTCCGGGCCCACGGCGCGCGGGGCAGCTCGGGGTGGAGCAGGGCCACTCCCACGCAGTACTTGCTCACCGAGACCGGGTGCACGCCGATCCGCCTGAACACGTCAAGGGCCGGGTCACGCTCGGACTCGGTCTTGACCTCGACCAGCAGCCGGTCGCCCAGGCCGCGCACGGTGCCGCTGCGCGAGGTGCACAGCAGGTCGGTGTCGATGGTGACGCGCACCGGGCGGTCGGCGCCGGTCAGGGTCACGCGGCGGTATGCCGTGGACGCGGCGGACGTGAGGTCGTCGGGGACCGCGATGCCCTGCTCGGCGAGGACGTCGTCCAGGTGGGCCCGGGCCTTCGGCGTGAGCGTGGAGGCGAGCTCGCCCGGGTGCGGGATCCGCAGCTTCCTCGTCCCGCCGCGGGCGCCTTCGAGCTTGACCTCGAACATGCACAATGAGGAGTCCACATAGGTCCGGGTCCTCGCCTTGAAGCGTCGGCGTCGACCCTGCACGTGGTCGCGGTACGTCTGCCACCCGGGGGAGTCGAAGTACGTGGAGTCGTAGGAGAACTGTCGTCGTCCGTCAATATCGAGCACGTCGACCTGGTCGCCGACATGGTCGAGGAATCGGTCGAGCACAGCAGGCAGGACGATGAACTTCGTGTCGACCCGCTCCTGCAGCGAGGCTCGCTCCTCGAGCTCGGCCAAACCGATCGGGCGCAGCTGACCGACCGCGCGGAGGGCGGACTCCGAGGACCGGGTGCTCATGACCGCGCCGCCGCGAGTGCACCAGCGCGACCGGCTTTGCTCTCACTCCCGGTCGCGGTCCCGGTCCTAGAGTCGGAGTCGGAGTCGGAGTGGGGGTCGGAGCCGGAGTGGGAGTCGGAGTCGGTCGGGGTGGGCCGGTCGACCTCGACGACGAGCACCATGACGTCGCGGACGTAGTCGACCTCCTCGACCGTGACCTCGCGCAGCTCGGTCCGCAGCCGTGCCGTGAGGTCGGCCCGCAGGGCGACCGGGTCCTCGTGGATGACGTCGAGGACGATGCGGCGCGTCTGCGTCGCGCCGGCCGAGATCGCCTTGGCTCCCCGGTCGAGGAGGGCGAGCGTCCCGACGAGGAGCAGGTTGATGGTGATGGCCAGGGGCAGGTGGGCAGCGCCGAGGGAGTTCACGAGGCCGAGGACGAGCGCCACGAAGTAGTAGGCGACTTCCGTCTGCGAGATCGCCGTCGAGCGCAGCCGGATGATCGACAGGATGCCGAACAGGCCCATCCCGAGAGCCAGCCCGGACTGGGAACCGGCGAGGAGGGCCACGGCTCCGAAGACACCGAGGTTGAGCACGATGTAGGACAGCGCGAGGTCGGCCTTGGCGTGCCGAGGCCGGTAGATGGCGAAGACCAGGGTCAGGATGACGACGAGGTCGAGGGCCAGGCCGATGAGGATGGTGCCCGTGTTCACGGTTGCTCCTTCGTTGGTGGGTGACGATCTGTCGAACAGCCTGCGGCGCACTGATGAGCCGCAGATGACGAGCAGATGAGAGGGCTCTCATGGCGGATGAGAGGACTCTCATCGCGATCCCCTCGAGACGGGCCGGGTTCGCTGTGACCATGGAGGCATGACCGGAAGAAGAATGCTCGTCGGAGCCTGGGCGCTCTGCGCCGCTGCTGCGCTCATCGCCGTCGTGCTCGTCTCCGGCGCGGGCCAGCGCCTGCCCGACCTGGGGTCCTCGCTCGACCTGGACGGCAACGGGGCACCGCCCAGGGGCGGCGTCCCGACGCCCCTGACGACCCTGAGCCCCACGCCGACACCCACGCCGACAGCGACCCGGACGCCGGTCGCCACGCCGACGACGGTTGCCACGCCGACGCCGGTTGCCACGCCGACGCCCGTCCCGAAGCGGACGCCGGCCCCCGTGGCGTCCGCCCGCCCGCGGGACCAGTCGGCGCCCCCGGCCACTCGCAGCGTGAGGGTGCAGCCCCGCCCACCCGTCAGGGTGCCGGCGCCGCCTCCTGTGGCCGACGACGATGACGGGGATGATGATGATGGGGCCGACGACTCCGACGACGGAGCGGAGGAGCCCGACGATGACGACTGAGGCCCCCGGCCGGGGTCTGCCGGCGCTGCGCCTGCGCGACCCCTCGATGCGACGGCGCATCGTCGGCTCGGTCGCTCTGCTGTCCCTGCTGGGCCTGCTCGGCGCCGGAGCCGTGGGGCTCTTCGTCGAGCGGCAGCGCATCGAGGCCCGGGTCGAGAGGCTGCTCGCGCAGGAGGTCGCGGAGTTCAGGGAGCTCGCCCGCGGCGGCATCGACCCCGAGACCGGTCGTCCGTTCACGACGGCCGACCGCCTCATCGAGGTGTCCATGCTGCGCAACGTCCCCGACGAGCACGAGATCCACCTCGGGTTCCTCCCCGACGTCACCCTCACCCCCGTCGACGGCACCGGAACCCTGCAACGGGACGCGCAGTTCCGGGAGGCCGTGACCGGTCATACCGAGCCGGCCTTCGGAGAGTTCGAGTCCGAGAGCACGGGCACGGTGACGTATGCCGTGCTGCCGTTCACCATGGAGGGCCGGACGAGCCACTACGTCGCGGCCTACTTCATCGACCGTGAGATGGCCGAGCTCGGTGACACGATCCGCTCGTATGCCGTCGCTGCCGCGGTCGCGTGGACCGCGCTCGTGCTCGCCGCCTGGGGCCTCGCCGGCCGCATCCTGCGACCGGTCCACGAGCTGCGCGACACCGCAGCACGGATCAGCGACTCGGACCTGTCGAGCCGGATCCAGGTCCGGGGCGATGACGAGCTCTCTGCGCTCGGCCGGACGTTCAACGGGATGCTCGACCGGCTCCAGGACGCCCTGGGCGCCCAGCGCCGGATGCTCGACGACGTGGGGCACGAGCTCCGCACCCCGATCACGGTCATCCGGGGACACCTCGAGCTCATGGACTCGTCGGACCCCGACGAGGTCGCGGGCACCCGGGCGCTCGCGCTGGAGGAGCTCGACCGCATGGGCGGGTTCGTCGAGGACATGCTCATGCTCGCCAAGGCCCGCCGTCCGGACTTCCTCACCCCCGAGCCCACCGATGTCGGGGACCTCGTGCGGCGCACGGTCGAGAAGGCCGAGGGCCTGGCTCCCCGCAGCTGGCAGGTCGAGGCCGCACCGTCGGTCGTCGCGGTTCTCGACCCGCAGCGGATGATCCAGGCACTGCTGCAGCTCGCGAGCAACGCCGTGGCCGTGACCCGCGACGGCGACGTCATCACCATGGGGTGGGGAAGGAGTGCGCAGGGCGTGCAGCTGTGGGTTCGCGACACCGGTCCCGGCGTCCCGCCCGCAGACCGGCTCCGCATCTTCGACCGGTGGGAGTCCGGTGGCCCCGACCCGGCGAGCAGTGAGGGCACGGGACTCGGGCTCGCCATCGTCACCGCCATCGCCACGGCCCACCGGGGGACGGCATGGGTCACGTCGGCGACCTCCGCCGGTGGGGCGAAGTTCATCATCGAGCTGCCCCTGGGTGACCTCGCCGAGGACGAGGACGAGGACGACGGGCCCGGCCACGACGCAGTGACGACGGCACGCGAGGGTGAGCGGGCGGCATACGACTCCGTCGGGTCCCTCTTCGACGGCGCCCGGGGCGGTGCGCGATGAGCCGCATCCTCGTCGCCGAGGACGAACCACGCATCGCGTCGTTCATCGCCAAGGGCCTGGCCGCCAGCGGCCTGGCGTCCGAGGTCGCCGAGGACGGCGCCAGTGCGCTGGCCCTCGCCGTGCACGGGAGCTACGACCTGCTCGTCCTCGACATCGGCCTCCCGGGGATGGACGGGTTCGAGGTCCTCGCCAGGTTGCGGAAGCTCGGGAAGCGCCATGCCGGTCATCATCCTCACCGCCCGTGACTCCGCCAGCGACACGATCGCCGGGCTGGAGGGTGGCGCGGACGACTACATGCCCAAGCCCTTCTCGTTCGGCGAGCTCCTTGCGCGGATCCGGCTCCGGCTGCGGGCGGCCACTCCCACGCCTGACTCCGGGACGAGCGAGATCACCGCGGGTGGCATCAGCCTCGACCTGCGCTCTCGTCAGGTGAGAGTTCAGGGGAAGGTCACGGATCTCAGCTCACGTGAGTTCGTGCTGCTCGAGACGTTCCTGCGGCACCCCGGGCACGTGCTCAGCCGCGAGCAGCTGCTCAGCCACGTGTGGGGCTACGACTTCGACCCTGGCTCCAACGTCGTCGATGTCTACGTCCGCTACCTGCGGCGCAAGATCGGTGCCGAGGCGATCGAGACGGTGCGCGGCATGGGTTATCGGCTTCGCGCCTGACCAGAGGCGGCACCGGACAGCGCGCGAGGGGAGTGCAGGGGATCCCGCGCGTGCTGCCCGTGCCGCCAGGGCACCCGTACCGCCCGACTCGACGGCGGGCGGGGCCTCAGTGACGCGTCAGAGACGGCGGCACTGGTCCTCCTTGCTGCCCTGGACGATGTTGCCGCTGCCGACCGGTGCGGGCACGTTCTCCTTGCACTGGAGGTTGCCGCCGACCCGGTTCGTGTAGATCGTCTTCGTGCCGGTGGTGTTCGTGAAGGCCTGGATGTCACCGGTGACGATGTTGCGTCGCAGGTCGAGAGCGCCGCCCTGCTTGAGCTGGATGCTGCCGCCGACCCGCGAGTCGAGCACTCGGACGAGCCGGTGCCCCTCGGACTGGACGTTGCCGTTGACCCGCACCCGAGTCGCCGTCAGGGTGGCGCCACGCTCGACCTTGAGCGTGCCCTTGAGCGAGGTGCCGGTGAGGGTGCAGGTCGCTCCCGCGGGGACGCGCACGTTGTCGAGGGCGACCGCCCCGAGGGAGCCGCGGCAGGTGCGCTCCTCGGCGGAGGCTCCGGGGGCGAAGGCGACGGTGCCGCCCAGGGCGATGGCGGTGCCGAGAATCGTGGTGGTGAAGCGCTTCATGACGTCCTCCGATGTGTGGCACCGGGGCTGGTCCCCGGCGTTGACACCCACGCTCGGCCTGCTCCGTGACACGAGGATGAGGCCGATGTGAGGACTTTCTCATCCTGCGTCGGGGACGCGCGTCAGTCGCCCCTCGGCTGAGCTCGTGCAGGCCCCGGTCACAGCAAGGCGTGAATTGACACCGCTGCAGCGCTTCCATCACTCTGTGTGGACCGCATGACGCGGCCGGCCTGCGGGCTGGCCGCCGCCCCCTCCTCTGAGGGGTTTGAGTGTCTAACAGAGGGCCATCGCGCGGGATCCGATCTCATACCTCCGATCTGTCGGGGGCAATAGGAGTTCCCTCATGGCCAACAACAACAACGACAACAAGGCGCGCGGCGCTCGCCGCCTGACGACCGAGACGCGCCCGGCACGCAAGACCACCGAGCTGATCGCGTACGTCGTGACCGTGCTTGCCGTCCTGGTCACCGCGCTCGTCGTCAACGACGACGGTGACAACACCGCCGACCCGTTCAGCGCCGAGCAGGCACTTCGCTACATCACGTTCCTCACCATCGGCTACATGGTGGCCCGTGGACTGGCCAAGTCGGGGTCGCGCGCCCACGGCGACGACCACGACGCCTGACAACCGCGCCCTTGGTCACGGCTGTCAGTCGTTGACCGCCCGGCCTCCCGCGGGCCACTGCTCGCACCCCAGCCTCTGAAGGACAGAACATGACGCAGGCACCACGGGGCGGCTTCCGCCTCGGACCCATCCCGCACTACTCCACCACGACGAGGAACGGCACGAGGGTGTCGTGCGGTGGTTGTTGCCTCCCCATCCCACTGGGCTGCCTCACGACCGTTGTCGCCGTTGCGGTCCCCTGGGCCGTGGCCGCACTAAGCCGCAGGCGCGCACGCTAGACGTCGTCAGTCGCCCTCGGGCTTGTGGTCCGGCCGCGGTCCACCGTGGGGGAACGAGGTCTTGGCCGGTGACTCGAGCTCCTCGCGATGACCCCGGATGAGGTCGAGGTTGCGGTCACGTAGGTGGTCGAAGTTCTGGGAGATGTTGGACCCGGGCGTGAGCGAGGCGAGCGCCGTCTTGGGGTCGAGGTGCGCCGAGACCCAGCCCTCGTGCGAGGCCGCCTTGGCGACGATGGTGGCGTTGGGCGTGACGATGTGGCTGTTGCCGAAGTAGATGACGCCCGCTGGGTCGATGCCGGTCGCGTTGGCGCCGATGAGGAAGACGTGGTTGTCATAGGCGCGCGCCCGGGAGGTGAGCTCCCAGATGTCGGCGGAGCGCAGCAGCGCCGACGGGCGGCAGATGACCTCGGCCCCCTGCACGGCCTGGATCCGGGAGAAGCTCGGGGTAGTCACCGTCGAAGCAGATGATCATGCCGATGCGCCCGAGTGCGGTGTCGCACACCGTGACCGTGTCACCGGGCGTGACCCAGCCGCCACCCGAGACCGCCTCGGTGCAGAACGGGTGCGTCTTGCGATAGACCCCGAGCAGGGTGCCGTCGGTGTCGATGAGGACGGACGCGTTGTAGATGACGCCTCGCTGCGGTCCGCGCTCGTAGGTGCCGACGCACAGGACGATCCCGAGCTCGCGGGCCACGGCCTGGAAGGGCTCGGTCATGGCGCCCGGCAGCTCGCTGACGAGGTCCCACAGCATCTCGACCGAGCAGTCGGGGGTGAAGCCGGTCGTCGCGGACTCGGGCAGCACGACCAGCTCGGCGCCGGTCTCGGTCACGCAGCGGCGCACGAAGTCGACGCAGCGCGCGATGTTGGCCTCGATGACCTGTGGCGTCAGGGAGCCGCGCACGGGGGCCACCTGGATCGCAGCGGCAGTGAAAGCACGCATCAGCGTCGTCCTCCGATCGCCCAGCCCAGCACCACACCGACGAGGGCGACGGCCCCGCCGACGAGGACTCCGGAGCCGAAGTCCCTGCTCGATCCTCCCACCCCCGGCGAGCCCGTGGAGCCGGCATACGTCGTCGTATGCCGTCCGCCCGTCTCCGCGACCGCGGCACCTGCCGCGCTTCCCGCGGGTGACTCCTCCGCCGGGCGCTCGCCGGCGATGTCGGCATCGAGCGCCGTGAACATCTGGCCGGCCATCTTGCGCGCGACCCCGGCCAACATGCGCTGGCCGACCCCTCCGATGGGTCCGCCGACGAGGGCGTCCGCCTCATAGGTGATGGCCGTGCCTCCGCCGTCGGCCCCGGCGAGGTTGACGTCGACGGTCGTCGAGATGGTGCCGGGGGCCCCCGCTCCGTCGGCCTTCATCGTGAACCGGTCGGGCTCGGTGACGTCAGTAATGGCCACCTCCCCGTCGTAGGAACCCTTGATCGCAGCGACCCCGGCCATGACCGTCATCGCGTAGCGACCGGGGGAGAGCTCGGTCAGCGACCGGCAGCCGGGGATGCTGCGAGCGAGGACGCCGGGATCGTGGACCGCCTGCCACACCTGCTCGGGGGAGGCCGCCATCGTCGCGGTTCCGGAGATCTTCATGCCTGCTCCTCGGTCGTGGTGCTCGTCGTGCTGGTCTGGCGGTGGCGGTTGCGCAGGTCCCACAGCTCGGTGGGGCTGATCGGCATCGAGCGGATCGTGAAGCCCTCGGCGTCCTCGATGGCCGACGCGATGACGGCGGTCACGGGGATCGTGCCCGCCTCACCGGCGCCCTTGATCCCCAGCGGGTTGAGGGGTGACGGGGTCTCGAGGTGGTCGGTCTCGATGTGCGGCACCTCGGAGGCGTAGGGCATGAGGAAGTCCATGAACGAGGCGTTGAGCAGCTGCCCGCTCTCGTCATAGACCATCCGCTCGTAGAGCGCCCCACCCACGCCCTGCGCGACGCCACCGTGGACCTGGCCCTCGACGATCATCGGGTTGACGACGGTGCCGCAGTCGTGGATGACGCAGTAGCGCAGGATCTTGATCTCGGCCGTCACGGGGTCGGTCTCGACGATGGCGGCGTGCATGCCGTTGGCGAAGGTCGCCTGGGTGGGCGAGTAGAAGTCCTTGCCCTCGAGACCGGGCTCGTCGTCGTCGGCGACCGGCGGCTTGTCCGGGTCGAAGGCGCCGGCGAACTGCGTGGCGGCCTTGGCGGACTCGTCGAAGGCGTAGCGCAGCGGGTTGGACATGACGGCCACGGTGGAGAGGGCGATGGACGCGTGTGGAGCGCCCTTGACGCTGATCGTGCCGTCCTCGATCTGCAGATCCTCCTCGGACACCTCGAGGGCGTCGGCGGCGATCCGCAACGCCTTGGCGCGCACCGCCTTCGCGGCGAGGGCGACGGCGTTGCCGCTCATGACGGCACCGCGCGACGCGAAGGTCCCCACTGCATACGGCATGCGCCGCGTGTCGCCGGTCGTGACGAAGACGTCGTCGATGGAGACGCCGAGCTCGTCGGCGACGATCTGGGCGAGGATCGTCTGGTGGCCCTGTCCCTGTGTCGTGAGACCCGTGGCGACGTTGACCCGCCCACTCGTCTCGACGTGGACGTGCCCACCCTCGTAGGGGCCGACGCCCGTGCCCTCGACGTAGCAGGCGATGCCGAGACCGACGGTGCGCCCCTCGGAGGCTGCCTGCGCCTTGTATGCCGCGAAGTCGTCCCAGCCCACGAGCGCCTTGAGCTTGGCGAGGGATGCGGGGAAGTCGCCCGAGTCGTACTTGAGCGGGCGCCCGTCCTGGAAGAGGAGCCCCTGGTCGTAGGGCATCTCCTCGGGCTGGATGAAGTTGCGTGAGCGCACCTCGGCGCGGTCCAGCCCCAGCTCGGCCGCGATGGCGTCCATCGTCCGCTCCATGGCGTAGCAGCCCTGCGGTCGACCCGCGCCCCGATAGGGCGTCACGAGAACGGTGTTGGTGTAGAGCGACCAGAACTCGACGCGATAGTTCTGCGGCTTGTAGGGGCCGAGCAGCTGGGTCGCGGTGATGATCGGGACGATGACGCCGTAGGGGAGGTAGGCCCCGTTGTCGTGCCAGAACTTCACGTCGAGGGCGAGCAGGCGCCCCTCGTCGTCGAAGCCGACGGTGACCTGCTGGAGCTGGCCGCGCTCGTGGGCGCTCGAGGTGAAGTGCTCGCGCCGGTCCTCGGTCCACTTGACGTCGTGGTCGAGCCGGCGGGCCGCCCAAGGGATGAGGACCTCCTCGGGCCACGGGTGCATGATCTTGACTCCGAAGCCACCGCCGACGTCGGGGGCGATGCACTCCACCTGGGCCAGCGGCAGCTGGAGCTTGGCGGCCACCGCAGCCCGCACGCCCGTGGTCGTCTGGGTCGAGGAGTGGATCCGCATGCGCTGCTCGTCGGAGTCCCAGTGCGCGAGAACGCCTTTGCCCTCCATCGGCATGCAGGCGCTGCGCTCGATCTCGAGCTCGAGGGTCAGCGTGTGCGGCGCCGCCGCCATGGCCGGCTCGACGTTGCCGACCTCCTGGAGCAGGTGGGCGGCCACGTTGCCCGGGGCGTCGTCGTGGACGAGCACGGCGCCGTCGCGGGAGGTCGCGACTCCCACGACCGGCGGGATAAACTCATAGGTGACGACGATGCGCTGCGCGGCGTCCTCGGCAAGGTAGCGGTCGGTCGCGACCACCATGACGATGGCCTCGCCGACGTGGTTGACCTCGTCCTTGGCCAGTGCGTAGCCCGTGCGTCCGGCCTCGATGCTCGGGTGCGGGATGAGCAGCGGCAGGCGGTCGGCAGCGGGGCCGTCGAGGTCCTCGTGCGTGAAGACGGCCACGACGCCGTCGATCTCGACCGCCCCGTCGACGTCGATGCCGGTGATGCGCGCGTGGGCGTGCGGGCTGCGGACGAACGCGACCTCATGGGCGTCGTGACCGAGGTCGTCGAGGTAGCGGCCGTTGCCGGTGACCAGCCTGGGGTCCTCCTTGCGGAGCACGGGCTGGCCGAACTGACGCGTGCTCACGTGTCGTCACCCCCCTCGGCCTTGAGACCGCGCTTGATCTCGGCGGCGCGCACGACGGCCTTGCAGATGTTCTGGTAGCCGGTGCAGCGACAGAGGTTGCCCGAGATCGCCTCGCGCGCCTCGTCGAGCGTCGGGTCCGGGTTCTCCTCGATGAACGCCGTGATGGTCGTGACGAACCCCGGTGTGCAGAAGCCGCACTGCAGGCCGTGGCACTCGACGAAGGCCTGCTGCACCGGACCCATCGAGTCCTGGGTGCCGAGACCCTCGACGGTCGTGATCGTGTGTTCCTGCGCGGACACGGCGAACATCAGGCACGAGCGCATCGGCTGCCCGTCGACAAGGACCGTGCAGGCACCGCACACCCCGTGCTCGCAGCCGACGTGGGTCCCGGTGAGCCGCAGGTCGTGGCGCAGGAAGTCGGACAGCAGCCGTCGTGGCTCGACCGTGCGGGTGTGGCTGACCCCGTTGACGCTCAGGGTCACCTCGACGGTGACTGCTGACCCCATGGTCATGACACTGCTCCTCTCAGGGCTCGTCGGGTGAGCTCGGCGGCGAGCATCCGGCGGTACTCGCGGGTCGCGTGGATGTCCGCCTCGGGCGCGATCCCCGCCTGGACGAGCTCCTCGACGCCCGCCCACGGTGACGAGACCGGCTGTCCCGCAACGGCTTCGGTGAGGTCGATGACGACGGGCACGTCGGTGACGGAGACGTATGCCGCCCGCGCACCTCGCACGACCGCGTCCGGCCCGTGGCCGTCCAGCTCCACCGCGATGCCGACGCCGGCCAGCGCGTAGTCGCCGTGCCGCCGGGCCGACTCGAGGAACGCCGTGCGTGTGCCGGGGGCGAAGCGGCCGAATCGCACGGCCTCGACGAGCTCGTCCTCCTCGAGCACGGTCTGCAACGGACCCTCGAAGAAGTCGCCGGCTGCGACCTCGCGCCGACCGCGCGGCCCGACGATCTCGATGACGGCGTCGGTGAGGACGGCGACGGACGGCATCTCGCCGGCGGCGTCGGCGTGCGCGATGGAGCCGACCGTGGTGCCACGGTTGCGGATTGCCGGGTGGGCCACGTTCCGGAGCGCCTGACGGAGAACGGGCAGGACGGCATACGCGTCGTCATGTCCCTCGAGGACCGCGTGCCGCACTGTCGCGCCGACCCGGACGTGGGTGTCGGTCTCGGTCACGGTGTCGAGCCCCGCGACCCGGTTGATGTCGACGAGGTGCGCCGGCTGCGCGAGACGCATGTTGAGCACCGGGATGAGGCTCTGACCGCCGGCGAGGATCTTGCCGTCGTGCCCCACCTCGGCGAGGACCGAGACGGCCTCGTCGAGGGTGCGTGGGGCGTGGTGCGTGAACGGGGCTGGCTTCACGTCGGGGGCTCAGCTCCTGTCGCGCTTGTCCTGGTAGAGGTCGTCGATGCCGTCCTCGTCACCGTAGACGCGGTCACCCGTGGCGATGGCGGTGCCTCCCGCGTTGTTGGGACCTGTGGTGCCACCCGCGCCATCGGCCCGGTTGCGGAGGTCGGCCGGGGCGATGGAGCGCGCCAGGTGGTAGGCGCCGATGGCGACAATGGTGCCCAGGGCGATGCCGCTGAGGGTGAAGTCGTCGCTGAACTTGAGCTTCACGTCGCCGATGCCGATGACGATGCCGGCCGCGACGGGGACGAGGTTGATCGGGTTGGCGAAGTCGACGCCGTTCTCCTTCCAGATCTTGGCGCCGAGCAGGCCGATCATCCCGTAGAGCACGACGGTGATGCCGCCGAGGACGCCGCCCGGCACGGAGGCGACGAGCGCGCCGAACTTGGGGGAGAGGCCGAAGAGGATCGCGACGATCGCGGCGACGTAGTAGGCCGCGGTGGAGTAGACGCGGGTGGCCGCCATGACACCGATGTTCTCGGCATAGGTCGTCGTGGGCGAGCCGCCGACGGACGAGGCGAGGATCGTGCCCACGCCGTCGGCGCCGATGGCGCGGCCCATGTCCTTGTCGAGGTTGTGGCCGGTCATCTCGGCAACGGCCTTGACGTGGCCGGTGTTCTCGGCGATGAGGGCGATGACGGCCGGGATGACGAGGAGGATCGCGCCCGTCGCGAAGGTCGGCGTGTGCCACCCGGCCACCTCCATGCCGTCGGCGCCCACCATGGTCTTGGCGGGGAAGCCGAGCCAGGCCGCGTCACCGACGCCGGAGGTGTTCCAGCGCAGGTGCTCCGTGGCCTCGGTCGCGCCGCCCAGGACGGAGGTGATCGGGCCGATGGTGTTGTCCAGGAGCCACGAGAGGAGCGTCCCGAAGATCAGCGCGAGGAAGATAGCGATGCGGCTGACGAAGCCCTTGAAGGCGACCGCGCACACGATGGTGAAGAGCATGACGAGCAGGGCCACCCACTGGTCCTGCGGCCAGTAGATGTTGGCGACGACCGGTGCGAGGTTGAAGCCGATGAGCATGACGACGGCGCCCGTGACCACGGGCGGCAGCACCCGGTGCAGGATGCTCGATCCGAGGAAGTGGATCGCCACGCCGACGAGGGCGAGCACGACGCCGGCGACGAGGATCGCGCCGGTCACCTCGGACGAGTCCCCACCCTGCGCGCGGATCGCGCCGACACCGCCGACGAACGCGGCGGACGTGCCGAGATAGCTGGGCACGCGGCCCTGGACGATGAGGAGGAAGGCGATCGTCGCGATGCCGCTCATCATGATCGCGAGCTGGGCGTTGAGACCCATGATGAGGGGGAAGACGAAGGTGGCGCCGAACATGGCGACGACGTGCTGGGCCCCGAGCCCGACGGTGCGCCCCCAGTCCAGCCGCTCGTCGGGGGCGACGACCTCGTCGGGCCCGAGCGCGCCCTCCTTCACCTTCCAACCAAGACCGAGAGCCATGTGTGTTGCCTTCCTCAGGGGACCACGTGCCGAGCGCCACGTCGTCGTGGATATGAGGACGCTAACCGCGGCGCCCCCGGGGGCATTCGTCAATCACTGACAGCGGACCGACGTGGTCCTTGGCAAGTCGACGGGCGCTCTCACGCGCCTGTCACACCGGTCATCGTGGCACGGTGTGCGGCTCCGGGGCCCAGGTCCGGAGCAACTCGCCGAGGGCGGCGATCCGAGCGCCGACGAGGGGGGCGTCGTCGGCGACCTGCGCGGCGGCAACCCGGGCCTGAAGTCCTCCCGCGTCCCCGATCGCCGTGGTCACCGCGTCGACGATCCGGGTATGCCGCCCCCACCGTCCGCTGAGCACCACCAGCTCCGGGTCGAGGAGGTAGGCGTGTGCCCGGGCGAGCTCGCCGACGGCGTCGGCGAGGGCCGTGGCCTGGCCGATGCCCCGGTCGAGGTCGTCGATCAACGCCTCGACCTCGACCGCCTTGCTGCCCTCGCGCAGGTAGCCCAGGGCCTCGACGCACTCCATGAGAGTGCCACTCACCGCTGCGCGCCGACCTGACCGTGGGACGAGGGTGCGGGAGTAGGCGATCTCGCCCGCAAGGCCGCGCGCGCCATGCATCGGTCGACCACCGCTGCTCATGGCGGCGCCCATGCCCTCGTCGAGATAGAGGTGGAGGACGTCGTCGACCCCCGTGGCGACGCCCTGCTCACGTTCGGCGAGCAGGGCCCAGCTGACGTCGTTGTCGACGACGGGGCGCACCGGGACGACGTCGGTGAGGAGCCGCACGGGGTCGAGCTCGCCCACGAGGAACGGGCTGGCCGGCAGCTCGACCACCCGTCCGGTGCGGCGGTCCACGGGGTCGGCCACCGACAGGGTGAGGGCCCGGATCGGGCCGGGGGACTCCGAGGCGAGGGCACGGCATACGGAGACGAGCGCACGCCCCAACGCGCCCGAGGTGACGGGCACGGCCAGGGCCCGCTGACGGGCGGCGAGGATGCGCCCGTCGAGGGCGACGACCTCGCCGACGACTCCCTGGGGCCCGGCCTGTACGGCAAGTGCGCACCCGGCGGCATCGTTGACCGTGAGGTAGGTGCCGGCTCGGCCCCGACCGCCCGAGGTGCGTCCTCCTTCGACGAGCACGCCGGCAGCGAGCAGGCGGGTCACGCTCTGCGACACGGTCGGCTTGGACAGCGTCGTGGTGGCGGCCACCGCGGCCCTGGTGAGCTGGCCCGCCTCGGCGACCGCGGTGAGGACGTGACGGTCGCTGAGCGAGCGGAGCAGGTCGAGCGACGGGAGATCGGCAGCCACGACCCAGCCTTTCGTTAGGAGTCCTTGCAAACTAGCAGAGGTGGGCGCTAGCCTGACGTGAGTACCAGTCAGGAGTCCTAACCAAAGGAGCGGTCCCGGATGACCACCACCCACGACGACACCCAGCCCCTGCCTCACTGGGAGAGCAAGCCCGAGGACGTCACGGGCGCCATCCGTGAGATCAAGGCGGCGCTGCGGGCGCGCATCGCCCGGAGCGGCCGAACGGTCGAGGAGCACTTCGCCGACCTCGAGGCCCGCATCTCCGCGCGCGTCGAGCAGATCAAGGCCGAACGCGCTCGCGGCGAGCAGGTGTGGCCGGTCATCGACTTTGCCGACATCGAGGCCGGCACCGTCGCACCCGAGCTGGTGGCCAAGGTCAAGGAGCGTGGATGCGCCGTCGTGCGTGGCACCTTCCCGCACGAGCAGGCGCTGCAGTGGGACCGTGACATCGTCGACTACGTCGAGCGGAACCGGTTCTTCGAGACCTACACCGGCCCGGCGGACGACTTCTTCGCGAGCGTCGGGAGCACACCCGAGATCTACCCGATCTACTGGTCGCAGCCCCAGATGGAGGCGCGCCAGAGCCCCCGGATGGCAGCGGTGCAGGGCTTCCTCAACAGCCAGTGGACGCATCAGTCGGAGGGCCGCACGTGGTTCGACCCCGACCGGGACTCGCTCTATCCCGACCGGATCCGGCGTCGCCCGCCGGGCACCGACTCCGCCGGACTCGGGACCCACCTCGACACCGGGTCGATCGACCTCTACCTGACGAGGGGCTACCAGGAGGTCTTCCGCCACCTCTTCGACGGCACCGTCGAGAGCTGATGACCCGTGGGACGCCGCTCACCGCACCGACGCGGTGAACTACCCGGCGTCGACGATGTGCTCGGCGTTCCGGACCTTCCAGGGCTGGACCGCCCTGTCCGACATGGGTCACGACCAGGGCGTGCTCCACACGGTGCCGATCCCCGAGGCGATGGCCTATCTCCTCCTCCGGCCGCTGCTCGACGACGTCCCCGACGGCGAGCTCTGCGGGGTCGCGCACAACCAGACCTTCCCCATCAGCTGGAAGTGGCACCCCTTGCTCATGGAAGCCGTCTCGGGCATTCCCGACGTGCAGGCCGGCGACACCGTGTGGTGGCACTGCGACCTCATCCACGCCGTCGCCGAAGTCGAGGACCAGGTCGGGTGGGGCAACGTCATGTACATCCCGGCCGCGCCGTGGTGCCCCCGCAACGAGGCGTATGCCGCGAGCGTGCGTGAGGCGTTCCTCACCGGTTCCAGCCCGGGCGACTTCCCGGAGGAGCACTACGAGCGCGACTGGGACGGCCGCTTCCAGGTCGAGCAGCTCAACGAGATCGGCCGCCGCGGACTCGGACTCGACGACTGAGCGCTCCGAGCGCCCGGACCACTGTGGCGGCCAGTGTCGGCGATCCGGGCGCACATCGAGGGCCATAGCCCCGAGAACCCGACACCGGCTGCGAGAGGCAGGAGGGCGTCAGACCCGGTAGCGGGTCGACGATGATGGCCCGATGCCTGAACTGGAGCTGCTCACCACGATCCGCGCGCCGGTCGCGGCGTGTTTCGACCTGTCGCTCTCCGTGGACGCCCACCGTGAGTCCATGGGCGACTCGGGTGAGCAGGCCATCGCGGGGGTCCAGAACGGGATCATGGCGCTCGGCGACGTGGTGACGTGGCGGGCGCGGCACTTCGGTGTCACCTTCACGATGACCTCAGCCATCACGGCATACGACGCTCCTCATCGGTTCGTCGACGAACAGGTGAGCGGCCCGTTCAAGCAGTGGTGGCACGAGCACACCTTCGAGCCGGCTCCCGGCGGTGGCACCCTCATGACGGACCACGTCCGGTTCAGGGCACCGCTCGGACCGCTCGGGGCGCTGGCCGAGGCGTTGGTCCTCAGCCGCTACATGCCGCGTCTGCTCGCCCAACGCAACCAGTGGCTCCGAGCCAAGCTGGAGGCGTGAGCAACCGTGTGTCGCCTGGGCTTCCAAGGCATCGGGTTGGGAACCAGCAGGCGGAGAGGGTGATCCTCACACCCCGCGCATCTGGCGGATCCGCAGGGCCAGCGACAGCGTGAGCCGCAGCTGCGGGTCGCTCGTGAAGGGTCCCAGCATCTGCTCGAGCTTGGTGATCCGGTAGCGCAGGGTGTTGTAGTGGAAGAAGAGCACCCGGGCGGTCTCGGCGACGTTGAGGTTGGTGTCGAGCAGCACCTGCAGCGTCTGGCGCAGGTCGGCATACGACGGCTGCGCGTCGGTCGCGAGCTCACCGAGCGCCTCGTCGACGAAGGCTCGCAGGTCGGCCGTGTCGGGGATGAGCGACAGCAGCCGATAGATGCCGAGCCCGTCGAAGTGCATGACCGCGGACTCGCCCTGCATCTGGCGGCCGACGGCCACCGCGCGCAACGCCTCGGCATAGGCCCGGGGGATGTCCGCGACCGAGTCGACGGGCCGTGAGACGCCGGTCGAGAAGGTCCGCCGACCGCCGCCGCCGTCACCCCGCACGACCTTGACGACCTCACCCACGGATCGCATGAGGGTCTCCTGCTCGCCCTCGCCGCCGCAGGGTGCGGGGAGCAGCGCCACGACCTCCTGGGAGAACCCGGCGACCGGCGCCTTGGGCTCACGGGTCCGCACCGCCTGGACCCAGGCCCGGACGAACCGGTCCTGGAGAGAACGCAGCTCGTCACTGTCGCGGGTCGTGTGGACGTCGTCCTCGTCGGTCTCGGCGACGACGACGACCATCCGCCGGTCGAGGGTCCACCCCAACGAGGAGGCATGGGCAATCGCCTCCTCGGGCGCGCCCACCCGCCCGACGAGGGTGTCGCGCAGGAACTCCGCGCGGTACTTGCCCTCGACGGCCGAGACCGCCTGCTCCTTGGTGATCGCCAGTGCGGCGACCGCGGCCGCGCGCTCCAACCCGTGCACGTCCGTCGTCGTGAGCACCCGGCCGGGCGTGAACACCGCGAGCAGCCCGTGGTCGGACGTCCCCGCGACGATCCGGACCATCGTGCGCTCGGACTTGACCTCACCGGGCGCGCGCACCCCGACCGGCTCCTCCTCGACGATGAGGCGTCCCGTCCGGTCGAAGCAGTCCAGCGCCATGACGGTGGCGCGGTCGGCGTCCGACCCGGCCGTGGCCACGATGCGTCCGTCGGTCGTCGTCACGAGCGTCACGCCCGGGAAGAGCCCGACGAGGGCTGCGCCGAGATCCTCGAGGGACCCGCCCGTGAGCACGGTCTGGACGAGGATGCGGTTGACCTCGTCCTCGCGGCGCAACAGCTCCGCCTGGTGGTCCACGACGCGTCGCAGCGACGCGATGGTCTCCTCTGCTGGCAACTGCTGAGCCTGAGCCGCGAGATCGTTGGCAACTTTTACCATCCGGCCACTGTAGCCACGAGAACTAGCGTTCCAAGGGTGCAACCCAGAATTGTGGCCGCGGCCTCGCCCCTCACCCGGGGCCTCCTCGCGGGTCCACGGCGACCGGCCGTGGTCCTCGCCGCCTTCCCGACGGCGCTCTACCTCGCGCTCTCCGACGAGCCCGCCGCCCACACCGACGTCCTGCCGGTGGTCACGAGCGACGCGCTCGTCCTGCCCACCGCCCTGCGCCTGGCCGGCCCGGCCCCTCACGTCTGGGGCGTGGCGCCCGGTGACGTCGTGACCGTGGGTCGTGACGAGGTCACCCTCCCGAGCCACGGCATACACGTCGTCCGCACGTGGCGACCACGCCGGGTCGTGAGCGGACCACCCCTCGTCGCGCCGTTCGACTGGGACCCGCTGCTCGCTGACCTCGGTCGTGGTGAGGGCCTCACTCCTCGGTCCGACGACGTCCTCTGCGGTGCGCTCCTCGCCGCTCGCGCCGTCGGGTTCGACCTGCCGGACGAGATCCCCGTGGGGCGCACGACGAGCCTGTCGGCCTCCCTCGTGCTCGCTGCGCGGGCCGGGTATGCCGTGTCCGCCGTCGTCGACCACGTCACCGACGCGGTGGCCGGGTCCGACGACGTCGACCGCACCCGGGAGCTCGTGCTCTCCATCGGTCACACCTCTGGCGCCGGTCTCCTCGACGGCATCGACCAGGTCCTGCTGGCCGCCCACTGCCCTCTGCTGGAAGGAATCCCGTCGTGAGCACCACCCACGTCGACGTGCGCCGAGGCGCCTACCACGACTCCGTGAGCCTGCTCCAGGTCTCGCGCACCGTCGCCGACGTCGCGGGGGTGGAGGCCGCGCAGGTGGCCATGGCGACCGAGCTCAACGTCGAGGTGCTCACCGGGATGGGTTTCGAGGTCCCTGAGGGCGCCGGGCCCAACGACCTCGTCGTCGCGGTCCGTGCCGTCGACGACGACGCCGTCGCCGCGGGCCTGGGAGCAGCCACCGCCGCCCTCGGCGCGAAGTCAGCGCCCAGTGGTGGGTTCGGTGACGCCCCGGCGCCACGCACGACGAGTGGAGCCGTGCGCGTCGGGGAGGCGGAGCTGGCCCTCATCTCGGTTCCGGGGCGGTTCGCGACCGCCGAGGCCCTCGACGCCATCAGCGCCGGCGCCTCGGTGATGCTCTTCTCGGACAACGTCCCGGTCGAGGACGAGGTCCGGCTCAAGGACGCTGCAGCCGAGGCAGACGTCCTGGTCATGGGCCCCGACTGCGGCACGGCCGTCGTCGGGGGAGTCGCGCTGGGCTTCGCCAACGTCGTCGAGTCCGGCCCCGTCGGCATGGTCGCCGCATCGGGCACCGGCGCGCAGCAGGTCATGTGCCTCCTCGACGCCGCCGGTGTCGGGATCTCGCACTGCCTCGGTGTCGGTGGACGGGACCTCAAGACCGCCGTGGGTGGCCGCTCGACACGCCAGGCGCTCGCTGCCCTGGCCGCGGACCCCGCGACGACGTCGATCGTCGTCGTCTCCAAACCACCGGACGAGGAGGTCCTTGCGGACCTCGAGGCGTATGCCGCCGGGCTGGGTCTCCCGGTCCACTGGGCCACGCTCGGTGCCGGTCGACCCGACCTCACCACCGCTCTCGAGTCGGTGCTCCGGGCCGAAGGGAGCGACACCCCGGAGTGGCCGAAGTGGCTGTCGGACAGCGACCCCGAGCCCGGCTCGGTGGGGGCAAGCCTGCGTGGACTGTTCTGCGGCGGCACCCTGGCCGACGAGGCGATGTTGTTGGCCGCCGACACGCTCGGCGACATCCGGTCCAACATCCCGTTGCGCGACGACCTCGCCCTCGGCCCGGGTCTCAAGGACGACGGGCACCTCGTCATCGACTTCGGTGACGACGCCCTGACCCAGGGTCGGGCCCATCCGATGATCGACCCCTCGTTGCGGATGGAGCGCATCGCGGCCGAGGCGCTTGATCCCACCTGCGGCGTCCTCCTGCTCGACCTCGTGCTGGGCTTCGGTGCCCACCCGGACCCCGCCGCCGAGCTGGCCGACGCGATCCGCGCGGCGAGGCAGGCAGCTCGGGACAGCGGTCGGGAGCTGCCCGTCGTGGTGTCGCTCACCGGCACCCGGGGCGACCCGCAGGACTTCGACGCCACCGGCGAGGCCCTCGCCGCCGCGGGTGCGTCCGTCTTCCTCTCCAACCGTGACGCCACCCGGCACGCCCTCACCTTCCTCGGAGGAGCTCGATGAACCAGCCCCTGCACGGACTGCTCTCCGTGGAGTCGCCGTCGGTCGCCACGGCCGGCGTCCAGCTCTTCGCCGACGCCCTGCGCGGACAGGCGGTCAAGGTCACCGAGGCCGACTGGCAGCCGCCGATGCCCGGGACCGAGGCCGACCTGGCCACGGTCATGGCGGACGCTCGACGAGCGGAAGCCAACGCGACGGCATACGCGCGCATGACGGCCTCGACCGCCGAGCTCTGCGACGTCAAGCAGGCCAAGGACGCCCTCGGCCTCGAGCGCGGCACCTTCCTCCACGCGGGACCACCCCTGGCGTGGGAGCGTGCGTCCGGGCCGATGAAGGGCGCGCTCATCGGCGCCGTCCTCTTCGAGGGTCTCGCCGACAACGCGGAAGAGGCCGAGAAGGCCCTCGCAGCAGGCAAGTTCGCGTTCGAGCCATGTCACCACCGCGACGCCGTCGGACCCATGGCTGGTGTCGTGTCGCCGTCCATGTGGATGTATGGCCTGCGCGACGAGGTCCATGACGCGTGGTCCTGGTGCTCGCTCAACGAGGGCCTCGGCAAGGTCCTGCGCTACGGCGCCTACGGCCCCGAGGTCGTCGACCGCCTGCACTGGATGACCGATGTGCTCGGCCCGATTCTCCAGCAGTCGGTGCGCGCCACCGGCCCCTTCGACATCAAGGCGATCCTGGCCCAGATGCTCCAGATGGGCGACGAGGGCCACAACCGCAACCGTGCCGGCTCGCTCATGCTGCTTCGCGAGCTGCTGCCGGGCATGATCACCGCCGACGCGAGCTCGACCGACATCGCCGAGGCCGTCCGCTTCTCCGGGGCCAACGAGCACTTCTTCCTCAATCTCGGTATGCCGGCCTGCAAGCTCGCGACGATGGCGGCACACGGCATACCCGGCTCGTCGGTCGTGACGACCATGGCGCGCAACGGCACCGACTTCGGGATCCGGGTCTCCGGCACCGGAGACGAGTGGTTCACCGGGCCGGCGAACACCCCGGAGGGTCTCTTCCTCGGCGACTACGGACCCGACGACGCCAACCCTGACATCGGCGACTCGGCGATCACGGAGACGGGCGGCATCGGCGGGTTCGCCATGGCCGCTGCACCGGCGATCGTGAAGTTCGTCGGCGGCGACGTGGCCTTTGCTCTGCGGGCGACGCAGACGATGTACGAGATCACCGTGGGCGAGCACCCGATGTTCCAGGTGCCGATCCTCGACTTCCGCGGGACCCCGACAGGGATCGACGTCGTGTCGGTCGTGCGCACCGGGATCCTGCCGCAGATCAACACCGGCATGGCCGGTCGGGTCGCGGGGACGGGGCAGGTCGGCGCGGGCCTCGTGACACCGCCGGCCGAGTGCTTCCCCGCAGCTCTCTCGGCCCTTGCGGCGCGGGGGTCGGGGCCGCGCTGAGCGTCTGGGAGAATTGACGTGTGACTGCTCAGACACTCGACGGCAAGGCCATCCTCGCGACGATCAAGGAGGAGCTCCGCGGTCGTGTCGCCGCGCTGGCCGAACGCGGGATCACGCCTGGCCTCGGCACCGTTCTCGTCGGCGACGACCCCGGCAGCCGCTGGTACGTGGGTGCCAAGCACAAGGACTGCGCGGAGATCGGCATCTCGAGCATCCGCCGCGACCTGCCCGCTGACTCCAGCCTCGACGACGTCCTCGCGGTCGTGCGCGAGCTCAACGAGGACCCGGCCTGCACCGGCTTCCTCGTGCAGCAGCCGACCGGCCTCGACGAGAACCAGATCCTCGCGGCCGTCGACCCCACCAAGGACGTCGACGGGCTCCACCCGACCAACCTCGGCTGGCTCGTGCTGGGCCAGGAGGCCCCGCTGCCGTGCACGCCCGTCGGGTGCATCGAGCTGCTCCGCCGCCACGACGTGCCGATCGCCGGCGCGCGCGTGGTCGTCGTCGGTCGCGGCATCACCGTCGGTCGCCCGCTGTCCCTCATCCTCACCCGCCGCTCCGAGAACGCGACGGTCGTCCAGTGCCACACCGGCACCGTCGACCTGGCTGCCGAGGTGCGCCGCGCGGACATCGTCATCGCCGCGGCCGGGGTCCCCAACCTCATCACCTCCAACATGGTCAAGCCCGGCGCAGCCGTCCTCGACGTCGGCGTGAGTCGCGTCGTCGAGGACGACGGCCGCTCCGTCATCGCCGGTGACGTGGCCGCTGACGTCGCCGAGGTCGCCGGCTGGGTCAGCCCCAATCCCGGGGGAGTGGGCCCGATGACCCGCGCCATGCTCCTCAGCAACGTCGTCGCGATCGCCGAGAAGCGGGCCGCGGAGCTCGTCTCGGCAGAGCACGGAGCGGGCTGATGCCTGAGACGTGGAACGACACCACGCCCACCACCGCGACCCACAAGCACCTGTTCCACTGGACGACGATCGCCCCCGTCCTGGCGCTGGTCGCCCTCGCGCTGACCTGGGGTCGCGACATCAGCGGCATCGTGGTGGCCATGGTCGCGGTGCTCCTCGGGGGCGCCGTCCTGGCCGCCGTCCACCACGCCGAGGTCGTCGCCCACCGGGTGGGTGAGCCGTTCGGCTCCCTCGTGCTGGCCGTTGCCGTCACGGTCATCGAGGTCTCGCTGATCGTCACCCTCATGCTCAGCGGCGGCGAAGGCACCTCGACCCTGGCCCGGGACACCGTCTTTGCCGCCGTGATGATCACGGTCAACGGCATCCTGGGGCTCTCGCTCCTCGTGGGCTCACGGCGCTTCGGCACCGTCCGGTTCAACGCCGAGGGCACGGGAGGCGCGCTCGCCACCGTCGCGACCCTTGCTGCGGTCTGCCTCGTGCTGCCCACCGTGACCACGGGTGAGGACGGTCCCTCGTTCACGCCGAGCCAGCTCGCCTTCGCGGCCGTCGCGTCACTGAGCCTGTATGCCGCGTTCGTCCTCACCCAGACCGTCCGTCACCGCGACTTCTTCCTACCCGTCGGTGCCAAGGGCAAGCCCATCCCCGAGGACGAGCACGCGACCCCACCCACCAACGCCGAGACGTGGACCTCGCTCGCCTTCCTGGTCCTGTCCCTCGTCGCCGTCGTCGGGCTGGCCAAGGTCGAGTCGAAGTCGATCGAGGAGGCCGTGGCGGCCGCCGGGCTCCCGCACTCGTTCGTCGGTGTCGTCATCGCCCTGCTCGTGCTGCTGCCCGAGACACTCGCCGCGGTCAACGCCGCCCGGCGTGAGCGCATCCAGACCAGCATCAACCTGGCCCTCGGCTCCGCCATGGCGAGCATCGGCCTCACCATCCCGGTCCTGGCGATCGCCACCATCTGGATCGACACGCCGCTGCACCTCGGGTTGGACGCGACCCAGATCACCCTGCTGGCCATCACCATCGTCACGGGGGTGCTCACGGTCGTGCCGGGACGGGCCACCCGCCTCCAGGCGAGCGTGCACCTCACTCTCTGTGCGGCCTACCTGTTCCTCGCCGCCGTCCCCTGAGCGGCAGCGGGTCCAGCCCCCTCCAGGAACCGACCAGGCCCGCACCCCCCAGGGAGGGGGCACGGGCCCTGTGCCTGACAGGTCAGGCGGTCATCCGGTCATGCAGTCACTCGGTGCTCACTTGGTGACGGCGTCGAGTGCGTCGACCAGGCCGGCGCCGTAGTAGCCGGAGCCGGACGCGCCGCCCTCACAGGTGGCGTCGTTGACACCGTCCCGGTCAGCGTCGTAGAACGTCGGGCACGACAAGGTGTCGGCCTCGCGCTCGAGGGTCTTCATCGCCTGCTTGGCACTCATGCCCGTGTCGGTGCCGCGGATGAGCGCGACGACCCCGGCGGCGTGCGGTGAGGCCATCGACGTGCCCTGCGAGTAGCCGTACTGACCGTTCAGGACGGTCGAGAGGACCCGGCCGTTCTTGGACGGGGTGTCAGCGGCCACGCGCGCGTCCCCACCGGGAGCGGCGACGTCGACGACGCCCCGGCCCCAGTTGGAGTAGTACGACTTCACGGCCGTCGGGCCGACCGAGGAGGTGGTCACGGTGTTGCCGACCTCGGTGGGCATGTCGTAGCAGCGCTGGTCGGTGTCGCGCGGCGTCGGCGTCGGGGTGTTGTTGGGGCTGGTCGTGTCGAGGATCGGCTTGGAGAGGTCCCAGGCCGAGTTGCCGGCCGCAGCGACGTTGACGACGTCCTTCTTCTCGCTGTACTTCAGCGCACGCTCGACGGCGAGGATCGCGGCCTTCTCGTCGAGGTTGGCCTTGCACCAGAGGGCGTAGGGGTCGATGTAGTAGGAGTTGTTGGTGACCTCCATGCCCTTGTCGGCTGCCCAGATGAAGCCACAGATGGCGTACTCCGGGTAGATGTAGCCGGCGTCCTCGACGACCTTGACCGAGGCGAGCTTGACGTTCGGAGCGACGCCGATGACACCCTGCTGGTTGCGGGCGGCGCCGATCGTGCCGGCGACGTGGGTGCCGTGCGACGACGTGGTGGGCTGCCAGGCAACGGGGTCGGTGTTCGGGACACCGCGGTCGGTGCAGTCGACGGACTGCGACGCGTCGACGTTGGGGGCCAGGTCCGGGTGGTCTGCCTCGATGCCGGAGTCGAGCACACCGACGGTGATGTCGCGGTTGCCGTCGGTGACGAGGTGGGCCTTGTCAGCGCCGATCTGGCGCATGTGCCACTGGTCGGCGAAGAGCGGCTCCTTGGTGTCGTCGCCACCGCTCGTGCCTGGGCCGAGGCCCTGGACCTTGCCGTCGGGCACGATGCCCGCGCCCGGCACGTAGGCCTGGAGCGCGCGGGAGGGACCAGCCGCGATGATGCCGGGCGACTGGCGGGCCCGGTCGTCGAAGGTGTCGTCGCTCGCGGTGGCGATGACGACGCCGATCTGGGGCCACTCCTGCACGACGGTGCCGCCTGCGGCCTCGATAGCGGCGACGGCCTTGTCGGTGCCGGTGCCGCCCTGGGCGACGACGAAGGACGTCGGTCCGGGGAGCGGGGCAGCGCCGGCCGGGATGGCCAGTGCCGTCGTGGCCACAGCGCACGTCGCGGTCGCGGCGATCACGGCAGCCTTCTTCATGAAGGTCGAGTTCACGTTTTCCTCCTGGTCGTGGACCGCATCATCGCGATCCCACGCTGCACCCTGCCAGCGCCCAGGGGGCGGAGTCCATAGTTCCCACACATTTTTGTGCGATTCACCGGAACACGAGGGACCGGGCACGAACGTGCGCACGCGGCATACCCGAAAGGACTTCGGAGTATGCCGCGTGCGAGCGGTTGCGCTGTCGCGCTGGGGCTAGATCAGGCCCAGTTCCTTGACCGCGTCGCGCTCCTCGGCGAGCTCGGCGACCGTGGCGTCGATCCTGCCGCGCGAGAACTCGTCGATGTCGAGGCCCTGGACGATGCTCCACTGGCCGTCCTTGACGGTGACCGGGAAGGAGCTGATGAGCCCCTCCTCGACGCCGTAGGAGCCGTCCGAGCGCACGGCCATCGAGACCCAGTCACCCTCGGCCGTGCCCTCGACCCAGGTGCGGGCGTGGTCGATGGTGGCCGACGCGGCGGAGGCCGCCGAGGACGCGCCGCGAGCCTCGATGATCGCCGCGCCGCGCTTGGCGACCGTGGGGATGAAGGTGTCCGCGAGCCACTGCTGGTCGTTCACGGTCTCGGCAGCGTTGCGGCCGGAGACCTCGGCGTGGAAGAGGTCGGGGTACTGGGTCGCGGAGTGGTTGCCCCAGATCGTCATCTTCTTGATCTCGGTGACCGGGACGCCGAGCTTGGCCGCGAGCTGGCTGATCGCACGGTTGTGGTCGAGGCGGGTCAGGGCCGAGAACTGCGCGGTGGGGATGTCGGGCGCGTTGCTCATCGCGATGAGGGCGTTGGTGTTGGCCGGGTTGCCGGTGACGGTGATGTGCACGTCGTCAGCCGCGACCTTGTTGAGGGCCTTGCCCTGGGGCGCGAAGATGCCGCCGTTGGCCTCGAGGAGGTCTCCGCGCTCCATGCCCGGACCGCGGGGTCGGGCGCCGACGAGGAGGGCGTGGTTGACGCCGTCGAAGACCTTCTCGGCGTCGTCGCCGATCTGGACGCCGGCCAGCGTCGGGAAGGCGCAGTCGTCGAGCTCCATGACGACCCCCTCGAGGGCCTTGAGGGCCGGGGTGATCTCGAGCAGGCGCAGCTCGACGGGGGTGTCGGGTCCGAGGAGGGCACCGGACGCGATGCGGAAGAGCAGGCTGTAGCCGATCTGACCGGCGGCGCCGGTGACGGCCACCTTGACGGGGGTCTGGCTCACGATGGGTACCTCTTCGTACGGGGCAGATGTGGTCGGTCGTGACGCTATCAGCGCGGGTCGCCGGGGCGGCTCTAGGGTGTGGGCATGCGCGTTCTCGTCTCAGGTGGTGCGGGCTACATCGGCTCGCACACGGTCATCCAGCTCGTCGCCGCGGGGCACGACGTCGTCGTCGTCGACTCCTTCGCCAACGCGAAGCCGTCGGTGGTGGGTCGTGTCGAGGCGCTCACCGGTATGCCGTTGGACGTGCGGTCCTTCGATCTCACCGACCGTGACAAGACCGAGGCGACCTTCGCCGACACCCCGATCGACGCGGTCATCCACTTCGCCGGTTTCAAGGCCGTCGGGGAGAGCGTGGCCGAGCCGCTCAGCTACTACGAGAACAACCTCGACACCACGCTGTCCCTGCTCCGCGCGATGGACCGGCACGGGGTCCGCAAGCTCGTCTTCTCGAGCTCGGCCACGGTCTACGGCGCAGAGGCCGCCGTGCCGATGCAGGAGGACGCGCCCACCTCGGCGACCAACCCCTATGGCTGGACCAAGGTCATGAACGAGCAGGTCCTGCGCGACATGGCCGTCGCGGACCCGACCTGGCGCATCGCGCTCCTGCGCTACTTCAACCCGGTCGGTGCCCACCCCAGCGGCACGATCGGCGAGGACCCGAGCGGCATCCCCAACAACCTCATGCCCTTCCTCGCCCAGGTCGCCGTCGGTCGCCGAGAGAAGCTGTCGATCTATGGCGGCGACTACCCCACGCCCGACGGCACCGGCGTGCGGGACTACATCCACGTCGAGGACCTGGCAGCCGGCCACGTCGCCGCACTGCACCGCCTCGGCGCCACCGACAGTCCCGTCAACACCTGGAACCTCGGCACCGGTCGCGGCACGTCCGTGCTCGAGATGCTTCATGCGTTCGAGCGGGCTGCCGGTCGCGAGCTTCCGCACGAGATCGTGGACCGCCGCCCCGGTGACATCGCCGAGTCCTACGCCGACCCGACGAGGGCCGAGGCCGAGCTGAGCTGGAGGGCGACCCGGACCGTCGACGACATGTGCGTCGACACGTGGCGGTGGCAGAGCGCCAACCCCGACGGCTACCCGTGACGGGTGCCCAGGTTCGACGGGCGACGCGTGACGACGTGCCCGCGATCGTCGCGCTGCTCGTGGACGACCCGCTGGGAGCCACGCGTGAGAGCGAAGGGGAGCACGCGGCATACCTGACGGCCTTCGAGGCGATCGACGCCGATCCGGCCCACCAGCTCGTCGTCCTCGAGGACGACGGAGAGGTCATCGGGACGCTGCAGCTCACCCTGCTGCCGGGCCTCTCTCGCGGCGGTGCCCTGCGCGCCCAGATCGAGGCCGTGCGCGTCGCCTCGAGCCGACGGGGCCAGGGCCTCGGCGAAGGGCTGTTCCAGTGGGCGATCGAGGAGGCCCGCCGCCGCGGTGCGGTCATGGTGCAGCTGACCACCGACACGAGTCGAGAGGGCGCGCGCCGCTTCTATGAACGACTGGGGTTCGTCGCGTCCCACGTCGGCATGAAGCTGTCGCTCTGACCCGTGCCCGGGAAGCCGCGTCAGGCAGCGCGGCGCAGGCGGATGACCGGGATGACCCGGTCGGTCTTCTTCTCGTAGTCCCCGAAGCCGGGCGCCGTCTCCACGATGCTCGGCCAGATGGAGTCGCGCTGCTCGCGGGGCAGCACCTCGGCCTCGACGGGGAAGGTCTCCGTGCCGACCTCCACGTCGAAGCGCGGGTTGGCCCTGACGTTGTGGAACCAGTCGGGGTTGTCGGGTGCGCCGGCCTTGGACGCGACGATGACCATCGAGCCGTCGTCCTGCGGGAAGTACATGAGCGGCGTGACCCGCTCGGTGCCCGTCCTCGCGCCGAGATGATGGAGCAGGATCATCGGCGCCCCCTCGAACGGCCCGCCGACCCGGCCCTCGTTCTCGCGGAACTCCCTGATGACCTCTGCGTTGAAATCGCTCATGCGTCGGACGCTACGCCCCGCACCCCGTCGGGCGGGCGGTGACGGGCATCAGCACCTGCACGGCACGCACTGACCCTGTCGGAACGAGCGGGTCCGCCGGGACGAGGTACTCGGCCGCCACGCGGTAGTCGTCGGGGACGCGCACGCCCCACTGCGCCAGCACGTCATCGGGGAGTGCTCGGCGCGAACCCTCCGTGGCCCTGAGCACGAGGGCCGTCCTCAGCCGGCAGGCGACCGGGGTGATGGCAACGCGTGCGGCGGTGGCACTGTCGGCATAGCCTCCGATGACCCAGCCCTGGGCCAGGGGCCGGGCGCCCCAGGCCCAGATCGTGCCGGGCGACTCCCCGGTGAGGTCGAGCACCGTCGTCTCTCGAGAGACCCTCAGCTGACGACCGACCTCCAGCACTCCGGCGGTGAGTCGGGCCTGCGCTGGTGGCAGGGCGATGCTCTGGCCGTCGCGGCTGACCTGGGTCGCCGCAGTGTCGAGGATCGGCGCGCTTCGGTAGGGAGCCAGAGGGGTGCCGACCCCGGCGATCACGACGGCGTAGGTAGCGACCCCCGCCGCCGAGGTGGCCAGCCACCCCGACCCACGCGTGAGGATGAGGACGGCCAGGAACCAGAAGACCACGACGTGCCCGGAGAACCTCCACAGGTTGGTGTTCGTGCCGAACGCGTAGGCGAGAGGCAGGCACGCGAGCAGGGCGGCCAGACGCAGCTCGACCGGGCTCGGTCGATCGACCGACCGCCGCACCAGGGCGGCCAGTGACGTCAGAGCCGCCAGCGCGAGGGCCAGTCCGAAGACGTAGAGAGTTGCCTGTGGCTGGAAGAGGTCGAAGCTGCGGGTCGTGCCGGCCTGCCACGCCCTGGTCAGGGCGATGACCGCAGGGAGGGCGGCCGCGAGCCCCAACAAGGTGGCCACTGCCTGCCTCGACAGCAGCTTCCTCCGCGACCGTGCAGCTCCGCTGCGCCCCGCGACGAGTCCGGCGAGGGCCCCCAGGACTCCTGCCGTCAGGGCAGAGAGCAGCATCACCCGATCCACCCTGAACCGGTCGAACCGCACCAGGTGGGGGTGACCGACGGTGGCCTCGACGCCACGCTCGACCACGGTCACGAGCGTGGGCAGGTGGCCCGGGAACGCCGCCACCAGGATCGTGCCGAGGAGCAGGAGCACGCCGGCGGCCGCCCCGACACCGGGGAGCAGCCGTCGGGACCAGGGCGTCAGGACCAGGACGACGGTGCCGAGGACCAGGGCCGTCGTCGGCTTCGCCATCACGGCCAGGAACCCCCCCAGCCCGATGATGGCGCCACCGAGAAGGATCCGTTCCCCCACCCAGGCGTACCTGCATCCCACTGCGGTGCACAGCAGCGCGAGCAGCGCGAGCGTGTTGTAGGAGGGAGTGAGTGGCAGGACCGACAGCGGGATGAGCGCGAGTCCCACGGCGATGAGGCACAGACCGACAGCAGCGGGAACCGACCGGTGAGGTCGGGACGGTGCTTCCGATCCTGGCGCTGGCACGTCACGCGTCGAGACCAGGCGCAGCAGCCCGAGGGTCAGTGCGACAGTGGCTGCACTGACGAGGGCCATCCCGATGAACCGCAGACCGACCACGGACTCGCCCACCGCGGCATACAACGGGTGCCAGAACCAGCCGAAGAGCAGGGCCGTGGCAGAGCTGTCGGACGGGTGGGCGATCTCGTTGAGGTAGTAGCCCTCGTCCGTGCCGTCCAGGCCACGGGGGAGCGACCACACCACGCTGGCGACTGCCACCATCCCTGCCAACGCAGGACCGAGCCACGGTGCGACAGGTGACCGTCCTGCATCGGCGCCACGCGGTGCCGTGAGCTCACTCACGAGGGTGTCGAGATCGGAGGTTCAGCGGCTCAGGTCTCAGCTGGCTCAGCGGAGGCTGGCGAGCGCCTCGTTGAAGGTGGCGGACGGGCGCATGACGGCAGTGACCTTCGCCTCGTCGGGACGGTAGTAGCCACCGATGTCCGCAGGGGAGCCCTGCACGGCGAGCAGCTCGTCGTTGATCTGCTGCTCCTGGCTGGTCAGCTGCTCGGCGACACCCGCGAACGCAGTCGCGAGGTCGGCGTCGTCGGTCTGCTTGGCCAGCTCCTGCGCCCAGTAGAGCGCGAGGTAGAAGTGGCTGCCGCGGTTGTCGATCTGGCCGACCTTGCGTGCCGGGCCCTTGTTCTCCTGGAGGAGGGTCTCGGTGGCGCGGTCCAGGGTCTCGGCGAGGACGCGGGCCTTGGCGTTGTCGGTCGAGTCCGCGAGGTGGCGGAACGACTCGGCGAGAGCCATGAACTCTCCGAGACTGTCCCAGCGGAGGTAGTTCTCCTGGACGAGCTGCTGCACGTGCTTGGGCGCGGAGCCACCGGCGCCGGTCTCGAAGAGCCCACCGCCGTTCATGAGCGGCACGACCGAGAGCATCTTGGCGCTGGTGCCGAGCTCGAGGATGGGAAAGAGGTCCGTGTTGTAGTCACGAAGGACGTTGCCGGTGACCGAGATGGTGTCCTCGCCGCGGCGGATGCGCTCGATGGATACCTTGGTGGCCTCGACCGGGCTGAGGATCTGGATGTCCAGGCCCTCGGTGTCCTCCTCGGCGAGGTAGGTGTTGACCTTGGCGATGAGGTTGGCGTCGTGGGCGCGCTTCTCGTCGAGCCAGAAGATGGCGGGCGTCTGCGAGGCGCGGGCGCGGGTCACGGCGAGCCTGACCCAGTCGCGGATCGGGGCGTCCTTGGTCTGGCAGGCACGCCAGATGTCGCCGGGCTCGACGTCGTGCTCGATGAGGACGTCACCAGCGGCGTTGACGACCTCGACGCGACCGGCCTGCGAGATCTCGAAGGTCTTGTCGTGCGAGCCGTACTCCTCGGCCTTCTGCGCCATGAGGCCGACGTTGGGGACCGAGCCCATCGTGGTCGGGTCGAAGGCGCCGTTGGCGCGGCAGTCGTCGAGGACGACCTGGTAGATCCCGGCATACGAGCTGTCGGGGATCACGGCCAGCGTGTCGGCCTCCTCGCCGCTCGGACCCCACATGTGACCGGACGTGCGGATCATCGCCGGCATCGACGCGTCGATGATGACGTCGCTCGGGACGTGGAGGTTGGTGATGCCCTTGTCGGAGTTGACCATGGCGAGCTCGGGACCGGCGGCCAGTCCGGCCTCGATGTCGGCCTTGATCTCGTCGCCGTTGTCAAGTGCCGACAGACCGTCGAGGATCGCACCGAGACCGTTGTTGGGGGAGAGGCCCGCGTCGTCGAGCGCGGCGCCGTGCTTGGCGAAGACCTCGGGCAGGAACGCGCGCACGACGTGGCCGAAGATGATCGGGTCGGACACCTTCATCATCGTGGCCTTGAGGTGCACGGAGAAGAGGACCCCGTCGGCCTTTGCCCGGGCGATCTGCTCGGTGAGGAACGCGTCGAGCGCGGCCGCGCGCATGACGGTCGCGTCGACGACCTCGCCCTCGAGGACCTTGAGGCCGTCCTTGAGGACGGTGGTGCCGGCGTCCGTGACGAGCTGGATGGTCAGGGTGTCGTCAGCGGGGAGGACGACCGACTTCTCGTTGCTGGCGAAGTCGTCGTGACCCATGGTCGCGACGTTGGTCCTGCTGTCGGCGCTCCAGGCCCCCATGGAGTGCGGGTGCGCCTTGGCGTAGTTCTTGACCGCGGCGGGGGCGCGACGGTCGGAGTTGCCCTCGCGCAGAACCGGGTTGACCGCGCTGCCCATGACCTTGGCGTAGCGGGCGTTGGCGTCCTTCTGCGCATCGGTGCTCGGCTCGTCGCTGTATGCCGGAAGATCGAACCCCTGCCCCTGCAGCTCCTTGATCGCGGCCTTGAGCTGCGGCACGGAGGCGCTGATGTTGGGCAGCTTGATGATGTTGGCCTCGGGGGTCGTCGCGAGTTCCCCGAGCTCGGCGAGGGCGTCCGCGACCTTCTGCTCCTCCGGGAGCTGGTCGGCGAAGGCCGCGAGGATGCGTGCGGCGACCGAGATGTCGCGGGTCTCCACGTCGACGCCGGCGGTGGAGGCGAAGGCCTCGATCACCGGGAGGAAGGAGTAGGTCGCGAGGAGGGGTGCCTCGTCGGTGAGGGTGTAGATGATCTTCGCCATGGCGCCGAATCTATCGGCGTCAGAGAGCGCGCGGTGCGTCGGGGTCGACCCCGTCCGGCACGACGACGTCCTCGAGCGCGACCTCGCCGGTGATGTCGCGGTCACGACGGTCGACCCCGGTGATGAGGTGGAACGTCGCACCGGCGATGGCGGCGCCGATGAGGGGCGCGACCCAGAACAGCCACAGCTGCCCCGGCGCCCCGTTGCCGTTGAAGAAGGCGACGGCGGTCGATCGCGCCGGGTTGACCGAGGTGTTGGAGATCGGGATGGAGATGAGGTGGATGAGTGTGAGGCACAGGCCGATCGCCAGTGGTGCGAAGCCCGTGGGAGCGCTCTCGTGGGTCACGCCGAGGATGACGTAGACGAAGAACATCGTCAGCAGGATCTCGGCGCACAGGACCGCCATGAGCGAGTAGCCGCCCGGCGAGTGCTCGGCGAAGCCGTTGGCGGCCATGTTGCCGGTGGCGTCGAAGACGTCTCGGCCCCGCGCGATGGCCCACAGGGCGCCACCCGCTGCGAGGCCACCCAGGACCTGTGCCCCGACGTAGCCGGGCACGTCCTTCCACTCGAAGCGCTTGGCGATGGTCACACCCAGCGTCACCGCGGGGTTGAAGTGAGCACCGGAGACGTGCCCCACGGCATACGCCATGGTCACGACCGTGAGCCCGAAGGCGAGGGCGACACCGAGGAACCCAATGCCCAGGTGGACCGGCGCCCCGGCGCCGAGGGTCGGCGTGGACAGGAAGCCGGCCGCGAAGATCGCTGACCCGCACCCTCCGAAGACGAGCCAGAAGGTGCCGACGAACTCCGCAGTGAGGCGCTTGGACATCGCATGGGTCTGCATGGCGCCCATTGTGGCCCACCGCCCGGGCGTGGTGCGTGATGCGACACAGTCGACGGGTAGCGTGACCGGCGTGAAGATCTCCGTGGTCGGCCTCGGATACGTCGGACTCTCCAACGCCGTCGTCCTTGCACAACGCCACGAGGTCGTCGCCGTGGACCTCAATGCCGAGCGCGTCGCACAGGTCAACCGGCGCGAGTCACCGCTCGTGGACCCGGAGCTCGAGGACTACCTCGCCCACCACGACCTGTCGCTCACCGCCACCACGGAGGCCGCGACCGCGCTGCCCGGTTCGGACTTCGTCATCGTCGCGACCCCGACCGACTACGACCCCGTCCGGGACTTCTTCGACACCTCGTCCGTCGAGTCGGTCATCGCGTCGGTGGCGACGCTGGCGCCCGAGGCGACCGTCGTCGTGAAGTCGACGGTGCCGGTGGGGTTCACCGAACGTATGCGGTCCGCTCACCCGGGTCTCGACGTCGTCTTCTCGCCGGAGTTCCTGCGGGAGGGTCGCGCCCTGCACGACAACCTGCACCCGAGCCGGGTCGTCGTCGGCGGGCACAGCGAGGCGGCGCACCGCTTCGGGGAGCTGCTCGTCGAAGGGGCGCTGGACGCCGACGTGCCCCTGCTCCACACGAACCCGACCGAGGCCGAGGCGATCAAGCTGTTCGCCAACACCTTCCTCGCGATGCGCGTCGCCTACTTCAACGAGCTGGACACGTATGCCGTGTCGCACGGTCTCGACACCCGTTCGATCATCGACGGGGTCGGGTTGGACCCGCGGATCGGCTCGCACTACAACAACCCGTCGTTCGGCTACGGCGGGTACTGCCTGCCCAAGGACACCAGGCAGCTCCTCGCGAACTACAGCGACGTCCCGCAGAACCTCATCCGTGCGATCGTCGACTCCAACACGACGCGCAAGGACTTCATCGCCACCGACATCCTGCGCCGCCGGCCCAAGGTGGTCGGCATGTACCGCCTCATCATGAAGGCCGGGTCCGACAACTTCCGGGTGTCGAGCATCCAGGGGATCATGAAGCGGATCAAGGCCAAGGGCATCGAGGTCGTCCTCTACGAGCCCGCGCTCGACGAGGACCGGTTCTACCACTCCGAGGTCATCCGGGACCTCGACGAGTTCAAGCGCCGGTCCGACGTCATCGTGGCCAACCGGGTGAGCGACTCGCTCGACGACGTGGTCGACAAGGTCTACACCCGTGACCTCTTCGGACGTGACTGACCCACCTCCGGCGGACCTGGGGATTGCCGGATCCGGGAGCCCGTGCCCGACACTTGTCGCAGTCCACGCACCATCCGAGGAGACGCCGCACCGTGAAGCGCATCATGACCATCTACGGCACCCGTCCGGAGGCCATCAAGATGGCGCCGCTGGTGAAGGCTCTGGAGGCCAGCGAGACCCTCGAGGCGATCGTGGCCGTCACCGGCCAGCACCGCGAGATGCTCGACCAGGTCAACTCGCTGTTCGGCATCACCCCGCTCCACGACCTCGACCTCATGCGACCCGGTGCCTCGCTGACCGAGATCACCACCAACACGCTGACGGCGACCTCGCGGCTCATCGAGGAGACGATGCCCGACGCGGTGGTCGTCCAGGGTGACACCACGAGCGCCTTCACCGGCGCACTGGCTGCGCTCTACCACAAGGTTCCGGTGGTCCACCTCGAGGCGGGCCTTCGGACCGGCAACATCTACTCCCCCTTCCCGGAGGAGGTGAACAGGCGCCTCACGGCCCCGCTCACGGCGCTGCACCTGGCGCCGACGGCAACCTCCCGAGGCAACCTCGAGCGTGAGGGCATCGACCCGTCGACCATCACTGTCACAGGCAACACGGTGATCGATGCGCTCCTGACCTCGACCACTGTCGAGCCCACGTTCGACGACCCGCGGGTGCCCGAGCTCCTGGGGGCGGGGGACCCGATCCTCCTGGTGACCACGCACCGCCGCGAGTCCTGGGGTGCCCCCATGGCGGCCACCATGTCGGCAGTCGCAGAGGTGGCGCAGCGCCATCCCGAGGTCAGGGTGCTCCTCCCGATGCACCGCAACCCGCTGGTCCGCGACGTGGTGGAGAGTGCGCTGGCGGGTCTGGACAATGTGCTGCTCACCGCACCGCTGAGCTACCACGAGTTCGCGCACGCGCTCAAGGCGGCCAAGGTCGTCCTGACCGACTCGGGGGGCGTTCAGGAGGAGGCCCCCAGCCTCGGCAAGCCGGTGCTCGTCATGCGCGACACGACCGAGCGGCCGGAGGCCGTCGACGCCGGGACGGTTCGCCTCGTGGGCACCGACCGGCTGGCAGTGCGCGATGCCACCCTCGAGCTGCTCGAGGACGAGGCCGCCTGGACCACGATGTCGAACGCCGTCAACCCCTATGGGGACGGACGGGCAGCCGAGCGCGGCGTGGCGGCGATCGAGCAGCTGTTCGGCCTGGGCGCTCGGCTGCCGGAGTTCAGCCCGGCCGGCTGAGTCTCCCCTCGTCGGTTCACGACCTCCAGAAGCCGCGCGTGTCGACGGTCTTCCTGCCGGCCATCGTGGCCCGGTCGACGTCTCGGAAGACGGCGTGGTCCACGAGCAGGACCGTGACGTCAGCGAGGTCGATGGCTGACCTGAGATCGGAGAGCGTGACGTTCGCCAAGTCGGCGAGGCTCAGGGGAAGCTCGGTGACGTGGGGCTCGACGGCGAGGATGCGCCCGTCCGGGTAGGCCTTGGCCAGCCGCTCGGTGATGTCGAGGGCAGGGCTCTCGCGGAGGTCGTCGATGTTGGCCTTGAAGGCCAGGCCCAGGCAGGCGATGGTCGGCGAGGTCCCCTCGACGAGGGCCCCCACCTGGTCCACGATCTGGTCAGGACGGCTGTCGTTGGTCTCGCGTGCTCGTCGGATCAGCTGCGCCTGCTCCGGTGCGGCGGCGACGATGAACCACGGGTCCACGGCGATGCAGTGACCGCCGACCCCGGGCCCGGGGTTCAGGACGTTGACGCGCGGGTGGTGGTTGGCCAGGCGGATGACCTCCCAGACGTCGACGCCGATGTGGTCGCAGACGTTGGCCAGCTCGTTGGCGAACGCGATGTTGACGTCCCGGAAGGAGTTCTCGGTGAGCTTGGCCATCTCGGCACTCGTGGCGTCGGTCAGGACGATCTCGCCCTCGCAGAACAGCCGGTAGATGGAGGCAGCACGTTCGGCGCAGGCCGGGGTGAGGCCTCCGACGACGCGGTCGTTGGTCACCATCTCGATCATGATGCGGCCGGGCAGGACGCGTTCGGGGCAGTGCGCGACATGCACGTCAGGCGTGGGGTTGTCATGGGGGAAGCGCAGGTCAGGACGCAGCTCGGCCAACCACTCGCTGATCGCGCGCGTGGTGCCGGGCGGCGACGTCGACTCGAGGATCACGATGTCGCCCGTCTTGACCTTGGGGGCGATCGCCTCGACCGCAGCGCGGACGTAGCTCACGTCCGGCCGGTGGTCGTCCTGGAAGGGTGTGGGCACGGCGATGAGGAACGCATCGGCCTCCTCGACCTCCGTGGAGGCACTGAGCCGGCCGCGCGCGACCGCTCCGGCGACGGCGGTGTCGAGGTCCGGCTCCACGATCGGGACGCGCCCCGCGTTGACCTCGGACACATAGTGCTCGTTGACGTCGACGCCCTTGACGCGGACTCCGACGGTCGCCAGAGCGGCACTCGTGGGTAGCCCGATGTAGCCAAGGCCGATGACTGCAACGGTCAGGTTTTGCATGGTTCCTCCGGAACGGGTGTGAGTGCCGGGTCGAGGCTATCCGGCGGTGGGAGGGTTCGGGAGCGGCACCCCGGGACGGATACGATGTGCCGCGTCGCAAGGCGCACCGCTCCGTCCCCAGTGAGGAACTCGATTCCATGAAGCAGGTTGTCCAGGCCGTCGGCGATGGAGCGCTTCGTGTCGTGGAGGTGCCGAACCCCACTCCCTCTCCCACGGACGTCCTGGTGGCCACCCGCCGCTCCTTGCTCTCGTCGGGCACCGAGAAGGCAGTGCGGCAGCTGGCCTCCGCCAGCCTGCTCCAGAAGGCCAAGGCCCGCCCCGACCTCGTGAAGCAGGTGCTCAAGAAGGCTCGCACCGAGGGGGTGATGTCCACGATGAACGCGGTGCGCAGCCGCCTCGACGAGGACATGCCCCTCGGCTACAGCGCGGCCGGCGTCGTGATCAGCGCGGGAGAGTCCGCACCCTCGCTGGCGCCGGGCACCCGGGTCGCCACCGCCTCGGCTGGACACGCCGAGGTGCAGGTCGTTCCGGGCCTGCTCGCCGTCCCCATCCCTGACGGCGTGAGCGACGAGGCCGCCGCGTTCGGCGCCGTGGCCGCCATCGCGATGCAGGGCCTGCGCCAGGCAGAGGTCGGCCCGGGCGGCACCGTCTGCGTCGTCGGTCTGGGACTCGTCGGCCAGCTCACCGTGCGCCTGGCCCTTGCGTCCGGCCTGTCCGTGATCGGTGTCGACCTGCGTGGCTGGACGGTCGACCTCGCGGTCGCAGCAGGAGCTGTGGGTCTGGTCGAGAACGGTGACGGCACCACCGAGGCAGTGCGGGCAGCGACCCGCGGTCGTGGAGCCGACGCGGTGCTCGTCACCGCCTCGACCCCGTCCTCGGACCCGGTGATGGCCTCCTGCGCTCGGGTCCGTGACCGAGGACGCATCGTCGTGGTCGGCGACGTGGGCGTGCAGCTGGCTCGAACCCCCTTCTACGAGAAGGAGATCGATCTTCGCTTCGCCCGCTCCTACGGACCCGGACGCTACGAGCGGTCCTATGAGGAGTTTGCGGTCGACTATCCCGTCGGCCACGTCCGTTGGACGGAGGCACGCAACATCGAGGCCTACCTCGACCTTGTGGCCAGTGGCCGCGTCCGGGTCGACGACCTCGTCACCCACGTCTTCACAGTCGACCAGGCCGAAGAGGCCTACCGGACCATCGGTTCGGACGACCGCGCGCTCGCGGTCCAGTTCTCCTACGACCTGGACCCGACGGCGGCCTCGGAGCGCATCGTCCTCCGGACGCGCGCCGGCGGCGGCGCCGGCTCCGCGGGTCTCATCGGCGCGGGCAACTTCGCCAAGGCCACGTTCATCCCCGCGCTCAAGAAGGCCGGGTGGCCCGATCTGGACGCCATCACGTCCTCGGGAGGGCTCACCGCCCGTCACTTCGCCGAGCGGCACGGGGTGGCGACGGTTGCCGCGTCCGTCGACGACCTTCTCGAGATGGACCTCGACACCGTTTTCATCCTCAGTCGCCACGACAGCCACGGCGAGCTGGTGACCCGCGCGCTGCGATCAGGCAAGAGCGTGTTCGTGGAGAAGCCGCTGGCGCTCACCGAGGACGAGCTGGCCGACATCCGGCGGGCGATCGACGAGAGCCAGGGACATCTCTGGGTCGGCTTCAACCGTCGCCACAGCGAAGCCGTCTCCCGGGTGCGCGAGCTCTTCCCGGCGGGGGGCGGCGCGCTCGTCGCGAACTACCGCGTCTCGGCCGGACGACTTCCCGAGGGCCACTGGTACAAGGACCGTCGACAGGGAGGTCGCCTCCTCGGTGAGGTCTGCCACTTCGTCGACGTCATCAGCTGGATCACGCAGTCACGCCCCGTGCGGGTCTCCTGCCTGGGGTCCACCGGCGCCGAGGGCCTCGTCCAGGAGAACCTCGTGGTCTCCGTGGAGTACGCCGATGGGTCCATCGGCACGGTCACCTATGCCGAGAACGGCCATGGGGCGACGAGCAAGGAGCGCCTCGAGGTCCTGGGCCGCGCGCACTCGGCTCTCATCGACGACTTCCGCTCGCTGGTGGTCGACGGCAAGGACGTGAAGCTCGCGGAGGCCGGCAAGGGCCACAGCGCGAACCTGGCGAAGTTCCGTGCCGTCGTGACGGGTGCCGAGGACGGCGTGAAGGACCTGCAGGCCTCACTCGAGTCGACGGCGCTCATGCTGGGGGCAGCTCGGTCACTGCTCGAGGGCTCGACGGTGTCGCTGGAGCGGCTTGTCGAAGTCGATGACATCGGCGGCTGACGCCTCGGAGTCAACTCCTGGCGCGGGACTCGGTCGCCGCGCTCTGATCGGTGGTGCGCTCGCAGCCGGGGGTGCCGGCGCGGGGTGGGCCCTCGGTGCCGGACGCCCGAACTCCGTGCAGCCGCCGACAGCAGGTGCCCCCCTTGTCAGCGGCCGGGCACCGATGGCGGCGATCGTCCTGTCCGACCCGGCAGACCCACAGCTGAGGCAGGCGGCCATGACGTTGGTGTCGCACGTCGAGCTGGCCACCGGGGTGTCGCTGCCCGTCTGGCCGGAGCAGCAGACGGGGACCTCCGACGTCGGCCCGGTCTCACGGGTGGTTCTCCGCACCGACCCGGACAGGATGGAGGAGTCGGGTGACGGCTTCCGGATCGAGGTCGGTGAGAACGAGGTCGACATCTCGGCGCGCACCTCGTGGGGCACCCAGTTCGGAGTCCACGAGCTTCTTGAGCGCTTCGCCGGCGTCCGCTGGTTGATGCCCGGCCCGTCGGGCACGCACGTTCCTCGTACTCCGGACCTCACCATCCCGGAGGGCACTGTGGAGGACGCGCCCGTGTTCCGTTCGCGGATGCTCAGCCCGCTGTTCAACGACCAGCGATCCGACACGTCGGCGGACGAGGATCCGATGCGGCGCTGGGCAGCGCACGCGCGGTTGCACTGGACGGTCGAGTTCCACCACAACCTGGGCAACATCTTTCCTGTGTCCACCTACGCGGACCCTTCCTCGCCCGACTACGCGCCCGAGCTGTACGCCCCCGGCACACCACCCGCGCGCGGTCTCGCTGCAGCCGACAGGTGGCAACCGGACGTGACCAGCACGCGCACCGTGGAGCTGGCCGCACGTGCCGCGATCGACGATCTCGACCGGACCGGTCGTCGCTCGTTCTCCCTGGGGATGAACGACAACGGTGGGTTCGGGGACGCCGTCCTGGACCCCAGGCCCAACTCGGTCAACAGACCCAGTGCGTCGGAGGCCTACTACCGCTGGGTGAACGCGGTCGTCGACCGGGTGCTCGAGCTCCGCCCCGACCTCGGCGACTGCTCGTTCGGCGTGCTGGCCTACGCCGAGGTCTTCGATCCGCCGAGCTTCGCTCTGAGGCCGCAGGTCGTGCCGTTCGTGTGCCGGGACCAGTACGGGCGAGTCTCCGCGGCGCTCGACCGCGAGCAGGACCGCGTCCTCCGGGGGTGGGCCGACCGGACGGCCCAGCTGGGCCTGTACGACTATGCCTACGGGCAGCCCTACGTCATCCCGCGCATGACGCTGGAGGCCACGGCGCGCGGGTACCGCTCCGCACTCGGGGCCGGTGCGAGGTACATCCACGCCGAGCTGTACCCGGACTGGGGCGAGGGACCCAAGCCGTGGGTCATGGCCAAACTCATGTGGAATCCACGCCAGGACGTCCGCACGCTCGAGCGCGAGTGGTGCGAGGGGACGGTGGGCGCGGAAGGGGCGAACGCCCTTCTCGAGTACTTCGACACCTGGCGCGACATCTGGGCGAACGATGTGCCCACGACCGAGTGGTTCACCCTTGGTCGCGATCGCGAGTTCTTCCTGCCCCGGGACGCGGCCTACCTCGAGGCCGTGTCGCCGGCCAGGGTGGCGGGCGCGGCGCGGCTCTTCGACGCGGCCGCGAAGGCTGCGGTGACGCAGCCGCAGATCGAGAGGGTCCGGCGACTTCGTACGAGCCTGGAGTACTACCAGGCATCCGTCCAGAGCTACCCGCGCCCCTACGCACCCCCGAGGAACAGCACTCAGGCGCAGGCGCAGGTCGCTGCGCTCGTGCAGACGACGGACGCCCGGACACGTCAGGTCAAGGAACGGTCCGCGGCCGCCGAGGCCATGCTGGAGGCTGGTGTGATCTCGGCCGGACTGCGGAGAGAGCTGGCCTGGTCGGGAGTGAACGGCGACCTCTGGTGGAACATCCTGGACCGGATCGCTGAGCAGGGCGACGCCGAGCCCGATCTCGTCGCGACGCTGCTGAAGGCCCGACTCGCGTCGCCGTCATCAGTCACCGCCCGTGTCGTCGACCTGCTCATGGCGGGGCGTCCCGACCGGACTCAGGCTGGCGCTCTCACGACGGCTGGCCTGGGCCCTGCGACGTCGAGAGGGATCGTTGGGCCTGCCCAGGTCCTCTCGACCGGGGCAGGGATCCAGGTGTCCAACGTGAGCAGCGCCTCGTGGCGCCAACGCGTTGATCGTGGCGCTGCGACCGTCTTCGCTGTGCGCGCAGCGGCCAGGACGGAGAGACTGGGTGCCGCCGCCTCGTCCGGCCGGTTGACGCTCAGAGTGAGCCTGCTCGACTCTCGCAGCAGCAAGGTCACCATCGCGCGCCAGCGGCAGCGCGGGCTGGACCTCACGACGGCCGCGTCCGTCGGCCTCAACCTGGTCGAGAACCTCGGTGACCCGGCCGAGGTGGCGGGAGACACGGTCGAAGTGCTGCTGCAGCTGGCCGACGTCCCTGCCGAGGTCGTCGTCCTGCTAACGGGTCTGGAGATCCGGATGGACGGATCGGGCTAGGCGCGTGGACCTGCTCGTGGCCCCAAGAGCGTGGCGTGCCTTGCTCACCCCGAAGAACCCGCTCGAGACCCACAGCCCCAGGAACGAGTAGCACCACAGGGAGCGCGCGTTGAGGTCGCCGCTCACGGAGGAGTTGACCATCTCGCACAGGAGGAGGCCGAGGACGAGAGCGCAGACCTGGTCGGTCCGGGATCGCCGCCACAGGCGCACCGCGATCACCACGAACCAGAGCGATATTGCCACGCCCAGGATGATCCCCAGCTCGGTCACCAGCTCGATCCAGACGTTGTGCGGGTAGAGCCGCGACCGCAGTCCCGCCTCCGCGCCCCAGTTGCCGAAGCCGACGCCGAACAGTGGCCGGTCCTGGAAGATGAGCCAGGACCTCGAGAGGGCCGCCTCACGGGCCACGTCCTGGACCGCCAGGGGGTCCGAGGCGAACCTGCCGATCCTCGTGCGGGCCAGTGGTCCGTGGGTGAGCCCGAAGTACATCCCGGACAGAACGGCGATGCTGGCACTCAGTCGGGCCACGGTGAGACCGGAGATGGCCAGGGCGAGGGCGAACGACGCGGCCACGGCGGCGAGGAGCGGGCCCTTGGAGCCGGTGATGATGACCGACAGCAGGAGGATCCCCGAGATGGCCAGGGCAGGTGGTGTGGCGATCCGGCCCGTGACTCGCGCCCAGACGGTGATGACCAGCGCGGAGGCCGGGACTCGGGCGAGCCAGATCGGGTTGATGCCGAGGATGTAGGTGCGCCCCACCCCGCCGATGCCCATGACGATGACAGCCAGGGCCAGGAGGACGGCGCCCCCGACCCAGAAGCTTCGCGAACGTCGAGACCTCCTGCTCGTCGCGCAGGAGGCACGCAGCGAGGGCTGTCACGAGGGTGGCCGTGAGCAGGGTGGTGAGCTTGGCGCTGGCGTACTCCGAGGCCGGAGGTGTGAGCAGGGCGTAGATGGTGATCACACCGAAGAGACCTGCCGCGGCCAACAGGACCGGGTGGAGCACCGGCAACATGGACGCGAAGGTGTCGAGGATCAGCAGCGCCGCCAGTCCCGTGATGGCAAGCACCACGAGGCTGTTGCCGATGAGTCCGGCGGCCAGGAGCATGGCCAGCACCGCCGGTCGGAGGGAGGCCCCCATCAGCGCGGCGCCGCGTTCAGGACTCCCACCAGAAGCGGAGCAAGGTCACGGCTCGCGGCAGTGCTGATGTGCAGGCCGTCACGGTAGATCCACCTGCCGTCGAGGTCCGTGGAGCACGTGCCCGCTGGGCAGAGCTCCGCTCGCAGGTCAACCGATTGCGTCTTGCTGCGGTTCAGTGCGGCCTCCTCTGCCCGGAGCGACAGCGACTGGAGGCGAGTCGCCTCCGCCAGCGGTTGTTCCTCTCCGCAGCGCCCGGGATCCCCCCACATCTGGGGGAGCAGGCAGTCCGCAGGATTCCAGTATGGGCCATCGCCGGTGCCGAAGTGAGGGATGGTCCGCACGACCACCGGATGCTGTCCCGCTGCCCTGATGCTGTCCAGCACCTCGGCCAGGCCGGACTCCCAGGCCTTGGCCTTGTCCGCCATCGAGGTCGCCGTGGCATAGGACGACGCTGACCGCAGCTCGGTCGTGCTCTGGTCGATGGCGTGGTTCGCTGCGGACACCACGACGATGCCCTTGGGTGCCGCCCTCAGCCAGCGCCGGGCGTCGGCGACATAGTCGCGACAGGCGGCCTGCACCTTGCCCTGTTGGATGAGGGTCACGGCCACCAGCGGGCAGCCGCCCATGGTGGCCACCGTGACGGGGTGTCCCGTCGCCTTGCCCGCCGCGACGAGCCCGTCCGAGTACTGGACGGCGTTGGAGTCCCCGAGAAGGTAGACCGGCGCGCCCGTGGCCTGACGGTTCCACGTGCACACCTCGAGGTTGCGGCGGGAGATCGGGGACGTGGTGTGGCACCCCTCCGCATAGCCCAGGGGCTTGGGTCGGACCTGCGCCGCCATGGCGGCGATCTCGTCGTTGCCCCAGCTCCGTGACGACCCGGCATACAGTCCGACGAACACGACAAGGGGAGCGACGACCCCTGCGGCAACCAGGCGCAGGGTCGCCCACCCGGAACGGCTCTCCCGGTGTCGGATCGGCTCCTCGACGTACGCGAAGGAGAGCCACGCGGCGCCGAGGGACACTGCCGCCGCCACGACCTTGACCCAGGAGTGGTCGGGCCAGAGGAGACCGGCGAAGACGATGAACGGCCAGTGCCAGAGGTACCAGCTGTAGGACAGGTCGCCGATCCGCTGCAGGACGCGTGAGCCGAGCAGGGTGGATACGGGGTTGGCCGCACCCCGCCCCGCGACGATCAGCAGAGCCGTGCCCGCGACCGGTGCGAGGGCGGCGTACCCGGGGAAGGGCGTGGTGCCGTGGATCAGCACGGCCGACAGCGCCAGCAGGGTCGCCCCCAGAGCGGCGGCGGCGAGCGTGAACCTGCGCCCGAGGCGGGGCGAGCGAGCCGCCCAGATCGCGACGAGCGCCCCGGCGCCGAACTCCCAGGCCCGGGTCGGTGCGAGGTAGAAGGCGGCCGTCTCCGGCTTGGCGACTCCGGGCAGGTGATGGCCGCTGCTCAGCCAGAGCGACAGCGCGAACGACAGGGCGAACGCCACTGCCATGACGACCGTCGCTCCGCGCAGCCCGCTCCGACCGATTCGGCGGGCGAGGACGAAACCTGCGAACAGCAGAGCCGGGAACACGAGGTAGAACTGCTCCTCCACGGCGAGGGACCACATGTGCAGGACGGGGATGGTGTCGGCCGCGTTGTCGAAGTAGTCGCCGGTGATGAAGTAGAGCGCGCCGTTCGCGAGCCACGTGCTCGAGCCGATCCCCGCCAGCGCGGTGTCCTGCTGGGCGCCGATCGGTGACTGGATCACCATGGAAGCCACACCCGTGCACAGGAGGAGAACGGTCAGCGCAGGCAGCAGTCGTCGCACTCGGCGGGTGTAGAACCGCGCGAACCGGATCCGCCCGTGAGCCCGCAGCTCTCGCACGAGCAGGGCAGTGATGACGAACCCGGAGATGACGAAGAAGACGTCCACGCCGACGAAGCCGCCCGGCAACGGCAGGCCCGCGTGATAGATGACCACCAGCAGCACGGCGACCGCACGAAGGCCCTGCACGTCTCCGAGCCGACTGCGGCCCGAGTCCACGGGGTGCTCGTCCTCGCGTGCTCGGGTGATGTCCGGGGAGCCGGTCATCGCACTGCGTCCAGCAGACGCTCCAGTCTGAGGCCCATGGCGGCCCGCGTCTGGTTGGCGGTGATCCACGACTTGCCGGATGCCCCCCAGCGCGCTCGCCCGTCGGTGCCCGCGTCGACCATGCGGCGGATCCCGGCTGCGATCCCGGTCGGCTGGACGGCCACGCCGGCGCCAGCACCCTCGACCAGCTCGGTCACCTCACCAGGGGTGTTGGTGAGCACGGGGAGCCCAGCAGCCATGTAGTCGAAGATCTTGTTGGGGCTCACGCCGTAGCGGAAGAGCGGGACATCGGCGAGGCAGTGCAACCCGATGTCGGCCCCCGCCAAGAGCTCGGGGACGGCGTCCTTGTTGACGGGATCCAGGAAGCGGACGTTGTCGATCCCTTCACGCACGGCGCGGTTGCGCAGTCCGTCGCGGCTGATTCCGTCGCCGACGAGGATGATCTCGACCTGGAGGTCACGGATCTCGATGGCTGCATCCAGGGCCAGGTCCAGACCGTTCGCGGGACCGTGCGCCCCGGCATACAGGACCGTCACCTTGTCGAAGGCGAGTCGCTCACGGACAAGGGCGCGGTCCTCGTCGACGTGGAAGTAGGCAGGATCCGCGGCATTGGGGATCAGCTCGATCTTGTCGGCCTTGACCCCCTTGTCGATGAGCTCCGTCACGACGCCCGGGGTGAGGACGACGATGCGGTCGGCGCGTCGGTAGAGCGCCGACTCGAGGCCCTCCAGCGACCTGTGCAGGCGGCTCTCCGGACTCAGCTGCCCCATGTCGACGAGGACCTTGGGCCACAGGTCACGGATCTCGAGCACGAAGGGGCGTCGGAAGACGCTGGACAGCAGTGCTCCGGTCGCGCCGGCAAGGAGGTGAGGACTCGAGGCGTAGACGACGTCGGGGCGACGTCGGATCATCCGGAGCCCGGCCAGCGTCGCCATGACGGAGTACGACCCCCAGTTGAGGATGCGTGAGATGCCGTTGGAGGCGTATGCCGTCACCGGCACGAAGTGGAACCCGTCCTGGTCCTCCTGGTGCCGACGAGTCGTGTAGTTCGTCCGGGCGGCGAAGATGATGTGGTCCCAGCCGTCGAGGGCGGAGAAGAGCTCGGTGTGCCGGGTGCCGCCGGCCTCACCCGCAGGGACGGCGAAGTGGTTGAGGACGAGAACTCGAGGACGGGGGGTCATGCGGCCGGCACCTTGGGCAGGTCGAGTCGGTTCTGGCCATGGGGCCCGGTGACCATGACCGTGGCCCCGTCGACGGTGAAGGACGCCTCGAGCGTGACCTCGCCCACCGTGACGCGCGGTCCATCGGTCGTCGGGCGCGGTCCGGTGCCGACCTGCCACCATGACGGACTGCCGGCCGGAGCGACACCGAGGAGCCAGGGCGCCTCCTCCCACTGACCATAGGTGCGGCTGAACCAGCCCACCATCGGGTCGTCGTCGCCGCTCACGGGACGCAGGGGGTGGGAAGCCCGCACGTCTCCGCTTGAACCGGGTGGCAGGGCGATCGTGATCCTGCTGGCCGGGCCGGACTCGCTCCAGTCCACTGCGGTGACCCCGTCGTGACTCGTGACCACGGTGCGCAGGACCCGTCCGGCGCCCACCCGGACGAAGGCGTCGTGGATGGCGGCAAGGACGAGCGGCCCCCCGTCTGCACTGGTGTGGCTTGCTGCGGTGGTTGCCGAGGTGAGCCACCGGAAGGCCCGGTGGGGTTCGAACATCTCGGCTCCGCCGGGACGTATGCCGTTGTGTGCGGTGCTCGTGCGGAAGGCGTTGCGTACGACGAGTGGCCCGTTGTAGGTCCCCGTGCCGGGATCGACGGTCACCCAGTCGTCCCCACGGCGGATGCTGAGGTGGGTCAGGTCCGCGTGCTGGTGCGAGGGTCCGGTGCCTGACTTGAACCAGACGCGCCATTCTCCGACCGTCGCTGCGGTGACCCCGCCGGACTCGCGCACGAGGGGCTGGTCCTGCTGCTGGGCCGGCTTCGATGCGGACGTGGCGACGTCGGAGGCATACCAGTAGACCTCGTCGTGCTCGTCCTTCCATCGCTCGTCCAGACCGTCGGTGAGCGCCAGGCCGAGAGCAGCCGAGCCGGCTACGGACAGGGCGTCGCCCGACGAGGCGAGGACGCGTCCCTCGTCCCAGTCGCCGTATGCCGGCAGCGGGCCCCCGAAGCAGCCCAGTGCGTCGAGGTGGCGGGACGCGCCGGCCAGGGCTGTGGTGACCGAGGGGGAGCGGTCCCCCAGGAGCACCTTGACGGCAAGCATCTCCAGCACGAAGCGGTGGTACGACAACGAGTCCTCGATCATCGAGCCGTCCGCGCGCATGTGGCGGGCCAGCTGCGCCGTGAAGTAGCGCTCGGCGGTGCGGATCGAGGGGCTGGAGGCTGCCTGTCCGGTGAAGACGCCGATCGCGAGGAGGCCGAGGCAGTCACCCAGCAGGTGGTTGTTGCGCATGCTGCTCGCGGTGTACGCGAAGTCGACGAGGATGTGGCGTCGGGCCAGGTCCACGTGCAGCCCCATCGACTCGATGACGTCGTCCGGCAGGACGGTGCTCGCGAGGGAGTGCACCTGGATCCACACGATGACCCGGAGCGCGATCTCGAGGTTGGAGTACCAGTGGACGCCCTGCTCGGGCGGGTTCACCTCGAACCACCAGCGCAGGCGCTGGGCCAGTTCTCCGGCCCAGGGGCCGTCGGGGTCGAGGTGGGCGGCACGAGCCAGGACCACGAGGTCGCGGCAGCGGCCGAGCTCCCAGGCCCACTTGACGTCGCCGGCGCGCTCATCCGTCCGGATGTCGATGTCCCACCAGGCACGGTCGGTCGGCCAGTGGCCGGGACCGTCCACGAGAGAGGCCCAGTCCTTCGCCGACCGGATCGGCACTCGGCGACCGAAGGCACGGTGGCCCTCGTCGACGATGAGCCGGGCGTCCTCGAGGCACCGGTGACGGACGGCATCCGGCGCGGGACCTGCTGGTCGGAAGGCGGGCACGGCGTGCAGGGTCAGGGGGCGTCCCCGGTGGGCGGCCGCCGTCAGCAGCGCACCGTGGGCGCCCGTGCGCTTGAGCACTTCGTAGCCGGCACGCACCGGGGCCATGGGCCCGAGTGCGACCAGGTCCCGACGGATCGTCGCGAGACGGCTCATGGGGTGTGTGCTCCTTGGAGTCGGGCGAGGACCGGTGCGAACTCGGCCTCCCAGGTGAGGGAGGTGATGGCCAGGTCACGACAGTGCTCGGCCAGCCGAGCGGCATCGCCCGAACGTGCACAGCGGACGAAGGCCTCGGCCAGCGAGGACGGGTCCACGGCGGTGAGCCACCCTACCTGCAGCGATTCGACGAACCGCGCGTTCTCGGGAAGGTTCCCCGCGATGACGGGGCGTCCACTGGCGACGACCTCGATGATCTTGTTGGACAGTGAGTCGTTGCCGGCGTCACTGGCTTCGTAGAGCGCGAGACCGACGTCGCCGGTCAGGTAGGCCGCGCTGACCTGGTCTCCGGTCAGGCGACCCGCGAGCCGCACGTGATGGCCCAGGCCGCCGTCGGTGATGCGCTGCTCGAGCGTGGCGACGTAGTCGTCCCGGCCGCCGCCGTAGATGTCGACGTCCACGACGACACCGGAGTCGGCGGCCAGGGCGACCGCATCGATGAGCATCTCGAAACCGCGTCCCTCGAAGATCGTCCCGACCGTGACGACCTTGAGGTCCACGCCCGGAGCGTGCTCCGGCGGCAGGTGCCACGGCGCTCGCCACGAGGAGGGAGGAGCATTGCGCACGACGACCACGTCAGTGAACCCGTGCTCCCTCTCGAGGATGTCGGCATGGCCCTCACTGACCACGGTGACGAGGGCGGCTCGGGGTCTGCCGAGGGACAGCAGCCACGGCTCGAGCCGGGCCACCACGCCGAAGAGAGATCCCTTCGCGCCGACGCTTGCCGGTCGCTCGTTGACGTCGAGGACCATCTGCGAGCGGTGACGAGCACGGTGCAGCAGGCCCAGGGGCAGGAGCGGGACGCCGGTGACGTGGACGACCTCGGCCGGGGTCCGGAGCGTGCGAAGGGCCATGCGTGTCAGGGCGGGCAGGTAGGCGCGGGCAAGGTTGCTGATCTGGGCGGCCCTGGACGGTGCCGACGAGACTTCGGGCACCGGCACGTGACTCACCTGCACCCCCTGCCGCACGTCGTCGCCTGCCACATCGCGTTTGCCGGTCCGGCCGACGCTCTGGGGGGCGAGGAACGTGACGGGTCCCCTGACCAGGTACTCGAGGGCGGCCTTGCGAGTGCGCGTCGCGTGGGCGAACGGTGGCATCGACAGCACCAGGGTGTGGCTGGCGCCGGGGGTGGGGGAGGAGGAGATGTCTGGCATGGGGTCAGGTGCCTACCGGATCGGGGGAGAGCGCCGCAGGTCGACGCGCGATGGTGCGCAGGGTCAGGGCGCAGGAGAGGACACAACGCAGCAGCGTGGAGGCGAGGAGCCCCAACGACGCGGCCAGCACGAGTCCTTCGCCGCGCAGGAGGACGGTCGTGAGGACCTGCACGGCCAGCCCGACGAAGGTCAGGCCGCCGAAGGTCGTGAGGAGGCGGGCGGGAGCGACGGCCCCGAGCAGGGCGCTCGGCAGGACGTAGAACAGTCGGAACGCGCCGACGGCGGCAAGGACACCCACCACGGACCAGTCGGGACGGTGGTCGAGGCCGTGTTCCATCACGAGGCGCGAGACCGGAGCCCCGATGGCGCCGAGCACGAGAGTCGTGGCACCGGCCAGCAGCATCCATCGACGCGCGATGGCGACCGTGAGGGTGTCGCGACGGGCGGCGATCATCGGCAGCGCGAGAAAGCCCAGCACTGACCCGATGGACAGGAGGGGATAGATGGAGACGAGCTTCAGCTGGCCGTAGAGCCCGACCTCGGCCGTCCCACCCCCGAGCTCGGCCACCATCACCTGGTCGAGCCAGTCCCCGGCGGCGAGGGACAGCATCGAGAGGCTGTAGCCGATGCCGAGGTGTCTGAGGTGGCGATGCTGGTCGTCAGGAATGCGTTCCCCGTCCCCGGACCGGCGGCGCAGGAGGACCAGTCCGGTCGCCCCGATCGCCACGGCTGCCAGGCCGAGCACCCAGGTGCCGAAGACGGCCGTGGCGGCCAGGCCACTGGCGACCAGCAGAAGGCCCGTGACCAGACGGTGGCCCTGCTGGATCGCGGCGCCTGCGAAGCTGCCTCCGGACGCGCGCAGCAACCCCGAGACCAGGTTGCTCGCGGCCACCCCGGCAGCTGCGACGGGGACCGACGCGGCCACGACGGGCGCGACGTCCAGGCGGGCCCACAGGTAGGCCGCGACGAGCGACCCGCTGACGAAAGCTGCCCCGATGAGCCGGAGCTGGCGGGCGTCGAGGCGTGGCAGCCGGCCCCCGGCAGCGGCGACCTCACGGGTGAGTGCCTGGTCGTAGCCGATGAGGGCCAGGGTCGACAGCAGTGGGACTGCCTGCCGGACGAGGTTGTACTGCCCGAACTCGCTGCGGGAGGCGTTCCTGGCGAACACCAGCTCACCGACGAAGAGCGCGAGGACGGAGAGCCCATAGACGAGGGCGACGCCGAGAACGCGTCGCCCTGCCCGAAGCCGAGGAGGAGCCGCCGTCATCGGGCGGGCACTCCCTTGACGGTGGCGCCGGCCGGGACGTCGTGCACGACCACGGCACCAGCGCCGATGAGGCTGCCCGCTCCGAGGGACAGCCCTTGGAGGACGACGGCCGCAGCCCCCACGTAGGTGCGTTCCGCGACCGTGACAGCGCCCGAGAGGCACGCCATCGGGTTGAGCCTGGAGTGCGCCCCCACAGTGGTGTCGTGGCCGACCGTCGCGTTCTGGTCGACGTGCACGTGCTCGCCGAGGACGACGTCGGCGCTCACGCGCGCGCCGGGGGCGACGATGACACCGGCGTGGAGCACGGCAGACGCGGCGACCGTCGCATCCGGGTGCACCAGGACGGTGAAGGTGGCCCCGCGCTCGCCGAGGGTCGCGGCCAGTGACGCGCGCGCGCCGGGGTCGCCGATGGCGATGACGCATGTGTCGCCCGGTGAAGGAGACCAGGACAGGGCCGTGCCCAGGTGGGTCGCCTCATGCCGCGCCATGAGCCTGAGGGCGTCGTCAGTCGGGTCGTCGTCGACGAAGCAGACAGCGGCGTCAGGCTGCAGCAGACGCACGATCTCGACCGTCTCGCGGGCGAACCCGCCGGCACCGACGATGACGACTCGAGAACCGCTCATGGCCCGGTCCTCGGCGAACCCATGAACTCGGGCATGGTGACGTCGCCCTCGGCGGAGATCCCGTCACGCCGCAGAACCGCAGCGACCGTGCGCGCGATGATCGCGAGGTCGCCGCGGAAGCTGTGGTTGTCGACGTACTCGACGTCGAGTCCCAGCCGTTGCTCCCAGCTCACCGTGTTGCGCCCCGCCACCTGCGCGAGGCCGGTGAGCCCCGGCCGGACCTCGTGGCGTCGCGCCTGCTCGGGGGAGTAGCGGTCCAGGTAGCGCACCAGAAGCGGTCGCGGACCGACGAGGGACATGTCGCCGCGCACGATGTTCCACAACGTCGGCAGCTCGTCGAGACTGGTCGACCGCAGGAAGGTGCCGAAGGGGGTGAGCCGGTCGGCGTCCGTGACGAGGCCCATGGCGGGATCGGGCTCGAGCATCGTGCGGAACTTGCGCATGACGAACACCCGTCCGCCGAGTCCCGGGCGCTCCTGGCTGAAGAGGACCGGTGACCCGAGCTTTCCTGCGGACCGCCACGGCCACCACGGCCTGGACCGGAAGAGAGAGGACGAAGACCGGGAGCGACACGGCGAGGTCGAGGACCCGCTTGCCGTCGGTCACCCGGTGCGCCCCTCGAGCAGCGGCACGAGGGTCGTGAGGACCCGGTCGATCTGCGCGTCGGTGAGCTCGGACCCCGACGGCAGGGTCACGCCGGTGTCGAACAGCCGTTCCGACACGCCGGTGGTGGCCGCTCGAGCGGAGGCGTAGAGCGGCTGCAGGTGCATGGGCTTCCAGAGGTGCCGGGCCTCGATGCCGGCCGCGTCGAGCGCTTCCATGACCGTGGTCGGGTCGACGGCGAGGCGCTCGGGATCGAGGGTGATGCAGGTGAGCCAGTGGTTGTCCCCAGCATCGCCGCCCTGGTCCCGACCGAGGAAGGTGACACCGTCCAGGTGGTCGAGCGCAGCGGCATACCGGTCTCGAATCGTGCGACGGCGGGTGATCATCTCGTCGAGCCGTTCGAGCTGGCCGATCCCCAGCGCTGCCAGGATGTTGGACATGCGGTAGTTGTAGCCGACCTCGGTGTGTTCGTACCAGGGCGCGGGCTGACGTGCCTGCGTGGAGAGGTAGCGGGCGCGCTCGAGCAGCTCGCCGTCGTTGCTGACCAGCATGCCCCCGCCGGACGTCGTCATGATCTTGTTGCCGTTGAACGACAGCGCCGCAGCGCGGCCGAACGAGCCGGCGGGACGCCCCGCGTGGTCGGCACCGAGCGCCTCGGCGGCGTCCTCGACGAGTGGGACGCCCAGGGCCTCGAGTTGGTCGCCGAGGCTCGTGTAGTCACAGCACCGGCCGAAGAGGTCCACGGTCATCACCGCGGCGACCGTCCGGCCTTCGACCTGCAGGGCCTGAACGGTGTCGACGAGCAGGTCGACGTCGATGTTGGCGTCGTCGCGGGAGTCGACGAAGACGGGCTCGGCCCCGGTGTAGGCGACGGCGTTGGCGGACGCGGCGAAGGTCATCGTCGGCAGCACGACCACGGTGCCGGGGGCGGCACCGGCATCGAGCAGTGCCAGGTGCAGCGCAGCCGTGCCGGAGGAGAGGGCGAGGGCTCCAGCAACGCCGCAACGGTCTGCGATCTCGCGCTCGAACCGGTCGACCATGGGCCCCAGCGGGGCGACCCAACCGGAGCGGAGGGCTTCGAGGACGTACTTCTCCTCGACGTCGGTCACGTGGGCCCGCGAGAGGAAGATGCGCTCGGTCATGTGAGTACTCTGCCCGTCGTCGACTTCTGGAGCATCCACTCTCGCGCGGATTCGGGCTGGTCGATAGCGGCGTCGGCGATCTCCTGGAGCGAGATCCTCGGCACCGCCACCTTGTTGATGAGTGAGTGGCCGGCCGAGGAGATCTCCTCACCGCGGGCGAACAGCTCCTCCGAGAAGCTTCTCGCCGGGACGCATCCCGGTGAAGACGACCTCGATGTCCAGCTTCTCCGACAGGTCGATGAGGGTGTGGGCCACGTCGAGGATCTTGACCGGTTGTCCCATGTCCAGCACCATCACGTCACCGTTTGCGCCGATCGCGGAGGCCTGCAGCACGAGCTGGCTGGCCTCGGGGATGAGCATGAAGTAGCGCTCGACCTCGGGGTGCGTCACGGTGACCGGCCCACCTCGCTCGATCTGCGCCGTGAAGGCGGTGATGACCGAACCGCGGGACCCGAGGACGTTGCCGAAGCGGACACTGACATAGGTGCCCTGGCGGTGCTCGGCGAACTCGGCGGTCAGTCGCTCGGCCAACCGCTTGCTGTAGCCCAGGACGCAGGTGGGGCTGGCGGCCTTGTCCGTGGAGATGTTGACGAACGTGGCGACATCGACGGACTCGGCCGCGGCGAGCACGTTGGCGGTGCCGAGCACGTTGGTCTGCCAGGCCTCGAGAGGGAACTGCTCGAGCAGGGTGAGGTGCTTGAGCGCCGCGGCGTGGAAGACCACCTCAGGTCGCTCGTTCTCGAAGACCCGCTGGAGGGCGGCCGGGTCCCTGATGTCGCAGAGCGCGAGCGTCCCGTCGTCGAGCAGCGCGCGACCCGTGAGGCTCATCTGGGTGGCGTGCAGGGCCGACTCGTCACGGTCGAGGAGGACGAGCTTGGCTGGGCTGAACTTGGCGATCTGACGGACGAGCTCGGAGCCGATCGAGCCGCCGGCACCCGTGACCAGAACCCGCTTGCCGGTGATCGTGTCGGAGATGGTCGCTGCGTCCATGGTGATCTGCTGACGGCCGAGGAGGTCTTCGAGGTTGAGCTGGCGCAGGTCCGCCCCGCTGGCCGGACCGAGCAGGCGCCCCACGGGCGGAAGCACGAGAAGGTCGAGTGCATGGCCTCGGGCGAGGGTGCGGATCTCGCGCAGCCGCTCGGCGGTGATCGACGGCATCGCCACGGCGAGGGTGGTCGCGCCCGTCCGCTCGACGACCTCGGACAGACGGTCGGTGCCGCCGGCGACGCGGTGCCCTTCGATGAGCATGCGGCGCTTGCGTGGATCGTCGTCGACGACCGCCACCGGCACCAGCCTGCCGTTGGCGGAGGCATCCCTGCTGAGGGCTCGCAAGAGCTGTCGCCCGCCCTCGCCGGCTCCATAGACCACGACCGGGGTGTCGTTGTCCCCGACGTCGAGACGGCCCCACCGATACGAACGGATGATGAAGCGCAGGGCGAACATGCCGACGAGGGCGATGATCGGCACGATGAAGGGCAGGCTGCGAGGGATGGTGAACCAGTCGGTGAAGAACCGGAGGGCGATGAGCGCCACGCCCACGATGAAGGCCGTCCTGGCCACCTGCGCGGTCTCCTCGAAGGAGCCCCGTCGGTGCGGGTGGTGCACCATGCCCAGGGTCACGCCGGCGACGAGCTGCAGCAGGCCGGCGGCGCTCGCGTAGCGCAGGATCTCGGGATCGGTCGCCAGGCGTGCGTCCATGTCGAACCGGATCCATGCGGCGGCCAGGACAGCCAGCGACACGATGAGCGCATCGAGCAAGGTCCAGCCGATGCGGACAGCGAGGTCGCGGCGTTCCAAGCTCGGGGACACAGTGGCTACTTGCTCCGGGATTCGTGAAGTGGTCGTTTTGTTCAATGGGGTGAGGAATCGCCATTGACGTCGCGCAACCAGACTAGTCGAGAGTGACCGGTACTGTGGAATGCAAACCGCCGACCGAGAGGTCGAAACCCAGTGTGAGGATTGTCCTTTGGACCTGATGAGCTACGTGCAGATCCTGCGACGTCGCTGGCGCACCTTGACTGCGGTCGCTCTCGTCGTCGTCGGGCTTTCGGCACTGCTGACCCTCATGGCCACTCCGCTCTACACGTCGAGCACCCAGTTCTTCGTGTCGACGGCCGGTTCGCAGGACAGCAGCCAGCTCGCCCAGGGCGGGACGTTCACGCAGCAGCGGGTCAAGTCCTACAGCGAGCTGCTCAAGGCTCCGAAACTGCTCAACCCGGTGATCGCCAAGGCTGGCATCGACGACAAGCCCGGCGCGCTGGCAGGCAAGATCACGGCGACCACCCCGCCGGACACGGTCCTCATCGACGTCACGGTGACAGACGCGAACCCCACGAAGGCACGCGACATCGCGCAGGCGATCGCCGAGACCTTCCCCACGGTGGTCTCGGAGCTCGAGCGGGTCAGTGCTGACACCGTCAGCCCGGTCAAGGTCACGTTGCTGCGGGAGCCCACCGAGTCGGAGTCTCCGGTGAGCCCACGCCCGTTGCGCAACATCGGCCTCGGCGTCGTCCTCGGGCTCCTGCTCGGCTTCGTCGCCGCCGTCCTCAAGCAGCTGCTGGACACCAAGCTGCGCACCAAGGAGGACGTCGAGGACCTCACCGAGACGGTCGTCCTGGGTGGAATCCCCTTCGACCCCGACGCCGCCAAGCATCCGCTGATCATCCAGGCGGACCCGCTCGCGGGTCGCGCGGAGGCGTTCCGGAGCCTGCGCACGAACCTCCAGTTCGTCGATGCGACGAACCACCCGCGTGTCATCGTCATCACCTCGTCCATCGCGGGCGAGGGCAAGTCCAGCACGACCGCCAACCTCGCTCTGGCGATGGCCGAGTCGGGAGCCAGCGTGTGCGTCGTCGAGGGAGACCTGCGTCGGCCCCGACTGCTCACCTACCTCGGGCTCGAGGGCTCGGTCGGGCTCACCGACGTCCTCATCGGGCGGTACGACCTGGACGACGTCCTGCAGCCTTTCGGTGCGCACTCCCTCACTGTGCTCGGGGCGGGGGCGGCACCGCCCAACCCCAGCGAGCTGCTCGGCTCGACCTCGATGCGCACGGTCCTCGACGACCTCCGCAACCGCTTCGACTATGTGCTCATCGACGGTGCACCGGTCCTGCCGGTCACCGACTCCACGGTCCTGACCCGACTGGCCGACGGCGCCATCGTCGTGGCCGGCAGCGGAATCGTCAGCAGGGACCAGTTCGGCCACGCTCTCGAGACCTTCGAGACGGTCAACGGCACCGTCCTCGGGATCGTCATCAACCGCATCCCGCGTCAGGCGCGGGGCGCCTACGACTACCGCTACGAGTACCGTCCGGACTCGGCGCCGCAGCCCCAGCCGCGCGGCTCCCGGCGGGCTCGTCGCAAGGTCACGGACGACACGACGCGCCCACGCAAGGACCTCGTCGGTAGCTGAGCGGGAGTGCTCGGGCGGTCAGCCGCGCAGGGCCTTGACCACGGCCGGCAGTGACGTCGCGATCTCGGCGACCATCTGGTCGAACACGTGCATCGGCTGTCGGTAGGGGTCCACGACCCCGGAGTCCTTCGGCAGCCGCGGGTTGACCACGCCGCGCTTCGAGATGGCCGCAGCCGCGACCCTCGCCACATGGTTGTCGCCCTGCGCCGCGTCGATCTCGGCGGGAGTCACGGCGGCGAGCAGGTCGCCGAGGTCGTGCAGGGCGAAGCCATAGCGAAGGGCGCGAGGGTGCAGCGGGACCACCTGCGAAAGGTGCTCGCGCGTCGCCGTGATGATGAGGTCGGCCTCGGCCACGATCTCGCGGGCGACCTGCCGGGCGGCGAAGTCCACGGCGCTGGCCCCGGTGGCTCCGAGGCGTCGGGCGGACTGCGGGTCGATCGGGGCGCCGACGAGGGCCCCCGTGCCGGCGCTGGAGACGGTGATCGCCGTCCCGGCGAGCTCCTGGGCGAGGACACGTTCGATGTAGGGCGAGCGGCAGACGTTGCCGGTGCATACCACAAGGACGTGGCCAGTGGGGGCTTGGGCAACGACATCCGGGGCCATGTGCTCACCCTATGCGGGACTGGTCCGTCCGGGCTAACCAGCCTGGCTTAGTCTCACCAGGTGCGTCTCGTCTCAGCCAATGTCAACGGTATTCGCGCCGCGGCCCGGCGAGGTGGGCTCTCCTGGCTCGCCGAGCAGCACGCCGACGTCATCGCCCTGCAGGAGGTCCGGGCCAGTGGTGACCAGCTGCGCGACGTCCTCGCGCACGGGGGGTTGGGCGAGTGGTTCATCGCATCTGCTGAGGCCAGCACCAAGGGCCAGGCCGGCGTCGCGGTCCTCACCCGCCAGCCACCATCTCGCGTGAGCAATGACATCGGCTCACCGGAGTTCGCAGGTGCCGGACGATGGGTCGAGGTCGACGTGCGTGGGCCGCACGGCCCGGTCACGGTCATCTCGACCTATGTCCACACCGGAGAGGCGAACACGCCGAAACAGGACGAGAAGCTGCGTTTCCTCGACGCAGTCGGCTCGCGTCTCGAGCACCTCGCCAGCGACGGCGGGTATGCCGTCCTCACTGGTGATCTCAACATCTGCCACTCGGCCGACGACCTGAAGAACTGGAAGGGCAACCTGGGCAGGTCCGGCTTCCTGCCCGCGGAGCAGGCGCACCTCGACACGTGGGTGAGCGCCCATGGCTACGTCGATGTCCACCGCACTCTCCATGGTCCCGGACCCGGTCCCTACACGTGGTGGTCGTGGCGGGGGAAGGCCTTCGACAATGACGCGGGGTGGCGCATCGACTACCACTTCGCGAGCGCGCCGCTCGCCGACCTGGCGACGCGTGCGGAGGTCGGCCGCGCGGCGGCATACGCAGACCGTTGGAGCGACCACGCGCCGCTGACGGTCGACTACGAGCTCACGCTGGAGTGAGGTCCTTGGCGGCGGGGCCCGCTGCGGTGACGGAGAACGACTTCGGCGCCGTGAGCTTCGCGTCGGCGAAGGCCGCCTCGATGGCAGCAGAGACGCGGTCCACGTCGGCGACGGGGACCAGCGCGATGGCCGAGCCGCCGAACCCTCCGCCCGTCATCCGAGCGCCGAGCGCACCCTCGGCGACGGCGGTGTCGACGACGAGGTCGAGCTCGGTGCACGACACCTCGTAGTCGTCGCGCAACGACTCGTGGGACGCGACGAACAGCCGCCCGACCTCCTCGAGGTCGTTCCTGCGCAGTGCCTCGACGACCTCGTCGACGCGGGCGATCTCGGTGACGACGTGCCGAGTCCGGCGCCGAAGCACGTCGTCCGGGAGCCGCGCGAGGGCCTCGTCGAGTGCTCCGGGGTCGATGTCCCGGAGGAACTCGACGCCGAGGAGGTCGGCGGCGGTCTCGCACGAGTCGCGGCGAGCGCCGTACTGACCGTCGGCCAGGGCATGGCTCGCGCGGGTGTCGGTCACGAGCAGGACGACGTCGTGGGCCGACAGGTCGAACGGCACCTGGCTCGTGGAGCCGTCACGACAGTCCAACCGCAACGCATGACGCTCGGTGCAGTGCATCGCGGCCGCCTGGTCCATGCCGCCGGTGGGCGCTCCGGCGACGTCGTTCTCGGCACGCTGGCAGGCCGCGGCGAGCGCGGAGCGTCCCTCTGTCGTCTCGAGGAGCCCCAGCCCGAAAAGGTCCGACGCCGCTGCAGCCACCGAGCACTCGAGGGCTGCGGAGCTGGACAGTCCGGCCCCGAGGGGCACCTGGCCGTCGACGACGACGTCAAGTCCGCGGACGGCATACCCGGCCTCGCGCAGCGCCCACAGGACACCGGCGACGTATGCCGTCCAGCCGCCCGGGTGCCCGGGTGCCACGTCGTTGATGCGCACCTCGACGGAGGAGTCCTCCTGGAGCGAGTGGATGCGCAGGACGTCGTCGTCACGTGCAGACGCGGCGCACATCGTGCGCTGGGGCAGGGCGATGGGGAGGGCCAGGCCGCCGTTGTAGTCGGTGTGCTCACCGATGAGGTTGACCCGACCGGGGGCGGACCACACGCCGTCAGGGGCGTGGCCGAAGCGGGCGCTGAACGTCTCCGTGAGGCTTGGCACGCTGCGAGTCTAGGTGCGGCCACCTGACACAATGACGCGCATGTCCGCACCCGACGCGCCCACGGCGGCTCCCCGGATCCTCTCCGGGATGCAGCCCACCAGTGACTCCCTCCACCTCGGCAACTACCTCGGGGCACTGGTCAACTGGGTGAAGCTGCAGGACACGTACGACGCGTACTACCCGGTCGTCGACCTGCACGCGCTCACCGTGCAGACCGACCCTGCGGTCCTGCGCAACCGGACCCGGTTGACAGCCGCGCAGTTCGTCGCCGGTGGCGTCGACCCGGAGCGGTCTGCGGTGTTCTGCCAGAGCCATGTCCCTGAGCACGCTGAGCTGGCTTGGGTCATGAACTGCCTCACGTCCTTCGGCGAGGCGAACCGGATGACGCAGTTCAAGGACAAGACGGCCAAGGGACAGAGCGCCACGGTCGGCCTGTTCACCTACCCGATGCTCATGGCGGCGGACATCCTCCTCTACGACACCGCCGTCGTGCCCGTCGGCGAGGACCAGCGCCAGCACCTCGAGATCACGCGCGACCTCGCCGAGCGCTTCAACACCCGCTTCGGAGAGACCCTTGTCGTGCCCGAGCCCTACATCGTCAAGGGTTCGGCCAAGATCATGGACCTCCAGGACCCGACGTCGAAGATGAGCAAGACCAGCTCGTCACCCAAGGGCCTCATCGACCTCATGCAGGACCCGGCCAAGATCGCCAAGAACATCCGTTCGGCCGTCACCGACACCGAGGCCGAGATCCGCTACGACGTGGACAACAAGGCGGGCGTGTCCAACCTGCTCGTCATCCACTCGACCCTGTCCGGCACGTCGGTGGAGGACCTGGAGAGGTCGTTCGCGGGGCGTGGCTACGGTGACCTCAAGAAGGAGGTCGCCGACGTCGTCGTCGCCGCCGTCGAGCCGTTCCAGGCGCGGATGGGCCAGTTGCTCGACGACCCGGCCGAGCTCGACCGCATCCTGGCGTCCGGCGCCGTGCGGGCCCGGGCCGTGGCGCAGTCGACGATGGCGCGTGTGCGCGAGAGCGTCGGCCTCCTCCCTGCCGGCCGATAGGGTCGAGCGCATGCCCACCCACGGCGTGTCGATCACGGTGCCCGAACCCCACGGGTCCGTCCTCCAGCAGGCTCGGGAGCGCTTCGGGGACCCGCTGGCGCGCTTCATCCCGCCGCACGTGACGCTGCTGCCGCCCACCGAGATCGACGCGACCTCCCTCGACGCCTTCGAGGAGCACCTCGCCGTCGTGGCGCGGTCGCACGCACCCTTTCGGATGACGCTGTCGGGCACCGGGACGTTCCGCCCGTTGTCGCCGGTCGTCTTCGTCCAGGTGTCGTCGGGCATCTCGCAGTGCGAGCTCCTCGAGACCGCCGTTCGGCAAGGGCCGGTCGAGCGCCGCCTCGACTTCAACTACCACCCGCACGTCACCGTCGCGCACAACCTGGGTGAGGACCGGCTCGACGAGGCCTTCGAGGGTCTCGTCGACTTCCGGTGCACGTTCGAGGTCGCGTCGTTCGAGCTGTTCCACCAGACCGACGACGGAGTGTGGCGACCCTTGTCCTCCTTCACGCTGGAGGCCTGACCATGGATCGGTTGAAGCAGGTGTGGGCGCGTCTGCAGCGGACGCGGATCTGGCACGCCTGGAAGCGCTACGGCGACGTCCGCGGCAACCTTCTCGCCGGTGGCGTGACCTACTTCGCGTTCTTCTCGATCTTCCCGGCGGTGGCGCTGGCCTTCACGATCTTCGGGGTCCTGCTGCAGGACAACGAGCAGTGGCTCGACCAGATCCGCAGCTACCTGGACAGCACGCTGCCAGGGTTCATCAAGCAGGGTGACAACGACGGGCTCATCCCGCTCGAGGTCCCGACCGGCAACACCCTCACCGTCACCGGACTCGTCGGTCTGGGTGGTCTGCTCTTTGCGGGACTCGGCTGGCTCGGCGCACTCCGGGACGGCATCCGCGCCATCTTCGGCGCCGAGGGCGCACCGGGCAACGTCGTCACCGCCAAGCTGCGCGACCTCGGCGTCCTCGTCATCCTCGGTCTCGCGATCGTCGTCTCGGCCGCGGTGACCGGTGTCGCCGGCGCAACCACGTCCTGGCTCGCGGAGCAGGTCGGGCTCGGGGGACAGAAGTGGCTGCTGTCCGTCATCGCGTTCGCCGTCGGGGCAGTGCTCGACGGGCTCGTCGTCCTCGTCATGCTGCGGCTGCTCTCCGGAGTCGACGTGCCTCGGCGCGGCCTCATTGGTGGTGCCGTGGTGGGCGGGATCGGTCTCACGCTCCTCAAGGTCCTCGGCGCGACCCTCATCGCCGGCACGACGAGCAACCCGCTCTTCGCGTCGATCGCCGTGGTGGTCGGACTCCTGGCCTGGCTCAACCTCATGTCGCGCGTCATCCTCCTGGCAGCGGCCTGGAGCGCGAACTCCCTCGACCTGGACGAGCACGACCTCACCGAGGGGCAGCGCGTCAAGCTGCTCGAGGGACCGGAGCCCGCGGACCTGGCGGACGCGCCGATCGAGACGCCGGACGCGAACTCGGCACGACGGCATACGGATCGAGTGCTCGCGCCCACGGCGAAGCGCGCGGATGACCGGGTCAACCTCGCCCTGGGCGCTGTGCTCGGTGCGTCCGCGGCGGCCGGCGTCGCCGTCGTCGGCAGGGGACTTCGCCGCCTCGGCGCCCGCCGCTGACGCTTAGGTCGTGCCGAGCACCGTCGGTGCTGCGCGGCGCAGGGCGTCGCGCCAGTGCCCCAAGGGCTCGATGCCCGCGGTGGCCCAGCGTTCGTGGGAGAGCACGGAGTAAGCCGGCCGTGGCGCCGGTCGCGGGAACGCGTCGGTCGTCGTGGGGGTGACCCGCTCGGGGTCGAGGCCCAGCTCCTCGAAGATCGCCCGGGCGAAGCCGAACCACGTCGTCTCGCCGGCACCCGTGCCGTGCCAGACACCTCCGGGCGCCTCGCTCTCGACGAGGCGCACCAGGCCGGCGGCGAGGTCAGCCGTCCACGTCGGCTGACCTCGTTGGTCGTCGACGACAGAGAGGGTGTCGCGCTCACCGGCGAGCCGGGCCATGGTGGCAGCGAAGTTCGGTCCGCCGGCACCATAGAGCCAGGCAGTGCGCACGACCAGGGCCGACGGACAGTGCGTCCGGACGGCCCACTCTCCTGCCGCCTTGGTCCGGCCGTAGGCCGAGCGGGGAGCGATGGGTGCATCCACGGCATACGGGACGGTGGCGTCTCCGGCGAAGACGTAGTCCGTGGAGACGTGGACCAGACGCGCTCCGGCGTGGGAGGCGGCGACGGCGAGGTTGGCGGCGCCGACGGCGTTGACGCTGAAGGCCTGGGCCTCCTGGGTCTCGGCGTCGTCGACGGCCGTCCAGGCCGCGAGGTTCGCGACGACGTCATGGCCCTCGACCGCTCCGGCGCAGGCGACGGGGTCGGTGACGTCGAGGTCGGTGCGGGCGCAGGCCGTGACCTCGTGACCGGCACGGATCAGGGTCGGGACGAGGTCGTGGGCGAGCATCCCGCCCGCGCCGGTGACGAGCCAGCGTGCCATCAGTGCTGGATGACGCTCTGCGTGGCGGCGTAGCGGGCCTCGGTGGCGTCCTTCATCGGGCGCCACCACGCCTCGTTGTCCCGGTACCACTCGATGGTCGCCTCGAGCCCCTCGCGGAAGCTGGGGTACTCGGGCTCCCACCCGAGCTCGGTCCGCAGCCTCGTCGAGTCGATGGCATAGCGGCGGTCGTGACCTGGCCGGTCGGTGACGTGGTCGAAGTCGTCGGGCGCCCGGCCCATGAGCTCGAGGATGTCGCGCACGACCGTCTTGTTGTCGACCTCGCCGTCGGCGCCGATCAGGTAGGTCTCGCCGATCTCGCCACGTTCGATGACCGCCCACACCGCGCGGTTGTGGTCGTCGACGTGGATCCAGTCCCTGACGTTGAGCCCGTCGCCGTAGAGCTTGGGCCGGACGTCGTCGATGAGGTTGGTGATCTGTCGGGGGATGAACTTCTCGACGTGCTGGCGCGGGCCGTAGTTGTTGGAGCAGTTCGAGATCGTGGCCCGCACGCCGAAGGAGCGCACCCACGCGCGCACGAGCAGGTCACTCGCACCCTTGGTCGACGAGTACGGGCTCGACGGGTTGTAGGGCGTGGCCTCGGTGAAGCGGGCCGGGTCGTCGAGGTCGAGGTCGCCGTAGACCTCGTCGGTGGAGACGTGGTGGTAGCGCACCCCGTGGCGCCGCACGGCCTCGAGCAACGTGTAGGTGCCTATGACGTTGGTGTGGACGAACGGCCACGGGTCCGACAGCGAGTTGTCGTTGTGCGACTCCGCCGCGAAGTGCACGACGAGGTCGTGCTCGGCGACGAGACGCTCCACCAGGGTGGCGTCGGTGATGTCGCCCTCGACGACGTCCACGCGGTCGTCGAGCCCGGCCAACGAGGCCCGCGAGCCGGCATACGTCAGGGCGTCGAGCACCGTGACGGTGACGTCCGGCCGCGTGGCCAGGGTGAGGTGGACGAAGTTCGATCCGATGAAACCGGCTCCACCGGTGACGAGAATGCGCACGCGGGGGAGCCTAGCGGCGGGAGCTAGGGTGGCGCGCATGAAGGGCATCATTCTGGCCGGGGGCTCTGGCACGCGCCTGCATCCCATCACCCGCGGCATCAGCAAGCAGCTCATGCCCATCTATGACAAGCCGATGGTCTACTACCCGCTGTCCACCCTGATGATGGCCGGGATCCGGGAGGTCCTCGTCATCACCACCCCCCAGGACCGCGACCAGTTCGTGCGCCTGCTCGGCGACGGGCACGAGTGGGGCATCGAGATCTCGTATGCCGAGCAGCCGAGTCCCGACGGGCTCGCCCAGGCCTTCATCATCGGTGCTGACTTCATCGGCGACGACACCGTCGCCCTCGTGCTGGGCGACAACATCTTCTACGGCGCGGGCTTGGGCACCTCCCTGCGCAGCCTGTCCGACGTGACCGGCGGACACGTCTTCGCGCACCACGTCAGCGAGCCCACGGCATACGGCGTGGTGGAGTTCGACGACGACGGACGAGTGCTGTCGATCGAGGAGAAGCCCTCCGAACCGAAGTCCAGCTTTGCCGTGCCCGGTCTGTACTTCTACGACAACGACGTCATCGAGATCGCCCGAGAGCTCAAGCCCAGTGATCGCGGCGAGCTCGAGATCACCGGCGTCAACGACGCCTACCTGCGCCGCGGCGACCTCACCGTGACGGTCCTGCCCCGGGGCACCGCCTGGTTCGACACCGGCACCTTTGAAGGCCTCATGGACGCCAGCCAGTTCGTCCACCTCATCGAGGCTCGCCAGGGGACCAAGATCGGCTGCGTCGAGGAGATCGCCTGGCGGGCGGGCTGGATCGACGACACGCAGCTCTCCCAGCTCGGCGACGACCTGGCCAAGAGCGGCTACGGCGGCTACCTCCACGCCTGCCTGGCCGAGGCCAGGAGGCGGGCCTGATGCAGATCGAACCGCTCGGGATCGAGGGCGCCTACGTCATCACGCCGCGACAGTTCCCCGATGACCGGGGAGTCTTCCTCGAGTCCTTCCGGGGCGACCGGCTCGCCGAGCACCTCGGCCATCGGCCCGACATCGTGCAGACCAACGTCTCCGTGTCGTCGCGGGGGACCGTGCGAGGCATCCACTTCGCCGACATCCCCCCGGGGCAGGGCAAGTACGTCACCGCCCTCACCGGCTCGCTGATCGACTACGTCGTCGACCTCCGGGAGGGTTCGCCCACGTTCGGCTGGGTCGAGGAGGTGCTGCTCGACGCCAGTGCCCGCCGGGCCGTCTATCTCACTGAGGGGCTGGGCCACGCCTTCTGCGCGCTGGAGGACGGGACGACGGCGATGTACCTCTGCACCGCGGCCTACAACCCCACCGGGGAGCACGGCATCCACCCACTGGACCCGGACATCGGGTTGTCCATCCCCGTCGGCCTGGACGTCACGCTGTCGGCCAAGGACGAGGCCGCGCCCACCCTGGCTGACGCGAGGGGTGCGGGGCTCCTCCCGACCTATGCCGACTGGCAGGAGCACGTCGGCCGCTTGTAGGCGGGGCGCCCCGACCCCGGTCACGTCTGCTCAGCGGTGACGACCCGTCAGGGCTCGACGCCGACGCCAAGACACACGGCCGGCACCCGCCGCCACGACGAGGGCGAGCAGTGCGGCGCCGCCGAGCAAGGCCACCGGTGACCGGGTCACCTCCCCGTCGGACGGGCGGACGGCGGCCGCGTGGGCGCCCGGGCTGGCGACCGCGTCGGCCCCCGGCCCGGCTGCCGCGCTGGATCCTGTCTCAGGTGGTGCCTCAGGTGGTGCGGGAGCGGCCGGTGTGTCGTCGGGGACGACAGGCGGTTCGGGGAACTCGCCGCGTTCGACGAGGCGCCCGACCGGACGGGCCAACTCGCCGTGGGCGAAGGCCCAGTCCAGGAGTGACGCGGCGGGCCGCCAGCTGCTGCCCGTGCCATACATCTCCGTGACGATGTAGGTCCGCCCGCCCCTGCGCGCCGCGCCGATGAAGGTGCGATGGGCGGCCTTGGTGAAGCCGTTCTTGACACCGATGGTGCCGGGGTAGTTCCACAGCAGCCGGTTGTGGTTGCCGATGACGAACGTGCCCCGGGCGCGTGAGGTGCGCGTCGGCACGGAGGGGAAGGTCGCGGTCTTCGTCGTCGCGAGCCTGGCGTAGGCCGGCAGCCTGATCGCGGCCCGACCGAAGAGCGCGAGGTCGTAGGCGCTGCTGCGTTGGCCGGGAGCGTCGAGGCCACTCGGGTCGACGACGACGGTGTCGTGCGCCCCCAGCTCGTCGGCGAGGACGCCCAGCTCGGTGACGGTCTTGGGTAGGCCACCGTTGAGTGCCGCCAGGCCGTATGCCGCGTCGTTGCCGGACGACATGACGAGCGCCTGGAAGAGCTGCTGGGCCGTGTAGGTGGCCCCGGCGACCATGCCGACGCGGGTGCCGTCGGCGTCGGCCTCCGCCCTGGTGGCCGTGAGGACGGCGGTGGGCCGGATCCGAGGAAGGAGGTGGATCGCGGTGAGCGTCTTGAGGGTGCTCGCCGGCAGGAGGTGGGCGTGGGGGTTCTTGGCGGCGAGGATCTCACCGGTGTCGGCGTCGGCGATGACCCAGGCGACGTCACTCACCGCTGGAGGTGCGGGGACACCGGCCGGGGTGTCGACGATGACGCTGTTCATCTGCGCGAGGCGGGGACCGCCGATGCTGAGCGCGGGGTCGAGGGTGTCGGTGACCCGCGGCAGACTGGCGCTGGCGCTGGCGCTGGGGCTGGCGCTGGGGCTGGCGCTGGGACTGGGGCTCGCACTGCCGCCGGCGCTGGAGCTCGGCCCGAACGCGGGCCCATCCTGGGCCGATGCCGTGACCGGGGCCGCCGTCAGCCCCGCCGTGACAAGGGCCGTCATGGTGACGGCGAACGCACGGGAAGGGGCCACCGATCGACCCTACGCGACGGGGCGGTTCAGGCGGCGCGAACAGACCTGGCCAGGCGGGCGGACCCGTAGTGACCCACGAGCTGCTCGGTGAGGGTCTCCCACGAACGACCGCGGACGGCCTGCTCCGCCGCCGTGCCCAGTCTCGAGCGCCACTGCGGGTCCCCGACGAGGGCGTCGACGTGGTCGTGCAGTGAGCCGGGTAGGTCGGGGTCGAAGAGCAGGCCTGTCCGGCCGTGGTCGACGAGGTCGAGTGGACCCCCTCGAGCCGGTGCGACGACGGGCAGGCCGAACGCCGCCGCCTCCTGGAGCGTCTGGCCGAAGGTCTCGCGGGTGCCCGTGTGCACGAAGACGTCCAGGGCGGCATACGAGCGGGCAAGGTCGTCGCCGGACTGGCGTCCGAGGAAGATCGGTGAGCGGTTCGGACGGCCCGGCATGGATGCCACCGCCTCGGTGAGCTGGGCTCCGATCTGGGCCCGGTTGGGGCCGTCCCCGATGATGACGAGCCGGGTGCCGGGGATTTGCGCGACCTCGGTGAGACGCCACAGCTCCTTCTCGGGGGCGAGCCGACCGACGTAGCCGAGGAGCACCTCACCGCTCGGTGCGAGCGCCCGACGCAGCTCGAGCGTGCTGGGGTCGGTGCGCCACCGCGGCGAGAACAGGCTCGTGTCGACGCCGCGGGCCCAGAGGTCGGTGCGCGGAACTCCGTGCGAGCGGAGGTCGGCCAGGGTCGACCTCGACGGTGCGAGCGTGAGGTCGGCGTGGGCGTGCATGCGGCGGATCCATCGCCAGGCGGCGTTCGCCGCGCCGGCGCCGAGGCGGCCCGGACCGTGCTGGGCCAGATAGCTGGGCATGTCGGTCTGGTAGATCGCGACGGCGGGCGTGCCAGTGAGGTCGGCGAGCTGGAGGGCGCGGGCGCCGAGGATGAACGGTGAGGCTGCGTGGATGACGTCCGGCGCGAACTCCTCGAGAAGCTCGGCGCAGCGCCGGAGTCGGCACACCGGTGGGGAACTGGCGCACGCTGACCGACGGCAGGCCGCGGACGCGGAATCCCTCGAACGTCGTCGGAGCCGGACCCGGCGCGATGATGAGTGCCTCGTGACCGAGCGCGCGCAGCGACTGGGCCACGCGGCACACGCTCGTCGTCACACCGTTGAGCGTGGGGAGGAAGGACTCCGTCACCATGGCAACTCGCATGCGTCCACGGTCCCGGGGTCCGGTGGTGCGTGAGCAGCCCCTGGAGGTGTGTCAGGTGAGCACGACGTGAACGTCAGACGCCCGGCAACGTGACGAGGAAGACCTCGCCGCTGCCCGTCACCGTGACGTCGTGGTCCCTCGCTGACAGGTATGCCGCCCGCACCGGTCCCAGCGCGAGCGTCGCCTCCGAGCTGGTGAGGGTGACGTCGCCGTGGAGGCAGAAGACGATGCGGGGAGTGCCGTCGCCCGGGATCGCGACCTGGTCGGGGGAGTGCAGGCGGCGCAGGGCGAAGCGGTCGGACTCGCTGGGGAAGCGCTCGGTCGCCGGGAGCTGTGGGTCTGGGTCGGCGTGACCCACCCTGCCGTCGGCGTCGGGGTCGACGATGCGCAGGAGCTCGGGCACGTTGAGCTCCTTGTCGGTCAGTCCGGCGCGGACGACGTTGTCGGAGTTGGCCAGGACCTCGATGCCGAGTCCGCCGACGTAGGAGTGCAGCACGCCCGCGGGCACGTCGATGTAGTCACCCGGCTCGAGGACGCGGTGGTACATGAGCAGCAGCACGGCGAGGCCGATGTCGTCGGGGTGGTCCTCGGCGACGTGCGCGATCGCGGCGCACTGGTGACCCTCGTCGTCCGGACTGGCCGAGACGCGCACGCAGGCGGCGACGAGCTCGCGGGCGAAACCGGTGTGCTCGTCCTCGGGCGTGGCGAGGATGGCGGCGAGCAGGGCATGGCTGGGGTCGGTCCGGGTGCTCGCGGCCTCGACGAGGTCGGTGAGCCGGGGGATGGCGAGGCGCTTGGCGAGGGAGGCCACCTCCTCGGGAGTGCGCATGCCGACGAAGACGGTGAAGGGAGCGATCGCGACGAGCATCTCGGGCTTGGCCCAGTCGTCGACATAGGTCGCGTCGACGTGGCTCCGCTTCCGGTCCTGGTCGCGGACGACACGAGCCTGCTCGGCGGTGGGATGGGCCTGGATCGAGATCGCGCGACCGGGGGCGAGGACCTTGAGGAGGAAGGGCAGGCGCCCCTCGAAGTCGGCGGCGCACCGGCCTCCGAGCTCGCCGGCCGGATCGGCGCGGATGACGTCGGCGAGCGTCGTCGGGACACCGTGCCGGGTGATGCCACACGGGCCGCTCTCGTGGGCGCCCATCCACAGCTCGGACTCGGGCTCGGCGCTCGGGATGCTGCGTCCCTGGAGGCTCGCGATGGACACGTGCGAACCCCAGGCGTCGGTGAAGAGCACCGGCTCCAGCAGATCCATCGGGCCATCGTAGGTGTCGGGGTGGTTAGCCTGACGGACATGTCAGACATTGCGGGGTTCTGGGCCGTCATCCCTGCTGGGGGAGCCGGGACCCGCCTGTGGCCGCTCTCACGGGCGGGTCATCCCAAGTTCCTCCACGACCTCACCGGCTCGGGGCGCAGCCTGCTCCAGGAGACGGTCGACCGCGTGACCCCCCTCGCCGACGACCGCGTCATCGTCGTCACCGGCGCCGCCCACGCGACGGCGGTGCGCGACCAGCTGCCCACGCTGCGGACCGGGCAGGTGCTCGCCGAGCCGGCCCCGCGTGACTCGATGGCGGCGATCGGACTGGCTGCGGCGGTGGTCGAGGCCCGCGACCCCGAGGCGGTCGTCGGCTCCTTCGCTGCGGACCACGTCATCCCCGACCGTGCGGCCTTCCACGCCTGTGTCGCCGAGGCCGTCGAGGTCGCTCGCAGTGGCCTGGTCGTCACCATTGGCATCGAGCCCACACATCCCTCGACGGGCTTCGGCTACATCCAGATGGGGGCCCCGATCCCGGGGGTGGCGACGGCCCGGCGAGTGCGCCAGTTCGTCGAGAAGCCGGACTCCGGCCGCGCAACCGCCTATCTGTCCACGGGTGAGTTCCGTTGGAACGCAGGCATGTTCGTCGTCCGCGCAGCGACACTGCTCGACCTGCTCCAACGCTGGCACCCCGAGCTCGCCGAGGGGGTGCGAGCCATCGCTGCCGAGCCGGGCCGGCTAGACGAGATCTGGCCGACGCTCGAGAAGATCGCCATCGACCACGCCGTCGCGGAGCCTGCGGCCGACATCGGAGTGGTCGCCGTCGTCCCGGGTGACTTCGCCTGGGACGACATCGGTGACTTCTCGAGCCTCGCGTCACTCCTGCCCGAGCCCGAGCTGGGTCCGCGCGTCCTCGGCGACGCCGCGCTGGTCCACTCCGTCGACTCCACCGGTCTGGTCTCACCGCGCGGAGGCCGCCCGATCGCCGTCGTCGGCATCGAGGACGTCGTCGTCATCGACTCCGGTGACGCGGTGCTCGTGACGACCCGGGACCGGGCCCAGGACGTCAAGCAGGTCGTCGAGCAGCTCAAGGCGCTGGGCCGCACCGACCTGACGTAGCCCGACGCAGAGTTCACAAAAACGTGAAGGCTCTAAACTCGGGTATGCCGTCCCGCTCGCCGTCCGTGTCCGCCTCCCGCAACCGTGGCCGTGCCGCCGACCGCGGGGCCGCCGACGGTGGCCCCGCGGTGAGCAACGAGGAGTCGCACGCGGTCGTCGAGCGGCTCGGGGCGGCCCTCTCGGGCGCCGGGTTCCCGCCCATGCCGTCACGGGTCTTCGCCGCGCTCCTCGTCGACGACGACGGGCGGATGACCGCCGCCGAGCTGGCCCGGGAGCTCTCCGTGAGCGCGGCGGCGGTGTCGGGAGCGGTGCGCCACCTCGGTCACGTCGGACTGCTCCGTCGTGAGCGCGAGCGTGGGGGGCGCAAGGACGTGTTCGTTGTCCTGGACGACGCCTGGCACGCCGCCCTCACGAGCACCGACCAGGTCCATGCGCCGATCGTGGCTGCGCTCGCCGACGGCGTCGACCACCTCGGGGCCGGGAGCAGTGCCGGGGGGCGGCTCCAGCTGTCCAGGGAGTTCCTCGAGTTCGTCTCCCACGAGATGAGCGGGATCCTCGACCGATGGGACGCCCACCGGCGCACGAGATGAGCGTCGGGCGCACGGGGCCGTCCCAGTAGCATGGGGGTCCTCATGACTGACACCCTCACCACGCTCGGCGCCAGCGTCGCGTCGGCAATCCCAGAGCTCATCGCGATCCGCCGTGACCTCCACGCCCACCCCGAGCTGGCGCGCCGCGAGACGCGGACGACCGACATCGTCGCCCGACGGCTGGAGCAGGCCGGCGTGCGCGTCCGCCGCCTCGGCGGCACGGGACTGGTCGCCGACCTCGGAGCCGAGCAGGCGGCATACCGGGTCGCCCTGCGTGCGGACATGGATGCGCTCCCCGTGCAGGAGCAGACGGACCTCCCCTTCGCCTCGACGACCGACGGGGTGGCGCACGCGTGTGGCCATGACGTCCACGTGAGTGCTCTCCTCGGCGCGGTGCTGGCGCTCAAGGAGCACGAGGAGGTGCTGCTCGAGCGGGGCACCGGCGTGCGCGCGATCTTCCAGGCGGCCGAGGAGGTCATCCCCGGCGGCGCCCACGAGGCCATCGCCGAGGGCGTCATGGAGGGGGTCGACGCGATCTTCGCCATCCACTGCGACCCCTCGCTCGACGTCGGGCAGGTCGGGCTGCGCGAAGGACCGATCACCGCCGCGTGCGACCACATCCGGGTCAGCCTCACCGGTCGAGGCGGTCACACCTCGCGTCCGCAGCTGACCGAGGACCTCACCTATGCGCTGGCCAAGGTGGTCACCGACGTCCCGGCCGCGCTGTCCCGTCGGCTCGACCCCCGCGCGGGGGCGGCACTGGTCTGGGGAGTCGTGCGCTCGGGGACGGCGAGCAACGTCATCCCGAGCACGGGCGAGTGCAGCGGGACCCTGCGCATGCTCGACGCCAACGCGTGGCTCACCGTCGGACCGCTGCTCGACGAGATCGTGCAGGCCGTCGTCGCCCCCTATGGCGTCACCGCCTCCCTCGAGCGGATCAAGGGTGTGCCGCCGGTCGTCAACCAGGCGGATGCGATCGACGCGCTGCGGTTCGCCTGTCTCGGCTCGGGACTGCACATGGCACCGACCGTCCAGTCGCTCGGCGGGGAGGACTACTCCTGGTACCTCTCACACGCTCCCGGCGCCATGGCGCGCCTCGGGACGCGCACTCCGGGCGGGCGCACCTATGACCTGCACCAGGGTGACGTCGTCATCGACGAGGACGCCATCGGCTGCGGCGCGCGGCTGCTCGCCACGGTCGTCGTGGCCCACACCGTCAAGGCCGGCGGCGACACCCTCGCCCTCGGCCACCTCGAGGGGCAGGCAGGTGCGCATGAGTGACGTCGACTGGGATGCGTTGCGCGACAGGGCGGTCGAGATGACGAACCGCTCGTACGCGCCCTACTCGAACTACCGCGTCGGGGTTGCGGGGCTCACCGACGACGGCCGCATCGTGGCCGGCTGCAACGTGGAGAACGCCGCCTACGGCGTGGCCCTCTGCGCCGAGTGCGGCATGGTCTCCGAGCTGCACGCCACCGGCGGTGGTCGGCTCGTCGCGGTCTACTGCGTGGACGGGCGGGGAGAGGCACTCATGGCGTGCGGTCGCTGCCGCCAGCTGCTGTGGGAGAACGGTGGCGCCTCGTGCCTCGTCATGACGCCGGAGGGCGTGCAGACCATGGAGCAGATCCTGCCGCAGGCCTTCGGCCCGGAGAACCTCAGCCAGATCTGAGGGGCTCGTGGCGGGTGACATGATGACGCCATGAGCGAGAGTTTCGACGCCGTCGACGTCATCACCGCCAAGCGGGACGAGCACGAGCTGAGCGACGACCAGATCCGCTGGGTCATCGACGCCTACACCCGCGGGGCGGTCGCCGATGAGCAGATGAGCTCCCTCGCCATGGCCATCCTGCTCAACGGCATGAACCGCCGTGAGATCGCCACGTGGACCGCCGCGATGATCGCCAGCGGCGAGCGGATGGACTTCTCGTCACTGTCCCGCCCGACCGCCGACAAGCACTCCACCGGCGGGGTGGGCGACAAGATCACCCTGCCCCTGGCGCCCCTCGTCGCGGTCTTCGACGTGGCCGTGCCGCAGCTCTCCGGTCGCGGCCTCGGCCACACCGGCGGCACCCTCGACAAGCTCGAGTCGGTCGCCGGCTGGAAGCCCGACCTCTCCAACGAGGCGATGCTTCGGCAGCTCGACGAGGTCGGCGCCGTCATCTGCGCGGCCGGCTCCGGACTGGCCCCCGCTGACAAGAAGCTGTATGCCCTGCGCGACGTCACCGGCACGGTCGAGGCCATCCCGCTCATCGCCAGCTCGATCATGAGCAAGAAGATCGCGGAGGGCACCGGCGCGCTCGTGCTCGACGTCAAGGTCGGCTCGGGTGCCTTCATGAAGAACCGCGAGGACGCGACCGAGCTCGCCCGCACCATGGTCGAGCTCGGCACCGACGCCGGCGTCAGGACGGTCGCGCTGCTCACCAACATGCAGACGCCGCTGGGGCTGACGGCCGGCAACGCGCTCGAGGTCCGTGAGTCGGTCGAGGTGCTCGCCGGTGGCGGGCCCGAGGACGTCGTCGAGCTGACCGTGGCACTGGCTCAGGAGATGCTGAAGGCCGCCGGTCGCGACGGTGACGACGTGGGCGCAGCGCTCAAGGACGGTCGGGCCATGGACGTCTGGCGCCGGATGATCGCCGCGCAGGGTGGCGACCCGGACGCCGAGCTGCCGGTCGCCAGGCACACCGAGGAGATCCTCGTGCCGGCCGACGGTGTGCTCACGCAGCTCGATGCCTATGCCGTGGGGGTCGCCGCGTGGCGGCTCGGCGCCGGTCGCGCACGCAAGGAGGACCCGGTGCAGGCCGGCGCAGGCATCGAGCTGCACTACAAGCCCGGCGCGACGGTGCGTGGCGGCGAGAGGCTCATGACCCTCCACACCGACACCCCCGAGAAGTTCGAGCGGGCCAAGGAGGCCCTCGAGGGCGGCTTCACCATCGCGCCCGAGGGGTCTCGCCCCGACCTGCTTCCACTCGTCATCGACAGGATCTCCTGATGAGCACCCTCGCCTCGGCCGTCCCCGCCGACATCGTCAAACGCGCACCCAAGGCGCTGCTGCACGACCACCTTGACGGTGGCCTGCGACCGCAGACGATCCTCGACCACGCCGCCGAGTCGGGCTACGACGCGCTGCCCGCCACCGACTCGGACGAGCTCGGGCGCTGGTTCCGCGACAGCGCCGACTCGGGCTCCCTGGTGCGTTACCTCGAGACCTTCAGCCACACGGTTGCCGTGATGCAGACCCCTGACGAGCTGCGTCGGGTGGCGCGCGAGTGTGCCGTCGACCTCGCCGCCGACGGAGTCGTCTATGCCGAGTCGCGATTCGCCCCGGAGCTGCACGTCGAGAAGGGTCTCGCCCTCACCGAGGTCATCGAGGCCGTGCTCGAGGGCCTGCGTGAGGGGGAGGCCGAAGCGGCTGCCGCCGGCACGCCGATCCGCATGGTCTCGCTGCTCACCGCCATGCGCCACGCCGCCAAGAGCGACGAGATCGCCGAGCTGGCGGTGCGCTATCGCGACGAGGGCGTCGGTGGGTTCGACATCGCCGGCGCCGAGGCCGGATTTCCTCCGAGCCGTCACCTGTCGGCCTTCGAGTACCTCCGCCGCGAGAACGCCCACTTCACGATCCACGCGGGCGAGGCCTTCGGGCTGCCGAGCATCTGGGAGGCGATCCAGTGGTGCGGCGCCGACCGTCTCGGTCACGGGGTGCGGATCGTCGACGACATCACCACCAGGGGCGACACGCACACGCTCGGTCTCCTCGCGGCATACGTGCGGGACATGCGGATCCCGCTCGAGATGGCGCCGACGTCCAACCTGCAGACGGGTGCGGCCGAGTCCATCGCTGCACACCCGATCACGATGCTCAAGGACCTGCGCTTCCGGGTCACGATCAACACCGACAACCGCCTCATGTCGGGGACGTCGATGTCGCGCGAGATGCAGCAGCTCGTCGACGAGGCCGGATGGACCCTCGACGACCTGCGCTGGGCGACGATCAACGCCATGAAGTCGGCGTTCATCCCGTTCGACGAGCGGCTCGCGATCATCGAGCGGGTCGTCAAGCCGGGGTATGCCGCGTTGTCCGCGGCGACCTGAGCCCGCGTTTTCCCTCCAGCTTGCGTCTGCGGAGGTGGTCGTTCTAGCAACCGTTTGCGCAGACGCAGTGAGCGAGACACTTACTTGCGTCGGCGGATGTGGCGGTTCTGGCGACCGTTCCCGCAGACGCAGCACCGACATCGTGTATGCCGTTCGCTCATCCACAGGCCATCGCCGCACCTTGTCTTGTCCACACGTCGACACATGACTCCTCCGTCCAAGGTCCTGGCCGCGGATCGTGGTCGCCATGCCGATCCAACGACCACATCCGGACCTCAGCGTTCTCATCGATGAACGGTGTGGCGTGGTTCCGCTGTCCATACTTCGCGACGCTGGAGTGAGCCGAGGCCGCCGACGGGCGATGGTCTCCGCTGAACGCTGGCGAGTTCTCCCCGGCAAGGGTGTCGTCACCAGCACCGTCGCAACAAGTGGTGAGGCCGCATGGCGTGAGGCCCTGCTCGCCGTTGGCCCTGGGGCCCGGCTGGGCGGCATGACGGCGCTGGAGTCTGACGGACTGAAGGGCTACGTCGAGGCGATGATCCACATCTGGGTGCCCAAAGGGCTTGAGAAGCAGCCCGTGACGGGTGTGCGCCTACACGAGACCAGGCGATGGACCGCGAAGGATGCGACGACCGTAGGACTTCCGCGCTCCCGTCCCGCGGTGGCTACCGTCCAGGGTGCCCTGTGGGCGGTCTCCCTTCGACAGGCGATGCTGTGCTTGGTGATGCCGATTCAACAGGGCCTTGTCCGGGCGGACGACGTCGCCGTCGCCTTCGAACCGATCAAAAGGCATCGCTTTCGCAAACCGCTGTTGGCCGGGCTCCGCGACATCTCGTTGGGCGCCGAGTCGCTCAACGAACTTGATTTCGCGGTCGCGTGCAGGCGGCGACACATACCTGAACCGACGCGGCAGGTGGTGCGCCACATCTCGCAGGGCAAAGCTGTGCTGGATGTGTTCTGGGAGGACTACGGCGTGGTGGTCGAGGTGAACGGCGCCGGACACGACGCCCTGGACGTCGCGATGCGCGATGAGGTGCGGATCGCGGATCTCCAGGCACAGGGCCATGCTGTGATACCGCTGTCAGTGCTGACGCTTCGATGTGATCCTGACCCACTCTTCGACGCCCTAGTCCAGGTTCTGCGCGCCCGTGGATGGGCCGGCTGAGAAGGCCAAGGTGCGGCTTGCGTCTGCGTAGGTGGTTGCTCTATCGACCACATCCGCAGACGTTGCGAGAAGGGTGTTACTCGCTCAGGCCGCGACGGGAGCCGTTGCCGGCTGGTCGCTGTCTGCGACGTCACCGGTGATGCCGGCCCGCGCGGCTCGCCCACCCACGACGAACACGTAGGCGAAGAAGAGCACCTCTGCCACGACTCCGATGAGGATGCGCGCCCAGGTCGGCAGACCCGACGGCGTGACGAACCCCTCGATGCCGCCACTGACGAAGAGCACGACGACCAGGCCGAGGGCTATGGCCGCGGCGGTCCGGCCCTCGGCGGCGAAGGAGTCGAGTCGACTGCGGGGGCCGGGCTCGATCCACGACCAGAAGAGCCGCAGACCCACTGCCGCGGCGACGAAGACGGCCGTCAGCTCGAGCAGGCCGTGGGGGAGGATCAGCCCGAAGAAGAGGGAGCCCCGGTCGTGGCTCACCATGAGTGCACCGGCGATGCCGACGCCGATGACGTTCTGCGCGAGGATGTAGAGGACGGGCAGGCCGAGCACACCGAGGGCGATGCACTGCGCCGCCACCCAGGCGTTGTTGGTCCACACCAGGGTCGCGAACTCGTGGTGGGGGTACTCGGAGTAGTAGTTCTCGAAGTCCGTCCCGACATAGGCCTCGATCTCGGCGGCCGTCATCTGCTGGGTGAACACCTCCGGGTGACGCACCGCCCATGCGCCGACGACCACTGCCAGCAGGACGCTGGCGATCGTCGTCGCGAGCCACCAGCGTCGCGTCCGGTAGAGCGCTGCCGGGAAAGTCTGGGTGAAGAAGCGGCCCGCGTCGCCCCACGACGTGGTCCGGGACCCCGTGGCGGTATGCCGGGCGCGCGCCAGGAGCGTGGACAGGTAGCTCACGAGCGAGGGGTCCGGGCTGGCCGAGCGCACGACCGACAGGTGCGTCGAGACCCGCTGGTAGAGGTCGAGGAGCTCGTCGGACTCAGCCCCCGAGAGCCGGCGCCGACCGACCAGCTCCTCCAGGCGGCGCCACTGACCCACATGGGTGGCGATGTAGGCGTCGAGGTCCACGGCGCCACTCTATGCGTCACCGACCCGCGCCGGACTCGGCACAAGTACTCTCGACGGCATGAGCGTGGACGGGGGATATCGCACCTACGCCGGCGAGGACCTCGTCACCGGCGAGGGCGTCTCGGTCGAGGTCCCCGTGGCGGGCGTGCTCAGCCGAGTGGCCGCTCGCCTCATCGACCTCGTCATCACGATCGTGCTGGCCATCGGCGCGTTCTTCGTCGTCGGCTCGCTCGTCGGCCTGATGTCGGACGCCGCGGGCACGGCCGCAGCGATCGTCCTCATGGTGGGCCTCACCGTGATCCTGCCGGCGGTCTTCGAGACCCTGACGCGCGGTCGCAGCCCCGGCAAGTATGCCCTCGGCCTGTGCACCGTGCGTGACGATGGTGGACCGATCACGCTGCGCCACAGCGTGATTCGTCACCTCGTCGGCTTCGTCGAGTTCTATCTCCTCCAGGGCGCCCCGGCGATCATCGCCGCCGTGATCCACCCGCGGGCCAAGCGCCTGGGCGACATGGCCGCCGGCACCTACGTCATGTCGCTGCGCCACAAGCTGGAGCTGACAGCACCTCCCGAGGCGCCGCCTGCGCTCGAGCACTGGGTCCGCGCGACCGACATCGGCCCGATGTCGGCGTCGCTGACGATCGGTGTGCGCCAGTTCCTCACCCGAACAGGCGCCCTGACGCCGGCATCGCGCCAGCACCTCGGTGACGACCTCTGCGCCCAGGTGCTGCGGCACGTGTCACCCCCGCCGCCTCCCGGCGTGCACCCGGAGTGGGTCCTGCGAGCGGTCCTCGCGGAGCGGCGTCGCCGCGACCTCGACCGCATGATCGCCGACGGTGCGAGGGCCCAGCGGCTGCTCCCGCCCGACCCGCTCGGCTGAGGTCAGAGGAGTCCTTGGCGCTTGAGCGCGAGGTAGTGGTCCACCAGTGCCAGCGGCAGCTTGTCGGGTGTCTCGTCGAGCACCTCCACCCCGAGGGACCGGAAGGCCCCGGCCGTCCGGGCACGCAGGCCGACGGTCCGCTCGGCCGCCGCAGCGGCATACACGTCCGTTGCGGTGTCCCGCCCACGACGCAACGCCTCGACGGCGGGGTCGGCGACCGAGGCGATGACGACCCGGTGCCGTGAGGCCAGGGCGGGCAGCACCGGGAGGAGTCCCTCCTCCAGCGCGGACGACTCCAGCGGTGTGATGAGCACGACCAGCGCCCGCTGGGTGCCGACCCGGGTCACCTCGGTCGCGAGCAGCCGCCAGTCGGCCTCGATGAGCTGCGCGTCCACGGGCGCGAGCTCGGAGATCGCGTCATGGAGGACGCCGACCCGGTCGTGACCCGAGACGTGCGCGCGCACGACCCGGTCGCCGGCGATCACGTGGACGCGGTCCCGTGCGTGGCCGGCGATGGCCGTGAGGAAGAGCGCGGCGTCCATGCCCGAGTCGAGCCGCGGGGCGTCGCCGATGCGTCCGGCGCTCGTGCGGGACGTGTCGATGACGATGATGATGCGGCGGTGCTGTTCGGGCTGCCAGGTGCGCACGACCAGGTCCCGGCGTCGGGCCGTCGCACGCCAGTCGATGGAGCGCACGTCGTCGCCCTCGACGTAGTCGCGCAGTGAGTCGAACTCCGTGCCCTGCCCACGAGTGCGCATCGCCGCGCGGCCGTCGAGCTGACGGAGCACTGCGAGCCGACTGGGGATGTGCTTGCGTGAGGGGAACGGATGGAGCACCCGCAGCCTGCCGGGCACCTCGACCGAGGACTGACGTGCGCCCATCCCGAGAGGTCCGCGCAGGCGCAGGGTGACACGGTCGGCGTCGCGGTCACCACGCCGTGTCGGCGTGAGGGTGGTGGTGAAGCGTGCGCGTTCCCCGCCCGGCAGGCGGAGGGGGTGGCGCGTCAGCTCGGCTCCCGCCGAGGGCGGCCACGCGTCACGCAGCAGGCCCCGGGCCAGGCGGGAGCCGGGGTGAGTGACGAGCAGCGACGTGGTCACCGACTCCCCGAGCCGCACGGTGGTCGGCGCCGACCGGGCGAGCTGCATCGAGCGCGGTGCGGGCGCGAGGAGCACGTCCACGGCGATGACCACGGCGGACAGCAGCAGCCACAGCCACACCGTCGAGGCGGTGGGGCGGAGCACCACCGGGACGATGCCGAGGAGGACGAGCCAGAGAGCCCGGGAGGTGAGAGCCATGAGGCGTCAGCCCACGTCAGCGAGGAACGGGGACGGAGCCCAGGGCGCTGTCGAGGACGGCGGCCACGTCGACGCCCTCGAGCTCGGCCTCGGGTCGCAGCGAGAGCCGGTGGGCCAGGGTCGCGTGCGCCAGTGCCTTGACGTCGTCGGGCGTCACGTAGCCCCGACCGTTGAGCCAGGCCCAGGCCCGCGCCGTGGACATGAGTGCGGTGGCGCCACGGGGACTCACGCCGAGGGACAGTGACGGCGAGGTGCGCGTCGCGCGGGCGATGTCGACGACGTATGCCGCGATGTCGTCACTGACCTCCACCTGCCGCACGGCGTCGGCCCCGGCCTCGAGATCGGCCGCGGAGGCGACGGCGCCGAGACCGGCTGCGCCGAGGTCACGGGGGTCGAACCCGTCGGCGTGGCGGCGGAGCACCGCGACCTCGTCGGCGCGCGGCGGCAGCGGCAGCGTCACCTTGAGGAGGAAGCGGTCGAGCTGCGCCTCGGGCAGGGGATAGGTGCCTTCGTACTCGACCGGGTTCTGGGTCGCGGCCACCATGAACGGCGGCGCCAGCGGGTGCGGGTGGCCGTCGACGCTGACCTGCCGCTCCTCCATCGCCTCGAGGAGGGCCGACTGCGTCTTGGGAGGCGTGCGGTTGATCTCGTCCGCCAACAGGATGTTGGTGAAGACGGGACCCTGGCGGAAGGTGAAGTCGCTCGTGCGCGAGTCGAAGACGAGCGAGCCGGTGAGGTCGCCCGGCATGAGGTCGGGCGTGAACTGCACCCGCTTCGTCTGCACGGCCAGCGCCTGCGACAGCGAGCGGACGAGGAGGGTCTTGGCCACGCCCGGCACGCCCTCGAGCAGGATGTGGCCGCGGCACAGCAGTGCGACGAGGAGGCCGGTGACGGCGGCGTCCTGCCCGACGACGGCCTTGGCGACCTCGGTGCGCACCCGCAGCAGGGCTTCGCGTGCCTCTGGGGCGGCCGCCTGACGTGCGGCGGGCTGGCGGGCGGTGGTGTTCTCGGTCATGGGCGGTGAGCCTTCTCCTCGAGGTCGGACAGGTCCTGGGCGAGCCGCACGAGCGCGGCGTCATCGGTGGGGTGGGGGCCGGCGACGAGGTCGAGCACCTCACGCACGGGGCGGCCGGTGGCGGCGGAGATGGCGCGGGCGACGGTCTCGACGGAGTCGCCGCGACGCAGGCCGAGGCGCGCGCGGAGCCGGTCCAGGGTGGCGATCCGCAGGACGGCGGCGGCCCGCGGCCGGTCCTGGGCCCGACGATAGAGCCGCCCGCGGCTCTCGGTGGTCTCGACGGCGCGCACGACGACGGGCAGCGGCTCGCGCACGAGTCGCCCCAGCCGACGGCCGCGGACCACGGACAGCAGGATGATGGCCACCGAGCCGAGCGCGAGCGTCGGCATGAGCCACCGCGGCAGGAGGGAGCCGTCGTCGGCGCCGGCGCCGTCGACGAGGTCCGCGACGTCGGGTTGGTACCAGACGAGCCGTGACGAGGCGCCCAGGAGCCGCAACGCGATGGCGGCGTTGTCCTCGTCGGTGATGGCCCCGTTGGCGAACCCCGTGGTGCTGCCCACGATGGTCATCGGGGGGTGCTCCGCGGTCGGAGGCAGCTGGAGGAGCCCGGCGCCGTGCTCGCCCTCACCGCTCTCGTCCCCGTCCTGAGCCCGGAGCGTGAGCGGGAAGCAGACCTCGGCTCCGGTCAGGACGCTGCCGGGCTCGTAGCGGGTGTCGATGCCGATGAGGGAGTCGCCCTCGTCGACGGTGCCGATGTCACAGCGGCTCTCGACCTGGATGGCGGCTCCGACGGGCAGGGCGGTCGCGTCGGCTCCCAGCGCCCGCAGCTGGGCGGTCGACGGGGAGAGCACGACGATCCGGTCGACCTCGCGCGACTCCTGCCGCAGGGTCGCGGCGGCGGCGGTGCCCAGGTTGGACGTGTTGGCGATGACGACGCTCGTGTCGTCATCGCGCTCGCGCAGCGCTGTCGTGACGTCGTCGACGGAGGTGGCCGTCTCGACGTCGACACCGTTCTGCTCGAGGACCGCGACGAGGGCTGCCCCACCTGCCGGCCCGACTCCTTCGGGCTCCATCGCGTCACCCGGGGGCGTGGTCGCGATGGCGATGGCGGCGAGGGCACCCACGCCCACGGCGACGACGAGCGCCCACAGTCCCGCGCGACGCCACAGGGCCACCGCGTCTCCGGCGTTCACGGCATTCATGGCCCGGCTCCGGCAGGCGCCAGCCCGGGGCGGGCACGAGCCAGACGGTCGTCGAGAGCGAGCACCGCACGGGCCTCGTCCTCGGTGGCGGAGTCGTGGCCGTAGCGCACGGCGTCGAAGCGGTGCGCGCTCGCACTCAGGGCCTCGCGCTCGCCGGCGAAGGCCCGCGACAGCTCAAGCGAGGCCTCGCGCGCTGTGCGTCCCGGCAGCTGGTCGAGGATCGTGCGCTCCACGCCGGAGGCGACGATGGCGCGATAACCGTCGAGGACGACCGTGTCCCAGTCCCGCTGCTGCACAGCACTCTGCGCGCGAGCCCGGTATGCCGTTGCGTCGACTCCGCGCTCGTCGAGGACTCCGCGGTCGGTTCCCGAGCGGCGGGCTCGGGCCTCCGGCCGGAGGAACAGGACGACGACGAGGACGAGCACGGCCAGGGCAAGGACGACGACGATGCCGAAGACCCATGAGGGCAGCCCGGGGCCGCTGCTGTCGAAGAGACCGAGCAGCCAGTCCCGGAAGCGGTCCCAGAGACTCGGCTCCACGGCATACCGAGGTTTGGCGAGCTCGTCCTCGAGAAGGCGACGGCCCTCGCTCCGTGACGGGTCGAGGGGAGGCGTGTCGAGGTGCGCGAGACGAAGCGTCATGCCTCGGCACGTGGCCACGGTGCGGCGGCCGTGCCCTGCGCGGTCTGGATGAGGTGCACGTCGAGGCCTTCGCGCCGGATGCGGTGGTCGACATAGAGGAGGGCGTCGATCCCGGCGGTGACGGGCGTCGTGATGGCGCCGGCGACCACGCCACTGAGACCAGTGATGACGGCCTGCCATACATACATCTGGTCGAGGGGGATGCCGGTGAAGGCCAAGGCCACGCCGAGGAGGGCGAGCGGGGCGGTGATGAGCGAGCCGACGATGCCGATGGCGATGGCTGCCAGGACCCGGATGCCGAGCAGGCGCCAGAACACGCTCCCGCCGCTCAGCCTCCACGAGCGGGCGAACGCCTGGGTGACTCCGAGGTTCTCGAGGACGATGGAGGGTGTGACGAACGCGAGCCGGGTCCACAGGAAGAGCGTGGCGACGATGGCGAGCAGGACGGCGAGGACGAGCAGGACGACCCCGGCCGCGATGGTGCCGTCGTTGCCGGCGGTCCCTCCCGCGACGAGGAGGATGATCGGGATGGCGACGATGGCCGCCATGGTGCCGATGAAGATCGCCGAGGTGAGCAGGGTCGCGCCGATGAGGGCGCCGATGCGCCGGCTCGTCCCGCGCCACGTCTCTGCGGCGCTCACCTTGCGTCCGAGGACGGCCTGGCCGATGACGTAGGCGAGGAACCCCGCGAGCAGGATGGTCGAGAACCACGAGCCGATCGAGGGGATGAGGGAGCCCAGCGAGCCCACGAGACCAGCGGTGTCGCTGTTGACCGACTCCTCGAGCGAGACCGACTCCTCGTTGCTCGACACCCAGGCGCCGAGCGCGGTGAACGGCACGAGGAAGATCAGCGAGGTCAGCGCGGCGAGGCCCACGGTGGCGGCGACGTTGCCGCGGACGGCACGGAAGACGCCTCCGAAGAGGTCGTTCATCGTCAGCGGCCGCAGCGGGATGATGCCCGGCCGGAAGTCCATCGGGGGGCGGGGCTGGTACGGCGGGAGGTGACGGGGTTGCGCGTGCTGGGGTTGCTGCCAGGCGCCCGGTGCCGGCTGGGCCCAGGCCGGTGGTGTCGGGACGTACCTCGCCGGTGGGGCCGGAGGAGTCGGCGACGGGGGCGGGGGCGGCGGCGGGTCCTGACGGCCGGCATCCCCGCCGGGTGCGGTCCAACCCTGCTCGCTCATGCGCTTCTCCCCGTGGCAGTGACTGGTCTCGACCCTAACCGAGCGACGACGTCGCCGTGCCACGGATCTACCCTTGGGCGATGGACCCCGCCACGCTCGCCGAGACCATCCGCAGTGCCACCTTCGGGACGACCCAGCTGCGAGGTGGGTACGACGAGGTCGCGACCGACCAGCTGCTCGACGAGCTGGTGCGCGCGGTGCAGGGCGGCGCGTCGGGCGCCGAGGTGGCGGCCATCGCGAGCAACGCGAGCTTCCCGACGACGTCGATGCGACGAGGTTATGAGTTTGGCGACGTCGACGCCCTCCTGGACGAGGTGGTCCGTCAGGCCACCGGCGCGGGGACGGCAACCACGGACGCGCCGGCGACCTCGCAGCCGCCGCGTTCCACCGCTGGCAGGGAGCGCCCGGGACTGGGCGCCCGGCTGGTCCGGCTCCTTCGCGGAGACTGATCGCGCCCCGCGCTCCGCGCCCCAGACCCCGTCCTCAGGACTGGAGCGCGGACTGGGCCAGGCGGGCCTCGACGTCCTTGGCGCGCGCGGACTCTGCCCCCAGTGCGACCTGTCGACGCACGACCTCGGGTTCGGCCCGCATGAGCGCGAGTCCGCGCCGCACGAGCACCATCGGGCTCTTCCGTCGTTCCTTGAGGTCGCGCGCGAGGCGCCGCACGAACGTCACCAGCGGCCGGTGGTGGATGCACCACGCGCTGTGCAGGACCCCGGCCTCACGCAGGGCGGCGACGATCTCTGCGGCAAAGATCCCCTCGGCGAGGACGAGGTCGTCCGGTGCGGCCTCCACGGTGGTCGTGTCGACGGCCCGGCTCAGCGAGATGTCATAGACCGGAGTCGAGGTCGAGCCGGTGTCGACGAGCTGGACGAGCGAGTCCACCGCCGTCGACGCGTTCCAGGAGTCCGGGTGGTCCCAGTCGATGATCCCGAGCTCGTCGCTGCGGGGCATCGAGGGGTCGTCCTCGTCGCGATAGAAGTCATCGAGCCGGACGATCGGCCACCCGTGGGCGGCATGGAGGCGCTCGGCCAACCGCGACTTGCCGGCCCCGCTCGGTCCGGCGAGGACGACGACGCGGGCCCGGTGATCCGAGGCGGTCACCGGCCCTTGGGGTGCCAGACCGTCTTGGTCTCGAGGAAGGCGGTGAGTCGGGACAGGTCGGGAGTGGCGGTCCAGTCGGGCTCGACCGCAGCCGTGCCGGTGCCCGATGGCCGCAGGACGCGCTTGAGGTTCTCGGCGCTGGCCTCCTCGAGGGCGCCCCAGTCCACGCCTTCGGCGCCGGCGGCGCCGGCAAGGTCGATGGCGTTGACGTCGCGGTGGCTCGCGAGCCACGGAGCGATCTCGGCCGCCCTGCCGGTGATGATGTTGACGACGCCACCGGGCACGTCCGACGTGGCGAGGCACTCGGCCAGGGTGATCGCCGGCAACGGACGGTCAGCGCTCGTGACGACGACGACCGCGTTGCCGGACACGATGGCGGGCGCGATGACCGAGACGAGGCCGAGCAGGCTCGACTCCTGCGGCGCGAGCACCGCGACGACACCGGTCGGCTCGGACGCCGAGATGTTGAAGTACGGGCCGGCGACGGGGTTCATCCCGCCGAGGATCTGGACGTACTTGTCGGACCACCCGGCATACCAGACCCAGCGGTCGATCGCCTGCGAGACAACGGCTTCCGCCGCCGCGGCCGTCAGCCCCTCGGCGTCGCGCACCTCCTGGACGAGCTGTGGGCGACGGGCCTCCATGACCTCCGCGACGCGGTAGAGGACCTGACCGCGGTTGTATGCCGTTCTGCTGGCCCAGCCCGGCTGCGCGGCTCGCGCTGCGGTCACCGCGTCCCGGGCGTCCTTGCGCGAGCCCTGCGCCGCGTTGGCGAGGAAGGTGCCCTTCTGAGCCTTGCCCTTCGCGGCGGAGTAGACCTCGTAGGAGCGACCGCTCTCGCTGCGCGGGAACTTGCCACCGATGTAGAGCTTGTAGGTCTTCTTCACATCAACTCTAGGCATGTGGGTCATACCCCTGTCTTCACGTAGGGCTCGAGTCCGTGTCGGCCGCCCTCGCGGCCGTAGCCGGACTCCTTGTAGCCGCCGAACGGGCTGGTCGGGTCGAACTGGTTGAACGTGTTGGCCCAGACGACCCCGGCCTTAAGCTGGTCGGCCATCCAGAGGATGCGCGAGCCCTTCTCGGTCCAGATGCCCGCGGACAGGCCGTAGGGCGTGTTGTTGGCCTTGGCGACGGCCTCCTGCGGGGTGCGGAAGGTCAGCACCGACAGCACCGGACCGAAGATCTCCTCCTGCGCGATGCGGTGGGTCTGCGTCACACCGGTGAACACCGTTGGCCTGAACCAGAATCCCTTGCTCGGCAGATCGCAGCCGTTGTCCCAGCGGACGGCGCCCTCACCCTCGCCGGCGTCCGTGAGGGCGATGATGCGGTCGAGCTGGGCGCGGCTGTTGATGGCGCCGACGTCGGTGTTCTTGTCGAGGGGGTCACCGACCCGCAGGGTGCCGAGGCGGCGCTTGAGCCGGCTCTCGACCTCGTCCGCGATGGACTCCTGGACGAGCAGGCGCGAGCCGGCGCAGCAGACGTGACCCTGGTTGAAGAAGATCCCCCTGACGATCCCCTCGACGGCCTGGTCGATGGGGGCGTCGTCGAAGACGATGTTGGCTGCCTTGCCACCGAGCTCGAGCGTGGCCTTCTTGCGGGTGCCGGCGATCGCGCGGGCGATCATCTTGCCCACGCCGGTCGAGCCGGTGAAGGCGAGCTTGTCGATGCCGGGGTGGTCGACGATCGCCTGACCGGTCGGGCCGGCACCGGTGACGATGTTGACGACGCCAGGCGGGAGGTCGGCCTGCTGGCACACCTCGGCGAAGAGCAGCGCCGTGAGCGGTGTCGTCTCGGCGGGCTTGAGGACGACGGTGTTGCCGGTCGCGAGGGCCGGGGCGATCTTCCACGCGAGCATGAGCATGGGGAAGTTCCACGGGATGATCTGCCCGACCACACCGTGAGGCTGCGGGTTGTCACCACCGGGCAACGCGGCATACCCGAGCTTGTCGGCCCAACCGGCGTTGTAGAAGAAGTGCGCTGCGGCGAGCGGGATGTCGACGTCGCGGCTCTCCTTGATCGGCTTGCCGTTGTCGAGGCTCTCGAGGACCGCGAACTCGCGCGCACGCTCCTGCAGGATGCGGGCGATGCGATAGAGGTACTTGCCGCGGTCGGCGCCGCTCATCCGGGACCAGACGCGCGTGTATGCCGTCCGCGCAGCCTTGACGGCGGCGTCGATGTCCGCCTCGCTCGCCACGGAGACCTCGGCGAGGACCTCCTCGGTGGCGGGGCTGATCGACTTGAAGCTCGTTCCGGACCCGCTCACGAACTCGCCGTTGATGAAGAGCCCGTAGGAGCTCTTGAGGTCGACGACGGCGCGGGACTCGGGAGCCGGTGCGTACTCGAACGTGGGCATCAGGCTTCGTCTTTCGTTGTCACGGGGCTCAGTAGGCCGTGGAGGGGGAGTCGTCGGCGATGTAGTTGGCGCCCGAGTAGGCGCCCGTCGTCATCCGCTGGCGCTGGAGGAGCAGATCGCCCAGCAGGCTGCTCGCGCCGAAGCGGAACCAGTGGTTGTCGAGCCAGTCCTCGCCCGCGATCTCGCTCACGGTGACGAGGAACTTGATGGCGTCCTTGCTCGTCTTGATGCCCCCAGCCGGCTTGACGCCGACCTGGGTGCCGGTGAGGTCGCGCCAGTCGCGGACGACCTCGAGCATGATCAGCGTGACGGGGAGCGTTGCGGCGGGCTGGATCTTGCCGGTGCTCGTCTTGATGAAGTCGCCACCCGCGAGCATCGAGAGCCAGCTGGCGCGGCGGACGTTGTCATAGGTGTTGAGCTCGCCGGTCTCCATGATGACCTTGAGCCGAGCGTCTCCGCAGACCTCCTTGACTTTGGCGATCTGGTTGAAGACCGTGAGGTAGTCGCCGGACAGGAAGGCGCCGCGGTCGATGACCATGTCGATCTCGTCGGCGCCGGCCCTGACCGCGTCCTTGGTGTCGGCGAGCTTGACGGCCAGGCTCGCGCGCCCGCTGGGGAAGGCGGTGGCGACGGCTGCGACCTTGACTCCGCTGTCGCCAAGCACCTCCTTGGCGGTGCTGACCATGTCGCCATAGACGCAGACCGCCGCCGGGCGAGGGGTGCTGAGGTCGCTCGGGTCGGGGAGGAGCGCCTTGGACGCGAGGCCCCGGACACGACCCTTGGTGTCCGCGCCCTCGAGCGTGGTGAGGTCGATCATCGAGATGGCCAGGTCGACGGCCCACGCCTTGCTCGTCGTCTTGATCGAACGGGTGCCGAGATCTGCCGCGCGGGCCTCGCAGCCGACCTGGTCGACGCCCGGGAGCCCGTGGAGCCAGCGCGTCAGGGACTGGTTGGTCAGCCGGGAGACGTCGAGCAGGTCCCGGGCTCGGGCCGTCGGGTCGAGCGTCGTCTCAACGGCCGCTTTGGTGGTACTCACTCCGGGAGTCTATCCGCCGGGACAGCGTGCCGACGGAGCGTAGGAGGTGGTGGCCCGCGGGGCTGTCGAGCCGCTCCATGGTGGCTGCACCGGCCCAAGGCGTCCGGTTCCCCGACCAGAGGACGTAGTCGATGCGCTGGTTCTTGTCGGTGGTCGGGGTGGTGAGCCGACAGGTGCAGTCGTGCTGGGAGCCGTCGTAGAAGTCTCCAGTGCCGCCGACCTCGGGCCCTACGAGCTGGCTCATGATGGGCGTGTTGTCGGGGTTGTCGGCGGCCGAGGTCATGTTGAGGTCACCAGCGACGACCACGGCCCACCCTGCTGCGCGGTAGGGCTGGGTGTGGTCGATGACCGCCTGGACCTGCGGACCGCGCTCGGGCTGGGTGCCGCGTCCCCCGGACGTCGGGAAGGCTGACAGGTGGGTCGAGCAACCCAGGGTCGGGATGCCTTCGCGGCGGAACTCGACACAGGCCATGCCGAACTTCTCGACCCCGTCGGCGTTGTTGTTGGGGTAGTCGGGCGTCATCGTCGGGCGGTTCGCTGCGCCGGTGTAGATGATGAGCTCGCCGATCCAGTCGCCGCCACACCCGGGGTTCTTGCTGTTGCCGAAGTGGAAGCTTGCGCGGGTGGTAGGCGAAGGTCCAGCTCGGGTGCTCGGCCTGCAGCGCCTCGAACCACGGCCGGCACACCTCCTGCACGGCCACGAGCTGGGGCTCGAAGGCGTCGACCTGGCCGACGACGAAGTCCCAGGCGGCGGGGACGTGGTCGGTGTTGTGCTGGATCACCCGGAGCTGCGCGGCGGACGCTTCGGAGCCCCGTCCTTGGCCCGGCTGAGGACTCGCTGTGGCGATCCCCGGAAGCACGGTCATCGTGGCGGCGGTCAGGAGAAGGATCGGTCGAAGGCGTCGGGTCACGTCCGTCGACGTTAGGCAGACCAGGCGAACACGAGCCGACGCCCGCGTGAGAACTGCACGACGATCAGGCGACCCGCATCTCGACGTCCTGGGTGAACCAGTCGTCGGGTGGGTCGGGGATCCAGCCACCCCAGGGGTCGTTGGGCAGGGGCCGGTCCTGGAGGTGGACGGGATCGGGTGGAACCGAGCCCTCACCAAGGATGGGTGGAGCGGTGGAGTCGTGGACGCGTCCGGTCGGGGTGGTGATGCGTATGCCGTGTGCTCCGGTCCCGTCGAGGCCTGTCGACTGGACCCTGACGTGCCAGCCGGGTTCTTCCTTGACGAGGTTGTGGCGTTTGCAGAGCCCAGCGCCATTGGCTCCCGACGTGGTGCCGTCGGTATGGATCGCCTCCACGTGATCTGACTCAATCGCGGGAGCGTCGCACCATGGGACCCGGCAGGTGGGGTCGCGCAGTTCCAGGAAGCGGCGGAGCCCGCCGAGGAAGCGGCGACGCTTGGAGTCCAGGCTGACGAGGTCGCGACCGGAGGGGTCGGTGAACAGCCTTCGCAGCCACACGGTGGTCTTGGCGTCCACGTCAGCGTCGTCGAGCAGTGCAGCGAGGTGGGCGCGAGCTTCGGCGCCGGGGATCGGGCCCCAACCAGGAACGACAGCCACGTCGTCAGCAGGCGGCTGGCCACCGAACGCGGCCGGTAGCAGGACTTTGTCGGTCATGACGATGTTGACCTCGACCGGCTGCGGCTGACCCTTCGCCCGACCACTGAGGAGCTCGAGGGCCCGGTCGGCGAGCCACGCACCCTTGCCGCGGGTGTCGGCACGTGCCGCTGCCGCGGCGGCCTCCCACTGCTCCGCCGGCAGGTCCGGGTCGATCTGGTGACGGCGAGACTCCTCGGCCGTCAGGGCGACGTGGGCTCCGATGATCTCCTTCATCGGACCCAGGATCGACAGCCATGCCATCCCATCGGCGGCTGGGCGGACACTGACACGACGACTCGCGACAGCGCGGCGGTTGCGCTCAGCAAGACTTGCCGCATCCAACGCGGCACCCGCACGCCGGGCCGCCCCGGCCAGCACCTTGTCCCCCAACGACCCGATCGTGGGTGCGAGGCGGCGATCGACCTCCGCGCGGTGCTCCACACTCAGGCAGGCCGTCTCCCGCACCACGATCATCGCCCGCCGCTCGCTGATCTCCCCACGGGTCAACGCCGCCATCGTCTCGGGCATCTCACCCACGAGCGCTTTCGCGACACCGACGTGCTGGTCCGCCGACGTGGGCGAGCAGCGCCGCGCCAGAGCCAGGTCCGCGCGCACACTGCGCGAGTCTTCACCCAACGCCTCACGATCCAGCACTGCAGCCGCCGTCAGTCGCGCCTGTGCAGCCGCTGCCGCACCCTTCAACGCCTCTAGCGCCGACACCGCCGCGACCCGCTCCGGCTCGGTCAAACCCTCCGGATTCACAGCAGCAAGACTGGACACCACGGAGCGGACCTGAACCTCAGGCCCTCCGGTTGCTGGTGTCCCCTCCATACCTCTCATCGTACACGTGTTCGGTGACAGTCACGACGATATCCACACCAATTCCGCTGCAGCGCAACCCAACTCATCTACCGCGCCACACACTACGACCGACGCGACTGACGTGACAGATCTGAAATGGAGTGGCACCCGATGGGTTGAGCCGACGCGGAAGTCGAGTACGCGATCACCCGTCACGCCTGGTTCGCCCGCCACCTCGCCTGACCGAGGCGGTCGACCGCGTCCGCCCAACACCGCGACGACGGTGGCCATCGTTCCGAATAGGGTTGCCCGGGTGATGGGGGAATGGACGCGACGCGCGTCGTGGGTGGCGCTGGCGGTGGTGGCTCTGGGCGTCGCGTCCCTCATCGTCAACATCACGACCGACGCCCAGCTCTCGGGCGAGCAGCAGGTGCTCTTCGGCGTCCGGCGGACCTTCAGCCTGCTGCTCAACGCGGGCACCGTATGGGCCGGCATCTCCGTCCTCGCGGGCGCACTGCTGCGACGCCGTGCTCCGGCCGCGCTCGCCGGGCTCCTCGCCGGCTCCGGGGCGCTGGTGGTGCACTACGGCGTCGGTGAGCTGACCGGGCTCATGCCGCTCGGGTCCTTCAGCTCGAATGCCCTGTGGTTCGTGGCTGCTGCCGTGACCGGAGCGCCCCTGGGACTTGTGGGTGCGCTGGCGCGGTTCCGCAGCCGATGGGGAATCGCGGCCCGGATGGTCGTGCCGCTCGGAGCAGTCGTTGAGCCCTGGTTCGTCGGGTGGTGGCTGTCGTCGCAGATGGACAGCGTGGCCGTTCGCACCTCCAACCTCGTCGCCGCCGGCGCTCTGACCACTCTCGGCCTGGCCGGCATCGCGTATGCCGTCAGGGCCGGAGTCGCTGCCACCACCGCTTCCGAGGCGGGTCGGGTTCGCTGACGCCCGCTGCGACCTCGACGGCTGCGGCAGCTGCAGCAGCCTGCTCGTCGCGGAGCTCACGCCAGCGCGCGACCATCGCCTCGACGTCGACGGTCGGCGCCCACACCGGTGACTGCGTGCCGAGCACCGGCCGTCGCCGGTCGTCGATGACGCGCAGGTTGTAGTCGCGCAGCACCTCGCGGACCCCGTCCTCGGTCCGGACGTCGAGCAGCGACTCGGGGAAGGTCGCGTACTCACGCCGCAGCTGGAGCACCGGTGGCAGGGCATCGGACATGCTCAGACCCTCGCGGGCCATCATCTTCTTGACCCACCAGTCGGGGTCGGGGTCGTCGAGACCGGTCAGCGGTTTGCCGGCGCCCGGCAGGTTGTCGAACTCGCCGCGCTCCTGCGCCTCACGGATCTGCTTCTCGACCCACGACTCGTGGAAAGCCATGACACCAGTGTGCCCGCGTGGGCGGTCAGACGCTCGGGCCCTCGTCCTTGCGGGGGCCGTCCCCGAGGGCGCCGCGGCCGAAGGCCCACCAGAACCCGGTGAGGACGGCGGGGATGGCGATGGTCCAGCTCGGGATGCTGTCGACGTTCCCGGCGATGATCGCCCAGATGGCGAGGATCGCCGTGAGCAGCCAGGCGATGTTGAGGTAGCGGCGTTCCATGAGGTTCTCCTTCGGCACGTGGGAAGTCTTCCCCCTTGATGGCTCCATCCTGCCCACGGAGGTGCCGCCGGCGCCTCCACCTGTCGGTGGACCCGCTTGTCCATCCTCGGCGTCAGAGTGCCGTGGCGGCCTCGAGGTCGGCCCTGATGCCGGCCAGTCGCTGGGTTGCTACGGAGCGGGCAGCGGCGAGGTCGCCGTCGACGACCGGCTCGATGACCTCGAGATAGACCTTGAGCTTCGGCTCGGTCCCGGACGGGCGCACGATGACGCGCGAGTCGTCCGCCAGGAAGTAGCGCAGGCCCTCGGTCGGTGGCAGCCCACCGTCACCAGCGGCCAGGTCGTCGACCCGTGAGACCTCAACTCCGGCAACGCTGCTCAGCGGCTCTGCGCGCAGCCGCGCCATGACCTGGCCGAGAAGTGCGAGGTCCTCGACGCGCACCGAGAAGGCATCCGTCGCGTGCACCCCGTGCGCCACCGCGAGCTCGTCGAGCCGCTCCGAGATCGAGCCCCCGGCAGCCTTGAGAGACGCAGCGATCTCCGCGACCACCAGAGCAGCCGACACACCGTCCTTGTCACGCACCTGCTCCGGGTCGACGCAGTAGCCGAGTGCCTCCTCGTAGCCATAGCGCAGCCCGGGCACCCGCGAGATCCACTTGAACCCCGTCAGGGTCTCCTCGTGCGCGATGCCGACCGACCGGCACACGGTCGCCAACATCCGCGACGACACGATCGAGTTGGCGAACACCGCATCCGCGGGCACGCCGCGATCGAGCAGGTGCGCACCGAGCAGCACCCCGACCTCGTCACCGCGCAGCATCCGCCACCCGCCCGGGCCCGGAACGGCGACAGCGCACCGGTCGGCATCCGGGTCATTGGCGATGACGACGTCGGGGTCGGTCTGCTCGGCCAGCTCGAGGGCCGCATCCATCGCGCCGGGCTCCTCGGGGTTGGGGAACGGCACCGTCGGGAAGAGCGGATCCGGCTGTGCCTGGCTGGGAACCGGCAGTGGAGCGGCATAACCGGCAGCGACGAACGCACGCGCGACGGTCTCGGAACCCACCCCGTGCAGCGCGGTGTGGACCACCACGAGGTCACGAGGGGTGTCCGACGAGACGACGTCGACGACCTGCGTCAGGTAGCTCTCGAGCACCTCCTCGTCCAGCGTCTGCCAGCCGTCGTCGGCCAGCGGCACGTCCAGGGTCCGGTCGATGCGCGCGATCTCGGCAGCGATGTCGACGTCGGAGGGCGACACGATCTGCGAGCCGTCGCCGAGGTAGACCTTGTAGCCGTTGTCCTGGGGCGGGTTGTGGCTCGCGGTGACCATGACCCCGGCGTCAGCGCCGAGGTGCCGGATCGCATACGCGAGAACGGGTGTGGGCAGCGGACGCGGCAGCACATTGGCCCGACCACCGGCTCCCACGACGACCGCAGCCGTGTCGCGGGCGAAGACGTCGGAGTTGAACCGCGCGTCGAACCCGATGACGACGAACGGCTCGGCCCGGCCCTGTCCTTTCAGGTATGCCGTGAGGCCGGCTGCCGCTCGGATGACCACCGAGCGGTTCATCCGGTTGGGACCGGCACCGAGGGCGCCACGCAGACCGGCCGTGCCGAACTGGAGCAGGCCCGACATGCGGTCGAGGAGGTCGGCGGCGGCAGTGGCGTCGCCGGACTCGGCCGCGTCGATCACGGCGACGAGCTCTGCCTTCGTCTCCGGGTCCGGGTCGTCGGCAGCCCACGCGCGAGCAGCGGCGATCAGCTCGTCGTTCTCCGTCCCGGCCTCGGACGGGACGGTCGGCACGGACTCGTGGCGGGCGGCATACGACATGGGTTCCTCAGATCTTCGCGACGACGGCGGCGAGCAGCTGGCCGCATCGCTCGGCCGCGGCCGCGCCGGCCTCGAGGACCTCCTCGTGGTTGAGCGGCGTCTTCGAGATGCCCGCTGCGGGGTTGGTCACGAGGGAGATGCCGAGGACGTCCATGCCGCTCTGGCGGGCGGCGATGGCCTCGAGCGAGGTGGACATGCCGACGAGGTCACCACCGAGGACCTTGGCCATGTGCACCTCGGCCGGGGTCTCGTAGTGCGGGCCTCGGAACTGGACGTAGACGCCCTCGTCGAGCCCGCCGTAGACCTCGCGGGCCAGGTCACGCAGCCGGGGGGTGTAGACGTCGGTGAGGTCGACGAAGTTCGCACCCTCGATGGGGGAGTGTGCCGTGAGGTTGATGTGGTCACGGATGAGGACAGGGGTTCCGGGAGGCCACTCCTCGCGCAGGCCGCCGCACCCGTTGGTGAGGACGACGGTGCCGCACCCGAGGGCGGCAGCGGTGCGGACGCCGTGGACGACGGCGCGCACGCCGCGGCCCTCGTAGAAGTGGGTACGAGTGCCGAAGACGAGGGCTCGCCGGCCCGTGTCGCCGATGGCGACCGAGCGCATCGTGCCCGAGTGGCCGGCGACGGCAGCCTTGCCGAAGCCCGGCACGTCGGTGTTGTCGATCTCGGTGAGCGTCTCGCCGATGAGGTCCCCGGTCTGTCCCCAGCCGGAGCCGAGGACGAGCGCGACGTCGTGCTGCTCGATGCCCGTGCGCTCGCGGATCACCGCAGCGGCCGCGTCAGCGACGGCGAAGGGGTCGGTCGCCGGGTCGGCGAGGTCGAGCGGGGAGGAGGCCCAGGCGTTGTCGGTCACGCGAGCAGGGTAGCCGCCGCGTGGTTGGATGGACCGCGTGAATGCGCGAACGACTCGGGTCGTCATTGTCGGTGGCGGGCCGGGAGGCTACGAGGCGGCGCTCGTCGCGGCACACCTCGGGGGAGAGGTCACCATCGTCGACCGTGACGGCCTCGGTGGTGCGGCTGTCCTCACGGACTGCGTGCCGTCCAAGACCCTCATCTCGACGGCCGACTACATGTCCGAGTTCGAGACGGCGGCCCACCTCGGCGTCCACCTCGAGGACGGTGAGGGAGACGCGGTCCGCGACGCCAAGGCCGAGCTCGCCGAGGTCAACTCACGCGTCAAGGACCTCGCCGCCGCGCAGAGCCGTGACATCGCCGAGCGAGTGGCCGAGGTCGGGGTGAGCGTGCTCCGTGGCACCGGCCGGTTGCTGTCGGCCACCCAGGTGGAGGCGACCCTCCTCGACGGAGCCACCGAGCTGGTCGAGGCCGACGTCGTGCTCCTCGCCACGGGTGCCACCCCTCGCACCATGCCCACGGCCCAGCCCGACGGCGAGCGGATCCTCACCTGGCAGCAGATCTACGAGCTCGACGCCCTGCCCGAGCGCCTCATCGTCGTGGGTTCCGGCGTCACCGGCGCCGAGCTGGCGCAGGCCTACCTCGGCCTCGGTTCCGACGTCGTCCTCGTGTCCTCGCGCGACCGGGTCCTCCCCGGCGAGGACCCGGACGCGGCCACCGTCATCGAGGACGTCTTCCGGCGGCGCGGCATGGAGGTCCTCGGGCGCTCCCGCATGGCCGCCGTCGAGACGCGTGGCGACGGAGTGGTCGTCCGGCTCGAGGACGGGCGTGAGGTCGAGGGGTCGCATGCACTGCTGGCCGTCGGCTCCGTCCCCCAGACCTCCGGCATGGGTCTCGAGGAGGTCGGGGTCGACCTCTCGGAGTCCGGCCACATCGTGGTCGACCGTGTCTCGCGGACGTCGGTCAGAGGTGTGTATGCCGCGGGCGACTGCACGGGAGTCCTCCCGCTCGCGTCGGTGGCCGCCATGCAGGGCCGCATCGCGATGTCGCACGCCCTCGGTGACGCCGTGGCTCCCCTCAACCTCGGTGTCGTCTCGGCCAACATCTTCACCGACCCCGAGATCGCGACCGTCGGCATCTCGCAGAAGGCGATCGACGACGGCAGCGCCGACGCCGACGTGGTCACGCTCCCCCTGGCACGCAACCCGCGCGCGAAGATGTCGGGCATCACCGACGGCTTCGTGAAGCTGTTCGCGCAGAAGGGTTCTGGCGCCGTCATCGGTGGCGTCGTCGTGGCGCCGCGAGCCTCTGAGCTGATCTTCCCGGTCACCCTGGCGGTGCACCACCGGCTCAACGTCGACCAGGTGGCCAGCACCTTCACGGTCTATCCGTCCCTGTCCGGCTCGATCGCCGAAGCCGCGCGACGGCTGCACACGACCACGAGCTGACCGAGGCGTCCGGGGGCGCTGGGTGCCCAAGGGGTGCTCGGCTGGTGCCAAGCCCCACACGGAACCCACGCGTGGCTAGTTTGGGACTCATCCGAACCCCGACACCGTGGGAGAGACTTCCGATGAGTGAGCAGAAGCAGCCGATCACTGGCGACGAGGCCCTCAACAGGGCCAAGGACTACGCCCAGGACAACCCCGACTCGGCGCGCAGCGCCATCGACAAGGTCGAGGACCTGCTCGACCAGAGGACTGGCGGCAAGTTCTCGTCGGCCATCGACAGGGGTGGCGACTTCATCGAGGACAAGCTGGGCCTGCCCTCGAACCACGGCGGAACGGCCGGGTCCGAGCCGACGACCCCGGTCCCGGCCGACCCGGGTTCAACTCCCACCACTCCCACCACCCCGACGACGCCGTCGACCCCGGAGCAGCCGGGCGAGGTGCCCGTCCCGAACCCGTCGCCCGGCACCGGTGACCCGCAGCCCCAGGAGGACCCGAGCGGCCCCCTGGACCCGGGCGGTGCGCCGGGCACCGGCGCACCCTCCACCATCCCGGGTGAGGGTGCCGATGCGCCCGACGACCCGTCCTTCCCGTCGCCGGACACCCAGCCGCAGACCCAGGGCTCCCCGAGCCAGGGGGAGGCTGGTGGGCTGCCCCAGGGGGGACCCACCCAGCAGGGTGATCCGGGGTCGGCGCAGACCCCGGGCGGCAACCAGCCGGCTGACGGTGGCGAGACGATCGACCTCGGTCAGGACGACACCCGCACCCGCTGAGCATTCGTCCTGCTTCACGGCCTTCACGAACGTTCATGTCGACCTCGCCGCATCTGCTTGCGGGGGTGCCGACGACGGTCCTAGCGTGAAAGTGGGCTCGACGAGGACCCACAGCGCGGCTCGCCTCACAGGGAGCGGTGGGCCGCGCTGGTCGTCTCGGAGGGCACAGGCCGGGACGACCGGTTGTGCGGGGTTCGTCAGGCGTCCTGGATCTCGCAGAGGACGGCGCCGTTGGTCACCGTGGCGCCCACCTCGGCGGTGAGGCCGCTGATGGTGCCTGCCTTGTGAGCGGTGATCGGCTGCTCCATCTTCATGGCCTCGAGCACGACGACGAGGTCACCGGCGGCGACCTGCTGGCCGTCCTCGACGCCGACCTTGACGATGGTGCCCTGCATGGGCGCGGTGAGGGAGTTTCCGGACGCCGCGGCGCCGGCCTTGCTGCCGCCGGAGCGCTTCGGTGCCTTCTTCTTCGCGGCGCCACCACCACCGCCCCCGAGGGACAGACCGGCGGGGAGCACGACCTCGAGCCGACGTCCGCCGACCTCGACGGTGACGCGCTGACGTTCGCCCTGCTCCTCCGCGCCGTCGGCGGAGGCGGCCTCACCCGCGAAGGGTGCGATCTGGTTGTCGAACTCGGTCTCGATCCAGCGCGTGTGGATGGTGAAGGCCGCGTCACCTTCCGGCGCGAACGCCGCATCGGACACGATGGCTCGGTGGAACGGCAGCACCGTCGGCATGCCGTCGACCTCGAGCTCGGCCAGCGCCCGGCGTGAGCGCTCCAGGGCCTGCTCGCGGGTGCGGCCGGTCACGATGAGCTTGGCGATCATCGAGTCGAACGCGCCTGCGACGGTGTCGCCCTCGACGATGCCGGCGTCCCAGCGCACGCCCGGGCCCTGCGGGACGACCATGCGCGAGACGGTGCCCGGCGCGGGCATGAAGTTGCGGCCGGCGTCCTCGCCGTTGATGCGGAACTCGAAGGAGTGCGCGACCGGCGTCGGGTCGTCGTAGCCGAGCTCCTCGCCGTCGGCGATGCGGAACTGCTCGCGGACGAGGTCGATGCCGGTGACCTCCTCGGTCACGGGGTGCTCGACCTGGAGGCGTGTGTTGACCTCGAGGAAGCTGATGGTGCCGTCCTGGGCCACGAGGTACTCGCACGTGCCGGCGCCGACGTAGCCGGCCTCGCGCAGGATGGCCTTGGAGGCGCGGACGAGCTCGGCGTTCTGCTCCTCGGTGAGGAACGGCGCGGGCGCCTCCTCGACGAGCTTCTGGTTGCGACGCTGGAGGGAGCAGTCACGGGTGGAGACGACGACGACGTTGCCGTGCTGGTCGGCCAGGCACTGGGTCTCGACGTGCCGCGGCTTGTCGAGGAACTTCTCGACGAGGCACTCGCCGCGACCGAAGGCGGTGACCGCCTCGCGCACGGCGGACTCGAACAGCTCGGGGATCTCCTCGAGGGTGCGGGCGACCTTGAGGCCGCGACCGCCACCGCCGTAGACGGCCTTGATCGCGATGGGGAGCCCGAACTCCTTCGCCAGGGCGACCACCTCGTCAGCGTCCTTGACCGGGTCCTTGGTGCCGGGGGCCAGGGGCGCGTTCGCCTTGACCGCGATGTGCTTGGCCTTGGCCTTGTCACCGAGCGAGTCGATGGCGGCGGGGCCCGGGCCGATCCAGACGAGGCTCGCGTCGATGACCTTCTGTGCGAACTCGGCGTTCTCGGCGAGGAAGCCGTAACCGGGGTGCACCGCGTCTGCGCCAGCCTCCTTGGCGACCTCGATCAGCTTGTCCTGGAGGAGGTAGGAGTCCGCGGGCGTGGTGCCGCCGAGGGCGAACGCCTCTTCGGCGACCTTGACGTGCAGGGCGTCACGGTCGGGCTCGGCATAGACGGCGACGGAGCCGATGCCGGCGTCCTTGCAGGCGCGAGCGATGCGGACGGCGATCTCGCCACGGTTGGCGATGAGGACTTTGCTGATGGCCATGTCCCGGACTGTAGTGGGTCGCCCCAGCACGTGCGGGGTGTGGTGGAGCGGGGTCGGTCACACACCGAGGGACTGGGCCAGGACCCGCAGCCCGCGCTCGAGACCGGCGCGCTCCGTGGAGGAGAGGGCCTCGAGCAGCCGGGCCTCGTTGGCCATGTGGGCGGTGAAGGCCCGGTCGATGAGCTTCCTGCCGGCAGGTGTCAGGGCGACGAGCCGAGAGCGGCCGTCGGTGCCGCTCTGGCGCCGCTCGACGTAGCCCCTCGCCACGAGCCGGTCCACCCGCTTGGTCACCGCCCCCGACGTCACCACGGTCTGCTCCGAGAGGTCCGAGGGGGTGAGGGCGTGGTCACCGCCCTGTCGCCGCAGGGTTGCCAGCACGTCGAACTCGCCCTCTCCGAGCCCGAACTCGGCATAGACGCTCACCAGCTCGGCGGTGAGCGCGTTGGCGACCCGGTGCATCCGCCCGATGACGAGGAACGGGGTCGGGTCGAGGTCGGGTCGTTCGGCCCGCCACTGCTCGACGACGTGGTCCGCCATGTCCCTGTCGTCGGAGGGCGTCCTTTCGGGCTTCTGTGGCATGAGGTGGAAATATACCTTCCCTGGAAGGTATTGTACCTTCCGTGGAAACTATCTCGGACAGCAAGCTCGGTGGGTTGGCGCTCGTCGCGGTCACTGCGATCGCTCCGGTCGTCTGGGGATCGACGTATGCCGTGACGCACCTCTTCCTCCCCGCCGACCGCCCGCTCTTCGCGGGGGTCATGCGGATCCTTCCCGTCGGGCTGCTCATACTCGCGTGGCACCGGCGCCTTCCCCGCGGGTCGTGGTGGTGGCGCTCGGTCGTCCTCGGCACGCTGACGATGGGGCTGTTCGTGGCGCTGCTCTTCGTCGCGGCGACCCGCCTTCCGAGCGGGCTGGGCTCGACCATGACGGCGATCGCTCCGCTGATCACGATGGGTCTGGCCTGGGCCATCCTTCGCGAACGCTCCACCTCGGCAACCGTCGTCGCCTCGCTCGTCGGTGCGCTCGGCGTCATCATCCTCGTCCTCCAGGGCGAGGTCGGCGGTCACGTCGACCTCGTGGGGCTCGTCGCCGCGGTGGGGGCGGTGACCTCCGCGAGCATCGGGTTCGTGCTCACCAAGCGATGGGCCGTGGACGAGGGCGTCCTCGTCGTCACCACGTGGCAGCTCGTCGCCGGGGGACTGGTGCTCCTGCCCTTCGCCCTCCTCCTCGAGGGCGCGCCGCCGAGCCTGCCCCTCTCGGGCTGGGTGGCGCTGGCCTACCTCGGCGTCATCGGCTCAGGTGTCGCCTACGTCGCCTGGTTCAAGGGGCTCGCCACCATGAGCGCCGGCGCCGTCGCCGTCATCGGGCTGCTCAACCCCGTGGCCGGCACCCTGCTCGGCGTCGTGCTGCTCGGCGAACCCTTCGGGGCGGTTCACCTCCTCGGCATGGGTCTCGTCCTCGGCAGCGTCCTGCTGGCCCAGCCGCAGCTTCGGTCGGTCCTTCGAGGGTGGACCGGTCAACGCTGGGTGGGCACCCGGCATACGGTGGATGCATGCCCATCAACGACATCGTCCTGAAGTCCGGATCGACCCAGGTCGACATCCCCCAGCTCGGCTTCGGTGTGTGGCAGGTGCCCGACGCCGAGGTCGACGCCGCCGTGCTGTCGGCCCTCGAGACCGGCTACCGCCACATCGACACCGCCAAGCTCTATGACAACGAGGCCGGCGTCGGCCGCGCGCTCGCCGCCACCGACGTCCCCCGTGACGACATCTTCGTGACGACCAAGGTCTGGCCGAGCGAGTTCGGCGCGCAGGAGACGGTGGAGTCGTTCACCGGCTCGATGGACCGCCTCGGCCTCGAGACCCTCGACCTGCTGCTCCTGCACTGGCCCTTCCCCGAGCAGGACCGCTACGTCGACGCCTGGAAGGCACTGCAGGCCCTGCGGGACTCCGGCCGCGTGCGGGCCATCGGCGTCTGCAACTTCCACGTCGACCACCTGCAGCGCCTCTTCGACGAGACCGGCGAATGGCCCTCGATCAACCAGATCGAGCTCCACCCCTACCTCCAGCAGAGCGAGGTCGCGGAGTTCAACGCCGAGCACGGGATCGTCACCGAGTCGTGGAGCCCGCTCGCCTCCGGCAAGGAGGTCCTCGACGACCCGGTGATCGGCGCCATCGCCGAGCGCCTCGACGTCACCCCCGCCCAGGTGATCATCGCGTGGCACCTCGCCCGCGGCTTCGTCGTCCTTCCCAAGTCCGTCACCCCGAGCCGCATCACCGAGAACTTCCAGTCCACGTCAGTCTCGCTGACCGAGGACGACATGGCGCAGATCGCGACCCTCGACCGCGGATTCCGCACCGGCCCCGACCCCGACAAGTTCAACGGCTGACGCGCACGGCTGGGTGTCGGGGATTCGGGGTCTCACACGGACGTGTCGGCCCAGATCCCCGACACTCACCCGGCCTTCAGTGAAGCAGCAGGCGGACCAGCCGCTCACGCAAGGCGATGCGGTGGCGAGCCGCGACCAGGCTGAGTGCAGTCATCTCCACGTAGGTGTAGCCGACGTCCTCGAGCCGGGCCCGCCGCTCCCGCTCGTACTGCCACTGGCTGCGGTCGGTGCGGTGCTGGTCGCCGTCGTACTCACCCACGACCTTGCGCTCGCGCCACAGGAAGTCAGGCCTGGCAAGCCAGTGTCCGCCGGCGTCGAAGACGTCCACGTTCAGCTCCGGCTCAGGGAGCCCCCACGTCACGAACGCGTGCCGAGCCTTGCTCTCCCAGGGTGACGCCGCACCCGGCCGAGCCAGTGCCGCGCACCGCCGCAGTGCCACAGCGCCGCGGGCTCGCCGATCCGCGGCCGCTCGCTCAAGGTCCTTGGGCCGTGTCAGGTCACGAGCGAGCAGGGCGTCAGCGATGGCGAGGAGGTCACCGTCGGGCAGCTCGTGACCCAGGTCTGCCCACGTCTGGAGCGGATCCGTCACGGGCAGGCCGTCGACGAGCTCGGTGTCACGTCGCTCGAGGCCGCGGTGGCTCCTGACACCGGCTCGCACCACGAGAGGTGTGCCGGAAGGCCGCATGACGTGCAGGCACTCGCTCGGGTCCCAAGGGCGAGGCACGGGCAGGCCGTGGATCCGAGCAGCAGTGCGATGCGAGTAGACGAAGGGCTGGGGAAGGACCAAGGCGTAGGCCCGAGCCATCGCCTCGACGCTGTGGCTGTCCGACCCCATCGAACGGACCCCGGAGGTGGGCGTGCGCAGGTCGCTCGCTCGGAGGCGGTCGGCAGTGGCCCCGGCACTCATCGCCGTTGACGTGGGAAAGACTCTGCCCAGGCCGGATGGCAGCGGTGCGGGAGGTCGGGACATGCGACGAGCCTCGCCGCCTTGGGACCACCACGCCTTCCCGTGACCGGTTTCTGTGGACGGCCCAGGGTTTGTCGTGCCCCTGTGGACGGCGGCCACAGTCGGAGAATCGGGGCCATCGAGGACGAGGAGGGCCCGGATCACCGACACTCGACTCGCGATCGTCGCCCAGGGGCTCAGACGGGGAGGAGGCGGCCGACGAACTCCCTCAGCTGGGCGACGTTGCGGCACTCGTGCATGTCGACGATCTCGCTGTAGCGCAGGGCGACCGAGTCGCCGCTGCCCCACATGCGGACGGGTTCGGGGTTGAGCCAGGAGACGTGTCGGGCGTGCGCAGCGATCTCACGGAGGGCGTCGAACTGGGGGTCCGTGTGGTTGGAGCGGGCGTCACCGAGGATGAGGACCGCCGTGCGGTGGCCGATCACGTCGAGGTGGTGCTCGACCACGTCGGCGAAGACCGCGCCGTAGTCGCTGTTGCGGTGCCACCGCGTCATCCGGGAGAGGTCGTCGAAGGCGTCACCCAGGTCGCTGCCGGGTGGGGCGCCGATGACCTGCTCGGTGAGGTCGTCGACGCGGTTGACGAAGCCGAGGATGCGCACCCGGCGGAACTGCGTCGCGAGGGCCTGCACGAGCAGGATCGTGAAGCGCGAGAAGCCCGCCACGGAGGACGACAGGTCGCAGAGGATGACGAGGTCGGGACGGTGCGGGCTCGCACGCTCCAGTGCAGGACGGATGGGTATGCCGCCCGTGGACAGTGAGCGACGCAGCGTGCGTCGCACGTCGATCCGACCCCGCGAGGCGCGTCGTCGGCGGGCTGCGAGCCGCGTCGCGAGCTTGCGTGAGAGCGGCTGGATCGCGCCCCGCAGCTCCTCGAGCTCGGCCGGTCCCGCGAGGAGGAAGGGCGTCTGCTCGGCAGGTGGGCGGACGGCATACCGGCTGATCCGTTCGGGGCCGCGGGCCTCGGCGTTGCGACGGCGCGTCTCGGCCTCGACCCGACGACGGAAGGCCGCGACCCCCGTGCGCACCTCGTCGCGGGTGAAGCGGGAGGCGAAGTTGTTGCCCGAAGCAGGGCCGCCCGTGCCGGAGCCGGAGCCGCCCGATCCACCACTGCCGTCGCCGGAGCCGCCGGGTGCGTCCTCGGCAGCGTCCTGCAGGCGTGCGACGGCTCCGGCGACGGCGGTCTGGGGGGCGAGGGTGTCGAGGGCCTGCTGCGCCGAGAACGACCCGGTGGTGGCGGCGTTGGCGAGGGCCCCAAGTTCGGCGACGACGCGGGCCGCGAGCTCGTCGAGGGCCCGCTCATCGCCGGCGGCCAGGGCTCGGGCGAGGTCGTCGCGCAGCTCGGCGGCCCGGGAGCGCCGGTCCTGCAGCGTGCCGGGCGGTGCATCCGCGCTCACCCCGGAGCGTTCCCCGAGGGCAGCGGGGAACCACACGTCATACAGGTCGTCGAAGACCTGTCGCTGGCCGGAGCGACGGAGCAGCGCGGCGGCGAGGCCCTCGCGCAGGCGCCCGCGGTCCTCGAGCCCCAGGACCCGGACGGCGGCGCCGGCGTCGACGATCTCGCTCGTCCCGAGGACGACTCCGTGGCCGCGCAGGGCACGCGCGAAGCCGACGAGCCGGGAGTCGAGTGCGGTGGACATGCTGCGAACGGTCAGGCGGGGGCGGGCAGGTCGAGGGCCACGGCAGCCCGCTCGATGTCGTCCTGGTGCTTGAGCAGGACGCCGAGGTTGTCGCGGACGAGCTCAGCCGTGAGGTCGACGTCGCTGGTGGCGCCGAGGGCGATGAGGGTGCGAGCCCAGTCGACGGTCTCCGAGACGGACGGCGCCTTGCGCAGACGCAGCTCGCGCAGGCGCTGGACGAGGCGCACGACCGAGGCGACGAGGGCGTCGTCGAGCCCGGGCGCGCGGAGGGTGACGATGCGCTGCTCGAGCTCGGCGTCCGGGTAGTCGATGTGGCGGAAGAGGCAGCGTCGACGCAGGGCCTCGGACAGCTCGCGGGTCGCGTTGGACGTGAGGACGACGAACGGGCGGTGGGTCGCGGTGATCGTGCCGAGCTCCGGCACCGTCACCTGGAAGTCGCCGAGGATCTCGAGGAGCAGCCCTTCGATCTCGACGTCTGCCTTGTCGAGCTCGTCGATGAGCAGCACGACCGGCTCGTCGCTGCGGATGGCGGCCAGCAGAGGCCGGGGCAGGAGGAACTCGTCACTGAAGATGTCGTCGCGCAGCGCATCCCAGCCGTCAGCGGAGTCGCGCTCGGCGGTGATGCGCAGGAGCTGCTTGGCGTGGTTCCACTCGTAGAGGGCGCGAGCCTCGTCGACCCCTTCGTAGCACTGGAGCCGGATGAGCCTGGCCCCGGTCGCCTCGGCCACAGCCTTGGCCAGCTCGGTCTTGCCGACACCGGCCGGTCCCTCGACGAGCAGCGGCTTGCCGAGGTGGTCGGCGAGGAACGTCGTCGTGGCGATGGCGTCGGAGGCGAGGTAGCCGGCCTCGGACAGGCGCTCTCGCACCTCGTCGATCGAGTCGAACCGTGTCGTGGCTGACGGGGAGGCTGCCGAGGTGCTCACGGTGACATCCTCGCAGCCGACGGCGCACGGCATACCCTGCCGTTCATGGCTCCCCGCGTGATCCACACCGCACAGGCACTCGTCGACGTCGTGGTCGAGGTGCCCTCGCTGCCCCGCCGCGGCGGCAACGTCATGGCACCGCCGCCGAAGGAGTATGCCGGGGGAGCGGTGAACATCCTCCTCGCCGCCGCGCGGCAGGGCGCGCACTGCGTCCACGCGGGCGCGACGGGCACAGGTCCGCACGGCGACCTCGTCCGCGAGGCGCTCGCGGCCGAGGGGGTGACTGTCTCCAGCCCTGTCGTGCCCGACCTGGACACGGGGATCTGCGTCGTCATGCTCGAACCCACGGCGGAGCGCACGTTCGTCACCACCCAGGCCGCTGAGCGCGTCATCACCGTCGAGTCGCTCCAGACCTCCGACCCGCAGGCGGGTGATCTCGTGTGCGTCAGCGGCTACAGCCTGACGGGCACCACCCGAGATCCGTTGTTGCAGTGGCTTGCCGGGCTACCGGGCGATGTCGAGGTCGTGCTCGACCCGGGCGCGATCTTCGCCGAGCTCGATGACGAGATCCGCGGCCGGATGCTCGAGATGACGACGGTGTGGACCGGCAACGCCGAGGAGAGCCAGGCCCTCACCGGCGAGGCCGACATCGTGGTGGCGGCCGGGAAGTGCCTCGACCACCTGCCGGAGGGGGCCGTGGCCGTCGTCCGTGACGGACCGGAGGGGTGCGCGGTCCATGCGGACGACGAGACCACCGACCTCGACGGCTATCCGCAGCAGCCGGTCGACACCAACGGCGCCGGCGACACCCACACGGGTGTGCTCATCGCCTGCCGCGCAGCCGGCGCGAGCTGGGTCGAGGCTGCCCGCAGAGCCAACGCCGGAGGAGCGATCAAGGTGACCCGCCGCGGTCCGGCGACGGCCCCGACGGCAGCCGAGATCGACACGTTCCTCGACCAGCACGCCTGACCGACCACGCGCGTCAGCTCGGGTGCCCCTCTGCCTCGGCCTGCTCCTCGACCTCGACCTCCTCGCGCGCCTGGTCCAGCGCACGGGCGCGGTGCCGATCCAGCAAGACCTTGCCCAGGCCTGCGGCGACGACGGCTCCGACCGTCCCCGACATGATCCAGGCCAGCGCCGATCGTTCGTCCGAGCGGTCCATGACAGGGCTCCTTGCTGTGCAGGGCGGATGCTTCCACCCACGCTAGGCGAGAGGGTCGCCCCAGGTGGGAACGGCATACAGCCGTGGGTTCAGGCCCGCCGTTCGAGGTCGGCTCGGCAGGCCTCCTCGAACCGTCCCAGCTCGTCGATCGCGGCGTCGAGGTCGCGGCGTCGCTGCTCCAGGTCGGCACGACGCTCGTCGATCTGCGCCAGGACGTACTCGAGCTGGCTCCTGCGACCGCGGGGCGCGTCGTAGAGGTCGATGATCGTGCGGATCTCCTCGAGCGGGAAGCCCAGGCGCTTGCCCCGCAGGATGAGTCCGAGCCGGGTCCGGTCGCGGCGGTGGTAGACGCGGGTGGTGCCGAGGCGCTCGGGGGTGATGAGGCCGAGCTCCTCGTAGTGCCGCACGGTCCGATGGGTCACGTCGAACTCGTCGGCGACCTCACGGATCGTCCAGGTCTGCTTGTCCTCGGATCGGCTTGCCACGCGCGCCAGTATTGCTTTACGTTAACGTCAACGTCAAGAAGCAGTGTGAGAGGACATCGATGTTCGAGCTCAGCCAGGACCATGAGGACTTCCGCAAGGTCGTGCGTGACTTCGCCGAGCGCGAGGTCGCTCCCCACGTCGCGCAGTGGGACCGGGACCACCACTTCCCGGCTGACCTCGTCCCCAAGATGGGCGACCTGGGGCTCTTCGGCCTGGTCGTGCCCGAGGAGTTCGGCGGCAGCCTCGACACCGAGGAGGGCGGGGCGTTCACCAGCCTCTGCGTCGCCATCGAGGAGCTCGGTCGCGTCGACCAGTCCATCGGCATCACGCTGTCCGCGGGCGTCGGGCTCGGCATCAACCCGATCCTCACCTACGGCACGGACGAGCAGAAGCAGCGCTGGCTGCCCGACCTCGTCGCCGGCCGCGCCCTCGCCGGCTTCGGTCTCACCGAGCCGGATGCGGGCTCCGACGCCGGCGCCACCCGGACCAAGGCCGTGCGTGACGGCGACGAGTGGGTCGTCGACGGGGCCAAGGCGTTCATCACGAACTCCGGCACCGACATCACCTCGCTCGTCACCGTCACCGCCCGCACCGGCACCGATGACAAGGGCAACGCCCAGATCAGCGCCATCATGATCCCCTCTGGCACACCGGGATTCACGGTCGAGCCGGCCTACGACAAGCTCGGCTGGCACATCTCGGACACCCACGGGCTCACCTTCCAGGGCTGCCGGGTGCCCGAGGCGAACCTGCTCGGCGAGGAGGGCCAGGGGTTCAAGCAGTTCCTCAAGACCCTCGACGACGGACGCATCGCGATCTCGGCGCTCGCCCTCGGCATGGCCCAGGCGATGCTCGACCTCTCCACCGACTACGCGAAGACCCGCACCGCCTTCGGCCGCCCGATCGGCTCCAACCAGGGCGTCTCCTTCCAGGTCGCCGACCTCGCCGTGTCGGTGGAGGCCGCCCGCCTGCTGACCTACAAGGCCGCGTGGCTCAAGGACGAGCTGGAGGCCGGTCGCCGGTCCGTCAAGGAGGTCAAGCAGGCCGCGTCGATCGCCAAGCTCTACTCGAGCGAGGCCGCCGTCACCGCCACCCGCATCGCCGTCCAGATCTTCGGTGGGAACGGCTTCATGGAGGAGTACCCCGTCGCCCGCTTCTACCGTGACGGCAAGATCCTCGAGATCGGCGAGGGCACGAGCGAGGTCCAGCGCATGCTCATCGCCCGCCACCTCGGCCTCGGCTGACCCCCGACCCCCGGCCGACGAGAAGAAGGAAGGTATGCCGGTGAGCGACTCCGCGTCCACCTCCAGCGACCCTCGGGTCGCCGACGTCCGTCGCCGGCTCGAGGCCGCGCACACCGCCTCGGCGAGCGCTCCCGAGAAGGCGGCGGCCAAGCTCGCCGCGCAGGGCAAGCTCTATGTCCGGGACCGCATCGCCCTGCTCGTGGACGAGGGCAGCTTCGTCGAGGACGGCCGCTACGCCAACGCCCTGGCTCCGGGCCTGCCGGCCGACGGCGTGGTCACCGGCCGCGGCACGGTCGATGACCGCCCCGTCATCGTCATCGCCAACGACCCCACCGTGAAGGCCGGGTCGTGGGGAGCTCGCACCGTCGAGAAGATCGTGCGCGCCACCGAGATGGCGCTGCGCGAGGAGCTGCCCATCTTCTGGTTCGTCGACTCGGCGGGTGCCCGCATCACCGACCAGGTCGAGATGTTCCCCGGGCGGCGGGGTGCGGGTCGCATCTTCCACAACCAGGTGGCGCTCTCGGGCAAGGTCCCACAGATCTGCTGCCTCTTCGGCCCGTCTGCCGCCGGGGGTGCCTACATCCCGAGCTTCACCGACCTGCTCATCATGGTCGAGGGCAACGCGTCCATGTATCTCGGCAGTCCGCGCATGGCCGAGATGGTCGTGGGGGAGAAGGTCTCCCTCGAGGACATGGGCGGGGCGCGCATGCACTGCACCGTGTCCGGGGTTGGTGACATCCTCGTCCAGGACGACGCCGAGGCCATCGAGATGGCCAAGCTCTACTTCTCCTACGTCCCGCAGAACTGGCGGTCGCCGACGCCGTCCTACGAGACCGAAGCGCCGGAGGCCCCGCTCACTCACGACTCCGTGCCCGAGCGCGAGAGCCAGCCGTTCGACGTCCATGACGTCATCGACGGCCTCCTCGACGACGACAGCTTCTTCGAGATCAAGGCGCTCTTCGCCCCCGAGCTCGTCATCGGACTGGGCCGCATGGGTGGCGAGACCGTCGGCATCGTCGCCAACAACTCGATGGTCAAGGGCGGGGTGCTCTTCACCGACAGCGCCGACAAGGCCGCTCGCTTCATCTGGCTCTGTGACGCCTACTCCATCCCGCTCGTCTACCTCGCCGACGTCCCCGGCTTCATGATCGGCTCCGAGGTGGAGCGCGGCGGCATCATCCGGCACGGAGCCAAGATGGTCTCCGCCGTGTCGAGCGCCACCGTGCCCCAGTTCTGCGTGGTCGTGCGCAAGGCCTACGGCGCCGGGCTCTACGCCATGGGCGGCCCGGGCTTCGGCCCCGATGCGACGATCGCGCTGCCCACGGCGCGCATCGCCGTCATGGGTCCCGAGGCCGCGGTCAACGCCGTCTATGCCAACAAGATCGCCGAGGTCGAGGCAGCCGAGGGCGCGCAGGCGCGGGACGCGTTCGTCGCGGAGAAGCGTCGTGAGTACGAGGAGGACGTCGACCTCGAACGCCTCGCGGCCGACCTCGTCATCGACCAGGTCACCGAGCCTGAGCACCTGCGCGACGAGCTGCTCCGCAGGCTGCGCTATGCAGCGAATCGGGACCGTTCGTTCGCGACCAAGCGACGCGGCATACCTCCTGTCTGAGACGTGTCGGGCGACTCGCTCGGGTCGCACTTCGGTGGTTTCTCTGGGTAGCCTCGATGGGGTCAGGCCTCACTGTCGAGGCTGATCCCACCGAAAGGTTCTCCTGATGCGTGCACTACGCCGCACCGCCGCCCTCGCCGGCGTGCTCGGACTCACCGCCCTCGTGGCCACCGCGTCGCCTGCCAGCGCCGCCACCAACGACCCGCTGCGCAACAAGCAGTGGGGGCTGACCCAGGTCCGCGCCGAGCAGGCGTGGGCGACCTCGCGGGGCGCCGGCACGACGATCGCCGTCGTCGACACGGGCGTCGACCTCGCCCACCCCGACCTCGCTGCCCAGCTCGTGCCGGGGGCGACCTTCGTCGGCTGTGCCGGCGGAGCGACGGTCTGCAGTGACGGCAGCTGGAAGGGCGTCGACGGGGTCGGCCAGGACGTCGACGCGCACGGCACCCACGTGTCGGGCATCGCCGCGGCCATCACCGACAACGCGACCGGTGTGGCCGGCGTCGCGCCGGACGCGAGCATCATGCCGATCAAGGTGCTCGAGAACGGCTCCGGCTCGACCGATGACATCGCCCACGGCATCCGTTGGGCGGCCGACCACGGCGCCGACGTCATCAACCTCTCGCTCGGCTCGCTGCCGGGCACGCAGGTGCTGTCGGTCATCGGTCTCGACACGGCCGTCGAGCAGGCCATCGCCTACGCCCGCACCAAGGGCGCCGTCTCGGTGATCGCCGCGGGCAACACCTCCACCATCGCGTGCACCAGTCCCGGCTTCTCCAGCACCGGCATCTGCGTCGGCTCGACCGACAGGAACGAGCTGCACTCGGCGTTCTCCGAGCTGCCGATCAAGCCGGACCTTAAGGTGGTCTCGGCCCCCGGTGGCTTCGCCTTCGGCGCCTGCGACGACGACGTGTGGTCGACCGTGCCGACCGAGGCCACGAGCGGCTGCGGTGTCGCGGGCTACGACTCCTTCGCCGGCACCTCCATGGCGACGCCGCACGTCGCGGGCGTTGCCGCGCTGCTCCTCGCCCAGGGTCGCTCGGTCGACCAGACCGAGAAGGCGCTGCTCACCACGGCACGGACCCCGGTGCTCGGCCTCAAGGGAGCGTTCACCCCGCTCTACGGCTACGGCATCGTCGACGCCCAGGCAGCGGTCGCGTCCGCTCGCTGAACCACGAACACAGGTATGCCGTGGCGCGAGTCCTGCGTCACGGCATACCTGCGTCTCGGGCGGATGCTCGAAGGGCCCGCCAGGGGAGGTGCAGCTCGGCCAGGAGCTCGCGCAGGACCGGCAGGGACACCCCGACGACGTTGGACGGGTCGCCCTCGATGGCGCGGACGTAGGGCGCACCCAGCCCGTCGAGGGTGAAGGCGCCGGCGACGTGCAGCGGCTCGCCGGTCGCGACATACGCCTCGATCTCGGCGTCGTCGAGGTCGGCGAAGTGCACGGTCGTCGACGCGGTGACGCCGACGACGCCCTGCGTGCCACCGTCGTCGGTGTCCCGGTCGTCGACGAGCCAGTGTCCGGTATGGAGCACCCCAGAACGTCCCCGCATCCGCTGCCACCGCGATGTCGCCTCCGCCGCGTCGGCGGGCTTGCCGTGGACCTCGCCGTCGAGCTCGAGGACCGAGTCGCAGCCCAGGACAAGGCAACCCGGCTCATCGGCGTCGGTGCGAGCGCGAACGACGTCCTCGGCCTTCGCGCGGGCGAGGAGCAGCGCGACGTCGGCGGCGGGCAGTCGTCCGTGGACCGCCTCGACGGCCGCGACGACGGCGTGCTCGTCGACCCGGCTGACCTGGACGAGGGGCTCGACACCAGCTGCGCGCAGGGTCGCGAGCCGTGCCGGCGAGGCAGATGCCAGGACGAGCGTGATGGTCTGCGCCGTCATCCGAGCACCTCGTCGACGAAGCACCAGCGCCACGCCTCGCCGGGCTCGAGCGAGCGCATCACGGCGTGACGCTCTGCGGTGAAGTGCTTCCCGGCGTGCTGCCCCGGCGACGAGTCGCAACAGCCCACGTGGCCGCACGACACACAGATCCGCAGGTGCACCCACGTCTGACCCTCACGCAGACACTCCTCACAGCCCTCGACGTTCGAGGGGACCGCACAGTCGGGCAGGGAGGTGAGGTGCTCGCAACCCGGTGACACCTGGTCGGGAGCGAGCAGCGGGGCATCACGCAGCCGGGCTGCCCTGGCCATGCTCCACGTCAGGGCAGCCTCCTCGGCGTCGAGCTGGTTCATGACGCTGGAGAGGATCTCGTGGTCGACGTCGTCCTCGTCGCGGATGCGGACGAGCTCACGGCGCTCGGCGTCGAGCATGACCATGCGCAGTCGCCTGCGGGTCTCTGTGGGTGGCTCGCCGTCGCCGGGTCCCAGCGTGCCGAGCCGCTCCCAGATGCGGTTGACCCGGATCTCGGCATTGTCCCTCAGCTCCTGTGCCACAACGGGATCGACGCCGGGCTCGTCGTCGAGCGAGCGCAGTCCGGCACCGGTTGCGGCCTGCACGACGGTCGCCTCCTGCAGGGCGTCCTCGCGCGGGTCCGGGCCGCGCACGTCGAGGGCGCGGGCCAGCCATGGCAGCGTCGACGACTGCAGGGCCAGGGTGCCGACGGTGACGATGAGGGCGATGAGGATGAGCGTCGGGCGCTCCGGAGTCTCCGGCGGGAGGGTGAGGGCGGCGGCGAGGGTGACCACGCCGCGCATCCCGGCCCAGGAGGTGACGGCGACGCTGGCGGCCTTGCCCGGCATACGCTCCGCCCTCCCGAGCACGCCCGAGAGGTAGCTGAACGGGAACATCCACACCGGCCGCAGCAGCAGGACGGCGAGCAGGACGGCCAGGCCGACCACGACGGCCCGGCCGAGCGAGATCTCGCTCGCCCGGACGTCGCCGACGGTGCTCGCCAGCTGCAGCCCGATGAGGAGGAAGACGGTGTTCTCGAGGAGGAAGGTGATGCTGGCCCAGTTGACCCGCTCGCTGAGACGCGAGGCCGCGGACTGGAGGACGAGGGACTTGTGGGCCAGGAGGAGGCCGGTGGTGACGACGGCGAGCACGCCGCTGGCGCCGAGCTGCTCGGCCGGAAGGTAGGACAGGAACGGCGCCGCGAAGGAGAGCGCCGTGTCGGAGCTGGCCTCGGTGAGGTTCTTGCGGATGAGGCCGATGAGCATGAACACGACCCAGCCCACGCCGACGCCACCCACGACGGCGAGGCCGAAGTCGCGCGCGACGGATCCCACCGAAACCGCTCCGTGAGAGGCGAACCCGTGGTGCGACGAGGCGAGCCCCGCAGCCGCGATGGCCGTCCGCAGCGTCACGAGAGCGGTCGCGTCGTTGAGGAGGGACTCCCCCTCGAGGATGGTCGTGATCCGGCGCGGCAGCCCGATCCCGCGAGCCACCGCCGTCGCAGCCACGGCGTCCGGCGGGGCGACGATCGCGCCGAGGGCCACCGCCACGGTGAACGGGACGCTCGGCAGCAGCCACCACGCGAGCAGCGCGACGCCGAACGTCGTGAAGAGCACGAGGCCGACCGACAGGCCGAGGATCGGGAGCCGGTTGGCACGGATGTCGACGAGCGAGGTGTTGAGGGCGGCGGCATACAACAACGGGGGGAGCAGGCCCAGCAGGACGACATCCGGATCGAGCGAGACGTCGGGGATGAACGGCAGGACGGACGCGATGAGCCCGACGACCAGCAGGGCGATCGGGGCGGGCAGACCGAGAGGAGCGCTGAGGCGGGCGACGAGGATGACGGTCACGGCGATGGCGGCGAGCGTGAGAGCGAGAGTCACCGGCTCATTGTCGTGGATGGCCGAAGGTGTGACGCAACCGACGTGACGGCCCGTCTTGCGGCCCCGGTTACCCGGCGGTAGGTTCGGCGCACCGCGCAGTGCTCGCCCTCGCCACACTCGAACCAAAGGCTGACAATGACGTCACGCATGTTCCGCCGGGCCCTCGCCCCGCTCGCTGCCCTGGGGCTCGTCGCCGCGCTGGCGGCGCCCGCCACCGCCGGCCCCGACTCCGTCCCCGGCACGGCCGGCGCGACGACAGTCACCGACACCCCCGAGCCGCCGCGACCGGCCTTCTACCAGCCACCGGCAGCCATACCGGCCACGCCGGGAGCGATCCTGCGCACCGAGCCGGCGACGCAGTTCATCGACCCGTTGGGCCTGTCCACCCTCAACGTCTCCGCCACCCGGGTGATGTATGCGTCCACGGACCGCGTCGCACGACCGATCGCGGTGACGGGCACGATCTTCGAGCCCAGGAAGCCGTGGCTCGGGCTGAGCTCGCGTCCGCTCATCAGCTATGCGGTGGGGACGATGGGCCTCGGCGACCGTTGCGCCCCGTCGCGTCAGCTGGCCGAGAGCCTGACGATGTATGAGCACTACTTCCTCCAGGGCCTGCTCGCCCGTGGGTATGCCGTCGCGCTCACGGACTACCAGGGGCTCGGCACGCCGGGCACCCACACCTACGTCAACCGCGTCGCGCAGGGTCACGCCGTCCTCGACATGGCGCGTGCCGCCCTCGCCCGGCCCGGGACGACGCTGCGGAGCACGACACCCGTGGGTTTCTACGGCTACTCACAAGGTGGCGGTGCTGCCGCCTCGGCGGCCGAGCTGGCCGGCACCTACGCACCCGAGCTCAGGGTCAGGGGCACCGTTGCCGGGGCCGTCCCGGCCGGCCTCGTCAAGGTCGCCGCGAACCTCGACAGGAGCCTCTATGCGGAGTTCCTCAACTACGCCCTCCTCGGCCTGTCCGCCGGCCATGGGGTCGACGTCGCCGGCTACCTCAACGACAGGGGCAGGGCGGTCGCGCAGCGCACCGAGGGCAGCTGTGTCTTCGACCTCGCGCAGTCGGCCTTCCAGGACTCGGCGACCCTGACCCGGGACGGGCGGCCGCTCACGGCCTACCTCGCCGAGGAGCCGTTCGCCTCGGTCGTCGCCGAGAACCGCATCGGCAACCGCAAGCCGTCGGCCCCCGTGCTGCTCTCCCACTCGCTGCTCGACGACGTGATCCCCTACGCCGTGGGCAGGCAGCTCGGCAAGGACTGGTGTGCTCTCGGTGCCAACGTGCGGCTGTCGAGCAACGTGGGACCCACCCACCTCGGTGGCACCCTTCCGTCCTCGGCAGAGAGCTACGCGTTCTTCGAGGCGCGCTTCGCGGGACTGCCGCAGGCGAGCAGTTGCTGGGCGATCCGGTGACCCGCACGGACTGAACCACCACGCAAGGTATGCCGTCCGCTCACGAGAGCGGGCGGCATACCCACGTCTGTGGGTTTGCCACCCAATTCCCCCGTTTCCCACGCGACCGGTCAGGGACGCATCGCCTCCACCAGGACGTCCAGTCCGACCGAACCGACGTCGAGGGCGCGACGGTGGAAAGCCTTCGGGTCGAACGAGTCGCCCTCTCGCGCAGCGGTCTCGTCACGCAGCTGCATCCAGATGCGCTCACCGATCTTGTAGCTCGGGGCCTGGCCCGGCCAGCCGAGGTAGCGGTCGAGCTCGAAGCGCAGGGATGCCTCCGCGTCGGTGTTGTGCGCGGTGAGGTAGGCCCACGCCTTGTCATAGGTCCAGTCGCCACCGCCGACCTCGGCCGGCGCCTCGAAGCCACAGTGGATGCCGATGTCGAGGACGACCCGGGCGGCTCGCAAGGACTGCGCGTTGAGGAAGCCGAGGTAGTTGCCCGGGTCCTCCATGTGACCGAGCTCGACCATGAGCCGCTCGGCGTAGAGCGCCCACCCCTCGCCGTGGCCGCTCACCCAGCAGAGCATGCGGCGCCACCGGTTGAGGAGCTCCGCACGGTAGGTCGTCTGGGCGATCTGGAGGTGGTGGCCGGGGACGCCCTCGTGGTAGACGGTGCTCAGCTCGGCCCACGTCCCGAACGTCTCGACCCCCTTGGGCACCGACCACCACATGCGGCCGGGGCGGGTGAAGTCCTCGCTCGGGCCGGTGTAGTAGATGCCGCCGGTGTGGGTCGGCGCGATCATGCACTCGATGGTGCGTACGGGCTCGGGGATGTCGAAGTGCGTGCCGTCGAGCAGGTCCATGACCTCGTCGGCCTTGGTCTGCATCCACTGCCGGAGCGCGTCGGTGCCGTCGAGCCGGTATGCCGGGTCGTCACCGAGCGCGGCGATGGCGTCCTGGATCGTGCCGCCGGGGACGATGCGGTCCGCAGTCCTGCGCATCTCGGCGTCGAGGCGGGCGGTCTCCTCCTGGCCCCACGCGTAGGTCTCCTCGAGGTCGACGGTCGCGCCGAGGAAGTGGCGGCTGGCGAGCTGGTAGTGCTCGCGCCCCACGGCGTCCTCCTCGCGCGCACGGGGGAGGAGCTGCTCCCCGAGGAAGGCCCTGAGGTCGGCGTAGGCGTCGGCGCACCGTCGGGCTGCCGCGGCGAGCTCGGCCTGCTGCGCGTCGGGCAGGGGTGTGTCACCGTCGGTGCGGGCGTCACCGGCGAAGGTCGCGAAGAAGCCGTCGTCGCCGACGAGGTCGTCGCACTGCTTCATGCAGGACTCGACCTGGCGCCGGGCCGAGATGCGCCTGGGGTCGGCGTCGACGGACGCGAGCAGCGACTCGCGCCACTGGTCGAGGGCTCGTGGGAGGTTGCCCAGCCGGCGGGTGATCGTCGCCCACTGCTCCTGCGTGTCGGTCGGCATGAGGTCGAACACGTCGCGCACCGACTGCATCGGCGAGGCGATGACGTTGAGGTCGCACTGGTCGAGACCGGCCTCGTGGAGGTCGACCTCGAGCTGGAGCCGCTCCCGCATCGCTGCGACGGTGACGCGGTCGATGTCGTCGACCGGCTCGGCGGTGGCGAACTGCGCGAGGGTGGCGCGGGCGAGGTCGGCGCGAGCGCGGTAGCCCCCGGGTGAGAAGTCGTCGAGCTCGTCCTGGCGCACCTCGATGCCGAGATAGGTCGCCTCGATCGGGCTGCTCGCCATGACGGCGTCGAAGTGTCGCTCGGCGATGGCATCGACAGCGGTGGGGGTGCGGTGGGTGGGCGAGGCGGTGGCCGCGGCAGGGGCAGGGGAGTCAGTCACGAGGGCGACGCTACCCACCTCGCCGATCCGCCGCCCGTGGGTTTCTCGCCCAATTCCCCCAGAACTCACGGACACGCCGGTATGCCGTCCGTCCCCTTCCCGTGGGTTTCTCACCCAATTCCCCCAGAACTCACGCAATCCGACCCCGCGCCTGGAACCAGCGTTGGTAGGCCGCGCTCAGGGAGACGGGACAACCTCTCTGGCGCAACGCGTCCGCGACACGGCTCACCACCTCATCGGGGTCGTCGTAGAGGTGCTCGGCGCGAATCACGATGATGATCCACCCGGCGTCTCGCATCTCCTGTCGCCTGGCCTCGTCCTTCCTTCGCTGCTCCGGCTCGTCGTGCCACCGCCCGTCGTACTCCAGCGCCACCTTGAACTCGGGCCACGCAAGGTCGAGCCGGTAGCGCTCCACGCCACCCACGGCATACGGGTGGTTGCATCGCGGTTCCGGCATCCCGGCGAACACCACGAGGAGGCGCGACTGGCTTTCGGGAACGGACTCCGACCGGGCACGCACGAGCCGCGCAGCGTTCACCGCAGCCCTCCTCCCATGACCGTCCCAAGCCTCTGCGGCTGCAACGAGCTCTGCGGGTGAGATCGCGTCGCGAGCCACGAGGCGGTCGCCAAGGCAGACGAGGTCGACGAGGTCCAGGCGAACCGCCTGATGGATGAAGGTCATCGCCGGCCCGGTCACAGCCAGGCCGTGCCGGTACCAACGCTCCATGGGGTAGGTGAAACGGTGTGTGCGGATCCCGTCGCCGAGCGTCTTCACATCCCGGCTGAACGCCACATGGATCTGGCTGGATCGAGGCCACGACGGAACCCACAGCTGCGCGGCTGTCTCATGGCTCAGCAGCGCGTGACCGGGGGCACGCAGCAAGGCGGCGCGGCTCCGGACCACGAGCGAGTCGGGCACCATCGCACTGATGTGGACACCGTGAAAGACGCGCCTGTATGCGGGCCCGCCGAGCTCGCGCCAAGAGACGCCCGCTGCCAGCGCCCATTCGGTGCGGAACGGTCGAAAGGGGTCGAAGTCGGACATCGCCACACTGTGTCGGGTCCGGCGAAATCCGGTTCTGAGTTATCCACAGTGACACCTAGGCTGCGGCCATGACCGCCCGCGTGCTCTCCGTCAACACCGGCCGCCCCGTCGCCGGGATCATCAACCGGCTCACGGGGATCGACAAGCACCCGACAGACGAGATCGCGGTCTTCGACCCCGGCCCCAAGGGCGTCGGCGCGAGCGGGGTCCAGGACGACACCGTCGTCAACCTCAGGCACCACGGGGGCACCGACCAAGCCGTGTATGCCGTTGCCCGCGAGGAGCTGGACTGGTGGGCCGCAGACCTGGGGCGAGAGCTCGCGCCGGGCACCTTCGGCGAGAACCTCACCACGGAGGGGTTCGACGTCGACGCCGCGGTGGTCGGGGAGCAGTGGCGCGTCGGGTCGTCGGTCGTCCTGACGGTCACCGGGCCTCGCGAGCCTTGCGCGACCTTTGCGGCGCACATGGGTGTACGTGGATGGGTGAGGAAGTTCGCGGCGCGGGGCCGGACCGGGGCCTACCTGGCCGTGACGCAGTCCGGGACGATCCGGCCGGGAGACGGCATCGAGGTGCTGTCCCGGCCGAGTCACGGCGTCACCCCGCCCGAGGTGTTCCGGGCCTTCATGGGTGACCGCGAGCTCGCCCGCAAGGTCCTGGCCGAGCGCGTCATGGCGGACAGGGAGCACGCGAAGCTGGCCAAGAAGCTCGCGCGCTGGGAGCAGTAGGCGAGCGGACGGCATACGGGCGCGTCACCCACGGGAGTCGGGGGAATTGGGTGAGAAACCCACGAGTCCCGTTCGTGGGATTCGGGGGAATTGGGTGGGAAACTCACGAGTCCCGTTCGTGGGATTCGGGGGAATTGGGTGGGAAACCCACGAGGTGGGTTCGGGACGGTCTCAGCGGAGGGAGTGCTGCCAGGTGCCTTGGGCCCGGCTGCCCGGGGTCACCGGGCGACGGACGAGTCCTGCTGGTGCCGACCAGCGCGACGTATGCCGCACGGGCACCTCATCGCTCGCCCCACCCGACGCTGCCGACAGGACCGCGACGAGGGCCGCGACCTGCTCGGGCGTGGCGTCGCCGAGGACCTCGATCCCCTGCTGACCCTCTGCTGACTCAGCCATCAGAGGGGAATGTTTCCGTGCTTCTTGGGCGGGAGGGTCTCGCGCTTGGTCCGCAGCGCCCGCAGCGCCTTGGTGACGTTCATCCGCGTGTTCGACGGCGTGATGACCGTGTCGATGTAGCCACGCTCGGCCGCGACGTAGGGGTTGGCCAGCGTGTCCTCGTACTCGGCGATGAACTTCTGCCGAGCCGCGTCGACGTCCTCGCCGCGCTCCGCCACCGCGGCGAGCTGCTTGCGGTAGAGGATGTTGACGGCGCCCTGGGCACCCATGACCGCGATCTGCGCCGTCGGCCAGGCGAGGTTGATGTCGGCGCCGAGGTGCTTGGACCCCATGACGTCGTAGGCACCGCCGTAGGCCTTGCGCGTGATGACCGTGACGAGGGGCACCGTCGCCTCGGCGTAGGCGTAGATGAGCTTGGCGCCGCGGCGGATGATGCCGTCCCACTCCTGGTCGGTGCCCGGCAGGAACCCCGGCACGTCGACGAGCGTCAGGATCGGCACGTTGAACGCGTCACACGTGCGGACAAAACGCGCAGCCTTCTCGGAGGCATCGATGTCCAACGTCCCCGCGAACTGCATGGGGTTGTTGGCGACGACGCCGACCGAACGACCCTCGATGCGGGCGAAACCGATGACGATGTTCGGCGCGAAGAGCGGCGACACCTCGAGGAAGTCGCCGTCATCCACCACGGACTCGATGACCTGGTGCATGTCATAGGGCTGGTTGGGGCTGTCCGGGATGATCGTGTCGAGGAAGCGGTCCCCGTCGCTCACCTCCAGCGAGAGCTCGCCGTCCTCGAACGACGGCGGCTCCTCCATGTTGTTGGAGGGCAGGTAGGACAGCAGCGCCTTGACGTACTCGACGGCGTCCTCCTCGTCGGTGCCCATGTAGTGCGCGACACCGGACTTGGAGCTGTGCGTCCTCGCCCCACCCAGCTCCTCGAAGCCGACGTCCTCACCGGTGACGGTCTTGATGACGTCGGGTCCGGTGATGAACATGTGCGAGGTCTGGTCGACCATGACGGTGAAGTCGGTGACGGCCGGCGAGTAGACGGCCCCACCCGCGCACGGCCCCATGATGAGCGAGATCTGCGGGATGACCCCGGACGCGTGGACGTTGCGGCGGAAGATCTCACCATAGAGACCGAGCGAGGCGACACCCTCCTGGATGCGCGCACCCCCGGAGTCGTTCAACCCCACCACCGGGCAGCCGACCTTCATCGCGAAGTCCATGACCTTGGTGATCTTCTCCCCGAAGACCTCGCCCAGCGACCCGCCGAAGACCGTGAAGTCCTGGGCGAAGACGGCGACGGTCCGGCCATCGACCGTGCCGTAGCCGGTGACGACACCGTCTCCGTAGGGCCGGTTCGCGTCCTGGCCGAAGGCGACCGAGCGGTGCCGGGCGTACTTGTCCATCTCGACGAACGACCCCTCGTCCAGCAGCATCGCGAGGCGCTCGCGGGCAGTCTTCTTGCCACGGGCGTGCTGCTTCTCGACGGCCCGCTCGGACCCCGCGTGGGCGACCTCTCCGACCCGACGCTTGAGGTCGGCGAGCTTGCCGGCAGTGGTGTGGATGTCGATGCCCGCGTCCGCAGGGGGGAGGTCGGTTCCGCCGGTGGGCTGGGTGTCCGTCTGAGCCATGGTGGCGACTCTAGCCTTGGTCACGTGACCCTTCCTGCTGCCTCCCGCCCGATGGATGCGTCCCTCATCACACCCGGTCCACCGTGGCTCCCGGTCGAGGTGCACGCGTCCGTCGACTCCACGAACGCCGAGCTCGCCCGCGACCCCCGACCGTGGCGGGTCGTCACCGCCGAGGAGCAGCGGGCCGGTCGCGGGCGCCTCGACCGCGCGTGGACCACGACACCCGGCACGAGCATCGCCGCGAGCGTCCTCGTGCCCCGCCCGGACAGCGCTCCGATCGGCTGGGTCCCGCTCGTCGTCGGCCTCGCGCTGCGCGGCGCCCTCACCGAGGTCAGCGGCGTCGAGGTCAGCCTCAAGTGGCCCAACGACCTGCTCGTCCCCGCCGACGGCGACCGCAAGCTCGCCGGCATCCTCGCCGAGCTCACCCCGGTCGGCGTCGTCGTCGGCACCGGCATCAACATCGACCAGGAGCGCGCCGACCTGCCCGTCGACACCGCCACGTCGTTGCGTCTCGCCGGCGCACCGGGAGTGAGCCGCGAAGGCGTGCTCACGGCATACCTTGCTTCTCTCGCAACGCTTCTGCGCAGACTTGACGACGACCCGTATGCCGTCCGCGCCGCCTACGCCGCCGCCTGCGGCACGCTCGGACGCACCGTCGTCGCGCACCTGCCGAACGGTGAGGTGCACGGAGTCGCGACCGAGGTCGACGCAGACGGCAGACTGTGCCTGAGGACGGACAACGGTCCGTATGCCGTGGCGGCGGGTGACGTCGTCCACGTCCGATGAGGGGAGGGCCCAGGTGACCGACATCCCGCGCGACCTCGAGGCCGAGGTCGAGGAACGGCTGCTCGGGCGTCCCGCGACGATGGGTCGCCGCGAGATCAGCCGCGAGGCAGCGGTGTCGGTGATGTCGGCACGCAAGCTCTGGCACGCCCTGGGCTTCCAGATCGTCGACGACGAAGAGCTGATGTTCACCGAGGCCGACCTCGACGCGCTGCGCCGGGTCGCCGACCTCATCCGCGACAACGACCTCGAGGAGGACCTCGCCCTGTCGATGACGCGGGCCTTCGCCCGCACCTCCGACCGGCTCGCGGTGTGGCAGACGCAGCTCGTGGCCGAGTACCTCACGCCGCCCGAGCAGGAGGCCGAGATCGGCGAGAAGGACGCGCGGTCGGTTCCCGACCGCGGGGTGGCCGAGGCAGCGGCGACGGTGCTCGTCGAGATCGTCGACCAGCTCGAGCCCCTCATGGTCTATGTGTGGCGACGCCACCTCACGGCTGCGATCACCCGCATGCTCGCCGACGCCCGCGACACCGACCACGACCCCAGCGCGCCGCTGCGGGTGGTCGGGTTCGCCGACCTCGTGAACTTCACCTCGCTCGTGCGGCGCATGACCGAGAGGCAGCTCGCGACGCTCGTGCAGCGGTTCGAGGAGCTGGCGAGCGACGTCGTCACCACGCACGGAGGGCGCGTCATCAAGACGGTCGGCGACGAGGTGCTCTTCGTCCACGTGGATGCCGACGCCGCCGCGGCCATCGGTCTGGACCTCGTCGACGCCATGGGGGAGGACCCGCTGCTGCCCGACGTGCGCGTCGGGATGGCGTTCGGCAAGGTCATCAGCCGGCTCGGGGACGTCTTCGGCACGACGGTCAACCGGGCCAGCCGGCTCACGGCCGTCACCCCGCCCGGGCGGGTCTTCGTCGACGACGAGGTCGCACGCGCCCTCGGTGCGCTGTCGGGCTTCTCGATGATCGAGCAGCGCCGTCGCCATCTGCGGGGGATCGGCTCGATCACCCCCTTCGAGCTGGCCCGGTCGAGCGGTGCGCGGCGCGACCGGCCGTGGGATCAGCACGCGTGAACCACCCCCGCCCACTAGCATCACCGGCATGACTCGTGTGCTGCTCGCCGAAGACGACCCGGCGATCTCGGAGCCCCTGGCCCGGGCGCTGAGGCGAGAGGGCTACGAGGTGATCGTCCGCGCCGACGGACGCGAGGCGCTGGAGGCGGCTCGCGAGAACCCGGACCTCGTCGTCCTCGACCTGGGCCTGCCCACCATGGACGGACTCGAGGTCTGCCGCCGGTTGCGTGGCGAGGGGCACACCGTGCCGGTCCTCGTCCTCACGGCCCGCGCCGACGAGGTCGACACCGTGGTCGGTCTCGACGCCGGAGCCGACGACTACGTCACCAAGCCCTTCCGTTTGGCCGAGCTCCTCGCCCGCGCCCGGGCCCTGCTCCGGCGGGGCATCCCCGAGGCGGCCCCGACCGGGCAGGTCGACATCCGGGTCGACGCCGAGTCGCGGCGCGTCTTCCTCCACGAGGAGGAGATCCAGCTGACGGCCAAGGAGTACGAGCTCCTCCGGGTGCTGGCACGCAACCAGGGCAAGGTCATCTCGCGCGAGCAGCTCATGCGCGAGGTGTGGGAGACGGCCTGGTACGGCTCCACCAAGACCCTCGACATGCACATCTCGGTGCTGCGCAAGAAGCTCGGCGACGACGCCATGCAGCCGCGCTACATCACGACGATCCGTGGTGTCGGTTTCCGGTTCGACCCTGCGGGGGAGTGACCGCCCGTGCGTCGGCTCCTGCTGAGGTCAACGCTTGCTGCCGTCGGTGCCACGCTCGCGCTGCTCGCGATCCCGCTCCTCGGGCTCGCCTGGTGGGTCGCGGCGCTCTCGGGACCCACTCGACAGGATCTCGTCGACTCGTTGTCGGGCTTCGGCCCGGCGGCGGTGCTGAGCGCCGGGGTCATCGGGCTGTGTCTGCTCGGGCTCGGCGCCGGCTTCCTCGTGGCCCGGCGGCAGGCCCGCATCCTGGGCGACCCCCTCACCGAGCTGGCGACCCGCGCCGAGCGGCTCGGGGCCGGTGAGTCGCGCTTCCTGCCCCTCGACTCCGGCATCGGCGAGCTCGACCGGATCAGCGACGTCCTCTCGCGCAGCGCCAACCAGGTCACCCGCAACCTCGCTGCCGAGCGCGACTTCGCGGCGGACGCCTCCCACCAGCTCCGCACACCCCTGACCGCGCTGCTCATGCGCCTCGACGAGATCGCCTCGACCGACGACCTCACGGTCGTGCAGGAGGAGGCGCAGGTCGCCATCGGTCAGGTGGAGCGGCTCAGCAAGGTCGTCGACGACCTCATGGGCCGCACGCGGGTCAGCGACCCGACGCGACCCAGCGTCTCGCTCGATGCCGTGCTGGCCTCGCTCCAGCGGGAGTGGCAGCCGGCCTTCGCCGCGTCCAAGCGGAGCATGCGCATCCACGGCGAGCGCGGCCTGCGGGTCCGTGCCACGCCGATGGCCCTGGCCCAGATCGTCTCGACGCTCATCGAGAACGCCCTCGCCCACGGCCGTGGCACGGTCGACATCGCCGCCCGCCGCGCCGGGCCGTCGGTCGTCATCGAGCTCGGTGACGAGGGCGAGGGGGTGGGGCCCACCATCGCCCCGCACATCTTCGAGCGGTCGGTGTCGTCCTCGGGCTCCGGGTTGGGGCTGACGCTGGCGCGGGACCTCGCCGAGGACAACGGTGGGCGGCTCGAGCTGGTCAGCACCCAGCCCGCGGTCTTCGCCGTCTTCCTCTCCGAGGCAGACGACTGACTCACCAGCCCGACGCGTCCGTCGTCGGCGGGTGCCGCTCAGGAGTGCGTGTCCTCGGGGTGGTGCTTGAGGTCGGCCAGAGGGGACTGGTCGACCTCGATCGGCTCGCCGGCGAAGACGAAGCGGCGGTAGGCCCAGAAGCGGAAGAGCGTCCCGAGCCCGATGGCGACGACCTTGGCGACGTTGTCGGCCGCGAGCGAGTCGAACCCGAGGACGTAGTTGGAGATCGCGACGGCAGCGGCCTGGATGAGCAGCGCCACACCGTTGGTCCCGGCGAAGAGCGCCGCCTCGTGGTGGGCGGGGCGGTTGCGCCGGTGGCGGAACGTCCACGTGCGGTTGCCGACCCACGCGAACGCGGTGGCGAGCGAGGCCGAGATGATGACGGCCGCCGTCGGCCTGTCCTCGAGGACGGTGTGGCGCAACAGGTTGAAGCTGCCCATGTCGATGACGAACGCCAGCAGCCCGATGACGCCGAACTTGATGACCTCGCGATAGAGCACGTCGATCGCTCCCCGGAGCCGGTCGATCGGGCCCCCTGCGGGCGGCGTGGACGTCACCGAGTGAGCCTAACCGGCGGAAACGTCGCGGTGCGTCTCCGGCCGACACCATCCCGGTATGCCGTGTGCGCACTTCACGCCGCTATCCTCCCGGGGTGACTGTCCCCCAGCGCGCCCCCGGAGGGTTCCCCGTCGTCGGCATCATCGGCGCGGGCCAGCTGGCCCGGATGTGTGCCGGGCCGGCGGCCGAGCTGGGGCTCACCCTGAGCGTGCTGGCCGAGGCGGCCGACGCCAGCGCCGCCCTGGTGATCCCGTCGGCTCCGGTCGGTGCCCACAGCGACATCGACGCCGTCCTGGCGTTCGCCCGCGAGTGCGACGTCGTGACGTTCGACCACGAGCAGGTCCCGGCCGACGTGCTGGCCGCGCTGGCGCAGGCCGGGGTCGCCATGCACCCGACGCCCGCGGCCCTCGTCTTCGCCCAGGACAAGCTGGCGATGCGTGAGCGGCTCACGGCGCTCGCCATCCCGTGCCCGCGCTGGGCGTCGGCTCGAACGCCCGCTGACGTCGAGGCCTTTGGGAAGGACGTGGGCTGGCCGGTCGTCGCGAAGACACCACGCGGTGGCTACGACGGCAAGGGGGTCAGGGTCGTCGGCTCGTCCGCCGAGCTCACCGACTGGCTCGAGCGCGCGGCGGCAGAGAACTCGCCGCTGCTGCTCGAGGAGAAGGTGCCGTTCACCCGTGAGCTCGCCGTCCTGCTGGCCCGCAGCCCGTCCGGGCAGGCTGCTGCGTGGCCCGTGGTCGAGACGGTGCAGACCGACGGCATCTGCACCGAGGTCATCGCACCCGCCGCCGACCTCGACCCCGACCTCGCCGCGCGTGTCACAGAGGCCGGGCTGCGCGTCGCCGGCGAGCTCGGCGTCACCGGTGTCCTCGCCGTCGAGCTCTTCGAGCTGCCCGGCGGCGAGTTCGTCGTCAACGAGCTCGCGATGCGCCCGCACAACAGTGGCCACTGGTCGATGGACGGTGCCGTCACCGGCCAGTTCGAGCAGCACCTGCGCGCCGTCCTCGACCTGCCGCTCGGCTCACCGAGGCCCCGTCACCGGTGGACAGTGATGGGCAACATCCTCGGCGGTGAGCACCCGGAGCTCTATCCGGCATACCGTCACGTCATGGCTCGTGACCCGGAGATCAAGGCGCACCTCTATGGCAAGGGCGTGCGTCCCGGTCGCAAGATCGGGCACGTCAACGTCAGCGGAGACGACCTCGCCGACCTGCGCGAGCGCGCGCGCCACGCCGCCGACTACATCGAGGGAGCAGTTCTCGAATGACAAGCATCAACAGCGCCGGTTCCGGCACGGCCGCGCCCGTCGTCGGCGTCGTCATGGGCAGCGACAGCGACTGGCCGGTGATGCAGCTCGCCACCAAGGTGCTCGACGACTTCGGCATCGCGCACGAGGTCGAGGTGGTGTCGGCCCACCGGATGCCCGACGAGATGATCACCTACGGGCTGGACGCCGAGGAGCGCGGGCTGCGGGTCATCATCGCCGGCGCAGGGGGTGCGGCCCACCTGCCGGGGATGCTCGCGTCGGTGAGCTCGCTGCCGGTCATCGGGGTGCCCGTGCCCCTGGAGCACCTCAACGGCATGGACTCGCTGCTCTCGATCGTGCAGATGCCGAGCGGCGTGCCGGTCGCGACGGTGTCGGTGGGTGGCGCCCGCAACGCCGGCCTGCTCGCGGCCCGCATCCTCGGCGCCGGTGAGGGCGAGGAGGCCGCTCGACTGCGCTCCGAGATGGGCGAGTTCCGCAAGGGGCTGCGCAACCAGGCGCACGCCAAGGGTGAGGCCCTGCGCCGGCGCCGGGCCGAGCAGGGCGACTGAGGTCAGCGGGCCGAGCCCTCGCCCTTGACCCGGGGCCACTCGATCTTGGGGCACGTGTCCATGACGACGTCGAGCCCGGCCTTGCGGGCCCGACCGGCGGCGGCCTCGTCGACGACGCCCTGCTGCATCCAGATGGCGTCGATCTGCAGGCGGTCCTTGTGCTCGATGGCCTGGTCGACGACGGCGCCGACGTGGGTGGAGTTGACGAAGCAGTCGACGACCTTGACGTCCTGGTCGGGGATGTCCGCGAGGGTGGCGTAGCCCTGCTGCCCGTGGACGGTCTCGGCGTTCGGGTGCACCGGGATGATGCCCTTGTGCAGCTCGTGCTTGAGCCACTGCGAGACGCCGTATGCCGGTCGCTCCACGTGGTTGCTCAGGCCCACGACGACCCAGGTGCCGGGGTCGTTGAGGAGCTCGCGGATGAGATCGGGGTCGTTGCGGTGCTTGAACGTCATGCTTGGCATCATGCACCCCAGCGCGGGGGGTTGCGGCCGAGAGGGCTGACGGGTTGAGTTGAGGGCATGCGATTCGGACTCTTCATCCCCCAGGGCTGGCGTCATGACCTCGTCGGCATCGAGCCGGCCCAGCACTGGGGCGTGATGGCGGGCCTGGCGAGGCGGGCCGACGGCATACGCGACTGGGAGTCGATCTGGGTCTTCGACCACTTCCACCCGGTGCCGCACCCGACGCAGGAGGCCGTGCACGAGGCGTGGTCGCTCATGGCGGCGTTCGCAGCGGTGACCGGCCGGGTGCGCATCGGTCAGATGTGCACGTGCATGAGCTACCGCAACCCGGCCTATCTGGCGAAGGTGGCCGCGACCGTCGACGTCATCTCGGAGGGCCGGCTCGAGATGGGCATCGGCGCCGGGTGGTACGAGCACGAGTGGCGCGCCTACGGCTACGGCTTCCCCGGCGCGGGGGAGCGGCTCGCGCGGCTGCGCGAGGGTGTCGAGATCTTCCGTCAGATGTGGACGACCGGGACGGCGACGTATGCCGGCGAGCACTACCAGGTCGACGGGGCCATGTGCTTCCCGAGGCCGTTGCAGGGCACCGCCTTCGAGGGTTCGGCGCTGAACGGCATCCCGATGTGGATCGCCGGGGGAGGTGAGCGCAAGACGCTGCGGATCGCGGCCGAGTACGCCGACTACACGAACTTCGACGGGACGCCCGAGGTCTTCAGGCACAAGAGCGAGGTCCTCAAGTCGCACTGCGCCGACGTAGGTCGTGACTTCGACTCGATCACGCGGTCGGCGGACTTCAACGTCATCATCGGGCGCGACGAGAAGGAGGTGGAGGAGCGGCTGCGCTGGATCGAGAACCACCTCCGGAGTGCGGGGGTGCCCGAGGAGGCGGTCGCGCGGACGATGAAGACCAACCGCGAGGGCCCCGCCGTCGGCACGCCCGACCAGGTGGCCGGCGCGCTCGCCGACCTGCAGGACCTCGGGATGACCTACGCGATCACGAACTTCATCGAGTCCGCCTACGACCTCTCGGGCGTCGAGCTGTTCGAGCGCGAGGTCATCCCCGCCCTGCGCTGAGTGGGCGGTGCCACACGGGATCCGGCGGGCGGGCGGCATACGCGTCGGTAGGATCACGGCCGTGAGTGCATCGAGCGACTTCCCCCTGTTCCAGGTCAACGAGGACCACGAAGCGATCCGCGAAGCGGTCCGGGACCTGGCGGCGGCCAAGATCGCTCCCTTCGCGGCTGCGGTCGACGAGGAGTCGCGCTACCCGCAGGAGGCGCACGACGCGCTCGTCGCCTCCGACTTCTTCGCCCCGCACGTCGGCGAGGAGTACGGCGGCGTCGGCGCCGATGCCCTCGCCACGTGCATCGTCATCGAGGAGGTCGCCCGCGCGTGCGCGTCCTCCTCGCTCATCCCGGCCGTCAACAAGCTCGGCTCGATGCCCGTGATCCTCGCCGGCTCCGAGGAGCTCAAGCGCACCTACCTCACGCCGCTGGCCGAGGGCAGGTCCTCCTTCTCCTACGGGTTGTCCGAGCGCGAGGCGGGCTCCGACACGGCCGCGATGAAGTGCCGCGCCAGGGCTGACGGGGACGGGTGGGTCCTCAACGGCCAGAAGTCGTGGATCACCAATGCCGGTGTCTCCGACTACTACACCGTCCTCGCAGTGACCGACCCCGACGGCCCTCGCGGCAGCAACATCAGCGCGTTCGTCGTCGAGAAGTCCGACGAGGGCTTCACCTTCGGAGAGAAGGAGCGCAAGCTCGGCATCAAGGGCAGCCCCACCCGCGAGCTGATCTTCGACGGCGTGCGCCTCCCCGGCGACCGGATCGTCGGCCGGCCCGGCGAGGGGCTGAAGATCGCCCTGCGCACCCTCGACCACACCCGCGTCACCATCGGCGCCCAGGCCGTCGGCATCGCCCAGGGCGCGCTCGACCACGCCCTGGCCTACGTCAAGGAGCGCAAGCAGTTCGGCAAGAGCATCGCCGAGTTCCAGGGCATCCAGTTCATGCTCGCCGACATGGCGATGGAGCTGGAGGCCGCGCGCCAGATGGTCTACGTGGCCGCCGCGAAGTCGGAACGTGGCGACGCCGACCTGCCCTTCTTCGGTGCGGCGGCCAAGTGCTTCGCGTCCGACGTCGCCATGAAGGTGACGACCGACGCCGTCCAGCTCCTCGGTGGGGCGGGCTACACCCGTGACTTCCCGCTCGAGCGGATGATGCGCGACGCCAAGATCACCCAGATCTACGAGGGCACCAACCAGGTGCAGCGCATCGTCATGGCACGACAGGTCCTCAAGTAGCCGTGAGGCGAGGAGCGTCGGCCCGGGTCAGCCCTGCGAGGGCTTGCCGTCGGTGCCGGCCGGGGGAGCCTCGAGCGGCTGGTCCTCGCGCAGCATGGTGAAGAGGGCCTGCGCACGTTCGGTGTCCCACTTGACCGAGGAGCCGGCCGAGGTCTGGTAGTTCGCGCTCTCGATCGGCACGGTCAGGCTGAGCGTGGAGTCGTTGCTGGCGCCCCGCATGGCGAGCAGGATGTTGGACGCGTCCTTCATCGAGGTGTCCTCGCCGACGCCCACCGCACCGGCGGCTGTGTGGGTGAAGGACCAGTAGCGGAAGGGGTTGAGGACGGTCGACGGAGTCGCTGCGCCCTTCATGATCGCCGCGAGGAACTGTCGCTGGCGGTCGGCGCGGCCGAGGTCGCCACGGGGGTCCGAGTAGCGGGCTCGCACGAAGCCGAGGGCGTTCTTGCCGTCCAGCGTCTGGCAGCCCTTCTTGAGGTTGATGTGGGCCTTGGGGTCGTCCATGTCGAACGGGACGCAGATGTCGACGCCGCCGAGGCTGTTGACGACCGCGTTGAAACCACCGAAGCCGATCTCGAGGTAGCCGTCGATGCGCAGGTCGGTGACCTGCTCGAGGGTCTGGACGAGCAGCTGGGGCCCCCGATGGAGAAGGCCGCGTTGACCTTGTTGCTCCCGTGGCCCGGGATGGGCATGAAGCTGTCGCGTGGGATCGAGATGATGGCCGACTTGCCACCGCCGGAGGGCACGTGCACGAGCATGATCGAGTCGGTGCGCCGACCCTCGGCGTTGCCCGTGCCCAGCTCCCTGCGCTCGGCGGCCGTGAGGTCGTCGCGTGCATCCGAGCCGACGAGCAGATAGGTGTTGCCCGGCGTCTCGGCCGGCCGGTCGCCGGCGGGAGCGTCGTCGACCCGCGAGACCGAGCTCCACGCGTGGAACGGGGTGAGGACGAGGAAGGCCAGCCAGAGGACGACGAGCAGCGGGACGAGCCGCCACCACCGGCGACGGCGACGCGGCCGGGCCTCGTCGAGCGGCTCGGCCGCCGGGCGACCGCCGCGCGGGGGACCCTGGCGACGCGGGTCCGGCACGACAGGGGGTCGCGTGCCACGGTCCTGACGAGGCGCAGGGCGCTCGGCGTCGAGCGGTGCCCGCCGAGGTGGCTGCCGGCGGGCGGCACCGGCCGTCCGCGGTGTCCGGGGCGGCGGACGCCGCCCGCGGGTGTCGACGGTGTAGACCTCGTCGTCGTCCTCGGCGTCGCGAGGGGGACGACGAGGCCGATCCGTGGGGCGGGTCGGCCGGACGTCGTCTCCGCGGGGCGGGCGTTCGGACACGGGCTCATCCTCCGCTGACCCTTGCCGGAGAAGCAAAACGGCGCGCCGACCCCCTCCTCGCCATCACCGACCGCCGCTGGGGGATGATCGACCCGATGAGTGAGCACTCCGGCCCTGTGGGCGAGGCCGACAGGGACCGTCGGGACGGCACCGCCGGACTGCCGGCGGTGAGCGTCGTCATCCCCGTCCTCAACGAGGGTCGACACCTGCGCGATGCCGTCAGCCAGGTGCTCAGGCAGTCGTATGCCGGTGACCTCGAGGTCGTCCTCGCCCTCGGTCCGTCGACCGACGACACCGACGCGGTGGCTGCGGACCTCGTGGCCTCCGACACGCGGGTGCGGACCGTGCCCAACCCCACCGGGCGCACCCCGTCGGCCCTCAACGCCGCCATCCGCGCGGCCCGGCACGACGTCATCGTGCGGGTGGACGGTCACGCCGAGATCCCCGCCGATTACGTCGCGACCGCCGTCCGAACGCTCGAGGAGACCGGCGCCGACAACGTGGGTGGTCTCATGAAGGCGGTCGGACGCAGCGCCTTCGAGAGGGCCGTGGCCTGCGCGATGCGCAGCCGGATCGGGGTCGGCGGCGGCACGTTCCACGTCGGCGGGGGAGCGGGTCCGGTCGACACGGTCTACCTCGGAGCCTTCCGCCGCAGCGGGCTGGAGCGCGTCGGTGGCTACGACGAGCGCTACACCAGGACCCAGGACTGGCACCTCAACCTCAAGCTGCGACAGACCGGCGGCACCGTCTGGTTCACCCCCGACATGGAGGTCACCTACCGGCCGCGGTCCACGGTCGCAGCCCTGGCCCGTCAGTACTTCCAGTACGGCCAGTGGCGCCGGGTCGTCGCGCGCGAGCACCCCGAGACGCTCAACCCCCGCTACCTCGCACCCCCGGTCATGGTCGTCGGCACGACGGCCGCCACCCTCGCGGCACTGCTCTGGCCGCCAGCGCTCCTGGTGCCGGCGGCATACGTCGTGGGCATCGGCCTCGGGGGAGTCGCGATCAGCGGCGGCGAACCCGTGCGCACCCGGCTCCTCACCCCGGTCGTCCTGGCGACCATGCACTGGTCGTGGGGGGTCGGCTTCGTCACGAGTCCTCGGCACCTCGGGCGTCGAGCGGGCAGCTGAACGTGCCGCCCCGAGCCGTGTGCCAGACTGAGCGGCCTTGTGGTTTCCGGGATCGAGGAGTGTGCATTCGGTGGATACTGGCCGCCTGAAGGCCCTGTGGGCGCGTCGAGAAATTCTCCAGACCCTCGTGCGGCGAGACCTGCGGGTGAGGTATGCGCGAAGCGTTCTCGGCTACCTGTGGACCATCATCGACCCGTTGGCCATGGCGTTCATCTACTTCATGATCTTCGCGGTGATCTTCAAGCGTCCCGACGCCGGCCACCACCCCTACTTCCTCTTCCTGCTCGTGGGGCTGCTCGCCTGGCAGTGGTTCAGCTCCTCGGTCACCGAGACCTCTCGCGCCCTGCTCTCCGAGGCCAAGCTGGTGCGGTCGACGAGCCTGCCGCGGGAGCTGTGGGTCATCCGGGTCGTCATCGCCAAGGGCGTCGAGTACCTCCTGTCGCTGCCGATCCTCGTCGCCTTCGCGATCTTCTACCTCGTCACCGGTGAGGCCTCGCTGAACTGGCGCCTCGTCCTGCTGCCGATCGGCTTCGCCCTCCAGTTCCTCGTGCAGATCGGGATCGGCCTGCTGCTCGCGCCGCTGACGGTGCTCGTCGAGGACACGCAGCGCGTCGTGCGCATCATCATGCGCATGGCGTTCTACTGCACCCCCGTCATCTACAGCCTCGACACCGTGCCCGAGTCCCTGCGCATGGTGCTCTGGATCAACCCGATGAGCGGGGTCCTCGAGATCTATCGCGCGGGCCTGTTCGACGAGCCCCTCGTGCCCCAGCCGATCATCACGAGCGTCGTCCTCACTTTGGTCTCACTCGTCGTCGGCCTGACCGTCTTCAAGCGCCTTGAGCGCTCCGTCCTCAAGGAGATCTGATGAAGGACAACGACGTGATGATCGAGGTGGAGAACCTCGGGATCGAGTTCTATCGTTCGCGACGCCGCAACCTCTCCCTGCGCGAGATGGTCTTCCTCGGACGCAACAGCGCGCCGTCGGAGACGTTCTGGGCGCTGCACAACGTCAACTTCACGGTCGGACACGGCGAGGCCGTCGGCCTCGTGGGGTCCAACGGCACGGGCAAGAGCACCCTGCTCAAGACGATCGCCGGCGTGCTCATCCCGGACGAGGGCCACGCCCGCATCCATGGCGGTGTCGCTCCGCTCATCGAGCTGACCGGCGGCTTCCTCGGCGAGCTCTCCGCCCGCGAGAACATCTACCTGACTGCCGGACTGCACGGGCTCAGCAAGGACCAGGTCGACGAGCGGTTCGACGAGATCGTTGAGTTCGCGGGACCGCAGGTTCGCGAAGGACTGGAGATGCCCTTCCGGCACTTCTCCTCCGGGATGCAGGTCCGCCTCGGGTTCGCCGTCATCACCACTCTCGACGAGCCGATCATCCTCGTGGACGAGGTGCTCGCCGTCGGCGACGCCAACTTCAAGGAGAAGTGCTACAAGCGCATGGAGGAGCTGCTCGCGCAGGACAAGACCCTCTTCCTCGTCTCGCACTCCGAGCCCGACCTCCGTCGGTTCTGCACCCGAGGCATCTACCTGCGTTCGGGCAAGCTGGTCGACGACGGTCCCATGGACACGATCCTCAAGTCCTACAAGGCCGACAACGCGTCCTAGCCGGTCAGGTGAGGGCGGCGATGACGGAGACCAGCTGCTCCTCGTCGTCGCAGGCGATGACGAGAGAGGTCACCCACGGCGGCCTCAGGACCGCCTCCAGGTCGAGGTCGGTCGTCTCGGCTGCGTCCCCGAGGGCGACGCTCACCACCACACCGGTCTCGGTGAGTCGCGTGAGCGCGTCGTCGTGCTCGCGCGCCCAGGCAGCCCCGCCGCCCCCACGCACCTCGAGGTAGCCGAGGCCCGGCAGCTCGAGAGCCGCCGCCAGCTCGCCGGGGGTGGTGGCGACGATGCCGATCCGAGCGACGGCTCCGGTCGCCGCGTACTCGCGCGCGATGTCCCAGACGTCCGTCCTGGCGCTCGAGGAGGGCACGACGAGGCAGGCGACGGATCGTCGGCCGAGCGCAGCGAAGGCGCGCTCCACGGCATACGGGAACTGGCTCCCCTCGGCGTCGACGTGCAGGATCGTCCTGAGTCGACGCGTCAACGCGGGTTCGGTGGCGCCGACGAGAGCCTCGGCCGCGCCGGTGTCCGATGAGTCCACGTCGACATGGCTGACGCCGAGCTCGACGGCACGGGCGAGCAGGGAGCGCAGGTCGGCGGCCCGCTGGCTCGCGCTCTGGCCGTGGACCCCTCCGGTCGCGAAGGTGCGGGCACTGAGGACGAGGCAGGACTGGCCGCCGAGCGAGGCGTCCTTGCGTGGCACCAGCGCGCCCCGGGACTCGACGTCGCGCCGGAGGGCGTCCATGACGGTGCGCCATGGCACGGAGACGGCATCCTGCGTGCGGTCGAACAGTCGCGAGACCCGGACGTAGTCACTCAAGGAGTCGACCGTGGCCCGGAAGGCATGGATGTCTGTGGGTGCGTCCACCGGAGCGAAGCTGTGCTGGCCGAAGGTCCGGATGAGCCACGGGGTCACGTGCTCGCGGTCATAGGCGTCGACCGCCTTCGCGGCGGCCTCGCGCAACGCGCCTGCCGTGAAGACCTCGGCGCCCAGACCCTCCGGGACCGCCTCCATGTCGACCCGGCCATAGCCGTGACCCGACGCGACCGTGGACTCGATCAGCTCGTTGACGAGGTCCGCATCGGCCACCGGGTTGTCGCCGGTCAGGCGCACGACGAAGTCGTCGTCGGCCAGACCCTCGCAGGCCACGACGAAGCGGCCCAGCACGTCGTCCAGCGAGCCCCGCACGACGGAGATCCCCACGGACTCCAGGTGCTCGGCGATCAAGCCGTCGTAGTCCTCGACGCTCGTGGCGACCACCACCTCGTGACCACCACGAGAGGCGCGACGGGCGACGAGCTCGATGAGCGGCATACCGCCGACCGTCAGCATCGCCTTGCCGGGCAGTCGCGAAGAGTTGAGACGGGACTGGATGACGACTCGGGTGCGGCGCACGGTGTCTCCTGCGGGTTCGGTTCGGTTCATGGGGCAGGACGGGCCTCGATGGCGGCCAGCAGTGCGTCGGCCACCCGCTCGCGGCCACGGCCGTCGACGAGTGCGCGGCCACGCCTGGCCAGCAGCAGGCGGGCCCCGGGGCTGTTGAGCAGCTGGCCGAGCTGGGTCGTGGCCGCGGCGGCGTCGTGCCGGAGGGCATCCAGACCTCCCAGCGGTGCCACGACGCCGTGCTCGACGAGCGTCGTGTAGCCGACCAGCTGGTTGTCGGCGACGGTGAGGACAGCCGTGGGAGAACCGATCGCGAGCAGCTCGCCCACGGAGGACCCGGAAGCCGTGACGACGAGGTCGGCGCTCGCCGCGAGAGCCGCGATCTCGGGTGTCGGTGCGATGACGACGAGCTGCTGGTGGGCCGGTGGCTCGAGGGCGGCGAGGTCGTCGGCGATCTCCTGCGTCGCCGCGACGACCGTGAGATGGAGGGGGAGCGCCGTGGCAAGCACCAACGAGGCCACGGTGGGAGCCGCCCCGGCCGCATCGGTCCCGCCGAAGAAGGCCAGGACCTTGGGCGGCGAGGGCGGCTGGAAGGGCGCGTCGAGATCTCGGCGGTGGCGCAGGACGTCGTCGCGCAGGAGGGCGAACTCCACCCCGGCGAGGGAGATCTCCCCCGCGGCAAGGGTCTCCACCGGGGTCGCACCGAGGTTCTGCTCGAGGTGGATGTCGGCGGACTGCGCGGCACCGAACGGCCCGTCCCTCAGAGCGAGAACGGTGAGGCCGGCATCGCGCGCTGCCCGCCCGCAGCCGGGGTCCAGGGTGTAGCCGTCGAGCACCAGCCCGTCCAGGCCGAGGTCGCCACAGAGCGAGGCGAGCTCGACCGGCTCCTCGGGTGCTGGGACGACGTCGAGGCCGCGGTCCGCGACCGCCCGGACGAGCCAGGGCGCGCCGTCGATGCCTCCCAGGACGGTGACGTCGACGGCTCGAGTGCCCAGCTCGTCGGCCAGTGCCAGGCAGCGGGCCAGATGGCCGACGCCCGTGGCGGGTGACGCGTCACACCGCAGTCCCACGTGCACATCGGGCAGGTGACGCAGCCGGTGGCCTGGGGGTGTTGGGGACAGGGTGGGCATCACGTGGATGTTAGCCTGAGCCTCGCTCGCGTCGCCTCCGTCAGGCGATCGGGCCGGTCGCATCGGCGGCCGCCGTGACGAGGAGCTGGCCGCCGGCGAACCCGCCATGGTGGATGTCGTGGTCATCAAGCTGTGGAGGTCTGTTCGTGAGCATGCTCGAGGGTTCGTCGATTCTGGTGACTGGCGGGACGGGCTCCTTCGGGAAGGCCTTCATCGCCGAGGTCCTGGCCAAGCACAACCCCAAGCGCGTGGTCATCTTCAGCCGTGACGAGCTGAAGCAGTACGAGGTGCGCCAGAAGTTCGGTGACGACCCCCGTCTTCGCTGGTTCATCGGTGACATCCGTGACCAGCACCGCCTCAACCGCGCCATGCACGGCGTCGACTACGTCGTGCACGCTGCCGCCCTCAAGCAGGTCGACACGGCCGAGTACAACCCGTGGGAGTTCGTCCAGACCAACGTCGTCGGCTCGCAGAACGTCATCGAGGCCTGCATCGACGCCGGGGTCAAGAAGGTCGTCGCGCTCTCGACCGACAAGGCGTCCTCGCCGATCAACCTCTACGGCGCGACCAAGCTGACCGCCGACAAGCTCTTCATCACCGGCAACCACTACGCCGCGGCATACGACACGAGGTTCTGCGTCGTCCGCTACGGCAACGTCATGGGCAGCCGCGGCTCCGTCATCCCGTTCTTCCGCGGTCTCGCCGAGGCGGGGGAGTCCCTGCCCATCACCGACCTGCGGATGACCCGGTTCTTCATCACGCTGCCCCAGGCCGTGAGGTTCGTGACCGACTCGTTCGAGCAGATGCAGGGCGGCGAGCTCTACGTCCCGCGGATCCCCTCGATGAAGATCGTCGACCTCGCCCAGGCCGTTGCGCCCGGAGCCAAGATGCACGAGATCGGCCTGCGCCCCGGTGAGAAGCTCCACGAGGAGATGATCTCGGCGGAGGAGGGACGTCGCGCCCTGCTCATCGGCGATCGCTACGTCCTGCAGCCGGACCTCGCGTCCTGGGGCTACACCGCTCCCAAGGGTGGCGAAGCGGTGGCCGACGGCTTCCACTACACCTCGGACAACAACGACCGCTGGTTCTCTGGCGAGGAGATGATCTCCATCCTCAAGACCGAGGTCTGACTCGTGATCCCCTATGGTCGGCAGTCCGTCGACGAGTCCGACATCGAGGCCGTCGTCGAGGTGCTGCGGGGTGACTGGCTGACCACCGGTCCCACGGTCACGGCCTTCGAGAAGGCGCTCGAGGACCTCTCCGGAGCCACGCGCTGCGTCAGCTGCACGAGCGGGACGGCTGCGCTGCACATCGGCTACGCCGCAGCAGGTGTGGGCCCCGGCGACGAGGTCGTCACGACTCCTATGACGTTCGTGGCCACGGCCTCCTCGGCCATGGCCCTCGGCGCGAAGGTGCAGTTCGTCGACGTCGAGGACGACACGCTCAACATCGACCCGGCTCTCGTCGAGGACGCCATCACCGAGCGCACCAAGGTCGTGGCCGGCGTCGACTACGCCGGTCACCCCATCGAGATCGACGAGCTGCGACCCATCACCGAACGCACGGGCACGCTGCTGCTGGAGGACGCGGCCCACTCGATCGGCTCGACCTACAAGGGACGCCCGGTGGGGTCCTTGTCGGACATCACGACCTTCTCCTTCTTCCCGACCAAGAACCTGACGAGTGCCGAGGGCGGCGCCGTCGCCACCCTCGACCGCGACCTGGGGCAGCGCGCCCACGAGTTCCACTTCATCGGGCTGGTGCGCGACCCCGAGCGCATGCGTCACCCCGACGAGGGGCCGTGGCACCAGGAGGTCCACGAGGTCGGACTCAACTATCGGCTTCCCGACGTCCTGTGCGCCCTCGGCCTCTCACAGCTGCGTCGGCTGGCAGCGTTCAAGGCGCGGCGCGCAGAGATCTTCGCGCGCTATCAGGAGGGCTTGGCCGGACTCGAGGGAGTGCGCCTGCCGACGCAACGGGGACACGTCGACCCGATCTGGCACCTCTACCCGCTGCGTGTGCTCGAAGGTCGGCGGCGCGAGGTCTTCGATGCCCTGCGCAACGACGGGGTGGGCGTCCAGGTCAACTACATGCCCGTCCACTGGCACCCGGTCTTCGAGGACCTGGGCTACCGGCGCGGACAGTTCCCGGTCGCGGAGAAGTTCTACGGCGAGGAGATCTCGTTGCCGATGTTCGTGGGGCTGCGCGACAGCGACATCGACCACGTCATCGACGCCGTGCACCGCGCAGTTCGAGGCTGACATGCACCACGCGAACCACTTCTACGGCCATGCCCACATCATGGCGCGCTACGTCGGGCTCGAGGAGCCGCTGCGCATCTGGGGCTACCTGCAGCACGGGTGGAACATGCATGACGGCTTCGCCGTCGGAACGGTCTTCGCGCCTGGCTACCCCAAGCTGGTCTGGTCCCAGGCGTGCGCCCGCCGCGGTTGGGCTGCAGGGCTGCGCGACTACCGGCTCGTGGCCGCGCCGTGGCTCTACCTCCTGCGGATGGAGCAGCAGGAGCGGTGGCTCACCCAGGCGGGCAACACCGCGCAGGAGCGCGAGGGAACCATCGTCTACCCCTTCCACGGATGGGAGGGACAGCAAGTGGTCGGCAACCACGCGGCATACATCGACGAGATCAAGAGCACCGAGGGCGATGTCCCGATCACCGTCTGCCTGCACTGGAACGAGTTCGACAACCCGAAGGTGCGCAGCGAGTACGAGGACGCCGGGGTCCGCGTCATCACGCACGGGCAGCGGGGCTTCCTCTGGAAGGACACGGACGTGGCCTTCCTCTACCGCCAGCTCGACGAGATGCGGCGCCACAAGCGGGTCGTCTCCAACCGGATGAGCAGCGCCATCCTCTATGCCGCGGCGGCGGGCGTCGAGGCGGGGATCTATGGCGACCCCATGGCCCTGGAGTCCGACCACGCGATCCTCGGCGGCGTCGGCAAGCCGCGTCGCATGTGGCCCGAGATGCACCAGGTGTCCATCCCCATGGACTACGCGAAGGCCGTCGCCGACGAGGAGCTGGGCGCCCTGGACGTGCTGCAGCCCGAAGAGGTCATCGATGCGTTCGGCTGGGCCAAGACCATGGGTCCGCAGCCTTCGGCACCGCCCCCGGCTCCGTCGCGGGAGTTCCCGGCAGGCTTCTTCGCCCTCAGTCGAAGGTCGAGGGCGAACAGCCACACGGGCCCGGCCGGCGCCGAGCAGGCCATGGTCGAGACGATCTGGCTCGCGGACGGCGACACGGACGAGGTCGACAGCGACGACTCGACCGATCGCCCTGACACCAAGGGCTCCGCCTCCGGCGATCGGGAGCCGGACTCGGACACGACTGCTCCCGATGCCTCCTCGAGCACAGCGGCGACGGTGGACGCCTCACCTCCCGACGCAGCACACCCGGAGCCCCCGTCCCCTCCAGAGGGGGCCGCTCGCTGAGCCGAGTGGCCACGGCTACGCCCTGACGGCGCGAGTCATCGCGCCGGAGACGCGACCCGCCGACAAGCAGTCCGCCGGGAAGCAGTCCGCCGGGAAGCGATCAGACGAGGTCCCAGTCCATGGGCGTGCCCTTGGCGGTGTCCTCCCGGAAGAGGCGCCCTTCCACGCGACTGAAGTCGTCGGGTGCCAGGCCGCCGGCGGGGCGGATGGACCGGACGTTGGCCGGGGTGACCGGGTCGCCCGCGCGCACGTCCTCGACGACGAAGAGGGAGCGCCGGAAGCGCAGGCCTTCGCGCTCGGCGGCACGAGCCCCGATGCGTGGCTGACCCAGGGCCTGCCAGGCGACCTCGGTCTCGCGGCGGAGGGCGGCGAGCTCGGCCGGCTCGAGGGAGAAGGCCGAGTCGACGCCTCCACCCTCGCGCGACATCGTGACGTGCTTCTCGACGAGGCAGGATCCGAAGGCGATCGAGGCCACGGCGGCGCCGATGCCGGCCGTGTGGTCGGACAGGCCCACCGGCACCCCGAAGGCCTCGCGCATCACCGGGATCCCGCGCAGGTTGGACGCTGCGGGATCGGCGGGGTCAGCTCGCCGTGCAGCTGAGCAGCATCACCTGGTCGTTGCCGGTGCTGTGCGCGGCACCCAGGGCGGCCGCGATCTCGCCGACCGACGCCATGCCGGTCGAGATGATGAGGGGCTTGCCCTTCGACGCGGCGTGCCGGATCAGCGGCAGGTCGACGATCTCGGAGGACGCGATCTTGTATGCCGGCACGTCCAGATCGTGGAGGAACTCCACCGCTGTCGGATCGAAGGGTGAGGAGAAGGCGAGGATGCCGAGCTCGCGGGCGAGCTCGAAGATCGGCTCGTGCCACTCCCACGGCGTGTGCGCCTCCTGGTAGAGCTCGTAGAGACGGCGCGATCCCCACAGCTCGTGACCCGAGGAGAGGCGGAAGGCCGGCGCGTCGACATCGATGGTGATCGTGTCGGCAGTGTAGGTCTGGAGCTTCACGGCGTGAGCGCCCGAGTCAGCGGCCATCCGGACGATGTCGAGCGCCTTGTCGAGGGAGCCGTCGTGGTTGCCCGACATCTCGGCGATGATGAACGGCGTAGCGTCCGGTCCCACCTCGTGGGACCCGATCGTGAGCGAGGTCGTGGCGGGGCGCGAGGCGCCGGGGTCGACGGGGGCAGTGGTGGAGTCGGTCATGGCGTTCTCGTCTCAGAGGTGTGGATGTGTCAGGGGCGCGTCGCGCGCACGCGGATCACGGTCGTGGCAGTGCCGTCGACGTCACGGACCGAGGACTCGATCTCAGCGAAGCCGTTGCGCTTGTTGAACCGCCGCACCGCGTCGTTGGCCTCGAGGACCTCGCCCTCGAGCGTGTCCAGGTCGAGCTGCTCAAAGGCAAACCGTTTGGCCTGCCGCTGTATTTCGATCCAGGCGGGGAGCAGCTCACCGCGCTCGCTCAACCCGGCGTTGTCGAGGTAGTAGCCCCACCAGGCGGTCCGGGTGTCCCGGTCGATGTCGAAGAAGGTGACCACACCGGACGGCACGTCGTGCCGCTCGAAGATGTAGACCTCACGGGTGTCCGTGCCCTTGGTCGCCTCCCACCACCTGCTGTGCTCCTGCGCCGAGATCTCGTGCTGGGTCAGGGAGACCGCGCGAACCTCGGGGTGGTTGCGCCACTGAAGGATCTGGGCGCTGTCGGCATCCGTGGCAGGACGCAGCATCGTGCTCCTCGCGGGTCTGGCGGTGCGGCACGCCGATCTGGGCGCGCCCTCGTGACGGGTAGACTATCCGAAACCAACTTCCCGACTTTGAGGTGGATTCATGGGTGCGCTGAGCCGGAACGAACTTCGGAGCATCATGGCTGACGTCCTGGCTGCGCAGGGCAAGTCCATTCCCGCAGAGGACTCCGCCGTTCTGGAGCAGATCGGCTTCCGGTCGCTCGACTTCTCCGAGCTGGCGCTCCGTGTCGAGGACGAGATCGGCGAGGAGCTCAACTTCGACGCTCCCGAGCTGCGCCAGATCCGCACCATCTCCGACGTGCTCGACTTCCTCGAGCAGCTGCAAGCAGCGTGACGTCCGGTGGCTCGAATCCGGTTGGCACTGCCAACCGGATCGTCACAGGCGCCGGGACGTTGACGTGGGGCGAGCTCGAGCCCCTTGCCCTTCCGGCCGCTGCCGCGGTCCTGGTCGGGGACAACCTCGAAGCTGCTCGTGCCATCTCCGCGCACCTGGGCCGGGGTGACGGAGAGCTGCTCATCGGCTCGCGCAGCCGCAGGACTCCCGAGCTGGTCGAGGAGCTGCGTGCCTCGGGCCTGGCAGTGGTCGACGGTGACGAGGTGCTGCCGGCCACGACGGAGCGCCCCCTCATTCCGGGCCGCATCTGGCTGCTCACCAGTGGGAGCACCGGCCGACCCAAGCGCGTGGCTCACACCTTGGACTCGCTCACCACGGTGGGTGGACAACAGCCCCCTCGCACCTGGCTGTGCCCGTATGCCCACGGGGCGTATGCCTGGTGGCAGCTCGTCACACTGGGGTTGACCCAGCCCGAGCAGCACATCGTGTTCGTCGAGCCGAGTGAGCTCGAGAGCTGGCCGGCACGCGCGTTGGACGCCGGTGTCACCGCAGCGTCGGGCACCCCGACCTTCTGGCGCCAGGCCCTGTATCGCGACCCCGAGAGCGTGGCGGCACTGCCACTGGAGCAGGTCACCCTCGGCGGCGAGCCGGTCGACCAGGCGATCCTCACCAGGCTCACCGAGATGTTCCCGCAGGCGCGGGTGTCATGGATCTACGCCTCCTCCGAGGCCGGTGCCACCATCGCCGTGCACGACGGTCGAGCCGGGTTCCCGCAGGAGTGGCTCGACCGCGAGGCGCCCGGCAGGGCCACGCTCAGCGTCGAGGACGGAGAGCTCGTCATCGACTCACCGAAGCGCGCCGAGGGCATCGACGCCCGGCTGCGCACGGGGGACCGGGTCGACGTTGCCGACGGGCGCGTGGTGATCACCGGCCGCATCGCGAGCGACGAGATCAACGTCGGAGGAGCCAAGGTCTCGGCCTCTGCCGTCCGCAACGTCCTGCAGTCCCACCCCTCGGTGGCCTGGGCCTCGGTCCGTGGTCGCAAGGCTCCCATCGTCGGCAGCATCGTCACGGCCGAGGTCGTCCTCGACGGCCCGGCGACCGACTCCGACCTCACCCAGTGGTGCGCGGAGCGGCTCCCCGACTACTCCGTCCCGAGGCGCATCCGGTTCCTCGACACCATTCCCATCAAGGAGACTCTGAAGAGCGATGTCTGACACCACCACCCCCATCGGACCCGCCTCGGTCGTCGTCGTCTCCGGGGGGTCGCGCGGTCTTGGACTGGCGATCGTCGAGGACATCCTCGCCCAGGGTGCCAAGGTCGCGGCCTTCGCCCGGACGGTGACGCCCGAGCTCGAACAGCTCGCCAAGGACAACCCCGAGTCGGTCGTCGCAGGGGCGGTGGACACCACCGACAACAAGGCAGTGTCGGCCTTCCTCAAGCAGGCCGAGGCCACGCTGGGTCCCATCGACGCCCTCGTGAACAACGCAGCCGCCGGCCAGGACAGCCTGCACGTGCACACCTCGCCCGAGAACATCGCCCGGATCATCGACACCAACCTCACCGCGCCGCTGCTCCTCACCCGCCTGGTGCTGCGCCGCATCATGGCCAAGGGCAACCGTGGTCGCATCGTCATGGTGACCTCGATCTGCGCTCAGCGCGGCTACTCGGGACTCGTCGCCTACTCGGCCACCAAGGGTGGTCTGGACAGTGCCATGCGCACGCTGGCACGTGAGATGCATGGACGAGCGCTGGTCAACAGCGTGGCGCCCGGCTTCTTCGCCTCCGAGATGTCATCGGTGCTGGGCCAGACGCAGCTCGACACGATCACCCGCCGCACACCGTCGGGTCGGCTCGTGGAGCCCGCCAACATCGTGCCCGTCGTGCACTCGCTCCTCTTCGAGGACACCAACATCAACGGGCAGGTCATCACTGTCGACGGTGGCGGCAGCATCTGAGGACATGACCGACCTGGCTGACGCGCGCCTCGAGGAGGCGATGCGCTCGCCGCTGCTCATCGAGCCCGCCGCGACCCACACGTGCACCGGTGGTGCGCACTCACGTGTCGCGGACGGCCGGATCGTGTGCTGGTCACCGCCGGCACGCGAGGGTCAGACCCGGGCAGTGGACGCCGAGATCGCGGCGCAGGCGGTGCCGACGCAGCTGGGCCGACGATGGCGCGGCCTCTGGGACGCGCACGACAGCTTCTGGAGCGCGTGGTGCGCCACCGAGGTGTGCGCCAAGCTCGGCGACGTGCCGATCATCGTGCTTGCTGCCCGGGGGCCGGTGGGCCGAAGTCCCGTGACCCTCCAGGGCAGAACCGTGACGTATGCCGTCAAGCAGGAAGGCGACCTCGTGGTGGCCTGCGCCATCTCGAGCACGACGTCCTGACGAGCGACCGGACGGCTACTTGACGGCCCGGCGTGCGAGCCGACGGGCCTTGCTCATGAAGTCTGGGGGCAGGACCTGGTTGGCAGTCGACTTGGCCGTGGCGACGGCCTTGTCCGTGGCGATGCGACGCGGGGCCCTCATGGCCTGCACCGTCTTCCAGGTGAGCGTGTCCTCGTAGCGTTCGATGATGCGCTCGAGGTCGCGGATGTAGCGGTCGCGGTGTCGCAGCGTCCCTTCGAGCCACGCCACCTGGCCGTCGTGCTCACGCATGCGCCGAGAGCGCGCTCGATCGAGGGCGAGGAGCTTCCCGGAAGCCGGTGGCGGTGGCTGACGGGAGGTTGCGAGGGAGCTCGCCCTGCTCGAGGTCGGCGTCGACCATCTCGGCGACAGTGAGGTCACTCGGGGTGATGACGGAGGCGATCTCGCTCTGCACGCGCACCGCGCGCCGCACGACGTCGTCGGTGACCACGACGCCGACCATGGCGGCGAGGGAGGCGGTGAGGTCGTCGGGAGTGGTGCTCGTCTTCCACGGGTGGCTCGCAGCAGACGCCACGAGCCTGGTCGCGAACTGGCGCAGGGCGAGGACGAGCATGTCGTCGGCCGCGACGACGCCCGCTCGGCGCCAGGACCCGTCCATGATGCTCAAGGTGGCGTCGTCCCCGATGACCACGTTGTCGAGCGTGGCGAAGCTGCGACGCTCGGCCATGGAGGTGTCCCAGACGCTCGCGTCGTGGAGCCAGCTGTTGTACTGGCGGATCAGAGCCCGGATGTCGCGGTGGGAGCGGCGACCGCACGCGTCACGCAGCTCCATCTCCAGGAGGCGTCCGTGGGTCACGGACTCAGAAGCCAGGTCCCGGGTGATCGCCCCGACGTTGACCTCGGCATCGCGGTTGTCGCTCGCCCACACCGCCGTCGATCCGCCGGCCCGGTCGACGCGGTTGACCCGCGCCCAGGCCGGGTCGACCCACGTCTCGGCGTCGATGACGGCCGGCAGCGTGAGGTCGGACGCGGCGTCTCCGCGGTGCGCGACGAGCAGCCAGGCGGGGGCCAGCTGGGTGACCAGACCGCCGTCGACGAGCCGCTCCACCGTGCTCCGCGGGTCGCGCAGGACCGGGAAGTCCTGGAAGTGGCGCTCGACTGCGCGGCAGCTGCGGACGCGAGCGGCGCCGAGGAGATCGGGGTGGCCGGCCGAGAGCGCCGCACCGTCGATGAGGAGGTGGTGCTGGTCCGGTGAGGGGTAGGCGCCGAAGAGGACGTCGGTGGTGAGTCCCTGCTCCTGCCGCCAGGCCTCGAGCTCGACGAGGTGCAGACGTCGGTGGTTGAACCCGTCCGCGCCCACGTGCCAGGCGTCGTCGGAGTCGATGTCGAGGAGCGGCTGCGCCGCGAGCAGCTCGTGGAGCCCCAGCTCGTTGCCGACGTCCGCGACGAGCGTGCCGCCGTCGGCCACGAGGGCCGAGAAGCTTGCTCAGCACGTCGGCCTCGCCCATGCCGGTCGAGTCGGGGCCGAGCAGGCGCGTCGGGCCACCGAGGCCGACGACGAGGTCGAAGCCCTTGTCGTCGGAGTAGGCGTCCAGACCGCCGATGTGGAGCGAAGCGCGATCGTGGAGGCCGGCCGCGTCGCTCGCCACTCGAGAGTCGGGGATGGACCGCAACAGGATCTCGACCCTGGCGCTCTCCGGCAGGGTCGTGACGAGTGCTGCGGCGCGCGGACCGGCGAGGAGCACACGCTGGGGGGAGCGGGCACGCACCACGTCAGCGACGACCACCTCCACCGCCAGAGGTGCGGCGATCCAGCCGAGGTCGGACCACACGAGCATCTCACCGGTGAGGACTTCGGCTCCGGTGACGCCATCGCGTGAACGCGTCGACTGGGGGTTGGCTGCCAACGTGGGGCCTCTCAGTGTTCGATCGACTTCGCCCGGTGGGTGCCGGGCAAGGGTGTCACCTACACTAGCGGCGCGACGATCGAGGCCGCGTCACGGCGACGTCACGGCGACCTGAGTCGGGGTCGGACAGCGATTCCAGGAGTGTGGTGCATGCCAGGACGACCCAGCGTTGGTGCTGTCGTCCTCAGCATGGGCAATCGTCCGACCGAGCTCGCCACGGCCCTCGACACCCTTCTCGCGCAAGAGGGCGTCGATCTCGATGTCGTCCTCGTGGGCAACGGCTGGGAGCCGTCGGGCCTTCCAGCAGGGGTGCGCACGGTTCACCTGCCCGAGAACGTCGGCATCCCCGAGGGTCGCAACGTCGGCGCCCGGGCCGTGCGTGGTGACCTCCTCTTCTTCTACGACGACGACGCGCACCTCCCCAGCACCGACGTCCTCGCCAGGCTCGCGGTCCAGTTCGACGACCCTCGACGCGCGGTGGCCCAGCCTCGGGGCGCCGACCCTGACGGCAAGCCGTCGCCGAGGCGATGGGTCCCGCGGCTGCGGACCGAGGGTGGTGGTGCCCCCGGTGACGTCGTCGTCTTCTGGGAGGGCGTCTGCATGATCCGTCGCACCGCCTTCGAGGCGGTGGGCGGCTGGCCCGGCCACTTCTGGTACGGGCACGAGGGCATCGACCTCGCCTTCCGGCTGGTCGATGCCGGCTGGTCGCTGGAGTACTGCCCGGACGTCGTCGTCCACCACCCTGCGACGCAGGCAGCACGGCATACCGTCTTCTATCGGATGAATGCCCGCAACCGCGTCTGGGTCGCCCGGCGCAACCTCCCCGCCCCACTCGTGCCCGTCTACCTCGGCGTGTGGACCGCGGCCACCCTGGCTCGCGTCCACGAGGCCGAGCCGCTCCGCGTGTGGTTCAGGGGCTTCGCCGAGGGCTGGCGCGTGGACCCGGGGGAGCGCCACCCGATGCGGTGGCGGACCGTCTGGCGGTTGACGCGGGCTGGCCGCCCACCGGTGGTGTGAGCACGCAGCCCGTCGTGCGCGTCACCCTTGCCGGTGTGCGCAGCGCGACCCATCTCGTGCACGCCGGCAGCTACCTGCGCCACCTCCTGCGCCGCACCTCGGGTGAGGTGGTCGTGGACTACCTGGGGTCGGGGTCCTTCCTCGGGCGCGACAACGTCCGACCGCACCATGTCACCGCCTTCCTCCCGGATGACCCGAGGCTCACCGTCCGAAGGTCGGACGGCGACGATGACGCGCTTGAGCCCCGCGCCGACCCGATCGGTGCCGGTGAGCATCACGTCCTGCTGTCGGTCGGCGCCCCCGGCATCAAGCCCTACCTGCGGCTCGTCGCCGCAGCGCGCACCCGGCCCGAGGTCGTCGTCGTGGACGAGGGGATCGGGACCTACGGCGACTGGCGGACCCGCCGTGACGCGTGGCGTCGGCAGGGCGGTCGCGAGCCGTGGCCGACCGTCCGCTCGTGGGCGGTGACCGGTGCCGGGCGCGTCCTCACCGACCTCCGATGGGCGCTCTACGAACAGGCAGGTGGGACGTGGCGCGTCGTGCCGGAGGTCGCGGCGGGCTTTGCCGACGCGTCGGTCGCCCCTTCGTCCGGAGCCGGCGAGGCCCGCGCGGTCTACCTCACCCAACCATGGGTCGAGCTCGGTCTCGTCACCGAGGACGGCTTCCGGGCCCACCTCGAGCAGGTCGCCGCGGCGTGTGCCGACGTCGGGCTCGCCTTTGCGGTGCGTCCGCACCCTGCCGAGGGGGGAGGCCGGTATGCCGCGTGGCCCGAGCTCGCGCGGAGTCTCCCGGCCGAGCTCGACCCTGCCGTGGTGGGGGCGCAGGTCGTGCTCGGGACCGACAGCACGGCGCTGCTCAACCTCGCAGCCGTGCAGCGCAGGCCGGCGCTGCGGGTGACGCTTCCCGAGCTGCGTCGCCTCGAGCGTGGACTGGGGTGGGAGCAACGCAGCCTGCTGGCGGCCTTCCTCCCTCCGCCGATCGACGCTCGGCACCGGGAAGGGCTCAGCCGAGCGCTCGAGGTCGCTCGTGGCGGTTGACAGGTTCATGACCAGAAGCGTCTAGTCACAATGGGGACCATCTTTACCAGTTGTTTACTCCATTCACACTAGTCACACGGTTCAATGGGTGGCCCCAGACGATTTGGAAGCCGCCATGTCACTCGCCCTGCGATCGACCCGCCGTCCCATCGCCGCCCGTGCCGCTCGAGTGCCCGTCCTCGTCCTGCTCGGGTCGGTCGGCCTGACCGCCCTCCCGATGACCGGGGCGGGCGCAGCTTCTCCCGCAACCGTGGGGGCAGCGTCCACCGCGCCCGCAGCCGCAGCGAAACCGGTTAGGCCCACGCTGACGAAGCGGGCCGTGGCCGACCTGCGCACCGTGGCTCCGGACACCGTCGAGGTGCCGCAGTCGGCTCCGATCGTGGCGCTGACCTGGAAGGCGGGGGAGGCACCTCCCGCCGAGGCCACGATCCTCGTGCGGGTCCGGGCCCAGCGCGGAGGATGGGGACCGTGGCTGGCGACGTCGGTCGACGACACCACGGACCCGAGCAGCTCGCACACCCAGCGGGTCGGTACCGACCCCGTGTGGGTCGGACCCGGCGGGTCCGCCGTGCAGATCCGCCTCCCGAAGGCGGACAAGGGGTTGTCCGCCGCGAGCGGCGCCCGATCCGTGGCGAGCCTGGGCCAGGTCGAGCTCATCGATCCCGGACGAGCCGACGCAGACGCATCCGCCACGGCCTCCACGGCCTCCACGGCCTCGGTCCAGGCCGTCACGGCCCGTCCGGACATCGTCTCGCGGGCAGGGTGGGGCGCCGACGAGTCGTTGCGCACCTGCGGACCGAGCTACGGCAAGACCCTCAAGGGCGTCTTCGTCCACCACACCGCTGGCTCCAACAGCTACACGGCATCGGAGTCCGCCGGCATCGTGAGGGGCATCTACGCCTACCACACCAGGAGTCTCGGGTGGTGCGACGTCGGCTACAACGTCCTCGTCGACAAGTACGGCCAGACGTTCGAGGGCCGTGCCGGTGGTCTGGAGCGAGTGGTGACGGGAGCCCACGCCCTGGGATTCAACAGCGGCACGTGGGGCGTCTCCGTGCTCGGCAATTACTCGACCGCGACACCGACCTCCGCGACGATGTCCGCACTGGCCCGGGTCATCGCCTGGCGTTCGAGCTCCTTCTACCGTGAGCCCACGGGGACGACCACCCTCACGAGCGCTGACTCGGGTTCCCGCTTCCCGAAGGGGACGAAGGTGACGCTGCCCTTCATCAGTGCACACCGCGACACCAACACGACCGAGTGCCCGGGCAGCAACCTCTACTCGCGCCTGCCGGCACTGCGGTCCGCGGTCGACGCGCTCGCCGACCACACGACCAGCCGCATCCACCGCTCGTGGCTCGCGCGCGGCGGGGAGCGGTGGCTCGGCCCGGTCGAGCAGGGTGAGCGAGCGACCCCCTTCGGGATGCGGACCATCTTCGGCAGCGGCACCTCCCTCTGGTCGACGGCGTCGAACGTCTTCCACATCGGGCCGGAGGCGACCCGGCTGTACGAGCTCCAGGGTGGAGAGGCAGCCTGGGGGCCACCGGTGGCCGGCGAGAGGTCGATCATCGGCGGGAAGCGGACGGACTTCGCCAAGGGGGTCTCCGCCATCCTCCGGTTCGACCTCGACCAGGCGTATGCCGTCCACGGCGCGATCCGCACCTCCTGGGACGCGCGCGGTGGGCCGTCCTCACCGCCCGGGATGCCCGCATCGCACATGTGGAGACCCACGCCGACCGGGTGGGCGCAGACCTTCCAGAACGGACAGATCCACTACACCGGCACGACGGGTGCGAGGTTCGTGTCCGGTGAGATCCTGGCGCGGTTCCTGCAGTTCGGTGCCAGCCCGGGACGGCTCGGTTACCCCGCCGCGGAGCAGTCCGCTCCGAAGGGCGGCAGGTCCCAGGTCTTCCAGCTCGGTGGGCTCGCCTGGCACCCGGCCACGGGCGCGCACGGCATCTTCGGCTCGATGAACGAGGCCTACGTCGAGATGGGTGGGCCGACGTCCTCGCTCGGGTTCCCGGTGGGGGAGAACCGACTCTGGTCCGGTGGCTACGAGCAGGACTTCCAGGGCGGCGTGATGCGGTGGCACCGTGCCACCGGGGCGGTGACGGTCACCGACGAGTGAGGCGTTGCTATGGTGTTGCCTCCTTCCTCGACCGAAAGGGTGCTGGTGGCACCTCGCTTGCCCTCGTCCGCCATGTTCGGTCAGCTCGGGCGGTTCGGCGTGGTCGGCGCGTTGGGGTTCATCACCGACGTCGGAGGGTTCAACCTCCTGCGCTTCGCCGGTGGTGAGGGCCCGCTCCACGACTACCCGCTGACGGCCAAGGTCGTCTCGGGCACCCTCGCGACGATCGTGGCCTGGCTCGGCAACCGGTTCTGGACCTTCAGGAACACCCGACGCGACAAGGCCCACCACGAGTTCCTGCTCTTCGCCGTCGTCGCGACCCTCGGCACCCTCATCTCCATGGCGTGCCTGTGGGTCTCGCACTATGGGCTCGGGTTCCAGTCAGCCCTGGCCGACAACGTCTCGGCCAACGGCGTCGGCCTGGTGCTCGGGACGGCCTTCCGGTTCTGGGCCTACCGACGGCACGTCTTCAGCCAGCACGGCGACCACAGTGGGATGAGCGAGATCGCCGAGGGGCACCTGTCCGACGAGTGGACCAGCCCGCGCACCTGAGACAGGGGGCCGGGGCCGCTGCCCCGGCCGTGGTCAGGAGGCGCGAACCTGGCGGTGGGGCCCCTTGGGAGTCCTCAAGCCACGACGAATGCTCCTGGCGCGCAGGCGCATCTTGAAGGTCAGGAGGATCATCTCGGTGCCCAGTGAGATGGTCTTGCCGAGCTCCCCGGTCACGGACGAGACGCCGACCCTGGGGAGGTAGTTGACCGGGATCTGGACCATCCGGGCCTTGGTGATGACCGAGATCAGCAGCATCTCCAGCCCATAGGCAGAGCCGTCGAGTCGCGAGCGCTCGAGGATGACCTCGGCGTGCTCCTTGGTCATGACCCGGAACGTGCAGCCCACGTCGCTGAGGTAGGTCGTGTTGTAGAGGACCTCAATGAGCTTGGCGACGGCCCAGTTGCCCCACTGGAGGAACCAACCCATGTTGGCGCCCTTCCAGATGAAGTTCGAGACGGTGCGCGAGCCGATGACCACGTCGCACTCGGGCAGGAAGGCCAGGAGCTTGGTGAGGTCCTCGGGCGCGAACGTGCCGTCGGGCTCGCAGATCGCGATGAGGTCGGTCCCCGCATCGGTCAGGCCCCGCTTGATGGCCGCGCCGTAGCCCTGGGTCGTCTCGATGATCTCGATCGCGCCGGTCGTGGCGACCTCCTCGGAGGTGCCCTGTGCCGCGTTGTTGTTGACGACGATGACCTTGTCGATCTCGGGCAGCGCCTCGAAGCGTCGGATGCACTCGGCGATGCTGTCCTTCTCGTTGTAGGTCGGGAGAACGACGGCGAGCGACTTGCCCTGCCACATGGTCAGGCCCTTCCGGGGTTGGCGACGATGAGCATCTGCCCGGCGAGGGGCTTGATGGGGGAGCGGAGATACCAGGGGACGACGAACGTGAGCTTGGATCCCTTGGACTTGAGCGTCAACGGCATGAAGCGCGCCATCGCCTGCTCGATGGACCAGCCCTGCGACACGAGATAGTCCGACAGCGACTGGTCGGTGTAGATCGCGACGTGGGTGAAGTCGTCGAAGTAGCGTCCGGGGTTGAGCCGGAAGTTGGGCTGCATGAGCATGAGCCGTCCACCTGGGCGCAGCACCCGCTGCGCGTGCGACAGCAGCGAGTCGGACTGGTCGCGGTGCAGGTGCTCGAGGAGGTTGCTCGCGAAGACGACGTCGAACGAGCTGTCGTCGAACTGGGACAGGTCCGTCGAGTCACCCACGACCGACTCCACGTGGTCGGCGGCAGCGGTGTGCACCGTGGCATCGAGATCCATGGCCACCACCCGGCGGGCCTTGACCTGGTTGGAGAAGTCGCACCAGCCGGCGCCGAGCTCGAGGACGTCCGCGTCCGCGGGCACGAACCTCTGCAGGTAGTCGCACAGGTGCTCCCACACCTTGGCGCGGCTCGCATCCTGCTTGAGACGAGTCTCGAAATACCCTGGGGTGTAGACGCCGGGAGAGTTCTCAGGCGTTCCGGACTCCGTCGACATGGGTGTTTCGTGCTCCTGAGGTCTGGATGTAAAGATGACGCACGGACTCTAACAGCCGCCCCGGCCCACTCGGAGAGCGAGATCCGTCCATCAAACCCCCGCACCCAGGAGCCACGTGAACACGAAGTCAGGTCCCCTCGGCCGAGCGAATCGTCTGCGGGGGAGTCTTGATCTGGCGACGTGGAGCAACCTGCTGTCCGTGGCGTTCGTCGCGGGTGCGGCCGGGGTCTATCTCGTGTATGCCGTGCGCACCGACCTGCCCATCGGCGCTGCCCTGCGTGCGAGCGCTGCCGTGGGGGTGACCCAGATCCTGCCCGGCGCCCTGCTGTGGCGAGCCGTGCGCCCGCGCAGTGGCTGGCTGCTCGAGGACCTCGCCATGGGCTTCGCGCTGGGCATCGCCATCGCCGTGCCGACGCAGGTGATCGCGGGGCTCACGGGGCAGCTCTGGCTCGCGACGGTGATCCCGCTCGTGATCGCCGTGATCCTGCTCGCGGTCCCGGCGACTCGCACCCGGATCCGGTCAGCGCGCTGGACGCCCATCCCGTGGTGGCTCGCACCGCTCACCGCGTTGAGCTCCTTCTGGGCGCTGCGGCAGCTCGTCGCCTACTTCCGGACCAACCAGGTCACCTGGGAGGGGCTGGGCCGACCTCACATCGACGCCTACCTGCACCAGGCCCTGGCATCGCAGCTGTTGCACCGCGGGCCGACCAGCTGGCCCACGGTGATGGGCGAGGACCTGGGCTACCACTGGTTCACGCACGCCTGGCTCGCCCATGTCACGGCGACGTCCGGGGCAGGGCTCGACCTGGTCCTGCTCCGGTTCATGCCTGCCCTCATGCCGCTCACGGTGGCCGTCTGCGTCATGGTCGCCGCCCTGCGGCTGTCGGGGGGCAGCTCCAGGGTGGCCCTCCTGGCGAGTGTGCTGGCGATGTTCGCCTCACGGGGCAACCCGTTCGCGATCCCGGGGCTGAGCCTCCCGCTCACCCCTGACTCGCCCACCCTGGCCTTGGGCGTGCCGACCCTCCTGGCCCTGGTCGTGCTCCTGGACCAGCGCTGGCGAGGAGAGCTGCCACGAGCCGCCTACCTGTTGGTGCCGTTGCTGTCCGTCATCGCGGCCGGGACCAAGGGCGGGACGTCACCGCTCGTCGTCGCCGGTCTCGGCCTCGCCGCCGTCGCGATGTTCCTGTGGAACCGTGCCCTGGTCGCACGAGTCGTCGTCGACCTGCTCGTCGTCGCCGCGGGTCTCGTCTTCGCCATCATCGTCGTCTTCCACGGCTCCAGTGCCGGACTCGCGCTGGGAGTGGAGGAGGCCGCTGAGCAGAGCTACGTCTTCTCGATGCTGGGCTCGCTGCCGGACCAGGGCTTCGTGCGAGCCGCGGCGCTTCTGGCCGTTCTGGGGGGGCTCACCGCCGCAGCGCTCTCGTTCGCCCCCCTCTTCGGGCGCGGAACCCGTCGTGACCCCCTCCCGTGGCTCCTCGCCGGTGGGTCCTTCGCGGGAGCTGCCGCGGTCGGGCTCTTCTCGCACCCCGGCCGCAGCCAGTACTACTTCCTGCTGACGGCGATCCCGTTGGCGGCCATCGGCTCCGCCTTGGGTGCCCGTGCGCTGGCACAGGCCCTCGGGCGTCACGTCGTCGGCCCGCTGCTGGCGCTGGGAACAGGGATTGGCGCCCTGGTCTACCTTGCTCCCACGCGACTCGTGGGCAGGCTGGGCGAGGAGAACGTCGGGCTGTTCTGGAACGCCCTGGCGGTGGTCGTGGCCGTCGTGGTCCTGGGCGCGGGCGCGGGATGGGTGCTCGGTCGGCCGGGTGCTCGCCTGCGTGCCAGCCTGGCCACCCTGGCAGTCGCCGCACTGACCACTGGAGTCATCGCGGGGTTCGACACGGTCAGGGCTCCGCTCTTCCCTCCGGTTCTGCCGACCGAGTCCCTCAGGCAGCCCTTGGCCGTCTCCCAGGACCAGCTCGATGCCGCTCGCTACATCCGGGACCACTCGGGACCTCGGGACGTCATCATGACCAACCGTCACTGCACCGCGATCCGAGCACCCTTCGGTGGCTGCGACAGCCGGCGCTGGCTGGTCACGGCGTTCAGCGAACGCCAGTCGCTCGTGGAGGGGTGGACCGCCACGCCTCGGGCATCGCGCGAGGCCCCGGAGGGTCGTGACTCGATCACTGTCGACTACTGGAAGCCCGACATCCTGCGGCTGAACGACGAGTTCATCGCCGCGCCCACCGAGGAGGCCCGTCAGCGGCTGTGGGACCTCGGCGTCCGCTGGGTCTATGTCGACAAGCTGATGCCCCACGCCGACACGCTGGCGCCCTTTGCCACACCCCGGTTCGACTCGCCGGACGCCTCGGCCTGGCAGCTCGTCGCGCCCGGCGCCACCGGCTGATCAGTCGAACGTCAGCTCGGGCCCGGTCTTCTCGCGCAGCTCGTCCTGCGTGACACCGGGAGCGAGCTCGCGCACGACGAGTCCGTCGGCGGTCACGTCGATGACCGCAAGGTCGGTGATGATGCGCTGCACGACACCGAGTCCGGTGATGGGGAGGTCGCACTCGTCGACGATCTTGTGAGTGCCGTCCTTGGCGACGTGCTCCATGAGGACGATGACCTTCTTCGCGCCGTGGACGAGGTCCATCGCGCCGCCCATGCCCTTGACCATCTTGCCGGGGATCATCCAGTTGGCGATGTCGCCGTTGCGTGACACCTGCATGGCACCGAGGATCGCGGCGTCGACCTTGCCACCCCGGATCATCCCGAAGCTCGTGGCGCTGTCGAAGTAGCTCGCGCCGCGTCGGGTCGTCACCGTCTCCTTGCCCGCGTTGATGAGGTCGGGGTCGACCGCGTCCTCGGCGGGGTAGGCGCCGACACCGAGGATGCCGTTCTCGGACTGGAGCACCAGCTCGACGTCGTCGGGGACGAAGTTGGGGACGAGCGTCGGCAGGCCGATGCCGAGGTTGACGTAGGAGCCGTCGGTCAGCTCGCTGGCCGCGCGCGCTGCCATCTCGTCGCGGGTGAGTGCCATCGTCAGGCCTCCTTCGGTGTCGTCACGGTGCGCTTCTCAATTCGCTTGTCCTGGGCCTGTTCTGGCGTCAGGGGAACCACGCGCTGGACATAGATCCCGGGCAGGTGGACCTCGTCGGGGTCGAGCTCCCCGGGTTCGACGAGCTCCTCGACCTCGGCGATCGTGATGCGTCCCGACATCGCGCAGAGCGGGTTGAAGTTGCGGGAGGACTTGTTGAAGACGAGGTTGCCGTGGCGGTCGCCCTTCCAGGCGCGCACGAGGCCGAAGTCCGCGGCGATGCCCTCCTCGAGGACGAAGGTCCGCTCCTCGCTGCCGAGCAAGAAGGACCTGGTCTCCTTGGGAGGTGAGGCGAGAGCGACGGTCCCGTCCGCGGCATACCTCCACGGCAGTCCACCGTCGGCGACCTGGCTCCCGACGCCGGTCGGGGTGAAGAAGGCCGCGATGCCGGCGCCGCCGGCGCGCAGGCGCTCGGCCAGGGTGCCCTGCGGCGTGAGCTCGACCTCGAGCTTCTCCCTCGAGGTACTGGCGGGCGAACTCCTTGTTCTCGCCGACGTAGGACGACACCATGCGCCGGATCTGCTTGGCACCGAGCAGGATGCCCAGGCCCCAGTCGTCCACGCCGCAGTTGTTCGAGAAGACCTCGAGGTCGCGCACCCCCATGGCGTGCAGCTCGTTGATGAGAACGCTGGGTATGCCGCAGAGCCCGAACCCGCCGACGGCCAGACTGGCACCGTCGCGGACGTCCTCGAGGGCTGCGGCTGCAGAGGAGACGACCTTGTCCATGGCGGGAACTCTAGTTCCCCACGGGAGGGGCCTCGATGTGGTGGGGGGCCAGCACGGCGGGGCCCTGATGGGCGTCGAACACGTGCCGGAGATCTTCCTGAGTTTGGAGCCTTGAACGGGAGATTCTGCGTGTCCACACGGGGTCTGACGAAGTACATGTGTGTAATTTCGTCCGTTCCACTTGCGGAACCCCTGTGGCCAATGGGACAACTGTGACGGCCCACGTGTCTGGTGTGACGTCTGTGACTGACCATCGGCACCAAATTTTCACTTTTTGCCCCCTGAGGAGCTTTCGTTGACGCGCGCCACTTCGCCTGCCACGTCGACCCGAGGACCGGTTCGCGCCCTCGGTGCCGTCTCCGTCTCCCTCCTGTCGATCCCGCTCGGCCTCTCCCTCGCCGGGGGGACCGCCACGGCCGCTCGGGTGGCGGGCATCCCGACGCCTCCCTCGAAGCCGCTCCCCAGCGAGCTCGACATCGCCCCGAAGTACCAGGAGGGCTACCGCTGCCTCAGCGGTGACCTGCCAGGTCCGACGGCGTTCGCCCAGCTGCTCAACGGCCACTACGGCAGGCACGTCTACGGGATCAACCGGACCTGTGCCGCCGAGCACGGGGAGGGTCGCGCGCTCGACTGGATGGTCAACGCCTACAGCGCCGACGGACTCGCGCTGGGCAACGCGATCACCCGCTGGCTCTCGGCACCCGACGAGCAGGGCCGTCCCGGAGCCATGGCACGCCGCTTCGGCATCAACTACATCATCTGGAACCGTCAGATGTGGCGGGCCTACGACCCGGGCCGTGGCTGGGCGCCCTACTCGGGGGTCTCGCCGCACACCGACCACATCCACATCTCGTTCACCTGGGACGGCGCCTACAAGCGCACCTCGTGGTGGACCGGCCAGGCGCTCACCTCGGTCCAGCTCACCGGCCCGGTCTCCGGCTCCGGTCCGGCGACGCCGATCCCCAACACGGTTCCTCCCGTCACCGCCAGCGGCTACCCGCTGCTTAAGCGCGGTGACACGCACAAGGACCTGCTCCTCGCCCAGGGTGCCCTCGGTCTGGCCAAGGACGGCGTGTTCGGTCCGGGCACCGAGTCGGCCGTCGCGTCCTGGCAGTCCCGCCAGGCCATCGCCGTCACCAAGCAGCTCGACAACGCCACGTGGACCCGACTGGTCCTGCGGGGACTCGTGCCGTCACGCGTGGCGGCGGCGCCGAGCCCGCTCGCGCCCTACGTCAACACGGTCATCCAGCGCGGCTCCAAGGGGCCGGCGGTCGTCGCCCTGCAGAAGGCCCTCAGGATCACGGCTGACGGCTCCTTCGGGCCGGGCACCGAGACCAAGGTCAAGGCCTACCAGACCTCGAAGCGCATCGCCCCGACCGGCATCGTCGCCACCTCGACGTGGAAGGCGCTCATGGGGGTGGCGACGACCCCGCCCCCGCCGGTCACCACCACCCCGCCGCCCACGACGTCGCCGCTGGCCGCCTACGCCAAGCTCGTCCTCCAGCGAGGGTCGAAGGGTCCTGCCGTCGTCGCGCTGCAGAAGGCCCTCAGGATCGCCGCCGACGGCTCCTTCGGCCCGGACACCGAGACCAAGGTCAAGGCCTACCAGACGTCGAAGCGGATCCCGCCGACCGGAGTGGTGGCTGCGTCGACCTGGGCCGCCCTCATGGGCAAGCCCACGACGGTGACGCCTCCCCCCGTCACGCCGCCGCCGACGAACGCCGCCCTCTCGACCGAGTTCACGGCATACAAGTCGACCGTCCTGCGCACCGGTTCCAAGGGCACCGCCGTCAAGGTGCTGCAGGCCGGCCTGGGCGGGCTCGCGGTGGACGGCTCCTACGGCCAAGCCACGGCGGCACGCGTCGTCGCGTTCCAGAAGTCCGTCGGTCTCCCGGCCACCGGCGTCACCGACGCCGCCACGTGGGCCAAGGTCGAGCTCAAGGTGCACCCGTTGCTGCCCTTCTGGAACAGCGTGGCCAAGCGCGGCTCCAAGGGCGCTCACGTCCTCGCGGTCCAGCGGGCCCTGCGGATCGGCGCCGACGGCTCCTTCGGCCCGGCCACCGAGACGGCCGTCAAGGCCGCGCAGACCCGCGCGAAACTCGCCTCCACCGGCGTCGTCGCGACGCTGACCTGGAAGGCCATCGAGAAGCAGATGTGACGCCCTCCCGGATCAGGGGCCCGTGGCTCCCTCGATCCGGGAGCGCTCCGCCAGGACGTCCGCCGGCGCCTCGCCGCGACTGAGCACGACCGAGCCGTCTGCCGCCCACAGGGCCAGGCAGGCGCGGAGGAAGTCGACCGTGTCCGTCGTCGTGAGGTGCCGGCGTTCTGCTGAGCTCGCCTGCGGCAGAGCCGAACCCACCAGATCTCTGTATGCCGTCCGCCCACCTTCGGCGACCAGGGCGGTGTCGCTGTCGGCCGGCTCCTCCCACGCGGCGAACTGGTCGCCGTGGGTGCTGAGCTCCTTGGCCTCGTCCATGATGCCGCCCGGCGCCGGCGGGGTGGCGGCGCGTGCGAGTCCGGCGAGCGTGACGAGGACGGTGGGGGAGTGCTCGGTCGCGGCAGCCGCCGTGTCGTGGTCGGTGGTGACGAGGACGTCCGGCCCAGGGGTCGCGTCGCGCGCGTCGAGGCTGACGGTCGCGCCGACGGACCAGACCGCGAGGGCCCAGTAGGCGGTGCGCCAGTGTGGCGGCAGGTCGAGCCGGACGACCGATCCCGGGGCGACGTCGAACTCGTCCTGGAGCGCGTTGGCCGCCTTGTTGACCCAGTTGCCGAGGACGCGCGCAGACAGCTCGATGCGCTCGCCCCTCGTCGGGCCGTCGGTGTCGTCGTAGGTCGTGATCCGCGGCTTGGCGGAGTCGGAGCGGAGCATCTGCTGCAGGACGTCGGCGGGTCGGGTCACCGGCCCAGACTACGGAGCCGGCGCCAGATAGCGTGGGCGACCATGAGCCGCCCGCTGCCGACCGCTGAGGAGGACCTGCCCGCATCGTCGCTCGAGCGAGCGGCAGGTCGGTGGCTCCAGACGATCGTCCTCGGGGCGGCGACGTGGGTCGTCGTCATGTCCCTGCTCGCCGTCGTCCTCTCCGGGATCGGCTGGTGGTTCCCCTGGCTCGTCCTTCCCCTCGCCGTCGTCGCGGCAGCCGGGAGCGGGTGGTGGGCACACGGCATACCCGCTCGGTCGTTGCCCGTCTGGACCGCAGCGCTGCTGGTCGGCGTCAGCGTCGGTGCCGGGATCTGGACCGCCACAACGCATTCCGAGCAGGTGCTGCCGCGGCGTGACTCCGCGAGCTATCTGCAGACGGCGATCTCGATGGCGGAGACGCACCGCCGGGTCGTGCCCGTCGACCCGGCCTCGGTCGGCGGTCCGGAGGTGCTCGCCCTCGACGGCATCACGCTCTCGAGCCCGGCGTTCTACGAGGTCGGGGATGACGCGGCCCCGGCCGTCCAGCCTCAGTTCGTCGTGGGGCCCGGCGCGGTCTGGTCGATGGGGGTGTGGCTCGGCGGCCCGACGGGCGCCCTGTTGCTCCCGGCGCTGATGTCGGCGCTCGGCATCCTGGGGCTGGGTCTGATCACCTCACGCGTCGGCGCGCCGCGCTGGTCACCCGTGGCCGCGGTCGGCGTCGCCCTGCTCTTCCCGGTCCTGCACACGGCGCGGGCGACCTACTCCGAGCCGCTGGCCATGGTGACGCTCGGGGGTGGACTGCTCGCCCTCGTCATCGCCGCCCGCGAGGGTGCGCGCGGTGAGGTCGGCCGCGCTGCGCTCCTCGCCGGCGTCCTCGTCGGCGGCACCGCGTTCGTCCGCATCGACGGCCTGCGCGAGACGATCCTGCTCATCCCCGTCGCGGCCCTCGCGCTCGCCCAGGGCCAGTGGTGGCCACGCCTGACCCTGCTCGGGGCGGGAGCCTCGACCCTGCTGGCCGGTCTCGCAGCGCTCTGGCTGTCGAACCAGTACCTCGGCACCATCGCCGCCAGCCTCGTCCCGCTCGTCGGACTCGGCGCCATCATGGGCCTCCTCGCGACCGCCATGCTCTGGTGGCAACGGCGTGGGGGCGCTGTGCCACAGGCGTTCTCACGCGTCCTGCCCACCGCCCTGGGTGTTGCCGTCGTCGGCCTCGGCCTCCTCCTCGCGAGCCGACCGCTGTGGCAGACGGTGCGCCAGTCACCCGACGACCCCGGCTCGCGCGTCGTCGCCGGGCTCCAGCAGCGTCAGGGCCTGACGGTCGACGGTGGTCGCACCTATGCCGAGCAGACCGTGGCCTGGTTGTCGTGGTGGGTCGGCATCCCGGCGCTCGTCATCGCGCTGGCCGCTCTCGCCTGGGCAGTGCGCCTCGTCGCGGCCCACTGGGTCGCGCGGGAGCCGTTGCCGGCCTGGACCGGACCGCTGCTCGTCGGTGCCGGTTCGACGGCGATGACCCTCTGGCGCCCGGGCATCACGCCGGACCACCCGTGGGCCGAGCGGCGCCTCGTCATCGTGCTGCCGTTCGTCATCCTGCTGTGCGTGGCGGCTGCGGCGTATGCCGTCCGCCACCTCTCTCGGCGCGCTCCCGTCGCCGTGGCGGTCGGCGCGGGGGTGGCCGTCGTCGCGGCGACCCTCATCCCGACCGCGTCCGCGACCTGGCCACATCGTGCCGAACGGGTGGAGCTGGGTGCTCTCGCGGCGGTGGAGGGTGTGTGTGCCTCATTCAGGGACGGTGACGTCGTCCTCGCCATCGACTCACGTGCGGCAAACGAGTGGCCTCAGGTCGTCCGCGGGCAGTGTGGTCGGGCCGCGCTCTCCACGACCCAGACGCTGCGCCAGGACCCGCCGAGACTCGCGACGACCGTCGCGACGATCGACCGGGCCGTCTCGGCCCGTGGCGGTCGCCTCGTCCTGCTCGCCGCGGAGGGGACCGCGCAGCTGGAGGCGTTGCGGGCCAACGACATCCGTCAGGTCAGTGACGTCTTCGTGGCCGAGGACGACCGGCTCCTCGAGCAGCGGCCGGACGGGCTCGTGCCCTTGTCGCTCGAGGTGTGGACGGGCGTCAGCGAGGGGTGAGGTCGTCCGGGAGACGGCGGGCGACGGCGGCATACGTCGTCCGGTCCGATGCGACGACGAGGCCCGGCTGCGTCGAGCGCGGGGAGTACTCGACGCCGTCGAGGTGTCCGACGTGGCCACCGGCCTCGGTGACCATGAGCGACCCGGGTGCGTGGTCCCACGCGTTGGAGCGGCTGTAGAGGATGTAGTCGACCTCGCCCTCGATGAGCTTGGGGTAGTCGACGCCGCAGCAGACCCAGGACGGGCGGAGCGCCGGCAGGTCCGCCAGCGCGTGGCCGCGCAGCGACCAGATGGACGTGGCGCCGTGGGGTGCGTCGTCGGGTCCGACGGGTCGACGGGTGATGCGCTCGCCGTTGCGTTCGACGCCGGCGCCGCGCTCGGCGACCCAGGCCACCTCGTGCTCAGGCTGCCAGATCCAGCCGCGCACCGTCCGGCCCGCGACGGTCTCGGCGATCATCACGGCGTGGTCGGGGCTGCCGTGGACGAAGTTCTTGGTGCCGTCGACCGGGTCGACGGTGAAGGCGTGCTCGGCCCCGGTGTAGCGCACGAGGATGCTCCCGTCCGCGCTGTGCGCCTCCTCCCCGAGGACGACGGCATCGGGGTATGCCGCGCTGAGCGCCTGGGTGAGGAGCACCTCGGCCTCGCGGTCGGCGACCGTGACGAGGTCGCCGGGGTTCTTCTCGATCACCTCACCATCGGCCAGGGCTCGGAACCGGGGGGTGATGACCTCGGCGGCCACCTGCTTCATGAGGTCGAGTACTGCGCCAGTGTCCACGCGCTCCACGCTTCCACAGGAGGGTGGCTCCGGACACAGCGGGTCCAGGGGTGCTCAGTCGACGAGGTACTGGTCGGCCCAGGCGCTGATGATGCGGGCGGCCCGCTTGGCCTGGCCGGGTGCGGTGAGCAGGTGGTCCGAGCCCTCGAGCGAGACGAAGCTGCGTGGGTGCCGGGCCGTGCGGAAGATGTCGCTCGCGTTGGCGATGCCCACGGTGTTGTCCGTCGGGGAGTGCAGCACGAGCAGGGGTCGACGCAGGCTGGTGATGCACTCGCGCAGGTCCGCTCGGCGCACGTCCTCGACGAACTCGCGTCGCAGCGTGAGCGCCTTGTTGCCGAACGTCGCGACGGCCTCACCCTCGGCGATGACCCGCTCGACGACCGCGTCGTACTGGTGCTCGACGTGCGAGGGGTCGAAGGGAGCTCCCACCGTGGCGACCGCCCGCGCCTCGGGGATGTCGGCCGCGGCGGCGAGGACGGCGGCGCCACCGAACGAGTGGCCCACGAGCAGCTCGACCGGGCGGCCGCTCGCGGCCATGAACCGCGCAGCCTCCACCGTGTCGGCCACCTTGTGCGAGAAGGACCCGTCGCCCCACTCGCCCGCCGAGTCGCCGAGCCCGAGGTTGTCGAAGCGGAGCATGCCGACGCCTTCGGCGGCCAGCTGCTTGCAGATGCGGGAGGCCGCCGGGCAGTCCTTGCCGAGGGTGAACCCGTGGGAGAAGACCCCCCAGCCCCGGAGCTCGCCCTCGGGCAGGTCGACGAGCCCGGCGAGGAGCTCGCCGGAGGAGCTGGGGAAGCGCACCCTCTCAGCCATCTCAGAGCACCTGGATCTGGTCGAGGGCGTCGAACCCGTCGCTGGCTGCCGGGCTGTCCGGGATGCCGGGGGGCTCGGCGCCCTCGATCTCGGCGATGTGGACGAGGGCGTCACCGCGATTGACGAGTGGTGCGGTCGTGCGGCCGATGACGACGCCGGGGCGGTCGGCCCGGACGAGGCGCAGGGTCCGGCCGAAGGAGTCGCTCAGGCTGCCGAGGCGGTCGTCGACCTCGACGCGCTGACCGAGGGTCGCGTCGAGGTGGACGATGCCGGTGCGTCGGGCCCGGAGCCAGCCGGTGCGCCGGCTCACCAGGCCGGTCACCGGAGGAGCGCCGACCACGGGGTCGACCATGTCGAGGGCCTCGAGGACCCTCAGGACACCGGCCACGCCGGCCTCGATGGCCCACTGGTCGAAGCGCATCGCCTCGCCTGCCTCGTAGAGGAGCACCGTCGCCCCGGTCTCGCGGGCGGCTGCCCGGAGCGACCCGTCGCGCAGCCTGGCGTGCAGCATCACCGGCGCACCGAAGGCCTCGGCGAGGGCACGGGTGCGGGGGTCGTCGAGGTCGGCTCGGATCTGCGGCAGGTTGGTGCGCCGGTCGGAGCCGGTGTGCAGGTCGATGCCGACCTCGCACTTGGCGACGACCTCGCGCATCATCAGGCTTGCGATGCGCCCCGCCAGCGAGCCGCGGGGCGAGCCGGGGAACGAGCGGTTGAGGTCGCGCCGGTCGGGGAGGTAGCGGTCACCGGCCATGAAGCCGTGGACGTTGACGATCGGGACGGCGAGCAGCGTGCCGCGGAAGGTCTTGGGGGACAGGGTCGCCAGGACACGACGGATGACCTCGACGCCGACGACCTCGTCGCCGTGGATCGCGGCGTTGACCCACACGACCGGACCGTCGTGACGGCCATGGACGACGCGCACGGGGAGGCTGAGCTCGGACCCGGTGACGAGCTTGGTGATGGGCAGCCCGATCTCGCGGGTGTGCCCGGGCCGAACCTTCACGGTCCCGATGCCGAACGACGCGCGAGCAGCGGGCCTGGCGACTGTCATGACCGGCCCCGGTTGCGGCGTCGCAGGTGCAGCTTGGGTCGGGGCCCGAGATAGGACACGGCCGGGTCGACGACGTAGCCGTGGAGCAGGGTCTCGCGGCCGATGAGCAGGCGAAAACCCATCTCGTCGCGCCGGCTCAGGGTCACCTCGGTCGTGCGACGGCGGCGGGCGAGGACGAGCTCGAGCTCGACGACGAGGCGTTGCTCGGAGTGGCCCGAGGACGAGCGCACGAGCCGCTCGTCGACGACGGGACGCTCGAGAGTGACGGCGTCCTCGTCACTGCCCTGCCAGGGGTGGATCGAGAAGCGCACCCACGGCTCCCCGTCACGCTCGAAGCGCTCGACGTCGAACGCGTGCACCGCCGAGGACCGGGCCCCGGTGTCGATCTTGGCCTTGATCCACGGAAGGCCGGCGGACGGCATACGCACCCACTCACGCCATCCGACACGGATGGTTGGATGGGATTCGACCGGCACCCGACCATCCTTGCAGGTACCCCACATGAAGCTAGCGATCCTCTCTCGCGCGCCCCGGGCGTACTCGACCCAGCGGCTGCGCACCGCCGGACTCGACCGAGGGCACGACGTCAAGGTGCTCAACACCCTGCGCTTCGCGATCGACCTCTCGGGGCCCGAGCCCGACCTGCAGTTCCGCGGCCGGACGCTCTCGGACTACGACGCGATCCTGCCGCGCGTGGGGGCGTCGGTGACCTACTTCGGCACCGCGGTGGTGCGGCAGTTCGAGCAGATGGACGTCTACACCCCCAACACCGCCAACGGGATCTCGAACTCGCGCGACAAGCTGCGCGCGACCCAGATCCTGTCGCGACACCAGATCGGTATGCCGGCCACGACCTTCGTGCGCAACCGGGCTGACGTCCTGCCCGCGATCGAACGGGTCGGCGGCGCTCCCGTCGTCATCAAGCTGCTCGAGGGCACGCAGGGCATCGGCGTCATCCTCGCGCCGGACACCAAGGTGGCCGAGGCGATCATCGAGACGTTGCACAGCACGAGCCAGAACGTCCTCATCCAGAGCTTCGTCAAGGAGAGCAAGGGGCGCGACATCCGGGCCCTCGTCGTCGGCGACCGGGTCGTGGCCGCGATGCGCCGGACCGCCCAGGGGGACGAGTTCCGCTCCAACGTGCACCGTGGCGGGTCGGTCGCGCCGGTGACGCTCGACCCGGCGTTCGAGGAGGCGGCGGTGCGCTCGGCCCAGATCATGGGGTTGCGCGTGGCGGGCGTCGACATGCTCGAAGGCGCCGATGGCCCACTCGTCATGGAGGTCAACTCCTCGCCGGGACTCGAGGGCATCGAGACGGCGACGAAGCTCGACGTCGCCGGCGCGATCATCGACTACATCGGCAACCAGGTGGCCTTCCCGGAGATCGACGTGCGCCAGCGCCTCACTGTCTCAACGGGTTACGGCGTCGCGGAGCTCGTCGTCCATGGCGGCGCCGACCTCGTCGGCAGGACGATCGCGGAGTCCGGGCTCGAGGACCGGGACATCACGGTGCTGACCCTGCACCGTGGCACCACCGTCATCCCCAACCCGCGTCGGCGCACCGCGCTGGAGCCGGAGGACCGCCTGCTCTGCTTCGGCAAGCTCGAGGAGATGCGCTCGATGATCCCCGAGCGGCGCCGTCGCCGGGCCAAGGTCCGCAAGCTGCCCAAGGAACCCATCCACGACGCCTGAGCCGGAAGTGGCCGGGAGTGGTTCGGGCACTTCCGCCAAGAGCGTGCGCCTTCCCTCAGGGCTGCGCAGGATCTGTTGGACCTCCGCTGTGGATGGGCCGGACCTCGAGCCCACCTCCCTGTCGCACGACCGGGTTGGTTGCCGCCGTGGCGAGCGCAGCGTCGAGATCTGGAGCGTCGAGGATGTAGATCCCAGCCACCACTTGCGGCGAGTCGACGAACGGCCCGTCGGTGACCGTTCCGGCTCGAATCGCCTTGGCCAGGGCCCGGGGCGTGAAGGCCCACGCAGCAGTCATGGTGGACTGCGAAGCGAGCTCGGCCGCGTGCGCGTCACACTCGGCGATGTCGTCGGAAGTGGCAGCGGTCTCTCCGGGTTCGTGTGCAGAGTCATCGGCGTAGATGAGGACGGCGAACTGGGGCATCTCGCACCTTCCATCCGGAAGCTCGGGACTCTGGGGGCAGTCAGCAAGCTCCCCTCGACGACGAGCATCACCGCACGATCTCCAGCGCGCAACTCGTGGGAGGGTCGACCCCATGAGCGATCGAGGACCGGCCGACGGGTGGCGAACGGGTTGGCGGCATCTCGACTGGCTGAACCCACCCCCGCAGGTGGTCCGGGACCAGCACGACCTGCTGGTCACCGCGGCGGAGGGCAGCGACCTGTGGCGCACCACCTCGTACGGCTTCATCCACGACACAGGTCACGCCCTGCTCACCGACTTCCCCGACGGGACGGCCGCCGAGGTCAGCTTCATCGCCGACTTCTCGGCCCAGTTCGACCAGGCGGGCCTGCTCATCCGTGCCGACGCGGAGCAGTGGGTCAAGGCCGGCGTCGAGCTGGCCGACGGCGTCCTGCAGCTGGGGGCGGTCGTCACGCGAGGTGTCTCGGACTGGTCGGTGGCCCCCGTGCCGGAGTGGTTGGGCCAGGCCGTCGTCGTGCGCGCAAGTCGCACCGGCGATGCGCTCACGGTCCGGGCCCGAAGCGGCGACGAGCCCTGGCGGCTTGTCCGCGTGGCGCCTTTGCCGCCCGGCCCGCTCCGCGTGGGACTTCTGTGCTGCGCCCCCACGCGCTCCGGTCTGGTCGTGCGGTTCACCGACCTGCGGCTCGTCGACGCAGACCAGTCTCTCCACCCCTGAGCAGACGCAGCTGAAGCGCCCGAGACGATCCGACGCCGGTATGCCGTGTGCCCGTCCGAGTCAGCGCGCGGACTTCGGACGCCGGCCGGTCTGCCAGTCGAGCGACCACGAGGACATGCGGACGGCGATGACGACGCCGATGGACACGAGGGCGGAGACCAGGACCGGCAGCTCGAGCGAGCGCAGCACGAAGTAGGTGACGCAGCCAGGTATGGCGGCGAGCACGTAGAACGACCCGGGCCTGAAGTGCTCCGGCGTGGTGTTGATGAGTACGTCGCGGATGAGCGCCCCGCCGACCCCGGCGATCGTGCCGACGAAGACGCACGAGATCGGCGGCAGCCCGACCGTCATCGCACGATCCGTGCCGAGGATCGAGTACATCGCGAGCGACATCGCGTCGAGCAGCGTGAACGCGACGTCCCGCCGGAACCGCAACGGCCCGACGACCTTGAGGAGCGGCGCGGCGAGCGCGCCTCCGACGAACGCCGACGGCAGCAGCCAGGGCGAGGTGAGGGCGCGCACCGGCACCTGCAGGAGGAGGTCACGCAGCAGTGCCCCACCCAGCCCGCCGATGACGGCGAGGAAGAGCACCCCGACGATGTCGAACCCCTGACGCCGCGCGGCCAACGCACCGGCCAGCCCGCCGAACCCCACCGCGACGGCGTCGATCCAGAGGGGGATGGCGAGCGAGTTCACGCCAGCAGGCTAGTGGGCAGGGTCGTCGAGGCGCCGGAGAACGCGTCACCGACGGGTAGTCTCGGCAGCGATGAACGAGCACCCTGAGACCGAGGTCATCGCGACCACTCCGCCGGCGCCCACGGCCCCACCGACCGAGCGCATCACCGTGCGCACGGGTGAGCTCGCGGGAGGGAGTGACGACCCCGGCGAGGTCGGTGACAGCGCACCGCACGGTGAGCGGACGGCATACGAGCTGCCTGTCGAGCCCGCCACCCGCTCGGCCCTGCTCGAGGACGGCACGCCACGGCCCTACGTGACGATCGTCCTGCCCTGCTTCAACGAGGGCGCCCACGTCCTCAAGGAGATCGACCGCATCACGACGGCGATGAACAGCAGCGAGTTCACCTACGAGCTGCTGTGCATCGACGACGCCTCGACCGACAACACCCTCGAGGTGCTGGAGCAGGCGGCGCGCGACTTCGCCAACCTGCGGATCATGCCGTTCCGCCGCAACGGTGGCTCCGGCACGGCCCGACGCATCGGCACCCAGCAGGCCCACGGCGAGATCGTCGTGTGGACCGACGCGGACATGACCTACGAGAACGAGCGCATCCCCGAGCTCGTGCGGATCCTGCGTGACGACGCGAGCTACGACCAGGTCGTCGGTGCACGCACCACCGAGGAGGGCACCCACAAGTGGGCGCGCGTCCCCGCGAAGTGGTTCATCCGCAACGTCGCGCAGTGGCTGACCAAGACCAAGATCCCCGACCTCAACAGCGGCCTGCGCGCGTTCCGTCGCGAGGTGTCGCTGCCCTACCTGCGGCTGCTCCCGGCCGGGTTCTCGTGCGTCACGACGATCACGATCGCCTTCCTCAGCAACCAGCACGACATCAAGTACGTCGAGACGGCCTATGCCAAGCGCGCCGGCGTGAGCAAGTTCCACTTCGTGGGCGACGCCTACCGCTACATCCTCCAGGTCCTGCGCATGGTCATGTACTTCGACCCGCTCAAGGTCCTCATGCCGCCGGCCCTCTGGATGATCCTCCTGGGCCTCGGCAAGGGCGTCGTCGACATGGTGCGGCACCCGTTCTACTTCCCGGCGTCGACCGTGCTGCTCATCGTCAGCGGCATGATGATCGCCTCGCTCGCCCTGCTCTCCGACCTCGTCGTGAGGTCGAGAGACGGTGTCTGACCGGGACAACTCGGCCTCGCTCCGCCTCGCAGTCGTCGGGCCGACCCACCCCTACAAGGGCGGCGTCGCCTCGCACACGACGGAGCTCTGCCACGAGCTGGCCGAGGCGGGGCACGACGTCACGCTCGTCTCGTGGAGCCACCTCTACCCCTCGTTCCTCTACCCGGGCGAGCAGGCCGTCCCCGGTGGGGCACCCGATGTCGAGCCGTTCCCGCGGACCATCCGCTCGCTGTCGTGGGCGCGCCCGGACACGTGGGTGCGCACCGGGCGGCGGCTGCGGGGCATGGACGCCGTCATCGTCGTCCACGTCATCCCGCAGGGGGTCCCGTCCAACCTGGCCGTCCTGCGGGCTGCCGGAGCCGGGCGCACCTCGAGCAGCGGTCTCGGTCCGCGCTCCATCGTCATCGCCCACAACGTGCTGCCGCACGAGACCCGGCCGGGGGACCGGCAGCTCATGGGCGCCCTCCTCGGACGGGTGGACTCCGTCGTCGTGCACTCCGACTCGCAGGCCAAGCTCGCGACCGAGCTCGGCGCCGCGCACGTCCGTGAGCTCGACCTCCCGCCTCACCTGCCCGGCGGTCCACCCGAGGAGCACGTCGAGTCCACCGGTCCCACGCGGCTGCTGGCGCTCGGGATCGTGCGCGACTACAAGGGTGTGGACCTGCTCCTCGACGCCATGCTCGAGGTCCCCGAGCTCACCCTCACCATCGCGGGTGAGATGTGGGGCGACAGCGGTCGCCGGGTCAAGGAGCTCGCCGCCGACCCGCGGCTGGCCGGACGCGTCGAGGTGCACAGCGGCTACGTCCCGGCCGACCGCATCGCGGCGCTGATGGCTCGCCACGACGTCCTGACCCTGACCTACCGCCACGCCACCGCGTCCCAGAACGTGCTGCTCGCCGGACTGCACGGCCTCCCCGTCCTCGCCTCGCACGTCGGCACCTTCGGCGGCCAGGTCCGCGACGGCGTCGACGGACTTCTCGTGCCGCCCAGTGACCGGGCGTCCCTCGTCGAGGCGTTGCGTCGCCTCTCCGACCGTGGGTATGCCGCCCGGCTGCGTTCCGGGGTCCGCCCACCTGATCTCAGCGGGCCGTGGGCGCACTACGTCGGCGGCATCGAGGCCCTGGCCAGCGCCGAGTCCGAGGCGCTGGTCGACGACGTCGAGCGCGACGTCGTGCCGCCGGACACCCCGGTGCAGCGCGCCAAGGACCTCGTCACCGCTGTCCGGCTCCGCCGTCGCAAGCAGCTCCCGCTGCGCCCCACCGACTTCCCCGAGTGGGTCCGGGCGTCTGACCTGCTCGCCGTGGACGAGGACGCCCTCGACGCGCAGCACCTCGCCCGCCAGCTGGGCCTCCCGCGCTGCTCCGACGCCGTCTCGGCCTGGGCGGCGCTCGGTGCCCTCGCCGCGATCCTGCGGATCCGGGACGACGGGCGTCGGGGCGCGCTCATCGTCGACGAGTCCGGCACCCGCAGCCCGTTCTCACGATGGTCCCGGGCGCTGGGGTTCGAGCCGGTCGAGCTCGAGCTCACCGGTCGGCGCACCTCGGTCGAGGTCCTCGACGTCGACACCGCGAGCCTCGACGTCATCGCCCGCCTCCACCCCGGTGGCTGTGGGGCCGACGACGTCGACCACGCCGTGGGACAGGCCTCCTGGGCGCTGCGCTCGGGCGGCCTCCTCATCATCACGTTGCCCGTGGGCGAGGACGACCCGGAGTGGGCCATCAGTCCAGCCGACATCCGCGGCGTCCTGGCCCGGGCCGACGACCTCGGCCTCGTCCTCGTCGGAGACGTCGACGGCGACATCACCGAGCGCATCCGGGCCGCGTCGGCCTCCGCCCGTGAGGTGCGCGCAGCGCAACCGGAGGCGCGTCGATCAGGTGCGGTCCCGGCATACGGGATCCTGCGGCTCACCTTCCGGCGTCGGTGACGCCGTGAGCTCATGACGCGGGGGCGCCTGCTCGACGCCGTCCGGATCGTCGTCGCCGTCCTGGTGCTCGCGGGCGTCGTCATCGCGGTGTGGCGCAACTGGGGTGAGGTGTCGGCCCACCTGCGCGACGTCCCGGCGGCGACGCTCGTCGGTGCCTTCGTCGTCGGGATGCTCGCGCCCGTCTTCAGCCTGCTGGGCTGGCGCGTGCTGCTGGCCGACCTCGGCACCAGGCTGCCGGTGCCCGCCGGGGCGAGCGTCTTCTTCGTCGGGCAGCTGGGCAAGTACCTCCCCGGCTCGGTCTGGAGCGTCGTGGCACAGGCCGACCTGGGCTCACGGCTCGGGGTGCCCCGCCGACGCATGGGCATCGTCGGGTTGCTGTCCATCATGCTCTCGGTGCTCACCGGCGCCATCGTCGGCGTGCCCGCCCTGCCGTTGCTGCTGGCGCGTTCCGGTGAGCTCCGGTCGGTGTGGTGGTTCGCGCCCGCCCTGGTGCTGCTCCTGCTCCTCTGGCCGCGGCTGCTCAACCGGGTCATTGCCCGCACCCTGCGGATCCTGCGTCGCGAACCGCTCGAGCACGAGCTCACCGCACCTGCCATCGCCCTGACGACGCTGTGGTTCGTCCTTGCCTGGCTGAGCGCCGGCCTCTCGGTGCTCGTGCTCGCGCACTCGCTGTCGCCGGACACCCCGGTGCGCGACCTCGTCGTGACGTCGATCTGCGGCTTCGCCCTCGCCTCGGCGATCGGGATGTTCTCGATCATCGTGCCGGCGGGTGTCGGCGTGCGCGACGGCGTGCTCGCCCTGCTGCTCGGGGCGCTCATGCCCCTGCCGGCCGCGTTCGCCATCGTCGTGATCTCACGCTTCTTCTCGGTCGTCGCCGACGTCGTCGTGGCCGCGGTCGGCTGGTCGTGGGCACGTTCGCACCACCTCCTAGGATCACGGACATGAGCGGCAACGACAGGCCTCGTGAGGAGCAGCTCGCCTACTCGGAGCAGATGGGCAAGATGCTCGACGAGCAGGCACGGCGCCAGAAGGCCGACAAGCTCATCGCGGTCATCGCCCACGGGCTGGGGCGCTCAGCCTCCGACGAGGGGGGCGCACTCGCCGGGCTGCGGGCGGTCGACGTCGGCTGCTCGGCGGGCTTCATCGCCGACGAGCTCGCCCTGGCGGGGGCTGAGACCACCGGCGTCGACATCGACGAACCCGGCCTGGCCAAGGCCCGCGAGCGCTTCGGGGACCGTGTCGACTTCCGTCTCGCGCGTGGCGAGGACCTGCCCTTCGAGGACGGCTCGGTCGATGTCGCTGTCCTCAACCACATCTATGAGCACGTCGTCGACCCCGATGCCGTCGTCGCCGACATCCACCGGGTGCTGGCGCCGGGCGGGGTCCTCTACCTCGGCATCGGACACCGCTGGCAGGTGATCGAGCCACACCACCGGTTGCCGTTCCTGTCGTGGCTGCCGCAGCGCGCCGCCGACCGCTACCTGCAACTCGCCGGCAAGGGCGAGCACTACTACGAGAAGTACTCGACACCGGCCGGGCTGAGGCGCATGTTCGCAGCGTTCGACGTGTGGGACTACACCCTGCCGGTGCTCGGCGACCCCACCGCGTTCTCCGGCGGTGACGTCGTGCCCCAGTGGGTCGGTCGTCTGCCCGAGAAGGCCCTGGTCGCAACCCTTCCGCTCGTTCCGACCTATGTCTGGCTCGCGTTCAAGGAGCCCGCCGTGCCTGCTGGTCCCGAGCTGCGAGTCGCGCCCCGACACCTCGGATGAGCGAGCTTGCGCCGCTGACCCGGACGGTGAGACCTGCGCGGCCGGTGCAGCTCGGCGCCGTGGTGTCGACCTTCCGTCGGGGGGGTGGGGACCCGACGTCCTGGACCGACCGTGGCCGCACCTGGGTCTTCGCATGGCGGGTGCCGACGGGGGTGGTCACCCTGCGTCTCGTCGACCACCCTCGGGTGGGTGAGGTCGCCGCAGAGGCCTGGGGTGAGGGCGCCGAATGGGTCCTCGACCGGCTCCCGCACGTGCTCGGCGAGCACGACGACGACTCCGGCTTCGAGCCCCACCATGACGTCGTCGCGCAGGCTCATCGCCGCTTCGACGGCTGGCGGGTGCCCGCATCGGGGCTCGTCGTCCAGGCACTCATCCCCACCATCATCGAACAGCGGGTGACGGGCAAAGAGGCGTTCGCGGCATACCGGGCACTGGTGCGCCGCAACGGAACTCCCGCCCCGGGCATCGGTGCGGCACTGCACCTCGTCGCTCCCCCCGACCCGAGGACGTGGGCACTCATCCCGTCGTGGGAGTGGCTCCGCGCGGGCGTCGACGGTGCCCGGTCCCGTCCCGTGGTGACGGCCGCCTCCCGTGCCGGTCGGCTGGAGGGCGTGGTGGGTATGCCGCCGCTCGAGGCCCGACGTCGTCTCGAGTCGGTGCCCGGCGTGGGCCGCTGGACGGCCAACGAGGTCGCGCACCGGGCCCTCGGTGACGCCGATGCCGTGAGCTTCGGGGACTACCACGTCGCCAAGAACATCGGGTGGGCCCTCACGGGGTCGCCGGTCGACGACGACGGGCTCGCGGAGCTGCTCGAGCCCTATGCCGGCCACCGCTACCGCGTGCAGCGCCTGCTCGAGCTCTCCGGTGCCATGAGGCCGCGGCGGGGCCCCCGGTTCACCCTGCCGACCCACCTGCCCGGCCGCAGCTGACTGGACGGCCCCTCAGGACAGGGGCATCGAGTCGAGGAGCGCCGTGAGCGGGGGAGGGCAGTCATCCTCGGCGAGGGCCGCTGCCATGGCCCCCGCGAGCAGCTCCTTGCGCCCGGAGGTCGTGCCGACGAAGCGCCGCAGCTGGTCCATGACCGGCCGCCCCTGCCAGGCCAGCTGTCGGGTGAACGCGGCGAACGTCGCGTCGAGGTCGAGGTCCGCGAGCACCGCCAGCGTGCCGTCGACGCCGAGGGCGCGCATCAGCTCGTCCTCGAGGTCGCGTCGGCACACCTGGAAGCCGAAGTCCGGCAACGTCGCCACCGACGGCTGGACGCTCGGTCCCGGACGGGAGGGGACCCGGAGGACCGGCCGGTATGCCGCGAGCGCCCGCACGAAGTACGGCGCCTCCTGCTCGTCGCACAGTCCGAGAACCCTCGGCGGCGGGTCGCTGTCGGCGGCGGCGGCGAGATGGCGTCGGATGTTGGTGGCGCCGCCCATGTCCACGAGGAGGCAGGGTTCGTCGGCCGGCCGGACACCTCGTGCCGCTCGGAGGGAGCGCACGGCGGCGACGTCGCTGGTGCCCTCGAGGAGGACCCAGGTCGGTGCGGAGTCGGACGCATGAGCCATGGCCACGAGCGTCGCTCATCCGGCGCCCCACCGCCACGAAGTTGCGTGGGATCGCCAGGTCACGCCACGGGCGGGGGAGGGGCAGAGGCGGTGAGTGTGGCCGTGACGGAGTGCTCAGCGGTGGGCTCGCCCATGAGGGCGGCGTGCAGGTCCTCGGAGGCAGCCGCGATCTCCAGCCGCTGGCTGAGGCGCCCGAGGGCGTAGTCGTCGGCCGCCCCCAGGGTCACCGTGGCCATGCCTTCGGTGTCGCCTGCGGGGTCACCCCCCGTCGTGGCCACCTCGAGGTCGACGCTCGCGTCCTCGTCGGCCAGGAGCGTCAGCGACACGACGCGCGCCACCCGCGCGGCGAAGGCCTCGGGTCCGACCGAACGGATCCCGACGGCCTCGGACTCGGGGGAGCCCGGGGCGACCCCCAGCGCCAGACGGAGCGCCTCCACGTGGCCGAGCGCGAACCAGTCGCCGGTGCCGGTGCGCACGAGCTGCCGTGCACCAGAGGCAGATTCGTGCTCCGAGCCGTCGTCGAACCACGACGCGGGAAGCCCGCGGACGACCGCCGCGGCCACACCGTCCGCCTTGCCCTTGACGAGGTCGGCCGCGGCAGCGATCTCGTCGGCCACGGCGCGCGCAGTCACCGACATCACCCGCCCATCGGCGTCCGACTCGCCGCGGTGGTCGAGGAGCACGCGCAGCCCGGCCGCACCGAGGGCGAAGTCCGTCAGCCCGGCCCGCCAGGGCCGACCGGCCGTGTCGCTGAGCACGACGGCGAGAGGTGCGCTGGGCGGCATACCGGAGAGGGAGAGCAGGCCCGAGCGCAACGCACGCGCACACGCGTCCGGGTCGTGGGGCAGGAGCAGGAGCGCGCCGGACGGGCCGGTGTTGGACCCGTCGATCCCCGCAGCGGCCATGACGGGTCCGGCAAGGGCCTCGACGACGCGGGTGATGCGATCGCCGGAGGTCCGCTCCGCCACGACACGGACGGACTCGTCCTGCACGAGCACGGACTTGTCGGACCCGACGCCGGTGAGCCCCAACGCCTTTGAGATGACCTTGCTCGACACGACGACGACGTCACCAGGAGCGAGTGAGGTGTCACCGAGGGCGGCGAGCACCAGAGCGGCGACGTCGTCACCCTCGCGCACCTCAGGCACGCCGAGGACAGGGACGATCGTCAGCGGCCGGGTCATCGGGTCACGTGCGGACTCGCTCGGCGAGCGCGAGGAGGCTCTCCGCGATGTGCGCGGTGGCCGGCACGTCGGTCATGAGCAGGGGGCCGTCGTGGACCGCGGTCTCCACTCCCCGCACCGTCACCGACGCGTCCGCCGGGTCCACGAGCCATCCGTCGAGGAAGTCGGCATAGAGCCCGGCCACGGCAGCGGACGTCGACTCCACGCCGATGGCGGACAGGCAGGCGTCGGCGTGCCCCCGCACCGGTCGCCCGGAGATGAGCGGCGAGACACCCACGACCGGGGCCGTCGAGCCTCGCAGCGCGTCGCGCACACCGGGCACGCCGAGGATGATGCCGATCGACACGACCGGGTTCGAGGGCGGCAGCACGATGACGTCGGCGTCACGCAGCGCGTCGAGGACGCCGGGAGCGGCGGCCGCCCGGTCCAGACCGGCGACGACGAAGCGCGACGCGGGCACCGCGGCCCGCAGGCGCACCCACCACTCCTGGAAGTGCACGGCTCGCTGCGTCTCTCCCTCGTCGAGCACGACGTGGGTCTCCACCGGGGTGTCCGTCATCGGCAGCAGTCGGATGCGCTGCTCGGGCAGCCCCCACCGCTCCGCCAGCCGGGCCGTCACGACCGATGCGGTGTGCCCCTGCGCCAGCCACTGCGAGCGCACGATGTGGGTGCCGAGATCAAGATCACCCAGCGTGAACCACTGCGGCACCGCGCCGTAGGCCGCCAGCTCACCCTGCACCCGGGTCGACTCGCCGGCCCGACCCCAGCCCTGGACCTCGTCGACCCCGCCGCCGAGGGTGTAGAGCAACGTGTCGATGTCCGGGCACACCCTGAGCCCGAAGAGGCTGATGTCGTCGCCGGTGTTGGCGATGACGGTCAGCTCGGATTCCGGTGCCACGACGTCGAGATGGGCTCGAAGGCCTCTGAGGAACCGGGCTCCGCCGACGCCGCCCGCGAGGGCTGTGATTCGCATGCGGGACATTCTGGCTCAACCCGCGAGTTCCGCCGACACGCCGGTCTTCCCGAAGAAAGTTGCCCCGATATCAGAACTCGGCTTGACGGATGGGGATGACACGCGTGTAATTTCATCATTGTGTTCCAGCACAAGCGTTCCCTCAGCTCGGGGGAAGGGGTCGGAACATGCAGTTGGGTCGCGGAAGGGTCGAGGAGGCAGCGATGCACGAGTTGACGTTGATCGACGCCATGGTGGAAGAGGAGACACAGCTCTCCTGGCAGGAGCGCAGTCTGTGCGCACAGACGGACCCGGAGGCGTTCTTCCCGGAGAAGGGCGGATCCACCCGTGAGGCCAAGAAGGTCTGCGTCGGGTGTGACGTCCGGTCCGAGTGCCTCGAGTACGCACTGGCCAACGACGAGCGCTTCGGCATCTGGGGCGGGCTGTCCGAGCGTGAGCGCCGCAAGCTGAAGAAGCGCGCAGTCTGACCCGGGCGCGCGCCCACCCGATGACGCTGACGACTGCCGCCGTGCTGCCACCTGCCTCCACCCCGGCCTCCGCGGCGGTGGTCCACGCGGTCGTCCTCACGTCGGCAGACGTCTCCGGCCTGCGCGCCCTTCTCGACGCGGTCGCCGCGTCCTCGACCCGCCCGGACCGGGTCGTCGTCCTCGACACGACCCCCGCTTCGAGCACTGCCGTCGCCGACGTGGTCGCCGCGGCGCAGTCGCCCTCCTTCGCCATCTCGCACGTGCGTCTTGATCCGGGTATGCCGGATCGCGCGGCGGTCACGCAATGGGTCCCGTCCGCCGACCTCGACGACGACGACCTCGTCTGGCTGCTCCCGGTCGGCTCCATCCCGGAGCCAGGGACCCTGTCGCGGCTGCTCGCCGCCCACCGACGGAGCCCGTCCGTGGGGCTCGTCGGCCCGAAGCACGTCGCCGCGGCCGACCCCCACACCCTGCGCTCTGTCGGGATCAACATCACCCGCAGCGGCCGGGTCGTCGAGGACCCACCCCTGGGTGAGCCGGACCAGGGCCAGTACGACCTGCGCCGCGACGTCCTGGCCATCCCGCTCGCCGGCATGCTCGCCACGGCCGCGCTGCTCCGCGAGCTCGACGGGTGGGAGTCCTCCTTCGGTGACCTCGGGGGTGACCTCGACCTCGGCTGGCGGGCCCAGCTCGCCGGACGTCGCGTGGTCGTCGCCCCCGATGCCCGGATGCGGTCCGTGGCATCGGTGGGGTTGGCGACCGCCACCACCGGCGCGCGGCGCCGGGCGGCTCGGCGGGTGGCCCTGGCGCGGTCCTCGTGGTGGGCCGCACCCTTCGTCGCGCTGTGGATCCTGGTCAGCTCCCTCGCCGCCGCCATCGGCCTGCTCCTGCTCAAACGGCCCCGGGCCGCCGCCGAGGCCTTCGGCGACCTCGGCGGCCTCGACCCGGTCCGTGGCCTCCTCGGCCGCCTGCGGACCCGTGGCCGTCGACAGGTCCGTCCCGGCGACATCGCCACCCTCTTCGTCCCCGGCTCCGACGTGGTGCGGTCCAACCTCGACCGAGCCCACGAGGCACTCGTCGCCCCATCGCGTCTCCCCGGCGAGGACACCACGGAGGCGCAGGAGCGGTCACTGGTCTCCCAGGGGGCCCTGCATCCCGGGGTCCTCACGGTCCTCGCCACCATCGCGGTCGTCGCAGCCGCTGGGCGCGAGATCGGTGGGGGGCTGCTCAACCGCTTTGGGTCCGGTGTCACCGGCGGCGAGCTGATCACGACCCGGGCCACGTCGAGCAGCCTGTGGCACGCCGCCTTCGACGGCTGGCACGGCACGGGGCTCGGTGGTGACGGTCCCGCCAGCCCGTCCCTGGCCCTGCTGGCGATCCCCACCTGGATCGTCGAGCACCTGCCCGGCAGCGGCGACCTCGCCTCACCGGCAGGCGCCGTCGTCGGTGGTCTCCTCGTCCTCGCCCTTCCCCTCGCTGCCCTCTGCGCCTACGCGTCGGCGCGGGTGCTCACCTCGTCGAGGGTCGTGCGTGCCGCCGCGGGCTTGGCCTGGGCCACGACCGGAGCCGCTGGCGCCGCTGTCGCCCAGGGCCGGCTCGGTGCGCTCGTCGCCCTCGTCCTGCTCCCAGCGGTCCTCGCCGGTGTCGTCCTGCTCGCCCGACCCGCCGCGACGGCCACCGGTGCCTTCGCCACGACCCTGGGGGCGGCCGTGCTGGGCGCCTTCGCCCCACCGCTGCTCCTCCTCGTCGTGCTCGTGTGCCTGGGGGTCGCCGTGGCCGGCACGTCGGTCTCACGCCGCCTCGCTCTCGTGCCGGCCGTGGTCGCGCCCCTCCTGCTGGGGCCCTGGCTGGCGGATGTGGCCGACGACTGGGCGCTCGCCGCGACCGGGCCCGGCCTCAGCCAGTGGGGAGCCACCAGCTCGGACGCCCTCCAGCTCGCCCTCCTGCATCCCGGCGGGGCGGGCAGCCTGCCGGTGTGGGTCGGCGGCGTCGTGATCGCTGCCGGCCTTCTCGGGCTGTTGGCACCGTGGCCGATCCGCTCGACGGCCACGGCGGCCGCCCTCATCGGGCTGGCCGCGCTCGCCGGGGTGCTCGCGTCACCGCACCTCGACCTCACGAAGCAGTCCACGGTCGACACCGGCGCGGTCGACGTCGTCACTCCGTGGGCCGGCACCTTCATGCTGCCGTTGACCCTCGCCCTCCTCGCCTCGGCGGTGATCGGCGCCGAAGTGCTCCGTCGCCGCGCCCGAGGCGTCGCCGTCGGGGCCCTCGGGCTTCTCGCCCTGACGGGCGCCGGTGCCCTCGGCTGGTTCGGCTTCGGCGACACCCTGCGCACGTGGTCCGACCCGCGGCCGGCGGTGGCCGTCGAACAGGCCGCCGGGGAGCTGGCCAACCGCACGGTCTTCGTCACCCCGGGACCCAGCGGGGCGGCATACCGGATCGTCGGTCGTGAGACCGGCTCGCTGGCCCGCTCCCTTCCCCAGAGCGTGGCCGGTGACGCCGTCATCGCCAGCGACGTCAGCCGACTCCTCGACGGCACCCGCGCCGACGCGGGCCCGCGCCTGGCGGAGCAGGCTGTCGGCTTCCTCGCCGTGGCCCAGGGCGCCGGTGACGACGTCTCGCGGCGGCTCGACTCGGCCCAGGGGCTCTCCCGCCTCGCCAGCCGTGACGGCTTCGACGTCTGGCGGATCGCTGCTCTCGGCAACGCCACCAACCGAGCCGTCGCGCCGACCCGGCTCTCGATCGTCACCGGCGGCGACCCCACGCCGGTGGCGGCGACGGGCGAGCACGGCGCCACCGAGACGACGGTCACCGCTCGACAGGGTGACCTGCTCACCGTCGCCGAACCCGCGCAGTGGGCCCGCCACGCGACCGTCGAGATCGACGGCCGGCAGCTGGTCGCCACATCCGACGCTGACCGGCCGACCTACGCCCTGCCTGAGGGCACGTCCGAGCTCGCCATCGACGTGAGGACCGAACACGGGTGGTGGCGACTGCTGCAGGGCATCGCGGTCCTCGTCGTCGGCTTCCTCGCCATCCCCTTCGGCACCCGCGCCTCGAGGAGGCGGCGATGAGGCGCTCACGCTGGGTCGGCCCCGGCCGGCTCGCCCTGACCGCAGTCGCCGCGGGCAGTCTCGTGACGCTGGCCGTCGTGACGCCACCGACCCGGGCCGTCCCGTCCGCCGACCGCCAGGACACGGCGTCCACGCTCGAGCTGGTGGCGTCGGCGGCGCTGTCGTGCCCCGGTCCCGAGCTCAGCGGGATCTCCGGCGTCGAGGACATCGAGGTGCCGGCCAGGGTCGCCGCCGCGACCGCACCGGACGCCGTCCTCGCGCCGTTGACCGTCTCCGGTCAGGGCACGCTGACGTTCCGGACCGGGCAGGACGTGAGCGCGCCGATCACCGAACGTGGTGTCACCAGCAGCCGTGAGAGCCGTCAGGCCGCCCCCAGCGACGTGCTCGCCACGGGTGCGATGGCTCCCGGGCTGGCGGCCACCCAGGAATGGGTCGTCGGGCGCGACGAGATCAACGGGCTGGCCACGGTGCCGTGTGCCGGGCCCGGGTCCGACCTCTGGCTCGTCGCCGGCGGGGGAGCGGCTGGGCGCCAGGAGCGGCTCGTCCTCAGCAACCCCGGCGCCAACGAGGTGACGGTGGACCTGCAGGTGCTCGGTCGCAAGGGCCTCGTCCCGTCGCCCACGGGCACCACGGTCGTGCCGGCACGCGGTCGCGTCGCCCTGCTCGTCGACGCCATCAGCGGCGCCGAGGAGTCACCGGCCCTGCGCGTGCGCGCCAACGGGGGCACGGTCCGGGCCGTCATGAGCGACATCTGGCTCGACGGGTCGGTGCCCGTGGGCGCCGAGACCACCGTGCCGACGGCCGCCCCGTCGAAGCGGCAGGTGATCCCGGCCGCCATCATGCGCGCCGGCGGCTCCATCCGCATCGCCGTCCCTGACCGTCAGCAGGCCGTGGTGAGTGCCCGGGTCATCGGTGAGGACGGGCCTGTGCCCGTGCCCGGTGGTGGAGTGATCCGCGTGCCCGGGCGGAGCACCGGAGAGCTCGCGCTCACCGGGCTGGTCCAGGGCACCTACACCGTCGAGGTCACGGCGGACGTGCCGATCGTCGCGTCGTTGTTCGCCTCCTGGCGCGTCGGGACCTCCGCGGGAGACTTCATCTGGGCTCCCTCGACGACCCCGGCCGACGGCCTGCTCGGCGCCGTCTATCCCTCACGCCCGGAGCGACTCACCCGCATCGTCAACATCGCGGCCAGCGGTGGCCCGGCGGCGGTGTCCGTGACGTCCCGCGTGGGCGGTGCCTGGTCGACCACGACCCACGACCTCGCCCGCGACACCTCGAAGCTCGTCATCCTCCGGGATCCCGAGGCGGTCTGGGTCCGTCGGGTGTCGGGCACCGGCGAGGTGCGGGCCGGTGTCGGCTCGCTGACCGGCCCCAATGCTGCGCGCCTGGTGTCGGTGGCTCCGCTCGTCGACAGCCCGGTCACGTCGACAGTGGGCCGCGCACATCCGGTGTCCTGAGGGCCTCGTCGCCCTGGAGCCTCAGAGCTCGATCTCGGATGGCGGGACGTTGAGCAGCGCGGCAACCTGCTCGGCGACGACCTCGCGCACGATGGCAGCCACCTCGCCGACGTCGCGGGCGCGGGTCTCGACCGGGCGCCGATAGACCACGATCCGGTGCCCCGCCGTCCCGCCGACGGGCAGGAGCCGCCCGACCGCAGCAGCCTGCTCCTCCCACGGCGCAGGGTCGACAGGCGGCACCTCCTCGACGGCGAACTCGACGTCGGCGTGGCGCGTCCCGAGATAGGCCCGGGCCCGTTCCGCGACGTCGATGACGACGTCGTCGAAGGTCTCCCGCCGGGTGCGCATGGCGGGCACCGCGGGCCAGGCCAGAGGACCGCGCACGCCTCGGCCTCGTCGGTCGCGGCGGGGGGCGCGAGCCGGGGTGCGGGGGTCGTTGGGGGCCACATGGGGAGACTACGGCGCGCCACCTCACGGCGCTCGGAGCGGTGACCTAGAGTCCATGGCGTGAACGCGTCCAGGAAGTGCACCAAGACCGCGTGCTCCCGTCACGCAGTGGCCACCCTGACCTACGCGTATGCCGACCGGGCCGTCGTCCTGGGCCCGCTCGCGACCTATGCCGAGCCGCACAGCTACGACCTCTGTGCTGAGCATGCGACGCGTCTGACGGTGCCGCAGGGTTGGGAGGTCGTCCGCCTCGAGTCCGACGGCTACGAGCCCGCCCCCGAGATCGACGACCTCGTCGCCGTGGTCGAGGCCGTTCGCGAGCACTCGGCGCCGCAGCCCACGGTTGCCCGAGCCGTGGTCAGCGCGATGCCTGCACCCGTCGCCGGTGAGCACCGCCGTGGGCACCTGCGCATGGTCCCCGGCAGCGGCGAGGGCTGACGCGCACCATTTCGTGTGTCGCTGTGTCCAGGTCAGCTGACGTAGGCCGCCAGGTGCTTGCCGGTGAGGGTGGCCGTCCTCGGCTTCGCGCTCGCCTGGGCCACGAGGTCGCTCGGCGTGCCCTCGAAGACGACCTTGCCGCCGTCGTGGCCGGCGCCAGGGCCGAGGTCGATGATCCAGTCGGCGTGGGCCATCACCGCCTGGTGGTGCTCGATGACGATGACGGACCGGCCTGAGTCGACGAGCCGGTCGAGCAGGCCCAGGAGGTTCTCGACGTCGGCGAGGTGCAGCCCCGTCGTCGGCTCGTCGAGGACATAGATCTCACCCTTCTCGGCCATCTGGCTGGCGAGCTTGATGCGTTGGCGCTCGCCACCGGACAGGGTCGTGAGCGGCTGGCCCAGGGTGAGGTAGCCCAGGCCCACGTCGACGAGGCGGTCGAGGATCTTGTGGGCGGCCGGGATGCTGGCCTCGTCCGAGCTGAAGAAGAGCTCGGCCTCCTCCATCGACATCGTCAGCACCTCGGAGATGTTCTTGCCGCCGAGCCGGTACTCGAGCACCGAGGCCTGGAACCGGCGGCCCTCGCACTCCTCGCACGGTGACTCGACGGTGGCCATGACCCCGAGCTCGGTGAAGATGACGCCGGCTCCGTTGCACGTCGGGCAGGCACCCTCGGAGTTGGAGCTGAAGAGGGCCGGCTTGACCCCGTTGGCCTTGGCGAACGCCTTGCGGATCGGCTCGAGCAGGCCCGTGTAGGTCGCGGGGTTGCTGCGACGCGAGCCCTTGATGGCCGCCTGGTCGATGACCACGACACCCTCGCGTCCGTCGACCGAGCCGTGGATGAGGGAGCTCTTGCCGGATCCGGCGACACCGGTGACGGCCACCAGCACCCCGAGCGGGACGTCGACGTCCACGTCCTTGAGGTTGTGGGTCGACGCGCCACGGATCTCCAGCGATCCGGTCGGTGCGCGCACCTCGTCCTTGAGGGCCGCGCGGTCGTCGAGGTGGCGACCGGTCAGGGTCGGGCTCTTGCGGAGGTCGTCGATGGAGCCCTCGAACACGATCTCGCCGCCGGCGGTCCCGGCCTTGGGACCCAGGTCGACGACGTGGTCGGCGATGGCGATCGTCTCGGGCTTGTGCTCGACGACGAGGACCGTGTTGCCCTTGTCGCGCAGGCGGATGAGCAGCCCGTTCATCTGCGCGATGTCGTGCGGGTGCAGCCCGATGGTCGGCTCGTCGAAGACGTAGGTGACGTCGGTGAGCGAGGACCCGAGGTGGCGGATCATCTTGGTCCGCTGCGCCTCGCCACCCGAGAGCGTCCCGGCGGGTCGGTCGAGCGAGAGGTAGCCCAGACCGATCTCGGTGAACGAGTCGAGCAGGTGCTGCAGGCCCGCGAGCAGCGGTGCGACAGAGGGCTCCTCGAGCTCACGCACCCAGTCGGCCAGGTCGCTGATCTGCATGACGGCCAGGTCCGCGATCGACTTGCCGCCGATCTTGGACTTCAGCACCTCGGCGGTGAGCCGCGTGCCCTCGCACTCGGGGCACTTCTGGAACGTCACGGCCCGCTCGACGAAGCGTCGCACGTGGGGCTGCATCGCCTCGGGGTCCTTGGACAGCATCGACTTCTGGATCTTGGGGATGATCCCCTCGAACGTCAGGTTGATGCCCTCGACCTTGATCTTGGTCGGTGGTGCATAGAGCATCGTCTCGAGCTGCTTCTTCGAGAACGCCGAGATCGGCTTGTCCATCGGAAGGCCCATGCCTTCGAACAGCCGGCCGTACCAGCCGTCCATCGAGTAGCCCGGCACCGTCAGGGCACCCTCGGCCAGTGTCCTGGTCTCGTCGTAGAGCGCGGACCTGTCGATGTCGCTGACGTTGCCCATGCCCTCGCAGCGCGGGCACATGCCACCCAGGTAGACGGCGTCCTTGACGACGGCCCTCTCGGTGCGACCCTCCTTGTCGGTCGACATGACCCCGCTGGCCTTCCGCGTGGGCACGTTGAAGCTGTATGCCGTCGGCGGACCGACGTAGGGCTTGCCGAGGCGGCTGAAGAGGATGCGGAGCATCGCGTTGGCATCGGTCGCGGTGCCCACCGTCGAGCGCGGGTTGGCACCCATGCGCTCCTGGTCGACGATGATCGCCGTCGTGAGGCCCTCGAGATGGTCGACCTCGGGCCGGGCGAGTGAGGGCATGAAGCCCTGGACGAACGCGCTGTAGGTCTCGTTGATCATCCGCTGCGACTCGGCCGCGATGGTGCCGAAGACGAGTGAGCTCTTGCCCGACCCCGACACCCCCGTGAAGACGGTCAGCCGGCGCTTGGGGATCTCGAGGCTGACGTCCTTGAGGTTGTTCTCGCGGGCGCCCTGGACGCGGATGAGGTCGTGGTTGTCGGCAACGTGGGGTTCGGCGGTCACGAGCCCAAACCTAGTGCGCTAGTAGGGTCACTGCGTGCCTCCCCAGAACCTTGCTGACTTCGTCAAGGCCTACGACGTCCGGGGCCTCGTGCCGGAGCAGCTCGATGTCGATGTCGCGTGGGCCCTCGGCGCGGCCTTCGCCGAGGTGGTCATCCTTGGTGAAGCCGGCGGAACCGGACCATCCGGCTGCGTCATCGGTCATGACATGCGCGCCACGTCGCCCGAGCTTCTCCCGTGCGTTCGGCGCGGGTGTGACGAGCCGCGGGGTCGACGTCACGCACATCGGACTGGCCAGCACCGACGGGCTCTACTTCGCCAGTGGTCACCTGGGTCTCGCCGGTGCGATGTTCACCGCGAGCCACAACCCCGCGGCATACAACGGCATCAAGCTGTGCCGCCCGGGCGCCCGCCCGGTCGGCCAGGACTCCGGCCTGACGGACGTGCGCGACCTCGCCCAGGAGCTCCTCGACGGCACGGGCGAGCAGCGTGACTCGCGGGTCGGGAGCACGGGGGAGCGGGACGTCCTCGCGGACTACTCCGGCTTCCTGCGGGGGCTCGTCGACCTCTCGGCCATCCGGCCGCTGCGGGTCGTCGTCGACGCGGGCAACGGGATGGGCGGTCACACCGTCCCCGCTGTCCTCGAGACGGCCGCCGGCCTGCCACGGCTGCCGCTCGAGGTCATCCCGCTCTACTTCGAGCTCGACGGCACCTTCCCCAACCACGAGGCCAACCCGCTCGAGCCCGAGAACCTGCGCGACCTTCAGGCAGCGGTCCTGACGCACGGCGCCGACCTCGGGCTGGCCTTCGACGGTGACGCCGACCGCTGCTTCGTCGTCGACGAGCGAGGCGAGGCCGTCAGCCCCAGCGCCATCACCGCGCTCATCGCCACCCGCGAGGTCGCTCGTGAGGTGGCCGCCGGCACCGCGGCGAGCGAGGTGTCGATCGTCCACAACGTCATCACGTCCGCGCAGGTCCCCGAGGTCATCGCCGCACTGGGTGCCAGAGCCGTCCGGACGCGGGTCGGGCACTCGTTCATCAAGGACGAGATGGCCCGGGCCGACGCCGTCTTCGGCGGTGAGCACAGTGCGCACTACTACTTCCGCGACTTCTGGTTCGCCGACACCGGCATGCTCGCGGCGATGCACGTCCTCGCCGCCCTCGGTGAGCAGAGCGGGTCGCTCAGCGAGCTCATGGGCGACTACACGGCATACGCCGCTTCCGGCGAGATCAACTCGACGGTCGAGGACCAGGCCGCGAGGACCGCTGAGGTCCGGCAGTGGGCTGCCGACAGGGGCGTCGAGGTCGACGAGCTCGACGGCCTCACCCTGACGCACGCGGGCGACGGCGCGGGCGACCCGATGTGGTGGCTCAACCTGCGCGCGTCCAACACCGAACCCCTGCTCCGGCTCAATGTCGAGGCAGCCGATGCGGACACGATGGCCGCGATACGCGACGATGTCCTGAGCCTCGTCCGAGGCACTGCGAGAGGAGTCAGCTGATGTCGACGATGGAGCCCTGGCTGCGCGAGATCCTGCGCTGCCCGAAGTGCCGAGCCGAGCTGCGTGACGAGGCGGGCGAGTCCGGCCCCGAGCTGGTCTGCACGGCCGATGCGTGCGGTCTCATCTACCGGATCGACGACGGCGTCCCGGTGCTGCTCGTCGACGAGGCGCGCACGCCGGTCTGACCGGCTGCGCAGCACGACCGTGCCACGCCTGGACGAGGCGTTCCTCGACTCGGCCGAGTCCCTCGAGGCTCTCGACAGCCGGGGCTCGCTCCGTGCGCTCGCGACCTCGGGCGCCCAGGTGCGGCGCGCGATCGTCGCGGCGCGGGAGGCGGGCATCGACCGGGTCGCCGGTGGCGACCGCCCGCGCTCGGTCCTTGTGGCCTCCCTCGGCGGCTCCTCCGTCGTCTGTGACGTCCTCGACGTCCTCGCCGAGCCCGGGTCGCCCGTCCCCGTGACCACCAGGCGTGAGGCGCCGCTGCCGGGCTGGATCGGCCCCCTCGACCTCGTCATCGCCGTCTCCCTCTCCGGTCGTGCGCCGGGCCCACTGGCCCTCGCGGCCGAGGCAGCCCGCCGGGGCGCCTCGCTGCTCACGGTCGGAGCCTCGGACTCGCCGCTCGCCGACGTCTGCGCTCGCGGCCGCGGTATCCATGTCGATGTCGCCTCTCCGGCGCCCACGTCCCGAGCGGCCCTGTGGTCGATGCTCACGCCGGTGCTGCTCGCTGCCGACGGGCTCGGGCTGGTCGACTGCTCCGAGGCGGAGCTGGAGCGCGTGGCCGACCTGCTCGACGAGCGCGCCGAGGAGTGTCGTCCGTCATCGGAGTCCTTCGTCAACCCCGCCAAGGTCCTCGCTCTCGGACTCGCCGAGACGGTCCCCGTCGTGCTGGGCGACGGCGCCCTCACCGGGGTCGCGGCGGGCCGTGCCGCCGCGATGTTCGCGCGCACCGCCCGGATCCCCACGACCCACGGCTCCCTCCCCGATGCAGCCTCCCAGGTGGTCGCCTGCTTCGACGGGCCGTTCAGCGGTGCCGGGGGAGCGGCGCCCGACGGCGGAAGCGATCTCTTCGCCGACCCGTTCCTGGACGCTCCGCCGGCACCCCAGCTCGGGCTGCTGGTGCTGCGCGACCATCCGGTGACGCCGGGAGCGCCCCACCATCAGGAGGCGCTCGAGGCGGGTCGACTCGCCGATGCGGTCGCCGGGTCGGCGCGGGACGCAGGGGTGCGTGTCTGGGAGGTCGAGGCGCTCGGGGGTCACCCGATCGAGCGGCTGGCCTCCCTCATCTCGATGACCGACTACGCGGCGACCTACCTCGCCCTCGGGCTCGGACTCGATCCCGCGGTGTCGCGCCACGTCACCGAGCTGCGCGACCGCACCTCCTAGCCACTCACCCACTGGACCGTGAGGGGCGTTGATCCCCCCTCACGGTGCAGTAGCCCGTGCCTTCAGCGGCGGGGATCAGTGCTGCCCGGAGGCGCCAGCAGCCGAGCCTGTCGGCTCGTTTGGGCGCGATTATTGAACGCGTTCAACTTGCGCGCTAGGGTGGGATCATGGATGTTGAACACGTTCAAGATGGCCCGGAGCCCGCCCCTTCGCGACCACCGCGAGGCGAGGCCACGCGCGACGCCATCGCTGCTGCTGCACAGGAGCTGTTCCTCGAGCACGGGTACGACCGCACGACGATGCGGGCGGTCGCCGAACGCGCGGGGGTGAGCGTGGGCAACGCCTACTACTGGTTCGCGTCCAAGGAGCACCTGGTCCAGGCGTTCTACGACCGCATCCAGGTCGAGCACGCGGCGTCGAGCGCGACGGCGCTGGGTCGTCGACGAACCTTCGCGAGCCGCTACGAGGCCGTCCTGCTGGCCTGGGTCGACGTGGCCGAGCCCTTCCACGAGTTCGCCGGTGCCTTCTTCAAGGCGGCGGCAGAACCCACCAGCCCGTTGTCGCCGTTCAGTCCGCAGTCGCGCCCAGCGCGCGAGGCCGCCATCGCCCTCCACCGGCGGGTCATCGAGGAGTCCGACGTCACCGTGGCGCGGGGGCTGCGCGAGGAGCTCCCCGAGCTGCTCTGGCTGGCCCAGATGGGTGTGGTGCTCTTCTGGGTCCACGACCAGAGCCCGGGCCAACGACGCACCCGCACCCTCATCCGCACTGCGGTGCCGCTCGTGGACCGGCTGGTGCGGCTGAGCCGCCTTCCGGGCATGCGCGGGGTCGTCGGCGACCTCACCAAGACCGTCCGATCCGTACGGACCTGAGGAGAGTCATGTCCTGGAACCAGACCAACCGCGCGGTGCTCGCCGCCGCTCCCGACGCCGTCTTCGCCGCCCTCGCCGACCTGGACCAGTGGGGGCAGTGGTGCAGTGGCGTCTCCAAAGCCGGCCTCGACGGTCCGATGTGGGTCGGTCAGACCGCCCGGATGGCGCTCGACGTCCCTGTCGTGCGCCACGTCCACCGCGCAACCGCCCCGCCGGTCAGGGTCCGGGAGCTCGAGCTCGGATCCAGGATCGTGCTGCAGCAACCGCAGCCCGGGGGGAGCCTGACGATCGAGTGGACCGTCACGGCGGACTCGCACACACCTGGCCACACCCTGTTCACCCAACGCCTCGCCGGACGGGGTCCGCTGTCGTTCGGCATGGGCCCGGTGGCTCGTCACGCCCTGGCCTCGGACTTCGCCATGGACGCCCTGCGTCTGTGGCGTCTGGCCGGCGGGGTCATCGACCCCGACCTGGTCCGGGTCGTCGTCGCGGGCGGGTCCGGCACCCTGGGGCGGCGGCTCGTGGCTGACCTCGCGGCTCGTGGGCACGACGTCGTCGTCCTCACCCGCAGCCCTCAGCCCGACCTGCCGATCCGCCAGGCACTGTGGGACGGCGTCACGGTGGAGGACTGGGCCGCCGAGCTGGAGCCCGCCTCGCGCACCGCGGTGGTCAACCTCGCCGGACGCCTCGTCGATGTCCGCCCGACCACCGCCAACATCTCCTCCCTCCGATCCAGCAGGGTGGACTCCACTCGCGCCCTCGTCCGTGCGAGCAGTGGCCTCACGGCCCCCTTGGCCGCCTGGGTGCAGGCGAGCAGCACCGCGATCTACAGCGACGCCGGTGAGGCCGAGATCGACGAGACCAGCCCGGTGCCCCTGGGACTGCCCCAGATGACCGGGGTGGCGCAGCCGTGGGAGGACGCGGTGCAGGGCGCGGCTGCCGAGCACCTCCACATCCTCCGCACGTCGCTCGTGCTCGATCGGGGTGCTCCCGTGGTCGACCGGCTCGTGGCGCTGACCCGGGCCGGACTGGGAGGATCGATCGGCACCGGACGCCAGTGGATCAGCTGGATCCACATCGACGACTGGCTTGCCGTCGTGCGCGCCGCACTGGGCGTCGAGCCGGGTGTGCGGCTGCCCGACGGAGTGGTGATCGCCTCCGCACCCTTCCCCGTCCGCAACTCAGAGCTCATGGCCCAGCTGCGCCTCCGGCTGCATCGCCCGTGGTCGCCACCGACGCCGGTCCCGCTGATGCGGCTCGGCGCGGTGCTCCTTCGGACCGATGCAGCGCTCGGGCTCACCGGCCGCCGGGCCACCTCGTCGATCCTGCCGGCGAGCGGGTTCGAGTTCGCCCACCCGCGTCTCGAGGACGCTCTGGACGACCTGCTGGGCGCCGGTCAGGGCTGACGGAGCTCGAGCACCGTCGCGTTCGGCAGCTGCGCCAAGGCAGCACCCTCGACGAGGAGCTTGCTGCGGCGCAACCCACTGCCGATGACGACCTCACCCGCAGCGGCGACGGCGGCGTCGACGAGGACCGGCCAGGCGCCGGGCAGGCCGATCGGCGTGATGCCACCGAACTCCATCCCGGTGAGCGTCACCGCATCGTCGTGCGGCGCGAACGAGATCTTGCGGACTCCGAGGTGCTTGCGGACGGCCCCGTTGACGTCGGCGCGGTCGGTCGCCAGGACCATGACCGCGGCATACGTCGTCTCGCCGGCGCGCTTCCCGGCGACGATGACGCAGTTGGCACTGGCCCCCGGTGCCACGTCGTATGCCGCACAGAAGGCTTCCGTGTCGGCGAGCGTCGCGTCGATGGAGGCCACCGCCGCTGCCGCGATCCCGCTGTCCTTGGCTGCCTCCGGCGCAGCGGCCGCTCCCAAGGCCGCGGCCACCGAGGGTGCGAGGAGCTCCGGGTGCGACGCGGCAGGCGACCAGTCGAGCGTTCCGCGAGCGGACGGCATACGGGTCAGTGCTTGTCGTTCTGGGGGACGTCTGCCACGGGGGCATCGACCGCCGGCTTGCTCGTCCCATCAGCCCCGTGACCGCCCTTGCGGGGGATGACGTGCATGACCGCGACGACGATGGCCCCGACGATGAGGCCGAGGATGGCCGAGCCGATCGTGTTGGTGACCCAGCCGAGGACGCCGCCGAGGGGTCCGGTGGCGTCGTGCACCGACTCCTCGACGCCGTGCACCCAGGCGTAGGGCTGGTGCAGGATCGACCAGCCGTACTCCTTGGAGAGGTCGTCCAGGCCCACGAGGAGGATGTGCCCGCCGACCCAGATCATGGCCGCGATCCCGACGACGGACAGGGTCGTGAGGAGCTTGGGCATGGCCGCGACGAGGGCACGCCCGATGGGCGCGCGGGAGCCGGGCTTCTGTGACAGATGCAGGCCGACGTCGTCCATCTTGACGATGAGCGCCACCACGCCATAGACGAGGAGCGTGATCGCGACCGCGACGACGGCGAGGATGGCCAGTCGCGAGACGAAGCTCTCGTCCGCGACCTCGTTGAGCGAGATGACCATGATCTCGGCCGAGAGGATGAAGTCGGTGCGGATCGCGCCGCTCGTGATGGTGTCCTCGTCGGCGACCTCACCGGCGTCGTGCGCCTGGCTGGCGGCGTCCTCGGCGTGCCCGCTGACGCGCTCCCAGATCTTCTCGACGCCCTCGAAGCAGAGGTAGGTGCCGCCGATCATGAGCAGCGGGGTGAGCGCCTGCGGGAGGAACTGGCTCAGCAGCAGGGCGGCCGGAAGGATGAAGAGGAGCTTGTTGCGCAGCGAGCCGATGGCGATCTTCTTGATGATCGGCAGTTCGCGCGCTGGTGACAGACCCTGCACGTATCGCGGTGTCACCGCGGTGTCGTCGACGATGACGCCGGTCGCCTTGACGCTCGCGCGGCCGGCCGCGGCAGCCACGTCGTCGACCGAGGCGGCAGCGGCCTTGGCCAGCAGGGCGATGTCGTCGAGCAGGGCAAAGAGGCCGCCGGCCATCAGTTCACCCGAGGGTCTGGGAGGAGGAAGTGGTGAGGCACCCGCCCAGCGTACCCACGGCGAACTCTCACTCCTCGTCGGCGCTCGTGCCGTCCGGAGACATCTCGAGGTCGTCGTGGCGCTCGCCCTCCACGAGCACCCGGTCGTCGTGCCCGCCGCCGTCCGGGTCGGCGCGGTGGCTCTCGCCGCTGTCGTTGATCCCCGGTCGGGCCACCTCGGAGTCGGGGTCGACGGCGTAGTCGGCGCGCACGTCCTCCCACGTGTCGAGCTTCTCCTCGTCGAGGTCGAGGCGCACCTCGTCCCGCACCTCGTCACCGCTGGCGCCGCCACTGCCACTGCCGAAGGTCTCACTCATCGGGTTCTCCGTCCGTGCGTCGTGCGGGTCGGTCCCGCACACGTCCATGTCTACCGTGGGAGTCGGTACCATGGAGGCTGCCGGCGCGGGTGATACCCCGCTCCTCGAGACCGCCCAGATGGGCTGCGCCGGGTCGCAAACCACACTTTCAACGGAAGAGATGTCGCATGTCCTCTGACACCACGACTTTTGACTACAGGGTTGCCGACCTGGGCCTCGCCGAGGCTGGCCGTCACCAGATCCGTCTTGCCGAGCACGAGATGCCGGGCCTCATGAGCCTGCGCGAGGAGTTCGGCGCGAGCCAGCCCCTCAAGGGCGCCCGCATCGCCGGCTCGCTGCACATGACCGTGCAGACCGCCGTCCTCATCGAGACGCTCACCGCGCTCGGTGCCGAGGTCCGCTGGGCCTCCTGCAACATCTACTCCACGCAGGACGAGGCCGCTGCGGCCGTCGTCGTCGGGCCCGAGGGCTCGGCGCAGGACCTGCAGGGCGTCCCCGTCTTCGCCTGGAAGGGCGAGAGCCTCACCGAGTACTGGGAGTGCACGGAGCAGATCCTCACCTGGCCCGGTGGCGAGGGCGCCAACATGATCCTCGACGACGGTGGCGACGCCACGATGCTCGTCCACAAGGGTCGCGAGTGGGAGGCCGCCGGTCAGGTGCCCCCCACCGACGACAAGGACTCTGAGGAGGTCGGTGTCTTCAAGGAGCTCGTGCGCAAGACGCTCGCCGCCGACCCGCAGAAGTGGACCACCGTGGCCGCCGAGATCAAGGGCGTCACCGAGGAGACCACGACCGGTGTCCTCCGGCTCTACGAGCTCGCCCGCGCCGGCGACCTGCTCTTCCCGGCGATCAACGTCAACGACTCCGTCACCAAGTCCAAGTTCGACAACAAGTACGGCTGCCGCCACTCCGTCATCGACGGCCTCAACCGCGCGACCGACGTCCTGATCGCCGGCAAGGTCGCGGTCATCTGCGGCTACGGCGACGTCGGCAAGGGTTGCGCCGAGGCGCTGCGCGGCCAGGGCGCCCGCGTCATCGTCACCGAGATCGACCCGATCTGCGCGCTGCAGGCCGCGATGGAGGGCTACCAGGTCGCCAAGCTCGAGAGCGTCCTCGACAGCGCCGACATCTTCGTCACGACGACCGGCAACTTCAACATCATCACTGCCGAGCACATGCAGGGGATGAAGAACAAGGCGATCGTCGCCAACATCGGTCACTTCGACAACGAGATCGACATCGCCGGCCTCGCCAAGGTCCCGGGCGTCACCAAGACCGAGATCAAGCCGCAGGTCCACGAGTGGACGTTCTCCGCTGGGAACTCGATCATCGTCCTGTCCGAAGGCCGCCTGTTCAACCTCGGCAACGCGACCGGCCACCCGTCGTTCGTCATGTCGAACTCGTTCGCGAACCAGACGATCGCCCAGATCGAGCTGTTCACCAAGAACGACGAGTACGACAAGCAGGTCTACGTCCTCCCCAAGCACCTCGACGAGAAGGTGGCCCGCCTCCACCTCGCCGCCATCGGGGTCGAGCTCACCCAGCTCACCAAGGAGCAGGCCGAGTACATCGGTGTCGACGTGGCCGGCCCCTACAAGTCCGACCACTACCGCTACTGAGCCTTCCGGCTCGCCCAGAACGAACACCGGCCGGGTATGCCGGGAACGCGAGTTCCCGGCATACCCGGCCTTTGTGTGGGTCCATGAGGGACAGACCCAGCGGAGACCGGCCGCGCCTCAGGGGAGCCAGACGCTGAGTCCCTCTCGAGTGGCCGACCTCGTCCACGGCACGTCAGGGCTGGCGTCGACGTGCACGGTCGACGCTGTGGAGGGCACGACGGCGCAGGTCGCTCCGTCGGGCAGGGACACGGCGGGCGACGTCAGGAGCCGCTCACGCGCCTGCGAGTAGGCCGAAGCGCCGTGGACCTCGGTGCGCATGTCGATCCAGACCTTGATGTCCGGGCGGAGGAGCAGCGTCACCCCGGCCGTGTCGGGGTCGCTGAAGAGCTGGCAGCTCGGGGGAGCGAGACGAGGAGCTCCGCCTCTGGTGACGGTCGGCCCGGGGTGTCGGACCTCACCACCGCGAGCGGCAGCAGGATGACGACCACGCCGGTGAGGATCGGTCGCCAGTAGTGGGCGGTGAGCCGGGTGCGCACGGCTGGGTGCATGCCCGGACGGGCGCGCCATCGAACGGTTGCCGCCGAGAAGCTCCGCCGCAAGGACGGGCAGGAGGGTGAGTGTCGCGACACCGAGGAACCGGATGGCGACCAGCCCGGCGAGCGTTGCCAGCAGAGCGATGCTGACGAGGAGGACCTCGAGAGCCCAGCGGGCGCGTTGGGCCGAGCCGCGCGCCCCGGGCCGGTGTCGCAGCAGCCGCCCCGCGCACACGGTGACGAGGAGGAGGCAGAGGCCGGCGACGGGGAGCCATCGAAGGCGCAGCCCTTCGGTGAACGGCGAGAGCCACTCGACGACCTGGCCCTCGGACGCCGAACCGATGTCGGCCAGCAGCTGCCACACGGACCACCGGAAGGGGCCGAGGAGGCTGCCGAGAGCCAGGCCGACCCCCAGCGTGGCCGCGACGCCGACGCGCCACCGGCTCACGCCCGCAAGCACTGCGAGAAGGGGCAGGCCGACCGCCAGGCCGAGCGCGGTGACCGACCAGGACACGTGCAACCACGCACCCGCCCAGCCGAGGGCTGCGCCGGTGGCGGCAGCACCGGCGAGCGTCCACCACCGTCGGGGCAGAGGTCGGGTGATCAGAACGTGGGCGAGGAGAAGGGTCAGGAGGAGCACGGCCTCGATGACGATCGTTGCCCGTGGCGAGACCATCGGGAGGGCCAGCAGGGCCACGAGCGCCGTCGTCGCCAGGGTGGGCAGGGCGCGCGCGCCGAGGTGGCGTGACACGCGGATGGCGACGACGAAGTAGGCCGCCATCCCGAGCGCCCCGACGAGAGCGATGCCCGCCACGCCCAGCCCGTCATGCCCAAGACCGAGGGCGGTGTTCCACGCCGGAGATGTCGGACGGAAGGTGCCCTCGGGCTGCGCCCAGCTCCACGTGTCCGCTCGTGCCAGCGGTGCGCCGGACCAGCGTTCCAGGCCGTCGCGAGCCTGCCAGTAGGGGTCGCGCTCGGTCATCCTCGCGGATCGTAGGACCACGATGGCGGCGACCCAGCTCCCGAGGACGACCCAGTCCCAGCGTGCCCTCACGAAAAGCCGGGGGTGCGTGAGGCGTATGCCGCGTAGCCGGCGACCTCCTCACGCAGGAGAAGCTCCTCCCAACGGGCGCGAAGGACCTGAAGGACGCCGAGGGCGGCGACGACGAGCCAACCCCAGCCGCCACCCGAGACGAGCACCAGACCGATGGCCGCGACGTACTCGAAGACGTAGAGCGGATGCCGGAAGAAACGGTAGGGACCCGTGGTCGCCAGCTCGCGCGCCTGCGGCACGACGCTGATGTTGGTGTTGAGGCTGAGCAGCGCCCAGATCGAGAGGCCGATGCCGAGCACGACGAGGAGGGCTCCTGCGGAGGATGCGGCGGGCCCGGCCTCATGGGGGGCCACGACGGGAATTGCGAAGGGGGAGAACGTCGCTGCGCCCGCGACGAGCCACACCTGAGGCCGTCTGTCCGTGTGGGAGGCCACCCCCCGACGGAGGTACATCACCGCCAGGGCCGCGTTGAAGGACAGCGCCGCGATGGTACCGAGCGTGGCCACCACGGTGCGGTCGTCGTTGTCGATCAGCTTGACGACGTTGAGGAGCACGAAACAGGCGAAGACGGGCACGAGCACGGTGCGGCCGAGGTCGAGCGGGGTGGTCCGGGACATGGCCGCAGTATCCGGCATGAAGGACGGTGGGGGCGCTGGTTTTGGAGATTTTTCTTGCATAAAAGCACCTAGCCCGGTGTGACCATTCATGAAGGGGTCACCTGTGGGCAGGAGAGAAGGCGATCAGTGAGGTACGTTCACTGACCCCCCACGGTTTCCAAGCACAAAATTCGCGATTCTCTGGACGCAGCGCTTCGGCGCGTGAGATGGTCGCGCTTCTGGGTCGTGGAGATGACTAGGTCAAGCTAGCCAATGATGACCAGTCCATAACAGCCTCTTTATGTCATGGCTGCGGAAAGTCGGAACCTCCACGCTTGACCCGGATCGGCAGGCCGGTCGCCCGACCGGCAGTCCGGATGCAGCCCGACCCTCAACACTCAGATCACCCAAGGAGAACGACATGTCCAAGGCCCTCATCAAGTTCCACCAGCGCCTCACCGCAGAGAAGGGCGCCACGATGGTCGAGTACGGCCTCATGGTCGCGCTCGTCGCCGTCGTCGTCGCTGTCGCTGCGACCGTCCTCGGCACCAACATCAGCACGATGTTCGCCGGCCTCGCTTTCCCCTGATCTCGTCACGGACCGAAGGGCTTCACATGTCTGAGCGCGTCAAGCGGCTGCGGTGGAACTGGGGGTCCGAGCAGGGCGCGACGATGGTGGAGTACGGCCTCATGGTCGCGCTCGTCGCCGTCGTCGTAGGGGTGGCCGCCAGCGCCCTTGGCGCGGCGATCTCGACGATGTTTGCCGGTGTCGCCGCCGCGATCTGAGCGGTTGACACTGCGGGTCGACAGCCTGGCGGCCGTCGACCCGCAGTGTTTCTCTCCACGAGTTCTTGCATCACCTCAGCAGCGAAGGGGGTCGACCCATGCGCCACAACCGTGAGCGCGGAGCAACCATGGTCGAGTTCGCCCTCCTTCTGCCGCTTCTCCTCCTGGTCCTCTTCGGTCTCATCGACATGGGTCGGATGTTCCTCACCCAGGCGATGGTCACCAACGCGGCCCGTGAGGGCGCGCGCATGGCCGCCTTCCGCCTCGACGCGGATGTGCCGACCCGCGCCAACGCGTCGATGCCTGGTATCAACGGGGTGTCCGGGGGTACCACCACGGTCCAGATCCTCGACGCGTGCCCGGCTGCCCCGACCGCGGCGCAGGCGGCACGGGTGCGCGTGACGGTGAACGGGTTCAGCTGGGTCGCCCTCGGCGCCATCAGCGGCCTCTTCCCCGGAGGCGCGATCGCCCCGCCGACTCCCACGGCGACCTCGTCGATGAGGTGCTTCGGATGACGGGACCGGCACGCCGTCGTCCACGCGACGAACGAGGAGCCGTCGGTGTGCTCGTGGCCATGCTCTTCGGCTTCTTCGTGGTCACCGGCCTTCTGGCGTGGTCCGTGGATGCCGGACAGGTCATCCTCGAGCGGCGTCAGACCCAGAACGCTGCCGACGCCGCGGCCCTCGCCCTGGCGCAGAGCTGTGCCAAGACGAACTGCAACCTCAACGCCGACGGCCTGCCGGCGCTGGTCAACGCCAACACGATCAACATCGGCACCCGAACCCACACCATCGAGCGGCAGTGCAAGTCCACGGGATCGATCCCGGGCTCACTGCCCGTGTGCACCTCGGCGCCCAGCGTCACGGAGCTGCGCGAGTGCCCACCCCTGCCGTCGTCGCTGTCCTCGGGGTTCCCCTACGTCGAGGTTCGCGTCCGCGCCAACGACACCGGTCCGGGTCTCATCCCCAACCTCTTCACCCAGGTCAACAACACCGGTCCTGACACGAGCAACGTCGTCTCGTGCGCCCGGGCCGCCTGGGGTTCGCCGACCTCCGCGACCTTCACGTCGCCGATCACCATCTCGACCTGCGAGTGGCAGACCTACACCAGCGGCGGAGCCACGTACGTCGCCCAGCCGCCCGTCTCGCCGTGGCCCGGGTACGGCGGCGCCGGGCAGCCTGCCTACCCGCTTCCGGCGACGACCCCGAACACTCCCGGCCGCGAGGTCATCATCGACCTGCACGACCCGTCCAAGCCGGGGTGCTCGTACAAGGGCAAGGACACGGCCGGAGGCTTCGGCTACCTGGACACCACCGGCTCGTGCAGCACGACCCTCACCACGACGAACGGCGTGAACGTCTGGGCCAACATCGACACGGGTTCCTCGACCACCGGCAGCTGCCAGAGCGCTCTGTCGAACATCTGGACCAGTGGCCCCGTGATCGACCTGCCGGTCTTCGACTGCATGGTGAAGTCCACCAGCGGCACCCCTTCCGGAGCGCCACCTGTGGACTGTGACCCGTCTGACGCGGGCGGCGCCAACACCTACTACCACGTGGCAGGCATCGCGAAGTTCTACCTCAGCGGCTACCGCATCGGCGGCGGGGTGACGAAGGCCAGTCACGTCTCAGGTGCTGTTCCCTGTGGCAACCCCCGCCGTTGCATCTCCGGCTGGTTCGTCCAAGGGGTGCTCAACGTGCCTGCCGCAACCATCGCCCCTCCGTCCTCCACCACCGGTTTCGGTCTCTCGGCTGTCGTCGCCGCCGGTTGAACCACACACGCCCTGTCGAAAGGCTTGCACCCCATGGGTCGTCGCGTCATCGCCCTCATCGTCGCCGTCCTGCTCGCGCTGGTCGGCGCCGTCCTCGTCCTGCTCTATGCCAATGGCGCGGACGAGCGTGCGCTCGAGGGACAGCAGCCGCAGACGGTCTACGTCACCGCCGAGGTCGTGCCGTCGGGCACCACGCTCAAGGACGCGGAGCGCGGCGGCCTCATCACGCGGACGCAGGTCGCGGCCAAGGCCAAGCCCGCTGGTGCCCTCACCGCGATCAACGCCGAGAACAGCGGTCTCCTCGCCCTGGCGGACATCGCACCCGGGCAGGTCGTCCTCGAGGCAGCCTTCGGGACGGAGCGCTTGGGACAGAAGGCGATCGGGGTGGCCTCAGGCAAGGTCGCCATCTCCATCAGCCTCGAGGACCCCAACCGGGTAGGCGCGTTCGTGACGCCGGGAAGCCTGATCACCATCTATGACACCTACGACAGCAAACGGCTCGGCACCGACGACGCCACCGCGCAGTACAACGACCTCAGCGTCAAGGGGACGAGCGTGCTGCTCACCAAGGTCCCGGTCATCGGCATCGGCACGACCAGCCTGACAGGCGCCTCCGAGCCCCGGAAGGACGAGAAGGACGAGACGGAGGAGCAGGCGCCCACCGCCGCCACCCCGGTGCAGACCTATCTGGTCACGGTCGAGCTCTCGCCTGCGGACTCGCTCAAGCTCGTGCACGCCATCCAGCACACCCAGAACCTGCAGAACAACCCGGCCAAGCACATCTACTTCGGCCTCGAGGGACCGGACACGACCGTGCCACCGAACCTGAGCACGGACGACTTCAGCTATCACGGGACACCTCGATGACGATCCTGTGGGACAACGAGCCCGGAGCCAGCGAGCGCTACCACTTCGCGCTGGGCGACGTCCTGCTCCTCGGGTCAGCCCCGCTGGTGCACCGTGCGCTCGACGACGACCAGCGCGCGGACCTCGTCGTCATCGGTCCGCTGGTGCACATCGACGAGGCGTCGATGCTCGTGGAGTCGGTCCGGGCGTCGCGCCCCGAGGTGGGTTTCATCCTCCTGCGCCACCGCCTGGACGTCACCACGATGGGGCAGGCCCTGCGCAGCGGCTTTCGCGAGGTCATCGCGTCCGACGACGCGCCCGCTCTCTCGGACGCCGTGCGGCGCAGCCGTGACCTCACGGCCAAGCTCGCCGGTCACCACGGAGCCGTGGCCACCCCTCAGGGGCGCATCGTCACGGTCTTCTCGGCCAAGGGCGGCGTGGGCAAGACGACGCTGTCCACCAACCTCGCCACCCACCTCGCCCTCAGCGGTCTGCGGACCGTGCTGGTCGACCTGGACCTGTCCTTCGGTGACGTCAGCATCAGCCTGCAGCTCCTGCCCACGAGCTCGGTGCACGACGCGGTCGGGATGCAGGGCCACCTCGACGGCGAGGGGCTGGCGCAGCTCGTGACGCACCATGCGCCCAGTGGCCTCGACGTCATCGCCGCCCCCACCGACCCGTCCCTGGCCGACCGGATCAGCGCGCAGGTGGTCACCGAGCTGCTCCGGGTGGCCGCAGCGCACTACGACTTCGTCATCGTCGACACGCCACCGTCGTTCACCGAGCACGTGCTGGCCGCCTGCGACGTGAGCAGCCTCCTCGTGCTCATCGCCACGTTGGACATCCCTGCGGTGAAGAACCTCAAGCTCGCTCTCGAGACGCTCGATGCCATCGGGAGCCCGCGGGACTCCCGGGTGATCGTCCTCAACCGTGCCGACGTCAAGGTGGGCCTGCGCCCGGAGGACGTCGTGCAGGCCATCGGAGCACCGATCGCGGTGAGCGTCCCGGCGAGCAACACCGTCCCGGCCTCAGTGAACCGGGGTGTTCCCCTGGTCCTCGAGTCCCCGCGTGACCCGGTGAGCGCGGCCTTCAGGGAGATCGCCGACACGCACATCCGCGCCCGCTTCGGCGGCCCGGTGGAGGAACCCCAGCGCCGCAGCCTCTTCAGCAGGAGAAGTCGATGAGCAGCCTTGCCGATCGTCTCGACACCGCCCGTCGCTCGCAGGAGACGGTTCCCGTCCACGGCAGCGCCTCGGCGCAGTCCCACCGGGTCGACCCGATCGTCGAGGTCAAGGAGCGGGTCCACCAGGGGCTCATCGACTCGCTCGGACCGCGGCTGTACGACCCGCACCTCAAGGAGAGCGACCTCGCCAACCAGGTGCGTCAGACGCTGCAGGAGGTCATCGACGCGGAGCAGAAGCCGCTCACCCTCTCGGACCGCACCCGCATCGCGCAGGAGGTCTCCGACGAGATCCTCGGTCACGGCCCACTGGAGCCGTTGCTGCGTGACCCGGAGGTCACCGAGATCATGGTCAACAGCGCCAGCAGCATCTTCATCGAGCGGGCCGGCAAGATCTACCCGACCTCGGCCCGGTTCACCGACGAGACCCATCTGCGACGGATCATCGACAAGATCGTGGGCCGCGTCGGTCGCCGCGTCGACGAGGCGAGCCCGTTGGTCGACGCGCGCCTTCCGGACGGGTCGCGAGTCAACGCGGTCGTGGCGCCGATCGCGCTCGACGGCGCCATCCTGACGATTCGCAAGTTCGCGGCGGACCCGTTCACCGACAAGGACCTCCTCTCCTTCGGGACGTTCACCCCTCCGGTGCGCGACTTCCTCCACGCCTGCGTCATCGGCCGGCGCAACATCATCATCTCGGGCGGGACCGGCTCCGGGAAGACGACGACCCTCAACGTCATCTCGTCCTTCCTCCCCGAGGAGGAGCGCATCGTGACCATCGAGGACGCGGCGGAGCTGCAGCTGCACCAGCAGCACGTGCTGCGGATGGAGTCGCGCCCGGCCAACATCGAAGGTTCCGGTCTGGTGACCATCCGCGACCTCGTGCGCAACGCCCTGCGCATGCGTCCCGACCGGATCGTGGTCGGGGAGGTCCGAGACGGAGCTGCGCTCGACATGCTCCAGGCGATGAACACCGGCCACGACGGCTCGATCACCACCGTCCACGCCAACAGCGCCCGCGACTCGCTCTCTCGCCTGGAGACGATGGTGCTCATGGCCGGGATCGAGCTGCCCATCCGGGCGATCCGCGAGCAGGTGTCCGGAGCGGTGGACCTCATCATCCAGCAGTCCCGCCTCAAGGACGGGACCCGGCGGATCACCCAGATCACCGAGGTGGTGGGCATGGAGGGCGACATCATCACCCTCCAGGACCTCTTCACCTTCGACTACGCCGCGGGCAGGGATGCCAGCGGTCGCTTCCTGGGTGAGCTGCGCAGCACCGGCATCCGTCCGAAGTTCACCCAGGACCTCCACGACCTCGGCGTCGAGCTGCCGATCCAGCTCTTCGCCCCGCGGTACTGATGGGCGGGCTCGGGGGCTGGCGAGCCGTCCTGCTGACCGCCGCGACGGCTGCGGCGACCCTCGGAGTGCCGCTCGCAGCATCGGTTGCCGAACCCGTCCCCGTGCCGGCGACGATCGGCTCGGTGACGATCGGACGCGACAACGTGACCGGGGTGCTCACCCTGCGTCCGGGTGGCCGGGCCGCGTCGGTCGACCCGGGGATGACGGCGATGCTGGGGGACACGCTCGCTCCGGTCTCAGCGACTCCGGCGGCCCGAAGCCAGCGGACCACGGTCCTGCTCATCGACACGAGCGGGTCGATGGGGACCAGGGGCATGGCGACCGTGCGAGGAGCGGTCAAGGACTTCCTGGCATCCGCGCCCGCGGACGTCAAGGTGGGTGTCGTGTCCTTCGGCAACACCGCCGGTCCCGAGGTCGCTCCGACCCAGGACCGGGCTGCCGTGCAACGCGCGGTGGACGCGTTGCGCGCCGACGGGAACACGGCACTCTTCAGCGGAGTGACCGAGGCCGTGGCCATGCTCGGCGCGGACGGGGACCGCAGCATCGTCCTGCTGAGCGACGGCAAGAACACCGTCGGCGACCGAGCCCCCGGGCTGGCTGCGTCGGTGAAGGCGCTGACCTCGTCCCAGGTGCGGGTCGAGGTGGTCCGGTTCACCACGGGAGAGAACGACCCAGCGGCTCTGGCGGCCTTCGCCAGGGCAGGGGGAGGCTCGGTGGTGCAGGCCGGCGACACGGCTGCGGTCCGAACCGCCTTCGAGAACGCCGCGAAGGTCCTCGACTCACAGGTCCAGCTCGACATCACCCGCCCACCCGGTCTGTCCGGCACCGTCCCCTTCACCCTCAAGGGCACAGCCACCGGACGCCCGTTCCTCGTGAAGTCGACGATCAACTTCGGCTCCGGTGGCGTGGCGAAGCCATCACCCCGACCCACGCCCCTCGTGATCGCCGACGCGGGCGCCGCACCCACCGTCCTCAAGCGCGCTGAGGCAGGGGTGAGCACCTCTCTCATCGCTGCCCTCGTCGCGCTCTTCGTCGGGGTGCTGATCCTCACCGTCGCCGTGCTCAACCCGTTCCGGTCCCGGCGCCACGACCGCGTCGCCGAGGTCGAGCTCTACACGTTGGCAGGGGCTTCGCGCATCTCCCGTCATGAGGAGGCAGCCCCGTCCGCGGTGGCTCAGTCGGCGGTACGGCTCGGTGACAGGGTGATGGCCCAGCGGGAGTCGACGAGCCACACGATGAGGCTCATCCAGCGTGCGGACCTTCCCCTGCGGGCCGGCGAGTGGTTCGTCCTGCGCGTGGTCGCCGTGATCGTCGCGAGCCTCATGCTCCCGTTCCTCCTGCCCATGCCCTGGTGGCTGACCTTCCCCCTCGGGCTCGTCCTGGGCTATGCCCTCCCGGCACTGGTCCTTCGGTTCCTCGCCGCGCGCCGGGCGAAGAAGTTCGAAGGGATGCTCCCCGACGTCCTCATGCTCGTGGCCACCACGCTCGCCAGCGGTTTCAGCCTCACCCAGGCGCTCGACGCGATCGCTCGCGACGCCGCCGAGCCGGCCGGCAAGGAGTTCTCTCGAGCGCTGGCCGAGACACGCATCGGCGCGGACGTCTCCGACGCCCTCGACAACATGTCGCTGCGGATGGACAGCGAGAGCATGCGCTGGACGACGATGGCCATCAGGATCCAGCGTGACGTCGGTGGCAACCTCGCCGACACGTTGCGCACCACGGCCAACACCCTGCGCGAGCGTGAGTCGCTCAAGCGTCAGGTGAACGCCCTCTCGGCCGAGGGCCGGCTGTCCGCCTACATCCTCATCGCGCTCCCCATCCTGCTCTTCCTCTACATGGCGTGGAGCAACCCGGCATACACGTCGCTGCTCTGGACGCGCAGTATCGGCGTCGTCATGCTGATCGGCAGCGGGATCAGCATGGTCATCGGCTACCTGTGGATGCGCAAGATCATCCAGATCGAGGTGTGAGACATGCTCATCGTCGCAGTCGTCCTCGTCGCCGTCGCCCTCTGCGTCGTCGTCGCGCTGCTCGGGACCATGGGCGCGGGGACCACGGGTGTGGCGCGCTCCCTCGAGCTGGTCAACTACCGGCCCGACAGCAGGAGCGTGGCCAAGTCCGAGCTCGCCGCCAAGGATCGCCTTCTCGTGCCGTTCGAGCAGGGGCTCAAGGGGGCGGCCCGCCGGATCTCCCCCTCCGGCACCGCGGAGCGGCTGGCATCCAGTCTCAACCGCGCGGGCAACCCCCCTGCCTGGCCGGTCGAGCGGATCTTCGGCGCCAAGGGCATCGGACTCGTCCTCGGTGCGCTCATCGGCCTGCTGCTCGGAGGGCTCGGACTTCGCGGCATCCTCTATGCGGTCATCGGTGGCACCGCCCTGTTCTTCCTTCCCGACCTCCTCGTCTACAACACCGGAGTCAGGCGCCAGGAGCAGCTCCGCAAGGGCTTTGCCGACGCCCTCGACATGCTCACCGTCTGCGTCGAGTCCGGACAGGGCTTCGACGCGGCTCTGGGGCAGGTGGCGCGCAACGTCACGGGGCCGATCGGCGGGGAGTTCGCGCGAGTGCTGTCCGAGTTCCACATCGGCAAGACGCGAGGGGAGGCCTTCCAGGCGATGGCTCAGCGCAACACCTCACCCGAGGTCAAGAACTTCGTGTCGGCCCTGGTCCAGGCCGACCGGTTGGGTGTGCCCATCGCTGGTGTCCTGCGGGAGCAGACGCGAGAGATGCGGGTCGTCCGCCGGCAGCTCGCCGAGGAGAAGGCACAGAAGGTCACGGTCAAGGTCGTCTTCCCGGTGCTGCTCTGCATCTTCCCGGTGATCTTCGTCGTCATCCTCGGTCCGGCCGCGATCAACATCTCCGACCTGTTCGGCAGCCAGTGAACCTCTCGAGCTGAGGCGACGCACCGGTCACAATGTGACCACGGACAAAGGCCGGGTATGCCGGGAGCGTGAGCTCCCGGCATACCCGGCCTTCGTCGTGGGTCTGTTCTGTCGCCTCAGAGACCCAGGCCGTGACCGAACGGGAAGAGCACGCCTGAGCCATCCGCCTTGGGGATGGAGACGGGCAGCTTGCCGACCGGGTTGACCTCGCCGTACATCACGCGCACGAGCGACTCGACCTGGTGTGCGGTGTAGCCGAAGCTGTCGAGCACGGTCGGCGCCTCCGGGAAGGATGCGACGTCGTAGGGGTTGCGCATCGCCGCCACCACGACCGGCTTCCCGGTCGCGAGCAGCGCCTTCACCAGCTTGGTCTGCGCCGCGGCGGCCGCAGTCGGCTGTCCGGTGGCCGCACTGACGGCGTAGGCGTTGTTCGTCGAGACCACCACGAGGTCGGAGGTCTGTGCCGCGGCGACGGCGTTGTTGATCGCCGTCTGCGACGGTGTCGTCCCGGACTCGCGGACCTGGGTCGTGGCTCCACGGGCAGCGAACGCGTTCGCCATGTTCTGGGTGGTTCCGACGCCCCAACCGGCGACGAGCACCTTGCGGGGACCGGCTGCCAGGGGCAGCAGTCCGGCGTCGTTCTTGACGAGGGTCGTCGTGCGGTTCGTGATCGCCTGCGCCTCGGCGGAGTGCTGAGGTGCACCCATGACCTGGGGTGCAGCGGCCACGTCGACCATCGGGTCCTGGAAGATGCCGCGCTTGTGCTTGTGGAGCAGGATCCGGTAGACGGACTCGTCGATGCGCTTCTCGCTGACCACACCGGCCTCGACGGCATCGAGCACAGCGCCATAGGCGGTGTCCATCTGCGGCGGAACGAGCAGCTGGTCGGCGCCGGCGAGCAGGGCCTGGACCGGAGCCACATCGGGCGGGTAGGTCGCCGCGGCGCCGGCCATGTCGAGGGCGTCCGTGACGATGAGTCCCTTGAAGCCGAGCTCCTCGCGCAGCAGCCCCGTGAGGATCTTGTGCGACATCGTGGCAGGGACGTCCGGCTCGATCGCCGGCATGACGACGTGGGCGGTCATGATCGAGTCGACCCCGGCTGCGATGTTCGCCCTGAAGGGCGGAAGGTCGATCTCGTGGATCTGCTCCAGCGTGTGGGTCACCGAGGGGAGGCCGTAGTGGCTGTCCACGCCGGTGTCGCCGTGGCCCGGGAAGTGCTTGGCGACTGCGGAGATCCCGCCCGCGCGGAAGCCCTGCACCTGCGCCGCCGAGAGGTCGGAGACCAGGCCGGGGTCGCTTCCGATGGAGCGGATCCCGATGACCGGGTTGTTCGGGTTGATGTTGACGTCGGCGTCCGGCGCGTAGTCCTGCGTCACACCGACGGCGGCCAGCTCCTTGCCCATGAGCTCGGCCGAGCGGAAGGCGTCAGCCTTCGAGCGGCCGGCGCCGAGCGCCATGTTGCCCGGCATCTGCACCGCGGGTGCACCGAAGCGGGCGACGAGGGCGCCGCCCTCCTGGTCGACGGAGATCTGCAGCGGGATCTTGGCGGGCTGGGCCACGGCTGCGGCCTGCAGGCCGTTGGACAGCGTGGCCACCTGGGCGGGGTCGCCGATGTTGTCGTCGTTGTTGCGGGTCGTGAAGTAGATGACACCGCCGGGCTGGTACTTCGCGATCGCCTGGGCGGGCGTGTCGACGCCGTAGAGCCGCTGGTTCGTGGCCCTGGCCGTGGCGCTCACCGTGTTGGCGTCGCGACCGGCCACCTCGATGACGAAGAGCTGTCCGACCTTCTGCTCCAACGTCATGTGGTTCATCAGGCTGACGATCCTGCCGTGATAGGGCGCGTCGCCCGATCGTCCCGGGTCGCCGGTCGCGGACGGACCGAACGCCGCTGTCAGCGCCACGGCGACGCCGATGGCGGGCAGCCGGATCACGGTGCGGCGGGTGGGGGTTGCTGGCCGATTGATCATGTGGTGCCTCCGGGCTCAGGTGCCTCCAGGGGAGAGGACTTCCTCGACACTAGGCCTGACGCCGCGTGTTGGGAAGACCCGGAGTGGGACAACTTTGTGGAAAAAACATTCAGACCGGAGCGCCACTAGTCTCCGGGAATGAGGATCCAGGAGCTCGACTTCGGCGACACCCCGTGGGGCGTCATCAGTCTGCGCCGTCGTCGGGACCGAGTCACGGAGCGTGACGTCCACGAGGTCAAGCTCGGCGACGACTTCCTCATGTCGAGCCAGTTCACCACGGGGGAGCGGGAGCTGGCGCGGATCGGTCTCGCGGCACTGGGCGCGGACCGCGACTCCCTGACCGTCCTGGTGGGTGGGCTCGGGCTGGGCTACACCGCACTGACCGCGCTCGAGGACGACCGGGTCACCGAGCTCACCGTGGTCGAGGCCCTCGAGCTGGTCATCTCGTGGCACGAGCGCGACCTGCTGCCCGACACCGAGGGGCTGGCCGCCGACCCGCGGGTGCGCCTCGTGCGCGACGACTTCTTCGACATGGTCCGCGCGGGCCGCGCCGACCGGACCTACGACGCGGTGCTGCTCGACATCGACCACGCACCCGACTGGCTGCTGCGCGAGGACCACGGCGACCTCTACACCGTCGAGGGCTTCGCTCGCGTCGGCGCGATGCTCACCGACGACGGAGCCTTTGCAATCTGGTCCGACGAGCCCCCCGAGCCCGAGGTCGTGCGGCGGCTGGGCGAGGCCTTCGAGCACGCCGACGCGCACGTGGTCCCGTTCCCCAACCCGCTCACCGGGGGCGAGTCGACCAACACGGTCTACCTGGCGGTCCGCCCGCGTCGCTGAGCGCGGCTCGTCCTGACCACGGCACCACGCCGGGTATGCCGCACACTCGCGTTCCGGCATACCCGCCCTGTGTCGTCGGGTCACCCGAGGTGGAGGTCAAGGCAGGCGCCGGGTTGGGGCTGGATGAACCGGGCACGGCCACGGCTGTGGGATCATGAGGAATCGGCGCGGGGACAGCGCCGGATCACCTCTGCACTTGAAGGAGTGAGCGTGAAGGGTCGCGTGCTCGTCGTCGACGACGACCTGGCTCTCGCGGAGATGCTCGGCATCGTGCTGCGCAACGAGGGCCTGGACGTCGACCATGTCGCCGACGGTTCGGGGGCGCTCGCGGCCTTCCGCGAGACCCGTCCTGACGTCGTGCTCCTCGACGTCATGCTTCCCGGCATCGACGGGCTCGAGGTGTGCCGTCGCATCCGTGCGGAGTCCGGGGTCCCGATCGTCATGCTGACCGCTCGCACGGACACGATCGATGTCGTCGTCGGGCTCGAGTCCGGCGCCGACGACTACGTCGTCAAGCCGTTCAAGCCGCAGGAGCTCATCGCCCGCGTCCGCGCCCGCCTGCGCCGCGACAACGACGCCGAGCCCGAGCGCCTGACCATCGGCGACCTGACGATCGACGTCGCGGGCCATGCGGTCAAGCGCGACAGCGAGTCCCTCAGCCTCACCCCGCTCGAGTTCGACCTCCTCGTCGCGCTCGCGCGCAAGCCGTGGCAGGTCTTCACCCGCGAGGTGCTGCTCGAGCAGGTGTGGGGCTATCGCCACGCCGGCGACACCCGCCTCGTCAACGTCCACGTCCAGCGCCTGCGCTCCAAGATCGAGAAGGACCCGGAGCGGCCCGAGATCGTGGTCACCGTGCGTGGCGTCGGCTACCGGGCGGGACCGGCCTGACCATGGCGGAGACGCCGACCGCCGCTGCCGGCGCCGGACCGTCACCGTCCCCCACGCTGTCGCGACAGCTCCAACAGCTCGGGGGCACCTCACTGCGCGCCCTGCACCGGCTGGCCCGGGCGATCGTCGCGGCCGCCTCGGCCCTGCTGCGCACCTGGCGTCGCTCCCTCCAGTTCCGGGTCGTCACGACCACCGTGCTGCTGGGTCTCGTCGTCGTCTCCCTGCTCGGCTCCTACCTCTACAACGAGATCGCCACCGGGTTGCAGGACGACAAGATCCGCACGAGCGAGTACGAAGCCAGGGCCCTCACCAACACCGCGCAGCAGCAGTGGGACAACAACGCGGCGACGACCGCCGAGGAGCTCAACATTGCGGCGAAGGACATCATGGGGTCCGTGCTCACCCCACCCGGGCCCGAGCCGTCGCGCTACGTCGTCATGCTGCGCGGCCTGAGGAACAACAACCCGATCGCCCTCAACTCCCTCGAGTCCGGTGGCCTCGGCCTGGCCTCCATCACCGACGAGATCCGCGAGCGCGTCGCGGCCGACCCGACACATCAGCAGAAGATGGTCAGTGACGTCGTCATCGACGGCCAGGAGGTCCCGGCGGTCCTCGTCGGCAGCGGGGTCGAGGTGCCCGGCGCCGGTCGCTACGACCTCTACTACATCTATCCGATGACGCAGGAGCTCAGGACCATGAGCCTGATCTCCACCGCGTTCGGCATCGCCGGCCTCATCCTCACGGTCCTCGTCGGCGCCGTCGCCTGGGTGGTCACCAGACAGGTCGTCTCACCGGTGCGTCGGGCCGCTGAGGTGTCCGAGCGCCTCGCCTCGGGCAAGCTCAACGAACGTATGCCGGCGCGCGGCGAGGACGACCTCGCGCTGCTCGGCACGTCGTTCAACGCGATGGCCGACAGCCTCCAGGCGCAGATCCGCCAGCTCGAGGGACTCAGCCGGGTGCAGCAGCGCTTCGTCTCCGACGTCTCGCACGAGCTGCGCACACCGCTCACGACCATCCGGATGGCCGGCGACCTCCTCTATGACTCCCGCGCCGACTTCTCACCCGTCGTCGGGCGCTCGGCGGAGCTCCTCCAGGGGGAGATCGACCGCTTCGAGTCGTTGTTGTCCGACCTGCTCGAGATCAGCCGCTTCGACGCGGGTGCTGCGGCACTCGACCTGGCTTCGGTCGACCTGCGCGGCACCGTGGCCGCGGTCGTCGACGCAGCCCAGCCCCTGGCCGACCGGCGCGGGTCGACGATCACGGTGCTCGCCTCCGGACCGGTCGAGGCCGACGTCGACGAGCGCCGGGTCGAGCGGATCCTGCGCAACCTCGTCGTCAACGCCATCGAGCACGGCAACGGCAATCCCATCACCGTGCGCCTGCGCGAGGGGGACGGCGCGGTCGCCGTCGTCGTCGAGGACCACGGCGTCGGCCTGCGTCAGGGCGAGGCCTCGATGGTCTTCACCCGCTTCTGGCGTGCCGACCCCGCCCGCGCGCGCACGACAGGCGGCACCGGCCTCGGGCTCGCCATCGCGCTCGAGGACGCCCGCCTGCACAACGGCTGGCTCCAGGCCTGGGGTGAGTCAGGCGTCGGGTCTCGCTTCCGCCTCACGCTGCCGCAGCGTGCGGGCGAGTCCCTGACGTCGTCGCCCCTGGCGCTCTCGCCGGGGGAGCGGAGGTGAGCAACGTCGTGCGACAGGGGGACGCGCGCCGGCCACGTCGTTCGGGTGCTGCCCTCGGCGTCGTGCTGACCCTGGTCGCCGCGGTGCTGGCCGGGTGCAGCGGGAGCGTGGGCGCAGGCAGGGCCGTCGAGCCGGGTCTGGAGGTGCGCGGCGGTGAGGCCCAGCCGGTGCGTGCGTTCTTCCCCGGACCGGCCGAGCAGGCGACGCAGCAGCAGATCGCCGCCGGCTTCGTCCGAGCCGGTGCCGCCAGCGACGGCGACTACGGGACCGCTCGCAGCTTCCTCACCCCGGAGGCGGCCAAGGCCTGGGTGCCCGAGGGTGAGGTGCTGCTCTACTCGACCAGCACGCCGCTCACGGTCACCCCGAAGCCACCCAACGTCGCCATCCTCTCCGGTGGCGTGGAGGGCACCATCGACGTCAACGGCCGCTACGTCAACGCGGCCCCGTCCACGAGTCGCACGGTGGTCTTCGAGTTCGTCCGGGTCAAGGGAGAGTGGCGGATCAGCAAGGTTCCCAAGGACTTCGGTCGGTGGATCACCACCTCCGACCTCGGCAACCTGCTCAAGCCCTACACGCTCCACTACCTCGCCAAGGACCGCCGCGCACTGGTCCCCGACCGGCGCTGGTTCCCGCGTGACCATCTCGCCACGCGACTTGCGCGGGCCCAGCTCGCCGACCCACCGGCATACCTCGCCGGTTCGGTGCGCAACGACATCCCGCGCGGGTCACGGCTCACGGCCGACTCGGTGTCGGTCAACGACGGCATCGCCCGCGTCGAGATCACTGGGAGCGTCCCCACCGACAAGGTGCAACGGGAGAACGTCTGGGCGCAGCTCGTCTCCACCCTGCTTCAGGACTCGCGCGTGCAGGCAGTGACCGTGCGGGTCGGCGACGTCACGCTGGAGCTGCCGGGTGTCGACCTACCCGTGCGCACCGTCCAGCAGGTCGGCTTCCCAGACGCCCCGGCCTCGAGCACCGGACGGCCGGTCGTGCGCCGGGGGACTCCCTCCTCTTCCTCCCCAGCTCGAGCGCGGCCGGCCGCGAGCCCGAGAAGTCGGGCCACGTCGACCTCGCTCGCACGTTCCACTCCCTGGCCATGTCCGCCGACTCCACCGAGATGACCGCCGTCGACCCCGACGGACAGGGGCTCTCGCGCTTCCACGGCACGACCCGCTACGAGATGCCGTTCTTCGGGACCAAGGTCGGCCACCCGGCATACGACACCCGAGGGTTCCTGTGGGCCGGTGGCATCGGGCTCGACGAGGAGTCCGACCTCAGGCTCTGGGCCTTCAACATGGCCGGTGACCCCGCGACCCAGCGCCAGCCGACCGCCAAGGCGGTCGCCGCGGACTGGCTCAAGGCGCGCCGCGTCATCGAGTCCAAGCCCTCTCCCGACGGCTCCCGGGTCGCCATCCTCCACACGGCGCAGGACGGCTCCAAGCCGCAGCTCGACCTGGCCGGGGTCGTCCGTGGTCCGGGAGGGGAGCCGACCCAGCTGGCGGCACCCCAACGCCTCGGCGCCAACCTCGTCGAGGTCGCCGGTCTCGTGTGGCTCTCCGACCTCACGGTGGCGACCCTGGCCCGTCGCGCCGGGTCGACCGAGAAGCGCCGACCCTACGTCATCTCGGTCGATGGTCAGGAGCAGTCCCTCGCCGAGGTGTCGAGGGGCATCGCGATCACATCAGGTGGAGGCGAGCGCGACATCCTCGTGACGACGTCCGACGGCGTCGTGCTGAGTCGAGCAGGTCAGCAGTGGATTTCGCTCGGCCCCGGGACCAACGTCGTCATCCCCGGCCGCTAGTTCGTCCACAGGTCCGTGGACGGGCCAGGCCCGTCCACAGGGCCTCTCCAGCTCCTGGCGCCCGATCACCCTGTGCGACAGGGTCGTTCGATGTTCTCCGACCTGCTCGACCTCATGCTGCCCGCCTCGTGCGCGCTCTGTCACCGTCCCCACGGGCCGTTGTGCCCAGGGTGTCGTGCAGCCGTCGCCGAGTGCCTGCACCCATCGCCGCGGATCGCGCTGCCGTCACCGTGCCCACGCGGTATGCCGCAGTGCTGGGTGTCCGGGGAGGCGAGCGGTGCGCTGCGGGCCGTCGTCACGGCATACAAGGACGAGCAGCGCCGCGACCTGGCGCGACCGCTCTCCGCCTGGCTGGCTCCGGCCCTGGCAGCTGCGACAGGCGGCAACGCAGGCGCGCGCCGGGCACTGCGCGGGCGTGGGCTCGTCGTCGTCCCCGTGCCGGGCTCGCCGCGGGCCCGGCGGCGGCGTGGCGACGTGCCCCTGCGTCCGCTCGTGACCTCGGCTGCAGAGAGCCTGGCCGGTCGGGCGCTCGTCGCCGACGTGCTCGCGCCGACGCGGATCACCCGCGACCAGTCCGCCCTCGACGCCGCGGAGCGTGCCCTCAACCTGGCCGGCGCCATGGTCGTGCGCGAGCGTCACCGACGCGTCGTCGAGGGCGCGGTGTGCGTGGTCGTCGACGACCTCATCACGACGGGAGCAACCCTCGCCGAGGCGTCGCGGGCCCTGCGCGACGCGGGCGCGACGGAGGTCCTGGCCGCAGCCATCGGTGCCACGAGGAGGCGTTTGCCGGTCGACGGACAAACAGACGGTCCTCCACTTGAAAGGGTCTGGGGACAGGTCTAACGTCGGTGCATGAGACGCATCCCGTGGAGGTGGTGCCGCCGCCCTTAGCCCTCGACAGGCGCCTACTGGTAGAGCCAGGCACGTCAATCCTCAGGAGGACTAGTGGACATCGTCGTCACCGGACGTCACACAACCGTCTCGGACCGATTTCGGGAGCACATCGCGGAGAAGCTCGACAAGGTCCAGCAGCTCGCGCCGCGCACGCGCCGGATCGAGGTCGTCATCAGCCACGAAGCGAACCGTCGACAGTCCAAGGCCTGTGACCGCGTGGAGATCACGTGTCACATCAAGGGACCCGTCGTGCGTGCCGAAGCCTGCCAGGAGGACAAGTACGCAGCGCTCGACGTCGCTCTCGAGAAGCTCCTCGAGCGGCTCCGTCGCAAGCACGACCGCACCGTGCGACGTGGACGCCACACGCAGGAGTCGGTGGCGAGCGCCACCGCCTATGTCCCCGACGAGACCGGTCCCGACGACGCCGCAGCACCCGAGGACGACGGGGGACCCTTCGTCGACTCGCCCATCGAGGTGCGCGAGAAGGTCCACACGTCCGCCCCGATGAACCTCGAGCAGGCGCTGCGCGAGATGGAGCTCGTCGGGCACGACTTCTACCTCTTCCACGACACCGAGACCGACAAGGCGAGCGTCGTCTACCGGCGCCGCGGGTGGTCCTACGGTGTGATCCACCTCGACCTCGACGAGTCGGCCCCGCAGACGGCCGAGGACCCCGACGCCATCCTCGTGGATCCCGGTCCTCCCGTCCCTGCCCCTGTCGTCGAGCGCGCTGAGGCCTCCTGACGGCGTGACCTCGTCGCTGTCCCGGACGAGGTTGTCCAATCGTCAGACGGGGGCGGACACGCCGTGTCACGATTGCGTGGTGAGTCCGCCCCCATCTGAGCAGGGATCACGGGCCCCGTCCTCGGGGGAGGCCCGTGACCACCGCATCCGCATCGTCATCGCCGATGACCACGATCTCTACCGTCGTGGCATGCAGGCCGTCATCGGCCTGGAGCCCGACCTGGAGATCGTTGCCGAGGCAGCGTCCGGGATCGAGGCCGTCGAGAAGTGCTTCGAGTTCGACCCCGACGTCGTCCTCCTCGATGTCCGCATGCCCGGCAACAGCGGGATCGAGGCGTGCACGGCGATCAAGGAGAAGGCGCCCCGCACCAAGATCCTGATCCTCACGGCGTCCGACGACGAGTCCGACCTCTTCGCCGCCATCAAGGCCGGCGCGAGTGGCTACCTCCTCAAGGACCTGCCGACCGAGCAGATCGCGCAGTCGGTGCGCATGGCCCACGACGGTCAGTCGATGATCCCGCCGCACATGGCCAGCCAGCTCATCGCCGAGTTCTCCCGGCTGAGCAACGAGCCGCCCAAGGACGCCGCCCCCGGCCCGCGACTCACCGAGCGTGAGCTCGAGGTCCTCGGGCTCGTGGCCCGGGGCAAGGCCAACAAGGAGATCGCGTCCCAGCTGTTCATCAGCGAGAACACGGTCAAGAACCACGTGCGCAACATCCTCGAGAAGCTCCAGCTCCACTCCCGGGTCGAGGCGGCGCTGTATGCCATGCGGCGCAACCTGATCGAGCCCGACGCCTGAGCAGTCCGGCGCCGCGGTGGGCGGCTGTCGGGGGTGGCCGCGATGATGGCCCCATGCGCCTGAGCACTCTCGCCGCCCGCCGGATCGCCCTTGCCGCGCAGGGCTTCGGCGGGTCGCGGCCCGCGCCGTGGACCGCGACCTCGCGCCAGGTGCAGCGCGTCATCGACACGGTCGGCATCATCCAGATCGACAGCGTCAACGTCGTCTCGCGCAGCCACTACCTGCCGTTCTTCTCGCGACTCGGGCCGCACGACAGCGGACTCGTCGACCGGGCGCGCGACCGGGCGCCGCGCCGCCTCGTCGAGTACTGGGCGCACGAGGCCTCCCTCATCCCGCCGGCGACGTGGCCGCTGCTCGACTTCCGCATGCGCCGCGCCCACGACGAGTCCTGGGGCGGCATGCAGAGCGTCAAGCGCGACCACCCCGAGCTCGTCGAGGCCGTTCTGGCCGAGGTCCGGGCGCGCGGCCCGCTGACGAGCCGACAGCTCGAGTCAGCGCTCGCCCACGACCTGCCCCGCGACCGCGACGGGTGGGGGTGGAACTGGTCCCTGGTCAAGAGCGCCCTGGAGCAGCTGTTCTGGGCCGGCGAGGTCAGCTCGTCCGGACGCACGAGCCAGTTCGAACGCCGGTATGCCGTGCCCTCGCGGGTGCTGCCACCTCACCTGCGCGAGCTGGCGGAGTCCCCGGCTGCCCGGCCGCCGGACGACGAGGCGTTCGTCGAGCTCATCCGCATCGCCGCCCGGGCCCACGGGGTCGGCACCGAGCAGTGCCTGCGCGACTACTTCCGGCTCAAGCCCGAGCAGGCTCGACCGGCGATCGAGGCCCTGGTGTCGGCGGGGGAGCTGGAGCCGGTGGCGATCGAGGGATGGAAGCGGGCGGCATACCTGCACGTGGGTGCACGGCGACCACGGCGGATCTCGGCACGGGCGCTGCTGTCACCGTTCGACTCGCTGGTGTGGCAGCGGGACCGGACGTCTGCGCTCTTCGGGTTCGACTACCGGCTCGAGATCTACGTGCCGCAGGAGAAGCGGGTCCACGGCTACTACGTGCTGCCCTTCCTGCTCGGCGAGGACCTCGTCGGCCGGGTCGACCTCAAGGCCGACCGTGCGGCTGGGCGGCTCCTCGCCCGCAAGGTGTCCTGGGAACCCGGGCGCGGCCACACTGACGACGTGCGTGAGCTCCACGAGGAGCTCGAGCTGATGGCGGACTGGCTCGGCCTCGGCGCCGGACCGACCTTCGACCCCGTGCCCCGCCCCGAACTCACCCCCGTGGACGGTCAGGGTCGCAGCAGCTCCCAGTGGTCGGCCGGGCCGATGGACCCGTCCGGTGCCTGAGCCGCCGCCTCGTGGCCCCATCTGGTGAAACCGACCGACGTCAGGATCGCGTTGCTCGCTGCGTTGTCGGCCGCGGTCTCGGCGACAAGGCGGCGCAGTCCCAGCCCGCCGTCGTCCGTCGACGCGAAGGCGTGCCCGACAGCAAGTCGCGCTGCCGTGCGAGCCGCACCCCGGCCACGGGCGCGGGGGTAGAGGAAGTAGCCGAGCTCGGCCGTGTGACTTCCGGCCAGCGCACCGTCGTGGACGAAGACGAGGACCTCGCCGAGCGCGACGTCGGTGTCGGCGTCGGCGATGCACCAGTTGGAGCCCACGCCTCTGGCCATGTTGAGGCGCCTTCGGGTGAGCCAGTCGTCCCAGGTGTCGGCGGTCGGAACAGCCCGCGGGGGGATGAAGTGCGGGGGGTGGCTCGGCTCCTCGACGCTCTCGACGTCGTCGTCGCGCCACTGACGCAGCCGGATTCCGTCGGCCTCGAGAGGCGGAGGCTTGATCCAGGCCGTGCGTGGCTCCGTGGCGTCGTTGCGTCCGATCGTCGCGAACCACGCGTCGACGAGGCCGCCGTCGCCGTGGGCGACGTGTTCCGGGAGAGTCGTGAGGAACTCGAAGCCGGCGGCGCGCGCCACCGCCCACGACGCGAAGTTGCCGCGCTCGGCATACCAGTCGACCCGCTTGCCGTCGGCATCGAACCAGTACTGGTTGACCAGCCTGACCGCACGCGCCATGAGGCCACGCCCCCGGCCCTCGGGGTGGAGCCCGAAGCCGAGCTCGGCGCGACCGGCCGCGCGCGGGCGCAGGTCGATCGAGCCGAGGAAGCGGCCCTGGGCGTCGGCGACCTCCTCGATGGCCCAGACCTGGTCACCCCCGCCGTCCCAGCCCTTCGCGATCTCCCCGATCCACTCGCGCCCCATGTCCGCGGTGTAGCCGCGCGGCACCTGGGTCCACCGCAGGCTGTCGGGGTCGATGCACTGCTCGACGATGCGGTCGACGTCGTGCTCGGTGTGGGCGCGAAGGCGCACGACACCATCGGTGAGGATCGGGACGGAGTCCGGGAACGGCATACCCGAATGTCATCACAGTGCTCGCGCACCCGGAACCGAATTAACCGACCCCCTCGTTGGGGACCGTGGAGTGCTGCATCAGGTGCAGCCCGTCACGCAGGGCTCGACTACCCTTGGCAGGTCTCGTCGAGTGTCAGCGGGGCATGCCGAGCGAGACTATGTGCAACGAGGAGTCCCACCCGTGGTGAAGATCATGGAAAAGCTGCTGCGCGCCGGTGAAGGCCGGATCGTCAAGAAGCTCGAGAACGTCGCCGACCAGATCAACGCGATCGAGGACGACTTCGTCGCCATGAGCGACGACGAGCTGCGCGGCATGACCGACGAGTTCCGCGCCCGCCTCGCCGACGGTGAGACCCTCGACGACATCCTCCCCGAGGCCTTCGCCGCGGTCCGCGAAGCGGGCAAGCGCACCCTCGGCAAGCGACACTTCGACGTCCAGCTCATGGGAGGCGCCGCCCTGCACCTGGGCAACGTCGCCGAGATGAAGACCGGTGAGGGCAAGACCCTCGTCGCGACCCTGCCCTCCTACCTCAACGCGATCGAGGGCAAGGGCGTCCACGTCATCACGGTCAACGACTACCTGGCCGAGTACCAGGCCGAGCTCATGGGCCGCGTCCACCGCGCCCTGGGCCTCGAGACCGGCTGCATCCTGGCCAACATGACGCCTGACCAGCGCCGCGCCGAGTACGCCAAGGACATCACCTACGGCACCAACAACGAGTTCGGCTTCGACTACCTGCGCGACAACATGGCCTGGTCGACCGACGAGCTCGTGCAGCGTGGCCACAACTTCGCCATCGTCGACGAGGTCGACTCGATCCTCATCGACGAGGCCCGCACGCCGCTCATCATCTCGGGGCCGGCCGACCAGCCGACGAAGTGGTACGGCGAGTTCGCCAAGGCCGTCATGCACCTCGAGCGCGGCGAGGGCGCCGACCAGCTGCGTGGCATCGAGGCGCGCGGCGACTACGAGGTCGACGAGAAGAAGAAGACCGTCGGCGTGCTCGAGCCCGGCATCGAGAAGATCGAGGACTACCTCGGCATCGACAACCTCTACGAGTCCTCCAACACTCCCCTCATCGGCTACCTCAACAACGCGATCAAGGCCAAGGAGCTCTTCACCCGCGACAAGGACTACGTCGTCATGGACGGCGAGGTCCTCATCGTCGACGAGCACACCGGTCGCATCCTCAAGGGCCGCCGCTACAACGAGGGCATGCACCAGGCGATCGAGGCCAAGGAGGGCGTGACGATCCAGAACGAGAACCAGACGCTCGCCACGATCACCCTCCAGAACTACTTCCGCATGTACGACAAGCTCTCGGGCATGACGGGTACGGCCATGACCGAGGCCGCCGAGCTCAACTCGATCTACAAGCTCGGCGTCGTCCCGATCCGCACGAACCGCCCCATGGTGCGCAAGGACCAGGCCGACCTCGTCTACCGCACCGAGGAGGCGAAGTACGCCGCGGTCGTGGACGACATCGCCGAGCGCCACGAGCAGGGGCAGCCGGTCCTGGTCGGCACCGTGAGCGTCGAGAAGAGCGAGCTCCTCTCCGAGCAGCTGCGTCGCCGGGGGATCAGGCACGAGGTGCTCAACGCCAAGCACCACGAGCGTGAGGCCGCGATCGTCGCCGACGCCGGACGCAAGGGCGCCGTCACCGTCGCCACCAACATGGCCGGTCGAGGCACCGACATCATGCTCGGCGGCAACCCCGAGTTCATGGCCGTCGCCGCGCTCAAGGACCGCGGCCTGGACCCGGTCGAGACCCCCGACGAGTACGAAGCCGCATGGGAGGCCGCGCTCGAGGCCGCCGAGGCCAAGGTCGCGTCCGAGCACGAGGAGGTCGCCGAGACCGGCGGTCTCTACGTCCTCGGCACCGAGCGCCACGAGTCGCGCCGCATCGACAACCAGCTGCGTGGTCGTTCCGGACGCCAGGGCGACCCCGGCGAGTCCCGCTTCTACCTCTCCCTCCAGGACCACCTCATGCGGCTGTTCAACGCCGGCATGGTCGAGCGGGTCATGAGCACCGCCGGCATGGAGGACGACACCCCCATCGAGTCCAAGATGGTCTCGCGCTCCATCGCCTCGGCCCAGAGCCAGGTCGAGGCGCAGAACTTCGAGATCCGCAAGAACGTGCTCAAGTACGACGACGTCCTCAACCGCCAGCGCACCGTCATCTATGACGAGCGCCGGCGTGTCCTCGAGGGCGAGGACCTGCACGAGCAGATGCGCTTCTTCGTCAACGACGTCGTCGGTGGCTACGTCGACGCCGAGACCGCCGCAGGCTTCCCGGAGGACTGGGACCTCGACCGCCTGTGGACCGCCATCCGCGCGCTCTACCCGATCTCGCTCAGCAAGGAGCAGGTCATCGAGGCCGCGGGCGGTGTGTCGGGCCTGCGCAGCGAGAGCCTCAAGGAAGAGCTGCTCTCCGACGCCCACCACGCCTACGACCAGCGCGAGGAGCTCCTCGGCAGCGAGGTCATGCGTGAGGTCGAGCGCCGCGTCATGCTCTCGGTCCTCGACCGCAAGTGGCGTGAGCACCTCTACGAGATGGACTACCTCCAGGAGGGCATCGGCCTGCGGGCCATGGCCCAGCGCGACCCGCTCGTCGAGTACCAGCGCGAAGGCTTCCAGCTCTGGGAGGCCATGAACGAGTCGGTCAAGGAGGAGGCCGTCGGGCTGCTGTTCCACGTCGACGTCCAGGTCGACCAGCCGGCACCCGAGGTCGCGGCGGCACCGCAGCACGTGTCCGACATGTTCGGTGGGCTCGCGGCTGGCGGGGACTCAGCCGCGGCGCCGGCGTCCGAGCAGCCGCACGTCGAGGTGGCCGGTGTCGGCATCGAGCGGCCGCGCCAACCGGCCCAGCTGCACTACACGGCTCCGTCCGAGACCGGTGAGGTCGAGGAGCGCGACGTGGCGTTGCGCGCCGGAAGCAACGGCGGTTCGGCTGGAGGTGGGCGCGACGGTCTCACGGCGGACCAGCTGGCGAACACCCCCAAGAACGCGTCCTGCCCCTGTGGCTCGGGCAAGAAGTTCAAGATGTGCCACGGCCAGAGCGCCTGAGCTCACCCGATCTGGAGGGCCTCGACGCGCCAGCGTCCGTCCTGTCCGGTGAGGCGCAACGCCATCGCCCGCACCCGTTCCCCCTCGCTGACGACGACGCTGCACTCGGCGACGCCGTCGTCCGGCTCGCAAACGTGCACGGACCTGACGATCGCGCGCTGGGCGACGGCTCGCGACCGTGACGCCCGCCGACGGGCGGCAAGGGCTCCGCGACGGGCGATCACGGCATACACCTGAGGGGTCGTCCACCGGACGACCTGGGGGGCCGGCCGCAGTCCGGACATGACCTCGACGATCGCCTGTGCGATCTGGCCGGCCCACGGGCCCGGGTCCGGCAGGTCGACGCGCGAGGTGCTCTGCGGGCCGAAGATCTGCTCGTCGCTCGCGTGCGCGAGGTCGACCGCGAGAGAGTCCTGGACGTATGCCGGGTGGCCCAGCTCGTCGACCGACCGCCGCATGGCCTCGGCCAGGGGAATGGCGGGTGGGCGCTGCGTGGCGGGGGAGAGGACCTTCACGGACCGCAAGTGGGACGTCGTCGTCGGGCTCATCGGTGCACACTCGCTGTCTCGTCGGTGTCGGGGGCACGCAGGATCTGGCCGGGAAGGATGAGGTCGGGGTCGTCCCCGATGAGGTCACGGTTGTGGGCGAACCACTCGGGCCAGGCCGCTGCGATCTCGGCGTCGGAGGCCTGCGGGCCGAGGTGACGCGCGGCGATCGACCAGAGGGTGTCGCCCCGGTGGACGACGACCTCGTGGCCCACGGCTGGACCCGGTCGCCCGCCGATGAGGCCGGCGTCGGGCTGGGGGCGCACGCGGGGGGCGGCGGGCGTGAAGCCCGGGGCCGGGGGTGTGGGCGCGGGTCGGGTGGCCGGCGTGAAGCCGGTTGCGGCCGCGACGGGACCGAACCCGGGATCCGGCACAGGAAGGTGGGGCACGAAGCCCGGGTCCGCGACGGAGGCGACGGTGCTGGAGGGCCGAGGGTGCGCCACGGCCTGGGTGGGGCCTCCTGCGACGCCCACTCCCACGCCGAGCACGAACGCCGCGACGCGACGCGCGAGGACGGGCGTCAGCCGATCGGACCACACCTGCGCGAGGCGCCCGACGCGTCCCGGCAGGCGCGCCAGGAGCTCGAGCACGGTGCCCAGCCCGAGCCAGGCCACGATGGCCAGGGCGAACGAGGCGGCTGCCAGGGCGAGCAGCTCGTCGCTGGTAGCAGGGCCGGGGGCAGTGACGTCGGCGTGGGCCGAGAGCCAGGCCCGGGTGAGGAGCCACACGGCGGCACCGCCGGCGACGAGGGACCCCACCGCCACCACCGTGCGAACCATGAGATGCGTCGTGGGCCCCTTTCGAGGGCGTTTGATGCTGTTTGATGCGCTTTGCATGTGATTGACCGTATTTCATCCCGCTTGATGACGCAACAGGACGTGTGAGGCGGGGCGCTCTACGCTCCGGGCATGAGGTGGGACCAGCTCTTCGACGACCTCGAGGCGCAGCTCGGGGCGGAGGAGCGGCGAGAGCGCGACTCCGAGGTGGCCGACCGGACCCGGCGCGAGCGGGCCAGCGTCGAGCTCGGCGCTCGCCTGGCGGCAGCGGTCGGCGCCGTGCTGCGGTTGCGGCTGCGCTCGGGGCTGCAGGTGCAGGGGGAGCTGCTGGACCTGGGCGAGGACTGGCTCCTCGTGCAGGTCCAGAACGGTCGTCAGGCCGTCGTCCCCCTCGCCTCGGTCACGGGTGTGGCCGGCCTACCGGTGCGTGCCTCGGCGGCGCGCACGGCCCGGCGCTTCGCGCTCGGCTATGCGCTTCGTGGGTTGTCGCGCGACCGTGCTGCCGTGGCCGTCACCGACACCAGTGGGCACGTGCTCACCGGAACCATCGACGTCGTCGGGGCGGACTCGCTCGACCTGGCGGAGCACGAGATCGGGGACAGCCGACGCGCCGAGAACCTCAGGGGTCGCCAGACGATCCCGTTCTGGGCCGTCGTGCTCGTCGAGGCACGCTGAGCCTTGAGGGCTCAGTCGTCTCCCTGGGTGCGGACGAAGTCCCGGGTCTGGGAGTACATCCGCTGGATGTAGTCCTCGAGGGCGGTGGTCTCCACGCGCCACTGACCGCGGCCACCGACCTTGATCGCGGGGAGGTCTCCGGAGCGCACCAGCGCGTAGGCCTGCGCCGAGGAGATGTCGAGGATCTCGGACACCTCGGTGAGCGGGATGAACCGCTTGGCCACGGGCTGGCTCCTCTCGTCGTCTGCGACGCACAGTCTGCCACGCGCAGCAGGCCACCCCGGGGCACTCCTCCACAGCCTCCACCCGGACCGTGCGGTTGTCCACAGGGCTCCGCCCTCCCCGCGCGGCGTGCGCGGATCTGCGTCAGAATCACTGCGGGGGATGAGCGCGGCGACCCCCGACGATGTCCGGCCGCCGAGTTCACACGACACGGAGCACGCGATGAGTGACCTGCCCACGCCCACCGCCCAACGACTGCGCAAGCCGTCGTGGCGCGACAGCCGCCTCCTCATCGGGCTCCTGCTCGTCCTCGCCTCGACCGCCATCGGTGCCTTCGCCATGAGCCGGGCCGACGACCGGGTGCCGATGTATGCCGCGAAGGCGGGTCTCATGGCCGGCCAGCCGCTCACCGCCGAGGACGTCACCCGGGTGGACGTGCAGCTCGGCGAGGCGGGCACGGACTACCTGAGCGCAGAGGGCGGCCTGCCGCCGACGTACTTCGTGCTGCGCGAGGTCCGCGCCGGCGAGCTCATCCCGCAGAGTGCCGTCGGCCCTCGTGACCGGGCCACGGCCCAGCCGGTCGCCCTCCAGGTGGACGCCACGTCGGCGGCCACGCTCCAGACCGGGTCCGTCGTCGACGTCTACGTCAACCGCCCGGCTGCCTCCGCCAAGGGCCCCGTGGGCTCGGCCACCTTCGCCGGACCCAACCTCGCCCTCGAGGGTGTGACCGTCGTCGGACTCTCGAGCGAGGACAGCGTCATGGGTGGAGGGACGGGCGACACCCGGCCCGTCCAGGTCATGGTGCCCAAGGACGAGGTGCAGCAGCTCGTCGGCGACGTCGACCTGGGCGCCAAGATCACCCTCGTGGCGGTCCCGGGCGCCGTGGCGCCGAAGACGTCATGACCACCGCTGTCATCACCGGGGTCTCGCACCATCACGAGCAGGAGCTCGTCACCAGGATCGAGGACGCCTCCGGGGTGAGCGTCGTGCGTCGGTGCGCTGACGTCGCCGAGCTCATGTCCACCGGCGCCTCGGGCATCGCCGACGTCGCCATCGTCTCGGCCGACTTCCGAGGGCTCGACCGCGACGCCCTGCGTCATCTCGCCGGGCACGGTGTCCGGGTCGCGGGCTTCGTCACCACGGGCGATGACGCGGGCGAGGCGCGGCTTCGTCAGCTCGGCGTCAACACCCTGGTCCGACCCGGCGCCGACCCTGAGGAGCTGGCCCGCACCGTCATCGACCTGGCCGAGGGCGGCGACCGTTCGGCACGGGCCGGAGGACCCCGACCCAGCAGCGCGACGAGCGTCAGTGACGCCGACCTCGCCCGCTGGCTCGAGGATCCGACGAGCGCGCCCGGTCCCCGCCGGGACCCCGACTCGGACCCCGACACCGGCACGGCTGATGGGGCCGCCACCACACGGGACGGTGTCGACCCGATGGCCCCGGCCGACTCGGCCGCCTCGGCCGCCTCGGGCGGCTCGGCCCCACTCGACTCCACCGACGCTGGAGAGACCGACCTCGGTGAGCCCCGAAGTGCCCGCGTCACCGCCGTCTGGGGCCCGGCAGGTGCGCCCGGCCGCACCACGATCGCCGTCACCCTCGCCGCCGACCTCGCCTCCCGTGGCATCCGCACCCTGCTGGTCGACCTCGACACGTGGGGGGCCAGCGTCGCCCAGGCGCTCGCGCTGATCGACGAGGCGCCCGGAGTCGCCGCCGCCGCCCGGGCCTCCGAGCAGGGGACGCTCGACCGGGCCTCACTCTCTCGCGTCGCGCCCGAGGTGAGCTCCGGGCTCAGGGTGCTCACCGGCATACCCAAGCCCGAGAGGTGGCCCGAGCTGCGAGCCGCGGCGGTCGAGGACGTCCTCGAGAAGTCGCGCGGTCTCGTCGACCACGTCGTCGTCGACTGCGGGTTCTCCATCGAGGACGACGAGGAGCTGAGCTACGACACGGCCGCTCCGCGCCGCAACGCGACCACGCTCACCGCGCTGGAGACCAGCGACAGCCTCGTCGTCGTCGGTGGCGCCGACCCCATCGGTCTGCAGCGGCTCGTCAGGGCCGTGCAGGACGTCGGCGTCGTGCCCTCACCCCCGCCGGTCATCGTCGTCAACAAGGTGCGGGCCTCCGCTGCCGGAGCGCGGCCCGAGCGGGCGATCAGCGACGTGCTCGGCCGGTTCGCCGGACTCGAGGAGCCGATCTTCGTGCCGTGGGCTCCCGACGAGTGCGACGCGGCCCTGCTTGCCGGCCGCAGCCTCGTCGAGTCCGCGCCGACCGCGCCGGTGACCCGGGCAGTGGCGCGCATCGTCGACGTCGTGCGTCCCGACCTCGCCCCGGCGGCCGAGACCCGGGTGGGCCGGGCCAGGGCACGCACCCGGTTCGGACGAGGAACACGTCGGCCCGGGTGAGAGTTCGGCCGGGTCGCGCGATGCGATCTGCGAGCATGGGGCCGTGTCCGACCGTCTGAGCCCCCTCGACAGCAGCTTCCTCGCGCTCGAGGAAGCGGCCACTCCGATGCACACCGGTTCGGTGATGGTCTTCGATGCGCCCCCGGAGGGGTTCGACTACGACCGGCTCGTCGGCATCATCGAGCGGCGCATCGCCTACGTCCCGCGATACCGCCAGCGGGTGCGCTCCGTGCCCGGCCGCATCGCCAACCCGGTGTGGGTCGACGACGAGCGCTTCGACGTGACCTACCACGTGCGGCGCTCCGCCCTGCCCCGACCCGGCGGTGACGAGCAGCTCGAGGAGCTCATCGCCCGCATCCAGCCGCGTCCGCTCGACCGCAGCCGTCCGTTGTGGGAGGTCTACCTCGTCGAGGGCCTCGCCGACGACCGGTTCGCCATCATCACCAAGACCCATCAGGCGCTGGTCGATGGTGTCCACGCGGTCGACATCGCCCACCTCATCCTCGAGGACTCCGACACGCCCAGCTCCGAGAGCATCGACGACACGTGGCGTCCCAGCCGCGAACCCTCCCTGACCGAGCTCGTCGTGAGTGCGCTCGCCGACTCCGTGCGCACTCCGAGCCAGGTGGTCGACACGGTCCAGTCGGGCATCACCGACGTCAAGGCCACGACCGGTCGCCTCCTCGGCGCAGCAGGGGCGGTGGTCTCGACCCTGGCCCGCGCCTCGGCAAGCCCCGCCCCCACGTCACCGCTCAACGCCACCGTGGGGCGCTCCCGCCGTTTCGTCATGGTCGGCACCGACCTCGACGACCACAAGAAGATCCGGTCCCGCCTCACCAAGGGTGCCTTCGCCGACGACGTCACGATCAACGACGTCGTGCTCGCCACGGTCACCGGCGCCTTCCGCACCTGGCTCATGACGCGCGGCGAGAGCGTGCACGGCGGGACGACCGTGCGCGCGATGGTTCCCGTGAGCGTGCACGGCGACGACAGCGAGCTCTCGCCCGGCCGCCAGCTCGCCGCCTGCTTCGTCGACCTGCCCGTGGGTGAGCCGGGCGCCTCCATGCGCCTGCACCAGATCGCCTTCGCGATGCGCCAGCAGATGGAGGCCGGTCGGGCGGTCGACGCCGACACCCTCTCCGGGCTCGGGGGATTCGCGCCGCCGACGATGCACACCCTCGCCGCACGTCTCGGTGGTGCCATGTCGCGCCGCCTCTACAACGTCGCCGTCACCAACGTGCCCGGCCCGCAGCACCCCCTCTTCGTGGCGGGGGCCCAGATGGCCTCGACCTACCCGGTCATGCCGCTCGGGCAGTCCAAGGCGTTGTCGATCGGGGTCACGTCCTACGACGGCGGCGTCTACTACGGGCTCTACGCCGATCGAGATGCCCTCCCCGACGTCGACGTGCTCGGCCAGTCGATCGTCGACGCCCTCCAGGAGCTGCTCGAGGCCCCTCGCTCCAGGGCTCGCTGAAAGGAACCGTCGTGCCCCTCGTCCGCGTCTACGTCCCGCTCGACCCTGCCTCGCTCGCGGCTTTGCGCCGCAACGGTGAGGTCGGACCCGCTCCCGTCGCAGCCCACGCAGCCCTCACGCCCCCGGCACGTCCCGGCCTCGGCAACGACGACGAGGAGCGTGAGTATGCCGCGTGGTCGGCTGCCGCAGCCGACGCTGCCGACCGTGCACCCGACGGTGGTCGGCGGGTTATCGCCTCGGCCGACGTCGACGCCGCCGTGGTCCATCACGGAGCGAGCGATGACACCGTCGTGGAGCTCGACACGGTGATCGCCCTCCCGCGCATCGCCTCGTTCCACATCGACGAGGAGCCGGGCGGCGACGTCTCGGACCTGCTCTGGTACGACGTCACCGAGCTCGACGACGTCATCGCCCTCCTCGGCAGCTGACCGCCCCGACGTTCGCACCGTCTGCGCTGGTGGTCGCTGGAGCAGCCATCGGCGCAGACCTCAGCGGCCGGGAGGGGGCACGTCGCGCGGGGTGCAGCGTGCGACCATGGGAAGGCCCCAGACACCCATGGAATCGAGGAAACCACCGATGGACGCTGTGACCCAGGTCCCCGCCCCGACCAACGAGCCGGTCCGCGACTACGCCCCCGGCAGCCCGGAGCGCGCTGCTCTGGAGATCGCGCTCGCCGAGGTCGGCGGCACCACGTGGGACCTGCCGCACACCATCGGCGGCAAGCGGGTCGAGGGCAACGGCAAGAGGATCAAGGTCGTCCAGCCGCACGCCCACGCACAGGTCCTCGGCACGATCCGCGACGCCACCAAGGCTGACGCGCGAGCCGCCGTCGACGCCGCCCAGGCCGCAGCCCCCGCGTGGCGCGACATGTCGTTCGACGACCGCGCCTCGATCCTGCTCAAGGCCGCCGACCTCCTGGCCGGCCCTTGGCGAGCCAAGGTCAACGCCGCGACGATGCTGGGACAGAGCAAGACGGCATACCAGGCAGAGATCGACGCGGCCTGCGAGCTCATCGACTTCTGGCGCTACAACGTGCACTTCGCCCGTCAGATCCTCCAGGAGCAGCCCCCGGCCAACGCGCCCGGCATCTGGAACCGCACGGACTACCGCTCGCTCGAGGGCTTCGTCTATGCCATCACTCCGTTCAACTTCACCGCCATCGCCGGCAACCTCCCGACTGCACCGGCGCTCATGGGCAACACCGTCGTCTGGAAGGCGTCGCACACCCAGGCGCTCGCGGCGCAGTTCGTCCTCGAGGTCCTCGAGGAGGCCGGTATGCCGCCGGGCGTCATCAACCTCGTGACCGGTCACGGCACCGAGGTCTCGGACGTCGTCCTCAAGCACCCCGAGTTCGCCGGGCTGCACTTCACCGGCTCGACCCGGGTCTTCCAGCAGCTATGGCAGGAGATCGGGTCCAACCTCACGACCTACCGCCACTACCCGCGCATCGTCGGTGAGACCGGCGGCAAGGACTTCATCCTGGCCCACCCGAGCGCCGACCCCGACGTCGTCCGCACGGCCATGATCCGCGGCGCGTTCGAGTACCAGGGCCAGAAGTGCTCGGCGGCCTCGCGCGCGTTCATCCCGCGCAGCGTCTGGAAGGTCATCAAGAACGACCTGGTCGGCCTGACCGAGGGTCTCACCGTCGGCAACGTGACCGACCTGTCCAACTTCATGGGCGCCGTCATCGACGACCGTGCGTTCGCCAAGCACAAGGCTGCGATCGACCGGGCCAAGGCGACGAGCGGCATCGACGTCGTCGCCGGCGGGACCTATGACGACTCCGAGGGCTACTTCGTCCGACCGACGATCATGGTCGGCGAGGACCCGCACGACGAGATCTTCACGACCGAGTACTTCGGCCCGCTGCTCTCGGTCCACGTCTACCCGGACCGCCAGTTCGACAAGGTCATGGACATCATCGACAGCGCCTCGGCCTACGCCCTGACCGGCTCGGTCATCGCACAGGACCGCGCGGCCGTGGCCAAGGCGTCACACCGCCTGCGGTTCGCCGCCGGCAACTTCTATGTCAACGACAAGCCCACGGGCGCGGTCGTGGGCCAGCAGCCGTTCGGTGGCGGGCGCGCGTCCGGCACCAACGACAAGGCCGGCTCGGCGCAGAACCTCCTGCGCTGGACGAGCCCGCGCTCCATCAAGGAGACGTTCGTGCCGCCGAAGGCCCACCCCTACCCGCACATGGGCTGAGGCTCAGCTGACGCGCTGGCGGAGGAGGTCGGTCTCGGTCCTCGCCGCCAGCGCCAGCGGGTCCGAGGCCGCCCTCTCGAGCTTGCCGCCGATGAGCGGCACGCTCACCCGAAGGTCGCCATCGATCAGCTGAACGCTGCCAGAAGCGGTGGGGGACAAGCGGACCGTCCCTTTGAGGGTCATCGGGGCACCCTTGATCTGCACCTGGAGGTCGGCGGTCCGACTGCCGTCAGCGGCGCGGGGTCCCCACTCCTGCAGCTCGGCGATCGTGAGTGTCGGCCCCACGAAGGTCTTGGCGATGTCGGGGAGGTCATCGGTCGGCAGGACGCGCTCGCTCGTGATCCTCGTCGTGTCGGCCGTCGTCGACACGTGCGACGTCCAGTCACCGGTCGTCGTCGCCTCGCACTTGGCGTTCTGGAAGTCCGCAGAGCTCATGACTTCCCAGACCTCGTCGACGCTGGCGGGGTACTCGGCTCGATGGGTGAACTTCACCTGGGTCTCCTCATGTGGCGGATCCCGATCCTCTCACCGGCCGCCCCTCAGCGAAGGCGGAGGTCGGTCGCGATCTCGTCGAGCTCACGCGTCGAGGTGGCCAGCTCCGCCAGCAGCCGGTCGCGGCGACGCCGGTGCTGCGCCCCCAGCCCGTCGAGCTCCGCCTGCAGCGTGCCCACCAGGGCCGAGCGGTCGATGGTCGCCTCCAGGTCGGCCTCGCCCGTCACCCCCCACCCGAGACGCACCTGTCCGTTCTCGATGACCAGGCCGGCCAGGTCTGCGGCGTCGACCACCCGGCGAGCGCGAGCCTGCAACGCACTCAGCTCCGCGGCATACCCCTGCAGTGCAGTGCCCACGACGTCGGCCTGACGGCCGGCCTCGGCGAGGGCCGCCATGGACCGTTGCCCCTCCTTGCGGGTGCGCACCGACGTCGACGTGCCCCAGACGTCCTTGAGGGACAGGTATGCCGTCGTGCCGCTTGCGCTCGCCCGGGCCAGGTCGCGCGCTGACTGACGGGCGGCCGTGCCGGCCGCTGCGAGGGACCCCGGGTCGCCGGGCACCGAGCTCCTCACGTCTGCTCCACGGGGAGCGAGGGTTCCCGGGACTCGGCGGAGTGCTGGTCGGCGAGCCGCGTCGTGACCCGGGACAGCGTCGACCGGTGCTGACCGGTGATGTCGTCGACCGCCCGGAGGAGGTCCACGAGCTGGTCCACCCATGCGTCGACGGTGTGCTGTGCGTCGGGCTCACCCATGACGACGAGGCAGGACAGCAGGCGCTCCTCGACGTCAGCGGCGGTCTCCGACAGGCCCTCGAGAACGCCGCTCACCTCAGTGAGTGCTGGGGAGTCGACGGGCCTGCGCACCACGTCACTCTAGTGCTCAGGAGCCACTCTCCCGGCCCCTCATCCACAGCCCCACCGGGGTGAGTAGTCTCGGTCTCGGACACAGAGACGTGTCCCGCCGGCGCCATCGGCGAGGCCGCAACCAAAGGATCTGCAGCGCACCATGACGGAGTCATCGGTCCAGCCCCGATCGACCACGCTCGACGCCATCATCGCGGCGTTCGCCGACCTCGATGACCGCCCGGACGGGCCCGTCGTCGTTAGTCGCTACTACCGCCACGTGCCGGACGAGGAGCTCAGCGCGCGACCTGCGCAGACGCTGGCAGGGGCGGTCAAGTCCCACCTCGAGATCGCCCAGACCCGTGTCCCCGGCAGGGCAGCGGTCCGGGTCTTCAACCCCACGACCGACACCGATGGCTGGTCGAGCGCCCGCACGGTCATCCAGGTCGTCACCGATGACATGCCCTTCCTCGTCGACTCCGTCACCTCGGCCCTGGTCCAGCGCGACATCGACATCCACCTCGTGGTCCACCCGCAGCTGCGCGTGCGCCGCGACGAGTCCGGGCGGCTGCTCGAGACCTGTGACGAGGACTGCGCCACGGCCGGGGACGGCGACCCCGACGTCCTCTCGGAGTCATGGATCCTGCTCACGATCGACCGCGAGAGCAACGGGGCCGCCCGCGAGCAGCTCCAGGCGATCCTCGAGAACGTGCTCGGCGACGTGCGTGAGGCAGTGGAGGACTGGCCCGCGATGCGCACCCGGTGCCTCGTCATCGCCGCCGAGCTCGAGGGGGCGCCACCCAGGGGAGTCGACCCGGGCGAGGTCTCGCAGGCCGTGGCGTTCCTGCGTTGGATGGCCGACAACCACTTCACCTTCCTCGGCTACCGGGAGTACGCGCTCGAGGCCACCGACGAGGGCGACGTCATCCGCCCGCTCGGTGGTACCGGCCTGGGCATGCTGCAGCAGGACCCGCCCGCCGACAAGCGGCTCATCCCGCTGTCGCCCCAGTCCAGCGCCAAGGCTCGCGAGCGAGGGGTCCTCGTCCTCACCAAGGCGAACTCGCGCTCGACGGTGCACCGTCCGGCATACCTCGACTATGTCGGGGTGCGCACCTACTCCGCGGACGGACAGACGCTCGGCGAGAAGCGCTTCCTCGGGCTCTATGCCTCCACGGCCTACACCGAGTCCGTCCTCCGGCTGCCCGTCGTCGCCGAGAAGGTCGCCGCGGTGCTCGAACGATCCGGACTGGCGGCCGACTCGCACACCGGCAAGGACCTCGTGGAGGTCCTTGAGACCTATCCGCGGGACGAGCTCATCCAGGCCACGCCGGACCAGCTCTTCGAGACGGCCATGGCCGTCACCCAGCTCCAGGAACGGCGTCGGACCAAGCTCTTCCTGCGCGAGGACGACTTCGGTCGGTTCGTGTCGTGCCAGGTCTACATTCCGCGCGACCGCTACAACACGGGCGTGCGCACGCGCATGGCCTCGATCCTCAAGGAGGCCTTCGGCGGTGAGAGCGTCGAGTTCACGGCCAGGGTGAGTGAACGCGCCCTCTCCAGACTGCAGTTCGTCGTCCGGGTTCCAGTCGGCGAGCGCATCCAGTCCCTCGACGAGGCGCAGCGCGCCGACCTCGAGCGCCGGCTCGTCGAGGTCAGCCGCAACTGGGCGGACCGCCTCGGTGACGGCCTGCGCGACCGGCTCGGCGAGGTCGAGGGTGACCGCCTCCTCGACAAGTTCGGTCGCGGGTTCCCCACCGCCTACGAGGAGACGTTCTCGGTGGTCCAGGGGGTGGCCGACCTCCACCACCTCGACCGGCTCGGCGACGGGCAGGGCACGAGCGTCGCGCTCTACCGCCCGTCGGACTCGGCCGAGAACCTGCGCCGCTTCAAGCTGTTCCGCATCGACCCGCTCTCCCTCACCGACATCCTCCCGATCTTCACCGACATGGGGGTCGAGGTCGTCGACGAGCAGCCCTATGAGGTGACTCGCTCCGATCGCGCACCACTCCACGTCTACGACTTCGGGCTGCGCGTGAGCGACCCCAAGATCTGGGGCGGCGTCACCCACGAGGACCTGCGCGACCTCTTCGAGAGCGCGGTGCTCGCCGTGTGGGACGGGCGCGCCGAGTCCGACGGCTTCAACCAGCTCGTCCTGGCCGCCCGGCTGACCTGGCGCCAGGTCGTCATCCTGCGCACGGTCGCCAAGTACCTCCGCCAGACGCAGGCGACGTTCAGCCAGTCCTACTTCGAGGACGCGCTCGTCTCCAACCCGGCCATCGCCACCGACCTCGTGGAGTTCTTCGAGGCGCGGTTCGACCCGGACCGCTTCGGGGGTGTCGCGACACCGGAGCGCGCGGAGGCCGAGCAGGAGATCGCCGAGCGCATCACCAGCGCCCTCGACGAGGTGAGCTCGCTCGACGAGGACCGCATCATCCGCTCCTTCCTCGCGGTGATGCAAGCCACCCTGCGCACCAACTTCTTCCAGGCCGTCGGGGACGCCGACGACACCAGCGACGGCGAGGCCGGGGCCAAGCCCTACGTCTCGCTCAAGCTCAATCCCCAGGCGATCCCCGACCTCCCTGCTCCGCGGCCGGCATACGAGATCTGGGTCTACAGCCCCCAGGTCGAAGGCGTTCACCTGCGGTTCGGCTCCGTGGCCCGTGGTGGGCTGCGATGGAGCGACCGGCGCGAGGACTTCCGCACCGAGATCCTCGGACTGGTCAAGGCGCAGATGGTCAAGAACGCCGTCATCGTGCCGACCGGCTCCAAGGGTGGCTTCTATGCCAAGCAGCTCCCCGACCCGGCACTCTCGCGCGAGAAGTGGCTCGAGGAGGGGCAGTCGGCCTACCGCACCTTCATCTCCGGTCTGCTCGACCTCACCGACAACCGGGCCGGCACCGAGATCGAGGCGCCCGAGCGGGTCGTTCGGCACGACGGCGACGACCCCTACCTCGTCGTCGCTGCGGACAAGGGCACGGCCACGTTCTCCGACATCGCCAACGGCGTCGCCCAGTCCTACGGCTTCTGGCTCGACGACGCCTTCGCGTCGGGTGGCTCCGCCGGCTACGACCACAAGGCCATGGGCATCACCGCTCGCGGCGCGTGGGAGTCGGTCAAGCGACACTTCCGCGAGATGGGTGTCGACAGCCAGTCCGAGGACTTCACCGTCGTCGGCGTCGGCGACATGAGCGGCGACGTGTTCGGCAACGGCATGCTCCTGTCCGAGCACATCCGGCTCGTCGCGGCCTTTGACCACCGTCACGTCTTCATCGACCCCAACCCGGTTGCGGCACAGTCGTTCCAGGAGCGGAAGCGACTGTTCGAGCTGCCGCGCTCGTCCTGGGACGACTACGACCGCTCGCTCATCTCGGCCGGTGGTGGTGTCTTCCCGCGCTCGCTCAAGTCCATCGCGGTCACGCCGGAGATCCGCGAGGCACTGGGCCTGCCCGACGACGCCACGACGATGACGCCGACCGAGCTCATCCACGCGATCGTGCTCGCTCCGGTCGACCTCTTCTGGAACGGCGGCATCGGCACCTACGTCAAGGCGTCGAGCGAGACCCACCTCGAGATCGGCGACCGGGCCAACGACGCGATCCGCGTCAACGGGAACGAGCTGCGGGTCAAGGTCGTGGGCGAGGGTGGCAACCTCGGGCTCTCACAGCTGGGGCGCATCGAGGCGGCCCTCGCGGGCGTGCGCGTCAACACCGACGCGATCGACAACAGCGCCGGGGTCGACACCTCCGACCACGAGGTCAACATCAAGATCCTCCTGGGCGACGTCGTGCGACGCGGGGACCTCACGACGGAGGAGCGCAACGTCCTGCTCGCCTCCATGACCGACGACGTGGCCGACCACGTGCTGCGCGACAACTACGAGCAGAACGTCCTCCTCGGCAACGCCCGGGCGCAGGAGCTCTCGATGGTTCCGGTGCACATGCGCCTCATGGGGTGGCTCGAGGGGCGCGGCGAGCTCGACCGTGCCCTGGAGTTCCTGCCGACGGACGCCGAGATCGAGAAGCGTGCCTCAGAGCGCATCGGGCTGAAGTCGCCGGAGTTCGCGGTGCTCGTCGCCTACGCCAAGCTCGCCCTCAAGAAGGACATCCTCGTCAGCGACCTGCCTGACGACCCCTACTTCCAGGCGACGCTCGCCGAGTACTTCCCGGCAGCACTGCGGGAGACGTATGCCGCGGAGCTCGGTGAGCACCCGCTGCGGCGTGAGATCGTCACGAACTCGGTCGTCAACTCGATGGTCAACCGTGGTGGCATCACCTTCGCGTTCCGCGCGCAGGAGGAGGCGGCAGGGAGTCCGGAGCAGGTGGCTCGCGCCTTCATCGTCTGCCGTGAGGTCTTCGACCTGCGCGGTCACGTCGAGGCCGTCGAGGCCCTCGACAACGTCCTGCCGACCGCGGTCCAGACCGAGCTCTATCTCGAGTTCCGGCGGCTCCTCGACCGTGCGGTGCGATGGCTGCTCGCGGCCCGGCCCTCGCGGCTCGACATCACCACCGAGGTCGAGCGATTCGCGCCGGTCGTCGCCGAGCTGGCCCCGCGGATCCCGGAGCTCCTGCAGGGGACCGAGCGTGAGCGGGTCGTCGCCCAGTCGGCGCGATGGGAGGAGGCCGGGGTGCCCACCGGGCTCGCCAGGCGGGCGGCCACGCTGCTCGACTGCTACTCGCTCCTCGACGTCGTCGACATCGCGACCGACCTCGGTCGCACGAGCCGCGACGTGGCGGAGGTCTACTTCCGCATGTCCGAGCGGTTCGGCATCGACGGCATGCTCACCCGGGTGGCGGGCCTGCCACGTGACGACCGGTGGGACGCCCTGGCCCGTGGCGCGCTGCGTGACGACCTCTATGGCGTGCTGGAGGCGTTCACCCGCAGCGCTTTCGAGTTCGAGGAGGACCTCGACGGGGACGGCGTCGTCACCGCAGAGGAACGCATCGAGGCCTGGAGCCGGGCCAACGCGGACGGGGTGGCGCGCGGAGCGAGCCAGCTGACCGGCATACGTTCGCTCGAGAAGCCCAACATCGCTGCTCTGTCGGTCGCGCTGCGCGCCCTTCGGTCCATGGTCCGCTCGGGGACGTGACCACGTCAGGACCTAGGCTCGGCTCGTGAGCACCCTCGCCGAATCCCTGCGGGCCTCGACGACCATGGAGGACCACGAGATCGAGTGGGTCCACCTCGTGGTCGGCGACTGGCAGCTCATCGCCGACCTCTCCTTCGCCGATCTCGTCCTCTGGGTTCCGTCAGGGCTGGAGGGGTGGCGGGCCGTCGCGCACGTGCGACCCAACACCGGGCCGATGGTCTTCTACGACGACGTCGTCGGGCGGACCTCGGGGCGCGGGCGCGACCCCATCCTCGACGAGGCCTACCGATACCGGCGGATCGTCGACGCCCGCGAACCCGAACGTCAGGGGGAGATGGCCGTGCGTGAGCAGGCGATCCCCGTCGTCACCCAGGGGCGGTCGCTCGCGGTCATCACCCGGCACACCAACGTCGTGTCGGGACGCACCCCCAGCAGGCTGGAGCTGACCTATCGGCTGCTCGCGGACGCCTTGACGCGGATGATCGCGACAGGGGAGTTCCCGAGCACCGCGGCGCCCACCGGTGCCCGTCGTGGGGCGCCGCGCGTGGGGGACGGCGTGGTCCACCTCGACGTCGACGGGTCCGTGCTCTATGCCAGCCCCAACGCCATCAGTGCCATCCATAGGCTCGGTCACCGCGGTGACGTGATCGGCGAGGTCCTGGCCACGGTGGTCACGGAGCTGCTGCAGGCCTCCGGCTCGGGGGTCGACGAGTCCCTGGCCGTCGTCATCACCGGCCGCGCCCCCTGGTGGACGGAGGTCTCGACCCAGTCGGCCAGTGTCACGCTGCGCGCGATTCCACTGACGGCGGGCGGCAGCCGTGACGGCGCGATGCTGCTCCTGCGCGACGTCTCGGAGCTGCGTCGGCGGGAGCAGGAGCTCATCACCAAGGACGCGACGATCCGCGAGATCCACCACCGGGTCAAGAACAACCTCCAGACCGTGGCGGCGCTGCTGCGGCTGCAGTCCCGACGGGTCCCCGACCAGGGCGCGCGCAACGCCCTCGACGAGGCCGTGCGGCGGGTCGGGACCATCGCCCTCGTCCACGAGACGCTCAGCCAGGGAATCGACGAGACGGTCGACTTCGACGAGATCGCGGTGCGGGGCCTGCGGGCGGTCGTCGACATCGCGGTGACCGAACATCGGGTGGACTCGACCGTGCGTGGCTCCTTCGGGAGGATGCGCGCCGAGGATGCGACCTCACTGGCGATGATCGTCTCGGAGCTGGTCCAGAACGCCGTGGAGCACGGGCTGGCATCACGCGGTGGCTCGATCTCGATCGAGGTGGACCGGGCCGAGGTGGAGCCCGGGGTCGAGGGCCTCACCGTCACGATCACGGACGACGGCACCGGCTTGCCGGCCGGCTTCCGTCCGGTGCTGGCCGGACTCGGGACGCGCATCGTCACGTCGCTGGTCCAGGACCTGCAGGGCAAGATCCGCTGGGAGTCGGTGTCTCCTCAGGGCACGCGGGTCGAGTTCACGGCCCGGTTGCGCCCGCTCACCCGTCACTAGGGCACCAACCCCGGCGTATGCCGTCCGCTCGCGCTCGTCATCCTGCTCACCTCCGTCACCCATGGCGAACCTCCGTCACCCATGGCGAACCTCTGTCACAGAGGGCGACCCTCCGTCACATAGGGCGACGCGCGCTCAGTTGCTCCTTCGTCGCAAACGCGCGCATCGCCCTATGTGACTCCGTCCGCCCGCCCGGCTCACCTTGACGACCATCCGACGCTTGTCACAGGTCCTGAGTAGCGTCGCGCCAGCCGAGGGTTTCGGGTCGGCCGACGCTAAGCGCGTCCCCGCGAATCGACTGTGCCAGTGGCGAATTCACCCCATCCTTGTGGCCTCGAAACTTGACATACGAACACTTGTTCGAGGATAATGGTGGGTATGAACGAGGCACCCGGGGACGACATCGCGCGGCTGCGTGCGGTGTTGGAGGGTGCTCGCGAGGTGCTGGCTTCGGATGCTGCGGGGGCGGGTCCGTTGGGGGAGGTGCTGGCTCGGTTGACCGGTCCCGAGCTGGCGGAGTTCATGGGGTTGTTGGATGACGTGAAGGCTCGGGCGGGGGCGGGTCAGGTGCGGGTGGTCGCGGAGGCGGCGCACCGGGGGGAGTTCACCTCGGCCCGGCGTGGGGTGGGGTCGGTGCACTCCTGGGTGCGCGAGCACGCACCGTCGTTGCAGCAGGGGGGCGCGGGGCAGGTGGCGCAGCTCGCGCAGGACGTGGCGTGCTCGGTCCCGGGCGGGCTCTGGTCCACGGCCGGTCCGGGGGCGGGGGCGTACGCGGACCCGGAGCGGGCTGAGGGGGTGGTGTGGGCTCGGGTGGTCACCGGTGAGGTGGGTGCGGGGTTGGCGTTGACGGCGTTGAAGGAGATGGCCAAGCTGTCCGACCACCTGCGCCCGGGTGCGGTGCCGACGGTGGCGGGCGCGGTCCTGGACCATGGGGTGCGGTGGGGGTGCGCGGAGGCTCGGCGGTTGCGGCCGCACCTGTTGGCGATGTTCGGGGTCGAGGGCGAGCTCGATGATGCGCAGGTCAGGTTGCGGAAGGCGGCGTACCTGACCTCACCACGGGTCAACGACGCGGAGATCACGGAGTACCGGTTGGGGTTGACCCCAGCACAGGCGGCGACGTTGGAGGCGGCGATCGGGCCGCTGTCCCAGCCCGCGCCCAACGACGTCACCGGAGAGCGGGACACCCGTCCGGCCGAGCAACGCCGCGCGGAAGCGTTGGCCGCGGTCTGCGGCCGGGTCGCGGGCGAGGACGCCGCGAACACCACTCCTGGTGCGGCGTCGACGACGTTGCACGTGAGGATGACGTTGCAGGACCTGCTCGACAGGCTCGGAACCCAAGGCTGCGAGGGCAGCGACGACCCTGACAGCGACGACACCAACACCGACGCCGACGCCGGCACTGCTACCGCCTCTGCGGGCTCGATGACGGGTACGGGTGCTGGGTCGGGGTGTGGGCGGGTGATGGTGTCCCGGGCGCAGGCCACGATGCTGTCCCCGGCGGTCGTGCGGCAGCTCGCCTGCGACGCCGACGTCCTCCCCGTCGTGTTGGGTGCCGACGGTGAGGTCCTCGACCTCGGCCGGGCGGTGCGGCTCTTCACCCGGGCTCAGCGTCGCGCGTTGTGGCTTCGGGATGGTGGGTGCACCTATCCGGGGTGTGACGTCCCGGCCGGGTGGGCCAAGGCGCACCACCTGGTCCATTGGGTCGACGGCGGCCCCTCGGACCTGGCCAACGCGGCGCTGTTGTGTCAGCGGCACCACACCCAGGTTCACGACCAACGCCTCACCGCAACGGTGCACCCACCCGACGAACACGGCCGGTCGGTGACGTGGGAGCTGACGCCCGGCTCCTACGACCGGGACCTGCCCGCACGCCTGACCGCGATCCGGCGCGCCCGCACGAAGAAGAACCGCCCGGACGCGCCGGGCGCGGTCGGACGGACCGGCCTCGACACCGGACCACCCGACCCCTGGACCCACGAACCGCCCGCACACCTCATCGCCCACTGGGTGGACCAGTGGATGGCGGAGGAGCGGACCCGCGAGCTTTCACAGGCGCTGCACGACGCCGAGTTCGACGACGCCCTCGCCAGCATGCTCGACGAAGCACGCAGCACCACCACCACCTGAGCAGCACGTGGTCGGCGATGCTGGAGAGACAAGAACGGCCTCGCCGCAATGGCGAGGCCGTCGAGTGTCGTGCTGTGAGTCAGCCTGCGCGGCGTGCGCGGGCATTGCGGCGCTTGAGTGCGCGCCGTTCGTCCTCGGAGAGTCCGCCCCAGACGCCAGCGTCCTGTCCGGACTCCAACGCCCACTTGAGGCAGGTGTCAACGACTTCACAACGGCGGCAGACAGCCTTGGCCTCCTCGATCTGCATGATCGCCGGGCCGGTGTTCCCAATGGGGAAGAACAGCTCGGGATCCTCATCGAGGCAGGCAGCGCGGTCGCGCCAATCCATGGGTGGTGCTCCTTGTCCGTGGAGTTCAGGTGGTGCTGGCCGCTTGCAGGGGTGAGCAAGGGCCAACCGGGGGTTGCGTCCTTGCAAACCAGTCGGGCGTAGACACACACAGACGTCCGAACCTCTAGTTTAGACCCTGGGTCCCAATTCTGCAGCGATTCCGGGGGAATGGACTTCTGCGTCCACGCTCTGCGGCGTCTCTGGCTTCCACCTCGCGCAACGACCTGCGCGACGAATCCGTTCCGACATGGCGCCTCACGCAGGCACGCGGTCCGAGGGTAGCGGCTGGGCCACCTGGATCTCCTCGTGCTGCCGTCCACTGATCAGGAGGGCTCGCCCCGGTGTCGACGTGAGCCCCCTCGGCGCCCGGATCGCGAACGCCTCACCGTCGCTGGGCGTGCGTGGACAGAGGAGGATGCCGGACTGCTCCCGAGCAACCGCATGGACGATCCCACGGAACGCCGTCGCGACCGCTGTGGGGGTCGTCGCGCCGACGACGAGGCCACCGTCGCGATCCACGAGCGCGAGAATCTCGCTGAGCACGGGCTCGACGGGGCTCCCGTCGAGACGTTCGGCGTCGTCGATGAGGACGACCAGGTCCGGGTGGCGACGCTTCGCCTCGACCAGGGCTCGGTCGTCCCAAGGGTCGACAGTGACGTGGGCAGCGACTCTGCGGCCGACCTGGCCCCCGCGCCCCTCGACGACGGCGACCGGCCGACCCGAGGCGACGGCAGAGCGGCCGATCGCTGCGAGCGTGGTGGAGCGACCCGACCGTGCATGCCCTGCCACCAGGATCCTCCGACCGTGGACGTCCGGGTCCAGGGTGGCCACCCCGCCGGTCTCGGCAGACAGCCCCACGGGCAGCGCCGACGATCGGCCGCGGTCGGAGTTCGACCTGCCACTGCCCCCGGCCCCGCCGCCGGTGGTGCCGCTCTCGTCGCCCGGGGAGCCAGCCGGCAGCCCGGCCAGCAGGAGGGCGTGATCGACGATCTCGGGTAGCTGCGGCAGCGAGAAGGGTGGCGCGGCGCGATCGTCACGAGGGGCCGCCTCCGCCAGAGGATCTCGCAGCGCGAACTGCACCTCGGCCCGATCACGCAGCCGCAGCCCCCGACCCGGCGCCCGACTGGACGGGAGGTCCCGGCGTGAGAGGCCGGCATACGCCGCCTCGGATGGATCTGCGAACGGCAGGAGGAAGGTCTCCGAGACCACAGCGCTCAGCCGGCTCGACAGGACGGACCGGTCCCCGGTGACGACCGCCCTCAGGGCACTGCCACCAGCGCGCAGGAGGTCCTGCAGGTCGTCACGCAGCCCACCGATGGCGAGCGTCTCGTCGGAGTCCAGCCGTTCCCAGCCGTCGACGAGCAACAGGATGGTGGGCACGTCCCCGTGCTGGGTCGATGGTCGATCCGTCAGCGAACGGAGCTTGTCCACGAGCCGCCGCACGCGCGAGATGTCGTCGGCACGAACGACGGCGCCGACGTGCGGAAGGGCCTCGAGGTCGGCCAGCTCCCCGCTGGTGTCGATGACATAGGCGTGGGTGGGGCTGCCGGTCTGTGCGACGTGCGAGGCGAGGAGCGTCCGCAGGGTCGCCGTCCGTCCCGACCGTGGCCCACCGACGACGAGCCAGTGGCCGTGCCCGCCCGAGTGCTCGAACTCGTCCTGACGTTGGTGCGCTGGCGAGTCCAGCAACCCGACCGAGTGCACCCCCATGCCCACGTTGCCAAGGACCTCGGGCAGTGGCGGCAGCCACGGGCGGTGCGGCCGACCAGACCCGGCCTGCGCGGCGGCCCGCCGTGCCGTCGCGGCGAGAGTCGCCAGGCCGGGGCTGTCCGCTTCGGCAGGCGAGCTCGCCGACAGGTCCCGACCTGCCGACGCGTCGACCGCAGCGTCCACCGACGTGACGTCCCGCCCGGTCGGCAGACCCGATGCGTCGAGCACGCTCACCCGCGTCGTCGGCGTGGCCGTGCCGTTGCCGACGCGGGCTGCCTGGAACTCGAGGAGCTCGCCGTCACCGCCGCGGGCGAAGCCTCGCCCCGGCAGGTGAGGACTGAGGTGGGCAGCGTCCGGGGCGCCGACGACATCGGTGGAGTCGGCGACATCGCGCATGCGCATGGCGATCCGCAGGTTGACGTTGGCCTGGATGTCCGCCGTGATGGCGCCTGCAGGGCGCTGCGTGGCGAGGACGAGGTGGACGCCCAGCGATCGTCCGACGGCGGCGAGCGACACCACTCCGTCGACGAAGTCGGGCAGCTCGTCCGCGAGCAGCCGGAACTCGTCGATGACGATGACGAGCCGCGGGAGGCCCCCGGCCCGGCGTCGGTGGTCGTCGAAGTCGCGCGCACCCGAGGCCGCGAGCAACGCCTCGCGACGGGTGATCTCGGCGCCGAGGCTGACGAGCGCGCGGTGCGCGAGGCCGTCGTCGAGGTTGGTCACGAGACCCACCGTGTGCGGCAGGTCGGCGCACTCGCCGAAGGCGGATCCGCCCTTGTAGTCGACGAGCACGAACGTCATGTCCTCGGGTGAGCACTCCAGCGCCAGGGACGTGACCAGCGTGCGGAGCAGCTCGGACTTGCCCGAGCCGGTCGTCCCCCCGACGAGCAGGTGGGGGCCGTCGGCGGCAAGGTCGATCGTCCACTCGCTCCCCGCGAGCCGCCCCAACCGGGCCCGCGGCCGTCCGTCGCCCATGGCCCAGTGCCCGTCCAGTGCCGTGGCAGTGAGGGTCGGAGCGCCGTCGAGCCACGGGAGCACGTCGAGAAGGTCTACCGAGCCGGGCAGAACATCGCCTTCGCCCGTGGCGTCCACCAGTGCGGCTAGGCCGCGCCCGAGACGCTCACCCCACCACCATCCGACGAGGTCCGGGGTGAAGGCGGCCACCGGCTCGGCCCCGTCGACGTCCAGTCTCGCCCCGAGCCCCCCGGCGCCGGCGCCACCGCTGGCACCGACGCCGACGACCGCGCGCGACGACGACGGCAGGGCTCCGGCGGTGCGCGCTCCCACGAGGCACCACACGCCGAGCTCGCGACCGCGCTCGAGGAGGTCGACCAGCTCGCCCAGGGCGAGATCGCTCTCGCACCGGGGAAGGGCGAGCAGCACCCGCGGCGCTTGCCGCCCGCCCTGTTGGTCGTCCTCTCGGCGACTGACGAGCTCTCGCAGCGTCTCCAGGCAGGTGGACAGATCTCCGTATGCCGTGGTGTGCGGGAGCCAACGTGCCCACGAGAGCGAACCGTCACCGCCAGTGCCGCCCTCGGAGCACACGAGGATCCGCAGGTCTCGAGGTGAGTGCAGGGCTGCCACCTGACCCAGGACGTGGCGGATCATCGCCTCGACCTCGGCGGGCGGCCCGGCGATGCCGAGTCCGCCCACCTCGTCGAGGTCGACCTCGACCGGAAGGTCCGCCAGTGCCGGATGCTCCACGGGGCTGTTGCTGTCCGTGGCCCAGCCGGTCCTCGTCGGGAGCTCGCCGACACCGAGCCGGACCCGGCCGAAGTCGGGCGCTCCACGTCGTCGTTCCCAGAGGCGGGTGCGAGGACCGACCGCGATGTCGAGCACCGTGGACGGGTCCGGCAGGTCACGCCACCGCTGCTCGCGCTCGAGCCGCCGGAGGGCGTCGAACTCACTGCGGCGCTCGGCCAGCTCGGCCTCGTGGGTGGCAACCTCGCGTGCGTGGTCCCGCCGGCCTCCCCACCGGTCGCCCACGACGTTGCCGACGAGCATGAGCGGTGACAGCAGGGCGAACGCCAGCATCTGTGGGCCGAAGAAGACGGCGAGCATCCCGGCGAAGGGGACGGGCAGCACGGCCGCGACCCAGGGGATGCGCCCTCGACGCGGCGGGATCGGCGCCGCAGGGGCCGTGATCGTCGTCGCCAGCTCTGGTGGGCGGGTCCGGGGCGAGCGGTTGACGACGACGCGCCCGTCGCCCCGTGGAAGCATCGACGCCGTGGTGCCTCCGGCGCGCACGAGACGCAGCAACGAGTTGCCGATGGCGATGAGCTCGGACCCGTCGATGTCGGCGGAGCCCCCGTCGGCAAGGCGCGAGGCCCCGCACCGGGTGCCGTTGGTGGAGGACAGGTCGGTGACCCGAAAACCGTTGTCCGACAGGCTGATCCGCGCATGTCGGCGACTGAGCCGGTCGTCCGCGAGGTTGAGGCCCAGGCCCGCGGACCGCCCGACGACCACCCCGTCCGGGCTCAGCGGGACACGACGACCGGCGTCCGGCCCGGCCACGACCGCGAGGTCCATGGGCGCCGACCCGCCTGCAGGAGAGCGCTCGGGCTCGTCGAGGACCAACGTGGCGCCGTGCACCAGGGGTGGCCTGCCCAGTCGCGCGGCGGGCTCGACGGTGATCCCGCCGCACGAGACCGTGGTCGGGGTGCAGTCGAGGAGGTCGCTGAGCAGCGGCAGGACGTCGGCCAGGGTCGACCCGTCCGGGGCCGAGATGCGGACGTCGACCCCGCCCTGGCGGCGCTTGGGCCACCGCACGGTGAGGTCGAAGTCGGTCGAGGACGGCATACCCGAACGCTAGGGACATCGCCCACGACGGCCGAGGAGTTTTCCACAGGGTGCCGGAACGGCACCGGCGAACCCGCCTCAGGTCGGGTCGGTCACGGCATACGCGCGCATGCTGAGCGGCGCGAGCGTGACGTCGTCGCCCGCGGCCGACCGCGCACCGTCCTCCGGCCGCTCCCACTGGCTGTCCCAGAGGAGACGGAAGTGGGCGAGGCCCGGCGCCGTCGGCAACCTCACCTGCTGCTCGTGCTGCCCGCCGTGGAGCACGACGAGGACCGACTCATGACCGAGCCAGGCACCGTTGACGAGCATCTGCAGGGTCCTGTTGTCGGGGGAGGACCAGTCGTGCATGGGCGCACCGTCGGCGGCATACCAGGCGAGGTCGATGGAGCCGTCCTCGTGCACCTCGCGCCCGAGGGCCCACGTGCGCTGCCGCAGTGCCGGGTGCTCGCTGCGGATGGCGAGGAGGTGCCGGGTCGTCGCGAGGAGGTCGTCCTGCCAGGGCGCGAGCTCCCAGTCGAACCACGTCGTCGCGTTGTCCTGGTTGTAGGGGTTGTTGTTGCCGTTCTGGCTGCGACCGAGCTCGTCACCGGCGTTGATCATCGGGATGCCGGAGGACAGCAGGAGGGTCCCGAGGAGGTTGCGCATCGAGCGCCGACGCTGCGTCTGCACCTGCTCGTCGTCGGTCGGCCCCTCGACCCCGTGGTTCCACGAGTGGTTGCCGTTGGAGCCGTCGTTGTTGTCCTCGCCGTTGTCCTCGTTGTGCTTCTCGTCGTATGCCGTGAGGTCGGCGAGCGTGAACCCGTCGTGAGCCGTCACGAAGTTCACCGACGCGGTCGGTCCGCGGTCCCGCGTGCCGAAGAGGTCTCGCGACCCGGCGAGGCGGGTGGCGAGGTCCTGCACCCCGTGTGGCACCTGGCCGGGGACCTCGGGCCGGTGGTCGGCCAGCCAGAAGTCACGCACCGAGTCTCGGAAGCGGTCGTTCCACTCCGAGAACGGGGGTGGGAACTGGCCGGTGCGCCAGCCGTGCATCCCGACGTCCCACGGCTCGACGATGAGCTTGGTGCGCGACAGCACCGGGTCGGTGCGCAGGCCGACGAGGAACGGGTGGTCGGGGTCGAACTCGTCGGTGCGCCCGCGGCCGAGGGCGACCGCCAGGTCGAACCGGAAGCCGTCGACGTGGCACTCCTGCACCCAGTAGCGCAACGAGTCCAAGGCCAGGCGGCACATCACCGGGTGACGCAGGTCGAGCGTGTTGCCGGTCCCGGTGACGTCGATGTCGCGACCGCGTTCGTCGAGCCGGTAGTAGGCGCGGTTGTCGAGCCCGCGGAAGGAGAGGGTGGCTCCGGTGCCGTCCTGCTCGGCCGTGTGGTTGTAGACGACGTCGAGCAGCACCTCGAGCCCGGCCGCGTGGAGGAGCTTGACCATGCCCTTGAACTCGTCGAGGGCTCCCTGCGGGTCCCGGGACGCGGCATACGGAGCGTGAGGAGCGAAGAAGCCCAACGTGTTGTAGCCCCAGTGGTTGGCCAGCCCTTTCTGCACCAGCGCCGGCTCGGAGGCGAAGGAGTGCACGGGCAGCAGCTCGACCGCGGTGATCCCGAGCCCGGTGAGGTGGTCGATCGTCGCCGGGTGGGCCATCCCGGCATACGTCCCTCGCAGGTCCTCGGGCACCCCCGGGAGCTGCATCGTGAGGCTGCGGACGTGCGTCTCGTAGATCACGGTCTCGCTGCGTGTCACCGCTGGCGGCGCGTCATCACCCCAGTCGAAGGACTCGTCGACGACGACGCACCGCGGCATGTCGGGGGCGGAGTCCGAGTCCGAGGGGGCGGACCCGTCGCCTCGCCAGGAGCGGTCGTCGACGACGTGACCGTAGACGCTGGGTCCCCAGCGGACCTCGCCCTCGATGGCGCGGGCATAGGGGTCCATGAGCAGCTGGGCCGGGTTGTGCCGCAGCCCCTGCTCCGGGTCCCAGGCGCCGCCGACGCGGAAGCCGTAGCGCTGGCCGACACCGACGTCGGGGACGAAGCCGAACCACCAGCCGAAGGCATGGTCGACCAGGGGCACCCGACGCTCGGTCACGCCCTCGCTGTCGCCCGCGTCGAAGAGGCACAGCTCGACCGAGTCGGCGTGCCCTGCATAGACGCTCACCTCGATGCCGCCGTCGACGAGGGTCACGCCCGGTGCGGGCGGGAGGTCGCGGGGGGCCCGGAAGGAGGAGGCGGTGGCGGCGGACGTCAGCGGCGTCATGGCGTGCAGCCTATTGAGGCCCGGAGGGACTGGGCGCGAGCAGGCGCCACCCGCGCGCGTCGCACACCGCACGTGACAAGGTGGACTCATGAGTGATCCCACTTCTCTCCCCAACTTCCCGCCCCCTGCGAACGAGCACCCGCTGCGCGGCCGAGTCCTCGACGTGCTCGTCGACGCGGGCGCCCAGCCCAACCTCGACACCGACGGCGACGTCGCCTACCAGGCCAACGAGCAGACGATCTTCGTCCGCGTCACCGAGGGCGAGCTGCCCGTCATGCGCATCTTCGGGCAGTGGACCCTGCCCGAGGAGGTCGCGGCCGACCGGGACAAGGTCATGGCCACGTGCAACGAGGTCAACCTCTCGCTCAACTGCGTCAAGACCGGCGTCGCCAACAACACGCTCGTCGTGACGAGCGAGCACATCGTCGTCGAGGGTGCGGACGTGGCCACGCTCGTCCAGGTGAGCACCTCGATCATCCTCTCGGGCGTCCAGCTGTGGCACGAGCGCGCGCTGGGCCTCGAGCCCGGGCAGACGCAGGGCGAGGTGCCGAGCGACGCCCCCGAGGGCTCCGATGAGCCCGGCCGAGGCCCCAACGGCTCGGCGCCGAGCCAGGACAGCTGACATGAGCGACGTCGTGCGCCTCGAGGTCGAGGACGGCATCGGCATCATCCGGCTCGACCGGCCGCCGATGAACGCCCTCGACGCCGAGGTGCAGCGCGGCATCATCGCCGCGTCCGCCGAGGCGACCGAGCGCAAGGACGTCTTCGCGGTCGTCGTCTACGGCGGCGAGAAGGTCTTCGCTGCCGGGGTCGACATCAAGCAGATGGCGGACTGGTCCTACACCGACATGGTCGACCACTCCCACCTGTTCCAGGACTTCACCCGCGCCCTCGCGCGAATCCCCAAGCCCACCGTCGCGGCCATCACCGGCTACGCCCTCGGTGGAGGCTGCGAGGTCACCCTCGCCTGCGACTTCCGCATCGCGGCCAGGGGCGCCAAGCTCGGTCAGCCCGAGGTGCTTCTCGGGCTCATCCCCGGGGCCGGCGGCAGTCAGCGCCTGGCCCGCCTCGTCGGCCCGGCCAGGGCCAAGGACCTCATCTTCACGGGACGCTTCGTCGATGCCGACGAGGCGCTCGCGATCGGTCTCGTCGACGAGGTCGTCGAGCCGGGGGAGCGCGGTTCGGAGGCGGTGCTGGCGGCCGCGAAGAAGATGGTGAGCCGGTATGCCGGTGGGCCGGCCTACGCGATCCGTGCCGCGAAGGAGGCCATCGACTCCGGCCTCGAGACCGACCTGCAGAGCGGGCTCGAGATCGAGCGGATGCTCTTCGCGTCCCTGTTCGCCACGAAGGACCGCACGACCGGCATGGCGTCCTTCATCGAGAACGGACCGGGCAAGGCCACCTTCGAAGGCGCCTGAACGACCGACTTGTTGCGAGTTTGACTCAGGCCGAGCGGGCCGAAGGCCCCCCGTGCCTGAGTCAAACTCGCAAGAAGTGGGAGTGAGAGGTCAGGACCCGAGGAGCTCGTCGACGAACGAGCGAAGGCCCCCGACGTCGGTGTAGAGGTGTGACCGGATCCCGAGGATCTCGGCCGTCGCGACGTTCTCGGGCGAGTCGTCGATGAAGGCGAGCTCGCTGAACATCATCCCGTTCTGGAGGGCGACCCGGCTGAACACGTCGGGGTCGGGCTTGGCCATCCCGATGTTCGCGCTGCTCATCACGTCGTCGACCTCGTCCGCGAGGCCCAGTCGGGCGAGGTCGTCCTCGAGCCGGCTGGTGGCGTTGGTGAAGAGCACGACCCGCAGCCCAGCGCGGGCGCGGCGCACGATCTCGAGGACGCCGTGGTCGACCGTGCCCGTCGGCTTCATCCAGTCGTGCACCGCGGCATGGGCCACCTCACCGTGCTCCGCCGCGATCGCTTCGGCCACTGAGGCGCGCCACGCCCCGTCGTCGACGACACCGGTGAGGGCCGGGTGGAGCCGGTTCGGGGCGAACGCCGCCACCGCGAGGGTCCCGGCCGGGAGACCGTGCGCCTGCTCGACCGCGCCCGTGTGGTCGGGGTCCCAGACCCTCAGGACCCCGTCGAGGTCGAGCAGCAGCACCTTGAACACTGGCACTCCTCCTCGTGGTCGCAGCTCTCGCTCGGTCCAACGCGCGGTCCTTCGATGGTCTCTCACCCATCGCCGGGAGTGGGGCGGAGAGGTCGGGCAACCTTTTCTGTGCCCACGATCACGCCCGGGGGATTCTCCGCAGGGCGAGCACGCGGCATACGCTCGGTCGTGAACGTTTCACCCCACCGGAGTCACCCAGAGATGAGGACGAGGCACGCATGAACATCGTCGTCTGCGTCAAGTACGTGCCTGACGCACAGTCCGACCGCACGTTCCACGAGGCCGACAGCACCACTGACCGCGAGGGCGTCGAAGGTCTCCTGTCGGAGATCGACGAGTACGCCGTCGAGGAGGCGCTCAAGCTCGCCGAGGCTGGCGAGGGCCAGGTCACTGTCGTCACCGTCGGTCCCGCGCAGGCCCTCGACGCGATCAAGAAGGCTCTGCAGATGGGCGCCGACAAGGCCGTCCACGTCAGTGACGAGGCGATCCACGGGTCCGACGCCGCCGCCACCTCGCTCATCCTGGCCGAGGCGATCCGGAAGGCCTCTGGTGGGGACAACCCCGACCTCGTGCTCATGGGCATGTCGTCGACGGACGGTGTCATGGGCGTCGTGCCGGCGATGGTCGCCGAGCGACTCGGCCTCCCGCAGGTCACCTACGCCTCCGAGCTCACCCTCGAGGACGGGTCCGTGACGATCCGCCGCGACGGTGACGCCGCGTCCGAGACGATCACGTCGTCGCTGCCGGCGCTGGTGTCGGTCACCGACCAGATCAACGAGCCGCGCTACCCATCCTTCAAGGGGATCATGGCCGCGAAGAAGAAGCCGGTCGACACGTGGACGCTCGAGGACCTCGGGCTCGACGCCGGCCGGGTCGGTCTCGATGCCGCGTGGACCAGGGTGACCTCGTTCGCCAAGCGCCCGCCGCGTGAGCAGGGCCAGCTCGTCACCGACGAGGGCGACGGCGGCACCAAGCTCGCCGAGTTCCTGTCCGCGCAGAAGTTCCTCTGAGGAGATACCAGACATGGCTGAAGTTCTCGTCCTCGTCGACCACGTCGGCGGCAAGATCCGCAAGGCGACCGCCGAGCTGCTGACCATCGCCCGCCGGCTCGGTGAGCCGTCCGCGGTCTACATCGGCCCCGGCGCCGAGACCGCCCAGGTCACCCTCGCCAAGTACGGCGCGCACAAGGTCTACGTCTACGACGCCCCCGACGCCCTCGAGTACCTCGTCGCCCCGCAGGCCGAGATCCTCGCCGCGGTCGTCGAGAAGACTTCTCCGCTCGCCGTGCTCATCCCGAGCAACGCCTCCGGCAAGGAGATCGCGGCCCGCCTCGCGATCCGCACCGAGTCGGGCGTCATCACCGACGCCGTCGACGTCACCGCTGGTGGCGAGGGCGTCGAGACGACCCAGTCGGTCTTCGCCGGGTCCTACACGGTGACGTCGACCATCACCCAGGGCACCGCCATCGTCGCGGTCAAGCCCAACTCGGTCGCCATCGAGCCGGCGCCCGCCGCGGGCACCCTGGAGAAGGTCGAGGTCACCCTCTCCGACGCCGCCAAGGCCGCCAGGATCACGGAGTCCAAGCCCAAGGAGGCGACCGGTCGCCCGGAGCTCACCGAGGCCAAGATCGTCGTCTCCGGCGGTCGCGGCACCGCGGGTGACTTCGGTCCGGTCGAGGAGTTCGCCGACTCCCTCGGTGCTGCCGTCGGTGCCTCGCGCGCCGCCGTCGACGCCGGCTGGTACCCGCACAGCAACCAGGTCGGCCAGACCGGCAAGGCAGTCTCGCCGCAGCTCTATGTCGCGGCCGGCATCTCGGGTGCGATCCAGCACCGGGCCGGCATGCAGACGTCCAAGACGATCATCGCGATCAACAAGGACGAGGAGGCGCCGATCTTCGAGCTCGTCGACTTCGGCGTCGTCGGTGACCTGTTCACCGTCCTGCCGCAGGCGACCGAGGCCGTCAAGAAGGCCAAGGCCTGACGCGCCGCACGCCTCCTGCGCATCAGCCGCGCCACGGTCTCACCCCGCGAACCTCTGGTTCGCGGGGTGAGCTCTTGCCAGGGCCGATCGAGCGCATCCACCGCAGGTCAACCGCGGTAGGGCGGGGCCTCCCCCCAGCCCCAGCGCGGTGCCGGGAGGTTCTCGGGTGGGTCGGCGCCGGCGGCGGAGTTGGCCAGCGCGATCCGGGTTCCCCACTCGACGTAGGCCACGAAGGCCGAGCGGAACTCCGGGTCGTCGGGCAGGCCGGCCTCGTCGGCGCTCGCCGCGATGAGACCGGCCCACCGGGCACGTTGCTCCTCGCTGATGGCCAGGCCGACGTGGTGACGCAGCATGGCGGGGTAGCCGCCGAGGTGGTCGGTGTAGTCGGGCGGTCCACCGAAGACCTCGCCGAGCCACCGCGCCACGTGCTCCCGGTGGCCGGGGCTCATGTGCCGGAACACCGGCTCGAGGACCGGGTCGGCGAGCACCCGGTCGTAGAAGACCTGGGTGAGCCGCAGCAGGGCGGCGTGGCCGCCACACCAGTCATAGAGCGTCGGCGTCGTCTCCGCCATCGTGCCTCCTGTCAAGCTGCTGACAGCGTAGTGGCGGTGTGCGCCCCGTGAGGTCGTCGCTCCTGCGGCGGTGGGCTCCACGTCGCGAACGTAGAATCGGCTGGTGAGCGCGTACCTGGACCATGCGGCGACGACCCCCATGCGGGCGTCGGCTCGCGCTGCGTGGGTTGAGCAGAGCGAGCGCGGCGGCAACGCCTCCTCGCTGCACACCTCCGGTCGCGCCTCCCGTGCCGTCGTCGAGGAGTCGCGCGAGGAGATCGCCGGTGCCCTCGGTGCCCGACCGTCGGAGGTCGTCTTCACGTCCGGTGGCACCGAGGCGGACAACCTGGCCATCAAGGGCACGTATGCCGCCCGCGTGCGTTCCGTGGGCGCCCGCCGGCTCGTGGTGGGCGGGATCGAGCACCACGCCGTCCTCGACCCGGTGGAGCACCTCGTCAAGCACCACGACGCAGAGGTCACCTGGCTGGAGCCGGACCGCTGCGGGCACATCTCGGTCGAGGACCTGCGCAGCGCGCTCGCTGCTGCGGGTGGAGCCAGCGACTCGCTCGACGTGGCGGTCGCCAGCGTCATGTGGGCCAACAACGAGGTCGGGACGGTGCAGCCCGTGGCCGAGCTGGCCGCCGCCGCCCGCGAGGCCGGCGTGCCGTTCCACACCGACGCCGTGCAGGCGGTCGGGCAGCTTCCCGTCGACTTCGCCGCGAGCGGCGCCGACCTCATGACCGTCTCTGCCCACAAGGTCGGGGGACCGGTCGGTGTCGGTGCGCTGCTCGCCCGGCGCGATGCCCGGCTCGTGCCGCTCGCCCACGGAGGTGGCCAGGAGCGGCAGGTGCGGTCGGGCACTCTCGACGCAGCCGGCATACGCGCGTTCGCGGTTGCCCTCACGGAGGCGGTCGCCGAACGTGACGTCGCGGCCAAGCGCCTCACCGAGCTGCGGGACCGCCTCATCGGTGGTGCGGTCGGGCTCGGGCTCGGCATCAGCGTGAGCGGGTGCTGGACCGAGGGCGATGCCACCGACCGGCTGCCCGGCAACGCCCACCTGCTCGTCCCGGGCTGCGAGGGCGACTCCCTGCTCTACCTCCTCGACGCCGCCGGCGTGGAGTGCTCGACCGGGTCGGCGTGCCAGGCCGGTGTGCCGCAGCCGAGCCACGTGCTGCTCGCCATGGGCTATCCGGAGGCGGAGGCCCGCGGAGCACTGCGCCTCTCGCTCGGGCACACCTCGACCGACGCCGACATCGACGCCTTCCTCGCGGCGCTGCCCGCCGTCGTCGAGCGGGCCCGACGTGCCAGCGGGGCGGCCTGATGCGTGTCGTGGCCGCCATGAGCGGCGGTGTGGACTCGGCCGTCGCCGCCGCGCGGATGCTCGACGCCGGGCACGAGGTGGTCGGTGTGCACCTCGCTCTGTCTCGTTCGGCTGCGACGCTGCGGGAGTCCGCCCGTGGGTGCTGCACCATCGAGGACGCCGGGGACGCTCGGCGCGTGGCCGACCGGCTCGGCATCCCCTTCTACGTCTGGGACATGGCAGAGCGGTTCCAGCGCGACGTCATGGACGACTTCGTGGCCGAGTACCAGGCGGGCCGCACTCCCAACCCGTGCCTGCGCTGCAACGAGTCGATCAAGTTCGCGGCGCTGCTCGACCGTGCGGTGGCGCTGGGGTTCGACGCCGTGGCGACGGGGCACTACGCGCAGATCGTCGAGCGGCCGGCCGGGGACGGCGTGGTGCGGCGCGAGCTCCACCGTGCCGTCGACGCGGCCAAGGACCAGTCCTACGTCCTGGGGGTGCTGGACGACGAGCAGCTGGCGCGTGCCTTCTTCCCGCTCGGTGACACGACCAAGCCGCAGATCCGTGAGGAGGCGGCGGCGCGCGGCTTCTCGGTGGCCAAGAAGCCCGACTCCTACGACATCTGCTTCATCCCCGACGGTGACACCCGGGGCTGGCTGACCAGGCAGCTCGGCGAGCAGCCCGGCGAGATGGTCGACGCGTCCAGCGGTGCGGTGGTGGGCACCCACCGGGGCGCCTACGGCTTCACCGTCGGTCAGCGACGCGGTCTCGGTCTGGAGCGCTCCTCGCTGGACGCCGAGCCACGCTACGTCGTGGGCGTCGACGCTCCGACCAACCGGGTGCTCATCGGGACCCAGGACCTGCTGGGGGTCGACCTCATCGCAGCCGACCACGCTCGCTGGTGCGGGGACGCTCCGGTCGGTGAGGTCCGGGTGGGGGCCCAGGTGAGAGCGCACGGTGACGAGGTGCCGGGGTGGGCGCGCGTCGACACCGCCGACCCGCAGGTCGTCCACGTGCGGCTCGACGAGCGCATCCGTGGGGTCGCTCCGGGTCAGTCGGTCGTCCTCTACGAGGGCACCCGCGTCGTGGGCTCGGCCACGATCGCCGCGACGTCACATGCCCTGGCCGCAAGGTGAGCCCGAACCACCGCGCTGGTCTCGAGACGACCAGGTCGTGATGGTCTGACCACGCTCACTGGTGCTCTGGCGAGGGAGTGGTCGTCACCACGCCGTCAGGTAGTCCGCGAGCAAGGGCACGCACCGCCGCGTCGGCAAGGGACTCAGGCAGGCCGGCATACCCGATCACGAGTCCGCGGCGCACCGACTCCACGCAGTAGGCCGAGAGCGGGTTGACCGCCACACCGTGGCGCAGCAGCGTCATCGCGACCTCGTGGTCGTCGACGTCGTCCGGCAGGAGCAGGACGAGGTGGAGGCCGGCGTCGACCCCGCTCAGGCGGTGGTCGGGCAGATGCCGGGCCAGGGCAGCGACGAGCCGAGCACGGCGGGCGGCATACGTCCGCGCAGCCCGCGCGTGGTGCGCGGCAAGTGAGCCGTTGGCGATGAACTCGGCCACCGCCTCTCCGGTCATCTCGTTGACGAGCAGGCTGCGCCGCTCGAGCTCGACCCGGATGGACTCGCGCAGATGGGTCGGTGGCGCCAGCCACGACACGCGCAGCGTGGGCACGAGGATCTTGGAGGCCGTGCCGATGTAGAGGACGTGGTCGTCGGCGCCCTCGAGCGAGCGCAGCGCCGGCAGGGGCGAGACGTCGTAGCGGAACTCGCCGTCGTAGTCGTCCTCGAGGACGAGCGCGTTCGAGGCCCTGGCCCACTCGAGGAGCGCAGTGCGCCGGGCAACGGGCATGCGGGCGCCCAGTGGGTACTGGTGCGACGGGGTGACGTAGACGGCCGCGTCACCACGTCTGAGCATTGACGGGTCGAGTCCGTCGTCATCGACCGGCAGCGGCCGGATGCGGGATCCGGTGTCGGAGAACGCTGTCCACGCCTCGGCGTATCCGGGGTCCTCGACCGCGACGGTGCGACCGACGAGGCCCAGGGCGGCCGGAAGGGCCTGGAGGGTGGCGCTGACCCCCGGCGTGATGAGCAGGTCGTCCGGGGCGACGGCGATGCCCCGGCTGCGCCGGATGTGGTCGGCCAGCACCTCGCGCAGCCGGGTGTGGTGGGGGCCGTGGCTGATGTCGGTCGTGGGCGGACGGGACGCGGCCTGGCGCCAGGCCCGTCGCCACGCGGCCTGGTCGAGGAAGCCCACGTCGGGTCGGCCCGGCCGCAGGTCGAACCGCGTCTCGCGTCGCGCCGGCCGCGACCGCGAGGTGGGGACGGGGTCGGTGGAGCACGGGTCCATGGGCTCGACCGACGAGGTGGCGCCGGCCCGGGCGGCCCGGTCGGCCTGGGCCGCGACGGCAGCACCCGAGCCTGGCCGGGTCTCGATGAAGCCGGCCGCCGCGAGCTCGTCGTATGCCGCGACCACCGGTCCCCGGGACACCTCCAGCTCCGCTGCCAGCACCCTCGTCGAGGGCAGCGGGTCGCCCGGGCGCAGCCGCCCCTCGCGCAGCTCGGCCACGACCGCGTCGGCGATCCGGTGACGCAGCGGCCGGTCGGACGCCTCGAGACGGAGAGGAAGGCTGGCGGTGCGGGCGGACCGGGGCATCCCGCAAGAATACTGGTCCTGTGCCTTCCGCGATACTGGTTCTGGAGGGTGGTCCAGTTGTCGCCCAGCATGGAGCCATGTCCCAGCTCACCCTGCACCGGCACCGCGAACGCGGCAGCACCGAGCGGCTCGCGCTCGACGCGATCCTCGACGACGTCCTCGCGGGCACCCTCAGCACCGTCGTCGACGGCGAGCCGTGGGTCGTGCCGATGCTCTTCGCGCGTCAGGGCGACCGCATCCTGCTGCACGGCTCCACCGGCGCCGGCGCCCTGCGCCACGTCGCCGCAGGCGCGCCGGCCGCACTCGCCGTCATCGCCGTCGACGCGCTCGTCGTCGGCCACACCACGTTCGACTCCTCGGCGAACTACCGCTCCGCCGTCGTCTACGGCAACCTCACCCCGCTGAGCGACGGCGACCGCACCACCGCCCTCGACGCGGTGTCCGAGCGCCTCATCCCCGGACGAACCGGCGAGGTCCGGCCGATGACCCGCCAGGAGGTGGCCAAGACCTCGGTCATGGCGCTGCCGATCGAGGAGGGACGCTTCATGACCAAGGTCCGGACCGGGACGGCCAGCGCACCGGACGAGCCGACCGACGCGTGGCACGGTGTCGTGGAGCTGCGCACGGTGGCGCTGGAGCCCGAGTCCGCGCCGACGTCCACCACCTCCGAGGTGCCGCGTTCGGTGCGTGACTTCGCGAGTGCGAGGGTTCTCGCGTGACCCATGCTTCTGGAGTGGGCTCCTGGCCCGGCGAGTCGTCGCGCGAGGCCGTCGTCACGGTCCGCGACCTGCTCGTGGGAGCGGGCGGCCTGCCTGACGGACACGGCTTGCCCTATCTCCCCGAGCTGCCCTCCCGTGGGCCGGGATCCGATCTCATCGGCCGGTCCGCTGCCCTGCTCGCGGACCTCTCGGTGGACCTCCAGCCCTCTGGTTGGCGGTTCACCGACCGCCCGGGGCGGGACAGCGCCCGCGCCCGCGCGTTCCTGCGCCAGGATCTCGACGAGCTCGCCGAGGCCTACGACGCGTATGCCGGGCCGCTCAAGATCCAGGTCGCCGGACCGTGGACGCTCGGCGCGTCCATCGAGCTGAACCGCGGGGAGCGCTCGCTCACCGACGAGGGCGCCCGCCGGGACCTCGTCGGCTCGCTGGCCGAGGGGGTGCGCAGGCACGTCGCCGACGTGCAGCGGCTCGTGCCCGGAGCGGTCGTCACGGTCCAGCTCGACGAGCCCTCCGTCGTGTCGGTCCTGCGCGGCGAGCTGCCGACGGCGTCGGGCTACGGACGCGTCCGTGCGGTCGAACGCACGGAGGTGGCACGCGGCATACAGGAGGTTCGTGACGCGCACGACGGTGACGTCGTCCTGCACTCGTGCCACCCGGACGCTCCGGTGGAGATCCTCGGCGCCACCGGGGTCACCGCCCTCGCGCTCGACCTCACCGAGTCCTCGGCGCAGCGGTGGGAGGCCATCGCGGCGGCCGTCGAGTCCGGCACCCGGCTCTGGGCCGGTGTCGTGCCGACGAGCGCCGTCACCTCGTCGGCCGACGCCGTCCGGGCAGCGGTGGCGCGCGTCGTCGACGGGTTCGGACGGGTCGGCCTGCCACTGGCATCGCTCGCCGACGTCACCGTCACCCCGACGTGCGGACTGCCCTCGCTCACACCTCGGGGGGCCGTGGACGTTCAACGCGTGGCGGTGGCTGTCGCCGGTGAGCTGACCGAGAAGGAGCACGACTGATGTCACCCCCACCCAGGGTCCCGTGGCAGGCGAAGTACCTCGCGCTGGCGCTCATCTGGGGGTCCAGCTTCCTGCTCATGAAGATCGGGCTGGAGTCGCTGCACCCGGTGCAGATCGCCACCCTGCGCCTGGTCGCGGGCACCGCCACCATCCTCGTCCTGCTCTGGGGGCGCGGCGGCTCGCTGCCGACCGAGCGCCGCACCTGGGCCCACCTCGTCGTCACGGGGGTGTTCCTCGGCGCGTTGCCGTTCACGCTCTTCGCGCTGTCCGAGACCCGGATCAGCTCGGCGCTGGCCGGGATCGGCAATGCGTCGACGCCCATCGCCACCGTGCTGATGACGATGCTCATGATGCCGGGGACCCGCACGAGCCGACCCAAGCTCGCCGCCGTCCTCGTCGGGTTCCTCGGGGTGATCACGATCATGCAGCCGTGGAACGATGCCCGCCCCGACCTCGTCGGCTTCGCGATGGCGCTCGCCGGCGGTGCCAGCTATGGCGTGGGCTGGACCTACAACCGGCGCTTCCTCGCCGGGGCCGACCTGGGCGGGCTGAGCCAGCCGGCCGCGACCCTGCTCATGGGGACCGTCGTCATGCTTCCCCTCGCGCTGGTCTGGGGGCTCGCCCAGGACGCCGGCGTGTCCTCGCTCTGGGCCTACGACACGGCGCGGCTCGGGACCTCCGGTCTGGACGCCGGGCACACCGGTGGAGGCTGGATGTGGCTGCCCCTGGTGTGCGTCCTGCTCCTGGGCGCGGTCGGGACCGGCGCGGCATACATCCTGCTGTTCGACGTCGTTCGCGCCGCGGGCGCCGTCGTGGGCTCGACGATCACCTACCTCATCCCGGTCGTCTCCGTGCTCCTCGGGGTCGCCCTGCTCGGGGAGTCGCTCGGGTTCTGGGAGCTGGCCGGGTTCGTGATCGTGCTCGCCGCAGCCGGGGTGATCAACGCCCCGGAGCGGACGCCCCGCGCCGAGGAGGCAGAGGCCCCGGCCGCGTCGGCTGCGCCCCGCGCCTGAGGGAGCTGCCGCGACCGGGTGTCGGGGATCCGGGACCATCCCGCGGGCGGTGACCCCGGATCCCCGACACCGGGCGAGGTGCAGCGGCAGGCCGTGATCCGGGGTCAGGCCGTGGTCGGAGCCTTGACGTCTCGGCGCAGGATCTTGCCCGTCGGCCCCTTGGGCAGCTCGTCGAGGAACCACACCTGGCGGGGGTACTTGTAGGCCGCGATGCGCTCCTTGGTGAACTCGATGATGTCCTCCGCCGTGGCGCTCGAACCCTCGCGGAGCGTCACCCCGGCACCCACCTGCTCACCGAGCAGCTCGTCGGGCACGGCCACGACCGCGACCTCGAGGACGTCGGGGTGCTGGTAGATGACCTCCTCGACCTCGCGCGGGTAGACGTTCATCCCACCGCGCAGGATCATGTCCTTCTTGCGGTCCACGATGGTGAAGTAGCCCTCGTCGTCCTGGGTGGCCAGGTCGCCGGTGCGGAACCAGCCGTCCGGGATCGCCTCGGCCGTCGCGTCGGGGTTGTCCCAGTAGCCCTTCATGACGTTGTCGCCCCGGATGGCGATCTCGCCGACCTCGCCGTGCTCGACCTCCTGGCCGTCGAGGTCGATGACCCGCATCTCGCAGCCGGGGATGGCCAGGCCGATGGTGCCGGGCTTGCGCTCGCGCCCGGGCAGGTTGAACGACGCCACTGGAGAGGTCTCGGACAGGCCGTAGCCCTCGAGGATGACGCAGCCGAACTTCTCCTCGAACGCCTTCATCACCTCGAGCGGCATCGCCGAGCCGCCCGAGGCGCAGGTCCGCAGCGACGACGCGTCGAGGCTGTCGGCATCGGGGTGGTTGAGGATCGCGGCATACATCGTGGGCACGCCCTGCATGACGGTGACCCTCTCGTCACCGATGACCTTGATCGCGGCGGCCGGGTCGAACCGGGGGATGAGCGCGAGGGAGGCGCCGACCCGCACGGCCGCGTTGAGGCCGACGACGAGACCGAAGACGTGGAAGAGGGGCAGGCACCCCATGATCACGTCGTCCTCGCTGAGCTCCTGGATCACCTCGGCGCAGCGCATGGCGTTGAGGCTCACGTTGTCGTGGGTGAGCTCGGCGCCCTTGGGTCGACCGGTCGTCCCCGAGGTGTAGAGGATGATCGCGGTGTCGTCGCCCTCGCGCTCGGTGGGCTCGGCAATGGCTTCTCCGCCCTCGAGGGCACCCTCGACCGGACCCATCGGTCCGCACTCGATGACTCTCGTGCCCGAGCTCGCCGCGCCCTTGGTCGCCTCGTCGACGAAGTCCGGCCACACGAAGGCGATCTTGGCACCGGAGTTGGTGAAGAAGAAGTCGATCTCGCCGGACTTGAGGAGCGGGTTCATCGGGACGACGACGCCGCCCGCGAGGAGCGTGGCGAAGAAGGCGACCGGGAAGGCCGGGACGTTGGGCAGGATGAGCGCGACGCGGTCACCCGGCTCGATCCCGTTGGCGCGCAACGCTCCTGCGAGCTGGGCGGCCATGCCGTGCAGCTGTTGGTAGCTGATGTCCTGCCCGTTGATCTTGAGGGCTGGCCGGTCCGGCATCTCGCTCGCCGTGCGGACAAGTGGTGCTGCGAGGTTGGCGTCTGCGCTGCCCATGGTGTGGCTCCTTTGCCGTGACGGGTTCGTCGCCATTGTGTCTGCTCGAGCGGGCCCGTGGGGCGGCACGGGTGAGACCCGTCCGTGCTGCTCGGGCCGCCGTCGCGACGCCCCGGCCACCGAGATGGGCCCGATCGTTTGTAGAAGGTTTGTCCAAGGCATGGCCTACCATGCCAAGGTGACGGACATTCTGGCCAGGCCGAACGTGGGGATGCTCGACGCGGTCCGGACCGCGCCCTCCCTCCTCGCGGCGATCGAGTTCATCGACCCCCTCGTGGAGTCCGTGCGGGAGGACGGCGACGCTGCACGGGGCGCCCTGCGTGACGCCATCGACGACGAGACCGACCAGCTGACGGCGATCGCGGCGGTGCACGCCGCCGCCGCCGGGGGCCCGGCCATGGTGCGGGCGCTCGTGGTGCCGCTGCTGACCGCCCGCGTGCCCTTCCTCAAGGAGCACGCTGCCTGGGCGCTGCGCACGTCTGCGCCGCTGGCCGAGGCGGTGGCGCCGTTGCGGGCAGCGATGGAGGAGGGCGGCTTCGTCGGGATGCTCGCCGAGGCAACGCTCGAGGCCTGGGGCGTCCTCGAACCCGAGGCCGACGACCAGGCTCCGCCTCGTCAGGTGCGTCCTTCCGAGTCCGGCCGGGACGGCCTGACTGTCGCCCAGCTGTTCCTCCACGCCGACATCGACGGGAGCCTGCGCAACGCCGGCAAGGGAGACACCGGCGGGATCGCGACCCTCCTCGTCCACCTCGGCGATGCCCTCGTCGCCGAGCCCGAGGTCTCGCGCGTGCTGACCTTCTCGCGCAGCCACCACGAGGGGGAACGCCGGCCCGACCAGTCCGCGGCCCCCGGCCACCACTACCTCGGCGTCCCCCTCCCCGGCCCGGCGCGGCCGTCCGCCGACACGTGGCCGCTGCGGGTCGGCATCCGGCGCGGGCTCCGACGGGCGCTCGTCGCGGCAGCACCGGTCGACGTCCTCCACCTGCGGATGGCGGACGTGGGGTCGTGGGCGGCGTCCGAGGTGGCGAAGGAGCTGGGCATCCCCACCGTGCTCACGCTGGCTCCGGACCCGCACGCGCTCATCGCTGCGCGCGAGGCCTCCGGCACCCTGACCCGGGCCACCTTCGGCGCGGCGGACCAGGTGGAGCACCTGCTCTTCCGGGTCCGGCTCCTGCGCGACCTCGCGGACCAGGCGGCCCACCTCGTCGCCTTCCCCCGCCCACGGCTGGACCACGACCTGCGAGAGCTCCTCCACCTCGACCCGGACGCGGGCGACCGCTCCCTCACGGTGGTCCCCGAGGGCATCGACCTCGCCCCGCTCGACCGGGCGGCCGTCGAGGTGGCGGACGCCGCCCGGGGCGTGGCCGTCCCGGTCGCCACGGCGGACGCGCTCGCGGAGCTGGACGCGCTGCTCGCGACCCTCCCGCCGGGACGCCGGCACCTGCCACTGGTGATCACCGTCGGGCGGCTGCACCGCGTCAAGGGCATGGCCACGCTCGTGGAGGCGTGGGCCTCGGATGCCGCGTTCGACCAGGGCTGCAACCTGCTCGTCGTCGGCGGCGACCTCGACGACCCGAACGCCGACGAGGCGGAGCAGCTGACCCGCATCTGTGCGTCGGTCGCCCGAGCCGGTGCCGCCGACCGGGGCCTGCTGCTGGCCGGTCACCGTCCGAACGGGGTGGTCGCCACGTGGCTGGCGGCGGTCCGTCTGGGGCGCCCCGGGCTCAGTGCACCAGGTGGGATCTACGTCTCCGCCAGCCTCAAGGAGGAGTTCGGCATCGCGATCCTCGAGGCGATGGCCTCGGGCCTCGTCGTCGTCACCCCGCGAGAGGGAGGGCCGGCGACCTATGTCGAGCAGGGGGTGACCGGCCTGCTCGTCGACACCACCTCACCGACCGCCCTCGCAGCCGCGGTGGTCTCCGCGCTCGAGCTGGCTGCCGCTCCCGACGCCGCAGCGCGTGCCGACCACGTCCGGGCCAGGGTGGCGCGGGAGTTCGGTGTCGGCACCATGGCTGCGTCCCTCGCCACGATCTACTCGGAGGTCTCCCGTGACGCTGCTCGTCATCAGTCCTGACTACGCCTCCCACCTGCTGCCCCTCGCGACGCTCGCCACGGCCTGGGCCGACGCCGGCGAGCGGGTCGTCGTCGCCACCGGCCCTGCGACCGATGCGATCGTGCGCAGGTTCGGCTTCGAACGGGAGCACCTCCAGCTCGGCCGCGGGTCCAACCCCGGGGTCATCCGTGCCGAGGACCAGCCGCGCGGGGAGGACGACGCGCTGCGCGGCTTCTTCGAGGCCACCCGCCTCGGAGCGGTCCCGACGCTCGCGTTCCAGGCATCGGCCCGTGGAGCCGACCTGCTCTGGGAGCCGCTGCGCGTCGCCCGCGAGGTGGATCGCCTCGTGGAACGCGTGCGACCCGACCACGTCATCGTCGACCACCTCGCCTTCAGCGCTCGCCTGGGCCTGACCGGCGCGGGGGTGCGGCACGCCGACGTCGTCCTGGGTCACCCGTCCGCGCTGACCGTGGGCGACGAGGTCTACGGCCACCCGCCGGCGTGGCCCCGGCGCCTCCAGCCGACTCGCTCCTCCCTCGTCGACCTCCGGCGCCAGTGCGAGGACGTGCGCGACGTGTTCACCCAGGAGTGGAACGCGGCGCTCGCGGCCCTCGATCCGTCCGCTCCGGCGAGTGACGACGCCTTCGCCGAGACGGGGGACCTCCTGCTCCTCAACTACCCCGGCGAGCTCCACCCGCCCGAGCGGACGGCGCTGCTGGGCCGGCACGCCTTCCTCGGCTCCGCCGTCCGCAGCGACGAGCCGGACGCGGAGGTGGACGCCTGGCTGGCGCGCGACAACGGGCCGGTCGTCTATGTCAGCCTCGGCAGCTTCCTGTCGGTGCGCTCCGACGTGCTGGGACGCATCGCCGAGGCCCTGCGAGGTCTGGACGTCCGCGTCGCGCTGGCCAGCGGGTCCACTCCGCTTGGGGCTCTGGGCCCGGTCCCGCCGTCATGGCTGGTCCGGGCGGCGCTCCCGCAGCCGACGCTGCTGACGCACGCCGCGCTGGCCGTGTCGCACGGAGGCAACAACAGCGTCACCGAGGCGTTGACCGCGGGCGTCCCGCTCCTGCTCCTGCCGATGTCCACCGACCAGTTCGCCGGCGCCGCCTCGCTCGAGAGGGCCGGGCTGGGCGAGGCACTCGACCCGAACTCGGCCACTCCCGAGGAGCTGCGAGCCGCAGCCGAGCGACTGCTCTCACCCGACCCCGACACGGCAGCCCTCCTCGCCCGGCTGTCCGGGGACCTCACCCGCACTCCGGGTGCGCAGCGTGCCCGGACGGCGCTGCTCGCCGATGACGACGATGCTGCGGTGCTCATACAATCCCGTGCGTGATCAGCATCGACGAGTACCTCACCTTCTGCGACCGGGCTCTGGACGGGTATGCCGCGTGCGTGCGTGAGCTGGGCGAAGCCCACGTCAACAGCTCGCTTCCCGGCATCGAGGGGTCCAACTCGGCGTTCGCCCTCGTGGCGCACGTCGTCGGCGTCATGGGCCGGTGGGGTCGCACGGTGAACCGGGGGATCGTCGTGCCTCGCGACCGGGACGCGGAGTTCACGGCCACCGGGACCGTCGACGAGGCCCTGGCCCTGCTCGACCTCGGCCGTGCGCGGCTGCACGAGGACGCCCGCGCGGCAGAGCCGGCCGCAGCGCCTCGGAACCCGCCCACGGACCGGGACCGGACGGCATACGCGACCCAGGGAGCCGTCCTCGCGCACGTCTACGAGGAGCTCTCGCAGCACCTCGGGCAGCTCGAGGTCACCCGCGACGTCCTGGTGGCGGCTCGCTGACCGACGCCACCTCATTCGTCGCGCATGTCCCGGATGGGGTTGCGGCGGATGTTGCGCAGCAGCGGGGGAGTGATCGCCACCAGCGCCATCGCGAGGATCCCGGCGAGGATCGTCCAGAAGAGCAGAGAGGGCGTGCCGTAGAAGTGGAAGGCTGCGTCCCCGTCGAAGACCCCGTAGGCCAGCTGGGCGGCATTCGTGGCCCGACGGGTGAACAGCGTCTCGACGACCAGGACGATCGCAGCTGCCAGCACTCCCGCGAAGAGGGCGATGCGCACCGCGACCCAGAGCGAGTAGAGGAGGTAGACCTTGATGATGTCGGAGCGCTTGGCCCCGATGGCGCGGAAGACGGCGGTCTCGCGACGGGAGTCGGCGATGACCCGGCCCATCATCGCCCAGATGATGATGGTGGCCACGCCGAACAACGCGCCCAGCACACTGATGAGGAACGGGCGCGCCTCACGGCCGATGTCGTCGACCACGAGGTAGCTCGTGCCGTAGGTGCTCACCGAGAAGGCCTTGCCGCAGTCGCCGTAGTACCCGCCGCCGAGGAAGCCTCCGCCGCCGTCGTCGCACGAGTAGGTGGAGATGAACCTCTTCGCGGCCTCGACGGTGGGGAGCGACGCGATGAACGAGGCCTCAGGGCCAATCGGTCCCCACATCATCATCGACTCCGGCGTGGCTGCCGGCTTCTGGGAGAGCAGCTCGTCGTGGCGCAGCTCCGTCGGGACCGACTGCAGCAGGCCCGACGGGATGATGGAGCCGTAGCCGTAGCTGGTGCCGACGACCGAGGAGACGAGGGACTCGAGGCCCCCGCTGCCGGACTGCTGCGTCGGCAGGACACCGACGACCTGGAAGGTCAGCAGCTCCGCCTTCGGCGTCTCCACGGTCGAGGTCTGGGCATCGAAGGCACGCCGGTTCTCGTCCCTGACCTTGTCCTGCTCGCTGCGGGTGTCCGACGCCACGGTGACTGCTCCGCAGGGCTTGGTGGGTAGTGCCAGCACGAGCTCGGGCTCGCCCGGACCGGGGGTGCCACCGGTGGCCTCGGGGCCGGGCTCCGTGCCGGCGTTCGTGCCCGCCTTCGTCCTGGCTGCGCTTGCCGCGGCAGCCTGTCGGGCCTCGTCGACCCGGTCGCGCTCGGCCTGGTTGCGGTAGCAGGCGGTGAAGGTCACGCCGTTGGCCCGGTCGCGCACGTCGCGGTACCAGGCCACCTGGCCGGCGCTGTCCTTCGGTCGCTTGGCCAGGCCCAGCCCCTTGCCTAGGGTGGTGACGACGTCGTCGACCGGGACGAGGACGGGGATGCCCTTGGGCGTGGACCGCGCCGCGTTCGGCTCGGCGATGAACGCCTTGACCAACGCGTCGTCCATGACCGTGAACGCGGACGTCGCGATGCTGGAGTCCGGGCCCCCGTTCTCGGAGCCGGACTGCGGGTCGCCCTCCTTGCCCGTTGCGTCGGCGGTGAGGTCCTCGCGCCCGTCCTTGAGGTAGGTCAGGCCGAGGTGCTGCAGGGGGCGCGGCTCGTAGGTGTCGGTGGCACCGGACGCCTTGGCTTCGGCGGCGAACTTCTCCGGCGTGGCCTGCGACGTCTCACGGAACTTCGCGAAGGCCGCGGCCTCGCGGCGCTTCCATGCCACGGACTCGAGGTTGGCGACCCTGCGCTGGTCCACCGGGATGCTGGGGTCGCCGAAGGTGTCGTCGATGACCGGCTCAGCCTCGGTCGCGGGGTCGTAGTCGGTGATGCCGTACCTCTTCGCGGCCGCCTTGCGTTCCTCGATGTAGACCGCGTGCAGCGCCTCGACCTCCTTGCGGACCTGAGGGTCGGCCGGGTTCGGGTAGAGGTCGGGGGAGTTCAGCACGGGCGTGCCCTGGACGAGGTAGCGCCCGCCGAGGTTCTGCTCGGCGAACCGGTCGATGCTGGCGGACGTGCCGTCGAAGAGCAGCACACCGCCCCCGATGAGCCCGAAGAGCAGCCCGGACACGATCGTCGTGATGAGCAGCCGGATCCGCTTGGACCGGACCTTGGTGCGGGCCAGGGTGAGGGAGTCGCGCAGGCCGATCATGCGACGACCTCCTCGGCGACGATGTGGCCGTCACTGAGCCGGATGGTCCGGTCCGCCCTCCGGGCGAGGTCGTCGTCGTGGGTGACGATGACGATGGTCGTGCCGAACTCGTCGCGGATGCGTTCGAACAGCTCGATGATCGAGGCGCCCGTGGCGCTGTCGAGGTTGCCCGTGGGCTCGTCGGCGAGGAGGACGAGCGGCTGGTTGAGCAACGCCCGCGCGATGGCGGCGCGCTGCATCTGGCCGCCCGACATCTCCCGGGGCAGGTGACCCGAACGGTCCGAGAGGCCGACCTCCTCGATGAGGCTGAGAGCCTGTGCGCGGCGCTGCTTGCGCGGAGTGCGGGCGAACATGCCGGGAACCTCGGTGTTGGTCGCGAGGCGGAGGAAGGGCTGGAGATAGAAGAACTGGAACACGAAGCCGATGGTGCGGTTGCGGAAGCGCGACAGCTTGGCGTCGCCGAGCCGCCCGATGTCGACACCGTCCACCATGACGGTGCCGCCGCTGGGCTTGTCGAGCCCGCCGATGATCTGGAGGAGGGTGCTCTTGCCGCTGCCGCTCGCCCCGGTGAGGGCGACGAACTCGCCGCGGTCGATCTCGAGCGACACTCCACCGAGGGCAGCCACGCGCTGGCGGCCCATCTTGTAGGTCTTGCGCAGGTCGGCCACCGTGATGATGTGGTCGCCGGAGCGCTCGCGGCGCGGACGGGGTGGCAGCACTGGGAGGCGCACGACGGGCTCCGGCCCTCCGTGGCGACGCAGTGCCGCGACAGCGGCGTCGACATCGCCGTCGAAGGACGCCAGGAGATCGGCGACGAGCCTGCCGACGTCGTGCGTGTCGGTGGTGTGGGCAACCCGGATCGAGTCGTCGGTCATGGCAGTTCCCCCTGCAGTGATCGAGTGGTGGACGCACTCTGGCACATACCCGGTATGCCGGGTGGCACCTCGGGCGGGACACGCCCTGCAGGCCTTCGGTCACCGGACGTCGAGCCACCGCGCCAGCGGTCCTGATGTCGGTGTCGTGCGGCAGGATGAGCGGGTGAGCGAGAACGACGTGGAGTCCGAGGTCGACAGCGCCCCCACCACCGATGGCGAGCCTGCCGCCGACGTCCCCGACGAGGTCCGGCACGAGTGGACCGACCTCGCCGACCAGGCGAGCGCCCACCAGTTCGCCTACCACGTCAAGGACTCGCCGACCATCAGCGACGGTGAGTACGACACGCTGATGAAGCGCCTCAACGCCCTCGAGGACGAGTACCCGTCGCTGCGCACGCCGGACAGCCCCACCCAGAGCGTGGGCGGCGCGATCTTCTCGACCGACTTCGACTCCGTCGACCACCTCGAGCGGATGCTCAGCCTCGACAACGCGTTCTCGCCCGAGGAGATGCTCGAGTGGTCGGCGCGGGTCACCCGCGACGCCGGATCTGGCTTCCACTACCTGTGCGAGCTCAAGATCGACGGGCTCGCGATCAACCTCCTCTACGAGAAGGGCAGGCTGGTGCGCGCCCTGACCCGCGGGGACGGCCGCACCGGCGAGGACGTGACGCTCAACGTGCGGACGGTGAGCGGCATACCGAGCAGGCTCAAGGGGACCACGGAGCATCCGGTGCCCGACCTCGTCGAGGTGCGCGGCGAGGTCTACTTCCCGATCGAGGCGTTCGGCGAGCTCAACGCGCAGCTCGTCGAGGCGGGCAAGCCGCCCTATGCCAACCCGCGCAACACCGCGGCGGGGTCGTTGCGGCAGAAGGACCCTCGCGTCACGGCCAGCCGTGAGCTGCGGATGCTCGTCCACGGTCTCGGCAAGCGCGAGGGCTTCGCCCTCACGACGCAGAGCGAGGCGTATGCCGCGTTGGAGGCCTGGGGTCTGCCCGTCTCGAGCCACTACCGCGTCGTCGACACCATCGAGGAGGTCAACGAGTTCATCGTCTCCACGGGCGAGCACCGCCACGACGTCGAGCACGAGATCGACGGTGTCGTCGTCAAGGTCGACGAGATCTCGGTGCAGCGACAGCTCGGGTCCACATCGAGGGCGCCACGGTGGGCGATCGCCTACAAGTACCCGCCCGAGGAGGTCAACACCGTCCTCCTCGACATCCAGGTCAACGTCGGTCGCACGGGCCGGGTCACCCCGTTCGGCGTGATGGAGCCCGTCGTCGTCGCCGGCTCGACGGTGGAGCGGGCCACCCTGCACAACGCCACCGAGGTCGTCCGCAAGGGCATCCTCATCGGCGACACGGTCGTCCTGCGCAAGGCCGGTGACGTCATCCCCGAGATCCTCGGACCCGTTGTCGACCTGCGCGACGGCAGCGAGCGAGCCTTCGTCATGCCGACGCGCTGCCCGTCCTGCGACACGCCGCTCGCGGCGGCCAGGGAGGGGGACAAGGACATCCGTTGCCCCAATGCACGCTCCTGCCCGTCGCAGCTGCGCGAGCGGCTGTCAGGACTCGCGGGTCGTGGCGCGTTCGACATCGAGGCGCTGGGGTGGGAGGGCTCGGTCGCGCTGCTCGAGTCGGGGGTGCTGACCGACGAGTCCACGCTGTTCGGTCTCACCGACGCCGACATCGCCAAGGTCCCGCTCTACACCCGTGCGGCCAAGAAGACCGACCCGCCGGAGTCGGTCATCGGGGGTCGTGTGCTGTCGGCCAACGGAGCCAAGCTCGTCGCCAACCTCGAGTCCGCCAAGGCCAAGCCACTGTGGCGCGTGCTCGTCGGGCTGTCGATCCGGCACGTGGGGCCGACGGCGGCGAGGGCCCTGGCCCAGCACTTCGGGTCGATGGACGCCATCCGGGCGGCCAGCGTCGAGGAGCTCTCCGGTGTCGAGGGCGTCGGCGGCATCATCGCCGAGTCGGTGCGTGACTGGTTCGACCGCGACGGCAACGAGTGGCACGTCGCCATCGTCGACCAGTGGGCTGCCGACGGCGTGCGGATGGAGGACGAGCGTGACGCCTCGGTCGAGCAGACGCTCGAGGGGCTCACCGTCGTCGTCACCGGGTCGATGGAGGGCTTCAGCCGCGACGAGGCCAAGGAAGCCATCCTCGCCCGCGGCGGCAAGGCGTCGGGCTCGGTCTCCAAGAAGACCGACTACGTCGTCGTCGGACCCGGAGCGGGCTCCAAGGAGGCCAAGGCCCGCGAGCTCGGACTGACCATCCTCGACGAGGCCGGCTTCGTCACGCTGCTCGAGTCCGGTTCTGCGGAGAGCGCTCCCGACGCATGATCGCGAGCCTGCATCCCGAGCGAGCGATCGCGCTCTCGTCCGGACTGGCTCTCCTGCTGTTCGGGGGAGTCTGGCTGCTCGTGGCCATCCCGGTCGTGCGAGGGGTCGTCACGGGGCTGCGCACGGGGGACTGGTGGAGCCCCTTCGTCAGCAATGCCCGGGGCAGCCACGGACTGCTCGCCAGCTCGCGGTTCTATGCCTCGCACAGAGCGCCCCCGCCGGACCAGCGCACGGGCCGAGGTCTGGCCGGGCGCTGGCTCTTCTGGGCCGTCGTCTTCGTGGGCCTGGGCTACTGGCCGGCAACGCTCGTGGTGAGGCTCGTCCAGCTGCTCCTGGCCGACTGAGACCCAGCTCTCAGGGCGACCTGCGGTCGGGATCAGCGGTGCCCGGCGTGGTCCCTGGACTCCATCTGACGGTCCACAGCGGCGTGGATCGCCTTGGCGGCGTCGTTGAGGTTGTTGGGCGTGCCGTTCTGGAACGCGTCGGCGATCACCTTGGACCACAGGTTGGGGTCCTTCGCCAGGATGTGCGCGTACTGCGGCTTGAGGTTGATCTGACGGATCCAGTCGTTGACGCTCGTCCCGGGGAAGTGGGGGAGGTCGTCGTGAAGGACGTTGCGCCACTTGAGGTTCGGGTGGTTGGGGACGCTGTAGCGGTCACCCAGGAAGCGCGGGATGTCGTTGAGGATGTCCTTGAGCTGGCTGATGAGGGTGTCGAGGTCACGCACCGAGTTCTTGAGGCCCTTGATCTTGGGCAGCACCTCGGCACAGAGCGCGGAGACGCGGGTGGTGGCCTGGTGGATCACGAGCGGCGTCGCCGCGCCGAGAGTGAGGACCAGCTCGGCGACGTAGCTGCAGATGGCGCCGGCGATCTGGGCCAGGGCGTCGCGGATGAGGCCGTGGACGAACCCGACGAGGACGGCACAGCCGTCGAAGCCGAAGGATATCGCGCGCGCCCCCTTCGACATGAGGTCGAGCTTCTGCACCTGCTTGGTGACGTGCTGGCGGTAGGCCTCGACGTTGGGACCGGTCATCCCCTCGAGGCGACTGTCGGCGTCCTGCTGGAAGTCGTCACGCACCGAACCGACCTCGGTCGACACGTTCTGCCACGTGGCGGCGAACGCACCGACAGCCTCCGGGTTGCCGGTCAGCTCGTCGAACCAGGTCTTGATCGGGTCGAGGTGGTCGATGATCCAGCCGATCCCGGCGGCGAAGAGGCTGCCGAGCGGGTCGGAGACGGTGGCATAGACGTCGAACCCGACCGCGACGCTCGAGAGCGCCATGTCGATCCAGTTGTTGCTCTGGATGGCCTCGCAGTAGCTCGCACCCGAGTCGATCAGGCCGGCACCCGAGTGCCAGGACCGCTCACCGGGCTGGACGACCAGGGGGTTGTCGCTCACTGCATCCCCACGTTCTCGACGCTCTGCTTGGCGTTGTCGTCGTCGGCCCTGTACTGGGTGACCGTGTTGTTGAGGCCGACCATGGTCTCCTCCATGTCCATCGACAGGTTGGCGACCGTGGTCTTTGCGACCCCGGCGATGCCCACGGCGAGCAGGGCGAGCGGCTGGTTGATGATCCCGAAGGCGTCCGTGGTCAGGGTGGTCTGGGCGGCGCTGCTCGCGGTGGACAGCCGATCCGTGAACGACCCGACCTTCTTGCTGTGGCCCCCGATGTCGTCCGGGCGGACGTCGTACTGAGTCACCCTGTGCCTCCCCGTCGTAGTCACTGCACGTCTGAACCGACGCAAGATTAACGAGCCGTGCCTCAACGGCGCCATGGGGAGCACTCCCCATGCGACGCGTTAGGGTCGGGGCCATGGTTCGCGAGACTGACATGACCGGCCTCGTGTGGGGCGTCCGTCTGTTCCTCGTCGTGGTGGCTCTCGCCATCTTCGCGATGTTCTTCTTCGTCTTCTGGGTCCTCGTGCGACCCGTCGTCACCGAGTTCTTCCGGGCTCGCACCGCGGGGGACCTGTGGCTTCCGTTCCTCCCCGACGAGCAGGGGAACTACGGTCCGCTCGCCGCGAACCGTTGGTGGAGCGTCTTCCGGGCGACCTCACGCGGCTCCGCGGGCGACCTGGCGTGGCGCTGGGGGGCCTGGGTCCTCACCTCGGTCGGCCTGACCGTCGGCAGCATCGCGGCACTATGGGCCTGGGGCCGCGGAGTGGCCCGCGTCTGGGTCTGACCCTGCGCCCGGCGACTGGGGTCAGCGAGTCTCGTCGGGGCCGAGGACCTCAGCCGGCCGAAACCTCGTCCCCAGCGAGTCGCTGACCAGCTTGGCCTGGTCCGAGTCGTCACCGAAGGTGTCGAGGCTGCTCTGCCTGATCAAGGTCGCGAGCTCGGCCTGTGCCGCGGCGATCGCCTGGAGGATGCGCCCCGTCACGGCGTCGCCACCGTCGGAGCAGGCGCTCGTCGGCACGCGCAGGTCGGTCAGCGCCCCGTTGCCGGAGACCGTGGCGACCACGCCCTCCGCACGACCCTGCGCCGTCAGGGTGTCGACGTGCGCGCGCCAGGCGAAGGCGGCCCTGGCTCTGGCCACGGCCCGGTCGAGGTCGCCCTGGGCGGGGACGTCGCCGCTCAACCCGCCACCGAAGGCGTCGAAGGCGCTCACCACTGACCCCCAGGGTTGGACGTGCCCCGCGTGCCGGTCGTCGGCCCATCGGGGTCAGGTGTCCTGACGTTGGCCCGGATCTCGCCGGTCACGGCGTGGGTCGTCGGCGAGTCCGCACCCCACTGCGCCGTGGTCAGCTCCTTGGTCTGCTGGGCCACGTGCTCCTGCGCAGCATGGACCGCGCTCTGCACGGCGAGCTCGACAACTCGTCCACCCTTGGCGGCGACGGCGTCGGAGACCGAGAGCCCGGTGACGAGACCGTCGAGGTCGACCGTGGCCCGCACCTGACCGTTCTGCGCGGAGCCCGACCCGGTCAGGCTCATGACCTGCGCGCTCCACGCGGCGCTGGTCTCGGCCCGTCGCGCCGCGGCCTCCACCTGTTCCTCATAGCGCCGGTCGTCGGCGTCCCTGCCCCCACGCTGCACTCCGAATGTCATGGCCGCCAGCCTAGCCACGGGCACAGCGAGCCGCCGTCGGACGTCCGGGCGTCGCGCGAGTCCGGTGCCGGGCGCTCGCGGATGAGAGCATCGGGGCGTGACGAGCATCTCTGACCTTGCGCCCACCGGGGTGCTGCGCGCCTCGATCAACCTCGGCAACGCGGTCCTGACCAACGGATCCGCGGACGCCCCGGCGGGCATCACCATCGACATCGCCCACGAGCTCGGCGAACGCCTGGGCGTCCCGGTCGAGCTCGTCCTCTGGGACGCCGCCCGCAAGTCGGTCGACGCGGTGCGTGACGGAGCGGCTGACGTCTGCTTCCTCGCGGTGGACCCGGTCCGTGCCGAGGAGCTCGCCTTCACGGCGCCCTACGTCCTCATCGAGGGCGCGTATGCCGTCCGCGAGAGCTCACCCCTCCGCTCGGCCCACGAGGTGGACCGGGACGGCATACGCATCGGTGTGAAGCTCGGGTCGGCCTACGACCTCCACCTCACCCGCTCGCTCGGATCGGCCGAGCTGGTGAGGGGTTCCGACGGTGTGGATGTCTTCGCCGAGCAGGGTCTGGAGGTCGCGGCCGGGATCGCGCAACCGATCCGGGCCTACGTCGCGGCGAACCCGGGACTGCGCGTGCTGGACGGTGCGTTCATGCAGATCCCGCAGGCCGTTGCCGTGTCGCGCCAGCACGACGCCGCGACGATCGGCTGGGTGGGCGCCGTCGTCGACGAGCTCATCGCGACCGGGTGGGTCGCGAAGGCCCTGGCGCGGCACGGCCACGACCCTGCCCTCGCGGCCACGGCCGGGGCTCACTGACCCAGGCGGTGCACCGCCCGCGCCCCGAGACTCGTGCCGATGTGGGACCGCATGACCTCGGCAGCGGTCTCGGCGTCACGGTGGGCGATCGCGTCGACGAGGGCGCGGTGCTCCTCGGTCTTGTCCTTGGCCCTGTCTCCGCCCTCGTCCTCAGCCGCGGGCCGGTCGTGGGACAGGGCGAAGAGGCGGTAGCGGTCGGACTGGTCCCACAGCTGCTCGAGGGAGGCGACGAGCAGGTCGTTGTGACCGGCGGCGTACACCGCTCGATGGAACCGTCGGTGCGCCCCCAGCTGCTCGAGGGTGGGGCGCCCGGCGAGGGGTTCCAGCCCCTCGAGGGCAGAGCGCATCTGCGCGAGGTCGTCGGTCGTGCGACGCTGCGCGGCCAGGGACGCAGCCAGGGGGTCGAGGGCGAGGCGCAGCTCCAGCAGGTCCCGCGCCTGCTCGGCGCGCAGGTCGGTGACGTGTGCGTCACGGTGCGAGTCGAGGGCGACCAGCCCCTCGGTCATGAGCCGGCGGAGGGCCTCCCGCAGGGGAGTGGTGGAGATCCCGAGGTCGGCGGCGAGCTCGCGCTGCTGGAGGACCTGCCCGGGAGCGAGGTCGCCACAGAGGATGCGGTCGCGCAGCTCGCGATAGGCGAGCTCACTCTTCGTCATGGTTATAACCCTAGTCCAGCATGTGGCGCTCACCCTGCGTGACTTGCCTCGACGAGGTTATAACCGTCACCATCAACCCATGACGGCGTCCCCAGTGTTCTGCACGACCACCCTCGCGCACGGAGGGCGCGATCTCGTCATGGTCGACCTGGAGCAGGTCCTGGGTCCGGACCTGCCTCGCTTCCCCTACGTCCTGCGGCTGCTCGCCGAGAACGTGGCGAGGTGCATGACAGGGGAGAGCCGCGACCGGGCGCTCGCGGCGATGGGGGCGTGGACCGCGACCTGCACGAGCAGTGCGGAGATCGAGCTCACGCCGGGGCGGCTGCTCATGCACGACACGACGAGCACCCCCGCGCTCGTCGACGTCGCCGCCATGCGCGACTGCCTCGCGGAGTCGGGTCGCGACCCCCGGGACATCACGCCGCGACTGCCCGTCGAGGTGTCCGTGGACCACTCGCTCGCCGTCGAGGCCTACGCCTCACCGGACGCCCTGGCACGCAACGAGGATCTCGAGATGCGACGCAACGGTGAACGCTTCTCGTTCCTCAAGTGGGCGGCGGCGGCGATGCCGACCGTGCACCTCAACCCGCCGGGCAGCGGCATCATGCACACGATCAACCTCGAGCAGCTGGCGTCGGTGAGCGAGGTCGGCGACGACGGGTTCCTGCGCCCCGACGTGATGCTCGGGACGGACAGCCACACCCCCATGGTGAACGGCATGGGGGTGCTCGGCTGGGGGATCGGCGGTCTCGAGGCCGAGCTCGTCATGCTGGGGCTGCCGGCGACGCTGCGCATTCCCGACGTCGTGGGCGTGCGGCTCGTGGGCAGGTTGTCGCAGGGTGTCACTGCGACCGACCTCGCACTCACGCTCACCCACGTCCTGCGACGGCTCGGCGTCAACGGGGAATTCGTCGAGTTCCACGGACCCGGTGTCGGCACGCTGACCGTCGGACAGCGCGCCGTCGTGGCCAACATGGCGCCCGAGTACGGCGCGACGACCGGCTTCTTCCCGGTCGACGAGGCCGTGCTGTCGCACCTTCGGCTCGTCGCCCGTGAGCGGGTCGACGCGGACCTCGTCGAGGCGCACCACCGCGCCGCCGGACTGTGGTTCGACCCGGCCGTCGACCCCGACTACACGCGAACCCTCGAGGTCGACCTCGGCACAGTGCGCCGCACGGTCGCCGGGCCGACCCGTCCACAGGACTCCCTGCGGCTGGACGGCATACCGGTTGTCCTGGGACGGCGGGCTGCAGGGGCGAGGGCGCACGACCTCCCGGCGGCACCGGTGGCCATCGCCTCCATCACGAGCTGCACCAACACCTCCGACCCGGCCCAGCTCATCGCCGCCGGCCTCCTCGCCCGCAACGCCCGCAGCCACGGCCTCACGAGCAAGCCGTGGGTCAAGACCTCGCTTGCGCCGGGATCGCCCGCGGCACAGCGGTATCTGCGCAGGTCCGGCCTGCTCGACGCGCTGTCGTTCGTGGGGTTCGACATCGTGGGTTTCGGCTGCACGACGTGCATCGGCAACTCCGGGGCACTGCCCCCGGCCATCGAGGCCGCTCGGCGGGCGGGTCGGGTCGCGCCCGTGGCCGTGCTCAGTGGGAACCGCAACTTCCAAGGCCGGGTCCACCCCGACCTGGCGACCGGCTTCCTCATGTCACCGGCGCTCGTCGTGGCCTATGCCCTGCTCGGTGACGCGGCGCAGGACATCGAGTCAGCCGTGCTGACGACCACCGCGGACGGTCGCCCGGTGAGGCTGGCCGACCTCATGCCGACCGACGAGGAGGTCGCTGCCGCGACGGCCCAGGCCGTCGACACCTCCGACTTCCCGCAGGCCTTCCGGCAGGCGCACCGCAGTGACCGATGGGCCGCGCTCGAGGCGCCGTCGGGCCCCACCTTCCCGTGGGACCCCCGCTCGTCGACGCTGCGCCGACCGCCGTTCGTCCGGCCGGACGCCCCGGCGCTCGCATCCTTCTCGGCCAGCCCGCTCCTCGTGCTCGGCGACGACATCACGACCGACCACATCTCGCCTGCCAGCGCGATCCCGACGAGGAGCCTCCTGGCCGACTTCCTCGTGGCCGGCGGTGAGGACCGCGCCGACCTGGGCGTGCTCGCGGCCCGACGGGGCAACTGGGAGGCGATGGTGCGGGGTGCCTTCGTCAACGCGACGATGGTCAACGACCTCGTGGCCGGAGGTGATCCCGGGACGACCCGTCACGCCGACGGGTCGGTCGGGCCGGTGTTCGAGGTCGCCGAGCGCTATCGGGCCGACGAGGTGCCGGTCGTCGTCGTGGCGGGCGAGCGCTACGGCATGGGGAGCTCGCGTGACTGGGCGGCCAAGGCACAGCACCTGCTCGGTGTCCGCGCGGTCCTCGCGGCGTCGTTCGAGCGGATCCACCGGACCAACCTCATCGGGATGGGCATCCTGCCGCTCGTCCTACCGGCCGACCTGCGCAAGAGGCTGGGCACGCTCGCGGCGTCGGACCGCCTCGTCGTCGACGTCGACGCCGGTGCGCTGGCTCCCCGGTGCTCCGTCCACGTCAGCCATGAGCGCTCCGACGGCGCGAGGACCGATCTCACGCTGGTGGCCGCGATCGAGACCTCGGTCGAGGTGGACCTGCTCAGGTCGGGCGGGGTGATCCCGATGATCCTGCGGCGGTGGACGGAGCAAGACTGACCTCGAGCTGCGCCAAGGTCGCCTCGCGGGCCGCGAGCACGTGCTGCTCGGCACGCTCTACGGCCGTGGCCGCGTCGGCCGCTGCGATCGACTCGACGATCCCGCGGTGCTCGGCGAGCGCTGCCCCGCGACGGTCGGGCGAGGCGTTGCTGAAGCGGCGGTAGCGCGCGAGCTGGCCCTCGATCTGCGCGAGCACCCTTGAGGCCCAGGCGTGGTCGGCGATCCGCTCGATCTCGACGTGGATGGCGTGACCTGACTCCATGGCGCCCTCGGCGAGACCGGCGAGGGCCTCGTTGCGGTCCAGCAGGGCGCTGAGCCGACCCACGTCAGCGGGTCCGGCCCGCTCCGCCGCAGCAGCGGCGACGAGAGCCTCGAGACTGGCGCGGACGGCATACAGCTCCGCGGCGTCGCGCGTCGAGAGGCGACGGACGACCATGCCGCCGGTCGGGAGCTGCTCGAGGAGATCCTCCGCGAGTAGCAGCCTCAGGGCCTCGCGCAGGGGAGTGCGGCTCACCCCGAGCGAGCTCGCGAGCTCGGTCTCGTTGAGGCGTCGTCCCGGCTCGAGCCGCATGTCCTGGATCTGGGCGAGCAGCTCCTCGTAGACGAACTGGGCGCCGCTGCGGCGACGGGGGCTCGTGGACATGCGGGCATCCTGTCGCGGTGAGATCGTCTTGTCTACTTGTGTACAAGTATGCAACCATGCCGTCATGACCGATCGCATCCTTGAGGCACAGCCCCTGGCCACGTTCATGGCCGACGTGGCCCGGGCCCACGGGGTGCCGACCGGCGACGCCGACCTCCTGGCCGACACCCTGCTCGTCGCCGAGCTGTGGGGGCACCCGTCGCACGGTGCGATCCGGCTTCCCTGGTACCTCACCCGCATCCGTAGCGGTGCGATGCGGGCCGTCACACAGGTCGAGGCGGTGCGCGACTCGGGGAGTGTCGTCGTCCTGGATGGCCATGACGGCCTCGGGCAGGTCGTCACCCAGCGCGCCGTCGAGCTCGGGGTCGAGCGCGCCCGGACGCACGGCATCAGTGCCGTCGCAGTGCGGCGCTCGGGTCACTTCGGGACGGCCGCCTACTTCACGAGGTATGCCGCTGAGCGCGGCTTCATCGCGATGCTCGCGACGAACGCCTCGCCGGCCATGGCGCCCTGGGGCGGTCGCACGAAGCTCATCGGCACCAACCCGTGGTCGATCGCCGCCCCCGGACCCGACGGCGACGTCCTCGTCATGGACATGGCCAACACCGCCGTGGCCCGTGGCAAGGTCTATGTCGCCGCCGACCGGGGCGGGTCCATCCCGCCGGGGTGGGGTGCAGCAGCCGACGGCACTCCGACTACGGATCCGTGCGAGGCGATCGAGGGCCTCATCCTGCCGGTGGGCGGCGCCAAGGGCTATGTCATGGCGTTCATGTTCGACGTGCTCGCCGGCGTGCTCACGGGCAGCGCGTTCGGGGCGGACGTCGTCGGTCCCTACCGCCCGGAGGGGGCCAGCGGCGCCGGTCACCTGCTCATCACCCTCGACGTCGACGTCTTCGCCGACCGGGCGGACTACGACTCGAGGGTGTCGGCGCTGGCCGACCAGGTCCGCTCCAGCGAGCCGGCCGCGTGGTCCGACGGCGTGCTCACCCCGGGCGAGCTGGAGGACCGCAACCGACGACGCGCGGAAGCGGACGGCATACCCGTCTCCGCCCAGACCTGGGCCGAGCTGGCGAAGCTCGCCGACGCCACGGGCGTGACACCACCGCAGACCAGCGCACCGAAGGACACCGCATGATCTCGCTCATCGTCCGACTGGACGTCCTCCCGGATCGTCGAGAGGAGTTCCTGGACGCCATCACGAGCAACGCGGCCTCGACGTTCGGTGACGAGCCCGGGTGCCTGCGGTTCGACGTCTGCCAGGACCGGTCCGACCCGGACCACTTCGTCTTCTACGAGATCTATGGGGACGAGGCGGCGCTCGAGGCCCACCGTGCCGCACCCCACTTCGCGCGGTGGCGCGAAGCGGTGGTTCGCACCGTCGTCCCCGGCAGCCAGGTGAACACCATCACCGAGCTGGTGATCGCCCATCGCGAGACCGACAAGGCGCAGGAGGCACCGGCATGAGGCTCCTCCTGCTCCCGGGTGACGCCATCGGTCCCGAGATCACCGACGCGACCGAACGCGTCCTGCGCGCGGCCGACGAGGCGTTCGGTCTTGACCTCGAGATCGAGCGCCGCGACATCGGCTGGGCTGCGCACGAGGCGGTCGGTGAGACGATGCCGCAGGACGTGCTCGAGCGTGTGGGCGAGGTCGACGGCACCATCCTGGGACCCGTCTCGCACCTGGACTACCCCGCCCGGACCGAGGGCGGATGGAACCCGTCCGCGGCGATCCGGACGACCTATCGGCTGTACTCGAACATCCGGCCGGCCCGCAGCATCCCCGACCTCACCGTGCTGCCCGAGCCGCTCGACCTCGTCATCGTCAGGGAGAACACCGAGGGCTTCTACAGCGACCGCAACATGTTTGCCGGCAGTGGCGAGCTCATGCCCGATCCCGACCTGGCGCTCTCGGTTCGCAAGGTCTCGCGCCGGGCCTGCAACGCCGTGGCGGAGGAGGCCTTCCGGCTCGCGGCTGGGCGCCGTGGCCGGGTCACGGCGGTCCACAAGGCCAACGTGCTCAAGCTGTCCGACGGGCTCTTCCTCGAGGAGGTCCGCGCCGTGGCCGCACGGCACCCGGGCGTCGAGCTGCGCCAGCTCATCGTCGACGCCGCGACGGCCCACCTCGTGCGCTCCCCGCAGGAGTTCGACGTGGTCGTGACCACGAACATGTTCGGCGACATCCTCTCCGACCTGGCCTGTGCCCTCTCGGGAAGCCTGGGCCTCGGAGGCTCGCTCAACGTCGGCGACGGAGTGGCCGTGGCCCAGGCCCAGCACGGCTCGGCACCTGACATCGCCGGCCAAGGGATCGCGAACCCGACGTCGCTCATCCTCTCCACCGCCATGCTGCTGCGCTGGTGGTCGGAGCGCACCGCGTCCGAGACGTTCGCCCGCGCCGCCGATGCCATCGACGCCGCCGTGGGGGAGTGCATCGGCGATCCCGCCACCCGCACCCGCGACCTGCGCGGATGCCTCGACACCGACCAGTTCACCACCGCCCTCCTCACGAAGCTGGAGTCCCCACGATGACCGACCGCACAGCACCCGACGCCCCGAACCTGATCATCCGACCCGACGAGGTCGAGCCGTTCGACCGTGGCAACGGAGTCCGCACCATCCCCTACGTCGGCAGGTGGAACTGCGAGACCAACCGGGTGACGACTGGGCAGACGCAGTTCCAGGAGGGGACGGGCCTGCCGCTGCACAGCCACAACGTCGAGGAGTCCGTGCTCATCCTCGAGGGCGAGGCCGTCGCCGAGATCGACGGGCAGGAGCACGAGCTCGTCGCCGGTGAGGCGACGTGGGTGCCAGCGGGTGTGCCGCACCGCTTCTACAACCGAGGCACGGGCGTCATGCGGATCTACTGGGTCTATGGCGGCCGCGACGTGACACGGACGATCACCGCGACCGGGGAGACCTTCGAGCACCTCTCGGAGGCCGACCGGGGCGGGCTGAGCACTCCGTGAGCACCGACGGGACCGTCATCGAGACCGTCAACCCGGCCACAGGGGAGTTGCTCGCGTCCTACCCGGTCATGGATGACGCTGCGATCGAGGACGCCCTCACCGAGGTGACCGAGGCTGCCCGGACCTGGGCGGCGCTCGGGGTCGCCGACCGGTCAGCCCTCCTGGCCCGGATCGCCGACACCCTCGACGCGCAGCGAAACTCGATGGCCGCACTGATCACGTCCGAGATGGGCAAGCCCCTGCGCGAGGCGCGCGGTGAGGTGGACAAGTCGGCGAGCACGGCTCGCTGGTACGCCGACAGTCTCCACCGGCTGCTCGAGCCACAGTGGGTAGACGTGGGGGACTCGGCGAACGCGTGGGTGACCCGCGAGCCGCTGGGCCCCGTCCTCGCCGTCATGCCCTGGAACTTCCCGCTGTGGCAGGTCATGCGCTTCGTTCTCCCTGCCGTGGGCGCCGGCAACACCGTCCTCCTCAAGCACTCGCCGAACGTCACGGGATCGGCCCTCGCCATCGAGGCCCTGCTGCTCGATGCCGGTGTGCCACAGGGCGTCCTGCGCACTCTCGTCGTCGACGAGGCCCGGGTCGCCGAGGTGAGCGAGCGGCTGATCGCCGACCCGCGGGTGGCCGGCGTGACCCTGACCGGCAGCAACCGTGCCGGCGCAGCGGTCGGAGCGGCGGCGGGTCGTGCGGTGAAGCCATCCGTCCTCGAGCTCGGTGGCTCCGACGCCTTCGTCGTGCTGTCCGATGCCGACGTGGCCGCTGCGGCCGACTCCGCCGTGCGCGCCCGCTTCCACAACGCCGGCCAGTCCTGTGTGTGTGCGAAGCGGTTCGTCGTCGCCGCCGACGTCGCGGACAGCTTCCTCGAACGGTTCCTCCTCGGTGTCTCGGCGCTGCAGGTGGGCGACCCGACGGACGAGTCGGTGGACGTCGGGCCGATGGCGCGCGACGACCTGCGCACGGCCGTCAAGCGGCAGGTGGACGAGTCCGTGGCTGCGGGGGCGCGGCTCGTGGCCGGTGGCTCGCCGATCGATGGTGCCGGCTGGTTCTTCGAGCCGACCGTCCTCGTCGTCGACGGACCGGGCGTCCCTGCCTTCGACGAGGAGACGTTCGGTCCCCTGGCCGCAGTCGTGGTGGCCAAGGACGACGACGACGCGGCACGGCTGGCCGGTGCGACGGCATACGGGCTGGGTCTCTCGGTCTGGAGCGCGTCGACCGAGAGGGCCGTCGAGCTCGCCGCGCGCGTCACGACGGGCGCGGTCTTCATCAACGCCGTCGTCGCGTCCGACGTGCGCGTGCCGTTCGGCGGGACCAAGCAGTCGGGCTACGGGCGCGAGCTGTCGGCCGAGGGGATGTATGCGTTCATGAACCAGCGGACCTACTGGGCCGCGGTCTGATAGCGGCGCTCCGGACGGCCGGCAGAGCCGTAGCGGTGACGCACGACGGCCGCCCCTGAGTCGACGAGGTACTCCAGGTAGCGGCGAGCACTGCTCCGCGCGACGCCCACGACCTCCGCGCACTCTGTCGCGGACAGGCCCTCGTCGCCGGCGCCCACGAGGGCCTGGCTCACGAGCTGGACCGTCTCGGCGCTGATGCCCTTGGGGAGCGAGGTGCGGCTCCTGCCGGCGGGCGCGCGGAAGAGGCGGTCGGCCTCGTCCTGCTCCACCGCGGTGTCCGGGTCCTGTCCGCGGATCCGGGCGCGGTGCAGGGCGTACTCGTCGAGCCGTCGTCGCAGCTCCTCGAGCTCGAACGGCTTGACGAGGTACTGGTAGACCCCCGACTGCATCGCCTGGCGCAGCGAGTCGAGGTCGCGGGCGGCGCTGATGACGATGACGTCGCAGTCGGCGCCCAGGCCGCGCAGCCGGCGCAGCACCTCGAGCCCGGTGAGGTCGGGCAGGTAGACGTCGAGGAGCACGAGGTCCGGCCGCTTGTCCTTGACCATCGCGAGGGCCTGCGCGCCGGTGCTCGCGACACCGACGACCTCGAAGGCGTCGAGACGGGCGACGGTGCTGGAGTGCAGCCGCGCGACCATGAAGTCGTCGTCGACGACGACGGTGCGGATGGGAAGGGAGTGGGAGGGCGTCATGGCTCAGCCCGTCGGGAGGCTGACCGTGAAGACGGCACCGTCGTCGTTGCTCACGCTCACCACTCCTCCGCGTTTGGTGCAGACCATACGCACGAGGGCCAGGCCGATGCCGCGCGAGGACCCCGGCTCGCTGTCCTTGGTCGAGAAGCCGCGCACGAAGAGGGTGCCCATGTCGCCGGTCGGGACGCCGGGGCCGTTGTCTCGCACCGTGAGGCGGACCGTGCCGTCGTCCGGGCCCGCCAGCGCCACGCGCACCCGCCCGCTGAGCTCCGGGACGGCATCGAGGGCGTTGTCGACGAGGTTGCCCAGGATCGTGTTGAGGTCTGTCGACACGTCACCGTCGAGCCGGGCCAGCCGGGTGTCGTCATCCAGGTCCAGGGTGATCCCGCGCTCCGCGGCCTGCCGGCTCTTGGCCATGAGCATGGCCGCGACCGCAGGGTCGGCGACCGCGGTCCCCACGCGTGCGGTGAGCTCGGCCTCGTCGGCCGTGATGTGCCGGATGTAGTCCCGGACGTCCTCGTACTCCTCGAGCGCGATGAGCCCGGCGACGACGTGCATCCGGTTGCTGAACTCGTGAGCCTGGGCACGCAGCGAGTCGGTCGTCGCCCGGGTGACGTCGAGGTCGCGCTGCAGCTCGAGGAGCTCGGTGCGGTCGCGGAGCGTGGCGACGTGCCCGACGAGCCTTCCCTGCTGGCGCACCGGCATGACGTTGGCGGTGACGAGCCGTCCCCGGACGAGCATGACCCTGTCGACCGACGGCACCTCGGGCTCGTCGGTGACCGTCACCGTGGGCCCGCTGCGCAGGCGTCGTGACGGGAACAGCTCGAGGAGTGGCCTGTCGGCTCCCAGCTCGGACAGCGAGTGCCCCACGGCCCCCGCCTGGGGGATGGACAGCAGGGTGGCGGCCTCGTCGTTGATGAGTGTCACCCGCCCGGCGAGGTCGATGGCGAGAAGCCCCTCCTTGATGCCGTGCAGCACCGCCTCGCGCTGCTCGACGAGGCCTGCGATCTCGCGGGGCTCGAGCCCGAGCGTCTGTCGCTTCACCCGTCGTGCGAGGAGCAGGGAGCCGACGACGCCGATGACCCCGGCCAGGCCGAGGTAGGTCAGGAGATTGGGGGTGATGGTCGCGAGGTCGTCCCAGACCGAGGGCGAGGGCCTCGTCACGGCGACGACACCGACCGGCTCGAGCTCGCCGGGGACGATGACCGGCGCCATCGCCATCATCGTCTCGGGGTCGTCGTCGTCCCCCTCACCGCCGAGCCACGAGCTGCCCTCGAAGGCGTCGGTCCGGGGCAGCCGACGCAGCGGGTCCTCAGCGGCGGCCACGATGACGGAGCCGTCGCTCGTGCGCGCGAGGTAGACGCCCTCGGAGTCCGAGAGCGTGCGGGCCGACTCGAGTGCTGCCTGGGCCTGCGACATCCAGGACTCGCCCTGCGGCCCGAGCACCTGTCGGACTCCGGGCTCCTGGGTCACCTGTTCGGCGACCTGGCGCGCGCGGCGGACCTCGCGGTCGGTGACGCCGGCACCCTGCTGGGCGACCGAGAGGGCGCCCACCCCGACGAAGACGATGCTCACGATGAGCAGCTGGGTGGCGAGCATGCGACCGGCGAGGGTCTGGGGCCAGATGCGACGCAGCAGCGTCCGCACCCGTTGGCCCACTCCTCGCTCCACCTCTTGATTGTGCCGGTCGGTGCGCCGCACAGGTGCCGGGACCGTGAGCACAAAGAACTCAACAGAGTCTGTGGCCGCAACCGTGACAGCGGGGCCGGGAGGCGGAACGGTGGACATCGACGCACCCACCCCGACAAAGGAGTCACCCGTGCGAAAGACCTCTCTGGTTCGCGGCGCCGCAGTCGCCGCCGCCGCAGCCCTCACCCTCACCGCCTGTGGCGTGAGCAAGACCGACGAACCCGCCGCCGGCGCCAGTGGCAGCGCCAGCGCCGAGAAGCTTCTCCGGCCTGCGCATCATGGTTCCCAACTCGCCCGGCTCGGGCTACGACCAGACGGCCCGCGCGGTCTCCGCCGACCTCCAGTCGGCCGGCCTCAGCGGCTCCGTCGAGGTCTTCAACCAGGCCGGTGCCGGAGGCACCGTCGGCCTCGCGCGGCTCATCAACGAGAAGGGCAAGGGCGACCTCCTCATGCAGATGGGACTCGGCGTCGTCGGCGCGTCCTACAGCAACAAGTCGGAGGCCAAGCTCACCGACACGACACCCGTCGCCAAGCTCATCGAGGAGTCAGAGGCCATCGTCGTGGCGAAGGACTCCCCCTACAAGACCCTCGACGACCTCGTCAACGCCTGGAAGGCCAACCCGGGCGCCGTGCCCGTCGGTGGCGCGTCCAACGTCGGCGGTCCCGACCACCTGACCCCGATGCTCCTGGCCAAGGCCGTCGGCCTCGATGCCAAGAAGGTCAACTACGTCGCCTACGACGGCGGTGGCGAGCTGATGACGGCCGTCCTCGGCAAGAAGCTCGGCTTCGCCGCCACCGGCGTCAGCGAGGTCGTCAAGCAGGCCGAGTCCGGTGACGTGCGTGTCCTTGCCGTGACGAGCGACAAGCCGGTCGAGGGCCTCGACGCCAAGCCGCTCAAGGACCAGGGCGTCGACCTGGTCTTCACCAACTGGCGTGGTCTGGTCGCCGCTCCGGGCATCACCGACGCCGACAAGCAGAAGCTCGTCGCCGCCGTGACCGCCCTGCACGGCACGGAGGAGTGGAAGAAGACGCTCGCCGAGAAGGGCTGGACCGACGCCTTCATCGTGGGCGACGAGTTCAAGACGTTCCTGACCTCCGAGAGCGACCGCGTCGCCGGTGTGCTCAAGGAGCTGGGACTCGTCTGATGAGCGACGACCTGCAGTCGCGGGGGGAGGGGCGCTCCGAGTACGGGGTGTCCCTCCTCCTGCTGGCCCTGGGCATCGTCGCGATCGTCGACGCCCTCGGCCTCATCGAGCGGGGCGCGCGCGGCTTCATGACCGCGCGGACCGTCCCGATGTTCGTCGGCGCGCTCCTCATCCTCTGCGCCGTGCTCCTCGCGATCGATGTCGCTCGCGGTGGACGTGGTGAGCAGGAGGAGGGCGAGGACGTCGACCTCAGCCACGGCTCCGACTGGAGGACGGTGGGCCTGCTCGCCGCAGCGTTCGCCTTCAACGCGGCCTTCATCGACCGCCTCGGGTGGCCGATCACCGGCGCCGTGCTCTTCTTCGGATCCGCCTACGCTCTCGGCAACCGCCACTACGTGAGGCTCGCGGTCATCTCGGTCGCACTCTCCCTCATCACCTGGTACGGCTTCTTCCTCGGTCTGGGAGTCAAGCTCCCGGCCGGCCTCCTGGACGGGATCCTCTGACATGGACGGCATCAACGCCCTGCTCGACGGGATGTCGGCGGCCCTGACGCCGATGAACCTCCTCTACGCCTTCCTCGGTGTGCTGCTCGGCACCGCCATCGGCGTCCTGCCGGGCATCGGCCCGGCCATGGCCATCGCCCTGCTCCTGCCACTCACCCTCACCCTCCCCGTCGAGCAGGCGATCATCATGTTCGCCGGTCTCTACTACGGCGGGATGTACGGCGGGTCCACGACCTCGATCCTGCTCAACACACCGGGCGAGAGCGCCTCGGTGATGACAGCCATCGAGGGCAACAAGATGGCCAAGGCGGGTCGCGGCGCGGCGGCCCTGTCGACCGCGGCCATCGGCTCGTTCGTCGCCGGCACCATCGCCACGCTGCTCCTCGCGCTCCTCGCGCCCCAGGTCGTGAAGTTCGCGATCCAGCTCGGCGACCCGGACTACCTCGCCGTCATGCTCTTCGCGTTCGTCGCGGTGACCACGGTCCTCGGCTCCTCGAAGATCCGTGGCTTCGCCAGCCTCGGGCTGGGTGTGTGGATCGGCCTCATCGGCATCGACCAGACGTCCGGACAGCAACGGCTCACCTTCGGCATCGACCAGCTGTCGGACGGCATCGACGTCGTCGTCGTGGCAGTTGCCGTGTTCGCGATGGGTGAGGCCCTGTGGATCGCGGCGCACCTGCGGCGGGCCCCGGCCCGGATCACCCCCATCAAGGGCCGGTTCATGACGAAGGAGGACCTCTCCCGGTCGTGGAGGCCCTGGTTGCGCGGCACCGCGATCGGCTTCCCCTTCGGCGCGATCCCGGCCGGAGGCGCCGAGATCCCGACCTTCCTGTCCTACGTCACCGAGCGCAAGCTGTCCAAGAAGCCCGAGGAGTTCGGGCACGGCGCGATCGAAGGCGTCGCCGGACCCGAGGCGACCAACAACGCCTCCGCGGCGGGCAGCCTCGTCCCGCTGCTCACACTCGGGATCCCGACGACCGCGACCGCGGCCGTCATGATCCTCGCCTTCCAGGGCTACGGGATCCAGGTCGGCCCGCGCCTGTTCGACGAGCAGGGTCCGCTCGTGTGGACGCTCATCGCCAGCCTGCTCATCGGCAACGCGATGCTCCTCGTGCTCAACCTGCCGATGGCCGGCCTCTGGGCCAAGCTCCTGCTCATCCCCAGGCCCTACCTGTATGCCGGCATCCTCATGTTCGCCTCGCTCGGCGGGTACGCGGCCAACGGCTCGCCGTTCGACCTCTGGCTGCTGCTCCTCGTCGGCGGTCTCGGGTTTGCGATGCGCCGTTACGGACTCCCGGTCGTTCCGCTCATCGTCGGCCTGATCCTCGCCCCGCGGGCCGAGATCTTCATGCGCCGCGCCCTGCAGATCAGCGACGGCCACCTGTCAGGCCTGGTGAACACGACGTTCTCGAAGGTCGTCTACGCCCTCATCCTGCTCGTCGTCATCGTCCCCCTGGTCTGGTCGAGGGTTCGCGGTCGCGGCACCACCCCGCAGGACCCGCACACAGGGGCCGAGACCGCCCGCCAGCCTGCCAACAACGAAGGAGCCTGACATGCCGGTCATCGTGGGGTTCGTGCCCACCAAGGAAGGACGTGCCGCCCTCGACGCTGCTGTCGTCGAGGCGAGGAGCCGCAACAGTCGCCTGCTCGTCGTCAACGCCAGCACGGGTGCGGCCTCGGCCGACAACCGCTACGTCGACGACGACCAGCTGACGGCGCTGCGGGCCGAGCTCGACGCGTCGGGCCTGGACTACGAGGTGTCGCACGCGGTCCACAAGAAGGACCCTGCCGAGATCCTCGTCGACCTGGCCGAGGAGACCAACGCCGAGCTCATCGTCATCGGTGTCCGACGTCGCACACCGGTCGGCAAGCTCCTCCTCGGGAGCCAGGCCCAGAAGGTCCTGCTCGACGCCGAGTGCCCGGTGCTCGCCGTCAAGGCCCCTCGCTGAGCCGCACGCACGACAGGCCGGAGCCGTCCGCGGGAGATCCGTGGGCGGCTCCGTCATGTCCGGGGAGCGGTGGCCCCGCCCGTCGGAGCCCTGACACGGCACCTGGAGGGGAGACCTAGACTGGCGCCCATGGCTGAACTCACCCGCGACGACGTGGCGCACCTCGCCGGTCTCGCCCGCATCGACCTCTCCGACGCCGAGCTCGACCGGATGGTCGGCGAGCTGGGCGTCATCCTCGAGTCCGTCGCGACCGTGCAGCAGTCCCCGATCGACGGCGTCGAGCCGATGAGCCACCCCATGCCCATCGTCAACGTCACCCGCCCCGACGTGATCCGACCGAGCCTCGGTGCCGACGCCGTGCTCGCGGGGGCGCCCGAGGCCGACCAGCAGCGCTTCTCCGTGCCGCGCATCCTCGACGAAGACTGAGAGACGCACGTATGCCGGGTGGTGAGCACCCGGCATACCCCGCCGTTGTTCTCCCGCACCTCGCACACCCAGACCGCAAGGACCGATGTGACCACCGACCTGACCCGCGCCACCGCCGCCGAGCTCGCCGACCTCCTCACGACCGGTGAGACGTCGTCGGTCGAGGTGACCGAGGCCCTCCTGGCCCGCACCGACGCCGTCGACGGCGACGTCCACGCCTATCTCCATGTCGCCCGGGAGAGCGCCCTCGCGAGTGCGCGCGACATCGACGAGCGACGCGGGCGCGGCGAGCAGCTGCACCTGCTCGCCGGTGTGCCGATCGCCGTCAAGGACGTCATGGCGACCAGGGGCCTGCCGACGACGTGCGGCAGCAAGATCCTCGAGGGCTGGGTCCCGCCCTACGACGCGACCGTCGTGACGCGACTGCGCGAGGCCGGCATGCCGATCCTCGGCAAGACCAACATGGACGAGTTCGCGATGGGCTCCTCGACCGAGCACTCGGCCTACGGCCCGACGCGCAACCCGTGGGACCTCGACCGCATCCCCGGTGGCTCCGGTGGTGGCTCGAGTGCCGTCGTCGCGTCGTTCCAGGCGCCGCTCGCGATCGGCACCGACACGGGTGGCTCGATCCGTCAGCCGGCCGCCGTGACCGGCACCGTCGGGACCAAGCCCACCTACGGCGGGGTGTCGCGCTACGGCCTCGTCGCGCTCGCGTCCTCGCTCGACCAGGCGGGGCCGTGCACCCGCACCGTCCTCGACGCGGCCCTGCTGCACGAGGTCATCGGTGGCCACGACCCGATGGACTCCACCTCGATCGACGCGCCCGTGCCCGGCGTCGTCGAGGCCGCTCGCCGCGCCGACGTCTCGGGCATGCGGATCGGCATCGTCCGCGAGCTCACGGGTGAGGGCTTCCAGGCCGGGGTGCAGGCGCGCTTCGACGAGTCGGTCCAGCACCTCGTCGACGCCGGCGCCGAGGTCGTCGAGGTCTCGTGCCCGAGCTTCACTGCAGCGCTCGCGGCCTACTACCTCATCCTCCCGAGCGAGGCATCCTCCAACCTCGCGAAGTTCGACGCCATGCGCTTCGGCCTGCGCGTCCTGCCCGAGGGCGTCGACGACCCGAGCGCCGAGCAGGTCATGGCGGCAACGCGCGACGCCGGCTTCGGCGACGAGGTGAAACGCCGCATCATCCTGGGCACCTACGCCCTGTCGTCCGGCTACTACGACGCCTACTACGGCTCGGCGCAGAAGGTCCGTCGGCTCATCGCCGACGACTTCACTAAGGCCTTCGAGAGCGCTGACGTGCTCGTCAGCCCCACCGCGCCGACGACGGCGTTCAGGTTCGGCGACAAGCTCGACGACCCGATAGCCATGTATCTCAACGACGTCGCCACCATCCCGGCCAACCTCGCGGGCGTGCCCGGCATGTCGCTGCCCAGCGGCCTCGCCGACGAGGACGGGCTGCCGGCCGGCTTCCAGATCCTCGCGCCGGCCGCTGCCGACGAGCGCCTGTATGCCGTGGGTGCCGCTCTCGAGCAGCGTCTCCTCGCGTCGTGGGGTGGTCCCCTGCTGGGCAAGGCCCCCGATCTCTCGACCATGACGAAGGGTGCGTGAACCCATGACATCGACGCATGTCGACACCGAAGCGACGATCTCCTACGACGAGGTCATGGCGTCGTTCGACCCCGTCATGGGCCTCGAGGTCCACGTCGAGCTGGGCACCAACACCAAGATGTTCTGTGGCTGCGCGACCGAGTTCGGCGCCGAGCCCAACACCCAGGTCTGCCCCGTCTGCCTCGGGCTTCCCGGCGCGCTGCCGGTCGTCAACGAGAAGGCGGTCGAGTCGGCGATCCGGATCGGCCTCGCGCTCAACTGCGAGATCGCGCAGTGGTGCCGGTTCGCCCGGAAGAACTACTTCTACCCGGACATGCCCAAGAACTTCCAGACGTCGCAGTACGACGAGCCGATCGCGTTCGAGGGCTACCTCGACGTGCCGCTCGACGACGGCTCGACCTACCGCGTGGAGATCGAGCGGGCGCACATGGAGGAGGACACCGGCAAGTCGCTGCACGTCGGTGGCTCGACCGGCCGCATCCACGGCGCGACGCACTCGCTCGTCGACTACAACCGCGCCGGCATCCCGCTCATCGAGATCGTCACCAAGCCGCTGCGCGGTGCGGGGGAGCGGGCCGGCGAGATCGCCCGGGCCTATGTCGCCACCCTGCGCGACCTGCTCAAGGCGCTCGACGTCTCCGACGTCAAGATGGAGCAGGGCTCGATGCGCTGCGACGTCAACCTCTCGCTCATGCCCAAGGGTTCGACGACGCTGGGCACCCGCACCGAGACCAAGAACGTCAACTCGCTGCGGTCGGTCGAGCGCGCGGTCCGCTACGAGATGTGCCGGCACGGCGCGATCCTCCAGCAGGGCGGGACCATCCTCCAGGAGACCCGTCACTGGCACGAGGACACCGGCGTCACGACCTCCGGTCGCGTCAAGTCCGACGCCGACGACTACCGCTACTTCCCCGAGCCCGACCTCGTGCCGGTCGCTCCGTCCCGCGAGACCGTCGAACAGCTCCGGGCCACGCTGCCTGAGCCGCCGGCGGAGCGTCGCAAGCGGCTCCAGTCCGACTGGGGCTTCAGCGACCTCGAGATGCGCGACGTGCTCAACGCGGGTCTCGTGGACCTCATCGGTGAGACCGTCGCTGCCGGCTCGACCCCGGCCGGTGCGCGCAAGTGGTGGTCCGGTGAGATCGCTCGTCGTGCGAACGCGGAGGCCGCGACCGACGTCCCGGCGTATGCCGCGGAGAAGGGGATCACGCCCGCCCATGTCGTCGAGCTCGAGGGCCTCGTCAAGGCGGGTCGGCTCAACGACTCGATGGCCCGACAGGTCTGGGAGGGCGTGCTCGACGGTGAGGGCACCCCGACCGCTGTCGCCGACGCCCGCGGGCTCGAGCTGGTCCAGGACGACGGTGCCCTGGAGGCGGCCGTAGACAAGGTCATCGACGCCAACCCCGATGTCGCGCAAAAGGTCCGCGACGGCAAGGTCCAGGCCGCCGGTGCGCTCATCGGTCAGGTCATGAAGGAGATGAAGGGCCAGGCCGACGCCGGCAAGGCCCGCGAGATCATCCTCGCCAAGCTCACCTCCTGACACTCACCAGCTGACGCTCGTCAGCTGGCGCTCCCCGCACGCTCATGGTCCCGACGCACATGGTGCGGTACGTGCTCAGTTGCTCCTTCGTCGCAAACGCACGCACCGCACCATGTGCGTCGGGGTCTGTCAGCGGCGACCTCCGCCGAGGAGGCCGCCGAGGACGTCGAGGATGCCGCCACCGGGTGACTGCTCCGACCGCTGGGTCTGCTGCTGCGGGGGTGGGACGTGCTGGGTCGTTCCGCCGAGCGCTCCGCCGAGCACGTCCTGGAGCATCGAGTCGAGGGAGCCCGGACCGTTCTGGGCGCCCTGGTCGGCGGGCGCCGCCTGGGTCCCCGAGGTGCCACCACCGAGGCCGCCACCGCCCCCCAGCACCCTTTTGGCGAGGTAGGACAGGACCATCGGCGCGAGGATGGGGATGAGCTTCTTGACCAGGTCACTGCTGGCTCCGGGGCCGCCGAGGGCGGAGTAGACCTGGTCCTCGTTGGGTCCGAAGATGTGCGAGGCGATCTTCTCGCCGTCGGCACGGTCGACCTGGCCCGGCTCGACCTCGTCGGTGTGCTGGCCGAGCGCCTCGACGATCGAGCCCGACCCTCCACCCTGGGCGTTGGCCTGGAGCCCGCCGAAGAGGGCGGGCAGGGCGGCCTGAGCGGCTCGCTGGACCTCCTGCGGCTCCGCGCCGACCTGTCGGGCCAGCTGCTCGATCGGCAGGTTCTGGAGCATGTCGTCAACTGCAGCCATCGTGGGTGCCACCTCTCAGGGGTCTGGTGGGCGTCGGCGCCCACCACTTCGCTCAACGTACTCACCGCGTGGGCCCCGAGGGGGGTTGGACCCGGACGGGGCCACGGCTTCAGCCGATCGGCACCCGCACGAGGCGGTCGTCCCCGTCGCGCGGGTCGCCGCGCGAGGTGTTGTTGGTGAGCATCCACAGGGTCCCGTCCGGTGCACTGACGACATCGCGGATCCGGCCGAACCGGCCCTCCAGCAGGCGAACCGGATCGCCCTGCCGACGGCTCCCGGCCACGGCGATCTTCCACAGCGACTCACCTCGCAGCGCCGCCATGTAGACCGCGCCGTCTGCCCCGACCGTGATGCCGCTCGGCGACGAGTCCGAGGTCTCCCACTGGGCGATCGGCGCGGTGAAGTCCCCGCCACCGTCCTCGATGCCCTCGACCTCGGGCCAGCCGTAGTTGCGGCCCGGCATGATGACGTTGAGCTCGTCCCAGGCGTTCTGGCCGAACTCGCTGGCAAACATCGTCCCGTCCTTGCCCCACGCGAGTCCCTGCACGTTGCGGTGCCCGAGGCTCCAGACGGGGCTGCCGCCGAACGGGTTGCCGGGTGCAGCCTTCCCGTCGCCGGTGATGCGCAGGATCTTGCCGCCGAGGTTGTCGCGGTCCTGGGAGCGCCCGGTGTCCGCCGCATCACCCGTCGCGACATAGAGGAAGCCGTCCGGACCCCAGGCGATGCGGCCACCGTTGTGGTTGCCTGCCTTGGGTATGCCGGTGAGCACCGCTGTCGTGGAGCCGAACCCGTCTGCCCCGAGGGTCGTCCTGACGACCCGGTTGTCGTTGTCGGCGGTGAGGTAGAGGTGCACCGTCCGGTCCTTGGCGAACGCAGGGGAGACCGCGACGCCCAGCAGGCCGCCCTCGCCACCGGCGTCCACGCCGTCGATGGTTCCGAGGCTGGACCGCTGGCCGGTCGGGGTGACGCGGAGGACCTCTGCCCTGTCCCGCAGGGTCACGAGTGCGTCACCCTCGGGGAGGAAGGCGATCGACCACGGCACGTCGAGCCCGGTCGTTACGTCGGAGGGGGATCCGGCGGGGATCGCCGGGCTCGCCGACCGGCTCGGGGACGCAGATCCCGACGGGGACCCGGACGGCGTCACGGTCGCTGTCGTGGGTGAGGTCGACGGTGACGTCGTTGACGGGCCGGCAGTCGAGGGAGCCGGGTCGCCACCGCTGCCCGTGCATCCGGTCGCGCCCAGTGCCACGACGGCAGCCAGCAGGAGAGGTCGGTTCCAGAGGTGAGCGGACGGCATACCTCCATCGTCGCCCAAGGGCTGTCGAAAACCGCCGGGGAGGTCCAGACTCACAGCATGTCCCTCACGTCGAAGCTTCTCCCGGGCCGCCACGGGCCTGCACGCTGCGCTCTACCGCCGGATCGACTCGCCCAGGATCCGCCGCATCGCCGGACTGCCGATCCTGCTGCTCACCGTCAAGGGTCGTCGCAGCGGAAAGGAGATCACGACGCCGGTCTGCTACATCGAGATCGACGGTGGGTATGCCGTGGCCGGGAGCGCGAACGGCGCCGACGGGGACCCGCAGTGGTTCCGCAACCTCCGGGCCGCAGATCGTGCGAGCGTGGAGGTGGGCGACGTGACCCACCAGGTCCGGGTTCGCGTCCTCCCCGCTGCCGAGCGGGACGTGCTGTGGGTCCGCTTCGTCACGGAGGGGACGACCTTCGCGGGCTACGAGGCCAAGACCGACCGCACGATTCCGGTCGCCGAGCTCATCCGGATCTGAGGTCGCCTAGGGTCGGAGCATGGTTGTCGTCTCCTTCCCCGACCCGTTGCTGCGAGACGCCGTGGGCGAGATACCCGGTGTGCAGCCGGTCCTGTGGGACCCGGCCGCCGGGCCGGCCACTGACGCACGCATCGAGGTCGTCATCGCCCCCTATCTCGGGGCGGCCGGAGTCCTCGGTCATGTGGTCGACCTCCCGGACTGCCGTCTGGTGCAGCTCCAGTCGGCCGGCTACGACGGCGTGCTCGAGGTCGTCCCCGAGTCGGTCGCCGTCGCGAACGCGGCAGGTGTCTATGACGCGCCCACGGCCGAGCTGGCACTGGGCCTCACGATCGCTTCGTTGCGCGGTATCCCCGAGGCCGTGCGTTCCGGCGATGACGCGCGATGGAACCCGCTCGGACAACGTCCCTCGCTGGTCGGCTGCCGGGTGCTCATCGTGGGCTACGGCTCCGTGGGGACGGCGATCGCTCGCCGTTTCAACGCTTTCGACGTGACCCTCACGGCTGTGGCCTCCCGCGCCCGCGCCGGAGACGACCTCGTCGACGAAGTGCACGGCATCGACGAGCTGCCTCACCTGCTGCCGGTCCACGACGTCGTCGTGGTCATCGTCCCGCTCAACGACTCGACCCACCACCTCGTCGACGAGGCCTTCCTCGCGGCCATGCCCGACGGCTCGCTGCTCGTCAACGTCGCCCGGGGACCGGTCGCCGACACCGACGCGTTGGTGAGGCACGCCGGACGCCTGCGGATCGCCCTCGACGTCACCGACCCCGAACCCCTCCCGGACGGGCACCCCCTCTGGACCGCGCCTCAGGTGCTCATCACTCCGCACGCCGGGGGCAACACGACCGACCTGCTGGGGAGGATGGCCGAGCTCCTGCGGAAGCAGCTGACCGGAGTGGCCGCAGGCGACGCGCCCCGCCACCTCGTTCGACCGGTTGTCAAGACCTGACAACCCCGCCCGACAGGGGCAAGATCAGGACATGACCGCTGCTGCTGAGGACCGGACGCTCGTGCTCGTGCGCCATGCCAAGGCGCAGCAGAGCGGCTACGACGCCGACCATGAGCGCGAGCTCACCCCACGCGGGCACCGCGACGCGGCCGCTGCCGGACGGTGGCTCCACGAGCAGGGCATCGGCGTCGACGAGGTGCTCTGCTCGACGGCCACCCGCGCCCAGCAGACCTGTGAGGGTGTGTGGAGCGCGGGCTGCTCGGAGGCCGACATCCGTCATGAGCACCGCATCTACAACGCCTCCGTCGACCGGCTCCTCGAGGTCGTGCGTGAGGCCGACGCCGACGCCAACGTCGTGATGATGGTCGGTCACGCGCCGGGGATCCCGGTGCTGGCCTCGCTCCTGGCGGACGGCGAGGGGAGCGACCGGGCCCACGAGCTCCTCAGCCAGGGATTCCCCACGGCGGGCGTTGCGATCCTGCGCTTCTCGGGTCACTGGAGCGATCTCGCTGCCGGGGTGGCGCGACTCGACCGCTTCCACGTCGCCCGTGCCGCGAGCCCCGCGAGCCCCGCGAGCACTGCGCGCGCCGGCAGCCACTGAGCCGCGCTGGGGGAGTGCTGCTGAAGTGCTGCCCGGGAGCCCGGTCAGTGTCCCGACGCCTAGGTGACCGCCTGCATCGCAGCGATGGCCCCGCGCAGGTAGCGCTCGACCACGGCTCGCTCGTCGTCGTCGAGCGCGGAGTCCACCTCGGCCAGCTTCGCGAACATCGGTGCCAGGAGGGCGAAGACCTCGCGACGGCCCGAGTCCGTGACGACCACCTCGGTGCGGCGCCTGTCCTGGCCATGGGGGTGGCGCTTCGCATGCCCGCGGGCGACGAGCCGATCCACCACTCCGGACGAGGCGGCTGAGGTGACGCCGAGTGCCTTGGCGAGCTCGACCGGTCCCATGGGCGCTGCCATGAGGTGACGCAGTGAGTGCAGCTCCGACACGGAGAGCCCCGCCTTGCGAGCGACGTCATGAGGCACCTGCGCAGCGAGGTCGACGAGCTCCTGAAGTGCGTCGAGGGACGCCGAAGGTCGATAGCCCGGGACGAACGACGTCACCGTCGTGGTCGGGTCCTCAGCCGTGGCGTCGCGGCTTGCATCGCCCTGCGGTGGTTCCGTAATATCACTCACCTACTTAGTAACTTGGTGAATCACCCATCGATCAACACTATCAAGGAGCCCGTGGCCATGGCCGGTCTTGCTCGCCTCATCACCCGCAAGTGGGTCGCCGGTCTGCTCGCGCTCTTCGCCCTCGTCGGCGCGGGGGCCGTCATCGGTGTGCTGGGGCAGGCCGAGCGCGGCCCGACAGCCACCGCCGCCCTCCCGATCGGGTCCGACAGCCGTGCAGCGGCGGAGCTGAGCGCCACGTTGCCGGAGGCCCAGGGCTCCGCGGCCGTCGTGCTGTTCAGCAGCGACCGACCGCTCGACCCGGATGCTCTCGCGCTCGTGCAGGAGAGGGCGCGATCACTGCCCGGGGCCTCCGGCGCGCCACCCGTCATCTCGCAGGATGGCACTGCCGCAACGGTCTTCGTCCCCGTCCGGGCCAACGATGCGACGGGGACCGCAGAGGTCGTCACTGAGCTGCGCGCGGCGGCCAAGGCCGACCTGCCCGAGGGCCTGCTCGCGCAGGTCACCGGGCCCGCGGCGATCGAGGCCGATCTGGCCGCAGTCTTCGACGGGGCGAACTTCCGCCTCCTCGGGGCCACCGCAGGAGTGGTCGCCATCCTCCTCATCATCACCTACCGCAGCCCGGTGCTGTGGCTCGTGCCGCTCACCGTGGTCGCCGCAGCCGACCAGCTGGCGGCGGTCCTCGCGACCCACACGCTGGCGGCGTTCGACGTGCAGTGGGACGAGTCGACGATCGGCATCCTCTCCGTGCTCGTCTTCGGAGCCGGCACGGACTATGCGCTGCTCCTCATCTCGCGATACCGCGACGAGCTGCGGGTCCACACGGACCGTCGGGACGCGATGGCCCGGGCGCTCGCCCGCACCGCCGAGGCCGTGCTGTCGAGCGCCTCGACCGTCGTCGTCGGTCTGCTGACCCTGCTCCTCTCGGCCTTCCCCACCACGCGCGGGCTCGGTCTGGCCTGTGCCGTGGGCGTCGTCGTGGCCGCGGCCTTCGTGCTCGTCGTGCTGCCGGCGACCCTCGTCGTGTTCGGGCGCTGGATCTTCTGGCCCAAGGTGCCGCGAGAGGGTCAGGCCAGCCTCGCCGACTCGCGGTCGTTCTGGCGGCGCATCGGCAACGCGGTCGCCCGGCGCCCCGCCCTGTTCGCGACAGTGACCGTCGTGCTGCTGGCGCTGGCCGGGACCGGGCTGAGCCAGATCCGGACCGGCCTCGACGGCGCTGACCAGTTCCTCCAGAAGCCCGAGGCGATCGCGGCCGGGGAGCGCCTGTCGCAGTCCTTCCCCGCGGGATCCGCCGACCCCGTCGTCATCGTCTCCCGCGCGAGCTCGGCGGAGCTGACCCGGGCCGTGTCCGCGGTCGACGGTGTCTCGTCGACGCGTGAGGTCGCCAGCGCTGGTGGCGTGAGCGAGATCCAGGCGGTCCTCGAGCCGTCACCGGGCTCCGACGAGGCAGCGGAGGCAGTGACCGCCATCCGGGCGGCGCTCGGCAGCACCCCAGACTCACACGTGGGCGGGACCGAGGCCGAGGCCCTCGACACCGCCGAGGCGTCGACCCGGGACCGCCTCCTCATCTTCCCGCTCATCCTCGGTCTCGTCCTCGTCGCGCTGGGCCTGCTCCTGCGCTCGGTCGTCGCGCCCGTCATCCTCGTGTCGACCGTCGTCGCGACCTACCTGGCGAGCCTGGGGATCTCGTGGGTCCTCTTCACCCAGGTGCTCGGCTTCGAGCGGCTCGACGACGGGGTGCCCCTGCTGGCCTTCGTCTTCCTCGTGGCGCTCGGCGTGGACTACAACATCTTCCTCGTCACCCGGGCGGCAGAGGAGGCGCGTGGTCACGGTGCCCGTGAGGGCATGCTGCGGGCACTCTCGGCCACGGGAGGGGTCATCACCAGCGCCGGAATCCTGCTGGCGGCGGTCTTCGCGGTCCTCGGCGTCCTCCCGCTCGTCGTGCTCGCCCAGCTCGGGGTGGTCATCTGCGTGGGCGTGCTGCTCGACACCCTCGTCGTGCGCACGGTGCTCGTCCCGGCGATCGCGCTCGTGCTCGGCGACCGGTTCTGGTGGCCGCGTCGGCTCGCCTGACCGCCACTCCGGACGGGCCTGGTCGGACAGTGAGATCGGCGTCCCACGTCGTGGACGGGCGCCCTAGAGTTGCCCCATGAGCAAGCCCGAGATCGACATCAAGCCCCGCAGCCGCGACGTCACCGACGGTCTCGAGAAGACCGCGGCCCGAGGGATGCTCCGAGCGGTGGGCATGGGCGACGACGACTGGGTCAAGCCGCAGATCGGTGTCGCGAGCTCGTGGAACGAGATCACGCCCTGCAACCTCTCCCTCGACCGGCTGGCCAAGGCGGTCAAGGACGGTGTCCACGCTGCCGGCGGCTACCCCCTGGAGTTCGGCACCATCTCCGTGTCCGACGGCATCTCGATGGGTCACGAGGGCATGCACTTCTCGCTCGTGTCACGCGAGATCATCGCCGACTCGGTCGAGACCGTCATGAGCGCCGAGCGCCTCGACGGCTCCGTCCTGCTCGCCGGCTGCGACAAGTCCCTGCCCGGCATGCTCATGGCTGCCGCGCGCCTCGACCTCGCCTCGGTCTTCCTGTATGCCGGGTCGATCCTTCCCGGGATCGCGAAGCTCTCGGACGGCACCGAGAAGGAGGTCACGATCATCGACGCCTTCGAGGCCGTCGGTGCGTGCAACGCCGGACTCATGTCGCTCGAGGACGTCGACGCGATCGAGCGCGCGATCTGTCCCGGAGAAGGCGCCTGCGGCGGTTTCTACACCGCCAACACCATGGCCGCGGTCGCCGAGTCGATCGGCATGTCGATCCCCGGGTCGGCGGCTCCGCCGGCCACGGACCGCCGCCGCGACGTCCACGCCCGCCGATCCGGCGAGGCTGTCGTCGAGCTCCTCCGCCGTGGCATCACCGCCCGCCAGATCATGACCAAGCCCGCCTTCGAGAACGCCATCGCGGTCGTCATGGCCTTCGGTGGCTCGACCAACGCCGTGCTGCACCTGCTCGCCATGGCCCACGAGGCCGAGGTCGACCTCACGATCGGCGACTTCCAGCGGATCGGCAAGCAGGTCCCACACCTCGCCGACGTCAAGCCGTTCGGCGCCTTCGTCATGAAGGACATCGACCACATCGGCGGCATCCCCGTCGTCATGAAGACGCTGCTCGAGGCCGACCTGCTCGACGGCGACTGCCTCACCGTGACCGGCAGATCCGTCGCCGAGAACCTCGACGAGATCAAGCCGCCGCACATCGACGGCCGGGTCATCCGGGAGTTCAGCAAGCCGATCCACAAGACGGGTGGTCTGACGATCCTCACCGGATCACTGGCTCCCGAAGGCGCGGTCGTGAAGTCGGCAGGCTTCGACGAGTCCGTCTTCGAGGGCACTGCCCGCGTCTTCGACGGAGAGCGCGCCGCCATGGACGCCGTCGAGCAGGGCTCACTCAGGGCCAAGGACGTCGTCGTCATCCGCTACGAGGGGCCCAAGGGTGGCCCGGGCATGCGCGAGATGCTCGCCGTCACGGGTGCCATCAAGGGCGCCGGTCTGGGCAAGGACGTCCTGCTGCTCACCGACGGACGCTTCTCCGGCGGCACCACCGGGCTCTGCGTCGGACACGTCGCACCCGAGGCCGTCGACGAGGGCCCGATCGCCTATGTGCGTGACGGTGACGGCATCCGTCTCGACGTCGCCGGCGGCACCCTGGACCTCCTGGTCGACGAGGCCGAGCTCGAGCGTCGGCGCACCGAGGGAGTCACCCATCCGGAGCCGAAGTACACCCGCGGCGTCCTTGCGAAGTACCGCAGGCTCGTCGGCTCGGCGAGCAGGGGCGCCGTCTGCGACTGACGTCAGCGCTCGGATCGAGTCCGAGAACGTGAGCACGCGGCATACCGAAGAGCACTTGGTATGCCGCGTGCTCACGTTGCGGTGGGTTTGTCACCCAATTCCCCCGAAACTCACAAGTCTTGCGTCCGTGAGGAACGGGGGAATTGGGTGACAAACCCACAGGGCCACGGGTCAGCGCACGACCGGGAGGCCGTTCACCCAGTCGAGCTTGGCCGTCTTGAGGATGCGCTTGCCGGGCGTGGTCGGGTAGGGCTTGCTGTCCTTCCAGACGTGGAAGGCGATGTAGGTCGAGCCGTCGGCGGCCGTCTCGACCTCGGCGCCACCGGGGCCGTGGCCGAAGCCCTCACCTGTCTTCATGAGGTTCTTGCGGAAGGTGAAGGTGCCGTGGATCGTGTCCGCCGAGTAGACGGCCGTGTAGTACGCGTTCGTGTCGTAGCGGTTGCGGGAGACGAACAGCCACACCTTGCCGCCGTGCCGCACCAGGCTCGGTGCCTCGTAGACGTAGTCCGCGGTCCGGTGCAGGAGGTTGTTGTTGGTGGAGCCGGCTGCGAACGCCGCGCTCCCACCGCTGAACGTCAGCCGCCGCGCGATGATGTCGTAGTCGCCGCGCGGGAAGCCGAGGTTGTGCACGCCGCTGCGCCAGACGAGGTAGGTGTTGCCCTCCGTCGTGACGAAGGTCGAGGCGTCGATGGCCTCGCGTCCACCGCCGCCGCCGCAGGCGAGCAGTCGCGGTGCGGTGTAGCCGCCGGCGACCCGGCTCGACGAGGCGTAGTAGACGCACGGCTTGGCGCCGTCCTTGCTCGCGCTGAAGAACGCGAAGTACGACGTGCCGCGCTTGACGATGTGCGGCGCCCAGTACTTGCTGAAGCCGGCCCGGTTCGCGTCGATGTTGCCGATCTTGGTGTAGGTCCCCGTCGGCGACGTCCGGCTCAGGACCGGCATGATGCCGGAGTCGGAGCTGCCCGTGCCGGTGAGGTACCAGGTCGACCCGATGCGCGAGTAGCCCGGGTCCGCGATGCCGAGCGAGCTCGCGACCGTGGCCGCGTTCGCCGGGGCGACCATCGTCGCCGTGAGCCCGAAGGCCGTGAGCGCACTGAGGACTGCGGTGCGAAGTTTCATGACGTTTCCCCTCTTGTCGTGACCATGACGTGCTCGTGGAGCGTGCCCCCCCACCACTGCGGTTCTGCTGTGGATCGACTGCGGATGGCTGGTTGGTCAGGCCCCAGCATCCCGACGACGTCCCGCTCCGTCGATGGGGAGCAGTCCCCGAGGTCAGGCTCCGGCGCCTCTCGGCGGGGGTGAGTGACCGGATGGTGGGATCCGGTGTCTCACACGTTGACACGGCATACAAGGAGCGAGAGAGTCGTCCCGTGACCCACCTCCTCGTACTTCCCTCGGCGCCCGGCCCCTCCTGACAGGTCCGGCCAGGCGCCTCCCTCCATCGTCCCCACAGCACGCGGGACGGGAGGGTTTTTTTGTGGCCACACGCAGCACGACCAGCAGCACGACCAGCAGCACGACCAACTCCGACTCAAAGATGGTGACGACGTGAGCGAGACCAAGGCAGCGCCCACCCCGGCGCGGCTCGCCGAACAGGCCCGAGCCAAGGCGCCCCTCGAGGTGACCGGAGCGCAGAGCCTCGTACTCGCTCTCGAGGCCCTCGACGTCGACACCGTCTTCGGCATCCCCGGGGGAGCGATCCTCCCGGCCTACGACCCGTTGCTGGACTCGGTCAAGGTGCGCCACATCCTCGTCCGCCACGAGCAGGGCGCGGGCCACGCGGCCGAGGGCTATGCCTCCGCCACCGGCAGGGTCGGCGTCTGCATGGCGACGTCCGGGCCGGGCGCGACCAACCTCGTCACGGCTCTTGCCGACGCCCACATGGACTCCGTCCCGATCGTGGCCATCACCGGCCAGGTCGCGAGCGCGGCCATCGGCACGGATGCGTTCCAGGAGGCCGATATTCGCGGCATCACCATGCCGATCACGAAGCACAACTACCTCGTCACAGACGCCTCCCAGATCCCTCGGGTGCTCGCCGAGGCGTTCCACATCGCCCTGACCGGCCGTCCGGGCCCGGTGCTCGTCGACATCAGCAAGGACGCTCTCCAGGCAAGGACGACCTTCACCTGGCCACCGCGGATCGACCTGCCGGGCTACCACCCGGTGACGCGTCCGCACGCGAAGCAGATCCGGGAGGCGGCCAAGCTCATCGCCGCAGCCGAGCGTCCGGTGCTCTATGTCGGTGGTGGTGTCGTTCGCGCCGACGCGTGCGCCGAGCTCGGGCAGTTCGTCGAGCTCACCCAGATCCCCGTGGTCACGACGCTCATGGCTCGCGGCGCCCTGCCCGACAGCCACGAGCTGCACCTCGGCATGCCGGGGATGCACGGCTCGGTGGCCGCGGTGACGGCCCTGCAGAAGTCCGACCTGCTCATCACCCTCGGCGCCCGCTTCGACGACCGGGTCACCGGTCAGCTTCTCGTCGTTCGCCCCCGAGGCCAAGGTCATCCACGCCGACATCGACCCGGCCGAGATCTCCAAGAACCGGCAGGCCGACGTCCCGATCGTCGGCTCGTGCAAGGACGTCCTCGTCGACCTCATCACGTCGGTCGACGCCGACATCGATGCAGGTCGCGGTGGGAGCTACGCCGCCTGGCGCGAACGCACCCAGGGGTGGAAGCGCGACTTCCCGCTGGGCTACACCGAGCCCGAGGGCGGCACCCTCGCCCCGCAGTACGTCATCGAGCGGCTCAGCGCCATCGCCGGTCCCGAGGCCGTCTACGTCGCCGGAGTTGGCCAGCACCAGATGTGGGCCGCACAGTTCGTGCAGTACGAACGTCCGCGGGCGTGGCTCAACTCCGGTGGGCTCGGGACGATGGGGTATGCCGTGCCCGCCGCCATGGGTGCCCAGGTCGGTGAACCCGACCGCACCGTGTGGGCCATCGACGGTGACGGCTGCTTCCAGATGACCAACCAGGAGCTCGCGACCTGCGTCATCAACGACATCCCGATCAAGGTCGCCGTCATCAACAACAGCAGCCTCGGCATGGTGCGCCAGTGGCAGTCGCTCTTCTACGACAAGCGCTACTCCAACACCGACCTGCACACCTCGGCCGGCGGCCAACGCATCCCGGACTTCGTCAAGCTCGCCGACGCCTACGGCTGCGTGGGTCTGCGGTGCGAGCGGCCCGAGGACGTCGACGCCACGATCCGTGAGGCCATGGCGATCAACGACCGTCCCGTCGTCGTCGACTTCGTCGTCCACCGCGACGCGATGGTGTGGCCGATGGTCCCGGCCGGTGTGAGCAACGATGCGATCCAGGTCGCGAAGGACACCGCGCCCCAGTGGGACCGCGAGGAGTCCGAGGCGCTTCCGCAGTCCCTCGACGCCGACCACAGTGGCGACGACGCCGCGTCTGCCCAGAGCGATGGCGTTCCGACCGAAGGTGAGGAGAAGTGATGTCCCAGCACACCCTCTCGGTGCTCGTCGAGAACAAGCCCGGTGTCCTCGCGCGCATCGCCGGGCTCTTCGCCCGACGCGGCTTCAACATCCACTCCCTGGCCGTGGGCGAGACCGAGCACAACGACATCTCCCGCATCACCGTCGTCGTCGACGTCGACGAGCTCCCGCTCGAGCAGGTGACCAAGCAGCTGGACAAGCTCATCGAGGTGCTCAAGGTCGTCGAGCTCGATGCGGGCTCCGCCGTGCAGCGCCAGGTGATGCTCATCAAGGTCCGAGCCGACGCGGCGACGCGCAGCCAGGTCCTCGAGCTGGTGCAGCTGTTCCGGGCCAAGGTCGTCGACGTCGCCACCGAGTCCGTGACGATCGAGGCGACCGGCCACGGCGAGAAGCTCACCGCGCTGCTCGGGGTCCTCGAGCCCTACGGTGTGCGTGAGCTCGTCCAGTCCGGCATCGTCGCCATCGGACGAGGCCCCCGCTCGATCACCGACCGCGCGCTGCGCGGAGCCTGAACACCGAACTGTTGCACCCGGCATACCCACAAGGAGAACTGCGAAATCATGGCTGAAATGTTCTACGACGACGACGCCGACCTGTCGATCATCCAGGGGCGCAAGGTCGCTGTCATCGGCTACGGCAGCCAGGGCCACGCCCACGCGCTGAGCCTGCGCGACAGCGGGGTCGACGTGCGCGTCGGCCTCGCCGAGGGCAGCAGGAGCCGCGCCAAGGCCGAGGCCGAGGGTCTGCCGGTCGCGAGCGTCGCCGACGCGGTCAAGGATGCCGACCTCGTCGTCATCCTCACGCCCGACCAGGTGCAGCGCACGGTCTATGCCGACCACATCAAGCCCAACCTCAAGGAGGGCGCAGCGCTCCTCTTCGGCCACGGCTTCAACATCCGCTTCGACTACATCCAGCCCGAGCCCGGCTCCGACGTCATCATGGTCGCGCCCAAGGGCCCCGGTCACCTCGTGCGCCGCGAGTACGTCGACGGACGCGGTGTGCCCGTGCTCCTCGCCGTCGAGCAGGACGCGTCGGGCACGGCCTGGGACCTCGCGAAGTCCTACGCCAAGGCCATCGGTGGACTGCGCGCCGGCGGCATCGGGACGACGTTCACGGAGGAGTGCGAGACCGACCTCTTCGGTGAGCAGGCCGTCCTGTGTGGTGGCGCGTCGCAGCTCGTCATGTACGGCTTCGAGACGCTGACCGAGGCCGGCTACCAGCCCGAGATCGCCTACTTCGAGGTGCTGCACGAGCTCAAGCTCATCGTCGACCTCATGGTCGAGGGCGGCATCGCCAAGCAGCGCTGGTCGGTGTCCGACACCGCGGAGTACGGCGACTACGTCTCCGGCCCGCGCGTCATCGACCCGTCGGTCAAGGAGAACATGCAGGCCGTCCTCTCAGACATCAAGAGCGGCGCGTTCGCCCAGCGCTTCATCGAGGACCAGGACAAGGGCGGTCCCGAGTTCAAGGCGCTGCGCGAGAAGGGTGCCCAGCACCCGATCGAGTCGACGGGCAAGGAGCTGCGCAAGCTCATGTCCTGGGTGAAGTCCGACACCGACAGCGACTACGTCGAGGGCTCCGCCGCCCGCTGACCCACCCCACGAAGTCGAGGTAGCACGACACGTCGTGTGCCCCAAGGGGTGTGCGGCGTGTCGTGCTACCTCAACCTGGTACCTAGGGTGTTCGTGTGAGTGACCTCGTCGACGGCTGGCCCGCGTGGGTGGTGTTCGGTTCCTTCTTCGTCATCGCCATGCTGCGCTCCCACGCGACCTACTGGGCGGGCCGCGGGCTGCGCGCCGGGGGAGCCCGCACGGGCATGGCACGCCACCTCGACCGCCCGGCAGTGACCCGCACCGAGGCGATCGTCGACCGCTGGGGTGCGCCGGTCGTCGCCCTGAGCTTCCTCACCGTCGGGGTGCAGACGCTCGTCAACGCCGCTGCGGGCGCGCTGCGCATGCCGCTGCGCCGCTATCTCCCGGCGACCGTCGCCGGCTCGCTGCTCTGGGCCACGCTCTACACGTCGGTCGGCGTGGCCCTCTGGGAGGCCCTCACGGGCGGGGCCTGGTGGTGGGCCCTCGTGGTCGTGGCCGTGCTGGTGCTCGTCGCCGCGACCACGCGATGGCTCAGCAGCATGACCAGCACCTGAGAGCGTCAGCCGACCGCGTGCATGGCCCGGGGGAGGGGGTGCGGCTGTGCGGCGAGCCAGTCCTCGAACTCGCGGCCGCCGGTCTCGGCTCCGGGCCCGGGGAGGATGCGGCCCTGCGAGAAGCCGCGCAGGACGCCTCCCACCGGCGGGATGCGCACCACTCGCGGAGCCCGGCGTCCGTCGTGCGCCGCCACGAACGTGGCGATCTCACGAGCGTCGTATGCCGTGGGGCCCGCAAGGTCCGTTGCGCGCGAGAAGCCGCTCGGGGCAGGGCCGGTCGCATGGTCGACCAGTCGTGAGGCGACCCAGTCGATGTCGACGGGCTGGACCCGCATGTCACCGAGGGAGAGGCTCAGGCGGCCGACCCGGAAGGCTGCGCCGAGGAGCGCGGCGAGGGAGTGGAACTGCGTCGCCCTCACGACCGTCGCGGGCACACCCGACTCCTCCAGTGCGGTCTCGGAGTCGACCTTGGCGCGGTAGTAGGGGTACGTCACCAGGTCGGAGCCGACGATGGACACCGAGACGACGTGGGCCGGGGAACCCAGCCGGCGCAGGACCTCGCCGATGCGACGAGCGCCACCGACGTCGACCTGCTGCGGTCGGGTCATGGACGTCGCCGTGTGAACGACCGCGTCGGCCCGCTCGAGGACCGTGCCGATGCCGTCACCTGTCGCGAGGTCGACGCCGCTGCGGCGACTGGCCGCCACGGCCTCGTGCCCCCGGGACCGGAGCTCACGGACGACGCGACCACCGAGGTCACCGGATCCACCCGTCACGACGATGCGCATGGCCCCATCCTGACCCCTCGCGGGCCCCTGTGTCGTGTCACATACCGGGCGTGACCATCCACATGCTGAACGCCGCCCTAGACTCGGGCCTGCGCACAGCGTCGTGCGGACCCCATCCCGTGAACCCTAAGGACTGCCGTGAGCAAGCCGATCGTCCTGATCGCCGAGGAACTCAGCCCCGCCACCATCGACGCGCTCGGACCTGACTTCGAGATCCGCCAGATCGACGGATCCGACCGGTCCCAGCTCCTTCCGGCCCTCGCGGACGTCGACGCCGTGCTCATCCGGTCGGCCACCAAGATGGACTCCGAGGCCATCGCGGCCGCGAAGAACCTCAAGGTCATCGCGCGCGCCGGAGTGGGCCTCGACAACGTCGACGTCCCCGCCGCGACGCAGGCCGGCGTCATGGTCGTCAACGCCCCCACGTCCAACATCACCAGTGCCGCCGAGCTCGCCGTCGGCCTCCTCCTCTCGACCGCCCGCAACATCGCGCCGGCCAACCAGGCGCTCAAGGCCGGCGCGTGGAAGCGCAGCAAGTACGGCGGCGTCGAGCTCCTCGACAAGAAGGTCGGCGTCGTCGGGTTCGGCCGCATCGGTCAGCTCGTCGCCGAGCGCCTCAAGGGGTTCGGCATGGAGGTCCTCGCCTACGACCCCTACGTCTCGGCGCAGAAGGCCGGCCAGCTGGGCGCTCGCCTCGTCACCCTCGACGAGCTCCTCGCCGAGTCCGACTTCATCACCGTCCACCTGCCCAAGTCGCCCGAGACCCTCGGCCTGCTCGGCAAGGAGGCCTTCGCCAAGGTCAAGCCGTCGGTGCGCATCATCAACGCCGCCCGCGGCGGCATCGTCGACGAGCAGGCACTCGCCGACGCGCTGCGTGACGGACTGGTCGCCGGCGCCGGCATCGACGTCTTCGCGACCGAGCCGACGACGGAGAGCCCGCTCTTCGAGTTCGAGTCGGTCGTCGTCACGCCCCACCTCGGCGCCTCCACGGAGGAGGCCCAGGAGAAGGCCGGCGTCGCCGTCGCCAGGTCCGTGCGCCTCGCGCTCAGCGGTGACCTCGTCCCCGACGCCGTCAACGTGGCCGGCGGAGTCGTCGCCGAGGAGGTCCGTCCCGGGATCGACCTCGTCGAGAAGCTCGGTCGCATCTTCACCGGTGTGGCCGGCTCCGTCCCGGTCCAGCTCGACGTCGACGTGCGTGGTGAGATCACCGCGCACGACGTGTCGGTCTGGGAGCTGGCCGCCCTCAAGGGCGTCTTCACGGACGTCACCGAGGACGCCGTGACCTATGTCAACGCGCCGCTGCTCGCCAAGGAGCGTGGCTGCGAGGTGCGCCTGCTCACCGACGCCGTGTCGGAGGAGTTCCGCAACGTCACGATCCTGCGCGGCACCCTCGCCGACGGCACGGAGATCTCGGTGGCCGGAACGCTCACCGGCCCCAAGATGGTCCAGAAGGTCACCGGCATCAACGGCTTCGACCTCGAGGTCGCGATCAGCGACCACATGGCGTTCTTCTCCTACAAGGACCGCCCGGGTGTCGTCGGTGTCATCGGCCGGCTCCTCGGCGAGGCCGACGTCAACATCGGAGGCATGCAGGTGGCCCGTGACGACGCCGCCGGCACCGCCCTGGTGGCCCTCACGGTCGACAACAAGATCCCCGCCGGTGTCGTGAGCGCCATCGCTTCCGAGGTCGAGGCCGACGTCCGCGTCGTCGACCTGGTGGAGTGACTTTCGACTGAGTTCGGTTGTGGCTCAACGCCATCGACCCAACCTGCGTATGCCGTGCGGTCACCTCTGGAGGTGACGACACGGCATACGCGCATCTGGCCGGTGTCAGCGAACGGCCCCGTGTGTGCTTATCGTTGCCCGTCAATGACCACGTTTACCCAGGAGGGTTTGTGAACCGTACGGATCTCAAGAACAAGGTTGCCGAGAGCACCGACGTCAGCGCTGCTGACGCCGACCGCGCCATCGACGCAGTCCTCGGCGCCATCACCGACGCGCTCGTCGCCGGTGACAAGGTGTCGCTGCCCGGCTTCGGCATCTTCGAGACGCGTGAGCGCGCTGCGCGCACCGGTCGCAACCCGCAGACGGGTGAGGCCCTCGAGATCGCTGCCAGCACCGCTGCCGCGTTCAAGCCGGCCGCCGAGCTCAAGCGCAAGCTCGCCAAGAGCTGACCACCGCACCATCACGTATGCCGTGTGCTCACCTGAGGTGAGCACACGGCATACGCGCGTTGTGCAGGGTTGGGCCGGCGCACCCTGAGACACCGTCTCAGGAAGTGGGCAGGTCCTTCCGGATAGTTGGACGTCCTCATAACCTCGAAGACATGCAGCGGCAGGTACGACTTCTCATTGCCAGCCGCGGCGAGGTCCGGTAGTCAGCTCCCTCGCCGCGGAGACCCCGCGACGCCGCTGACCGGTTCGCCCCCACCAGGGGCTGGAGCCGACCGACCTGGCCCACACCACGATCACTGCACCCAAGGACGAACACTCATGAGCGAAGAAGCCAAGCAGGCCCAGCGGGCGCTGCAGGAGTCGATGGACCTGCGCGACCAGGACCACACCGACGCCTGAGCCGCCCCAACCTTCCCGCCTGAAGTGGGTTTCTCTCACTTCGCTTGATCGCCTCGACCAAGCGAAGTGAGAGAAACCCACTCCAGGCGGGATTCTCTTGTCAGGACTGGTCCGGATGGTGAGCCAGCCATCCCGGATCGCGAGACCCCTTCCTAGGGTGTGGGCATGACGGACAGCAGCGCAGGGGCCCCCGCCACGCAGGACATCGATCTCGCGGTCATCGCCGGCGACGGCATCGGGCCCGAGGTGGTCGCCGAGGGACTCAAGATCCTCGAGGCGGTCACCGCCGGCACCGGCGCCAAGGTCACCAGCACGGCATACGACCTCGGCGCGAAGCGCTGGAACGCGACCGGGGAGACCCTGCCGGACAGTGTCCTCGGCGAGCTCCGCGGGCACGACGCCATCCTGCTCGGCGCCATCGGCGACCCGAGTGTGCCGAGCGGCGTCCTCGAACGGGGCATCCTGCTCCCGCTGCGGTTCGCCCTCGACCACTTCGTCAACCTGCGTCCGGCCAAGCTCTTCCCGGGGGTCGAGAGCCCTCTCGCGGTGGACCGCGTCGCCCCGGACGGCATCGACTTCGTCGTCGTGCGAGAGGGCACCGAGGGTCCCTACGTCGGCAACGGTGGCTCGCTGCGCACCGGCACCCCGCACGAGATCGCGACGGAGGTGAGCGTCAACACCCGCTTCGGTGTCGAGCGTGTGGTCCGCGCCGCCTTCGCCCGCGCCCAGGCCCGCCCGCGCCAGCACCTCACGCTCGTCCACAAGCACAACGTCCTCACCCACGCCGGGCACCTGTGGCGACGCACGGTCGACGAGGTGGGGGCCGAGTTCCCCGACGTCGAGATCGCCTACCAGCACGTCGACGCGGCCACGATCTTCCTGGTCAACGACCCGGGCCGCTTCGACGTCATCGTCACCGACAACCTCTTCGGCGACATCATCACCGACATCGCTGCCGCCATCGCCGGGGGCATCGGTCTCGCGGCGAGCGGCAACATCAACCCGACGGGGTCGGCGCCCAGCATGTTCGAGCCGGTCCACGGCTCCGCGCCCGACATCGCCGGCCAGGGCAAGGCCGACCCGACGGCGACGATCCTCTCCGTCGCGATGCTGCTCGAGCACCTGGGTCGCACCGACGAGGCCCGGCGGGTCGAGGCCGCGGTCGCAGCCGATCTCGCTGCGCGAGGCCGCGAGGTCCGCACGACGAGCGCCATCGGTGACGCCGTCGCCGCGCGCCTGCCATAGGCTGAACCTCGGCCCTGCACCACCGTCCTCATTGTCTGGAAGGACCTCACGATGACCGACCTCTCGTTCACCCTCGAGCGACGTCAGGACCCGGTGAGCGACGAGCGTCGCGCCGAGATCCACGGCAATCCGGGCTTCGGTGTCCACTTCACCGACCACATGGTCTCCGCGACGTGGACCAAGGACGGCGGCTGGCACGACGGTCGGGTCGTGCCCTACGGCCCGATCCAGATCATGCCGAGCGCGGCGGTGCTGCACTACGCGCAGGAGATCTTCGAGGGCATGAAGGCCTACCGCCACGAGGACGGGTCGGTCTGGACGTTCCGCCCCGAGGCCAACGCCGCCCGCATGGCGCGCAGCGCTCGCCGCCTCGCCCTCCCCGAGCTCTCCGAGGCAGACTTCATCGGCTCCCTCAAGGCTCTGCTCGACGTCGACTCCGCGTGGGTGCCGCCGGCCGACGGCAGCGAGGCCAGCCTCTACCTGCGCCCGTTCATGTATGCCTCCGAGGCCTTCCTCGGAGTGCGCCCGGCCAACGAGGTGACCTACTCGGTCATCGCCTCCCCGGCCGGCCCCTACTTCCCGGGCGGACTCAAGCCGGTCACCCTCTGGATCTCGCAGGACTACGCCCGCGCCGGCGCTGGCGGCACGGGCAACGCCAAGTGCGGTGGCAACTACGCCTCCTCGCTCGCCGGCCAGCTCGAGGGCATCGAGAACGGTTGCGACCAGGCGGTCTTCCTCGACTCCGGCACCCAGCAGAACATCGAGGAGCTCGGTGGGATGAACCTCTTCATCCTCACCAAGGACGGCGAGCTCATCACACCGGAGCTGACCGGCTCCATCCTCGAGGGCATCACCCGCAGCTCGATCCTCGAGCTCGCCAAGGACCTCGACCTCACACCCGTCGAGCGCACCGTGCCGATCCAGGAGTGGAAGGACGGCGTGGCCTCCGGCGACATCGTCGAGATCTTCGCCTGCGGCACCGCTGCCGTGATCACTCCCGTCGGTGAGCTTCGCTGGGAGGGTGGCACGGCGCCGGCCGTCGGCGGACCGGAGGGTGGCGAGGTGACGCGGGCGATCCGCTCCCGCCTCCTCGACATCCAGTACGGCCGCGCCGAGGACACCCGAGGCTGGCTCACGCAGCTCGCCTAAAGGTTCAGTGCCAAACCATTGACGCCGTATGCCGTGTGGGTGTTCGCTGTCCTCCACTGAGGTTTCGGGACCAAAGGGTTCTGGAACAGACCTTTGATGGAGACCCCCCATGGCGACAGAGGCAGGTAGCAGCGCACCCCCGTCCGAGCACCACGACGACGAGGCCATGCTGGCCGAGCTCGGCTACAAGCAGGAGCTCACCCGCTCGATGAGCGGCTTCAGCAACTTCGCCGTGTCGTTCTCGATCATCTCTGTCCTCGCCGGGTGCATCACGAGCTACCTGATCGCCATGAACGCCGGGGGACCGATGGCGATCTCGATCGGCTGGCCCCTCGTCGGGGTGTTCGTCGTCTGTGTGGCGCTGGCCATGGGCGAGATCTGCTCGGTCTATCCGACCGCGGGCGGTCTCTACTTCTGGGCCGGGCGGCTCGCGCGGACCAACAAGCGGGTCTGGGCCTGGTACGTCGGGTGGTTCAACTTCCTCGGCGAGGTCGCCGTGACCACGGCGGTCGACTATGGCGCCGCAGTGACCTGGATGGCCTTCCTCTCGTTGGTGTTCGGCTTCGAGGTGAGCGCAACGACGACCTTCATCGCCTTCGTCATCATCCTGCTGCTCCACGGCCTGCTGAACGCCTTCGGTGTCAACCTCGTGCGCCTGTTGTCGAGCGTCTCTGCTTGGTGGCACCTCGCCGGCGTGGCCATCATCGTCGGGCTGCTGACGTTCGTGCCGGACGACCACCAGAGCGCGGAGTGGGTCTTCACCGAGTTCAAGAACGAGACCGGCTGGCAGAGCGGCATCTACGTCTTCCTCATCGGACTCCTCATGGCCCAGTACACCTTCACCGGGTTCGACGCCTCTGCCCACGTCGCCGAGGAGACCAAGAACGCCTCGGTGGCCGCGCCACGCGGCATCGTCAACTCGGTCGTCGTCTCTCTCGTCGCCGGGTGGATCCTGCTGCTCGCCGTGACCTTCGCCGTGCAGGGCGAGGACGGCTGGACCAAGGCCAGGGACTCTGAGATCGGCCTGCCACCGGCACAGATCTTCATCGATGCGACCGGCGAGACGCTCGGCCTCTTCATGCTCTTCATCGCAGCGGTCGCACAGTTCTTCTGCGGCATGGCGTGTGTGACCTCGTCCTCCCGCATGTCGTTCGCGTTCTCACGCGACAACGCCCTGCCGGGGTCGCGGCTCTGGGCCAAGGTCAACCCCCGCACCGGCACGCCGACGAACTCGATCTGGCTCGTCACGGTGTCCTCGATCGTCCTTGCCAGCCCTGCGCTCTTCTCGACCACGGCCTACCTCGCCGTGACCTCCATCGCCGTCATCGGGCTGTACATCGCCTACGTCACACCCGTCTTCCTGCGCCGGATGAACCCCGACTTCCGTCCCGGCCGGTGGAACCTCGGGCGCTGGAGCGCACCGATCGGTTGGATTGCCGTGGCCTGGGTGCTCTTCATCGTCGTGCTCTTCATGCTTCCGCCGGCCTCGCCGGTCACCATCGACACGTTCAACTACGCGCCGCTCGCCGTGCTCTTCGTCCTGGTCTTCTCGACGGTGTCGTGGTTCGTCCGTGGCCGCAACCACTTCATGGTCGACGTGCCGGAGGGCCACGACACGGTCGAGCCGGCCGAGATCTTCCGATGACGATGAGGCCAGGCTCTGTGTGCCTGTGGCAGACGGATACGTCTGCCACAGGCACACGAGGCGTGGGTGTGCCGTGACCGCTCACCTCCCTGACGTCGGGCGCCTCTCGGCGGCGGTCCTGCGTCCGGCGAGCGCCAACGTCTTCGAGACCACGGTCGAGCAGCTCGCGACGGCGATCCGCCTGGGGGTGTTCGTCGACGGCGAGCAGCTGCCTCCGGAGCGCGAGCTCGCCGAGCGGCTCGGCGTCGCCCGCAACACCCTGCGCGACGCCATCGCCGCCCTGCGAGAGAGCGGTCTGGTCGCCACCCGACGCGGACGTGGCGGTGGAACGGTGGTCACCTATGTCACGCCGGAGCCCGGGAGCTCGCCACCGTCCACGCCGGCGCGGCGTGGGGCCGCGCTGGCCGATGCGCTCGACTTCCGTCGCATCGTCGAGCCGGGTGCCGCCTGGCTGGCGGCCGGTCAAGCCCTTGCGGGTGACCAGCGCTCGTGGCTCGTCGAGTCGGCCGCTGCCGTCTGGGCGGCGCCCGACGCGGGCGCCCACCGGATCGCGGACAGCCGCTTCCACCTCGCGGTCGCCACGCTGTCGGGCTCGCCGATGCTCATCGAGTCGGTCACCCGGGCACAGGCGGCCCTGGGTGAGATGCTGGGCGCCATCCCCGTCCTGCCACGCAACATCACCCATTCGTGCGAGCAGCACGACGCGGTCGTCGAGGCCATCCTCGGCGGCGACGCCGATGCTGCTCGTGCTGCCATGGAGGAGCACTGCGACGCCACCTCCGCCCTGCTGCGGGGACTACTCGGATGAGCCCGAACGAAGGAGAGAACGCATGAGTGGATCGATCCACGCCAGTGGTCCCAGGCAGTTCACGCTCGACGACCTGCGGGAGGGTTCCGCGAGCGGTGCGATCGACACGGTCATCGTCGCCTTCACCGACATGCAGGGTCGGCTGACCGGCAAACGGCTGCACGCGGCATACTTCCTCGACCACGTCCTCGACGGGGGAGCGGAGGGGTGCAACTACCTCCTCGCCGTGGACGTCGACATGAACACCGTCGACGGCTACGAGATGTCGTCCTGGGAGAAGGGCTACGGCGACTTCGAGTTCGTCCTCGACCTCGACACGCTGCGACGCACCCCCGGCCAGCCGCACTCCGTGACGATCCAGTGCGACCTCGCCTGGCTCGACGGCTCGGGACCCGTGCGGCAGTCCCCACGCGGCATCCTCAAGGCGCAGGTCGAGCGCGCCGCGGAGAAGGGCTGGATGGCCATCGCCGGCACCGAGCTCGAGTTCATCGTCTTCGAGGACACCTACGCGTCGGCGTGGGACCGGCGCTACGTCGGGCTCACCGGGGCCAACCGCTACAACGTCGACTACTCGATCACCGGCGGGACGACGGTCGAGCCGCTCCTGCGCGAGATCCGCAACGAGATGTATGCCGCGGGCATCACGGTCGAGGGTGCCAAGGGCGAGTGCAACTTCGGGCAGCACGAGATCGGCTTCCTCTTCGACGAGGTGGTGCGCACGTGCGACAACCACGTCATCTACAAGACGGGGGCCAAGGAGCTCGCGGCCAAGCACGGGATGTCGTTGACCTTCATGGCGAAGTACGACGAGCGTGAGGGCAACTCGTGCCACATCCACCTGTCGCTGCGTGGACTCGACGGTGAGGTCGTCTTCGCCGACGACGAACGGGAGGGTGGTCAGGGTGTCCTCCACGACCAGTTCCTCGCCGGCGTGCTGGCGACGATGCGCGACTTCACCTACTTCTATGCGCCAAACATCAACTCCTACAAGCGTTTTGCGGCAGGTTCGTTCGCGCCCACGGCCATCGCCTGGGGCCGTGACAACCGCTCCTGCGCGCTGCGTGTCGTCGGCCACGGGGGCGGGCTCCGGATGGAGAACCGGGTGCCCGGAGGCGACGTCAACCCCTATCTCGCCGTGGCCGCGATGCTCGCCGGTGGGCTCTACGGCATCGAGCACGAGCTCGAGCTGGAGCCGGCGTTCGAGGGCAACGCCTACCTGTCCGACGTCCCCACCGTCCCGAGGACCCTGCGCGAGGCGCGCAACGTGCTGGCAGAGTCGGCCATCGCCCGTGAGGTCTTCGGCGACGACATCGTCGACCACTACGTCAACGCAGCGGACGTCGAGCTCAAGGCCTTTGACGCCGCGGTGACCGACTGGGAACGCATCCGAGGCTTCGAGAGGCTTTAGGCACCCCACGAAGTTCTCCGCTCGTTCCTCGCTCCGATACTTCGCGGGGACCCCGAAAGGAAAGTCAGTCCCAATGACCACCACACATGACGTGATCAACCCGGCCACCGAGGAGTCGGTGCGTACCATCGACCTCGTCGGTGTCGAGGAGACCGACGAGGCGGTCGCGCGCGCGGTCGAGGTCGGTCCGACCTGGCGATCCATGGCACCGGCCGACCGGGGCCGGCTGCTGCGCCGGTTCAGCGAGGTCGTCGATGAGCACCTCGAGGAGCTCGCCCGGCTCGAGGTCGAGAACGCCGGCCACACCATCGGCAACGCGCGGTGGGAGGCGGGCAACGTCCGCGACGTCCTGGCCTACTACTCGGCCGCGCCAGAGCGCCTCTTCGGTCAGCAGATCCCGGTGGCCGGGGGGATCGACCTGACCTTCAAGGAGCCCCTCGGGGTGGTGTCGATCATCGTCCCGTGGAACTTCCCGATGCCCATCGCCGGCTGGGGCTTCGCGCCCGCGCTCGCCGCCGGCAACACGGTCGTCCTCAAACCGGCCGAGCTTACGCCGCTCACGGCCATCCGGCTCGGCGAGCTCGCTCTCGAGGCCGGCGTGCCCGAGGGTGTCTTCACCGTGCTGCCGGGCAAGGGCTCGGTCGTGGGGGAGCGGTTCGTCACCCACCCGGACGTCCGCAAGGTCTGCTTCACCGGGTCGACGGCCGTCGGTCAGGGCATCATGCGCAAGGCCGCCGACCAGCTCAAGCGCGTCACCCTCGAGCTCGGCGGCAAGTCGGCCAACATCATCTTCGACGACGCCGACCTCGACACGGCAGCCGAAGCCGCTCCCATGAGCTTCCTCGACAACGCCGGCCAGGACTGCTGTGCCAGAACGCGAATCCTCGTGCAGCGCAACGTCCTCGACGCGTTCATGGAGCGCTTCGAGTCAGGCATCAAGGACGTGCGGGTCGGCGCGCCGGGCGACGACAGCACCCAGATGGGTCCGCTCATCAGCGCCGGTCAGCGCGACCGGGTGCGCGCCTTCGTCGAGGACGCCGAGACGGACGTCGACATCGCCTTCCGTGGCACGGCACCGGACGGCGCCGGCTACTGGTACCCGCCAACCGTCGTCCTCCCCGGCTCCACGTCGGACCCGGTCTGGCAGGACGAGATCTTCGGTCCCGTCGTGGCTGTCCTGCCCTTCGACGACGAGCCCGACGCGGTCCGCCTCGCCAACGACACGGCATACGGGCTGTCGGGTTCGATCTGGACCCGCGACGTCGGGCGCGCCCTCCGGGTCTCGCGCGCCGTCGAGGCGGGCAACCTCTCGGTCAACAGCCACAGCAGCGTGCGCTACTCGACACCCTTCGGCGGCTACAAGGCCAGTGGCATCGGGCGCGAGCTCGGTCCGGACGCCCTCGACGCGTTCACCGAGGTCAAGAACGTCTTCATCAGCACGGACAACTAGGAAAGGCCAGCAACACATGGGAGATCGGCTCGAAGGCTTGGTCGCCGTCGTCACCGGGGGATGCTCCGGCATCGGGCTCGCGACGGTGCGCCGATTTGCGGAGGAGGGCGCCAAGGTCGTCATCGGCGACCTCGACGACGCGAACGGTGAACGCATCGCGCAGGAGATCGGCGGTGCCTATGTCCACTGCGACGTCACCGACAAGGACCAGGTCGACGCGCTGTTCGCCACGGCCAAGGAGAGGTTCGGCAGCGTCGACATCGCCTTCAACAACGCCGGCATCAGCCCGCCGGAGGACGACTCGATCCTCGACACCGACCTCGACGCCTGGCGCAGGGTGCAGGAGGTCAACCTCACCTCGGTCTACCTGTGCTGCAAGGCGGCGATCCCCTACATGCTCGAGCAGGGCAAGGGCTCGATCATCAACACCGCGTCGTTCGTCGCGGTCATGGGCGCAGCGACGTCGCAGATCTCCTACAGCGCCTCCAAGGGTGGCGTCCTGTCGATGTCGCGCGAGCTCGGTGTGCAGTTCGCCCGCCAGGGTGTGCGCGTCAACGCGCTGTGTCCGGGGCCGGTCAACACTCCGCTCCTGCGCGAGCTCTTCGCGGCGGACGAGGAGCGCGCCGCGCGCCGGCTCGTCCACGTGCCGATGGGTCGCTTCGGTGAGCCGGAGGAGATGGCCAACGCCGTCCTCTTCCTCGCCTCGGACGAGTCGAGCTTCATCACCGCCAGCACCTTCCTCGTCGACGGCGGCATCTCCGGCGCCTACGTCACCCCCCTCTGAGCCGTCGTGAGCGACCGGCCGGTCATCGGCATCACGAGCTATGTCGAGGCGGTGACCAGAGGTGACTGGGCGGGGCAGCACAGCACCGTCCTGCCGCACGCCTATGTCGAGCACCTCCAACGGGCCGGCGCCGTCGCAGTGGTCCTGCCACCACGCGAGGATGCCGATGACGCCCTCGTCGCAGGGCTGCTCGCGCGCCTTGACGGTGTGATCATCGCCGGGGGCGCCGATGTGGAACCACGCCGGTATGCCGCCGTGCCCGACTCCCGGGTGCAGTCACCTCGGCCCGACCGGGACTCCTTCGAGCTCGCGGTGGCCCGGGTGACCGCAGGGACGCGGCAGCCGTTGCTGGGCATCTGTCGCGGCATGCAGGTCATGGCCGTGGCGGCCGGGGGTGAGCTCGAGCAGCACGTCCCGGACCGGGTGGGTCACGAGGCCCACAACCCCGCTCCTGGGGTCTACGCCTCGCACCACGTGGCTGCAGTCGAGGGCACGCGCCTGGCGTCGATCCTCGGCACCGACACCATCGACGTCCCGACCTACCACCACCAGTCGGTGCGCACCCATCCCGGCTACGCGGCTGCGGCCTGGCACGAGGACGGGACGCTGGAAGCGATGGAGGACACGGCATACCCGTTCCGTCTGGCCGTCCAGTGGCACCCCGAGGCGGGCTCGGACGGGCGGATCTTCGACGCATTCGTGAACTCGTGCCGCAATCAGGTCCCGCCTGGGTGAGACTGGGTGGCGTGAGAGTTCCTGGACTTGCCGTTGCCGCCGGAGGTGTCGGGCTCGCTGCCTGGCTCGTCAGGGCGGGTCGCCCCATCCCGGAGGCCATGGGCGGACGGGCCACGGGTGCGCGCGCTGCCCGCATGCAGTCCTCCCCCGAGTGGTCGAACGGGAAGTTCCACAACCAGCAGCTGCGCTTCGAGCCGTCGTCACGCTCGCTCGCCGGCAGCGTCAAGGAGCTCGTCGCCGGCCGCCAGGAGCGCCACCCCGTGGGTGACGTGCCGCTGGTGCGCGAGCCGCTCGGGCCACTCGCCGAGGGGACGCACGTGACCTGGCTGGGACACTCGACCGCGCTCGTCCAAGTGGAGGGTGCCGTCGTGCTTCTCGACCCGGTCTGGAGCGACCGCTGCTCGCCCTCGCAGCAGGTCGGGCCGCGGCGCCTGCACCCGGTGCCGGTGGCGCTGGGTGACCTGCCGCCGGTCGACGCCGTCGTCATCTCGCACGACCACTACGACCACCTCGACATGGAGTCGATCAAGGAGCTCGCGGCGATGCGGTCGCAGACCCGGTTCGTCGTGCCACTCGGGGTGGGCGCGCACCTCGAGAAGTGGGGCGTGCCCGTCGAGCGCATCGACGAGCTCGACTGGCACGAGGAGACCAAGGTCGAGGGTGTGCGCCTCGTCGCGACCCCGGCGCAGCACTTCTCCGGTCGTGGCCTGTCCCGCGACGGCACGCTCTGGGCGTCATGGGTCATCGAGGGCGGGACCGGCAAGGTCTTCTACTCGGGTGACACCGGCTACTTCGTGGGCTTCGCCCAGATCGGTGAGCGCTATGGGCCCTTCGACGTCTCGCTCGTGCAGGTCGGCGCCTATGACGACGGCTGGCCGACGATCCACATGACGCCCGAGCACGGCGTCGAGGCCCACCTCGACGTGCAGGCCGGGGTGATGGTGCCGGTGCACTGGGGCACGTTCAACCTCGCGTTCCACCCGTGGGGCGACCCGATCGAGCGGGTTCTCGCCGAAGCCGAACGGCGTGGGGCGAAGGTCCTCGTTCCCAGGCCGGGCGAGCGCTTCGACGTCTCCGCCGTCCCTGCCGAGCCGAGCTACTGGTGGCGTTCGGTCACCTGAGCTCGTGCAGGAGCGTGGGGCTTGGGTCCGCTCCTGCTGGAACCCGGTCGCGCGGTGCGGGCGGCGCTGGTTGACTCCCCGGGTGACTGACTCCCTCGGCTTCTACGAGCACCTGACCTTCAACGCACCGCTGTCCGACGCGCGGGCCGATGCCCTTGTCGGACGACTGGCCGACGTGGCGCCGTCCACGGTCGTCGACGTCGGGTGCGGATGGGGTGAGCTCCTGGTCCGGGTGGGTGCCGCCTGTCCGGAGGTGACTGCTCTCGGGGTGGACACGGAGGAGCGCCACCTCGAGCGGGCTAGGGGCCGGGCGCGTGAGCTCGGGGTCGCCGACAGGGTGAGGTTCGAGAACCTGCCGGGTGACCAGCTGACCGAGCCGGCTGACGTCGTCATCTGCATCGGCTCGTCCCACGCCTTCGGTGACACTGCGGCGGAGGCCCTGGTCGGACTGAGCAAGCTGGTGCGCCCGGGCGGTCGGCTCGTCCTCGGAGAAGGCACGTGGGAGGTGCGGGGTCCGGTCGAGCCCGAGCTCGTGTGGGACGACGTCGTGGCACTGCCCTCGGTCGCCGGGCTCGTCGACGTGGCGGTCGATGCGGGCCTGCGACCTCTGTGGATCGAGACGGCCAACGAGGACGAGCTGTTCGCCTTCGAGTCCGGCTATCTCGCCGACCTCGAGGAGTGGCTCGTCCATCACGACGACGCCGCTGTGCGATCTCGGGCCGATGAGCACCGGAGGCGATGGCTGCACGGCTACCGCAACGCCTTCGGCTTCGCCTATCTCACGCTCGGCGTTCCCGTGCTCTCCTGACCCGTTGCGCCCTCGGCGGGGAGGCCGGTGTCGCGCACGAGGTAGATCCACGGGAGGGCGCGACACCCCACGACCCATCCGTCCTTCTCCCACCTCTTGAGCGACCCCGTCCACACGACGCGCTTGTGCTCCCACTGCGTCGGGGTGTGGACGACGAGGTGGCGCAGCATGCCGGCGCGGACCGTGCGCCATCCACGCCGGCCGGCGATCTCGAGCTCGGCCATCTCGTCGAACGCGGTGACCGGGCCGAGCCAGCGCTCCTCGGCGGAGATCGGATCTGCGGTCGGGCTGTCCCCGAAGCGCTGCTGGGCCGCCTGTCGGCTCATGCCCAGCTCGGTCCCGATGGCGGCCCAGCTGTGGCCGGCTGCACGGGCGGCGCCGACGGCCTGCTGGAGGAGCTCGCGGACCGTCTCCTCGGCAGATGCCGCCTGGCGGACGAGCGCGAGCGGGTCGTCGCCGGGTGCTGACGCGAGGATGGCCGCGCCGATGGCGTCGACGAGGCCGGTGCTCCGTCCCTGGTCGCCGTCGGTCTCAGCGCTTGTCACGGCTGGGCAACCAGAGGTCGTCGTCGCCGTGGCTCTCCCCATCGACCTCGGGCGGGGCGTCGCCCCGGGCACGGATGGCCGAGCCCAGGAGGTAGGCGCCGAGGAGCATGAGCGCGACGGTGGCGCCGGTGAACAGGCCCTTGTCGAAGCCGTCCCGTCCCCGCGAGAGCATCAGGGCGAGCGCGCCCAGGAGCACGCAGAGCGTGCCGGCCGTCAGGTCGGTGGCCTTGGTGGTCCGTAGGCCGGGTGTCTTTGCCATGCGTCAACCGTAGATTGACGCCTTCGGGATGTCAATGATGGCTTGACATCTCGTCCACAGTTGCCCGCTCCGGTATGCCGTTGTCCACAGCCGCACTCCGGCGAACCTGGGTGGTCGGTCACCGGTGTCATGCTGGGCGCTCACACGACATCAGCGGGGGAGTCCATGAGCAGCACCACGACCGAGGAGGAGCTCGTCGACCTGGCCATCCGGTCGCTGAACCTCCAACGCACTCGCACCTTTGACGACGTCACCGTCGAGCTGGCGCAGCGGTGCGCCACGGCGCAGGGCTCGCGCACGGTCGTCACCGCACTCGTCATGGGTCTGCGCGATGCCACGGCCGGTGCCTGGCAGCGCGGGTGGCAGCCCTCCGACCTCCACCGGATGGCGGTGCGGCGACTCACGACCGACGAACAGGCCCTCGTCCTCGATGTGATGTCCGACGAGCTCGACCGCTATGCCCCGGCGACGGTCGACCCGGTCTTCATGGCCCAGCTCCACGCGCTCGGAGGCGGTGTCTGGTGGTCGCGACCGCAGACGTGGCTGGACGCCCACCGTCAACGTGGGGCCGACTGGCTGAGCCTCATCGCACGGGCACTCACGGCCATGCATCTGCTCCAGTGGGTCCCCGTCATCGAGCGCCTCACGTCGGTGCCGGGTGCCCACCGTCCGTCCGCGGCTGACGCAGCCAACGCTTCTGCCTCGGGTTCGCCGACCGACGTGGACTCGCGGATCCTCGAGCGGGTTCGCCTCCTCCTCGCCAAGGCCGAGTCGACGAGCTTCGCAGCGGAGGCCGAGACCTTCACCGCGGGTGCGCAGGCGCTGATGGCTCGGCACAGCATCGACGCAGCCCTCGTTGCCGAGAGCGAGGAGGGAGGCGCGGTGGACGGCGGGCCGCAGGGCCGGCGGATCGGGATCGACACTCCCTATGACGGTCCGAAGGCCACCCTGCTCACGGCTGTGGCGTCGGCCAACCGGTGCCGCATGGTGTGGACGCGAGAGCTGGGCTTCGGCACGGTGGTCGGCTTCGAGTCCGACCTCGAGGGCGTCGAGCTGCTCTTCACCTCCCTGCTCGTCCAGGCCAACACCGCGATGATGGCCGAGGGCTCGCGCGCGGACCACCGCGGACGCAGCAGGACCAGGGCCTTCCGGTCGTCCTTCCTCACCGCCTATGCCCATCGGATCGGGGAGCGCCTCACCCTGGTCGCGGCCGCCGAGATGGAGTCGGCGGCGACGGAAGCCAGCAAGAGAGGGCAGGAGCTCGTCCCGCTCATGGCGGCGCGGAGCGAGAGGGTCGAGCACACCGTGGGCGAGTGGTTCCCCACCCTCACGCGCCGGAGGGCCCAGTCCGTTCGCGACGCGGAGGGGTGGCACGTCGGTCGCGCCGCCGCCGACCGCGCCCGACTCGACGGCACGGCGTCACGCGAGAGCGTGGGTCGTCGGCGCACCGGCTGACGGTCAGCGGGTCCTGCCCTCGCGCACCATCTCGACGGCCTTGGCGATCCGGTCGGCTCGTGTCTGTTCTCGTTTGGCCTCGGTGACCCAGCGGACGTACTCCTTGCGGTGCGAGTAGGCCATCGCGGCAAAGGCCTCCGCCACGGCGGGGTCGGCGGCGAGGGCCGCAGCAAGGTCCTCGGGCACCTCGACGCTGCGCGGCGCGAGATCCGCGACGATGTCGAAGGTCACCTCGTCGTCGATCTCGATCCCGGCCGCAGACCGGCTCGCCTTGCTGAAGCCGACGAGGTTCTTGCCGCCCATGCGTGCGAGCCGGAGCGGGACCGCGGTGTCGTTGATCGTCACGATCACCGGGAAGGTCTTGGCGCCGTCGCCGAGCGCTGCGACCTGCTCGTCGGTGAGCTCGAACGCGCCCGCCGGGCCTCCGTGCGACTCGAGGACAGCGGTGAGGTGCAGCGTCTCTCCCATGGGAGATGAGCCTAGCGACGCAGAGCCATACCCGGCGCTTCGCGCTGACGTCGGCACGCTTCGCTGAAGGTGCAGCGAAGCCTGCCTGATCTCGCGACGCAACTCGTCCACAGGGGAGCGGTGGGCGAGGGGCTGTCCACAGATCGCCTCGCACCCATGGTGCTGACCACCTGCCTCGGTCAAGGGTCGACCCATGGATGCGGAAGTTCGGGCCCGAGCGTTGGCCCACGGTGGAGTGATCTCGGCACACGTGATGCATGAGATGGGTCACGATGACAGGGTCATCACGAGGCTGGTGCGGGACGGGTACCTCGCGCGGGTGCGATACGGGTGTTTCGTCCTGGCCGACCTCATGACCCAAGCGGACCCGACCGAGGCCTATCGACTGCGTGTGGCGGCAGTGCTGCTCGGACGTGCGGCGCCGCGGAAGGGGCGAGAACCGAAGGCCCTGATTCGCGCGAGTCACCATGCCGGATTGGCCGTTCATGGGTTGCCGCTCCACGACTGCGACCTGGGACTGATCGACCTCTCCGCCAAGGTTGCACACAGCAGCCGTCAAGGAAGCGTGCGAGTGCACCCCATCGCTCCGGGAGACGTGGCCGCCAGGATCAAGGGCGTGGCGGCGGCCTCGGTGGCGACGTGCGTCATCCAGACGGCGGCGACCTCGGGCGTCGTTGCGGGCGTGGTGGCGTTGGACGCGGCGCTGCACCAGGAGCTGGTGACGCTGGACTCTGTGCAGGCCCGGGTTGAGGCGATGGACGTCCACTACGGCGCGAGGTTCGTCGCGCTCGCCATCCAGCAGGCCGACCCGTTGTCAGAGTCTCCCGGGGAGTCGCGCACCCGCCTGATCCTGAGGTCACTTGGCATGACCTACGTGGCACAGGCGCAGATCAGGGCGCGTGGGTTCTTTGCGAGAGTCGACTTCCTCATCGGCAGGGTCGTGGTCGAGTTCGACGGAGCGGTCAAGTACGCCGGGGCGACGGGGCGTGATGCTCTCGTGCTCGAGAAGCGGCGAGAGGACGAGCTCCGGCGGCTCGGCTACGAGATCGTCCGGCTCACCTGGGCCGACCTCGCGGACCCCGCGCGGGTGGGGCGGCTCATCCGGGAGGCCCAGGTTCGCGCTTCGGCTCGCTGAAGTCTGCACGTTTCGCTGCAGTTGCAGCGAGACGTGCGGGGATCAGCGAAGGACGAGCGGACGGCATACCCGGCACGTGGTCCTTCGCGACCGCGATGTGGACAGGCCTTCCCGGATGCTGGTCGCCCGTGTCACTCTCTCCCCGTGACCCTCCAGTCCGTGGCCACCGCCACCGTCATTATCGACTAGCGCGACGAACGCAGAAGTTCGTCGCGCAGACCTCCCTACCCGGGGGGTCTTTTTGTTGGGTCGACGACGGTGCGCCGGGTCGGCCGGACAAGGGCTCAGCCGCCACACCCCCGGCCGTTCGAGCAGCAGCGCAGGTCGACAGCGACACTTGGGACACACGTTTGACGAAGCCGACGCACGAGAGACGATCGAGGCGAGACACGCATGAGCGACCTGCACGTCTACGACACCACCCTGCGGGATGGTGCCCAGCAGGAGGGCCTCAACCTGTCCGTGGCCGACAAGCTCGCGATCGCGTCGCACCTCGACGACCTCGGTGTCGGCTTCATCGAAGGTGGCTGGCCCGGTGCGAACCCCAAGGACACGGAGTTCTTCGCCCGGGCCGCCACCGAGCTCACCCTCAAGAACGCCACGCTCGCCGCCTTCGGTGCGACGCGTCGAGTCGGCGGCAAGGCGGCGTCGGACCCGCTGGTGCGCGCCCTGCTCGACAGCCAGGCGCCGGTCGTCACCCTCGTCGCGAAGTCGCACGTCGGCCATGTCGAACGGGCGCTGCGCACGACGCCGGGCGAGAACCTCGAGATGATCCGCGACACCGTGTCGTTCCTGCATGGGGAGGGGCGGCGCGTCTTCCTGGACGCGGAGCATTTCTTCGACGGGTATGCCGTGGACCGTGCCTACGCGATCGAGGCCCTGCAGGCGGCCCTCGAGTCGGGCGCGGAGGTGGTGGCCCTGTGTGACACCAACGGCGGCATGCTGCCCGGCCAGGTCTGGGACGTCGTCAAGGACGTCAATGCCGCCCTGGGCCTCGGTGACCTGGTGACGGCTGGCGCCGATGGCGCTGCCCGGCTCGGGATCCACTGCCACAACGACACCGGCTGCGCCGTCGCCAACTCCATGGCGGCCGTCGACGCCGGAGCGACCCACGTCCAGGGCACGATCAACGGCTACGGGGAGCGCACCGGCAACGCCAACCTCGTCACCGTCGTCGCCAACCTCCAGCTCAAGGAGGGGCGTGAGGTCATGGACCCGCACCTGCTGCAGGAGTCGACCCGGATCAGCCACGCGATCAGCGAGATCACCAACGTGCCCGCCTACTCGCGCCAGCCCTACACCGGCGCCAGCGCGTTCGCGCACAAGGCCGGACTCCACGCCAGCGCGATCAAGGTCGACCCCGATCTTTACCAGCACCTCGACCCCAAGCACGTCGGCAACGACATGCGGATGCTCATCTCCGACATGGCCGGTCGCGCCTCTATCGAGCTCAAGTCGCGTGAGCTCGGGCTCGAGCTCGACCCCGACGACGAGGCAGACAGCGCCCTCGTCAAGAGGGTCCTCGCCAAGGTCAAGGATCTCGAGATGCGTGGCTACACCTTTGACGCAGCCGACGCGAGCTTCGAGCTGCTGCTGCGGCGTGAGGTCGAGGGCGCGCTGCCGACGTTCTTCGACATCGAGTCCTGGCGGGTCATCACCGACTCGCAGTCGGACGCGGACGCCCTCTCCGAGGCCACCGTCAAGCTCACCGCCGGGGGCAAGAGGGTGCTGCGCACCGGTGAGGGCAACGGTCCCGTCAACGCGCTCGACCACGCACTCCGGCTCGCGCTCGCCACGGCATACCCGGAGATCGAGCACCTCGAGCTCATCGACTACCGGGTGCGCATCCTCGACGCGGCCCATGGCACCGACGCCGTCACCCGGGTGCTCATCGAGACGAGCGACGGCGAGACGACCTGGGAGACGATCGGCGTCGCGCCCAACATCCTCCAGGCGAGCTGGATGGCCCTCGTGGAGAGCGTGACCTACGGACTGCTCCGGGCGGGTGTCCCGGCCCGCTGAGGTGGCGCGGAGGTTCGTTCGGGGAGCGCCGTCCCTCCGGGACGGGTGCGCCGCGGGCCCAGCGGCCATACCCTCGGACCGGGGTCAGGTGGACCCCGTCCGAGACCGGGAGGGCACGCACATGCAGAGACAGGGTGTTTTCGGAGCCGCAGGGCTCATCCGTGGGGTGGTGGCCTCGGCTGCCGCGGCCGTGGTCGTCGCCTCGATCGGGGTGAACGCGGCCGTGGCCGCGTCGCCGATCTCGACTTCGGGCTTCAACCTCACCCGCAGCAGCAGCAGCTCGAGCGCGGTGCTCAGTGCACTGGACGCCGCCCTGCCGAACGTCAGCATCGACACCGTCGCCGCTGACGCCAACCGCGTCGGGCCGACGGGCTCGTCGTGCACCTCCGTCCTGCCCCACGTCAAGAAGAAGTACTGCTGGGCGAGCGACGACAACAACACCGAGCAGTGGTACGCGCAGGGGGTTTCGAGCACCTACGACGCCAACGGTGGCGCGGGCACGACGGCCGGCGGACGCTCACTTCTCGCGACGTCCTGGTACGACCACGACGGCGGCACCAACAAGGGTGCCCGCGTCTCGATCCTCGACCGCGCGAACGCGAAGTACCGCCACGTGCTGCTCGCCGTCCCCACCGGCACCTCGTCCTCGCCGTCCTTCACCATCGCCAACACCCACGCGGGCGGTCTGGCCTGGTACGGCCGCTACCTCTACGTCGCCGACACCACCGGGATCCGCGTCTTCGACATGGGGCGCATGTGGCGGGTCAACACCGACATCACCGGCTCGATCGGCCGGACCTCCGCGGGCTACGGCGCCTACGGCTACAAGTACGTCGCGCCGCAGGTCCACCGCTATGCGCGGCAGGGCACCTTCCGCTACTCGTCGGTGGCCATCGACCGGACGACCGCGCCGGACACCCTCGTCGCCAGCGAGTACCGCGCACCGGGTGACACCGCGCAGGCCTCACCGCGCACGGTGCGCTACAACCTCAACGAGAGCACCAAGCTCATCGCGGAGAACACCTCGCGGGTGGCCGGCGCCGACGGTGCCTGGAACATCGGGGTCGACAGCGTCCAGGGCGGCGTGTTCGTCAGCGGTCGCCTCTACCTCAGCCAGAGCGACGGTGGCGCGACCGGAGGGACCGACAACGACCGGGGCGACGTCTACCGCTACACGCCGTCGTCCGGGTCGCTCGTGAGGTGGGGCAACCACCTGCCGATCGGCACCGAGGACTTCAGCTACTGGAGCGGGCGCGGTGAGCTGTGGACGACCGCGGAGTACCCCACCTTGCGGGGCCTCTATGCCCTGGACCACGGCTACTACAGCTCCTGATCCAGCAAACGCGCTCGACAGCGGCCCGGCCTCGCGTCGATGATGACGACGTGGCGAGCGAGGTCGATGCATGGGAGGCAGGGCTCGTCGTCGACGAGGGCGTCGATGACGGTGCTGGTCGACGGGTCACGCTCGTCGGTGTCACCGATGCCAACTGGCGTGCCATCGCCGACGTGGCACCGCGTGACGACCAGCGTGACCATGTGGCCGCGACTGCGGCGCGCTACCTCCTCCTCTCGCAGCGTGAGGAGGTCTGGCAGTCGCTGGGCGTCAGCGCGGACGGGGCGATCGTCGGTCACGTCATGTGGGCCTGGGACGACGACGACCAGCTGCCCTGGATCGGTGGACTTGTCATCGACGCCGAGGAGCAGGGGAGGGGCGTGGGCCGAGCGGCCATGGTCACGCTCGTCCGCTGGCTCCTGCAGCGGCCCGACACCAGCGCCGTGCGCCTGTCCTACCGGACCGACAATCTCGCCGCCAAGACGATGTACGCAGATCTCGGCTTCCGCGAGAGCGACGTGCCCGTGGACGACGAGGTCATGGCCGAGCTCACGGCCGCCCGGGCAGCGCCGCTGCTGTGAGCACCGGAGTGGGGGACCTCGTCGTGCGACCGGGGCCGGGGATGCCGAGTGGGCTCGTCATCGACGGCGCCGAGCTCGTCGAGAGGTTCAGCCGGTCGTCCGGACCCGGCGGCCAGGGCGTCAACACGACGGACAGCCGCGTCGAGCTCACCTTCGACCCAGCCGCGTCCAGCTCCCTCACACCTACGCAGATCGAGCGCGTGCTCGAGGTCCTGCAGGCGAGTCTCGTGCAGGGCCGGCTCGTCGTCGCCGCGTCCGAGTACCGGTCTCAGCTGCGCAACCGCGCCGCCGCCCGAGAGCGCCTGGGGAACCTGATCCGCGACGCGTTGGCACCGCCACCACCGGCACGCCGCCCCACCAGGCCGACGCGCGGCTCGCAACGCCGCCGCCTCGACGCCAAGAAGCGTCGTGGCAACGTGAAGTCCGGCCGCGGTCGGGTGAACCCGGACTGACGTCGACAGGACCCAGCACCGCAAGGAGCCAGTGGCGCAGCGCGTCGGCCAGCTCCTCGCTCGATGACCGCTCCTGAGCCGAGCCCTGTCACCGCCCGGAGAGCACCCGCACGTCCTCGGCCTTCACGTAGCCGAAGCGGTGCCCGACCCAGACCTGGAAGTACTCCTGCTCCCCGGTCACCACGGTCTTGTCCCCGGGGAGCGAGCTGTCGAAGGACTTCGCGTAGTAGTAGTCGGCCGAAACTGTCCGGTCGGCGATGACGTAGCGCTGACCCGGCTGGAGGGTGAGCACCGAGCCGTCGGGTGCGGTCACGGTGGGCTGCCCCTGGTAGGGCACCGGAGTGCCGGCGTACGCCGCGGCCTCGGGATAGGCGCGCGCATAGACCGGGACCGACTGGCGCACTGGTTCGACGACCTCGCCCTGGGACGGGACCACGTTGGCCCTGTCGCCCTTCGGACTCTTGATCCAGGCGACGGAGCCGTCCCACCAGACCTTCAGCCAGTCGCCCTGTCGACCGGCGACGTGGAACTTGTGACCAGCGACTGCGCGAGCATCCCTGTCGGAGACCAGGTCGGAGGATCCCCACGCGAGCGGCGCCGAGTCGCTCGGGGCGGTCCGGACGTCGACGTAGTTGGTGCCGAAGGACGGGCAGGGCCGGCCGGGCTGCGTCTCCGTGGCGAAGCACCCGTCGAGGGTGCGGGCGTTGTCCGTGAAGCCGGGCTTGACGGTGAACACCTGGCTGGGGCCGCGTCGGTCGGGTCGGATCGGGGCGCCCAGCAGTGCCATGTAGTGCTCCCAGTCCCAGTACGGCCCCGGGTCCCACTTGTAGTTGCTCGACATGAACTCCTCGTGGCCCACCACGTGGGCACGGTCGAGCTGGATGCCCTTCTCCGCGGCGAGGTATCTCACCAGCTCGGCCGACGAGCGGTACAGCGCCTCGGTGTACCACGTGCCCGGCTCGCCCGCCTTGCCCTCGTGCTCGACACCGACGGAGTGCATGTTGAGGTACCAGTTGCCGGCATGCGCGGCGACGTTGCGGGTGGCGACGTGCTGGTCGACGTGCCCGTCGGAGGATCGGACGGTGTAGTGCCAGGACACGAAGCGGTTGGGTTCGGCCTCACCGGTGATGAGCCTGGTGCAGACGTCGTAGGTGCACTCGGTGTTGTGCACGACGAGGTAGTCGATGGACAGGTCCTTCTCCCGGTCGGCCAGGTCGTAGTTGACGTACTGCGTGACGGCAGGTCCGGTGCTGCGGTACTGCGCCTCCACCGTGTCGCAGTCGATCGTCGAGGGGCACTCGAGCTCCTGGACCCCGGGCTGGAGCAGGCGGTCGTCGACCACCGCTGAGGTGTCGAGGGCCGCGCTCGGGTCCGCCGTCAGCGTCACGGTGTCGCCGAGATCGGTGGTCTCGGTGGCACCGGACCGGAGCACGTCGAAGACGAGACCGGCGTAGTGCATGGCCTCCTGCCGGTCGGCGGTTCCTGCATAGCGTGCCACCGCCTTGCTCCACCCGGACGGGTCCTGCGCCGTCGTGCCCGGCTGGTACGACGCCAGCACGGCCGCTGCCCCGCAGATGTTGGCGACCGGGTCTGTGCGCAGCTGTTCGGCCGACAGTCCGGTGTGTTGACGTGCGACGAGCAGCGTGCCTGCACGACTGGGCAGCCCCCGGTTGGTGTCGCCCTTCGCCGGTGCGGACACCGGTGCCACCGAGTTGTCGGTCAGATGCATCACGCCGTACCCGCCGGACACACTCGCCTGCCCAGCGTGGTGGCTCCACCGGCCGCCGAGATATCCGACGGCGAGCAGCACGTCCTCGGGGACCCCACTGACCCGCGAGGCACGCGTGAACACCGACTGCGTGTCGTCCGGACCCGCGAGACAGGCGCTCCAGTCCGTGGCCGACGCTGCTGGGGTGTTGCCGAGTGTCAGTCCGGTCGCGGCCAGCGCCGCTGCCAGCGCCCCCGCCCGGAACCGTGAAGACCTACGCGCCATCGTCCCGACCCTTCCAGCAAGATCCCGAGGGAGTCCCGGGCGATGGGACTATCCAACGCCGTCGGCCCGCTGGGCGTCAATGGTTGACGGGAAGGCCGATGTGGCCGACTCGGCGCACACCGGTGTCAGCACGGCGAGCAGCCTGTGCCGCAACGCGTTCGACCGCTCGGCGAACGCGCGCTGACCCTCGACGTATGCCGCCTTGCCGGCCGCCGTCTCGATCCTCACCGGCTCGACGCCGTAGGCCGCGAGGTCGTAGGGCGAGGCCTGCATGTCGAGCAGTCGGATCTCCATGGCAAGGTCGAAGCAGTCCATCGTGAGCTCGCTCGGCACCAGGGGCGTCAGCTTGGTCGCCCACTTGTAGACGTCCATGCCGGCGTGCAGACAGCCAGGTTGCTCGAGCTCCACCTGTGACTCGCGACTGGGTTGGATCGCATTGCGGGACAGCGCATCTGGAGTGAAGAAGCGGAACGCGTCGAAGTGGCTGCAGGCGATCTGGTGGCGTTCGACGACCGCGTCGGTCTCTCCCTGGGTGAGCCGCAACGGCACCTGCTCGTGCCGCACGTCCCCCTCCCGAGCGCGGTAGACCATGGCCCACTCGTGCAGGCCGAAGCACCCCAGGCGCGCCGGACGGCCCGCCGTCGCGGTGAGGAGCCGACCGATGAAGTCGACCGCGCGACCGCGGGCGGCCACGAACGACTCCACGTCCACCTCGACCGCGTCCCCGACGACGCGATAGTGCTTCCACGATGCTCGATCCAGCAACGCAGCTCCCTCGAGCCGCGCACCGACCCCGGGGTGCCAGCGCCGCAGCTGCGCCGGCTTCGTCGAGTAGTAGCTGAAGAGGAAGTCCTCGATCGGGTGGGGCACGCCGAGACTCCGTCGCGACCGATGACCCGCCGTGGCGGCATCGACCCGCTCCTGGTGCGCGGTCTCGAGTGCCGACCACGTCCGGAGGTCCACGGACGTGGGGACCTCTGACGGTGGGGTGGCATCAGTCATGACCGGACCAGCCTAGGCGAGCGATTTCGCCCGACCTCCTCCCGAGTGACAGATCGCTGTGCGACGATCCGACGAGGTCCGCAGAGCCGCGGTCCGTCACTTCCCTGGAGCTGATGTCGTGCGTCGAGTCCTCACCCTTGTCCTTGCATCCGTCTTCGCCCTCGTGGCGCCGTCGGCGGCCTTCGCGGGACCCGGACAGGGAGGCGACAAGGCGACGAGCTGGTACCTCGCCCTGGGCGACTCGCTCGCTGCCGGCTACCAGCCGGGCGTGGGCGATGACCGGACAGGCGGCTATGTCGGCGGTGTGCTGGATGCGTTGCAGGACACCGCCCCCAAGGCCAAGCTCCGCAACATCTCGTGCTCCGGCGCGACGACCACGTCCCTCATGGGCACGGACCGCTGCGCCTATGAGGCGGGCAGCCAGCTCGCCGAGGGCGTCGAGTTCCTCAGGGCGCACAAGGACAAGGTCGACCTCGTGACGATCGACATCGGCGCCAACGACGTCACCCCGTGTGCCCGCCCGAGCATCGATGTCGCCTGTGCCCTGGCCGCTGTCGCCACCGTGGAGCGCAACCTCACCGAGACCCTCCGCCAGCTGCGCGCCGCCACCGGACCCGACACCGAGATCATCGTCCTCAACTACTACAACCCCTTCCTCGCCGCGTGGCTCACCGGCCCGGCCGGCCAGCAGGTCGCCGCAGTCTCAGGCTTCCTGCAGACGCTGCTCAACGGCGCCGTCGCTCGATCCTCCGCGACCGTCGGAGCCGAGGTCGCGGACGTGGCCACCGCGTTCAGGTCCGCGGACACGACTCCGGTCGCCACGGCATACGGGATGATCCCGACGAACGTCGCGACGATCTGTGCCTGGACCTGGATGTGCACGAGGAACGACATCCATGCCAACGACGCCGGGTATGCCGTCCTCGCCGGAACCGTCGTCGCTCGCCTCTCCTGAGCCCGGAGTGTCATGACGGCGTCGATCTATGCGGCTGCGGGCGGAGCGGACGGGATGTTCCGCCTCGCCGATGCGTGGCATCGAAGAGTTCTCGCGGATCCCGTCGTCTCGCACGCCTTCTCACACGGTTTCAAGGAGGACCACACGGAGCGTCTCGCCGCCTACCTGGGCGAGGCACTGGGCGGGCCACCGACCTTCACCGACTCGATGAGCACCGAGTCCGACGTGGTGCGCCTGCACTCGGGACAGGGTCGCGAGGAGGAGATGGACCGCTTGGCGCTCGTCGCGTGGGACGAGGCGTTGGCGGACTGCGGGTTCACGGACGATCCGCGCCTCGCGGCGACGCTGCACGAGTACTTCGCGGACGCCATACGCCGAATGGGTGAGCACGATCAGGGCTCGGACACGGTTCCGGAAGGCCTGCCCCTCGAGGTGTGGACCTGGGACTCGTCCGGCTCCGAAGGACACGGGTCCTAGAGTGAGCCCGTGCGCATCGCGAGGTTTACGACAGGTGAGGACCCGGTCTACGGCCTGGTCGACGGGGCCGGCGAGAAGATCGCCGAGATCACGGGCGACCCGCTCTACACCAAGATCGAGCTGACCGGCGCCACCCACCTCGTCGCCGACGTGCGCCTCCTCGCGCCCGTCATCCCGCGCAGCAAGGTCATCGGCATCGGCAGGAACTACGCCGACCACGCCAAGGAGATGGGTGGCGAGGCGCCGTCCACGCCGCTGATGTTCCTCATCCCCAACACCGCCGTCGTCGGCCCCGGTGACCCCGTCGTCATCCCCGGGTTCACCCAGGAGGTGAGCTACGAGGGGGAGCTGGCCGTGGTCATCGGCCGCGTCGCCAAGGACGTGCCGGCCGAGCAGGCCCTCTCGACCGTCTTCGGCTACACCGTCGCCAACGACGTCACCGCGCGCGACCTCCAGCGCGGCGACGGGCAGTGGGCGCGCGCCAAGGGCCTCGACACGTTCTGCCCCCTCGGCCCGTGGATCGAGACCAGCCTCGACCCGTCGGCCTGCCGCATCCGCACGACTCTTGACGGCGACGTCGTCCAGGACGGTCCCACCTCCGACATGGTCCACGGCGTGGCCGAGCTCATCGCGCACGCCTCCCAGGCGTTCACGCTCCTGCCGGGCGACGTCATCCTCACCGGCACCCCCGCGGGCGTCGGCCCGGTCGTGGCGGGGCAACGCGTCGAGATCGAGATCGACCAGATCGGCACCTTGGGCAACCCCTTCGTCGACGCTGAATGACGAGCGCTCCGTCGCGCGCGCTGACAGACTCCGCGCATGAAGATCTTCCCGTTCGGTGTCCAGATGTCGTGGGGACTGGGCCTGGTGCTGGCGGCCCTCGTCCTCGGCAACAAGTCCACCAACCCGCTCGCGTGGGCCATGGCCACGCTCGGGGCCGTGGTCGCTCTCGGCGCCTTCTGCTCGCAGATCGTGGACGACCTCAGGGAGCAGGCGGAAGCTGCCGAACGGTCGGCGCGCACGCCCCGCGACGACTTCTGAAGAAAATCTCGGCCGAGGTGTCGTATCCGTGACGACCCGTTCGTGGAGAGGATGAACGACACCGCAGGGCGCCAGTGAGGGCGGCCGGTCGCTTCCCGAAGGAGAACCACCATGACGCAGTACATGCTTTCCGTCCCCGGCTCCGTCGACGACGAGATGCCCTCGGACGAGGTCATCCAGAAGATGTTCGCGGACGTCGAGACGTTCAACCAGAAGGTGCGCGACGCCGGCAAGTGGGTCTTCGCCGGGGGCCTCGAGCCGATCACGACGGCCACCGTCGTCGACGCCACCGGCGAGCGCCCGACCGTCACCGACGGGCCCTACTCGGAGGCCAAGGAGTTCCTCGGCGGCTTCTGGGTCATCGAGGCAGCCGACCTCGACGAGGCGCTGCAGTGGGCCAAGGAGGGTTCGGCCGCCTGTGGGGGAGCCGTCGAGGTGCGCCCCTTCGCCGGCGAGGCCTGATCGTCCGCGAGTGAGCGCCCCCGACCCTGCTGCCGCGCTCGGTGCGGACGCCGTCGCCGACGTCGTCCGCGCCGAGTACGGCCGAGTCGTCGCCGGACTCATCGCTCGCTTCGGCGACATCGGCCTCGCCGAGGACGCCCTCGGTGAAGCCATCGTCATCGCGCTCGAGCGGTGGCCGCGCGACGGAGTGCCGCCCAACCCCGCCGGGTGGCTCACGACGACGGCCAACCGCAAGGCGCTGGACCACCTGCGCCGCGAGAAGGTCCGCGACGAGAAGTACGCAGAGGCCGCCATGATCACCGACGACACGCTCCCCGAGCCGACCGGTCCGGTCACCGACGACCGGCTCCGCCTCATCTTCACCTGCTGCCACCCGGCGCTGGCCGAGCCGGCCCGAGTCGCGCTCACCCTGCGACTGCTCGGCGGCCTCACCGTCGCGGAGATCGCCAACGCCTTCCTCGTCCCGGAGACGACGATGGCCCAGCGCATCACCCGGGCCAAGGCCAAGATCGCCAAGGCTCGCATCCCCTATCGCGTCCCCGAGCAGCACGACCTCGCCGAGCGCCTCGACGGCGTGCTCGCGGTCCTCTACCTCGTCTACAACGAGGGCTACCTCAGCTCGAGCGCCGACAACGCCGACCGCCAGGACCTCGCCGACGAGGCCATCCGGCTCACCCGGGCGGTGCGCTCGATCGCGGTGGGCATCGGGTCGCCGCCCGAGGTCGACGGACTGCTCGCCCTCATGCTGCTCAGCCAGGCACGGCGCCCGGCCCGCATCACCGCCGACGGACGGCTGGTCACTCTTGACGACCAGGACCGCACCCTCTGGGACGCGGACCTCATCGACGAGGGGCACGCGCTCGTGCGCGACTGCCTGCAACGCAGCGCTCCTGGCGCCTACCAGATCCAGGCCGCCATCCAGGCTGTTCACACCGACGCGCTCGACGCCTCCCTCACCGACTGGGGCCAGGTGGCCGCGCTCTACGACCAGCTCATGCAGGTGCGCCCCTCGCCGATCGTCGCGCTCAACCGAGCCGTTGCCGTCGCGCAGCTCGACGGACCACAGGTCGCCCTGGCCGTCGTCGACGGACTGGAGCTCACGGCATACGCACCGTGGCACGCAACGCGTGCGGACCTGCTGCGCCGCCTGGGACGGACGGACGACGCAGCCCGCGCGTATGCCGCCGCCATCGCGACCACGGAGAATCCGGCCGAACGTGCGTGGCTGGCTTCGCGGCGCGACCGCCTCGGGGGCGCGGAGCAGGGGAGTCCCTAGAATCGGGGCATCATGAGCGAACAGCCCACCCCCGCAGCCAGCAGCCCCCGACTTCGTGTCGCCCCGTCACCGACAGGCGATCCCCACGTCGGCACGGCCTACATGTCCCTGTTCAACCTCGCCTTCGCGCGACAGCAGGGTGGGCGTTTCCTTCTCCGCATCGAGGACACCGACCGGGCACGCTTCCGGGCCGACAGTGAGCAGCAGGTCTACGACACCCTGCACTGGCTGGGGCTGACCTGGGACGAGGGCCCCGACGTCGGCGGTCCGTTCGCGCCCTACCGCCAGAGCGAGCGGCTCGACACCTACAAGCCCTACGTCGAGCGGCTGCTCGCCGACGGCAAGGCCTACCACTGCTACTGCTCGGGCGAGCGGCTCACGCAGATGCGTGAGGTGCAGCAGAAGACCAAGCAGCCCACCGGCTACGACCGGCTGTGCCTCGGCAAGACCCGCGAGGAGCGGGCCGAGCTGCCCGGCTTCAGCGAGAAGGACCCGGTCGTGCGGATGCTCATCCCGGAGGACGCGCCGCTGACCTTCGACGACCTCATCCGCGGCGCCGTGTCCGCGCCGCGCCCCGACGACCAGGTCATCCTCAAGGCTGACGGCTTCCCGACCTACCACCTCGCCGTCGTCGTCGACGACCACGAGATGGGCATCACCCACGTCGTTCGCGGTGAGGAGTGGATCAGCTCCACGCCCAAGCACGTGCTGCTCTACCAGTGGCTCGGACTCGAGCCGCCGAAGTTCGCGCACATGCCGCTGCTGCGCAACACCGACAAGTCCAAGATCTCCAAGCGCAAGAACCCCGCAGCCCGTCTCACGTGGTTCCGGGAGGAGGGCTACCTGCCCGAGGCTCTGGTGAACTTCCTTGCCCTGCTGGCCTACCCGCCAATCCTCGAGGCGGACGGCACGGAGCGCGAGGTCTTCACGTTCGACGAGTTCAGCGAGGGTTTCGACTGGAGGAAGGTCAACCCGGTCGGACCGATCTTCGACCTCAAGAAGCTCGACTGGCTCAACGGCGTCTACATCCGTGAGCTGGAGCTCGGCGACTTCACGTCCCGGCTCCTACCGTTCCTGGAGCGTGACGGGGTGCTCTCGGGGAACCCGTCGCTCGGCGAGCTCGGCCGGCTCAAGGCGGTCGCCGAGCTCATCCAGACGCGCATCGCCCACCTCACCGAGGCGTCTGCTCTCGTCCGCCCCTTCTTCGTCCCCGACGACGCCCTCGAGATCGCCGAGGACGCCCGTGGGCAGCTCAAGGACGACGCAGCCCAGGTGCTCGACGCGGCCCTGGCCGCTCTGGGTGACATCGACGACCACGGCGAGGGGGTGCTCGGCACGGAGAGCGGCTGGAACGCCGCCGCGATCGAGGCCGCACTGCGGCAGTCGATCGTCGAGGGCCTCGGGATCAAGCCGAAGTTCGCGTTCGGTCCGTTGCGCACGGCTGTCTCTGGTGCGCGGATCAGCCCGCCGCTCTTCGAGTCGATGGAGATCCTCGGCAAGTCCTCGACCCTGACCCGTCTGCAGGCGTTGCGCGACTCGCTCTGACCGGCTCGCGAGGAAGCTCCTCGTCGGCGACGACCTCGTGGGATCCAGCCGATTTGGGAGTGGAGGAGGCGGCCGGTAGTATCACTCCTCGGTTCACCGGTGAGTGAGGTCCTCGGGCCAATGCGGCGGTGATACCCCCTTGGGGTATGGTGTAATCGGCAACACTACGGTTTCTGGTACCGTCATTCTAGGTTCGAGTCCTGGTACCCCAGCAAGCCCAATGCCCCTGTGGCAAAGGCCAATTCGAAGGAACGACCGCTTTGCGGTAGTCTTTCACCCGCTGTTCGGGGCTTGCCCCGGCAGCACAGCTAGGGCCCCGTTGTGTAGCGGCCTAGCACGGCGCCCTCTCACGGCGTTAGCGCGGGTTCGAATCCCGTCGGGGCTACGAGCACGAAGTCCCCGTCACCTCCAGGTGACGGGGACTTCGTCGTTCAGCGCGTCCTCAGCCCCAGCAGCATCATCGGGTGACCCGATGATCGGCCGCTCGACCCCGGTTGCCCACCGGGGTGGGGCGCCACGAAGTCGGGTGAAGCCTGGGGTCAGGCGGAGTGCTGCTCCTCCGCCGTCTTCGCGTGACGCGAGAGCACCTCGGTCAGCTTGTTCGCGCCGGCGATCACGGTGGCCGCGTGGAGGCGACCCGGCTGGCGGGACAGGCGCTCGATCGGACCCGAGATCGAGACGGCGGCGATGACTCGGCCGGAGGGGGAGCGGACCGGGGCCGAGACCGAGGCGACCCCTGCCTCGCGTTCGCCGACGCTCTGCGCCCAACCGCGGCGACGCACGCCGGAGAGGGTGGTCGCGTTGAAGGCTGCGCCCTGCAGGCCGCGGTGCAGCCGGTCGGGCTCCTCCCAGGCCAGCAGGATCTGGGCCGCCGACCCGGCAAGCATGGTCAGGCTGGCGCCGATGGGGATCGAGTCGCGCAGTCCGACGGGGCGTTCGGCGGCCGACACGCAGATGCGGTGCTCACCCTGCCGACGGAACAGCTGCGCGCTCTCGTTGGTGTGGTCGCGCAGGGCGCCGAGCACCGGTCCGGCGGCTGCCAGGAGGCGGTCCTCGCCGGCAGCGGCTGCGAGCTCGCCGAGCCGCGGCCCGAGCACGAAGCGACCCTGCATGTCACGACCGACGAGGCGGTGGTGCTCGAGGGCGACCGCGAGCCGGTGCGCCGTCGGGCGCGCGAGCCCGGTGGCCGTGACGAGCTGGGCGAGGGTCGAGGGGCCTGCTTCGAGTGCGCTCAAGACGATGGCTGCCTTGTCGAGAACGCCCACCCCACTGGTGTTGTCCATGTCTTGATACTGCCGTCCCAAGCGGTGAGACGCAAGTCCCACGGTGCGGACGGCGTGCCAATCTCGGTGGGAGCGATGTCGCCGGCCCGGTGCGAGGCGGCGCCACAGACCCGTTGCGTGGAGGTGTTGGCCGTGGGGAAGACCCTGGCAGAGAAGGTGTGGGAGGCGCACGTCGTGCGTCGTGGTGAGGGCGAACCGGACCTCCTCTACATCGACCTCCACCTGCTGCACGAGGTCACCAGCCCGCAGGCCTTCGACGGGCTGCGCCTGTCCGAGCGGCCCGTGCGTCGCCCCGACCTCACCCTCGCCACCGAGGACCACAACGTCCCCACGACGCCCGGGCCCATCACCGACCCGATCAGCCTGACCCAGGTGCAGACGCTCCGCAGCAACTGCGAGGAGTTCGGCATCCGGCTCTACCCCATGGGGGACGCCGAGCAGGGCATCGTCCACGTCGTCGGGCCCCAGCTCGGCCTGACCCAGCCCGGCATGACCGTCGTGTGCGGAGACAGCCACACGTCGACGCACGGTGCGTTCGGCGCGCTCGCCTTCGGGATCGGCACCTCCGAGGTCGAGCACGTCCTCGCCACGCAGACCCTGCCGCTCAAGCCGTTCAGGACCATGGCGATCACCGTCGAGGGCGAGCTCCAGCCCGGCGTGACGGCCAAGGACATCGTCCTGGCCGTCATCGCCAAGATCGGCACCGGCGGGGGCCAGGGTCACGTCCTCGAGTTCCGCGGCAGCGCCATCCGTGCGCTCTCCATGGAGGCGCGGATGACGGTCTGCAACATGTCGATCGAGGCCGGTGCCCGAGCGGGCATGATCGCGCCGGACGAGACCACCTTCGCCTATCTTGAGGGCCGCGACCACGCGCCGACGGGCACCGACTGGGATGCGGCGGTCGCGAGCTGGCGCGAGCTGCGCACCGACGACGACGCCGAGTTCGACAACGAGGTCATCCTCGACGCTGCCTCTCTCACGCCCTTTGTCACCTGGGGCACCAACCCCGGGCAGGGCGCACCGCTCGGTGACAGCGTCCCGGATCCTTCGATGATGGACGACACGGAGCGCCAGTCCGCCGAGCGTGCACTCGAGTACATGGGGCTCGTGGCGGGCACCCCGCTGCGCCGGATCGCCGTCGACACGGTGTTCGTCGGCTCGTGCACCAACGGCCGCATCGAGGACCTGCGCGCTGTCGCATCGGTCGTGCAGGGCCGCAAGGTCGCCGACGGTGTGCGCATGCTCGTCGTGCCCGGATCGGCCCGCGTGCGTCTCCAGGCCGAGAGCGAGGGGCTCGACGCGATCTTCACCGAGGCGGGTGCCGAATGGCGCCTGCCCGGCTGCTCGATGTGTCTGGCCATGAACCCCGACAAGCTCGCGCCCGGGGAGCGCAGCGCGTCGACGTCCAACCGCAACTTCGAGGGCCGCCAGGGCAAGGGTGGGCGCACCCACCTCGTCAGCCCCCTCGTCGCTGCGGCCACCGCGGTGCGGGGCACCCTCTCCAGCCCGTCCGACCTCGAGCCGCTCGCGACGTCGACGACCGAGCCTGCCGCCCAGGGGGCCTGACATGGAAGCCTTCACCACCCACACCGGCACCGGCGTGCCGCTGCGCCGCAGCAACGTCGACACCGACCAGATCATCCCCGCCGAGTACCTCAAGCGGGTGACGAAGTCCGGCTTCGAGGACGGGCTGTTCTCGGCCTGGCGCAAGGACGAGACCTTCGTCCTCAACGACCCGACGTATGCCGCTGGCTCGGTCCTCGTGGCCGGTCCCGACTTCGGGACGGGCAGCTCGCGCGAGCATGCCGTCTGGGCCCTCATGAACTACGGCTTCCGCGTGGTCATCTCCTCCCGGTTCGCTGACATCTTCCGCGGCAACAGCGGCAAGGCCGGGCTCCTCACCGCCCAGTGCAGCCAGGACGACGTCGAGCTGCTCTGGAAGCTCCTCGAGAACGAGCCCGGGACAGCGGTCGTGGTCGACCTCGTCTCGCGCACGATCACTGCGGGCGAGCTCGTCGCGGCCTTCGAGGTCGACGAGTACACCCGCTGGCGCCTGCTCGAGGGTCTGGACGACATCTCGCTGACGCTTCGGCACGAAGGCGACATCACGGCATACGAGCGCACCCGACCGGCGTGGAAGCCAGTCACGACCTGAGGCATTCCCGCGCGACACGCCGTGTGCGAGTGGGCAGTTCGTACCCCGGACCGACGGGTCGAGCGTGTGACGGAAGTGACTGGTGTGACTTTCCACCATGGCGAGCTGGCGCGTGAGGGCCAGAGCCGGTCGCGGTGGACTGAGCCAGAAGTGGTTGTCCCGCAAGGGAACTCACGCCCACCGGGCGAGTGAGGCGACCGTCCGCATCGGCAGCGAGCCGGGCCTGTCGCCCCGCGTCCTGCGCCCGAAAGGCATTGTGCGACAACGGAAAGCGTGCGGGAGGTGATGGACTCTGCGCGGTGGGCGGCCTAACGTCGTGACCAGCCAGGTGATCGCTTGGCCACACACCTCGTCGGGATGTCCCGGCGGCACACTCGATGGAGAGACAGTGAACAAGGGAGAACTCGTCCGGGAAGCTCGAGAAGCGTCTCGGCAGCCGCAAGGCAGCGACGGAGGCCCTCGATGCGGTCCTCGACACGATCGTTCGTGAGGTCACCAAGGGTGGCAAGGTCGGCATCACCGGCTTCGGCACCTTCGACCGGGTGGAGCGTGCCGCACGCACCGGCCGCAACCCGCACTCCGGTGCCAGCGTCCGCATCCCGAAGTCCAAGGCCCCCCGCTTCCGGGCAGGCGCTGCCTTCAAGACGTACGTGAAGAAGCCGTCCGCCCTGCCCAAGGCGTCCCCGGCCGCCCAGCGGGCCAGCGCCGGCACGGCATCGGTCGTGGCCAAGGCGGCACCCGCCAAGAAGGCCGCGACCAAGGCCGCTCCGGCCAAGGCGGCCGCGAAGAAGACGACGACCAAGGCCGCTCCGGCCAAGAAGACCACGGCCGCCACCAAGGCCGCTCCGGCCAAGGCGGCTGCGAAGAAGGCGACGACCAAGGCCACTCCGGCCAAGAAGGCCACGACCAAGGCCGCTCCGGCCAAGGCGGCCGCGAAGAAGACGACGACCAAGGCTGCCCCGGCCAAGAAGGCCACGGCCACCAAGAGCGCTGCCAAGAAGACTGCGACCAAGACCGTCGCGAAGAAGGCACCCGCCAAGAAGGCTCCGGCCAAGAAGGCATCAGCCAAGAAGAAGTGACCGCTGACGCGTTCGCGCGTCACGCAGTCTGACAGGGTCGGTGCCTCGGGCGTCGGCCCTGTCTCTCGTGCCGGGTGTCGCGGCCTCGGGAGGTGCTGCTCAGCGGATGACTTCGCCCTCGCCGATCCCCACGATCCACAGGCGGGTCACGTCGTCGCCCTCGACCTCGACGCTGACGCGTTGCCCCACGCGCACGTGGCGCAGGGCGCTGTGGCCGAAGACCTCGGCGGGCCATGACACGACCTGCCCGTCGTCGAGCAGCGCTGAGCCCGAGCCGTCCTCGGCGAAGGTGTGGATGCTTGCCTGCACGCCCTGACGCTATCGCTCGAGCGCGCGCCGTGTGCGGGGACCCAGCGTGAGGTGGTCCGCTGCGTGGCGCAGCGAGGCCTCGTCGTCCACGTCGTGGCGCAGCCCGGGGAGGTCGAGGTCGAGGCGCACGTGACCGAGGAGGGCGTGCCGGTCGGCGCTGCCCGGTCCGAAGGCCAGATCGGGTTCGGCGGACACCGTGGAGCCGACGAGGGCCGTGCCGAGACCGTCGGCGTCGGGAACGAAGAAGGTTGCGAGGTCGGCCCCGGCGGCGAGAGCGGTCAACAGCTCGTGGTCCGCCAGGGCGGGGTGGTCGCCGAGGAGGATCGCGACGGGCCAGACGCCACGGCGACGCAGGCTGCGGAAGCCGGCCAGGCAGGCGGCGTCGAGGCCGCCACCGGGGTCGCTGACGACCGCCAGACCTGCCGACCTTGCGTGGGCCGCCTCCTGCGGGTCAGCCGTCACCACCACCACCCGGGCCGGGGTCACGACGCGCGCGACCACGTCGAGGGTGTCGTGGATGATGGCGGTGACCAGGGCCTCGTCGTCGACCTGTCGGCGCAGCCGGGACTTCGCGGTCAGCCCACCCTTGACGGGGACGACGACGTGCCAGTCGGTCTCACGCGGCGACTCCATGCCCCGATCCTCCAACGCGACCCCAACCTGCTCGACATCGCCCCCGGCGCCGACAAGGATGTGCCCAGATCCGTGCCGGAGGCCGTCGCGGTGGACGAGACGAAAGGACTGCATGAGGTTCGGACCACGCCACTCCCCACCGGCATACCGGTTCGCGGTCGCCGTCCTCCGACCACTCCTCATGTCGCTCACCCGACGGAGTTGGTCGGGGACCGAGAACCTCCCGCGCGACCAAGGGTTCGTCGCTGTGTCGAACCACATCTCGCACCTCGACCCCTTCGTCTTCGCCCACTTCCTCAACGACGCCGGAGTCGTGCCGCACTTCCTCGGCAAGGTCGAGGTCTTCCGGATCCCGGTCGTCGGAGCCATCGTTCGTGGGGCCGAGCAGATCCCCGTCTACCGTGAGACGGGGGAGGCGTCGGACGCCTACCGAGCAGCGGTCGAGGCCGTCCGCGAGGGGAAGTGCATCGCCATCTACCCCGAAGGGACGATCACGAGGCAGCCGGACCTCTGGCCGATGCGGGGCAAGACCGGTGCCGCGAGGATCGCCCTCGCAACCGGATGCCCGGTCATCCCGGTCGCGCAATGGGGGGCCCAGGAGATCCTCGCTCCCTACGGCCGTCGTCCGCGCCTCCTCCCGCGACGGACGATGCAGGTGCGGGCCGGGGCACCTGTCGACCTCGCAGACCTCCAGGACCTGCCCGTGACGGCCGAGGTCCTCGCCGACGCCACCGAGCGCGTCATGGCCGCGCTCACCCGCGAGCTCGAGATCCTTCGCGGCGAGGCGGCTCCGGGCGGACGCTTCGACCCTCGCGAGCAGGGGCTGACGGTCACCGGGCGCCCTCGCGCGGCCACCCTGACCGAGCGTTCCGGCCCGCGGGAGCGCGAACAGCCCCCACAATGGGCCGACGACGACCCGGACGACCCGGACGACCCCGACCAAGTGGAGGACGACGCGTGAGCACCGCAGCTGTGTTCGGAACCGGTAGCTGGGGTACGGCCTTCGCGGCCGTCCTGGCGGATGCCGGCACCGACGTGAGGATGTGGGGCCGCCGGGCCGAGGTGGTCGACGCGATCAACGCCGGCTGCAACGACGAGTACCTGCCCGAACTTCGCCTGCCGCAACGGGTCTCGGCCACGAACGACCCCCAGGAGGCTGCCGCGGGCGCGGACATCGTCGTCCTCGCCGTGCCCTCGCAGACGCTGCGGGTCAACCTCGAGGCCTGGGGCTCGACCCTGCCCGGTGACGCTGCGATCGTCTCGCTGATGAAGGGGGTGGAGCTCGGGACCACGAAGCGCATGAGCGAGGTGATCGCCGACGCGGGCGGTGTGGACCCCGGTCGGATCGTCGTGGTCTCGGGGCCCAACCTCGCCCGCGAGATCGCCGTGAAGCAGCCGGCCGCCAGCGTCGTCGCGGCGGCCGACGAGCGGGTGGCGCAGCAGGTCGCGGACGCGTGCGCCGCGGCATACTTCCGCCCCTACACCGGCACCGACGTCGTCGGCACCGAGATCGCCGGGGCGACCAAGAACGTCATCGCCCTCGCCGTCGGGATGGCCGAGGGTCTGGGGATGGGCGACAACTCCAAGTCCTCGATCATCACCCGCGGCCTCGCCGAGACCACCCGCCTCGGCCTGGCGCTGGGCGGTGAGGCAGTGACCTTCGCGGGGCTGGCGGGCGTGGGCGACCTCATCGCGACGTGCATGTCGCCGCTGTCGCGCAACCACAGCTTCGGCGTCCGCCTCGGTCAGGGGATGACCGTCGACGAGGTGGTCGCCGTGACGAACCAGACGGCCGAGGGCGTGAAGTCGTGCACCTCGATCCTCGACCTCGCCCGCCACCACGGGGTCGACGTGCCGATCATCGAGCAGGTCAACGCGATGATCACCGAGGGCAAGTCGGCCCAGGACGTCGTCGGGGCCCTGCTGTCGCGACCGCGCAAGGCCGAGACCGCCTAGATCGCGCGCAGCGCCGCGTCGAGGTCCCGCCACAGGTCCTCGACGTCCTCGATGCCGACCGAGAGGCGCAGCAGGCTCTCGGGCACGACCTCGGGCTCGCCGGGCTGGCGTCGCCGACGCTCGATCTGGCTCTCGACCCCGCCGAGACTCGTGGCATGGACCCAGAGCTGCGTCGCCGCAGCAACCCGCTCGGCAGCCTCCGCGTCACCCGCGACGTCGATCGAGACCATCGCCCCGAAACCGGGATAGCGCACCAGCTCGACACCGGAGTGCTGTGCGAGTCGCTCGGCGAGGACCGCAGCGTTGTCGCACGCCCGCTCGAGCCTCACCGAGAGGGTTCGCAGCCCGCGCAGCGCGAGCCACGTCTCCATCGGGCCGGCGATGGCGCCGTGCAGCTGCCGGTGGCGCCGGATGCGTTCGTGGAGGGCGCGCCCCTGCTCGGTGGCAGCAGTCACGGTCGCGCCGAGCAGGAGGTCGCTGTGACCGGAGAGGTACTTCGTGGCGGAGTGCACGACGACGTCTGCTCCCACCGCGAGCGGCTGCTGGAGCAGGGGCGTCGCGAACGTGTTGTCGACGACGACGAGCACACCTCGGTCGCGTGCCGCCCGGGACAGGGCCGCGACCTCGGCGACCTCGAGGAGGGGGTTGGTGGGTGACTCGACCCAGAGCATCGCCGCGTCGTCGAGCGCCGCGACGACCGACCCGGTGTCGGTGATGTCGACGTGGGTCACGTCCACCTCGCCTGCGTCCGCGCGGTCGGCGAGCGTGACGAGGGTGCCGTTGTAGGCCGCCGTCGGGACGACGACGCGTCCCCCGTGGGGCACCAGCGAGAGCGCCGCGGCCACGGCGGCCATCCCCGAGGCGAAGACGAGCGACTCACCTCCCTCGAGCGACCCGAGCGCCTCCTCGAAGGCGGTCCACGTCGGGTTGCCCACTCGCGCATAGCTCGTGCCACCGTCGGCGTGATAGGTCGAGGTCAGGGTCAGGGGGGCGCCGACCTGGGCGCCGGGCTCGCGCGGGACGCGTCCCAGCGAGACGACGCGGGTGGCAGGGCTCAGCTCATCGGAATCCACGCAGGCGAGCGTATGCCGTGTGCGCACCCCACCGGGATAGGGTCGCTGGCGATGAACACCGAGATCACGCCGACCGGGGCGCCGTCCGAGAGCCCGAGCCCTGCTGGTGCGCCTGATGCGCCTCGCCGACTGCGCGTCGCGCTGGTCTTCGGAGGTCGTTCCTCCGAGCACGCCGTGTCGTGCGCGACGGCCGCGAGCGTCATGTCGGCGCTCGACCCCGAGCGCTACGACGTCATCCCCATCGGGATCGCCAAGGACGGCAGCTGGGTGCTGGCGCCCAACGACCCCGAGCCGTTGCGTCTCACGGCGACGCACATCCCCGAGGTCGACGCGAGCGGTCCCAGCGTGCTCGTGCCCACGAGCGCGACCGCCCGGCACCTCATCGTCCACGAGCCCGGCGCGGCCCCGCGCGAGCTCAGTGAGGTCGATGTCGTCTTCCCGCTGCTCCACGGCCCCTTCGGCGAGGACGGCACCATCCAGGGGATGCTGGACCTCGCCGACGTCCGCTACGTCGGGTCCGGTGTCACCGCGTCCGCCGTGATGATGGACAAGCACATGATGAAGGTCGTCTTCGCGGCGGCCGGTCTGCCCGTCGGCCCCTACACCGTGATCACCGACCGCGAGTGGCTGCGCGACCCGGAGGCGGCGCTCGACGCCGTCGGGGCGCTCACCTTCCCCGTCTTCGTCAAGCCGGCCCGCGCCGGGTCGAGCATGGGCATCAGCAAGGTCGACTCGCCGGAAGGGCTGCGCACCGCCGTCGAGGCCGCCCGGGAGCACGACCCCAAGGTCGTCGTCGAGCAGGGCATCGCGGGCCGCGAGATCGAGTGCGGTGTCCTCGACGGTCACGGCACCGACGAGCCGCGCACCAGCCCGATGGGGGAGTGCATCGTCGTCCAGAACCACGCCTTCTACGACTTCGAGGCCAAGTACCTCGCGACCGACGACATCCGGCTGGAGGCACCGGCTGACGTCTCGCCTGAGGTCGCCGAGCAGATCGCCCAGATGGCTGTCACGGCGTTCACGGCAGCGGGGTGCGAAGGCCTGGCTCGCTGCGACTTCTTCCTCACCGAGACCGGCGACGTCGTCATCAACGAGATCAACACGATGCCCGGCTTCACGCCCAGCTCGATGTATCCGCGCATGTGGGCCGCTGCCGGGCTTCCCTATCCGGAGCTCATCGACGAGCTCATCGCTCTCGCGATGGAGCGCCGCGTCGGCCTGCGCTGATCAGCTGCAGGCGAGGGAGTTCTTCGGGAGCCTCTCCGCGGCGGCCGTGAAGGCCGGCAGGAGCAGCGGCTCCGGGGCGTAGTCGCTCGGGATGAGCACCTCGATGGCCGGGTCCCGCCCGAAGGTGGTGAACCGGGTCCCGTCACTGAGCTCCTGGGCGACCCACCCCAGGCCGTCGACCTCGATGCAGTCGTCCGTGGTCGGTCCCAGCGGCGGGACACCGCACCTTGCGATGATCGCTGGATCCCCGTATGCCGCACCCGCGCTCGTGTCCGACACCTCACGTCGTGCCTGGTCACCCACGTCCGTCGGCCACGCGGAGGTGACCGCACGGCATACCTCACCGTCTGCCAGGGGTGTGGGCTCGATCTCGACGGTCGACGAACACCCGGACAGCATGAGGACGGCGGTGGCGCCGAGCGCCACCGCCGTCCTCATGTGCCTCCGTGATGGCACGGTCAGACGTGAACCACCGTGCAGGTGAGGGTCCGGGTGATGCCCTCGACCTCCTGGATCTTGGCGATGACGAGCTTGCCGAGCTCGTCGACCGTCTCGGCCTCGACGCGGGCGATGCAGTCGTACGGGCCGGTGACGTCCTCGGCGAGGGCCACTCCCGGGATCGCCGCGATCGCGGTCGCCACGGCTGCTGCGCGACCGACTTCGGTCTGAATCAGGATGTAGGCCTGGACCACTGGGTGTCACCTCACTGTCGGGGAGAGGCTCGGTGCGCCGGCTCCGTCTGAGTCCTGCTGGGTCTTGGTCGACCGTCGCCGAGGCGATGGTGCCTGCACGGTACCGTGCGGACGGTCCGCAAGTCTCGGGTGGTCAGGAGGTGGGTCGGTGCGCGTGCACACGACGATCGGTTCGGTGACCGAGTCCGAGCTGCTCGCCCGGATCATCCCGATGTTCGGGCAGAGCCCCTACGCCGGCGTGGGGGTGCTCGTGCCACCGGGCGACGACGCCGCCGTGCTCACCGCTCGGGGCTCCGTGGTCGTCACCACCGACTCGATGGTGCGGGGGAAGGACTGGCGCGACGACTGGTCCAGCGGGCACGACGTCGGCGTCAAGGTGGTCGCGCAGAACGTCGCCGACGTCGCCGCCATGGGCGCGGTCCCGACCGGGCTGCTCGTGTCCGTGGCCGCCGACCCCGAGACCGACCTCGACTGGGTCATCGACCTCACTCGGGGCATCGCGGACGCCGCCGAGGACGCGAGGGCGCCCGTGGTCGGCGGAGACCTCTCCTCGGCGCCCGCCGGGACGGTCCTCGTGGCGGTGACGGCGTTCGGCGACCTCGAGGGCCGGGCGCCGGTGCTGCGCTCCGGCGCCCGACCCGGCGACGTCGTCGCGGTGTCGGGGTCACTCGGCTGGTCCGGTGCCGGCCTCGCGCTCTACGAGTCGGGGGCCCCGGACCCGATCGGGCACGAGGCCGATGGAGCGCACCTCGGTGCCCCGGAGCTGGCGACCTCCCTGCTCATGTGGTTCCACCGCTCGCCCCGCCCGCCCTGGGAGGCCGGCCCCGTCGCCGCCGACGCCGGCGCGACGTCGATGATCGACCTCTCCGACGGGCTCGTGCGCGACGGTGGACGGATCGCCGCCGCGAGCGGCGTGGAGCTGGTCCTCGACGAGAGCGCGATGCGCGAGCACTTCCTCGCGGGGCCGGTCGAGCTGGTCCTGGGCGGGGAGGCCGGCTGGCGCCAGGTGCTGTCAGGGGGAGAGGAGCACTCGCTGCTCGCGACCTTCGCCCCCGGCTCGGTGCCGGACGACGAGCGGGCCCCCTGGACCGTCATCGGCCAGGTCGCACAGGCGGGATCCGAGGGGCCGCGGCTCACGGTCGGTGGAGCCGTCCCGAGCGTGACCGGCTGGGACCACTTCGCCGGCTGAGCGGCATACCGGAGCCTGGAGTCTGGGCATGCGAGAGGGCGCCGTCCGGATGGACGGCGCCCTCTCGGGATACGGCTAGGGGGTCAGCGCTTGACCTTGCCGGCCTTGAGGCAGGAGGTGCAGACGTTGAGACGCTTCGGGGTCACACCCTTGTCACCGACAAGAGCCTTCACGCGCTGGATGTTGGGGTTCCAGCGACGCTTGGTGCGGCGGTGCGAGTGCGAAATGCTGTGGCCGAAGCCGGGTCCCTTGCCGCAGACATCGCAGTTGGCAGCCACGGGTGGTCTCCTTGAGTCAGGTGTCGAACAAGACGACAGATCAGTCGTCTCAGGTCAGTGGATTCCGGTGCCCGCCCCGGAGGGGGCTCACGCGGAACCGTCAAAGCGTAGCCGAGTTCGGGTGTGGCTCCAAAACGCGTCGGGGGCGCCCGATAGCCTGCCATCGTGCCCCCCGTTCTCGATGCCGATGGAGCCCGTCTCTGGGGAGCGCTGACCCGTGCGGCCTTCGCCGCCCGACGCACCGAGATCGACGCGCTCAACGTCTATCCCGTCCCTGACGGGGACACCGGCACCAACCTCTATCTCACGATGGACACCGCCATCGACGAGCTCAAGCGGCTGCACTCGAGCCAAGGGGTGCTGGGGACGGCCTCGCTCGTGGTGGAGGCACGGGACCTGTCCCGCGCGCTCCTGATGTCGGCGAGGGGCAACTCCGGCGTCATCGTGAGCCAGCTGGTCGCGGGCATGTGCGCCGTGGTCATCGAGGAGGAGCTCACCGAGGTCGACGGTGGCGCACTGGCACGGGCCGTGACCCGCGGCGCCGAGCTGGCCCGGGCGAGCGTCGCCCACCCTCAGGAGGGCACGATCCTCAGCGTCGCCGACGCGGCCGCCCAGGCTGCACGCGAGGCAGCCGGAGCCGGGCTCGGAGCGGTGGACGTCGCGGGGGCGGCTGTTGCGGCTGCCGAGATCGCTCTCAACCGAACCCCCGAGCAGCTGCCCGTGCTCGCCCGGGCCGGCGTCGTCGACGCGGGCGGAGCAGGCTGCCTGCTCATGATCGAGGCCCTGCACCGCGTGCTCACCGGCGACTGGAGCGATGCCGGACGGCTCCACCGCCCCAGCGACGACCTCGTGCCACGCGCGTCCTGGACGGCCGATCCCGTTGCGGGCGACGACCCGTCTGCGGGGCCGCACGCTGGTGCAGCCGGGGGCGACCCAGCATCCCTCGCATTCGACGCGCCCACCAACGCAGCCGGTGGTCCGGCCTTCGAGGTCATGTTCCTGCTCGACGACAGTGATGCCGGTCGGGTGGCGATGATGCGCACCGCGCTCGACGGCCTGGGTGACTCGCTGCTCGTCGTCGGCGGACCCGACCTCTGGAACGTCCACGTGCACGTCGACGACGTCGGTGCCGCCCTCGAGGCCGGGATCCTGGCCGGCCGGCCGCACCGGATCAAGGTCACCCACTTCGCCACCCAGATCGCGGCTCGTGAGCCCCAGCAGTTCGCGGTCATCGCCTGCGCCGCCGGGCCCGGCATGGCCACGATCCTGGCCGAGGCCGGCGCCGTGGTCGTGCCCAGCTCGCCCGGCGCGCGCGCCTCGGCCGGGCAGCTGCTCGAGGCCATCCGGCGCTCGGGCGCCGCCTCCGTCGTCGTGCTGCCCAACGACCGGGACACCCTCATGGCGGCCGAGGTCGCCTGCCGGGCTGCCACGGACGACGGCGTGGTCACGGCGATCGTGCCCGCGCGCACGGCCGTGCAGGGCCTGGCCGCTCTCGCCGTCGTGGACTTCGACAAGGGGTTGCGCGAGAACGCCATCTCCATGACCAGCGCGGCCGTCGCCACCCGGCACGGGGCCGTGTCGATCGCCTCCCGCGAGGTGCTCACCTGGGCCGGCTCCGTCTCGGTCGGCGACATCCTCGGCATCGTCAGCGGCGATGTCGCGCTCATCGGAGACAACCTGGCGGACACGGCCGGCGAGGTGCTCGACCGACTGCTCTCCGGCGGTGGCGAGCTCGTCACCCTGGTGTCGGGCGCCGACGCCGACCCGGCCTTCATCGACGCCGTCGAGGCGCGCCTGGCCAAGGAGCACGCCGAGGTCGAGGTGGTCCGCATCGACGGCGGTCAGCAGGTCTACCCGCTGCTCGTGGGGGTGGAGTAGCCCGGTGTACGACGAGTCGACTCCGCTCACCAAGGTGCTGGACAAGCGCGAGGCGAAGAAGTTCAAGGACTCGCGCGAGATCGAGACCGTGCGCGACCTCCTCGCCTACTGGCCCAGGCGCTACCAGTCGCCCGAGAGCAATCTCGCGGCCGCCCGCCCCGGCTCCTACATCGTCGCCGTGGCAGAGGTGAAGTCGGCGACCACGCGCTCGATGAAGGCCCGTCGCGGACGCATGCTCCAGGCCGTCATCACCGACGGCTCCAAGGACCTCGAGATCACCTTCTTCTCGGCCCACGGGCACGAGGGCAAGCTCGTCCCCGGCACGCGGGCGCTGTTCGCGGGCAAGGTGTCCTCGTTCAACAACCGCCTCCAGCTTGCCCACCCCGGCTACTCGCTGCTCAGCGACTTCGACCGGGGCGAGCGACGAAACCTCATCCCGATCTACATGTCCGTCGGCAACCTCCACACGTGGACCGTGACCGAGTGCGTGCGCATGGTCCTCGACCTCCTCGACGAGAGCCCGGAGGCCATCCCCGAGGAGATCCTCGACCGTCGTGACCTCGTGGACAGGACGTCAGCCCTGCGGGGGATCCACACACCGGACTCACAGGCCGAGGTCGACGCGGCACGCAGGCGCATGTCCTACGAGGAGGCCCTGGTCCTCCAGGTCGCCCTGGCGCAGCGCCGGGCGCGGCAGGCGAAGGAGTCGACGCTCGCCCGCGTTCCTCGCCCCGGTGGCCTCCTCGACTCCTTCGACGACCGGCTGCCCTTCACCCTCACGGCCGGACAGGTCGAGGTGGGCCAGACCCTCGCCGCCGAGATGGCCCGGGACGTCCCCATGCACCGACTCCTGCAGGGAGAGGTCGGCTCGGGCAAGACGGTCATCGCCGTCCGGGCCATGCTGGCCGCTGTCGACTCCGGCGGCCAGGCCGCGCTCCTCGCCCCCACGGAGGTCCTCGCCTCACAGCACCATCGATCGATCACCGCCATGCTCGGCGACCTCGCCGAGGGCGGGATGCTCGGTGGCAGTGAGATCGGGACCCGGGTCACGCTCCTCACCGGGAGCATGTCGACCCAGTCGCGCCGCAAGGCGATGCTCGACATCGCGAGCGGCGACGCCGGGATCGTCATCGGCACGCACGCCCTCATCCAGGAGCACGTCAGCTTCCAGGACCTCGCGCTCGTGGTCGTCGACGAGCAGCACCGCTTCGGCGTCGAGCAGCGAGATGCATTGCGGGGCAAGGCCGCTCAGCCACCCCACGTCCTCGTCATGACGGCCACGCCCATCCCGCGCACCGTCGCGATGACGGTCTTCGGCGACATGGAGACCTCGACCCTCAGCGAGCTGCCCGCCGGGCGAGCCCCCATCACCACCCATGTCGTGCCCGAGGCCAGGCCGGGCTGGCTCCAGCGGACCTGGCAGCGCATCGCCGAAGAGGTCGCCCTGGGGCGACAGGCCTATGTCGTCTGTCCCCGCATCGGTGACGACGACGAGCCGGACGAGGACGCCGAGATCTTCGCGCCCGAGGCCACCTCCACCGACCCGGACGGGGAGGGGGACGGAGAGGACGGCAGCGGGGAGGACGTCCCGCCTCCTCGACCCCTCGCCTCGGTGCACCACGTGCACGCCGACCTCGTGGCCAACCCGGCGCTCGAGGGGCTGCGCATCGAGATCCTGCACGGACGGCTGCCCGCCGAGGACAAGGACGCGATCATGCGCGACTTCGCCTCGGGTGACATCGACGTCCTCGTCTCGACGACGGTCATCGAGGTCGGTGTCGACGTCCCCAACGCCAGCGTCATGGTCGTCATGGACGCGGACCGTTTCGGGGTCTCGCAGCTGCACCAGCTGCGCGGTCGTGTGGGTCGTGGCGGACTGCCCGGCCTCTGCCTGCTCGTGCACTCCGGCGACACCGACGTCCCCCACGAGCGGCTCGAGGCGGTCGCCGGCACCACCGACGGCTTCGAGCTGGCCCGCATCGACCTGCGGCAACGGCGCGAGGGCGACATCCTGGGCTCCTCCCAGCACGGCAGGCGCACCCAGCTGCAGTTCCTCCACGTCCTCGAGGACGAGGAGCTCATCGTGGCCGCGCGCGAGGATGCCTTCGGGGTCGTCGCCGACGATCCGGACCTGTCGACCCACCCCCGGCTGGCTGAGCTCGTCCACGCCCGTGTCGATGCCGAGCAAGCGGCATACCTGGAACGAGGGTGAGACCCACGTGACGAGACTGATCGCCGGCACCGCCGGCGGCCGTTCGCTCAAAACTCCTGCCGGTCGCGGCACCCGTCCCACGAGCGACCGGGTCCGCGAGGCGCTCTTCTCCTCCCTCGAGGCACGCGACGCACTCTCCGGATCGCGCGTCATGGACCTGTATGCCGGGTCCGGGGCCCTGGGTCTGGAGTCCGCCAGCCGTGGGGCTGCCGAGGTGACCCTGGTCGAGTCCGACCGGACCGCGGCATCCGTCATCCGAGCCAACGCCGCAGCGCTGGGGCTGCGGGCGACGGTCCTCCCGACGACCGTGTCCTCGGCGCTCGCGGCAGCTTCGCGCGAGCTCGACCTCGTCTTCCTCGACCCACCGTACGACCTCCCCGAGGAGGCGCTCGCCGCCGACCTCGCGACCCTGGTGACACGCGGCTGGCTGTCCGACGGAGCGCTCGTGGTCGTGGAACGGTCCAAGCGGTCCAGCGAGCCGACCTGGCCCGAGGGCCTGGTGCCGGAGCGGCTCAAGAAGTACGGCGAGACGGTCATCTGGTTCGCCATCCGCCGAGTCGTTAGCGACACGAGCGGGCTTCCCGTCAGCGAGGATGCTGGCATGAGCGACTACGAGATCCCCCGTCCGACCAGTGGTGACGTCCTCGACCTCATCCTCGCCGACCACCGCGTCTTCGAGGACCTGATCCGGGAGTGCCGTCGCAACGACGCCGACCGGGGCTCGGCTCGCGAGGCGCTCGCCGAGATCCTCGTCGCGCACGGTGAGGCCGAGGAGGAGAAGGTCTATCCGAGCCTGCGCAAGAAGCGCGCGATCACCGCGGACGAGCAGGAGCACGGCGAGGAGGAGCACGCCGAGATCCACGAGGCCCTCATCGCGTTCCTGGAGGCCAAGGGCACCGACACGGACAAGTACGACACCGCCCTCGAGGAGCTGGCCACCGTGGTGAACCACCACGCCAACGAGGAGGAGCAGACGATCCTCAACCCGGCGCGCGAGGAGGTGGCGGAGAGCGTCCGCGAGGACCTCGGTCTCGCCTGGGCGACCCGCCGCAACGAGCTGCTGGACCAGGGCTGCGCCAGCCTCGAGCAGGTGCAGGCTCTGCTGCGCCGCGCCGAGAAGGAGGGCGTGATCGCCGCTCCCGAGGCCCGGGACGAGGCCGACAAGATCAAGGACGAGGCCAAGGAGGAGGCCAAGGAGGTCGAGGAGGCCTCCAAGGAGAAGGCCAAGGACTGAGGTCGTCGCGGCTTGGAACCGTAGGGTGGCGCAGGTGAACGACCAGCAGATCAGGCGTGCCGTGTGCCCGGGCTCCTATGACCCCGTCACGCTGGGACACGTCGACGTGCTCGTGCGTGCTGCCGCGCTCTATGACGAGGTCGTCGTCGCGGTGCTGCACAACCCGTCGAAGAGTGGGACCTTCGGCATCGACGAGCGCATCGGCTTCATCGAGCGCGCCCTCCCGGAGGCGGTTGCCGCGCGCGTGAGGGTAGAGGCCTTCGCGGGTCGCCTGCTCGTCGACGTCTGCCGGGACGTCGGCGCCGACGTCGTCGTCAAGGGGCTGCGTGGGGGCACCGACTACGCCTACGAGCTGCCGATGGCGCTCATGAACCGCCATCTCACGGGTGTCGAGACGGTCTTCCTGCCTGGTGCTCCCGCGTTCGAGCACGTGTCGAGCTCGCTGGTCAAGGAGGTCGCGAGGCTCGGCGGCGACGTCTCCGGGCTCGTCCCGGACGAGGTCCTCGCCGCCCTGACGCGACGCGGGTCGCAGGGCTGAGGTCGGAAGGTTCGCACGCGGCATACAGGGACCGCATTTGGGCTGGTGGTCCACCCTCCGGTACCTTTGATCTTCGGTCTGCGTCAGCCGTGACGACGGACCGAACCACTCGACCAAGGCAAAGGGCAATGACTCGTCTCGATCCTCGGTCTCCTCTGGTGCTCGACACCAAGGAGGTCGGCCGGCGACCCGGCTCGATGACGGAGCTTGTCCGCGAGGTCGAGGCACCAGCGGAGTTCGGCACGGAGGTGCTGCGCGTCGCCGAGGGGGAACCCTTGGCAGTCGACGTGCGGCTCGAGTCCGTCGTCGAGGGCGTCCTGGTCACCGGTTCGGTTCGAGGCACGGCGACCGGCGCCTGCGTGCGGTGCCTGGATCCGATCAGCCACGATGTGTCTGGCAGGTTCCAGGAGCTGTTCGCCTACGCCGATCGCAACGCCCACCACCAGGAGGTGGGCGACGAGGAAGCAGCCGAGGAGTACCTCGTCGAGGACGGTCTGATCGACCTCGAAGCGGTCCTCCGGGACTCGGTGGTGCCCGCACTGCCGTTCCAGCCCGTGTGTCGTCCGGACTGCCCGGGGTTGTGTTCCGAATGTGGGATGCACCTCGCGGAGGATCCGGACCACGCACATGACGTGATCGACCCCAGGTGGGCGGCTCTCACGGACCTCGCGTCCGAGCCGACCACGACACAGACTTCAGATAGGACCTGACGTGGCTGTTCCGAAGCGGAAGACTTCGCGCTCCAACACGCGCCACCGCCGTGCCAACTGGAAGGCCACGCCGGTCACCCTGACCGCATGCCCCCAGTGCAAGGCCCCGACGCAGCCGCACATCGCGTGCCCGTCGTGCGGTACCTACAACGGGCGCCACTACGGCGTGGCCGAGCGCACCGAGCACCAGGGCTGAGCCAACTCCTCATGGGGAGGGGCTCGAACGGCCCGGCGGCTCGCACGCCACAGCGCCCCGTCGCTGAGCTCCACCAGTACCTCACCGAGGTGACCGGTGGAGACATCGACGAGGCGCTCCTCGGGCGTTCCCTGACGCATCGTTCCTACGCCTACGAGGCCGGTGGGATCCCGCACAACGAGCGACTCGAGTTCCTCGGCGACTCGGTGCTGGGCCTCGTCGTCACCGACACGCTCTACACGACCCACCCCGACCTCACGGAGGGGCAGCTGGCCAAGCTCCGGGCCGCGGTGGTCAACATGCGCGCCCTCGCGGCGGTCGGTCGCACCCTGGGGCTGGGTGACTTCCTCCACCTCGGTCGCGGCGAGGAGTCGACCGGGGGGCGCGACAAGGACTCGATCCTGGCCGACACCGTGGAGGCGGTCATCGGCGCGACCTTCTGCAGCGCCGGACTCGAGGCGGCGGGTGCGCTGGTGCACCACCTCCTCGACCCGCTGATGGCGAGCTCGGCCACGTTGGGGGCCGGGCTGGACTGGAAGACGAGCCTGCAGGAGATCTGCGCCCTGCACGGAGCCGGACCGGTGGAGTACGTCCTCGAGGAGGACGGCCCCGAGCACGCCAAGTCCTTCAGCGCCCGCGTCCTGCTCGACGGGGTGGAGCACGGCAACGGCGTGGGCCGCACCAAGAAGGACGCCGAGCAGCAGGCCGCAGCCCAGGCGTGGCAGGCCATGCGGGACAGTCACGGTGACGGCCTGTCGACGGCGCCCCTGCCCGACCTCACGCGACCGACCTGACCCGTGCCCGAGCTGCCTGAGGTCGAGGTCGTCCGCCGCGGGCTCGCCGACCACGTCGTCGGCCGCCGCATCACGTCGGCCTCCTTCACCGGCGCGCGCGTGGCGCGGCGCCACGTCCCGGGTCCGGTCGACCTGGCGGAGCGGGTGACCGGGCTCGACGTCACCCAGGCCCGGCGTCGCGGCAAGTACCTCTGGCTGGTCCTCTCCCAGGACGGGCACCCGGTCCACGGACTTCTCGCTCACCTCGGGATGAGTGGACAGCTCCTCGTCGAGGCGGCTGAGGCGCCGGACGAGAAGCACCTGCACGCGCGCTTCACCTTCGCTGACGGGGATCCCGAGCTGCGGTTCGTCGACCAGCGCACGTTCGGTGGCTTCGCCCTCGACGACCTCGAGGACGACGGGGTGCCGCACCAGATCCGGCACATCGCTCCGGACCCCTTCGAGGACGCCTACGACCGGGCGGCGGTCGTGCGGCGGATCAAGGCGAGCGACAGCGCGATCAAGCGGATGATCCTGCACCAGGGCGTCGTGTCGGGCATCGGCAACATCTATGCCGACGAGGCGCTCTGGCGAGCCGGGATCCACGGTGAGCGTCCGTCGAGCAGTCTCACGAAGCCGGCGATCTCCCGAGTCCTCGACTCCGCCCGCGAGGTCATGGCGGCCGCCCTCACCCAGGGAGGGACGAGCTTCGACGCGCTGTATGTCAACGTCAACGGCGCCTCCGGCTACTTCGACCGGTCACTGCACGCCTACGGCCAGGAGGGGAAGCCGTGTGCGCGCTGTGGCACACCGATCCGGCGCGAGCACTTCATGAACCGGTCCTCGTTCTCGTGCCCGTCGTGCCAGCCGCGCCCCCGGCTCCGCCGCAGCGCCTGACGCCCGGCTGTCGCACCGGTGGGTCTCGATCCAGGCTCGTCGGGATGGGGCGACGTGCTGCACAGACCCGTGATCCCGCGCGCGTCACCCGATCTCGACGGCGTGGGCGCGAGCCCGACGGCGTCACGGCAGCGGGAGCTCCTTGAGCACAACGGCCTTGCCCGTATGCCGTTCGCTGAGCTCCGCGAACGCGTGCTGGATCGTCCGGGCATAGAGGTGCGCACCCTTGAGGGAGGGATGCATGCCGTCGGACTGGAGCTGCCCGGTCGTGCCCTTGAGCGCGGCGTCCCAGTCGGCGAGCACGACGTTGTCACGTCCGGCGACGAGCTCCTTGAGGGCAGTGTTGTCGGAGGCGATGCGGTTGATCCGTCCGTGGAGCGTGACGAGGACGACCATGCGGTCGGGGCCCAGTGCGTCGAGGGTCAGACGGGCCTGCTCGAGGTCGGTGCCGGCGTTGGTGCCGAGTGCGAGGACGACGGCTCGCCGGGTGTCGCTGCCGCGGGCACGGACGACCTTGAGGCCCTCGGCCCACTGGCGGTTGGACCGGGCGTCCAGACGGATGTCGGGGAAGTAGTAGCGGAGCGCATGGACGCTGCCGACCATCATGGAGTCCCCGTAGCCATCGATCTCGGCGCCGGTCGGCATGGCCCAGGTCTGCCCGGGCCCGGCTCCCGGTGCCACGGGCGGCGTGGCCCCCTTGGATGTGCTCGAGGGAGAAGCTCGACGGGGCAGCCGTCAGCGTGAGACTCGGCGCGGCCACCGTCGCGGCAGAGGCGTTGGCATCGAGCAGCTGCTCGACCCGCGTCCGGGTGGGTGCGGTGACGAGGACGGCGGTGAGCGCGATCGCGAGGACGGCTGCGGAGGCCCACACCGCCCGAGCCGTGCGCGTGCCGGAGTAGCGGATCGACCGGACGAGGTGGCGCGCCGACCCACGGAAGCCGCGTCGGCGGACAGGCATCTCGATGAGCCGGTGGGACAGGTCGGCCAGGGCGACGGTGACGAGCACGCACCACAGCCGCGACCAGAGGTAGTCGTCCGCGCCGCGCGAGGCCCACGGCAGGTCGGCCTCGACGATGAGGATCACCGGCCAGTGCCAGAGGTAGAGGCCGTAGGAGCGCTCACCGATCCAGCGCAGCACCGGGAGGTCGAGGACCGAACGCAGCGGTCCCGGCCGCTCGACGACGCCGAGGACGAGGACGGTGGTGGCCACGGAGGCGGCGAGGATGCCGCCCCGGAAGGTCAGCGCCGTCGACTCGTCGAGGAGGACGAGCAGCGCCACGAGCAGGACGCCGGCACCAGCGACCGCCGGCACCCGCAGCCGTTGCCAGGTGTCCGACGAGGTCCAGGCGCGGTGTGGCGCCGACCAGGCGAACGCGAGGGCCGCGCCCAGCATGAGGCCCATGAGGTGGGTGTCGGTGCCGTAGTAGACGCGGGTCGCACCCAGGGCCGGGTCGTAGTGGCTCGCCATCAGGACGGCGGAGCCGAGCGCGAGGGCCACAGCCACACCGGCACGGGCCCGGGACGACGGCGCGAACCGCAGCAGCGCCAGGGCGACGAGGGGCCACAGGAGGTAGAACTGCTCCTCGACCGCGAGCGACCAGAGGTTCATGAGCAGCTGCGGCGCGGTGCTGTGGAAGTAGTCGGAGCCGGCCCGGATCTCCAGCCAGTTGCTGGTGAAGCTCAGGGCACCGACGGACTGGCGGCCGATGCCGACGAGGAGGTCGGCCTCGACGAGCCGGGCGATGAGGATGACGCTCGGCACGAGGACGAGCAGGGCCGGCAGGAGGCGGCGGGCCCGTCTCGTCCAGAAACCGCGCAGGTCGATGCGTCCCTCACGCTGGTGCTCGCGCACGAGGAGGGTCGTGATGAGGAAGCCGGAGATGACGAAGAAGACGTCGACGCCGAGGAAGCCGCCCGGCAGCCACCGTGGGTCCAGGTGGAACGCGAGCACGGCCAGGATCGCGACGGCGCGCAGACCATCGAGCCCGGGCAGGCGACCTGCCGGCGACGGTGTGCTGCGGGACGGGGCGCTCGTAGGGGCGGCCCCGGGCCGAGCGGAAGGGTTCCCCACGCTCATGACCACAGGCTATGGACGGGCACCGACAGGGTCAGGGAGGCGCGCTGGGAAGTCTCCGTCCTAGCATGCAGCCATGGAGACGAGCCTGGACCCTCGAGAGGGCGGACTCCAGCTCGTCCGCGTGACCGTCAACGTGCGTGGGGACGTCCAGGGCGTGGGGTTCCGGTGGTGGACGCGAGCGCGGGCCCTCGAGCTCGGCCTCGTCGGGCACGCGCGCAACACCTCAGACGGACGGGTGGAGGTCGTGGCCCAGGGCCCTCGCGGCGCCGTCGCCCGCTTCCTCGACCTCCTCGGCGAAGAGCCGTCGACGACCCGCCGTCCCGGCCGGGTCGCCTCCGTGTCGACGCCGCTGGAGACCGCGCCGCGGCTCGACGTCACGGGCTTCGTCGAGAGGTGAGCGCGGTCCCACGGTCTGGGTGGGCCGGCATACCGGGTCGTGGGACGCACGGACCGCGAGCGGTGGGCATTCCTACGATGGGGGAATGAGCGACGTCCCCCCGGAGCTGGCCCGCCTGCGTTCCAGCATCGACAACATCGATGCGGCCCTCGTGCACCTCCTCGCGGAGCGCTTCAAGTGCACCCAGCAGGTCGGCGAGCTCAAGGCGACGGCGGGTATGCCGCCGGCCGACCCGGCGCGCGAGGAGCGGCAGATCACGCGGTTGCGCGGCCTGGCCAACGAGAGCGGCCTCGACCCGGAGTTCGCCGAGAAGTTCATCAACTTCGTCATCGCCGAGGTCATCCACCACCACGAGTCGATCGCCAAGGGCTGAGCCCACCAGTCACTTCCGCCACTCGCGTCACGGGCAACGCAGGGGGTTCCTGCTTCCCCGGTGGGGCTTCGGCCCGCCGGTACAGTGAGCCCCTATCGGCCCAGCCACTGTGCCCACGACAGGAACCGAGAGTCATCGCGTGTACGTCAAGAGCCTGACCCTCAAGGGGTTCAAGTCCTTCGCCTCGGCCACGACCATGCGCCTCGAACCCGGCATCACCTGCATCGTCGGCCCCAACGGCTCCGGCAAGTCCAACGTCGTCGACGCCCTCGCCTGGGTCATGGGTGAGCAGGGCGCCAAGACCCTGCGCGGCGGCAAGATGGAGGACGTCATCTTCGCCGGCACCGCCGGCCGCCCACCGCTGGGTCGCGCCGAGGTCAGCCTCACGATCGACAACACCGACGGCGCGCTGCCGATCGACTACGCCGAGGTGACGATCACCCGGACGATGTTCCGCAACGGCGGCTCCGAGTACGCCATCAACGGCACGCCCAGCCGTCTGTTGGACATCCAGGAGCTGTTGTCCGACAGCGGGATCGGCCGCGAGATGCACGTCATCGTCGGCCAGGGCCAGCTCGACGCCGTGCTGCGCGCGACCCCCGAGGAGCGCCGCGGCTTCATCGAGGAGGCCGCTGGTGTCCTCAAGCACCGCAAGCGCAAGGAGCGCGCTCTCCGCAAGCTCGACGCGATGGAGGCCAACCTCACCCGCGTCCACGACCTCACCGGCGAGATCCGCCGCCAGCTCGGGCCCCTGGGTCGCCAGGCCGAAGCCGCCCGCAAGGCCGCGGTCATCCAGGCCGAGGCCCGTGACGCACGCCAGCGCCTCCTTGCCGACGACCTCGTCCAGCTCACGTCGACCCTCGAGCAGGAGGTCGCCGACGAGACCGCCCTCATCGAGCGTCGCACCACCGTCGAGAACGCCCTCGAGTCGCTGCGCTCGCGGATCACCGAGATCGAGCGCCAGGCCGCCGACGCCGCGCCCGAGCTCGGCCGCTCGCAGGACCGCTTCGTCAGGCTCCAGTCGCTGCGCGACCGCCTCGAGTCGACGGCCTCCGTCGCCCGCGAACGCGTGCGGTTGCTGAGCCAGGACGACGTCGACGAGGCCACGACCGGCCGCGACCCCGACGAGCTGCGCGCCCAGGCGGCGCAGGCCCGCGAGGCGGAGCAGAAGCTCCTCGCCGAGGTCGCGACCGCCGCCGAGCAGCTCGCCGACGCCGTGACGGCCCGTGAGGACGCGGAGAAGGCGTATGCCGCGGAGCAGAACCGTCTGTCGCGTCTCGCCCGCGCCGCGGCCGACCGGCGCGAGGGCCTGGCCAAGCTCGCCGGACAGGTGGGCGCACGCCGCAGCCGCATCGAGGCCGGGGAGGCGGAGATCGGGCGCCTGCAGGGCGTGATCGCGTCATCGACAGCTCGGGCCACCGAGGCCGAGCAGGCGTTCGCACGGCTCGAGGGCACCGTCGCCAGCGACGAGGAAGGCGAAGAGGGTCTCGACACTGCCTACGAGACCGCTGCCGAGGAGCTGGCCGAGATCGAGGGCCGCATCGCCGCGCTCGAGAACGCCGAGCGTGAGGCCGAGCGGGACCGTTCGGCGGCAGCGGCCCGCGTCGAGGCCCTCGGTCTGAGCCTTCGCCGCAAGGACGGGGCTGCGGCCCTGCTTGCTGCGTCGGACGCGGACCACGGCATCGTGGGGACCGTCGCGTCCTTGCTCCAGGTCACGGGTGGTCACGAGGCCGCAGTCGCGGCCGCGCTCGGCTGGGCGTCAGAAGCCCTTGCCGTCGGCTCCGCGCAGCAGGCAGCGCGCGCGGTGGACCACCTGCGCCAGGACGACCATGGCCAGGCGACCCTGCTCGTCGGCGACACCGCCCGTGCGTCGGACCGGAACACATGGCCCGACCTCGACGGGTCCGGCGTGTGGGCACGCGATGTGGTCTCGGCTCCTGCCGACGTGCTCCCGGCGGTCGAACAGCTCCTTGACCGCGTCGCCCTCGTGAGCGGTCCTGAGCACGCCCTGGCGCTCGTCGCCCGCGGCGAAGGCATCACCGCCGTCACCGAGGACGGCGACGTCTTCGCACCGGGATGGGTCCGTGGCGGATCGAGCAGCGGCGAGTCGCTCCTCGAGATCCAGTCGGCCCTCGAGGAGGCCCAGGCCGCCGTGGCCGCAGCCACGACCAGGAGCGAGCAGACCCGCTTCGCTCTGGCCAGCGCGCGCGAGAAGGCCGCATCGGTCACCGAGCGGGTCGAGGCAGCCCTCGAGGCGCTCCACGACAGCGACGCCCGCATGGCGGCGGTCGCCGAACAGCTGGGCGGGCTGCAGTCGACGATCCGCACGAGCCGCGCGGAGGTCGAGCGGACCGAGCGGACCATCGCCGACGCCGAGGCCGCCCTCGAGACCGACCGTCTCGAGCTCACGGCCCTGGCGGCGAGGCTGGACGAGGCGAGCGCCGAGCCCACCGAGTCGGAGGAGCCCTCGACCGACGAGCGCGACGACCTCGAGCTCGCCGCGAGCCGGGCCCGCACCGCCGAGACCGAGCTCCGCCTCACCCTGCGCACCCGTGAGGAGCGCGCCCGCTCCCTCAAGGGTCGGGCCGACTCGCTGGAGGGCGCGGCGCGCAACGAGATCCAGGCCCGCGAGAAGCTGCGGCAGCGTCAGGAGCGTCGTCGTCGGGAGGTGACGATCGCCGACGCGGTGAGCCGCGCGGCGGCATACGCCACCGATCGGATGGCGAGCGCGCTGGGACGCGCCGCTCGTCTGCGGGAGGACGCCGAGCGTCAGCGCACCGAACGCGACACCGCCGTCCAGGCCCTGCGCACCGAGATGGCAACCCACCAGGACGAGCTGCGCGAGCTCACCGACTCCGCTCACCGTGACGAGGTCGCCCGCGCCCGCCAGCTCGCTCGCATCGAGCAGCTGCAGGCCAAGGCCGTCGAGGAGCTCGGCGTCGACCCCGAGGTCCTCATGGAGGACTTCGGCCCGCACCAGCTCATCCCGTTCATCGCCGGCCCGGACCACGAGGGCGACCTGCCCATGCCGTCGGCGTTCGTGCGTGAGGAGCAGGAGAAGCGCCTGCGCAAGGCCGAGCGCGGCCTGTCAGCGCTGGGTCGGGTCAACCCGCTCGCCCTCGAGGAGTTCTCGGCCCTTGAGGAGCGACACAGGTTCCTCACCGAGCAGCTCGAGGACCTCAAGAACTCCAAGCGCGACCTTCTCGACATCGTCAGGTCGGTCGACGAGCGCGTCGAGCAGGTCTTCACCGAGGCCTTCCACGACACGGCGGCCCAGTTCGAGCAGGTCTTCCAGAGGCTCTTCCCCGGAGGCGCCGGCCAGCTCGTCCTCACCGACCCGAGCGACATGCTGACGACCGGCATCGAGGTCGAGGCCCGCCCGCCGGGCAAGAAGGTCAAGCGCCTCTCGCTGCTCTCCGGGGGCGAGCGCTCCCTCGTCGCCGTGGCCATCCTCGTCGCGATCTTCAAGGCGCGACCCAGCCCCTTCTACATCATGGACGAGGTGGAGGCGGCACTCGACGACACCAACCTCGGTCGGCTCATCACGCTCTTCGAGGAGCTGCGTGACAGCAGCCAGCTCATCGTCATCACCCACCAGAAGAAGACGATGGAGATCGCCGACGCGCTCTATGGCGTGAGCATGCGCGGCGACGGCATCACCACGGTGGTGTCGCAGCGCATCCGCGACATCGCCGCCAGCGCCTGAAACCCGACAAAGTCGGGATCAGGAAGCGTTGACGCGCCCGAAGGTGCCGAGCGGCCAGATCCGGAAGACGACCGGCCCCACGACGCGGTCTCTCGGCACGAGCCGGGCGCACCCCTGCGGGTCGGTGCCACCGCGGCAGTTGACGACGGAGTCGGCGGACTGCGAGCGGTGGTCGCCGAGGACGAGGAGGCGGTCGGCCGGCACCGTGATCTCTGGGAAGCACCGCGACGACCTGGGGGTCGACTCGCAGGTGATCTCGGGGGCGTTGAAGGTGTGGTCCTCGTGGACGTAAGGCTCGTCGAGCGGCTGGCCGTTGACGAGCACGCGACCCTCGGCGTCGCAGCAGGACACCCGGTCCCCGGGCACTCCGATGACCCGCTTGACGGTGTATGCCGTGTTCGACGGCCCGATCCCGGTGAGGTCGCCGAACGCGCGCGCCGCCTTGACGACCGGGTTGTCGGCCTCCGGCAGGCGTGCCTCCTGCCAGGTGGCGCCGTGCGAGAACACGACGATGTCGCCGCGCTCCACCGAGGGGTTCGTGCGGTTGACGATGATGCGGTCGCCGATGCGCAGGGTCTGCTCCATCGACTGGGACGGCACGCCGAACGGCTTGACGACGAACGACTGCACGAGGGCGACCGCCAGGATGGCCAGCAGGATCTCGAACCCCACCGGGAGCCTTCGGCGGGTCCGTCGAGGGGCCGCATCCGAGGTCGTCGCCGTCACCCGCCAGACACTACGCGGCGGGCACGCCGCGCAGGTGCCTCAGCTCACCACGGGGTGTCGTTTGCAGGTGGGCGCGCCGGTGAGAGACCCTAGGCCCATGGTTGCGCTCATCATCGGCATGCTCATCTGCGTCGGACTCGCCCTGGCGGTCGTCGCGCTCGTCGCGGTGCCGGCGCGGCGCGATGGTCGTGACCTGCTCACCCCCAAGGGGGAGGAGGTCGTGAGCGCTCTCAAGGAGCGTCAGCAGTCGACGCGCCAGCGCCGCGAGCGTGGCGACCGGGACGAGGACGACGTCGTGACCGAGACCGCCACGGTGTCCGCGGCCCCGGCCGACCCCGCCCGCTCCTGATGCGCTCCGGGATCGACCACACCGCCAGCGACCCCGACGTCCGTCCCCAGGACGACCTCTTCGGGCACGTCAACGGTGGCTGGGTGGCACGCACCGAGATTCCGGCCGACCGTGGCCGCTACGGGTCCTTCGACATGCTCCGCGAGAACGCCGAGCAGCAGGTTCGCGACATCATCACCGCGGTGGCGCAGGGCAACCCCGAGAGCGGCACGGTCGCGCGCAAGGTCGGTGACCTCTTCAGCTCCTTCATGGACGAGGCGCGCATCGAGGCGGTCGGTGTCGAGCCGCTCGCCCCCTTCCTCGCCGCCATCGACGAGGCGGCGACCCCCAGCGACGTCCTGTCGCTCCTGGGTCGCTTCCTGCGGTCGGGCGTCGACGGTCTCTTCCACCCCATCGTCAACACCGACGACCGCGACTCGACCCGCTACGTCGTCTACCTCGAGCAGGCCGGCATCGGCCTGCCGGACGAGGCCTACTACCGCGAGCCGCAGCACGAGGCGATCCGCGCGGCATACCCGCCTCACGTCGCGCGGATGCTCACCCTTGCGGAGGTGTATGCCGGTGACGCGGCGACCGCTGCCGCCGACCGTGTCATGGCGATCGAGACCCGTCTCGCGGCGTCCCACTGGGACACCGTCGCCAACCGTGACGCCGTCAAGACCTACACCCTGCTCGACAGGGCCGGGCTCGAGGAGCTCACGCCGGGCGTCGACTGGGACGGCTACCTCGCCGGTGCCCAGGCGCCCGCCGGCGCGTTCGACCAGGTCATCGCCCGCCAGCCGGACTTCCTCCGCGCGATGAGCGAGGCGCTGACCGAGGTCGAGCTCGCCGACTGGCAGGACTGGCTCCGCTGGCGGGTCGTGCACGCCCTCGCGCCCTACCTCGGGGACGCGATCGTCGCCGAGAACTTCGACTTCTTCGGTCGCACCCTCTCCGGGGTCCCGGAGATCCGGGAGCGGTGGAAGCGCGGCGTCGGGCTCGTCGAGGACGCCCTCGGTGAGGCCGTCGGCCAGCTCTACGTCGAGCAGCACTTCCCGCCCCGGGCCAAGGAGCGGATGGTCGAGCTGGTCGCCAACCTCGTCGAGGCCTTCCGGCGCAACTTCGACACCCTCGAGTGGATGGGTCCGGACACGCGCCGGGAGGCCCTGGCCAAGCTCGAGGCCTTCACGCCCAAGATCGGCTACCCCGAGCAGTGGCGCGACTACTCAGCGCTCGAGGTCGACGCCAAGGACCTCGTCGGCAACGTGGGTCGGGCCGCGGCCTTCGAGGTCGACCGCAACCTCGCCAAGCTCGGTGGGCCGGTGGACCGCGACGAGTGGTTCATGACGCCGCAGACGGTCAACGCCTACTACAACCCCGGGCTCAACGAGATCGTCTTCCCCGCCGCGATCCTGCAGCCGCCGTTCTTCGACGTCGACGCCGAGGACGCCGTCAACTACGGCGGCATCGGTGCCGTCATCGGTCACGAGATCGGGCACGGCTTCGACGACCAGGGCTCCCAGTTCGACGGCCAGGGCAACCTGCGCAACTGGTGGACCGAGGGTGACCGCGAGAACTTCGACGGCCGCGCGCAGCGACTCATCGCGCAGTTCAACGAGCTGGAGTCGCGCGACGCCCCGGGCCACAAGGTCAACGGCGCCCTCACGGTCGGCGAGAACATCGGCGACCTCGGCGGGCTCACGATCGGGCACGCGGCATACCGGATCTCCACCGAGGGCTCCGACGCTCCTGTGATCGACGACCTCACCGGCGACCAGCGGTTTTTCGTCGGCTGGGCGCGGGTGTGGTGCGGGCTGGCGCGAGAGGCCGAGGCTGTGCGCCTGCTCGCGATCGACCCGCACGCCCCCATGGACCTGCGGGCCAACGCCGTGCGCAACCTCTCGGAGTTCCACGAGGCGTTCGGTGTCGCCGAGGGCGATGCCATGTGGGTGCCCGAGCAGGACCGGGTCCGGATCTTCTGACAGCCCGCGTCCGGATCGTCTGCTGGTCGGGCCCGGGCGTGATGCGAGGATGAGCGGGTGAGCGCCATCGACACCCTCTGGGAATTCCTTGCCATCGGCTTCGGCCTGCTCGTCGTCCTCGGCGGACTGGCCGCCACCCTCCTGCGAGGGCGAGGTGGGGCGACCAAGGAGCTGCCACCGGAGCGGACCTCCGACGCACCCTCGACCCGCCCCACACCGGGCGCGGACCCCGGGGACGTCGACGACAGCACGGCCGGCGGGTCTGCGGTCGACACCCTCCCGGCCGACGACACGGTGGTCGAGGAGACCCTCCCGCCCACGACCGTGCCGGAGGTCGAGCGTCCCGAGTCGCCGCGCACCCGACTCCAGCGCCTGCGCGCCCGGCTCGCCCGCTCCAACACGGCCCTGGGCAAGGGGCTGCTCGCCCTGCTCTCCCGAGGTGACCTCGACGAGCAGGCGTGGGAGGACGTGGAGGACACCCTCCTCACGGCCGACCTCGGGGTCGAGGCCACGACCGAGCTGGTCGACGCGCTGCGCACCAGGGTCAAGGTCCACGGCGCCGCCGACGAGGCGACCGTGCGCGGCTGGCTGCGCGACGAGCTCGTCTCGCTCGTCGACCCCTCGATGGACCGCTCCCTCGCGTCCTCGCGTGTCGACGGCCGCCCGGCCGTCATCGTCGTCGTCGGCGTCAACGGCACCGGCAAGACCACGACCGTCGGCAAGCTCGCCCGGGTCCTCGTCGCCGAGGACAAGGACGTCGTCCTCGGCGCTGCCGACACGTTCCGCGCCGCGGCGGCGGACCAGCTCCAGACCTGGGGCGAGCGCGTGGGCGTGCCCACCATCCGCTCCGACCGTGACGGAGCCGACCCGGCCGCCGTGGCGTTCGACGCCGTGAGGGGCGCCGCAGAGCTCGAGGCCGACGTCGTCATCATCGACACCGCAGGGCGGCTCCACAACAAGGTCGGGCTCATGGACGAGCTCGGCAAGGTCAAGCGCGTCATCGAGAAGCAGAGCCCGATCGACGAGGTCCTGCTCGTCCTGGACGCGACGACCGGTCAGAACGGCCTGCGTCAGGCCGAGGTCTTCAGCGAGGTCGTCGGCATCACGGGCATCGTGCTCACCAAGCTCGACGGCACCGCCAAGGGCGGCATCGTCGTCGCGGTGCAGCGCAAGCTCGGCGTCCCCGTCAAGCTCATCGGTCTGGGGGAGGGTCCCGACGACCTCGCGCCGTTCGACCCCGAGGGCTTCGTCGACGCGATCCTCGACTGATGTCCTCGCCAGAGGTGCAACGGCGGGGCAACCTCGGCGCTGCGCTCGGGTCGTGCGCCGCCGTCGTCATCGACCTGGCGGACCGCGCCGAGGTGCGGGAGTCCTGGGAGCGTGAGAGTGCGTGCACCGGGATGACCGTGGGCGGGCTGGCGCACCACCTGCTCGCCCAGGTCGGCCACGTGACGGCCGGCCTGCGTGCTCCTGCCCCGCCCGACGTACCGGTCATCGGTCTGCTCGACCACTACCGGGAGGCGCCGTGGGTGGCGGCGTCCCGCAGCGGTGAGACCGACCCGAGCCAGGACGAGAAGGACAACGCCGGCGCCGAAGCCGGCCACGAGGCCGTCCTGGCACAGGCCCGGCAGGCGCTCGCCGAGCTGCCGGGCCTCCTGGCCAGGCCCCGCGAGCCGGACGTCGTCCACATCCCGTGGCAGGGCTGGTCCCTGGCGACGGCGGACTTCGTCACGACCCGGCTCATGGAGATGGTCGTCCACGGTGACGACCTCGCTGTCAGCGTCGGACTGCCGACCCCTGAGCACGAGCCGGGGGTGGTGTCGCCGGTTCTGGCACTGCTGACCCACGTGTCGCTGCAGCGGCACGGCCAAGTCGCGCTGGTGCGCGCTCTGAGCCGCCCCCAGCGCTCGACCGGCGACGTCTCCGCCTTCTGAGCCGGTGGGTCCCTCCCGCCTGTCGCCCATGACGCGGATCCGGCGCCGTGACGCGGAACGTTCCGCGCCACGGCGCCGGAACTGCGGCGGGGTGGGCGGACGGCATACCCTCGGCGCATGACTGCGGGGGAAGTGCGCCGAGACGTCGTCCGGCTCGGTGCCCTGGCACGTGCGTGGCGGGCCGGGCTGACCGTCGTCCTCGTGGCGCTCTTCTGCGCGGGTTCGCTGGTCGGCGACGACCACTGGTGGCCGTTCAGCCCGTGGCGGATGTTCTCGACGTCGCAGAAGGCCACCGGCTCCGTGTGGTCGACCGGCATCGAGGTGCGCACGGCCGACGAGCCGACCGAGTGGGTTCCCGCGCCGCTGACCCCGTCGAACGTCGGCGTCAACCGCGCCGAGATCGAGGGCCGGCTGAGGCAGATCGAAGCCGACCCGGCCCGGTTGGGGACCCTCGCCGAGAGCCACTCGCGGCTGAGGCCGACGTCGGCGGAGTGGCTGGGGCTGCGTGTCGTGGCCCGCAAGATCATCGTCGTCGACCGCAAGCCCACCGGTGAGGTCGAGACCGATGTCCTCGCCGAGTGGTCCGCGTCATGAGGCGCCTGTCGGCATGGCTCTTCGCCCCCGAGCCCGTGGCTCGGGTAGCCGTCCTGCGGTGGCTCGTCTTCGCCTTCGTCATCGTCGACGTGCTCCTGCTGCACACCTCGGGCTGGTACCACGGCTTCGCCGACCCGATCTGGTACGAACCGCTCGTCATGGGCAAGGTCCTTCACCTCCCCGCAGCCTCGGTGCTGCTGGTCGAGACGCTCAAGTGGGGATGCGTCGTCGCTGCGCTGGCGGCCATGAGCGGCCGGGCCCCACGCCTGCTGGGCTGGACCGTCGCGGTGTGCTGGATCTGGTACCAGTACGTCGCCTTCAGCTACGGCAAGGTCGACCACGACCGGGCGGACTTCGTCGTCGCCCTGGCACTGCTGCCGACGGTCGGCATCGCGCACCTCTCCGACCGCCGCCGCTCCGAGGCGGCCGGGTTCGCGCTGCGCGCCGTGCAGCTGGCCGCCATCGCCACCTACTTCCTCTCGGCCTGGGCCGAGCTTCCGCTTCGGTGGGGTCGAGTGGGTCAACTCGGCCACCATGGTGCGAGCGGTCGTTCGCCGGGGCACTCCGTGGGCCGAGTGGCTCCTGGAGATCCCGTGGACCCTGCACTGGGCCCAGTGGGGGCTGATGATCGCCGAGCTCACGGCGCCCGTGATCTTCCTGCTCTCCGAACGCTGGCGTCGGCGCGCAGTGGCCGCATGGTTCGGCTTCCATGCCGTGACGTATGCCGCCATCACGATCGCGTTCTGGCCCCACCTCGTGATGATGCTCGCGTTCCTCCCGCTGGAGGAGTACGCCGACCGGTTGCGCACCCGGTGGGCAGCGAGTCGGCCCGGCCGGTGGTGGTCCGAGCGGGGAACATCGCGCGGCCCACGTCGGTTGCCGGTCTCGTGAGCGCTCCCGAGATCACCCGAGCCAGCGTCGGCCTCCGCAGCGAGCGCGGACCACTCCTGCTGGCCGTCATGCTCAGCATCGGTCTCGTCGCGATCGACGCCACCATCCTGGCCACCGCTGTCCCGGCGGTGGTCGACGACCTCGGCGGGTTCACGTCCTTCCCCTGGCTGTTCTCGATCTATCTGCTCGCCCAGGCCGTCTCCGTCCCGATCTACGGCAAGGTCGCCGACCTCTACGGACGCAAACCGGTCATGCTGCTCGGCATCGGGCTGTTCGTCCTGGGGTCGCTGCTGTGCGGCATCGCCTGGAGCATGCCGGCACTCATCGTCTTCCGGCTCGTCCAGGGCCTGGGGGCCGGCGCCGTGCAGCCGATGGGGATGACGATCGTCGGCGACATCTACTCGATCGCCGAGCGAGCCAAGGTGCAGGGCTACATCGCCGGCGTCTGGGCCACTGCCTCCGTCGTCGGTCCCACGCTGGGCGGCATCTTCGCCGACTACCTGTCCTGGCGCTGGATCTTCTTCGTCAACCTTCCGCTGGGCATCGCCGCCGCCTGGGTGATGTGGCGCCGGTTCGACGAGAACGTCGAGCCACGCAAGCATGCCGTCGACCTCGTCGGCGCGGTCCTGCTGGCTGCCGGTGGGTCGCTGCTGCTGCTCGGTCTGCTCGAAGGAGGTGTGCGGTGGGAGTGGGGGTCAACCGTGAGCGTCGGCATCCTGGGAGGAGCCGTGGTCCTGCTCGCGGCCTTCGTGGCGGTACAGGCACGCGTGTCCGAGCCGGTGCTTCCGCTGTGGATCTTCCGCCGTCGTGTGCTGAACGCGGCGAACTCGGGTGCCTTCGTCGTCGGCGTGCTCATGCTGGGACTGACGACGTACGTCCCCCTGTACGCCCAGGCCGTGCTCGGGCACGGGGCCCTCGTGGCCGGTCTGGCGCTGGCCGCCATGACGATCGGGTGGCCGATCGCCGCGACGACGAGTGGTCGCTTCTACCTGAGCATCGGCTTCCGCCGGACCGTGCTCATGGGAGCACTGTTCGTCATCGCCGGTGCGGCGCTCCTGCTGCCGGTGGGCGCGGACAGCGCCCTGTGGCAGCTGGCCCTGCCGTGCTTCGTGATGGGCATCGGCTTCGGTTATGTCGCCAGCCCCGGCGTCATCGTCGCCCAGGCCAGTGTCGGCTGGGAGCACCGCGGGGTGGCCACGGGCACCAACATGTTTGCCAGGTCGATGGGCAGCGCCGTGGGCGTCGCCGTGTTCGGTGCGATCGTCAACGCTCGAGTGGCCGGCGGTGCACCGGTCGGCACCCAGCTCGACCTCGAGCAGCTGTCAGCAGGCGCGTTGGCGCCCGCGATCCATGCCGTGTTCGTGTGCTCCGCAGCGGTCGCCGTGGTCCTCGTGCTGTCGGGTCTGCTCATGCCACGCCACGCGGGCAGGGAAGCCTTGGCGGACTCCTGAGGCGCTGTTCCTCAGTGCGGGCGCTGGGCGGCCGGCAGGGAGCATGCGGGCGTGCCCCCGGGCAGGCGGTGCCGGTTGCGGGCCACCCAGCGATAGACCACACCGGCAAGTGCGTTGACCCCGGGCAGCAGGATGACCGCGCCGACGGGCCTGAACGGCAGTCGGCCCGCGAGCAGCACGCGTGCCACCGCGTCCTGGGCCGAGCTGCGGCGACCCGGCGACGACACCCACTGCAGGGCCTCGTCGCACTCCTGCGCCGTGAGTCCGAGGGCGTCGAGGTCGAGGTCCTGGTAGGCGCTCACCGCGAAGTCGGTCGGTGCTCGCCGCACTCGGTTGGCGACGTACCGGGACAGCTTCGTGCACACGCCGCAGTCACCGTCATAGATGATCACCGAGTTCGCCATGACCCCAGTCTCGCACCAGCCCGCCGGCCCACGAACGGCGAGCGGGGGTCCCACGCTCTGCGTGGGGCGGCATACCCCCGTCGTCGTGAAACACACTTCTTACGCACGTCGGGAACGTGCAACACGGCCGTAACACAAGGCGGCGGGAGGGGAAACGGGGCGATCCCAGACTCGTCTCCCATGAGCCCAACTCTCCTCCCTCTCGCGGCCGAGCCCGCGATCGACGCATCGGCGACGGCCTTCGTCCTCATCTGCTCCTCCCTGGTGCTGCTGATGACGCCGGGCCTGGCCCTCTTCTACGGCGGCATGACCCGCGCCAAGTCCGTCCTCAACATGATGATGATGTCGTTCGGCGCCATGGGCGTCGTCGGCGTCATCTACGTGCTGTGGGGCTACTCGATGTCCTTCGGTGGCAGCAACATCGGCGGGATCATCGGCAACCCCTTCGAGAACTTCGGCCTCCGGGGAGTCGTCGGCGACGCCACCGGCGCCACGCTCGACGCCGACGGCACGGCGATCATCGACGTCTTCGGTGCCGACGTCTGGATCCCCGAGGTCCTCTTCGTCGGGTTCCAGCTCACCTTCGCGATCATCACGGTCGCGCTCATCAGCGGTGCCATCGCCGACCGGGCGAAGTTCTCGACCTGGCTGCTCTTCACAGGACTGTGGGTCACGTTGGCCTACTTCCCGATCGCCCACATGGTCTGGGGTGGCGGCCTGCTCAGCGGCTCCGAGGACGGCATCGCGGCGATGATGTTCGGTGCGGCCGACGGCGTTGCCAACGTGCTGCCGATCGACTTCGCCGGTGGCACGGTCGTCCACATCAACGCCGGTGTCGCGGGCCTCGTGCTCGCCCTCATCGTCGGCAAGCGCCTCGGCTTCGGCAAGAGCGCGATGCGGCCCCACAACGTGCCGCTCGTCATGCTCGGCGCCGGCCTGCTGTGGTTCGGCTGGTTCGGCTTCAATGCCGGCTCCGAGCTCGCCGCCGACGGCCTCTCCAGCCTCGTCTGGGTCAACACCACGGTGGCGACCTGCGCGGCGATCCTCGGCTGGCTCGTCGTGGAGAAGGTCCGTGACGGTCACGCGACCTCGGTCGGTGCGGCCTCCGGCGTCGTGGCCGGCCTCGTCGCGATCACCCCGGCCTGTGGCGCGCTGTCGCCCGTCGGCTCGATCGTCCTGGGCGCGTTCGCCGGTGTCCTCGCGGCCCTCGCCGTCGGCCTGAAGTTCCGCTTCGGCTACGACGACTCGCTCGACGTCGTGGGCGTGCACCTCGTCGCCGGCCTCTGGGGCACCGTCGGTGCCGGGCTCCTCGCGACCGAGGGCGGCCTGTTCTACGGTGACGGAGCACGACAGCTCGTCGTGCAGGTCGTCATCGCGCTCGCCACCGTCATCATCTCCGGCATCGTCACGACCCTCATCGGCCTGGCGCTCAAGGCCACGATCGGCTGGCGCGTCTCCGACGACGACGAGGTGGCCGGCATCGACCAGGCCGAGCACGCCGAGTCCGGCTACGACCTCGTGTCCCGTGGTGGACGCCTGGGCACGAGCTCGAGCCCCGCGCTCTCACACGATGCCCGTCACCACGACGAGCTCACCTCCGAAGGAGTCAAGGCATGAAGCTCATCACCGCCATCATCAAGCCCCACCAGCTCGACGCGGTGAAGGAGGCGCTCGAGGCCTACGGCATCTCGGGCATGACGGTCAGCGAGGCCTCCGGCTACGGCCGGCAGCGTGGCCACAGCGAGGTCTACCGCGGCGCCGAGTACAACGTCGACTTCGTGCCCAAGATCCGTCTCGAGGTCCTCGTGGACGACATGGACGCGGTCAGCGTCGCGGACGTCATCCTCAAGTCGGCACAGACCGGTCGGATCGGCGACGGGAAGATCTGGACGCAGGCTGTCGAGGACGTCATCCGGGTACGCACGGGCGAACGCGGCACCGAAGCCATCTGAACAACCCACTCATTGCGAGTTCCGGTCATGCGAGGTCAGCGAGCGTGACCGGAACTCGCAATGAGTGGGAAGGCACCAACAGGAGGGGTGATGGCATGACTGACGTCGTCGACGTGGCGGCCCGCAGGCTCGACCTCGCGGGAACGCGGGCCTTCGAGGCGGCCGGCTCGGGGGTGGAGCGCCGGCTGCGGCTGGCAGCCTTCAACCGCGAGTGGCTGGACGGCCTGTGGCGCGAGGCGACGAAGGGACAGCGGGTCGAGGGTGTCGCCCTGGCAGCGGTCGGCAGCGTGGGGCGCGGCGACGCCGGACCGCTGTCGGACTACGACCTCGTGCTCCTGCACTACGGCCGGACGCTCTCCACGGACGAGATCACCCGCCTCGCGGACCGCATCTGGTACCCGATCTGGGACGCGGGCGTGCGCCTCGACCACAGCGTCCGCACCGTGAGCCAGTGCCGCAGCGTCGCCGCCGACGACCTCACCGCTGCCGTGGGTCTGCTCGACATCTCGGCGGTCGCGGGGGACGCCGAGGTGGTGGCAGCGGCCCGTGCCACGGTGAGCCACGACTGGCGGGCCAACGCCCGCAAGCGACTTCCTCAGCTCACCGAGGCCATGAGCGTGCGCCACCACCGGCACGGTGACCTCGCCCAGTCCATCGAGCCCGACCTCAAGGAGGCCCACGGCGGCCTGCGGGACATGACCGTGCTGGCCGCTCTCGCCGAGGCCTGGCTCGCCGACCGTCCGCGAGGTGAGGTGGACGCGGCATACCGGCTCCTGCTCGACGTGCGTGACGGTGTGCACGTCGTCACCGGGCGGGGTCGCGACCGCCTCGGTCGTGAGGACCACGACGCCGTCGCCGCGCTCCTCGGATACGACGACCCCGACGACCTGCTCGCCGACGTGTCCGACGCGGGCCGGGCCATCGCCTACGCGCTCGACGGCACCGTGCGTCGGGCGAGCCAGTCGCAGCGCGCCCGCGTGCTGCGGGTCGGCCCGCGCCGTCCACAGATGACGCCGCTGGGCTACGGGCTGTTCGAGAGCGACGGTGAGGTCGTCCTCGGTTCGGGCCGGCTCCTCGACAGCGACCCCCACCTGCCCCTGCGGGCTGCGGTGGTCGCGGCCCGGGCCAACCTGCCGATCGCCCCGACCACCCTCGAGAACCTGGCGACGAAGTGCGCCGACCTGCCGACACCGTGGCCCCCGCTGGCGCGGGGGCTGTTCAGCGACCTGCTCGCCGCCGGGCCGGGACTCGTCACCGTCTGGGAGGGCCTGGACCAGCAGGGCATCATCGAGCGCTGGCTGCCCGAGTGGGCCGCGGTCCGCTCCCGGCCCCAGCGCAACGCCGTCCACCGGCACACGGTGGACCGGCACCTCATCGAGACGGTCGTGCACGCCACCGGCCTGCTGCGAGGCGTCGGGCGCGCCGACCTGCTCCTCCTCGCGGCGCTGCTCCACGACATCGGCAAGATCCCCGGCGCTCGCGACCACTCGGCCACGGGGGCGCCGATCGCCGCGACGGTGATGCGGCGCCTGGGCCACTCCGAGGACGACGTCACGGTGGTCTCCTCACTCGTGCGCGAGCACCTCACCCTCATCGAGCTGGCCACCCGCCGGGACCACGCCGACCCGAGGACCATCGACGCCGCCATGGCCGCGATCGACGACGACCGTGACCGGTTCGAGCTCCTCCTGGCCCTGACCGAGGCGGACGCCGTGGCTGCCGGACCCAAGGCCTGGACGGACTGGCGGGCCGCGCTGCTCGGGCAGTTCTCCACCGCGGTGCGGGCCCGGCTCAGCCCTCCGGCCCCTTCAGCCGGAGAGGTCCCGCCCTCGCTCGTGCCGGACGACCTCGTCGTCACCCTCGCCGGCGGGGAGCCCCACGTCGAGGTCGTGCCCAACGGCGGGTCCTACCGGATCGACATCGCCGACCGCGACCGGCTCGGGCTCTTCGCCGACACGGCGGGCCTGCTCGCGGCCGAGGGGCTCGTGGTCCGGACAGCCGTCCTGCGGACCGTCGACGGTGTGGCGGTCAACGAGTGGCACGTCGAGAGCCCCAGCGACGCCGAGCCCGAACGCGAGCGTCTCGTGCGCGGGCTGATGCGCCTCGCTACTGGGGATCGCGGCCCGCTGAGCCTGCTCGACCGACGTCGACAGTTCGCGGCCCGCCCCAGCGGGAAGCTCGACCATCGGGACCCCGGGGCAGCCGCGGGCCCTCGTCGTGCCCGGCGCCAGCACCGAGGCGACCGTCATCGAGGTGCGCGCCCACGACCGGCCCGGGCTGCTCCACGAGCTGGGCATGACCTTCGCCAAGGCCGGGGTGTCCGTCCGGTCGGCACACATCGCGACGTATGCCGGCCAGACCCTGGACACGTTCTATGTCTCCGACTTCTCGGGGCGCCCCCTCGACCCGGGCAAGGTGGCCCAGGTGGTGGCCGCCGTCATCGACACCTGCGACGGCAGCGACTGACGACGACGTCAGTGGCGCTCGTGACTCCGGTTAACCTTGTGCGGTGTTCACGAGCCTCTCCGACCGCCTGACAGCGACCTTCAAGAACCTCCGCACCAAGGGGCGCCTGTCCGAGTCCGACGTCAACAAGACCGTCCGCGACATCCGGATGGCGCTGCTCGATGCCGACGTGGCCCTGCCCGTCGTCAAGGAGTTCACGTCGGCCGTCCGTGAGCGGGCGCTCGGAGCCGAGGTCTCCGGCGCGCTCAACCCGGCGCAGCAGATCGTCAAGATCGTCAACGAGGAGCTCGTCGAGATCCTCGGTGGGCAGACCCGCACGATCCGCTTCGCCAAGACCGGGCCGACCGTGATCATGCTCGCGGGCCTGCAGGGCGCCGGCAAGACCACGCTCGCGGGCAAGCTCGCTCGCTGGCTCAAGGACCAGGGTCACACCCCGGTCCTCGTCGCCGCCGACCTCCAGCGACCCAATGCCGTGACCCAGCTCCAGGTCGTCGGTGAGCGTGCCGGTGTCCCGGTCTTCGCCCCCGAGCGGGGCAACGTCGGCGGGCACGACGCCGTCGGCGGCACGGGCGAGGGCACCCGCAGCTTCGGTGACCCGGTCACGGTGTCTCGCGACGGCATACGCGAAGCAGTCAACAAGCACCACGACGTCGTCATCGTCGACACCGCCGGACGCCTCGCGGTCGACGCCGACCTCATGAAGCAGGCCGGCGACATCCGGGCCGCAATCAACCCGCACGAGGTCCTCTTCGTCATCGACGCGATGATCGGGCAGGCGGCCGTCGAGACCGCCGAGGCCTTCCTCGAGGGCGTCGACTTCACCGGCGTCGTCCTGTCCAAGCTCGATGGTGACGCACGCGGTGGTGCCGCCCTGTCGGTCGCCAAGGTCACCGGCCGGCCGATCATGTTTGCCTCGACGGGTGAGCAGGTCAAGGACTTCGAGGTCTTCCACCCCGACCGCATGGCCTCGCGCATCCTCGACATGGGTGACGTGCTCACCCTCATCGAGCAGGCCGAGAAGGCGTTCGACCGCGGTCAGGCCGCCGAGATGGAGCGCAAGTTCCTCGCGGCGGAGGACTTCACCTTCGACGACTTCCTCCAGCAGATGTCGGCGATCAAGAAGATGGGCTCGCTCAAGTCGATGCTCAAGATGATGCCGGGCATGGGGCAGATGTCGGCCCAGCTCGACAACCTCGACGAGCGCGAGTTCGACCGCGTCGAGGCCATGGTCCGCTCGATGACGCCGTTCGAGCGCAACCACCCCAAGCAGATCAACGGCTCCCGCCGCGCCCGCATCGCCGGCGGCTCGGGTGTCACCGTCTCGGAGGTCAACCAGCTGCTCGAGCGCTTCGGTGAGGCGCAGAAGATGATGAAGCAGCTCGCCCGGGGTGGGGGCATCCCCGGCATGCCGGGCATGGGTGGTGGCGGCGGCAAGAAGGCCCGGCAGCAGCAGCAACAGACCCGCGGCAAGAAGTCCAAGTCCGGCAACCCCGCCAAGCGGGCCGCCGACGCGCAGGCCGACGCCCAGCGCGCCGCGGCCAAGCCGGCCGGCGGTGCGTTCGGCGGTGGAGCTGGTGCTGGTGCCGGCGTCGACCCCGCCGACCTCGACCCCTCGCAGCTGCCCAAGGGCTTCGAGAAGTTCCTGGGCAGGTGACTCCGGGGCCTGCGCGAGCCCGCCGACGGTGACGGGCAGCCTGCCCCGCTTCCGGTCACTGGTCACCGGTCCCGGTTTGTGAGCAGGGGTGGCGGGTAGATAAGCCTCATCACCCGACCTCTATGAGCCCTGTGAGGGAGAACCCCATGGCACGCGACACTCTGTCCCGTTCGATGCACGACATCGGGCTGGCCGCCTGGTTCGGCGGCACGCTTGCCAATGCCGTGGCACTCAACCCGGCTGCGGCCCAGGCCGACTCGGCCAACTCCAAGGGGGCCGTGGCCAACGTCGGCTGGGACCGCTGGACCCCGGTGAACGCGGCCGCGATCGGCGCCCACCTCGTTGGCAGCGTCGGCCAGGTCGTCGGCAACAAGGGGCGCATCTCGGCTCAGGAGGGTGTCGCCTCCATGGCTGTCGCCAAGACCGTGCTCACGGCCGCCGCCCTGGGCGTCACGGCCTACTCCCGGATGCTCGGCCAGAAGGTCTCGCAGGAGACCCGCGTGCCGGCCGACTCCGGCACGGAGCCGGCGTCGGGTACGCCTTCGGCGGTGGCCAAGGCCCAGAAGCAGCTGGCGGCACTCCAGTGGGTGGTGCCGGCCCTGACCGGGGCCCTGGTGGTGATGAGCTCCTACGCCGGCGAGCAGCAACGGGCGTCCGAGGTCCGCAAGGGCCTCAGGGGGCGGCTGGTCGGCTGAGGCCGGCCGGGTAGTCGAGCATGCGAGTCGTCGTCACCGGTGCCACCGGCAACATCGGCACCGCCCTGCTGCGTCGGTTGTTGCCGGCCGGCCACGAGGTCGTCGGTGTCGTGCGTCGCGAGCCGGACAGCACCGCTCCGTACGACGGAGCCAGCTGGGTCACCACCGACCTGTCCACCGACCGCTGCCTCGATCCTCTGCGGGCGGCGTTCTCGGACGCCGACGCAGTCGTCCACCTGGCCTGGGGGTTCCAGCCGTCCCACGACCTTGACTACCTCGAGGAGCTCGGCGTCGGGGGGACCCGCCGGGTGCTCGCCGCGCTGGCATCCGGCGGCCCCACGCACCTGGTGCACATGTCCTCGGTCGGCGCGTACTCGCCGAAGCGGGACGACGAGCCCGTCGACGAGACGTGGCCCACGGGCGGCGTGCCCACCTCGCCCTACAGCCAGCACAAGGCCGCGGCAGAGCGGCTGCTCGATGCCCACGAGGACGCCCACGAGGGACTCACCATCACCCGCCTGCGCCCGGGCATCGTCGGGCAGGCGGCGGCGGCCAGCGCGCTGCTGAGGTACGGCCTGCCCGCCATCGTGCCGGCGCGCGCCGTCGGGCTCCTGCCCGTCCTGCCGCTCGACCGGCGGCTGAAGGTCCCCATGGTCCACGCGGACGACGTGGCCGACGCGATCGCCCGGGCCCTCGAGCGGCGAGCACCCGGTGCGTTCAACCTGGCCCCCGATGCGCCCATCACCACCGCCGACATCGCCTCGGCACTCGGCGCGCGAGCGGTCCACGTGCCCTCGGCAGTGGTCCGCACCATGTCCTCGGCCGCGTGGCACGCCCGGATCCAGCCGGTCGACCCGGGCTGGGTCGACCTGGGCTTCAGCGTGCCGTTGCTCGACTCCTCACGGGCGAGGAGCGAGCTGGACTGGGCGCCGCAGAAGGACGCGGTGACGGTCCTGCGCGAGACCATCGACGCGATGCGTCGACCGATGGCCGGGACCTCCGACGTCCTGCGACCTCGGTCGGTGTCCGACGGGCTGCGACGCCTCCTGGAGAGCGGGCCGGTCACCCGACGACGTCGGCCGTGACACCACGGGTCCACGTGGCGGGTCCGTACAGTGCCTCCCATGAATGGACTCGAGAATGTCCCGGGCACGTGAGCGCTGCAGAGCCGCTGCACACGCTGTCGGTCGGCACCGCGGGTCCGCGCGTCGCCTTCCTGCACGGGCTCTTCGGCCAGGGCCGCAACTGGTCGACGGTCGCCAAGGCGCTCGCGGGTCCGGAGGGCACAGCGGCGCGGTGCACGTTGGTCGACCTTCCGGACCACGGTCGCAGTCCGTGGTCGGCCGAGTTCTCCTACGAGGGGTATGCCGTGTCCGTCGCCGACACGTTGCGCGCCATCGACCCCGGACCGTGGATCGTCGTCGGCCACTCCCTCGGCGGCAAGACGGCGATGGCGCTGGCGCTGACCGAGCCGACACTGGTGTCACGGCTCGTCGTCGTCGACATCGCGCCCAAGGGCTACGGCGACCTCGAGCGCTTCGCCGGCTACATCGCCGAGATGCGCTCGCTGCCGTTGTCGGAGCTGGCCGGCCGGGCCGACGCCGAGGCCCGTTTCGCGGAGCCCGACCCCGGGATCAAGGCGTTCCTGCTCCAAAACCTGCGCCGCGAGGGCACGGCGTGGCGGTGGCAGGCCAATGTCGAGCTGTTCGCGGCGGACGCCGCCAGGGGGAGTGGCTCGGTCATCGCCGACTGGCCCTTCGCCGCCGGCGTCGTGAAGCCGTATGCCGGTCCGGTCCTCTGGATCGCGGGTTCGGAGTCGAGCTACATCACGGCCGAGGACGGTGAGCCGATGCGAGCCTTCTTCCCGAAGGTGCGGCAGCTGACCGTCAAGGGTGCCTCGCACTGGGTGCACACCGACGCGCCCGGCATCGTCATCGAGGCACTGCGCAGGGTCATCGCCGCCTCCGCCTGATCCCCCGCCCGCCGACCTTTCTCTGAAACAGCCTCGTTCGTGCCCGGGTGGGCGGACACTCGCGAGATGACGGACACCGATCCGCGGTCAGGGCCCGGAGTGGGGGCACTGTTCGACGCGGTCGCCGACGACTACGACCAGAGCGGTGTGGACTTCTTCGCACCCATTGCGCAGGGACTCGTCGACGAGCTCGCCCCTGTGTCCGGGGAGCGAGCTGTCGACCTCGGGTGCGGTCGCGGAGCAGCGACGATCCTGCTGGCGCGGCGCGTCGGAGCGACCGGGTCCGTCGTGGGTCTCGACCTCAGTCACGGCATGCTCGCCCATGCCCGGACGGCTTTGGACGGTGAAGGTCTCGTTGTCGACCTGCGAGTGGGGGACGCCGCCGAGCCTGCACTCCCTGAGGGTGAGTTCGACGTCGTGGCCTCCTCCCTCGTCCTGTTCTTCCTGCCGGATCCTGCCGCGGCGCTGGCGCGCTGGGTGCAGCTGCTCGCTCCGGGTGGCCGGATCGGCCTGGCGACCTTCGGCCGGCAGGACCCCGTGTGGACCTCCGTCGACCGCGAGTTCGGTCCCTGGCTCCCGCCGGCGATGCGTGACCCCCGGGTCCTGGGACCTGAGAGCCCGTTCGGCTCGGACGAGGGGATGGAGCAGCTGTTCGAGGATGCCGGCGCGACCGAGGTGGCGACCACGACGCTCCGGCTTCCGGTGCGGTTCGGCACCCTCGAACGGTGGGAGGCCTTCTCTCGGGGCACCGGTCAGCGGGCCATGTGGGCGAGCGTCCCCGTCGACGAGATCGCCGGTGTGCGGGCGCGCGCCGCGACCCACTTCGAGGGTGCTCGCACGGCGGACGGCGACGTCGAGGTCTGGCAGGACATCCGCTACACCGTCGGGCGCGCGCCGGGATCCGACGCCACCTGAGGCCACCGGCACGTGAGCCTCTAGGGTCGGAGCCATGACGGCACCGGTGCTGCACCTGTTGGGCGAGGTCCTCGTCGGTCCCGAGGAGGTCCTTCCCGAGGCGTGGGTCGTCGGGGGCCGTCTCACCTTCGAACGACCGACCGGCGCCGGCCACGACGTCGAGACGCTGCGCGGCTGGTTCCTCCCGGGCATGGTCGACGCGCACTGCCATGTCGGCCTCGACCGGCACGGCGCCGTCGACGACGCGACGTCCGAAGAGCAGGCGCTCGCCGATCGCGACAACGGCACCCTCCTCATCCGCGACGCCGGCTCACCCGCCGACACGCGTTGGATCGACGAGCGCGACGACCTGCCCAAGATCATCCGCGCCGGCCGTCACATCGCCCGCCCCAAGCGCTACATCCGCAACTACGCGCACGAGGTCGAGCCCGAGCAGCTCGTCGAGCGGGTGCGCATCGAGGCCCGCGCCGGGGACGGCTGGGTCAAGCTCGTCGGCGACTGGATCGACCGTGACACCGGCGACCTCGAACCGTGCTGGCCACGTGAGGTGCTCATCGAGGCCGTCGCCGCTGCCCACGAGGAGGGCGCTCGCACGACCGCACACTGCTTCGGCCCGGACTCGCTGCGCGACTTCGCCGCTGCCGGCACGGACTGCATCGAGCACGCCACCGGCCTCGAGGCCGACACCATCGACTCCTTTGCGGCAGAGGGCATCGCGATCGTCCCAACCCTGGTCAACATCGCGACCTTCCCCGAGATCGCGGAGCCGGCACGCGAGAAGTTCCCCGACTACCACCGGCGCATGCTCGACCTCCACGCACGACGCCACGAGACGTTCGGCGCGGCGCGAGAGGCCGGCATACCCATCTATCTCGGGACCGACGCGGGAGGTTCCATCGCCCACGGACTCGCCGCGCAGGAGGTCATCGAGCTCTCGCGCATCGGCTTCAGTAACGTGGAGGTGCTCGGTGCCGCCACGTGGGGCGCGCGGAAGTGGCTCGGTCGCCCCGGACTGGAGGAGGGCGCCGACGCCGACCTCTTGGTCCTCGACCGCGACCCGCGTGCGGACCTCACCGTGCTGGGCGAGCCGGCGGCGGTCGTCCTGCGGGGCATGACGTACTGACGGCATCCACCATGCGAGACATAATCTGACGTTATTTGACGGATAACGCTGGACTATCGAAACTCCTAGGTGTCCGATAGGAATTGCGGCCACCCCGGGTCGCTCTGTCGGACTCCGAACGAAGGAGTCCCCACATGAGTCGTCATCCCCGCCTCGCCCTGGCCGCCGCCGCGACCGTCGGTGCGCTGGTGATGTCGGCCTGTGCCGGGGGAGGCGCGAACGACACGGTGGGCGCTCAGGCAGAGGGCGCAGCCCCGGCGTCGACGAGCACGCTCAACCTCTTTGCGTATGCCGTGCCCAAGGTCGGGTTCGACAAGGTCATCCCGGCGTTCAACGCGACGGAGGACGGCAAGGGTGTGACCTTCCAGCAGTCCTACGGCGCGTCCGGGGACCAGTCACGCAAGGTCGCAGCCGGAGCCCAGGCCGACTTCGTCAACTTCTCGGTCGAGCCCGACATCACCCGGCTCGTCGACGCCGGGCTCGTGGCCGCGGACTGGAACGCCGGCGAGCACAAGGGGATCCCGTTCGGCTCGGTCGTGACGATCGTGACCCGCAAGGGCAACCCCAAGGCCATCAAGGACTGGGACGACCTGCTCAAGCCGGGCGTCGAGGTGGTGACGCCCAACCCGTTCAGCTCGGGTTCGGCGAAGTGGAACCTCCTGGCGCCGTATGCCGCCAAGAGCGACGGCGGGGCGAACGCCGCCGCCGGTCTGGCCTACATCGAGAAGCTCGTGACCGGGCACGTCAAGGTCCAGCCGAAGTCCGGCCGGGAGGCGACCGAGACCTTCCTGCAGGGGACCGGGGACGTGCTGCTCAGCTATGAGAACGAGGCGATCTTCGCCGAGCGCAAGGGTGACGCCGTCGAGCACGTCACGCCGCCGACGACGTTCAAGATCGAGAACCCGGTCGCGGTCCTCACCAAGGGCAAGAACGTGGAGAAGGCGACGAAGTTCCGGGACTACCTCTTCACCCCGGAGGCGCAGAAGCTCTGGGCGGAGGCTGGATTCCGACCTGTCGACCCTACGGTGGCAGCGGAGTTCGGCAAGGACTTCCCGGAGCCGACCAAGCTTCTGGACGATCGACGACCTCGGCGGCTGGAAGACCGTGGACGGCACGCTCTTCAAGAAGGAGACCGGCTCCATCGCCGTCATCTACGACAAGGCGACGTCCTGACATGACGGCGACCGTGACCGGCGGCAGGGACGACACCGAGGTGTCGGCCCTGCCGCCGAACGCGCAGCCCCCGAGGGTCGACCCGGGGACTGCTGACGACGGGCAGGCACCCCGCCCGGCCGGGCGCTCGCGACTGCGGGGAGCCGGGCGGCCTCTGGGCATCGGCGTCGTAGGGCTCTGGCTCAGCGTCATGGTGCTGCTGCCGTTGGCCGCCCTGACGGTGACGTCCTTCGAGGAGGGGTGGACCGGCTTCTGGGAGGCCGTGACGGCGCCGGTCGCGCTGGCGTCGTTGCGCGTGACGGTCGTCGCCGCCCTGGTGGTGGCGGTCATCAACGCCGTCATGGGCACCCTCATCGCCTGGGTCCTCGTGCGTGACGACTTCCGGGGCAAGCGCATCGTCAACGCCCTCATCGACCTGCCGTTCGCGCTGCCGACGATCGTCGCAAGCATCGTCCTGCTCTCGCTCTACGGCCCCAACAGCCCCGTCGGGATCCACCTCAACGCGACCCAGCCCGGCATCGTCGTGGCCCTGGCCTTCGTCACCCTCCCGTTCGTCGTGCGCTCGGTGCAGCCGGTGCTTCTCGAGCTCGACCGGGAGGTCGAGGAGGCGTCGGCCTCCCTCGGTGCCTCGAGCTGGGTGACGTTCCGCCGCGTCGTCCTGCCGACCCTCCTGCCGGCCATCATCAGCGGGACGGGGCTGGCGTTCGCGCGGGCCATCGGTGAGTACGGCTCGGTCGTCCTCATCGGCGGCAACATCCCGCGCGAGACACAGGTCGCGTCGCAGTACATCCAGCAGCAGATCGAGATCGACCGCCCGATCAACGCGGCGGCCGTCTCGGTCGCCCTGCTCGCCATCGCCTTCGTCACCCTGGCCGTCCTCCGCTGGTTCGCGGGACGGGCCCTGCACCGCGAGGAGGAGTCGTCATGAGCGCCTCGACGTCCACGCCTCCCAAGGCCGGGCCGGCCAAGCTGGCCCTGCGCTCAGTCGCTCTGGGCTACCTCACCGTCCTCGTCGCGGTCCCCATCGTCCTCATCCTCTGGCGCACCCTCGAGCCGGGAGTTGGTGCCTTCATCGACTCCATCCGCACGCCGGCAGCCATCTCGGCCCTCAACCTCTCGCTGCTCATCGTCGCGATCGTCGTGCCGCTCAACGTGGTCTTCGGTGTCGGCACCGCGCTGGCGCTGGTCCGTGGCCGCTTCCCCGGCAAGGGGCTGCTCCAGGCCGTCGTCGACCTGCCGTTCGCCGTCTCGCCCATCGTCGTGGGCGTCGCGCTCATCCTGCTGTGGGGCTCCGGCGGCTGGTTCGGTGGCGTCGAGGGCCTGGGCTTCCAGGTGATCTTCGGCCTGCCCGGCATGGTCATCGCCACCCTCTTCGTCACCCTGCCCTTCGTCGTGCGCGAGGTCGAGCCGGTGCTCCACGAGATCGGCACCGAGCAGGAGCAGGCGGCGTCCACGCTCGGTGCCAGCTCGTGGCAGACGTTCTGGCGGATCACCCTCCCGGCGATCCGGTGGGGACTGACCTACGGCGTGGTCCTGACGATCGCCCGCGCGCTCGGTGAGTTCGGCGCCGTGATCATGGTCAGCTCCGGCTTCCCCGGCGTCTCGCAGACCCTCACCCTGCTCGTGCACTCCCGCTATATCGACGACCACAACACCTACGGCGCGTATGCCGCAGCCACCCTGCTCATGGGCCTTGCCGTGGCGACGTTGCTCGGCATGACCCTGCTCGACCGCAAGAGGAGCCAACGATGATCAGCGTCACCGGAGCCCGCAAGAACTACGGCACCTTCACCGCCCTCGACGACGTGTCGCTCGACATCCCGGCCGGCAGCCTCACCGCCCTGCTCGGCCCCAGTGGCTCGGGCAAGTCGACCCTGCTGCGCGCCATCGCCGGCCTGGAAGGCCTCGACAGCGGACGGATCGTCATCGGCGGGACGGACGTCACCGGCATACCCCCTCAGAAGCGAGGGATCGGCTTCGTCTTCCAGCACTACGCCGCGTTCAAGCACATGACGGTGCGCGACAACGTCGCGTTCGGACTGACGATCCGCAAGCGTCCCAAGGCGGAGATCAAGCGCAAGGTGGACGACCTGCTCGAGATCGTCGGGCTCGACGGGTTCCAGCACCGTTATCCGGCCCAGCTCTCGGGTGGGCAGCGCCAACGCATGGCACTGGCCCGGGCGCTCGCCGTCGACCCCGAGGTGCTGCTCCTCGACGAGCCGTTCGGTGCGCTCGACGCCAAGGTGCGGGCCGACCTGCGCCAGTGGCTGCGGCGCCTGCACGACGAGGTGCATGTGACGACGGTGCTCGTGACGCACGACCAGGAGGAGGCGCTCGACGTCGCTGACCGCATCGCCGTGCTCAACAAGGGGCAGATCGAGCAGGTCGGTGACCCGGTCACCCTCTATGACCGGCCGGCCAACGACTTCGTCATGTCCTTCCTCGGTTCCGTGGCGCGGATCGGGGGCCACCTCGTGCGACCCCATGACATCGCGCTGCACCGGAGCCGCGAGCGCGCGGTGCAGCTCGATGCGCGCATCGGTGGCTCACCCGGCGTCATCGAGGCGGTGGTCGAACGCGTCGTGCGTCTCGGCTTCGAGGTCCGGGTGGACCTGCGCGCCGACACCGGGGAGCGGTTCGCCGCCCAGCTCACCCGAGCCGAGGCCGACGCGCTGGCGCTCGCGGCGGGCGACACCGTCTTCGCGCACACCGTCCAGGTTGTCAACCCGGCCGAGGCGGAGCCCGCACTCGCCATCTGAGCTCGGCGATTCGGGGTCCGGGCGCGGGTCGGGGCACAATGCGGGCGTGGACATCTCGGCGCGCACGGACTACGCAGTGCGCGCCATGCTCATCCTCGCAGAGGCCCAGGAGGCCGCCTCGGGTCCGGTGAGCGTCGAGTCCCTCGCCCAGCGCCAGAGCCTGCCTCGCAAGTTCCTCGAGGCCATCGTCGCCGACCTGCGCACCGCCGGGCTCGTGACGAGCACCCGCGGGGCCCGCGGAGGCTACGCCCTGGCCCGGCCGGCCACCGACGTCGTCCTCGGTGACGTCTTCCGCGCGGTCGACGGCCCGCTCGCCGAGGTGCGGGGGCTCCGACCGCACGAGACGGCCTACGACGGGGTTGCCGCGCACCTGCCCACCGTCTGGGTCGCGGTGCGGGCCAGCCTGCGCGCCGTCCTCGACACGACCTCCCTCGCCCAACTACTCAGCGGCGAGCTGCCCGACACCGTTCGCGAGCTCACCGCGGACCCCGACGCCTGGACCAACCGCACATGACCGACCGACCCGCCAAGAACGACCCGACCGACCCGAGCCTGCGGGTCCACGACCTCGGGCCCGGCGTCGACCCCGACGACCTCGCCACCCTCCTGCGGGTCCTGGAGGAGCTGCCGAACCTCGACGGCGACCACCCCGACATCCAGGTCGTCAAGCGCGCGACCGGACGCATGTACAAGCAGGTCCGCAAGGCTCGCCGCCGCGAGGCCAAGCAGCCGCAGATCGACCACGACGACGCCATCCTGGCCCGGACGGCGACAGGGTCGCCGATGCGGATCGACGACGAGACCAAGGGCGTCCTGCTCGAGGTGCCGATGGCCGGGACGACCGTGGGCGAGCTGCATCGAGCCCCGCGGCTGCTACATCTGCAAGGACGACTACACGCGCGTCGACGCGTTCTACCACTGGCTCTGCCCGGCGTGCGCCGCCAAGAGCCATCTCAAGCGAGTGCAGCGGGCCGACCTCACCGGCAAGCGCGCCCTCCTCACGGGCGGCCGGGCCAAGATCGGCATGTACATCGCGCTCATGCTCCTGCGCGACGGCGCCCACCTCACGATCACGACGCGCTTCCCCCACGACGCCGCGAGGAGGTTTGCGGCACAGGAGGACTCGCGCGAGTGGATCGACAGACTCAAGGTCGTCGGCATCGACCTGCGCGACCCCACGCAGGTCGTCGCGCTCGCCGAAGAGGTCGCCGCGGCCGGTCCGCTCGACATCCTCATCAACAACGCCGCCCAGACCGTGCGCCGCTCACCGGGCTCCTACTCGCACCTCGTCGACGGTGAGCAGGTGCCTCTGGAGAGCAATGTCCGCTACCCCGAGCTCGTCACCTTCGACCGGATCAGCGACGCCCACCCGGCCAACCTGCTCGGCACCCTCACCGCCAACAAGGTCGCCCACCACGAGGGCGAGTCCGAGGAGGAGGCGGCCAGGGCACTGGCCCAGCGCACGGCCGCCTCGATGACCGAGATGGCCCTGACCGCAGGCCATGCCAGCCTCGAGGCGCACCTCGCCGGGACCGCTGTCGACGCCGGGGGCCTCCTTCCCGACACCCAGCGCAACAACAGCTGGACCCAGGTCGTCGACGAGGTCGACCCGCTCGAGCTCCTGGAGGTCCAGCTCTGCAACTCGACGGCGCCGTTCATCCTCATCTCCCGTCTCCGCCCGTCGATGCGAGCAGCGGTGGCAGCAGGGGCTCGTCGCGCCTACGTCGTCAACGTCTCGGCGATGGAGGGCCAGTTCTCGCGCCGCTACAAGGGCCCGGGGCACCCGCACACCAACATGGCCAAGGCGGCCCTCAACATGCTGACCCGCACCAGCTCGGGCGAGATGTTCGAGACCGACCGGATCCTCATGACCGCCGTCGACACCGGCTGGATCACCGACGAGCGTCCCCACCACGAGAAGCTGCGGATCGCCGCCGAGGGCTGGCACGCACCCCTCGACCTCGTCGACGGAGCCGCCCGCGTCTATGACCCCATCGTGCGGGGCGAGGCCGGCGAGGACGTCTACGGCTGCTTCGTCAAGGACTACGAACCCAGCCCCTGGTGAGAGAGCGGGGTATGCCGCGTGGACGACTTCGCTGAGTGGGTCCGGGATGCCTTCGGCCTGGGGGAGGGCCGGCTCGCCCGCGTGGTCGGCGGGCGCGGTGCCGACGGCGACGTCTGGCACCTGCGGGTCGGCGAGCGGGAGTATGCCGTCAAGCGTCCCTTCCGGGCCTTCGACGCAGGCGTCGTCCACCGGGAGGCCGAGCTCCTCGAGCACCTCGCCACCCACGGGGTGGAGGTGCCGACCCACGTCATGACGCCCGACGGGCGACTGGTCGTCAAGGTCCCGGACGCGCTCGGCGGTGGTAACGCCCGGGTGAGCCACTGGCTGACGGGGACGTCCGTCACGGATCGCACGTCAGAGGTCGCCGAGCCGCTCGGAACCCTTCTGGGACAGCTGCATCGCGCGGCACCCGTCACGCAGGACCCACCGCGGACCTGGCACACCACGTTGGTGCCGACCGAGACCTGGACCGAGCTGGTCGAGCGCTCGGTCGGACAGGCGTGGCACGCCGCACTGGCCGCGCGTGAAGGCGACCTCACGGCATACGCCGAGGTCGTGGACCGGGCCGGCCCGGGAGCGGGACCGTTCGTCCTGGGCCACTGCGACCTCCACCCGGACAACGCGCTCGCAGCGCCGGACGGCAGCCTGCGCGCGCTCGACTGGGAGGACTGCGGGCCGCTGGACCCGACCCGCGAGCTGGCCAAGACCCTCGTGCAGTGGCACGTGCTCGGAGACGACGTCGACGACACGGCGATCGCGAGAACTGTTGCGGCATACCGGAAGGCGGGTGGTGCCGGGATGCTCACCAGCACGACCGACTTCGCGATGGTGCTGTGCAGCGAGACGAACTTCCTCGCTCACCAGATCAGGCTCGCTCTCGACGACGATGCACCGGGAGAGCGTCGCGAGCAGGCTCATGACGAGATCACGGAGGCGCTCGGGGCCTACCTGCCGAGCCTCAGCGCACTGGACCGGGTGCTGGACGCTGCCCGGCTGCCGTGACGATCCTGCGCGCCGCCCGGTGGCCCACGAACGTCAGCAGGGCCACGACGGACGCCACGACGAACCACGGAGCAGCCGTGGCCCACTGCACGGCATCGGGATCGACCACGCGACCCCCCGAGGTGCAGGTCGTGGGCAGGTTCGACCCACCCGAGCACGACATCTCGGAGGGGCCCGACGTGGCGAGCACCCATCCCAGCCAGGCGATCCCCACGGCGAGGGCCAGTCCCAGGCCGGCGATCGCGGGCCAGCCGTCCGGGGTGCGGGTCGTGCGCACGATCGAGACGACGAGCAGGGCCACGGCGACCGGGAGGACGAAGATCCCGATCGAGAACATCCCCAGCAGCGTGAGCACGCCGACGAGGCCGGTGAGGGCCCACAGCGCGAAGAGAGCCCACGGCGCCGGAGCCGAACGCACGGTGACGGTCACGTCACCACGGTAGGACCGCAGGCCGCCCACGAACAGGGGCGGACGGCATACCGGGTCGGCGGGGGTGTGCCGCGTGCCCGGCTCGCGGTTCGGAGCACCTCTCGAGTTCTGGCAGAATGGGCGGCTGTACACCTTCTGGCCGCACCGATGTCGGCCGGATGCCTACCCCGGGCATCGGTACCCCGCGTGAAAATCCACCGCGGTCTCGCCGTGCCCACAACAGGAAACGGAGTCACTCACGTGGCCGTCAAGATTCGTCTCAAGCGCATGGGCAAGATCCGCACCGCCATCTACCGCGTCGTCGTCATGGACTCGCGCACCAAGCGCGATGGCCGCGCGATCGAGGAGATCGGCAAGTACGACCCCAACCAGGAGCCCTCGCTCATCGACATCGACATGGAGCGCGCGAACCACTGGCGCTCCAAGGGTGCCCAGCCGACCGAGGCCGTGGCCGCACTCCTGAAGATCATGGACGAGGGCACCCTGCGGGTGGCCGAGCCCAAGGCCAACAAGAAGGACCTCTACGAGGCCGCTCTTGCCGCCGCCGGCAAGTCCGAAGGCGACGACGCCTCCGGCGCCACCACCGCCAAGAAGAAGGCTGCCGCCAAGAAGGCCGACGCCCCCAAGGCCGACGAGGCCAAGGCTGACGAGGCTCCCAAGGCGGACAAGGCCGAGCAGCCCGCAGCGGACGAGGTCGCCCCGGCGGCCGACACCGACTCGGGCGCTGCTGCCGCCGAGAGTGCCGAGGCGCCCGCCGAGGGTCCCGACACCGAGGCCACCGAGGACAAGGCAGGGGCCTGAGGATGCTCGAGGAGGCGCTGGAGCACCTCGTCACCGGGATCGTCGACCACAAGGACGACGTCGAGGTGAAGCGCAAGGAGCTCCGTCGCGGCGAGATCATCGAGGTCCGGGTCCACCCGGATGACCTTGGTCGCGTCATCGGTCGCTCCGGCCGCACGGCCAGCGCGCTGCGCACCGTGCTGACCGCGCTCGCCGGTGGTCGGCCCGTCCGGATCGACATCGTCGACACCGACCGGGCGCGCTGAGCAGCACAGCACCACCCACGTCAGAATGCGCCGCGCCCCGTGGGGGCGCGGCGCATTCTCGCGTTCGCCAGCCTGAGAGGATCTGACCCATGGCCAGCAGCACCGACCCCCTTCTCATCGCCCGCATCGGCAAGCCCCACGGGCTCCGGGGCGAGGTGACGGTCCAGACGCACACCGACGACCCCGAGACCCGCTACGTGCCGGGCGCGGTGTTCGACACCGAGGCGGCGCCCGGGACCGGCGTGCCCCGCACCCTGACGGTTGCGACGGCGCGCAAGCACCGCGAGATCTGGCTGCTCGGCTTCGACGAGATCCCGGACCGCACCGGCGCCGAGTCGCTGCGGGGGACCCAGCTCTTCCTCGACGTCGACACGGTCGACGAGGCGGGGAGTGACGAGGACGACGGCTGGTACGAGCACGATCTCGTGGGCCTGGCCGTCCACGACCCCGAGGGTGTCGTCCTCGGTGAGGTGACCGGACTCGTCATCGGCGCCGTGCAGGACCTGCTCGAGGTGCGCCTCGCCGACCGCCGCGAGGTGCTCGTGCCGTTCGTCGAGGCGATCGTCCCCGAGGTCGACACCGAGGCCGGCCACGTCGTCGTCGACGCGCCAGCGGGGCTCTTCGACCTCGACGAGGCGTAGCCGACATGCGCTCCTTGAGACTGGACGTCGTCTCGATCTTCCCCGAGTACCTCGCGCCGCTCGACCTCTCCCTCATCGGCAAGGCGCGGCGCGACGGGCTCATCGACCTGCACGTGCACGACCTGCGGGACTTCGCCCACGACCGCCACCGCACGGTCGACGACTCGCCCTACGGCGGCGGCGCCGGCATGGTCATGAAGCCCGGGCCATGGAGCGAGGCGCTCGAACACGTGCTGGCACAGGGCACTCCGCCGGCCGAGGACCACCGGCCGCGCGTCCCGACCCTCATCATCCCGGGTCCCGGCGGAGAGCCGTTCACGCAGCAGATCGCGCGCGAGCTCGCTGAGGAGCCGTGGCTCGCGTTCGCCTGCGGCCGCTACGAAGGCATCGACGAGCGCGTCTACGAGTGGGCGAGCGAGCGGATGCCGGTGCGCGTCCTCTCCCTCGGCGACTACGTCCTCAACGGTGGTGAGGTCGCGGTCCTCGCCATGGTCGAGGCCGTCGCCCGCCTCCTGCCGGGCGTCATCGGCAACGTCGAGTCGCTCGTCGAGGAGTCGCACGAGGACGGCCTCCTCGAGTACCCCGTCTACACCAAGCCCGCCGAGTGGGACGGCCGAGCCGTGCCCGACGTCCTGCTCGGCGGCAACCACCGAGCCATCGCCGCCTGGCGGCGCGAGCAGCGCATCCAGCGCACGGCGCAGCGCCGTCCCGACCTCCTGCCGCCGACCGCCGCGACGTCCGCGCTGAGCGGGCTCGAGGAGCGCGTCGCCACGCCCGCCGACGCCCCCGACCTCCAGGTGCTCACCCGGGCCTGCTGGGCGCCGGAGTTCGCCCGCTACGGCATGTTCAGCGCAGGCGAGGAGGACCTCGACACCGTGCGCGACGGCATACAGGAGTGGGACACCAGGGTCTGGCGCAAGGACGGGCAGCTGCTCGCCTCCGTGCGCGTGCGTCCGCACCCGATCCACGACGAGACGTGGCAGATCGGTCGCCTCATGGTCGCGCCCTACCTGCAGGGTCGCGGTCTCGGCCGGGAGCTGCTCGTGTATGCCGAGTCGCTGGCTCCCGACGACGTCCGCACCTTCTGGCTCAACACCGGCGCCAGGAGCACCGAGAACCTGCGCCTCTACAAGAAGGCCGGCTACAAGGTGCGCCCCGGCGAGGGCGAGTTCCCCGGGACCGTCGACCTCACCAAGCGCCGCTCCACCACTAGCCTGCCGGCATGAGCACACCGTCCCTGCCGCCGCCGATGCCGCTGGGCCTCGTCGACCTCCAGCAGCAGCACGAGCGCCTCGAGAGGCAGCTCCGCACCGCCAGGCTCGTGGTCCTCGGCGGCAGTGTCGTCGTCGGGCTCTTCCTGGGGCTGCTGGCCTGGGCCGGTCTCGACGGGCTTGCTGGTCCGGTCGTCGGGGTCCTCACCTTCGCGGGGTTCGTGCTCCTCGTGGCCCTGAGCATGACGATCTCGGCGGCCAAGGAGAAGAAGCAGACCGGCCCGGCAGGCAGGGGACCGTCGAGCTTCGGCCAGGTCGTGACGAGTGCCCCGGGCCCCCACGTGTGGGAGTCGGTGAACGCTGCGCTGCGTGGGCTCGGGTTCGTCCCCGGGCGTCCCATCGACCCGCAGACCATCGTGTCGACGCGCACGCTCTCCATGGCCAGCTGGGGCGAGACCCTGACCGTCCGCATCGTGTCGACCGCCGATGGTCGCGGGCTCGTCACGGTGTGGTCGCGCCCGGCATACCCGCTGCAGTGGATCGACTACGGCCGCAACCGCAAGTACGCCAACGCCGTCCTGGGCGCCGTCCCCGGCGCGGAGACGGTTCGCGAGCCGGATGTGGCTTCCCGAGCCTGATCGATCCGGCTCGCGAGCGGCAAAGCGGCTCGCGAGCCGTTTCAGGTGCGGGGACCTACGGGCGCAGGCGGGCGTGCAGGTCCTCGGGCAGGAGGCGGGCCGAGCTGATGAGCCGCCCGGCCACCACCGTGGTCGTCGTCTGCGCCGCCATGATCCCGAGCAGGACCAGCACCTGCGCCGCGGCCGCCTGCGCCGGGGACCCGCCCCCGAGCAGCACGCCGATGAACGCGCCCGGCAGCGTCACCACGCCGGCCGTGCGCACCTGGTCGAGCCCGGGGATGAGCGCCTCGGGCAGCCGGCGGTGGACGATCTCGTCGATCGACTGCGCCCGGGTCAGCCCGATCGAGAGTCCGGCGTCGTACTGTGCGGCCTCCTCGCGCAGAGCCGCGAACGAGCGCCGCCCCACCAGCGTGTGTCCGTTCATCGTGTTGCCCAGGATGATCCCCACGACCGGGATGAGGGCGATCCCCTCGAGCGGCACCGTTCGCGTCAGCAGGATGATGGCGACGACGGGCAGCAGCCCGGCGAGCATCGCCAGCGTCGACCACGGCCAGGCACCCACCGCCCCGACCCGACGCGTCGTCGTGAACACCGCCACCGCGAACATCGCGCAGAGCAGGAACACCGACAGCAGCAGGTCGCGCGCCACGGCCGTGATGACCAGCGCGGCCAACCCCAGCTGGACCACCGCCCGTCCGGCCGCCACGACAGTGGCGGCCGGCTGCGGGAGCCGCCCCACGGCATACATGACCAACGTCAGCACGAGAAGGGCGACGCAGGCCAGGGCGACCGGCCACCCGGGATCGATGCTCATGTCGCAAAGGTAGGCCGAGGCTTTCACGCGCGGTTGTCGGCGCGCCTTGGCATCCTTGGGACATGACAGGGGAGTGGTGGGGAGGGATCCTCGCGTTCATCGGCGCGGCGATCGGGTCCGGCGCGACCTTCTACGCCGCCAGACGCGACACCGTGGCGCAGTCCGACGCCTCGGCCAAGGACCTGACCCAGCGGGAGCGGGCCAGCGCGCGGGAGGAGTGGGGTCGGCGCTTCACCGCTGCCCTGGCCGACATCAACGCACAGGACTCGTTCCGACGACGCGAGCTGGGGCGGGTGGTCCTCGTCGAGCTGGCCACGAGCGACCTGGCCACCACGGAGGAGCGTGACCTCGCCGACTCCGTGCTCGTGGCCGACGCGCGGCTCGACCTCGAGGGGGACGAGGTCGCGCTCGGGCGCCCCGGAATGGTCGTGGACGACGTCGACGTTGTGGAGGATGATGGAGACGAAGCACAGGTGAGGAGCCGGTCATGAGCAAGCGCATCGTCAAGGTCACGCGTGACCAGGTCCAGTCCGCCAAGGCGCTCATCCGCCTGCGCGGCGGCGAGGACAAGGTGGACCCGGACATCGTGCTCATCGCGAACGCCCGTCGGCTGACCCGTGACGAACCCTCCGGGGCCGCGGCGACCTGACCAGCCGATTTCTCGGTATGCCGTGTGCTCTGGCAAACTTGACCCTTGCGTCCGTCGATCAACGCCCCTGCCACAGGGGGAGTGCAGAGCGACTGAGCCACTGGCCCAGATCCGCCGCGCATGAGGCACGACACCGCAACTCCATTCATTGCAGCACCAGCACATGTGGGTGACCTGTGGCACCGCACGAGAAAGCGAAGCAGTCATGCAGCGTTTCCACGAGGTCGACAAGGCCTCCCTCCGCGATGACATCCCGGCCTTCCGCGCCGGCGACACCGTCAACGTCCACGTCAAGGTCATCGAGGGCACCCGCTCGCGCGTCCAGGTCTTCAAGGGCATCGTCATCCGCCGCCACGGTGGCGGGCTCGGCGAGACCTTCACGGTCCGCAAGGTCTCCTTCGGCGTCGGTGTCGAGCGCACCTTCCCGCTCCACACGCCGGTGATCGACCACATCGAGCTCGTCACGCGCGGTGACGTCCGTCGCGCGAAGCTCTACTACCTCCGCGACCTGCGCGGCAAGGCTGCCAAGATCAAGGAGAAGCGCGAGACCCCGGTCAGCTGAACCGCGGCACGGCGCTTTTCAGGCGCGGCGGATAGCATCCTCTCGATGACGTCCCCGGCCACCCCCGACACCGACCCGGTCCCCGCCACCACGGCAGGGGCCGGGTCGAGTCGTGCCCACCTGGTGCCCGTCCTCCTGGCCGCCGGTGTCCTCGCCGTGATGCTCGTGCGTGCCTTCCTCATGCAGCCGTATGCCGTGGCGAGCGACGCGATGTCGCCCACCCTCGAGCAGGGACAGCGGGTCCTCGTCGCCAAGGTGGGTTCGCCCTCGATCGGTGACGTCGTCGTCGCCGACGTCACGCAGGCGTGGCCCGGGCCGGACCGTTCGACCCACACCGACGACGGGCTTCTCGGCCGAGTCCTCGGCTCGGCCTCCGCTGCCGTCGGTGTCGACCTCGGTGAACGGTCCGTGCTCGGTCGGGTCGTCGCCGGTGGGGGGCAGGACGTCGTCTGCTGCACCGCCGGACGGGTCACCGTCGACGGTGCCGCCGTGGGCCCGCGGCTCGCCGAGGATGCCGCTCCCTTCCGGGTCGCCGTCCCGGAGGACCGATACTTCCTGCTCAGTGACTCGGCGGCCGGAGCCATGGACTCCCGCACCCACGTCGGTGCCGGCTCCGCGACCACGGATGGGACGATTGCCGCGGACGCCGTCATCGGCACCGTCGTCACGCGCATCTGGCCCCTTCGCCAGGTGGGTGCCCCAGCCGCCCCGACCACCACCCAGCCCTGAGAGCGCGGATACCAGCGATGACGAGCCACGAGGCCCGGTTCGAACCGGGCCAGTTCGACCCTGACGCGACCCGGGAGGCACCGCTCGACGGGTCCGGCCAGAGCGCCGTCGACGACCCGAGCAGTCCCCGCGACCCGGACCGCGACGGGCCGACTCGCGCCCGCTCGGCAGCCGGTGCTGCCGGTGCCGCGATCCGCGAGTTCGTCGTGGTCGTCGCGATGGCGCTGGCCCTGTCGTTCGTGGTCAAGACATGGCTCATCCAGGCCTTCTACATCCCCTCCGGCTCGATGGAGGACACCCTCATCCTCAACGACCGCGTGGTCGTCAACAAGCTCGTCCCCGGCGTCGTCGACCTGCAGCGCGGTGACGTCGTCGTCTTCGAGGACCCGGGCGAGTGGCTCTCGTCCGTCCCCGAGGTGAGTCACGGGCCGGTGCGCGACGGTGTCGAGCGGGTGCTGTCCTTCGTCGGCCTGCTGCCCAACACCTCGGACAACCACCTCATCAAGCGCGTCATCGGTCTGCCGGGCGACAAGATCGCCTGCTGTGACGCCCAGGGTCGGCTCACCGTCAACGGCGTCCCGATCTCCGAGCCCTACATCAAGCCCGGTGACGTGCCGAGCTCGATCACCTTCGACATCACCGTGCCCGAGGGCAAGGTGTGGGTCATGGGGGACCACCGCAGCGACTCCGAGGACTCCCGCTTCCACGACCCGGACGGCACCGGCGCACAAGGGTCGGTGCCGATCGACCACATCACCGGGCGCGCCGTCGCCATCGTCTGGCCGTTCGCCCGAGGCGGCTGGCTGAGCTTCTCCGGAGACCACCTTCGAGAAGGTGCCGAACCCCGGCGCCTCGTCGCCCACGCCTGCGCGCTCCACGCCGACGCCCTCCACGACCCCCTGAACCGCGACCGATCCGTCCCCGCCCGAAGGACCGCACCACCCGCCATGCCCCCAGCACCTCGATCCCGCAAGCCGAGCCTGCGTGTCGAGCGCGCCCTCCAGCGCGACGGCTACCGGCTCCTCGCCGGCATGGACGAGGTCGGCCGCGGGGCGCTCGCGGGACCGGTCTCCGTCGGTGTGGTCGTCATCGACGAGACCTGCCGGTCGGCTCCCCAAGGAGTGCGCGACTCCAAGCTGCTGCAGCCACACGCCCGCGAGGCCATGGTGCCGCGCATCCGACGCTGGGCCCTGGCCCACGCCGTCGGGCACGCCTCCCCGGCCGAGATCGACGAGATCGGGATCATCGCCGCGCTGCGGCTGGCCGGACGCCGCGCCCTCGCCGCGCTCGACGTCGCCCCGGACCTCGTCATCCTCGACGGCAACCACGACTGGCTGACCTCCCCCGACGAGGTCGGGCTCCTGGCGTTCACGTCCGACGAGGTCCACACGCCGCCGGTGACGACGATGATCAAGGCAGACCTGAAGTGCTCCTCCGTCGCCTCGGCCAGCGTCTTGGCCAAGGTCGAGCGCGACCGGATCATGGTCGGCCTCGCACCGGACCACGCGGCATACCGATGGGACCTCAACAAGGGCTATGCCGCACCGGAGCACATGGATGCGCTGCGCGAGCACGGTCCTTGCGACCTGCACCGACGCTCGTGGCGACTGCCCGGCACGATGGACGATGATGAGCCCTTCGCCGTGCCGGTCGACGACGCGGCGGTCTCACCTGACATGGTGGCGGCGACAGCCGGACCACACGACGACGGAGTTGGCACGCATGAGCGCTGAGGACCTCGAGAAGTACGAGAGCGAGATGGAGCTCGCCCTCTATCGCGAGTACCGCGACGTCGTCGGGCTCTTCTCCCACGTCGTCGAGACCGAGCGCCGCTTCTACCTGTGCAACTCGGTCGACGTCAAGGTCCGCAGCGACGGCGGCGAGGTCTTCTTCGACGTGACGATGCAGGACGCGTGGGTCTGGGACATCTACCGACCCGCACGTTTCGCCAAGCAGGTGCGCGTCGTGACCTTCAAGGACGTCAACGTCGAAGAGCTCGCCAAGTCAGAGCTGCAGCTGCCCAAGGGCGACTTCTGAGCCTTCCCTCATCCCCTCGGCGGGCGGATCAGCTCGCGGCGGATGCTCCAGAGGTTGGGTGACGAGCAGGTCCCGCCGTCGCCGGCGTAGACCGTGGCCGCGGACTCGAACAGCGCGAACAGCGACGGGGTGCCGTCGTTGCGGGGCGCCCACGTGATGCCCTCGGACATGGTGCGGATCTTCTGCTCGTAGTGCACCGTGAGAGCGCTCGTGTCCGTCGACTGCTGCTTCTCGGTCACCGTGAGCAGGCTCGCCAGCGTCCTGCCCTCGGAGCGGCTGAAGGCGAAGAAGCGACCTGCCACCGCAGCGCCCTGGGTCTTGGACGGGGTGACGAACGTGCGCCACTGACCGTAGGGGATGCCATCGCCGTTGAGCGCGTCGTACTCGTAGAGCCGGTTGCCCTCGAAGCTGCCGACGTAGAGCTTGCCGCGATGCGACGTGGCGTAGGACCCGGCCCTGGTCAGGGTGTTGTTGCGGACCGGCATGACCTTGCCGGGCGCTCGTCGCAGCACCTGGTCGACCTTGTAGCTGAAGACGTGCGGGTCGGCGTCGGTGTCCCCGTCCCCGAGGAGGTCTGCCGTCTCGGCCACCACGAGCCAGCCGTCGACGACGGCGAGCCCCCCGACGTGGGCCCCTCCGGCCGGGTTGGCGTTGGCCGGGTCGACCTGCACGTGGGTGCGGTAGCCGCCGCGGCTGTCGAAGGCGGCGATGATCGCGTTGCGCGCCGCGTAGTCGTCGTCGATCGCGGGCCGGCCGTCGTAGTAGGACACGAAGAACACGTCGTGGATCGCGTCGTAGGCCAGTCCCTGGGGGACGTAGTCGCGGCTGATGACGCCCCCGGCGAACACGTCCCACCGCTTCCTCTGCCACGTGCCCCGGAAGGACGCGAGGTCCTCGTCCTCGCAGCTGGTGACCTCGGGGAAGTCGTCGCTGGCGTGGGCAGGAGCCGCGGCCACGACGCCCGTCACCAGCCCGGCTCCGGTCACGAGTGCAGCGAGGCCGGCAGTGAGTCGTCGGCGAATCGAGGTCGACATGGTCCCCCCAGGAGTGTTGACCGGGGCCCGCCGCCCCGGTTGGTGTGTCGACCCTAGCGGTAGGGCAGGACCCTGCGCCCGGGTTGTGCCAATCTGCTCGACTTCGCGGATGCGGGTTGTCCACAAGCGACTGCGCGGGGTTGCAGTTGTCCACAGATTGTCCGGGGTGGTGGCGCTGGTCCACCCCCGGCGCCGACGCTGCTCGGTATGGACGGACACGTGGCACTGGGCACCTACGGCGAGGACCTCGCGGCGCGCTATCTGCGCGAGCGGGGCCTGCAGATCCTCGAACGCAACTGGCGGTGTGCCGAGGGCGAGATCGACCTCGTGGCGCTCGACGGCGACTGCGTCGTCGTGTGCGAGGTCAAGACCCGCCGCGGCACCGGCGCGGGCGACCCGCTCGAAGCGGTGACCTGGGAGAAGGCGCGGCGGCTGCGGCGTCTCGCCGCGGCATACCTGCGTTCGCGTCCCGGTGCCGTGCCGCAGGTGCGCATCGACGTGATCGGCATCCTCGCCGAGCACGGACGGCCACCGGTCGTGCGGCACGTCGTGGCGGTGGGCTCATGAGCGCCAAGCTCGGTCGGACGCTGTGCGTGGCTCTCAGCGGACTCGACGGGCGGATCGTCGACGTCGAGGCCCACATCTCGTCACAGCTCCCGAACTTCAGCGTCACCGGCCTGCCCGACAAGGCCTGCGGGCAGGCCCCGGACCGGGTGCGGTCCGCCGCCGCGACGAGCGGCTACCCGCTGCCGCCGCAGCGCATCACGGTGAACCTCTCACCCGCGTCGATCCCCAAGCAGGGCACCGGTTTCGACATCGCCATCGCCCTGGCGGTGCTCGCCGCAGCCGGCGTGGTCGATGCCCGGCGCATCGCGCGCGTGGTCCACCTCGGTGAGCTCGGGCTCGATGGGCGGGTGCGCGGCGTCCGCGGGATCCTCCCCTCCGTCCTGGCGGCGGCTCGCGCCGGGGTGGCCCACGTCGTGGTCCCACCCGAGAACGTCGCCGAGGCGCAGCTCGTCGACGGCGTCACCGTGCACTGCGCGCCCACCCTGGCGACCCTGGTGCACTGGTATGCCGTGCGCGGCGGGGTCGACCCGCTCCCCGTTCCCGAGCCGGTCGAGGCCGACGGCGAGGAGGTGCACCGGCACGGCGACCTCGCCGACGTCCTGGGCCAACCCGAGGCTCGGCTGGCCGTCGAGATCGCTGCCGTCGGCGAGCACCACCTGCTCATGAACGGGCCTCCAGGTGTGGGCAAGACGATGCTGGCCGAGCGGCTCGTGACGATCCTGCCGCCCCTCTCCCGGGAGCAGGCGCTCCAGACGCACGCCATCCGCTCACTCACCGGCGACGAGATCAGGGCGAGCGAGCTCGACCTGACGCCGCCCTTCGTCGCACCACACCACAGTGCGTCCATGGCCTCGATCACCGGGGGCGGCTCGGGCGTGGTGCTGCCCGGGGCGATCTCGCGGGCCCACTGCGGCGTGCTGTTCCTCGACGAGGCCGGCGAGTTCAAGACCTCGGTGCTCCAACAGCTCCGCCAGCCTCTGGAGTCCGGAGAGGTCACGATCGCCCGGGCCAAGCAGCTGGTCCGCTACCCCGCACGGTTCCAGCTCGTCCTGGCGACGAACCCGTGCCCGTGCGGGCGGGGATGGGGCAAGGGCATCGACTGCGTCTGTAGCGCCGTCGAGCTCCGGAGCTACCAGGCCAAGCTGTCCGGGCCGCTCATCGACCGGGTCGACATCCAGGTCGTCGTGCCACCGGTGTCGCGAGCCGCTTTCGGGGACGACGACGGCGAGTCGAGCGCCACCGTCCTCGAGCGGGTCATGCAGGCGCGGGGTGTCCAGCAGGAGCGCTGGTCGCGGCACGGTTGGGCGACCAACGCCCGGGTGCCCGGGCACGCACTGCGGCGGGCGCCGTGGCGGCTGCCAGGCCAGGTCACAGCCACGATCGACCGAGGTCTCGACCTGGGACAGCTCACGCTGCGCGGCTACGACCGCACCCTGCGGCTCGCCTGGTCGGCCGCTGACCTGTTCGGGCGGGTGTCGCCGACCGCGGAGGACGTCGGTCTGGCCTTCACCCTGCGAAGCCAGGGGAGGGCTGCGGCGTGAGCGGGCGGACTCCGGGCAGCATCCGGGGCGGGGTCCCGGGCGCGGCCGCGTTGGTGAGCGAGCGGTGGGCCCGCGTGGCGTGGAGCCGGGTCGCCGAGCCCGAGACGGTCTCGGTGCGTGACTGGATCGAGGCACACGGCGCCGTCGAGTCGATGGACCGGCTGCTCTCCGGTGCCTTGGCGCCGGACGGTCGCTATGACCAGCGCATCGCCGCGCTCGACCTCGACCAGGCCCGGCGTGCACTGGACCGGCTGCAGGTGCGAGTCGTCATCCCCGGCGACGACGAGTGGCCCCTGGGGCTCGACCAGCTCGAGTCGCCACCCCTGTGCCTCTATGCCCGGGGCGCTTGCGACCTCACCGTGGCCGACGGGAGCGTGGCGGTGGTGGGGTCCCGTGCGGCGACCGCCTACGGCCTCAGGGTCGCCGCCGACCTCGGCGAGGGACTGGTGCAGCGCGGTGTCACTGTCGTGTCCGGCGCGGCGTTCGGCATCGACGCCGCCGCGCACCGCGGGGCCCTCGCCGGAGGTGGCCCGACGATCGCCGTGCTCGCGAGGGGGCTGGACCGTGCCTACCCCCAGGCGCATGAAGGTCTGCTGCGCGAGATCGCCGACAACGGAGCGGTGGTGAGCGAGCTGCCTCCGGGCTGGGCTCCCTACCGGCAGCGGTTCATCGCGCGCAACCGACTCATCGCGGCGATGAGCGTGGGCACCGTCGTCGTCGAGGCAGGCCTCCGGTCGGGCTCGCTCAACACGGCCAGGACGGCCCGCATCCTCGTGCGACACGTGGCCGCCGTGCCCGGTCCGGTGACGTCCGTCCAGTCGGCGGGCTGCCACAAGCTCCTGCGCGAGACCGACGCCCTGCTCGTGACCGACGCCGCGGAGGTGCTCGACCTGATGGGGCGGTTGAGCCTCGATGCCGTCGGCCCGGCCAGGGCGCCCGTGACACCGGAGTCCGACCTCGACTCCCTCGCCCGCACCGTGTGGTCGGCAGTGCCCGTCCGGACGCCTGCCGACCTGGCCAAGCTCCAGCGCCTCACGGCTCTGGACACGACGACCCTGCTGGGAGTTCTCGGACGGCTCACCATGCTCGGCCTCGTCGTCCGGGTGGGTGAGCGGTGGCGCAAGGTGCCGGCCCCACGACGGTGAGCGAGCCGGTCGGAGGTGGAACCGCCGCCGAGGTGGTTGATCGTGCAGCGACCTGATGAGAGCGTGCAGGGTGTGAGTGCCAGCCGGCAGGTCGTGGTCGACGCCTTCGAGCGTCACCTCCGGCTGGAGCGCGGCCGGTCGGCGCACACGGTCCGGGCCTACCTCGCCGACCTGCGGGACTTCCTCGCGCACGTCGACGCCGAGCACCAGCGGCCGGCGACCGGGGCGGAGGGCGAGATCCTCGCCACCCCCACTCCGCTGACGGAGGTTCGACTCGCCGACCTGCGGGCCTGGCTCGGCGTCCTCGCCTCCGCCGGCGCGGCACGATCGAGCATCGCCCGCCGCTCCGCCGCCCTCCGGACGTTCTTCGGCTGGGCCACCCGCCACGGCCACGTCGACGCCGACCCCTCGCTGCGCCTCGTGGCCCCGAAGCGCCATCGAACCCTGCCGCCGGTGCTGGCGAAGGACGACGCCGTGGGCATGCTGGACGTCGCTGCCGTGGCTGCCGACGACGACGACCCCGTGCACCTGCGAGACCGGGCAGTGCTCGAGCTCCTCTATGCCACCGGGATCCGCGTCGGTGAGCTCACCGGACTGGATGTCGACGACGTCGACTTCGAGGTCGACGTCATCAGGGTGATCGGCAAGGGCGACAAGGAGCGTCGCGTGCCCTTCGGCCGGCCCGCCCGTTCCGCGCTCACGGGGTGGCTGGACCGTGGCCGGCCCCGCCTGCTCGTGGACAAGAGCGGTTCGGCTCTCTTCCTGGGCCGGCGAGGGCGCCGCATCGACCCGCGCCAGGTGCGTACCCTCGTCCACGACATGTTGACCCACGTGCCCGATGCCCCGGACCTCGGCCCACACGGACTCCGGCACAGCGCAGCCACGCACCTCCTCGAGGGGGGCGCCGACCTCCGCATGGTGCAGGAGCTGCTCGGGCACGCATCGCTGGCGACGACCCAGATCTACACCCACGTGTCCATCGAGCGCCTCACCGCCTCCTACGCCCAGGCGCACCCTCGTGCCTGACGAGCTCGACGTCCCGGAGTGGGTCAGTGAGCCGCCCTCCTCACCTTCGTCCGTCCAGGACCGTGGGGCCGAGCGCCGGGCCGACCTGCGCCGCGCCGTGCGCGACCGGGAGGACCTGCAACGCGAGCGTCGTCGTCACCACGGCGACACACGCAGGGCGAGGGGAGAGCGGCGTCAGGCCCTCGAGCGGGACCCGCGTCCGCTGCCCGGAGCCCGTCGAGCGAGGCGGTCCGTCGAGATGGTTCCGCCGACACTCCTGACGGATGCCTCCGGCGATGTTCCTGCGGACGTCGCACCCGAGCCCGTGACCAGGTCACGTCGGCGCCCCGCCGCCCACGGCCAGCGTCCGTCGCGCGTCAGCTACGCCCGCCGGAGGGCCGCAGCAGCGCTGGCCCTCACGACCAGCCTCGCCCTCCTGCTCTGGTCCTTCTGGCCCAGCGAGGGCTCGAGTCCGCCCGAGCGAGGCACAGCGGACCTCAGGGCGGCGGTGGCGCCGCGGAGCGATCCGACGGCGGTCGCCGAGGACCCGCCCACGGCGACTGCCAAGGTCCCCCCACCGGGTGTCGCACCGGTGCCGAGGTCGGGCAGCGGCGCCCTGACGTCGGTGGCGTTGCCCGCCATCGCCGCCCCCACGGTCAACCCCCATCGCACGGTCCGGGTGGGGTTCCAGGTCGAGAGCGGGTCGGGAGTCGACACCGCACAGGCCGCGACGATCATCTCGGCGACGCTGGGCGACGAGCGCGGCTGGCAGACGGTCGACAAGGTCCGGTTCCGGGCCGTCTCAGCCGCCGCTGTGGCAGCGGGCGACGTCGACATCACCATCGTCCTGGCCAGTCCCGACCTCACCGACGACCTGTGCGCACCGCTGCGGACGCGTGGGGAGGTGTCCTGCTTCAACCTGCGCAAGGTCGTGCTCAACACCCGTCGCTGGACCGCCGGGGTGCCCGGATACGGCAAGGACCTCGCGGCCTACCGGCAGTACATGGTCAACCACGAGGTGGGGCACGGGCTCTATCACGGTCACGTCGAGTGTCCCGGCAAGGGCACTCTCGCGCCCATCATGCTGCAGCAGAGCAAGGGCCTGGACGGATGTCGGCCCAACGCGTGGCCGACCGTGCGCTGACCGGCCTCACGGACCGACGGTGAGGGGCAGCAGGATGACCGGGCCGCCCCCGAGCAGGGGACGAGGGTCGAGATAGGCCGAGCCGACGAGCGCACCCAGATGGAGACACGCACCGCCGCAGTGGGAGCGGCCCCCCACCGTGCCGATGACCTGCCCGGCCGACACCCGGGCACCTGTGCTCACGGCGCCTCGCACGGGCTCGTAGGTGCTGCGCAGCCCTGACGCGTGGGTGACGCTCACCGTGCCACGACCGGCGATCACGCCCACGTGGGACACGACTCCATCGTCGACGGCCTGCACCTGCTGCCCCTGCTTCGCGGCCAGGTCGATGCCGCGATGACCGGCTCCGTAGGTCGAGCGCGGGGCCACGAAGGGGGCCAGCACGGCCGGTCGCGGACTCACCGGCCAGGCCCACGTCCGACGCAGCGAGTCCGGGTCCGGGCCGGACACCCGCACCGGCCCGGCCACGGCCACGACCGTCGGTGCGGACACCGCACCGTCGGGGGCCAGGGCGACACCGGGGACGAGGCTGCCCACCGCGGTGAGCGCGACGAGGAGATGGCGGATGGCTGGTGTCGGTGACATGCCACCGACCCTGCGACGGGGTCGGCGCCGGCCGCCAGCTCGGTCGGCGCATCTGTGGACGACGGCTGCGTCCCGCCCGGCCTGTGGACGGCCCGACCCTCAGGTCCGCAGGGCCGCCAGCCGTGCGGCGGCGTCACGCAGCACGTCGTCCCGCTTGCAGAACGCGAACCTCACCAGCGTTCGTGCGGCGTCCACGTCGTCGTGGAAGACCGACACCGGGACGCCGGCAACCCCGGCCCGCGCCGGCAGCTCACGGCAGAACTCGAGGGCGTCCGTTGCGCCCAGCGGCGCCGCGTCGGCGACGACGAAGTAGGTCCCTCCCGGCACCGACACGTCGAGCCCGATGCCACGCAGGGCCGAGACCAGCAGGTCACGCTTGCCCTCCATGGAACGGGAGAGGCCGGCATACACGTCGTCCCCGAGACCCAGGCCGAGCGCCACCGCGGGCTGGAAGGGCCCCGAGGCGACATAGGTGAGGAACTGCTTGACCGTCCGCACCGCCGCCACGGCCTGCGCCGGGCCGCTCACCCAGCCGACCTTCCACCCCGTGGTCGAGAACGTCTTGCCGGCCGACGAGATGGTCAGGGTGCGCTCCGCCATGCCCGGCAGGGTCGCGACCGGGACGTGCTCCAGCCCGTCGAAGACGAGGTGCTCATAGACCTCGTCGGTGACCACCCACGCGTCGAACTCCCGGGCCAGCTCGCAGACCAGCTCGAGCTCAGCCCGGGTGAAGACCTTGCCCGTCGGGTTGTGTGGACTGTTGAGGAGGACCAGCCGCGTCCGCGGAGAGAAGGCCGCCCGCAGGGACTCCTCGTCGACGGCGAAGTCGGGGAAGCGCAGCACCGACGTCCGGCGCACGGCACCCGCCAGGGCGATGGACGCGGCATACGAGTCGTAGTAGGGCTCGAAGGTGACGACCTCGTCACCGGTCTCGCACAGCGCCAGGATCGTCGCGGCGATGGCCTCGGTGGCGCCGGCGGTGACGAGGACCTGGCTGCGAGGGTCGACCTGCAGGCCGTAGAAGCGCTTCTGGTGCGCGGCGATGGCGTCGAGAAGCTCGGGCACACCGGCGCCGGGCGGGTACTGGTTGCGTCCGCCGTCGATGGCCGCCTTCGCCGCATCGAGGATCTCCTGCGGTCCGTCGGTGTCGGGGAAGCCCTGGCCGAGGTTGCGGGCGTCGTGCTTGACGGCCAGGGCAGTCATCTCAGCGAAGATCGTCGAACCGTAGCCCTGCATCCGGTGCACGAGAGGCGAATCCATGTGCGCAGGCTACGCGTCGGTGCCGCGCCCTAGGCTCGGCGTCATGTCCGACGGTTCCGAGCTCCTCGACGCGATCCGTGCTGGCCTGCGCTCGGAGGCCGACCCGGAGCGCGCGGTGGGGCAGCAGCGCTACATGAAGAGCGAGATGCCCTTCCTCGGACTCACCTCACCGCAGCGCCACGGGCTGTTGCGACCGCTGCTCGCCGATCCCGCGTTGCGGATCGAGAGCCGGGCCGCCTGGGAGCGCAGCGTCCGCGAGCTCTGGGACGGGGCCGAGTACCGCGAGGACCGGTATGCCGCACTCGCCCTCCTCCGTCACCGCACCTACCGCTCGTGGCGCGACCCCGACCTCATGCCCCTCGTCGAGCACCTCGTCGTGACGGGCGCCTGGTGGGACGTCGTCGACGAGGTCGGCAACGTCGTCGGTGAGGTGCTGCTCGTCGACCCCGAGGGGGAGGGGCTGCGGATGCGGGGGTGGGCCGAGCACGACGACCTGTGGCTGCGGCGCTCGGCGATCATCAGCCAGCTGCGCCACAGGGAGCGCACGGACACCACGCTCCTCGAGGACGTCGTCGAGCCCAACCTCGACGACCGCGAGTTCTTCATCCGCAAGGCCATCGGCTGGGCCCTGAGGCAGCACGCCCGCACGGACCCGGCCTGGGTGCGCGCCTTCGTCGACGCCCGGGGGAGTCGCTTGTCCGGCCTCAGTCGGCGCGAGGCGCTCAAGCACCTGTGACCGAGCGTCGACGTCCCGTCACAAAGTGGCGGGATGTGGCAGGGTCAGGTGTGTTGTTCACGGCGTCGTGCGCGGCGTGGCTCGCCCGTCATCCTCGAGGAGAAGTCTCATGACCCACCAGCGAATGACCCGTCGGACCGCCCTGGCGAGTGCCGTGGCCGCGCCCCTGGCCATCGGCTCAGCCACCTCCGCCGCCACGGCCGCACCGGTCGCCGAAGGCGCCGCCGGACCGCGCTCGCTCAGGGTCCCCGCTCCCCTGCGCCCCGGCGACACGGTCGCTGTCGTCGCCCCCTCCGGTCACGTGACCCCGGCCAGCCAGCGCGCGCGGGTGCTGACCGGAATCGAGCGGATGAAGGCCTGGGGGCTCAACGTGGTCGAGGGCGCCCACCTGTGGGACTCCGATCCCACCGTCGGCCTCGCGGGCACGGACGAGGCCCGTGCCTCGGACCTCCTGGCAGCGTGGCGCGACCCGGCCGTCGACGCCGTCATCACCGCCCGCGGAGGCTACGGCGCGCAGCGCACCCTCGAGGTCATGGACCCCAAGGACTTCCGTGACGGCGCGGGCAAGTGGCTCGCCGGATACTCCGACACGACCATCCTGCTCAGCCGCATCAACGTCGAGACCGGCCTGCAGTCACTGCACGGACCCGGAGTGACGGGCATCGCCACCGCGGACCCGGCCACCCTGGAGTCGATGCGCCGGCTGCTCTTCGGCGAGGTCGAGGCGGGGGAGGCCCTGCTCAGCGGCCTCACCCCGTGGCGCGACGGCAGCGTCGAGGGCCGGCTCGTCGGCGGCAACGTCACGATGCTCGCGACCTCCGTCGCCACGGGTGACCTCCTGTCCACCAAGGGCGCCGTCGTCGTGCTCGAGGACGTCGGCGACGCCGGCTACGTCCTGGACCGCAACTTCACCAAGCTGCGCCGCTCCGGCTGGCTCGACGACGCGGAGGGCTTCGTCCTGGGTGACTTCACGATGGCGTCGTCGCCGTCCGACACCGAGAAGATCCTGCGGGACCGCATCCTCTCGCTCGGCAAGCCGACCTGGGCGGGCGGCTCGTTCGGCCACATCACCGCCAACCGCTCCCTGCCGATGGGGGCCCACGTCACCGTCGAGCAGGGAACCCTGCGGCTCAGCTGACGCAGGCCGTCAGGCAGGGACCGACAGGTCCGGGTCGTCGTCGCCGGCGTGGGCGATGGAGTCGAGCTGTCGCCACACCAGCGCCAGGATGAGCGCCGTCCCGACGAAGGCGAACCAGAAGGGCGCCGTCAGCCCCCACCGCTGCGCGATGGGCCCACCGACGGCCTGCCCGATGACGATGCCGAGGAAGAGAGCGGTCATGTAGACGCTGCCGACCCGACCCTGGTATGCCGTGGGCACGGACCGTTGGCGGATCGTGTTGCTGACCGTCCCCCAGGTGAAGGCGTAGGCACCGAACACGGTCATGATGACGATGGCGACCCAGCCCACGGTGGTGAGCGCCAGCGCGAGATGGGTGAACACCTCGGTCACCAGGCAGACCTTCATCAGCGTGGCGAGCGAGAAGCGGCGTGAGAGCCGGTCGAAGCTCGTCGTGGCCAGCACGCCACCGACGGCGCTCGCGGTCGTGAGCAGGCCGAACCCGATCGCCCCCATCCGCAGGTGGTCGAGCGAGTAGAGGACGAGGATCGACCACGCGGCCCCCCACGTGATGTTGAACGTGAGGATGACCAGGACGAGCGTGCGCATCGGCGGGTGGTGACGCACCCACCGGATCCCCTCCAGGATGTCGGCGCGCACGTGCGTGTCGATCGTGCCGCGGACGCCACCGCGCGGGAGCTCCATGCGAACGACGAGGCCGATGGCGAGCAGGACGAGCAGGATCTGGGTGACGAACGGCCAGACCATCCCTGCCGCGAAGAGGAACGCCCCGACCGGTGGTCCGACGAGCTCGTTGGCGGTGAGGAACCCGGCCTGCAACCGGACCTGGCCGGTGCGCAGGTCCGGGCGCTGGACGACCATCGGCAGCAGCGTGCCCGTGGCCGAGTCGGCGAAGACCTCACACAACCCGTAGAGGAACATCGTCGCCAGCACGGCGCCGATCGAGATGTGGTCGGTGGCGATGAACGAGCACAGGCCGATGACGACGAGCACGCGCAGCACGTTGGCCGTGATGATGATGCGCTTGCGGTCCAGCCGGTCCGCGACTGCGCCGGCCCACAGCCCGAGGATCAGCCAGGGCAGCCGCTGGAGCAGCGCCGCCAGCGCGACGAGGGTGGGGCTGCGGGTCTGCGAGGCCACGAGCAGAGGGCCGGCCGCGAGGGCGATCCCATCGCCGATGTTGCTCGTCCACGACGCCGCCATGAGCCAGCGGAAGGGTGTCCCGAGACGCGAGGGTGCGATGAGTTCCCCGAGGCGCGACACGGACGGTGACGCTACGCGGAAGGGGAGCACGCGGCATACCGAGTTCTGACGGCTGCCCGGATTTCTCGGCGGGCCCGTTCGCGCGTAGGATGACCGACGGTCTTCGTGTGCCCGCACGCCTGCGTGCGCCCGGTGACCTAATTCGCGCGTCTCATCGCCGCTGACTGGATTCCCACGAAGCGGGGCGCACCCCGACAGTCCATGTGCCTGCTCCACCGGAGCACACGGCACACGGCGGGGACTGCGTCGAGACGCCAGGCAGGCGGTGCACGACCCGTGCCCGGCCGACGCAACTGAAACCAGCACAAGGAGAACACCGGCATGGCCGTTGTCACCATGCGCCAGCTCCTCGAGAGCGGCGTCCACTTCGGGCACCAGACCCGTCGTTGGAACCCGAAGATGAAGCGCTTCATCATGACCGAGCGCAACGGGATCTACATCATCGACCTGCAGCAGTCGGTGACCTACATCAACAACGCGTACGAGTTCGTCCGCGAGACCGTTGCCCACGGCGGGAGCATCCTCTTCGTCGGCACCAAGAAGCAGGCCCAGGAGCCCATCGCCGAGCAGGCGACGCGCGTCGGCATGCCCTACGTGAACCACCGTTGGCTCGGTGGCATGCTCACCAACTTCCAGACGATCTCCAAGCGTCTGACCCGCCTCATCGAGCTCGACGAGATCGACTTCGAGGACGTCGCCGGCTCCGGCCGCACCAAGAAGGAGCTCCTGCTCCTCAAGCGTGAGCGCGACAAGCTCGACAAGACCCTCGGCGGCATCCGGGGCATGGCCAAGGTCCCCTCCGCCGTGTGGATCGTCGACACCAAGAAGGAGCACCTCGCCGTTGACGAGGCGCGCAAGCTCGGGCTCCCCGTCATCGCGATCCTCGACACCAACTGCGACCCCGACGAGGTCGACTACAAGATCCCCGGCAACGACGACGCGATCCGCTCCGTCACCCTGCTGACGCGAGTCATCGCCGACGCCGTGGCCGAGGGCCTCATCTCCCGTTCCGGTGGCAACGCCGCTGCGGACGCCGAGGGCGCTGCGGACGAGCCGCTGCCCGAGTGGGAGCGCGAGCTCCTGGGTGGCGACGCCGACGCTGCTGCCGAGACCGCGGAGGCCGTCGCCCCCGAGGCTGGTGCCACCGCGGCTGCGGACGCCATCGAGGCCGCCCCCGCGACCGAGACCGAGGCTGCTCCGGCGCCCGAGGCCGAGGCCCCCGCCGAGACCGAGGCAGCTCCGGCCGTCGAGGACGCTCCGGTTGCCGAGACCGAGGACGCCTCGGCCGCCAAGGCCTGACTGAGGCGTCACACCTCCTCTCTGTCCGAACTTGCTACAGAAAGAAGCGCACACACACATGGCGAACTACACCGCCGCTGACATCAAGGCGCTCCGTGGATCCACGGGTGCCGGCATGCTCGACGTCAAGAAGGCTCTCGACGAGGCCGACGGCGACCAGGCCAAGGCCACCGAGATCCTGCGGGTCAAGGGCCAGAAGGGCGTGACCAAGCGCGAGGGTCGTTCCACCTCCAACGGTCTGGTCATCGCCAGGGCCGAGGGTGGCGTCGGCACGCTCGTCGAGGTCCTCTGCGAGACCGACTTCGTCGCCAAGGGTGAGAACTTCATCGCCCTCGCCGACCAGGTCTTCGCGCAGGCCGTCGACACCAAGGCTGCCTCGGCCGACGAGCTCCTCGCGAGCACGCTCCCCGACGGCCAGTCGGTCAAGGACCTGCTCGACGGCGCCAACGCGACCATCGGCGAGAAGATCGAGGTCAAGCGGGTCGCCCGCATCGAGGCTCCGGTCGTCGCTGCCTACCTGCACAAGACGAGCCCCGACCTCCCGGCGCAGATCGGCGTCCTCGTGGCGACCGATGGTGGCGACGAGCAGGTCGCTCGCGACGTCGCGATGCACGTCGCGGCGTTCAGCCCGACCGTGCTCACGCGCGACGAGGTCGACGCCGAGACGGTCGAGAACGAGCGTCGCGTCGCCGAGGCCACCGCGAAGGAGGAGGGCAAGCCCGAGGCTGCGCTCCCCAAGATCGTCGAGGGTCGCGTCAACGGCTACTTCAAGGAGAACGTCCTGCTCGAGCAGCCGTTCGCCAAGGAGCCCAAGAAGACCGTCGCCAAGGTCCTCGAGGAGGCCGGCGCCACGGCGACGTCCTTCGCGCGTTTCCGCGTCGGTGGCTGACCCGAGGGTCTGAACCACACGCATTCGTATGCCGTCCGCTTCCCTGAGCGGGCGGCATACGTGCGTCTGGTGGCACGCCCGCTACCTGACCTCGTAGACGGTGATGGTGCCGGCGCTGAACCGTGGCGTCGCGAACTGTGTGATCCGGGGGGAGACCGGGGTGGCGGTGGCGTCGGCGACGAGCCAGCCCAGCCCGTGCTCCTGCTTCATCCGCTCGAAGCCCTCCGTGGTGGGGTCGGTGAACAGCGCGTCGTTCGCAGCCAGCCGCTCGGGGTAGGGATTGGGTCCCGCGGGTCCTCCCGACACGCTGACGTACGCCCAGGACTCGAGGACGGCCTGCCGCCCCCCGAGCCCACTGACCAGGTAGAGGTTCGAGACGCACCCCTTCGCCGGGGTGCCTCGTGAGCAGTGCCGGTTGGTCGCGACGACAGCGTCGCGCGGAGTGTTGAGGTCCAGCCAGTGCATGGCGGCGCCCCCGCCGGCGGGCAGCGGGATCTCGTTGCTGACCCGCGGCTTCTCCACGGTGGCCACGCGCGTCCCTCGCAGGGCGGCTCCGGCCGCGTCCAGGGCTCCGTCCCGGACCGCGTAGGCCGGCGCTCCGAGGACGAGCGCTCCGGCCACCACCGCGGCCGCCGACCGCTGGAGCAGCCGCTGTCGCCGGCCGGCGAGCAGCAGCGCCGCCACGAGGAGGCCGAGGCCGCCGACGAAGACCACCAACGACCAGAGGAAGGCCGAGCGCCAGGCCACGACGCTCGACCGCTGGGCCTGGTCCAGCACCGGCACGAGCCGCGCCGTGAGCCAGGCGAGAGTCGCCCCGACGAGGGCGCCGGCGGCGACGAGGGCGACCCGACCCGCCTGCGGTGCGGCGGCCCGGCGCGCTGCGCCGACGAGGACCCAGGCGAGGACGGCAGCGCCGTGGACCACGGCGAGGCGGACGAAGTACACCTGGCTGAAGGCCGGGTGCGACACCACGAGGAAGGCGGCGAAGGACGAGGCGATGGTGCCGGCGAGGAACCATGCCACCGGGTCGGCCCTCACGGACCGCAGGGCGAACCCGGCCGCGCCGAAGAGCAGGCCCACGTGGGGGAACGCCAGTGCGAGGAGCCCCAGCCCGAGGACTTGGAGCGAGCGCACCCCGAGATCGGCCACGCCCGCGGGCAGCAGGCTGCTCCCGTTCCCAGCGGACAGGACGTCGCTCAGGGTCGGGTGCCACCTGATGAAGTCGAACAGCCGCACCGAGGTCTCGCTGTCGCTGCCGGACAGGAAGACCGCGGTGAGGGAAAGGAGGGCAGCGCAGGCCAGGAGGACCAAGGCTGGTGCCTTCACCCGGTCCCAGCGGCGGTGCACGAGGAGGCTCACGGCAGTGGTCAGGGCCGCGCCACACAGCAGTGTGGGAAGGGCGGCGGGCTTGCTCCCGCCGGCCGCGGCGAGCAGCGCCACCAGGAGCAGCCAGCCGCCCCAGCCGATGCGCCGCCCCCGCAGGGCCCACACGATCATGACCATGGCGCCCACGGTCATCACCGCGACGTAGCCGTGGCTCGGGCTGGCCAGGACGATGGGGCTCTGGGCGAAGTGGGCAGGCAGGACCTGGACCCCGCGAAGGACCGCGAAGATCCACGCCGCGACGACTCCGGCCGCCCACGTTCCTGACAGCGCCCGCGCCAGGACGGCCACGAGCAGCAGACCCGTGACGACGACGGCCGCCGGCCAGAGGCGGAGCAGGACCACGGCTTCCGGGACACCGGAGACGACACTCGCCGCCGCCATGTCAGCGTCGGCGAACCAGTGGTACTCGACGGTCGTTCCCGCGACCTGTGGCACCTCGAGCGGCACGCTCCGCGTCGCGGCGTGGACCAGGGCCAGGTGCCAGGGGAGGTCCACGTAGTACACACCCTCACCGGGAGGCAACGGGAACTCGAGGAAGGCACGGATCGCGCCGGCACCCGCCACCAGACAGGCCCCGGCGACGCCCCAGTGCCACCATCCCGGTGCCTGGTCGGCACGAGCCGCCGCCGACCCGGTGGACAGGCACTGGCGCCTCAGTCGAGGAACGAGGAGCACGGGCAGCACCACCAGGGCCGGCCACCAGCGCAGCCAGGTGAGCCGCCCTCCACCGAGCCCGAGGCCGACCACGAGCGCAAGCAGGGCGAGCTGGGCCACCATGCCCACGGCCGCGCCCAGGGCGAGGTCCTCCACCCAGGGACCCCGCGACGGGACGAGCAGGCGCAGGATGAGCACGCCGGGCAGCGCCACCGCTGCCGCGAGGTAGACGGCATACCGGCCCAGGTCGCCGAGCGCGGTGCCGTTCCCCTCGAGGTAGGACCCCAGGACCGCGGCGCAGAGCACCCACGGAAGGCCACGAGCGACGAACGTCGAGGCGAGCGTGGCCACCGACGGCCCACCCCCACCAGTGGCTCGAAGCTGCCCCATGGGACTGACGCTACGCTGCCTCCGCCGTCGAGTTGCCGCACCCGCGCCGCCGTGTGCGAGGATTCGGGGCACCGCCAGAAGACACTGCCGAGGAGGCACGGTGACCACTGACGTCCAGACCCAGCCCGCTCCCACCAGCACCGGGGGCCGCGCTCGACGGGTCCTGCTCAAGCTCAGCGGAGAGGTGTTCGGGGGCGGCAGCATCGGGGTCGACCCCGAGGTGGTGCGCGGCATCGCCAAGCAGATCGCCGTCGCCATCAACGAGGGGACGCAGGTCGCCATCGTCGTCGGTGGTGGCAACTTCTTCCGCGGGGCAGAGCTCCAGCAGAAGGGCATGGACCGCTCCCGCGCCGACTACATCGGCATGCTGGGCACGGTCATGAACTGCCTCGCGCTGCAGGACTTCCTCGAGAAGGAGGGCATCGACACGCGGGTGCAGACCGCCATCACGATGGGTCAGGTCGCCGAGCCCTACATCCCGCGTCGCGCGATCCGCCACCTCGAGAAGGGGCGTGCGGTGATCTTCGGTGCGGGAGCCGGTATGCCGTACTTCTCCACCGACACGGTCAGCGCCCAGCGTGCCCTGGAGTGCCACTGCGACATGGTCCTCATGTCCAAGAGCGGCGTCGACGGCGTCTACGACTCGGACCCGCGCACCAACCCGGCCGCCCGCAAGCTCGACACCGTGACCTACGGCGAGGCGCTGCGCAACGGCCTCAGGGTCGTCGACGCGGCCGCGTTCAGCCTCTGCATGGAGAACGGCCTGCCGATGGTGGTCTTCGGCATGGAGGGCGAGGGCAACATCACCCGGGCCATCCAGGGCGAGCGCATCGGCACGCTCGTCACGCCTTGAGCCGGAGCTGACTGGCCTCACGGCGATTGTTTGACAGACTGGACCCTGCCGCACGACCGCAGCGGCGCGGCATACCGAAGGAGACCCGACCGCATGATCGACGACACCCTGCTCGAGGCCGAGGAAAAGATGGAGAAGGCCGTCGAGGTGGCCAAGGACAACTTCGCCGGCATCCGCACCGGTCGGGCCCACCCCAGCATGTTCAACAAGGTGATCGTCGACTACTACGGTGCGCCGACCCCGCTCCAGCAGCTCGCGTCCTTCCAGACGCCCGAGGCGCGCACGATCCTCATCTCCCCGTTCGACAAGGGCTCCATGGCCAACATCGAGAAGGCCCTGCGTGACGCCGACCTCGGGGTGAACCCGTCCAACGACGGCAACATCATCCGGTGCATCCTGCCGCAGCTCACCGAGGAGCGTCGTCGCGAGTACATCAAGATGGCCCGCGGCCTGGGCGAGGACGCCAAGGTGGCGATTCGCAACATCCGGCGCACCGCCAAGGAGAGCATCGAGAAGCTCGTCAAGGACGGCGACGTCGGCGAGGACGAGGGCTCCCGCGCCGAGAAGGAACTCGAGTCCACGACGAAGAAGTACGTCGACAGCATCGACGAGGTGCTCAAGGGCAAGGAGGCCGAGCTGCTCGAGGTCTGACCTCGAACGCACGGGCTCCTGATGAGCGACTTCCCCGCGAGCCCTCCGAGCCCTCCGAGCCCTCCGAGCCCTCCGAGCGCCCCGGCCGGCACCCGCTCACGGACCAAGGCGGGGCGCAACCTGCCCGCGGCCATCGGCGTGGGCGTCGGGCTGGCGGTCCTGATCATCGCCTCGCTGGCCATCCGGCGCGAGGCGTTCCTCGTCATCCTCGTCGCGGCCATGGTGATCGGCGCCTGGGAGATGCGACGCGCGGTGCGCCAGGTCGGCATCGACGCGCCGCTCGTCCCCGTCGTCATCGGTGCCGTCTCGATGGTGCTCGCTGCCTACTTCCGGGGGGCGGAGGCCCTCATCTTGACCTTCGGCCTCACCTGTGTCGGGGTGCTCGTCTGGCGCGTCGCCGACGGGCTCGAGGGTGCCATCCGCGACATCGCCGGCTCGCTCTTCATCGCGCTCTACCCGTGCTTCCTCGGCGGGTTCGCGGCACTGCTCCTCGCGGCCGACGACGGCCACCTGCGCATCGTCTACTTCATCCTCGTCGTGGCGTTCTCCGACATCGGCGGCTACGCGTTCGGCGTCTTCCTCGGCAAGCACCCCATGGCGCCCTCGCTCTCGCCCAAGAAGTCCTGGGAGGGCTTCGCCGGATCGGTCTTCTCGTGCGCGACCGTCGGGGCCGTCAGCCTGGCGCTCCTGCTCGACGGCCCGTGGTGGAAGGGCGCGGTGATCGGCGTCGTCGTCGCTGCTGCCGCCACGGTCGGCGACCTCATCGAGTCGAGCATCAAGCGCGACCTCGGCATCAAGGACATGGGTGCCCTGCTGCCGGGTCACGGCGGCATCATGGACCGGCTGGACTCGCTCGTCCTCTGCATCCCCGTCGTCTGGGCGCTGCTCCTCTGGGCCAACCCCTGATCGCGGCTGCGTCGAGGTCCGCGGGGGAGTGGGACAATGGAGCCGATGACTTCTCTTCCTGAACCCACCGTCGGCCCTCCGGTGCCCGGTCAGCTGACCTTCACCGCGCCCCGTCGCGGCAAGCCGCCGCGTCACCTGGCCGACCTCTCGCCGACCGAGCGCAAGGCGGCCGTCGAGGAGCTGGGGCACAAGGGGTTCCGGGCCAAGCAGCTGTCGACGCACTACTTCGAGCGGCTCGTGGAGTCCCCCGAGGACATGACCGACCTGCCCAAGGCCGTGCGCGACCAGCTCGTCGCGGACCTCCTGCCGACCCTGCTCACGCCGGTGCGCACCCTCGAGGCCGACCGCGGCGCGACCCTCAAGTCGGTGTGGCGCCTGCACGACGGCGCCCTCGTCGAGTCGGTGCTCATGCGCTACCCCAGGCGGGTGACGATCTGCATCTCGAGCCAGGCGGGCTGTGGCATGAACTGCCCCTTCTGCGCCACCGGCCAGGCCGGGCTCACCCGCAACATGTCGGCCGCCGAGATCGTCGAGCAGGTCGTCGACGCCAACCGCAAGCTGCGCCACGGCGCGCTCCCGGCCCTGGGCGCGACCCACCCGGCCGAGGCGGGCCTGGGCGACGAGACCGACGAGGACGCCGACGCGTCGACAGCGCCCGGCGGACCCGAGCGGGTCAGCAACGTCGTGTTCATGGGCATGGGCGAGGCGCTGGCCAACTACAAGGCCGCCATCGGCGCGATCCGCCGCCTCACCGACCCGACCCCTGACGGCCTGGGCATGTCGGCTCGCGGCATCACGATGTCGACGGTCGGGCTCGTGCCGGCCATCGACAAGCTCGCCGCGGAGGGCATCCCCGTCACGCTCGCCTTGTCGCTGCACGCCCCCGACGACGAGCTGCGCGACGAGCTCGTGCCCATCAACACCCGGTGGAAGGTCGACGAGGCGATCGACGCGGCCTACCGCTACTTCGAGGCGACCGGCCGCCGGGTGAGCATCGAGTACGCCCTCATCAAGGACATGAACGACCAGGCCTGGCGCGCCGACCTCCTCGGCAAGAAGCTCACCGCGCGTGGCAAGGGCTGGGTCCACGTCAACCCCATCCCGCTCAACCCGACGCCGGGCTCCAAGTGGACGGCGTCGCGTCGTGGCGTCGAGCAGCAGTTCGTCGAGCGGCTGCGCGCGCACGGCATCCCGACGACGGTCCGTGACACCCGTGGCTCCGACATCGACGGCGCCTGCGGCCAGCTCGCTGCCGCGACTCCCTGACGCAGCTCGCTGGACGAACAGGCAAGGGTATGCCGTCCGCCCACCATCTCGTTCGCGGTTCGCTGGGCGGACGGGCGCTGCGCGACTACTCTGGGGTAATGCGCCTGCGTACCGTCGCGGTCGGCATCGTCGCCGCCCTCACACTCTCTGCCTGCGGCGGTGTCCTGCCCGAGAACCTCCGCGGTGAGGACTCGCACGCCAGCTCAAGCCACGCGGCCTCGCCGTCGGCGGCGGCGGCGGCCAAGGCCAAGCCGGAGCCGCCGGACGTCGCCCTGCGCACCGGTGAGAGCTTCCAGGAGCTTTCGATGGCGGCGAAGTACACCCCCAAGGCGCCGTTCGGCACGGGCACCGACGACTACCGCTGCTTCCTCGCCGACCCGAAGTTCGCCCAGGACATGATCGTCAGCGGCGTCAAGGTCATGCCGGACAACCCGGCGGCGGTGCACCACGTCATCCTCTTCAAGGTCGACCCGGACAACGTCGCCGCCGCGGAGGCCAAGGACGCCGAGGACGCGGAGCAGGGCTGGACCTGCTTCGGCGGCTCCGGCATCGGCGGCGGGCCCGCCGCCCAGCTCGACAACGCCGAGTGGGTCGGCGCGTGGGCGCCCGGTGGCGGCGAGCGGGTCATGGCCGACGACATCGGCATCCCTCTCGCCAAGGGCTCGCGCGTCGTCATCCAGATGCACTACAACCTCCTCGCCGGTGGTGGCGCCGACCAGAGCAGGGCCCGGCTACGGCTGACGCCGGCCAGTGCCGGTCACAAGACGCCGCTCGAGACGATGCTCCTGCCCGCACCCGTCGAGCTGCCGTGCCGCAAGGGGACACCCGGCGAGCTCTGCTCGCGCACCCCTGCCGTCGCCGACATCCGCTCGCGCTTCGGCGAGCAGGTCGCGACTGCCGACCTGCTGCACCTCCTCTGCGGTGAGCTGAAGCCCGGCCCCACGCAGTCGTGCACCCGCCCCATCACGCAACCGGGTCAGATCCGGGCCGTCTCCGGCCACATGCACCTGCTCGGCAAGTCCATCACCGTCGACGTCAACAAGGGCACCCCGCAGGCGAGGCGAGTGCTCGACATCCCGGTGTGGAACTTCGACGACCAGGGCGCGATCCCGCTCCCGAAGCCACAGCCGGTGAAGCAGGGTGACACGGTCACGGTGACGTGCACGCACGACCAGGCGATGCGTGACGTCCTCCCGGCCTACGAGGGGACCAAGGAGCGCTACGTCGCGTGGGGTGAGGGCACCACCGACGAGATGTGTCTCGGGATCGTCCTCTTCACGCGCGCGAGCTGAGCACGAGCTCCGCGGCCTCGTCGGTGCTGTCGACGAGGTGCACCACCTGACCCATGCCCCGCTCGCGGCTCAGCGCCCGGATGACGTCCCACACCGGCACCTCGCGCGACCAGTGGTCCACGCCGACGAGCACGAGCGGCGCGAGCGTCCGCTCGGCCTCGGCGTAGTAGAGGGGAGTGATCGACTGGAAGATCTCCTGCACCGTCCCCGCCGCGCCGTGGAGGACGATGAGGCCGGCAGTGGAGCGCGCGAGCAGTCCGTCCTCGCGGACGGCGTTGCTGAAGTACTTCGCGATGCCGTTGCAGAACACGTTGGGCGGCTCGTGGCCGTAGAACCACGTAGGGATGCCGATGGAGCGAACCGCGCTGTCCCGCAAGGGAACGGCCAGGACGTCGTCATACACCTCGAGGGCCAGCTCCGCCCAGGCCTCGATCGACGGACGGAACGAGGGTATGCCGGCCAGCCGCTCGAGTGCCTCGCTCACGACCTCGTTCGACGGGCAGAGGGCGCCGAGGTTGGCGGCCTCCATCGCGCCGGGGCCGCCTCCGGTGGCGACGACGAGACCCGAGGACGCGAGGCTGTGTCCGAGACGGGCCGCACCGGCATACGCCTCGCTGTCGCGCGTCAGCGCGTGTCCGCCCATGACCCCGACGACAGGGACGTCGCCGACGAACTCGGTGAGGGCGTCGCTGACGGAGTCGTCGTGGATGGCTCGCAGGAGCGTGACGAAGACGTCGTGGTGGAGGTCGGCGTCACGCGACCAGTGGTAGGCGCGGGCGTCCGGAGTCTGCTCGTAGCCGTGCTCGGCCAGGCCGGCGTAGAGCTCGTGCGGTTGGTAGAGGCTGGCGCGGTAGGGGTTGACCGGGGCGCCGGGATCCGTCGGGAAGACGAGCGCGCCGTGCAGGCGCAGGTGATGGTCGAGCTCGGGGGAGAGCCGCCCGCCGAGGACGACGACCCCGTCGAGGTCGGTGCGGGAGAGCAGGCGGGTCTCGTGGTCGCGGAGGTCGAGGTCCTGCAGGCGCCGACCGGTCAGGGGTGCGCCGCCCTCGAGCGCGGCATCGAGGTCGCGCAGGGTCTCGATCTCGTTCATGGGGGAATCCTCGCATGGCTCCTTGACCGGTACAGAACGCGGCGTTACTGTAGCGGTACAGAAACGACGAAGGAGCGCACCATGGACCACCTGCCACTCGCCTCGATCACGGCCGACAGGGCCACCCGTCGCCACTTCGAGGGCGGCCGCGTCGTCGACTCCACCCCGGCAGCGCCGCTCCGCGGGAAGCGGGCGACCACGAGCCCCACCTTCCGTGGCTCCGCTGCGCTGCGCGCACGCGTGGCCGGGCTGCTCTACCGCGGTGCTCGCGCCGTGGAGCCCTGCGGCTACCGGCAGGCAGCGACACGCTGACCCTGCGCCTGTCCGACCTCCGGAGGGACGCGCTAGCGTCACCCGTGCGGGCCGACCGGCTCGACGAGAGCGAGGTGGGCGTGGGCAGGGTGACCCTCCAGACCGTCGCCGACCGGGTCGGCGTGAGTCGGATGACGGTCTCCAACGCGTTCTCGCGCCCCGACCAGCTGTCCGCTGCGCTGCGCGACAAGGTCCTCAAGGCGGCCGAGGAGCTCGGCTACACCGGCCCCGACCCCTCGGCGCGCGCCCTGGCGCGAGGCTCGACCGGGTCGGTGGGGGTGCTGCTGTCCAACAGTCCGGCCGAGGCGTTCACCGACGAGGTCGCTGCGGCCTTCTTCAGCTCGATCGCCGCCACGCTCTCGCCCCGGGGCATCGCTCTGACGCTCCTCTCGAGCGAGCCGTCGGGCGACGTCATGCCCGCTCGGGACGTGGCGATGGACGGTGTCATCGTCTACAACTGCGACCCCGAGTCCGGGGCCCGCGAGCAGGTCGAGCGTCGCAAGCTGCCGCTCGTGCTCGTCGACCAGCCCAACACCCGGGGCTTCTCGAGCGTCAACGTCGAGGACCGCTCGGGGGCGCGGGCGGCCGCGCAGCACGTCGTCGACCTGGGGCACACCAGGGTCGCGCTCATCGGCAAGACCGGTGTGCCGCCCTTCGGCATCGTGGAGTCGTCGTCGGCCAAGGGCCAGGGCTACGCCTCGACCGAGAGGCTGGCCGGGTGGACCGAGGTGCTGACCGAGGCCGGGATCGAACCGGTCATCCTGCAGGAGCCCATCGACTCCACCGCCGGTGGTCGGGGCGCCCTGAAGGCCATCCTCGAGGCCCAGCCCGACACGACCGCCGTCCTTGCGTTCTCGGACGCCATGGCCGCCGGGGTGCTGCTCGACGCGCACGACGCCGGCATCTCGGTCCCGGACCAGCTGTCCGTCGTCGGCTTCGACGACAACCCCCTCGCGACCCGGCTGCGCCCCCAGCTCACGACCGTCCGTCAGGACGTCACCGAGAAGGGGCGCCTCGCGGCGTCGATGCTCGTCGAGGCGATGGCGGACCGTCGGGCCGGCCGCACCACCGAGCCCCGAGCCGTGACGCTGACCACCGAGCTCGTCGTGCGCGACTCCACGGCGCCACCCAGGGCCGGGACGCTGCCCAAGGCTGCGAAGCGTGCGCGGAGCCGGCGGCCGGCGGCTGGGGCCTGATCCTGTCGGCAGATCTCGCCATGCCGGACGTCATGGCTCTGGCGGACGGGTCCCCGTGCCCCTAGCGTGGTCTCATGCGCTCCCACGTGGAGACCTCGACCCTGACCCTGCACGCCGTGGCCGGCACGCACACCGTGCTTCTCGGATGGGACCTCGCTGATCCGACCGGTTGCCTCGGGTTCGCCATCCAGCGCCGGGAGAGCGGTGGCGAGACGGTGTGGCTGCGGGGGATGAAGACCTTCGCCTCCGTCGTGCCCGACCCACCTCCCGGCAGTGACTGGTCGACGCGGGAGCATCCCATCCAGGGCTTCCAGTGGGGTGACTACACGGCCAAGCCGGGACGGTCCTACCGGTATGCCGTGATGGCGCTGGGCGCACCGACCTCCGCACCGACGCAGCTCGCGACCGCGTCGGTGAGGGTGCGGACCGAGGTCGAGGACGACGGCGTGCACGGGGTGTTCTTCAACCGCGGGGTGGCGGGGTCGCAGGCCTTCGCCAAGCGATTCGCCGGCTACGTCCCGAGCAGGGACGAGGCCGAGCAGTCGCCAGCGATGGTCTGGCTGTCCCGAGGGCTCGGGGAGGCGTTCGTGGCCTTCTGCGAGCGGGCGACCGGGGCGGGTTTCGGCCTGCGTGGCGCGTTCTACGAGTTCACCTGGGGGACGGGTCTCACAGCGTTGGCCGCCGCCCGCGACCGGGGCGCCGACGTCGCCCTCGTCGTGCACGGGCGCGACCGGGACGGTGACGGCGGCGCCGACACGACCTCGACCCAGGCCCGTGCAGCAGCTCGACGCCATGGTGTGAGCAACGGCGGCACCATCCGGTGGCGCGACGCCGACAACGTGTCTGCCCTGCACCACCACAAGTTCCTCGTCCTGCTCGACGGTGGCCGACCGGTTGCCGTGTGGACCGGGTCGACGAACCTCACGCAGGGCGCGATCTTCGGTCACTCCAACGTCGGTCACGTCATCCACGACCCCGTGGTGGCGCAGCAGTTCCTCGACGAGTGGGAGCGGCTCGAGGCGGGCGAGACGACGGCCGAGCTGCGCGACGCCCACGAGCGGGACAACCCGGCCGTGGAGGTGACTCCACCGAAACGGGGAGCGAGCGTCGTGCTCGCGCCACGGCATACGAGCTCGTCCGTCCTGCAGTGGTTCGCGAACGTCTTCGACCACGGCGAGGTGAGTGCGCACATCACGGGTGCCTTCGGGCTGAACGAGCTCTTCCGCGACACGCTGCGCACGGCGAAGCCCGGCACGGTGCGCACGGTGCTGCTTGACAAGTGGCCGCCCAGGGAGCAGGCCGTGCCTCGCACCGACCCCAACGTGCGCATCTCGACCGGTGCCCACCTCACCGGTGGTGGCCTCGCGCAGTGGGCCGGGGAGGCGCTGACCGGCTTCAACACGCACGTGAAGTACGTGCACACCAAGATCATCCTCATCGACCCGTTCGGGACCGACCCCGTCGTCGTCACGGGCTCGGCGAACTACAGCAGGGCCTCCACCGTGTCCAACGAGGAGAACACCCTCGTCCTGCGTGGCGGTGGCAGGGGGCCGGCGTCGTCCCGGGCAGCCATCCGCCGAGTCGCCGACATCTACCTCACCGAGTACCACCGCCTCTTCATGCACTTCGTCTTCCGGTCCTGGGTCGAGCGGCGCGAGATGGTGACCGGTGCGAGGCAGGAGCCCGGACACCTGGCCGAGGACGACGGCTGGACGCGGCCCTACTATCGCGCTGCGTCCTGGCAGGCGCTGATGCGGAAGGTGTTCTCCGGACAGAAGGCATGACTAAGGTCGAGACATGGCCGCCGTGACCCAGAAGTCCGTCCTCTCCTCCGTGCCCACCCAGCTGTTCATCGGCGGGCAGTGGCGCGACTCGCTCAGCGGCACGACCTTCCCCGTGACGGACCCGGCGACCGGGTCGGTGCTCACCGAGGTGGCCAACGGCACGATGGCCGACGGGACCGCAGCACTCGACGCAGCGGTTGCGGCGCAGGCGGACTGGGCGGCGACAGCGCCCAGGGTCCGCGGCGAGATCCTGCGGCGCGCGTTCGAGCTGCTCACGGCCCGCGCTGACGAGTTCGCGATGTTGATGACCCTCGAGATGGGCAAGCCGCTCGCCGAGTCACGTGGTGAGGTGGCCTACGGCGCGGAGTTCTTCCGGTGGTTCAGCGAGGAGGCCGTGCGGATCCACGGCCGGTATGCCGTCAACCCGGCTGGCGGGTCCCGTCTCCTCACGCTCCAGAAGCCGGTCGGGCCCACGTTCATGATCACCCCGTGGAACTTCCCGCTCGCCATGGGGACGCGCAAGATCGGGCCCGCCATCGCGGCCGGCTGCACGATGGTGGTCAAGCCGGCCCACGAGACGCCGCTGTCCATGCTCGCGCTCGCGGCGGTGCTCGAGGAGGCAGGTCTGCCGGCCGGCGTGCTCAACGTCGTGACGACGGCCGACACGGCGGTGGTGTCGGAGCCGATCATCCGTGATCCGCGCCTGCGCAAGCTGACCTTCACCGGCTCGACCGCTGTCGGCCGGATGCTCGTCGAGCAGTCGGCGGAGCAGCTCCTGCGGGTGTCGATGGAGCTGGGCGGCAACGCACCGTTCGTCGTCTTCGAGGACGCCGATCTCGACGCCGCAGTCGAGGGGGCGATGCTGGCGAAGATGCGCAACATCGGCGAGGCCTGCACGTCGGCCAACCGGTTCCTGGTGCACGAGTCCGTGGCTGACGACTTCTCGGCTGCCCTGGCCCGCCGGATGGCCGCACTCACCGTCGGCAAGGGCACCAAGACAGGTGTCGAGGTCGGTCCGCTCATCACCGACAAGGCGCGTGAGGGCGTCGACGAGCTCGTGCGCGACGCCGTCGACCGAGGAGCCCGCGTGCTCACCGGTGGGGAGAAGCTTGCTGGCCGGGGTCACTTCTATGCGCCCACCGTGCTGGTCGACGTGCCCGCCGACGCCCGCGTCCTGGGCGAGGAGATCTTCGGTCCGGTCGCGCCGGTCACGACCTTCGCCGATGACGCCGAGGCCGTCCGGCTCGCGAACTCCACGGAGTACGGCCTCGTGGCCTATGCCTACACCCGCGACCTCGGCCGGGTCCTGCGCATCAGCGAGGCCCTGGAGTTCGGGATGGTCGGCATCAACACCGGGATCGTCTCCAACGCGGCTGCCCCCTTCGGTGGGGTCAAGCACTCGGGCTTCGGGCGCGAGGGAGGTTTCGAGGGCATCCACGAGTACCTCGAGACGACCTACGTCTCTCTCAACCCCTGACGGATCCGGCGTTGGCGGTGGCCGCAGGCCCGCGCCTCAGTCCCGGCGCATGATGAGCAGCTGGCCGGCCGAGCGGACCAGGGGAGCGTCATAGGTGCCGACGACGCGCAGACCCCGTCGCCCGAACATCTCGGCGATGTCGGCCGAGCGCACGGGTTCGAGCGCGCCCCACTCCCCGGACTGCGCGGCGCGCGGCTTGCCGTCACGCGAGTTGAGCGAGACCGCCCAGGTGATGCCCCGGTCGCACACCTGCCCGATGTAGCTGTCGACGACGTCGGGCTCCATCTCCTGGAACGAGTACGAGTTGACGAAGACCTCGAAGGTGTCCTGGAGGTCGCCGAGCCGATAGTTGGGCAGAACGGCCGACCCGGTCGACGTGATCGACCCGTGGGTGGGGATGGACTCGTCGTAGGTGGCGATGCGGTCCGCTCCGAAGAGCTCGGTGAGGTAGTAGGACGCGACGGTCAGCAGCGGGGGGATGTCGATGTCGACGTAGCGGGTGGCGGGATCCCTCGAGAGCAGGATCTCTCCGAGGACGCCGAACCCTCCACCGATCTCGAGGAAGCTGCGCGGTGGCGCATCCACGTGCCGCGACAGGGCACTGAGACACAGGAGGTAGTTCAGGTACGCCCGCCCGAAGGCGACGTCCTGGTTGACCGGGTTGAGGCGATAGGCCTGGGGTGGCTTGCCGACCTTGCTCTCGCCATGGTTGCCGAGGTCGAACGGCCACCGCGCCTGGTCCCAGGCAGCGCTGGCGACGTCGTGGTCACGGCGCGCGTCGAGCGAGCCGTTGAGCCCGCCGGCGAGGAACGGTTGCGTCGCATGGGGGTTGACGCTACGAGCGGTGTCGAAGACGTCTGCGATGGTGGCGTTGCTGTAGCCGTTGCCATAGACGGGATAGAACCAGACCCGCGACGTCGGCCACGTCTTGAAGGTCTCGAGCCCACTTCCCGACATGTCGCCGAGAAGCTGGTCGAGACCGGGCCCCCAGAAGTTTGTGGGCCGGTACGTCTCAGGCGCTGAGCGCAGCTCGGCCAGTGAACGGGCGGTCAGGTCACTCCAGATCGACACGTGTCTCCTAGGGTTCGGCTCGGTCGTCCCCGATGGTAGCGACCATCAGCGGCCTGGACGTGTTCCTCGTGACGGCCGGCGAGGCCCGGTGCCGACACGGCCCAGGGCCGGTCCTGACTGGTGGCGAGGGGAGGAGATCTTCGGGCCGGTGGCTCCGGTGAAGACCTCTGCCGACGACGTCGAAGCGTCAGGGCATCGTCTCCGACGCCGCGGCACAGTACCTCGAGAGGTTGACGTCTCCCTCAGCCCGTGATCGTCAGGCGGGCTTCCGGTCGCCGGTGTAGGTGTACGTGGACTTCGGGTTGTTCACGAAGCAGCCGTTCCCCTGCAGCCTGTAGCCGGCGAAGTTGGACACGATCTGCACCGTGGTGTCGGTCAGCGTCATGGTCACGGCAGCCCGGCGCACACCGAACAGGGTCTTGTCGCACGGGTCGGTGGGAGGGGGCACCGCCGGGATGCTCCACCGGCCGGGGCCGGCGGGCGTGAGCACGACGGTGGACTTCCCGATGGGGCTGTAGACCGAGCAGGACCCGGTGCGGCAGTCGATCTGGTACGAGCGTTGTTGGCGGGTGGGAGCGCGGTTCCCCACGGTGGACACCGCCACGCCGGTCGAGGTGAAGAGCAACGAGGTCGTGGCGGGCGCTGACGGTGAAGCGGACGGAGTGACGGTCCCGGGGGAGGCGGCCGCAGTGGTCGCCGGAGCGATGGCCGGGGTCGCACCGCTGGTGGCGCCTGTCGGGACCGCAGGCCTGGGCTGATCGGCCTGGGTCGAGCCGTCCTGCATCATCACCGCCGCTGCCGCGCCACCGCCCAGGAGGACTGCGGCGGTGGCTATCCCGGCGGGAACGAGCCATCGGGGGCGGGGGCGAGGTCGGGGCCTGTGACGAAGGCTGGACACGTCGTCGGAGCGCGACTTCGCGTCGTCGCTGTGGGCGATCCTGCGCGCACTGGCCAGGGCTGTGGTCGGAACGCGGCTCTCCTGCCAGGTCATGCTGCGCTCGCTCGGCTCATCCTCAGGTCCCGGCGACCTTGCCGCCGGGAGACACGGGGCACCGCTCCATCAGTGACCCGCCGCTCGGCCGGGACCAGTGCTCCCGGGCGCAGCTCGTGCCACCACGACTCGAGCCCGGTCGGGTCCAGCTGGGCGTGGACCACCAGACGTCGTCGTCGGCGTGAGCGGAACAAGCGGTCCACGGTGCCGTCATGCACGCCGGCGTCGAGTCGTCGGAGGAAGGCGACCTCCTCTGCAGCAGGTACGCAGGCTCGACAGGTCAGTCCCGAGGGGGTCTGGAACCTCCACACGACCCAGTCCCACGTCAACCACTCCGTCTGGGCCTGGACCCCGCCGGGTCGCCGCCTCGCTGCGATGTCGGTCTGCCCCACGTCACCGGGCTCGGAGCCGAGGCTGACCGACGAGGGGTCGTCGTCACCTGCGCGTCGAAGTGGCAGGTCTCCGACCGCCAGGGCGTCGAGGTCTCGCACAGGAAGTCCATGGGCGAGGGCGAAGGGCCGAGCCCACGACCAGACCTGCCCGAGCTGGAGCCGCGGTGGCTCGGCGACGTACCAGCCGAACTTCTCCCGCGAACGCACGACGGTGGGCCGGTGGACCACGGGTGCGGGCCCTGCGAGCAGGCCCGAGACGCAGGCGGTGAGCAGGACCGTGCCAACCTCGAGCCATCTGCCCTCGAGGTACTCGGTCCCCACCTCGAGCCGACCGCGGCGGGGGCGGACGAAGATGCCCGAGGAGCCTGTCGGCTCGACGGCGTCCGCCAGGGCCCCGACACAGGTGTCGACGAGACGGCGACCGGTGCGCACGACGAGGTGGTCCGGTGTCGAGATGTTGAGGTGCGTCGAGAAACCGGTTACGGACGTCACGCCGTGGTTCCCGCAGGCGCGAGCCAGCTCGGTGCGCTCCCGACGGAGGAGGGAGTCAATCCGCTGCGGCAGGTCGGGGGCCATCGGCAGCGGTGGGGTGGCCAGCTCGGCCTCCCACCCGTCAGCCGTCAGGGCGACCGCCGAGGGCAGCCGCCGGGCTCGTGGGTCACCTGGATCGAGAGTCGCCAGGCCGACGGCCACGTGTGGCAGGAGCTGGCGGAAGTCGACCGGTCGTGTGCCCGCCCACAGCCGGTACTCGTGCTCCACACCGAACCTGAAGGACATCACCGCCTCCTCACGCGCACGGCGGAGGTGCCACCGCGTGCGGTCGACGCTAGGGCCGTGGCAGGTGCCGGACCATGGCCCGAACAGTCCCCCCTGCGCCACCCCGGAAGGCCATTGCGCCATGCCCCCCGGGCGGGCCTAATCATGAGATCCGGACGGACACTGGAGGGTGACCATGGGTGAGAAGGGCAACATCACGTCGGACGAGCTCGCGACGGCTGCCTCGGGCGGCCTCGGAGCCGTCATCGCCGGGACGGGAACCACGGTGACGGCGGTCTTCGAGGACGCCAGTGGCACGCTCAAGGACAAGGTCATCGACAAGGGAGCCGACGCGGGCATCGCCGCCGCCGAGGAGCGCTGGCGAAGGAACCACCCCACCGGTGACGGTTCGGACGGGGCTCCTGGTCCGGACAGCACTTCTGGCGAGGCAAAGAGCCCGACCTGACCCGGGGCAGGGGTCCGGCCATCACCGTCAACGGAATGGTCAAGCCGTGCCCACGTCAGCTTCTCGATGCGGAGCGCCTCGACGGGGGCGATGGCGATGGCGCGCCGGGCCGGACGCTGTGACGCGACGAGGACGAGCAGCGCTCCAGCAGCGGCGATGACGAGCAGGGTCCCGACGGGCACGCCGGAGACGATGCCCTCGGTCTCGACGCCGACGAGCGACTGCGCGCCGGCCGTGCCGTAGAGGATGCCGAGCCCGATCCCGAGGAGCACGGCGGAGGCCGACAGTGCGATGGACTCCTTGGTGATCATCATGCGGACCTGCTGGCGGGTGAAGCCGAGCGAGCGCAGGAGCCCGATCTCGCGGTGACGCTGGATGACGGTGAGCGACATCGTGCTGACGAAGCCGACGGCCGCGACGATCGCCGAGATGACGATGATGCAGATGAGGATCGCCGACGTCACAGCCAGGGCCTGGTCTGCCTGGGCCGCCTGGGCCGGGTCCATCTCCCACGAGTTCACGGAGGCGCGTAGCGCCGACATCCCGGAGGCGAAGGTCGTGACGAGGGTGACGCCGATGACGAGCCCCATCGTCGAGCGGGTGGTGCGCAGCGGGTCGAGCAGGGCGTTGCGCCGCGCCACGACACTGGCCGGGTCCTTGCCGAGGACCCGGCTGAAGGCGGCGACCACGCGAGGGATGACGAACCGGGCACCGATGAGCAGGCCGGTGCCCGACCCTGCCGCACCGAGGAAGGCGAGGACGAACGCGACGCCGGGGTTGGACTCACCGAGGAGGGCGCCCAGAACAAGGACGAGCAGCCCGCCGACGACCCCGGTCCCGGCCAGGACAGCCCGCCAGAGCGACGAGGTGCGAGGCGCCGGCGTGTGGGCCGCTGTCCCGGCGAGCGCGGCGGCAGGCGTCACGCGGAGCACGCCTCGCGACCCCATCCAGCCGGCGATGGTCGCGGCGACCGTGATGGCCGCGAACGCCGCGGCCAGCTGCGGATCCACCCAGGCGTAGTCGGCAGAGGGGAGCGTGTCGCGGGCCACGAGCACTGCTCGCACCACGTGGGTCAGGAGCGTCCCGACGACGATGCCGGCCAGGGCGCCGATCGCGCCGACGGTGGCGGTGCCACGCATCACAGAGGTGCGGAGCTGGCGACCGCGCGCCCCGAGCAGGCGCAGAAGCGCGATGTGCCGCAGGCGGCCCGAGACGACGGTGTCGACCGCGCCCACGATGACGACCGCGCCGACATAGAGCGCGATGAGGATGAAGACCCCGGCGACGATGCCGAGCAGCAGCCCCACCGAGCCGCCGGACTCCTCGCTCATCGTCATGAGGATCGACGACGTCATGATGAGCGTGGCGGCATACGACCCGCACAACCCGGCCACCAGACCGACCGTCCCGAGCTCACGCAGGCTGCCGAGAGTGAGGTTGCGCCTCATGCAGCACCGACCTCGAAGCCGATGAGGAGGTCCGAGATCTGTTGTGGCGACAGGGCGCCGTGGTCACCGACGAGGCGTCCGTCGGCAATGACGAGGATGCGGTCGGCATAGGACGCAGCGACGGGGTCGTGGCTCACCATGGCGATGGTCTGGCCGTACTCGCGAGCCGCGGTGCGCAGCAGCGTCAGCACCTCGCGGGAGCTGCGTGAGTCGAGGTTGCCTGTCGGCTCGTCGGCAAAGATCACCGCGGGGCGCGAGGCCAGCGCTCGCGCGATGGCGACCCGCTGCTGCTGCCCACCGGAGAGCTCGCTCGGTCGGTGGGTGATGCGGTCGGCGAGGCCGAGGGTGCCGATGAGGTGGTCGATCCAGGACTGCTGCTCGGTGTCGATGCGTCGGCCTGCGAGCTCGAACGGAAGCAGGACGTTCTCGTGTGCCGACAGGGTTGGCACGAGGTTGAAGGCCTGGAAGATGAAGCCGACCTCACTGCGGCGCAACGTCGTCCGAGCGTCGTCACCGAGATGGGTGAGCGCGGCCCCGGCGAGCATGACCTCACCACTGGTCGCATCGTCGAGACCGGCTGCCACGTTCATGAACGTCGACTTCCCGGAGCCGGACGGTCCCATGATGGCGGTGAACCCACCGCGGTGGATGTCGACGGTGACCTCGTCGAGGGCGGCCACCCTGCCAGTGCCCTCGCCATAGATCTTCGACACCCTTCGCAGTGACACGACGGGATGAGCTGGGCTGTGCTGCAACGGTTCTGATGTCATGGTTGCAACGCTAGGGACGCTGGGACCGCAGCACATCCGGCGACGGGACCAACCGGCATACATCGTCCGGTGTATGCCGCCGCGCGGCACGTAGGCTCATGGCATGAGCCAGACACCGGACACCAGCACCGTCGATGCCCTGTCCGACGCCGCGCGGGCGGCCGGTAGTGACCTAGATGCCCAGACCGCCCTCTGGCAGGCGATGTTCGAGCTGGACCAGTGGTACTTCGTCGCTCGCGGCACCCTGCCCGACGTGGCACCCCTCGTGGGAGTCGTCGACGGCGTCCCGTCGCTCCTCGCGTTCACCACCGGCGCGCGGGCGCGCGAGTTCGCGCTCGGGAACGGCTTCAGCGAGGAGGAGGCCAGCCAGGTCCTCGGCGTCCCGACCGGCTCCGTCCTCGACCTCTGTGAGCAGCTCACCACCCAGGGGGTGGAGCGACTCGTCGTCGACCAGGGCGTGCTGGGGTTCGTCGCGCCCCTGCCGCAGCTGCGACCCATCCACGAGTTCATCCACCGACCGCGTCGGGTGCCGCGCGACTAGAGCAGGCCGTGCTCGTAGGCATAGACCACGAGCTGCACCCGGTCGCGCAGCGCGAGCTTGCCGAGGATGCGGGAGACATGGGTCTTCACCGTCGCCTCGGAGAGGAACTCGGCGGCGGCGATCTCGGCGTTGGACAGGCCCTGGGCGGCGCGCAGCAGGATCTCGCGCTCCCGCGGGGTGAGCCGCTCGTAGTCCGGACCCGGTGTCGCAGTGGCGCGTTCGCGGAAGCGCTCGAAGACGGCGCGAGTCGCCCCGGCGGCAACGACCTGCGTCCCGTCGGCGACGGCCCGGTTGGCCGCGAGGAGGAACTCCGGCCGTGACTCCTTGAGCACGAACCCCGAGGCCCCCGCCTCGATGGCGTCGGCGGCCAGCTCGTCGAGGTCGAAGGTCGTGAGGACGAGCACGCGTGGTGCGTCGTCCCCGAAGCGCCCGACGATCCGCCGGGTCGCCTCGACACCGTCGACACGCGGCATACGCACGTCCATGAGGACGACGTCGGGACGGGAGGTCTCGACGAGGCCGACAGCCTCGTCGCCGTCACCCGCCTCGCCGACGACGGTGAGGTCGTCCTGGCTGCCCACGACCATGGCGATGCCGGCACGGAAGAGGGCCTGGTCGTCGACGAGGGCGACGCGGATCGTCATGACGAGCTGACCGGAATGTGCACCCTGACGACCCAGAGGTCGCCTTCGCGTCCGGCCGAGAAGGTGCCGCCCGCCACCGTCGTCCGCTCGGCCATGCCGATGAGGCCGTGGCCGGAGCGTTCGCCCGTCTCGCGGCTGCTGATGTGGTTGGTCACGCTCAGACGGTAGCCGTCGGTCCAGTCGACGACGACGCGAACGGGCGCCGAGAGGTCGCCGTGCTTGAGGGCGTTGGTGAGCGACTCGCCGAGGAGGCGATGGGCCGTGAGGGCAATGAGCGGTGACTCGTCACGCTGGCCCGTCTCGGCGATGTCCAGCGCCATCCCGGACGAGCGCATGCGCTCCTCGAGCTCGGCCTGCTGGGCATAGCCGGGCGTGCTCGGCTGGAGGGCGGGATCGCGCAGCTGGGCGACGATGGTGCGCAGGTCGGTGATGGCGGTGCGGGCGGTCTCGCCGATGACCTCGAGGGCCCGCTCCGCACCAGCAGGGTTGTCCCGGAACGCATATCGCGCACCATCGCTCTGCGCGGCGACGACGGCCCACGAGTGGGCGACGACGTCGTGCATGTCGGCGGCGATGCGGCGGCGCTCCTGCTCGATGTCGTAGAGCTCGGTCACCCGCCGGCGCTCGACGGCCTCGAGCTGGGCGTCGATGCGGGCCTGCACGGTCTGACGGCTCTGCCAGCGCAGGTATCCCGCAACCCATCCGCCGAACACGAAAAGGGCAGCGGTGGATCCCAGTCCGACAGCCGTGGCACCACGTCCGAAGCCGCTCATCTCGACGCCGCCGCGCGTCGCGCCGTAGGCCGCCGCACCGATCACCGCGACTCCTGCCGCGGCCATCCCGAACCGGCGCACCCGCGTGTCCCGATGGGACCCCAGGGTGAAGAAGAAGACGGCGTATGCCGCGTTGGCCAGGTAGGCGATGTCCGAGCCGAGCATCTGGGTGACCCCACCCGCCACTGCGAAGCCCGACATGGCCTGCCACGAGACGTGCCGCAGCCCCAACCCCACTGCGAGCAGCAGGGTCGCGACGGCCGCCCCGGCGCCGAGGCTGACGTGGATCGCGAACATGGCGAGGCCGAAGACGGCAGCGCCGCAGACGTCGATGACCAGCTGGCGTCGGGTCGGCCGCTGGTCGCCCCACACGTCGGTCATCCCGCAAGGTTAGGTCGCGCGCAGGATGCGCGTCGTCCCTCGCTCGACGGACCGGCATACCCCCGCGGATGTATGCCGGTTCGTCGTGGTCCCGCGCGAGACGCGGGGGTCCTACGCGTAGGCGTTGTAGACCTGCTGGGCGTAGCGGACGCGCGTGGCGTGCTGGCAGTCGCCACAGATCTCGAACTTGGACTCGAACGCCCGCACGGCGGCGTCGATGGTGGTCGCCGCCCTCAGGGTCGACTTGCCGTAGGCCGAGAAGGTGTTGAGCTCGTAGGTGATGAACTTCAGCTGGAGGTTGAGCGACCACACCGACTGGCCCTGCTGGTTGGCGTACCAGACAGCGTTGTCGTTGGCGTAGCGGTCCCAACGGCCACCGACACTCCACTGGGCGATGCCTCGCCCGGCGCCGCCGGGCTGCGAGGCCCGAGGGTCGATGCTGCTGCCGGACTCCTGCATGAGGTTGCCGACGATGCCGGCGGACTGCACCTTGGTGTAGCCGGCGCCGACGAAGTAGTTGAACGCGGCCTGCTGGTTGTTGAGCGAGAAGCCGTGCGAGGCGTTGTTGTTCTTCAGGGCCGTGACCAGGTTGGCCCTCGCGCCCGCCGGGATGGTCTGTGAGGTGCCCTGGTAGTCGCTGTTGTAGTAGACGGTGACCGGCTTGGTGCTGCGGTTGTGGACGGACGCGGCGTTGTTCTTGACGCAGATGCCCTGGCCGTTGCCGGGACCGCGGAACTCGTAGCAGCCCGGCTGGGTTGCGCCGTAGTCGCCGATCGACCCGGTGAAGTCCGAGACGGAGCCGGCCTGGTCGCTGTTGTAGTAGTAGCAGAACTCTCCGTCGTTGCAGACGCCGTCGCGGCCGGCGGCCTGTGCGGTCGACGGGAGGGCGACACCAGCCAGGATCATGACGAACGTGGCGAGGGGCGCGAGGAGCAACGAGGTCCGCCGCGTGGAACGGTTCGTGGTCATCTGGGTCTCCTGGATGCTCATGCGGGCTGGGGCTGCTGACGGGTGGGGCGCTGGAGGCGGGACGCGGCGCCGAGGACGAGGGTCCCCGGCGCCGCGACCGTCGTGAGGTCGATCGGGGATCAGCCGGGGGGCAGACCCGTGACGCCCTTGTTCTTGAGGAAGGTGTGGCCGTCGATCCTGGTGCCGTTGTTGCGCACCTCGAAGTGCAGGTGGGTGCCGCTGGAGTTGCCCTGGTTGCCGACGTTGATCAGCAGCTGGCCAGCGCTCACCTGCGCCCCGACGACGAAGGACGCCGGCTTGTCGCGGGCGTACCAGTGCGCGTACCCCATCCGGATGCCGCCGCCGCAGTTCACCCAGAGGTAGTTGGTCGAGCCGCTGACGCCGTAGGCGTTCGAGTTGGGGTAGGTCGCGTCGATGTCGATGTTGTCGATCGTGCCCGTGCACGCCGACTTGAACCTGCCGGTGAAGCCGGCGTAGTCGACTGCTCCGTGGAAGCCACCGCTCGGGTAGTACTCGCGTGCGGTGATCACGGCCGTGGAGGGGACGGGCGAGGCCCAGCTGGAGGCCGGCGGCGTGCCGATGTAGTGCGAGGCGTTGTTGTTCTTCAGCGTCGCGTTGAGGTTGACCGAGGCCCCCGCAGCGATGGTCTGCTTGGAGCCACCGTAGGAGCTGTTGAAGTAGACCGTGACGGACTTCGTGGTCTTGTTGCGCACCGACGCGACCTGGTTCTTGATGCACAGCCCCTGGCCGGCCCCCGGGCCCTTGAAGTCGTAGCACTCCGGCTGCGACGTGCCGTAGTCCGCGATCGACGTGGTGAAGTCCGAGAGCGAACCGGCGAAGTCGCTGTTGTAGTAGAAGCAGACCTCCCCGGTGTTGCATACGCCGTCGCGACCCGCGGCCTGGGCCGACGGGGAGCCGAGGGCGGACAGTCCCGTGGCGAGCAGCGCCACCGCTGACGCGCCGACAGCGGCGCGCTTCTTGAGCTTGGTCATGATTCTCCTGGCTGGGGTGGCGGGTGGAGCTCGACCGTCGCGGCAGGCCGCCGGACCGGTCATGGGTGGGGTCAGGGCTGGTTGCGCAGGTACTGCTCCCAGGTGATCCTGGTGACCTGCGGCCCGTCGTCGGGGCCGTTGCCCGACAGTCCGTTGCGGCCCTCGTAGTAGGCGCCGATCTGCTTCTGCGCGGACAGCGAGAGGTCGGTGTCGTTGGTGGCGACGGCGTGGATGTGCCATGGCCAGTCGTCCTGGCTCGGGTTGCGCAACCAGGCGGCGAAGCCGACACGGCGCAGGGCGGTGACGGCTGCGGTGCGCTGGGTGGAGGTGAGGGCCTCGGCGTCGAGGTCGACCGTCCCGCCGCCGTCGTGAGTCCCCGCGGAGGTCGGGTCGACGTCGGGCGAGTAGGAGCCCTGCTCGACGACGAACGCCTTGCCGGCCAGGAGCCGTGCCTCGGTGAGCATCGCGACGGTGCGCGTGTTGAAGGGGAAGCCCTGGAACGTCGTCCGGGCACCCGGCGTGACCGGCCGAGTGACCGAGAACCGTTGCGCGCCGAGGGAGGTCAGCGACGCCTTGCCGGGGAGCCCGGTGGCACCCAGCCCGCTGTAGCCCAGCGAACGCTGCCAGGAGGCGTATGCCGTGCGGGTCACGCTCCCGAAGTGACCGTCCACGTACTGGCTGGCCAGGAAGCCGCGCGCGACGAGCGCCTGCTCGACCAGGGTCACGCTCGGTCCGGCGCCCGCGGTGATGCCGGTGCCGGTCTTCACCGGGTCCCACTGCGCCGCCAGCAGCACCTTCTCCATGTCGACCGCGGGGAGGGCCGCGCTGGCGGGGCGGGCGCTCACGGCCGCGAGCACGGCGGCACCTGAGCCGGCGAGGAACACTCGTCGGCCGAGTGCGGCTCGCTCGCTGCCAGCGCTCGTCATGTCGATCATGAGGACCTCATCCTTGTTTGGTGGGCTGCGCTGCTGATGTCCAGGAGTGTGCGAGTGGGCGCTGCGATTCCGCTGCGAAAGCTCTGCGGGTGGTGAGGGCACAATGGCGCACGTGTCGAGACCAGCGCGTTCCTCCCTCGCCTGGTTGGCGCCGCTGCTCGTCGTCGTCCTGCTCCTGGGTCTGTGGTGGCTCGTGAGCCGCGACAGCTCGAGCAGTTCGACGGAGTCGCCCGGCGCTCGGACGACCTCGACCGCGGGACCCGGCGGGACGGCATACCCGTCCACCGGGAGGACGCCCGACTCGGGCCTCGACACGATCGCGGAGTCGAGGCTGCCCGGGGAGGCTCGGGCCGTGCTCGGGCTGATCCGTGCGGGCGGGCCCTACGAGTACGACCAGGACGACCAGACCTTCCAGAACCGCGAAGGCATCCTGCCGGCGCAGAAGCGCGGCTACTACCGTGAGTACACCGTGGAGACACCGGGTTCGAACGACCGCGGCGCCCGACGGATCATCGCCGGTGCGAGCGGTGACAGGTACTGGACGACCGACCACTACGACAGCTTCCGGCAGATCCAGGAGGGGCAGTGATGCGGGTTCTCGGTGGCAAGGTGGACCTCGACGGGCTCATCGCCGATGCGGTCGAGGAGGGGCGGCAGGTGCAGGTCGTCCATGGGGCGGCGACCAAGGCGGCGACGCTCGAGGCGTTCTCGCAGGAGCTGAACTTCCCGGAGTGGTTCGGCATGAACCTCGACGCGCTCGCCGACTGCCTCGACACCCTGGCCCGTGAGAGCGACGGGGAGTGGGAGATCGTCTGGGACGGCGTCGCCGGGCTGAGGCGCGACGACCCGCGAGCCGCTGCCGGCGTCGAGGACATCCTGCGCGAGCTGAGCGAGGAGCACCCACGCATCCACGTCACCCTCATCGACCGCTGACCAGCCGAGCGCCGCTGGCAGGATGTGGGGCGTGACGACACCGAGCGAGACCAACGTCCAGCTGAACGAGATCATGCGGGCCACCGAGGCCAACCTGCTCGGCACCGTGCACGGTGGCCACCTCATGAAGGCGGTCGACAGCATCGCCGGCGTCGTCGCCAACCGCTATGCAGGTGGGCCCGCGGTCACGGCTGCGCTCGACGAGATGAGCTTCCTCACCCCCGTGCGGGTCGGGGACATCCTGCACTCGAGCGCACAGCTCAACTGGGCGGGCCGCTCCTCCATGGAGGTCGGGGTGCGCGTCGAGGTCGACCGCTGGGACTCCATCACCGACCGGGTCCACGTCGCGAGCGCCTACCTCGTGTTCGTCGCCGTCGACGCCGAGGGCAAGCCCAAGCCCATCCCGCCCCTGGACCTCGAGACAGCCGAGGAGAGGCGCCGGTTCCGCGAGGCCGAGATCCGCCGTGAGCACCGCCTGGCCATGCGCGCCGCCATCGAGGCCTCGCGCGAGGCCGAGCGGGCGGAGGGGGACGCGTGAGCACTCGTTCCGTCTCCCTCCTCGGCTCGACCGGGTCGATCGGCACCCAGGCCCTCGATGTCATCGCCCGCAACCGGGACCGCTTCACCGTCACCGCGATCTCCGCCGGCAGCAACCTCGAGCTCGTCGCCCGCCAGGCAGTCGACTTCGACGTCCCCCTCGTCGCCCTAGCGTCCGGCTCGCCCGAGGACCTTCGCTCCGCGATCGATGCGTATGCCGCGGGGCTGGGTCGGACGGCATACTCGCCCGAAATCGTGGTCGGGGACGACGCGGCGGTCACGGCCGCTGGGATCGGCGCCGACGTCGTCCTCAACGGCATCACCGGCTCGATCGGGCTGCGCCCCACGCTGGCGGCGCTCGCGGCCGGCTCGACGCTCGCGCTCGCCAACAAGGAGTCACTCATCATCGGCGGCGACCTCGTGAGGCGTGCCGCGAAGCCTGAGCAGATCGTCCCCGTCGACAGTGAGCACAGCGCCATCGCCCAGTCGCTGCGGGGAGGCCGCGCCGAGGAGGTTCGGCGGCTCGTCGTCACCGCGAGCGGTGGGCCCTTCCGGGGCCGCACCCGGGCTGAGCTCTCGGACGTGACGCCCGAGCAGGCTCTCGCGCACCCGAACTTCTCGATGGGCCGCGTCATCACGACGAACTCCGCGACCCTCGTCAACAAGGGCCTCGAGGTCATCGAGGCACACCTGCTCTTCGACATCCCCTTCGACCGCATCGACGTCGTCGTCCACCCGCAGCAGCAGATCCACTCGATGGTCGAGTTCCGCGACGGGTCGACGATCGCCCAGCTGGGCCCGCCGCGGATGCTCGTGCCCATCGCGCTCGGGCTCTCCTGGCCCGAGCGGCTCGACGACGTCGACCAGCCCTGCGACTGGTCGCTGCCGCAGTCCTGGGACTTCGCGCCGCTGGACGACGAGGCCTTCCCCGCCGTGCGGCTCGCGCGCCGCGTCGGGGAGGCGGGTGGCACCTTCCCCGCGGTCTACAACGCGGCCAACGAGGTGGCCGTCGACGCCTTCCACGAGCGGCGCATCGGCTTCGTCGACATCGTCGACTCGGTCGAGCGAGTCGTGGACGCGCACGCGAGCGCGCATACTGGGAGTGATTTCGACGCCTCGTCCGTTGAGGGAGTGCTCGGGGCAGACGCGTGGGCCCGGGGGAGGGCTCGCACCGAACTTGGCCTCTGAACAACACTGGAAGGCGCTGAGCAACACATCATGACCGTTCTCGCATACATCGTGGGCGTGCTCGTCCTCGCCTTCGGCGTGGCGGCCTCCATCGCCCTGCACGAGGTGGGCCACCTCGCACCGGCGAAGCGCTTCGGGGTGCGCGTCACCCAGTACATGGTGGGTTTCGGGCCGACGGTGTGGTCGCGCAAGCGAGGGGAGACCGAGTACGGCATCAAGGCCATCCCGCTCGGTGGCTACATCCGGATGATCGGGATGTTCCCCCCGCGCGCCGGCGAGGACCCCAACATGATCCGCGTCTCGTCGACCGGCCGCTTCAGCCAGCTCGCCGACGAGGCCCGCAAGGCCTCGCTCGAGGAGATGCGCCCCGGCGACGAGCGCCGCGTCTTCTACCGCCTGCCGGTGCACCGCAAGGTCATCATCATGCTCGGCGGACCGTTCATGAACTTCGTCATCGGCACGGTGCTCCTCACCGTCCTCGTCACCGCGCACGGCGTCCTGGCCCTCCAGGACGGCGCGCGGGTCGCGAGTGTCGCGCAGTGCGTCAAGACGGTCGAGCAGGCCAGGACCGACCCGAGCTGCGCCGGTGCGCCCGCCACCCCCGCCAACGCCGCCGGGATCCTCCCCGAGGACGAGATCCGCAGCATCAACGGCGAGCCGGTCCGGACGTCGTCGGACGTGGGTCGCCTGGTGCGTCCCCGGGTCGACCAGCCGACCGAGATCGGCATCGTGCGTGACGGCACCGAGCAGACCCTCACGGTCACCCCGATCCTCAACACCTTGCCGGCCTACGACGACGCGGGTCAGCCGATCCTGGACGCCGACGGCACCCAGAAGGTCGTCGAGACCGGCTATCTCGGCATCTCGTCGGCAGGGATCCTCGACTACGAGGCCCAGCCGATCACCGCCGTGCCCGGCATCATCGGCGAGAACCTGTGGCGCACCGCCGGAGCCATCGTCAAGATCCCGCAGAAGATGGTCGGCGTCTGGAACGCCGCCTTCTCGGGCCAGGAGCGCGACGTCGAGAGCCCCATGTCGGTCGTGGGTGTCGGCCGGGTCGCGGGCGACGTGTCCGCCGGCAAGCTGGACGGCATCGTGGGGGAGTCGTGGGGCGACAAGGCCTGGTTCCTCGTCATGCTCATCGCCTCGCTGAACTTCATGCTCTTCGTCTTCAACCTCATCCCGCTCCTCCCGCTCGACGGTGGCCACGTCGCGGGCGCCCTGTGGGAGGGCACCAAGAAGGGCTGGGCGCGGATGCGCGGCAACCCCGACCCCGGGCACGTCGACGTCGCCAAGGCCCTTCCGGTGGCGTATGCCGTCTCGCTCGGGCTGCTGGTGATGTCGGTCCTGCTGATCTATGCCGACCTGGTCAACCCGATCAACCTCGGCGGCTAGCACCCCACTCCCTGCCGCATTATCGGGTGACCCGATAATGGGCCGCTTCACCCGAGTTGCCATTCCGGGTGGAGCGGCACAAAGTCGGGTCGAGCTGGGCGACGAACCGGTCTGCCGCGGGTGCGCGGACAGGCGAGCGGCCGGCATACCGGATAATGGGTGACATGACTGTTGGTCTCGGTATGCCGTCCCTGCCCGCTCCCGTGCTGGCGCCGCGTCGCAAGACCCGCAAGATCAAGGTCGGCAAGGTCGAGGTCGGGGGCGACGCACCCATCTCGGTGCAGTCGATGACGACCACCCCGACGACCGACATCAACGCGACGCTGCAGCAGATCGCCGAGCTCACCGCGACCGGCTGCGACATCGTGCGGGTCGCCTGCCCGAGCCAGGACGACGCCGAGGCCCTGCCCGCGATCGCCCGCAAGTCGCAGATCCCGGTCATCGCCGACATCCACTTCCAGCCCAAGTACGTCTTCGCCGCGATCGACGCCGGGTGCGCGGCGGTGCGGGTCAACCCGGGCAACATCCGCAAGTTCGACGACCAGGTCAAGCAGATCGCCGCGGCCGCCAAGGACGCGGGCGTCTCCATCCGGATCGGCGTCAACGCAGGCTCACTGGACCCGCGCCTGCTGCAGAAGTACGGCAAGGCCACCGCCGAGGCACTCGTCGAGTCGGCCGTGTGGGAGGCCGGGCTCTTCGAGGAGCACGACTTCCACGACTTCAAGATCTCGGTCAAGCACAACGACCCGGTCGTCATGGTGCGCGCCTACGAGATGCTGTCCGAGCGGGGCGACTGGCCGCTGCACCTCGGAGTCACCGAGGCAGGCCCGGCGTTCCAGGGCACGATCAAGTCGGCCACGGCCTTCGGCGCGCTGCTGTCCAAGGGCATCGGCGACACGATCCGCGTCTCCCTGTCGGCCCCTCCCGTCGAGGAGGTCAAGGTCGGCAACCAGATCCTGCAGTCGCTCAACCTCAAGCCCCGCAAGCTCGAGATCGTCTCGTGCCCGTCGTGCGGCCGCGCGCAGGTCGACGTCTACACCCTGGCCGAGCAGGTCACGGCCGGGCTCGAGGGCATGACCGTCCCACTGCGCGTCGCCGTCATGGGCTGCGTCGTCAACGGTCCGGGTGAGGCCCGTGAGGCCGACCTCGGTGTCGCCTCCGGCAACGGCAAGGGCCAGATCTTCGTCAAGGGCGAGGTCATCAAGACGGTGCCCGAGTCGATGATCGTCGAGACCCTCATCGAGGAGGCCATGCGGATCGCCGAGGAGATGGGCGAGCCGATGGACGAGGAGTCGGCGGGCGCGCCGAGCGTGACCGTCAGCTGACCTGCTGTCGGGAGCGGGCGGCATACCCGCTCGTTTGCCGAATTGATCCACGACGGCCGGTGTGACACGCGCTCGCCGCTTAGGCTGAGCGCGTGCTTCGCACCCGCACCCCGGTGAGGTCGCTCACCAGATCTGACGTCGACGACGCCCTCGAGCTCTGCTCGCGCAACGTCGCGGCGCACGTCTTCGTGGCCGCGCGCATCCTCGAGTCGGTGCCGAGCGGGACGCTGTCCGCGGCGATGGGCGTGCGCGAGGAGGGCCGGCTCACGTCGCTCTGCTGGGCCAGCGCCAACGTCGTGCCCGTCGAGACCTCCGCCGAGGCGCGCATCCTGTATGCCGAGCGCATCCGTCGCTGGCGCGGTCGGGTTGCGTCGTTGCTGGGTCCGCGGGACGAGGTCGTCGACCTGTGGGGTGCCTTGGAGCCGCACTGGGGTCCGTCACGAGCCGTGCGTGCCCACCAGCCGCTGCTCGCGACGTCGACGCCACCGTCGGCGCTGGGAGTCGAGCTGGACCCGCGGGTGCGGGTGGCGCGAGCTGACGAGGTCGACCTCATCCTGCCGGCAGCCGTGCACATGTTCACGGCCGAGATCGGCTACCCGCCCTACACCGGCAGCTCACGCAGCTATCGGGGCTCGCTGGCAGCCCTCGTCGCCCAGGGACACACCTATGTCGTCGTCGAGGGCGGCGAGGTGATCTTCAAGACCGACATCGGCTCACTGGCCCTGGGGTGCGCGCAGCTGCAGGGAGTGTGGCTGGCGCCCCGGCTGCGCGGGCAGGGTCTCGCCGGGCCGATGCTGGCGTCGGTGATGGAGCAGGTCATGACTGGCCCGGCCCCGACGGTGTCGCTCTATGTCAACGACTTCAACGCGCCTGCGCTGGCGACCTATGAGCGGCTCGGTCTCGCACCCGTCGGTGACTTCACCACCGTCCTCCTCTGAGTGGGCCAGACCAAGGGGGAGGTCCCACACCTCGCGACGTCTAGGCCGCGTTCTGTGGGACATAGAGGTCGACTGCGCAAGCCACCTGCCCCATGAAGTCGTGGGGGACCAGGCGAAGACCCAGCACGGGGAGCCTGAGCACGCGGTCACCCTCGATGACGACCTCGTTGGCGCGAAGAGCGTCGTCGACCGGGTTCAGCCCGGCGAAGTGGTGACCACCGTCCACCTCGACCGCCAGGCCCCGCCAGCGGGCATCGAGATAGATCCGCCCGCTCTTGAGCGCCACGACGTGCTGACGCTCGGGCTCTGGGATGCGATAGCGCCGGCACCACGAGGCGAAGTCCAGCTCGCCCAGAGCCTGAGCCCCATCGCAGACGTCCAGGACCGCGGTGTCGATGAAGTCGCGCCTCGGCGACCGCGTCGTCGACGTCCATGCGGCCAGCACCTCGTGAGGTCGGACAAGTCGCTGCTGCAGTGGCATACAGAGCAAGAGAGCGGCCTGGCGGTCGGACGCCGCCCATTGGGCGGCGTGGATGGTGGCCCGGGCCGGGCGCACCCGGGGCAACCCCGCTCCCATGGCGGGAGGAAGCGTCCGGCGCACATGGGTCGTCACCCCGGTGATCGCACGACGTCGGGCATTGCGGGGGAGGGAGAGATCGATGCTCCGGAGCTCGAAACCCGTCATGCCCTGGGCGACGAGGGCTGCGGCGCCGTCGAGCAACGCTCCCCGACCCGCCTCCCATATGGACCGCCAGAGATCGAGCCGCGGCCCTGCGGGCACTGAGAGGACCCGCACGGTGTTGGCTCCCACGAGAGCCCAGCGTCCAGCCCTGACCTCAGCCCGGATGGCGTGACGGTCGATGCCGACCTCGTGGAGCGCGGCACGGCTCACGACACCGTCGTGTTCAGTGGCTGCCATGATGGCGAGAGTCTTTCGGTCGGGCTGGGCAAGGGGCATCAATACAGGTTGGCCACAGTCGCCGTTCCCGGCCATACCGCTCTTCCCGACTGTGGACAACGAGGCCCCCGCGGCTCGGATGTGGACGACAAAAGGTCCCACACCTCGCGACGTCCATGCCGCGGAGTGTGGGACCTTGTTCTGCGCCGAGCCCCCGGGTGGGGGTCAGCAGCCGCCGCAGTTGTAGTAGAGGATGTCCCAGTGGTTGCTCTCCTTGGCATAGATGTTGCCGGCGCCTGACTTGTAGGTCGGCGCCCCGTCGCCGCGCGTGCCGTTGTAGGGGAAGGTCCCCGTGATGTAGTTGCCCGCACAGGTCGTGAGTCCGATGTCCACCTTGTAGCCGTTCCAGTGGCTGTAGGTCCCCGACGCGTGACCGGTCTCGGTGCCGCCGGTGATCGTGATGGCGCACCCGCTGGCCCGCTTGAAGGTGATGATCCCGTCGATCGTGGAGGAGTTCACCTGGTCGAACGACGTGCAGGTCGAGACGTTGCGGTTGCTGCACCCGCCGCTCGACGTCCAGCTGATCCCGGCGGCAGAGAGCTTGGCCGTGGCCTGGGAGTGAGTGAGCTTGGTGACTGCCGAGGCAGAGGGAGCGGCGCTGAGGACCGCCGCGACGGATACGGCGGCGACCGCGACGGTGCGGGCGCTGCGAGTGGCGAGCATGGTCATGAGAGTTCTCCTCGTGACGAGTTGGTCCCCACGGCTGTGAGGCCCGTTCTCGACGCTAGGTCGGCGCGGGTCAACGCCCGGTGAAGCCCGGTTCAGGAGTTGGTCAAGTTCCACGAGCGGTCGACGGCGGCCACGCCGGCTCTCTGACACGATGGGCGGCATGCGCCAGACGAACCCGCCGCTCGACAGGGCCACCATCGGACTCGCCACCATGTTCCTCGGGTCGGCGGCCCTTCACCTGGCGCGGCCGCAGGTCTATGAGGCGATCGTCCCCCACGCCCTGCCGCGCAAGCGCGAGCTCGTCTATGCCAGCGGTGTGGCTGAGATCGTGTGTGGGCTCGGACTGCTCCATCCGCGCACCCGCAAGGTCGCCGGTCTCGCCAGCGCCGTGCTCCTCGTCGCAGTGCTGCCGGCCAACGTCCAGATGAGCGCCGACCACGCGAAGCGGGCCCAGCGCAAGGGGGACACCGGCTCCAAGGCGTTCTTTGCCGGCACGGTCGCTCGGCTGCCCCTGCAGTGGCCCCTCATCCGCACGGCTCTGCGCGCCTCCGGCCGGCTGCGCTGAGGCGCGAGCGTCAGTAGAGACCCGTCGCGTAGGTCTCGCCGTAGTAGCGCTCGAGCTCCTCGACGCTGTCGAGCGGCCGCTCGGTGAGCTTGGCGATGTGGGCCCGCGGCGGCACCGCACCGGGCTGCCACGTCTCGGGGTGCCACAAGCTTGCTGCGCATGAACGCCTTGGCGCAGTGCCCGAAGATCTCGTCGATCTCGACGACGAGGGCGAGCACGGGACGATGCCCCTGGACGACCATGTCGTCGAACCACGGCGCGTCCGAGACGAGGTGCGCGCGTCCGTTGATCCGCAGGGTGTCGCCTCGACCCGGGATGACGAAGAGCAGCCCGACGTGCGGGTTCAGCAGCACGTTGCGGTAGCCGTCAGCCCGCCGGTTGCCCCTGCGCTCAGGGATGGCGATCGTGCGGTCGTCGAGGACGTGGACGAACCCGGCCGGGTCGCCCTTGGGTGAGGCGTCGCACGAGCCGTCGGGCGCGGAGGTTGCGACGATGCACAAGGGCGAGGCGGCGAGCCACTGCCGGTCGATGTCGAGCAGTGCCGGCCGCACCTTGTCGCGCACGGCCGGGGTGGGCTCGCCGAGCAGGGCGGTCAGCTCCTCGTCCGAGGTGATGATGGCGGCGCTGCGGTCGGTGTCGACGTCGGTCACGGCTTCCACTCCAGGTCGACGTCGGTCAGGGCGCGGTCGAGGATGCCGAGTGCCTTCGGGCCCATGCCGTGCAGGTCGGCCACGTCGGCCCGCCGCCACTCGCTCAGCTCCTCGAGCGTGGTGATGCCGGCATGCGTCATGGCGTCGTGCGCGGGGTTGCTGGTCTTCGGCAACGGCGTTCCCATGGTCGCGAGCGTATCGGCGATGCGAACCCGGTATGCCGCTGCCAGGGCTTCCAGGTCTGCGCGATGGTCCGCGATCCGACAGCCCAGTCCGTTGCGCTTGACGAGGATCCCCTCGTCGCTCCAGTGCGGTCGAGCCTGCTCGAGCAGGGGCGCCGGTAGGTCCCCTGCAGCATTGGTGATCCGCCACCACGGCAGGCCCTCACTGTGGTGGCGCATGAACGAGCCCACCTGTCGGGGTCCGATCCCCACGATCCGGCCCAGGTCCCCGTAGCTCACGACCCTGCCCCGCGGCACCAGCTCGACCAGCGTCAGCACCCGCTCGATCGTCAGCTCGCTCGCCATGGGCGCCAGCGTAGGCCGGTGGGTGCCGGCTCTGCGGCGGGCGGCACCCACGGCGAGCTACGCGGAATCCGGGTGAACGGCATACCTGGTCGTCGTTATCCTTGGCGAGTTCCCACCACCTGAACTCTGGAGTCTCCCCGTGGCCATGCGCATGTCGTCGCTGTTCCTGCGAACCCTGCGCGAGGACCCGGCTGACGCCGAGCTGCCGGGCCACCGCCTCCTCGTCCGTGCGGGCTACGTCCGCCGGGCCGCGCCCGGCATCTACACGTGGCTGCCGCTCGGGCTCAAGGTGCTGCGCAAGGTCGAGGCGATCGTGCGCGAGGAGATGGACGCCATCGGCGCCCAGGAGCTGACCTTCCCGGCCCTGCTGCCGCGCGAGCCCTACGAGGCGACGAACCGCTGGACGGAGTACGGCGACAACATCTTCCGGCTCCAGGACCGCAAGGGCGGTGACTACCTGCTTGGGCCGACGCACGAGGAGATGTTCACCCTCGCCGTCAAGGACCTGTTCAGCTCCTACAAGGACCTGCCGCTCAGCCTCTACCAGATCCAGAACAAGTACCGCGACGAGGCGCGTCCGCGGGCCGGGCTCCTGCGCGGGCGCGAGTTCGTGATGAAGGACTCGTACTCCTTCGACGTGAGCGACGAGGGGCTGCAGGCGTCCTACGCCGCGCACCGCGCGGCCTACGTCAAGATCTTCGACCGCCTCGGCTTCGAGTACGTCATCGTCAAGGCGCAGTCCGGGGCGATGGGTGGCTCGGCGAGCGAGGAGTTCCTCGCCGTCAGCGCGATCGGGGAGGACACGTTCGTCCGCAACGACGCAGGCACGTATGCCGCGAACGTCGAGGCCGTCGTAGTACCCCAGGCCGAGCCCGTCGACGCCTCGGGCGTGCCGGCCGCGCACGTCGAGGACACCCCCGACACCCCGACGATTGAGACGCTCGTGGCCTCGCTCAACGCGAACCACCCGCGCCAGGACGGCCGCGAGTGGACGGCCTCCGACACCCTCAAGAACGTCATCGTCGTGCTCGTCCACCCGGACGGCACGCGCGAGCCCCTCGCCATCGGAGTGCCGGGCGACCGCGAGGTCGACGCCAAGCGACTCGAGGCCCAGGTCGGCCCGGCCGAGGTGGCGGCGTTCGAGGAGAAGGACTTCGCGGCGCACCCGATGCTCACCAAGGGCTACATCGGGCCGGGCGTGCTGGGCGAGGAGCGTGAGTCCAAGATCCGATACCTGCTCGACCCGTCGATCGCCGAGGGCTCTGCCTGGGTGACCGGAGCCGACGAGCACGGCAAGCACGTCCTCGACCTCGTCCATGGCCGTGACTTCACCGCCGACGGCACCATCCAGGCCGCCGAGGTGCGCGAGGGCGACCCGAGCCCCGACGGGCAGGGCGTCCTGCACACGGCCCGTGGCATCGAGATGGGCCACATCTTCCAGCTTGGCCGCAAGTTCGCCGAGGCTCTCGACCTCAGGGTGCTCGACGAGAACGGCAAGCTCGTCACCGTGACGATGGGGTCCTACGGCGTCGGTGTCTCGCGCGCGGTCGCCGCCATCGCCGAGGGCAACCTCGACGACATCGGCCTGTGCTGGCCGCGCGCCGTCACGCCCGCCGACGTCCATGTCGTCGCCACCGGCAAGAACCGGGACCGCGACGGTGACGTCTTCGCCAAGGCCGACGAGATCACGGCAGCGCTGGAGTCGGCCGGGCTCGACGTGCTCTACGACGACCGCGAGAAGGTCAGCCCCGGCGTGAAGTTCAAGGACTCCGAGCTCATCGGCATCCCCACGATCGTCATCGTCGGCAAGTCCCTCGAGAACGGCGTCATCGAGATCAAGGACCGCCGCTCCGGTGAGCGCCGCGAGGTCGCGGTCGACTCCGCCCTCGACGAGGTGCTGGCCGAGGTTGGTCGCGCGTGAGCGCGGGAGGAAGTGGCGCCCGCCCGCTCGAGGCCGTGATCTTCGACTGGGGCGGGACGCTCACGCCGTGGCACACCGTCGACCTGCCGCAGCAGTGGCGGATCTATGCGCGAGAGGTCCACGGCGTGCCGGTGGACGCCGTCGACATGCCCCCCGAGGAGCTCGCGGAGGCCGACTCGCTCGCGATCCGCCTGCACGAGGCCGAGGCGCGGGCGTGGGCGCGCGGGCGCACCGACCACAGCAGTGCGTCGCTGGAAGCCATCCTCAAGGGTGCCGGGATCGACGCGGCGCACGACCGGCACCATCTGGCGCTCGCGGCATACAGAGGGTTCTGGGAGCCGCACACGCACACCGACGACGACGTCCGTCCGCTGTGGGAAGGGTTGCGGGAGAGGGGTCTTCGGGTGGGAGTGCTGTCCAACACCATCTGGTCGCGCGACTACCACCGTGAGGTCTTCGAGCGCGACGGCGTCCTCGACCTCCTCGACGGTGACGTGTACTCGTCGGAGATCCACGTCGTGAAGCCGCACGCTGACGCCTTCCGTGCCGCCTGCGCAGCGGTGGGCACGGAGCCGGAGTGCGCGGTCTATGTCGGCGACCGTCCGTTCGAGGATGTCTGGGGCCCGCAGCAGATCGGGATGCGGGCCATCTGGGTGCCGCACTCCGACATCCCGGTCGACCAGCAGGTGAGCGTCGACGTCACGCCCGACGCGGTGGCCCACGAGCTGCTCGACATCCTCGACATCGTCGACGGCTGGCGCTAGGTGAACGATCCCGAGCTGACGACCCTGGCCCTCATGGGCCTCGCGGGGTTCGTCGCTGGATGGATCGACGCGGTCGTGGGCGGCGGTGGTCTCGTCCAGATCCCCGCACTGCTCCTGGGCTTCCCGGGGGCCACGCCCGCGCAGGTGCTCGCGACCAACAAGATCGCGTCGATCGCCGGCACGGTCGCCAGTGCCACCACCTTCTGGCGGCGGGTGAAGCCCGACCTGCGGACGGCTCTGCCCATGGCAGCTGTTGCGTACTTCGGGGCCATCGGCGGGGCGTTCATCGGGTTGCAGATCCCGAAGTCTGCGTTCAACCCGATCATCCTCGTCATGCTCGTCTGCGTCGGGGCGTACACGCTGTTCAAGCCGTCACTCGGCACGAGCACGGCGTTGCGGTGGGACGGCACGCGGCACACGGTGGTGGCGATGCTCGTGGGCTTCGCCGTCGGTGTCTACGACGGGACCCTCGGACCTGGCACCGGCTCTTTCATGGTTTTCGCGCTCGTCGGACTCATGGGATACGCGTTCCTCGAGGCCACCGCCAAGGCCAAGATCGTGAACTTCGCGACGAACCTCGGAGCGCTGACGGTCTTCGCGCCCGGTGGCCACGTCATGTGGAAGGTCGGCGCCGTCATGGCGGCGGCCAACCTCGTCGGCGGATATGTCGGCGCTCGCACGGCTGTCGCGAAGGGCAGTGGGTTCGTCCGCGTCATCTTCGTCGTCGTCGTGTCGGCCTTCACGATCCGGATCGGTGGGCAGGTGCTCGGTGTCTGGTGAACAGCGTTCTGTCGAGGACCTTCTCACGCGACTCGCCGGCGTGGTGGACGGTGCAGCGCCGAGGCGAGCTGTCCTCGGGATCGCGGGACCCCCGGGGGCCGGCAAGACGACCTTGGTGACGCGACTGCTCGCTGGCGCCGCGGCATACCCGGCACTGTCCGGTCGGGTCGCTCACGTGCCGATGGACGGCTTCCACCTCACGAACGCTGAGCTCGACTCCCTCGGCCGTCGTGACCGCAAGGGTGCACCGGACACGTTCGATGCTGTGGCGTATGCCGGTGTGCTGGCTGCCGCGCGTGCGTTGCCGCGCGCGGTGGTCACGGCGCCGAGCTTCGACCACGTGGTGGGGGAGCCGGTGGCTGACTCGGTCGTGGTGCCGATCGAGGCAGATCTTGTGGTGACAGAGGGGAACTACCTGCTGCTGGGAGAGGGCGACTGGGCGGGAGTGCCCACGTTGCTCGACGAGGTCTGGTGGTGCGCGTTGGCGCCCGACACCCGGGTGCAGCGGCTCGTGGCCCGGCATGTCGAGACCGGGCGCGACGTGGCCGACGCGACCGCATGGGTGCTGCGGTCGGACGAGGCGAACGCGCTGCGGGTCGACGGTGGAGCGGGGCAGGCCGACGTCGTGCTGCTCGACGGAGTTGTCGTGCGAGAGGGGCGTGCGTGACCCGCGTGCTGCTCCTGGGTGGGACGGCCGAGGCGCGTGCTCTCGCTGAGGCACTGGGCGACGCCGGTGTCGAGGTCGTGTCGTCGTTGGCAGGTCGGGTGACGCGCCCTCGTATGCCGGTGGGCGAGGTGCGCGTCGGCGGTTTCGGTGGTGTGGACGGACTGGCTGCTGCACTGGTCGAGGGAGGGTTCACGCACCTGGTGGACGCGACCCACCCGTTTGCGGTGCGCATGACGGCGAATGCTGGTGCCGCGTCGGCGGCTGCTGGTGTGCCGTGCCTGCGTCTGGCCCGACCCGGGTGGGGCTGGCACCCGGATGCGGGCGCGTGGCACTGGGTCGACGGGTATGACGAGGCTCGCGTGCTTGCGGAGCGGCTGGGGTCTGCGCGGCCGTTCATCACGACGGGGCGCCAGACGCTGGATCACTATCTGCCGTGGGTCGATCGGGACGTCCTGCTGCGTGTGGTCGAGCCCTTGGACACTGCGCCGCCCGCCACGTGGACCGTCGTGCTGGACCGCGGCCCCTTTGCTCTGGCAGCCGAGCGGGAGCTGATGGTCGAGCACCGGGTGGACGTGTTGCTGACCAAGGACTCCGGCGGTGCGTACACGGCCGGCAAGCTCACGGCGGCCGCGGAACTGGGGGTGCCTGTCGTCGTGGTGCGCCGGCCTCGGGTGCCCAGTGGCATGGCCGAGGTTGCCACCGTGGATGAGGTGCGCGCCTGGCTGCGAGCGTCGTCGAGATAGACCGACACGCCGGCGCTGTTCCGCATGGACGGCGTGTCGGACTATCTCGACCGCGTCAGTCGCCGGCGCAGGACCACTCGCGCGGTGACGACTGCCAGGAGCGATGCCGTGGAGAGATGGCGTAGGTGGCGCGTGGCTCGCGGGATGTCGGCGACCGTGACAGCGGGGCCGTCGCCCAGATGGCCCCGGTCCTCGTCGACCCCGTCGTAGTGGTTCGTGCCACCCAGCCCGACGCCCAGCTTGCCGCCCAGGAGGCCTCGACCGGGCCGGCATTGGGGCTCGGGTGGGCAGGGGAGTCTCGACGCACGATCCGGAAGGTCGCACCAGCGCGACGAGGACCCACGAGCGCTGCGTTGAGAGCGACGGTGAGCCTTGCAGGAAGCCAGTTGGCCGCGTCGTCGAGCCGAGCGGCCGCCCAGCCGAACTCGCGATATCGCTCGTTGCGGTGGCCCCACATGGCGTCGAGCGTGTTGATGGCGCGGTAGCCGAGCAGTCCGGGAACCCCGGCGACGGCTCCCCAGAGGAGCGGAGCGACGACGGCGTCGGCGGAGTTCTCGGCGACGCTCTCGACGCAGGCGCGCGCGATGCCGACACCGTCGAGGGTGCTCGGGTCGCGGCCCACGAGGTTGCGGATCCGCACTCTCGCGCCGGCGAGGTCGTCCGCGGCGAGGAGGGTGGCCATGGCCTCGCCTTCGCGTTCCAGGGACCTGCCACCCAGGACCGCCCAGGTCGCGGCCGTCGCGACGACGACCCGGGCGACGGTGGGTAGCCGTCGCTCGAGCAGGCCGGTGCCGGCAGACGTCGTGACGAGGGCACCCACCGCGAGGGCGCCCCGCGAGCGGCTGGGCGCGTGCAGGCGCTGCTCGACCCGAGAAGCCACCTGCCCGAAGCCGGCCACGGGGTGGAACCGGCGTGGATCACCGAGCGCTCGGTCGGCCACGAACCCGAGGACGAGCCCGAGAGCGACCGGGTCGATGGGAACTCCACGAGAGACGGTGCGTCGAGATCGGGGGACACGCTCGGGATCCCGGACCCGCTCCCGCGCGTCACCCGATCTCGACACGGCCGGCTCAGCAGTGCGCGTCGCGCTCCGGGACCTCACGGTCTGCGGAGGGGGAGGAGGTGCCCGGCGGCCACGAGGAAGACCCGGTCGCTGGCCCGCGCCAGGTCCTGGTTGAGCCGCCCGAGCTCGTCGGCGAAGATCCGACCGGACCGGTGCTCCGAGACCACGCCCCAGCCGACCTCGTTCGTCACGGCGACGACATCATGCGGGCACCTCGACCACGCCGTCACGACGGCGGCAGTGCGCTCGTGGAGCACCCCCTGCCACCGCTCCCGCGGCGCCTCCCAGACGTCGAGCTCGTCCAGGACGGCGGTGAGCCAGGTGCCGAGGCAGTCGACGAGGGCGGGGCCGGTCAGTGCGTCGAGCACCGCGGCGAGGTCCCGCGTCTCGATGGTCCGCCACGAGTCCGGGCGCCGGCTCCGGTGTGTGGCAATCCGATCCGCCCAGTCGGCGTCGTCGGATGACGGGCCGGTGGCGACGTACGTGACCGGCACGCCCAGGGAGTGCAACGTCGCCGCATCGGACGCGAGCTTCTCGGCGATGACGGACTTGCCCGAGCGCACACCACCCGTGACGAGCGTGCGCACCCTCACCACCTCCCCGAGCTGAGCACGACGAGGACCACGGCGAGGGCGACCTCGATGGCGGCACCCATGACGTCCCCCGTCACCCCGCCGAACACGCGGCGACAGGTCCGCAGGAGCAGCCCCACGGCCACCGCTGCCGCGACGACCGACGCCACGCCGGCCAACGGAGCCAGCCCGGCCGCAGCGGCAGCCAGAGCCATGACCACGGCGATGACGATCCCGCCGACGACCGTCGCCGCCGGCGCAACGGAACCAGCGACGACGGCGCCGAGTCCGCTGGGGCGAGCGGACGGCATACCGACTCGGCAGGTGAGCAGGGTCGAGGCACGCGAGGCGATGACGGCCGCACCGGCGACCAGCCACCCTTGGGGACGGTGGACGATGGCGCTGAGCGCGGCCACCTGGGTGAGGAGCACGAGGACGAGGGCGGCCACCCCCATGGGCCCTACGTCGCCGCTGCGCATCACCTCGAGGGCGCGCTCACGGGTCCAGCCGGCGCCGAGCCCGTCGACCGTGTCGGCCAGGCCGTCGAGGTGCATCGCCCGGGTGCCTGCCGCGATGACGGCCACGGCCAGGGCGGCCGTCAGCATCACCGGGAGCGCGGCCAGGCGTCCGAGGGCGACGACGGCACCAGCTGCCAGTGCGACGGGGACCGCCGCCACGGGCGCAAGTGACATCGCCCAGCGTGCGTGGCCTCTGGTGGGTTCAGCGATGGCTCCGACGGGGATGACGGTGAGCGTTCCGAGGGCGAGTCTGAGTCCAGCGACGCTGTCCTGCAAGGGAGCTGAGAGCTCCAGGGCGGACACGACGCGCCCGATGACGGTGATGGCCGGGGGAGTGAGGTCCTGCGCGTCAGCGACGAAGGCGATGTCCTCGAGTGTCCCTCGCGCGGATCGCTGGCTCGGCATGGCGCCGTCGGCGATGCAGGCCGCTGGCATCGACGGGTCCATGCCGTGCTCGATGAGCGTCTGCGAGATCTCGGCCAGCGCGGACACGCCCATGAGGATGACGATCGTGAGGCCGCTTCGGGCCAGGGCGCTCCAGTCGGCCTCGTTGCGCTCGTCCTTGGGCCCCACGTGGCCGGACACGACGACGAAACCCTGGGTCAGACCGCGATGGGTGAGCGGGATTCCGGCGAGTGCCGGGACCGCGACAGCCGAGGTCACACCCGGGACGACATCGACGGGTATGCCGTTGGCGACGCAGGCGTTCCATTCCTCGCCTCCGCGCCCGAAGACGTAGCTGTCGCCGCCCTTGAGGCGGACGACGTGCTTGCCGGCAAGGGCGTGCTCGACGAGCAGGGCGTTGATCGACTCCTGGGGAGTGAAGGCACCGCGCGGGATCTTGCCCACGTGGATGACCTCAACGTCGGAGCGTGCCTCCGAGAGCACGGAGAGGGGGGCGAGGCGGTCACAGACGAGGACGTCGGCCTCACGGACGGCGCGCAGCCCGCCGACGGTGAGCAGGTCCACCGCACCGGGACCGCCGCCGACGAGGGTGACCCGCCCCGTGACCGCTGATCGCGGCGAACCGTGGGTGTCGGGGGAATGGGGTGGCAGACCCACGGGGGAGGTCAGTGGGTCGCGCAGGACGAGGTCGAAGTCCTGGGGTGAAGCCTGGGCAACGACGGTGAGGAGCCGACGGCCGGTGAGGTCGTCGAGTGCAGCCCTGGTGGCGCGGTCGACGAGGTCGGCGGCGGCCGCCACGGTGACGACGGCGCCCTGGTCGGTGAGGGCGTGGACGGCCTCGGCGATCCGAGGGCTCGGTGTCGTGATGAGCACCGTGGGGGCCGCGCTAGTCGTGATGGTGAGGTTCATGCGGTGCGCTCCTCGGACGTCAGCACAGTGGCGAGCTCACGAAGCATGCCGTCGGTCGTCTGCGGGTCGCGCACGGCGATGCGCACCCATTGCGGCCCGAGTCCGGGGAAGGTGTCGCCCCGACGGAGCGCGTACCCACGTGTCCGCATCACCTCGCGCACCCCGGTGCCGACCTCGACGAGGACGAACGATGTCTGCGACTGCACCGGGCTCAGGCCGAGGTCGCGGAGCCCATCCAGGAGGTGCTCGCGCCAGCGGGTCGTGTCGGCGACAGCCAACGCGGCCTCAGCGAGGGCCGAGGTCGTGGCCGTCGCCTCCATGACGATCGCGGCCAGGGTGCTCACCGACCAGTGCGGCTGGTGCACGGCCAGGTCGGCGATCACGGATGGTGAGCCGACGGCATACCCGGCTCGCAGACCCGCCAGGCCCCACGTCTTGGTGAGCGACCGAAGGACGACGACGCCCTCCATGTCACCCGAGATGAGCGAGTCGGGCTCTCCAGCAATGGTGTCCATGAAGGCCTCGTCGACGACCAGGAGGCGCCCGGGGCGGCGCAACGCGTCAAGCGTGGCGCGTGGGTGGAGGACGCCGGTCGGGTTGGTCGGGTTGCCGATGACCACGAGGTCGGCGTCGGCCGGCACGACGTCCGGCGTGAGGGTGAAGCCGTTGGCGGCATCGAGGACGACGCGCTCGGGGGTGATGCCGGCGCGTCGCAGGGCGGCCTCCGGCTCGGTGAACTGCGGATGCACGATGACCGGTCGCGTGGCGCGGGTCCGCGCGAGGAGGACGAACGCCTCGGCGGCGCCACTCGTCGGGAGCACCATGTCGGGCTCGACCCCGTGCCTGCGGGCGATCGCGCTGCGCGCACCGCGGACATCGGGGTATGCCGCGAGGTCACCGATGCCGTCGCGCAGGCGTCGGGCCAGCCAAGGGGGCGGCGTCGAGAGGCGCACGTTGACGGCGAGGTCGACCAGCGAGGGGTCGGTCTCCGCGTCGCCGTGGTGCTCGAGCGGGTCGGTCAGCTCGGGCTCGGACCCGTGAGAGGTGCGGGGCGTGATGCGGAGGAGCCCTGCGCGAGAGCGGATCTCGCCGTTATGGACGGCGTCGGCGAAGCCCAGGGCCAGCTCGGGGTGGCCGGCCCAGTGGGTGTGGAGGTAGGAGGCGTGCACGGTGGGCGTGCCCGTCCCGGCCGGGTCGAGCGACCACCCCTCTGCTGCGCCGTCGAGCAGCCATGCCGCCTTGTCGCCGCGGTCCGGTGAGGTCCGGGTCCGGTGGAACTCGTGGCCGCGCACTCGGGTGCCGGCAGGGCCGAGCAGGGTGTCCTCCGGGGCGATGGCGGTGACGTAGCGCAGGGTCAGGCGTGGGTGCATGGCAGCGGTGGCGGGGACGGCGCCGACGAGCTCGTGCCCGTCCACCGCCTGCGAGAGGTAGAGCAGGCCCGCGCACTCGGCCACGGTCGGCACGCCGGACAGGACGGCGTCGCGCACGTCGGCGAGCAGGCGTCGGTTGGTCGACAACGCGGCGGCGTGGACCTCGGGGAAGCCGCCACCGAGATAGATGCCCTGGGTGCCGGGCGGGAGGGCGGTGTCGAGCGCCGGGTCGAAGGTGACCGGATCGCAGCCGAGCGCCCGGAGCTGCTCCTCGGTCTCGGCGTAGCGGAACGTGAAGGCCCGCCCCCCGGCCACGGCGACACGCCGGGGCCTGGCCGTCGAGAGCGCGTCCGAGGTGACCGGAGCCCATGCCGGAGTGTCGAGATCGGTTGCGGCAGAGGCGATCTGGAGGAGGGCGTCGAGGTCGACGAACTGCGCCGTCTGCTCCGCCAGTCGGTCGAGCGCCGCTGCGGCGTCCGGACGCTCGGCAGCAGGGACCAGTCCCAGGTGGCGCGACGGCGCACTCACTCCGGCGTCCCGGGGGAGCACTCCGAGGACCGGCGTGCCGAGCTGCTCCACGCTGCGCCGGACCTCGTCGGCATGACGCGACGACCCGGCCTTGTTGAGGATGACGCCGGCGACGTGCACCAGGGGGTCGAAGCTCCGGAGTCCGTGCACGATGGCCGCCACCGTGCGCGCCGCCGACGAGATGTCGATGACGACGACGACCGGGCTGCTCGTCAGGGTTGCGACGTGCGCCGTCGACGCCCGACCGTCACTGCCGAGGCGGCCGTCGAACAGTCCCATGACGCCCTCGATGACGGTGAGATCGGCGGGCGCGGGGGTGTGCGCGCCATGGACGAGCAGAGGCACCACCCGCTCCTCACCCTGCAGCCAGGGGTCGAGGTTGCGGCCCGGTCGCCCCGTCGCCAACGCGTGGTAGCCAGGGTCGATGAAGTCCGGCCCGACCTTGGCACCCGCCACGACCCGACCGGCACGCGTCAGCGCAGCCATGACACCGACGGCGACCGTCGTCTTGCCCTGACCCGATGCTGCGGCCGCGATGACGAGCCGCGGGAGCGTCACCACTCGATGCCCCTCTGTCCCTTCTGGCCCTGGTCGAAGGGGTGCTTGACCTTCGTCATCTCGGTGACGACGTCGGCGATCTCGACCAGGCGCGGGTGGGGGTCGCGTCCGGTGAGGACGACGTGCTGGAACCCCGTCCTCGACGAGAGCACCGACACGACCTCGTCGACGTCCACCCAGCCCCACTTGAGGACATAGGTGAACTCGTCGAGGACGTAGAGCCCGTGCGTCTGCGCCTCGATGCGCCGACGGATCTCGGCCCATCCCTCCTGCGCGGCGGCGGCGTGGTCCTCCTCGGAGCCGGCCTTGCGGGACCAGGACCAGCCCGAGCCCATCTTGTGCCACTCGATGGGGCCACCCTCGCCCGTCTCCTCGTGGATGCGGTTCAGTGCCTCGAGGGCGGTCTGCTCGCCGATGCGCCACTTCGCCGACTTCACGAACTGGAAGACGCCGATCGACCACCCCTGGCTCCACCCACGAAGCGCCAGCCCGAAGGCCGCCGTCGACTTGCCCTTGCCCTTGCCGCCGTGGATGAGGAGGAGCGGGCGGTTGCGCCGCTGTCGCGTCGTGAGCCCGTCGGCCGCCTCCACGGGGACCTGCCCCTGAGCCATCAGGCAGCCCTCCCGCCGCGACCGGGGCGACCGGCGCGCCACTCGTCGCGCGCCGTGGTGACCGACTCGACGATCGCTCCCGCTGCGACCTCGCCGAGGGGGACGTGCGTTGCGCCCATGCGCGCGGCGAGGTCGGCGGCGAGCCCGAGCCGGAAGCGCCCCGTCTCGCAGTCGATGACGACCGACTGGTGCCCCGTGCGCCCCCACGCGTCGGCGATGGTGCGCGACCGCTCGAGGGCGTCGGGTCCTGCCGTGGCTCGGCCGTCGGTGACGACGACGAGCAGTGGGCGGCGCTTCGGGTCCCGCAGCTTCTCTCGGGCCAGCACCTTGGTGGCCATGAGCAGCCCCTCGGCGAGAGGCGTCCGCCCTCCGTGGGCGAGCGTCGTGAGCGACCGAGCCGCGGCGTCGACGGACGAGGTGGGGTGCAGCGCGATGTCGGCCCCCTGCCCCCGGAACGTCACGAGGCCCACCCGGTCACGCCGCTGGTAGGCGTCGAGCAGCAGCGACAGCACCGCCGTCTTGACCTCCTCCATCCGGCGCCGTGCACCCATGGATCCGGACGCATCGACCGCGAGGAGAACGAGATTGGACTCCTGACCCTGGGTGACCGCCGTGCGGAGGTCTCCCGGCAGGAGGACAAGCCGTCCGTATGCCGTCCCGCGCGTCCCGCGGTGACGCGCGGCTTCGGTGATGGTCGCGGGAAGGTGCAGCCGGCCGCGTCCGGTGGTCGTCGACCCGATCGTGTGGCCGGTGGCGGTGAGGGCGCGGCTCCGGCGACCTGACTCGCCGGTCCCCACGCCGGCGAGGGTGAAGGCCCGAGCCCGGAACGGCGTCCCGGCCGACGCGACACCAGCCGGAACCACGGCCGGTGCATCACTGTCGGGGACGGGGTTCGCTGAGTCGTCACGGGACTCGGGTGTCTGTGGGGTGTCGTCGGCCGCGCGCGACGGCTCCGGCTCGCGGGAACCGTCATCCTGTGGCTGGTCCTGCGGGCTTGCGGGGGCAGGTCCCGGGTCGGGCACGGCGTCGGTGTCGTCATCCACCTCGTCGGGGCGCCCCTCGGGGTCGCCGTCCGGGCCGGGGTCCTCCGGGCCGGGGTCGGACGGCTCCTCACCGAGAAGGCGGTCGAGGAGGTCCTCGTCGAGGCCCGGCGCGTCGAACGGGTTGCGGCGACGGCGGTGCGGCAGCGCGAAGATCGCCGCAGCCCTGATGTCTTCGCGGGTCACCGACAGACGCCCGTGCCAGGCGGCATGGGCCATCGCGGCACGGGCAGTGACGATGTCGGCGCGCATCCCGTCGACCTCGAAGCCGGCGCAGACGCGGGCGATCGTCGCCAGCGACCGGTCGCTCAGCTCGACGCGTCCGACAGTGAGCCGCGCTTCGGTGACCCGGTCCGCGAGGTCGCGCTGCGCGGCGGCATACCCGTCGGCGAAGGACACTGGATCGGCATCGAACGTGAGACGGCGACGGACGACCTCGGCACGCAACAGCGGGTCGCGGCTGGCCGCGACCTCCACCGTCAGCCCGAAGCGGTCGAGGAGCTGCGGGCGAGGCTTCGCCCTCCTCGGGGTTCATCGTGCCGACGAGCACCAACCGCGCGGCGTGACTGATCGAGACGCCGTCACGCTCGACGGTGTTGCGACCCATGGCGGCAGCGTCGAGGAGCAGGTCGACGAGGTGGTCGTGGAGGAGGTTGACCTCGTCGACATAGAGGATCCCGCGGTGGGCGTCGGCGAGCAGGCCGGGCTGGAACGCGGCCTCACCGGAGCCGAGGGCCTTGCCGAGGTCGAGCGAGCCGATGACGCGGTCCTCGGTGGCGCCCACGGGGAGCTCGACGAGGCGGGCGGGGCGTTCGGTCGTGGCGGTCGTCGCGGCATGAGGGCCGTCGGGGCAGGTGGGGTCCGGGCTCGCGGGGTCGCAGGCGAAGCGGCAGCCCTCGAGGACGGCATGGGGCGGGAGGAGGTCGACCAGCCCACGGACGATCGTCGACTTCGCGGTGCCCTTCTCGCCCCGCACGAGCACGCCACCGATGCCGGGGGAGACCGTCGTGAGGATGAGGGCCAGGGAGAGGTCGTCGGCCCCGACGACCGCGGTGAAGGGGTAGTGCGTCACGCGAGGAATCTCCTTGAGGCGAGTGACCACGCTCGCCTGAGTGCCGGCACGCATCGGGGAACCGACACGAGAGTCCCCGACGACGTCCTGGCTCTCCCGACGGGTCGGGATCACAGTGGCGGGACCGCTCCGGACTTGCACCGGTATTCCTCGCGGGGGACCGGCGCCATCATGGCACGACGCCGCTGGCGGGGGCCGGTGTGTCTACAGTGAGCGCCGTGATCGACGTCGTCGGGGTGCCTGCCGAGGGGCTTGGGGCCCTGCCACCCGCCCATCAGCAGCGCATCGCCGCTGCTCGCACGCTCGTCGGGTCGCCTCGCCTGCTGGACCTCGTGCCTCAGCGGGAGGGGCAGGAGCGGCGGGTGTGGCCCTCGCCGATGCTGCCCGGTTTGGAGGACCTCTTCGGCGATCTCGGCACGGACGGGGTGGTGGTGCTGGCCACGGGTGATCCGCTCGTGTCGGGCGTGGGGTCGACGCTGCTGCGTGTGCTTGGCGCCGATGCGGTGCACGTGCATCCCGCTGTGTCGTCGGTCGCGCTGGCTCGGGCCCGCATGGGTTGGTCGAGTGAGTCCACCGACGTCGTCTCGCTCGTCTCACGCAGTGTGTATGCCGTCCGCCGTCACCTTGCGCCGGGAAGCTCGGGTCGTGGCCCTGTCGGCTGGTGCTGCGACTCCTCGTGAGGCCGCCCGGATGCTCGTCGACCTGGGACTCGGGGAGACCTCGATGACGGTGCTCGGCGATCTGGGCACCGCGCAGGAGAGCCGGTTCGACTGTGCTGCAGCGGAACTCGCCGGTGGGAGAATTCCGGGGGCGGACGGCATACCCGCTCTCAACATCGTCGCACTCGAGGTCCCTGTCGGCGTTGCCCTGTGGGGCTCGAGCCCGGGTCTGCCCGATGATGCCTTCGCCCACGACGGGCAGATCACCAAGCGCGAGGTCCGAGCGCTGGCCATCGCGGCGCTGCGACCCATGGCCGGGCAGCGCCTCTGGGACCTCGGCGCCGGGTCCGGGTCGGTGTCGGTGGAGTGGTGTCTCGCGGCGCCGCGCACGAGTGCCTTTGCCGTCGAGCGCGATGCAGGGCGGGCTGGGTTCGTCCGCGAGAACGCTGCGACGTTCGGCGTTCCCATCGCAGTCACTGAGGGTGACTCGAAGGAGGCTCTCGGCGAACTGCCTTCTCCCCAGGCCGTGTTCATCGGCGGCGGTGCGGACGGAGGGCTCATCGACGCTGCCTGGGCTGCTCTCGCGCCCGGCGGGCGACTCGTCGTCCACTGCGTCACCCTCGACACCGAAGCTCTCGTCGTCGCGGCCCAGGGTCGCCACGGAGGAGACCTGCGTCGCGTCACCATCGAACGCGCCGAGCCGCTGGGGCGCCACCTGTCCTGGAAGCCTGCTCGCCCCATCGTCCAGTGGTCCGTGACCAAGGAAGTCTCATGACCGTTCACTTCATCGGTGCCGGCCCGGGGGCGGCTGACCTGCTCACGCTGCGCGCGGTCCGGCTGCTCAGCATGGCGCCGGTGTGCCTCTATGCGGGCACCTATCTCGACGCAGAGGTGCTGTCCCACTGCCCCGCCGGTGCCGAGCTCATCGACACCCAGCGGCTCGACCTCGACACCATCACCGCCCACCTGGTGACGGCGCACCGGGCGGGCAAGGATGTCGCGCGACTGTGTTCCGGAGACCCGTCGATCTATTCGGCGATCGCTGAGCAGACCCGCCGTCTCGACCGCGCCGGCGTCCCGTGGGACGTCACTCCCGGCGTGCCCGCGTATGCCGCCACGGCCGCCGCCATCGGACGTGAGCTCACCGTGCCCGAGGTGGCGCAGACCGTCGTCCTGACCCGGACCCAGCGTGACTCCACGTCCTTGCCGCCGGGTGAGCAGCTCGCGACCTACGCCGCGACGAGGGCGACCCTGGTCCTGCACCTGGCCATCCGGCACACGCGCCGCCTCGCGCGGGAGCTGGCTGAGCACTACGGTCCGAACTGCCCGGTGGTCGTCGGCTCTCAGGTCACGCAGCCCGACGAGCTCATCCTGCGCGGCACTCTCGCCGACATCGCCGACCAGGTGGAGTCGGCCGGGTTGAGGCAGGCGGCCGTGATCATCGTCGGGTGGGCGTTGGAGGCGGAGGACTTCGTCGAGAGCCACCTCTACGGAACTCGCCTGCGCGGTCAGTCCTGATCTCTGGCTATCCCGCGTATTCGCTTGCAACAGAGCCGAATTGGCCTGTGGATAGTTTGCAGATCGAACGCCTGTTCGAGTAGAATCAGGGCATGGAAAGCCCCGCTGCGACCGCCGCCCTGGAGGGCCGGTATGCCGCGTTGTCTGCTTCCGTTTCGGACATGAGTTCCGAGGAGCTGCTGGAGGTGATCGAGCTGGCGCAGCGGGAGAAGGACGCGGCGTCGGCCCGGCAGGCGGTGGCGTTGGCGCACCTGTCCGCGCGGGACTCGCACGTGCAGGAGGACGGAACCTCGGTGGAGGTGCATCACGGGCTGGGTCATCAGCGTCTGGATGCTCCGGAGCTGGCTGCGCCGCGGTTGGGGTGTTCGGTGCATGTCGCGGCGAACCGGGTCCTGGACGCGGTCCGGCAGCTGACCCGCACCCCTGCGGTCGTGGATGCGATGGCCACTGGTGATCTGGATGAGCACCGGGCTCGGGTCGTGACGGAGGAGACGGAGTTCCTGTCGCCGGAGTCGGCGGCGGAGGTCGTGGACCGGGTCAGGGACGTGTGGGGGCAACTGACAACTGGGCCGTTGCGGCGGTTGTTGGCCAGGACTGCGGCGCAGGTCGACCCGGACGCGGTGACCGCGCACGCTGAGGACGAACGGGCCCGCCGCGGACTGACCCGCCGCACCGGAGTGCACGGCACGGACCACTGGCGCGGTGACTTCAAGGTGGAGCAGGCCCGGACTGCGTGGGCTGCGGTGACCGAGCGCGCCCGTCAGCTCGTGCGGGACAAGCAGGCCGACTCCTTGGAACTGGCCCGGGCGGACGCGATGATGGAGCTCATCCTCGAGCACAGTGACGTCAAGGTCGTCGTCCACACCACTCGCGCCGCGGAGGACGCCCCCGACCTGACAAGCAGCGATGGTGGCGACGCGCAGGGCGGGCAGGTCAAGACCGGAGCCACCGCGGCGTCACCCCCAGCGAACGCGAGCCCCCGGGCAGCTGCGGGCGCGGCTTCTTCAGCGGTTGGGGAGGCAGGGGATCTCGTCGAGGTCGGTGGGCTCGGCGCACCCGGCACGGCGTTCGTGCGTCGTGACTGGCTCGACGGGGCTGGCACGTCAGACCCAGACCCCGACCGCGACCTCACCTGCGACCGTGGCACCGGCGCGCTGATGGCCGGTGACGTCCCGAAGGCGTTCGCCCGCGGCCAAGCCAGCGCCCGACGCGCGCACCAGGCCAGAGAACGAGCCAGAGCCCGCGCCGCCAAGGACTCCGCCCATCGAAGGCGGTCTCGACCATCAGATCCGCGGATCCTCGAACAGGTCGTCGACGAAAGCATCGACTTCAGCGACTCCTACCGGGTGCCTGATCCCATGGCCCGGCTGGTCCGGCTTCGTGACGGGTCCTGCCGCTTCCCCGGCTGCGCCGTCCCCGCGCGCCAGTGCGACCTGGACCACGTCCGTTCCTGGCCGGTCGGCCCCACCACCCCGACCAACCTCATGGCGTTGTGTCGACGCCACCACCGGGTCAAGCAGCGCGACGGCTGGACCGTCAAGCTCCATCACGACGGAACCGTCACCTGGACCGACCCCACCGGCCTGTCCACCACCACCTGGCCGGTCGACCACCTCCACCTCGTTACCGCCCGCGCGACGCGCCGCGACCCCATCGCCCACAGCCGAGCCGCAACCCACCCCACCGAGGTCCCCACCACCTTCGAAGAAGAACTCACCGAGCTCCTCGGCGGACCCGACAACGCAGCACCCCGCGCCTACCCGGTCTCGTTCGACATCGACGGCAACACCTACGGCGGGCCACCACCCACGATCGACCTCGACCACGGCCCGGGATGGCGCCGCTACCGGATCGACCTCGCGCCGCCCCCGCCCGGCGAACCCGAGGTCATTCCCTTCTGAGCCCTTGATCCCCGGACCAGCTGCTCACTCGACCCAGCGGGGAGTCCAGACCCTGCCCGTCGGCGTGGTGCGGGTGCTCGAGGCACTGATGACGACGAGACAGCTCATGTCGACCGACTCCGGGTCGAGCTCGCCCAGCGTCGTCACCGTGAGCGCCTCCCCGTCACGACCGACGTTCCGGGCAACTACGACGACGCGCTCGGGAGGCGCCACCTCGCGGACGGCATCAAGCGCCTTCCCGAGCTGGTGCGGGCGACTGCGGGATCGCGGGTTGTAGAGCGCCACGGCGAGGTCCGACCGCACGGCCGAGGTGAGCCGGTCGACGAGCACGTCCCACGGCTTGAGGCGGTCCGAGAGCGAGATCAGGGCGTGGTCGGCGCCGAGCAGCGCACCGGCGAGGGCACTGGCCGCGTGGGCGGCCGTGATGCCCGGCACGACGCTGATCGGCACCTGGCCGTAGCGCTGGTCGTCGATCAGCGCTGCCTCGGCCGCCTCGAACACTGCGGCAGCCATGCCGAAGACACCGGCGTCACCACCGGAGACCACGGCGACGTCATCTCCCTTGAGGGCGAGGTCGAGGGCGTGGCGGCCACGGTCCACCTCGACGGTGTTGCCCGTCGCGTGCCGAGTGAGACCGGGACGCTGGGGCACGCGGGCCACGTAGGGCGCGTAGCCGATGACGTGCTGGACCCGGCTGAGGACCTCGCTCGCCTCGGGGCTCAGCCACTTGTCCGGGCCAGGTCCGAGGCCCACGACGTGGACGGTTCCGATGCTGGGTGCGCCCGTGGCGAAAGCCAATTCGCGTATGCCGGCCGACGACGCTCGACCAGCCGCGTCGGCTCGCAGGTCCTCACCGGGCACGATGACGATGGACATGTATGGCACGGTCGACGGGTCGACGTCGCGGACCGGGATGACCCGCTGACCCGAGCGGCTCGCGTGCTCGACGTACACAGCGCGGTCGAGCAGCCCTGCCTGGTGAAGCGCTTCGCGCACCCCCTCGAAGGTGCGGCCGAGCTTCATGATCACCGCGGCGTCGGTGTCGGCGAGCCGGCGGGCGAGCTCGGGGACGGGCAGGGTGCCGGGAAGGACGGTGACCGTGTCCTCATGGCGGGAGAGACCTGAGCCGGCGGCGGCGGTGGCCGCGGCCATCGCGGTGATGCCCGGGACGACCTCGGTCGGGAACTCGTCGCGCAGGAGGTCGTGGACGTACATGAACGACCCGTAGAAGAGCGGGTCGCCCTCGGCCAGGCAGACGATGCTGCGACCCGCGGCCAGGTGGGTCCGGAAGCGTCGGGCGCACTCGTCGTAGAAGTCGGCCAGGGCGCCGTAGTAGCCCCCGGGGTGGTCGGTGGTGCCCGTCGTCACGGGGTAGGCGAGTGGCTCCTCGATGACCCCGGCCCTGATGTGGTCGGCGGCGATGCTGCGCGCTGTCGACTCCCGGTGGGCAGCGCGGTGGTAGGCGACGACGTCGGCCGAGCCGATGAGCGACGCGGCGCGCAGGGTGATGAGGCCCGGGTCGCCGGGACCGACGCCGACGCCGTAGAGGTGGCCGGCCTGGGCGGTCCCACTCACGCGAGCTCGTCCTCGGTCGCAAGGGCGTTGAGGGCGGCGGCGGCCATGGCCGAGCCACCACGTCGCCCGTGCACGACCAGCCACGGGATCTGCGAGCCGTCGGGCAGCATGTGCTCCGCCAGGGCCACCTTGGACTCCGCCGAACCCACGAATCCCACGGGCAGGCCGACGATGGCTGCGGGTCGTGGGCCGCCGTCGAGGACGACCTCGAGCAGGTGGAACAGCGCGGTGGGGGCGTTGCCGATGGCGACGACGGCTCCCTCAAGCCGCTCACCCCAGAGGGAGACGGCGGCGGCAGCCCGCGTCGTGTCCCAGGTGGCGGCCAGGGCAGGCACGCGGTCGTCGCGCAGGGTGCAGATGACCTCGTTGTCGGCCGGGAGGCGGCGACGGGTCACTCCGGACGCGAGCATCTGCGAGTCGGTGATGATCGGGGCGCCGCCCGTGAGCGCCGTGCGGGCGGAGCGGACGACACCTGCATGAGCGGCGATCTGGTCAGTGATCTCGACGTCGCCGGACGCGTGGATGATCCTCGTCGCCACTGTGTGAAGGTCGCTCGGCAGGAAGGTCAGGTTGCTCTCGTCGCGGATCATCGCGAACGAACGGCGATAGATCTCCAGACCGTCGGTGACGTAGTCGTAGCGACGGGTGGGCGCTGCGTGCTCGCTCACTGTTCTCCTCGAGTGGCTGCGGTGGCTGGGGGGACCGTGGTGGTCAGAGCCGAGACCACGTCGTCGACGGTTGGCGGTGCGACGAGGACTCTGTCGGATGTCCCTGTGCCACACCGCCGTTCGCACCCGACGACGTGCACGTCCCGTGTGGTCGTCAGTCGTCGGGACGCCACCGTCTCGGCCGCGGATCGCGCGAGGTCGAGGGTGGGGACCGTCGTGCGTCGGCACGACGGGGCGCCGACACAGGCAGAGATTCTGGCCCACGGCCCTTCGGGCTCCGTCACCAGCCCAGCCGAACGCAATGACTCGACGCGAGCCGCTCCGCCGCGCACCACGACCGAGCGCCATGGCGTGACGACCACGTCGTCGGCCACCTCGGTCAGCGCCACCACGTGCTCGAGCGTGAGCATCCCTAGTGGGACCCCGGCCACCACGTCGGCCCCCACGACGCCCACCGGCTCAGGCGCAGCGGCCACCGCCGTGGTCGGTTCCAGACCCTCGAACACAGGCGAGTCGGACGGCAGGTCACGCACGTTCCACGCGCCGTCCGGCGCCGTCTCGACAAAGCGCAGCGCGACGTCGACCATCGCTCGCACAGCGTGAGCCGGAGCGACCTCGCGACCGAGCCGACCGGCATACAGGGTTCCCGATCGTTCCGAGGTCTGCTGGTAGGCCACGTCCCACCTCTCCGAGAGCACCGACGCGGAGGCGTCGGAGATCGCGAAGAGGAACCGCCCGGGCAGCTGCGCCAACCGCGGCTCTGCCACCAGGGCTGCGTCGAACGAGGTGACGAGCGGGTCGAGATGGCGCGCCAAGGGGGCCGCGAGGATGTTGCGCACCCGCTCGTGCGACGCCGACGGCAGCACCCCCGTGGCCTCCACCGCCTCGATGAGGGCGAGGGGCAGCGGGTTCGGCAGTGCGCGCAGCTGCAGGTTGCCGCGTGACGTCAGCTGCACCACCGGGGCGCCGTGGGCGGCAGCGAGCTCGACCACCTCGCGCAGCACGGACGCGGCAACCCGACCACCCGGCACACGCAGTCGCACCAGGACGCCGTCGTCCGCGACGAACGGGCGCAGCAGGCCCGGGCAGCGGTCGAGGGGCGAGCGTTCGGACACGGCGGTCACAGTAGCCCGACCGACCGTTAGGCTGCCCACGGCTGCGAAGGACGGAACCCGGTGCAAGTCCGGGACGGTCCCGCCACTGTGAGCCCCGCCCCTGTCTCGACGACAGGGTGTGGGTCAGTCAGGAACGTCGTCGCAGCCGGCCCGACGAAAGCCGTCGGGTCCAGCCGTCACGGGGCGAGGAAACCCCGGAAGGAGCCTCACGGCCCATGCCCCGCATCGCCCTGCTGTCGACGTCCGACACCGACCTCCTCTGTGCCCGCGCCAGCGGAGCCGACTACGTCTGGGCCAACCCCAGCCGCCCGGGCCACACCGACATGGCCCAGGCCATCGAGGGCGCCGACATCGTCGTGGCGCGCATCCTCGGCTCGCCGCAGGACCTCTGCTCCGGGTTCGCCCGCATCCGTGACACCGGCGTCCCGCTCGTCGTCCTCGGCGGCGAGCAGGCCCCCAACGCCGCGCTCATGGCTGAGTCCACGGCGCCCGCCGGGGTCGTCCACGAGGCCCACCGCTACCTCGCCCAGGGTGGCGCCGACAACCTCCGCGAGCTCCACGCGTTCCTCTGCGACACGTTGCTGCTGACGGGGGACACGTTCGAGCCGCCGATCGAGCTGGCTCCGTGGGGGACCCTGGAGCGCGAGCCCGTCTCCACTCCCGACCGCCCCCGCGTCGCCGTGCTCTTCTACCGCGCCCAGCAGGCTGCCGGCAACACCGACTTCGCCCACGCCCTCGCCGACGCCATCGACGACGCCGGGGGAGTGGGCGTCCCCGTCTACGCCACCTCTCTGCGGGACGCGCCCGAGGACCTGCTCGAGCACCTCGGCACCTACGACGCGATCGTCACGACCGTCCTTGCCGCCGGTGGCACCCGGCCGGCGACGGCCTCCGCCGGTGAGGACGACGACTCGTGGAACGTCGCGGCCCTCGCCGCTCTCGACGTCCCGATCCTCCAGGGCCTCTGCCTCACGTGGAGCCGCGAGGAGTGGAGCCAGTCCGACGAGGGGATGTCACCTCTCGACGTCGCGACGCAGGTGGCCGTGCCTGAGTTCGACGGGCGCATCATCACAGTGGCGTTCTCCTTCAAGGAGACCGACTCCGACGGTCTGCCGCACTACGTCGCCGACCCCGAGCGGTGCGCCCGCGTGGCCGGCATCGCCGTCGGTCATGCCCGCCTGCGCCACACGCCGCCAGCCGAGCGCAAGGTCGCCATCCTCCTGTCGGCCTACCCGACCAAGCACTCCCGCATCGGCAACGCCGTCGGCCTCGACACCCCGGTCTCGACCATCCGGCTGCTGCGCGCGATGCGAGAGGCGGGATACGACCTGGGCGAGCGGGGCGGCATACCCGGCCTCGACGACGTGGAGCCGCGCGACGGCGAAGCCCTCGACACCACGGCGGGCAACGCCCTCGTCCATGCGCTCATCGCCGCCGGCGGTCAGGACCCCGAGTGGCTGACCGACGGTCAGCTCACCGAGCACCACGTGCGCATTCCGAGCAGCCGGTATGCCGGGTGGTTCGCTTCCCTTCCGGCTGACCTTCGCGAGGAGATGACGGAGGCGTGGGGCGAGGCGCCGGGCGAGCTGTTCGTCGACTCGTCGGCCGTGGCCGAGGGCGGCGAGGCCGAGATCGTCTCTGCCGCGCTGCGGTCCGGCAACATCGTGCTGCTCGTGCAGCCGCCGCGCGGGTTCGGCGAGAACCCCATCGCGATCTACCACGACCCCGACCTCGCGCCGACGCACCACTACATCGCGACCTACCGGTGGATCGAGGAGGAGTTCGGCGCCCATGCCGTCGTGCACATGGGCAAGCACGGCAACCTCGAGTGGCTGCCGGGCAAGAACCTCGCCCTCTCAGCTGGCTGCGGCAGCGACGCGGCGCTGGGCTCGGTGCCCCTCATCTACCCGTTCCTCGTCAACGACCCGGGCGAGGGGACGCAGGCGAAGCGCCGCGCCCATGCGACGATCGTCGACCACCTCGTGCCGCCGATGGCACGAGCCGAGTCCTACGGCGACATCGCCCGTCTCGAGCAGCTGCTCGACGAGTACGGCAACGTCGCGGCGATGGACCCGGCCAAGGCACCGGCGCTGCAAGGTGAGATCTGGACCCTTCTCCAGGCCGCGAAGCTCGACCAGGACCTCGGCCTCACCGAGCGCCCCGACGAGACGGGGTTCGACGAGCTCGTCGGCCAGATCGACTACTGGCTGTGTGCCGTCAAGGACGTCCAGATCCGCGACGGGCTCCATGTCCTGGGGGAGGCGCCCTCGGGCGAGGGGCTCGACAACCTCGTTCTGGCGATCCTGCGTGCCGGTCAGGTCTTCGGCGGTCAGCAGGACGGGGTGCCAGGTCTGCGAACAGCGCTGGGGCTCAGCGACACCGGTGCCTCGACGAGCGAGACGGACGCCGCCGAGGAGACGGCGGGGCGGCTCGTCAAGGCGCTGTCGGCCCGCGACTGGGACGTGAGCGCTGTGCCCGGGATCGTCGCCACCGAGCTGGGCCTCCAGCATCCCGGCGTCGAGGCCTCCCTGCGGTTCGCGTGCGAGGAGGTCGTCCCCCGTCTGGCCGGCACGACCGGTGAGATCCCCATGGTGCTCCACGCTCTCGACGGCGGCTACGTCCCGGCGGGTCCTTCGGGCTCGCCTCTGCGCGGTCTCGTCAACGTGCTTCCGACGGGTCGCAACTTCTACTCGGTCGATCCGAAGGCGATCCCGTCCCGCCTCGCCTACGAGACCGGCGTCGCGATGGCCGAGTCGCTGCTGCAGCGCTACGTCGACGACGAGGGTGAGCTTCCCCGCTCCGTCGGCCTCTCGGCCTGGGGCACGTCCGCGATGCGCACCTCCGGTGACGACATCGGCGAGATCCTCGCCTTCCTCGGCGTGACCCCCCTCTGGGACGAGCAGTCCCGACGCGTCATCGGTCTCGAGGCGATCCCGCTGGCCGAGCTGGGGCGCCCGCGCATCGACGTCACGGTGCGCATCTCGGGCTTCTTCCGCGACGCGTTCCCGCACGTCATCAACCTCATCGACGACGCGGTCGCACTCGTGGTGGGCCTTGACGAGCCGCTGGACCAGAACTACCCCAGGGCGCACGCCACGGCCGACGCCCAGCAGCACGGAGACGAGCGCCGCGCCCGCACAAGGGTTTTCGGATCCAAGCCCGGGTCCTACGGTGCCGGCATACTCCAGGTGGTCGAGTCCGGCACCTGGCGTGACGACAAGGACCTCGCCGAGGTCTACACCGCGTGGGGAGGGTTCGCCTACGGCCGGGACCTCGACGGGGCGCCGGCGCGTGACGACATGGAGCGCAACTACACCCGCATCCAGGTCGCCGCCAAGAACATCGACAACACCGAGTCCGACATCCTCGACTCGGACGACTACTTCCAGTACCACGGCGGCATGGTCGCGACCGTGCGTGCGCTGACCGGCACCGACCCCAAGGCCTACGTCGGCGACTCCACCACTCCCTCGAGCGTGCGCACCCGCACCCTGCAGGAGGAGACCAACCGCATCTTCCGGGCCCGCGTGGTCAACCCGCGCTGGATGGCGGCGATGCAGCGCCACGGCTACAAGGGGGCGTTCGAGCTGGCGGCAACCGTCGACTACCTCTTCGGGTTCGACGTGACCGCGGGCGTCGTGCCCGACTGGATGTATGACCGGATCGCGCACGACTACGTCCTCGACAAGACCAACCAGGACTTCATGCGCCACGCCAACCCCTGGGCCCTGCGCGGCATCGTCGAGAAGCTCTCCGAGGCCGCCGACCGCGGGCTGTGGGAGGAGCCGGACCCCGAGGTCATGGACCAGATGCGTCAGGTCTACCTCGACGTCGAGGGCGACCTCGAGGAGTGAGCGCCGACCGCACGACACCACCGGGTCCGGCCACGACGTCCTGGCCCCGCCCCACACCTCTCGTCGGGGACACGACGAGCGCCCAGGAGCGCAGTACCGACCCGTCCGGCTGGGCGTTCGAGCCGGGCGTCGTCGCGGCCCTCGACGAGGTCATCGCCGGCCGCCGTGACATCCGACGGTTCCGCTCCGACGCGGTCCCTCAGCACCTCCTCACCGAGGTGCTCACCGCTGGTCACCGGGCGCCGTCCGTCGGCCATTCGCAGCCGTGGCGGTTCATCGTCGTGAGGGACCCGGCCATCCGTGACCGGGCCGCCCACCTCGCCGACCGCGCACGCCTGGACCAGGCTGCGCTGCTGACCGACGACCGGGCCGCCCGGATGCTCGACCTCAAGCTCGAGGGCCTGCGCGAGGCGCCGGTCGGAGTGGTCGTCGTCTGCGACCGGCGCACTCCGTCGAGCGGGGTCCTCGGCCGGGCGACCTTCCCCGACGCCGACCTCTGGTCGTGTGCCTGCGCGATCGAGAACATGTGGCTCGCCGCCCGGGCACGCGGCCTGGGCATGGGCTGGGTGACCCTCTTCGATCCCGCCGAGCTGGCCGCACTCCTCGAGCTGCCCGAGGACGTCGTCCCCATGGGCTGGATATGCCTCGGTTGGCCGGACGAGCGCCCGCCGTCGCCCGGGCTCGAGCGGGCCGCCTGGTCGAAGCGGATGCCGCTGCACGAGGTCGTCATGCGCGACCGGTGGACCGGTGACGATGCGGCCCCGCCGGTCTCTCACCTCGACCGGTTGCCGCGAGAGACCCTCGTGTCGGCGTCCGACGAGGCAGACGGACTCCTCGCACCGCCTGAGTCGCTGGGAGTGCTCGACCGCGTCGTCAGCCGCGTCGAGGCCTTGGGACGAGGGCGTATGCCGCTCGGCGGCACCTTGGTCCTCGCCGGCGCCAGCCACCCGGTCGCGGCACTGGGCGTGAGCGCCTATCCGGACCGGGTCACCCGGGACGTGCTCGAGGCTGCCGTGGCCGGCGTCGCGATGGGCGCGGTGAGCGCGAGGTCCGCCGGCCTGGAGCTCGTCGTCGTGGACGCGGGCACTGCGGGCGGGCAGCCCGTCCCGGGCGCCATCGACGCGCGCCCCACCGAGCCGCGTGGCGACCTGGCGAACGCCGACGCGTTGCAGCGCGCCGACGTGGACCGGCTGCTCGACGCGGGACGGCGGCTCGGACAGCACGCCGCACGCTCCGGCATCGTCGTGCTGGGCGAGGTGGGCATCGGCAACACCACGGTTGCCGCAGCCCTCACGTGTGTCGTGACGGGGTTGTCCCCGCGCGAGGCCGTCGGTGTCGGCGCAGGGGCCGACACCGACATCGTCGAGCGCAAGCAGGCCGCGGTGGCCGCCGCTCGCGAGCGGTTCGGGGCCCGCGCGGAGTCGTGGCGTGACGACCCGGCCGACCTTCTGGCCGGACTGGGCGGACCCGAGATCGCCCTGCTCACCGGCGTCGTGCTCGGCGCCGCCGATGCGGGCGCCCCCGTGGTCCTCGACGGACTCGCCGGCTCCCTGCCGGGCGTCCTCGCAGCCGCCATCGAGCCCAGCGTCCAGGCTCACCTCATCGCCGGGCAGCGGAGCCGCGAACGCGCCCACGGCAAGGTCCTCGGCCTGCTCGGCCTCGAGCCCCTCCTCACCCTGCGCCTGCGCTCCGGCGAAGGTGTCGGCGCTGCCCTCGCGGCATCACTCGTGCTGCAGGGCCTGCGGACCCGGCGCGAGATGGCTCGGACGGAGCCCTGATCGGGCGGGTTCACGGATAGGGTCCGGAAGCATGGACATGCTGAAGGGCGACGAGATCACGGCGGCCGGGCTGACCGACTGGCGCAAGCTGGCCCAAGGGCTGCACGCCCGCTACCTGGTCGACGACTTCGCCACCGGCGCCCGGTTCGTCACCGCTGTGGGTGAGGCAGGCGACGCACTCGGACACCACCCGCGCGTCTCGATGGGCAAGGGGTGCGTCGACCTCAAGCTGGTCACCGACGACGCCATCTACCGTGACGACGACGGCACCGAGTACGTCATCGAGTGGCCGACGCAGCAGGACGTCGACCTGGCCCGACGGATCACCAGCATCGCCGCCGACCACACGCTCAGGGCCGACCCGACCTCGGTCAGCGTCATCGAGCTGGGCCTCGACACAGCGCACTCCGCCACCATCGCTCCGGTGTGGGCCGCCCTGCTGACCGGCAACGCCGAGGCCCAGGGCCACGGCTCACCCGGCGACGAGATCCGGGACGCCACGGGGCGCGTGCCGAACCTGTGGTTCGGCGAGGTCGGCGAGGACGAGACTCCCGGACAGCGGTTCCACCTCGAGGTCTACGTGGCGGCCGAGGTGGCCGAGCAGCGGATCGCCGCCGTCGTGGCCGCGGGCGGGACCGTCGTCGATGACAGCGACGCGCCCTCACTCACCGTGATCGCCGACCAGGACGGCAACAGGGGCGTCCTCTGCGTCGCCGGCTGACGAGGCACTCAGCGCGTAGGTGTCCATCACCCAGCCGTGCTCCTGACGCAACTGGGCGCGCAGCTCGACGATCTCGTCGATGACGTCAGCCAGCCTCCCGGCGCGCAGGACCTGCTGTGGCAGACCGAGATACGCGCCCCAGTGGATCCTGAGATCCGGGGCGCGATCCACCAGCTCACGGCACCGCAACGACCCGTCGAGCATGACGACGACCGTGCCGAGCGCGGATGACCACTCGTCGACCAGCCGCCGTCCGGTGGTGATGTGCACGGGCTGGCCGATGCCGTTGAGGACGATGCCGTGCTCGGCGGCGAGGACCTGGATCGCGGACAGTCCGGCGATGACCCGGGCCCGCAACGGCGTCCGTCGCCCCACCGCGTCGACGATGCGGATGGTGCTGTCATAGAACGCCGGATCGCCCCATACGAGGAACCCCACGGTCTCGCCCGCCGGCAGGGTCTCGATGATCTCGGCGTAGCGGTCCGCGCGCTCTGCGTGCCACGCATCCACACCTGCCCGGTATGCCGCCCGGTCCCGTTCCGCGTCCGGCCCACGTTCCGGGTCGGTCACCGTGACGATGCGATAGGTCCCCTCGTCGAGGAGCTCCTCGCAGATGAGCCGACGGACGGCGACGAGCTCGTCCTTGACCTCGCCCTTGTCAGCGACGAGGAAGACGTCGCACTCGCGCAGCGCCGCGACGGCCTGGCCGGTGACGTGGGCGGGGGAGCCGGTGCCGATGCCGATGATCCGGACCTCGCGTGGGTCGCGCTGTGCTGCAACGGTGTTCAACGGGCCATCTCCAGGAGTAGTTCGTGGTCGAGGTGCTCGTCGACGGCGTCGGCGAGGGCATCGATCATGGCTTCACGCCGCTGCGCGAACCCCAGGGAGGCCGCGTCCGGCTGCCACGACGAGCCAGCCGCTGTTGCAACCTCGGTGAGCCAGGCACGACGGAAGTCGTCGCACTCGAGGGTGCCGTGCCAGATGGTGCCCCACACCGCGTCGGAGGCAGTCCCGCCGGGGAAGGCTCGGTCATCCGACACCACGCCGTGGTGGATCTCGTAGCCCTCGACCCGATGTCCTCGCCACTGGCCGGTCGGACGCGCCAACACCTTCTCGGGATGGAAGGTCACGGTTGTGGGCAGCAGGCCCAGCCCGGCAACCCGTCCGACGTGCTCACTCTCGACGGAGTCATCGATCCACTGCGCCAACATCTCGTAGCCACCGCAGATCCCGAGCACGGGGCGTCCGTGCGCCTCCCGCCACGAGACGACGTCGGCCAACCCGGTCGACCGCAACCAGTCGAGGTCACTGACTGTGGCCCGCGAACCGGGCAGGACGAGCAGGTCGGCCTCACGGCACACATTGGGGTCTGTCGTGACCCGAACGTCCACGCCCGGCTCGGCGGCCAGGGCGTCCACGTCGGTGGCGTTGGACGTCCGCGGGAAGCGCACGACCGCCACCGACAGCCGGTCGGCCGAAGTGTCAGACGTGGGTCGCCAGCGGCCGATCGACAGGGCGTCCTCGGAGTCGAGCCACACGTCCTCGAGCCACGGGAGAACGCCGGCACACGGCATACCCGTCCGTTCGGTCACGACGTCGAGGCCCGGAGTCAGCACGGACTCGTCGCCGCGGAACTTGTTGATGACATAGGCACGCAGCAACTCCCGGTCGGCGTCGTCCACCAACCCCCAGGTGCCGAACAGGGCCGCCAGTGCCCCGCCTCGGTCGATGTCGGCGACGATGAGGGCGGGCAACGAGAAGCGCTGTGCCAGACCGAGGTTCACATAGTCGCCCGAACGCAGGTTGACCTCGGCAGGAGAGCCGGCGCCCTCGGCCACGACGAGGTCGACCGAGCCCGACAGCTCCTCGAAGGCTTCGAACGCAGCCTGCGCCAGGTGCCGGCGACCGGTCGCGTACTCACCCGCCACGAGCTGCCCAGCAGGCTTCCCCCGCACCACGACGAACGCGCGTCGGTCACTGCCCGGCTTGAGCAGCACCGGGTTGTGCACCGACGTGGGCTCGACCCCGGCGGCCTGCGCCTGCAGGTACTGCGCCCGCCCGATCTCGGACCCGTCGCGGCACACCATGGAGTTGTTCGACATGTTCTGGGCCTTGAACGGCGCCACCCGGATGCCCTGGCGCGACCACAGGCGGCACAGGGCCGTGACGACGAGGGACTTCCCCGCATCGGAGCTCGTCCCCGTCACCAGCAGTCCCGACACCTGGCGAATTCTACGCAGCCCTACAGTTGCCCGGTGCGCCCGTTCCAGCTCCACCTCGTCCGCCACGGACAGTCCAGCTGGAACGTCGAGGGTCGGCTCCAGGGCCAGGCCGCCCACCCCGAGCTCACGGACCTCGGTCGCGCCCAGGCCCAGGCCGCCGCGGACCTCCTCGTCGAGAGCATCGCCGGCTCGGGCACCGTCGCCGTGGTGTCGAGCGACCTCGCGCGCGCTCGTCAGACCGCTGACGTCATCGGTGCCGCCCTCGGTGTGACCGTCGCGAACGACCCCGATCTGCGCGAACAGTCGCTGGGTGAGCTCGAGGGGCAGCTGCACGAGCGAGCTCACGGCCGAGGCGGTGCCGGACGGACTGCACGTCAGTGAGGTGAGATGGGGTGGTGGCGAGAGTCTCGCCGACGTCCATCGACGGCTGGCCTCACCCATCGCCCAGGCACACGGCGCACCCCACGACCACGTCGTCTGGGTCACGCACGGTGACACGATGCGCGTGGCGCTCGCCCGGCTCGAGGGGCGCACCCACCGCGAGGTCGAGTGGGTCCCGATACCCAACGGCGGGGTCGTGACGGTGACCGTCCCTCGCACCTGACCTGTCGCCGTCACCGTGTGCTGGGATGGTGCGCATGCTGCCCTTCCGCCAGGTCGACGTCTTCAGCTCCGAGCCATGGCTCGGCAACGCTCTCGCGGTGGTGCATGACGCCGACGGCCTCACCGACACGCAGATGGCGGACTTCGCCCGGTGGACCAACCTCTCGGAGACGACGTTCCTCTGTGAGCCGACCGATCCTGGAGCCGACTACCGGGTCCGCATCTGGACCACCGGCGGTGAGCTGCCGTTCGCCGGCCACCCGACCATCGGCAGCGCCCATGCCTGGCTCGAGGCCGGTGGGACACCCCAGGGAGAGGCCGTCGTCCAGGACTGCGGTGCTGGTCTCGTGACCGTCCGCCGGACCCCGCGACTCGGCTTCGCCGCACCTCCGCTGACCCGCTCGGGTGAGGTCGACGCCGACCTGCGCGCTCGGATCGTCACCGCCCTGGCCGTCGAAGACTCCGCCGTCGTCGACCTGGCCTGGGCCGACAACGGACCCGGCTGGGTGGCCGTGGACCTGGGCTCCGCGCAGGCCGTCATCGACGTGGTTCCCGACATCGCGGCCTTTGCCGACCTCAAGGTGGCCGTCCTCGGCCGCTGGGACGCCCGCCGCGCGACGGAGCTCGGCGCCGACGTCGAGGTGCGCGCCTTCTATGCCGACGGCCGAGACTTCGGCGAGGACCCCGTGACCGGCAGTGCCAATGCCGCCCTTGCGCAGTGGCTCACCAGCACCGGCGCCCTGCCCGACAGCTACGTCGCGCGGCAGGGATCGGTCATCGGCCGTGACGGCCGCGTCCACATCGAGGCCGCCGACGGTGAGGTCTGGGTCTCCGGCGAGGCCGTGACGCGCATCGAGGGCACGGTCGACCTCTAGACCCGGGACAGCGCTGCAGCGAGCGTCTCGACGCCCGTCACAGGGGCGTCACAGACGAAACCACGGCACACGTATGCCGCCGGCTCACCTCCGACGAGCGGCCTCGCCTCGAGCAGTGGTTGCCCGGGGGAGTCCGGCGCCCCACGGGCGATGACGAGGCCGGGAGACGTACTGGCGCGTGCCGCGAGCAGCATCTGGTCGGCCACGGGTCCGTCGCCGACGATGGCCACCTGGAGCGGGCCGGCCAGAGCAGCCTCGGCAACGGCCAGGGCCCAGCCCGCGAAGCGCGGGTCGCGCGCCGCCAGTGCACCCACGCTGGCCAGCGCGGCGTCAGCCGCCTCGCGGTGGTGGGTCGAGCCGGTGAGCGCGGCGTACGTGAGCCACGCGCCGCCGAGGGAGGAGACCCCCGAGGGTTCGGCGTTGTCGGCCTGGCTGCGGGGGCGGGTGAACAGCTGCTCAGCGTCGTCCGCCGTGTCATGGAGGACGCCCTCGTCGTCGACGAAGTGGTCCAGGGCGACATCGAGGATCGCCCCGGCCTCGGCCAGCCATCGAGGGTCACCCGTCGCCTGGTGCAGGGCGAGCAACCCCTCGGCGAGGTTCCCGTGGTCGTCGGCGACCCCGGCCGCGGTCCCGACGACGCCGTCGCGCGACGCGCGCCGCAGCCGGCCGTCGACGACGTGGGTCGCGACGACGAACTCCGCGCACGTCACCGCCGCCTCGACGAGGTCGGGGCGGTCGAGGAGGACACCGGCGTCGGCCAGACCGGCGATCGCCAGGCCGTTCCAGGAGGTGACGACCTTGTCGTCACGGTCCGGCTGCGGCCGCTGCAGACGTGCCTCGAGCAGCGTGGAACGAACCCTGGCCCACCACGACGGGTCCTCGGGGTCGACGAGCAGCTGGAGGGTCGACGATCCGTGCTCGAAGGTGCCGCTCTCCGTGACGGACAGGAGGTATGCCGCGCGCGCGCCGTCCTCCGACCCCAGCACCGCGACGAGCTCCGCGGGCGTCCAGGCATAGGTGGCGCCCTCGACACCGACGCCGTCGACGAGGGTGTCGGCATCGAGGGCGGAGGCGAACCCGCCCTCTGCCGTGCCGAGGTCACGAAGGACGAAGTCGGCTGTCTCAGCGGTGATCCGCCGCGCCAGGGGATCGCCGGTCGCCCGCCACAGGTGGGCGTGCACGCGCAGCAGCTGGGCGTTGTCGTAGAGCATCTTCTCGAAGTGAGGCACCACCCAGTCCGCGTCCACGGCATACCTTGCGAAGCCACCTGCGAGCTGGTCGTAGATGCCACCGCGGGCCATGGCCTCGCAGGTGCGTCGGGCCATGGACAGCGCGTCGGGGTCGCCGGTCCGCGCGTGATGGCGAAGGAGGAACTCGAGCACCATCGACGGTGGGAACTTCGGCGCACCACCGAAGCCGCCCCGCACCAGGTCGTAGTGCTGCCGCAAGGCCGTCACCGCGCTGCCGAGCGCCTCAACCGTGATGACTGCCGGGGCCGCTGGAGCCGTCAGCTCGCGCAGCTGCCCCGCGATGTGGGCGCCCGACGCCTCGACGTCGGCGCGCTGCTCGGTCCACACCTTCGTGACGTTCGCGAGAAGCGCGAGGAACTGCTGGCGCGGGAAGTAGGTGCCGGCGAAGAACGGGTCGCCGTCAGGCGTGAGGACGCACGTCATCGGCCAGCCCCCGTGCCCGGTCAGGGCGGTCGTGGCGTTCATGTAGACCGCATCGACGTCGGGCCGCTCCTCCCGATCCACCTTGACCGCAACGAAGCTCGCGTTGACGGCCTCGGCGACTCGGTCGTTCTCGAACGACTCGTGAGCCATGACGTGGCACCAGTGGCAGGCGGCATACCCGATGGACAACAGGACGGGGACGTCCCGGCGGCGGGCCTCCGCGAAGGCCTCCGGACCCCATTCCCACCAGTCCACCGGGTTGTCGGCGTGCTGGAGCAGGTACGGAGACGTGGACTGCGCGAGCCGGTTGGCCATGCCTTCAGCCTAGGCGGGCCGTTGCGGCCCCTCGCGCACCATGGCCCGCACGATCTCCAGCCGGAGCGTCTGCGGATCGAGGTCCGTGAGCACCCACGTGGCCCCCGCGGCCAGCCACGGCGCGGGATCAGTGCCGGGTGCCAGGTCGACGGCGACGTCGAAGGGTCGCGACGTGTCCTCGCGCAGGTCCTGGACGCGCCCCACGGCCTCCGCCAGCTGGTCAGAAGAGGTGAGGTTGACCGGGAAGAATCCGTCATGTGCGGCCGCCCTGCGCAGCGGCCGCAGGTTCCCCGGGAAGCCGGCCACCCAGATCGGGATGGTGTCGTGGACCGGTCTCGGGGCGAACGTGAGGTCGTCCACGAGGTGGTGGGTGCCGTGATGGTGGACGGGCTCCCCGGTCCACGCGGCGCGCAGGATCCGCAGGCTCTCGTCGAGCATCTCGGCCCTGGTCCGGTCCTCGGCGGGCTCGCCCGTGCGCGAGTACTCCTGCGCGAACCGGTCACTGCCCAGCCCCACGCCGAGGACCAGCCGACCGCCGCTCAGGCGGTCGAGGGACACGCTCTCGCGGACGACCTTGGTCGGGCGACGCCGCGGGAGCGGGCTGACCATCGGCCCGAGGGCGATCCTCGACGTCACGGTGGCTGCGGCCGCGAGGCACACCCACGGGTCGGCGACCGCCAGCACCGGTGCGCGCCAGGTGATCTGGTCCCAGACGAACAGCCCGTCCCACCCCGCTGCCTCGGCATCCACAGCGAGGTCGGCCACGACGCGTGGCTCGGCGAGCTCGTCGAAGAGCGGCAACCAGACGGCGGCCTTCACGCCGACCGCCGATCCGTGTGCGCGACGAGCGCATCGACGAACTCGGCCCATCGCTCCGGCGGCAGCTCGTGACCGGTCTGTCCGAGCACGACGAGCTCGGCGGCGGGGAGCGCGTCGCACAGCGCAAACGCATGGGCAAGAGGGAAGACCGGGTCGAGGTCGCCATGCACGACCAGGGCCGGCACGCTCACGTCGCCGAAGCCTCCGCCCACCGGACCGGGTGTCTCCATCGCGACGTGGTTGTCGGCGCTCCCCAGGTCGCGAGTCCGGCTCGCGTCGAGCTCGGCGAGGGCGCGCACCCGGCCTTCGTCAAAGAACGGCGAGCCGCCCCAGAACGCCCGGATCACCCGGACCATGTGGTCGACCCACGCCCTGCGGTCGGCCGGATCCGGCGCGTCCCCCTCGAAGGCCTTCATCAGCTCGGGCGTCGGCGGCGGCAGGCCGGGGTCACCGGGCGACGTGGCCATGAAGGTCACGGTCTCGACCCGGTCAGGGTGGTCGACGGCGAGGATGAGGGCCGTCCCTCCGGACATGGACCGCCCCACCACGTGTGCCCGGTCGACGCCGAGGGCGTCGAGGATCCCGATCGCGTCCTGTGCCAGGTCGGCCATGTCGTATGCCGGGTGCCCGGCCGGGTCGTTCGTCGAACGTCCCGTGTCGCGCTGGTCGTAGCGGATGACGAACCGGCCCGCAGCGCTGAGTCGCTCGCAGAGCTCGTCCTCCCACCAGATCATCGACGTCGCTGCCCCGTGGATGAGGAGGATCGCAGGGTCGGCAGGGTTGCCCGTGGTCTGGACGCACAGCTCGACGTCGTGGATGGGGAGCATGGTCTCGGGGTTCATGGAAGGGACGCTAGGGCGACCTCCGATGCAGGAAAAGCGATAGTTCTTGATGGTCGTGATCGGCTGCGTCGATACTGGCTGCATGCTGGACCTTCGCCTCCTCGCCGCCCTCGATGCCGTCGCCCGCACGGGGACCTTCGGCGCCGCCGCAGCCGAGCTGGGCTACACGCAGTCATCACTGAGCCAGCAGATCGCCACGCTCGAGCGGCGGGTGGGTGGGGCGGTCTTCGACCGACCCGGTGGTGCCCGGCGTCCCCGCATCACCGCACTCGGCGAGCTGGTGCTGACCCAGGCGCAGCCCTTGCTCCTGGGCGAGCGCTCCGCGCGTGAGGCCATCGACCGGTTCCATGCCGGAGGGGGCCGGGTCGACGTCGGCACCTTCCAGACCGTCACCAACGTGCTCCTGCCCGACGTGGTCGAGAGGGTGCTGACCGAGCACCCCGACGCGGACATCCGCCTGTTCGAGGACGAGAGGGTCGAGCCGCCGCTGGACGTCCTCGACCTCGTGTTCCTCGACCGGCCCGGCCCGCACGACGCCGACCGGGTCGAGGTGTTCCGGGACCAGCACGTGGTGGTGGCTCCGCGTGGCGTGCTCGCGGCAGGGCCCGTGCGCCTCGACGACCTGCATGGTCGGGCCATGGTCGCCCTGCCACCCGTCTGTCACCAGGTCGCCGTCGAGGCCGCGTTCGCTCAGGCCGGCGTGGTCCCTGACATGGCCTTCCGCACGGCCGACAACCAGGGGGTCACCTCGATGGTCCGGGCCGGCCTCGGCGTCGCCGTCATGCCGTTGCTCGCCGTGTGGGGTCAGCGTGACGACGAGGCGCTGTCCTTCCACCCCTTGGAGCCCGCGGTGCCCGACCGTGTCGTGCACCTCATCTGGCGCGGCACCCTCTCGCCACTGGCCGGGCGGCTGCGAGACGTCGCCGTCGACGCCGGGCGACGTCTCGTTGCGGAGCTCACGCTCGCCCAGAGCGCTTCTCGGCCTCGTCCTTGAGTGCGGCCAGTCGGCCGTCCCACGAGTCCGCCCGTGCCGCGAGCCAGGCCGCGGTCTGGCGAAGGGGATCGGGTCGCACCCGGAACCTCACCTCCCGCCCGGTGCGGGTGGAGTCGACCAGACCCGCTTCCGCGAGCACGGTCAGGTGCTTGAGCACGGCCTGCCGGGTGATGGTCAGCCCCTCTGCCAGAGCCGTTGCGGTCGCCACCTCGCGGTGGGCCAACGACTCGAGGACGGCGCGGCGGGTGCCGTCCGCCAGGGCGGTGAACACCTTGGTCGCGGACTCCTCCAGCTGAGGCGCTCTGCTCATCGCGCCTCGAGGTGTGTCCTGAGGGCACCCAGCTCGGTCGCCCAGCCCGATGCGTTCTCGCGGTGGTTCTCGGCCACACGGTCGGGGGCCAGCTCGATCGAGGCGAAGCCGCTCTCGACGACCCGGACGGTGACGGGTCCGTCGTCAGGTCCGTCGAGGAAGAACTCCACGAGGGTGTTGCCCGTCTGGACCACGCGCTCGTCCCAGGGCGCCCAGCGGAAGGCGACGTAGGTCGGCTCGCGGGAGCCCTCGACGAGGAGGGGGAAGGCCCCGTGGGTGGCGTTGGTGACGAGCCACGCGCCGTCCTGCTGCTCGATCGTGTTGTCGACGATCGTGCCGTCGTTGATCCACCAGCCGGGCCGGGAGACGAGCTCCCACACGACGGCAAGGGGCGCGTCGATCTCGATCTCGCGGGTGATGGTGTCCTGGATCTGTTCGGTGCCCATGGTTCCTCCGGTCGTCGACAATGTGCAATCGCATAGTTGCACGTAGGCTCTTGAGAAGCAACCTCGCGGTTGCACGACGATGTGACGGATCCCTTGTCAGGATGCCGGGAGGGCCGAAGCCACCTAGGGTTACCGGGAGACTAGTGGTGCGTTCTACGACGTCCGGTCTCCTCCGCGGCAACGAGGCCGCGGGTCATCCGTCAGGAGTTGTTCATGGCCGATTCCGCCGAGTCCGTCGAGATCCCTGCCCCAGCACCGAGCAAGGACTCCCCGGGACGAGGGGTGAGCCGACGGCACTTCGGCCATGTGGTGGCGGGCTCGACCCTGATGGTCGCCGTCGAGCTGGCCCGGGCCGAGACGAGCGAGGCCGCGATCCCGTCGCCGCCACAGATCGCGTCGCTGTTCGACCTGCTCGACGCCCAGAACCTCGCGGCCGCCCCCACGTCCGGTCTCATCGCCATCGTCGTGAAGGAGGACGGGACAGCGGCCTTCGCCATGCCGCGTACCGAGGTCGGACAGGGCATCACGACCTCGACGGCCATGATCATCGCCGAGGAGCTCGACCTGCCCGTCGAGCGCGTCAACGTCACGCTCGCCCCGGCTCGCCAGGAGCTCGTCTTCAACCAGCTCACCGGTGGCTCGAGCACCACCTTCACGACGTTCACCCCGATCAGGGTCGCGGCGGCGACCGCCCGCACGCGCCTGGTCAACACCGCTGCGGCCCAGTGGCGGGTGAGCCCGTCCACCCTGACGACCAAGGACGGAGTCATCACCGCCGCCGACGGCCGCTCGGTGACCTATGGGGCCATCGCCAGGGCGGCCGCCAGCGCCGTCACCATCACGATCCCGGTCAGGCTCAAGGCTCGGAGCTCCTTCGGCGTCATCGGCAAGGCCCGCGGCCGCACCGACGCCCGTGACATCGTCACCGGGGCCAAGGACTTCGCCCTTGACCTCCAGGTCCCCGATGCGCTGCCGACGATGGTCGCCCGGCCACCTGTCCACAAGGGAGTGCCGGTCTCGGTGGCCAACCTCGCCGCGCTGCGGGCCATGCCGGGAGTCACCGACGTCGTCATGGTCTCCACCGGCGTGGCGATCCGCGCGAAGACGTTCGGACAGTGCATCGACGCCGTTCGTGCGGTGGACGCGCAGTGGGCCGGAGGTGCCGTCGCAGGAGCCAGCGACGCAAGTGTGCTGGCCGGCATACGCAAGGCCCAGCTTCCCGATGGTCGTGCCCAAGGTGCCGCTGCTCACCAGGACGGTCGACGCCGGCTTCACCTTCATGTTCCGCAGCAGTGCAGCCCTCGAGCCCAACGCCGCCATCGCCGACGTGCGCGCCACGACGGCCACGGTGTGGGCCGGCGTCAAGGCCCCGATCGTGGCGCAGGCCGAGATCGCCCAGGCGGTGGGGCTCCCGATCTCGGCCGTCAAGGTCAACGTCATCACCGGGGGAGGGTCGTTCGGGCACAAGCTCTTCGCCGATGCGGCGGTCGAGGCCGCGCGGATCTCCAAGGCCATGGGCAAGCCGGTCAAGCTGCTGTGGCACCGCGCCGACGAGCCACGACAGGGCCGGCTGCATCCCATGTGCACCTCGCGCGTGAGGGCGACCGTGCTCGCCGGTCAGGTGCTGTCCTTCGAGCAGCGCCACACGAGCGTCAAGACCGACTTCGGGCATGGCTTCGGTGACCTGTTCAGCTCCATCGCCACCAAGCTTCCCACGGGTCTGGGCAACCTCTCCGTGGCCGAGACGGTCTTCCAGCTCACCCAGGAGATCCCCTACAACTTCGGCGTGGTCACCCAGCTGCTGAACGAGACCGACCAGCGGTTCTCGACCGGCGCGATGCGCAACATCTACTCACCCGACGTGCGCACCGCCGCCGAGCTGGTCATCGACCGACTCGCCGCGATGTCGGGCAAGGACCCTCTCGCCTTCCGGCTCGCCCACCTCAAGGACGAGCAGGTCAAGGCCGTGCTGCGCAAGGTCGCAGCCGAGGGGCAGTGGGGTCGCAGGATGCCGGCGGGCACCGCCCAGGGCATCGCCATCCACAAGGAGTACCACGGCGCCACAGCAGTGCTCGTCGAGATCGACTGCCGCCCCGAGACGGTGAACCGCCGCATCCGTGACGGTGTGGGTGGCCCCCGCGTCACCAAGGCGATCGTCGGCATCGACGCCGGTCTCGTCGTCAACCCGACCGGTGTCGAGGCGCAGATGATCGGCGGCTTCAACGACGGTCTCGCCATGGCCCTCACGGCGAGCTGCCACCTCAAGGACGGTCACTTCCTCGAGGCGAGCTGGGACAACTACTTCTACACCCGGCAGTGGAACGTCCCCCAGGACCTGCGCGTCGTCGTCATGGACTCCACGTCAGAGGAGCCCGGTGGGGTCGGGGAGGCCGGTGTCGCCGCGTCCTTCGCGGCGGTCGCCTGCGCCTATGCGCGCGCCACGGGGACGATGCCCACGACCTTCCCGATCAACCACGCCGACCCGATCGCCTTCGAGATCAAGACCTTCATCCCCTCCGTCCCCGAGTCGCCGACCGACGGCCTCTCCCACACCTTCTGAGGATCGACCATGCCTGAGCAGACCTTCATCCTCAACGGAGAACGCGTCACCGTCGACATCGATGACGACGTCCGACTCCTCTGGGTCCTGCGCGACGTCCTGGGCGTCACCGGTCCCAAGTACGGGTGTGGCATCAACGTGTGCAAGGCGTGCACGAGCCACATCAACGGCAAGGCCTTCAACCCGTGCTCGGTGCGGGTGTCCGACATCGGCGACACCGACGAGGTGACGACGATCGAGGGGCTGGCCGGCACGGTGCCCGGCGACGAGCTGCACCCCATGCAGGAGGCCTGGCTCGACCGAGACGTCTCACAGTGCGGCTACTGCCAGCCGGGCCAGATCATGGCTGCGGTCGCCCTGGTGAAAAAGGTTGCGGCAGAGGGTCGTTCGATCAACGACGCCGACCTCGACGGCATACGCAACATCTGTCGTTGCGGGACCTACTCACGCATCCGCGAGGCGATCAGGGACGGCGCCTCGCGCATGTGATCCGCCGGGTGCGCGGGCTGGTCAGTCCTCGAGCGCCTTGAGCAGGGTGAGGTTCTTCGAGAGCTCGACCTCGTCCCCGTCGACGGCCGCCCAGAGGATCTCGACACCGCAGCGCACGATGCACCAGAGCCGGCCGACCTCCTCGTCGAGGCCGGCCGCGTCGCAGGTCACCTCGAGACGGTGGCGCACCGACCAGCGCATGGCGGCGCCGGTGCCCAGCTCGTCGAACCTGTTGCGCAGCAGCGGATGCAGCTCGTAGCCGGGGTGGCCGGCCAACGGCTTGGGGTCGATGGCGAGCCACGTGGCGCGCTCCGCGGCCAGGACGTTCTGGAAGTGCAGGTCGGTGTGCAGGAGCACCCTGGGCGCCGGCTCCGCGAGCAGGTCCCGGGCCAGGCCGGTCACCCGTGACGTGACCCGTCGCGGCACGTCGGTGCGCTGGCGCAGCTTGGTGAGATAGGGATCGAGGTATGCCGTGAGCGTGCGGATCCTGGGTGGTGCCGGCACGTGCAGCTCGCGGTAGAGACCGCCGATGGCGGCGCACGCCTCGTCGATGTCCATGGTCTCGAGGTCACGGCTCGCGTCGAGGCGTTCGAGCAGCAGTGCCCCTCGCGACGGGTCGGCGGCCACGAGGCGCACGGCTCCTCGTCCGTCCCAGGCCCGCAGGGCCAGGTGCTCCTGAGCGGACTCGACGTGGGGCCACCCCACCTTGAGCACGAGTGGGTCGCTCTCGGTCCCTCGCCGCACGACGGGGTGCACGACGGCGGTCCACCCCGTCATCGGCTCTCCGGCGATCTGGAGGTCCCACGCATCGAGGCACTCACGGGTGATCCGGTCCACGTCCCGCGCCCAGTCGGCCCCCGTCGGCCCACCCTCGGACGGGAGCCGACTCATCCACGTCAGCCACTCCGCTGGTGCGTGTGGGTCGGGACCGGGCGGTGGGCTCACGTGAGCCCGGGGAAGGGCGCGAGAGGGATGCCATGCCGACTCGCCTGTGCCGCAACGGTTCCGAGCCATCGGGGGACAGTGGTGAATGCAGTCTCCGCATCCTTCTCGGAGAGGGGTTCGAGGGCCGAGCCGAAGGCGGTCAGCAGCGTGGCCATCGCCTCCGTCGCGAGGGAGGCGGCTTCCGCCGGCGTGGAGACGCGGCGGGGCAGTGCATGCCCGAGGTCCGGGGCGGGCGCGGCATCGCCGGCAGCCGTGACGAGCTCGGCGGTGAGCCGTTCGAGTCTCCCGATGCCCTCGAGCCCGGCCCTGCGCGCCGGCTGGGGTGAACGCGCGGCCGCGACCTCGAGGAGATACGTCGCCCGGCGCAGGGCTCCGATGACGGGGACGAGCGCAGTTGGTGTCGACCACGCCGCTGGCGCGTCCGGTGCCGGATCCGACTCGAGGGTCGCGATCTCGAGCGCCGCGTGGGCCTGCCCGAGGAGCGCGAGCAGCGAGGGTCGCAGGTCTGACTCCGCGCGTGAGCAGCCGGCGCCGGCTGTGACGACGGAGCGCTCGACCGCGACGAGCGTCGCCGGCGCCGAGGACGGGGAGGGGGACGGCGACGGCGACGTGGATGGTCCTGCCGAGGTCGACGCCGAGGGCGAGGTCGTTGCCGACGACAGCTGGTCCTCGGGCACCCCACGCTGTCGCAGGGCGTCATGGAGCACCCTCGCCTGTCGCTGGTGAAGTGGCGCGAGCAGGGGCGAGAGGCGTTGCTTCGGGTCCACCGGGGCGACCGCTGCGGCCTGCACGGCGGACAGGAGCCGGAGCAGCGCGTCCTCGCCCTCGATCGGTGAGCGGGTCGGGACGAGCGGCACGCGCGGCGCGTCGTCCTCGAGGCGGATTCCGCACCCAGCCAGCGCGGTGACGGCGACGCCGACGGCCCCCGCCGTCACGAGGCGCCGGGACGGGCCCTGGCCCGTCGAGGAGACGTCACGCATGTCGGCATCCTCGCACGCGTGGAAGGGCATGCCTCCTCACGGCTACAGTGGACGACGCTGCGCAAGCCTGCCCACGGCATACGACGCCTCGATGCCGACTGCGGCTCGACGACGGTGCTCGCAGTGGCAGCTCGAGAACTACAGAGAGGGAGACCGATGACTTCAGACGCTGGAGTGCAGGAGCTGATCGACGGCGCGCTGCACGGTTCAGGACTGGTCCTCGAAGAGGTCGTCGTGACTCCCGCCGGACGCCGCCGGGTCGTGCGGGTCGTCGTCGACCGGGTCCTCGAGGCCACGGGCGACGTCACCGAGACCCACAGCCCGCTCACCCTCGACGAGATCGCCGGCGCCACCCGCACCGTGAGCGACGCCCTCGACGAGTCCGACCTGCTGGGCGCCCAGCCCTACACGCTCGAGGTCACCTCGCCCGGGGTCTCGCGTCCGCTGACCGACGCCCAGCACTTCCGGCGCAACGTGGGCCGGCTCGTGGTGCTCTCTCCCGTCGACGGCGAGCCCGTGACGGGCCGCATCACCCGCGCCGGATCCGACGACCTCACGCTCCACGTCGCGTCCGTCAAGAAGACCCCTGCGCGCGACGACGTCTATCCGTATGCCGCGATCTCGCGCGCCGACGTGCAGGTCGAGTTCTCGCGGCCAGACGACACCGACGCCACGGACACACCCGCGGGCGACGACCCCGACGACGCCCCGCTCGACGCCCCGCTCGACAAGGAGAACTGACCCATGGACATCGATCTCGCCGTCCTGCGAGGGGTCGAGCGCGAGCGCGACATCTCGCTCGACGTGCTCATCCCCGCGATCGAGCAGGCCCTCCTTCTCGCCTACCAGCGCTCGGACGGCTCCTCGCGCAACGCCCGGGCCGAGCTCGACCGCAAGACCGGGCACGTGACGATCTGGGCCCGGGAGGAGTTCGAGGTCCCCGTCGAGGAGGAGCCCGCCGAGCCCACGGCTGACGCGGCGTCTGCGGACGTGGCGGCTCCGGCGACCGCAGCGGCAGACTCGACCGGAGCAGGTGACGACGCCGAGGCTCCGCCCGAGGCGGCTCCGGCCGAGCGCCCGGCCCCACGCATGCGTCGCGAGTACGGTCCCGAGTTCGACGACACCCCCACCGACTTCGGTCGCGTCGCGGCGGCGACCGCCCGCCAGGTCATCGTCCAGCGCCTGCGCGACATCGAGGACGACGCGATCATGGGCGACTTCAAGGGGCGGGAGGGTGACATCGTCGCCGGCGTCATCCAGCAGAGCCCGGACCCGCGTCACGTCACCGTCGACTTCGGCACGGTCGAGGGCATCCTGCCCCTGGCCGAGCAGGTCCCGGGCGAGAAGTACGTCCACGGCCAGCGCCTGCGCGTCTACGTCGTCAGCGTGAAGCGCGGCCTGCGCGGGCCACAGATCGGGCTGTCGCGCACCCACCCCAACCTCGTCCGCAAGCTCTTCGCCCTGGAGGTCCCCGAGATCGCCGACGGCAGCGTCGAGATCGCGGCGCTGGCCCGTGAGTCCGGACACCGCAGCAAGATCGCGGTGCACACCAAGGTCGCCGGGCTCAACGCCAAGGGCGCCTGCATCGGCCCGATGGGTGCCCGCGTGCGTGCCGTCATGGCTGAGCTGCACGGCGAGAAGATCGACATCGTCGACTTCAGCGAGGACCCGGCCACCTTCATCGCGTCGGCCCTCAGCCCCTCTCGGGTGCAGTCGGTCGAGATCGTCGACTGGCAGCTGCGCGCGGCCCGGGTGATCGTGCCCGACTACCAGCTCTCGCTCGCCATCGGCCGCGAGGGGCAGAACGCCCGGCTCGCGGCCAAGCTCACGGGCTGGCGCATCGACATCCGTTCCGACAACCCCGGCGCCGCCACCGGTCAGGGGGCCGCCCAGAGCCCTGCTGAGTCGTCCGGTGACGCACCCGACGCCCGCTAGGCGCTAGAGTGGAGGGGACCGACCGGACTGGACTCCGGACTCGGGCGTCGCACGCTGAGGCGGGCACACGGCATACATCGTCACTGATCGAGCCCGTGCGCACCTGTGTGGGATGTCGAGCCACGGATAGCCGGTCGGCACTCCTGCGAGTGGTTGTCGGAGACCAAGGGGACCTCGTCCCCGACCTCCGGCGATGTCTTCCGGGGCGCGGCGCCTGGCTGCATCCCACCGGAGACTGTTTCGACCTCGCCGTCCGGCGTCGGGCGTTCGGGCGTGCGCTGAGAGTCAGCGCGCCTCTGGACACCGCAGCCGTGGCGGAGGAGATCGCCACCCACGAGCAGACGACCAACCAACCATCCCCAGGGAACCAACCGTAGCTCTGAGAACAGAGAGTGGTTTGACGCTGATGAGCACCCGATGAGAACTCAGTAATGCAGCCCCCCAAGCTAGCGGTCCGCGATTTCTGCTTCGTCAGGTCGCAGGGACCAGAAGAAGGAGAAAACGTGGCAAAGGTTCGAGTCAGTGCACTCGCCAAAGATGTCGGAGTGACCAGCAAGGTCCTCCTCGAGCGCCTCAACGACATGGGTGAGTACGTCAAGTCGGCGTCCTCGACGGTCGAGGCCCCCGTGGTGCGTCGCTACCAGGAGAAGTTCCCGGTCGACAAGCCCGCGGCAGCCCCCGAGGCGGCCAAGCCGGCCGCCAAGAAGGCCCCCGCTCAGCCCACTGAGGCGCCCGCTGCGCCCAGCCAGTCCGCACCCGCCGAGTCCGGCACGGCGCCCGCGACCCCCGGCCCCAAGTCGGCAGCACCGGCCCCGACGCAGGCCGGCAGGCCCGCACCAGGTCCGGCGGCTCCCGCCCCGGCTGCTCCTGCTCCTGCCGCTGCAGCGAGCCCGGCCAAGGCCGCGCCCGCGCCGGCCGCCCCTGCTCCCGCAGCCCCGGCCCCGGCCGCACCTGCCCCGGCAGCTCCCGCCCCCTCGGCTCCGGCCGCACGGGCCCCCCGCGAGTCCGGCGACTCCGGCGCCCGTCCCGCACCTCGTCCCGGAGCGGGCTCTCCCCGCCCGGGCAACAACCCGTTCGCACCGAGCCAGGGCATGCGCCAGGGCCGTGAGGGCGGTCGTGACGCCGGCCGCGAGGCCCCGCGCGAAGGTGGTCGTGAGGGTGGCCGCGAAGGCGGCGGCTCCGCACGTCCCGGCAACAACCCGTTCGCGCCGAGCCAGGGCATGCCGCGTCCGCGCAGCGCGCCCCGTCCCGGTGGTCCCGCAGGTGCAGGAGCCGGTGCAGCCGGTCCCCGCCCCGGCGGTGCCCGTCCCAGCCCCGGCATGATGCCGTCCTCCAGTGCGGTCGCCCGTCCGGGCGAGCGCCCCGGTGGCGCCGGTGGTCGCGGTGGTCGTCCCGGCGCCGGTGGCCCGGGTCGTCCCGGCGGCGGTGGCCCAGGTGCAGGTGGCGGCGGCTTCGCCGGTCGCCCCGGCGGTGGTGGCTTCCGCGGTGGAGCTGGCCGCGGCTCGACGGCCGGTGCCTTCGGACGTGGAGGTGGCCGTCCCGGTCGCGCCCGCAAGTCCAAGCGCGCCAAGCGCATGGAGTTCGAGGAGATGCAGGCGCCGTCGATCGGTGGCGTGAGCGTTCCTCGTGGTGACGGCAAGACGATCATCCAGGTGCGCCAGGGTGCATCGCTGACCGACTTCGCCGACAAGATCAACGCCAACCCGGGGTCGCTCGTCACGGTCATGTTCCACCTCGGTGAGATGGCGACCGCGACCCAGAGCCTCGACGAGGACACCTTCAAGCTGCTCGGCGCCGAGCTCGGCTTCGACATCCGCATGGTCTCGCCGGAGGAGGAGGAGAAGGAGCTGTTCGACGCCTTCGACATCAACCTCGAGATCGGGGTCGACGCCGAGGACGAGGACGACCTCGCGGCCCGCCCGCCGGTCGTCACGGTCATGGGTCACGTCGACCACGGCAAGACGCGTCTTCTCGACGCGATCCGCAACGAGGACGTCGCCGGTGGCGAGTCCGGAGGCATCACCCAGCACATCGGTGCCTACCAGATCCATAAGGAGCACGAGGGCGTCGACCGTCCGATCACCTTCATCGACACCCCGGGTCACGAGGCGTTCACCGCCATGCGTGCTCGTGGTGCGAAGGTCACGGACATCGCGATCCTCGTCGTCGCCGCCGACGACGGCGTCATGCCGCAGACCATCGAGGCGCTCAACCACGCCCAGGCGGCGGACGTCCCGATCGTCGTCGCGGTCAACAAGATCGACGTCGAGGGCGCCAACCCGTCCAAGATCCGGCAGCAGCTCACCGAGTACAACCTCGTCGCCGAGGAGTACGGCGGCGAGACGATGTTCGTCGACGTCTCGGCCAAGCAGGGCGAGAACATCGACGCGCTGCTCGAGGCCGTCCTGCTCACCGCGGACGCGGCCCTCGACCTGCGGGCCAACCCCGACCGTGACGCCCGTGGTGTCGCGATCGAGGCCAACCTCGACAAGGGTCGTGGTGCGACCGCGACGGTGCTCATCCAGTCCGGAACGCTCCAGGTCGGTGACGCCATCGTCACCGGCAGCTCCTACGGCCGCGTTCGCGCCATGCTCGACGAGCACGGCAACAACGTCCAGGAGGCGGGCCCGTCCCGTCCGGTCCAGGTGCTCGGACTCTCCTCGGTCCCACGCGCCGGCGACACGTTCGTCGTCGCGCCCGACGACCGCACCGCCCGCCAGATCGCGGAGCGTCGTGAGTCGGCCGACCGTCAGGCCAGCCTGGCCAAGGCCCGCAAGCGCATCTCGCTCGAGGACCTCAACGAGGCGATCGCACAGGGCAAGGTCGACACCCTCAACCTCATCCTCAAGGGTGACGTGTCCGGTTCCGTCGAAGCGCTCGAGGACGCACTGCTCCAGATCGACGTGGGCGCGGACGTGGACCTGCGGATCATCGACCGCGGTGTCGGTGCCATCACGATGAACAACATCAACCTCGCCGTGGCCTCCAACGCCATCATCATCGGCTTCAACGTCCGGGCCGAGGGCCAGAACGCTGACTACGCCGAGCGTGAGGGCGTCGAGATCCGCTACTACTCGGTGATCTACCAGGCCATCGAGGAGATCGAGCAGTCCCTCGTGGGCATGCTCAAGCCCGAGTTCGAAGAGGTGGAGCTCGGCACCGCCGAGATCCGCGAGATCTTCCGCTCGAGCAAGTTCGGCAACATCGCCGGATCGATCGTCCGCAGCGGCGAGATCAAGCGCGGCACCAAGGCACGCATCACGCGTGACGGTGTCGTCGTGTCCGAGAACGTCGAGATCGCCGGCCTGCGCCGGTTCAAGGATGACGTCACCGAGGTCCGTGAGGGCTTCGAGTGCGGCATCAACCTGGGGTCCTACAACGACCTCCAGCTCGGCGACCTCATCGCCACCTACGAGATGCGCGAGAAGCCGCGCGCCTGACGCGTGTGAGGTGACCGGCCGGCATACCGACATTCGGTATGCCGGCCGCCCCCGTTCGCCCGTGTCCCACCCTGCCCCGTCCTGCCCGCCCCACGAGATGGGGTGACACGCGCGGGATGCACGAGCTGCCGAGCGTGTCACCCGATCTCGTCCGGCCCGGCCGTGCGCTTCGGAACCGCGCCGCGCGCATAGTGTGTGCGGGCACCACTTTTCATCCACAAAGGAGTTGTCGTGGCTGACGCCGCACGCGCCCGCAAGGTCGCCGACCGCATCAAGACCCTCATCGCTGCAGGACTGGGCTCGATCATCAAGGACCCGGACCTCGGGTTCGTGACGATCACCGACGTCCGCGTGACCAACGACCTCCAGCACGCGTCGGTGTTCTACACCGTGTTCGGCGACGACGCCCAGCGGGCCAAGACGACCTACCTCCTCGAGGAGAACCGGGGCAAGCTGCGCAGCCACGTCGGCAAGAACCTCGGCATCCGCCTCACGCCCTCCCTCGAGTTCATCGCGGACGCCATCCCCGAGACGGCCGCCCACCTCGAGGTCCTCCTCCAGGAGGCCCGCGAGCGTGACGCCGCCGTCGCCGCCGCTGCTGCCGGTGCCAAGCACGCCGGCGACCCCGACCCCTACCGCCACGACGACGCGCCGGATGCCGACGACGCCGACGACGCCGACGAGGCACAGGATGAGACAGAGGTCGAGCCGGCCACCGGCACCGCCGGGACCAGCGGCACCGACCGCGCGTGAGTGACACGGTCGACGGGCTCCTCGTCGTCGACAAGCCCCGTGACTGGACGAGTCACGACGTCGTGGCCCGCGCCCGTCGGCTGTGCAACACCCGCAAGGTGGGGCACGCCGGAACCCTCGACCCGATGGCCACCGGCGTGCTCGTCCTCGGCGTGGGCCGGGCGACGAAGCTGCTGACCTTCCTCGTCGGCTGCGACAAGGGCTACACCGCGACGATCCGCCTCGGGCAGGCCACGCTCACCGACGACGCGGAGGGCGACGTGACCAGCGCCCCCGGTGCAGGGGACCTCACCGACGATGCCGTCGCCGCTGCGGTCGCCACGCTCACCGGTGACATCGAGCAGGTCCCCAGCTCGGTGAGTGCGATCAAGGTCAAGGGTCAGCGCTCCTACCACCGGGCCCGGGCGGGGGAGAGCGTCGACCTGCCTGCGCGGCCGGTGACGGTGTCCCGCTTCGACATCGGCGCGATGCGCCGGTCGACCCTCCGCGGCGATGACGCGCAGGACCTCGAGATCGTCGACGTGGACGTCGAGGTCACCGTGTCGTCGGGCACCTACGTCCGGGCACTCGCACGCGACCTCGGCGCGGCCCTCGGGTCGGCCGGTCATCTCACCGCCCTGAGGCGAACGCGCGTCGGAGGGTTCGGTCTCGATACGGCATACCCGCTGGTCGACCTGGAGGCACGGCAGGGTGAGCCGATGCCGGTCATCCCGCTCGCCGACGCGGCCCGCGCGGGGTTCGTGGCTCGCGAGCTCACCGCCGACGAGGCCCGCACCATCGGCTACGGGCAGAGCTTCCGTCCGCGGAGCCCGGGCGTCTCGAGCCCGTGGCGGCCTTCGCTCCCGACGGCACTCTCGTCGCGATGCTCGACGAGTCCCGGGCCACAGCGCGGAGCCACGTCGTGTTCGCCCCGGCGACTTCGTAGAGTGTCCACCGTGCACCGCTTCACCGACCCCGCCGAGACGCCCGACGAGCTGCGGCCCTGCGTCGTCACGCTCGGCAACTTCGACGGGGTCCACCGTGGGCACAAGGCGGTCCTGTCCCGTCTCGTCGAGATCGGCAGCGAGCGGGGCCTGCCCGCGGTCGCCGTGACGTTCGACCCGCACCCCCTCGCGGTGCTACACCCCGACCGTGCACCCGAGAGCATCACGTCGAGCCCGATCCGGGACGACCTGCTCGAGGCGACGGGTATCGACGGCCTCCTCGTCATGGAGTTCACCAAGGAGTTCGCCCAGCAGTCGCCCGAGGACTTCGTCCGCGACACGTTCGTCGACGGGCTCCGGGCAGAGGTCGTCGTCGTGGGGGTCGACACGCGGTTCGGCCACAAGAACTCCGGCGACGTCACGACCCTGCGGGCGCTCGGGGAGATCCACGGGTTCGACGTCGTGGCGTTGGAGGACGTCGGTGACGGCGAGCGCTGGTCGTCCACCTCGGTGCGCCGCGCCCTCGCCGCGGGTGACGTCACCGCCGCGGCGCGGGTCCTCGGCCGACCCCACCGGGTCGTCGGCACCGTCGTCCACGGCCACCACCGCGGACGCGAGCTCGGCTACCCGACCGCGAACCTCTCACCGGACTCCGCCGGGCTCGTCCCCGCGGAAGGTGTCTACGCCGGGTGGCTCACCCGCCTCGACCTGGCGGAGGGCGAGCTGGACCGCACCATGCCGGCTGCCATCTCGATCGGCACCAACCCCACCTTCGACACCCTGGACCGCCGCACCGTGGAGGCCTATGTGCTCGACCGCGACGACCTCGACCTCTATGACGAGCGCGTCGTCGTCGAGTTCGTCGAGCACATCAGACCCACGCTGCGCTTCGACAGCATCGACGACCTCCTCGTCGCCATGGCCAAGGACGTCGAGCAGTGCCGCGCGGTGCTCACCCAGATCGTCCACTCCTGACGCTTCGGGGCCGGTGGCTCCGACAGGACGTCGGCCTCCTCGTGGGAGCCGCGGGGACGTCCCTCGTCGGCGCCCTGCTCGTCTGGTCAGCGACACACGAGGCGGCCGGCACGGCATACCTCGTCCGGCACCTCCTCAACACGGTCATCGGCGTGGGGCTGGCCGTAGGCGTGACCCGGCTCGGTCACCACGGACTGCGGCTCGTCGCGCCGTGGCTCTATGGAGTCTCGCTGCTGGGACTCGTCGCGGTCCTCACGCCGCTCGGGCTGACCATCAACGGGTCCCGGTCGTGGATCCCGGTCGTGGCGGGGTTCACCGTGCAGCCCTCCGAGTTCGCCAAGGTGGGTCTGGCACTGGTGCTCGCCTTCGTCTTCGCCGACCGGTGGGAGCGCCGGGTCGCGCCGAGCAACCGTGACGTCGCGCTCGGGTGGGTGCTCGCCGCGGTGCCGGTGGGGCTCATCATGCTGCAGCCCGACCTCGGCTCGGCAGTCGTCCTCGGGGCGCTGGCCTTCGTCGTCATCGCCATCGCCGGTGCGCCGCGGCGCTGGGTCGTCGGTGTCGGGTTCGCTGCCGTCGGCCTCGTGGTGGCCGCGCTCACGACACCGCTGCTCAGCGGCTACCAGCGCGACCGGATCCTGGCCTTCGCGAACCCGAGCGCCGACCCGCAGGGCATCGGGTACCAGACCCGGCAGGTGCGGCTCGCCATCGGGTCCGGGGGCTGGTCCGGGCAGGGCTTCATGGAGGGCCGTCAGACCCAGGGCGGCTTCATCCCCTACCAGCTCAACGACTTCATCTTCTCGGTCGCGGGGGAGGAGCTCGGCTTCGTCGGTGCCGCCGGGCTTCTCGTCCTGCTGTCGTTCATCGTCATCCGCATCTTCGTCGTCGCCGGGCGCTCCGGTGACGCGTTCGGCCGGTTCGTCGGTGTCGGGGTGGGCACCTGGCTCGCCTTCCAGGTCTTCCAGAACGTCGGGATGAACCTCGGGGTCACGCCGGTCACCGGCCTGCCGCTGCCGTTCGTGTCCTACGGCGGGTCGTCGATGTTCGCGTCCTGGCTCGCCGTCGGTGTCGTCAATGCGGCGTATGCCGCGGGGCACCGCGACCGCGTGTGACCGTCACCGCTCGTCCCGTCGCGGTGGCCGAGACGTCCGTTACCCGTCGGTCACGTTTGTCGTGACCGGCCCCGCAACGGGCCTGCACTGTGGGAACATCCGGCAACGAGTTTCCCCAATGACGAGGACACCCTGATGCTCACAGCGCAGCCCCAGATCCACTCGCCGGCCGACGAGCCGATCGACCAGAGCCTTCTCGAGAACCGCTCCCAGAGCGTCGGACACCTCTTCCGGGAACGGGTCAACGCCACTCCCGACAAGACGGCGTTCATGTACGCCAAGGTCGGGGCCGGCGCGGACGGTGCGGACGAGTGGGCGGACGTCAGCTGGGCGCAGGTCAAGGAGCGCGTCTACGCGCTGGGCGCGGGGCTCGTCGCCCTCGGGGTGGGCCCGGAGGATCGTGTCGCCGTGGCGTCCGGCACCTGCTACGAGTGGGCGCTCGCCGACCTCTCGGTCATGGTGAGTGGTGGCGTCACGACGACGATCTACCCGACGACGATCGACGACGACGTGCAGTTCATCCTCAGCGACTCGCAGAGCAAGGTGGTCTTCGCCCAGGACGCCGAGCAGGTGGCCAAGCTGCGGCGGATCCGCCACGGTGTGCCGGGTTTGGCCAAGGTCGTCACGTTCGACGCCGAGGCCGCCGACGGTGAGGACGACTGGGTCATCTCGCTCGACGCCCTCGAGCGGCTGGGCCAGTCCGGGCTCACGCGTGACCCGGGGCTGATCGACTCCCGCATCGACAGCATCACGCCGGACCGGCTCGCCACGATCATCTACACCTCCGGCACGACCGGCCGCCCCAAGGGTGTCCGGCTGCTGCACGACACCTGGACCTACCAGGGCGCCGCGATCCAGGCGATGAACATCCTCGACGAGAGCGACCTCCAGTACCTCTGGCTCCCGCTGGCCCACGTCTTCGGCAAGGTGCTCCTGACCTTCCCGCTGCAGCTCGGCTTCGCCACGGCCATCGACGGTCGCATCGACAAGATCGTCGACAACCTCGCTGTCGTTCGTCCCACCTTCATGGGCGCGGCTCCCCGCATCTTCGAGAAGGCCTACGGCCGGATCACGATGATGATGGAGGAGGAGGGCGGCATCAAGCTCAAGCTCTTCAACTGGGCCACCGGCGTCGGCCGCGAGGTGAGCGAGCTGCGGGAGCAGGGCAAGAACCCGAGCGGGATGCTGGCTCGCAAGTACGCCATCGCGGACAAGATCATCATGAGCAAGATCCGGGAGCGCTTCGGCGGGCGGGTCCGCTTCTTCATCTCGGGGTCGGCAAGCTTCAACGTCGACGTCGCACGCTGGTTCGACGCGATGGGCATGCAGGTCGCCGAGGGCTACGGCCTCACCGAGTCCAGTGCCGCCGCCTTCGTGGCCCGGCCCAACGCCTACCGCTACGGCACCGTCGGCTGGGCCATCCCCGGCCTGGAGTGCCGCATCGCCGAGGACGGCGAGGTCATGCTCAAGGGCCCCGGGGTCATGAACGGCTACCACAACAACCCCGAGGCCACGGCTGAGGTGCTGGGCGACGACGGGTGGTTCCACACCGGCGACATCGGTGAGCTCGACGAGCGCGGGTTCCTCAAGATCACCGACCGCAAGAAGGACCTCTTCAAGACGTCCAACGGCAAGTACGTCGCGCCCTCGATCATCGAGTCGAGGTTCAAGGGCATGTGCCCCTACCTCAGCCAGTTCATCGTCCACGGCGCGGATCGCAACTTCGTCACCGCCCTGGTCACCCTCGATCCCGACGCGATCCAAGGCTGGGCCGCCGCCAACGGCATGGGTGACAAGACCTACGCCGAGATCGTCACCTCCGACGAGGCGCGCGCCATGGTCCAGGGCTACATCGACGAGCTCAACGCCGGCCTCAACCGCTGGGAGCAGATCAAGAAGTTTTCGATCCTCGAGTCCGACCTCACCGTGGACAGCGGTGAGCTCACCCCGAGCCTCAAGCTCAAGCGCAAGGTCGTCACCGAGCGCTACCGCGACAACCTCGACGCCCTCTACGCCGGCAGCTGACAGCCACCAGCCGCCTCAGGAACCACCGTCGTCGTCCCCCTCGTCAGTCCTCGACGAGGGGGACGAAGCGGTATGAGCCGTGGATCTCGACGCGGGCGTCGCCGGGTCGTCCGTCCGGGTATGCCGTCCGCCCCCGTTCGTCGACCACGTCGAGGTCCCGGGTGACCCGGTGCATCCAGCCCAGCACCGGGATCACCATGACGCCGCCGGGTTCGAGCTGCTCGACGAGGGCACGGGGCAGGGTCTGTGCATCGGCCGACACGAGGATGCGGTGGAAGGGGCCCTCGTTCGGCGACCCGAGCACTCCGGGAGTGGCGAGCGTCAGGTGGGCCCACGGCATACCCGTGCGTTCGAGGTTGGCGGCGCCGACCTCGCACAGCTCGGGCACCCGCTCGACGCCGGTCACGGATCCCGACGGACCGGTCAGGTGGGCGAGGAGCGCGGTGCTCCAGCCCGAACCCGCCCCGACGTCGAGGATCCGGTCGCCGCGGCGCACGTCGAGGAGCTCGAGCATCGCGGCGACCGTCCGCGGCTGCGAGTTGGTCTGACCATGGCCGATCGGCAGGGGCCCGTCACGGTCGGCGTGCCGGCGCTCGCGTCTGGGCAGGAAGTCCCTGCGCGGCCACGCGGCCATCGCCTCGGCCACCCGGTCCGCAGCGTCCACCACCTCAGTGTGCGCGTGGTTCAGCTGGTGGAGAAGACGCCGAGCTCGTTGCCGGCAGGGTCGGTGAAGTGGAAGCGGTGGCCACCGGGGTACTCATACGGCCCCTGGGTGATCGAACCTCCTGCGTCGGCGACGGCCTTCTCGGAGGCCGCGAGGTCGTCGGAGTAGAGCAGCACCAGCGGGCCGCCGGGCCGGGCGTCGGCGGTGCCGTTGAGGCCGCCCACCTCTTCGCCGTCGGGACCCTTGATCCCGGCGTACTCCGGGCCGTAGTCGGTGAACTCCCACCCGAAGGCGCTGCCGTAGAAGGCCTTGGCGGCCGCGACGTCACTCGCGGCCAGCTCGATGTAGGAGATGGCGTGATGTGTCTGTCCCATCACCCCACGGTAGGCACGCGCGCCGACACCGTCCACGGCTCAGCTCGGTGCTGGGGTGGACCCGACCTCGCCGGGTGGCACGTCATGACCCGCGAAGGTGTCGTAGTCCGCAGGGGGAGTCGTCGTGCCATCGGCCAGGGTGAGGGTGAGCGTGATGCGGGCGAACGGGTCGTCCGGGTAGCCGACCCACTCGGGCCACGACGCCACGAACCATCCGTTCGACACACTCGCCGTGACCTGTCTGGCAGGCGTGGAGACCTGCACGCCGCGGACTTGTTCACCGACTCGGCCCACGACCACCGACATGCAGTCGCTCCCAGGGCGACCGTCTGCTGTGTTCGGCGAGCTCATCGCAGACCCGGTCACGGACACCGACGCCGGTTGCGGGACGGCCAGCGGGTAGGTGCCCCCACCTACGTTCGGGTCGTCCGACTCGTAGGACATGCACGCGAGCTCGTAGCCCGCGGCATTGCCCAGGACGACGAGGTCGAACGGTCCGCGGCGCTCTCCGATGACAAGCCGCATGGCACGCCGCTGCTCCGGTTCGAAGGATCCGTCCGGGGGAACTCGAGCCCTTCGGGTCCCCTGTTCTCCTTGTTGCTCGTGTGGAGTTTCTCGGCCGTTGACAGGCAGTCCTCGCCGAGCTCGCGGGCGTCGTCGCCGGACAGCGCGGTGGGGACCGCGGACCACGCTGTCGGACGGCGCTCCTCGTCACCAAGCAGGGGAGCAGCCAACAGACCAGAAGTCATCGCCACCACCGCCCCTCCAACCACTGCGAGGCGCCGACGACGGCGCGGCGACGGCACCGGCACTTCCTCACCCGGGGCCGGGGGGCGACCCAGGATGTTGGCGTCCGGTCGCGACAGGAGGATGCGGGCCTTGAGATCGTCGGCCCGGTGCTGTTCCGTGGCGTCCAGCGAAAAGGTCGAGACCGGGTCAAGCCCCCGGATCGCGGCCTCGAGGCGGTCGTCGGTGAGGGGTGCGAAAATCTTCATGAGGTGCTCCTTCGTGGGAGTCCAGCAGGTTCGGTCACGCGGGACTGGGCGCTCGGCTCGAGGTGGCGGCGCAGCACCCGCCTCGCCCGGCTCAACCGCAGGCGGAAGGCCACCGGGGAGATGCCGAGCACCTCGGCCGCCTGCACGGAGGTCAGGTCGTCCCACACGACGAGCGCCAGCGACTCCTGGTGCACCGGGCTGAGCCGCCGCCACGCACGGGCGAGGTCGACGTGGTGGAGGACGAGGTCGGCGTCGAGGTCGCCAGTGAGCCGCCCCGTGACCTGGTCGTCGGCGATCCGGACGGTCAGGGCGCTCCGACGCTGCTCCGCCCGCTGGCTCGAGAGCAGGATGCGACGGGCGACCCCGAAGAGCCACGCCCGCGCCTCGTCCGCCTCGACCGGAAGGTCCTCGATCCGCCGCCAGGCGACGACGAAGACGTCGGCGACCACGTCCTCGGCGTGGGAGGGGTGGACGCGCCGCTGCGCGAAACGCAACACGGCGGCATACGTCGCGTCGTAGGTCGTCTCGAAGCGGACCCGCAACAGGTCCGGCGGTCCGATGTCGTTCGTGGTCATACCCCTACATGCCTCCGGACGCCGAGAGTGTGTCGCGCGACTTTGGGCTGCCCCGCGGCGAACGTACCCTTGGCGGATGCACACCCGTACTGCTGGCGACTCCCTGTTCCCCCTGCTCGAGCCCCTGCTCGAGCAGGTGAGCAAGCCGATCCAGTACGTCGGCGGCGAGCTCAACTCCACCGTCAAGGACTGGGACTGCGGTGGTGAGCACACGGTGAGGTGGGCACTCATGTACCCCGACGCCTACGAGGTCGGCGTCCCCAACCAGGGCTCGATGATCCTCTACGAGGTCCTCAACGAGCGCGAGGGCGTGCTGTGCGAGCGCACGTATGCCGTGTGGCCCGACATGGAGGCTCTCATGCGTGCGGAGGGCGTGCCGCAGTTCACGGTCGACGCCCACCGCGCGGTCGGGGACTTCGACGTGCTCGGGGTCTCGTTCTCCACCGAGCTCGGCTACACCAACCTTCTCACCGCTCTCGACCTCGGCGGCATCCCGCTGCACGCGGGTGACCGCACCGACGGTCACCCTCTCGTCATCGCCGGAGGCCACGCCGCCTTCAACCCCGAGACGATCGCCGACTTCATCGACGCCGCGATCATCGGCGACGGAGAGGAGGCGGTCCTCATGGTGACCGCCCTCGTCTCCGCCTGGAAGCGCGAGGGTATGCCGGGTGGTCGCCGTGAGCTGCTCCTGCGCCTTGCCAGCACGGGCGGCGTCTACGTCCCCGGGTTCTACGACGTCTCCTACCTGCCGGACGGTCGGATCCAGCGCATCGCCCCGACCGAGCCCGGCGTGCCGTGGCGCGTGTCCAAGCACACGGTCATGGACCTCGATGCGTGGCCCTACCCGAAGCAGCCGCTCGTGCCGCTCGCGGAGTCGGTGCACGAGCGCATGTCGGTCGAGATCTTCCGAGGCTGCACCCGTGGTTGCCGCTTCTGCCAGGCGGGCATGATCACCCGCCCGGTGCGGGAGCGCTCCATCACCGGTATCGGCGAGATGGTCGAGAAGGGCCTGGCCGCAACAGGATTCGAGGAGGTCGGGCTGCTGTCGCTGTCCAGTGCCGACCACTCCGAGATCGCCGACCTCACCAAGGGCCTCGCCGACCGCTACGAAGGCACCCAGACCGGGCTGTCGCTGCCCTCGACCCGGGTCGACGCCTTCAACATCGACCTTGCCAACGAGCTCACCCGCAACGGTCGACGCTCCGGCCTGACCTTCGCGCCCGAGGGTGGCAGCGAGCGGATCCGCAAGGTCATCAACAAGATGGTCACCGAGGAGGACCTCATCAAGACCGTGTCGGCGGCCTATGGCGCGGGCTGGCGCAACGTCAAGCTCTACTTCATGTGCGGCCTGCCGACGGAGACCGACGAGGACGTCCTGCAGATCGCCGAGCTCGCCAAGAAGGTCATCGAGACCGGACGTCAGGTCAGCGGCCGCAAGGACATCCGCTGCACCGTGTCGATCGGTGGGTTCGTGCCCAAGCCGCACACTCCCTTCCAGTGGGTCGGGCAGCTCTCGGCCGACGAGACCGACGCCAGGCTGGGCAAGCTCCGCGACGCCATCCGCGCCGACCGTCGCTTCGGCAGCTCCATCGGCTTCCGCTACCACGACGGCAAGCCCGGCATCGTCGAAGGGCTGCTCTCGCGTGGTGACCGACGAGTCGGCGCCGTCATCGAGCAGGTGTGGCGCGACGGCGGTCGCTTCGACGGCTGGAGCGAGCACTTCTCCTACGAGCTGTGGATGGCCTCCGCCGAGAAGGCGTTCGCCGCCAGCCAGTGGCCGATCGACGTCGACTGGTACACCACGCGTGAGCGTGAGGAGTCCGAGTTCCTGCCCTGGGACGTCGTCGACTCCGGCCTCGACAAGGAGTGGCTCTGGCAGGACTGGCTCGACTCGCTCGACGAGACCGAGGTCGACGACTGCCGCTGGACACCGTGCTTCGACTGCGGCGTGTGCCCTCAGCTGGGGACCGAGATCGAGATCGGCCCGACCGGCAAGACGCTCCTGCCGCTCACTGTCCTCGGCGCCGGCAAGGCCGGCATGGCCGAGCACACCCACGCCTGACCGTTGCCTCCCCCGCCGAGCGAGCCACCAATTGGTGAACCGACCATCTATAGGTGGTCGGTTCACCAACTGATGGCTCGCTCGAGCTCCGACCTCGACGACGTCATCACGCTTCGCCTCGCTTGGAAGCCGGCAGCCGACGAGGCCGAGGCGCTCGCGCTCGCTGACGAGATGCGTGCCTGGTGGGAGTCGAACGGCGCTGGAAGGCGAGCGTGGATCGCCAGGGGAGCGGACGGCATACCCGTCGGGATGGCGAACGCGGCCGTCTTCGAACGCATGCCGGTCCCGGGAAGGGGATCCGCGCGCTGGATCTACGTCGCCAACGTCTTCGTGCTGCCCGGGCACCGCCGGCAGGGCATCGCCGCGGATCTCATGAACGCTGTCGTCGAGTGGGCCCGCGCCGAGGGGATGGTGCGAATCGTGCTGGCGCCGAGCAAGATGTCGGTCCCGTTCTACGCTGCGCTCGGCTTCCGCCCGGCCGACGACCTCATGCGCCTCGACCTGTCTTGAGCCTGTCGGACCCCGGTGCCACTGTGGAGACATGAGCCGCACGATCCAGGTCACCTTCGACGCCCACGACCCGCGCGCCCAGTCCACCTTCTGGGCTGCCGCCCTGGGCTACGTCATCCCGGGCCCGCCGGGCACGGCACTGCCAGACGGCGTCGACCCGCTCGCCGCGTGGACCGAGTTCCTCACCAGGATCGGTGTGCCCGAGGACCAGCACAACTCCCGCTCGGCAGCCGAGGATCCCGACGGCAAGGGGCCCCGGGTGTTCTTCCAGCAGGTTCCCGAGGCCAAGGTCGTCAAGAACCGCGTGCACCTCGACGTCCGCATCGCCCCCGGCCTCGAGGGCGACGAGCGGATGGCGGCGCTCGAGGCCGAGTGCGAGCGACTCCAGGACCTGGGGGGGCAGCGCGTCCGCCGGGTCGAGCCGGAGCCGCCGATGGAGACCGGGTTCATCGTCATGCAGGACCCCGAGGGCAACGAGTTCTGCCTGGACTGAACGCCGGTCCGAGGGATCGCTCAGGGACCGTTCGGGGTCGCGCGCCGTTGGACGACCCGCCTGTATGCCGTGACGCTCGTCCCGGTCACCGCCCTCGCCGTGGGTGCCGTGATGGTCGGCCTGCACCTCGTCTCCGCACAGGCCGGCACCGAGGCGGCCGTTGCCGCAGCCGGCCCCTACGCGCGGTGGCTCGCCCTTGCCACCAACCTCGTCGTCGTCGACATGGTCATCCGTCGTCGTGAGCTGCCCGTCCACCGCGGCACGCCGTCTCGAGAGCCCAGCCGGACGGCATACAGGTTCATGAGCCATTCACCTTCGAAGGTGCTCCTCGACCGCGAGCATGACTAGGTTGGGCGGACCCCTGAAACCCGACGGAGGAACCACCCATGAACCTCACCCGAGCCGCCCTGATCGGCGCCACGGCCCTGCTCGCCATCGCGCCAATGACCGTCGCGTCCAGCGCCTCGGCCCAGCCGGACCGTGGGACGTCGCTGCGCGTCGCGACCTACAACCTCTCGCTCAACCGCAACGTCGCGGGCCAGCTGGTGAGCGACCTGTCGACGCCCGACAACGCCCAGGCCAAGGCGGTCGCCGAGGTCATCCAGCGCGCCAACCCCGACGTCGTCCTCCTCAACGAGTTCGACTACGTGGAGGGCGGCGCGGCGGTCGACCTCTTCCGCGACAACTACCTCGAGGTGCCGCACAACGGGGCAGCCGCGGTCGAGTACCCCTACGCCTTCGTCGCGCCCTCCAACACGGGCATCCCGAGCGGCTTCGACCTCAACAACGACGGCGCGGTAGGCGGCGGCGACGACGCCTTCGGGTTCGGCCTCTTCCCCGGCCAGTACGGCATGGTCGTCCTCTCCAAGTACCCGATCCAGACCGACGGGGTGCGCACGTTCCAGAACTTCCTGTGGCAGGACATGCCGGGCAACGTCCTCCCGACCGACTGGTACTCACCGGCGGAGCAGGACGTCCTGCGGCTCTCGAGCAAGTCGCACTGGGACGTCCCGGTCACGGTCGGCAAGCGCACGGTCCACGTCCTCGCGGCGCACCCGACACCGCCGACCTTCGACGGCCCCGAGGACCGCAACGGTCGCCGCAACCACGACGAGATCCGCTTCTGGGCCGACTACGTCACCCCGGGTCAGGGGCGCTACATCTACGACGACGCCGGCACGCGCGGTGGCCTCAACCCCAGCGAGAGCTTCGTCATCCTCGGTGACTACAACGCCGACCCGGCCGACGGTGACTCCTACGACGGCGCGATCCACCAGCTGCTCGGGAACAAGCGCATCGTCGACCCCAGGGCCACGTCCGAGGGCGCCGTGGAGGCCGCTCGGCTCCAGGGCGGCGCCAACCTCACCCACGAGGGCGATCCCAGATACGACACGGCCGACTTCGCCGACGGCGCACCGGGCAACCTCCGGGTCGACTACACGCTGCTGTCGAAGCACTTCACCGTGAAGGACGCCGGCGTCTTCTGGCCGGTCCTGGCCGACCCCCTGTCCCGCCTCACGGGTGTGTTCCCGTTCCCGACGAGCGACCACCGTCTCGTCTGGGCGGACGTCGCCCTGCGCTGACCCTCCCGTCAGACACAGCGTTCGGTATGCCGTGGCGCCAGCAGGTGCCACGGCATACCTGCGTGCGCCCAGGGCCGGGGGAGTGCTCCCCGCGGTGGTGAGCGTTGCGGTCCGGCCGCTGCGAAACATCGGTCCACCTGCGGGCATCCGATGGGGCTGCACAGGGTAGAAGGGAGCGATGCAGACGTTCCTCCCGTATGCCGACCCGCGCGCCAGCGCCGCTGTCCTCGATGACCGGAGGCTCGGCAAGCAGCGGGTCGAGACCTTCCAGGTGCTGCGGGCCCTCACCTGGCCGACGTACGGGTGGAAGAACCACCCCGCGGTCCGGATGTGGCGGGGGTTCGTCCCCGGGCTGGTCGCCTACGGTCTGGCGTGCGTCGACGAATGGCGGGCCAGGGGACGGGCCGACTCGACCCGGAAGCTCACTGCTCGACTTCTCCGCCGGGGTCGAACCCGACTGGGACGTGCTCCACGACGAGGGACGGTTGCCGCCGTGGGTGGGCGACGAGCCGCTGCACCTCAGCCACCGGTCGGCGCTGGTGCGCAAGGACCCCGAGCACTACCGCCGGTACTTCGGGGACGTCCCCGACGACCTGCCCTACGTGTGGCCCGACCCGACCTTCCCGCGGTGGCCGGTGCACCGTCCCGAAGGCGGGCCGCTGGCGCTCGCGGACGCTACGACGCTGCTCGGCCTCGACGACGCGCCGGCCGGCGCGGCCCAGACGGTGCGCCGGCTGGCGCTGGGTTCGGACGTGGTGCTCCAGGCACAGGACGCGCCCGACGTCAGGGTCCTGGCGCTGCTCGCCGGCCTGTGCACCCCGGGCTCGACGCTCTGGGTCGTGGACCTGCCCCCGCTCCCGCCGAGCGGCCCGCCACCGGAGCCGCGCGAAGGCACCGGCTCGGTGAGCCCGTCGACGGCCCGCCCACCCTCGGACGCCGACCGGCTGGCGATGGTGCAGGAGGCCGAGGTCGTCCCGGAGTTCCGGTTCGTCCGGCGCGGACTCGTCACGCGGACGCTAGCGGACGACCTGGGGGCCGGGCTGGTCGTGACCGGGCCCGCGGGCGACCCCGGAGCCGGCGTCGGCCGACCCCGCCTGGTCATCCCGGGCAGCTGAGCCGGGAGGACATCGCCGGCCGGACGGCATACGGGCGTGGAAGTCCGGGCCCAGCAGTGAAATAGGCTGGGCGGACCATGGCTCGTCGCACCCCTGAAGGCCCCCCACCGCCCCTCGCGGTCCAGAAGCTTCCGCATCCGCTACGCTAAGCGCGGACGGCTGCGCTTCTCCTCGACGCGCGACTTCGCGAGAGCGCTCGAACGCGCCCTGCGGCGCTCCGGGGTGCCGATGGCGTTCTCGGCCGGCTTCCACCCGCACCCCAAGATCAGCTATGCCAACGCGGCGCCGACGGGGACGGCGAGCGAGGCCGAGTACTTCGAGATCTCGGTGACCGAGCGCGTCGACCCCGAGGCCCTGAGGGTGGCACTCGACGGAGCGTTGCCACCCGACCTCGACGTCATCGAGGTCGTCCAGGCGGGCCCGGGAAGCCTCGCCGAGCGGCTCGAGGCCAGCGTCTGGCGTCTCGAGATGCGTGGGGTCGACCACGCAACCCTGGCGTATGCCGTCGAGCGCTTCCTCGCAGTGGAGACCGCCGAGGTGACCCGCATGTTCAAGACCGGAGCCAAGACCTTCGACGTCCGCTCCGCCGTCGTGTCGATGGTCGCCGCCGAGAGCGATGACCCGTCGTGTGCGATACTGCAGATGGTCGTTCGGCACACCACACCGTCCGTTCGCCCCGATGACATCCTGACCGCACTGCACGCAGTGACCGAGCTCAGGCCTCCGGTTCCACCACTCGTGACCCGGTTGGCCCAGGGCCCGCTGCTCACCGCAGCTGCTGGGGTGGCTGATCCACTGGCCGCCGACAAGGAGGCCGTCGGTTCCTGATCGGTTGCCGCAGCGGAGATCCAGCCGCGCGAAACCCTCGGGGACAGCACATGACTTCCGTGTCGGGAAATTCCACCCGACACGATCGCGATACGAGCCCCACGGGGTCGGCAGGTCCGGGCGAAAGTCCAGATGGTGTGGCTGACGGCCACGTGGCGCCGAGAGGGTCACAGCCCATGGCTACCCAGGACGAACCCACCAACATCGACACCACGACCGACGGCGGCGCGGGTGACATCGTCGAGGCGGCGCCCGCGAAGGCGCCGCGGCGCCGACGAGCGACCAAGAAGGCCGCCGCCCCGGAGGCGGCCGATCTCGGCTTCGACCTCCCGGAGGGCGATGCCTCGGCTCCGCCCGCTGCGGCCGAGGCGCCTGAGGTCGCGCCGGAGGCCGCGCCCAAGAAGAAGGCGGTCAAGAAGACCGCCAAGAAGGTTGCGAAGAAGTCCGCCAGCACCAAGAAGACCGTCGCCGCTGAGCCGGAGGCTCCGGTGGCCGAGCCTGCCGCTAGCGAGGTGCCGGCCCTCACCGGGTCTGAGGTCGACCTCGAGGCCGAGACCGAGACCGACGCGGAGGCCGACGCACTCGCCGAGGCCCTGAAGGCGGACGCACCCGCAAAGGTTCCGTCGTTCGGCCTGGTGTTCCAGGCCCCCGACGTCAGCGCCGCCCCGCGCCGCCGCCGTGCGACCGCTCCCGCCCAGGCGCCGAGCGAGGGCACGATCGACCCCGTGCCTGAGGAGGCTGCGACCCTCGACGAAACCGCTCCGTCCAAGCCCGTGAGGGGCCGGGCCACCAAGGCTGCCCAGAGGGCCACCGCCGACGAGGTCGAGGGCGAGGGCGACAAGCCCAAGAGGTCCCGGCGGGGCAAGGCAGCAAGAACGCCCCAGGCCGCCGAGCCCGTCGACTCGACCGAGGACGACGAGGCGGTCGACGAGCAGAGCGACGATGACAGCCGGGACGACTCCGCCGACGAGCCCCAGGAGGGTGGCCGCCGCCGCCGTCGTGGCGGGCGCGGCCGTCGTGGTCGCGGGGGCAACGACCGTCCCGACCAGGGCGACTCCGACGACAACGGCGCCGACGCGTCCGACGACGCCGGCTCCGACGAGGGCGACACGGACGCCGACGGCCGTGGGGACGACGCGGAGAACGACAACGAGGACGGTGGCACGAGCCGCCGTCGCCGCCGTCGTCGTCGCTCCGGTTCCTCGGCCGAGGGCGACGACCCGCCCGGAACGGTGACCAAGGTGCGCGAGCCCCGCAAGGAGCGCGAGCGCAACGACGAGCCGACGGCCGTCAAGGGATCGACGCGTCTCGAGGCCAAGAAGCAGCGGCGTCGCGAGGGCCGCGAGGCCGGGCGCCGTCGCACGATCATCACCGAGGCCGAGTTCCTGGCCCGCCGTGAGTCGGTCGAGCGCGTCATGACCGTGCGCGGCAAGGGTGACAAGACCCAGATCGGGGTCCTCGAGGATGGCGTGCTCGTCGAGCACTACGTCTCCCGCGAGACCAACGCCTCGATGGCCGGCAACGTCTACCTCGGGCGCGTGCAGAACGTCCTGCCCTCGATGGAGGCCGCCTTCGTCGACATCGGCAAGGGCCGCAACGCCGTGCTCTACGCCGGTGAGGTCAACTGGGACGCCGCCGGTCTCGAGCAGAACCGCGCCAAGCGCATCGAGAATGCCATGGGCTCCGGCGACACCGTCCTCGTCCAGGTGACCAAGGACCCGATCGGGCACAAGGGAGCCCGCCTCACGAGCCAGATCTCGCTCCCGGGCCGCTACCTCGTCTATGTCCCCGAAGGGTCGATGACGGGCATCTCACGCAAGCTCCCCGACACCGAGCGGGCACGCCTCAAGGCGATCCTCAAGGAGGTCGTCCCCGACCACGCAGGCGTCATCGTCCGCACGGCGGCCGAGGGCGCCTCGGAGGAGGAGCTGCGCGCCGACGTCGAGCGCCTCACCAAGGCCTGGGACAAGATCCAGCAGAAGGTCGCCGCTGCGTCCTCCAAGAAGGCCGGCAGCGGCGGCGCCCCCGTCCTGCTCCACGGCGAGGCGGACCTCACGGTCCGCGTCATCCGTGACGTCTTTACCGAGGACTTCAGCGAGCTCATCGTCTCGGGTGACCAGGCGTGGGCAGAGGTGAGTGGCTACGTCGAGGACGTCGCCCCCGACCTCGCCAAGCGACTCACCCACTGGACCTCCGAGGAGGATTTGTTCACGCACCACCGCGTCGATGAGCAGATCGCCAAGGCGATGGACCGCAAGGTCTGGCTGCCCTCCGGAGGCTCGCTCGTCATCGACCGCACCGAGGCCATGACGGTCGTCGACGTCAACACCGGCAAGTTCATCGGCTCCGGTGGCAACCTCGAGGAGACGGTCACCAAGAACAACATCGAGGCCGCCGAGGAGATCGTCCGCCAGCTCCGGCTGCGCGACATCGGCGGGATCATCGTCATCGACTTCATCGACATGGTCCTCGAGTCCAACCGTGACCTCGTGGTCCGGCGCCTCCTCGAGTGCCTCGGTCGCGACCGCACCAAGCACCAGGTCGCCGAGGTCACCTCGCTCGGGCTCGTCCAGATGACGCGCAAGCGGGTCGGCTCGGGCCTCATCGAGGTCTTCTCCGAGCAGTGCGAGCACTGCGCCGGGCGCGGCATCATCGTCCAGAGCGAGCCCGTCGACCGCACCGGCACCTCGAACGAGCACGGTCACTCCAACGGCTCCGTGGGCGGACAGGGCGGCGACAAGGGCAACGGGGCCTCCGGCCGTGGCCGGGGTCGTCGCGGCAAGGGTGGCGACTCGGGTCAGGTGAGCGCGGCCAAGGGATCCCCGGCAGCCGAGGCGCCCCCGGCGCCCAACGGACCCACGGCTGCCCAGATCGCGGCGGCGGCGCACGCGGCGGCCATCAAGTCGATGTCCGGCGAGCCCACCGACGACGACGTCGCCGAGCTCGCCGCCCCCCCGACCGACGCGTCGAGCGCCGAGTCCGCGACCGCCGAGCCCACGTCCGCCGAGCCCACGACCGCCGAGCCCACGACCGCCGCGGGTCCCGAGAGCACCCCGAGCACACCAAGCACCTCGGGCACCCCCACCGTCATCGCCGAGGTGGGGCTGCTCGACGGCGCCCAGGACTCCGAGCCGGCCCGCCCGGTCGTCGCCGAGCCGGCACCGATCGACGAGCCCGTCGTGCGGCCTCGCCGCAAGCGTGGTCGGGTCGTCGCCCCCGCCGGTCCGCCGAAGGCCGCGGATTTGGAGCAGGGCGAGGGCGACCGATAGTCTTGTCCGTCGGTGCGCCCACCGAGCCGATGTCCTGAGTCTTGGATGTTCTTCCGAACACACGAGGCAATGGGTAGCTGTCAGCCGGTCATCCAGAGCGAGTGCATCCTGATCCGAAAGTGAGCTCCACTGTGTACGCGATTGTTCGCGCAGGTGGTCGGCAGGAAAAGGTCTCCGTCGGAGACCTCCTGCTGATCGACAAGGTCGGCCAGGCCGGCGACAGCATCGACCTGACCCCGCTTCTCGTCGTGGACGGCTCGACCGTCACCTCCGACGCCACGAAGCTGGCCAAGGTCTCCGTCAAGGCCGAGGTCGTCAAGGCGGCCAAGGGTCCCAAGATCGTGATCATGAAGTACAAGAACAAGACCGGTTACCGCAAGCGTCAGGGTCACCGTCAGCACCTGACCCAGATCAAGATCACCTCGATCGACGCCTGAGCGTTCCGTCCACAGACTCACGAAGGTAGAGAAACATGGCACACAAGAAGGGTGCAGCCTCGACCCGTAACGGTCGCGACTCCAACTCCCAGCGGCTCGGCGTCAAGCGCTTCGGCGGCCAGCTCGTCAACGCGGGCGAGATCATCGTCCGCCAGCGTGGCACGCACTTCCACCCCGGTGACGGCGTCGGCCGTGGCGGCGACGACACCCTGTTCGCGCTCGTCGCGGGCAACGTCGAGTTCGGCACCAAGCGCCGCCGCAAGGTCATCAACATCGTCCCCACCCCGGAAACCGTCGCCGCTGAGTGAGGCTCTCGGTGAGGTCCGGCATGCCGTGAGCTCAGCTCCGGCATCCTCCTCACCACCGCGAAGGGCGGGCTGGATCTTGATCCGGCCCGCCTTCTCGTCTCCCCGCACCTCACGCTTGCGTCTGCGCCGACGGCGGTGAGAGCGACCACATCCACAGACACCGCGGGTATGCCGCCCGCTCACCTTCCCTGGCGTCTGCGCCGATGGTTGCCACTGCAGCCACATCCGCAGACGTGAGGGCCGGGGGAGCGTCCGTAGACTGGCCCCCAGACGTAGCACCACCCTCTCGCACCCCGCAGCTCGCATCGCCCCCTTCGGAAGCAGGAATCCTTCATGGCCGTCAACTTCGTGGACCGCGTCGTCCTCAACGTCGCGGCCGGTGACGGCGGGCACGGCGTGGCCTCGGTCAAACGCGAGAAGTTCAAGCCCCTGGGCGGGCCCGACGGGGGCAACGGCGGCAAGGGCGGCTCGGTCGTCCTGCGGGTCGACCCCCAGTCGACGACTCTCCTCGACTACCACCACACCCCGCACCGTCGGGCGCCCAACGGCAAGCCCGGTGGCGGCGACGAGCGCAACGGTGGCGACGGCGCCGACCTCGTCCTGCCCGTGCCCGAGGGCACGGTCGTCAAGAACGCAGCCGGCGACATCCTGGCCGACCTCGTGGGGCACGACGCCGAGTTCGTCGTCGCAGCAGGAGGTCGTGGAGGTCTGGGCAACAAGCAGCTGGCGTCCGCGCGACGCGTGGCCCCGGGCTTCGCCCTGCTCGGTGAGCCCGGTGAGGCACTCGAGATCGTCCTCGAGCTCAAGTCGCTCGCCGACGTGGCCCTCATCGGCTTCCCCAGCGCGGGCAAGTCCTCGCTCGTGTCGGTCGTGAGCGCAGCCAAGCCCAAGATCGCGGACTACCCGTTCACGACGCTCATCCCCAACCTCGGCGTCGTCACGGCCGGCAGCGCCCGCTACACGATCGCCGACGTCCCCGGCCTCATCCCGGGCGCGAGCGAGGGCAAGGGCCTGGGCCTGGAGTTCCTCCGCCACGTGGAGCGCTGCTCCGTGCTCGTCCACGTCGTCGACTGCGCCACCCTGGAGTCCAACCGCGACCCGATGAGCGACCTCGACGTCATCGAGGCCGAGCTCGCGGCCTACGTCCCCGACGACAGCCTCGGTGGACGCCCGCTCTCCGAGCGCACCCGCATCGTCGTCCTCAACAAGGCCGACGTCCCCGACGCTCGCGACCTGGCCGAGATGGTCAAGCCGGACCTCGAGGCCCGTGGGCTCGAGGTCCACATCGTCAGCGCCGTCGCGCACACCGGGCTCAAGGAGCTGACCTTCTCGCTCGCCAAGCACGTCGCCGCCGCCCGTGCCGAGATGGAGGCCCTGGTCGTCGAGCGACCGCGCGCCATCGTCCGCCCCAAGGCCGTCGACGAAACCGGCTTCACGGTCCGCAAGGAGAACTCGCCCGACGGCGAGGTCTTCCGCGTGCAGGGTGACCGCCCGACCCGCTGGATCCACCAGACCGACTTCTCCAACGACGAGGCCGTCGGCTACCTCGCCGACCGGCTCAGTCGTCTCGGGGTCGAGGAGCAGCTCTACAAGGCCGGCGCCGTGGCCGGCTCGACCGTCGTCATCGGACCCGAGGACAACTCGGTCGTCTTCGACTGGGAGCCCACGATGGCTGCGGGCGCCGAGCTGCTCACCGGTCCTCGAGGCACCGACCTGCGCCTCGGCGAGAACGACCGCAAGAGCCGTGGCGAGAAGCGCCAGGAGTTCCACGGCCGCAAGGACGCCCAGACGGCCGCGCGCGAGACGCTCGCCGCCGAGCGCAAGGCCGGACACTGGGCCACCGCCCGCGACGACGCCGACGAGTGAGCGCTCGTGGGCTCTGAGGCGGTCCTGCGCGCCGCGATCGGCCAGGCACACCGCGTCGTCGTCAAGGTGGGCTCGTCCTCGCTCACCGGGCCCGGCGGCGGAGCCATCGACGAGGCGCGACTGGTCGCTCTCGTCAGCCACCTGGCTGCGGTGCGTGAGCGCGGGGGAGAGGTCGTCCTCGTCTCGTCCGGTGCCATCGCGGCCGGGCTCGGCCCCCTGGGCCTGACCGCGCGTCCCCGCGACCTCGCCACCCAGCAGGCCGCGGCCAGCGTCGGTCAGGGTGCCCTCGTCGCGGCATATGCTCGCGCGTTCGCCCACCACCACTTCACCGTCGGCCAGGTCCTGCTCACCGCCGACGACGTCACCCGTCGCACGCACTACACCAACGCACGACGGACCCTCACGCGACTGCTCGACCTCGGCATCGTGCCGATCGTCAACGAGAACGACACGGTCGCCACCCACGAGATCCGCTTCGGTGACAACGACCGTCTCGCCGCCCTCGTCTCACACCTCGTCGGCGCGGACGCCCTCGTCCTTCTCACCGACGTGGACGCCCTCTATGACGGCCCCCCGTCGCGACCGGGCTCGCAGCGGATCTCGGCGGTGCTGTCGGCGGAGGACCTCGCCGGCATCGAGATCGGCGGGACCGGCAGCTCGGTCGGCAGTGGGGGCATGGCCACCAAGGTGGAGTCGGCCGGCATCGCGGGGGCGGCCGGCATACCCACCGTCCTGTCCCGCCTCGCCGATGCCGCACACGCCCTCGCGGGTGAGGACGTCGGCACCGTCTTTGCGCCGCAGGCGCGTTCACGGGCCTCGCGGCAGCTGTGGATCGCCCACGCCACCACGCCGCGCGGACGGCTCATCGTCGACGACGGGGCCGTGTCCGCCCTGACCAGGAGGCGCACCTCGTTGCTGCCGGCTGGCATCGTCGAGGTGCAGGGGACCTTCACCGGCGGCGACCCCGTCGACGTGTGCGGGCCGGACGGCCAGGCGATCGCGCGCGGCCTCGTGAACTACTCCTCAGGCGAGCTGCCGCCCATGCTCGGGCGCAGCACACACGACCTGGCGCGTGACCTCGGCGCGGCCTACGAGCGCGAGGTCATCCACCGCGACGACCTCGTGATGCTCTGAGCTGCGTTCTCCCAGAACGCTTTTCCTCGACTCGACGGACACGCGCAGGGGACACGGTCGGCGCGAACCATGAGCCTTGTGGCAGGATGCCGAGTGCCGCAGTGCACGGGAAGTCGGTGTGATTCCGACGTGGTCCTCGCCACTGTGACCAGGGAGTGGCTCCTCGTCGTTCGCCACTGACAGCCGCAGGTTCACGCCGGGCTGTCGGGAAGGCCGAGGAGTCGTGGTGATCTGGAAGCCAGGAGACCGGCTGCGGCGCAGATCAGTCCACGAGGCATGGAACGAAAGGGTCCCATCATGACCAGCTCCTCAGCTGTCGCTGTCCCCGCACCCTCCGCATCGCTCGCGAGCATCCGCGTCCCCCTGTGGGCGTGGGCGCTGCTCGCCGTCGCGGTGTTCGCGCTCTACTTCGTCTCCCAGGAGAACGGCGCGCTGCTCAGCGCGTCGAACGCCGAGGTGCTGCACGAGCTCACTCACGACGCGCGCCACGCCCTCGGCGTGCCGTGCCACTGATCCCGACCTGATCTCCCACACGAACGACACGTGATCAGCTTTGGATCCGTGCTGCGCGCAGGCGTGGCCGCAGGTGCTGCCGCCGGTCTGGCCTCAGCACTTGTCATCTGGCTCCTCGTCGAGCCCGTCATCCGCAAGGCCCTCGTCATCGAGGGCCGACGCGGTGCATCCGGTGGACACGCGGGCGGACACGCCGGCGAGTCGGCCCTGTTCACCATCCCGGCCCTCCTCCCCACACACGGCGGCGACCTCGTCACCCGCGGGCAGCAGGTCGTCGGAGGTGCCGTCACCTCGGTCCTCGTCGGCATCGCCTTCGGAGTGATCTTCGCGATCGTCTACGCGAAGGCCCGCCACCACCTGGCCGGCGCCACCGACTACTGGCGCTCGCTCGGTCTCGCGGCCATCGGCTTCGGCGCGATCACGCTCCTGCCCGCGATCGTCGTCCCGGCCAACCCCCCGGGGGTCGGAGACCCGGCAACGGTCACCCAGCGCACGTGGCTCTATGTCCTGTCGTTGCTCCTCGGTGTGGCGATCGCCCTGGCAGTGCCGCTGCTCGACCGGGCACTGGCCCGCCGCGACCTCTCGCACGCCACCCGGTGCTCGCTCGGCGTGCTTGCGGTGGTCCTTGCGGTCGTCGCGGTGGTCGTGCTGCTGCCGGGCACGCCCGACGCCGTGCCCGAGGACGTCCCGGCAGCTCTCCTCTGGGAGTTCCGGGTGGCCTCGCTCGCTCAGCTGGCGGCCATGTGGGTGACGCTCGGGACGGTCTTCGGGCTGCTCATGGAGCGCGCTGTCGCTGCGAAGCAGCCTTCGGCCTCGGGCGACTCCGGTTCGGCGCATGAGCAGGAGCTCCCAGCTGCCGGGCGGGCCTCCACGGCCGCACCCGCACGTGCCGACGCGTGAGTCGGCGCATCGACACCACCTGCACGATCCGGGTCTGCCGTGACTGCTGTTGCGGCACGGAGCGCCAGCACCCGGGCGTCGACCACGACGGGCTCCTCGCCCGACTCGAGGACGGCGCCCGAGGTGGCGCGCGGGTGTCGGTGAGCACCTGCCTGCTGGCGTGCGACCAGTCCAACGTCGTCGTCGTGTCGCCGTCACCGTCGGGGCGTCGAGCGGGCGGTCGACCGGTCTGGGTGCGCGGCGTGCTCGACGAGGGGACCGTGGACGCGCTGCTCACCTGGGTGCACGAAGGCGGACCGGGGTGGACCGACCCGCCCGACCTGGTGGCTCGGCTGGCCTTCCCGCCCAGCGGCCCGTCGACTGCATACGTCACTCTCTGAAACCTCGCCTTGTGTGCCTGAGAACGGGCTACAGCCCGTTCTCAGGCACACAAGGCGAGGTTGTGGCGGGTCAGTGCAGCTGCTCGACCTCGAACTGCATCCGTGGCTCGGCGAGAGCCGCCTGAGCCTGGACCAGCTGCAGCTCGCGCCGGCCCGAGTCGAGCGTGAGCTGCAGCAGGTCGAAGACGCTCGACACCGTGCGGCCCAGGGCCGCACCCGCGTCGCCGCTCTCGAGCAGGTGGGCGGTGAACAGGGCGGCGGTGACGTCGCCGGACCCGTTGGCCTTCATCGGCAGCTGCGGCGTCTGCACGATCCACGCGTGGTCCCCGGCGACGGCGAGCATCTCGATCGTGCCCTCGGGTCGGTCCGGACGGAGCACCGACGTCACGAGCACGGTCGACGGACCCATCTCACGTGCCTTCTCGACCGAGGCGAGCGTGTCGTCCAGCGACTCGGGCTCGGTCTCGGTGAGGTAGCCGAGCTCGAACTGGTTGGGCGTGATGAGGTCGGCCCGGGGCACCACCCGCTCCCGCAGCAGCACCGGGATCGCGGGGTGGACGAAGCAGCCAGACTTCGCGTTGCCCATGACCGGGTCGCAGGCATAGATCGCGGCGGGGTTGGCCGCCTTGACCCGGGTCACGGCGTCGAGGATGACGTCGCCGATCTCCTCGCCGCCCTGGTAGCCCGACAGCACGGCGTCGATCTCGGGCATCGCCTCGCGCTCCTCGATGCCGGTGATCACCTCGCGGACGTCATCGGCGGCGAGCAGCGGGCCGCGCCACGCGCCGTAGCCGGTGTGGTTGCTGAAGTGCACGGTGTTGACCGGCCACACCTCGACGCCGAGGCGCTGCAGCGGGAAGACGGCGGCGCTGTTGCCGACGTGTCCGTAGGCGACCGAGGACTGGATGGAGAGGATCGTCGTCACGCCCGCCATCCTCCCACCTCACGAGCACGTCCTCGAGATGCCGGTATGCCGCCCGCTCACCTCAGCGTCGCCGTTTCCGCCCCGCTTCGGGGGAGTTTCCCCGAAGCGAGCGAGGATCCACGAAGCGAGAGGGCATCGTGGCTGGGAAGCACCCGGCATACGCTGGTCGTATGTCCGCCGCCCCCACCGTCGCCGACCTTGCCGCCAAGGCTCGCACCGCCTCGCGGCGACTGGCCCTGCTCAGCCGGGCCGACAAGGACGCCGCGCTGCGCGCCATCGCCGATGCCCTCGACGCGGCGAGCGCCGACATCGTCGCGGCCAATGCGCAGGACATCGAGCGTGGTCGAACCGGTGGCATGGTCGAGGGGCTCGTCGACCGGCTCACCCTGACGCCGGAGCGGGTGGCCGGTGTCGCCGACGCCGTGCGCGACATCGCCGCGCTGCCCGACCCGGTCGGCGAGGTCGTGCGTGGCTCGACGCTGGCCAACGGGCTGCAGATCCGCCAGGTCCGGGTGCCGATGGGCGTCGTCGGCATGATCTATGAGGCCCGACCCAACGTCACCGTCGACGCCGCAGCGCTCGGGCTCAAGTCAGGCAACGCCGTCATCCTCCGGGGAGGGTCCGCCGCCGAGTCGACCAACCGGACCCTCGTGGCCGTGATGCGCGAGGCGCTCGTGGCGCAGGACCTGCCCGCAGACGCCATCGGGCTCCTCGACGGGGGTCGCGACGCGGTGCGCGCCCTTCTCACCGCCCGGGGCCAGGTCGACCTCATCATCCCGCGCGGGGGAGCGGGTCTCATCCAGACCGTCGTCACCGAGTCGACCGTCCCGGTCATCGAGACCGGCGTCGGCAACTGCCACGTCTACGTCGACGCGGCGGCCGACCTCGACAAGGCGCTCGCGATCACGGTCAACGCCAAGACGCACCGGCCGAGCGTGTGCAACGCGGCGGAGTCGCTGCTCGTCCACGCCTCGCTGACGCAGGAGTTCCTCCCCAAGGTCTTCGCCGAGCTGTCCGGTGCCGGAGTCGTGCTCCACACGGACCCGGCGGCCGGAAGCGCGGCGGAGGCGGCCGGCATACCCCACGTCCCGGCCACGGAGGAGGACTGGGACACCGAGTACCTCGCGCTCGAGATCGCTGTCGCCGTCGTCCCCGACCTCGACGGTGCGCTCGACCACATCCAGGCCCACTCGAGCGGGCACACCGAGGCGATCGTCACCGAGGACCGGGCGGCGGCCCGGCGGTTCACCACCGAGATCGACGCGGCGGCGGTCATGGTCAACGCGTCCACGCGGTTCACCGACGGAGGCGAGTTCGGGTTCGGAGCCGAGATCGGCATCTCGACCCAGAAGCTCCACGCCCGCGGTCCGATGGCCCTGCCCGAGCTGACGACGACGAAGTGGATCGTCGAGGGTGACGGCCAGATCCGCTGACGGGCGAGGTCGGCAACCTCAGCCCAGCGACTGCAGCCGCTGGTAGGCGTCCGTGGCGAGCAGGAAGCCGAGGATGCCGAGGACCCACCCGACCATCTCGTCCTTGCTCCGCTGCAGCCAGGCATTCACGCGCTGGAGCATCGGCGTGACCCTGTCGTGAACCGCCAGGCGCAGGCCGAGCAGGATCAGGGCCGGCACGACCATGACGACGACGTATGCCGCGAGCAGACCCGCGTTGCCGACGAACCCCAGTCCTGCAGTGGTGAGCAGCCCGATGGCTCCGAGGTAGGGCAGCATCGACGCGGCCTCGATGACACCGGCGACGACCGCGACCGTGGTGACGGTCCGCAGGGAGGCTCCATCGCCCACCGCGCGTGAGGTCAGCCGTTCCATCCGCGTGGGGCGTCCCCCGCGTCGTGCCCGGCGGGCCTCACCGCGCTTGCGAGTGAAGCCGAAGCTCGCCAGGAACAGGGTGACTCCGACGACCAGCTGACCGATGAGGAAGGCGCGGGACGTCGTCAGGTCGGTGAGGGAGCCGGTCACATCGCGCACCGCCTCTGCGCCGAGGAGCAGCACCAGGCCGAGGACCCAGTAGAAGGTGGAGATGACCGCGAGGTAGGTCAGCACCGCGGCCCGGCGGACCGTGGGCTGGACGAGCATCCACACGGGCACGCCGAGCGTCCCGAAGCTCGTGCTGTCGACGAGAGCCAGCACGGCCAGTCCACCGAGCACGGTGAGCTCCATCGACGTCCCCTTCTTTTCGCACATCTGCATCAGAACAGGTTCCAGTCAACCACGATCTGGCACACTTGTGCGAAAATGAGCGCGTGCCGAAGATCGTCGACCATGCGCAGCGTCGTGCCGAGCTCGGCTCCGCCGTGCGTCGCGTCGTCGCCCGGGCCGGTGTCGGGGGAGCGACGGTCCGCGCCGTGGCGGCGGAGTCCGGTTGGTCCATGGGGGCGTTGCGCTACTACTTCGCCACCCAGACCGAGCTGCTCGACTTCGCCGTGAACGCGATGCTCGACGACGTCCCCGTGCGCATCCAGAACGTGCTTGCCACCCAGGAGCCCGGGACCGATCGGGCCCAGGCGGTCATCGAGGAGATGCTGCCGCTGGACGCCGACCGACTGGCCGAGGTGCGGGTCTACCTCGCGTTCATGGCGAGGGACCGCACCGACGACGGTCGGCCCGGGTTGGCCGAGCAGACGTGGCACGGCGAGCGGCACGTCTGCGCTCTCGCGGTCGCCGACGTCACTGGGCTGGCGCCCCCGACCGAGATCGGTGTCGTCCCGCGGCCCCTGCTGGCGGCGGTGGACGAGCTGCAGGTCTTCGTCGACGGGCTGAGCTTCCTCGGGGCCACGGTCCCGGCGCAGCTCACCCCCGAGAAGTCACGAGCCCTGCTGCGGGCCCGGCTCGACCTGCTCCACTCGATGGCCCGGTGACTCGAGCGAGTCGTGGGCGACGAAGTAGGTCGGCCGGCCCTGCATCGCGGCATACATGCGCCCGACGTACTCACCCAGGATGCCGAGGGCAAGCAGCTGCACGGCCCCCATCGCAGCCACGATGACCACGGTCGAGGTCCACCCGGGCAGGACGTGACCGAGGACGCGGGCGAACACGGCATACAGGAGGACGCCGAGCGCGGCGAGCCCACCGAGCAGGCCCAGCCACGTCGCGAACCGCAGAGGGGTGAGCGAGAAGCCGGTCACCGAGTCGACGGAGAGGCGGACCATCTTCGCGAGTGGGTACTTCGTCGTTCCGGCGGCCCGGGACTCGCGGGCGTAGCCCACCGTGCCGGACGGGAAGCCCAGCGCCGGCACGACGAAGCGCAGCACCCGGTTGTGGTCGGGGAGGGAGTTGACGGCGTCGACGGTGGCCCGGGACATGAGGCGGTAGTCGCCGGCGTCCTCGGGGGTGTCGATGTTGCCCAGCCGGCGCATGGCCTTGTAGAAGAGTCGGGCGCTGCCGCGCTTGAAGGCCGTGTCGGTCGATCGGTCCTCCCGCACGCCATAGACGACGTCGACAGCCTCCGCGCGGGCGAGACGAAGCATCTGCGGGATGACCTCGGGCGGGTCCTGCAGGTCGGCGTCGAGGGTGACGACGTAGCTCCCGCGGGCACGTTGCAGTCCGGCCGAGATGGCGGCCTGGTGTCCCGCGTTCGCGCGCAGGCGCACGATGCGCAGCTGGGGCCACTCCCGACGCAGGCGTTCGAGGAGCACGGGGGTGCCGTCGGTGCTCCCGTCGTCGACCGCGACGACCTCGTATGCCGTGCCCATCCCGTCCGCGAGCGGGCGCAGCCGGTCGACGAGGAGGGGAAGGACCGCTTCCTCGTTGAACATCGGGATGACGATGCTCAGCGTGAGGTCCGGGACAGGCGCAGGCATGGGGATCAGCGTAGGGGGCGCGGCCGCACCGGTCCCCGACAGACCCTCCGGAATCACCGAAGGCCCCCGACGTATGAGGTCGGGGGCCTTCAGCGACGGGGCTAGCCCTCATTCCTGTGAGCCGGTCGTTCCCGACGGGCAGACCCGTCGAGGGGGCCACACGACAGTGGCGTCGTCCCGGCTGGACCGGGGCGAACTTCGACTCTGGCCGTCGGCCGCGGTGCGCCCCGCGATGTCGCTCGCGGTGTGGGTTGCCCCCCACCCGCCCCCGGTTTCCCGAGGCCGGTGGCACATCCGTTCTCCTTCGACCCGACTTCCACCCGTGCCCGAGGGCCAGGGCGGTTGTTCGTGAGGCCTTGTTTATCGGTCAAAGCCCTTGTGGCGCAAGATGATCGGCGAGTTTCTCGCCCAGCGGTGTCGCCCGCGCGTGTCGTCCACAGGATGAGGCCGCTGCCCACGCTCCCATGCACAGCCCTGTGGACGGCATCGGTGGACAACTGTGGCGGTAGGCTGGCATCCATGACGTCGCACGCCGCCCGTGTCTTTGCCGAGGAAGCCGCCTCGCACGATCTCCCGATGCCCGCGTGGGCCTTCGCCGTGGTCGCGCTGGCCGTCTTTGCGCTTCTGCTCGCGCTCACGTGGGCCTTTCGCGGCAATGCGCAGAAGCACGCGGCGCAGGATGAGCACAACGACCACTCGACCCCTCGGGTGCAGGCGCACGCGCACGGCGGCACGATGCACGACCAACAGGGTGAGCGCTGACTGCATCATCGAGGCGCCGCCTGGGCGTGATGGGTGGGACCTTCGATCCCATCCACCACGGCCACCTCGTGGCTGCCTCCGAGGTGCAGTCCCTCTTCGATCTCGACGAGGTCATCTTCGTGCCGACGGGTCAGCCGTGGCAGAAGGCCGAGCGCACCGTCAGCGAGCCCGAGCACCGATACCTCATGACCGTCGTCGCGACTGCGTCGAACCCGGGCTTCCAGGTGAGCCGCGTCGACGTCGACCGTGAGGGCCCGACCTACACCATCGACACCCTGCGTGACCTCAGGGCACAGCACCCCGACGACGAGCTGTTCTTCATCACCGGCGCCGACGCCCTCGCCCAGATCCTGTCGTGGAAGGACATCGACGAGCTCTGGGAGCTGGCGCACTTCATCGGGGTCACTCGTCCCGGCTACGAGCTGTCCGAGTCCGGACTTCCGCAGGACCGTGTCACCCTTCAGGAGGTGCCGGCCATGGCCATCAGCTCCACCGACTGCCGCGACCGGGTCGCCGACGGCGAGCCGGTCTGGTACCTCGTGCCGGACGGCGTCGTCCAGTACATCAACAAACACCATCTGTATGCCGCGGCGCAGGATGCGTCGTCCGACGCACCGTCCGCAGCACCCAAGGAGTCTCGTGCCCGCCACTGACCGATCCCTCGAGCTGGCTCGCGCCGCCGCCCACGCGGCCGCCGAGAAGCTCGCCACCACCATCGTCGGCATCGACGTGAGCGAACAGCTCGCGATCACCGACATCTTCGTCATCGTCTCGGCCGAGTCCGAGCGCCAGGTCGGCGCCGTCGTCGACGAGGTCGAGGACTCGCTGCGCGCCATGGGCTCCAAGCCGGTGCGCCGTGAGGGCCAGCGCGATGGTCGTTGGGTGCTCATCGACTTCGGCGACATCGTCGTCCACGTCCAGCACGACGACGAGCGCGAGTTCTATGAGCTCGAGCGCCTCTGGAAGGACTGCCCCGAGGTCGACCTCGGCGCCGTGGGCACGGAGCAGCGGGCCTGAGGTGACCCCGGGCCTGAACGCCGCCGTGACGGCAGTCGGTGCACCACGCCGCCTCATCGTGCTCCGCCACGGCGAGACCGGGCACAACGCTGCGGGGGTGTGGCAGGGGCAGCTCGACTCGCCGCTGTCCGAGCGAGGACTGGCGCAGGCCGAAGCCGCGGCCGAGGCCCTGGCAGCCTTCGCGCCCGTGCGCGTCGTCGCCTCAGACCTGTCCCGAGCGACGGTGACGGGCGAGACGGTCGCGCGGGTGGACGGCATACCCATCTCGACCGACGAGCGCTTCCGTGAGATCCACGCCGGCGCCTGGCAGGGACTCACCGGCGACCAGGTCCGCGAGGGCTATCCCGAGGACATGGACCGGCTGCTGCGGGGCGAGGACTTCAGACGAGGCGGTCATGGCGAGTCGGTCGCCGACGTCGCCGTGAGGTGCCGCGCCGGGGTGGACGACCTCCTGGCCGAGCTGGCGTCGGGGGAGTGTGCGGTCATCGCCACCCACGGTGTGGCCGGTCGCGCGCTCGCGGCCGACCTCGTCGGCATCGACCAGCGCACCTCGTGGATCGCGCTTGCCGGGCTGGGCAACTGCCACTGGGCCGAGCTCGTGGAGGGCCGCGCGGGGTGGCGGATCCAGACGTGGAACCAGTCGGCGCAGACCGCGCCGGCGCGTCACCCCGGGGTCGCCTGACCCCGATTTGGTTGCGGAGCAGAGCGCGTCGTAAACTTCCGCAGTCGCCTTCGGGGGACGTCCCACCGGGGCAGCTCGGGGCATTGGCGCAGTTGGTAGCGCGCTTCCATGGCATGGAAGAGGTCAGGAGTTCGAATCTCCTATGCTCCACAGCACGACAAGAGGACCGGACGCATTCTGCGTCCGGTCCTCTTCGTTCGTCCAGGTGCTGCCCGGCCCGCCCGTTCCGCCCGGTCAGGGGTTGAGGATGACCTTGGTGCAGCTGTCCGCCTTGTGCTTGAACAGGTCGTAGCCCTTGGGCGCGTCCTCGAGCGGCAGGTGGTGGCTGATCATGAAGGTCGGGTCGATCTCGCCGCTGCGGACGCGACCGTGGAGCTCCTTGATGTAGCGGTGCACGTGAGCCTGACCGGTCCGCACCGTCACCGACCTGTTCATCAGCGACCCGAGCGGGAACTTGTCGACGAAGCCGCCGTAGACGCCGACGATCGACACGGTGCCGCCGTTGGCGACAGACAGGATGGCCTCCCGCAGCGCCTGCGGCCGCTCGGTGGAGAAGCTTGGCGAGCTGCTTGGCCTTGTCGTAGTAGTGCACGGCCGTGAGGTCGGTGTGGGCCTCCATGCCGACCGCGTCGATGACCCGGTCCGGCCCGCGTCCGCCGGTGAGCTCTCGCAGCTCCTCGAGCACCGAGGTCTCCTCGTAGTTGACGGGGTGCGCGCCGGTGTGGTCCTGCGCCATGGCCAGCCGTTCGGGGACGCGGTCGATGACGATGACCTTGGCCGCACCCATCAGGGTGGCGCTAAGGCACGCGATCAGTCCCACCGGACCGGCGCCCCAGACCGCCACGACGTCGCCCGGCTGGATGTCGCACATGTCAGCCGCCATCCACCCGGTCGGCAGGACGTCGGTGAGGAGCAGCACCTGGTCATCGGTGAGGTCGTCCTCGACCTTGAGGGGTCCGACGTCGGCGAAGGGCACCCGGACGAACTCGGCCTGCCCGCCGGCGTAGCCGCCGAGCATGTGGGAGTAGCCGAAGATCCCTGCGGGAGAGTGGCCCATGACCTTCTCGGCCGCCCCGGCATTGGGGTTGGAGTTCTCGCACAGCGACGACAGCCCGCGTTGGCACGAGTGGCAGCCGCCGCAGGCGATGGGGAAGGGCACGACGACACGGTCCCCCACCCGCAGCCCGTTCCCGTTGCTGGAGACGCCCCTGCCGAGCTCGACCACCTCGCCCATGAACTCGTGCCCGAAGATGTCACCGGGCTCCACGGTCGGGACGTAGCCGTCGTAGAGGTGCAGGTCGGAGCCGCAGATCGCGGTGGAGGTGACCTTGACGATGGCGTCGCGGTCGTTCATCAGCTGCGGGTCGGGGACGTCCTTGACGGCCACCTTGGTGGGTCCCTGCCAGACAAGGGCTCTCATCGCCGTCCGCCTTTCCTGAGGGCTCGCGCAGGTCGTTGCAGGAGCTGCTTCCCGGCTCGGGTGCCGTGGGGCAGGCCGTCGGAGCGGACGACCTCGCCCGTCTCCATCACCTGCTTGAACCGGCGCAGGTCGTCACGCACCTGCTGCTCCGGCTCCTCACCGAGGAGCCTCGCGGCGGCGCGGCCGGGCAGCCCTCCGGGGACGTCGTAGTGCAGGACGACCTTGACCTCGGTGCCGCGGTCGCCGGGGGCGGGCGAGAAGTGCACCGTCCCGGAGTTGTCGACGTCGGCGCCTTCAAGGGACTTCCAGGCCAACCGGCGCCCGACGTCCTCACCGGTGATCTCGGCGTCCCAGGACACCGAGGTGCCGGCAGGGCCCTTGGCCACCCAGTGGCTGGTGCCGCCACCGTTCTCGGAGACGGACTCGAGGTGGCCCATGAACGAGGGCAGGTGGCCGAGGTCGCGCCAGAAGGCGTAGACCTCCTCGGGCGTGCGGTTGACGGTGATGGACGCCTGCAGTCCCAGCGGTCCCGGCCGGCCAGAGCCGTGCTGCGAGCGGGCGGTGCGCACGGCGGCATACCCGTCGACGGCGGCGATGCCGAGGACGGCGGCGGTCGCGACGGTCAACCTGGATCGTCGGGTGCTCGAGCGTCTGCTCCAGGCATGCCCCAGGACCGCCACGTCCATGGCGTCACCGGCGACCCGTGTCCACACCGCCTTGCGGGGGCCGAGGAGGAGCAACCCGGCCTGGAGGAGCTCGCGGGCCCCCACCGCGCGGATCACCATGGGGGCACTCGCCGCGTCGTCGACGCCGACCCTGCGCGCCACGTCGTCCGGGCGCCACACCATCGGCACCCCCAGTCCTGCGCTGGCCAGGCCCAGGCCACGTACCAGTCGGTCCATCCCGCGTTCCGGACTCTGCGTGCTCTTCATATGCCCCCCTTACCCCTGCGCACGCATCCCATTCATCACCACCGGGGTCATCGATCCGGCGGGCGTGGTCCTGGGGTCAGTGCGGCCAGACGCCCGACGTGCCCCGACGGTGCGAGTCGAGGAGGTGCGTGTCGACGATGCCGAGCGCCTCCATGAGCGCAAACATCGTCGTCGGTCCGACGAACGCAAAACCCTTGCGCTTCAGCCCCTTGGACAGGGCCACCGACTCGGGTGAGGTCGTGGGCACGTCCGCGAACGTCCGGGGGCGCGGCGTCTGCGTGGGCCGGAACGACCACACGTATGCCGCGAGGTCACCTTCGGGGTCCGTGCGCAGCTCCAGCGTGGCCCGGGCGTTCTGGATCGTCGCGAGGATCTTGGCCCGGTTGCGGACGATGCCGGCGTCACCCATGAGCCGCTCGACGTCGTCGTCGCCGAACTCGGCGACGGCCTCGGGGGAGAAGCCCGCGAACGCCTCGCGGAAGGCAGGTCGCTTGCGCAGGATCGTCGCCCACGACAGCCCGGACTGGAACGCCTCGAGCGAGAGCCGCTCGAAGACACCGCGCTCGTCTCGCACCGGCATACCCCACTCGGTGTCGTAGTAGTCGCGGAGCATCGGGTCCACGGACGCCCACACCGGACGGGACAGGCCGTCCTCACCGACGACGACCTCGCTCACGCGATGTCCTGGCGAGCGGCCACGACGGCCTCGACGAACTCGTGCGGGTCCTCGAGCGAGACGCCGAGGCGACCGCGGCGGTGCACGACCGTCGCCATCGGGCCCCCGACGCGGTAGGCCCACTTGCCCCGGCCCTCCCACCGCACGCCCCAGCCGTAGCCGAAGCCGTTGACGTGGTCCCCGGCACCGACGTCGGTGACGTCCTCCATCCGGATCCGTCGTGAGGCGAGGGGATGGGCGACATGGATGTCCCGGTCGGTCACGCTGACGGTCACGGTGCCCCGGGCGATGAGCCAACCGAGGGCGCCGAACCCGAGGATGACGACGAGGCCCAGCGCGACGGACCAGCCACCGAGGGCAGCGACGAGCAGCCCGGCGACCACACCGACACCGGTGACGAGAGCACCGACGACGACGAGGGGCCTCCCGGGGCGGGCGACGGACCGGTACCTCGGTGCTCCCGGCGAGGTCGCGCTCGGCATCTCAGCCCTTCCTCAGGGTGATGAGCGGAATCTCGGGAGCAGCGGCCACCCGCACGGGTGGACCCCATGTGCCGGCACCCCGGCTCGTGATCACCGGGACGCCGTCGACCACCGCGAAGCCCTCGACCATCGGCTGCTGCAGGGGCACGACCAGCTCGCCGGGCCAGACCTGGCCACCGTGCGTGTGACCGGACAGCTGCAGGTCGACACCGAGATCCTGCGACACCTCAGCCATCCGCGGTTGGTGCGCCACATAGAGGGTGAACGCGTCGGACGTGCCCGCGAGTGCCCGCTCGGGGTCAGGGGCGAAGTCGCCCGTGCCCTCGTGGTCGTGCACTCCGGCGATGCGGATGGTTGCGCCCTCGCGGGTGAGCACCTGCGAGGCGTTCGCGAGGACGGTGATGCCCAGGCGCTCCCACTCGGCGACCCATTCGGCGGTGGAACCGGTGTAGATCTCGTGGTTGCCCGTGACCGCGAAGACCCCCAGGGGAGCCTCGAGGTCCGCGAGGGGGGCGATCTCGGCGCGGTGCCGGTCGAAGGGTGCGTCCACGACGTCGCCGGAGAGGACGATGAGGTCTGGCGCGGCCGCGTTGACCCGGTCGACGACCTCCTGGGCGAAGTCGGCCCCGTGCACGACGCCCGCGTGGAGGTCGGTGACGAGTGCGACGGTCGTGCCGTCGAACGCCTGCGGCAGCTCCGTCGCCGTGTGGGTCGTCCGGCTGATCGTGGGGTCGGCTGCCGACACCACGCCGTATGCCGTCGTGCCCAGTGCCGCTGCCAGTGCCACCACGGCGACCACCCGGTTGAACCGGCGCAGCACGGTGGCCCGGCGCTCGTGGGGCGTGACGAGCCACGCGAGCAGGGCGAGCAGCTGGCCGGCCGCCATGGTCAGGACGAGATAGAGGGCGACGACGAGCCAGGTCAGCGCCACCCAGGCCACGGGCCGGGTGTCCTCAGCCGTGCCCCATCGGAGACCGCCTGCGACGGTGACGACGGAGAGAACCGTCAGCGCCACGACGAGGGCGGTCCCGGCATACCTCCACCGCGTCCGCCAACCGGGCGCGACGACGAGCCGACGGTGCAACCAGAAGGTGAGCAGGCCGACGAGTGTCGCAGCGACGAGGGCGAAGAGGGGCACGCAGGGGTCCTCATGCTTGACGGTGGTCGTGATGGAGGCCTCATGCTTTCACGGTGCAGGGACCGGCCCCCTCGTGGTCTCATGGGGGCTCCGTCTCGCCGCCCACCAGGGAGTCCCCTCGATGAAGAGCCTCCACGTCGACGTCCTCGTCGTCGGTGCCGGGCTCTCCGGCGTGGGCGCGGCGTGTCGGCTCACGCAGCTGAACCCCGACCGCTCGTTCGCGATCCTGGAGTCGCGCGAGGTCAGTGGTGGGACGTGGGACCTCTTCCGGTATCCCGGGATCAGGTCCGACTCGGACGTGTTCACGTTCAGCTACCCGTTCCGGCCGTGGACCGGGACCGACGTGCTCGCGTCAGGGGAGGCGATCCGGAGCTACATCCGCGACACCGCCCGCGAGTTCGGCGTCGAGGACCGGATCCACTACGGCCAGCGCGTCATCGCCGCGGCGTGGTCCTCGGGCACCGGTCGCTGGACGGTGAAGTCCGAGACGGTCGACGGGCTCATCGAGCACACCGCCCAGTTCCTCCACGTCTGCACCGGCTACTTCTCCTACGACACAGGTCACGTCGTCGACTTCCCCGGGCGGGCGACGTTCGACGGCCCGGTCATCCACCCGCAGTTCTGGCCCGAGGCGTTCGACCCGGCGGGCAAGCGCATCGTGGTCATCGGCTCCGGCGCCACGGCGGTGACGCTCGTGCCGGCGCTCGCGGACCAGGGCGCCACCCACGTGACGATGCTCCAGCGCAGTCCCGGCTATGTCCTGCCGCTCCCGGACGAGGACGCCGTGGGCAACGGGCTGCATCGGCTCCTGCCGACCCGGGCGGCGCACCGCGCGATCAGGGCCAGGAACGTCGTCCAGAACGTCGGCCTCTACGAGCTCAGCCAGCGCTTCCCGGGCGTGGTCCGGTGGGGCATCGCGCGGCTCAACGCGCGCTTCGTCGGCGAGCAGGCCGTGCGCGAGCACTTCACCCCGGCCTACGACCCGTGGGACCAGCGCATGTGTGTGGTCCCGGGCGGCGACTTCCTCGCGGCCATCCGGGACGGCGCGGCCTCCGTTGTGACGGACAGGGTGGAGGCGTTCACCCGCACCGGTATCCGGCTCGCGGGCGGCGAGGAGCTCGAGGCGGACGCCGTCATCACCGCCACGGGCCTGCGGGTCGAGGTCGCCGGCGGCATCACCTTCACCCTGGACGGTGCGAGCTTCGCCCCGCACGAGCGCTACCTCTACAAGGGCGCGATGTTCGGTGGGGTGCCCAACCTCGCGGTGTGCCTGGGCTACACCAACAACTCCTGGACCTTGCGCGCCGACCTCACGGCGCGGTTCGTCTGCGCAGTCCTGGCCCGGATGGCGGCGACGGGCGCGGCCACCGCCACGCCCCGGCTCGAGGAGGGGATCGAGGACGGCAGCCCACCGTTCGGGCTGACGTCGGGTTACCTCGAGCGCTCCCGGCACCTCTTCCCGAAGCAGGGCACGACGAAGCCCTGGACAGTGCGGCAGAACTACTTCCACGACCTGCGCCTCATGTCGTCGCGCCGGGTCGACGACGGGGTCCTCGAGTTCGAGCCGCTGATGGCGCGACCGCCGGTCGTGGTGGGACTCTGACGTCCGGCCCCGCTGACACCGGTCGTTCCTAGACTGGTCGTCATGAGCCTCACCATCGGTGCCCACGTCGACCAGACCGACCCGCTCGCCGAAGCCGCGGAGCGCGGCACGACGCTGGTCCAGTTCTTCCTCGGTGACCCGCAGGGATACAAGGGACCGGAGATCCGGTATGCCGGGGGAGCCGCCGGTCTGCGCGCGGACGCCGAGGCGGCCGGAGTGGCGTTGTACGTCCACGCCCCCTACGTCATCAACGTCGCGACGACGAACAACCGGATCAGGATCCCGTCGCGCAAGCTCCTCCAGCAGCACGTCGACGCCGCGGCGGACATCGGGGCCAAGGGCCTCATCGTGCACGGGGGCCACGTCGGCAAGACCGATGACCCGGCTGTCGGGTTCGACAACTGGCGCAAGGCCATCGACGCGACCGACCTCAAGGTGCCACTCCTCCTCGAGAACACCGCCGGTGGCGACAACGCCATGGCCCGCTACCTCGAGCGCATCGCCGGGGTGTGGGACGCCATCGGCTCCGCATCGCAGTCCGACCGGGTCGGCTTCTGCCTCGACACCTGCCACGCCCACGCGGGCGGCAACAAGCTCGATACCGTCGTGGACGACGTCCTCGCGATCACCGGGCGCATCGACCTCGTCCACTGCAACGACAGCCGCGACGCCTTCGACTCGGGCGCCGACCGGCACGCCAACTTCGGGTCGGGACAGATCGACGCCGACCTGCTCGCGGGAGTGGTGCGCTCGGCCGGCGCCCCGGTGGTCTGCGAGACGCCCGGTGGCGCTGCGGAGCACCAGGCCGACTTCGCGTGGCTGCGCGAGCGCCTCTGACGAGGACGTGGGTCGGCGGGGGCGCCAGCCAAGGCCTGTTCCGCTGTGCCACAACGGTTTTCGGTATGCCGCACGCCGCCTCTGCCCGTTGCGTGGGAGCCGATTTGTGTTCTGGACCAGACGTCATCTACTGTTCTCGACGTCAGCCCGACAGGGAGGAACGGACACCACGGTGTGAGGCTCAGCGCCAAGCACGACGTAGGCCGGTCCCGGGGTAGACCCCAACAGCTCGACACGATGAAAGAGTCGTGAAGGACGTGGCCCTCCGGGACCGCGGTTGGGAGCGTCATCCAGCCAAGATCGCCGGGAACGGCCGGTTTCGGAAGTGGCCGCAAGGCTGCTAGGATGGACAACCCACGAAGACCCAGGTGTGTTCAGGTCCGGGCCGTGAAGGTGTGCGGTGTTTGGATTTGACGCCCAAGTGTGGCCGTGGGTAGGTTTTGTCAGGTTGCCCTGTTGTCTGGCCCCGGTGTGGGTTGGGTGGTGGTGTGCGTCCGATCCTTGAGAACTCAACAGCGTGTCAAAAATCGATGCCAATTAACCTCGTTTCGTGGTGGCTGTGATTTGCCTTTTGTGGGTGATGAGTGGTGGCTGCGTTTCGATTATCCTTTGGTTGACAATGATCATTCAGCTTAATTGCTGGTTGTTCAGACTCAGCCGGGTAGACAACCCTTTATTGGGTTCAGTATTGCTCGGGCTTCCTTTGGGGGGTTCGGGTGTTTGAACATCAACGGAGAGTTTGATCCTGGCTCAGGACGAACGCTGGCGGCGTGCTTAACACATGCAAGTCGAACGGTGATCAGGGAGCTTGCTTCCTGTGAGCAGTGGCGAACGGGTGAGTAACACGTGAGTAACCTGCCCCAGACTCTGGAATAAGCGCTGGAAACGGCGTCTAATACCGGATATGACATCAAGCCGCATGGTTATGGTGTGGAAAGTTTTTCGGTCTGGGATGGACTCGCGGCCTATCAGCTTGTTGGTGAGGTAATGGCTTACCAAGGCGATGACGGGTAGCCGGCCTGAGAGGGCGATCGGCCACACTGGGACTGAGACACGGCCCAGACTCCTACGGGAGGCAGCAGTGGGGAATATTGCACAATGGGCGCAAGCCTGATGCAGCGACGCCGCGTGAGGGATGACGGCCTTCGGGTTGTAAACCTCTTTCAGCAGGGAAGAAGCGCAAGTGACGGTACCTGCAGAAGAAGCACCGGCTAACTACGTGCCAGCAGCCGCGGTAATACGTAGGGTGCGAGCGTTGTCCGGAATTATTGGGCGTAAAGAGCTTGTAGGCGGTTTGTCGCGTCTGCTGTGAAAATCCGGGGCTCAACCCCGGACTTGCAGTGGGTACGGGCAGACTAGAGTGTGGTAGGGGAGACTGGAATTCCTGGTGTAGCGGTGAAATGCGCAGATATCAGGAGGAACACCGATGGCGAAGGCAGGTCTCTGGGCCACTACTGACGCTGAGAAGCGAAAGCATGGGGAGCGAACAGGATTAGATACCCTGGTAGTCCATGCCGTAAACGTTGGGAACTAGGTGTGGGTCTCATTCCACGAGGTCCGTGCCGCAGCTAACGCATTAAGTTCCCCGCCTGGGGAGTACGGCCGCAAGGCTAAAACTCAAAGGAATTGACGGGGGCCCGCACAAGCGGCGGAGCATGTGGATTAATTCGATGCAACGCGAAGAACCTTACCAAGGCTTGACATATACCGGAAACATTCAGAGATGGGTGCCCCGCAAGGTCGGTATACAGGTGGTGCATGGTTGTCGTCAGCTCGTGTCGTGAGATGTTGGGTTAAGTCCCGCAACGAGCGCAACCCTCGTTCTATGTTGCCAGCACGTGATGGTGGGGACTCATAGGAGACTGCCGGGGTCAACTCGGAGGAAGGTGGGGATGAGGTCAAATCATCATGCCCCTTATGTCTTGGGCTTCACACATGCTACAATGGCCGGTACAAAGGGCTGCGATACCGTAAGGTGGAGCGAATCCCAAAAAACCGGTCTCAGTTCGGATTGGGGTCTGCAACTCGACCCCATGAAGTTGGAGTCGCTAGTAATCGCAGATCAGCAACGCTGCGGTGAATACGTTCCCGGGCCTTGTACACACCGCCCGTCAAGTCACGAAAGTCGGTAACACCCGAAGCCGGTGGCCCAACCCCTTGTGGGAGGGAGCCGTCGAAGGTGGGACTGGCGATTGGGACTAAGTCGTAACAAGGTAGCCGTACCGGAAGGTGCGGCTGGATCACCTCCTTTCTAAGGAGCACTGGCCGGCAACGGTCCAGAGCCTGGTCTGTCCCCGAGTGTGGGGCAGCAGGTGCTCAAGGGTGGAACATCGATTATTTGACGCCGTGTCGTTCGCGACTGCCAGTACACCTGGTTCTCTTTTGGGGGAGCTGGGAGGGACCGCAGTTGTCGAGGGGCCGGCGTCTGACACGTTGTTGGGTCCTGAGGGCTCGAGCGCATGCTCGTTCCTGAAGGCCGGTATCCGGTCAGGACCTCCACCACGGTGAACCACCACGACTCCTTTGGGGTGGTGGGAGGCGCCGGGTTTGGTGTGGGGCCGCCCGTATGTTGAGAACTACACAGTGGACGCGAGCATCTTTGTGGCTCAAGTTTTTAAGGGCGCACGGTGGATGCCTTGGCACCAGGAACCGAAGAAGGACGTAGGAATCTGCGATAAGCCACGGGGAGTCGATAACCAGACTGTGATCCGTGGATTTCCGAATGGGGAAACCCGGCTGGAGGCAAGTCCAGTCACTCCTGCCTGAATATATAGGGCAGGTAGAGGGAACGTGGGGAAGTGAAACATCTCAGTACCCACAGGAAGAGAAAGCAACCGCGATTCCGTGAGTATTGGCGAGAGAAAGCGGATGAGGCTAAACCGTATCTGTGTGATAGCTGTCAGGCGTTGCAGGTACGGGGTCGTGGGACCTCTCGGTCGGGACTGACATCCCGGCATGGAGTCAAAAATTTGCGTCATAGTCGAAGGGCATTGAAAGGCCCGGCACAGAGGGTGCGACCCCCGTAGACGAAATGACGTGAACTTCAGAGAGTTATCCCAAGTAATACGGGGCCCGAGAAATCCCGTATGAATCTGGCGGGACCACCCGCTAAGCCTAAATATTCCCTGGTGACCGATAGCGGACAAGTACCGTGAGGGAAAGGTGAAAAGTACCCCGGGAGGGGAGTGAAATAGATCCTGAAACCGTGTGCCTACAATCCGTTGGAGCCTCCTTGTGGGGTGACAGCGTGCCTTTTGAAGAATGAGCCTGCGAGTTAGTGCTCAGTGGCGAGGTTAACCCGTGTGGGGAAGCCGTAGCGAAAGCGAGTCCGAATAGGGCGTATGAGTCGCTGGGTCTAGACCCGAAGCGGAGTGATCTACCCATGGCCAGGTTGAAGCGACGGTAAGACGTCGTGGAGGACCGAACCCACTTAGGTTGAAAACTGAGGGGATGAGCTGTGGGTAGGGGTGAAAGGCCAATCAAACTCCGTGATAGCTGGTTCTCCCCGAAATGCATTTAGGTGCAGCGTCACGTGTTTCTTACCGGAGGTAGAGCTACTGGATAGCCGATGGGCCTCAACAGGTTACTGACGTTAGCCAAACTCCGAATGCCGGTAAGTGAGAGCGTGGCAGTGAGACTGCGGGGGATAAGCTCCGTAGTCGAGAGGGAAACAGCCCAGACCACCAGCTAAGGTCCCAAAGCGTGTGCTAAGTGGAAAAGGATGTGGAGTTGCAGTGACAACCAGGAGGTTGGCTTAGAAGCAGCCACCCTTTAAAGAGTGCGTAATAGCTCACTGGTCAAGTGATTCCGCGCCGACAATGTAGCGGGGCTCAAGCACACCACCGAAGCTGTGGCATTGACATATTGCCCGGCCATCTTACCTGCGGGTGGGTGGTCCAAGCGTGTTGATGGGTAGGGGAGCGTCGTGTGGCCAGGGAAGCGGCGGTGTGAACCAGCCGTGGAGGCCACACGAGTGAGAATGCAGGCATGAGTAGCGAATGACGGGCGAGAAACCCGTCCGCCGAATAACCAAGGGTTCCAGGGTCAAGCTAATCTGCCCTGGGTAAGTCGGGACCTAAGGCGAGGCCGACAGGCGTAGTCGATGGACATCCGGTTGATATTCCGGAACCGGCGAAGAACCGCCCATGACGAACCTTGTGATGCTAAACGCCTGAAGCTCGTGAACCAAAGCCTTCGGGTGGAGGTCGTGAGTGGAGCGCGTGACCCGATCAGGTAGTAGTCAAGCGATGGAGAGACGCAGGAAGGTAGCCTCCGCGTGGCGATGGTAGTCCACGTCCAAGGGTGTAGGGAGTGAGATAGGCAAATCCGTCTCACACATATCCTGAGACCTGATAGTGACCGCGAATGCGGGAAGCAGGGTGATCCTATGCTGCCAAGAAAATCTTCTAGCGAGGTTCGAGCCGCCCGTACCCCAAACCGACTCAGGTGGTTAGGTAGAGAATACCAAGGCGATCGAGTGAATCATGGTTAAGGAACTCGGCAAAATACCCCCGTAACTTCGGGAGAAGGGGGGCCCAGACCCTGAAGACACTTGCTGTCTAGGGGAAACGGCCGCAGAGACCAGGGAGAAGCGACTGTTTACTAAAAACACAGGTCCGTGCTAAGTCGCAAGACGATGTATACGGACTGACGCCTGCCCGGTGCTGGAAGGTTAAGAGGACGGGTTAGATCCTTCGGGGTCGAAGCTCAGAATTTAAGCCCCAGTAAACGGCGGTGGTAACTATAACCATCCTAAGGTAGCGAAATTCCTTGTCGGGTAAGTTCCGACCTGCACGAATGGCGTAACGACTTCTCCACTGTCTCAACCATGAACTCGGCGAAATTGCACTACGAGTAAAGATGCTCGTTACGCGCAGCAGGACGGAAAGACCCCGGGACCTTTACTATAGCTTGGTATTGGTGTTCGGTACGGCTTGTGTAGGATAGGTGGGAGACTGTGAAGCGGGCACGCCAGTGTTCGTGGAGTCAACGTTGAAATACCACTCTGGTCGTTCTGGATATCTAACCTCGGTCCGTGATCCGGATCAGGGACATTGCCTGGTGGGTAGTTTAACTGGGGCGGTTGCCTCCTAAAAGGTAACGGAGGCGCTCAAAGGTTCCCTCAGCCTGGTTGGTAATCAGGTTTCGAGTGTAAGTGCACAAGGGAGCTTGACTGCGAGACCGGCAGGTCGAGCAGGGACGAAAGTCGGAACTAGTGACCCGGCGCTGGCTTGTGGAAGCGGCGTCGCTCAACGGATAAAAGGTACCCCGGGGATAACAGGCTGATCTTGCCCAAGAGTCCATATCGACGGCATGGTTTGGCACCTCGATGTCGGCTCGTCGCATCCTGGGGGTGGAGTCTCTCCCAAGGGTTGGGCTGTTCGCCCATTAAAGCGGTACGCGAGCTGGGTTTAGAACGTCGTGAGACAGTTCGGTCCCTATCCGCTGTGCGCGTAGGAAATTTGAGAAGGGCTGTCCCTAGTACGAGAGGACCGGGATGGACGAACCTCTGGTGTGTCAGTTGTTCTGCCAAGAGCACCGCTGATTAGCTACGTTCGGAAGTGATAACCGCTGAAAGCATCTAAGCGGGAAGCACGCTTCAAGATGAGATTTCCATGGAGCTCTGCTCCGAGAGGCTCCCAGCTAGACTACTGGGTTGATAGGCCAGACGTGGAAGTGCAGTAATGCATGTAGCTGACTGGTACTAATAAGCCGATAACTTGATACACACTAAAAAGTTGCGTTCGCGTCCACTGTGCAGTTCCCGAGATACGGTCGGGACCCCCCCACACACCACCACCCCCCACACCAAGGGAGTGGGCCCCGGTGTGCAACGGGAGGGGTCAACCACATCTCCATAGAGTTTCGGCTGTCATAGCGAAGGGGAAACGCCCGGCTCCATTCCGAACCCGGAAGCTAAGCCCTTCAGCGCCGATGGTACTGCACTGGTGACGGTGTGGGAGAGTAGGACGCAGCCGGACAAACATTCCCGGAATGGCCCGCCAACAATGGCGGGCCATTTCGCATTTGGGGGCATCGGCAGCGCTGCGATACCCTGACGCCATGGCCAGGTTGCAGCAGCTTCTTCCGTGGCCGCGCTGACTCTCCACCACGGACGTCACCGCGGCGAACCCCTCCTGTGTGAGGGGCTTTTTTGTGGCCAGTCGCCCGGGCACGGCAGAGCCATCGGACAGGGCAGAGTTCTTGAGCAGACAGGTATGACATGAGCGAGACGGCGCACCGCTACACGGCCGAGCTGGCCGACCAGATCGAGCTGGCGTGGCAGGACCGCTGGGAAGCCAGCGGGACCTTCAACGCGCCCAACCCGGACGGTCCCTACGGCGACCCAGCGGCTGTTGCTCGCCACCAGGGCGGCCACCTTCTCGTGCTCGACATGTTCCCCTACCCCAGCGGCGCCGGCCTCCACGTCGGGCACCCCCTCGGCTACATCGCGACCGACGTGTTCTCGCGTTATCACCGGATGCTCGGCAAGAACGTCCTGCACTGCCTGGGCTATGACGCCTTCGGACTGCCGGCGGAGCAGTATGCCGTGCAGACGGGCCAGCACCCGCGGATTACCACCGAGGCCAACATCGTCATCATGGCCCGCCAGCTACGGCGCCTGGGGCTCGGTCTGGACCAGCGTCGCTCGATCGAGACGATGGACCCAGACTACTACCGCTGGACGCAGTGGATCTTCCTGCAGATCTTCAACTCCTGGTACGACCGGACTGCCGAGCGGCCCGATGGTGAGCGCGGCCGTGCCCGTCCCATCAGCGAGCTCATCGCCGAGTACGCCTCCGGCGAGCGGCCACTGCCTGCTGAGGACGGCCGCGACTGGTCCGACCTCAGCGAGGTCGAGCGTGCCGACATCATCGACAGCCACCGGCTCGCCTACGCCTCACAGGCTCCCGTGAACTGGTGCCCCGGACTGGGGACGGTGCTCTCCAACGAGGAGGTCACCAACGACGGCCGCTCCGAACGCGGCAACTTCCCCGTCTTCAAGCGCAACCTGCGCCAGTGGATGATGCGGATCACCGACTACTCCGACCGCCTCGCCGACGACCTGGACCGCGTGCAGTGGCCCGACAAGGTCAAGGCCATGCAGCGCAACTGGATCGGTCGCAGCCACGGGGCGCGGGTTGCCTTCCGGGTCGTCGGATCTCCCGCGGACGGCCAGCCGATCGAGGTCTTCACGACCCGGCCCGACACCCTGTTCGGGGCGACCTTCATGGTGCTGGCGCCCGAGCACCCGCTCGTCGACGACCTCGTCAGCGGGAGCGCGTGGGCTCCGGGGACGAACCCGAGCTGGACGCGTGGTGAGGCGACCCCGGAAGCTGCGGTCACGGCATACCGGAGGGCGGCCTCTCGCAAGAGCGATGTCGAGCGCCAGATCGAGGGCAAGGAGAAGACCGGTGTGTTCACCGGTGCCTACGCGGTCAACCCCGCCACCGGCGCCGAGCTGCCGATCTTCGTCGCCGACTACGTCCTCATGGGCTACGGCACGGGGGCGATCATGGCCGTGCCCGGCCAGGACGAGCGGGACTGGCACTTCGCCGATGTCTTCGACCTGCCCAAGATCCGCACGGTGCAGCCGACGCCGGGTCACCCCGAGGACGAGGCCTTCACCGGTGAGGGCCCGGCGATCAACTCCGCCAACGACTCGATCGACCTCAACGGCAGGCCGATCGCCGAGGCCAAGGCTGCCATGCTCGAGTGGCTGGTCGAGCGTGGGCACGGTGAGGCCACGGTCAGCTACGAGCTGCGCGACTGGCTGTTCTCGCGCCAGCGCTACTGGGGCGAGCCGTTCCCCATCGTCTTCGACGCCGACGGCACCGCGCACGGGGTCCCCGAGTCGATGCTGCCGATCGAGCTGCCGGAGGTGCCGGACTACAGCCCGCGCACGTTCGACCCTGAGGACGCACAGAGCTTCCCCGGAGCCGCCCCTGGGGAGGGTCGACGCATGGGTCAACGTCGAGCTGGACCTCGGCGACGGCCGGGGCGTGCAGCCCTATCGTCGCGAGACCAACACGATGCCCAACTGGGCCGGCTCGTGCTGGTACTACCTGCGCTACCTCGATCCCGAGAACCGTGAGGAGCTGGTCTCCGCGGCGAACGAGGAGTACTGGATCGGCCCACGGGACACCCCTGTCGAGGGTGCGCCCGCCGGCACCCGCGACCCCGGTGGCGTGGACCTCTACATCGGTGGCGTCGAGCATGCCGTGCTGCACCTGCTCTATGCGCGCTTCTGGCACAAGGTGCTCTTCGACCTCGGCCACGTGTCGAGCGAGGAGCCGTTCCGGACCTACTTCGCCCAGGGCTACATCCAGGCAGCGGCCTTCCGCGACGACCGGGGCCAGCCCGTGGAGGCCACCGAGGTCGACGAGGGCCTCGGCGAGGACGGGCACCCGTCCTTCACGTGGCAGGGCCAGCGGGTCACCCGTGAGTTCGGCAAGATCGGCAAGTCGCTCAAGAACATGGTCTCCCCGGACGACATGTATGCCGCCTACGGTGCCGACACGTTGCGGCTCTACGAGATGGGTCTCGGCCCCCTGGACCAGAGCAAGCCGTGGGACACCCGGGCCATCGTGGGCTCGCAGCGCTTCCTGCAAAGGCTGTGGCGCAACGTCGTCGACGAGGAGACCGGCGAGGTGCGGGTCTCGGAGCGCCCGATCGACGAGGCCACGGCGCGGGTGCTGCACCGCACCATCGACGCGGTGCGACGGGACTACGACGAGCTCGGCTTCAACACCGCGATCGCTCGACTCATCGAGCTCAACAACGCGCTGACCAAGCTCGACGCGGTCCCACGGGAGGCAGCCGAGCAGATCGTGCTCATGGTCGCGCCACTGGCCCCGCACATCGCGGAGGAGCTGTGGTCGCGCCTCGGGCACGAGGAGTCGCTGACCCACGAGGACTTCCCGGTGGCCGATCCGGCGCTGCTCGTCGAGGAGTCGGTCACCTGCGTCATCCAGATCAAGGGCAAGGTGCGTGACCGGATCGAGGTGGCAGCCGACATCAGCGAGGACGAGCTGCGCGAGAAGGCGCTCGCCCTGCCCAAGGTGCTCGAGGCGACGGCCGGGGGAGTGCGCACCGTCATCGTGCGAGCCCCCAAGCTCGTCAACGTCGTTCCCCTCTGAGTCGGTCGTCCCGGGCGCGACGCGCGGCCGCCTGGTGGGGCAGGATCGAAGGATGATCCGGGTCGGCATCTCCGGCTGGCGCTATCCCGCGTGGCGAGGCGTCTTCTATCCGGCGGGTCTGCCGCAGCGCCGGGAAGCTCGAGTACGCCGCGGAGCGGCTGGGCTCCGTGGAGGTCAACGGCTCCTTCTACTCGTTGCAGCGCGCCAGCAGCTGGAGCCGATGGGCCGCCTCGGTGCCGGAGGACTTCGTCTTCTCGGTCAAGGGCCCACGGTTCGTGACGCACATGAAGAAGCTTCCGGGGAGTCGAGGTGCCGTTGGCGAACTTCTTCGCCTCGGGGGTGCTCTCCCTCGGTCACCGGCTCGGGCCGATCCTCTGGCAGCTGCCACCTCAGCTGCCCTTCGACGCCGAACGTCTCTCCGCCTTCTTCGACCTCCTCCCGCGGCGCACGGGCGAGGCGGCTCGCTGGGCGGCGGCGCACCATGAGCCCGCCCGCCTCAAGGGGCACGGCGACACCACCGTGCCGGTGGACCTGCCGCTGCGCCACGTCCTCGAGGTCAGGCACGACTCGTTCCGCACCCCAGACCTCGCGGCGCTGCTGAGGGCACACGACATCGGTCTTGTCGTCGCCGACTCTGCCGGCACGTGGCCGATGCTCGACGCAGTGACCAGTGACCTCGCCTACGTGCGCCTGCACGGCGACCAAGAGCTCTACGTGAGTGGCTACGGTGACGAGGCCCTCGACCACTGGGCCGGCCGGGTCGAGCAGTGGTCGGCTGCAGGTCTCGACGTGTTCGTCTACTTCGACAACGACGCCAGGGTGCATGCCCCGCACGACGCGCTGCGCCTCCAGGAGCGGCTGGGCGGGGGACCTCCTGCGGCCCCACCGCTGATCTAGGCTCGCTCCATGGCGCTGACGCAACTCATCCTCGTCCGGCACGGTCAGTCCGAGGGGAACGTGGCGGCCGAGCTGGCCCAGCGAGAGCGTCAGGACCGGATCGACGTCCCGGCCCGGGATCCCGACGTCGTGCTGTCGCCGCTGGGGCGAGAGCAGGCCGATGCCGTCGGCCGATGGCTGACGGCGCTTCCGGCGGACGAGCAGCCCCAGGTCATCTGGACCAGCCCCTACCGCAGGGCCCGCGAGACCGCGGAGCGCGCTCTGGCCGTCGCCGAGGTCGAGCTCGACTACCGCGTCGACGAGCGGCTGCGCGACCGCGACATGGGCATCACGGACCAGCTCACCGCGCAGGGCATCACGGCCCAGTTCCCGGAGGAGGCGGAGCGGCGCGAGTGGCTGGGCAAGTTCTACTACCGTCCGCCGGGTGGTGAGTCGTGGGCGGATGTCGCCGGGCGGGTTCGTGCCGTGCTCACCGACCTCGCGGGCACCGAGAAGCACGATCGCGTGCTCGTCACCGGGCACGACGTCGTGCTCCTGCTCTTCTGCTACGTCGCCGAGGGCCTCGACGAGGAGCAGGTCCTCGACCGGGCACGGACCAACGGACTGCGCAACGCCGCCATCTGCCGGATCCGCCGCGACGACGACTCCCCGACCGGATGGGTCGTGACCGACTACAACCTCGACTCCCACCTCCGCGAGGAGGGTGTGGAGCTGACCGACCAGCCCGGAGCCTCCGACGAGGTCGGGGGTGAGCATGTCTGAGGAGCGCGCGCCTCGCCGAGTCGACGACGAGCTCCCCTCGGGGGTCGAGGGAGGGTCGCCCGAGTCGCCCAGGTTGGTCACCCCTGCACTGCTGCGGTCGTGGCCGCTGCCGGCGCCGGACGGCACGAAGTACAGCCGTGGACTGGCGCTCGTCGTGGGCGGCTCCTGCTCGACGCCCGGGGCGGCGATGCTCGGCGGGACGTCCGCGCTGCGCATGGGTGCCGGGAGGCTGCACCTCGGCACGGCGGAGGGCGTCGCGATGCAGGTGGCCGTGGCGGTGCCCGAGTGCGGCACGACCGGGCTGCCGCAGGACGACGAGGGTGCGATCACCGGGGTGGGTTCCGGGGCGCTCCTCGAACGCGAGCTCTCCCGGGCCGATGCACTGCTCGTCGGACCGGGCCTCATGGACGCCGAGGGCGCCGCCCGACTTCTCCGCGAGATCGTGGCGGTCCTGCCGGCCGACACGCCCGTCGTCCTCGACGCCTTTGCCGCGACCGTGCTGCCGGACGTCGACGCGGCGGTCACCTCCAGTCTGGCCGGGCGGCTCGTGCTCACTCCCAACCCCGCCGAGCTCGCCCGGCTCGCCGGCGAGGACGACCTGTCGGCCGACGACGTCGTCGAGGCGGCCATCGCGGTGGCCCATCGGTTCGGCGCGGTCGTGGGCTGCAGCAGCTGGGTCGTCGCGGGTGGCGACGTCTGGCAGGTCACCACCGGTGACACCGGCCTCGGGACGTCGGGAAGCGGTGACGTGGTGGCTGGTGCTGCCCTGGGTCTGCTGTGCCGTGGCGCTGACCTGACGCAGTCCCTCGTCTGGGCCAAGTACGTCCACGCCGCCGCGGGCGACGTCCTCATGGCGCGCTTCGGCCGGGTCGGCTACCTCGCCAGCGAGATCCCGCCCGAGCTGCCGCTCGTGCTCGGGTCGCTGCGGGGCGACTGAGGCACGTCGGCGCCGATCAGCCGCTGGTCACGCCGGCGCTCGAGCCTGTCGGTGGTATGCCGTGGGGCTGGCCGAGTATCGGCGGCTGAACGCCGCGCTCAACGCGCGGGGGCTGCCGTCGCCATCACGGGTATCCAGATGGTGGACGTGGGGTGCCTCAGGCGGACGCGCCAGGCCTAGACTTCCCAACCAAGGTCACGAGTACCAGTGTTCAGCCCCGGCTTGCTGGTCGGCAACCCTCCTCCGCGGTGGGGTGCTCCGGGTGACGACCTGGTCGGTTGCAGCAACGCAGCCGGCAAGCGCGGACTCGCGAGCACCTTCGGGAGTCCAATGACTCTCCAGGGAGCACCGGATGTCCATCGCCAGCTCGATCCCGCACACGTTCACTCGCGAGCGCCGCCAGCCGTGGCTGCGTTCCGTCCCCGCGCCGGCCCCCGTGCCAGCCGCGGCCGACACCGCCACTGATACTGACACCAAGGCACCGGCATCGCCGGACGTCACGGTGCCGGCCGTCGTCACCGCACCGCGCGTCCCGACCTGCCACGGCACGTTCGTCGAGTACGCGAACTTCGACCACGGCGCCTCCACCCCCGCCCTCGTGAGCGTCAAGGCGGCCGTGGACAGGGCGACGCAGACCTACTCGAGCGTGCACCGCGGACAGGGCTGGACGAGCCAGGTGTCGAGCCACTACTACGAGGCCGCACGCGACGAGGTCGCCCGCTTCGTCGGCGCCCGCGAGAGCGACGAGGTCGTCTTCACGAGGAACACGACGGACTCGTTCAACCTGCTGGCCCGGTCGCTTCCGCGCCGGACCCAGGTCATCGTCTTCGCCACCGAGCACCACGCAACGCTCCTGCCGTGGGAGGCCCGCAGGACCACCCGCCTGCCGGTGCCGCTGACGCACACGGATGCCGAGGCACTCCTCGTCGAGGCCCTCAAGCGCGCGACGAGCTCCAGCATCCTCGTCGTCCTGAGCGGAGCCTCCAACGTCACCGGGGAGTACTGGCCGGTCGCACGCCTCGCCGCCGCCGCCCGCAAGCGGGGTGCCCGCGTCGCGCTCGACGCCGCCCAGCTCGCGGGTCACCGCCGCATCGACCTCGAGACCCTGGGAGTCGACTACGTGGCGTTCAGCGGCCACAAGATCTATGCCCCCTACGGCACGGGCGTGCTCGTCGGTCGCGCGGACTGGCTCGACGCCGCCCCGCCCTACCTCGCCGGCGGCGGCGCAACCGCCAAGGTGGGTCCCCTCAGCACGACCTGGCAGACCGGTCCGGCCCGTCATGAGGGCGGCAGCCCCAACGTCCTCGGCGCCGTGGCCGTCGCCGCGGCCTGTGCCGCCATCCGCGAGAACCGGGGGGCCGTCGAGAGCCACGAGTCGCGCCTGACCACCCGCCTCGTCGACGGACTGCGCGCCATCGACGGTGTCGAGACCTTCAGCATCTTCGGCGACGACGCCGACCGCGCCCCGGTGGTGACCTTCACCCTCGAGGACGTCGACTCGTCGCTCGTGTCGGCGGTGCTGTCTGCCGAGCACGGCATCGGCGTGCGTGACGGCAAGTTCTGCGCCCACCTCCTCGTCGACGCCCTGCTCGCCGACGAGGACGTGGAGGTGACCACAGCCGTGCGCGTCAGCGCCGGGCTGGCCACCACCGACGAGCACGTCGACCGCCTCCTGGCGGCGGTGGCATCGCTCGCGGCCACCGGCCCGGGTGTCGCCTACGAGCAGGTCGACGGGCGCGGGTGGGTGCCGGTCGGTGACCAACGCGAGACGCTGGTCGACCTGCCCTGGTGAGGACGAACGTGATCCGACCAGGGGCGGTGCTCGATCAGCTCAGGACGGCGGTGGCCTCGATCTCGACGAGGAGCTCGGGTACCCACAGTCCCTGGACGCCAATGAGGGTGATGGGGGGCAAGGGGGAGCTGAAGCCATCGGACTCCTGGGCGCGCTTGGTGCCCTCGAGAAGCTCGCTTCCCATCTCCGGCGTCCAGTTGACCACGTAGAACGTCATCCGGGCGATGTCGCTGACCCCACCACCCGCGCCGGTGACCCCCACGGCGATGTTGTGCAGCGCGGCGTGGACCTGACCGGTGAGGTCGCTCGAGGTCACCTCGCCCGCCGCGTTCGCTGCCGTCTGTCCCGCGAGCAGGAGAAGGCGAGATCCCGTCGCCAGGGCGACGGGAGCGTAGTCATCCTGCTGTAGCAGGCCGTCGGGGTGGCTGAGATGCACGGGCATTGTCGTTTCCTTCGTTCGGAGGCTCTGGGACGTCGACGGCGTCGACGTCCGGTGTCAGACCCACTGGACGCCACTCTAGCAGTGCTAGAGAAGGTCAGTCCGGCTCTCGTGTGCTGCGCTGCGACAGCGAGCTCAGGACAAAGCGGACGTGTTGCTGGCGCAGGTCCTCCTTCTCGACCTCTGGTCGCCCGGCCATCGGCGTGTCGATCAACAGCACCGCCAATCCGTGACACGCCGCCCACACATGAACGGGGGCGTTGCCCAGACCCGATGTCACCTCGTGATCGGGGTCGAAGTCCGCGACGGCCCGTTGCAGGACCTCGAACGCTGCCAGTCCGGATCGACCACGCGCAGACTCCGCCGGGTGCATGAGCTCCTCGGTCGAGGAGTTCAGCACGATGGCTCGGAAGAGTCCTTCGTGGTCGCGAGCGAAGTGCATGTAGGCGAGGCAGACGGCGGACAGGTCTGAGGTCTCCGAGAACACGCGGTTGACGGCGGCGTCCACGAGTGCGTCAGCCAGGTCGGCGGTGGCCCGCCGGCTCACGGCAAGGAGCAGATCCGCCCGGTCCTTGTAGTGCCAGTACGCCGTGGCCGCAGAGACTCCGGCACGGCGCTGGACCTCGCGAAGGGACAAGGCGGTGGGTCCCGACACCGCCGTGATGTCGTAGGCGATGTCCAGGAGGCGGTCAGCAAGGTCAGAGCGGGAGGAGTCGGGCACGCCCCCATTGTCAGCCTGCCGGCGCGCGCATGAGGATCGCCTCGCTGTCACAGTCATTCCGGACAGGCTCGCTGTCGCGGCCGTCGACCAGTGCGTGCGTGATGACCACGGCGCCCCCGCCTGAGCACTAGCCTCGGATCGTGCCCACCGCTCTCGTCACCGACTCCACGGCATACCTGTCTGCTGACCTCGTCGAGGCGCACGGCATCGGTGTCGTCCCCCTCCACGTCGTCGTCGGCGGACAGGAGCGCCGTGAGGGAGTCGACATCGCGGCGGGCGAGGTCGCCGAGGCGCTGCGTGGGTTCCGCCCCGTCTCCACGTCGCGGCCCGCACCCCAGGCCTTCCTCGACGTCTATCGCGACCTCGCCGACAAGGGCGCCGACGCGATCGTCTCGGTCCACATCTCGGCTGCCATGTCGAGCACCCTCGGCTCGGCGCAGCTCGCCGCCCAGCAGTCGCCCGTCCCCGTGACGGTCATCGACAGTCGGTCGATGGGCATGGCGATGGGGTATGCCGTCCTTGCCGGTGCGGCTCTCGCCACCCGTGGCGTGTCGGCAGAGGAGGTGGCGGAGGCCGTGCGTTCCCGGTGCGCCGCCGCGACCGTCGTGTTCTATGTCGACACCCTCGAGCACCTGCGGCGCGGCGGGCGCATCGGGAAGGCCAACGCCCTCGTCGGCTCGGCCCTGGCGATCAAGCCGATCCTGGGTCTGGTGGACGGCTCGATCGTCCCCCTCGAGCGGGTGCGCACCTCCTCCCGCGCCATCGCCCGCCTCGAGGAGCTCGCGGTCGAGGCGGCTGGTTCGCAGGCGGTCGACATCGCCGTGCACCACCTCGACTCGGCCGAGCGGGCCGAGAAGCTCGCGGAGCGACTCCAGTCGCGGATCGAGGGCATCGAGGACTTCAGAATCGTCGAGCTGGGTGCCGTCGTCGGCGCGCACGTCGGCCCGGGCACCTTGGCCATCGCGGTCAGTCCACGGGTCTGACCGCGGGCGCGCCGTGAGCCTGACCGTCCCCGGCATGGTCGTGGTGACGCTGGTCGTCGCGACGCTCTGCTTCGCCATCGGAGGCATCAACCCGGCCACCATCATCGGTCGTGCCCGCGGCATCGACGTGGCCCAGGTCGGCTCACGCAACCCCGGTGCGACGAACCTCGGCCGTGTCGCCGGCAGGAAGTGGGGGATCGTCGTCGGGTTGCTCGACGTGCTCAAGGGGCTCGTGCCGACGTTCGTCGTGCTGCGGACCCTGGGCACGTGGGTCGCGCTTGCCGCTGGGGTGGCGTGCGTGCTCGGGCACATCTACAGCCCCTACCTCGGTGGTCGAGGCGGCAAGGGAGTGGCGACCTCGCTCGGCGCGATGCTGGCGGTCGTGCCGTGGGTGGCGCTCGCGGCGTTCGTCGTCTTCCTGGCCGCGTTGCCGTTCGTCAGGCGGCTCGGCAATGCGTCGGTGGTGGCGTCGACGTTCCTGCTCGGCGCGGGGGTGTGGCTCACGGCGCGCGCCGGCACGACGGTGGACCGGGGCGTGGGGGTGTGGCTCGTGCTCGTGTCGCTCATCGTCCTGGCGCGGCACCACCGCAACATCGCGGCGTGGGCGGGGCGTCTCGGCGGCTGAGGCTTGTCCACAGGCGCGCGACCGGCCCTTGGCCGTCCACAGATGGTGAGGACGGAGTTGGGTCGCGTGCCCGGCGTTCCTAACGTCGAGGTATGCCGCCCCGCCGTGATCCAGACGCCGTCTCACCGCGCGCTCTGGCGAGGGTGCGAGGTGGCGCCACCGTCGGTGGCCGTGGTGACGGTGGACGCGACGAGGGTGGCGAGGGTGCTCGGCTCGACGCGGAGGATCGCGGTCGGCACCGACCGCTCGAGGTGCCGCGCGGTCCGGTCTTCGAGCTGCCGGTGAGCCTGCGGGGGGCTCGCTGGGTGCCGAGCCGGTCGGCGGTGATGGCGGTGCTCGTGGTCGTCCTGCTCGTGGCCGTCGTCTTCGGCGTGCGAGTTTGGCTGGCCTCTGGTGGTGACGGGGCATCCGTGACGATGGGAGCCGGGACGGAGCCCACGGGAGTGAGCCGCGGGACCTCGACCCTGTCGCGAGCCTCGCCCGGTGGCTCGAGCCCGGGTGGTGGGGACGGAGCCGGTGTGGCCGCGACCCAGGGCCCGCCAGGGGCCTCCGGAAACGCCGGTGGCGCTGCTGCTGGAGGCACCGCAGTCGTGCACGTCGTCGGGCAGGTGGCCAGGCCCGGTGTCTACCGGATGAGCGCCGGCGCGCGGGTGGGCGATGCGGTGGCGTCGGCCGGTGGAGCGACTCGGACGGCCGACCTGACAGCCGTGAACCTGGCCCGAGTGCTCGTCGACGGAGAGCAGATCGTCGTGCCGAGGCCGGGCGAGGTCGTCGCCGGACCCGGGCCGGGAGCCAGTGCTGGCTCCGGTGCGGCCGGGGGCGTTGGCGCGGGTTCCGGCGCCGCTCCTGCCGGCGGCACCGTCTCCCTGAACTCGGCCGACCTCTCCGCCCTGGACACTCTGCCCGGCGTCGGACCCGTTCTCGCACAACGGATTCTCGACTGGCGCACCGAGCACGGCCGGTTCACGAGCGTCGAGGAGCTCGGCGAGGTGAGTGGGATCGGCGAGAAGCTGCTGGCCCAGCTGACTCCCAAGGTCACGCTGTGACGCTCGCGGATCCCGCGGAGCTCCGGGACCGGCGGGACGAGTGGACGCGCGAGGTCATTCGCTTCAGTGACGTCCGGCTGCTCGTCCCGGCGCTCGCGGCGTGGGCCGCCCTGGCGGGCACCCTGACTTGGTCGCCCGGGCCGCGATGGGCGGTGACGGCAGGCCTCATGGTCCTCGTGCTCGTGCTGCAGCTCTGGGGTCGCGGCCGACGACTCGTCCTTGTGCTCGGTGTCACCCTGCTGGTGCAGGTCGCCGGCAACGGTCAGCACGCCCTGCGCGGCCTGGGCGATCTCGACGACCTGACCGCGGCCCGGGCCGTGGTCACGGTCGAGGCGACCATCACCTCGGATCCGGTCATGCTCGAGGCGCGGGGCGGGAGTGAGCCGGTCGTCATGGCACGGGCCAGCGCGCATCGGGTCGACGGGCGGGGGAGGATCACCTCGGCGCACGCGCCGATCTCGCTGAGGGGCGACGCGACCCTGCTGCAGCTGAAGTGGCACGAGGGCGTGCGGTTGCGCGGGCGTCTGGCACCGCCGCAGCCGGGCTACCCCGAGGTGGCGGTGCTGCGGGTCTCGAGCCAGGAGGTCACGAGGCCGGCGGGCGTGGTCGCCCAGGTCGCCGAGCACCTGCGAGCGGGACTTCGCAGGGCTGTCGACCCCACGCCGGCCGACGCACGAGGTCTGCTGCCCGGGCTCGTCATCGGCGACACGAGTCGCACCCCGGCCGACCTCACCGAGGCCATGCAGGCGACGGGCATGACCCATCTCACGGCGGTGAGCGGCTCGAACATCGCCGTCGTGGGTGGGTTGGTGCTCGGGCTCTGCGTCCTCATGGGGGTGCGACGCCGGTGGCGGCCCTTCGTCGTCGCGCTCGCCATCCTGGGGTTCGTCGTCCTTGCCAGACCAGAGCCGAGCGTCGTCCGCGCTGCCGCCATGGGCCTCATCGGGCTCATCGGGATGAGCCGATCGCGTCGCGCCGCGGGGCTCCCGGTCCTCTCCGGCGCGATCGTGGTGGTGCTCGTCATCGACCCGTGGATGGCGCGGTCCTTCGGGTTCGCCCTGTCGGCCCTCGCCACCCTCGGCCTGCTCCTCTTCACCCGACCTTGGGGCGATGCCATCGCCGCGAGACTCCACCCCAGGGTGGCCTTCATGGGCCCGGCGATCGCCATACCCGTTGCGGCACAGGCGATGTGCGCCCCCCTCATCGTCCTGCTCCAGGGGTCGGTGAGCATCGTCGGGGTCGTCGCCAACCTCGTGGCCGCACCCCTCGTGGCCCCGGCCACGGTTGCCGGGGTCGCGGCCGCTCTCGTGTCGGTCGTCGCCGATGCTCCCGCCCAGCTCCTCGGCTGGCTCGGCGCCGTGCCCACCTTGGGGATCGCGCGGACCGCGCGCGTCATGGCTGACGTCCCGGGCGGCACGCTGCCCTGGCCCGACGGTCCACCGGGTGCCCTGCTGCTCGCGGGGCTCACCCTGGCGCTGTTGGTCACCGGGCGATGGCTCGGGCGTGCCGCGGTCGTGCGACCACTGCTCGCCCTCGTCGTCGTCGCCCTCAGCGCGGCGATGACGATCCCGACGCGGGTGGTGACGTGGCCTCCCGACGGCTGGCGCGTTGCCTTCTGCGACGTCGGGCAGGGTGACGCGGCGGTGGTCCGCACCGGCCCCCGGCGTGCGCTCGTGGTCGACACCGGACCCGAGCCGGCCTCTGCCGACGGCTGTCTCGACTCGCTCGGTGTCGAGGTCGTCGACGCTGTCGTCCTCACGCACTTCCACGCCGACCACGTCGAGGGCCTGCCCGGGGTTCTCGGTGGTCGGGAGGTCGGACAGGTCCTCGTCTCACCGGTTGCGGAGCCGGGTCACCAGGTCGGTGAGGTGACCGGCTGGACGCGAGCACGCGGCATACCCGTCTCGGCCGTCGCGGCAGGGGACCGGCTCTCGTTCGGCGAGGCCACCGCAGAGGTGTGGGCGCCCGTGCGCCGCATCGCGGCCGGATCGGTGCCCAACAACGCGAGCATCGTGCTCGCCGTCCACGTCGGTGAGGTCGACGTCCTGTTGCTGGGCGACGTGGAGCGGGAGGCCGCACACGACCTCGTGCTCAGGATGCGGCGAGACCCCGAGATGGCCTCTGCTGCAGGCGAGTTCGACGTCGTCAAGACACCGCACCACGGCAGCGCAAACCTCGACCCCGCCCTCATGGCTGCCGTCAGGGCTCCGGTGGCGGTCATCAGCGTGGGCAAGGACAACGACTACGGACACCCGACAGCTGCCCACCTGAGCATGCTGAGGAGCAACGGGTATGCCGCCTACCGCACCGACCAGCGGGGCCACGTCGCCGTCGTGGAGCGGGGGGACCAGCTCCAGGTCGTCACCGCCAAGTGAGGGTCAGCGAGCAGTGGCCCTCTTGCGGGTCTTGGCCGTCGACGCCTTGGCGCTCTCGACGAGCGCGTCGAGCGTGGCCCTCACCGACGGGACGCGCTGAAGGTCGGGCGTGGTCACGGCGACGATGTGGCGGCGCGAGGCCGGGGTCATCGGGAGGGCCGCGACGTCCTCGTGGTGGACCGTCTTGAGGATGAGGTCGGGGATGACCGCGACACCGAGCCCTTCGGCGATGAGTCCCATCACCGCCACGTAGTCCTCGGTCTCGTAGGCGATGTCGGGGACATAACCCGCCGTGCTCGCGAGCTGGAGCAGGTGGCCTCGGCAGCGGGGACAGCCGGCGATCCACGTCTCGTCCTTGAGGGCGGCCATGTCGACGTGCTTGGCACCGGCGAGGTCGTGGGTGCTTGGCACCGCAAGCAGGACCTCGTCGTCGAGGAGGGGGGTGGTGACGAACGCGTCGAGGTCCTCCTCGCCACGGCCGAGGTCGGTGCCCTCGTAGACGAAGGCCACCGCGAGGTCGCACTCCCCGGCACGCAGCGCGGCCAGCGACTCACGCGGCTCGCCCTCGCTGAAGGTGATGGAGACGCCCGGGTGCTCGGCCTTGACCTTGGCCAGGGCCTTGGGGACGAGGGTCGCCGAGGCGCTGGGGAACGCCATGAGGCGGACGCGGCCAGAGCGCAGCCCGGCGATGGCGGCGACCTCCTCCTCGGCGGCATCGAGGGCCGACAGGACCGGCCCGGCGTGGCGGGCCAGCACGGCACCGGCCTCGGTGAGGCGCACGCTGCGGCCGATGCGCTCGACGAGTGTCGTGCCGGTGCGGGTCTCGAGGCGACGGACCATCTGCGAGATGGCGGGCTGGGAGTATCCGAGTGAGAGCGCCGCCGCGGTGAAGCTGCCTTCGTCGGCGATGGCGCGCATGACCCGGAGGCCGGCTGCATCAATCATGGATCCATCCTATAACAGTCAGTTATCAATCGGCCAGTCCTCTGCACGCCGCGTGATGCGCTGACGGACGAGGGTCGGGCGTATCTGGCGGTGGTGCCGAGCCCTCCTCTCCAGCATGAAGGCCACGATGCGAAGGCGGACAGCCCGCCGCAGCCACCACCCGGACGTCAGCTGTGACGCCCTCGGCCGGTGGCACTGGAGGTGCCAGTGCGGAGCCGGAGCGTACGCGGGCGGGTCGGCCACCGACTGGCGCTGGATGGTCACGGGAGCGCTGGTCCACCAGAGCGCCTGCCCGGGCGAGTGATGCAGCGCGGTGCGTTGGGCGACCTACGATGGTGGGGTGAGTCGAGAGGTGTCCGTGGGTGAGGTCGCATCGCTCCTGCGCGACCGCGGCCCTGCGTTGGTCCTGACCGGCGCCGGCATCTCGACCGAGAGTGGCATCCCCGACTACCGCGGGCCCGACGGGAAGCGGCGGGTGACACCCATGTCGCACCAGGAGTTCTGTGCGACCAGTGATGCGCGACAACGTTATTGGGCCCGCAGCTTCATCGGTTGGCAGCGCTTCTCCGTCGCCGAGCCCAACGCCGGGCACCGAGCCGTCGCCGAGCTCCAGCGCGTCGGCGCGATCGGCACCGTCATCACCCAGAACGTCGACGGCCTCCACCAGGACGCCGGCACGCGCGACGTGATCGAGCTCCACGGAAGCCTTGCCGACGTCGAGTGCCTCACCTGCGGCGAACGCACCGACCGTGACCTCGTGCAGGCCTTCATGGACGACGCCAACCCCGGGTTTGCCTCTCTGGCTCTGGGACTGGTCGGCGACGGCTCACGGGTGAGCAGCCAGATCCGGCCCGACGGCGACATCGTCCTTGCCGACGAGGCCGTGCAGACCTTCGTCCCGCCTCGCTGTCTCCTGTGCGGGGACGACACCCTCAAGCCCGATGTGGTCTTCTTCGGCGGCTCGGTGCCCAAACCACGGGTGGAGCAGTGCTTCGCCCTCACCGAGGCCGCGCCGGTCCTCGTCGTGCTCGGGTCGTCGCTCAAGGTGATGAGTGGATACCGGTTCGTGCGACGCGCCGCGGCACACGGCATACCCGTCGTCGTCGTCACGTTGGGCCCCACGCGTGGAGACGCCGAGACAACGCATCGGATCGATGCGCCGCTCGGCGTCACGTTGACCGCCCTGGCGCGGGAGCTGGCCGCGCGGGTGGGGTGAGCCCAGCCGCTCAGATGCGACGCAGGACCGCCGTGACCTTGCCGAGGATCGTCGCGTGGTCGCCGTCGATGGGATCGAAGGACGGGTTGTGCGGCATGAGCCAGACCTTGCCGTCCTTGCGCTTGAACGTCTTGACCGTCGCCTCGTTGTCGAGCATGGCCGCCACGATGTCGCCGTTGTCGGCATTCGGCTGCTGACGCACCACGACCCAGTCACCGTCACAGATCGCGGCGTCGACCATCGAGTCACCGACGACCTTGAGCAGGAACAGTGAGCCCTCGCCGACGATCTGTTTGGGCAGGGGGAAGACCTCGTCCACCATCTCCTCGGCCATGATCGGCACGCCGGCGGCGATGCGGCCGAGCACGGGCACATAGCTCGCCTCCGGCCGCGTGTCGCCCGATCCCGTCGGGTCGAGGTCGGCGTCGATGTCGTCAGGAGCCGCTCCACCTCGGTAGCCGCGGATATCGCTCGGCGTGTCGGGGGAGATGACCTCGAGCGCGCGGGGCCGGTTGGGGTCGCGGCGCAGGTAGCCCTTCTTCTCGAGGGCGTGCAGCTGGTGCGACACCGAGCTGGGGGAGGTGAGGCCGACGGCCTGGCCGATCTCACGCATGCTCGGCGGGTAGCCACGGCGGTCGACCGAGTTGCGGATGACGTCGAGAACCTTGCGCTGCCGCACCGTCAGGGTGCCGTCGCCCGGGTCACGGTCGGGCAGCTGGTGGACGTCGGCGTCGTCCTGGCGGCGCTTGTCGCTCATGGTTCGTCTCCTCAGAGGGCGTTGTCGGTGGCGCCTGATTGGCTTTCTGACATGAGCACAGACTACGGAGTTCGGGCAGGTGTTTCAAACATCTGTTCGACGCGTGTCTTGAACTCCTCGAACGTCCGTGCTAGAAATCGTACAAGCGTTCGTTCGAACACCGTTTCGAGCGTGACACCGATCCAGGAGGACACCATGAGTGCAGTTGCAGTGCTGGACGGCACGACCATCGGGTATGCCGCACCGCGTCCGGTTCCGCGTCGCTCGACGCAACCGCGCCTCGTGTCGGTCCCCACCGGCGCGTCGGTGCCGGTGTTCGCGGCGCCGGCGCTGAGGGTCACCCGCGCCGGTCGTCTCGCCCTGACGAGCCTCGTTCTCCTGGTCGCTCTCGTGGTCGGACTCGTCGCCCTCACGGGAGGAGCGGCTGCGTCGGCGCCCGACGTGACGGTGACGGTGCAGCAGGGGCAGACCCTCTCCGAGATCGCCGCACAGCACCTCGCCGGGGTGTCGGTCGCGACCGGTGTCGCCGAGCTGCAGGCGGCCAACGACCTTGCCACGGCCCAGGTCCGGGTCGGTCAGACCATCGTCATCCCGCAGGGCTGACGCACACACTCCGAGCCGCTTCGACCCCGGTTCGGTCCTGAGTCCTTGGATGAGCTTCGACCCCTCTCCGACTCAGCATGGAGGGCGCCCCGCCACTCTTCGCGCGGGGCGCCCTTTGCTGTCTCGTCTCGGCCGCGGGTTGGTCGCGTTCCAGCGACAGGCGTGGCGTCGAGGTCGGACGCGAGAGGTCGCTCCGGTGCAATAAGACGGGGCTGTATGCGCTTGGACCTGTCATGACGGACGAGACGGGTGGACGCGTGCAGAAGGTCAGGCAGCTGCGAGTGGTGGTCGAGGCGGAGGACTACGACGCGGCGGTCCGGTTCTATCGGGACGTCCTCGGCATGGACGAGATCGCCGCGTTCTCCTCAGGAGGGGAGGACCGCGTCGCGATCCTCGAGGCGGGCCGGGCGACCTTCGAGATCGCCAGTCCTGCGCACAGGATCGCGATCGACGCCGTCGAGGCGGCGGGGACGCCGAGCCCAAAGATCCGGATCGCGTTCGAGGTGGACGACGCCGAGTCGGCGACCCGCGAGGCGGAGAGTGCTGGAGCAACCGTGGTCGCCGAGCCGGTCCTCACCCCATGGATGTCGCTCAACTCCAGAGTCGACGCTCCGGCGGGCCTGACGATCACCTTCTTCGAGGAGACCGAGGACTCGCACGAACGGGCCGAGCGCGACGGGTTCGGCACCAACGACGCCTGACCCGATCCACTGCTGCTCACGGGGGAGTCGGACGCCTCACCCTCAGGCGAAGACGAGGTTCAGGGGTAGGTCGTGGAAGGCTGCCAGGAACTGCGCGGCTTCGGCGATGCCATCGCGTTCCGCGTGGTCGAGGTCGACCTCGGGGCGGACGGTGACCGTGACGCGCTTGGCCTCGGTCCTGCGCTTGAACGTGCCGAGGTCCTGCCCGGCGACGACGACGATCCCACCGGCAGCCTCGGAGATGAGTCGGGTCCGGTCGGCGTCGGGGTTGCTCCTCGGGAAACCGGTCGTGGGATAGGTCAGTGCCGCCTCGTCGAAGGTCGACAGCAGGTATGCCGTGTGCTTGCGCGACGCGCGGGCCGTCACCGTGGGGTCGTACCAGAGGGTCTCGCCCTGGCACTCGACGGATTCGAGCGGGTGCGTCGACTGAAGCGAGCTGGAGGTCATGATCTCCGCTGTGGCAGAACGGATCTCGGTGAGGGTGAGCCCGCTCCAGCGCTGGAGGTCGCGCTCGGAGGCAGGGCCGTGCCCGGCGTGGAACCGGTGGGTCAGCTCGACGAGCGACCTCGCACGCGACCACGTGTCCGACTCCGCCGACGGGATCGTCTCGTCGACCAAGGCGTAGGTGTGCTCGGTGCCCCGGGGTGGCCCGGAGCAGATGACGGCCCTCACCTCGGCGCAGATCAGCTGGTGCGCCATCGTCTCGCCCGGTCCCGGCAGGCCTGCGGCGGCGAACTCCGGCCCGATCTCCTTGCGCGTCATCGACCGACCTCCGTGAAGGAGCTCGCGCAGGAGGTCGATGCCCCGGTCGATGATCTCGGGCGTGAGTCCCAGCTGGCGGTGTCGGGCCGGCATGGCGGCCTCGACCTTGCCGCCGGTGAGCCCCTGGATCCAGCGAAGGTCCTGTGGCGCGACGTGGTGCCACGTCGGTCGGAGGATGTGCGTGCGCACCCAACCGCCGGCCGACTGCTCGGCCAGCACCGCGGCATACGTCGGCGCGCGTGAGCGCATGGCGAGGGAGTGCGCTGCGAGCGGCGCGTCCTGGCTCTGGACACAGGTGAGCAGGCGGACAGCATCGGCAGCGTGGGGGAGCGGCGCGGACGAGAGTCGTTGGACAGCGAGGCGTCGCCGGATGACCCACTCCCGGGTCACGTGTCGGGGCATGGCCACATCCTGCCGCGCTCAGGCCGGCAGGGTTCGGCGCATCGTGAGGCGCGGCATCTTGCTGGCCGTCGCCCCGGTCGTGCCGACCACCTCGAAGCCACAGCGTTCGAACATCGCTCTGGTCCCGACGAACGCCATCGTGAGGTCCATGCGGCCCTGCGGGTCGACGGGGTGGGCCTCGACGGCGGGAGCTGCGTTGGCCCGTGCGTAGTCGACCGCACCCTCGATGAGGTGCCGGGTCACCCCGCGCTTTCGAAAGCCGCTGCGGACGACGATGCAGACGATGCTCCACACCGGGAGGTCGTCGGTCGGGGGCATGAGCGCGGACCGCTGGAGGCGGGTGATCTCGGCGCGGGGCCCGATGTTGCACCAGCCGACCGGCTCGCCGTCGAGATAGGTGATGACGCCCGGTGGATGCTCACGCTCGCAGAGGGCGCGCATCGCCAGCTCCCGCTGGTCCTCCCCGGTGCCGCCGAGCTCGGTGACCTCGGCCGCGGTGAGCCGATGGGAGAGGCACCAGCAGTGCGTCCTGCGGCGGTTCCTGTTGACGACGGTCACGAAGTCCTCGAACCGGTCGGGCGTGACCGGATGCGTCTCCCACACGGGCTCGGAGGTCATGGGACCCATGATGCCCGCGGCCCACGACAGGAGCCGCTCAGCTCGTGGTCGGGCTGGGAGTGGCGCTCGGCAGCTGGCTGGGGTCGACGAGCACGAGGTCGATCTCCCACTGGCCCTCACAGTCGGCGGCGCGCACGAGCGCCTGCCCCGCGGCATACGTCCCGGAGGTGAAGAACACCTCGGCCTCGAACCCCTCGTTGTCCATGCCGGCGGGTCGGAAGCCAGCCGCGGTGACGGCGTCCTGGATCGAGACGGTGAGCTCCTCGAGCGGCTGGGTCGAGACGGCCCGGGCGTTCACGTGGCCCTGGGTCGAGCTGACCCTCGTGACCTCGCCGACCCCGTCGAAGGACAGGCCCGACGGCAGGAGCGCGATCTCGGAGGCCGGGGCAGCGCTGGGTGTCGGACAGGCCTTCCCCTCACCATCTCCGGACGAGCACCCGACCAGAGCACCGACGACGACGACGCCGACCCCCAAGTGAGCCGCGAGACGGGTCCGGGAGGCGGGCATTGGACAAGTCTATGGACAGTACTCACAGGTAGTCCGTCCAGACCCTCGACCTAGTCAGTTGTGACGACTAGGTTGACCAGATCGTGGTCCGCCGACGGGGCCGACCCGACCCTGCAGGCAGGAATGCAAGTGGCACTCGCACACAAGAAGTGGTGGCCGCTCGTCGCCGTGACAGCTCTGGCCGTACCGGTCGGCGTCTCGGCGGCCTCCGTGGCGGAATCGGAAGACAAGAAGCGACGCACCAGCGCTGCGAAGCAGCAGGACCGGCCCTCGGCCGACCCGACCGGCGCCGAGGAGTGGATGTACCTCCAGCGTGCCAACGCCGACGGGTCGATCCCGCAGGACGCGGTCAAGGAAGCGGTGGCGCAGTCCACCTCCATGGGCAGGACGTCGCAGGGCAGTCCCAGCACCGACCAGGTGTGGGGCAACCTCGGCCCGTCCAACATCGGTGGCCGCATCCGCGACATCGCGGCCGACCCGACGACCCAGGGCGTGTCCTACATCGCGACGGGCACCGGCGGCCTCTGGAGGTCCACCGACAGCGGCGCGACGTTCGACGTCGCCTGGGACGACCAGCTGCCCCAGTCCATGGGTGCGGTGGCTGTCGACTCCAAGGGCGTCGTCTGGGCCGGCACCGGCGAGCCCGACCACGGTGGTGGCTCGGCCTACTACGGCAACGGTGTCTACAAGTCCGGCGACGACGGCGCGACCTGGACCAACATGGGCCTCAAGGACAGCGACACGATCGGCCAGATCGTCATCGACCCGCGCGACGACGACCGCGTCTTCGTCGCCGTCATGGGCGCGCTGCACGACACCGAGCCGACCCGCGGCCTCTTCCTGACCGAGGACGGCGGCTCCACGTGGGAGCGCGTCATCGTCCCCGGATCCGCCGCCACGGGCGCGATCGACGTCAGCATCAACAAGAGCAACCCCGACGTCATGCTCGCCACCACCTGGGACAAGATCCGTGACGAGAAGTCGCGCATCTACGGGCCGAACTCCTACCTCTACCGCTCGACCGACGCCGGTCGCACGTGGACCGAGATCCAGGACGCCCCGCTGCCCCAGAGCGAGACCAACCCGGCGCTGCAGACCCCTGACAACCTCGTCGGCCGCATGGGCGTCGACTTCTCCGACAGCGACCCCAACCGCGCCTACCTGATCTCCAGCACGGCCCGCGGCAACTTCAACGGCTTCTTCACCAGCGCCGACGCCGGCGCCACGTGGACGGCGGTGGGTTCGACGAGCACCGGCACGCTGCAGAACGTCAGCGGCGGCTTCGCATGGTGGTTCGGCCGGGTCTATGTCGACCCCCAGGACCCGCAGCACGTCTTCGTCGCCGGTGTCCAGCTCGCCGAGAGCCTCAACGGTGGCCAGACCTGGACCACGTCGCAGACGCCGCACGCCGACCAGCACGGCGTCGAGTGGGACCCGTTCGTGGAGGACAAGGTCTACCTCGGCAACGACGGTGGCTTCTACTGGTCCACCCAGAACGGTGCGGCTCGCGGTCTCTGGCAGAAGACGCCGGACCTGCCGGTCACGCAGTTCTACGCGATGGACGTCTCGCTCCAGAACCCGCAGCGCCTCAACGCCGGTGCTCAGGACAACGGCTCGCTGAAGTCGTGGGCCCTGGACAACAGCACCAACGGCGACTGGTTCAACTTCGTGGGTGGCGACGGGATGATGAACCGCATCGACCCCACCAACGACCGCAAGTACTACGGGTGCTCGCAGAACGGTGGCTGCCGCGGCTTCGTCGGCACGGACACGGGGCAGTCGGCCTTCAACATGAGCATCCCCGGTCTGCGCAAGAACTGGGTCGCACCGTTGGAGTTCGCTGCCGACCCGCGGATCATGTTCGGCGCCAGCGAGTACGTCAGCCGGATGAACACCGATGTGGGCCAGCGTCGCTGGGAGCAGATCAGCCCGGACCTCACCGAGGGCACCGAGCCTCGGGCACCGGGGTTCGGCACGATCACCGCGATCGGCACGACCAAGGCTGACCCCAACCTGGTCTACGCCGGCACCGACTCGGGCCTCATGTGGGTGTCGCGCAACGCGATGGCACCGGCAGCCGAGGTGACGTGGACCAAGATCGAGAGCCCGACCTTCCCGGGCCGCTGGGTCACCCGCGTGACGGTCGACCCGCAGAACCCGAAGGTCGCCTGGGCCAGCTTCTCGGGCTGGCGCTCGGGCGATGGCTACCCGCACCTGGTCATGACCCGGGACGGCGGCAGGACCTGGTCCGACATCGTGGGCAAGCGCGTTCCGCAGGCGCCCATCAACGACGTCATCCGGCACCCCACCAAGGCCAACTGGCTCTTCATCGCCACCGACGTGGGCGTCTACCGGACGACCAACCTGGGCAAGACCTGGATCAAGGTCGGTGCCAACCTCCCGCTCGTCCCGATCAACGACATCGACCTGCCGGACGGCAGCGAGACGCTCTACGCCGCGACCTACGGCCGCAGCATCTGGACGACGTCTCTCGCTGACGCCGGCTGAGCCCTGCCGTCGATCAGCAGCCGGCCACCCCGACGTCCCGCCCTCGGGCGGGGCGTCGGGGTGGCCGCGCTGTGCCTGCTCTTCCTCGCCCCCCTCGCCGTCATGGGGCTGGGCTCGCTGCAGCGTCCCCTCCAGCCGCCACCGGACGGGCTCGACCTCTGGCCCGACCCGGCGACCTGGTCGAACTACGGGACCGTCGCCGACTTCATGCCCCTGCTCCGGCTCATGCTCAACTCGCTGCTTCTGGTCGCGGTGGCGGTCCCGGTGACCGTGCTCGTGACGTCGATGGCGGGTCTGGCGCTGGTCACGTCGCGGGGTCGCACGCGCGCCCTCCTCGCCGGTGTCTCGGTGCTGATGATGCTCGTCCCGGCCTCCGCCCTGTGGGTGCCGAGAGTCGTCGTGCTGCGGACCCTCGGCCTCACCGACACCCCGCTCACGGTGGCGCTCCTCGCCCTCGCCGGGACGACACCGTTCTATGTGCTCCTCTTCGCCCTGGCCTACTCGCGCATCCCGACCTCGGTGCTCGAGGCCGCGACGCTCGAGGGCATGAGCCCGTATGCCGTGTGGCGGCGGATCGCGTTCCCGCTCGTCCGCCCGGCGGCCGTGGCGGTCGCCGCGTTGAGCTTCGTGTACTACTGGTCCACGTTCATGGATCCGCTGACGCTCGTCGCGTCACCGCGCCACTGGCCGGTGGCGCTGGGCCTGCGGAACCTCAGTGAGATGGAGACTGCCCTGTATCCGATCTATCTCGCCGCCGCGGTCATCGTCACCGCGCCGGCGCTCCTCGCGTTCCTCGTCAGCCAACGGGCGTTCTTCGCCTCCGTGGTGAAGCGATGAGGCGCCGCCGGTGGAGCAGCGCCCTCGCCGGCGCTGCGGTGGTCGCCGCCGGTCTGGTCGCCTGTGGTGACCCGGGCCCCTCCGGTGAGGGCGAGCCGGCGGCCGGTGGTGGCGGCGCTGCCAGCGCGCCGATCACCTTCCAGGTCAAGGCCGAACCGGAGGAGGCGGCGGTCTATCGCAGTCTCGTCACGGCATACCAGGGCTCTGGTGGTGGTGACGTCGAGATGGTCCCGGTGGGCCGCAAGGACCACCTGACCCGCCTGTCCACGGCGTTCGCGTCGGGGGACGCGCCCGACGTCTTCCTCATCAACTACCGCGAGTACGCGCCGTTCGTGCAGCGTGGCGCGGTTGAGCCGATCGGGCCCCTGCTCGCCGAGAACGGCATGAACCGCGGCGACTACTACGAGGAGCCGCTCAAGGCGTTCACCTATGGGGGCGACCTCCAGTGCATGCCGCAGAACATCTCCTCGCTCGTCGTCTACTGGAACACCAAGCTCTTCGCTGCAGCCGGTGTCGAGCCGCCCAAGCCAGGCTGGACGTGGGACGAGTTCGCTTCTGCCGCAACGTCTCTCACCAAAGGATCCGTCAAGGGCATCGGCATCGACCCGTCGATCACGCGCATGGCGCCGCTCATCTGGAGCAAGGGCGGCACGGTCGTCGACGACACGGCGAAGCCGACGCGCACGACGTTGCACGAGCCCGGAGCGCGGGCCGCACTGCAGCAGGTCGTCGACCTCATCGCCTCGGGTGCCACTCCCTCCAAGGAGCAGATGGCGGCGCAGGGGCTCGAGGAGCAGTTCATGACGGGCAAGGTCGCGATGTTCATGAGCTCGCGCGTCGAGGTCCCGGCACTGCGTGAGCAGAGGGGACTGGAGTTCGACGTCGCCGGGCTGCCGTCACTCGGCCAGCCTGCCTCGGTGCTCCACTCCGACGCCTACTGCATCGCCGCCAGCTCGCCCAACAAGGAGGCCGCCGCGAAGTTCATCGCGTATGCCGTGGGGCAGCAGGGCCAGACCGTCACCGCCCTGGGTGGGCGGACCGTGCCGTCGCTCAAGTCGGTCGCGACCTCACCGGCGTTCCTCAGCCCCGACCGCGCCCCCGCGTCGTCCCAGGTCTTCCTGGACGCCATCCCGCACCTGCAGCACACCCCGGTCACGCCGGTGTGGCCCGAGGTCGAGGACATCATGGGGACGCAGCTGCAGCGCGCCTTCGAGGACCATGTGCCGCTCGACGAGGTCATCGACGAGATCCGGTCACAGGCTGACCCACTCCTGGCGAAGGGTTCATGAGCCTGCGGATCGAGGCTGCGCACAGGGCCTTTCGGGCGCGCGGCCGCGATGACGTCGTGGCCCTCGACGGCGTCGATCTCACCGTGGGCGAGGGCGAGCTGCTCGTCGTCGTCGGCCGCTCGGGCTCGGGCAAGACGACGCTGCTGAGGGCCGTCGCCGGGCTCGAGCCACTCGACTCGGGGCGGGTGCTGCTCGACGGCGAGGACCTCACGGCGACCGCACCAGGTGGCCGGGGTGTCGCGCTCGTCTTCCAGGAGGCCGCGCTCTTCCCGCACCTGCGGGTGCGGGACAACATCGGGATCGGCGAGCGCGCCCGCGGTTCCGACCGCAAGGGGACCGAGGCAGCGGTGGTCGAGGTCGCGGCAACGCTGGACGTCGAGGACCTCCTGGACCGGATGCCCTCCCAGCTCAGCGGCGGTGAGCGACAGCGGGTGGCCCTGGCGCGGGCCATGATCCGCTCCCCGCGCGCCCTGCTGCTCGACGAGCCCCTCGCCGCGGTCGACGCGGAGCAGCGTGGTCGGATGCGTGGGGTCATCCGTGACGTGCAGCGGAGACTCGGGGTGCCCATGATCCACGTGACCCACGACCAGAGTGAGGCGATGGCTCTCGGTGACCGCGTGGCGCTGATGGACCGGGGCCGCGTCGTCCAGTGCGACACCCCGGATGCGCTGTATGCCGCGCCGTCCCACATCGCTGTCGCCCGTGGTTTCGGTCCGCTGCCCATGAACATCCTGCCGCCGGAGCGTGGAGTGTGTGTGGGGGTGCGTCCTGAGCGGGTCCGCCTCGAGCCCAGCGGCTCCGGGCCCTTGTGCGCCGTCATGGAGAGGGAGCCTGCGGGGGAGGACTCGCTCATCCACCTGGTCTGCGCGCCCGAGGGGACGGCCGTGGTGGCGAGGGTGCCGCGCGGCTCCGAGCCCCGACCCGGTGACCAGGTGCGGCTGTCCTGGGACCGCGCCCATGAGCACCGCTTCAACGCGACGACGGGGGAGCGGGTCGCGTGAGGCGCTCGCCGCTGGCCCTGCCCTACCTGCTCGGGTCGCTGCTCCTCGTCGGGGTGCCACTCGTCCTCGCCGGCTACCTCGCGTCGACGAGCTACCACGGCTTCCGGGCGCCAGTCTTCACCGGCGCGGAGAACTGGTTGCGGCTCATCAGTGACGCGCCGTTCTGGCGGTCGGTGGGGGTGAGCGCCATCGTCGCCGCCCTGGCCGTGCCGTTGCGGCTGGCCCTCGCCGTCGGGGCGGCTCTGCTGCTCGCCCGCAAAGGTGCGGGGGCCTCGGTGGGGAGGGTCGCGGCATACCTGCCGTCCGTCATCCCGGAGGCGGCCTGGGCGCTCCTGTGGCTGTGGATCCTCAACCCTCTCTACGGCCCGCTGCCGGCTGTGCTGCGGGCGCTGGGGGTGCCGGACCCGGGCTTCCTCACCGAGCCGTGGGGTGCTCGCCTCGGGTTGGTGCTCGTCATGGCCTTCCAGGTCGGCGAGGCGTTCGTCGTGGCGCTGGCGGCACGGGCGGCGATCCCTCCGCGGCTCTACGAGGCGATCGCGGTCGAGGGGGGCTCGGCGTGGTTCGCGACACGGCGGCTGACCTTGCCGCTCATGGCGCCGATCGTCCTCGTCCTGGCAGTGCGTGACGTGGTCGTCGTGGTGCAGAACGCCTTCGTCCCGGCCCTGCTCGTCACCGAGGGTGGTCCGGCGAACGCGACCGTCACCGCGCCGCTGCACCTCTACCAGCGGGCGTTCGAGTATGGCGAGCTCGGCTACGCGTCGACACTGTCGGTGACCCTCCTCGGGCTCACCGCCCTGGCTGCGGCGCTGCCGCTGTGGCTGGCGTCGCGGTTGGCGCTGCGCCAGCGCAGCCGCGCCTGACCGGCCCATCAGACTTCCAATGTGGTCATGTCCCATGATTCGTTCGGGTGTACTAGAAATAGCTCGACGATGCAGCAAGGATGGACGACGCTGCCCCGAAGAGGGGTGGTCCCTCCGCCTTCACGGAGAGTTGCAGCCCCTCACAACGGAGTCAGAATGAGTCGTTCCACTGCGCGTCGGCGGACAACCTTCGCCGTCGCAGCGTCAGCAGCAGCTGCCGTCGCCCTGCTCGGCGCCGCCCCCACCGTGGCCACCGCCGCCATCACTGAGACGTCCACCCCCGTGCCGATCGCGGCGCCGGACGGGATGACGATGAGCTACATCCTCAACACCAAGGTCGCCAACCCCGGCCAGACCCGCCTCGTGGAGAAGGCCGTGACCGAGGCCGGCGGCGTCGTCGTCCAGAGCTGGCCGCAGATCGGTGTGGTCGTCGCCCACTCCCAACGCTCGGCCTTCCGGGCCGACGTCCGGGCCGCCGGCGGCAACGCCCTGGACTCGGTCGGTGCGTCCCGCACCGCCGAGGTCCTCGAGGGAACTCCGGCAGCCGCGCAGGCCCCGTGGGGCCCCGGCGCCAGTGGCTACAAGAAGGGGGCGTCCAAGCCCACCAACGGTGACGTCGAGGCTCCCACCACCCCGGCCGAGGCCCTGGACACCCGTGAGGGTGAGCAGTGGGACATGCAGATGATCAAGGCCGACCAGGCCCACAAGATCACTGACGGCTCCCGCAACGTGCTCGTCGGCGTCCTCGACAGCGGCATCGACCCGGACCACCCGGACCTGCAGCCCAACATCGACCTGGCCACCTCGGTCAACTGCACCGACGGCGGACGTCCGGACACCTCGGCGACCGGGTGGAACCCCACCACGAGTGACCACGGCACCCACGTCGCGGGCACCATCGCCGCTCCTCGCAACGGCGTCGGCATCGTCGGTGTCGCGCCGAACGTGCGGATGGCCGCGGTCAAGGTCGTCAGCGACGAGGGCTACATCTACCCCGAGTACGCCGTCTGCGGTTTCGTCTGGGCCGGTCTCAAGGGCATGGACGTCACGAACAACAGCTACTACATCGACCCGTTCGAGTTCTGGTGCAGTGACCAGCCCGACCAGGCCGCTGCCAAGGAGGCCGTGACCCGTGCGGTCGCATGGTCCACCAAGCAGGGCGTCGTGCACGCGGCGGCAGCCGGCAACTCGGCATACGACCTGTCCGACAAGACGAAGTTCAAGGATCCGGGCAGCCCCAACGACAGCACCCCGGTGCTGCGCACGATCAACAACGAGTGCCACGACATCCCCGCTGAGCTCCCCGGCGTGGTCACCACGTCGTCCGCGACGCGCACCGGCGCCCTGTCGAACTTCTCCAACCGCGGTCTGGGCGTCATCGACGTCTCCGCCCCCGGAAGCGCGATCCTCTCGACGATCGTGCGGGACAACGGCTACGGCAACAAGAGCGGCACCTCGATGGCCTCACCGCACGCAGCGGGTGTCCTCGCGCTCATGAAGTCCGTCCACCCGGAGCTCACCCCCGAGCAGATGGTTGCCAAGCTGCGCGCGGACGCCACCGACAAAGCCTGCTCCACGGCCGCCGGTCCGGCATGCGTGGGTACGCCGGAGGACAACAGCTACTTCGGTGAGGGCATGATCGACGCCCTCAAGGCGGTCAGCTGACGCAACAGGTTCGTCGACTGACGTAGAAGTCTCCCGGACTGCCGGGGGTGAGCACCACGCTCACCCCCGGCAGTCTGCGTCTGCCTGGGGATGAGTGGGGCCCCTCTGGTGCTGGTCCGCTGTGCACTGCTGCGCTGTGGCGAGGCAGTGCACAGCGAGGCCCGGAATGATGTGGCTTGTTGTGTAGTTGTGTAATCATGTAAGCACTGCAAGAAGATGCAGTTCCCCCAGGAAGGGAGACCCACCATGAGGTCCCACCACATCCACTTCAGCCCCGAGGACTCCGAGCACACGCCCCGAGGAGGACGCGGCGAACGTCGCGGTCCACGCGGTGGCGGTCGCGGCGGACGCGGACCCGGCATGGGCCGGCCCGGCGGCTGGCAGCAGGCCGACGTCCCCAGCGCCGACGACGCCCAGGACTGGTTCAGCGGGCGCCTGCCCTCTGAGTGGTTCACCGAGGTCGACGTCAACGTCGACCGTGACGAGATCACCGTCATCGGCACGCTGGCGGACACCGACGGCGGCGCCGAGACCAGTGCCGTCTCCGAGGGCCGCATCAGCCGGTGGCGCGCCGACACCAAGGAGCAGCGCATCGAGATCGCCCGCGAGGCCGAGCACCGCTACGAGCGCAAGGTCTCGTGGGGGGTGCGGCTCGGTGAGACCGAGGCGCTCTTCACCCACCTCGCCGCACCGGTCATGACGCGCCTGCGCCAGCCCGAGCGCCAGGTCCTCGACACCCTCGTCGACGCCGGCGTCGCCCGCTCCCGCAGCGACGCGCTCGCATGGTCGGTCCGTCTCGTCGGCCAGCACGCGGACGAGTGGCTCGGGCAGCTGCGCGAGGCCATGAGCGAGGTCGACAAGCTCCGCTCCCAAGGGCCCGCGACCTGACCTGTCCACCGCATCAGGTATGCCGGCCGCCCACCTCGGGCGGCCGGCATACCTGCGTCTGTGGTTGCTCACGGGGGGCGACACGCCGGAGCCACGCACGACACGCAGGAGTTGCCCGGATGGGCTTGCGGCGCGGGTTTCGGCGGCGCATACTTGCCACTACATCTAGTGGTTACACCGATGTAGTTCATCCACATGTGGTTCACAGGGGCGGGACGCTTCTCCACACGTTGTCCCCAGTTCGTCCCCAGGCTTGTCCCCACTGAGGGTCTCCCAAGGCGCAAAGGAGCCGGTTCATGCACTGCCCGTTCTGCCGCCACACCGACTCCCGCGTCATGGACTCGCGCGCCACCGACGACGGCTCGAGCATTCGCCGCCGCCGTCAGTGCCCCGAGTGCGGCAAGCGCTTCACGACCGTCGAGACCGCGGCACTGTCCGTGGTCAAGCGGTCCGGCGCTGCCGAGCCGTTCAGCCGGGCCAAGGTCCTCGTCGGCGTCCGCAAGGCCTGTCAGGGCCGCCCGGTCACCGAGGACCAGCTCGCCCTCCTCGCCCACCAGGTCGAGGAGAGCATCCGCGGCGCCGGGCAGGCCGAGATCGACGCCCACGAGGTCGGCCTCGCCGTCCTCGAGCCGTTGCGCAGCCTCGACGAGGTCGCCTACCTGCGGTTCGCCAGCGTCTACCAGGCCTTCGACAACCTCGAGGACTTCGAGCAGGCGATCACCCTGCTCCGCGTCGAACGGGACGCGACAGGACACGAACCCGACCGTATGCCGGCCAGCGGCTCGGGTGCCTCGCTCACCCCACGGGACTGACCGGCATACCGCGAATAAAGCACTTCCGTCGCTCCTCGAGCGACACCCGACCACTGTCAGTGGTCACCGCAAGAATCGACATCAGGTCAATGGAACGCCCGGGTTTGAGCCGGGCAGAAGAGGGAGTCAGGCAATGACGGAGACCGCCGGCGCACGTGCAGGAGCGCGCAAGAACTCGACGAAGGGCGGATCCGGAGTCACGGTGGAGCGCATCTTCACCACTCCCGGTGTGCACCCCTACGACGCGGTGACCTGGGAGAAGCGCGACGTCGTCCAGCAGAACTGGAAGTCCGGCGAGACGATCTTCGAGCAGCGCGGTGTCGAGTTCCCCGACTTCTGGAGCGTCAACGCCTCCACCATCGTCACGACGAAGTACTTCCGCGGCGCCGTCGGCACCGAGGCGCGCGAGACCGGGCTCAAGCAGCTCATCGACCGCGTCGTCCTCACCTACGTCAAGGCGGGCAAGGAGCACGGCTACTTCGGCTCCGACGAGGACGCCGAGATCTTCGAGCACGAGCTGACCCACGCCCTGCTGCACCAGGTCTTCAGCTTCAACAGCCCGGTCTGGTTCAACGTCGGCACGGCCTCGCCGCAGCAGGTCTCGGCCTGCTTCATCCTCGCCGTCGACGACTCGATGGACTCCATCCTCAACTGGTACAAGGAGGAGGGCTTCATCTTCAAGGGCGGCTCGGGCGCGGGTCTCAACCTGTCGCGCATCCGCTCCTCCAAGGAGCTGCTGTCCTCCGGTGGCACGGCCTCGGGCCCGGTGTCGTTCATGCGTGGCGCCGACGCGTCCGCGGGCACGATCAAGTCCGGTGGCGCGACCCGCCGGGCGGCCAAGATGGTCGTCCTCGACGTCGACCACCCGGACATCGTCGAGTTCGTCGAGACCAAGGCGCGCGAGGAGGACAAGATCCGCGCGCTGCGCGACGCCGGCTTCGACATGGACCTGGGCGGCAAGGACATCGTGTCCGTGCAGTACCAGAACGCCAACAACTCGGTGCGCGTCAACGACGAGTTCATGCGCGCCGTCGAGGAGGGCACCGAGTTCGGGCTCAAGTCCCGCGGCGACGGTTCCGTCATCGAGACCATCGACGCCCGCGAGCTCATGGGCAAGATCGCCAAGGCCGCGTGGGAGTGCGCCGACCCGGGCATCCAGTACGACGACACGATCAACGACTGGCACACCAACCCCGAGACCGGCCGCATCACCGCGTCCAACCCCTGCTCCGAGTACATGTCGCTCGACAACTCCTCGTGCAACCTCGCCTCGCTCAACCTGTTGAAGTTCCTCAAGGACGACGACACCTTCGACGTCGCGAAGTTCCAGCAGGTCGCCGAGCTCGTCATCACGGCGATGGACATCTCGATCTGCTTCGCCGACTTCCCGACAGAGCCGATCGCCAAGACGACCCGTGACTACCGCCAGCTCGGCATCGGCTACGCCAACCTCGGCGCGCTGCTCATGGCGACCGGTCACGGCTACGACTCCGACGGCGGCCGCGCGCTCGCCGCGTCGATCACCTCCCTGCTCACCGGCGCCGCCTACAAGCGCTCCGCCGAGATCGCCGGTGTCGTCGGCCCGTATGCCGGGTACGCCCGCAACGCGGACGCGCACAAGCGGGTCATGCGCAAGCACGCGTCGGCCAACGACTCGATCCGCACCCTGCACACGATGGACAAGGACATCCACCGTGCGGCGACGAAGGCGTGGGACGCCGTCGTCAAGGTGGGCGAGAAGAACGGCTACCGCAACGCCCAGGCGTCGGTGCTCGCGCCGACCGGGACCATCGGCTTCATGATGGACTGCGACACGACCGGCATCGAGCCGGACTTCTCGCTCGTCAAGTTCAAGAAGCTCGTCGGTGGCGGCTCGATGCAGATCGTCAACCTCACCATCCCGCGTGCCCTGCGCAAGCTCGGCTACACCGAGGAGACGGTCGAGGCGATCGTCGAGTTCATCGCCGACAAGGGCCACGTCATCGACGCGCCCGGTCTCAAGACCGAGCACTACGAGATCTTCGACACCGCCATGGGTGCGCGCTCCATCTCCGCGATGGGCCACGTGCGGATGATGGCGGCCACGCAGCCGTTCCTTTCCGGTGCCATCTCCAAGACGGTCAACCTGCCTGAGGACGCCTCGGTCGAGGAGATCCAGGACGTCTACATGCAGGGCTGGAAGATGGGCCTCAAGGCGCTCGCGGTCTACCGCGACTCCTGCAAGGTCGGTCAGCCCCTGTCCGATGGCGGCTCGACCGCCACGGACGCTGCCGCTGACAAGGCTGCCGGTGTCGCTGCTGCGGCCGCCGGTCCGGCGCAGGTCGTCGAGAAGGTCGTCTACCGCCCGACGCGTGAGCGTCTGCCGAAGCGTCGCTCCTCGCAGACGACGTCGTTCGCCATCGGTGGCGCCGAGGGCTACCTGACTGCTGGCACGTATGCCGATGGTCGCCTCGGTGAGGTCTTCCTCAAGTTCGGCAAGCAGGGTTCGACGCTCGCCGGTGTCATGGACGCCTTCTCCATCGCGGTGTCGGTGGGCCTGCAGTACGGCGTGCCGCTCGAGACGTTCGTCGAGAAGTACTCGAACATGCGCTTCGAGCCGGCCGGGATGACCGACGACCAGGACATCCGGATGGGCCAGTCGCTCGTCGACTACGTCTTCCGCCGCCTGGCGCTCGACCACCTCGACTTCGAGACCCGGTCGTTCATGGGCATCCACACCGCCGAGGAGCGTCAGCGCCAGCTGGAGACGGGCTCCTACGCCCCGTCGACGGTGGATGGCGAGGACTCCGAGGCGTTCGAGGACGAGATCGAGTCGTACTCACAGGGCGTCGGTGCGTCCTCGCCGAAGAAGACGGCGGAGGCTGCTCCGAAGACTGCCGGCGAGTCACCGGCTGTCGACGCGGTGGAGCACGCCAGCGAGGTGAAGTCCGGCGCCGGTGCAGCCTCGGCTCGCGTCGTGTCCGGTGACGTGCACAGCTCGGCCGAACTGCTAGAGAAGTTCCAGGGCGTCTCCGCGGACGCGCCGATGTGCATGACCTGCGGCACGAAGATGCGCCCGGCTGGGTCTTGCTACGTCTGCGAAGGCTGCGGAAGCACCAGCGGCTGCAGCTGATCTAGCAGTCCCACGAGAACGGCCCCGAGGACTTCCTCGGGGCCGTTCTCTTGCGCTGACTGAGAGTCGTTGCCGCCGCTGTGAGCGGGCGGACGTTGGGGCTTGGGTCTGCGGCCTGCTGGAGACCTAGGGTGAAGGGATGCACCCATCCGCTGAAAGTGCGTTAGACCTCATCTCCACCCCACGGTCCCCAGCGCAGCTGCTCGACGCCAGTCGCGAGGCGTGGGACGAGCATGGCTACCCGCTGACGTACGCGTGCTTCATGGCACTCGTGGCGTTCGGCGACAACTTCGGGGGCCTGGGGGCCGAGGATGACGGGGGGCTGCCTGCAATCCCGCGCCCGCCGTCGGAGGTCATCATCTTGGCAGGGCGGCGCCGCGGTGAGGAAGCACTCGACATGCTCAACAGCCTGTTCACACGCGTGCAGGAAGCCGACCGCGCGCACACCGATGAACTGGCTCCCGGTCCGTCGTTGGCGGACCTGGACAAGAACTACAAGGGAAATGCCGCCTACTTGATGGCGTACATCGTGGGATCGGGAGTGCAATCCCTGCTGGATGATGGCCAGGATGGCGGACAGGTCCTAGATTCGGTGGGGCAGCTCCTTGAGGAGCTCTCGGGCTAAGGCAGTTTCGTCGGTCGGATCGCGTGGCCTCGTGCGACCTGGTCGACGACCATGAAGCTGAATGAACTTCTCATAGCGAGTGAATCGCTCACGGGTCCGGCTGGCGCCGTCAACCGGCCCTGAACTGCCCATAGCGAATGCTCAGTCGTTCGGGATCAGGCCGTAGCGGTTTTGCCTTCGGCACCTGGAGGGTTCGACCGTGCATCTCTTGGATGCCGTGGCGCAGCATGGGGCCATCAACCTCTTCGAGTAGGCGCTCGTTGATCTCGACGACGTAATCAGGAGTGACTCCGAGAAACTTCCGGTCATACGCCGCGTGATGGATCTTGCACAGGCTCACCCCGTTCGGAACGACGGGAACCCCGTTGTCGTCGCCGTCTTCAATGATGTGGGCGGCATCCAGGAGCTCGGCATGTTTCAAGTTGCAGACTGCGCAACTGTGCTCGTAGGCCAACATCACTTGCGCCCGGAACCTGGGTTGGTGAACGCGTTGCTGCACAAGCCTTGTGGCGTAAGCCTTCTCAAGCCTCGATAGTGGCTGGTTGATAGGGACCGAGCGCATGACTTCGTCAAGGGTGAGCGTGAACTCCCGTGCGATCGGGTTGTCCCCGACAACGAACACGGGATAGATCGGGCTGTACCAACCGGTCGCGACTTTATCGAGCCGAAGCACCGGGTACTTCAACTCCAGTGCGGCCCTGAGTTTGAGGTTCTTTCCGCCTTCGGGGCCTCTCTGGTAGCTGTACTGGAGGAACCCCCCGTCGATCTCACGGTCGGGGTAGGGCCCGTCGGGCGACGTGATGATGGACAGAGTCGCCGCGAAGTCCTTCGGGTTCCAAATGCCGCCCTTGCCGGGGTCGACGAGGCGCTGCCGTGACCCGTCCGGAAGTTCGAAGTCACTGAGCTCGTCCCACGGGAGGGATCCACCAAGTTGCTCTGACCTGGCGTGGACGGCTGCTGCGATCACCTCTCGAAAAACGTACTCAGCGTCGAGATCAGCAGCCATGGTGTGAGCTTAGGTGTCATACGAACACACGTGGCGCAAAGAGGCCTGCCCGCGGGCCCACCAGGGTTCCTGCAAGAGCTGAGCATCCCTTCGGGAACGCCTGCAGACCGACCCGACCTGTTACGCAGGTGGAAGGGCTGCGGCCAGGGTTCGGTGGTAGACGTCGATCCCGTCTGTATGCGGGCCCTCGGCGAGTAGGCGTGGGTAGAGCTTCCTGGGCCACAGGACCAGGACACCGCGTGTCGTGAAGTCACCTCCGAACAAGGGCCAGTCGGACTCCACGAAGCAGAGGACGCCTATGACGGGAACGCCGTCGCCCACGATGGAACGCACCAGGTCGACCTGTTTGAGCACGCCCTCCAGGAAGCTTGGTCTGGTTTCGGCCTCCGACGAGAAGGCTCTCAACCCGGGGCCGAAGCAGTCCTCCTTCGACCTTGAGGGTCGGGCGCTTGCCGACGTAGCGCTTCGCGTCGATGACGTAGATACCAGTGCTTGTCACAGCGAGGTGGTCGATATTGGCTCGCGATCCGGGGATTCGGCGATCGTGGAGCAACCGCAGTGTCGAAGACACTCTCTCGTTCAGTCCGCCACCCAACCGCTCCTCGCCGAGGGCGCCAGCGTTCCAAGCCGTAGTTGACTGCGGTTCGGCACTCAGGGCGACGATAAGTCCACCTAGCTTCGGGTGCTTCGTGCGTATCCGCTCTTCGCGCTTGGCGTGCCAACGTTCGAATTCGCGTCGGGCAGAGAGGCCCGCTGCCCCGATATCCACCGGTTTTTCGACCGCTGGCGGAGCCTCGACCGGCCGTGAGAGCTTCATGGGTGGGGCAGGCGCCGCTGGGTCGCTTGCCGAATCCGAGTCGTTTGAGGTGCCTGTCGGCACGGGGTTCACTAATGCGACGGAAGGACAGTCAAGACAACGCACGGTCTTGGTCTGGCGCTCATAGACGGCCGACGTCTTCGCGGCTAGGCCACGGTCACACACCCTGCAGGTGCCCGCGTAGCGGAGCCTCATCGGTGCCTCGTTGGACGCGTCGGCCACAGCCCGACCGTAGCCAAGGCCACGGGCCAGTTCGGTCACATCGCGAATTCTCCGGAATCGCCCAAATGGGCTGCTGGCTTTCACCAAAGGGGCTACGGGCCAGCCCGCACGCGCGTAGCGTCGGAATGTTCGATTCCGAACACACTCCTGGCCGTTGCTCGCGGCCCAGGGCCGCGTGCACACGGCCGTCCTTCTCGGAAGGTCGTGCGATGCTCACATCTCCCCTCCGGCGCGCCATCGTCGCCGCCGGAGCTGCGCCAGTGCTTGCGCTGACGCTGTCTTCACCATCCTTCGGTTCCACGACGGACCCCAACCCGTCCTCCACGCGCACCTTCACCGCCACCCCGCTCACCCCCAGTGACACGGTGACCTCCGACAAGGCAGCCTCGTCACGCCTGGCCCGCACCCCGAACGCTCTGCTCAGGCGCACGGACTCCGCGCCGGTCAACGTGATGATCAAGTACGACTTCGACGCCACCGCCAGCTACGCCGGGGGAGTGCGCGGCCTTGCCGCGACCAGCCCGGGTGTCACCGGGCGCAAACTCAACGGCAGGAGCACAGTGGAACGGGCCTACACGGCATACCAAGCAGGTCGTGAACGCACGATCAGTGCCGCCGTCCGCAAGGCCGCTCCGAGCGCCAAGCTCGGCCAGTCCTATCGCGTGGTCTACGGCGGAGTGGCCGCCACCGTCCCTGCCAACCGCGTCAAGGACATCGTCAGGGTCGACGGTGTCGTCGCGGTCATGCCGGACGAGCTGCGTCAGCTGCAGACCGACGCGAGCTCTGACTTCATCAACGCAACCGGCCTGCAGAACGAGCTCGGCGGCAGCAACGGCCCCAAGGACGCGGGCAAGGGTGTGTTCTACGGCAACCTCGACTCGGGCGTCTGGCCCGAGCACCCGTCGTTCGCCGACCAGGGCAACCTCGCCCCGCGACCCGGTCCGGCGCTCGCCTGCAACTTCGGTGACAACCCGCTGACCCCCGCGAACGACCCGTTCGTCTGCAACAACAAGCTCGTCGGCGGTCGGCCCTTCCTTGACACCTACCTCTCGGACCCCGGCCGCGCAGGCGCCGAGGTGTACCACTCGGCCCGTGACTCCAACGGCCACGGAACCCACACCTCCTCGACGACCGCAGGCAACGTCCTCACGACGGCACCCGTGTTCGGCGTCGATCGCGGCCCCATCCGCGGCGTCGCGCCCGGCGCCTGGCTCGCTGAGTACAAGGTGTGCGGCATCGACGGCTGCTACAGCTCCGACTCGGCAGCCGCCGTCGGTCAGGCCATCCTCGATGGTGTCGACGTCATCAACTTCTCGATCAGTGGAGGGACCGACCCGTTCAGTGACCCGGTCGAGCTCGCGTTCCTCGATGCGTATGCCGCGGGCGTGTTCGTCTCGACCTCCGCCGGCAACGACGGCCCCGGAGCTTCGACGGCCAACCACCTCAGCCCATGGGTGACGACCGTGGCCGCTTCGACGCAGAAGCGCCAGTTCGCCACGACGCTGCACCTCGCGGGGGCCGGCGGAGCGCCGACCCTTGACCTCGACGGTGCCTCGATCACGGCGGGCACCGGCGTCACGCCGCTGCCGATCGTGCTCTCGAGCGCAGCGCCCTACAGCCGGCCGCTGTGCGACGCCCCGGCACCACCCGGACTGTTCACCGGCAAGATCGTCGCCTGCGAGCGCGGTCCCGGTCGCGTCCTCAAGGGATACAACGTCAAGCAGGGTGGAGCCGCCGGGATGGTGCTCTACAACCCGGCGCTCGCCGAGACCCTCACCGACAACCACTACCTCCCGACGGTGCACCTTGCCAACGGGACACAGCTCCTCGCCTTCATGGCGGCCAACCCCGGTGCGACTGCCCAGTTCGACGCGGGGGAGAAGCGGAGCGGGCAGGGTGACGTCATGGCGGCGTTCTCGAGCCGTGGCCCGGCAGGCAGCTACCTCAAGCCGGACGTCACGGCGCCGGGCGTGCAGGTCCTCGCGGGCCACACCCCGACACCGGACGAGATCCCCGGCGGGCCTCTTGGTGAATACTTCCAGGCGATCGCCGGCACCTCGATGAGCTCGCCCCACGTCGCGGGTGCTGCGGCACTCGTGCAGGCGGCTCACCCGTCGTGGACCCCGGGACAGGTGAAGTCGGCCCTCATGGCGTCGTCAAAGACGTCGGTCGTCAAGGAGAACCTCACGACGCCGGCTGACCCGTTCGACATGGGCGCCGGACGGATCGATGTCGGCGCCGCCGCGGACGTGGTCCTCACGCTCGACGAGTCGGCGGCCAACTTCGCTGCCCTCGGGGCGTCGGACGTCACGGCGATCCACCTCAACCTGCCGTCGGTCAATGCCCCGACCATGCCGGGTGCCGTGACCACCAAGCGCACGGTCAAGAACGTGAGCTCGGTCATGCAGAGCATCACCGTCTCGGCGTCCACGACCCCGGACTCCCGGATCAAGGTGACGCCGGGCCAGTTCACGCTCAACCCCGGTGCGTCTCGTCAGGTGACCGTCAACATCAGCTCGGAGTCGCCCATCGGCTCCCAGCGGTTCGGGTCGATCGTGTTCACGCCGAAGTCGGGCGCTGGCCTTCACCTGCCCGTGGCGTTCGTCCACAAGCAGTCCGCGGTCAGCCTGACCCAGTCCTGCACGCCGGCAGCCATCGCACGTGGTGGCACGTCGACCTGCACCGTCACCGCCACCAACGGCTCACCCGCCCCGGTGGACCTCACCCTCGACACGACGGTGAACAAGCAGCTCACGGTGAGCGGCGCAAGTCCACCCGCCGTCGTGACTGGGAGTCGTTCGGTCCGGGCCACGGCAACCTTGGCACCAGAGGCTCCGGGAATCCCGGCCATCGGCCCAGGGTCTCTTGCCGGCTACCTCCCGCTCGATGCGTTCGGCATCACTCCCACTGCTGTGGGTGACGAGGACATCGTCAACTTCAACGTGCCGGCGTTCACGTTCGCTGGTCGCAGCTGGAACAAGGTGGGTATCGACTCCAACGGCTACCTGGTCGCCGGTGGCGGGACGTCCGCGGACAACAACTGTTGCAACCTGCCGAGCGGGCCCAGCTCGGCAGCGCCCAACAACATGCTCGCGCCGTTCTGGACCGACCTCGACGGCACGGGCGCTCCCGGCGTGTATGCCGGCACGCTCACCGACGGCGTGTCGACGTGGCTCGTCGTCGAGCACCGCGTCAACGTTTTCGGGACGAGCTCCCTGAGGACGTTCCAGACATGGATCGGGGTCAACGGCGCCGAGGACATCACGTTCGCCTACGACCCGGACGCCCTGCCGGCCGACCCGGCCGGACAGCCCTTCCTCGTCGGTGCGGAGAACGCCCTCGGTCAGGGCGCGTTCCTGCCGGTCGGCAACCTCCCCACGGAGGATCTGCGCGTGACATCGAGTCCCGGTAGCGCCGCAGAGTCGCTGAGCTACACCATCGACGTGCTCGGCGCCTCCCGTGGCACGGGCGTCGTCGAGACGGCCATGAGGGCGCCCACGCTTCTCGGGTCGACAATCGTGCGGTCGGCGGTGGCCGTCAACTGAGTCGCTCCCGGGTGCGTTCACCCGAAATCCGAGTGCACGGCATACACACCCCTGTATGCCGTGCACTCGCGTTTGCGCTCGCGGCGTCACCCACGTCTGGGCGGGCGGAGTGGTGAAAACTGGGTGCTCGCACGTGTCCACCTGCGGCGAGTCCTTGCGTCGTCAGCGCAAGGCCGAGTCCATGAAGTGCAGCCCGACGAAGAACCAGACCACGATCAGAGCAAGTCCAAGGATCCACCAGCGCCTGGGGCGTCGACCGGCGGCGGCATGCAGAATCGTCACGGCGGTGATGATCGCCGATGAGGCAAAAGGAAAGTAGGCTGCGATCACGCCACCGACTGTGAATAGGGTCCTCTGACAGGTGAATTCGCATTGTGTTCCTACCGCGAAGACGCGCCCGATGAACGAGGCCGGCATGCTCACGAGTAGCAGGATGAGCAGGCCATCCAGCGTGGGTCGGATGCGTCGCCAGGTGCCACTCGGCGGAGTCCATCCGGCGGCGTCCGGCGGTTCGGGGAAGTAGGCCTGGCGCAGCCAGCGTGCGACGGCGCCAGCGCGCCCACTGACATTGCCCCGATATGAACTCATGGCACTCATGGCACTCATTCTGGCGAGCCCGGCGAGGTCGGCTGTGAAGTTTTCCACAGCTCCGCGTCGCATCGGCCGAGGTTGGTCATGGTGACGGACGCGTGCCATGAATGGCGCGGACGCTGGTGATGAGCGCAGAGTATGACGAGAACTCGAAGCACTGCGATGCCTGAAACGATCTGGCCGTGAGGTGTTCACAGGGTCTCGCCGGCCAACACTGTCCGCTAGCTACTGCTTCCCGTAGAGGCGGGACTTGGCCTCGCGGACCTGCAGAGTGACGACGGGCTCGTCCTGGAGATCAGCGACGCCGCCCAGAGGGATCCAGTTGGCACCGCCGTTCACGCGATATGAGCCGGTGAGCTCCGCATCGACCTTCACGGACGCGGCGTGGTTCGGCTGTTCGTACGTGTGGCGGATCTTGCCTTCGGGGTACGGGCCACCGAGGTCCGTTGTCGGGCCAGAGAAGGATCCGTCGCCGAAGTCGTAGTTGTAGCGAGCAGGATCGATCCGGAACTCAATCGACCACGAGAGGAGCTGCACCTTCTTGCTGATGTCGCCGGGACCAAGCTTGCCAGCTGGCCATTGGGCCTGGAAGTACGTCGGCAGGTTGACGAGAGTGACATCGCCCTCCGGCTGAATGTTCACAGTTGGCTTGGCGAACGGCAGAGACAAGAACGCCTGCTGGATTTGCGCCAACGTGGGAATGGGTGGTGGAGCCGGAGCCCCCGGCGGCATGTCTTCGGGACCACACGTCGTTCCGATCTGATCCCAAGCCCCGGTGGAACCCTTGAGGCGGCGGAATACCTGCAAGCGCTGGGCCCCGTCCTGACCTTCGAACTGGCAGGCAAGGGCTGCGGTCCCGCATGCCTCGCCTGACACTGTGCCTCCGGCAAGCGAGGAAAGGTCCCGTCCGGGGCAGTCGTAGGCGAACGCGTACTCGTATGGGTCCGGCGGCGGGGGAGGCTTCGACCCCGCTGGCTCGTCCTTGTCTTTGTCTTCACCCGTGTTTGGGTTCTTCGGATCGAGGACGCACTGCGTCTTCGTTTGACCTTCTACGCCGTCGGAGCCAATGCCGGTTTCCACCTCGACTGGGATCAGTGGTGGCTCACACGTATCTGCATGGGCAGCTTCGCTAAAGGAGATCTGGAACGCGACCGCGAGAGCAGCCGTGGAGAGACCGACAAGTGCGCGCCGCAGCATCACAATGTTCCAATTTCATCGACCAGCCATCCGTTCGCGTGCGTGAGGCGCAATCGGTAGGCAACTTTGCGGTCCTTGCCGGTGAACACCACCTTGCCCGCATTGTCGATGCGATTGACTCCGGCGTACTGCACGAACAAGTCGACCGCAGGCCGGCCGCCGAGGACCGCGTAGGTCGCTCCAGCGATAGTCGCACTGGAGGCCGCTTGACGGGTCCCCGAGCCCTCGAGTTTGTCGATGATTTCCACGACGTTCTGACAGTCCTCACAGTTCTTGGTGAACAAGGGCTTGAGGGGATCGGAGTCGGCCTTGACGTACCCGCGGTCCATCTCGTTCACGAAGAACTTGGCGAAGGCGATCGCACCGGCTTCGGTGTTGGCGCGGGCGGCCGGGGGGAGGTTGGCGCTCACAGACGGGCTGGGCGAGGTTGTGACGGGAGTCGAACCGCTTGGGGTGGGCGAACTGGTCGGCGAAGGGGTAGTCGACGAACTCGTTGGTGTCGGCGTCGGGTCGTCTTCACCGCCGTTACAACCCCCCAGGGCGAGCGTGGCAGCGGTCGCTGCGGCTGCGGCATACGTCATCATCTTCATGGTGCGGATCCCCTCCGTCGTGCGGTGCCGGGCAGCAGCTCTGAGAGGCGCGAGGCATCGTGTCTTGCTATCCAGACTAAAGAATTCGCCGGATTTTGCCACTTGGGGCAGAGCCTCGAGCGCATCACAGCGCCGCGTTTGCGCTGGCTTTTGGCGATGACGGTCCGACGCGCATCGCGCAGTGTTGGCGAGGCGGTCGGCCGGCGAACACGTCCCAAACGGACGGAGAGCAGCAGAACCAAGGACGCCAGAGGCATACCGGCGCTTCGAAGGTCATGGCACGGGAGTCTGGCGAAAGCCGTGGAACCCGCCGCGGACTTATCCACAGCGACGCGTCAGCACAGCCGGAGGGTCAGGTGTCCGTTCTCCTTGGACTGGATCTCGACGAGGTCACCGTGCGACTCGACAAACGCCTGGAACGAGGAGTAGCCGAGCGACTTCTCGTTGAACGTTGAGTCCTTGCGCTACATCTGGCTTTTGACCGAAGAGGCATGCAACCACACGTCGTCGCTCTTCTCCATGCCCACCCGGATCGCACGAGGGAGAAGGGCGGGAGATGGCCATGCTGTCGGACCGCGTCCGGAGCGGTCTCTGGCTTGGGTCGACCTTACGGCCGACCGCTCACGTAGTAGCGGAAGAGCAACCACGCGGCCACGGCATCGAGCAGGTGCCACACCGCGTGCGGTTGCAGGAGAGAGTGCGGATCGCAGAGCGGGCCACCGTCCTTGCCGGTGTTCCAGATCGCAAAGGCCACGAGCAGCGTTGCGACAGAGGCCAATCCCCATCGCACGTCGAGGCGGACACCGCCACGAGTCCGCAGCACCACCTCCATGGCCAGCCCGGCGAGCAGCATCACCGCGAAGACCGCGTTGCCCAACGTCATGACCACCGGGACGTCCGCAGAAGTGAACTCGGCGACCGTGCACAACCCCAGCGCAGCGACGAAGAGCCCGACGAATCCGGTGGTGGCGAGTCGCAGGAGCCGCGCAGCGGCATACGAAAGGACGGAGCTCGCGAGCAGATACATGCTGTAGAGGTCGAGGTGCCCACCCAGCTCACTCTGCGACGCGTGCATCGCTGCACTTCCTGGGCCGAGCAGCACGACCACGACGGCGTATGCCGTGCCAAGACGTGCGCTCATCGTGCCGCTTCCGCGGTGGGAGACGTGCCAAGAAGCCGCGAGCCCGGCGATCACGAAGCCGACGTTGCTCAAGGTGTTGGCTGGCTGTCGGACAAGAGCGTCCCGCGCCGCCTCACAGAAGCCCCCGCCACGGCCGATGTCCGGACCCAACCAACCGAGGGCGAGCGCCGTGGCGAGCAGGCTGACTGATGCCAGGGCAGCTGCGGCGGTGATCACCAGCGGCGCACGCTGGAACCGGTGCGAGGCCTTTGGCTCGGTTGGCGCGGCTGGATTAACTGGCATGCGACCCAACGTGGCACAGGGCGGTGACATCTGTCCTGGAGTGGCTGTCAGTGGTGGGATCTAGGTTAGGTCTCAGCTGAACGGCAGGGACCGCCACTGGGGCACGAACGGCGTGAGTTCTGTTGGGGGAGTGCGAATCTCGCGGAGCGTGGCCGGTGTCAGTGGTCGCCGATAGGTTGGGATCAGTCGTTGGAGGAGGATCGATGGACGAGCAGCAGCAGGCTCCCGTCACGCCGTTGCGTGGGGTGCTGGGCGCTGCTCGTGACGGGCTGGCCGACATCGGTGACGTGCTGTCATCCCTGAGCGCCGCCGATCTCGCCGAGATCATGACCCTCGCCGATGAGGTGAAGTCCCAGGCGGCGGCCGCGCAGGTGCGTGTCACCGCCGAGGCTGCGCACCGCGGCGAGTTCGCCTCGGCTCGGAGGGGTCAGGGCTCCGTGCACTCGTGGGTGCGTGAGCACGCGCCTTCGCTTCGCCAGGGCGGCGCCGGTCAGGTGGCGCAGCTCGCGCAGGAGGCGGCTGCATCGACACCCGGTGGCCTGTGGTCGCGTGGTGGTCCGGACGCCGGCGCCTTCGCCGACGAGAGCCGACCGGAGGGCATCGTGTGGAGCCGCGTCGTCTCCGGGGAGGTGGGCGCGGGGCTCGCGCTGACCGCCCTGCGTGAGGTGGCGCGGATGAAGGATCTCCTCACTGACGAGGCCATGCCGACGGTGACCAAGGCGATCCTCGACCACGGCGTCGAGTGGGGGCAGGCCGAAGCTCGCAGGATCCGGCCCCGGCTGCTCGCACAGTACGGTCGCGAGGGCGAGTTCGACGACAAGCAGCGACGACTGCGTCCGGGGGCGTTCCTGTCGAGTCCGACCGTGGCCGACGGTGACCTGACCGAGTACCGGATGGCGATGACCCCCGCGCAGGCCTCGCGACTCGAGGCCGCGATCGGACCGTTGTCGAAGCCGGCTCCCAATCCCGACACGGGGGAGGCTGACCTGCGCTGCGCAGGTCAGCGCCGGGTGGAAGCCCTGGACGCCGTGCTCACCGGCGCCGCCTCGGCGGACTCGGGGAGCCAGAGTCCCGGAGGCGCGGCGACGGTCGTCCACGTGACCGTGACTCTGGCGGACCTGCTGGCGGGGCTCGCTCGGGTCGGCGCGTCGGACTGCGCGGAGGGGGGCGGGTCAGGGTCCGGCTCCGTCATGGGTTCGCGGGCCCAGCAGACGATGCTTGCCCCTTCGGCCGTCCGACAGCTCGCGTGCGACGCCGACCTCATCCCGGTCGTCCTTGGCGCGGACGGTGAGGTGGCCGACCTCGGTCGGGTCACCCGGCTCTTCACCCTCGGACAGCGCCGCTTCCTGTGGCACCGAGACGGTCAGTGCACCTTCCCCGGGTGCACGGCGCCCGCTGCCTGGACTCAGGCGCACCACGTCGTGCACTGGGTCGATGGCGGTCCGTCCGACCTCGACAACGCGGCGCTGCTGTGCCAGCGCCACCACTCCCAGGTGCACGACCAGCGCCTCATCGCGACCGTTCATCCACCGAACGAACACGGACGATCCGTGACCTGGGACCTGAGCCGAGGCAGCTATGACCGACATCTGACCGAGCGACTGGCGGAGTTCGCCCGTGCTCGGGAGCGAGCCAGGGCGAGTGACCGACGACAGCGGCAACGACATCGAGAACGACTCGATACGGGTCCACCCGATGGGTTGGCTCAGGCCGTCCCCGAGTGGGTGCTGCTCGAGATCGCCGACGACCTCGAAGCCGAACACCTCGCGCAGTGGGAAGCGGACCTCACTCGCTGGGACGTGCCCGCCTGACCTGATGCGCTTCTCGGTGCTCACCGCGGCCAAAACTGGCGTGGCGAGGCGCCAACACGGTGCGTGGGCACCTCCTGTGAGGTGCCCGGATCAGCCGGCGCGGGACTCCGTCGCGACCGTCCGCATATCCGCCGGGTCGGTCATGGCCCACCGCACCGTCGCGGTTGCCGCATCGCCCAGAGGACGCGCCAGCACCATCTCGGTGAGCGGCAGCCAGGGCAGCCGCAGCGGTCGTCGTGCCCACCGTGGAAGGAGCGCGACGGCGCCCGCAGCCAGGGCGGCATACCCCGGCTTGGCAGCCAGGGGGAGCGGCGGGTGAAGCAGCAGGAATCGCGCTGCCTCCCGCGATGCGGCCGTGGACTGCAGCTCGGGCCGGTAGTCCTCGATCATCGCGGCCAGCGCAGCAGTGGTCAGCGGTGGATCGACGACTCCCAGTCGTCGCGCCACGACTGCGGCTTGCTCGACATAAAGGTCGGCCTCGGTGTCGGTGAGCGGCTCGGAGGCGTAGCGCTGGAACGCTGTCAGGAAGCTGTCGACCTCGGTGATGTGGACCCAGCGGAGCAGTTGAGGGTCGCTCGCGGCGTAGGGGCGTCCGTCCTCGGCCTTGCCGCGGACCCGTTCGTGGATGGAGCGCACGCGCTCGATGAGCACCTCGGCATGCTCGATCGTCCCGAACGTCGTCGTCGCCAGGAATTCGCTCGTGCGCTGGAGCCGCCCCCACGGGTCGCCCTTGAAGCCCGAGTGACCCGCGACCCCGGCCATGGCGAGGGGGTGCAGCGACTGGAGCAGCAGCGCCCGGATGCCGCCGGGAAACATGGCCGCGTCCGCGTGCACCCGCCAGATGGGGTCGTCCGGCGTGAACCACCGCTCACCCTCGGCCCCCCAGATCACCGCGGCCTTGGCTGCAGCGTCGTCACCCGCCACTCTCGAACGCAGGGCGTGGGCGAGCTGGGTGCGGGCACGCTCGTCCCAACGGGTGGGAGTGGCATCGGTGTCGTCGGCGGTTGCCATCACAGCTCCTCGTGGGCGAGATTCCACAAACCTTATACGTCGCTTCCGACTCGGGGATGATCGTGCGTGGACAGGCAGTGTCAGTGGTCGCTGACAGCATGAGTACATGGAGATCTCACCGGCGCTCGCACTCGGGCGCCGCCTGCTGCGTGAGCACGGGCTGGAGCACTGGAACGTCACGATGGATCGGGCGAAGACCAGGGCCGGCGTGTGCCGCTTCGCGTCCCGCACGATCTCGCTCAGCGCCCCGTTGACGCGCCTCCACGGCGAGGCCGAGGTGCGCGACACGATCCTGCACGAGATCGCCCACGCTCTCGTCGGCCCAAGCCACGGACACGATGAGGTGTGGCGCGCGAAGGCCCGGGCGATCGGCTGCTCCGGTGAGCGCACTGTCCCCACGAGCGCGCCGAGCGTCGAGGGTCCCTGGCGCGGCGTGTGCCCCCACGGCCACGTCTCGACTCGGCACCGTCGGCCGACCCGGGTGCTGAGCTGCTCGCGCTGCCGCCACGGCTTCGACCCGGAGTTCGTCATCACCTGGACCTTCCACGGGCGCCGGGTCTCGATGGGGCAGGCCTATCGCGAGGAGCTCGAGGCACTGACTCTCGGTCGCAAGGCGGCAAAGGCTCCGAAGGGTGCCGGGTCGGGGGATGCTGCGACGGCGCAGCCTGCACTCGTCGTCGGAGCGATGGTGCGCATCGTGGCGGACGGGCCGCTGCACGGCGTCGTCGGTGAGGTGGAGGCCGCGTTCTCGACGCGCAGCCAGGTGAGAGTCGGCGACCAGCTGTATGCCGTGCCCAACGAGGTTCTTGCCCGCGCCGAGCTCGTGGCCAGCTGAGAGCGCGATGTGGGAGGGCGGCGGCGCCACCGGTTGAGGAGGCCGCGCCGAACTTCAGGCTAGCCGCGTGTCCTCGACCGTGTCGGTGGCAGTGGGTAGCGTCGCCAACGCCCGCCCACCGTCCACGGAAGGCCAGCCATGAACGCCCAAACCGACGCCGGCACGCTCCTCTCACGCGCCCTCGACCAGACGGCTCGTCTGCTCGACGAGGTGTCGCCGGAGCAGTACGACGACGCCTCGACGTGCCAGGACTGGACGGTCCGCGACCTCGTCCGACACGTCGTCGCGTCGCCGCGGAACTTCGTCTCGATGTTTGCTGGCCAGGAGGTCGACTGGGCCAACCCGCCCGAGCTCGGCGACGACCCTGCGGGGGACTTCCGGGCCGGTGCCGCGGACTTGCTCGAGCACGCTCGCGCGGACGCGTCCGGCGGCTCGTCCGGGGCCGCGATTCCCGAGTTCGCGGTCCACGGCTGGGACCTTGCCCGATCCATCGGCAGCCGGACGGCACTCGACGACGAGGTGGCCGAGCATGCCTACGCCTTCATGACCGCCAACCTCACGCCGGAGAACCGGGCAGGAGCGTTCGAGCCAGAGGTCGACGCCGCACCGGACGCCTCGGTGCACGACCGACTCGCAGCCTTCGCCGGCCGCGCGCCTCGCTGAGTCGCCAGAGCTCGGCCGCCACGCACATGCCGTTGGCGTGCTGGATCTTCGCCACGCCCGCCGGCAACGAGTCGGCCCTAGGCTCGGAGGCGTGAACGACATGACGCGCATCGACTACACCGGCACCGGTCTCTCCGAGGACGAGGTCGCCGCCACCCCCTGGGTCCAGGCGAAGCGCTGGGTCGACGATGCCGTCGAGCGCTCCGGCGCGCAAGCGGACGTGCCCGAACCGCACGCACTCTCCGTCGCGACAGTCGACCAGAACGGCCTGCCCAACGTCCGCACCGTCCTCATGCGCTTCTTCGACGAGCGAGGTCCCGGCTTCCTCACCAACACGCTGTCCACCAAGGGAGCCGAGCTCGCAGAGAACCGAGGCATCGCGGCCTCGCTGACGTGGCCCTCGATGTTTCGCGCCATCCGGTTCCGTGGGCAGTCGGTCCTGCTCGACCGCGACGAGGTCAGCGACTACTTCGGTTCGAGGCCGTGGGGCTCGCGGATCTCGGCGTGGGCCTCGCAGCAGTCGCAACCGGTGGCATCGCGAACCGAGCTCGAGACGGCATACGAGAGGTATGCCGCCCGTTGGCCCGACCGTGGTCAGTCGGACGACGTCCCCGTCCCGGACTTCTGGGGCGGCTACCGGATCACCTGCAACGAGGTCGAGTTCTGGGGAGGTCGCACCAACCGGCTGCACGACCGGCTCGTCTTCACCCGCGTCCGCGAGGGGTCTCTGGACGACGCGTCGGCGTGGTCGCTCAGCCGCCGTCAGCCTTGAGTCCTGCGACGACAGAGGGCTCCGTTCGGCGGTTCGGCGGTGCCTTCCTGCGCCGTTACAGTGATCGCGACCACGCAACGAAGGAGTGAGCCCAGCCATGACGCCCGAGCAGCCCGGCACCAGCCCGGCAATGAGTACCGAGCAGCACATCGAGACGACCGAGCGCCATGCGGCGCACAACTACCACCCCCTCCCGGTCGTCATCGCCAGTGGTGAGGGCGCATGGGTCACCGACGTCGACGGCAAGCGCTACCTGGACTGCCTCGCCGGCTACTCCGCGCTCAACTTCGGCCACTCGCACCCGCAGCTCGTCGAGCGCGCCCGCCAGCAGCTGGGCACCCTGACCCTGACGAGCCGCGCCTTCTTCAACGACCAGCTCGGTCCGTTCGCCCAGGCCCTCGCCGAGCTCACCGCCAAGGACATGGTCCTGCCGATGAACTCCGGCGCCGAGGCGGTCGAGACCGCGCTCAAGGTGAGCCGCAAGTGGGGCTACGAGGTCAAGAACGTCCCCGAGGACCAGGCCAACATCATCGTCATGGAGGGCAACTTCCACGGCCGCACGACGACGATCATCAGCTTCTCCGACGACAAGGTGGCCCACGACAACTACGGCCCCTACACGCCGGGCTTCCGCGCCGTCCGCTACGGCGACATCGACTCGCTGCGCGCCGCCGTCGACGAGTTCACCGTCGCCGTGCTCCTCGAGCCGATCCAGGGCGAGGGCGGCGTCGTCGTCCCGCCGGAGGGCTTCCTCCGTGACGTCCGCGAGCTCTGCACCGAGCAGAACGTTCTCATGGTCGCCGACGAGATCCAGTCGGGTCTGGCCCGCACCGGCACGACCTTCGCGTGCGACCTCGAGGACGTCGTGCCCGACATGTACATCCTCGGCAAGGCCCTCGGCGGTGGCCTCTATCCGGTCTCGGCCGTCGCGGCCGACAAGGACGTCCTCGGCGTCATCTCGCCCGGGTCACACGGGTCCACCTTCGGTGGGAACCCGCTCGCTGCCGCGATCGGACATGAGGTATGCCGTCTGCTCGCCACGGGTGAGTTCCAGGAGCGCGCCCGTCGGCTGGGTGCACGACTGCTGGCCGGTCTCGAGCCGCTCGTCGGCAACGGTCTCGACGCGGTGCGGGTGCGGGGGCTGTGGGCGGGCCTCGACGTCACGCCCGGCGGGCCCACCGGCCGTGAGCTGTGCGAGCGCCTCATGGAGCGCGGCATCCTTGCCAAGGACACCCACGGCATGACGATCCGTCTCGCTCCACCGCTCGTCATCACCGAGGACGAGGTCGACCAGCTCGTGGCCGCCGTCAAGGACTCCCTCACGGCCTGAGCACCCAGCCTGTCTCTCGAGACGGCAAGGTCCCGCAGACCGCGTGCCGTATGCCGCGTCCTGCGGGACCTTGCTCGTGACTCAGTCGATGAGGTGCCGTCAACGAGCCACCGAGCTGGACGGTGGGCACCGTCCGGAGTGGACGGTCACCGTTGGAGCGGGAACATCCTCGTGGGCCCGAGATGCGGAGCGCCCTTGTGGGAGAACGACGTTGGTGCTGACCCTTCAGCAAAGCACGGGTCCGCGACTGCTCCCGGTGGATCGGAGCTGTAGCCCGGCGTGGAGATGACCACGGTGGCGTCGACCGGAGCGCCATCAGCGCGGGTGACCACCTCTGACAGGCGGAGCGCGGCCGTGCGGTTGCCGGCCGGCCGGGTCAGCTCGGCGACGTTCGGTGCCCCGGGTCCGATGCATCCGGCATACGTCAGGGTCCAGCCCTGCGACGACAGTGAGGTGACGGTCTGGGCAAGACCGCCCGAGGCCTTCAGCGGGGCAGGCGCCGACATGGCGGCCCGCCTCGGTTCGCTCTCCCCGGTGTCCGCGGGCGGGGTCACAGTGAGGCCCAGGGCGGTCAGCGACCGGTCACTGCGAACAGCATCGACCGCCTTCTCGAGGTCGTCCGCAACGGCCTCGTCCGTCCACTCGGGTGGGTCGACCCGTTCACCTGACAGCGGGACCGGGCCCGACAGCTGCGCGGGTGCTGATGACGCTGCCGTGGGTGAGGTGGGAAGCGTGCCCTGCACGAGACAGCTGTCGTCGAGGTCTATCGGCGCAGGTGCCGACCAGGCGGTGTCGAGGTGGTGGGGGACAGAGGCGCCCAAGCCGACCTGCGTCGCCCGGGGCTGGGCCTGCGCCGCGTCCGGGGCCGTCAGGGAGGCCTGGATCGTGGCGTGGTTTCCGTCGTCCGGTGTGGTGCCCTGTGCCAGCTGGGCCGAGGCGCCCCCAGCGAGCCCCTGCTCGTCCGGCTCGCACCGCACCCCGACGAGGCTCCAGCCCGCCGCGATCGCCGCCCGCACCTCCGTCGTGACCACCACGCGAGGTGCGGCGTCCGTGAGATAGCTGCGACCAGCGACGTCACGGCGCACGCCGGGCGCTGCTCCCTGCGGCTCCACCGTCGTGGCGACGTCGGGCGCCACCCACGGGTCGCTCCACACCCTCTGCGCCCGAGTGAGGTCCGTGGCATCGGGGAAGGTGCGACCATCCCTCGCGGTGCAGCCACTGAGGAGTCCGACCGTGAGCACAGCCGTGGCGACCGTCGTCGGCCAGGTCCGTGCTCGCATGATGCCAGCCTGCCATGTGCTCATTCGGGCGGCAGGATGGCGACGAGCGGCTTGTCCCAACCCATCGAGTCGCTGAGCTGGCGCTCGTGGAACTCCTCGCGGGTGGTGATCCTCGTCTCGCCTGACTCGGGCTCGTAGACGCGGAGGTTGCCGTCCTCGGTGCCGGTGACGAGCACCACGTGAGCCCCGGCGTTGTCGGTGCCCTTCACGTCATAGGTGTAGACGGGGACGGCCTGACCGTTGTCGGCCGCTCGAGCGATGCGGTCGTAGGTCTCACCGGGGTTGTCCGGATCGATGTAGCGCGTCTCGTAGCCGCCGCCCGTCCCGGAGCCACCGTCGCCGGACATGTGACGAGCGGCCGAGCCGGGGCTCGTGCCTGCCGCTTCCGGCCACCAGCCGTTGAACTTGCCGTCGTGCGTGGTGAATCCGTTGGTCTGGTGGTGCACGTCGATGGCCGCGTGCTGGAAGCGGTTGTGCATCGCGACCTGCTCGGGGGTGGCGCCTGCGGGCAGCGGGTTCCGGTCGTCGGAGACCGGGTCGGGATCGCCGACCTGCTGACCGGTCCGCGGGTCGTAGCCCGTCATGACCCGCATGGCGTAGAGCGGGTCGTTGAGCATCTTCGAGAGGAGCAGGCTGGAGGAGCCACAGGTCGTCGAGTCCGGCTGCGTGAACACCCCTGGATGGCTCGTGGGGTCGAGTGCCTTCCGCTGCGCCGGGGTGAGCTGGCCGAGCTTGCGGGCGTAGTTGACGAGGGTGGTCCCTGTTGCCCCGGCGGCGATCGCAGCGAGGAGCCAGCCGCGTGACGTGTCGTCAGAGGCTCCGGCGAGCAGTCGCTCGGCGGCCGCACGCTCCTCGGGGGTCATGGCCCTCATGGCGTCGTTGGCGCGCTCGACGACGTTGCCGCGCAACGGTCCTGAGTCGTTGCCGTCGCCACCACCGACGAAGAGGTTCACCCCGCTCACCGGACTCACGCCCTCGGGCAGCTCGTGCGGCAGCTCCAGCTCGTCGATCGCGTTGCGGATCTCTCGTGCCGCCGTCGTGATGGCCCCGTGTGCGTCCTGATACGCGCCGAGGAGCTCTCCGGCGCCGTGGATGACGGCTTCCAGGATGCCCGCGATGTAGTCCCTGAGCTTCCCACGGCCACAGGTCGCCCCAGGAGATCGAGGTGTGCTTGCCCAGCTCGTCCCAGGCATCGCCGTGTCGCCGGCGAGCATCGGTCATCTCGGTGCTCAGGGTGCACAGTGCACTGTCGATCCTGTTGGTGGCGGGCTCGACCGAGTCCATCCGGTCCTGAAGTGCCGTGAGAGAGGAGCGGTAGCCGTCGCCGGCGTCGCCCTCCCAGATGGCGACGGTCGTCCTGGTGGCCGTGCGCTCCACATCGGTGCAGGCCCCGCTCCAGGTCCGGCCGAGGCGACGCCAGGCTGCAGCAGCGTCGTCGATGTCGGTCGCCGCGGGGTCGGGTGCCTCGGTGGCGACCTCCACCATCGCGCCGATGAGGTCGACGATCGTCTGGGCCGCGTCCCACGGTGGCCACAGGTCGACGTCCTGCAGGTCCGCGAGGACGCCCTGCAACTCGTCGATGACGTCGGTGATGACGCTCATGTCTGTGGGGGCGTGAGCTGGGTGAAGGCCCCGGCCGACGCCCGGTCCGTGGTCGTGTAGGTCGTGATGCACGACTCGACGTTGGTCTCGAAGGAGTCGATCACCGCGGTCGTCGTCCTCGTGACGCCGCGGACCCGCTCCACGGCATACGCGAGGTCGTCGGCGAGGTCACCCATGGACGAGCCCTCGGCGTCTGCGAGGTCGGCGCTCGTCCTGCCCAGGTCGGTGCGCGCCTCGGCGGCCCCGAGCGACCACGCGCTGCGCACCTCTCCGGGGAGGATCCGGATCGTCATGGCCTGAACGCTAGGGACCCTGCGACCGGGACGGAATGGGGAGCACTCCCCGCGGTGGCAGGCTGGAGCCATGACCTCCAGTGACCGGACCCGTCAGATCGCCGTCACCCTAGCCGAGATCTTCTGCGTCCTCGGCACCCTCGCGGGGGTGGGAGTGATCGGCACCCGGGTCGCAGAGTCCGCCGGTGGCTCGCTCTCGGCGGACGCCACCCTGCTCGCCCCGGCCGGCCCGGCCTTCTCGATCTGGTCAGTCGTCTACCTGGGTCTTGCCGCCTACACGGTGTGGCAGTGGCTCCCTGTGGCCGGCCGCAGTGAGCTGGCCCGGCGCACCGGCTGGCTGGTGGCGGCCTCGATGGTGCTCAATGCCGTCTGGTTGCTCGTGACCCAGCAGGGGTGGGTCTGGTTCAGTGTCCTCGTCATTGTGGCCCTGCTGCTCGTGCTCGTCCGGCTGGCTCTCGAGCTGGCCGCCATGCGTGAGCGTCCGGCCGATGTCGTCGGCACGTGGATCACCCGTGCGACCGCCGGTCTCTATCTCGGATGGGTGGCCGTGGCGACGTTCGCCAACATCGCAGCGGCTGCGGCGGGCAGCGGCGTCGACCTGAGCAGTGGTGCGGGAGCGGTCATGGCGGCCCTCGTGGGTGTCGTCGTGGTGGCAGCCCTTGCCATCGGCCTGACGCGCGCCGAGCCCACCCGTTGGGGAGTTGCGGCCGCAGCCGTCTGGGGCCTGGGCTGGTTGGCCTTCGGGCGCTTCGCCGACGAGCCGCAGTCGACAGTGGTCGGTGTGACGGCACTCCTTGCTGCGGCAGCCATCGCGACCGCAGCCGTGGTCTTCAGCCTGCGGGCGAGGCCCGGCGCGCGTTCTGCGTGATCGCGTCGACCATCTCGGCCCGGCGCCCACGAGGCAGGTCGTGACCCATCTCAGGGAACATCAGCAGCCGTGACCCCGGGACGGCCCGGGCCGTCGCCGCGCCACCACTGGGCAGGACGAGGCGGTCGCGAAGCCCGTGGATGACAAGGGTGGGCACGGTGATCGTGCGCAGTCGCGCGGTCCGGTCGGGGGAGGCGTTGATGGCGTTGAGCTGGCGATCGCGGCTCGTCGCCGTGTTGGCGCGCCGGGTGACGTGCGCCTCCGCGAGCTCGCGCATCTCGACCTCGTCGAACTCGAGCCCGGCGATGACCCGGAACGCCTCCACACCTGCCGCGATCGCCTCGTCGCGCGTCGTCGGTGGCGTCGCCCGGACCTGGCGGAGCAACGCCGGGAGCAGCCGGGCCGAGGACCGTCCGTAGCGTCGGTGCCCCGTGTTGGACATGATCGAGCAGAGCGACCGCACCCGCTGCGGGTGCCGCAGGGTCAGCTCCTGGGCGATCATCCCGCCCATCGAGGCGCCCACGACGTGCGTCGAGTCGATGCCGAGGTGCTCGAGCAACCCCGCAGCATCGTCGGCCAGGTCGGCCAACGTGTAGTCGGACGTGGCCCAGCGGCGGGCGGCGAGCCCACGCACGACGTGGCCCCGGGTCGGCGGCGGTGCGTCGGTGAACGACGACAGCCCCTGGTCGCGGTTGTCGTAGCGGATGACCCGGAATCCAGCTGCGACGAGGAGGTCGACGAGGTCGGTCGGCCACGCCACGAGCTGGGCGCCCATGCCCATGATCAGCAGGATCGGCTCGGCGTCGTCGGGACCGTCGATGACGTACTCGATGCGCTGGTCACCGATCTCGGCGGAAGTCATGCTCGCATCCAACCAAACGAGGCTGACCGTCACCCGAGGAGGTGACGAAGGCCTCCGGTCCGCGCGACGTAGGCTGTCCGCCGTGCTCCTCCCGCTCACCCAGGTGCTCGTCGCCGCGGCGCTCCTGCTCACCGTCGTCGCCGGTGGCTACGCGCTCCTCGACCGGCTCATCGGCAACGTCGTGCTCGGGCTGGCGGCACTCGTCGAGCTGGGTGTGATCGTCCAGCTCGTGCGCGGCCTCGTCGGCATCCCCTCCTTGGAGGGCACGGAGCCGAAGGCGACGTTCACGGCATACCTCGTCACCCTGCCCTTCGTCCTGGCCATCACGGTGTGGAGCGCCATCAAGGACAAGACCCGGTGGGCGATGGGCTCGATCGCCGTGGGGGCCTTCGCCGTCGCCGTGATGACCCTGCGCCTCCAGCAGATCTGGGACCTCCATGCCTGACGCCATCCCAGAAGCCCACTCGTCGCGCGGCCCCGGCCGGATCCTCGTCGCCGTCTACGGCGTGCTCGCCCTCGCGGCGACCGGTCGCTCGATCCTGCAGATCGTCGAGTACTTCGACCGCGCGCCGCTCGCCTACGTCCTGTCCGCGCTCGCGGCCGTCATCTATCTCGTCGCCACCGTCGGCATGGCCCGCGGCGACCGTCGAAGCACCCGGATCGCCCTGCTCGCGTGCACGGTCGAGCTCGTCGGTGTCCTGGTCGTCGGAGCGTTGTCGTATGCCGTTCCCGACGCGTTCCCGGACAAGACCGTATGGTCGCACTTCGGCTCCGGCTACGGCTACGTGCCGCTGTTCCTGCCCATGCTCGGCATCTGGTGGCTGGGCCGGGTTCGGAGGTCAGCCGCGTGAGGACGTCGCCCAGAGGTTGATCCCGGCCTCGACGGCGTGCTTGTCGATGGCCTTGAGCTCGGCGTCGGTGAACGAGAGGTTCTTGACTGCCAGCAGGTTGTCGTCGAGCTGCTCGACGCTCGACGCGCCGACGAGCACGGACGTCACCCGCGAGTCCCTGAGCAGCCAGGCCAGTGCCATCTGGGCGAGCGACTGGCCGCGCTTCTTGGCCATCGCGTTGAGGGCACGCACGTGCTTGAGGGACTCCTCGGTGAGGAGGTCCGGGCTGAGGCTCTTGCCCTGCGACGCTCGAGAGCCTTCGGGGATCCCCTTGAGGTACTTGCTGGTGAGCATGCCCTGGGCCAGCGGTGAGAAGGCGATGCAGCCGACGCCGTGCTCTCCGAGGACGTCCAGCAGGTCCTCCTCCACCCAGCGGTTGAGCATCGAGTAGGACGGCTGGTGGATGAGCAGGGGAGTGCCGAGCTCGCGCAGGATCTCGACGGCCTCGCGAGTACGCGGCCCGGAGTAGGACGAGATGCCCACGTAGAGCGCCTTGCCCTGTCGCACGAGGGAGTCGAGCGCCCCCATCGTCTCCTCGAGGGGCGTCGTCTCGTCGAAGCGGTGGCTGTAGAAGATGTCGACGTAGTCCAGGCCCATCCGCTTCAGCGACTGGTCGGCACTCGCGAGGATGTATTTGCGACCGCCACCACCCTGACCGTAGGGGCCCGGCCACATGTCGTAGCCAGCCTTGCTGCTGATGACCAGCTCGTCGCGGTAGGGCTTGAAGTCGCGTGCGAAGAGAGTGCCGAAGTTGCGCTCGGCGCTGCCGTAGGGAGGGCCGTAGTTGTTGGCCAGGTCGAAGTGGGTGATGCCCTTGTCGAACGCGCGACGCAGGATCGCCTGCTGGCGTTCGAGTGGGACGTCGTCACCGAAGTTGTGCCACAGGCCGAGCGAGATGGCCGGAAGGTCGAGACCCGACCGCCCCACCCGGCGGTACGGCATACCGGCGCGGTAACGGCCAGCGGCCGCCTTGTACTCGTCGACGTGGAAGGTCATGCGACCCATCATGCCCGCCCGTGGCGGTCCACGATCAGAGACACCGGTGCCGCGAGACGAGGGTCCGGCGTTAACGTCTCAACCACAGGTCATGAGTGCCAGTGACAAGCCCCGGCTCGCTGGCCGGCAACCCTCCAACCGCGGTGGGGTGCCCCGGGTGAAGACCAGGCGGAGCGTCGACCGGCGCCCGCAAGCACGGCACACGAGGAGCTCTTCCGATGGCTGACGACGCTGTTTCCGGCACCCCGAGCTGGTCCTTCGAGACCCGACAGATCCACGCGGGGCAGGAGCCCGACCCCACGACGGGCGCTCGCGCCCTGCCGATCTACCAGACGACCTCCTACGTCTTCAAGGACACCGAGCAGGCCGCGAACCTGTTCGCGCTCAAGGAGTTCGGCAACATCTACACGCGCATCATGAACCCGACGCAGGACGTCGTGGAGCAGCGCATCGCGTCCCTGGAGGGTGGTGTCGGCGCTCTGCTCGTCGCCTCGGGTCAGGCGGCCGAGACCATCGCGATCCTCAACATCGCCGAGGCGGGCGACCACATCGTCGCGTCACCGTCGCTCTACGGCGGAACCTTCAACCTGCTCAAGCACACCCTGCCGAAGTTCGGCATCGAGGTGACCTTCGTCGAGGACTCCACCGACCCGCAGTCGTGGCGTTCAGCGGTGCGCCCCAACACGAAGCTCTTCTACGGCGAGACGATCTCCAACCCCAAGGTCGAGGTCCTCGACATCGAGTCGGTTGCCGCGGTGGCCCACGAGGCGGGCGTGCCCCTGATCGTCGACAACACCGTTGCCACGCCCTATGTGCTGCGTCCCCTCGAGTTCGGCGCCGACATCGTGGTGCACTCGGCGACGAAGTACCTCGGCGGTCATGGCACGACGATCGCCGGAGTGATCGTCGACGGTGGTAAGTTCGACTTCGCTGCCGACCCGGAGAAGTTCCCGAACTTCAACACACCCGAGGAGAGCTACCACGGGCTCGTGTTCGCCCGGGACCTCGGTGTGGGGTCGCCGCTGGGTGCGAACCTCGCCTACATCCTCAAGGCGCGGGTGCAGCTGCTGCGCGACCTGGGACCGGCGGTCGCGCCGTTCAACGCCTTCCTCATCGCACAGGGCATCGAGACGCTGAGCCTGCGGATCGACCGCCACCTCGAGAACACCAGGGCGGTGGCACAGTTCCTGCAGGGGCACGACCAGGTGGAGTCCGTGCGGTGGGCGTCACTGCCGGGTGACCAGTTCCATGACCTGGCGCAGAAGTACACCCCCAAGGGATCGGGTGCGGTGCTGGCGTTCGAGATCGCGGGCGGTGCAGAGGCGGGACGACGGTTCGTCGAGGCGCTGCAGCTGCACTCGCACGTCGCGAACCTCGGCGACGTGCGCTCCCTCGTCATCCACCCGGCGTCGACGACGCACTCGCAGGGACCGGACGAGGATCGGCTCGCCGCGGGTGTGACGCCTGGCCTCGTGCGTCTCGCCGTCGGGATCGAGCACATCGACGACATCGTCGCCGACCTCGAGCTCGGCTTCGTCGCGGCCAAGGGAGCCTGACCCGCGCTCGGTACTCTCTCACGCTCGCGGCCCCGCAGCGAGGGTGTGGATAACTCGACGGTGAGATCCACGGATCGACCTAGCGTCTTCAGGCATGACACGGATGCAGATCGGTGCCGAGGTGATCGCAGCGCTCGGGGTCTCCCTGGGTGAGGTCGCCGACGGCCTGGAGTCCACCGCCGACGGGTCGGTCGACCGGTGGGCCCTCGGCTGCGGCGAGAGCTCCGAGGCCTTCGACGACCTGCTTGCCGGCTGGAGGCGCAACCGACTCCTGCTCGCCAAGGTCATGCGCGACCTGGGTGACAAGGCACAGGTCGCCGGGACGGCATACGTCGAGACCGAGTCCGACGTGCGCCGCATGTCCGGGGGTCCCACGCGATGACCGGCCCGACCCTCCAGCCGATCGAGGGCAACGCGGACTCGGTCCGGAGCCTGGCGGCCGCTCTGACGTCCGGCGCGGCCAAGCTTCTCGGCGATCAACGCCGTCCTCGTGAACATCAAGGCGGGATCCTCGTGGGACAGCCCGGCGGGTGAGCTGTTCGAGGCGTCCGTGCGAGAGTCGCCGCCGCTCCTCGACGCGCTCGTCGACCGGTATGCCGGTGCCGCAGCGGCGCTGCGCGGTTTCGCCGACGAGCTGGGCGAGGCACAGGGCTCAGCGCAGCGCGCCATCGAGTGGAAGAAGGCCGAGGAGTCGGTTCACCAAGCGCTCCAGGAGCAGATCGATGCCCGGCTGGAAGCGGGGGAGCCCTGGGACGACCTCCTGAGGCTCCAGAACCAGGTGCTGGCCAACATCAACCAGGCGCAACAGCGACACGCGCTGGCCTGGGAGCGGTTCGACTCAGCCGATCGTCGTCTGGCCCGCACGCTCCGGGTGCTCGCCGAGGACATTCTCGACGACTCCTGGCACTACACGGCGGTGACCAAGGTCCAAGGCTTCTCGCACGCCGTGGGCAGCCTGCCCGTCTGGGCCAAGAAGGTGCCGGTCGTGGGGCAGGTCACGATGGTGAGCGACGCGGTCAGCACCATGAGCCAGGTCGCGCTGCGGGTCTTCTACGACGAGGGGAGCTGGAAGGAGATCGGCATCAACACGGCGGCCAGCGTGACGCTCATCGGGGCCTCGGGCCTCAAGTCCGGCGCACTCGCCGGCGCGAGTCCCGTGTCCCGCCTTGCCGACGGCCGGCGCGCCTACACGGGTGAGCAGGTCGGCACGGGGGAGCGGTTCGCGATCGGCACACGCGAGCAGCTGCAGCGGAAGGTGGCCGGGATCAGCGGGAGCCAGCCGGTTCCGGCCAGTCGCATGGTGGTCCCCCTGGATGTTCTCCCACCGCTTCCCGGTCTCAAAGGGCTCCCGCTCCAGCAGAAGGCGCAGGTCCTGGGTCGTCACAGCGCTGCGGTGGCGAGGAGGAAGGCCGACGAGGCGTTCTTCGACGGCTGGAGGGCCGCCACGGCCGGTGGCACCAACGCGCAGGGGATGTTCGTCGCCGGCACGACCCTGGAGAAGGCCATCCCCAAGGTCCAGGCGCGCGCAGTGGATGCCGTGGACGGGAACTCGGAGGAGAAGGCATCACGCCCGACCTATCCTTGACCCCGTGCCAGAGTCAGGAGCTGCCGTTGCAGAGCGCGGCCCCCTCGACCCCGCGCACTTGAAGTACCCCGAGCAGCTCCCCGTCGTCGAGCGCCGCGACGACATCCTCGCCGCCCTGCGCGACCACCAGGTCGTCGTCATCGCCGGCGAGACCGGCTCCGGCAAGACCACCCAGCTCCCCAAGATGTGTCTCGAGCTCGGTCTGGGCAGCACCGGCCAGATCGGCCACACCCAGCCGCGACGCATCGCGGCCCGCTCCGTCGCTGAACGCATCGCCGAGGAGATGGAGGTCGAGCTCGGCGACCTCGTCGGCTACCAGGTGCGCTTCACCGACCACAGCAGCGACCGCACCAGGCTCAAGGTCATGACCGACGGCATCCTGCTCGCCGAGATGCAGCGCGACCGGGACCTGCGCCGCTACGACACGATCATCATCGACGAGGCCCACGAGCGCTCGCTCAACATCGACTTCATCCTCGGCTACCTCAAGTCGCTCCTCCCGCGCCGACCGGACCTCAAGGTGGTCATCACCTCGGCGACGATCGACCCGGTCCGGTTCGCCGAGCACTTCTCCACCGATGCCCGCGGCGACGTCGTCCGCGAGGTCCCGGTCATCGAGGTCTCCGGACGCACCTTCCCCGTCGAGGTCCGCTACCGACCGCTCGTGGAGCGCGACGACAGCGGCGGGATCGTCGAGGAGCGCGACCAGGTCACCGCGGTCTGCGATGCCGTCACCGAGCTCTGGACCGAGACCCCGCCCGGTCACTCCGCCACCGACATCCTCGTGTTCTTCTCGGGGGAGCGGGAGATCCGTGACGCGGCCGACGCGCTGAACGCCCTCAACCTGCCGAGCACCGAGGTCCTCCCGCTCTACGCGCGCCTCTCCGCGAACGAGCAGCACCGCGTCTTCACCCGGGGCAAGGGGCGCCGCATCATCCTCGCCACCAACGTCGCCGAGACCTCCCTGACGGTCCCGGGCATCGGCTACGTCATCGACACCGGAACGGCCCGGATCTCCCGCTACTCCCAGCGCACCAAGGTGCAGCGCCTGCCCATCGAGCCGATCTCGCAGGCCAGTGCCTCGCAGCGCTCCGGGCGGTGTGGTCGAGTCGCGGACGGCATCGCGGTCAGGCTCTACTCACAGGAGGACTTCGAGTCCCGCGCCGAGTTCACCGAGCCCGAGATCCAGCGCACGTCGCTGGCCGCGGTCATCCTGCAGATGACCGCTCTCGGGCTAGGCGACATCGCCCGCTTCCCGTTCGTCGACGCCCCCGACCCGAGGCAGATCACCGACGGCGTCCGCCTCCTCGACGAGCTGGGGGCCCTCCAGGACGGCAAGGGGAGGCGCGGCGAGAGGCGACTCACGGCATACGGGAAGACGCTGGCGAGACTGCCGCTCGACCCTCGCATGGGCCGCATGATCATCGAGGCCGGTCGTCTCGGCTGCACCCGCGAGGTGCTCGTCATCGTGGCCGCCCTCACCATCCAGGACCCGCGCGAGCGCCCCGTCGACAAGGAGGCGCAGGCCAAGCAGATGCATGCGCGCTTCACCAGCGAGACCTCGGACTTCGCCGGCTTCCACGCCCTCTGGCGCTACCTCAAGCAGCAGCAGAAAGAGCTGTCCGGCAGCGCTTTCCGGCGCCAGTGCAAGGCGGAGTTCCTCCACTACCTGCGCATCCGCGAGTGGCAGGACCTGCACCAGCAGCTCCGCAGCGCCTGCAAGGCGGCCCGCATCGACCCCGACCAGAGCACCGCTGCCCCCGACGACGAACCGGACTGGGACGTCGTCCACAAGGCCCTGCTCGCCGGCCTCCTGTCGCACATCGGCGTCCGCGACGAGCAGAAGCGAGAGTATGCCGGCGCGCGGGGTTCGCGTTTCGGCATCAATCCCGGGTCGGGCCTGTTCAAGAAGCAGCCCGACGTGGTCATGGCTGCGGAGCTCGTCGAGACGACGCGCCTGTGGGCCCGGGTCAACGCCGCGATCGACCCCGAGTGGGCCGAGGAGGTGGGGGCGCACGTCATCAAGCGCACCTACAGCGAGCCGCGCTGGTCGAAGTCCAAGGGCAGCGTCGTGGCTTCGGAGCGGGTGACGCTCTACGGCGTGCCGCTCATCGTCGACCGGACGGTGCTCTATGGCCGGATCAACCCCGAGGAGGCGCGCGACCTCTTCATCCGTCACGCCCTCGTCGAGGGTGACTGGGACACCCATCACAAGTTCTGGAAGGCCAACACCCAGCTGCTGCAGCGCCTCTCGGAGCTCGAGGAGCGCGCGCGCCGACGTGACCTCATCGTCGACGACGAGGTGGTGTTCGCGTTCTACGACGCGCGGATCCCGCCCGACGTCACGTCGGTGAGGCACTTCGACCGGTGGTGGAAGGGCGAGCAACGCAGGCGACCAGACCTGCTGACCTTCACCGAGGAGCTCCTCACCCGCGAGGACGTCGACGCCGTGTCGGCGAACGACTACCCGCGCACCTGGCGGCAGGGCGACCTGGAGCTCGACGTGACCTACCAGTTCTCGCCGGGGGCGGACGCCGACGGGGTGACCGTGCACGTCCCCACGGCGATCCTCAACCAGGTCACACCCGTCGGCTTCGACTGGCAGGTCCCGGGGCTGCGCGAGGACCTCGCCGTCGCCCTGCTGAAGTCCCTGCCCAAGGCCACCCGCCGCCATTTCGTCCCCACCCCCGACCATGCGCGGGCCGCTCTCGCGGGCGCCGATCCGTCAGCCGGCGGCTCCTTGACCGACGAGCTGGCCCGGGTCCTGCGTGCCCGCACGGGCGTGAACATCCCTGCGGGGGAATGGGACTGGCAACGGGTGCCCGACCACCTGCGCATCACCTTCTCGGTCGAGGCTCCGGGCGGACGCGTCGTCGCCCGCGGCAAGGACCTCGACGACTCCGCCCGAAGTCGCAGGGCGCGGTCCGTCAGCGGCTCGCCAAGGCCGGTGCCTCGATCGAGCGCAGCGGTCTCACCCGGTGGAGCGTGGACGACGTGCCGCAGACCTTCGAGGCCCGGTCGGGCGAGCACACCATCCAGGGCCATCCCGCCCTCGTCGACGAGGGCTCGAGCGTGTCGCTCCGAGTTCTCGACCACCCGGGTTCGGCCGAGGCGGCCCACCGGGCGGGCGTGCGGCGGCTGCTCCTGCTCAACACCACGGCTCCGTGGAAGAGGGTGCTCGCCCGTCTCACCAACGCGCAGAAGCTCGCTCTCGGCCAGAACCCCCACGGGTCGGTCCCGGCCCTGCTCGAGGACTGCCTCGCGGCGGCGGTCGACTCGATCGTCGCGGACCTGGGGGAGGGCCGGGCCAGTGCTGCCTCGGTGCGCACCAAGGCCGAGTTCGACGCCGCGCACACGGCTGTCCGCACTCATGTCGTCACGCGGGTCCTGCTCGTCATCGAGGCCGTCGAGCCGGTGCTCGCGCTCTCCACAGAGGTCCGTCGTCGCCTCGACGCCCTAGAGACGAGTGCCGTGAGGAACAGCCTGGCCGCCACCACGGCCGACGTGCGGGCGCAGCTCGACGGTCTCGTCCGACCCGGGTTCGTCGCGGACAGCGGGCTGGCCCGGCTTCCCCACCTCCAGCGCTACCTGCGGGCCATGCTCCAGCGCCTCGAGCGCGCCGCGACCAACCCTCGCGAGGCGCAGCTGCAGACGCAGATCGACGCGATCGAGACGGCATACGCCGACCTTTTGGACGACCTCCCCGCAACCGCCAGACAGGAGCCCGAGGTGACCGACATCGCCTGGATGATCGAGGAGCTGCGCGTCAGTCTCTTCGCGCAGTCGCTCGGCACGGCGCATCCCGTGAGCGAGAAGCGCATCCGAGCCGCCATCGCGGCGGTGTCACCGTGAACGGCGGAGCGGCGTTCGCGAGCCATGCCCTCGACGGCGTGCCGGAGCCCGACTTCGCCGATGTGCAGATCGTGGCCCTGAGGGGTGCGACCGGGGTCGCCGCTGACGACTGGGTCAGGGCGATCTTCGACGCGCGCAGTCTCCCGGTGTGGGTCAAGGCGCTCTTCGGTCTGCGGGCCGTGCTGGTCCCCTTCATCGGCCTGAACCAGTCCCGCGAGCGGGCGGCGAGCCCCTTCGAGGTCCGCGACGTCGTCGACGGCGAGGCGCTCGTCGTCTCCGATGCACCGCACCTGCTCTTCCGCCTGGGAGTGGCCGTCGACGAGGACGCCGGGCTGCTGCGCGCCACCACGGTGGTGGTGCACCACAACTGGCGAGGTCGGCTCTACTTCGTGCCGGTCGGGGTGCTGCACGGGCCGGTCCTGCGCTCGATGATGCTGCGGGCCGTGCGGCGAGCCCGATGAGGGAATCTCCGCGCGGCCCGACACGTTCCAACTTTCACGCGACCCCCCTGAGAGGCTGTTCCCGTGCAGAACCCGTCTGACCTCTACCGCTTCGAACTCGACGCCCCGGCGCCCACGCGCCAACCGGGCGCCCTCATCGTGCTCCTCGGTGCCTTCATCGACGCCGGCAACATCCAGCGCATCCTCGGTACCCACCTCGTCGACACGAGTGACGCCGAGGTCGTGGCGACCTTCGACGTCGACGCGCTCCTCGACTACCGCGGCCGCCGCCCGGCGATGCTCTTCGACACCAACCGCTGGGAGAAGCTACGCGGACCCGTCGATGGTGCTCTACCGGATGTCCGACCGCGACGGTCAGACCTACTACCTGCTCACGGGGCCGGAGCCGGACTTCCAGTGGGAGCGCGCGATCGAGGCCATCCGCCAGCTCATCCAGATCCTCGGCATCTCGCTCGTCGTGACCAGCCACGGCATCCCCATGGGGGTGCCGCACACGCGTCCGGTCGGCATGACCGCGCACGCCACGGACGCGCGCCTCGTCGGCGGCAAGGAGTCGCCCTTCGGCCAGGTGCAGGTGCCTGCGAGCTTCCCTGCTCTGCTCGAGCTGCGACTCGGTGAGGCCGGCCGCGACGCCCTGGGCTTCGCGATCCACGTGCCGCAGTACCTCGCGCAGGCCGAGTGGGCCGAGGGAGCCCTCGCCGCGCTCAACGCCATCACCGACGCGACCGGGCTCAACCTGCCCAACGACGACCTCATCGCCAAGGCGGGCGTCAACAACCGTGAGATCGCCTCGGAGCTGGAGGACAACGCCGACGCCGGCCAGATCGTCAGCGCCCTCGAGCAGCAGTACGACGCGTTCGTCGAGGGTCAGGAGCGGCCCAGCCTGCTCGCGACCGAGGCCGAGGACCTCCCGTCGGCCGAGGAGCTGGGCGCCGACATCGAGGAGTTCCTCCGCAACGTCAGCGACGACTGACGAGCGGCAACGGGCGCTCAGTCCTTGGCGTCGGACCAGCGCGCGATGACCGAGGTGTCGGCGACGAACCGCACCGGCGCACCGGCAGCCCACCGCCGGGACGCGTCCGCCAGCGCCTGGTCGACCACCGCCGCCACCTCGTCGGCCCGCGACTGAGGCGCGTGCACGAGCAGCTCGTCGTGCAGGCACAGCACGATCTGCGCGCCGAGCGGCGCACCCAGGGCCCGCACCGTCGCGGCCCACGCCTTGAAGAGCTCGGCCGCGGCGCCCTGGATGATCGCGTTGCGTGCGAACCGGCCCCGCGCTGCGTCCAGCGCCGGGTTCGTCCCCACCGGGGACTGCGCGAGGAAGCGTCCTGTGGGGATGAGCCGGCCCCCGAACGTGCGCAACGGGTCACCGCGCACCCCGGTGTCGTAGGCGCGGTCGAGCAGCCCCATGGCCACCGGATAGGCCCGCTCCAGCCCCTTGAGCGCCTCGCCGGCCGCCCCCGAACGCTGGCCGTACATCGCCGCCAGCACCGCGATCTTGGCGACGGGACGCTCCACCCCGAGCCGGGACGCCACCGGCGCGTAGAGGTCGTCGGCGCGAGTCGCCTCGGCGAAGGCGGGGTCACCCGACACGACCGCCAGCACGCGGGGCTCTATCTGCCCCAGGTCGGCCCGGACGAACACGTGCCCCGGGTGCGCCGCCACCCCTGACCGCAGCGCCGCCGGGAGATTGTGGAGGCCGTTCTCGGCCGTCATCCTGCCCGCCGCCCCGTCGCTCGCCGTCCACCCACCTCGCAGCCGGTCGTCCGGCCCGACGCACAGGTCCAGCCACCGGTAGCCGTAGGTCGTGGCGATGCGTTCGGCCTTGCGCCAGGCGAGCAGTGCGTCGACGACGGGGTGCGCGTGCCGATAGGCGTCGAGCACCCACTTGCGCGTGTTGGGCACGTCCACGCCGACCCCGGCGAGCATGTCGCGCACCTGCACCGGGTTGCGCAGGTCGGTCGACTCGCGCCCCGGCACGTGCTTCAGCACCTCGGCGTCCCGCTCGCGACGTCCGGCAGCGGCAGCCTCCTCCGACGACGCCCGCGGGCCGGCGAACTCCCCGATGAGCCGCTCCATCACGACGCGGTCCACCGGCAGACCGCCCGCCTCCAGCTCGAGGCACAGCAGCGCCGCAGCGGACTCCGAGTGGATCGTCCCCACGATGCGCGAACCCAGTGACTCTGCCCGATCCCGCTGTCGCACAGCGCATTCGAGCGCAGCCTCGGCCCACCGCAGCAGCCGCTCGTCGGTCTCCAACCAGCCCGTGGCCGCATCGGCGCGCACGTGCCCGTCACTGCGCACGAGCTCCTCCGGGCCGATGCCGTCGGCGCCGGTGAAGTCGAAGAGGTCGCCTCCCGAGGGTGCCGGCATCGTCTCGACGGGTATGCCGTGTGCCCCCGCCCACACGCGGCCGGGCTCGGCCTTCCACCCGCCGTGCAGGATCCGGTGGGCCTCGGCAAGGTCCCAGGCCCGAGCGAGGGGTGAGCCGGCAGCGGCAACCAGCCGTCCGGCATACGCAGCGGACCACCAGACCCACCGCGGTCGGGACGTCGACTCCGCGGCGGCCATGGCGCCGGCGACCTCCTGGACCGAACCCGCCCGGCGCCCGTCGGCACCCACGAGAGCGGCTCGTCCGTCATGGACCACGACGGCGACGAGGTCGACGCCTGCGCCGGGGGTTGCCATGGGCGGCAGCCTAGGTGAGGTCGGTGACACCCTCGGCGCAGAGCGGCGCACCCGCTCTGACGTGGCAGGATCGGTGGTGACAGCACCGCTACGGCGGCTCGGTCGGACCGGGCGCGCCACAGGAGGTCACCATGGGACTCTTCGGATTCGGCAAGGACGACGCCCGGGACGCCAAGGGCCAGCTCGCGCAGACCAGGTCGGCGCTCGAGCAGGCCCAGGACGCGCCCAAGGACCAAGGATTCATCGGCAACAACGCCGCCAAGCTCGTCGAGAACCTCCTCGACAGCGGCATCGACGGCAAGGGGCCGTTCGACTCGGCGGCCACGGTCGCGGCGGGCGCCCTCAAGAAGAGCGGCGGCAACGTCGACAAGGCCGTGGACAGCGTCATCAAGAGCCACCTCAAGCTCGCCGCGGCGGGCGGGTTCGTCACCAGCCTCGGCGGCTTCATCACGTTGCCCGTGTCGCTGCCGGCCAACGTGCTCGGCTTCTATCTCATCGCCACCCGGATGACCGGCGCCGTCGCGTCGCTGCGGGGCCATGACATCGCCCAGCAGCAGGTCCGCACGGCCGTCCTCCTCACCCTCGTCGGTGCCGATGCCGACGACCTGCTCGCCAAGGCCGGCATGGTCGCGCCGGCCGGCCGCATGACCAACCTGGCGGCTCAGCGGCTTCCCGGCCCGGCCCTCATGGTCGTCAACAAGGCGGTCGGCTTCCGGCTCCTGTCCACCGCCGGCAAGAAGACGTTCAGCCGCTTCGGTCGCAACGTGCCGCTCATCGGTGGCGTCGTGGGCGCGGGGCTCGATGGCTGGCTGCTCAACCGGATCGCCGACAACGCCCGTCGCGAGTTCCCGCCGGCGACGGCGCAGATCACGGGGGTCTGACCATGGCGATGGCTTCGAAGGTGGCCACGTTCAGGAGCCTCGCGACGGCCGTGCGCATCGCGACCCGCCCCGGCGGCCCGTCCATGGTCGAGCGGGCGCAGGCCGTTCCGCGCCTGCTCAAGGCCGTGCGTTCCGGCGAGTACACCGGCACCTCCGTCGGCCGGCTCCTCATGATCCTCGGCGCAGCGGGCTACCTCGTCTCACCCGTCGACCTCCTGCCCGAGGGAATCCTGGGCGCGTTCGGCCTCGCCGACGACGCGGTGGTCGGTTCCTGGCTCGCGGCGCAGCTCGTCACCGAGACCGAGGAGTTCCTCGCGTGGGAGCGGTCGACAGGTCGCGGCTCGGGCCACGGCGCCGGACAGGATGCCGTGCCCGGCGAAGTCGTCGACGACGGGCGTGGCGGTTCGTCGTCGCCTCGTGCGTGAGGGCTGTCCACAAGCCGATTCGGTATGCCGCGTTGTCCACAGACGCCTGAACTGAGGCTTCCCGGGATCCCGGGTCCCTGAAGACGCTGGGGTCATGACCTCAGTGAAGATCTCCACCACCGACGAGCTGCTTGCTGTCCTGCCGCACCAGCTCGGCTACCGCCTCGAAGACTGCGTCGCCATCCTCATGGTGACCGACAAGATCGTCGGGCCCGTGGCCCGCACCGACCTCCCCTCCGAGCGTGACGTCGAGGGCGTGGCCGCAGGCGTCCTCGACAGCCTCCTTCGGGTCGGGCCGGAGCTGGCGATGCTCGTCGGCTACGAGTCCGTGCCCGGCGAGTCGCGGTCCCTCATGCACGCCCTCCACCACGGCCTGCTCGACGCCGGCGTCCAGCTCATCGACCACGTCGTCGTGCGCGGGGGCCGGTGGTGGGGCTGGTGCTGCCGGCCGCAGGGCTCCCTCGACGCGATCCGGCGCGAGCACCTCGACGGTCACGCAATGGCCGACGAAGCGTGCGTGCCCGCGGTCGCCGAGTTCATCGCCCGTGGCAGCGCGCCGTTGCCCGGTCGCGACGCTCTGAGCGACCTCGTCGCCGAGGACCTGTCGGCCGGCTCGGGGGTTGGTGACGCGCTCGAGGAGCTGTGGGAGGACGTCGTGTCGCGGATCGACCCCGAGGGTGTGCTCGAGATCGACCCGGACGACGTGGACACCCCGGGCCTCGCTGACGAGGTCGCCGAGGCGAGGGCGCGCGCCGCGGACTGGATCGGGGATGTCGACCGCGTCCCCCACCTCTGGGCCCGGGTGCTCGCGCCCGAGGGGGAGCGCGGCGACACCTTCGGGGCGTCCGACGCCGACGTGGCCCTCATGACCCGTTCCCTCGTCAACAAGCAGTGGCGGGACGCCCTCATCGCCTGGATGTCCCCGGTGATGTTCCCGCTCGACCAGGTCGACGACAAGTCACGCGACCTTCTCGTGGAGCACGTCGAGGACGGCCCGGCGACGACGTCGGAGCGCTCCCAGACGGTGTTGCGACGCTTGCTCCGGCTCGGCACGCGGGTGCCTGACGACTGGTCCCACGAGGCTGCGGCGATCTGCACGGTCTCCGCCTGCGTGGCCTGGGGGATCGGCAACGGGTCGACCGCCGGTGACGCGGTGGGGCGAGCACTGCGCGTGGAGCCGGGCTACACCCTGGCGCGCTACCTCGGCCGGATGGTCGAGTTCCAGATGCGACCGCGCCACGCGTGGACCGACCTGGCCGCGTGACCGCCCGGCGCCTCACTGCCGGTCGTGAGTCACCGCGTGGCTCGGGACGCGTGGGGGCCGGGGCCGTGTCGGCGCGTGCGATGACCTCTCACGCTGCGGACAGGCTGTCCCCACGGGTGTCCCCGGTTCTAGACTCGTGCCCAAGGTCATGAGTCCCAGCGACAAGCCCCGGCTTGCTGGGCGGCAACCCTCCTCGCGGTGGGGTGCCCCGGGTGAAGACACGGCCCTGCCGAACTCCGGCGGGCAAGCGCGATCCGAGGAGCACAGCCTGATGACCATCACCGACCTCCCGACGGCGTCGTTCTGGCGCCCCGGTGACCATCCCGGAGACCGCAAGTTCGCGGGTGTCGGTCCCGTCGCTCTGGAACGTGGTGGGTCGCTGCCGGACGTCACGGTCGCGTACGAGACCTGGGGCACGCTCAACGAGGCGGGCGACAACGCCGTCCTGGTCGAGCACGCCCTCACCGGCGACGCCCACGTCGAGGGGCCCGCCGGTCCCGGGCACGCGACACCCGGGTGGTGGGACGGGCTCGTGGGCCCCGGACGACCTCTCGACACCCGCAGGTTCTTCGTCGTCTCGAGCAACGTCCTCGGAGGCTGCCAGGGCACGACGGGGCCGTCGAGCGAGGCCCCCGACGGGCGACCGTGGGGCGCACGGTTCCCGGCCATCACCATCCGCGACCAGGTCACCGTCGAGGCTCGGCTCGCCGACCGTCTCGGCATCGACCGCTGGGCCGGGGTGCTCGGTGGGTCCATGGGTGGGATGCGCGCCATCGAGTGGGCGACGACCCACCCGCAGCGGGTCGACACGTGCATCGTGCTGGCCTCCACGGCATACGCCACGGCCGACCAGATCGCCTGGTGCCAACCGCAGCTGCTCGCAATTCGCGCCGATCCCCGGTTCCACGGCGGGGACTACTACGAGCACGGTGTCGCGCCTCTCGACGGACTCGGCATCGCCCGTCGGATCGCCCACGTCACCTATCGGCACGAGGGCGAGCTCGCCGAGCGGTTCGGTCGTGAGGCGCAGCTGGGTGAGGAGCCACTGGGCAGCGACGGCCGCACCGGCCGGTTCGCCGTCGAGTCCTACCTCGACCACCACGCGGGCAAGCTCGGTGCCCGCTTCGACGCCAACTCCTACCTCGTCCTCAGCGAGGCCATGAACAGCCACGACGTCGGGCGGGACCGCGGCGGAGTGGGTGCCGCGCTCGCGGCCTTCGCCGGCCACCTCGTCGTCGCGGGGGTCGACACGGACCGGCTCTACCCCGCACGCCTCTCCGACGAGATCGCGGCCCTTCGTCCGGGCACGACGCTCCGGCACATCCCGTCGCGTTTCGGTCATGACGGTTTCCTCATCGAGATCGGCAGGGTCGGCGAGATCATCCGCGAGGCGCTCGGTGGTGAGCCGGTCCGCTGAGCGGCAGAGCGCCGGGGGACCGGCTCCAAGGCTCGCCGTCGCGCCCCGTGTCAAGCGTCACAATCTCCGGTACGGTCCCAGCAAGAGCCCGAGCGGGCTGACCTGCTGACAAGGAGGAACTCGTGGCCATCGTCGTGGGATACATCCCGACCAAGGAGGGCGCGGCCGCGTTGGCTCGTGCCGGCGAGGAAGCGCTCCTGCGCAAGACCAACCTCGTCATCATCAACTCCGACCGTGACGGGTCCAGCGACGGCAGTGAGCTCACGACGCTCGGCGAGGACCTCAAGGGCAAGGGGGTCGACGTCGAGGTGCGTCAGCTGGTGCGCGGCAACGAGCCCGCCGAGGACCTCCTCGCAGTCGCCGACGAGGTCGGTGCCCAGCTCATCGTCATCGGACTGCGTCGCCGCACTCCCGTGGGCAAGCTGATCCTGGGCTCCAACGCCCAGCGGATCCTGCTCGACGCGCCGTGCCCGGTGCTCGCCGTCAAGAGCTGACCGACCCCCACACCGCACCTGCCTCGAGCGGGAGGAAACCGCCTCAACGGGCGGTGCGAGCGCACGTGGACGAATCGCCGCGGCCCCATGGAATAGGGATGAGGGCCGCGGCGATTTATAATGTAAAGGCACCCTCCAAGCAACGGCCGATCCTCACCCCTACGGATCACGTCAGAGAGTGCACAAACTCGACCAGCCGGTCAGTGCTCCGCCCGAGCGTGAGCATCACCGTGCGCTCCCCGTGACGAAAGGTTGTCGGTGTCGCCTGTGCCCACGAACGCCTCCGAGATGCCCCTCCCCTCCGAGTTCAGCCACCCGGCTCTGCAGGACCTCGTCCGCACCGGACACACGACGGGACAGGTGACGGGTGAGCAGGTGGCCCAGGCCATCCACGCGGCCGGCGTGAAGGCCAACCGCGGTCGCATCGTGCTGACGGCACTGGCAGCGCAGGGCATCCAGGTCAGCATGACGCTGCCGGACCGGGCCGTGGCCGCCACCAAGGCCTCGGCCAGCAAGACCACCACCGCGACGACGAAGAAGGCTGCCGCCGCCAAGAAGGCTGCACCCGCCAAGTCCACTGCGACCAAGCCTGCTGCCACCAAGGCCGCCGCGCCCAAGACCGCTGCCGCCAAGACCGCTGCCGCCAAGGCCGCTGGTGAGGAGGCCGGTCCCGCAACGACGGCCTCTGCATCCGCCAGGAAGGCCGCGCCGGTGACGACAACCAAGGCAACCCCGGCCAAGAAGGCCGCCGCCGCCAAGGCGACGACGACCAAGGAGGCGGCTTCGGCCGCCGCAGCCCCCGCGACCAAGGCCGCGGCCAAGAAGGCAGCGGCCAAGAAGGTCGCCGCCGCCAAGGCCGACGCCGCCGCCCAGGCCGAGAGCGTCGAGGCGCCCGAGACCGAGGAGGGCGACGACGCCGAGGACAAGACGGCCAAGGACACGCCCGAGCCCGTGGCCGCCGGTGGCTTCGTGCTGCGCGACGACGACGAGGAGGACGCACCCGTCCAGCAGGTCGTCACCGCCGGCGCGACGGCCGACCCGGTCAAGGACTACCTCAAGCAGATCGGCAAGGTCGCCCTCCTCAACGCCGAGCAGGAGGTCGAGCTCGCCAAGCGCATCGAAGCCGGCCTCTTCGGTGAGGAACGCCTGAACTCCGGCGACAAGATCGACATGAAGCTCAAGCGCGAGCTGTGGTGGATCGCCCAGGACGGCAAGAACGCCAAGAACCACCTGCTCGAGGCCAACCTGCGTCTCGTCGTCTCGCTGGCCAAGCGCTACACCGGTCGCGGCATGCTCTTCCTCGACCTCATCCAGGAGGGCAACCTCGGCCTCATCCGTGCGGTCGAGAAGTTCGACTACACCAAGGGCTACAAGTTCTCGACCTACGCGACGTGGTGGATCCGTCAGGCCATCACCCGCGCCATGGCCGACCAGGCCCGCACGATCCGCATCCCGGTCCACATGGTCGAGGTCATCAACAAGCTGGCCCGCGTCCAGCGCCAGATGCTCCAGGACCTGGGTCGCGAACCCACGCCCGAAGAGCTCGCGATCGAGCTCGACATGACGCCCGAGAAGGTCGTCGAGGTGCAGAAGTACGGCCGCGAGCCGATCTCCCTGCACACCCCCCTCGGCGAGGACGGCGACAGCGAGTTCGGTGACCTCATCGAGGACTCCGAAGCCGTCGTCCCCGCCGACGCCGTGAGCTTCACGCTCCTCCAGGAGCAGCTGCACTCGGTCCTCGACACGCTCTCCGAGCGCGAGGCAGGTGTCGTCTCGATGCGCTTCGGTCTCACCGACGGTCAGCCGAAGACCCTCGACGAGATCGGCAAGGTCTACGGCGTGACCCGCGAGCGGATCCGTCAGATCGAGTCCAAGACGATGAGCAAGCTGCGTCACCCCAGCCGCAGCCAGGCGCTGCGCGACTACCTGGACTGAGTCTCAGCACACCACCAACGCAACGTATGCCGCGTGCCCGTGTCGGGTGCGCGGCATACGTGCGTCTGGAGCGGGTTCGTCAGTCGCGGCGAAGGCGCGACCATGCCCCTCGGGGCCACGCGAGCACGGCATCCTTGGCGGCGGCCCACTGGCGCACGCCGTCGCCGGGGACGAGGTAGGCCCGCAGCTGGTCGCTGCGTTGGCGGGCGGAGACCGCGGCCCTCCACACCGTGTGGGTGTCGGCGCTGACGTCGGGGATCTGCGTCCGTGGGGGCGCGTAGCGGGCCTGCTCGACGGTCGCCACGATGCGGCCCATCGCCTCCTTGGACTCGCCCGACAGGATGGCGTCGTGGGTGAGCCGGGCGCCCGCCTGACGTGGGGTGCTGCCGTCCGGAGGAGCGATGCCGATGTCGCCGAGCCGTGAGATGAGTGAGGCCCAGTCGGCCTCGACCCGCTCGGCGTCGTCGCGGGCCGCGACCCGGAGCCGTCGTCGCCGCAGCCACGCCGCCACGGGCAGCAGGAGGAGCGACAGCACGACCGCAAGTGCGGCGAGGAGTGTCAGCGCGTGGTCGCCGAGCCAGGTGATCGGACCGCCGGACGCGGTGGTGGTGTCCTCCACGAGGCCGGGGTCGCCGTCCGGGCGCTGCGACGCCGACGGTGTCGGTGTGGCCGCGGTCGGTGTCGGCGTCGCCGATGCCGAGGGGTTGGACTCCGAAGGGATGAGGCTGTAGACGGGGGCGCCTCCGGTCCGCACGCCCGGCGTCGGCTCGAAGCGGGTCCAGCCCAGGTCGGGGAACCAGAGCTCGGGCCAGGCGTGGGCGTCCGCGGAGCGCACGGTGTAGGAGCCGTTGGAGAAGGTGCCGGGGAGGAAGCCGATCGCCATCCGCGCCGGGATGCCCTTGACGCGTGCCGCCATGATGAACGCCGACGCGAACTGCACGCAGTAGCCGGTGCGGGACACGAGGAAGTTCGACAGCGGGTCCGACATCATCGTGCGGCCGGAGGCGGGGTCGGTCGGAGTGGGCAGCTGCAGGGAGTAGGTGTACTGGGTGCTGCGGAAGTGGGCCTGGAGGAGCCGGGCGGTCTCGAGGGGGGTGGCGTCCGAGGGCACGACGCTGTCGACGAGCTCGGTGAGCCGGCTGAGGCTCTCGCCGTCGAGCTCGTTGTAGACGCCCTCGTCCCACCCGCGAGGGCGCGGCCCCTCGCTGGAGAAGTTGCTCGCCTCAGGGGTGAGCTGGCCGTAGGTCGCGGTGTACTCCTCGACGTTGCGGTCGACCGCGATGCTGCCGGCGAAGTTGGTCCGCAGGGCCACCTCGCCGACGTCGACGTTGAGCAGCGGTGTGGGCAGCGCGATCTGGGGCGCCTGGAGCCGATTCTCCTCGACCGTGACCTCGACGGTGGTCCGCTTGATCGAGGGATCGGCGTCGGGAGCCTGTGGGCCCCCGGCGAGGGGCCGGTTGGTGTTGAAGCGAGTGCTCCACTCGCCGCCCCGGTAGTCCGTGAGGATGCCGACCCGCAGGGGGTCGGGCGCGCTCGACGTCGTCTTGTAGCTGATGACGGGGGACTGCGACTGGTCCTCGAGCGACCGGCGCAGGTCGACGGTGGTGTTGAGCGTGATGGCTCCACCACCGCGGGAGTTGTCGGCGCGGCCGAGCCCGTCGGCGAGGAACGTCGTCGGCAGGTGCGGCACCACCATGGGCATCACGACCGCGAGCGCCAGGGTGCCGGCACCGAGGAGCCGGGCAGTGCCGGCGACGCCGAGGACTGGGTCGTGGTCCTCGCCGTCCCGGCCGCGCGGCACCGCAGTGCTCCATCGGCGGACCGTGCCGATGCCCTGGGTCGCGAGGAGGGCGAGCCAGAACCCCACGGGGAGCACGAAGTATCTCCACGAGAGTCCGTCACCGGAGTTCGTGGCCGAGACGAGGTATGCCGTGAGCAGCGCGAGACCGGCGAGGGCGGGCGAGCGCAGGGTCACCGCGACCGCGTCGACGACGAGGGCCGTCGCGCCGATGAGGATGGTGATGGCCACGACGATCCCGCGCTCGGTGGGGACCGGCGCCGAGAAGGCCATGACCGTCTGGCCGGCCTCGCCCAGGAGGATGCCGAGCGAGGTGACCGTGTCGGGACCGGGAAGCACGCCGCCGTAGAGGTGACCCTGCCCGTGCATCCAGCAGACGGCGAGGAACCCGGCGAGGAGCTGCCCGAGGATCACCGCCCAGGCGGACAGGACGAGGGCTCGCAGACCGAGGCCCACGAGGGCGATGGTGGCGATGACGACGACAGCCGGCCGGACCCACGTGTTGGCGTCGAAGAGGGTGAGCAGCGGCAGCGCCACGGTGAAGCTGGCGAGCGAGGCGAGCAGGGTCTCGACCGGGCGGACCCGGTTCATCGCGCACCGACCAGGCTGCGCGAGCCGGCGACGGTCGCCCACGCGTCCGCCACCTCGAGCCCGGGAGCGACGGAGAGCACCGACCAGCCGGCTCCGGAGAGGGAGGCCGTGGTGGCGCCGGCCTCGAGGTCCGCGGCCCGACGACCCGAACCCGACCCGTGGAAGGCCGCCGCGTCGATGACGAACGACAGCCCGGGCCCACCGGGCTGCCGCAGCGAGGCCAGGGCTCGGGCGGCGTCGTCGTCGACCGCCCCGACGAGCGCGACGATGAGGCCACCCTGCGCCGTTGCCCCGCTGGCGGCGTGCAGGAGGCCGCCGATCCCGGACTCGTCGGTCGGGACGGTGCGGGCGAGCGTCTCGAGGGCGCGGTCGAGGTCGGAGTCCTCGAGCACCCCCGACTCCTGGCTGGCGTCAGGGGTGAGCAGGTGGACGGCGAAGCCCTGGTGGAGGAGGTGGGTCACGGCGGAGGCGGCCATCGTCACGGCCCACTCGAGCGAGCTGGAGGGTCCCTTGCCACCGTGCGCCCGGGCACGGGTGTCGAGGATGACGACCGCCCGTCGCTTGGCCGGCCGATCCTCCTGGCGCACCATGAGGTCGCCGGTGCGGGCGGTCGCCGGCCAGTGGATGCGGCGCAGGTCGTCACCATCGCGGTACTCGCGGATGGACTGGTCGTCCTCACCGTGCAGGGCGACCCGGTGCGGGACCGACCCCTCGGCGCCGAGTCCGCGCCCGAGGGCTCGCCCGTCGGACAGACTGATGATCCGGGGCAGGACGAGCAGCTCGTCGTGGCTGCTCAGTGACGCGTGGCGCATCGTCAGCCCGAAGGGGTCCTGGACGCGCACACCCAGCGGCCCCAGGCGGTGGGCGCCGCGGGCGTGGGCACGGACGGCATACTCCACGTGGGTCGAGGCACCGGAGGACAGCGCGGGGATGACGAAGCGCGGACGATCGCCCAGCGAGTAGTCGAGATGTTCCTCGGCGAAGAGCAGCGGCGAGCGGGTCTGTGACGGGTTGGAGATCGTCATCTGGACGACCGCGGGCTCGTCGATGGTGAGCCGGGAAGGGCGTGCCTCCCGGTCGACGACGAGGCCGAGGTCGTGGCGCCGGCCCATGAGCCCCGCCAGGGCGGGCAGGGCGCAGAGGGCCGTCCCGATCCGGCTGAGGTCGTGCTGACCGAGGGCGAGACCCGCGAGGACGAGCACGAGCCCCGAGGCGAGGAAGGCGGCTCCTCGCGTCGTCAGGGAGTCACGGAACCGACGCATGGACCCTCCTCAGCGTGTCGGTGCCGGCACGCGCACGCGCTGGAGCAGGTCTGTGAGCACGTCGGCCGCCGAGCGGTGCGCGAGCTGGCTCTCGCCGGTGAGCATGAGGCGGTGGGCGAGGACCGGGATCGTCATGGACTGCACGTCGTCCGGGAGGACGTGGTCGCGGCCGGCCAGGGCGGCGTGGGCCCGGCTCGCGCGCAGGAGGTGCAGGCTCGCGCGGGGCGAGGCACCGAGGCGCAACGCCGAGCTCGACCGGGTGGCCTGCGTGACGTCGACGACGTACTGCTTGAGGGCCTGTGACGCGTGCACCGACCGCACCGCCTCGATCATCTGCGTGACGGTGGCGGCGTCGGTGACGGGGTGCAGGTCGTCGAGCGGTGACCTGCCGCCGTGCTGGTCGAGCATGTCGACCTCGCTGCGGGCCGAGGGGTAGCCCATCGAGATGCGGGCCATGAAGCGGTCGCGCTGAGCCTCGGGGAGGGGGTAGGTGCCCTCCATCTCGATGGGGTTCTGGGTCGCGAGGACCATGAACGGCCTCGGCAGGGCATAGGTGGTGCCGTCGACGGTGACCTGGGACTCCTCCATCGACTCGAGCAGCGCGGACTGGGTCTTGGGCGACGCCCGGTTGATCTCGTCACCGACGACGACGTTGGCGAAGATCGCGCCCGGGCGGAACTCGAAGTCCCGCACGTCCTGGTTGTAGACGCTGACACCGGTGATGTCGCTCGGCAGGAGGTCGGGTGTGAACTGGACGCGGCGCACCGAGGCGTCGATGCAGCGGCCGAGGGTCTTGGCCAGCATGGTCTTGCCGACACCCGGCACGTCCTCGATGAGCAGGTGGCCCTCGGCGAGCAGGGCGGTGACGGCGGTGCGCACGGCGGCCGGCTTGCCCTCGATGACCGTGTTCATGGCGGTCTGCAGCGAGCTCGCGACCTGGAGGACCTGGTCCAGTGCGGCTCCCGTGCGAGGAGCGCTCACGTCGACGCGTCGCTGCTCGTGGGTCTGGTGGACCTCGTCGTGTGTCGACACCGGTGGCTCCTGGAATGGCTGGTCCCGTGCCGTGCGCAACGGGGGTTTCGATCTTGCCCCACATTGCCCCACCCGGGTAGGCGCCAGGGCGTGAAAAGCGGGGTTCACAGCGGGCTCGCAGGTTGAGCGGGCGGTGGGCACCCGGCATACCGGCGTATGCCGGGTGCCTCGCTGCCGATGTCAGCTCCGGACACGCGCGGATTGCCCCACTTTGCACCACCGCCTCTGACCTGCGAATTAACCGGGTCGGAAGCTTCATAACGACTTGATTTCGGAGGTGGGTGGAGTAAAGTGGGGGAAACCGGAGAGAAGTGTCGCCCCGGGGTCGAGACGAAGTGGGGAGGTGAGCGCGGTGTTCCTCGGAACGCACACGCCTCGCCTCGACGACAAGGGGCGCCTGTTCCTTCCGGCGAAGTTCCGGGAGCGCCTCTCGACCGGCCTCGTCGTGACGCGCGGGCAGGAGCGCTGCCTCTATGTCTTCCCGATGGACGAGTTCACCAAGGTGACCCAGCAGATGCAGGAGGCGCCGACCACGAACCGCGCGGTCCGCGACTACATCCGCGTCTTCCTCTCCGGAGCCAGCGACGAGATCCCCGACAAGCAGGGACGGGTCACGGTCCCGGCGCACCTGCGCCAGTACGCCGGCCTCACCCGCGAGTGCACCGTCATCGGCACCGGGTCCCGCGTCGAGGTCTGGGACACCGACGCCTGGAACGCCTACCTCGCCAGCACGGAGCAGGCCTACTCCGAGCAGTCCGAGGAGGTCATCCCCGGACTCATGTGATCCACCCCGGCTCCCGGCCTCCAGCCGACCGGACTCCCGACACGACTTCCCCCGTGCCGGGCCCCGGACGGATGGGGACCAGGAGCCGGGGAAGCGATCACCACCCGACGGATCAGACCCGCCAGCTCCACCCCAGCCCAGAGCACGTCACCACCAGAAGGAGTTCGAGATGTCGTCACGGGGAGCCGCCGAACAGCGGCACGTTCCCGTGCTCCGCGACCGCATCGTCGACCTCCTCGCCCCGGCCCTCTCAGCGCCGGGGTCAGTCCTTGTCGACGGCACGCTGGGGATGGGGGGCCACGCGCAGGCCTTCCTCGAGGCCTGCCCCGAGGCGACCGTCATCGGCATCGACCGTGACGAGGAGGCCCTGGCGCTCGCGGGCGAGCGGCTGGCCGGCTTCGGGAGGCGCTTCCGTGGCGTGCACGCCGTCTATGACGAGATCGGCGGCGTCGTGGCCGACCTCGGCCTGCGCGAGGTCCAGGCCGTGCTCTTCGACCTCGGGGTCTCCTCGCTCCAGCTCGACGAAGCGGACCGCGGGTTCGCCTACGCCCAGGACGCGCCGCTCGACATGCGCATGGACCAGGGGAGCGGCATCACCGCCGCCGAGGTCCTCAACACCTACGCGCCCGCCGACCTCCTGCGGATCCTGCGGGACTTCGGCGAGGAGCGGTTCGCCAAGCGCATCGTCTCGGCGATCGTCCGCGAGCGCGAGGTCGAGCCGTTCACCCGGTCGGCCCGCCTCGTGGAGCTCCTGCGGACCGCCGTGCCGGCCGCGTCCCAACGCACCGGCGGCCACCCGGCCAAGCGCACCTTCCAGGCCCTGCGCATCGAGGTCAACGACGAGCTCGGCGCCTGGCAGCGCGCCGTCGGCGCCTCCATCGACGTGCTGGCCGTCGGCGGGCGGATCGCCGTCCTGTCCTACCACTCGCTCGAGGACCGCATCACCAAGCGTGCGCTCGCCGCGGGTGCGACCTCGAGCACCCCTCCCGGTATCCCCGTCGAGCTCCCGGAGCACGCGGCATACCTCCGCCTGCTCACCCGAGGCGCCGAGGAGCCCTCGGCGAGCGAGCAGTCCACGAACCCCCGATCCGCGTCGGCACGACTGCGGGTCGCAGAACGCACTCGTCTCACGAAGGGAGCCCGGCGATGACCCAGACCGCGGCCCGTCCACTCAACCGCTCCGCGCCTCGCACCGCACCGAGGACCGCCCGCCCGCGTCCGCTGAGGGTCGTGCGCGAGCAGCCGCAGCAGGGGCAGCCGGGGTTCGTGGCCGCCTGCCTCGCCCTGCTCGTCGCGGGCCTGCTCGGCGTGCTCATGCTCAACACGGCCATGGCCAAGGGCTCCTTCGTCCTCGGCGACCTCCAGGACACGTCCAACGAGCTTGCCGCGGCCGAGGAGGAGCTCAGTCACGCGATCGACGCGCAGAGCGCGCCGGCCGTGCTCGCCCAGCGGGCGATCGACATGGGCATGGTGCCGTCCACCAGTGCTGCCTTCCTCCGCCTCAGTGACGGCAAGGTCCTCGGCGTGGCGGTCCCGGCTGACGCCAAGAAGAAATTTACTGTTGCCACACAGGGCAACTCGGCAGCCGAAGCCGCGCGCCCCTCCACGACCCCGAAGACCACGGTCAAGACGGTGGGCACGGTGACGACCACGAAGGTGACGACGACGAAGGGGGCCAACATCGAGGTCACGACCACGAGCGTCGACTCGCGCACCGGGGTGACGAGCTCGACGACGTCGACCCGCAGGTCGAAGGCTGCGCCCACCGACGCCGGGCCCGAGCCGTCGGTCGGGACCGATGCCTCGACCTCACCGAGCCAGGCGGCTCGTCCCACCGCCACCTCGACCCCGTGACCCCCCGGACGCCGCGGACGCCGCCCCAGCCGCCATCGCGGGGACGTGACCCTCGCCGCTCGGCTGCGTCGCCATCGGGTCGCGTCCCGTCCGGCCGGCCTGCCAGCAAGCGCCAGACCCCCGCCAAGCGCGCCTCTGCGGCCAAGGGCGCGCCGTCGGCCAGGGTCGCTGCGTCGTCCAAGGCGCAGCCGACCGGTCGACCGGCCGGGCCGCGCAAGCCCCGCACCACGACACCCACGCGTCGCCGCCCTGCTGCTCGCAGGGGGCCTGCCCGCCCCCCCAAGCCTCCGGGCAACCCGCGCCGCCGCATGCGCGGACTGACCGTGGCCACCCTGTTCGTCTTCAGCATCTTCGCCGCCCAGCTGCTCCGCATCCAGGGCTTCGACTCGTCGGCCGTCGCCGCGGAGGCGCTCGAGCAGCGCACCGAGAAGGTCCAGATCCCGGCGCTGCGCGGCAAGATCATGTCCTCCGACGGTGTCGTGCTCGCGTCCAGCCGGGCCCGCGAGACCGTCGTCGCGGACCCGACGGCCGTCTGCACCTACCGGCAGAAGGACAAGAAGGCATGCAGCCCCGCGACGAGCGCGGCCGCCGTCGACCTCGCCGCCACGGCGCTGTCACCCCTGCTCGGTCGCAGCGTCGACGACCTGCGCTCCAAGCTGGGCGGCACGGGCCGTTACCAGGTCCTCGACCGCAAGGTGAGCCCGTTGACCTGGCGCAAGATCGCCAAGCTCGGCATCCCGGGCATCTACAAGGACTCGGCCGAGGCCGTGCCCGAGCGGGTCTACCCCCAGGGCCCGAACTCCGCCTCGCTCGTCGGCTTCGTCACCAACGACGGGGCTGCCGGTGGTGGTCTCGAGTCGATGATGGACGAGGCACTCAAGGGCACCCCGGGCCACTCGATCTTCGAGAAGGCCCCCAACGGCTCCAAGATCCCCGGAGGACGACAGGGCGGCGTCGCGGCCGTCGACGGGGGGGACGTCACCCTCACGGTGAACTCCAACATCCAGTGGTACGCCCAGAACGCCATCGCCCAGCAGATGGCCAAGATGGGTGGCCAGTCCGGGACCGCCGTGGTCATGAACGCCAAGACCAGCGAGATCCTCGCCCTGGCGTCCTACCCGACCTACGACCCCAACGACATCGGCCGTGCCAAGGGGAGCCTGGTCAACAAGGCACTCAACGACGTCTTCGAGCCCGGGTCCACCGCCAAGGTCATGACCGTGGCGGCTGCCCTCGAGGACAAGCGAGTCACCCCGGACCAGCCGGTCGTCATCCCGAACCGGATGAAGCGCTTCGACGTCTCCTTCAAGGACAGCCACGACCACGCGACCCTCCACCGCACGGTCGCGGGCGCGCTCGCCGAGTCGAGCAACATCGGCACCATCCTCATCGGCGAGACCCTCGAGCCCAAGCGCCTCGAGGAGTACTACCGCAAGTTCGGCCTCGGGTCGAAGTCCGGCATGGGCTTCCCGGGGGAGTCCGCCGGCCTCCTCGCGCCGTCAGAGAAGTGGAGCGGCACCCAGCGCTCGACGGTGATGTTCGGACAGGGCCTGTCGGTCACCGCCATCCAGGCCGCCTCGGTATTCCAGACCATCGCCAACGGCGGGATGCGCATGACACCGAGCCTCATCCAGGGCACGAAGGACGCCAACGGCACCCTCACCAAGGCGGCCAAGAAGCCGGGTACGCGCGTCATCTCCGAGGCGACCGCGACCCAGGTCAACGCCATGCTGGAGGGTGCGGTCTCCAGGGAGGGCACGGCCCCGCAGGCGCAGATCCCCGGCTACCGCGTCGCCGGCAAGACCGGCACCGCCGACTTCTACGACCCGAGCCTGGGCCGGTACAGCGGCATGACGGCGAGCTTCATCGGCTACGCCCCCGCCGACGACCCCGAGATCGTCGTGGCCGTCATCATCCAGCGACCCAACGCCAGCATCTACGGCGGCACGGTCTCGGGCCCCGTCTTCCACGACGTCATGACCTACGCGCTGCAGGAGCTCAAGATCCCGCCGACCGGCACGACCAAGGCGCCCATCCAGATCTCGGTCACACCGCAGGAGGCCGCGTCGAACCCCGACACGCTGCGGGACAAACCACGCAGTCGCGGCAAGTAGTCTGACTGGTCGTGTCTGCACCCCGACCCGCCTCCCTGACCAGCTCGAGCCTGCGTGACCTCGCGCTGCTCGTCGGCGCCTCCACGGACGGCTGGCTCGACGCCGACGACCTCCTCGTCACCGGTGTGACGCTCGACTCGCGCGCCGTGCGACCCGGCGACCTGTATGCCGCTCTGCCCGGTTCGACGGCCCACGGCGCCGACTTCGCGGCGCAGGCCTCGCAGGCGGGCGCGGCCGCCGTCCTCACCGACGCGGCCGGCCTCGAGCGCCTGCGGGCCGCCGGCGTCGACCTGCCGGTGGTCGTCGTGGAGGACCCCCGGTCGGTCCTCGGTTCGGTCGCCGCCAGGATCTATGGCACGACCGACCAGGGGCTCACGATGGTGGGGATCACGGGCACCAACGGCAAGACGACGACGGCCTACCTCGTGGCCGGCGCCCTCGACGTGCTCGGGCACCGGACGGGGCTCATCGGCACGGTCGAGACCCGCATCGGGGACGAGCGGATCAAGAGCGTGCGCACCACGCCGGAGTCGACCGATCTCCACTCCATCCTCGCGGTGATGGAGGAGCGCGACACCGACACCTGCGTCATGGAGGTCTCCAGCCACGCGCTGAGCCAGCACCGCGTCGACGGCGTGGTCTATGACCTCGCTCTCTTCACGAACCTCTCGCAGGACCACCTCGACTTCCACGCCGACATGGAGGACTACTTCTCGGCCAAGGCACAGCTGTTCACGCCCAAGCGATCGGCGCGTGCTCTGGTCTGTGTCGACGACGACTGGGGCCGCCGTCTGGCACGGGAGTCGGCCGTCCCCGTGACGACCCTGACGACGCACGAGGACCAGTCGGCCGACTGGAGGGTGAGCGTCGACGCCGGCGAGCCGGCGCGATTCCGGCTGCGGGGCAGGGACATCGAGCTCGACCTGCGCTCGGCCCTCCCCGGGGACTTCAACGTGGCCAACACGGCCATGGCCGCGGTGGCCCTGCTGCTGCTCGGCGAGGACACGGACGCGGTCGGGCGGGCGATCCTCACCGACCCGCACGTCCCCGGTCGGATGGAGAAGGTCATTGCCTCCGGCGACTCCGTGGACGACGGTCTCCTCGCGGTCGTCGACTACGCCCACACCCCGGACGCGGTCGAGGCAGCGCTGGCAGCCCTGCGCCCGTCGACGACCGGCCGCCTCGTCGTCGTGCTCGGGGCCGGCGGGGACCGTGACCGTGGCAAGCGCCACGGCATGGGTCGCGCGGCCGCCGGCATCGCCGACGTCGTGGTCATCACCGACGACAACCCGCGTGGCGAGGACGCGGCGCAGATTCGTGCCGCCGTGCTCGAGGGTGCGCGGTCCCTCGACTCTTCCTCCCTCCTCGTCGAGGTCGACGGACGCCGGGACGCCATCCGGCAGGCCGTCCGCCTCGCCCGCGAGGGTGGTCCGGGGTCTGTCGTCGCGGTCGTCGGCAAGGGTCACGAGACCGGTCAGGAGATCGCCGGGGTCATCCACCCGTTCGACGACCGCGACGAGCTGCGCGCCGCGCTCGAAGACCAAGGAGTGTCGTCGTGATCGCCCTCTCCCTCGCCGAGATCGCCGACCTCACCGGCGGCACGCTCCACGGCCCCGCGGACTCCGCTGAGCAACCCGTCATCACCGGAGCCGTCGTCACCGACTCGCGTGAGGCGGAGGCCGGCAGTCTCTACGTCGCGCGCATCGGCGAGGCCATGGACGGCCACCAGTTCGTCGCTGCGGCCCGGGACAACGGGGCCGTCGCTGCGCTCACGAGCCGCCTTGTCCAGGAGCTTCCCTGCGTCGTCGTCGCCGACGTCCAGGCCGCCTTCGTCGCCATCTCGCGCGCCGTGCTCGACCGGGCGACCGACCTCACCGTCATCGGCATCACCGGATCGTCCGGCAAGACGAGCACCAAGGACCTGCTCGGCACGGTCCTGGCTGCTGCTGCCCCGACGGTCGCACCGGTCGGCTCCTACAACTCCGAGGTCGGGGTGCCGCTCACCGTCACCCGGGTCACCCCGGAGACGAGGTTCCTCGTCGTCGAGATGGGCGCCCGGGGCATCGGCCACATCGACTACCTCACCCGCATCGCACCACCCCGCATCGGTGTCGTCCTCAACGTCGGCACCGCCCACGTCGGCGAGTTCGGCTCTCGCGAGGCCATCGCCACGGCCAAGGCCGAGCTGGTGCAGGCCCTGCCCCGCGACGGCGTCGCCGTCCTCAACGCCGACGACCCGGTCGTGCGAGCCATGGCTGCCCGCACCGATGCCCGGGTGGTGCTCGTCGGTGAGGCCGAGGACTCAGACGTCCGCGCCGAGGACGTCAGCGTGGGCAGCGACGGCCGCGCGAGCTTCCGCGCCATCACCCCCGCGGGCGAGGTCGCCATCGCGCTGCGCCTCGTCGGCCGACACCATGTGGGCAACGCCCTGGCCGTGCTCGCAGTAGCCCTGGAATGCGGCATACCCCTTCGAGCGGCGACCACGTCGATCGCCGAGGCCGGCATCGTCAGCCGCTGGCGCATGGAGGTCACCGAACGCCCCGACGGGGTGACCGTCGTCAACGACGCCTACAACGCCAACCCCGACTCGATGAGAGCCGCCCTCGCGGCGCTCGAGTCCATGGGGGAGGGGCGGCGCACCTGGGCCGTCCTCGGCTCGATGCTCGAGCTCGGGGACGAGTCCGACGCCGACCACGCCGAGGTCGGTGCCGAGGCGCAGCGCCGAGGTGTCGACGAGCTCGTCGTCGTCGGCGAGACCGCCCGCCCGATGGCCGACATCGCGCCCATCGAGGGCACCCGGATCCGCTGGGTCCTCGACGCCGACGCCGCCGAGGCGCTGCTCCGCGCAGAAGTCGAGCCAGGCGACGTCGTGTTGTTCAAGTCGAGCCGAGATGCAGGTCTACGGTGGCTCGGAGACAGACTCACCTCCGTCCCACGGATGACCGAGAACCGCACCACCCAGGAGGACCCCCAGTGAAGGCCGTGCTCGTCGCTGCGGTGGTCAGCCTGGTCGTCGCGCTCTTCGGCACCCCCATGTTCATCAAGTGGCTGGTGAAGCAGGGCTACGGCCAGTTCATCCGCGACGACGGACCCACGTCGCACCACACCAAGCGCGGGACCCCGACCATGGGGGGCGCCGTCATCGTCGGCGCGACCCTGTCGGCCTACGCCATGGCGCACCTCGTCTTCTGGACGGCGCCCAGCTGGAGCGGTGTCCTCGTGCTCTTCCTCATGGCGGGCCTGGGGCTCGTCGGCTTCCTCGACGACTACATCAAGATCAGCAGGCAGCGCAGCCTCGGGCTCCGGTCCAAGCAGAAGCTCGCCGGCCAGACCGCCGTGGCCGTGATCTTCGCGATCCTCGCCCTGCAGTTCCCCAACGACTCGGGGCGCACCCCGGCCTCGACGAAGATCTCGTTCGTCCGGGACACCAACCTCGACCTGGCCTTCGCGGGGACGATCGTCGGCGTGCTGCTCTTCATCCTCTTCGCCAACGTCATCATCGCCGGCACGAGCAACGGCGTGAACCTCACCGACGGCCTCGACGGCCTGGCCACCGGCGCGTCGGTGATGACCTTCGCGGCCTACGTGCTCATCGGGATCTGGCAGTTCAACCAGAACTGCCAGACCGACGCCGGCGTCGGCATCAAGTGCTACGAGGTGCGAGACCCGCTCGACATCGCCATCGTCGCGGCGGCTGCCATGGGCGCCTGCTTCGGCTTCCTCTGGTGGAACGCCTCACCGGCCAAGATCTTCATGGGCGACACGGGGTCGCTGGCCCTCGGCGGCCTGCTCGCCGGACTGGCGATCGTCACCCGCACCGAGTTCCTCGTCGTCATCCTCGGTGGCCTGTTCGTCACCATCACCCTCTCCGTCATCATCCAGGTGGCCTCGTTCAAGGCGACCGGCAGACGGGTGTTCCGGATGGCGCCGCTGCAGCACCACTTCGAGCTCCTCGGCTGGCAGGAGGTCACCATCGTCATCCGGTTCTGGATCATCGCCGGTCTCTTCGTCGCGCTGGGCCTGGGCCTCTTCTATGCCGAATGGGTCGTGGGCGCAGCATGACCGCCGGCACCACGGATCGGCTGGAGCGGCTCACCCACCGCGAAGCCGACTGGGCCGGGCTGCGCGTCCTCGTCGCCGGACTGGGTGTCAGTGGCTTCGCAGCCGCCGATGCCCTGCTGGAGAGGGGTGCTCACGTCGTCGTCGTCGACGGCTCGTCGGGCGACTCGTCGCCGGCCATGGCCGAGCGGGCACGTATCCTCGAGGTCCTCGACGCCGAGCTGCGCTTCGGTCCCGAACACGTCTCCGGTATGCCGTCCGAGCAGGTCGACCTCGTCGTCACCTCCCCGGGATGGCCGCCGACCCAGCCGCTGCTGGCCGCCGCCGCGAAGGCGGGTGTCGCGATCTGGGGCGAGGTCGAGCTCGCCTGGCGGATGCGCCCCCTCGAGGGGGCGGCGCCGTGGCTCACCGTCACCGGGACCAACGGCAAGACGACGACGGTCCAGATGCTCACCTCGATCCTGCGGGCCGCGGGCAAGCGCGCGATCAGCGCCGGCAACGTCGGCACGCCGATCCTCGAGGCGATCATGGACCCGCAGCCCTTCGACGCCATCGCCGTCGAGCTTCTCGAGCTTCCAGCTGCACTGGTCGGACTCGATCCGGCCCCAGGCCTCGGTGTGCCTCAACGTCGCACCCGACCACGTCGACTGGCACGGCAGCTATGAGGACTACCTCGCCGCCAAGGGCAAGGTCTACTCCGGCACGCAGGTCGCCTGCATCTACAACGTCGACGACCCCCAGACCGAACGCCTCGTCGAGGACGCCGAGGTCCAGGACGGGTGCCGCGCCGTCGGCTTCACCCTGGGCACGCCGGCCCCGTCGATGCTCGGGCTCGTGGGTGACGTCCTCGCCGACCGCGCCTTCGTCGAGCAGCGCCGCCACGCCGCAGCCGAGCTCGCGACGGTCGAGGACCTGCGCGGCGACGCGCCGGACGTGGCGCCCCACCTCGTCGCCAACGCCCTCGCCGCAGCGGCGCTGGCCCGGGCCCACGGGGTCGAGCCCGCTGCCGTGCGCGCGGGACTGCGCTCCTTCCGGCCCGAGGCCCACCGCATCGCCCACGTCGCCACCCTGGCCGAGGTGCGCTACGTCGACGACTCCAAGGCGACCAACCCGCACGCAGCGGCAGCCTCGCTCACGGCATACGAGCAGGTCGTCTGGGTCGCCGGAGGGCTCCTCAAGGGAGCCGACGTCGACGACCTCGTGCGCACCGCCGCTCCTCGTCTGCGGGGGGTCGTGCTCATCGGTCGCGACCGCGCGCTGATCGCCGACGCGCTTGCCCGACACGCGCCCGATGTCCCCGTCGTCGACGTCGCCGACACGGACACTGGAGCCATGGATCGCGTCGTCTCGCAGGCCGCGTCGCTCGCTCAGCCGGGCGACGTCGTGCTGCTCGCGCCGGCGGCCGCGTCGATGGACATGTTCGACAACTACGGCGCACGCGGAGACGCCTTCGCCGAGGCGGTGCTCCGCCGCGCTGCTTCGGGGGAGTGAGCACGTGAGCAGCACGACCGGTTCGGTCAAGGAGTCCAAGAGCTCGGCGAGGAGCGGCCGCGGTCTCGGCGTCGCCGAGTGGCTCGAGCGGCTCGACCGGCCGGTCACGACGTACTACGTCCTGACCGGTGTCACCTCGATCCTCGTCGGCTTCGGCCTCATCATGGTGCTCTCCGCCTCGACGGTCACCTCGCTCAACGCGACCGACTCCGGCACCGCCTACTCGATCTTCATCAGCCAGCTCGTCTTCGCCATCATCGGCGGGGTGGCGCTGGTCGTCGCGTCGCGCCTGTCCGTGGCGACCTGGAAGAGGCTGGCGCTGCCGTTGGTCGGCGCCGCACTCGTCCTCCAGGTGCTGGTCTTCACGCCCCTCGGGTTCGACGTCCAGGGCAACCGCAACTGGCTGGACTTCAAGGTCTTCACGATGCAGCCCTCAGAGCTGCTCAAGGTGGGCCTGGCCCTCAGCGGCGGCCTCATCCTGTCGGCCAAGCGCAAGCGGCTCAACCGGGTGGGTCACGCCCTCGTCCCCTACGTCTTCCCGCTCGCGATGCTGGCGATCTGTCTCGTCCTCCTCGGCCACGACCTCGGCACGGTCCTCATCCTGTCGGCCGTGGTCGGCGGCGCGATGTTCACCGCAGGCGTCCCGGGGCGATGGTTCGCGCTGTCCGCCGCGGCCTTCGCGGCCATGGCCGTGGCCTTCGTCATCACGAGCCCCAACCGGCTCGGCCGCTTCGACGTCTGGCTGGGCCGTGACACCGACCCCACCGGCATGGCGCGGCAGTCGATCCACGGGCGCTACGCCCTCGCCGACGGCGGGTGGACCGGGGTGGGCCTGGGCCAGTCCCGCGAGAAGTGGGAGTGGCTCTCCGAGCCGCACAACGACTTCATCTTCGCGATCATCGGCGAGGAGCTGGGCCTGCCCGGCACGATCATGGTGCTCGCCCTCTTCGTCGTCCTGGCCCTGGCCTGCTACCGCCTCGTGATGCGAAGCTCCGACTTCTTCGTGCGCATCGCCACGGCCGGCATCATGAGCTGGATCGTCGTCCAGGCCATGATCAACGTCGGGTCCGTCATCGGGCTGCTCCCGGTCATCGGAGTGCCCCTGCCGTTCGTCTCCTCGGGCGGGTCCTCCCTCGTGACGACCATGCTCGCGCTCGGCATCCTCCTCTCCTTCGCGCGGGCCGAACCGGGCTGCGCCAAGGCCCTCGCCGCGCGACCGTCCCTCCTCAGGCGCTCCTTCGCCGTTCTGCCGAAGCGGGGGTCGCGCTCATGACCGGGACGTCCGCTGGCCTTGGTTCGGTCGTCCTCGCGGGCGGGGGCACCGCCGGGCACGTCTCGCCGCTGCTCGCCCTCGCCGACTGCCTGCGTCGGCGTGAGCCCGACGTCCGCATCACCGCCCTCGGCACAGCCGAGGGCCTCGAGGCGCGACTCGTGCCGGCCCGCGGCTACGACCTCGAGGTCATCCCCAAGGTGCCGATGCCGCGCCGGCCCTCGGCCGCGTTGCTGCGCCTTCCGGGCTCGCTGCGTCGAGCCGTCCAGGCCGCGGACGACGCCATGGGCTCCGCCGACGCGCAGGTGGTCGTCGGCTTCGGTGGCTACGTGTCGACGCCGGCCTACCTCGCCGCCCGGCGACGCGGCATACCGGTCGTCGTCCATGAGCAGAACGCCCGTCCCGGCCTGGCCAACAAGCTCGGCTCCCGCTTCGCCAGGCATGTCGCCGTCACCTTCCCGGACACGCCGTTGCCCGGTGCGACCGTGACGGGTATGCCGTTGCGGCGCGAGATCGCGCTGCTCGACCGCAAGGCCCGCCGGGCCGAGGCGCTCGCGCACTTCGGCCTCGACCCGCAGTGGCCGACCGTCCTCGTCACCGGAGGCTCGCTCGGTGCGCAGCGCATCAACGAGGCCTTCCACGGGGCCGTCGGCTTCCTCGGTGCGGCGGGGGTCCAGGTCCTGCACGTGACCGGTGCCGGCAAGGAGTTCCCCGTCGCGTCCGATGGTGGCGCACCCTATGTCGTCGTCCCCTATGCGGACCACATGGAGCTGGCGTATGCCGCTGCCGACATCGTCGTGGCGCGCTCCGGGGCCAACACGGTGTGCGAGCTCACGGCGGTCGGGCTCCCGGCGGCCTATGTCCCCCTGCCCATCGGCAACGGTGAGCAGAGCCTCAACGCGCGTGCCGTCGTGGCTGCGGGGGGAGGTCTCGTCGTCGACGACGTCGACCTCACCACGACCTGGATCGAGACCACGCTCGTCCCGCTGCTGCGGGACGCGCCGGCGCTCGCCGAGATGGCAGCGGCCGCAGCGTCCGTGGGGGAGCGTGACGGTGACGAGCTGCTGGCCGACCTCGTCGCCGATGCCGCGTCCGGGAAGGGCTGACGGTGGAGGCGCCCAGCCCCCGGTTCGACTTCACCTCTGAGGTCCCCGGGCTCGACAGTCTCGGCCGCGTCCACCTCATCGCCATCGGTGGTGCGGGCATGTCCGCCGTCGCTCGCCTCATGCTGGCCCGCGGCGTCGTCGTGAGCGGATCCGACTCCAGGGACAGCCCCGTTCTCGATGCGCTGCGCGGGCTGGGTGCGCAGGTCTTCGTCGGACACGACCCGGCGCACGTGGCCGACGCCGACACGATCGTCATCTCCTCGGCGATCCCCGAGACCAACGTCGAGCTCGCCGCCGCCCGAGCAGCCGGACGGCTGGTGCTGCACCGCTCCCAGGGCCTGGCGGCCACGATGCACGACTCGCGACCCGTCGCCGTCGCGGGCGCCAACGGCAAGACGACGACGACGTCGATGCTCACCGTCGCGCTGCAGCGGGCCGGGCTCGACCCGTCCTTCGCGTCCGGGGGCGAGCTCACCGGGCAGGGCACCAACGCGGCGTGGACAGGTGGTGAGCTGTTCGTCGTCGAGGCCGACGAGAGCGACGGGTCCTTCCTCGTCTATGGCCCCGAGGTCGCCGTCGTCACCAACGTGCAGCCGGACCACCTCGACTTCTACGGCACCTACGACAACGTGGAGGCGGCCTACGCGGACTTCGCCGCCTCGCTCCGGCCAGGGGGCCTGCTCGTGGCCTGCGCCGACGACGCAGGATCGGCACGCCTGGCCGCTCGCGCCGCGTCGTCGGACACTCGTGTCCTCACCTATGGCTTCGCCGCGTCGGCGGACCTCACGCTGACCGACCACCGCCCCGACGACGAGGGCATCGGCACGACGACGACCCTGGAGCTGGCCGACGGCACCACGGCGCACCTGCGCCTCGCCACGCCGGGTCCGCACAACGCCCTCAACGCCGCCGCGGCATACCTCGCGGCGACCGCTGGTTTCGGGGCCGACAGCACCCTGGTCCTCGAGGGTCTCGCCGGCTTCGACGGGGCGCGCCGCCGTTTCGAAGTGCGCGGTGAGGTCAGGGGAGTCACGGTCGTCGACGACTACGCCCACAACGTCGGCAAGGTCGCAGCCGTCGTCCGCACCGCGGCCGAGATCGCCGACCGCCGGGGTGGGCGCCTGCACGTCGCCTTCCAACCTCACCTGTACTCCCGCACCCGTGACTTCGCCGAGGGGTTCGCGGCCGGTCTCGCTCCGGCCGACACCGTCGCCCTCCTCGACGTCTACGGAGCCCGGGAGCAGCCGATGGAGGGCGTGACGAGCGACCTCATCGCGGTGCCTCTGCGCGACCTGCCGGGCCCGCGCACCGTCACCGTCGGGGGGACCTTCGACGACGTGGCGCGGGCACTGGCCGCCGCCGCTGCTTCCGGCGACCTCGTCCTCACGGTCGGCGCCGGCGACGTCACGGACCTGGCCGGTCTCGTCCTCGACAGCCTGGAAGCGCGGTGAGCGGCGTGGAGGTCTCGGCGCGCGGGCTGGCGTCCGCCGACTCGCGCTTCCGGGAGCGAGCGCTCGCTCGCCGCCGTCGCCCCTGGCGCCGCGTCCTGTGGGCGATGCTCGCCGTCCTCGTCGCGTCGGCCGGAGTCTGGCTCGCCTTCTGGAGCCCGGTCTTCGCTGTGCGCTCGATCCAGGTGGCCGGCGTGACCGGCGCCGACCGGACGGCGGTGGCCTCGCTCGTCGGCGTCGACCGTGGCACCCCCTTGGCCCGGGTGGACCTCGACGACGTCGAGGAGAGGGTCCGCTCTCGCCGAACCATCGCCGAGGTGTCCGTCGAGCGCGGCTGGCCCGGCACCCTGCGGGTCAGCGTGGTGGCTCGCCAGCCGGCGCTGGTGCTCAAGAACCCTCAGGGTCAACTTGAGGTTGTGGATGCCACCGGCGTCTCCTACGACACGGTGGCGTCGCCGCCGGCCGGCATCCCCGTCGTGTCCGCTGCGTCGACCAAGGGCACGACCAAGGCGGCTCTGGAGGCAGCCCTCTCGGTGATCCAGACGCTGCCCACCGACCTCACCCAGCGGGTCACGGCGATCCAGGTCAGCACGGCGAACCTCGTGTCGTTCAACCTGGCGGGCGTCCGGGTGGTCTGGGGTGGCGCCGACGAGGCGGAGCGCAAGCTCGAGATCCTTCGCGCGCTCCTGCCGACCAAGCCCGGAACCATCGACGTCAGCGCACCGGACAGCCCCGTCACCCGCTGACCTGCCGCTGGCACTGCTCGTCCTGTGTCGCGCCACCAACGGCGGGCGTTGTGGGGGAGATGGGGGTGGTGTGACGCAAGTGACGTGGGTGAGGAACAATCGTCGGACCCGCCCGCGACACGCCCTTGCGCTCGTTGCATGACACCGCGCCGACGCCTAGCGTCAGGCCAACGGTTCGGAATCAAACTGTGACCCTTGACCTGAGGTCGAGACTCAGGGGTCCGCAGCACCAGCCTTGTGACGACCTGACCGGCACGTCGCACCACCAGCTCGAGCACCCAGCAATCTCAGGAGAGGCCCTCACCGTGGCAACACCCCAGAACTACTTGGCCGTCATCAAGGTCGTCGGCATCGGTGGTGGTGGTGTCAACGCCATCAACCGGATGATCGAGGTCGGGCTCAAGGGTGTCGAGTTCATCGCGATCAACACCGATGCCCAGGCACTGCTCATGAGTGACGCCGACGTCAAACTCGACGTCGGCCGCGAGCTGACCCGCGGGCTCGGCGCCGGCGCCGACCCCGAGGTCGGCAAGAAGGCCGCCGAGGACCACGCCGAGGAGATCGAGGAGGTCCTCAAGGGGGCCGACATGGTCTTCGTGACCGCCGGTGAGGGCGGTGGCACGGGCACGGGTGGGGCTCCCGTCGTCGCGCGCATCGCCCGAGGCCTCGGAGCGTTGACGATCGGCGTCGTCACCCGGCCGTTCACCTTCGAGGGTCGCCGGCGTGCCAACCAGGCCGAGTCGGGCATCGCCGGTCTGCGCGAAGAGGTCGACACCCTCATCGTGATCCCCAACGACCGCCTGCTCTCGATCAGCGACCGTGCCGTCTCGATGCTCGACGCCTTCCGCAGCGCCGACCAGGTGCTGCTCTCGGGTGTCCAGGGCATCACCGACCTCATCACCACCCCGGGCCTGATCAACCTCGACTTCGCCGACGTCAAGTCGGTCATGCAGGGGGCCGGCTCCGCGCTCATGGGCATCGGTTCGGCCCGCGGCGAGGACCGGGCCGTCCAGGCCGCAGAGCTCGCCATCTCGAGCCCGCTCCTCGAGGCGAGCATCGACGGGGCGCACGGCGTGCTCCTCTCGATCCAGGGCGGCAGCGACCTCGGCCTCTTCGAGATCAACGAGGCCGCCCGCCTCGTCCAGGAGGCCGCGCACCCGGAGGCCAACATCATCTTCGGTGCAGTCATCGACGACGCCCTCGGCGACGAGGTGCGCGTGACCGTCATCGCGGCCGGCTTCGACGGGGGCACTCCGGTCAAGCGTCCGGACGAGCGCGGGATCGGCAGCATCCAGGGGCCGAGCAAGACCCAGCAGGCCGCAGCAGCGCAGCAGTCCACGGGCCAGCAGCAGTTCCAGCAGGGGCAGCAGGGCCAGGGGCAGCAGGGCCAGCCGGCCCTGCGTCCCGCACCCCAGGGGGAGGCCCACCGCCAGTCCGCTCCCGGTACGGCTTCCCCGCCGGTCGCCACCAACGGTGAGCCGGTTCGTCCGGCGACGGAGGGAGCGCCCGTGCAGCGCAGCGCCGAGGGGGAGCAGCGCCCGACCCCGCCGCGCACCGTGACCTTCGACGACGGCGACGACCTGGACGTGCCCGACTTCCTGAAGTGAGCGCCTGAGCGCTGATCACGACGAGGGCGACCGGTTCCACCGGTCGCCCTCGTCGCGTCTACGGTGGTGACGTGTTCTTCTGGCGTGACGACGTGGGCGGGATTCGCCGTGCCTTCACCGACCGCTCGGACGGCGTCAGCGTGGGGGCGTATGCCGGCCTCAACCTGGGTGGTCATGTGGGCGATGCCCCGGATGCGGTGCGGGAGAACCGGTTCCGGGTGGCGCGGTCGCTGGGCGTCGACCTCGCCCACCTCGTCTTCATGGACCAGTGCCACGGCGCTGACGTGGCCGTGATCAGCGAGCGACCGGATGGCCCGCTCGTCGTCGACGGAGTCGTCACCTCGACGCCGGGCCTGGCCCTCGCCGTGCTGGTGGCGGACTGCACGCCCGTCCTGCTGTCGGACCAGGCGGCGGGCGTCGTCGGTGCGGTCCACGCGGGGCGCCCCGGCATGACCAAAAGCGTTGTGTCACAGGCGATCGAGGCCATGGCAGGTCTCGGTGCGACCGACATCGCGGCAGTGGTCGGTCCGAGCGTGTGTGGCCGTTGCTACGAAGTTCCGCTGGGCATGCGTGAGGACGCCGCGGCCGTGGCCCCGGAGGCGCGAGCCGTGTCGTGGACGGGAACGCCGGCCATCGACGTCGCCGCCGGTGTCGTCGCCCAGCTGCGAGGAGCCGGCGTGGACGAGATCACCTGGGTGCCGGGCTGCGCCCGCGAGGACGAGTCCCTGTTCTCCTACCGTCGCGACGGCACGACCGGCCGGTTCGCGGGAGTGATCGTGCGAGGCGCCTCATGACCGGACGCCGGGCCGAGCTCGAGGCCAACCTGGCGAGGGTCCATGAGCGCATCGCGGGCGCGGCCTCGGCGGCCGGGCGAGATGCCGCGGAGATCGAGCTCGTCGTCGTGACGAAGTACTTCCCGGCCAGTGATGTCGACCTGCTGGCCGACCTGGGTGTCCGACACATCGGTGAGAATAAAGACCAGGAGGCCAGCGCCAAGGTCGCTGAGCTGTCGCACCGTCGAGACGTCATGGTGCACTTCATCGGTCAGCTCCAGTCCAACAAGGCCGGCCACGTCGCTGCCTACGCCGACGTGGTGCAGTCCGTCGACCGGGCCAAGATCGTCACGGCGTTGGACCGTGCGGCTCAGCGCGCCGACCGGCGGGTGGACGTCCTCCTCCAGGTGTCGCTCGACGAGGCCCCGGGCCGCGCCGGAGTCGCACCGGGCGACGTCGCGGCGCTCGCCGACCTCGTGGCGGAGTCCCACTGCCTCAGCCTTCGGGGGGTCATGGCCGTGGCACCTCGCGAGGGTGACCCGAGGGCCCCCTTCGCCCGACTGCGCGAGGTGGCACACGGCATACGCGCAGATCATCCGGATGCGACGTGGATCTCGGCCGGGATGAGCGGCGATCTGGAGGCTGCCGTCGGCGAGGGAGCGACACACCTGCGTGTCGGGACGGCAATACTCGGTTCTCGCCCCTCACTTGGGTAACTTCGTCGTCGAACCACTGACCACACCGGTCGCCGATTCGTACGAGGAGCTCTCATGGCTGGCGCGCTGCGCAAGACGATGGTCTATCTCGGCCTGGCCGAGGACGAGGGCCGTTACTACGACGACGCCTACGACGAGTACGACACCGACGAGGGCCTCGACTCGGAGGAGACCAGGGAGCCACGGGAGCGGGCCGCCGAGGTCACCCCGCTGGCCAACCGACGCAGCGTCGCGCAGGTCGTGCGCACACCGGAGGCCACGGGCATGTCACGGATCACGACGATTCACCCGCGCACCTACAACGAGGCCAAGACGATCGGCGAGAACTTCCGTGACGGCACCCCCGTCATCATGAACCTCACCGACATGGACGACGCCGACGCCAAGCGCCTCGTCGACTTCGCCGCAGGGCTCGTCTTCGGTCTCCATGGAGCGATCGAGCGGGTCACCGCCAAGGTCTTCCTGCTCTCGCCGTCGACCGTCGAGGTCCACGCCGAGGAGTCCGGCGCCGTCCCCGGTCGCACGCTCTTCAACCAGAGCTGACCCCGCCGCCCTCCGGACCCAGCCCGGTCCCGCACACTGGTCCGCATGAACACCGTGCGTGCCCTGCTCGAATTCATCGTCTGGCTCTACCTGATGGTGGTCTTCGGGCGCCTCATCCTGGACTGGATTCGAGTGTTCGCCCGTGACTGGCGACCGCGCGGAGTGATGCTCGTCATCGCCGAAGCGGTCTACACCCTGACCGACCCGCCACTGAACGCACTGCGGAAGGTCATCCCGCCACTGCGCCTCGGCGGGGCGTCGATCGACCTGGCGTTCCTCGTTCTGGTCCTCGCGCTCTACCTCCTGATCTACATCCTCTAGTCTGGATCGCTGAGCCGTGTGTCCTCCGTGATGCCCGGCGTCCCCGAACCGACTGACACAGAGGAGTTGACATGGCGTTGTCGCCCGAGGATGTCCTCAACAAGACGTTCACGACCACCCAGTTCCGACGCGGCTACGACGAGCGCGAGGTCGATGACTTCCTCGATGACATCGTCGCCGAGATGCGTCGCATGACCAAGGCGGACGACGAGGTGCGCAAGCAGCTCAACGACTGCCGTCAGGGCCGCGGCCTCGAGCCCGTCACCGCCGCCATGCCGGCACCGGCCGCCGTCGTCCCCGACCGCTCCGCCGAGATCTCCAAGCTCGAGGGTCGCAACTCCGAGCTCGAGGCGCGGGTGCGCGAGCTCGAGGAGCTCGAGGGCAAGAGCCAAGCCGACGAGGACAAGGGCGAAGCCGATGGCCTCTCCCAGCGCAACAACGAGCTCGAGAACCGGGTCAAGGACCTCGAGCACCAGCTCGGCGAGTCCGACCGTGAGATCGCCCAGCTCCGCGACCAGCACGACGCCCTGGTCAGCGAGCGCGACTCCCTCGTGGCTGAGCGCGACACCCTCGCCACCGAGCGCGATCGTGAGCGCGCCGAGCGCGAGGCCGCGTCGGCGCAGAACGAGCAGGAGCGCGAGGCCGTCTACGCCAAGGCCAACGACAACGCCGACGAGCAGCTCGCCACCCTGCGTGCCCGCGTCGAAGAGGCCGAGGCCGAGGCCCAGCGCCGGATCCAGCAGGCGCAGGCGGACGCCGAGCAGGCCGAGTCCGAGGCCCAGCAGCGTGTCGCCAACGCGCAGGGAGCGGCGCAGGACGACCAGGGTTCCGACGCTGCTGCCGTCGCCGGAGCAGGCGCCATGGGTGCCGGTTCGGCAGCGGGTGTCCTCGCCCTGGCCCAGCGACTCCACGACGAGCACGTGTCTGCGGGCGAGAGCCGTCGTGACGAGCTCGTGCGTGAGGCCCAGGCGCGGCACGACGAGCTGCTGAGCACCGGCGAGAGCAAGCACGACGAGCTGGTCACCAGTGGCCAGTCGCAGCACGACGAGCTGGTCAGCACGGGTCAGGCCAGGCACGACGAGCTCGTGAGCACCGCCCAGGCGCAGCACGACGAGCTCGTGACGACGGCGAAGTCGCAGCACGACACGATGCTCGCCGAGGCCACGAGCAAGCGCGAGGAGCTCATCACCGAGGCGCGTGAGCGCTCCACCGGCATGGTCCACGAGGCACAGCAGCGCAAGGCGTCCATCCTCGCCGAGCTCGGTGAGCAGCGGACGGTGCTCGAGCGCAAGATCGAGCAGCTGCGGGGCTTCGAGCGCGACTACCGCGGTCGTCTCAAGACCTACATCGAGGGTCAGCTGCACGAGCTCGACCACACGGCGGTCGACACCGAGGACGACAGCGAGGTCGAGGAGCACGCCAGGCAGGACACGTGATCCGTCGCTGATCACTGCTCTCCCCGAAGGGCACCCGGTCACCGGGTGCCCTTCGGCACGTCACCGCCGGTATGCCGCCGGCGAACTTCGCAGGTCGTGCGGCCCTTAGCGTTGTGATGGGCATGATGAGGGCTTATCCTCTCGGCACGTGGTCGAGCCCTCCTGGGCCCGGCCTTTGTTGAGCAGTGAGGACAGGCATGGCTGCCAAGCGCGCTCCTTCGGGGGCCACCAGAGCTGGATCCGGCAAGGCGTCGTCCGCGAAGGCGGTGGCGAAGAAGGTCGGGGCGAAGGCCACCGCCTCACCGAAGTCGGCGACGGCCACGGGCGCGCTGACGTCCTCGGCCGGTGCGAAGCCGGCGAAGAAGGCCGGCGCGTCGAAGGTGGCTGCCACGCCTGCCAAGAAGGCGCCCGCAAAGAAGGCACCCGCCAAGGCAGCGTCAGCCCAGAAGGCGCCGGCCAAGGCGGCACCGGCCAAGAAGGCACCGGCGAAGAAGGCTCCGACCAAGGCGGCGCCCGCCCAGCAGGCGCCGGCCAAGAAGGCACCCACGAAGAAGGCACCGGCAGCGGGGAAGACCGCCGCCACGAAGGCGTCCGCCCAGCGAGCGAGCAAGAAGGCGCCGCTGGTCGTGCGCGAGGACGAGTCACCGTGGACGGCCAAGGAGCTCAAGCAGGTCCGGACCGCGATCGAGGCCGACATCGCCCAGCTCACCTCCGAGGTCGCGGTCGCAGAGGCCGAGCTGTCGGACCTGCTGCGTGACTCGGGTGACGGAGCGGGCGACGACCAGGCCGACGCCGGCGCCAAGACCTATGACCGCGAGCAGGAGATCGCGCTGGCCGACAACGCCCGCGAGATGCTCCGCCAGAACGAGCACGCCCTCGAGCGGCTGGACGACGGGACCTACGGCGTGTGCGAGTCGTGTGGCCAGCCGATCGGCAAACTTCGTCTCCAGGCTGCACCTCGTGCGACCCTATGCATGCGATGCAAGACGAAACAGGAACGCCGCTGACGCCCAGCGCCCAGCCCACCACCGCACCGGTCCAGGATCACGTCCAGGGCCGGTCGCGGCTGTTTGCCCTCCTCATCGGACTGGGGCTGCTCACGCTGGCCCTGGACCAAGGCTCGAAGGTGTGGGCACTGGCTGCGCTGACCCCGGGGGAGCCGCGGGACCTGCTCGGGTCCTTCGTGCGTCTCAACCTCATCCGCAACGCGGGCGCGGCCTTCTCGCTCGGGGACGGTGTCACGTGGTTGTTGACGCTCCTCGCCCTCGGGATCGTCGTGTGGGTCGCTCGTGCCGCTCGCCAGGTGGGTCACCCGGCCTGGGCCGTCACGCTCGGCATGCTCCTCGGCGGCGCCATCGGCAACCTCGTGGACCGGATCTTCCGCGCGCCCGGCCTCGGGCGGGGCCACGTCGTCGACTTCATCGACTACTTCGGCCTCTTCATCGGCAACGTCGCGGACATCGCGATCGTCGTGGCGGCTGCGCTCGGAGGCATCCTGGCGCTGCGCGGCATACCGCTCGACGGAGTCAGGCCCGCTCGCCACGAGGCGCACCCGGCTGGTCCGGTCACCGACAGCGCCGGCGACAGCTCCGCTGACGACAGCACCCCGAGCGCCCGCCGGACCGGCGCCGACACCTCGACGACGAATGGCGACCATGTCTGACAGCCGCACCATGCTCGTCCCCGAGGGCCTGCAGGGTGAGCGTGTCGACGCGGCCATCTCCCGTCTCTTCGGCCTTTCGCGCACCCGGGCAGCCGATCTCGCCGCCGACGGCGGCGTGGCGGTCAACGGCACGAGCGTCGGCAAGTCCCACCGCGTCCACGGCGGCGACCTGCTCGAGGTGACCCTGCCCGGCGCCGATGCCAGCCCCACGCTCGAGGTCATCGCCGAGCCCGTGCCGGGCATGGGGATCGTCCACGACGACGACGACATCGTCGTCGTCGACAAGCCGGTCGGCGTCGCCGCGCACCCCAGCGTGGGCTGGACCGGACCGACGGTCCTCGGCGGCCTCGCCGCGGCCGGCTACCGCATCTCGACGAGCGGCGCGAGCGAGCGGCAGGGCGTCGTCTCACGCCTCGACGTCGGCACGTCCGGTCTCATGGTCGTCTGCAAGAGCGAGCGCGGCTACTCGATCCTCAAGCGAGCGTTCAAGGAGCGTCGGGTCGAGAAGACCTACCACACGCTCGTGCAGGGCCTGCCCGACCCGCTCGTCGGCACGATCGACGCTCCGATCGCGCGCCACCCGGGTCACGACTACAAGTTCGCCGTCATGGAGTCGGGCAAGCACGCGGTGACGCACTACGAGCTGATCGAGGCCTTCCGGCACGCGAGCCTGCTCGACATCCGGCTCGAGACCGGCCGCACCCACCAGATCCGCGTCCACTTCTCGGCGCTGCGGCACCCCTGCGTCGGCGACCTGACCTACGGCGCGGACCCGACGCTGGCCAAGAAGCTCGGTCTCGAGCGCCAGTGGCTGCACGCCGTGGGGCTCGGCTTCGAGCACCCCGGGTCCGGCGACTGGGTCACCTTCGAGAGCCAGTACCCCGCCGACCTGCAGAGCGCGCTCGACCTCCTCTGAGGCGGGGGAGCCGACACCGCCCTGCAGTCACAGGGGCCACAGCCGTCACACGCTGGCGCGGCGCTCAGGGGTGTCGGCCGGGCGACCTAGGATGGTCCACGATGTCGTCCACCACCTCCTCCCCAGTCCCGGACCGCAAGGACAACTTCGTCCATCTGCACGTCCACACCGAGTACTCCATGCTCGACGGGGCCGCCCGGATTGGCGACCTGTTCACCCGGGCCGGCGAGCTGGGTATGCCGGCTCTCGCCATGACCGACCACGGTTACCTCTACGGCGCCCACGAGTTCTGGCGCAAGGCCCAGGGGACCGGCGTCAAGCCGATCATCGGCCTCGAGGCCTACGTGACCCCCGGCACCCACCGCACGGACAAGACCCGGGTCAAGTGGGGCGACGAGCGCACCCGACAGGGCGACGACGTGTCGGGTTCGGGTGCCTACACGCACATGACGCTGCTGGCCAAGAACAACACCGGCCTGCGCAACCTCTTCAAGATGGACAGTCTCGCCTCGCTCGACCAGGTCTACGCCAAGTGGCCTCGCCTGGACCGCGAGCTCATCGACGAGTACGGCCAGGGCCTCATCGCCACGACGGGCTGCCCCTCGAGCGAGATCCAGACCCGGCTGCGTCTGGGTCAGTACGACCTGGCCAAGCAGGCGGCCAGCGACTACCGCGACATCTTCGGCGCCGAGAACTACTTCTGCGAGGTCATGGACCACCAGAACGAGATCGAGCGCCGCACGATCAAGGACCTGCTGCGGCTGGCCAAGGAGCTCGACCTCCCGCTCCTGGCCACCAACGACAGCCACTACACCTACCCCGAGGACGCCACGGCCCACGGCGCCCTTCTCTGCGTCCAGTCGGGTTCGACGCTCATGGACCCCAACCGCTTCAAGTTCGACGGGGACGGCTACTACCTCAAGTCCGCGGCCGAGATGCGCCACACCTGGCGCGAGTTCCCGGAGGCGTGCGACAACACCCTGCTCGTCGCCGACATGTGCGAGGTGTCCTTCACCGAGGGCGAAGGCCGCTACATGCCGCGGTTCGAGTGCCCGCCGGGTGAGAGCGAGGAGTCCTGGTTCGTCAAGGAGGTCCAGCGCGGACTGAGCGCACGCTTCGACGGTGACGTGCCGGCATACGCCCAGAAGCAGGCCGACTACGAGGTCGACATCATCGCGTCCAAGGGCTACGCGTCCTACTTCCTCGTCGTCGCCGACTTCATCAACTGGGCCAAGGAGAACGGTATTCGCGTCGGCCCGGGTCGTGGCTCCGGTGCCGGGTCGATGTGCGCCTACGCGATGCGCATCACCGACCTCGACCCGATTCCGCACGGCCTGATCTTCGAGCGGTTCCTCAACCCCGAGCGCATGTCGATGCCCGACTTCGACATCGACTTCGACGAGCGCCGACGCGGCGAGGTCATCCGCTACGTCACCGAGAAGTACGGCTCGGAGCGGGTCGCCCAGATCGTCACCTACGGCACGATCAAGGCCAAGCAGGCGGTCAAGGACTCGGCCCGCGTCATGGGGCACCCCTTCATCGTCGGGGAGCAGCTCACCAAGGCGATGCCGGCCGACGTCATGGGCAAGGGAGTGCCGCTCTCCGGGATCTATGACCCGGAGCACCCCCGCTACGCCGAGGGCAACGAGTTCCGTGCCCTCGTCGAGACCGAGCCGCACTTCAAGGAGGTCGTCGAGACCGCCAAGGGCCTCGAGGGGCTCAAGCGTCAGTGGGGCGTGCACGCGGCCGGCGTCATCATGAGCAGCGAGCCGCTCATCGACGTCATCCCGATCATGAAGCGGCTGCAGGACGGCCAGATCCTCACCCAGTTCGACTACCCGACGTGCGAGACGCTCGGCCTGGTCAAGATGGACTTCCTGGGCCTGCGCAACCTCACGATCCTCGACGACGCCATCGAGAACGTGAAGGCCAACCGGGGCGAGGACCTCGACCTCGACGCCCTGTCCAAGGACATGACTGACAAGGCGACCTATCGCCTCCTGTCGCGAGGGGACACGCTCGGGGTCTTCCAGCTCGACGGTGGCGGCATGCGCACCCTGCTCAAGCTGATGCAGCCCGACAACTTCGAGGACATCTCCGCCGCCCTGGCGCTCTATCGGCCGGGTCCCATGGGTGTCAACGCGCACACCAACTTCGCCCTGCGCAAGAACGGCAAGCAGGAGCTCACCCCGCTCGACCCCCAGCTCAAGGGCAAGCTGCAGCAGGAGATGATCGACGCCCTGCTGCCGATCCTCGGCACGACCTACGGCCTGGTGATCTACCAGGAGCAGGTCATGGAGATCGCCCAGCAGCTCGCCGGCTACACCCTCGGCAACGCCGACCTGCTCCGCCGCGCCATGGGCAAGAAGAAGAAGGAGGTCCTCGACAAGGAGTACGTCCCCTTCTCCGAGGGCATGAAGGCCAAGGGGTTCAACGAGGCCTCCATCGCCTCCCTCTGGGGCGTTCTCGTGCCCTTCTCGGACTACGCGTTCAACAAGGCCCACACGGCGGCATACGGGCTCGTCTCGTACTGGACCGCCTATCTCAAGGCCAACTACCCGGCCGAGTACATGGCCGGACTGCTGACGAGCGTCGGCGACGACAAGGACAAGTCCGCGCTCTATCTCGGTGAGTGCCGTCGCATGGGCATCAAGGTGCTTCCGCCGGACGTCAACGACTCCGTCGCCCGGTTCGCCGCCGTGGGCACCGACATCCGCTTCGGCATGGCCGCCATCCGCAACGTCGGCCACAACGTCGTCGAGGCAATTGTGCGGACCAGAGAGGACAAGGGTGCTTTCACGTCCTTTGAGGACTTCCTTCGTAAGTGTGACGCGGTCGTTTGCAACAAGAGGACCATCGAGTCGCTGATCAAGGGTGGGGCCTTTGACTCCTTGGGACATACCCGCCGCGGCCTCTTCGATGCTCATGAGGGCTTCGTCGAGGCGTTAGCCGCAGACAAGCGTCGGGAGGAGATCGGCTGGTCCACTTTCGACGTCTTCCAAATGAGCGCATCTGAGACTGATGAGACGAGCGGGACCAACGTTTTGCCCGTAATTCACGATCACGAATGGGACAAGTCGACGCTGCTGACCTTCGAGCGCGAGATGCTCGGTCTCTATGTCTCCGACCACCCGCTCTTTGGGGTCGAGCACATCCTCCGGCAGCACGCCGACACGGCCATCGCGACCCTGAGCGCCGAGGAGGGCAAGCCCGAGGGGTCGATGGTCACGGTCGCCGGGCTCATCACCGGCCTCCAGATCAAGCGGACCAAGAAGGGTGACCTCTGGGCGATCGCGACCGTGGAGGACCTCGAGGGCGCGATCGAGTGCCTCTTCTTCCCCAGCTCCTACCTCACGGTGTCGACGATGCTGCAGCAGGACGTCGTCGCCGTGGTGCGTGGCAAGGTCAACCGGCGCGACGACTCGGTGTCGATCTATGCCCAGGAGCTGACTTTGCCCGAGATCACCGAAGGTCCCCGCGGCCCGGTCGTCGTCACCCTCGACACTCGACGAATCAACGATCGGGTCGCGCTCCAGTTCAAGGACGTCCTCACGAACCATCCCGGAACAACCGACGTGAAGTTGCGGATGGTTAAGCCAGATCGGGCTGTTGAGATCATGACCTTGCCTGACTTCCGTGTCGACGCGAGCGAGTCACTGTTCGGCGATCTCAAGGTGCTCTTCGGCCCGAGGTGTCTCACCGGTGGCTGACTTGAACCCGCCGCTCGCCGCCATGCGAGAGCACGTCCGCGAGCACCACGGCGACCGCGTCATCGACCCCTACGAATGGTTGCGCGACGGCGATGACCCCGAGGTCCGTGCCTACCTCGACGCCGAGAACGCCTACGCCGATGCGCGCACGGCAGGGCTGCAACCGTTGCGGGACAACATCTTTGGTGAGATCAAGTCACGCGTCCTCGAGACCGACCTCTCGGTCCCGGTGCGCTCCGGCCCCTGGTGGTACTACTCGCGCACCGTCGAGGGCCAGCAGTACGCCATCCACGCACGCGTCGCGGTCACTGACCCTGCGGTGCGTCCGGTGGTCGCCCCGGACGAGACCCCGGACGGTGAGCAGGTCCTGCTGGACGGCAACGTCGAGGCGGGGAGCTCGGAGTTCTTCTCGGTCGGCGCCCTCTCGGTCAGCGTCGACCACTCGCGCCTCGCCTTCGCCACGGACACCAGTGGTGACGAGCGCTTCGACCTCGTCGTCCGCGACCTCGCGACCGGCGAGACGCTCGACGAGTCGCTCACCGGCATCGGCTACGGCGTCGAGTTCTCGCACGACGGCGGCACGCTCTTCTACACCCGGGTCGATGACGCCTGGCGCCCGCACCAGCTGTGGCGGCACGTCGTCGGATCGGACCCCAGCGGTGACGTCCTCGTCCACGACGAGCCGGACGAGCGCTTCTGGATGGGCATCGGCTCCAGTCGTGACGACCGCTGGCTCATCCTCGCGCTCGGCTCCAAGACGACCTCGGAGGTGCGGCTGCTCGACGCGACGACCCCCGAGGCCGACTTCCGCGTCGTGGCCCCCAGACGCGAGGGTGTCGAGTACGACGTCGAGCCCGCGGCCGACCGGCTGCTCATCGTCCACAACACGGACAACCCTGACTCCGACCTGGCCTGGGCGCCGCTCGACACCACGAGCCACGAGCAGTGGCAGCCTCTCCTGGCGGCCGGCAAGGGCGAGCGCTTCCTCGGCATCGACGCCTTCGACGAGGTCGCCGTCCTGTCGCTGCGACGGGAGGGGCTGACGTCGCTGTCGTTGCTCCCGGTAGACGCCGCGAGCGAATCCGGGTATGCCGCACCGGTTCCGGTGCCCTTCGACGAGCCGATCTACTCGGTTGGCCTGGGCGACAACCCGGAGCCGGGGCAGTCGGTGCTGCAGGTGGTCTTCGAGTCGTTCGTCACGCCGCGCACCGTCCTCGATCTCGACCTCGCCACGGGGGAGCGCACGGTCCTCAAGCAGCAGCCGGTGCTCGGTGACGTCGACCTCTCCGACTACGTGCAGCGCCGCGAGTGGGCGACCGCGACCGACGGCACCCTCGTCCCCATCTCCGTCGTGCACCGGGTCGACCTCGCACCGGTCGGCACCCACCCCGGTCTCCTCACGGCATACGGGGCATATGAGCACTCGAGCGACCCCTACTTCTCCGTGGCTCGGCTGTCGCTGCTCGACCGGGGCGTCGTCCACGCGACGGCCCACGTGCGTGGCGGCGGCGAGATGGGGCGCCACTGGTATGACCAGGGCAAGCTGCTCGCCAAGCCCAACACGTTCAGCGACACTCTCGCCTGCGCCGACCGGCTCGTCGAGCTCGGCTGGGTGGCTCCGGACCGGCTCGGTCTCGAGGGCGGCTCTGCCGGCGGGTTGCTCGTGGGGGCCGTCGTCAACCTCGCCCCTGACCGGTTCCGCGTCGCACACGGCGCCGTGCCCTTCGTCGACGCGTTGACGACGATCCTGCGGCCCGACCTGCCGCTGACCGTGGGGGAGTGGGAGGAGTGGGGCAACCCGCTCGAGGACCCAGAGGTCTATGCCGCGATGAAGGCCTACACGCCCTACGAGAACGTTGCGGCGCGGGCCTATCCGGCCATTCTGGCGACGACGAGCCTCAACGACACGCGCGTCTACTTCACCGAGGCGGCGAAGTGGGTGGCGCGGTTGCGGGCCACGGTCACCAACGATGCGGCCGCCCGACCGATCCTGCTGCGCACCGAGATGGCGGCCGGGCACGGCGGACGCAGTGGTCGCTACGCCGCCTGGGAGCAGGTCGCCTGGGAGTGGGCCTTCGTGCTCGACCAGCTGGGTGCGACCTCACGCCTCCCGCGTGTGCACGACGACGAGCGGGCAGGCAGTGCGTCCGAGGAGCCGGCCCGACACTGACCCGAGGTGCAGCCCGGGGAAGCCGCCGGTGCCTCGCGCGCCGACCACGACGAGGTCGGCTGCGTCCGCCGCCTGGATGAGGGCCGCGACGGGGGAGCTGCGGACCACCTGGTGGCGGACCTTCACGTCCGGATGCTGGGTGCTGCTCGCGGTGATCTCGCGGCCCACTGCCTGCTCGAGGTGGCTCTCGTATGCCGGCCAGCTCGAGTCTGTCTGCAGGGTCGGGTCCGCGGGTCCCTTGGCCTCCCAGGAGTGCACGACGATGAGCTCGGCGCCACGGGCTGCGGCATGACCAAAAGCATTGTGCAGAGCCGCCATCGAGGAGGTTGAGCCGTCGACGCCGACGACGATGCGCCGGTGGGTCCCCTCGGTGTGACCCTCGTGTCCGACGATGACGACGGGACACCGCGCGTGCGCGGCGACCTGCTGGGCGACCGCTCCGATGGTTGCGCGGCTGAGCAGTCCGTGGCCGACGGCGCCGAGGACGACCATGGTGGCGTCACGCGACGCGCCGACCAGGGCAGGGGAGGCGAAGCCCGGCGGCAGGGACGTGGTGACGACGAGCCGGGAGTCGAGGGAGTGGACGCGTGCGGTGGCCGTGGCGAGCAGGCGCCTGCCCTCGGCCAGGATCGAGCTCTGGTCCGTGGTGCCGAAGCCGAGCATCGGAATGTCGGGTGCGAAGGCATGGATGAGGTGCAGGGGGACTCTCAGGGCGTTCGCCTGCTCGGCGGCCCAGGCGAGCGCAGCCCAGCCGTGGGCGGAGCCGTCGATGCCTACGACGATGCGTGCGGTGGGGGTGGGTGAGGTGGTGCCGCTCATGATGCCTCCGTCGAGGTGGAGATCAGGCGGCGGGGAGCTCTCCGGCCCGGGACCGGGGCCCCGTCGTCACGGGCTCTGATGGGTCCGTACCTCCATGATGGACCTCTGTCGCCACGGCGCAAGGTTCAGGCAATGGCTGCATTGGCGAGGAATGAAGTCCATCACTGAATGTCTGCATAGTTAAGGTATGATCTGGATATGTCTCGACTTAAGCCTTCACCTGTCGTGCTCATCGGGGACGTGGTCTCCTCCCGGCAGAGCAAGGATCGTCGGGGTCTTCACCGCGCCCTCGAAGCCGCGCTCTCCGACACCAACGCGAGGGTCGAGCACGTCGAGCCGCTCGAGATCACCGTCGGCGACGAGTTCCAGGGGATCTATCCCCACCTCGGTCCGGCGCTCGATGCTGCACTGCGCACCAGGCTCGCCCTGCGCCCGCAGGCCGAGAGTCGCTACGGGCTGGGTCGTGGAACCACGACAACGCTCGACAAGGATCGCGGGATCAAGGACGGACCGGCGTGGTGGGCGGCCCGCGAGGCCATCGTCGAGGTGGAGCGAACGGCCGGGCGCGCTGCCCTGGGACACGTGCACACGGCATACCGGCTGGCCGAGGGGGAGGACGACGACTCAGGGACCGCCCTGGCGGTCGAGGCCGCGTTGCACTGTCAGGACCACATGGTTGGCTCGTTGTCCGAGCGGTCAGGGCGACTGCTGAAGGGACTCCTGGACGGTATGACGCAACGCGAGCTCGCTGCAGCCGAGGGCATCACGCCTTCGGCGGTCTCGCAACGCGTGCGAGCCGATGGCCTCGCCGTCATCGTGCGCTGCCACGACCTGCTCAAGGACCTGCCGTGACCTGGCTCGCGGTGTGGCTGCTCGGCGTGGGTGTCACCGACCTGCTGCGCGCCATCGACCATCGAGTCGTGCGTCCGCTCGCGGTGCCGGTCGGAGCCATCACGGTCATCGCCGTCGCGACGCTCGCAGGTCTCACGGGCGTCGCCGACGTCGTGGTCCTCGTCGTCGCGCTCGCGCCCCTGGCCGGGTGGGTAGCCCTGTCCGAGAGGTCCCTGCGGCGGGGAGGTGGACACATCGGGGCGCTGCTCCTCCTCGGCGGCACGGCGGTCTCGCTCGTCGCACTGTCCGGGCTGGCGTCCTCGCCCGGTGGCCTGCTGCTGGACTGGCTGGGCTGGGCCGACCTGCCCTTCTCGGGCCGGCTCAGTGTCGAGCGGCTGCTCCTCGTGCTCGGATTCTTCGTCGCCAACCTCGCCACGGGCAACGTCATCGTGCGCCTCGTCCTCGTGAGTGTCGGGGCCCTGCGCCCATCGGCCAACGCTGCCCACGCTGACGAGACACAGCCCTCCGAGAAGCTCAAGGGCGGCCGTCTGCTCGGCCCGATGGAGCGCGCCTTCATCCTCGGTCTCGGCCTCGCCGGCCAGCTCACCGCAGCGAGCATCGTCATCGCGGCCAAGGGGCTCATCCGCTTCCCCGAGCTGCAGTCCGCCAAGGACGACACGACGAGCGTCAAGGGTGATGGCATCGACGAGGTCACCGAGTACTTCCTGGTCGGCAGCTTCGTCAGCTGGCTCGTCGCACTGGGGTCGTTGGCGCTCACCCGCTGAGGGCCCGGGTGAGGCATGCTGGGTCGAGGCCGTGGCACAGGCCCGGCCCGAACTGAGGAGGACCCGTGGGATTTCTCGACAAGCTGCTCGGCCGTGAGCCCCGCCAGCAGGCGCAGACCCCAGGGGCCGGCGGCGGATCGTGGTCCGCACCGAGCCAGAGCCCGGGACAGGGCAGCGCACAACAGTTCGGCCAGATGTCGCAGGGCGGCAGCTCGGGTGGTCACGGCGCAGGTGCGAGTGAGGACGAGCGCGCTGTCGCCCGCTACCGCTACCTCCTGCGCACTGCACCCCCGGAGAAGCTGGAGCAGGTGCACGCCGAGGCGTTCTCGCAGCTGACCCCGGAGCAGCGGGAACAGCTGCTCGCGGAGCTGTCGCAGTCGGCGCCGGAGGGTGAGGCACCTCGCAGTGCCGAGCCCCAGGACCTCGCCCGGGCCGCCACCCGGGCCGAGATGCGCCAGCCGGGAACACTCGAGCGCACCTTCGGTGGTAGGTCGTTCGGTGGTGGCGCGGGCGGGATGGGCATGGGCGGCATGGTGATGGGTTCGATGATGGGCACCATTGCCGGTGTCGTCATCGGGTCGGCCATCGCCAACACGCTCTTCGACGACTATGGCTCCTCGTCAGAGGCGTCCGAGGTCGGCGAGTCCGGCGACGCAGGTGGCGGTGAGTCCGGCGGCGCCGGTGGCGGAGATGCCGGTGGTGATGCTGGTGGCGGAGACGCTGGCGGCGCGGACGCTGGCGGCGCTGACTTCGCCGGAGGCAGCGACTTCGGCGGCGGTGACTTCGGTGGAGGCAGTGACTTCGGTGGTGGCGGCGACTTCGGTGGTGGCGGCGACTTCGGCGGCTTCTGACGGTCTCCGACGGGAGGGGCCGGCCGCGAGTCCGGAGTCGGAGCATGACGCTCCGATGGTCTAGATTCCGTCCGTGAGTGCTCAGGCCCCTTCCGCCGTCATCCTGATCCGTGCCGAACGGTTCATGCCCAACCCCGCCACAGCGGCCGACAACGCCTTCCAGCGCGATGTCCCCACGGGGGAGGCGCCTGATGCCGTGTCGGGGGCGGCTCTCGCCGAGATGGACGCGCTGGCCGAGGCGCTGCGCGCGGTCGGCGTCAGGGTCCATGTCTTCGCGGACGAGGACCACACCCGCCCCGACAGCGTCTTCCCCAACAACTGGTTGTCCACGCATGCCGGCGGCTATGTCGCGGTGTACCCGATGTATGCCTCCAACCGTCGCCACGAGCGCCGCGCGGACGTCCTCGAGTTGCTCAAGTCCGACTACCGCGTCCAAGCCATCGTCGACTACTCCGGTCTCGAGCCCGACGGGATCTTCCTCGAAGGCACCGGCGCCATGGTCCTTGACCACGTGTCGCGAGTGGCCTACACGGCCCGCAGCCACCGCGCGGACATCGCTGTGCTCGAACGGTTCTGCACCGACTTCGGCTACGAGCCCATGGGGTTCGACGCGGTGGACTCCGGCGGCGTGCCGGTCTATCACACCAACGTCATCGCCTGCATCGGCACCGACGTCGCCATGATCGCCCTCGAGATGATCCCCGACGAGCAGCGCCGCGAGCAGGTTCGTGAGCGGCTGTCCGTGACCGGTCGCACCATCGTCGAGCTCACCGAGGAGCAGATCCGCGAGTTCGCCGGCAACGCGGTCGAGCTGTGCGGGCGCACCCCCGAAGGCCGGCGCCGCTACGTCATGGCCATGTCGGCACGCGCCCGCCGCAGCCTGCGCCCCGAGCAGATCGCCGCCATCGAGGAGTCCTGCGAGATCGTCGCCGTCGACATCCCGACGATCGAGCTCGCCGGTGGGTCGGTGCGGTGCATGATCGCCGGCGTTCACCTCGACCGCCGCCCCACCGCCGACGCCGAGCCGACGGCAGCTGTCGAGGCCATCGACGAGAACGCCGAGACGATCGATGGGCAGGACCTGTTCGGGCAGGGCTGAGGGTGCGACGTGCCTAGGGTGGGGACATGACCATCCGCGCCATCGAGTGGGACCACACAGCCGGCCGTGACCGACGAGGTGCCGTGCGTCTGCTCGACCAGACCCTGCTCCCGCTGCGCACCGAGTTCCGCACGGTGGAGCGCACAGACGACCTCGTGACCGCGATCCGCGAGCTGGCGGTGCGCGGGGCCCCCGCGCTCGGTGTCGCCGGCGCGCTGGGCGTCGTTGTGGCGATGGACGAGGCGGCCCGAGAAGGCTGGGACGGCCAGGAGCTGCAGGCGGCCGTTGACAGGGTGCGGCACGCGCGCCCGACGGCGGTCAACCTGGCCTGGGGTGTCGACGAAGTGCGGCCCCTGGTGGCTGACGGGCGTGAGGCCGTCCTGGAGGCGGCACTGAGGTTGGCGCAGGATGACGAGGCCGCCAACCGACAGCTCTCCAGGCTCGCCGCGGACTGGCTGCTCGAGCGGATCGACCGTCCGCGGCTCAGGGTGCTGACCCACTGCAATGCCGGCATCCTCGCGACCTCGGGCTGGGGCACCGCACTCGGGGTGGTCCGTGAGCTGCATGCACGCGACCGGGTCGAGCTCGTCTACGCCGACGAGACCAGGCCGCTGCTCCAGGGGGCGAGGCTGACGGCATACGAGCTGGCGAAGGAGGGCATCCCGCACGTCGTGCAGACCGACTCCGCAGCCGCCTCGACCATCATGCGAGGGCTGGTAGACCTCGCGGTCGTCGGCGCCGACCGGATCGCGGCGAACGGCGACACCGCCAACAAGATCGGCACGCTGGGTGTGGCCCTCGCGTGCCATGACGCCGGCATCCCCTTCATGGTGGCGGCGCCGTGGTCGACCGTCGACCTCTCGATGAGCGACGGCTCGAGGATCGAGATCGAGGAGAGGGACGGCGACGAGGTGACCCACTGGGCAGGGATCCGCGCGGTCCCAGAGGGGACGCAGGGCTTCAACCCCGCCTTCGACGTCACCCCGGCCCGCCTCGTCGATGCGGTGAGCACGGAGCGAGGGGTGGCCGAGCCCCGATCAGGGAGTGACCTCGCGACGTTGGCGCGAGCGACCGTCGCCCTGAAGCGCTGAGCTTCCCCTCTGGCGCCGCTGAAGGGCAGCAAGTGCCTCGGGCCACGTCGTGGCTCAAGCAGTGAGGATGTTGTCCTTCCACTCTGGGGGGAAGGTGGTCTTGGTGTCCCCTGCCAGGAGCAGGCGATACGTCATGGTGGCCGCTTCCTCGAGGTTGAGGGCTCGACGCAGGGCCATGGCGACCGACTCGCCCAAGGTGGAACACCCGTGGTGGGCGAGCACGACTGCATCGTGTTCCAGAGCGGCTTCCGCAGCGGCGTCGGCTATGGCGTCCGACCCTGAGGGCAGGAACGGCACCCGACCCGCGCTGCCGAGGTAGTACTGGTGGTCCAACGTCGTGAAGCGGATGGGTGCGCCGAGCATGTCGACCAGCAGGACGTGCTGAGGGTGCAGGTGCACGATCGCGTTGATGTCAGGGCGTGCGGCATACGTTCGCTGGTGCAGCTTCCACTCCACCGAAGCCCGCTCCGCGCCGTCGACCCACTCTCCGGCCAGGGTCATCACGGCGAAGTCGTCGGGCACCAGGCGGTCCAGCCAGGTGCCGGAGCCCGTGACGATGAACTGGTCCGTTCCGGGCAGTCTCGTCGAGAGGTTGCCACCGCTGGCCTGGACCAGTCCGCGTGAGACGACGTGTGCCCCCGCCTCGCGGAGCTCGTCGATGAGAGTGTCGCGCTGCGTCGTCGCCATGCCGCCATTGTGGTCGATGGTCCGCGCGAGACGAGAGGGATCCCCGCCCGGCCAGTGGCCGGACGGGGATCTCTCTACCCTCGACGAGTGAGATCAGATGTCACTGTGTCTTCGTTCGACAACTGACTCCACAAGCTCCGATCAGATGTCGAAGTACATCTCGAACTCGTGCGGGTGCGGGCGGAAGCGGATCGGGTCGACCTCGTTCTTGGTCTTCCACTCGATCCACGTGTCGATCAGGTCCTGGGTGAAGACGTCACCCTCGAGCAGGAACTCGTGGTCGGCGGCGAGCGCCTCGAGCACGGCCGGCAGCGAACCGGGGACCTGCTCGATGGCCTCGTGCTCCTCGGGCGGAGCTCGTAGAGGTCCTTGTCCACCGGCTCCGGGGGCTCGATGCGGTTCTTGATGCCGTCGAGACCGGCCATGAGCTGCGCGGCGAACGCGAGGTACGGGTTCGACGACGGGTCCGGGATGCGGAACTCGATGCGCTTGGCCTTGGGCGAGTCGCCGGCGATCGGGATGCGCACGCAGGCGGAGCGGTTGCGCGCCGAGTAGACGAGGTTGACCGGAGCCTCGTAGCCCGGCACGAGGCGGTGATAGGAGTTCACCGTCGGGTTCGTGAACGCGAGCACGGCGGGGGCGTGCTTGAGCAGGCCACCGATGTACCAGCGTGCGAGGTCCGAGAGGCCGCCGTAGCCGCGCTCGTCGTAGAAGAGCGGCTCGCCGTCCTTCCAGAGCGACTGGTGGGTGTGCATGCCCGATCCGTTGTCACCGAAGAGGGGCTTCGGCATGAACGTCGCCGTCTTGCCGCTCTGCCAGACCGTGTTCTTGACGACGTACTTGAACTTCATCATGTCGTCGCCGGAGGCGAGCAGCGTGTCGAAGCGGTAGTTGATCTCCTGCTGACCGGCGGTGCCCACCTCGTGGTGGCTGCGCTCGACGTTGATCCCGACCTTGTCGAGGTTGAGGCAGATGTTGTCGCGCATGTCGGCGAAGTGGTCGACCGGGGGGACCGGGAAGTAGCCACCCTTGTAGCGGGTCTTGTAGCCCTGGTTGCCGCCCTCCTCGACGCGACCGGTGTTCCACGCGGCCTCGATCGAGTCGAGGTAGTAGTACGAGGCGTTCGCCTTGGTCTCGAAGCGCACGTCGTCGAAGACGTAGAACTCAGCCTCGGCACCGAAGTAGGCGGTGTCGGCGATGCCGGTCGACTTGAGGTACGCCTCGGCCTTGGCGGCGATGTTGCGCGGGTCGCGGCTGTAGGGCTCGTCCGTGAACGGGTCAACGATGGAGAAGTTCATGATGAGCGTCTTGTGCTCACGGAACGGGTCGAGGTAGGCCGAGCTCACGTCGGGGATGAGCTTCATGTCGGACTCGTGGATGGCCTGGAACCCGCGGATCGAGGATCCGTCGAACGCCTGGCCGTTCGTGAAGAAGTCCTCGTCGACCGACTGGGCCGGCACGTTGAAGTGCTGCATCACGCCGGGCAGGTCACAGAAACGGATGTCGACGAACTTGACGTCCTCGTCCTTGATGAACGACAGGACCTCGTCAGCAGAGCTGAACAAGTGGGGCCTCCTAGGCAAAGGGGAAGGTCGGGCGGCGCCCGGGCATGGTCGAAACCCTAGGTGGGAGCGGTTTCTCGGTCATGACCCGGATGTTTCACCGGTGTTACACCCTGCCAGAGGCCGCGCAGACCCGTCGCGGGCGTCCGTGGTGGGAGCGCATACAGTCCTTCGGGTGAGCACGGAACAGCCGTCGGAGTATGCCGGTCAGCACCTGGGCATGCCGGCTTCCGGTCCCGGGTCGATGGCCCCGCTCTGGCGGCGCGCCGTGGGTCTGCTCGTCGACTGGATCCTCGTCCAGCTCGTCTCGGTCCTCGCCTTCGGTGCCGAGCTGGGGTCCGGGGGAGCGCAGGCGTTCGTGCCGCTGGGGGTGCTCGCGGTGCTCAACGTCCTGTGCATCACCGCGTTCGCCGCGACTCCCGGACAGGCGATCGTGCGCCTCCAAGTGCTCCAGGTGCGTCCGGGCTCGTTCTCGCTCCAGGTCGTCATCAGGACGCTGCTGCTGTGCCTCTTCGTCCCTGCGGTCCTCACGGACCGCAACGGCCGTGGCTTCCACGACGCGGCGGCTGGCACCGTCATCGTCCGCCGCTGAGGGCCAGGTCTCAGAGGGTGCGCGAACCGGTGGCCGCGGTGAAGCCGCCGAGCCCGATGTAGGTCAGACCGATCGCGATCCGACCCTTGGCCGCGCCCCGGCCAGGCCGACGACGGCTCAGCCGGGACGAGATCGTCCCGGCGAGCGCTGCGTAGGCGGCATCGAAGACGACACCGATCGCGACGAAGACCGCGCCCAGGACGAGGATCTGCCCGGTCATCGATCCCCGAGCCGGGTCGAGGAACTGCGGGAAGAACGCGAGGAAGAACAGCGCCACCTTGGGGTTGGCGATGCCGACGACATAACCCTGTCGCCAGTTCGTGAAGTCACTCGGCGGAGCCGTGACGACAGGAGCTTCGATCGTGGTCGCCTCGCCGCGCGAGCGCAGCACTCCGATCCCGAGCCAGACGAGGTATGCCGCGCCGACATACCTCACGACGGACAGTGCCAGGGCCGAAGTGGCCAGGACCGCAGTGAGTCCGAGCGCGGTGGCGACGACGAACGTCGCGGTCGCGGAGTCGACCCCGAGTGCCGACATGACACCCGCGCGGCGGCCTCCGGAGACCCCGCGTGCCACGAGGAAGAGCATGGCGGGCCCCGGAAGGAGGATGAGCAGGAGCGACGCACCGGCGAACGCGGCAATGGTGGTGGGGGACGGCATACGTCGCACGCTAGACCTCACCACCCACGAAGGGTCACGACAATCCGAGAGGTGGGGCGGTCAGGCGTATTCCAAGGTCGGCCCATGACGTTGTTGAGACGTGCGTCGGACCGGCTCGACGTCATCCGTCGCGCTCGGTGAAGGGCCGGGCTACTTGCCCTTCATGGCCTTGCGGTCGACACGGGCGCGGGTCGGGTCCATGCCTGCCGGCACGCCGGTGCGCAGGCCGCCGAGGGACTTGAGGCGCTTGTTGACGACCGACGCCTCGTCCTTGGTGAGCACCGGACGCATGCGGGTGAGCTTGGAGCTGATCTTGCTGACCTTGACCTCGTCGTCGCCGTCGCCGATGACCCAGAGGTGGATCGGGACGCCGGGAGCGACGCGGCTGACCTTCTTCTCCTCGGCCTTGAGGAGCTTGAGGGCGCGCTGCTTGGGGCCCTCACCGATGAGGACGACTCCGGGGCGCCCGAGGGCACGGAAGACCATCGCCGACCCCGCGAGGTCGCTGGGCTTGGCGGCCCGGTTGACGTCGACGGCCACCGGCTCGGTCGAGGCGTACCAGCCGCGCTTGCCCACGCCCTGGAGAGCAGCACCGGCGGCGCCGGCCCTGCCCTCGAGGGCGCCGTACATCGCCTTGTTGCCGCGACGGTTCATGACGAAGACAGCTGCGAGGAGGGCAGAGGGGATGGCGATGATGATGAGGTACCAGCGCCACAGCCCGCCGAGGAGGAAGCCGAGGCCGACGATCACCGCGAAGGTGACGAGGGCCGCCGCCAACATGGCCCACCCGATCTTGGCGTCGAGCGTCTTGATGGCGCTGTAGGCCTGGCGGATCTCGGCGAACCGGCCGGGCTTCTTGGCTTCGGTGGTCTCTTTGGCCACGAGGTGCGTGCTCCTGCGTCGGTGGATGGCGTCGTCGGACGCCCTGGTGCTCAGCTCAGGATACGGCGCGCACGGAGCGCGCCACCAACGACGCGGCTTCCTGGCGGGCGGGGTCGCTCGCGGCCTGCTCGAGGTGGGACAGGTGCTCGGGGATCGGGCGGCCCCATTTCTTCATCGCCGTCACCCAGAGGCGGCCCGCGCGGTAGGACGAACGCACCAGCGGTCCGGCCATGACGCCCTTGAAGCCCATGTCCTCGGCCACCGTGCTCCAGTGCACGAACTCCTCGGGCTTGACCCACCGGTCGATCGGGTGGTGCAGCTTGGAGGGTCGGAGGTACTGGGTGATGGTGAGGATGTCGCAGCCGGCGTCGTGCAGGTCCGCGATCGCCTGCTCCACCTCGTGGTCCTCCTCGCCCATGCCGAGGATGAGGTTGGACTTGGTGACGAGCTCGGCCTCGCGGGCCATCGACAGCACCTTGAGCGACTTCTCATAGGTGAAGGCAGGGCGGATCTGCCGGAAGATGCGCGGCACCGTCTCGAGGTTGTGGGCAAAGACCTCGGGGCGGGCGTCGAAGACCTGGCCGACGAGCTCGGGCTTGGCGCCGAAGTCGGGCGGCAGGATCTCGACGCCGGTGTTGGGGTTGAGGGCGTGGATCTGGCGGATCGTCTCGGCGTAGAGGCCGGCGGCGCCGTCGGGCTGGTCGTCACGGGCGACGCCGGTGACGGTGGAGTAGCGCAGACCCATCGACTGGACCGACTCCGCGACGCGTCGCGGCTCGTCGAGGTCGAGCGAGGTCGGCCGACCGGTGGCGATGTCGCAGAAGTCGCAGCGTCGGGTGCAGACGTCACCGCCGATGAGGAAGGTCGCCTCCTTGTCCTCCCAGCACTCGAAGATGTTGGGACAGCTGGCTTCCTGGCAGACCGTGTGCAGGCCTTCCTTCTTCACCATCGAGTGGAGCTGGGTGTACTCCGGCCCCATCTTGGCGGTGGTGCGGATCCACTCGGGCTTGCGCTCGATGGGGGTCTCGGCGTTGCGGGCCTCGACGCGCAGGAGACGACGTCCTTCGGGTGCGACAGTCACACCAACCAGCGTACGCCCGCCCTCGGGGGAGACCGAACACACCCGCACGCCGTCGGCCGAGTCGACGCGGACGGCATACGCGGCCGTCAGGAACGCTCGCGCGACCAGTACTCGGCGACGGCGAGGACGCGGCGATTGCTGGCCGGATCCTCGTCGAAACCGAGCTTGCGGAAGATGGCGCTGATCGCCGGTTCGACGGTCTTGACGCTCAGGTGGAGTCGCTCGGCGATCGCGGCGTTGGACAGGCCACGGGCCATGAGGTCGAGCACGTCGTTCTCGCGCGGTGAGCGTCCTCGAGTCGACCGGCCGCGCGCTCGACCTCGACGACGTGGGCCAGGCTCAGCCGGTTCAGCAGAATGCCCGCGATGACGGGGAGGACGGCGACCGACAGCAGCCCGGGGGTGACGGTCCGGGCGGCGAGGAGGCCCCCGAAGAGGACGACGAGGATGACGGCGACGGCGACGAGGAGGATGACGAGCTGGCGTCGCACCACGGAGTCGGAGGAGCGCCACCGAGCGACGAGAGCGACCAGCCACAGGAGCTGGAGGACGGCATAGGTGGGGTGGGCGACGGCTCCCCACACCGCCTCGGCGACGTCGCCCCCGGGGAGCGTGAAGGGGAACGGTGTCGTCACGCCTGTCGAGGCGTACTCGACCGGCCACAGGGCGGAGGTGAGTGCGAGCAACCCGGACCACACGAGCACGGTGATCCCCACGCGGCGCCACCGGGTCGAGACGAAGTGACCTTCCGGGAACCACAGCACCAGCCAGGTCGTCTGCGCGATCGCCAGCGCCGTCGGCCACACGCCGACCCAGCCCCACCACGCGGCGTCATCACCCGTCGAGCTCAGGCCGACCTGGCGCCCCCAGAAGATCACGGCGCTCAGCAACCCGTTCAGGACGAACTGCCCCGCGACCCGATGACCCGGTCGGCGCGACAACAACAGGGCGCCCACCAGGCCGAACGACACCGCGAAGACACCGTTGTGCAGGTTCGAGGCCCAGAAGCCGCGTGCTGCCCCGAGCGCGACCAGGACGGAGAGCCCGCTGACCGCGAGGAGGACCACCGCGGTCTCGAGGGGACTCTGTCGGGGCTCGACCACGGCCCAAGGCTCGCACGCGTGCAGACATGGCGGACGTCGATGGAGTACAGGGTTATCCCTGGACCGTGAAATCCAGGGTCTGCCCCGTCGTGCGCTCGGCGCCAACCCTTCAGATTCGAGCCATGACAACCTTCACGCCCCGTGCCCCACTCATCGCGCTCGCCCTTGGCGGCGCCCTCTTCGTCGCTGGCGGCGTCACCCATCCCGGCGACAGCGGCGAGGGCTCCAAGGTCGAGCAGCTTCACGAGATGCTCGTCCAGCCCTCGTGGTATCCGTCCCACTTCCTGCTCCTGCTCGGCATGGCGGGCTTCGCCTGGGGCGCCTTCGCGCTTCGCGGGCGGGTGCCCGAGCGGTTCCGGTGGGTCGCCCGAACGGTGGCCGTCATCGCCGTCATCGCCGTCGTCGGGATGGTCGTGCACCTTCTCGAAGGCCTCAATGCACCGCACCTGGCTGACGGTCAGGCCAACGCCTTCTCGCAGGTGATGGCCGTCAACGAGACGGTCATCGACACGACGTGGGGGCTGGCCTTCGCCGCTCTCGCGGTCGTCGGCGGGCTGACCCGGACCATCGGAAACGTCGTCACGGCGGCTCTGGGGCTGGTCGGCGGCGTCGCCTTCGCGCTGGCCTCGGCGACCATCGCCTACACCGACCGGTTCGACGCGCTCTTCCCGTTGGGCGGCCTGCTCGGACTGTGGGCGATCGTCATCGGCGTCACAGGTCTCTGGCAGCGCGCTGTGCCCAGCAGCCTCGTGTCGTCCCGGAACCAGGTGGCCCGCAGCGGCGTCAGAGGTTCGTGAAAGGACTGGTGCCGGTGGCAGCGCTCGGGCTCCTCGTATCGTGCGGGTCGCCGCTGCCGGAGCCCCTCGCAACGCGAGACAGCCGGCCGCCGCAGCCGTCCGCTGAAGCCGAGATCGGATGTCGCGAGGTCGTGCTGGCTCAGGGGGAGACGTTGGAAGGAGCTGGGGCCACAGGGCTGGCTTGCCTCGACAAGGCCCTGGGTGAAGGTCGCAGCGCGCGCCTGGTGGTCACTGGACCAACGACGGAGGGCGACCCGATCGTGACGTCGTGGCTCCTGTCAGCCGATGGCACGCTAACGGCGAAGGTGGACACGAGCTAGGACACCTTCGGCGGCAACCTGGCCGGATACACGACTTCGTGCGGGCGGATCACCAAACTGCCCACCCCGCTGATGTGCCAGCCGAGCGGGTGACGAGCACACGGCATACGCCGTCCTGATCGACCTCAGCCAAGGACGTCGGTGAGGTGCTTCTCGGCGTAGGGAAGCACGTCCTGGACGGTCACGGTCCGGCCGGCCTCACGGCTGATCGACGAGACTCCGGCGTCGTCGATGCCGCAGGCGACGATGTTGTCGGCCCACGACAGGTCCGCGTCGCAGTTGAGGGCGAACCCGTGCATCGTCGTGCGCCTGCTGACCCGGACGCCGATGGCGCCGAGCTTGCGGTCCGGGCCGCGTTCGTCGGCGAGGACCCAGACGCCGCTGCGGCCCTCGACGCGCACCGTCTCGACCCCGAAGTCGCGGGTCATCCGCATCATTGCCTCCTCGAGCCGGCGCACGTGGGCGACGACGTCGATGGGCACCTCCGGGAGCGCGACGATCGGGTAGCCCACGAGCTGCCCGGGCCCGTGCCACGTGATGAGGCCGCCACGGTCGACGTCGACGACCGGTGTCCCGTCGAAGGGCCGCTGCTCAGGCTGGGTGCGCTTGCCCGCGGTGTAGACCGCTGCGTGCTCGAGCAGCAGCGTCGTGTCGGGCTCGCGCCCCTCCGCGACCGCGGCGTGCACCTCACGCTGTCGCTCCCAGCCATCGAGGTAGTCGACCAGGTCGGGCGCGAAGCCCAGATGAACGAAACGCATGACGACACCGTATGCCGTCCGCGAACCTTGCGTCTCGCCTCCCCGGAGCGCTCGGGCGACCTAGGGTGAGGCGTGTGAGGCACCGCAGGGTTGAGACCGGATCGCGCCGACCTCGACGGGTGCTGCTCGGGGCTCTCGTCGTCCTGCTCTGCTGGCTCGCCGTCGGTGCGGTCGGCGGCCCTGCCACCGGCCGTCTTTCGGAGGTCCAGAAGAACGACAACGCGTCCTTCCTCCCGACCGAGGCCGAGTCCACCGCAGTGCTGGAGGCCGTGAACCGTTTCACCGACGAGCCGGAGATCCCGCTCTTCCTCATCGTCGAGAAGCGCGATGGAGGGCAGCTCGACGAGCGTGACGGCTTGGCGCTCCTCGAGCTCGGACAGGAGCTGCCGTCGTTGCCGCTCCCCGGCATGGACAGGACCCTCGGCGACTACGTCGTCCCGGGGGCTCGGATCGTCCCCGTGCCGAGCGAGGACCGACGTGCGGCCCTCGTCGCCATCCCGCTCAGGGAGGCGGCGGTGTCCGACGTCGTGGGTGGCGAGGCGCCGATCGTCGCGGCCGCCGAGGAGGTCCGCGTCAAGGCGCGCGTCGCTCTGGGCGGCACGGGGCTGACGGCGAACGTTGGTGGACCCGGCGGGCTCGTGGCCGACTTCTCCGCTGCCTTCGCGGGCATCGACGGTGTGCTGCTCCTCGTGGCCCTGGCCGTCGTGCTCGTCATCCTGCTCGTCGTCTATCGCAGCCCGATCCTGCCCATCGCCGTGCTGCTCAGCGCCGTCTTCGGGCTGAGCCTGGCCGTGCTCGTCGTCCGGCCGCTCGCCGAGAACGGCACGATCGAGCTGTCGGGCCAGTCGCAGGGGATCATGTTCATCCTCGTCATCGGCGCTGCCACGGACTATGCGCTGCTGCTCGTCAGCCGCTTCCGCGAGGAGCTGCACGAGCACGAGAGCACGTGGGTGGCGCTACGGAGGGCATGGCGCGGTTCGGTCGAGCCCATCGTGGCGTCCGGCGCCACCGTCATCCTCGGCCTGCTGTGCCTCATGCTGGCGTCGCTACGCAACACCGCGGGCCTCGGCCCGGTGGGCGCGTTCGGTGTGGCCGGGGCGCTCCTGGCATCCCTGACCTTCCTGCCTGCCGTGCTGCTCCTCTTCGGGCGCAAGGCGTTCTGGCCGTTCGCTCCTCGAGTCGACCACCGTCACGCCGAGGACGCCGTCGGCACCCGTTCGCTCTGGGGACGGGTCTCGGGTCTCGTCGGCCGACACCCGCGACGGACGTGGGTGCTCACCCTCGCCGCACTGCTTGCGGCAGCCGCGTTCGCGCCGACGTTCAAGGCCGAGGGCGTCACCATCAAGGACACCTTCCTCGTCGCCACCGACTCGGTCGACGCGCAGGAGGCGATCGAGCGGCACTTCGCGGCGGGCGCGGGCAGCCCCGTGCAGGTCGTGGTGCCCGAGGACCGGGCCGCCGCGGTGAGATCAGCCCTCGACGCCGACCCCGGCATCGAGTCCGCCTACATCGGGCTGACACCCCCGGTCCCCGGTCAGCCCGCCCCCGACGCCGAGCCGGTCGACGGCCGGCAGCTCGTGCAGGGCACCGCGAGAGGGGCGGCCGACAGCGCCGAGGCCGAGGAGACCGTGCGGCGGTTGCGCACCTCGCTCGACTCGGTCAGCCCCGACGCCCTCGTCGGTGGTCAGGCCGCGATCAACCTCGACGTCCTCGAGGCGAGTGGCCGCGACCTGCGCGTCATCGTCCCCGCGATCCTCGTCGTCATCTTCCTCGTCCTCTGCCTGCTGCTGCGCTCGCTCGTCGCGCCGCTGTTGCTGGTCCTGGCCAACGTCGTGTCGTTCGCGGCGACGATAGGCGTCTCGGCCCTCGTCTTCGACCACCTCCTCGGGTTCGGTGGCAGTGACCCGGCGATCCCGCTCTACGGCTTCGTCTTCCTCGTCGCGCTCGGCATCGACTACTCGATCTTCCTCATGACCCGGGTGCGCGAGGAGTCCGTGCGCCGCGGCACCAGACCGGGGATCCTCGTCGGCCTGGCGGTGACGGGGGGCGTCATCACGAGCGCCGGGATCGTCCTCGCGGCGACCTTCTCGGCGCTGGTCGTGCTGCCCCTGGTCTTCCTCGTGCAGGTGGCGTTCATCGTCGCCTTCGGCGTCATCCTCGACACCTTCGTCGTCCGCAGCCTGCTCGTTCCTGCGTTGGCCCACGACATCGGGGCCAGGGTGTGGTGGCCGGCGCGGCTGGCCGGTGACCGCTCGGGCGCGACGGAGCGGCCTCCGGTCGGTGACGCTGCCGCGCACTAGGGTTCTGCGCATGGTGAGAGTCGGACTGGCTGGGTACGCATCGGCGGGGCGTGGGATCCACGCGCCCCTCATCCGGGAAGCCGGGCTCGAGCTCGCCGCCGTGGCGACGTCTAACCCCGACCGTCGAGCCGAGGTCGACGCCGACTTCCCCGACGCGCTCGTCGTGGACGACCTCGACGCGCTCCTGGCGGTCGAGGGGCTCGACGTCATCGTGCTGGCGACGCCGAGCGGGAGCCACCTCGAGCACGCCCTCAAGGTCATCGAGGCGGGCATCGCCTGCGTGGTCGACAAGCCCCTTGCCGTCACCGCGGACGACTGCCTGACCGTGGTCGACGCGGCCGAGCAGGCCGGTGTGCCACTGACCGTGTTCCACAACCGTCGATACGACCCGTCGCACACCACGCTCGCCACGGTCGTCGCGGATCGGCTTGCGGGAGAGCCCTTCCGGTGCGAGCTCCGCTGGGAACGGTGGCGCCCGGTGCCCAAGGACCGCTGGCGCGAGAACGCTTCTGCGGCCGAGGGCGGCGGCATCCTGCTCGACCTGCACGCACATCTCATCGACTCCGCCGTGCAGCTCTTCGGCCCGGTCCTCACCGTCTTCGCCACGGTCGAGTCGCACACGACTCCTGCCGAGGACGACGCCTTCCTCGTGTGCCGTCACGCATCCGGCGTGGTGAGCCACCTCGGCGCCACGTCGATCGCGGGCGCTGCCGGTCCACGCGTCCGACTGCTCGGTCGTGATGCGGCATACGTCCAGAACGACTTCGAGGGCGAGCCCAACGTCTTCCCGGACACGGCCGACGCCGACGCGGACCACTGCGGTTGGCTCTTTCGCGCGATGGAGCGAGAGCCGGTGCCGACCACACCCGCCAACCAGGTCGACTTCTACCGGGCCGTGGGGTCAGCGCTGTCGGCGCCGGACCGTCAGGCGGCGATGCCGGTCGACCCTCGTGACGCCATCCACACCCTGGCCGTGATCGACGCGGCCCGGGCGAGCGCTGAGGGCGAGCGGGTGGTCGAGGTCATCACTCCCGGGGTGCGTCCGGGGCACACCGATGAGGAGTCCTGACATGAGCGACGACCACAAGGCGATCCTGCAGCGCTATCTGGGCCGGGCCCGTGAGGCCGTCCTCTGGAAGCTCGAGGGTTTGTCCGACCACGACCTGCGTCGCCCCCTGACCCCGACGGGCACCAACGCCCTCGGGGTGGTCAAGCACCTTGCCGGGGTCGAGGCAGGCTACTTCGGGGACTGCTTCGGTCGTCCCGTGCCCGACATGCCGCCGTGGTACGCCGAGATGATGGATGACGTGGGCGAGGACAACGCGGACATGTGGGCGACCGAGGAGGAGTCCAGCGACTCGATCCTCGACCTCTACAAGAGGGTGACGGCCCACGCCGACACCGTCATCGACGAGCTGGACCTCGACAGTGCAGGCACCGTGTCGTGGTGGGGGTCTGACGGCACGGACGTCACCCTGCAGTGGCTCCTCGTCCACATGGTCGCCGAGACCAACCGGCACGGTGGCCAGCTCGACATCGTCCGTGAGCTCATCGACGGCGCCGTGGGCATGCGGGTTGACGCGTCGAACCTTCCCGAGGGTGGCCCCGACTACTGGGAGACCTACCGAAACCGGGTGCAGCAGAGCGCAGACAGCTTCCGCTGAGGCGCTGCTCGCGTCAGGGGTTGACGAGGCGGCGCGGCTCGAGACGCTCCTCGACTGCGGCGTCACTGTCGCGGGTGACGATGTAGGCACCCTTGCCGTCGCGCTCCGAGACGGCCTCGACGAGCTCGGTGCCGTGATAGACGAGTCCCACTCCGTCGTCGGTGCAATGAGTCGTGGGCAGCGTGCCGGCGGCGACGAGCTCGTGGACGAGCGGCCGACGGCGGGCCTCTGAGTCGTAGTGCACGCCGTTGCCGTAGGGGAGGAGGGAGAGCCCGTTGGTGACGGCCCGCAGCTCCGGGCCGAACGAGTCGGTCGTGCCCCCGACGTACCAGCAGATCGACCCGGCCGAGACACCCGAGAGGACGACACCGGCCTCCCAGGCGGCGCGCATCGACGCGCCGAGGTCGTGGACCTGCCACACCGCGAGGAGGTTGGCGACCGAACCACCGTTGACCCAGATGACGTCCTGCTCGAGGAGCATCCCGGGCACGTCGTCGTGGTTCGGCATCGGGAAGAGATCGAGGGTCGAGATGTCGAAGCCCGCGACCCGACCGGCCTGGTGGAGGTGGTCGTTGAAGAACCGCTGGTCACCGCTCGCCGTCCCCAGGACCGTGACCTTCGGCGCTCGGCCCGTGACCCCGGAGAAGCTCGACGGCGTGGTGCACGAGCGCGTCGAACTCGAGGTAGGTCCGGCTGGCGGGGCGGTAGCCACCCGAGGTGGCGAGGATCGTCGGCTGGTCGGCAGGCATGCTCGCGACCTTAGCCGAGTGGGACGGACGCCCCGCCCTGTGGAAAACCTCGCGGTGGCTTCGGCGCCCTGGGCAAGGATGAGCTGATGGAGACCGTGGACAAGGCGCTGGACGGCCGGTATGCCGGACGCCACCGGATCGTGGACCACCGCGCTCCCAGCGTGCCCGGCTACGAGCTGCTCGAGCCGATCGGGCAGGGAGGGTCGGGTGCCGTGTGGTCGGCGACGAACACGGCCGGGGAGACTGTCGCGATCAAGGTTGTCTCGGCGGTGGACGCCGAGGATGCCCTCGTCGAGCTCGCCGTGCTCGGTCGGATCAACGAGCCGCACCTCGTCCGGATGCACGAGGCCACGGCGCTGCCCGGGGGCGACATCGCGCTCGTGCTCGACCACCTCGCGGGCGGCACCCTCGGGGCGGCGGTGCGTGCCCGTGGGCATCTCGCACCTGGTGAGGTCGTCACCGTGCTCAGCCCGATCGCGTCCACGCTGGGCCGCCTGCACGGCATCGGTGTCGTCCACGGCGACGTGTCACCCGGCAACGTGCTCCTGGATCTCGAGGGCCGCCCCTTCCTGGCCGACCTGGGGGTGGCGCGCATCGCCGGGCGCGAGTCGGCCGAGGTCCGTGGCACCGAGGGCTTCATCGCGCCGGAGGTGGCCGTCGGAGGGGTGCCCACCATCGCCTCCGACACCTACGCCCTCGGAGCGCTGGCGTGGTTCTGCCTCACCGGTGAGGCGCCGGGCCCGGCGGTGCTGCGAGGACGCCTCGGCGACCGGGTCGCAGGCCTCCCTGCCGAGCTGGCGACTGCGGTCGAGGGGGCCCTGCGCTCCCGCCCCGAGGACCGCCCGGATGCCGACGCCCTGGCGTTGGCGATCTTCGACAGCGCCGCCCCTGAGCCGCTCGTGCTCGTGCAGGGTGAGGACGACGTCAGTCTGCTCACCCGGCGGATTCGAGCGGCTGCGCGGGCGGAGCTGATGACGCCTCGCCAGCAGCGGCGGGCGCCTCGGCTTCCCGCCGCGTCCGAGTTGTCGCTCGTCGTGGCCGTTTCCAGACCGCGTCCGTCAGGAGGAGCGCGGCGGCGTGCCTGCGGGGCATCCGCACGGTGGTGCCGTTCGTCGTCGTGGTCGCGACTCTCGTCGCGGTGGCCCTCGGGGTGCTCGCGTGGAGCGGCGGCCGCGGCGACGGCCAGGCCTCGGCTGCGAGTGGGCCGGGGACGACCCCGACCTCGAGTGGTGTGGAGGCTGCTGGGTCAGGGACGGCCGATGCCCGCCTCGTGCCGGATGCTCCCCGCACTCGACCGCTCGCCCTCGTCAGCTCTCTGGCGCAGGCCCGGGCTGCAGCCTGGTCGAGCGGGATCGCCGCCCGACTGGTCGAGGTCGATGCCCCGCGTTCCCCGGCTCTGGCGCGCGACACCGAGGTCCTGGCCGGGGTCCAGCGAGCGAACCAACGATACGTCGGCCTGGCCTTCGTGGTTCGCGAGGCGACCTTCGTGGGGGAGTCGGGCGGTGTGGCGACCGTCAGGGCGCGGATCGACACCGGGAGCTCACGTCGTGCGGGGTCGCGATGGCGACCTGCCGCGACCTGCGGTCACGGCCGCGCCGGTGCTGCTCGACCTCGTCCGCACGGACGCGGGGTGGCGCGTTCACGACGTGCGAGCAGGTGGCGCGCGCTGACCGACCACCGACGTCACGCGTCGACTGTGCGTTCGTCCTGGTCGGGATGGCGCGAGGAGGGCTCGGCCGGCTAGGAGCGAGCCGTGAGCAGCCAGCGGACCGCGTCGGGGAGGGTGGCCTGAGCGTGGACGAACCCGCTGCCCTGCAGGCGTCGTGGCAGGGCGCGCTGGCTCGAGACGATGTCGCCGGCCATCTCGCCGACGACGAGTCGCAGCGCGAGCCTGGGCGCCAGCAGCAGGGTCGGGCGATGGAGCTGGCGGCCCATCTCGGCCACGATGTCACGCTGTCGTGCAGGCTCAGGGCCGGTGAGGTTGACCGGGCCCTCGAGCCGCTGGTCGAGCACGTGCTCGATCGCGCGCACCTCGTCGGCCAGGGTGATCCACGACCAGTAGTGACGGCCGTTGCCCAGCGGTCCTCCGAGCCCCAACCTCGTGAGCCGGAGCAGCATCTTGATCGCGTCGCCCTCGGCATCCAGGACGATGCCCGTGCGCAGGAGGGTGACCGGCGCGCCGGCCGCGCGAGCCGGCTCGGTCGCGCCCTCCCAGGCGTGGACCAGGTCGACGAGGAAGCCGGATCCGGCGCTGCTCTCCTCGGTGAGGATCTCGTCGCCGCGGTCGCCGTAGTAGCCGACCGCGGACCCGTTGACGAGGTGGATCGGCCTACCGGTCGCTGCGATGGCCGTCGCCAGGGCGGTGGTTCCGTCGGTGCGCGACGCGATGAGCTCGGTCTTGAAGTCGGGTGTCCACCGGTGCGCACCGATGCTGGCACCCGCGACGTTGACGACTGCGTCGACCCCGTCGAGCACCTCAGGGGCGAGGTGACGGGTCGACGGATCCCACTGCACCTCGCTCGCCTGCTTCGCAGGGCGTCGCACCAGCTGGATGACCTCGTCGCCCCGCTCACGCAGCGAACGACACAGCGCACCACCGATCAGTCCGGACGAGCCGGCGACGGCGATGCGCTGTGTCATGTGCAGTGCCTCAGAGGCCCAGGTCCGCCTCGAAGGCGCCCTCCTCGAGTCGCTCCTTGACCGTCGTGAGGAAGCGGGCGGCGTCTGCGCCGTCCACGATCCGGTGGTCGTAGGAGAGAGCGAGGTAGACCATCGACCGGATCGCGATCGTCTCGCCGCCGTCGGAGTCGCTGACGACGACCGGTCGCTTCACGACAGCGCCGGTGCCGAGGATGGCGACCTGTGGCTGATTGATGATCGGCGTGTCGAAGAGTGCGCCGCGGGACCCGGTGTTGGTGATGGTGAAGGTGCCGCCGGCGAGGTCGTCGGGCGTGATCTTGTTGGTGCGCGTGCGCTCCGCGAGGTCGGCGATGTTGCGGGAGAGTCCGGCGATGTTGAGGTCGCCGGCGTTCTTGACCACCGGCACGAGCAGGCCCTTGTCGGTGTCCACGGCCATGCCGACGTTCTCGCTGCCGTGATAGATCACCGTGTCGCCGTCGATGCTCGCGTTCACGGTGGGGTGGGCCTTGAGGGCCTCGATGGCGGCGAGGGTGAAGAACGGCAGGAAGCTGAGCTTGGTCCCCTCACGGCGGGCGAAGTCACCCTTGGCGCGGTCACGCAGGCGCGCGATCTTGGTGACGTCCACCTCGACGACGGTCGTCAGCTGGGCCGACGTCTGCAGCGACTCGACCATCCGCTTGGCGATGACCTTGCGCAGTCGCGTCATCGGCTGGGTCGTGCCGCGCAGGCTCGTGTCGACGGCGGCGGACTTGCCCGTCGAGGAGGGCGCAGGCGCAGCGGTCGTCGTGCTCGCGGCCGGGGCCGCCTCGGGCGTCGCCGCGGGAGCCTTGGCTGCCTCGGCAGCGGCGAGGACGTCCTGCTTGCGGATGCGACCACCGACGCCGGTGCCCTTGATGGAGGCGAGGTCGATGCCGTTCTCGTTCGCGATCTTGCGCACGAGGGGAGTGACATAGGCCGACGCGTCCTGGGCCTCTTCGGACCCGCCGGCCTCGGTCGCCGGAGCAGTGCCCTTGGCCACCTCGCCCTCGGATGGTGCCGGCTCGTCGGGTGCGACGCTCTGGGCCTGCGCGGGCTGGTCGCTGGTGGTGTCCGCAGGCTTCTCGGGCGGCGCCTGCTCCTGCTGCTTCGGCTGCTCTGCCTCAGGCTCCGCGGACTGTCCGGGGCTCTCGGCTTCCGGCTCGGGCGCTGCCTCCTCGGCACTGGGCTGCGCGGGGGCCGCGGCCTCTGACGTGTCCGTGTTGTCCGAGGCTGCGGCGGCTCCGCCGTCGGCGTCGCCACCGACCACGGCGAGGTCGGCACCCACGGGGACGGTCTCGTCCTCCTGGACGAGGATCTTGCTCAGCTTGCCCGCCACGGGGGAGGGGATCTCGGTGTCGACCTTGTCGGTCGAGACCTCGAGCAGTGGTTCGTCGACGGCGACCTCGTCGCCCTCGGCCTTGAGCCAGCGGGTGATCGTGCCCTCGGTGACGGACTCACCCAGGGCCGGCATGGTCACGGTCGTGCCACCGCCACCGCTCGGGGCGGCCGGGGCCGACTCGGCCGGAGCGGACTGCGACGGTGCGGACTCGGCGGACGTGGACTCGGCGGGTGCATCGGTGTGGGGAGATGCCGGCTCCTGGCCGCCCTCGTCGCCGGCCGCAGCCACCTCGTCACGGTCGGCAGGGGACTCGATGGCGTCGCCGTCGCCGCTGTCGCCGGAGCTGTCCTCGGCGGCCGGCGCGGCCTCCGAGGCTGACTCCTCAGCGGGCGCGGCGTCGTCGCCACCGGCCGCGGAACCGTCACCGATGACGGCGAGGTCGGCGCCCACGGCGACCGTCTCGTCCTCCTCGGCCAGGATCTCCTGGAGGGTGCCGGCGACCGGCGAGGGGATCTCGGTGTCGACCTTGTCGGTCGAGACCTCGAGCAGCGGCTCGTCGACCTCGACCTGGTCACCGACGTTCTTGAGCCACCGGGTGACGGTGCCCTCGGTCACGGACTCGCCGAGGGCGGGCATGGTCACACGTTCGGACATGGTGTCAGTTCTCCTATCGACGGTGGCTCTGCGTCAACTCTAGTTGTGAGCATGCAGCGGTTTGCCAGCGAGCGCCAGATGGGCTTCGCCGAGCGCTTCGTTCTGGGTGGGGTGGGCGTGGATGAGAGGCGCGACATCGTCCGGGTGCGCCTCCCAGCCGACGATGAGCTGGGCCTCGCCGATCTGCTCGCCCATCCGCGCGCCGACCATGTGGACGCCGACGACCGGTCCGTCCTTGGAGCGCACGAGCTTGACGAACCCCTGGGTCTGCAGGATCTGGGACTTGCCGTTGCCGCCGAGGTTGTACTCATACGTCTCGACCTCGCCATGCACCTCGCGGGCCTGCGCCTCCGTGAGGCCGACCGACGCGATCTCGGGGTTGCAGTAGGTGACGCGCGGGATGAGAGTCTCCACGATGGGTGCCGGCGAGAGTCCGGCGATCTCCTCGGCGACGAAGATGCCCTGCTGGAAGCCACGGTGCGCGAGCTGGAGACCGGGGACGATGTCTCCCACGGCATACACGCCGTCGACCCCGGTGCGGAGGCGGTCATCGGTCGTGACGAAACCACGATCGAGCGTGACCCCCACCTCGGCGAACCCGAGTCCGTCGGTGACGGGGCCGCGTCCCACGGCGACGAGCAGCAGGTCGGCGTCGATGGTGGTGCCGTCCTCGAGGGAGACGGTGACGACGTCGCCCTCCTGGGTCGCGCCAGCGAACTTCACGCCGGCCTTGACGGTGATCTTGCGCTTATGGAAGGTGCGCTCCAACACCTTGGAGACGGCCTCGTCCTCCGCCGCCACGAGTCGGGGCAGCGCCTCGACGACGGTGACCTCGGAGCCGAAGGACCGGAAGACCGAGGCGAACTCGACCCCGATGACACCGCCACCCAGGACGACGACCCGATCCGGAACGAAGTCGAGCTGCAGGGCCTGTTCGCTCGTCATGATGCGGCCGGCGATCTCGAGACCGGGAAGCGTCCTGGGATAGGAACCGGTGGCCAGCACGACGTGGCGTCCCGTGACGCGACGTCCGTCGACCTCGACGGTGGTGCGGTCGACGAGCCGACCGGTGCCCTCGACGATGTCGACCTTGTGCGCCTTGGCCAGGCCCAGCAGCCCCTTGTGCAGACGGCCGACCACCCCGTCCTTGTAGGCGTTGACCCCGGCCATGTCGATCGACTCCAGGGTCGCCCGCACACCGAACTGCTCGCTCTCACGGGCGGAGTCGGCGACCTCTGCGGCGTGGAGCAGGGCCTTGGTGGGGATGCAGCCGACGTGCAGGCACGTCCCGCCGAGCTTGGACCGCTCGACAAGAGCGACACGGAGCCCCAGCTCCGCCGCGCGGAAGGCGCAGGCGTAGCCGCCGCTCCCGCCTCCCAGGATGACGACGTCGTATGTGTCCTCGGCGGTGGCCGGCATGCGTGGTGCTCCCTCGGGTCGGGTCCGTGAGGCACGAGCCGAACGGGTCTCGCCCTCGCCGCGCCAGTGCGGCACATCCTGTCACTGCGCCGTGTCGGGCGTCACACGAGGTCCGAGCAGGGAGAACCGCCCCTGTGCGTATGCCGTCGGCGCGCCCAGCGAAGTCACACCCACCTTCCAGCGCTCTTCCGTATCGTGGCGCCATGGCGTGGTTCAGGCGACGAAAGGGCGGGGTGCCGGCGCAGGGCGCGACGGCGCCCTCCAAGGACGACGTCCGCAGGGCGCGAGCACACTTGGAGGAGTTCGCCCGAAGCCGCCGCGGGGTGGAGGCGTTCGTCGAGCCCGCGACCAACGTCACGGCGACGACCGTCATCCTCATCGCGCACGACGGCGAGTGGACGCGGCGCGCGGTGCCGTCGCGCGAGGACGCGTTCAGGCTCGCGACCGACCTGCACCTCCCGACCTACGACGTCAACCAGACGGGCTACCCGCAGCGGATGCGCGACTGGAACTCGCGACAGCGCCGTCGCTGACCCCGCCGGCGAGCCAGGATCGCATCGCCCGGCGCCCGGCGCCCGGTGTCTCGTGGGTGGCGCAAAGCCTGTGGCCGCCCTGCCGCGGGTCGTGGGAGAGTGAGGGCGACCGCACCACCGATCCAGGAGGACCCGTGTCCGAGTCGAAGAGTTCCCGTCCGACGCCCAGCGAGGACATGAAGAAGAAGTTCCGCGAGGCCCTGGACAAGAAGCACGCCCACGGCGGCGCCGACGTCTCCGGTGGCAGCGACCACGGCAAGGTCGACCACGGGCACGGCCCCGAGACCTCCGGGCGCGACCAGATGTTCCGCCGCAAGTCCGGCTGACCCGGCCAGAACGAGAGAGGTCCCCGTCCGCGCTCGGCGCAGGCGGGGACCTCTCTCTTGCTGTCGGTCAGGCGGTGTGGTTCTCGATCAGGTTGACCAGGGTCGCGACGCCGTATCCGGTGCCGCCCTTGGGGATGGCGCCGTCGGCACCCTTCTCGTTGAACGACGGGCCGGCGATGTCGACGTGGGCCCACGGGATGCCCTCGCCGACGAACTCCTGCAGGAAGAGCCCTGCCGTGAGCATGCCGCCCCACCGGTCGGCCTTGTGCTGGAGGTCGGCGACGACCGAGTCCAGGCCGGCACGCAGCTCGCGCGGCAGCGGCATCGCCCACGAGTCCTCGCCCTCGGCGCCACCGGCGTCGACGACCCGGGTGCGGAAGGCGTCGTCGTTGCCCATGACGCCGGCGACGCGGGCGCCGAGGGCGACCATCTGCGCTCCGGTGAGCGTGGCGATGTCGACGATGACGTCGGGCTCGGCCTCGCTGGCCAGGCAGATGCCGTCACCGAGGACCATGCGCCCCTCGGCGTCGGTGTCGATGATCTCGACGGTCGTGCCGTTGCGCATCGTCACGACGTCACCGGGACGTTGCGCGGTGCCGCTGGGCATGTTCTCGGCGAGGCAGAGGTAGCCGGTGACGGCCACGGGCCCGCCCAGCTCGGCGGCGGCGACGACCGTGGCGGCAACCGCCGCAGCGCCCGCCATGTCGGACTTCATCGTCAGCATGCTGCCCGCCGGCTTGATGCACAGGCCGCCGGAGTCGAAGGTGATGCCCTTGCCCACGAGCGCGACCGAGCCGGCCTTCGAGCCGCGGGACCCGCTGGGGGAGTAGGTCATCGTCACGATGCGCGGCGGGTTGACCGAGCCCTGGCCGACGCCGACGATGCCGCCGAAGCCACCCTTGGCGAGCGCCTTCTCGTCGAGGACGGAGACCGAGACCTTGCCCGAGGACGCAGCGACGACCGCCTTGACCCGGTCGACGAACGCCTGCGGGGTGAGGAGGTTCGGCGGGGTGTTGACGAGGTCGCGGGCGAGGTCACGCGCAGAGCCGATGACGGCCGCACGCTCGAGGAGTGCCTTGACCGACTTGCCCTGTCCGAGTGAGGACACGATGGTGATCTTGGGCCCGCCAGACGCAGCAGGGGCCTTCCGGGCCTTGGCCTGTGCCCCGACCGACACCTTGGTGGAGGCGGCATCGAAGCTGTAGCACCCGGCATACGCACCGTCGGCGACAGCCGCGAGCGCGGCCTCGTCGGTGGCCGGGAGGGCGACGGCGACGCTCGCCTTCGTGGCGACCGAGCGCAGCGCCGAGCCGGCAGCAGCACGGAGCACGTCCGGGGTGAGGTCGGCAGCGGCGCCGAGGCCGGTGATGACGACCGCCGTCGCGGAGACGCCGGGGACGGCCACGACGCGCACGGTCTCGCCGGGCTTGCCCTTGGACTCAAGGTCGGCGAGCACCGACGTGAGGTGCTTGGCGGCGGCGGCGGGCAGACCGTGTCCGGTCGCGAGGGTGGCCCCCGAGTCGCTCGAGACGGAGCCGACGACGAGAGCGTCGACCTTGAGGCTCCCGGCGTCGCGGGTGGTGAGGTTGAGGGTTGGCGCTGCTGTCACGCTGTGTCTCCTACGGCCGATCCGGGCAGGCGAGATCATCGCCCCTGTGCGTCGCACCCTAGCCGCGACGGTGAAGGAGGCGTCGCGATAGCGTGCCGTCATGACCGATCTGCTGCACTCTCCCGTCCATGACCGGCACGTCGCGCTCGGTGCCAAGCTCGCCGACTTCGGCGGGTGGGAGATGCCGATCGAGTACCCCGGAGGCGGCGTCGTCGCCGAGCACACGGCCGTCCGCGAGCGCGTCGGGCTCTTCGACGTGAGCCACCTCGGCAAGGCTCGGGTGTCCGGGAGCTCAGCCGGGCAGTCGGCGGTGGACTTCGTCAACTCGTGCCTGACCAATGACCTGCGCCGTATCGGTCCGGGCCAGGCGCAGTACACCCTCTGCTGCCAGGACGACGGCGGAGTCGTCGACGACCTCATCGCCTACGTCCGCAGCGAGGACGACGTCTTCCTCATCCCCAACGCCGCCAACACCACCGCCGTCGTCGAGCTCCTCCGCGCCGCAGCCCCCGAGGGCATCACCGTCGAGAACCTCCACGACGCGTATGCCGTGTTCGCCGTCCAGGGTCCCAGGAGTGACGAGGTGCTCACCTCGCTCGGGCTGCCGGTCGACCACGACTACATGTCGTTCGTCGAGACGGAGTGGCAGGGCCTGCCCGTCATCGTCTGCCGCACGGGATACACGGGAGAGCGCGGCTACGAGCTCGTGCCCGCCTGGGACGCGGCCGGCTCGCTCTGGGACGCGCTCGCCTCCGCGGTCGCCGACCAGTCCGGTATGCCGGCCGGTCTCGGTGCGCGTGACACCCTGCGCACCGAGATGGGCTACCCGTTGCACGGCAACGACCTCAGCACCGAGATCACGCCCGTCATGGCCGGAGCGGCGTGGGCCGTCGGCTGGGAGAAGGAGAGCTTCTGGGGCAAGGAGGCGCTCGCCGAGCAGCGCGCCGCCAAGACCTCACGGTTGAACCGCGGTCTCGTCGTCACCGGTCGCGGCATCCCGCGGGCCCACTGCTCGGTGCTCAAGGACGGAGAGGTCGTCGGCGAGGTGACGTCCGGGACGTTCAGCCCGACCCGCAAGGAGGGCATCGCGCTGGCGCAGCTCGAGCGGTCGGTCGCCGTCGGGGACGAGGTCGTCGTCGACGTGCGGGGTCGCGAGGTCCGGGCGACGGTGACCAAGCCACCGTTCGTCGAGGTCGGCGTCCGCACGAGCTGACGGACGACGAGGGACGAGGCGACGCGCATGGGCGAGCACAGCTATCGGGCCACGATCGCGTGGGAGGGGTCCACGGGTGGCGGCTACACGGCATACCCGCGCGATCACGACGGGAGCGTCCCGCCGGCGACCGAGCCGTTCGCGCTGAGCGCCGACCCGCACTTCCGCGGTGACGCGACCCGGGCCAACCCCGAGCAGCTCCTCGTGCTCGCCGCCAGCTCGTGCCAGCTGCTGTCGTTCCTCCACGTCGCGGCGAGCGCCAAGCTGGACGTGCTCGACTACACCGACGACGCGGTGGGCATCATGCCCGAAGAAGTGAAGCCCATGCGCATCACGCGAATCACGTTGCGCCCCAAGGTCTTGGTCGCCGCGGGCAGCGACGTGAGCCGGTTCGAGGAGCTCATGCACGAGGCCCACGAGAGCTGCTTCATCGCCAACTCACTTATCACCGAGGTCGTGCTCGAGCCGACCGTCGAGACAGCCCCAGAGGAGAACGTGTCATGACCGAGGCCTGGACCTGGACCTATGAGAACGCCGCCGGAGCAGCAGTGACGGGGGAGCCGACCACGGAGACCGCGTTCCCCACGCAGTCCGACGCCGAGAACTGGTTCGGCGAGGTGTGGCGCGAGCTGGCCGAGGCCGGCGTCGCGGCGGTGTCGCTGCACCGCGACGGGGAGAAGATCTATGGTCCGATGCCGCTCGACGCCTCGGTCTAGCTGGGGTAGGCGCCGCGCTTGACGATCGGGCGGGGCATGCGGGTGCGGCGCATCTGGAACGAGCGCATCGCGGCATAGAAGCCGTCGCCCCGCTGGACGGCGTCCTCGCCGTGCTTGGCCACGAGCCTCTTCTTGATCCGGCGCCACGCGAGGAACGTGTCGACGACCGCGGCGGCGATGAGCCCGTAGACGAGGGCGAAGACGATGAGCATCGCCCACGGCTGACGCACGAACGACAGCGCCAGCACGATGAGCATCACCGGAAGCATGAACTCGGCCACGCCCCACCGCGCGTCGACGTAGTCGCGGATGAAGCGCTTGGCCGGACCCTTGTCCCGCGCGGGCAGGTGCGTCTCGTCGCCGGTGAGCATCGCCTGGCGCTGCTTGGCCAGCTGCTCGCGGCGCTTGGCCCGGTCGGCGCCCTTGGCCGCCTTGCGGTCCTTGACGACGAGGGGCTGCCTGCGGGCCGCCTCCTGGTCGCGCCGCTTGGGCGTGGGGCGGTTCTTGGCGCCCTCGCGGGCGATCGCCGTCTGCTCCGCGAGCTCGTCGTTGGTGGTCCTGCTGCGTCCGAACACGGCCCGAGTGTATGCCGCCGGGCTGAGTCCTCCGTGCACGTGACCGAGGGCCGTGGGTAGGGTCGGCAGGGTGACTGACTCCACCAACCAGAGCGACCCGGCTGAGCTTCTCCGCGCTCCGCGACACCGTCCGCGACCTCATGCCCGGGCTGCGGACCGACCTCGAGGCGCTGACCCGGATCCCGAGCGTCTCCCTGCCGGCCTTCGACCAGAGCCATGTGGACGCCTCGGCCGAGGCCACCGCGGCGCTTCTGCGGGCCGAGGGGCTCGAGGTCGAGATCGTGCGTGAGGGGGGCGCTCCCGCGGTCATCGGGCACATCGACGGACCCGAGGGCGCCCCGACCGTCATGCTCTACGCGCACCACGACGTGCAGCCGCCGGGTGACGACGCGGACTGGGACAGCGCGCCGTTCGAGCCGACCGAGCGCGACGGTCGTCTCTATGGCCGGGGGGCCGCCGACGACAAGGCCGGGATCATGGCGCACATCGCCGCCCTGCGCGCCCACGCCGGCCACCTGCCCGTCGGTGTCACGGTCTTCGTCGAGGGTGAGGAGGAGGTCGGCTCGGACTCGCTCATGACCATCCTCGAGCGCCACGGCGACAAGCTCAAGGCCGACGCCATCGTCCTCGCCGACTCGACGAACTGGGACATCGGCACCCCTGCGCTCACGACGACCCTGCGCGGGCTCATCCGCGTCGTCGTGACCGTCACGACCCTCGACCACGGCGTCCACTCCGGCATGTTCGGCGGGGCCGTTCCCGACGCCATCACCGCGCTCGTCCGCCTCATCGCGACCCTCCACGACGACGAGGGCAACGTGGCCGTCGCCGGGCTCAGGTCCGGTGAGGCCGCCGACCTCGAGTTCTCCGAGGAGCGCCTGCGTGAGGAGTCGGGCCTGCTCGACGGTGTGTCGACGATCGGCTCCGGCTCGCTGCTCTCGCGCATGTGGACCAAGCCGTCGCTGACGACCATCGGCATCAACGCGCCGTCGGTCGAGAAGTCGTCCAACACCCTCGTTCCCACCGCCTCCGCGAAGCTTCTCGATGCGCATCGCCGCCGATGAGGTGCCGACCGACGCGTTCGTCGCCCTCGAGAAGCACCTGCTCGAGAACGCGCCCTGGGGCGCCAAGGTCGAGATCACCCTCGACGACCAAGGTGCGGGGTTCGCCGCCGACGCCAGCGGCCCGGTCTATGACCAGGCGCGTGCCGCCTTCGCGGACGCCTGGGGCAAGGAGCCGGTCGACATCGGCGTCGGCGGCTCGATCCCGTTCGTGGCGGCCTTTGCCGAGCGCTTCCCGGACGCGGCCATCCTCGTCACCGGTGTCGAGGACCCCGACACGCGCGCCCACGGCGCCAACGAGTCACTGCATCTCGGCGAGTTCGAGAAGGTCTGTGTGGCCGAGGCTGTGCTCTTCGCCCGCCTCGGCTCGATGAGGAGGAGCTGAGATGCCCGAGACCACCCAGGGGAAGTACGTCGAGCCCGAGTTCGAGCGCGACACCGACTACATCGAGGACCGGATCACCCGGGGCGGCGAGCAGTGGCCGGTCGAGCCGGCTCGCTACCGCCTCGTCGTGGCCCGGGCGTGCCCCTGGGCCAACCGGGCGATCATCGTGCGTCGACTCCTCGGCCTCGAGGGCGCGATCTCGATGGGCATCTGCGGACCGACGCACGACGCGGACTCCTGGACCTTCGACCTCGACCCCGACGGGCTCGACCCGGTGCTGGGGATACCCCGCATCAAGGACGCCTACCTCGCCCGTTTCCCGGACTACCCCAAGGGCATCACCGTGCCCGCCATCGTCGACGTGCCCAGCGGGGAGGTCGTGACCAACGACTTCCCGCAGATCACCCTCGACCTCTCGGGGGAGTGGACCGAGCTCCACCGGGAGGGAGCGCCTCAGCTCTATCCCGAGCGCCTGCGGGCCGAGATCGACGAGGTCAACAAGCGCGTCTACACCGAGGTCAACAACGGTGTCTACCGGTGCGGGTTCGCCGGCACGCAGGAGTCCTACGACGCGGCATACGAACGGCTGTTCACCGCCCTCGACTGGCTCGAGGAGCGCCTCGCCACGCAGCGTTACCTCGTCGGCGACACGATCACCGAGGCCGATGTGCGCCTCTTCACCACGCTGGCACGCTTCGACGCGGTCTACCACGGCCACTTCAAGTGCAACCGCAGCAAGCTCACCGAGATGCCGGTGCTGTGGGCCTACGCCCGCGACCTGTTCCAGACCCCCGGCTTCGGTGACACCACCGACTTCGTCCAGATCAAGAGCCACTACTACGAGGTCCACCGTGACATCAACCCGACGGGGGTCGTGCCGCTCGGGCCGGACCTCGCGGGCTGGGGGACGTCCCACGGTCGGGAGTCGCTCGGTGGGCGGCCGTTCGGCGACGGGACACCGCCGGGTCCGCCGCCCGAGGGTGAGCGCGTGGCGAAGAGCAACAACCCGCACGTGGGCGACGACGGCCTCATCTCACTCTGACGTCTAGCACTTCTGCCAGTAGCCGGGGCTCGTCTCGCGCACCGCTGACGTGTTGAAGGTGTTGTAGAGCCCGAGGTTGTCGTTGGAGCCGAGGGCCAGGGCGTAGCCGCCCGAGTGCCTGGCCCGACCTGCCTGGACGTGCGCGTAGTTCGTCGACGTGACACAGGTCGGGCTGCTGGTCGCCGTCGGCGTGGGAGACGGTGTCGCGGTGGGAGTCGCCGTCCCCGTGGGCGACGTCGTCGGAGTGGGTGACGGAGGCGACCCGAGCAGTCCGAAGAACTGGGCGTCGTGGTGGGCGCCGCAGACGGTGTCGATGAAGTAGGCACCCGCGGTGCCGCACTGGGTCGGGCCGCTGCCGGGATCCACGGGTGTGCCGTGGCCCATCCCCGCGATCTCGGTGAGTCGCACGGCCCCTCCGCCGTACTCCGTCCAGGTCACTCCTGACGCCAACGTGCCTGTGGCGGTGGGGAGCTGGCTCACACCCGCGACGTCGGTCCACTGGTCGCGCAGCTCCCGACCGTTCATCGGGGTCACGGTCGTGTCGGACTGGCCGTGCCAGATGGCGACCCTGGGTCGCGGTCCGGACCACCCGGCATACCCCGCCCTGGCAAGGTCACCCCACGCGCGCGGCGTCCTGTCCATGCCCGGGTTCATGCACGAGTAGGCCTGTGCCACAGTCGTTGCGCACCCGTGCGCGATGCCGGCGTTCACGGATCCACCGGCAAAGAGATCCGGGTATGCCGCGAGCATGCTGGCCGTCATGGCACCGCCGCCCGAGAGGCCGGTGACGTAGACCCGGCTCGGGTCCGCCCCGTAGGCCGAGATCGCATGCCTCACCATGCTGGCGATCGAGGCGACCTCACCCTGCCCCCGGGTCACGTCCCCCGACTGGAACCAGTTGAAGCACCGGCTCGAGTTGTTGGCCGTGGACTGCTGCGGCAGGACGACCGTGACGCCCCGGCGGTCGGCGAGGTCACGCCATCCCGAGCCGCTCAGGTAGCCCGGCGCATCCTGGGTGCAGCCGTGCAGGGCGACGACCAGGGGAGCGCCACTGGCCGCGTTGTCCGGGCGATAGCTCCACATCGTCAGGGCGCCGGGGTTGGACCCGAACGACGTCACCTGCTGGAGGGTGGCCGCGGACGCTCCCTGTGCGGTGACGACGCCCAGCGCTGCTGCGGCGGCCACCGCCAGTGCGCTCGTCCAGCCAAGGAGCTTGTGGGTGCGAACCATGTCGGCCTCCCGAGTTCCGGGCATCGCCGTCGACGCCCTGGTTCGGGCTGACGCTAGTGAGGACCGGGCCGCCAGGGCGTGGGTGCGGCCCCCATGATCCGAGGTGCGGGACTAGTCCCGCGCCCCACCGGCCCGGCTCAGTCCTTGCTGGTCTCGCCGGGCAGGGCGAGCATCTGGTCGAGAGCGGCCCGGGCCTCGACGGCGACCTGCTCGTCGACCCGGATCGCGTTGACGACCCGACCCTCGACGAGGGACTCGAGCGCCCACACGAAGTGTGGCAGGTCGATGCGGTTCATCGTCGAGCAGTAGCAGACGTTCTTCTCGAGGAAGCTGATGCGCTGCCGGGGGAACATCTGGCCGAGGCGCTGGACGAGGTTGAGCTCGGTGCCGACCGCCCAGGCCGTGCCGTCCGGTGCCGCCGCGATGGTCTGGATGATCTTCTCGGTCGAACCGACCTCGTCGGCCAGCTCGACGACCTCGTGACGGCACTCGGGGTGCACGATGACCTTGACGCCGGGGATGGTGGCCCGAGCGGCCTCGACGGCCTCCGTGGTGAAGCGTCCGTGGACCGAGCAGTGTCCGCGCCACAGGATCATCCTGGCTGCCTGGAGCTGCTCGACCGTCAGACCGCCCATGGGGCGGTGCGGGTCCCAGACGACGCAGTCGTCGAGCGAACCACCGAGGTCACGCGCCCAGGTGTTGCGTCCGAGGTGCTGGTCGGGCAGGAAGAGCACCTTGCCGGCGCCCTCGATCCCACCGGACTCGCCGAAGGCCCAGGTGAGTGCCGTCTTGGCGTTGGACGACGTGCACACGGTGCCGGAGTGACGACCGGTGAAGGCCTTGATCGCTGCTGAGCTGTTCATGTAGGTCACCGGGATGGTCTGCTCCGCGACCCCGGCCTCGACGAGCTGGTCCCAGCAGTCCTCGACCTGGGCGATGGCCGCCATGTCGGCCATGGAGCACCCCGCCGCGAGGTCGGGCAGGATCACCGTCTGCTCGTCGCTCGTGAGGATGTCGGCGGACTCGGCCATGAAGTGGACACCGCAGAAGACGATCCACGGCGCGTCGGGCCGCGCGGCGGCCTCCTTGGCCAGCTTGAACGAGTCACCGGTGACGTCGGCGAACTCGATGACCTCGTTGCGTTGGTAGTGGTGGCCCAGGACGAACACCTTGTCGCCGAGCGCCGCCTTGGCCGCGCGGGCCCGGGCCACCAGGTCGGGGTCGGAGGGCAGGGGGAGGTCACCGGGGCACTCGACGCCGCGCTCGCTGTGCAGGTCGCGTCCCTGGCCGAGGACGAGGAGCGGGAGCGGGGCGGGGGTCGTGGTCGTCACCCGAAGATCGTATGCCGGGTGGCTGGATGGTCGTGTCCTGAGTCACGCCCGCCGAGTCCGACGCGGAGCAGCTCGCTCAGGGCTGGGGGATCTCCATGTGCTGGTAGTCCTTGAGCGAGGTCCAGTGGCCGCCCCAGTCGAAGCCGCGGCTCGTGAACGACGTCACGGCGATGTCGCCGTCGATGAGCATGCCGGGACGGACGTCGGTCCGGTCGAGGAAGCCTCTTCCGGCTGGCGGGTAGACGCTGGAGCCCTTGACATAGGGGTTCTCGATCGTGTTGATGTCGATCGCCTTGCCGTAGGAGTGCGTCGAGTAGCGGGTGCCGCCGGTGATGGCTCGGCAGTTGAAGGCCGAGGTGTTGTCGGCGTCCATCGACGCGTCGTCGGACCCTCCGTAGTTCTCGATCAGCTCCATGCGGCGGATCGGGAAGTCATCGAGATAGAGCTTGCGGAAGGCGTTGACGGTGTCGCGGGCGATGTCCTCGTGGACCATGAGCTGGCCCTCGTGGTCCTCGCCGTCGAACCCGCGATGGGTCATGTCGATGATGCGCAGGTCCTCGATGGGGACGGGACAGCCGGGCTTCCACGAGACGCCGATCATCGTGGCGCGGGTCGCGTCGTCGACGGGGCGGATCACGGCGTGGAAGCCGCCTCCCGGTGGAAGGCTCCGACCGTCGGGCTGCGCCGAGGCCGACGGCCCGCTGGCGGCAATGGCGCCCAGGGCGGCGACAGTGGTGGCGATGGCAAGGTGGCGCAGCTTCACGGTGGCTCCCGATGGTCGTGAGTTGTTTCCCTTCATGCAACCACGTCCGTGAAGAAGTTTCACCCCCTGGCGGCCCACAGCCTCGCCCGGCCCGGTCAGGCCGGCCCACCCACGGGCAGGCTCACCCGCATGCTGGTCCGGCCGGGACGCGAGTCGATCGAGATCTCTCCTGAGTGACGCTCGACGACGATGCGACGCGAGATGTCGAGCCCGAGTCCGGTGCCCTTGCCCACGTCCTTCGTCGTGTAGAACGGCTCGAAGGCACGTGCTTGGACGTCGGCCGGCATCCCGGGCCCGGAGTCCTCGATCGTGACGATGACGAGGCCGAGCTCGTCGAGGTGGGTGGAGACGCGCAGGGTGCCCTGTCCGTCCATGGCGTCCACGGCGTTGTCGATCAGGTTGGTCCACACCTGGTTGAGCTCGCCGGGAATGCCCTCGATCGTCGGCACCTCCGGGGTGAAGTCGCGTTCGACCGTGATGCCCTCGAGCTTGTGGGCCAGCATCGTCAGCGTGCTCTCCAGCCCTTCGACCAGGTCGATCCGCTGGACCCCGGCGCGGTCGAGCTGCGAGTAGGAACGCACTGCCCCGACCAGGCTCGAGATGCGCCCTGTGGCGTCCTTGACCTCCGACAGGAGCGCGTGGACGGTCAACGAGTGGGCCACCCACTCGATGCCGGGCCCGAGCGCAGCGGAACCGACAGCCTCCTCCACCTCGTCGCACCAGCTCGGGTCCATCCCGGCTGCTGCCAGTGGCGGGGCGAGCATCCAGGCCTCGTCCACACCGTGGTCCGCGAGCCAGTCCGCCAGCTCGTCCTCGCGATCAGCCACTGCGAGCCGATCGAGCGCAGCTGCCTGTGGAGCGGCGACGTGGCGCAGCTCCTCGAGGCGAGCCACCTGCTCCGGCGTGACGCCGTGCGAGACCAGCCGCAGCATGGCTGAGACCAACGCCTCCGAGGTCGTCGCCAAGGAGTCCACGGCCCGGGTGGCGGCAGCCGCAGGGTTGTTGATCTCGTGGGCGAGTCCGGCCGCGAGCGTCCCCAGCGCCACGAGCGCCTCGCGCTGTCGGGCGTTCGACTCCACTCGCCGCACCGTGTCGACCAGGCCACGGATGAAGTGCACGCCGAACGCGAACCACTCGTTGCCGAGCCTGCCGAGCTCGTCGGAGGGGACCCGCATGAGACGGGTGCGCTCCACCACTCGTCCGGTCGCGAAGCACAGCGCGTTGGGGTCCCAGGCCGCGAACCCGCCTGCCCACTGCCCGGGGGTCGTCATGGCTCCGACGACCGTCTCCTCCTTGCCGACGCGCTTGAGGAGGTTGACCGACCCCTCGAGCATCACCCACCACGTGTCGGCCGGTTGCCCCTCACGCCACAGCTCCTCGCCCGGCTCGGCGACCATCTCGCTTCCGGCGTGCTCCAGCTGTGAGAGCTGTGCGTCGCTCAGCCCGTCGAACAGCGGGATCCGGCGCAGGTCCTGGATCGCCATCAGATCGTCGCCAGGTAGCGGTGGACCAGGTAGACCGACATGGCACCCTCGCCGACCGCCGAGGCGACCCGCTTCATCGAGTCCTGGCGGACGTCTCCCGCAGCGAAGACGCCTGGGACGCTGGTCTCCAGGGCGAAGGGTGCCCGGGGGAGCGGCCACTGTTCACCACTGGGACTGGCCATCATCTCCTGCCCGGTCAGCAGGAACCCCTTCGCGTCACGAGCCACGTCACCCACCCAGTCGGTTCGAGGAGTGGCACCGATGAAGACGAACAGCCAGCTGGCCCTCACCTCCTCCTGCTCTCCCGACGCACGGTCGACGAGGGTGAGGCGCTCGAGATGGCCCTCACCGGAGACCGCTCCGACCTCGGTGCCCAGACGCACCTCGACGTTCGGCGTCGAACGGATCCGGTCGACCAGGTAATGGGACATGCCGGCCTCCAGCTCACGGCCACGCACGAGCATCACGACGCGTCGGGCATGGCGGGCGAAGTTCAGCACCGCCTGGCCTGCGGAGTTCGCGGCACCGACGATGTAGACGTCCTCACCCTCGCACTGGAGGGCCTCGTTCGCCGAAGCCCCGTAGTACACGCCTCGCATGCCGAGCTCCTCGACCCCGGGCGCGTCGAGGCGACGGTAGGACACGCCTGTGGCCACGAGGACGGCGCGTGCCTCGATGGAGTCGCCTCCCTCGAGGAGGACGGCGCGGACCGGTCCTCTCGTCTCGAACCCGGTGACGCCACTGGCAAGGACCGTCTCCGCGCCGAAGCGAGCCGCCTGGGCGACCGCTCGGTGGGTGAGGTCGGCTCCCGACAACCCCTTCGGGAAGCCGAGGTAGTTCTCGATCGACGCACTCTGGGCTGCCTGACCTCCCGGGGCGTCCCGCTCGACGACCACCGTGGAGAGCCCCTCCGAGGCCGCGTAGACGGCGGCGGCGAGGCCGGCCGGCCCCGCCCCGACGATGCACAGGTCATAGAGGGTCTGCTCCGCCCTGGTGCGCAGACCCAGCGCGGCGGCGAGATCCCGCGTGGAGGGGGAGGCAAGCGAGTCACCATCGGGCACGAGGACCAGAGGGAGGTCGTCGACCGTGCGCTTGGAGAGATCGAGCAGGAGCCGCGCCTCCTCGTCGCGCTCCAGGTCCAGCCACCGGTAGGGGACGTGGTTGCGCGCCAGAAAGGTCTTGATCTCGTAGCTGCGCTCCGACCACCGGTGGCCGAGGACGCGGACCTCGGAGGTCTCCGGGGGATGCGCACCGACCCAGTCGTCGAGAAGCCCGTCAACGACGGGGTAGAGCTGCTCCTCGGGTGGGTCCCAGGGCTTGAACATGTAGTAGTCCAGCGCGATGTCGTTGATCGCCCTGATGGCGACGTCGGTGTCGGCATAGGCCGTCAGGAGCAGGAGCTTGGACTCCGGGGACTTCTCGCGCACCTGTGCGAGCATCCCGATCCCGGTCATCTGCGGCATCATCTGGTCCGAGACCACGAGCGCCACCGACCGGTCTCGCAGGATCAGCTCGTCCAGCAGGCCGAGTGCTTCGCCGCCGGAGGTCGCCGACACCAGGCGGTAGTCGCCGCCGTAGCGCTTGCGGAGGTCGCGCACGATCGCCTGGGACACGGCGGGGTCGTCATCCACGGCAAGGATGGTGGGCTTGGAGGCCATGTCGCTCGTTCCGTCGGCGCGCCTGGTGCACGCACGATCCTGCCAGCCGGCGGACCCGGCTGCGGCCCATACGCGAGAACGCGAACCACGACGGCACGCCGGTCGAGGTTGGTACCGTGCGGAGCCTCCTCGAACCGGCCCTCGCCATGGCCGAGGGGCACCCGATACCGTGCGTGCCGTGCACGTCGTCATCGCCCCGGACTGCTTCACCGGAACCCTCACCGCCACCCAGGCTGCGGAGGCCATCGCGGCGGGATGGCACGACACCGCCCCCCAGGACACCCTGACCCTCCTCCCGCTGTCCGACGGCGGGCCGGGCTTCCTCGACGTCCTCGCGGGGGCTCTCGACGGGGACATCGTGGCGCTCACCGTCAGCGACCCCCTCGGGCGAGAGGTGCCCGCAGCGGTCCTCGTCGCGGGCGCACCGGGTGAGCGGACGGCATACATCGAGTCGGCCCAGGCCGCAGGCCTGCACCTGCTCGCCGCGGACGAGCGCAACCCCGCGCTCACGAGCACCTGGGGAGTGGGCCAGCTGCTCCTGGCCGCCCTGGCCGAGAAGCCGCAGCGCATCGTCGTCGGCCTCGGCGGTAGTGGCACCAACGACGGTGGCGCCGGGATGCTCGCCGCCCTCGGCGCCGGTCCCGCCGAGCACCTGGCGCGCGGTGGCGGAGCCCTCGCCGATGCCCCCGATGACGCGCTGTCCGGGCTGCTGTCGGCGCGCGAGCAGCTCGCCGGTGTCGACCTCGTGCTGGCGACCGACGTCGAGAACCCGCTGCTCGGCTTCAAGGGCGCCAGTGCCGTCTTCGGGCCGCAGAAGGGCGCCACACCCGAGCTCGCCCAGGAGCTCGAGGGCGCACTTGGACGGTTCACCGAGATCGTGGCTCGCACCGTCCCCGCGCCCCTGGACCTCCTCACCGGCGCAGCTCGCCGGCTCGACCGCGAGCCGGGGGCCGGAGCCGCTGGGGGGCTCGGCTACGGGCTGCTCCTCCTCGGTGGACATCGGGTCAGCGGGGTCGAGCTGGTCCTCGACACCGTCGGGTTCCGTGACGTGGTGCGCGGCTGCGAGCTCGTCGTGACCGGGGAGGGCACCTTCGACTGGCAGAGCCTGCAGGGCAAGGTCGCCTCCGGCGTGGCCGTGGCCGCCCTCGAAGCCGGGCTGCCCAGCATCGTGCTCGCCGGCCAGGTCCTCGTCGGCCGGCGCGAGACGATGGGGCTGGGGATCAGCGGCACGTATGCCGTCGCCGAGACTCGCGAGGAGATCGACGCCGCGCTCCTCGACCCGGTCGGCACCCTGCGCGCCAGGGCGGCCCGGGTCGCCCGGACGTGGTCCCCCGCCCGGTGATCCGCGAAGTGGTCGTATCCTGAAGATGCACGGGAACAGATCGCGGCTCATGGCAGTTGCGAACTCATGCACCACCCACAGTCCCAGCCCGAGCCCCGACGCATCACAGGAGTGACCCATGAGCGAGCTCGACACCCAGACCCAGACCACCACAGCGGCCGAGCCCGGTTCTGCGCCCGCGCACGGCGTCCTCCTCACCGACCTCGCTGCGGGCAAGGTCAAGTCCCTCCTCGCCCAGGAGGGCCGCGAGGACCTGCGCCTGCGCGTCGGCGTGCAGCCCGGCGGCTGCTCCGGCCTCATCTACCAGCTCTACTTCGACGAGCGGTCCCTCGACGGTGACCTCGTGCGCGACTTCGACGGTGTCGAGGTCGTCGTCGACCGCATGAGCGGTCCCTACCTCGAGGGCGCCACGATCGACTTCTCCGACACCATCGAGAAGCAGGGCTTCACCATCGACAACCCCAACGCGGGCAGCTCCTGCGCCTGCGGCGACTCGTTCGGCTGAGCCCGGCCCGGCATCGCCGAAGGGCCCCTCACCGTCGTGGTGAGGGGCCCTTCGCGTATGCCGTGGCGCTCGTTGCGCTGATCCGCGCAGGTCTCGCTGACGTTGCGGCGAAGCGTGCAGACTTCAGCGAGACGACAGCCGGCTCGGCTCAGCGGTACTCGGGGTTGGGGTGGTCGAAGCTCGTGCCCTTGTCCCACTCGACCCGCTCGTTGCCGCCGGCGGGGAAGCCGCCTCCCTGCTTGAGCAGCCAGGCGAGATGCATGAGGTTCCAGGTCATGAACGTCGTGTTGCGCTGGGTGAACTCGTTCTGCGGTCCACCGCTGCCGTCGTCGAGGTAGGACGGTCCCGGGCCCGCCTCGCCGATCCAGCCGGCGTCGGCGTTGGGTGGGATCGAGCAGCCGAGGTGCTGGAGGCTGTAGAGGATGTTGGACGCGCAGTGCTTGATGCCGTCCTCGTTGCCGGTGACGATCGCGCCACCGACCTTGCCGTAGAAGATGTACTGGCCCCGGTCGTTGGTCATGCCGCTCATGGCGTAGAGGCGTTCGATGACGCGCTTGGTGACGCTCGAGTTGTCACCGAGCCAGATCGGACCCGCGATGACGAGGATGTCGCTGGCCTGCACCCGCTCCCAGATCTGCGGCCAGGCGTCGCTCTGCCACCCGTGCTCCGTCATGTCCGGATAGACACCGGTCGCGATGTCGTGGTCGACGGCGCGCAGCACCTCCACCTCGACGCCGTGCTTCTCGAGGATCGCGGTGCTCACGTCGATGAGCCCCTGGGTGTGGCTCTTCTCGGGGGAGCGCTTGAGGGTGCAGTTGAAGATCATGGCTCGCAGGCCAGTGAAGTCGGCGTCCTGCCAGTGGGGGGTGTCCATGCGCACACCCTGCTCCCCGGCCCTTCGCCGGGCAAGGCCGGGGTCAGACGCGCTCGGGTTCGGCGGCACCGGCAGCCCGCTGCCGCCGGCGCAGGAGCCGCCAGGGCTGGGCGACGAGCAGGAATACGAGCAGCGGCGCCACGAGGAGAGCCCACGGTCGCTCGAAGCCGGCCTCGATCGTGCCCGGGGTGTGCTGGGCCGTGAAGCTCGTCCCGAACCACGGGAAGGTCCGCAGCTCGACGGTGTTGGTCACACCGGCGGCCTCGACCGTCTGGAGGATCGTGAGGAGGGTGGCCATGAGCCCCCAGAACACGAGCACGAAGGCAGCTGTGGCCCACAGCAGCCCCTGCGACCAGCGGGGCCGGGACGGGTCGGCCGGCTGCGCGGCATACGCCAGCTGTTTCGGTGAGCCGATCCCGAAGAGTGCGCGGGTCACCCCCACGTCGGACGTGGCCTCGAGGAGGTTTGCACGCAGCTCCGAGCGCAGGGCGCGGCGACGGCGGCCACGCACGCCGCGCATCTCCAGCCAGAAGTCGTAGCGCAGGACGGCGAACTCGATCCGGAGGCGGTCGACGGGCTTCATGCGGTGTCCCCTGACTGGTGGGCGGTGGTGGTTGCGGCGGTGGCGGTGGCGACGGACCGGACGAGGTCGCTCCACGAGGTGCGCCGGTGGTCGAGCTCGGCGGCGCCGGCGTCGGTGAGCCGGTAGTACTTGCGCGCCGGACCGGAGTCGCTGCGCAGGAGGTAGGACTCGAGGTAGCCCGCGCTCTCGAGGCGCGTGAGCCCCGGATAGACCGTGCCCTCGGCGAGCTCGTCGAAGCCGGCCGAGCGCAGCTGGGTGACGAGGCCGTAGCCGTAGTGGTCCCGGGTCGCGAGGGCGCTGAGGAGCAGGAGCCCGAGGACTCCCTTGAGCATCTGTGGATCATGGGTGGGCACGGCTCTACTGTGATGTGCAGTACTCGACATTGTCAAGTACCGGCTGCGAGGGCGGAGGGGCGCCGGGGGACGGCGAGGAGGTAGGTTGCCGACGTGCGTATCGCTGTCACCGGGTCCATCGCGACCGACCACCTCATGACCTTCAGGGGTCGGTTCGCCGACTCCCTCGTCGTCGAGCAGCTCGACAAGATCTCGGTGAGCTTCCTCGCCGACACGCTGGAGATCCGGCGAGGCGGGGTGGCCGGCAACATCTGCTTCGGCATGGCGGCGCTCGGCCAGCGGCCCCTGCTCGTCGGCGCGGCCGGGGAGGACTTCGGTGACTACCGCAGCTGGCTGAGCCGGCACGGGGTCAACTGCGACCACGTCCTCATCTCCACGACCAAGCACACGGCCCGCTTCGTCTGCACGACCGACGACGACATGGCCCAGATGGCGACCTTCTATGCCGGGGCCATGAGCGAGGCGCGGCTCATCGAGCTCGGCCCGATCGAGAACGCCGCCCCGCTCGACCTCGTCCTCATCGGCGCCAACGACCCCGAGGCGATGCTCCGGCACACTGACGAGTGCCGCAGCCGCGACATCACCTTCGTCGCGGACCCGTCGCAGCAGCTCGCCTTCGCCGACGGGCCGTTCATCCGCAAGCTCATCGAGGGCGCCGACTACCTCTTCACCAACGAGTACGAGGCGCACCTCACCGAGCAGAAGACCGGCTGGAGCGCCGCCGACATCGAGGCCCAGGTGACGACCCGGGTCATCACCAAGGGCAAGGACGGCGCCGTCATCATCACCCGCGGTGAGGAGCCCATCGAGGTCCCCATCGCCGGCGAGACGCGTCGGGCGGACCCCACCGGCGTCGGCGACGCGTTCCGCGCCGGCTTCCTCACCGGGCTCTCGGCGGGCCTGGGCCACCGTCGCTGCGCCGAGATCGGGTCCCTTCTGGCGACCTACGTCCTCGAGACGATCGGCACCCAGGAGTACGTCCTCGACAAGACGGCCTTCCTCGACCGGCTCGCGCAGTCCTACGGTGACGACTCGGCCGCCGAGGTCGAGCCGCACATCACCTGCGTGAGGCCCTGACCCCACGCCGGTGAGCGTCCCGTTCCCCCCTGTCGAGCCGCCCTCGAGCGAGTGGGCCCTCGGGCACGTCCGGCCCAGCGCCGGCGAGGACCTCGTCGCTGCCGGTGCCGACCTCGAGCCGGGGACCCTGCTCATGGCCTACCGCGCCGGTCTGTTCCCCATGGGTCTCGGGGACCACGGCGCGCGACCCATCGGATGGTGGTCTCCCGAGCCACGGGGAGTGCTCGTGCCGGGCGGCTTCCGCGAGCGGCGCTCCCTCAAGAAGGCCAGGGCCCGCTTCGAGATCCGCGTCGACACCGCCTTCGCCGACGTCATGGCGCGGTGCGCCGACCCCGAGCGCGAGGGCCGCTGGATCACCGACGAGATCATCGCGGCATACACCGGGCTGCACCGGCTCGGCTGGGCGCACAGCGTCGAGACGTGGCGGGACGGGTCCCTCGTCGGCGGGCTCTACGGCATCGCGATCGGTGGTCTCTTCGCCGGTGAGTCGATGTTCCACTCCGAGCGCGATGCGTCCAAGGTCGCCCTGGCCGCTCTGGTCGACATCGTCCACGCCGACGCCGACCCACGCCGGCTCATCGACGTCCAGTGGGCCACCGAGCACCTCGCACGGCTCGGGGTGCAGGAGTGGCCACGGGAGCGATACCTCGCAGCGCTCGGTGAGGCGTTGCAGGCGCCGCCCGCGCGGTTCGGCTGAGCTTCACCCCAGGACGACGGTGTATGCCGTGTGCGCACCCTGTCGTTCGACGGTCACCACGTGACCGCGCATCCGGGCCCATGCCGGGATGTCCGCCTCGGCTGCGGGGTCGTCGGCCCAGGCGAGCACCGTTGTGCCGGAGGGCAGCTCACGCGCCAGCCGCGCGAGATGGATCACGGGCAGCGGGCACTTGAGGCCTCGGGCATCGACATCGGGCGACGGGTGCGGATCGGGAGCAGGCTTCACAGGTCGGTCACCCCGAGGCGTGAGCGCAGGTCGGCGATGACGCCGGGGAGCTCGCGGCACAGGGTCTCCACGTCGCTCGCCCGGTCGGGTGCGACGGCCTCGAGGGGGAGCGTGACGCGGACGTTGCCGTGGGTGAGGGCGCCCATGGCGGCCAGGACGTGGCTGGGCTCCAGACGGCTCGAGGTGCACGCCGACCCGGACGCGACGACGATGCCGCGCCGGTCGAGGGCGTCGACGAGGCTCTCGCCGTCGACATAGAGGGCGCTGAAGGTCACGACGTGGGGGAGTCGGTCGCTCGGGTCGCCCACGACGTCGACGTCCGGGATGTCGGCGGCAGCCGCCCGGATCCGGTCGACGAGGGCGTGGGCCGAGGCCGACTCGGCAGCACGCGCGTGCGTGGTCTGCTGCCACGCCTCCGCAGCGGCCAGGGCGAGCGGCACCCAGGGATCGGCCGGCTCACGCCCGTGCTCGGGCTCCCACCGTGGGCCCGGCAGGTCGAAGCGCGTGCCGGTGCGGACGACGAGCACCCCGAGCGGAGGCCCGGCCACGCAGGAGGCGTCCCCGGCGAGGACGTCGAAGCTGTCAGGCGTGGCCATCCGCCCCAGCGAGGAGGTGCCGTCCACCAGGAGCGGAAGGCGAGCTGCACGGCATACCGGGAAAAGGTCGTCGAGGGGCTGCGTCGTGCCGACCTCTCCGTTGGCCTGCTGGAGGGCGACCGCCGCCACCGGCGGACCGGCAGCGAGGGCGGAGCGCAGCGTCTCGGGCAGCAGGCGGCCCCACCGGTCGACGGGCAGGGGGTCGGCCTCGGGGTCGGCGTCGTGGGCCTCATGGAGGAGGACGGCCTGGTCGACGGCGGACGTCACGACTCGGGCGCCGACGCGACGGCGTGCATGTCGCAGACCCGCCACCCCGGTGCGCAGGGCGTGCGCGCCGCTCGGATGGAAGGACACCTCGTCGGGCCGGACGCCCAGCGACGCGGCGACGCTCTCGCGGGCGCGGTCGAGGAGGAGGCGGGCCCGGCGACCGTCCCGATGGAGGCGCCGAGGATCGGCCCACCCCGCGTCGAGGGCCGCGAGCAGGGTGTCGCGGGCGGAGGGGTGCAGAGGGCTGCGGGTGGCGTCCAGCACGCCTCGACCGTAACGCCACCCGTCCCCGGGCCGATCCCTTCCATGCACTAGTCTTTCTTCGTGTTCCAGCAGACGAAGCAGGAGGGTGCCGCGGTGCCGCAGGACGACCGTTTCACGCCCCGCACACGCGGCCGCCGGGCGGCCATCTGGGCCCTCGTGGCCGTGGTCGCGATGGCGGCTCTCAGCGGGTGCGAGCTGGGTGACGTCAAGGACGGCTTCCTGCCCCGGGGCGTCACCGAGAACGCCGAGCGGGTGCGCTCGCTCTGGATCGGCGCCTGGATCGCCGCACTCCTCGTGGGAGCCCTCGTGTGGGGCCTCATCCTGTGGTGCGTGGTGGCCTACCGTCGCCGCCGCGACGACAACGAGCTCCCGGTGCAGCTGCGCTACAACGTGCCACTGGAGATCCTCTACACGATCGTCCCGATCTTCATGGTCGCGGTGTTCTTCTTCTACACCGCTCGTGACCAGAGCGCCCTGCTGGACACCTCCAAGGACCCGGCCGTGACGGTGAACGTCGTCGGCAAGCAGTGGTCCTGGGACTTCAACTACGTCGAGGGCGACGTCCACGAGACCGGCACCCAGGCGATCCTCACGGGGGAGCCGGGCGCCGAGGAGACCATCCCGACCCTGTACCTGCCGGTGGGCGAGCGCGTCGAGTTCGTGCTCACCGCCCGCGACGTCATCCACTCCTTCTGGGTGCCGCAGTTCCTGCAGAAGCTCGACATGATCCCCGGCAAGGTCAACAAGTTCCAGGTCGTCCCGACCGAGGAAGGCACCTTCAAGGGCAAGTGCGCGGAGCTGTGCGGCGCCTACCACTCGCAGATGCTGTTCAACGTCAAGGTGGTGCCGCGTGCGGAGTTCGACGCGCACCTGGCCGACCTGGAGTCACGCGGCCAGACCGGCATGCTCGGGACCGACCTCAACCGTGAGGGCTCGGGCCTGGTTCCCGGCGAGGACGAGAAGCTGCCCGAAGAGCTGAGGAACTGACCAGATGAGCGCGGCAACAGAAACCAGCACCATGCTCCGTGAGCGCGAGTCCACTCGCGCACGGCCGCGGCTCGCGCCCGGCGCCACGGTGGTCAAGTGGGTCACCACGACCGACCACAAGGTCATCGGCAACCTCTACTTCATCACCTCGTTCGCGTGGTTCCTCATGGGCGGCGTCATGGCGCTCATCATCCGCGCCGAGCTGTTGCAGCCGGGCATGCAGGTCGTGGACAACCCCGACCAGTTCAACCAGCTGTTCACGATGCACGGCACGATCATGCTGCTGCTGTTCGCGACGCCCCTGTTCGCGGCCTTCGCCAACGCGCTGATGCCGCTGCAGATCGGCGCGCCGGACGTGTCGTTCCCACGGCTCAACATGTTCGCCTACTGGCTCTACCTCTTCGGCGGCCTCATCGCGGCCGGTGGCTTCCTCACCCCCGGTGGCGCGGCCGCGTTCGGGTGGTTCGCCTACACCCCGCTCTCCGACGCCTCCTACAGCCCGGGCATGGGCGGCAACCTCTGGGTCTTCGGCCTGGCGCTCAGCGGCTTCGGGACCATCCTCGGCTCGGTCAACTTCATCACGACCATCCTGACGATGCGCGCCCCCGGCATGACGATGTTCCGGATGCCGATCTTCGTGTGGACCGTCCTCATCACCTCGATCCTCGTGCTCCTCATCTTCCCGGCGCTGGCGGCCGCGCTCTTCGCGCTCGGCGCCGACCGGCGGTTCGGGGCGCACATCTTCGACCCGGACAGCGGCGGGGTGATGCTCTGGCAGCACGTCTTCTGGTTCTTCGGTCACCCAGAGGTCTATGTCATCGCGCTGCCCTTCTTCGGGATCATCTCCGAGATCCTCCCGGTCTTCTCCCGCAAGCCGGTCTTCGGCTACAAGACCCTCGTCTACGCGACCATCGCCATCGCCGCGCTGTCGGTCTCGGTCTGGGCCCACCACATGTACGGCACGGGCCAGGTGCTCCTCCCGTTCTTCGCCATCATGACGATGCTCATCGCGGTGCCGACGGGCGTGAAGTTCTTCAACTGGATCGGCACGATGTGGGGCGGCAAGCTCACCTTCGCCACCCCGATGCTGTGGGCCGTCGGCTTCCTCGTGACCTTCCTCTTCGGCGGTCTCACCGGCATCATCCTCGCCAGCCCGGCGCTCGACTTCCACCTCACCGACAGCTACTTCGTCGTGGCGCACTTCCACTACGTCGTCTTCGGCACCGTCGTCTTCGCAATGTTCGGCGGCTTCTACTTCTGGTGGCCCAAGCTCACCGGTCGGATGCTCGACGAGACGCTGGGCAAGATCCACTTCTGGATGCTGTTCATCGGCTTCCACGCCACCTTCCTCATCCAGCACCTTTTGGGCATCTGGGGCATGCCGAGGCGCTACGCCGACTACCTCCCCGAGGACGGCTTCACGCTCGCCAACCAGATCTCGTCCGCCGGCGCCTTCCTCCTCGGCGCATCGATGCTCCCGTTCTTCTACAACCTCTGGAAGACCTGGCGCTACGCACCGCTCGTGGAGACCGACGACCCGTGGGGCTACGGCGCCTCCCTCGAGTGGGCGACGTCGTGCCCGCCGCCGCGCCACAACTTCAACTCCATCCCGCGGATCCGCTCCGAGCGTCCGGCCTTCGACCTCAACCACCCCGAGGCCGCCCCGGCCGGCTACGAGTCCACCGGGCTCGTCAAGGCACTTGGCGCCGCCGACATCGGCGACGACTCCATGTCGAACACGACGAAGAAGCAGGAGTCCTGAACCATGCTGGCGATGGAACGGATCGGCTACATCCTCGGTGTCTTCGCCGCCCTGATGGCGGTCGTCTACGGCGCCTGGAACAAGTGGACCGAGCCCATCGGCGTCGTGTGTCTGGTCGTGACCGCGCTGCTCGGCTTCATGATCGCTGGCTACCTCAACATCACCCGACGCAAGCTCGAGGGCGTCCCGCCGGAGGATGACCCGCTGGGCGAGATCAGCGACATCGCGGGGGACTACGGCTTCTTCAGCCCGTACAGCTGGTGGCCGCTCTGGCTCGGTGCGTCCTGCGCCCTGATCTTCCTCGGCCTGGCCATCGGCTGGTGGCTCGTCGCCCTCGGTGCCTTCTTCGTCATCCCGGCGCTCGTCGGTTGGGTCTTCGAGTACTGGAAGGGCCCCCACGCCCTCTGACCCGGGGCCAGGACGACTTCGGACATGACGGACCGTGACCTGACCACGAGGCTCACCCGCGTGGCGTCCGACCTGCTCGGCGCCGTGTCGACAGCCGGTCGGGTCGACCTCTTGGCCACCGTGGATGACCCCACGTGGACCCAATGGAGCTATCTCCCCGGCGATCGCCCGGGCCTCTCGCTCGAGCACGCCGACCCCGAGCTGCTGGGTCACGTCAGCGCTCTGATCGCGGCCTCGCACTCGCAGCGGGGTGCCGACCTCGTGGCCGGTGCCATAGCGGTCGAGCGCGAACGTCGCAGGTCCCTCTCCGGGCAGACCCCGAGCGGCGACCGCTACTGGCTTCGGGTCCACGGGACACCGGGCTCGGACACGACCTGGGCGTGGCGGCTGGGCGGCCACCACGTCGGGGTACACGTGAGCGTGGTGGGTGAGGCGTTCACGGCCACTCCGCACTTCATCGGGTCCGAACCGGCACACCTCACGGACGGTGAGCATGCCGGGACGCGCCTCCTGGGGCGCGAGGAGGATCTCGCACGCGATCTTGTGGCCCAGCTACGACCGGCCCAACGCCAGCTTGCCGTCAGCTCCGAGACCGCCCCGGCTGACATCCTCAGCGCGATGGACCCGGTCGTCGACCCGAGCGTCCTGCCGACCGGCATCCGGCGGGCGGAGCTCGACAGCGCCCAGCGGCGGACGTTCGACGCACTGGCCGGGCGCTACCTCGATCGCCTGCCCACGGCCTACGCCGAGGAGTGCTGGACCGAGGCGATGGACCTCGCCGCCGACGACATGGCCTTCGCCTGGGCGGGTGGCACCGCGGTCGGTCAGGGGCACTACTACTGCCTCACGACGCCGGTGTTCCTCATCGAGTACGACAACACCCAGGACGGCGCCAACCACGCCCACTCCGTCCTGCGTCACCTGCGGGACGACTTCGGTGGGGACGCCCTGCGGCGCCACCACCGCGACTCGCACGGCTCCACGGCGAGCTAGCCCCAGCCGAGCTCGTGCAGCGCGGCGTCGTCGATGCCGAAGTGGTGCGCGATCTCGTGGACGACGGTCACGGCGATCTCCTCCCGCAGTTCTTCGAGGTCATCACACATCCGCGTGAGCGGCCCCTGGAAGAGGGTGATGCGGTCCGGGAGGTTGCCCAGGCCCCACCCGGAGTCACGCTCGGTCAGCGGGATGCCGTCATAGACACCGAGGAGGTCGGGGTCATCAGCCGGGGGCTCGGCCTCGACGAGGAAGACGACGTTGTCGAGCATCGCCATGAGCTCCTCGGGCACCTCGTCGAGCGACTCCTCGACGATTGACTCGAAGGCTGCTGCATCGATGGGCTCCACGGCCCAACCCTGTCATGGCTGCGGTGGACGGGCGTGCAGCCGAGCCGCCTGGCGGGTGAGATGGTCACGCTCGGCAACGCTGCCTGCGGCACGGGCGGCCACGGCATACAGGGCCTGGGCCCGGGCGAGGTCGCCGGCGCGCTCGTGGAGGTGCGCGCGCACGGCGGCATGCCTGGGCACGCTCTCGGGGACCCGGGCGACCGCGGCCAGCCCGGCCAGGGGTCCGTCGGCCTCACCGACGGCGACCGCCCGGTTCAGCTCGACGACGGGGGTGGGGTGCAGCCGGAGCAGCTCGTCGTACCACTCCAGGATCTGGGTCCAGTCCGTCTGGTCGGCGGTGGGTGCGTCGGCATGGAGGGCGGCGATCGCCGCCTGTGCCTGGTACTGGCCCAGGCGGTCCTGCGCGAGAGCCGACTGGAGGATCTCGACGCCCTCGGCGATGAGCGTGGTGTCCCACAATGCGCGGTCCTGGTCGGTCAGGCTCACGAGCGCCCCGTCGCTCGCCCACCGAGCAGGTCGTCGGGCATGGTGGAGCAGCATGAGGGCGAGCAGCCCACCGACCTCGGGCTCGCTCGTCGAGGCCGCCAGCTGGCGGGTCAGGCGGATGGCCTCCTGAGCCAGGTCGACCTCGCCGGTGTGGCCCTCGTTGTAGATGAGGTAGAGCACCCGGAGCACGACGCCGAGGTCCCCGGGCTCGGTGAGGCGCTCCTGCGCCAGGGTGCGCTTGGCCCGCGAGATGCGCTGGGCCATGGTGCTCTCGGGCACGAGGTATGCCGTGGCCACCTGACGCGTCGTGAGGCCACCGACGGCCCGCAGGGTCAGTGCCACCGCCGAGGCGGGCGTGAGCGCCGGATGACAGGCCAGGAAGAGCAGGAGCAGGGTCTCGTCCGCCCCCGTGACCGGCCCCGCTGGGGGCTGCTGGTGGTCGGCGAGCTCGCGCCGGCGCCGGGCGCTGTGTGATCTCATCGCGTCGACGTGCTTGCGCCAGGCCGTCGTCACGAGCCAGGCGAACGGGTCGTCGGGGCGGTGTGCGGCCCAGCTGCGGGAAGCCTCGAGAAGCGCTTCCTGGACGGCGTCCTCGCCCGAGGCGAAGTCAGCACCTCGCCGGACGAGGACGCCGAGGACGCGGGGACCGAGGTCCTTGAAGAGTCCGTCCAGGTCGCGCATGAGGCTCTCTCGGGGTCAGCCGTCGATCTCGGGCGGTGCCTCGAGGAACGGCCGGACCTCGATCCACTCGTGCAGCGGCGTGCCCCCCGGACCGGGCGCGGACGAGAGGAAGGCTGCGACCTCGTGGGCCCGCTCCTTCGAGTCGACGTCGATGGCCATCCATCCGGCGATGAGATCCTTGGTCTCGGCGAAGGGGCCATCGGTGACCGGTGGCTTGCCCTGGCCGCCGAAGCGCACGAACGTGCCCTCGGGCGAGAGCGCCCGCTCGTCGACGAACTCACCCTGCTTCCGCAGCGTGTCCGCGACGTGACCCATGAAGGCGATGTGGTCGCTGACCTCCTGCGGCGTCCACTGGTCCATGGGGACGTCCTCGTGGAGCTGTCGCTCCGGTCCGCCGCGGTAGTGCTTGAGAAGCAGGTACTTCGCCATCGTGGTCTCTCCTTGTCCCGTCGCGACCCGAGTGGCCGCCGACACCCCTGAGACGGAACCGTGAGCCGGTTCTCGACATCCTCGCGACCATTCTTTCGCGACCCGGCGATGTGGGGGGTCAGCGGCACCCCGGGGAGGGTGGGCCCCACAGACGACGGTGACCCCGAGGAGAGGTCCTCGAGGTCACTGTCGATGATGCAGGAGGCGGCGGTCCGTCAGGCCCGCCGCGCGCCCTCACTCCCTGACGCGGCTGGCGCTGCCGATGGAGGAGTCGGCGCCGGCATCGGTGTCGGCGCCGTGGCCACCGTCGCCCGGACCATGGTCCTGCGTGCCTTCGATGCCTTCGTAGTCGAAGGGTGCCTCGATCTCCTCGGCGTGGTGGCCGTCGTGGTGGGCCGCTGCGAGCTCGGCCGGGGTGACCGGGTTGACGGCGTCCTTGAAGTAGAAGTGCGACAGCTTGGCGCGGAGCCGCTCCTTGCGAGCAGCCGGCCGCGCGACGCCGTTCTCGTCGACGTCGGGGCTGAGCTCGAGGGGCTTGACCGGCTCGTGCTGCACGAGGATCCACCGCTCCCGGTCCGTGAGGGCGTCGTGCCGCTCGTGGAACGAGCCGTCCGCACCGCGGATGATGCGCCCGGACTCCCGCGAGTGCAGAGCGAGCTCACGGTCGTGGCGCTGCAGGCTGAGGCAGATGCGCTTGGTGACGATGAAGGCCAGCGGCGGGAAGAGGAACAGGCCGATCTGGAAGAACCTGGTGAGGTCGTTGATCGACATGCCGAGCTTGATGGCCATGATGTCGTTGCCCGAGGCGAACAGGAACACCGAGTAGGCGACGATCCCCGCCATGCCGATGCCGGTGCGCGTCGGGTTGTTGCGCGGGCGGTCGAGCAGGTGGTGCTCGCCCGTGTCTCCAGTGACCCAGCGCTCGACGAAGGGGTAGACGCCGATGACGATGTAGACCAACGGCAGCAGGACGAGCGCTCCGAGCGCGATGTTGAGCGACAGGGTGTTCCCGAAGATCTGGAACTCCAGCCAACCGGGCAGCAGGCGCAGCGCGCCGTCGTAGGCACCCATGTACCAGTCGGGCTGGGAGCCGGCGGTGACCGGCGAGGGGTCGTAGGGGCCGTAGGCCCAGATCGGGTTGATCGTGAACAGGGCCGAAATCAAGGCGATGATGCCGAAGACGATGAAGAAGAACCCGCCGGCCTTGGCGGCATACACCGGCATGACGCGGTAGCCGACGACGTTGTCGTTGGTGCGGCCCGGCCCGGGGAACTGGGTGTGCTTGTTGACCGCCACGAGGATGATGTGCGCGGTGAACAGGCCGACGATGATCGCCGGCAGAAGCAGCACGTGGGCGCTGTAGAGGCGCGGGATGATCGCCTCACCGGGGAACGGGCCACCGAAGATGCCGTAGGCGAGGTAGGACCCGATGACCGGAGCGGTCTGGACGAAGCCCTCCATGGCCCGCAGGCCGGTTCCGGAGAGGAGGTCGTCGGGGAGGGAGTAGCCGGCGAAGCCCTCGATCGCTGCCAGGAGGGCAAGGACGGTGCCGATGACCCAGTTGAGCTCACGCGGCTTGCGGAAGGCCCCGGTGAAGAACACGCGGAACATGTGGACGGTGAGGCCGACGACGAACATCAGCGCTGCCCAGTGGTGGATCTGGCGGACGAGGAGGCCACCCGGGATGTCGAACGAGATGTCGAGCGTCGAGGCGTAGGCCTCGGACACGGTCTGGCCCCGCAGCGGGACGTACGACCCGTCGTAGACGATCTGGCCGGCGCTGGGGACGAACCAGAGGGTGAGCAGGGCTCCTGAGATGAGGCAGATGATCAGCGAGTACATCGCGATCTCGCCGAGCATGAACGACCAGTGGTCGGGGAAGACCTTGCGCAGGAGGTAGTTGACGCCCTTGGCGGCGCTCGTGCGGTCGTCGATCCACCCGGCCATGCCGCCGGCCTTGCGGGCCGTCGCGCTCGACCCGGGCGTCACCTCGGTGTCGCCGTCCCGAAGGCGGTCCGCCGGTCGCCCGGTGGGGAAGGTCTCGGTGCTCATGCGGAACCACGCTCCCAGAAACTCGGTCCGACAGCCTCTTTGAACGGGCCCTTGGAGATGAGATACCCCTCATCATCGACGGTGATCGGCAATTGCGGAAGGGCGCGCTTGGCCGGTCCGAAGATCACCTTGCAGTCCTGCGTCACGTCGAACGTGGACTGGTGACACGGGCAGAGCAGGTGGTGGGTCTGCTGCTCGTACAGGCCCACGGGGCAACCCACGTGGGTGCAGATCTTGGAGTAGGCGACGATGCCCTGGTGGCCCCAGTCCTTCTCCTTCTGCGACACGATCTCGTCGGGGTCGAGGCGCATGAGGAGGACGGCCGCCTTGGCCTTCTCCTCGAGGACGTGGTGGTCGAGGTCGAGCAGACCCTCGGGCAGGACGTGGAAGACCGAGCCGATGGTGACGTCGCTGGCCTTGATCGGTGTGTTCTGGGGGTCGCGCACGAGGCGCATCGGCGCGTTGAGGTAGGTGCCGTCCTCCTGCTCGCCGTTCCAGAAGCTCACCGAGAGGTCATCGCCGGGCATGGGTCCGAGACCGCCGATGAGGGGGAGGACGACCGGCACGGCGAACAGGCCGAGGGCCCCGCCCATGGCGTACTTGATGAAGGGCCGACGGGTGAGGTGCGAGGTCTCTGCGCCGTCACCGAGGATGTTGACGAAGTTTTCGCGGTGCTCGTCGGCCGAGCGCATCAGGTGACGCTCCTCGACCTCCTCCTCGTCGGGCATGAGGGCCTTGGCCCACTGGACCGCGCCGAAACCGATGCCGAGGAGGGACGCGGCCATGGTCACGCCGAGGACCAGGTGGAGGGCGTTGGTCCGGCCGATGCCGGGGACGAACATCGTGGCCTGCTCGTCGATCGCGAAGTAGGCGACGATGAAGCCGAGCGTGCCCAGGATCGAGATCAGGAAGAGCCCTCCGACGACGCGCTCGGCGCGCTTGGCGGCGACCTCGTCGAGGTCGGTGCCACGGTGGACGTGGGGCGCGAAGCCGGGGTTCTCGAAGCGCTCGGGGATGCCGCCGTCACCGACGACGTGGCCCTCATCGAGGCGAACGGCACCCGAACCGAACTCACCCGTGGGGATGACCTCGCCTCGGGTGGAGTGGCTGTCCTGCTCGTTCATCGGTCGTTCGATCCTGTCGACGGAGAGTGGGGAGCGGCGGCGCGCACGGTCAGGCCGACTTCTGGCCGAGCCAGACCGCTGCGGCGACCAAGAGGCCGAGTCCGAAGAACCAGGCGAACCAGCCTTCGGTGACGGGTCCGAGTGAGCCCAGGGCGTGACCGCCCTGCTGGGGCGCGTCCTCGACCGACTTGAGGAAGGCGATGATGTCTCGCTTGTCCTCGGGGGCGATGTTGGCGTCGTTGAAGACGGGCATGTTCTGCGGGCCGGTCACCATGGCCTCGTAGATGTGCTTGCCCTCGACGCCCTCGAGTGACGGTGCGTACTTGCCGCGGGTGAGGGCCCCGCCGGCGCCGGCGAAGTTGTGGCACATGGCGCAGTTGACGCGGAAGAGCTCACCACCCTTGGCGGGGTCTCCTTTGGCCGGGTCGACGTCCTCCTCGGAGGGCACGGCCGGGCCGGCAGCCAGGGACGCGATGTAGGCGGCGACCTGGTCGATCTCCTCCTGGCTGAACTGGACGTCGGACGGCTCGGCCTGCACGCTCGGCTGGCGCATCGGCATGCGGCCGGTGCCCATCTGGAAGTCGACGGCTGCTGCGCCGACGCCCGCGAGGGCGGGTCCGGCGATCCTGTCGTCGTTGCCGGTGGCGCGGCCCTCGGCGTTGACACCGTGGCACGAGGCGCAGTTGGCGACGAAGAGGTTCTTGCCCGCGGCGACGTCCTCGGCGGTGCTCGCCTCGGCCTGCGCGGGCTGCGGCGCGACGGCCGCATAGGCGAAGCCGGTCACGAGAAGGCCGAGCATGAGCAGGATGGCGATCGCCGCCGGGTGACGGCGACGGGCTGCCAGTGCGTTCACGGTGCGGTCCTGTCGGGGGTCTCGGGGATGTCTTGTGCGGTGGAGCTGGTCAGGCTAGTCGGGAGACTGGTCACGTCACTGCAGCAGGTAGATCATCGCGAACAGCGCGATCCACACGACGTCGACGAAGTGCCAGTAGTAGGAGGTGACGACCGCGCCGGTCTCCTGGAGGTGGGTGTAGCGGCGCGTCGTGAAGGTGCGTCCGATGATGAGCAGGAAGGCGATGAGGCCACCGGTGACGTGCATGCCGTGGAAGCCGGTCGCGAGGTAGAAGATCGACGAGTAGGAGTCAGTGCTCAGGGTGATGCCCTCGTGGACGAGGTGGGCGTACTCGTAGACCTGTCCGGCGATGAAGATCGAGCCGAAGATGTAGGTCAGGACGTACCACTCGCGCATGCCCCACTGCTTGAACTGCCGGAAGGAACCCGTGCGGGCGACCTGCCCGCTCTCGGCCTTCCAGACGCCGAGCTGGCACCACACGGACGAGATCACGAGGATCACCGTGTTGGCGAAGGCGAAGGGCACGTTGAGCTGCTCGGTCCGGATGTCCCACTGCTCCGGCAGGTTGCCGCGGAGCGAGAAGTAGAAGGCGAACAGCGCCGCGAAGAACATCAGCTCACTGGCCAGCCAGACCATCGTGCCGACCGCGACCATGTTGGGTCGGGTCGCCGGACCGTAGTCCGGGATGCTCGGAACCGGACCGGAGACTCGAGTCGTTGTTTCTGCGATCGCCACGAGCGTCATTATTGCCGCATTCCTCTGTGAATGCTGCACCGACCCCCGGGTTGGTGGTGTCCGGCGCAGGAACCCCCCGTGGCTAGGATGACGGCATGACCTCAGCACACCCGGTTGACCACGCGACGACGGGTCCGGCGACCACCGGAGGCGGCCCCGCCCACCAGGTCTCCGTCCTGCTCTACAGCGACGACATCACCACCCGTGACGCCGTGCGCGCGGCGGCGGGCCGTCGTCCTGCCCGCGACGTCGAGGTCACTCGTTGGCTCGAGTGTGCGACGGCCTTCGCCGTCACCGAGGCGCTCGACGCCGGTGGCTGGGACGTCGTCGTCCTCGACGGTGAGGCCGCCAAGAACGGTGGCCTGGGTCTGTGCCGCGAGCTCAAGAACGAGATCTACCGCTGCCCGCCCATCCTCGTCCTCACGGGTCGCCCCCAGGACGGTTGGCTCGCCGCCTGGTCCCTCGCCGACGATGCGGTGCCCCACCCCCTGGACCCCATCAAGGTCGCCGAGGCGATTGCCGGGCTCGCGCGCACACGCGCCTCGGACCACGGCTGACGTGGCGGCCACGACCCCCTCTGCGGGCCTGACGTGGCCTGACCTGCTCAGCCGGCTCCTCGCTCGCGAGGACCTCTCGCTCGACGAGGCTCGCTGGGCGATGACCCGCATCATGGGGGGCGAGGCCACCCCCGCCCAGGTCGCGGGGTTCCTCATGGCGCTGCGCTCCAAGGTCGAGTCGGTGGCCGAGGTCCGCGGTCTGGCGGACGTCATGCTCGAGCACGCCCACCGCATCGAGGTGCCGGGCGAGAGCATCGACATCGTCGGCACCGGTGGTGACCGCTTCGGCACCGTCAACATCTCCACGATGTCGTCGGTCGTCATCGCCGCGACCGGGTTGCGCGTCGTCAAGCACGGCAACCGGGCGGCGTCGTCGAAGTCCGGCTCGGCCGACGTCCTCGAGTCGCTCGGGGTCAACCTGGCGCTCACCCCCGACCAGGTGCGCAGGGTCGCGCTCGACGCGGGCATCACCTTCTGCTTCGCGCAGACCTTCCACCCGTCGATGCGGCACGCCGGTCCGGCTCGTGCCGAGCTCGGGGTCCCCACGGCGTTCAACCTCCTGGGACCGCTCACGAACCCGGCACAGCCGACGTATGCCGCAGTCGGCGTCGCGGACGTGCGTTTCCTCCCGATCGTCGCAGGAGTGTTCGCGGACCGCGGGACGTCGGCGGCGGTCTTCCGTGGTGACGAGGGGCTCGACGAGATGTCCATCGCGGGGCCGACGACCCTGTTGTGGGCTCGTGGCGGCGTGGTCGACGAGGTGTCGGTGCACCCGTCCGACGTGGGACTCGAGGTCTCGACGATCGAGAGCATCCGGGGAGGCCTGGCTGACGAGAACGCCGAGGTGGCTCGCCGGGTCTTCGCCGGTGACCGAGGTCCGGCGCGGGACGCCGTCGTCCTCAACGCCGGCACGGCCCTCGCTGTGGCGGCAGGTGCTGCCGGCACGTCGGCTCCCGAGATCCACGCGGCCATCGCGGCAGGTGTCGAGCGAGCTGCCGGAGCGATCGACTCCGGTGACGCGGCTGCACTGTTGGACCGCTGGGTCGGCGCGAGCGGCGCCGTCGCCGACAGCTGAGCCGGCCGGCATACCCCGACCGGCGAGCCGAAGGCTCGCTACTCGAGACCGAGGCTGAAGGCGGCCTCGAGGTCGTGCCTGGAGTAGGTCTGGAAGGCGATGTGCGTGGCCGTGCCGGTGACGCCTTCGACCTTGTTGAGGTTGTCGGCGATGACCTTGGCGAGCTCGTCGTGCTGACGCACGCGCACCATGGCGATGAGGTCGGCGTCCCCGGCGACGGAGTACACCTCGCTCACGCCGTCGAGCTCGGCGACCTCCTGGGCCACCTCGGGGATCCGGTTGACGTCGGCAGTGATGAGGACGATGGCGGTGATCACGTCTCGCAGCGTAGTCGGGTCAGTCCTCCTGCCAGAAGTTGTCGTGGGCGGCCATGAACTCGGCCTGCTCCTCCTCGCTCATCGCGGCGATCCCGCCCTCCTGCGCCAGCCCCTCGAAGTAGGCCTCGCGCGGCGCCCCCGGCGCGAAGTGGAGGAGCATCGAGGCCGGGCCGTCCTCGTTGCGGAAGCCGTGGAGCCCGCCCGGCGGCACGTGGAGGAAGTCGCCGGAGCCGGCCTTGACCCAGCTGTCGCCGTCGAAGATCGTGACCGTGCCCTCGAGCACGTAGAAGGACTCGGAGATGGTCCGGTGGAAGTGTGACCCGGGACCGCTCGGAGGCCCGGCGAACTCCCACCGATAGAGGCCGAAGAGGCCTCCGGTGGCAGCGCCCCGGGCGAGGTAGTGCACGCGGTTTCCGTTGGGGTAGACCACGTCTGGCTCGTCCGCCCCGGGTCGAACCCAGGCCGACTTCTCGCCGCTGGGGCCGGTGTAGAGCGGTGGGGGATAGGACACGGGATCGCTCCTCGAGGGTCGGGGTGGTGTGGCGACGCATCGAGCGTAGGCCGGTGACCGGTCCGGGGAGAAGCTCCCCGTCACCAGCGGTTGCGGGCCTCCGGTGCCGGCCATAGCCTCGCTCCGGGGGCTTCGGTCAGGGGTCTCACTCGACATGCAGGACTTGTGAGGGAGTGCGTTCATCATGCGATTCGGCACACGACGACTGATCCTGGCCGCGGGGGTTGCCGGGCTCGTCCTGGCATCGGCGCCCGCCGGTCAGGCCGGCACCGGCTACTTCAACACCTACCAGGACGAGGGCGCGACCCCCAACGTGGGCGAGCACACCGGTGCCCAGGGATTCGCCGTGGGCGCGGACTACAACTACTCGATCAAGAACCGCACGCGTGACGATGGGTCGGCGGTCATCTACCGCGTCCCCAACGCCACCGAGGTGCCGCAGGTGATGAAGAACGGCGCCAACGGGTCGAGCTCCATCACGGGGCTGGGGCACGCCAACGACATGACGATCGTGACCATCGGTGGGGTCAACCACTTCTTCGTCGTCACGATGTCGACCACCGGCTACCAGGTCAAGAAGCTAGCTACTCGGGCAACACCTATCGCGAGGTCGGCCGCTTCACGGTGAAGGACTCGAGCGGGGCCACCAAGGCCGTGTCCGGCATCAACCGGGTCCTGGTCACGTCGACGAAGATCGACTTCTTCTTCAAGAGCGGTGCCACGGTCTACCGGGGCAGCATCCCCGCGACGGCCAACACGGGGAACATCACGGTCTCGACGGCGTTCACGCTGAAGACCAGCGGTGCTCTGGTCAACGGCCAGCCGATCGACCTCACCGGCTTCGCGAACCAGGGATTCTTCTACCACGAGTCGAAGCAGGTCCTCTACTACCCGCTCACCAAGGACAACGTCAGTGTCGTGCTGGTCTATCGCAACGTGAGCCCCACGTCGTCGGGGGTCCTCTCGCCCTCGAGCGACACCTCCTTCCGCATCACCTCCTCGAAGTACAGCAAGTTCGAGATGGAGAGCCTGGGGATCAACAGCAAGGACGGCAAGCTGTACTTCAACACCAACCGTTCGACGAGCACCAACGGCAACCTCGACGGTGTCCACGTCTTCGAGGGCTACGTGGCCTGACCCTCGCCAGGGCTTCAGCCCGCCGAGCGAAACCCCGGGGTCGCGCGCTTCGACGCCTCGACCGGCTCCAGCGCCTGACGCACACCCGTCGCGCCGCCGACGGGACACGTCCAGGCACCGTCGATGTCGACGACGCGCACCCCGGGGGCGTCGAGCCAGCGCAGGATGCGCTCGCTCTCCTCCGGCGTCGCCGACGTGGCCGGCGGCAACGGGGCGGGCACGACCTCAGCACTCGCGCGCAAGGCCTCGACGTAGGGCATGGGGTCGGCTCCCCGCGGTGACAGCGTGCTGCCCGCGAGGCGTCCGTGCCGGATGCACATGACCTCCCAGCCGCCGGTCTCGCTCCGCCGGGCGACGAGCAGCTCGGCGGTCCGGGACAGGGGATCGAGGCGCTGGGCGCGCGAGGCGCCACGCACAAGGCTGAGCATCCGGTCTCGCACGATTCCGGCGTCCTCGAAGCGTTGCTGCTCGGCGAGGTGGTCCATCCGCTCGCGCCACGTCGAGACGGCCGAGGTGGCGTCGCCGGCGAGGAGGGCCACTGCTTCGGCGACCACAGCGGAGTAGTCCTCGACGCTCTGCGCGCCGGTGCACGGCGCACCGCACTTGCCCATGTCGGCCAGGGCGCAGGCGGAGCGCGGCCTGGTCGCCGACAGGCGCTCGAGGCACTGGCGCAGGGGCAGGACCTCGTGGACGGCGGCGACCGCGTCGGCTGCGGAGCCGCGAGAGGCGAAGGGCCCGACGTAGCGTGTGTCGTCGTCGGCGACGTCGCGGACGATCGAGAGACGTGGGAAGGCCTCGACGGTCAGCTTGACCCACCAGGCGCGTTCTGGGTGACGGGACCGCCGGTTGTAGCGGGGCTTGTGCTCGGCGATGAGCCGCAGCTCGCGCACCTCGGCCTCGAGGGGCGTGGCGCAGACGATCGGCGTCACCGACTCGGCGATGCGCACCATCTCGGCCATGCGGCGACGCTGCTCCGACGCCGTGAAGTAGCTGCGCACGCGGGTGCGGATCGACACCGACGTGCCGACGTAGAGGACGCGGCCCTGGCCGTCCTTGAAGAGGTAGACACCGGGTGCCTCCGGCAGCCCGTCGGCGAGGTGGCGCTTGCGCCTCGTCGCAGCGGGGACCTTGGCCGAGTAGGCCCGAAGCTCCTCGAGCGAGTGCACCCCGAGCGACCCGACCCGGGCGATGAGCCCGTGAAGGACGTCCACTGTCGCCCGCGCGTCATGGAGGGCGCGGTGGTCAGGGGTCGTCGTCGCACCGAACAGCACTGCGAGAGAACCCAGTCGGTGGTTGGGGGCTTCGTCGCGGGTCACGAGCTGGCGGGCGAGGTGGACGGTGTCGACGACGGGGAAGCGGGGCCAGTCGCGCTCGGCGCGAGCGCAGGCAGCCTTGAGGAACGAGATGTCGAAGCCGGCGTTGTGAGCGACGAGCACCGACCCTGCGGCGAACTCGAGGAAGGCGACGAGGGCGGGCTCGACGCGCGGCGCGCCACGCACCATGGCATCGGTGATGCCGGTGAGGACGGAGATGAAGGCGGGGATCGGCTGGCCGGGGTTGACGAACGTCTGGAACTCGCCGAGGACCACCCCGCCACGCACCTTGACCGCGCCGATCTCGGTGATGCCGCACTCGCTGGGGCTGCCGCCGGTCGTCTCGAGGTCGACGACGACGAACGTCACGTCCGACAGAGGGGTGCCCAGGTCGTCGAGAGTGCCCTGGACCATCTGCATGTCAGCGAGGTTAGGTGTGAGGTCCGACAGGCCCGTGGAGGCGCGGCGCGGGCCGGAGGACCAACACGTGTGGGCAGGCCTGCCTCAGGCGGGCTGGCCGTCGGCATCGGTGAAGTGGCTGATGAGCTCGGCGGTGAGCGCGTCCGGGGCTTCCTCCGGGACCCAGTGAGACACACCCTCGAGGACCGCCAGGCGGTAGGTGCCCGCCGCGTGCGCCGAGGTGCGGTCGATCGCGTCTCGTCGGACCGCGGTGTCACCATCGCTCCAGACCTGCAGGACCGGCACCGGTGTGGGGGAGCCGAAGTCCGGGGGCTCGGTGAGCATGCCGCGGTACCAGTTCAGCCCGCCCCGGCGCAGGCTGTGGGTCTGGTTGCGTCGTGCGTCGCGGGCGGCGAGCTCGGGTCGCTGGCCCGTCATCGTGAGGGCGCGGGTCAGGAGCCAGGTTGAACGCAGCGACAGCTCCGGCAGCCAGGGGAGCTGGAAGAAGTACATGTACCAGGAGCTCACACCCTGGGTGCTCGTGAGGAGGGAGCGGAGGAAGGCGGCCCGGTGGGGGACCGACACCGCCGTGAGGCTGCGCAACAGCTGCGGGTCGTGCGTCGCGACGTCCCAGGCCAGGGCCGCACCCCAGTCGTGGCCCACCAGGTGCACCGGCTGCCCGATCTGGCGCACCATCACCCTCACGTCGTCGCGCAGCCTGCTGGCACCGAACGAGCGCCGGTCCGGTGGGTTGGCAGCCTCACTCGTGCCACGAAGTCCCGGTGCGAAGGTCCGGTAGCCGGAGTCGTTGAGCCGCTTGGCCACCTGCGCCCAGCTGTGCTGGTCCTGCGGCCAGCCGTGCAGGAGCAGGACGGGGACGCCGTCGAGCGGACCGGTGTCCACCACCGGGAAGCGCAGAGCCTCGTTGGTGAAGGTCTCGATGCGGTTGCTCACGGATGGAGGGTAGCCAAGCCGCGTGCCGGCCGGGTGTGGGACGTCCCACCGCCGGGCACACCCCACCACTGTCAGTGGCGGCTCCTAGCGTGGGCAGTGCCCAAGACGAAAGGGGTGACGACATGATCCACGACCTCAACCACGACAGCCTGACCATCGTCTGCGCGCGCTGCCCGGTGCGTGACCTCCAGTGCGGCGACTGCATGGTGACCGCTCTCATCGACCCGGCCTCCATGGGGCTCGGCAGTGACCTGCCGCTCGACCACGACGAGCGCGCTGCGGTGACGGCGTGCGTGCGCGCCGGGCTCATCACGGCCGAGGTGGCCGCGACGGTGCGCTCCCAGCGCGCGCCCTTCGACATCGGACGTGCTGTCGGCTGAGCCTCGCCTGAGACGATGGGCTCGTGCCCCCGGACGACCGACCTTCGCGTATGCCGCGACGCACCTTGCGTGCGCGTCGCACCGCCTGCGTCGCTGTCGCCTCCCTTCTCCTCACCCTCGCCACCGCCTGTGCCCGTGACGAGGCGACACCCACCACCTCGGCCTCGGTTGCTCCGTCGCCGACCGCACCGGAGACCGCGCAGCCGGCTCCGGACGCGTCACCGACCGTTGCCCCGTCACCGCCTGCCGACCAGCAGACCGCCACACCCCTGGCCGGCGCGACCACGGTCACCGGCCGGTCGAGCACCGTCACCGGCACCGTCGACCGAGCGACGCTCACGGCCTACGCGACGATGGCCGACCGTGCAGTGGCGGACGTGTCGAAGCACTGGCGACGCACGTGGCCACGCCGGGTGTCGATCGTCGCCCCCAAGGACGCCGCAGCCTTCCGCCAGCAGGTCGGACGGGCCGACGACCTCAGCCAGGTCGCGGCCGTCACCGACGGCCCCGTCGATGCCTCCGGTCGCGCGACCACTGACCGGGTCGTCCTCAACCCCGATGCCTTCGCCCGGCTCACGCCCACCGGCCGGCAGTTCGTCATCACCCACGAGACCACCCATGTCGCCGTGCGCGGCTCGCTGCCCGGCACGGCCCCCCTGTGGCTCGTCGAGGGGTTCGCCGACCACGTCGGCTACGCCGGATCGGGGCGCCGCACAGTGGATCTCGCCGCGCCGCTGCTCACCCGGGTGGCAGAGGGCAGCGGGCCGACGCGCCTGCCCACCCAGGGCGACTTCGACCCGAGCCAGGGTGAGATCGCCCCGACCTACCTCGGGGCCTGGCTCGCGGTCGACCTCATCGCACGGCGCCACGGTGAGGCCAGGCTGCAGAGGTTCTACGAGGCCTCGAGCGTGATGGGCTCGCCGGCGGCGGCGGACACCGCCATGGACCGGGCCTTCGTCGACGTTCTCGGCACGACCCGCGCGCGGTTCACGAGCCGGTGGCTGGCCGAGCTGAACCAGCTCGCGGCTCCGCGGTGACATCGACGGCACCGACGTCACCAGCGCGGCTGCCGAGAACGTCGTCAGCGTCGTTCTCCGGCCAGTGCCGGCACCGCGAGCGAGATCGCGACGAGCGCAGCGCTGAGCCAGAACTGGTTGTAGAACGCCTGCTTGTTGACGAGGTTGGCCACCAGCAGGACGAACGCGAACCACCTGAGCAGCTCGCCGACCGCCGGTTGCCGTCGCGAGATGAGCCACGCCGCCGCCCCGAGAGCCCCGAGGACGACAAGACCGGTGACCCAGAAGGGCAGGGTGATGCCGTGCTCGTTGAGGAAGTACAGGTACCAGGTGTTGGCGAACCTGATCGGGTGGAAGCCGACGAGCAGCGTGACCGTGTCGTGGACGAAGTCCGACGGGGAGGCAAGGAACCACGGCGCGATGAGCACGCCCGTGAGCGCCCCGGTCGCGACCGCACGCCGAGCCCCGAACGGACGCCACAGCAGGAGCAGGGGCAGGAGCAGGGCGAGGTGCTGCTTGCTCGCACAGACCAGCGCGAGCGGGACGATCGCCCACCAGGCGTGACCGCGACGCACGAGGACGGCCCACCACACGAGCCCGGCGGCGAGCAGGGGCTCGGTCCAGGCCTGGTCGATCTGGGTGAGCGTGCCCGGGGCCACGACGAGCACCGTCACCGGGACCGCCGCTCGCAGCGCCGTGGCGCACGCGTCGCTCGGGGCGTCGCCCCGGACCGGGCGGGCGAGGACCCAGATGCCCGCGAAGAGGACGAACGACCAGAAGGCGATCGCCCATCGCACGTCCCCGCCGAGCCAGCGTCCCGGCGCGAGCAGCACCGTCGTCCAGGGCAGGTAGGTGAACGCGTCCTGGATGCCGGGGGAGTCGGTCCAGCTCATGTCGTAGAAGTTCTCGCCCCGGGCCAGCGCATCGCTCGCCTGCTGGAGGGTCACCCACACGTCGATCCTGGGCGCGGGGTCACCGATCGTGGCGATCGCCGCGGTGACGACGTGGCCGAGCACCGCGAGCAGGTATGCCGCCCCCGCACGTGCCGCTGTCGGCGCAGCCAGGAGCCCAGCAGCGCCGACGCCGACGGCCGTGAGGACCGCCAGTGCAGCAGTGAGCGTGCCCCCTCTCAGATAGCTGAAGAGCGGGACGGCCCAGGTGATGGCGACCGACGCGAGCAGCACGACCGGCACGAGCCACGGTGGCGCAGAGCGGATCTCGGTGCGCCGCCAGAGCCAGACCCCGAGCCCCAGCGCGGCCACCGTGAGGGTGAGCACGATCGGGAAGCGGAACCGGACGACGCTCCACTGGAGCACACCAAGGGAGGCGAGCCAGAGAGCGGCAAGCGCGCACGCGGCATACCCGGAGCTCGTGTGGGAGCGGGTGAGGGCGGTCGGGCGCGAGGTGGGGTCAGTCGCCGTAGAGCGCATCGACCTCGTCCGCGAAATCGCGCATGACGACGTTGCGCTTGAGCTTGAGCGAGGGCGTCAGGTGGCCCGACTCCTCGGTGAAGTCCGCCTCGAGGACCGCGAACTTGCGGATCGACTCGGCCTTGGAGACGGCCGAGTTCGCGTCGTCCACGGCCTTCTGGATCTCGGCGAGGACGGTCTCGTGGGTGCGTGCCTTGGCGGCGGTGAGACCCTCGAGACCGTTGTTGGCGGCCCACATCGGGAGCATCTCCTCGTCGATCGTGACGAGGGCCGCGATGAAGGGCTTCTGGTCGCCGACGACGATGCACTGGGACACGAGCGGGTGCGCGCGGAGGCGGTCCTCGAGGACGGCCGGGGCAACGTTCTTGCCGCCCGCGGTCACGAGGATCTCCTTCTTGCGGCCGGTGATCCTGAGGTAGCCGTCGTCGTCGAGCTCGCCGATGTCACCCGTGTGGAACCAGCCGTCGCGGATGGCTTCGGCCGTCGCGCCGTCGTTGTTGCGGTAGGCGCCGAAGACGTTGACGCCCTGCAGAAGGATCTCGCCGTCCTCCGCGATGCGCACCGAGGTGCCGGGCAGGGGCGGGCCGACCGTGCCGATCTTGAGTCGCTCGGGCAGGTTGACGCAGATTGGCGCCGTCGTCTCGGTGAGGCCGTAGCCCTCGAGGATCGTCACGCCGATGCCCCGGAAGAAGTGACCCAGACGCGTGCCGAGCGGGGCGCCACCGGAGACGGCGTACTGGACCTTGCCACCCATCGCGTCGCGCAGCTTGCCGTAGACGAGCTTGTCGAAGACGGCGTGCTTGGCCCTGAGGCCGAAGCCGACCGACCCCTTGTCCGTGGCCTCGGACCACGCGATGGCGGTCTCTGCCGCCTTGGCGAAGATGTTGCCCTTGCCGCCGGCGACGGCCTTGGCCTCGGCCGAGTTGTAGACCTTCTCGAAGACTCGCGGCACAGCGAGGATGAAGGTCGGCTGGTAGCTCGCGAAGTCGTCGAGGAGGGTCTTGATGTCGGCCGAGTGGGCCATCTTGGCGCCGGAGGCCAGGCAGAGCACCTCGATGAAGCGGGCAAAGACGTGCGCGAGCGGGAGGAAGAGCAGGGTCGACGCGCCGTCGCTGCTCACGACGTCCTTCAGCTTCTCCACCGTGTTCTCGGCCAGGTCGAGGAAGTTGCCGTGGGTGAGCTCGACACCCTTGGGGCGACCGGTCGTGCCGGACGTGTAGATGATCGTCGCGACGGACCGGCGGTCGGTGTGAGCCCGGGCCGTGGCCAGGACCGCGTCGTCGGACGCGGCTCCCGATGCGGCAAGGCTGTCGAGGTCGCCGTTGTCGATGACCCAGGTGTGGGCCAGGGCGGAGAGGTTGGCCGACACGCTGGCCAGGGCGCTGACGTGCTTGTCGGTCTCGAGCACGACGCCGACGGCGCCGGAGTCCTTGAGGATCCACTCGACCTGGTCGGGCGAGGAGGTCTCATAGATCGGGACCGGGATGGCGCCCGCGGCCCAGAGAGCGAAGTCGACGAGGGTCCACTCGTAGCGCGTCCGGCTCATGATGCCGATCGCGGCGCCCGGCGTGACCCCGGCAGCGACGAAGCCCTTGGCGAGCGCGTCGACCTGGTCGGCGAACTCCTTGGCCGTGACGTCGCTCCAGCCCGAGCCGTCGCGGACGCCGAACAGGGCCTTGCCGGGGGTGTCGCGTCGATGCCGGACGGGGAGGTCGGCAAGGCAACCCTGCGTGGTCGCGGGGGCGAGGGCCGGAGTGGTCTTCTCGTGCAAGGTGCTCTCCTTCGTCCGGGTGCGACGTCGTCGTCGTCCCGGATCACCAGCGGGTGGGGCGACGGACGCGACATCCACCGCGCGGTCGATCCTAGGGGAACTTCCGCGCCCGGTAGCCTGCGCCTATGACAGACAGCACGTCGTCCTCCGTCCACATCGCTGCCGACCCGGGCGCCGTGCTCGACGTGATCGCCGACTTCGAGGCCTACCCCGAATGGGCCGAGCAGGTGAAGACGGTGACGGTCCTCAGTGAGGACGGCGACGGATGGGCCGACCAGGTCGAGTACGTCCTCGACGCGGGAGCCATCAAGGACACCTACGTGCTCGAGTACGACTGGGACGGGATCGCCGAGGACGGCTCCGGCTCGGTGTCGTGGCACCTCGTGCGAGCAGGGGTCCTCAAGGCCCTCGACGGCACCTACACGCTCAGCCGCGACGGTGACGGCACGCAGGTGGCCTACTCCCTGGCAGCGGACGTCAAGATCCCGATGATCGGGATGCTCAAGCGCAAGGCCGAGAAGGTCATCATCGACACGGCGCTCAAGGAGCTCAAGAAGCGCGTCGAGTCCCTCAGCTGAGCGACGACGACCCGGTGCCGCCGGCCGTGACCTCTCCCGTGGCGCCCGTCGCGACGCGCGCCGCACCCCGCGTCGTCCTCGTCACCGGCAAGGGCGGGGTGGGCAAGACGACGACGGCGGCGGCGATGGCCGTCGAGTCCGCCCGCACCGGGCGCCGGACCCTCGTCATGTCGACCGACGTCGCGCACAGCCTGGGTGACGCCCTCGGGGTCGAGCTGCGCACGTCGCCGTCGTGGGAGCAGACCCTGCTGGTGCAGGACCGGCTCCATGCCCAGGCCGTCGGTGCACGCACGAGCGTCGCCGCCGACTGGGGGACCCTGCGCGACTACCTGCTCACGGTGCTCGACTCCGTCGGGGTCGACCCGGTCGTGGCCGAGGAGCTCACCGCGCTCCCGGGGGCCGACGAGATCAGCGCCCTGCTCACGCTGGGACACCACGCGGCGAGCGGCGAGTGGGACGTCATCGTCGTCGACTGCGCCCCGACCGCCGAGACGCTGCGCCTGCTCGCCCTGCCGGAGGTGCTCGGCTGGCACCTCGACCGCCTCCTCCCGGCCCAGCGCCGGCTCCTCACCGTGATGCGCCCCGCCGCCGCCGCGGCGGCCGGCGTGCCGATGCCCGACGCAGCAGTCCTTGACGTCATCGCGACGTGGCGGGCCCACATGGCCGACATCCGCACGATGCTCACCTCCGACCGGGCCAGCGTGCGGATCGTCCTCACTCCCGAGAACGTCGTCATCGCCGAGGCCCGTCGCATCCTCACCTCCCTCTCACTGCACGGGTATGCCGTGGACGCGGTCGTCGTCAACCGCGTCATCCCCGTCGACGACGACCCCTGGCGCTCGGCCTGGAACACCGCGCAGGCGGCCGGCATCACCACCATCACCGAGTCGTTCCACGGCACGCCGGTCCTCACCGCTCCCTATCTGGCGGGCGAGCCGACGGGGGTCGATGCGCTCGCAGACCTCGCGGAGCAGACGACCTGCCTCGACGGTGAGCTGCCCGCGCTGGACGCACCGGTGCGGTCGCAGGGGCTGCGCGTCGAGGCCGACGGTGACGAGTTCGTCCTCACCCTGCCCCTGCCCCTGGCCCGTTCGGGCGACGTGGACCTCGCCCGCCGGGCCGATGACCTCGTCGTCGACGTCGGGGGTGTGCGCCGGGTCATCGCCCTGCCCTCGGTGCTGCGACGATGCATCGTCAAGAATGCTGGGGTGCGCGCCGGGGAGCTCCGGGTGCGATTCGCTCGTGTGGAGGAGGTGTGGCCCCGTGGACGCTGAGGCGCGACTCGATGCCGCGGTCGGTTCGGTGGCCGAGGAGGCCGCGAGGCTGCTCGAGACCATGAGCCGTGGCCAGCCGCCGCGCGGCGAGAGCCTTGCCGGCGCACCACGTCCGGAGGGGGCGCCGCGCACCGGCGACGAGACTGTGCCTCCGGAGCACGTGCACGTCGCGATGGGCGATGCCGAGACCTGCACCTGGTGCCCCGTCTGCCGCTCGGTGTCCCTGCTCAGGGGAGTGAGTCCCGAGACCCTGACGCGTCTCGCCGACCTGGCCACAGCGGCAGCGACGGTTCTCGCGGACCTGGCGAGCCGGCATACCGCGGCTTCGTCGGCCGACACCGGGCGCGCGCCCGCGGACCGCACCCCCCGCACCGAACCCATCGCCGTCGTCGACGAGGAGGAGCTGTCATGAGTCTGGCCATCGGCATCGACATCGGCGGGACCAAGGTGGCTGGTGGTGTTGTCGACGAGAACGGCGAGATCCTCGCGCGCGCTCGCCGCGATACTCCCCACCGCTCCAAGCGACCCCAGGTCGTCGAGGACACGATCGTCGACGTCGTCGAGGAGCTGCGGGCGGAGCACCCGGACGTCGTGGCCGTGGGCATCGGCGCGGCGGGGTTCGTCGCGGCGGACCGTGCGACGGTGGTCTTCGCGCCGCACCTGTCGTGGCGCGACGAACCCCTGCGCGACGCGCTCAGCAAGCGCATCGACGCCCCGATCATGGTCGACAACGACGCCAACGCGGCCTGCTGGGCCGAGTGGAGGTTCGGTGCCGCACAGGGCGACTCGGACGTCGTCATGGTCAACCTCGGCACCGGCATCGGCGGCGCCATCCTCATGCACGGCGAGGTCATCCGTGGCCGCTACGGCATCGCGGGCGAGTTCGGCCACATGCAGGTCGTGCCCGAGGGCCAGCGCTGCGAGTGCGGCAACCGCGGCTGCTGGGAGCAGTACGCCTCCGGCAACGCCCTCGTGCGCGAGGCCCGGGCGATGATCCTCGCGAACTCGCCCGTGGCCACCGACCTGGCGGCCCGCGTCGACGGACGCGCCGACGAGCTCACCGGACCCATCGTCACCGAGGCCGCCCGCGAGGGAGACCCGACCTCCATCGAGCTGCTCGCCGAGATCGGCCACTGGCTCGGCATCGGGATCGCCAACCTCGCAGCGGCCTTCGACCCCGGCACGTTCGTCATCGGCGGTGGCGTCTCGGCCGCCGGCGAGCTGTTGCTCGGCCCCGCCCGCGACACCTTCCGCCGACGTCTCACGGGCCGCGGCTACCGGCCCGAGGCCCGGATCGTCGCCGCCAGGCTGGGCAACGAGGCCGGTCTCATCGGAGCGGCCGACCTCGCCCGCAACGACAGCACGCCCTGAGTCCTGGTGGTGGACCCGGCATGACGACGATCCGGATCGCGAGCTACAACACGCGGGACTTCCTCGAGGACCCGTATGCCGCGGCGCGGGTCGTGCGTGCCATCGACCCGGACGTGCTGTGCCTGCAGGAGGTGCCGAGGCGGCTGTTCTCGACCCGACGGGTCGCGACCTTCGCCAAGCACTGCGGCATGTCCTGGACGGGTCGGCACCGGGGGAGCGGCGGGACGACGATCTTCACGTCCACGCGCGTTGACGTGGTCGAGTCCGCGCACCACCGGCTGCGCGTCGCGCGGCTGCAACGGACTCGTGGGTTCGCCCTGGCCCGGGTCGCGGCGCCCGGTCGGGAGCCCATCGCCGTGGCGAGCGTCCACCTCAGCCTCGATGCTCAGGAGCGCGCTGCCCACGCCCGGGTCATCCTGCAGATGATCGACGTCGGGGGCGAGGTGGTCCTTGCCGGGGACCTCAACGAGGGTGAGTCCGGTCAGGCCTGGCAGGCCTTCGCCGGTGCCCTGCGACTCGTGTCTCCCATGACCCCGACCTATCCCGCGTCACGGCCCCGCAAGGTCCTCGACGTCATCTTCGCCTCGTCCGGGCTGGAGGCCGAGCCGCACGCGGACGTGCCGATCGACGAGGCCGACCTCGTCGCCGGCAGCGACCACCGACCGACCTGGGTCGACCTCCGGCTGTAGGCCCCCCGGGTGTGGCGGACGTCGTGCTGGGTCAGACCCGGGCACCGTCGTCGTCGTGAGGGTCGCGCAGTCGCGGCGACCTCATGACGAGCAGGGCGAAGCCACCGAGGAAGAGCACGATCGAGCCGAGGATCCACCAGCCGCGGTAGAAGGGGCCGGCCAGGGCGATCCACACCATGAGCAGGGGGCCACCCACGAGCCCGACGATCGCGCCCCAGTAGCCGATGTCCTCGCCGGGTGGCAGCTGCACCGGCGCGGGCTCGAAGTGGTCGTCGTCCTCGGCGTCGATGCTCGGTCCCTCGCGCCACGCTGGTGCGGGCTCCGCCTCGACCTCGGGCCAGGCCTCGGGCCGGGCCTCGGGCTCGCGCCTCGCCCGGGCCCCCTCCGCGTCGGGATCGACCGGCGCCACGTCGTCGGTGGACTCGTCCACCGGCTCGGGTGGAGTGGTCTCGGGAGGGGAGAGGGCGGCATACGCCGTCGTGATGTCCTGGACGGTCCGCGGCCTGGGCGGCTGCGGCGAGTCGTCGTCCCACCGCGAGACGATCGCGTCGAACTCGGCGTCGATGTCACGCTCGCTCATGGCTGCCTCACGGGGATGGGGACGAACACTTGAAATGGTGCCACGTCGCGGACGGTGGGTGCACCGGAACACCCTCGCCAACGTTCTGGGGGATCGGATTAGTCCGGCAGGTGGGGTGCACCCCGTGCACTAGAGTCAGCAGAATTCGACGGAAAGGACGACGGTGTTCTACTGGGTGCTCAAAACGGTGATCCTGGGACCACTGCTCAAGATCCTGTTCCGCCCCTGGGTCGAGGGTGAGGAGCACATCCCGGAGACCGGCGCCGCGATCTTCGCGAGCAACCACCTGTCGTTCTCGGACTCCATCTTCCTGCCGCTCGTCGTGCCGCGCCGGGTGACGTTCCTGGCGAAGGCCGACTACTTCACCGGCGGTGGCCTCAAGGGGAGGCTGACCGCGGCCTTCTTCAAGGGCGTCGGCCAGGTTCCGGTCGACCGTTCCGGCGGCAAGGCCAGCGAGGCGGCGCTCAGCTCGGGCTTGAGGATCCTGCGGCGCGGCGAGCTCCTCGGCCTCTATCCCGAGGGCACGCGCTCACCCGACGGCCGCCTCTACAAGGGCAAGACCGGTGTCGCCCGCATGGCCCTCGAGGCCGGCGTCCCCGTCATCCCCGTCGCGATGATCGACACCGACAAGGCACAGCCGACCGGTCAGGTCATCCCCAAGGTCATGCGCGTGGGCGTGCGCGTCGGCAAGCCGCTCGACTTCTCACGCTACAAGGGGATGGAGGACGACCGCTTCGTCCTGCGATCCATCACCGACGAGGTGATGTATGCGCTCATGGAGCTCTCCGGCCAGGAGTACGTCGACATGTATGCCGGGTCGATGAAGGACCGTCTCACCCGCGCCAAGCGCATCCTGCAGCGTGAGCAGGCCGAGGCGGCCAACCCCGGTCGCGCGGCCGACGAGCTCGAGCGTGAGCTCGATGCCGCTGACGCGGTCGATGCCGCGGCCGAAGCCGAAGACGCCGACGAAGCCGCTGACGCCGGCGAGGCCAGGGACGCCGGCGAGGCCAGGACCCGGGACGCCGACGAACAACGTGCTGGCTGAGGCCATGAACCGCCGGGGGGCCCTGTTCGGGGTGACGTACCGCTCGGTGCGCACTGGTCGGTCCGAACCGGTCATCGTCGAGGCCTTCTCGCGCGGGCTCGACTACTTCCGGCCTGCGGCGGCCCTATATGCCGGGTCGGTCGTCTGGGCTCGCCACGACACGATGGCACGGCCCTGGGTGGCGTTCACCGTCATCGGGGTCCTCATGGCGTTCAGCCTGCTGCTGCTCGTCTTCCGGCGCCGGACGACCTGGTTGCTCGCCATCGAGGTGGCGTTGGCCGTCGGCGGGATCTTCGCGACCCTGCTCGCCGACCACCCCGAGGACGTCGCCGCAGGACAGTTCACTCTGCCCACGATCTGGGCGGCCGGAGGCGTCGTCGGTGCCGCCGTCCTCCACGGCCGGCTCGGCGGCCTCGTGGTGGCTGGGATCATCGCGGCGGCCGACCTGGTCGAGATCGGGTCGCCCACCCAGACCACGTGGCACAACATCCTGCTGCTCGTCCTGCTCGGCGTGCTCATCGGCCTCGCCGTCGACCTCGCCCGGGGCGGTTTGCACCGCTACGAACAGGTGCTCGCCGAACGTGAGCGGCTGCGCGAGCGCGAGCGGCTGGCCCGCGTCGTCCACGACGGGGTGCTCCAGACCCTCGCGTTCATCCACCGCCGCGGTGAGGAGCTCGGAGGCGAGGGTGCAGAGCTGGGCGCAATGGCCGCCGAGCAGGAGCGCACCCTGCGCCGCCTGGTCTCCCAGGACGTCACGGGTGCGCAGCTGCCCGGTGCATTCGCGGTCCCGGCAGGCGCGGTCCGCCGGGACCTCCGCCTGCTGCTCGGCGCCCACGAGGGTGAGCGGGTCAGCGTGTCCCTCCCCGGTGGACCCGTGCCCCTCGAGGGCGCCCGTGCCGAGGAGCTCGATGCCGCCGTGGTGGCGGCCCTCGACAACGTCCAGCGTCACGCGGGCGACGACGCCCGGGCGTGGCTGCTGCTCGAGGACCACGGCGACACGGTCACGGTCACCGTGCGCGACAACGGTGTCGGCGACGAGCCCGACCATCTGCTCTCGGCTGCCTCCCGCGGGCGGCTCGGCGTCAGCCAGTCGATCGTCGGTCGTGTCCGCGACCTCGGCGGCACCGCCGACGTCATCACCCGACCCGGCGGTGGCTGCCGTGTCGTCATCACCGTCCCACGCGAGGAGTCCGCATGACAGAGAGCCCACCCGCCACCACAGTGCTCGTCGCCGACGACCACCCCCTGTGGCTCGGTGCCCTCGAGCGCGACCTCGTCCAGGCGGGCCTAGACGTGGTCGCGACAGCTGCCGACGGGCCCTCGACCGTGCGGCGGGCCCGGGCGACCCGGCCCGACGTCCTCGTCCTCGACCTCAACCTGCCGGGGATGCGCGGCGACGAGGTGTGCCGGGCTCTGGGCGACCTCGAGACCCGCGTCCTCATCCTCTCGGCGAGCGGTGAACAGCTGGACGTCCTCGCCGCGATCAAGGCCGGCGCGACCGGCTACCTCGTGAAGTCGGCGTCCAGCAAGGACATCGTCGCCGCCGTCACAGCCACCGCCCGAGGTGAGGCCGTGTTCACCCCCGGACTGGCCGGGCTCGTCCTCGGCGAGTTCCGTCGGATGGCTGCCGGTGGCGCCGAGGCCGTGGCCACACCGCAGCCGGCCGAGCGGCCCATCCCCGAGCTCACCGACCGCGAGACCGAGGTGCTGCGGCTCGTCGCCACGGGCATGTCCTACAAGGAGATCGCCGCCGAGCTCGTCCTCTCGCACCGCACGGTGCAGAACCACGTCCAGAACACCCTGGGCAAGCTGCACCTGCACAACCGGGTCGAGCTCGTCCGCTTCGCCCTGGCCCGAGGCCTCGAGGACGGTCCCAGCGGCACGGAGTCGTGAGAGGGCCTGCGATCGGCGGCTGACCGGCATACGGGCGCCGCAGGCCCTGCCGCATTATCGGGTGACCCGATAAAGGGGCGCTCGACCGCGGTTGGCAACCCGGGTCGAGCGGGACATTATCGGGTGACCCGATAATGCGGCTCGGGAGGCGGATGAGTGAGCGGGCACGCGATCGGCGGCTGACCGGCATACGGGCGCCGCAGGCCCTCCCACGCGACGCGCCTATCCTTGGCGGGTGAGCCTGACCACCGATCCCGAACTGCGCACCTCTCTCGAGGCGACTCCCGACCTCCCCGCTGCCCAGCAGCCGCTGTGGCCGGACGCTGCCGCCCTCGACGCCGCCGTCACCGAGCTCGCGACCTATCCGCCGCTCGTCTTCGCCGGTGAGTGCGACGTCCTGCGCGACCGGATGGCTGCCGCCTCCCGCGGTGACGCCTTCGTCCTGCAGGGCGGCGACTGTGCCGAGACCTTCGCCGGCGCCACGGCCGACAACATCAAGAACCGGATCAAGACGATCCTGCAGATGGCCGCCGTGCTCACCTATGGCGCGTCCGTGCCCGTGGTCAAGGTCGGTCGGATGGCGGGGCAGTTCGCCAAGCCGCGCAGCAGCCACACCGAAACCCGCGAGGGCGTGACCCTCCCGGCCTACCGCGGCGACATGGTCAACGACTTCGAGTTCACCGAGGCCGCTCGCAACCCCGACCCGCAGCGGCTCGTCAGGGCCTACCACGCGAGCAGCGCGACGCTGAACCTCGTGCGCGCCTTCACGACCGGCGGCTTCGCCGACCTGCGCCACGTCCACGACTGGAACCGTGGCTTCGTCGCCAACTCCGCCAACCAGCGCTACGAGAAGATCGCCCGCGACATCGACAAGGCGATGAAGTTCATGGCCGCGTGTGGCGCCGACTTCGAGGCGATGAAGGGGACCGAGTTCTTCGCCGCGCACGAGGCGCTCCTCCTCGACTACGAGCGGCCCCTCACCCGGGTCGACTCGCGCACCGGCAACCTCTACGACACCTCGGCCCACTTCGTCTGGATCGGCGAGCGCACCCGCGACATCGGTGGCGCGCACCTCGACTTCGTGAGCCGCATCCACAACCCGATCGGGGTCAAGGTCTCGGCCAAGGCCCAGGTCGACGACCTCCTCCGGATGATCGACCTCGTCGACCCCGAGCGCACTCCGGGTCGCCTGACGTTCATCACCCGCATGGGCGCCGGCCAGGTCCGCGAGTCCCTGCCGTCGATCGTCGAGAAGGTCACGGCGAGTGGCGCGGCCGTCACGTGGATCTGCGACCCGATGCACGGCAACACCTTCGAGTCGGCCTCCGGCTACAAGACGCGCGACTTCGAGGACGTCGTCGACGAGGTGCGCGGCTTCTTCGAGGTGCACCAGGCCCTCGGCACGGTGCCCGGCGGCATCCACGTCGAGCTCACCGGCAACGACGTCACCGAGTGCATCGGTGGCGCCGAGAAGATCCTCGACGCCGACCTCAACAAGCGCTACGAGACGGTCTGCGACCCGCGCCTCAACCACCAGCAGAGCCTCGAGCTGGCCTTCCTCGTCGCCGAGATGCTCAGTCGTGACTGACGTGGTCACCTCTGAACCCACTCAGGACGCCGGTATGCCGCGTCGCTGGGTTGCCGACCTGCTCTCGGACACGCTGACCCAGCCGACACCGGCGATGCGCCGCGCCATGGCCGACGCGCCCGTGGGCGACGACGTCTTCGGTGAGGACCCCACGGTCAACGCCCTCGAGGCCCGGGTCGCCGCGCTGCTCGGCCACGAGGCCGCCCTCTTCGCACCGACCGGCTCGATGGCCAACCAGCTCGGCATGCGGCTGCACGTCGAGCACGGCCAGGAGATCATCGCCGACACCCTCGCCCACGTCCTGCGCGCGGAGCTGGGCGCCGCCGCGGTGCTGTCGGGCATCTCGTCACGCACGTGGGCCAGTGAGCGCGGCCGTCTCGTGCCGTCTGGACCGCTGGGTCTCATGAGCGTCGGTGCCGGGCCTTACCAGGTGGGGACCGCCCTCATCGTCGTCGAGAACACGCACAACTTCGGCGGCGGAACGATCCAGCCTCTGGGCGCGATCCGCGAGGTGCGGTCGGTGAGCCGCGAGGCCGGCGTCGCGATGCACCTCGACGGTGCCCGCCTCTGGAACGCCCATGTCGCCACCGGTGTGCCGCTCAGTGACTACGGCCGAGAGTTCGACACCGTGAGCGTGTGCCTCTCCAAGGGGCTCGGTGCTCCTGTGGGCTCCGTCCTCGTGGGTTCGGCCGAGCTCATGGCGCGAGCACGCATCTGGCGCAAGCGTTTTGGTGGTGGGATGCGGCAGGTCGGCATCCTCGCCGCGGCAGGTCTGCACGCGCTCGACCACCACATCGAGCGCCTCGCGGACGACCACGCCCGGGCCGCGCGGTTCGCAGCGGCCGTGGGAGAGGTCGCTCCTTCCGTGCTCGACCCGGCGTCGGTCGAGACCAACATCGTCATGCTCGACCTGTCCTCGACCAAGTGGGCACCGGCTGAGCTGGTCGACGCGGCTGGGGCACGCGGCATACGCACGTATGCCGCCGGGCGGACCGGCGTGCGTCTCGTCTGGCACCTCGACGTCGACGACGCGGCGACGGACGCCGCGACCGACGTGTTGGTCGACCTGCTGCGCTGACGTCCTGGCGCAGGGAGCGGACGCTCTCAGACGTCGTGGTGCAGGATCTCCACCGGTGGGTCTTCGAGCGCTGACGCGTCGTCGGTGTGGGTGCTGCCGCGCAGCTCCACGAGGTACATCGCTCCGAGCACGAGACCGCCGCCGAGCAGCAGCCGCGCCGTGACGACCTCGTTGCCGAAGAGCACGGCGAACACGGCCGCGAAGACCGGCTCCATCGCCATGACGATCGCGGCGCGGGTCGCCGTGAGGTGGGCCTGGGCCCACGTCTGCGCGATGAGGACGCCGGCCCCGGCGACCACGGCCATGTAGAGCAGCGAGGTCCACTGACCGCCGGTCGCCGGCAGGGTCACTCCGTCTGGGATGGCCGCGCCGAAGCAGATGACGGCGATGACCGCCGCCTGGACCGTCGAGAGCCCCAGCGCCGTGGACCCCGTGGACCAGCGGCCGAGCGCGAGGATGTGCAGGGCATAGATGACGGCGGAGCCCAACGTGAGGGCCTCGCCGAACCCCATCGCCAGACCTTGCAGCGACAGCACCCCGATGCCGATGGTGGCGATGAGGGCTGCGACCCAGGCAGCGCGGGGGATGTGGTCGCGCAGCAGCAGCGCGCCGAGCACGGGCGTGAGGACGATGTAGGTCCCGGTGAGGAATCCCGACACGGAGGCGGCGGTCGTCTCGAGTCCGGTGGTCTGCAGGAGCTGCGCCACGGCATACAGGGCTCCGAGTCCCGCGCCCAGGGTGAGCTCTCGACGGGTCAGGGCCAGGGTCTGCCGGTGGAACAGGGCGAACATGAGGACCGCGGCGATGCCGAAGCGCACCGCGAGGAAGTCCGCCGACGGGACGTGCTCGACGAGGTCACGGATGAGGAAGAACGTCGAGCCCCAGACGGCCGTGACCGCGAGCAGCAGCAGGACGGCGAGGCGGGACTGCCGGTCGTGGGCGGGCGATGGGGGAGAGGTCACCTCAGACCGTCGTCACGACGATCTCGGAGCCCTTGCGGACCTGGTCGCCCGAGCCCGGGTTGAGGCCCTGGACGGTGCCGAAGTTGATGCCCGGGATCGCCTGGCGTTCGGTGACCTTGAGGCCGAGCCCTTCGAGCAGGCCCTTGACCTCGGTGAACTGCTTGCCGATGAGGCCACCGGGCACGGTGATCAGCACCGGCCCCTTGGAGACGACGACGGAGACCTTGTCGCCTCTGAAGAGGTTCCCGCCTGCTGGGTCCTGCCGGATGATCGACCCGTCGGGGATGGTGTCGTCGTTCTCCTCGCCGGTCACCTCGACCTCGAGACCGGCCTTGCCGAGCGTGTCCTGCGCAGAGTCGAGGCTCTTGCCGGTGAAGTTCTCGACCGTGATCGGCTGGCGACCCTTGCTGACCACGAGTGCGACGGCGGTGCCGCGCTTGAGCTGGGTGCCGACCTTGGGGTTGGTCGAGATGACCTGCCCGTCGTCGACGTCCTCGCTGAACGCCTCCGTGATCTTGCCGACGACGAGGTTGGCAGCGGTGAGCTGGTTGGTCGCCTCGGCCTGGCTGGTGCCGGGCAGGGGTGGGACGACGTAGCGCTCGGGGCCCTTGGACACGAGCAGCGTGACGGCTGTGCCGCGCCGGACCTCGGCGTTGGCCGCGGGCGTAGTCGAGATGACCAGACCCTTGGCGACGCTTTCGCTGAAGCCGTCCCGCCGGTCGGGGTCCAGGTGCTGGGTGCGCAACGTGGCCTCAGCCGCCACCACCGGTTTGCCCACGACTGCCGGCACGATCGTCGGGGAGCCCGGGCCGGCGATGAAAAACCACGCCGTGGCCGAGGCGATGGCAGCGGACACGACGACGAGCACCCACGGCCAGACGGCCCGGCGCCGGGCGCGGGGTGCGTCGTCGCGCACGGCGACACCGGCCGTGGCGGGAGGTGCGCCCCGGACCTGGTCGCGCAACGACGTCTCTGTTCGAGGTGCGGCATGGCGCGAGCGCGCGACCGGCAGCGCGGTCGTGCGGGTGAGGGTCGATGCCGCGGCCTCGGCTGCGGAGGGGCGGTCGTCGAGCTCGTCACTGGTGAGCTCACGGCGAGCCGTGCGCAGCAGGGCGGCGAACGCGGCGGCGTCCGCGGGTCGACCGTCAGGGTCGAGGGACGTCGCTGCCGCCACGACCTCGTCGAGGATCTCGGGCGCCTCGGGGTCACGGCTGCGCAGCCGTGGCGCACCGGCGTGCACGTGCTGGTAGGCGACGTTGATCGCGGTGTCGCCGTCGAAGGCCTTGGACCCCGTGAGCATCTCGAAGAGGACGAGACCCGCCGCGTAGACGTCGCTCCGGGCGTCGGCGATGCCCCGCTCCACCTGCTCCGGGGAGAGGTAGGCGACCGTGCCGAGGAGGAGTCCGGACGACGACGTCACGGTCTGCGAGGTCACGGCGCGGGCGAGCCCGAAGTCCGCCACCTTGACCGCGCCGTCCTCACGCAGGATGACGTTCTCGGGCTTGACGTCGCGGTGGATGATGCCGGCGCGGTGGGCCGCGGCGAGGGCGTCGAGCACCGGGATCATGATATCGATCGCGGCCCGCGGGGTGAGCGAGCCCTCGGCGTCGATGACCTCGCGCAGCGTCTGCCCGGGGACGTACTCCATCGCGAGGAACATCCGACCGTCGTCCTCGCCCTGGTCGAAGACCGCGACGACGCCGGGGTGCGAGAGGCGGGCGGCGGACCGGGCCTCGCGGTGGAAGCGTGAGCGGAACATGGCGTCCTGGGCCAGGTGCTGGCGCATGACCTTGAGCGCGACCTCCCGGTCGAGACGGGTGTCGAGGGCGAGGTAGACCGTGGCCATCCCACCGTCGGCGAGGCGCTCGATGACGCGGTAGCGACCGTCGAGGATCTCTCCGACGAGACCGTCGGCGGGGGCGGTGGACACCAGTTGAGTGTACGGACTGCGCGGTTGCAGCCCGGGGACCCCGGTGCCCGACGCTGCCGGTGTCACATACGACCCCTGAGCGCCTTGATGTTGGCCACATAGCTCTTGGTGTCGGTGAACATCCCGCGCGTCGTCACCGAGTGCAGGCCCTGGTAGTAGCCCGCGATGGCCATGTCCTCGGACGGGGCGGCGCGAGTGAGGGCGCGCAGCATGACGACTCCTGCCGTCACGTTGTCCTCGGGGTCGAGCAGGTTGAGCTTGCGTCCGATGAGGGAGGACGCCCACTCACCGCCGGACGGGATGACCTGCATGATGCCGACTGCGTTCGCGACAGACACCTGGCGCTGGTTCCACCCGGACTCCTGCATCGAGATCGCGAGCGCGAGCCGCGGGTCGACACCGTGCCGGCGGGCGGTCGCCTTGATGAGGGCCTTGGTCTGCGAGCGCGTCGGCACCGAGCGGCCGGCGAGGATCTCACGGTTGCGCGCTGCGTTCTGGACGATGCGGTCGGGGTAGGTGCGCCCGGCGAAGGTGTTCGGCAGCGCCGCCTTGGGGGCAGACTTCCGTGCCGCGGTGCCCGGCAGGGTGAGGCGCTGGCCGGGGTAGATCATCGTGCCGCGCAAGCCGTTGGCCTTGACGATCGAGGAGACGGTGCGCCCGGTGCGGGCCGCGATGGCGAGCAGGGTGTCACCGTTCTTGACCGTGTATGCCGCACTCGACGACTTGCCCTTGCCGCTCGCCTTCGCGCTGTTGTTCTGGGAGGACGCCGCACCGGAGAGGCGCAGCTGCTGGCCCGGGTAGATGAAGGAGCGCGGGGAGATGCCGTTGGCCTTGGCGATCGCGGGGACGGTCGTCCCGTAGCGGGCGGCGATGCCGTAGAGGGTGTCACCGGCCCTGACCGTGTGGCTGCCGGCCGAACGGGACGTCGCCCGGGGGCTCGCCTTGGCCGTCGACCCCGCGCGGCCCGGCACCTGGATGGTGGAGCCGGCCCAGAGCCGACGGGCGTCGCTGATGTGGTTCTTGGCGGCGAGTGCACGTGGCGTCGTGCGGAAGGTCGCGGCGAGACCGATGAGGGTGTCGCCGTCCTTCACCGTGTAGGTGGTCCAGCCATGTGGTGCCGGGCTGGAGTGGGTCGAGACCGTCGCGGGGACGAGGACGGCGGGTGGCACCGTCGCGGGGGGCAGGGCGATGACCATGAGGGCCGTCCTTTCCGAGGCAACGGCCCGCCGAGGGCCGTCGTGGAGACTGGTGTTGACAATGGGACAGATGTGGTAAGCGTTGACAGAGTAGCGGGTGAGACTAGTCCGTGCGAGGGGTAGCGGTGTGGCACGCTTGCCTCGTGAAAGACCAGGACACCGATCTCGAGGCCCTCGTCGGCCAGTGGCTGACCGTTCCCGACCTCGCCGAGCGGCTCGACCTGCCCCTGTCGGCGGTGCGTCAGCTCATCGACGACCGCGAGGTGCTCTCGGCTCGCATCGGCGAGCGTCGCGTCGTCGCCGTGCCCGAGAAGTTCCTCGACGACGAGGGCGTCATGTCCTCCCTCAAGGGCACGTTCACCGTGCTCGGCGACGGCGGCATGAACGACACGGAGATCCTGACCTGGCTCTTCACCCCGGACCCCACGCTGCCCGTCGAAGGTGCCCCGATCGACTCGCTCCGTGGCGGTTTCAAGACCGAGGTGCGGCGACGGGCCATGGAACTCGCCTTCTGATTCGTCCGAAGGCACGTGCCACAGAGACGAGTTGTCTCGGAAGGCATTCGGCGATGAAACGTCCGCTCATGCCGATGAGCGGTAGTCAGGGAAGGTATGCCTCGGCCGGGATCTCTCCGTCCTTCAGCAGTGCCAGAACTTCGTCAATGACCGCGTCGAGGTCGGCGACGGTCACAAGGTCGTAGTGCTTGTTGATGGTTTGCCCATCCCGCAAACGAAGGGTTCCGAGTTCAGTCTCACCCGATTCCCAAATGAGAATCTCGGCTAGCCACTGTCCATTCGCGAATATGGCGGACGTGACCGCCTTGCCGTAGTTCGCCTTGATCGGACCAACGGACCAGTCCAGCCCGAGGGAATCCCACTCGATCGCATGTTGCTGCACACGGGGCGCGAACATCTCCAGGTTGAAGGGCACGGGTGGCAGGGTGCCATGAAACGCACTCTCTTGCCGCGATCCGTTTCCTTGGGGAGCGGCGTCCGCCCGCCTGATGCGCCCGCTCCCTTCTCTCCATGGGTGACAGGACGTGTGAGTAGGGAAGTGTCACAATCCTTTGATGTTGGCCAGGGATGCACTGAAGTTAGCGGTCAAGGACGACGTTGTGCCGACGCTGCGGGCGGCCGGCTTCAGGGGGACGTACCCGACGTGGCGGCTGGAGCGTGACGGCGACACGGCCGTGGTCAGTATTCAGTCCGGTCAGTACAACGAGGGTACTTATGGGACCTTCGACGTCAGCCTGTCCGTCGTTCCACCTTGCTGGTGGGCGTGGACGCACGAGTGCGCCCCAGACACGCCTTGGGGAAGCTCGAGCAAACCCGGTCGGGCACTCCCTTGGGACGGCCTGTACCGAGGTGGGTTAATGCCCCCAGGGAAACGAAACCACCACTCGACCGAATGGACGGTGGATTCACTGGCTCAGGCGAGAGCCGCCTCGGCTGAGATGACCGCCGCCCTGCAAGACGTGGCTATAACAAGGATGCTGGGCCTCATGGGTCCTGGTCGGATGCTCACTGCGCTCAGAACTGGCGCGATAGACGAAACTAGCCCAGTCCTCCACCGCCCCGGCATGAGGGACATAGTGCTCGCCGTGCTGCTCACAGACGTAGGTGGCCCAGAACTCGACGAAGTTTGCCGACGCTTGGAGCAATGGGCTGGTCGCGAGTTCTCAGAACTACCCTTGGCTACGGCGTCTTGGGCGCGTCGTCGCGAAGCGTCGATAAAGGCATGAATTCCCCATCGAGCCCATGTGCAGCAGGGGGCTGGCAGGGTGCCAACGTCCACCACAGAACGTCCGCATCTGCCGCATTGGGCGAATACGAGCGTGCCCCTACGCTGATCCTCGTGCCTCGAGAAGCCGCAGTCCCGATGCTCACCGAGGTGTCGGAGTACACCGGTCAGCAGGCCATTGCCGTCTCTTGCACCCAACTTGGGACCGGGTTCACGTCCAGCCGGGCCCGGCGTGTCGTTGATGAGTGGATCGAGCTCCTGAGCAGTCGCACGCCGTTAACGGAACTGCGGTTCACGACCCGCACTCCGAAGCGCCTGTTCGCGGCGCTGGCCGGTCAGCCACAACTGACTCGACTTGTCGTGAAGTGGGGCGACTACACGGACTTGAGCCCGCTCGGCTCGATGACGGGGCTGCGCCATTTGGAGCTGCGCGGCGCCTCTGCTGTGACCGATGTGGGGCCTCTGGCGGCTCTTCACGACTTGAGGTTGCTAGCGCTGGAGGGCTTTCGCACGATTGAGGACCCGTCGCCCTTTGCGAACTTGCACCGCTTGGCCGATCTCGAGATCGGCGGAGCCTGGATGACCCCGCGCAACGGTCACATCGCGAGCATTGGATTCCTGCGCCCGCTCAGAGACCTGGAGAAGGTTCTCTTGCACACGGTTGTGGTTGACGACCTCGACTACAGCCCACTACTGGATCTGCCAAAACTCCGGTCGGTGCGGGCAATGAAAGTTCGGGGCATGCGTCCGGAGCATGAGGAACTCCGCCGCCGGCTCCCCTGGAAGGCATGAGGAAACGCACTCTTCTGCCGCAGTTAGCGCGATCCGTTGCACCGATGAACGGCACTTCTGAAACGATGCGCCCATGGCTGACCGCTCGTTCCCGTTCTCACCTCGGAGTACGGTCGCGCTCGAGGTGGGCGACCTGATTGCGGTTCCGTGCGAACCGTCTGGCTGGGCGTGCTTACAGGTGGTGGATCTCCGGCGCGGCGGCGCTGGAGCGCGCACCACGTTCGTGGCTGGAGTGCTGCCCTGGCGCGGGCAAGCCGCTCCGACTCGTGACGACATCGTCGGCATCGGCGCGGTCGAACATGGCCTAGCTCCGGTGGAGCTGTTCACTCAGGGTGGGCTGCAGGTCGTCGACCAAGCCGAGATTGTGGCGACCTCGCTCCCGTTTAACTTCCGCGATACGCAGGTCGGCACGAGCCACAAGGTCTGGGGTTGGAAGACCGCGATCCGACGGGCACAGGCGGCCTCGTAACTTCCGGACATGCCGCGATCCGGGCATCCTGATGGACGGGACACCACCCCTAGCTTTTAAGGCGGCAGTGGTCTCTTGGGCCGCTGATCGTCTGACGCCTTACCCCCGGCCGCTTGTGCGCCTGACGTCGCGAACCGCGTAGACAAAGCCGAGCACACTGAACAGGAGTAGGGCGGACCAACCCACCCAGTCGAGATCACGCTCGCGGTTTGGGCTCGCCATGATGCTGATTTGAACAGCGATGCACACAACGAGGACGACGTACTTGTATGCGGGGCTCTCAACGAGACGACCCCACCCGGTGCCCATGGACAACTGGTAGGGGTGACCAGGCATCTTTCGCACGGATTCGAATATCGCGGTCGATGCCCTCGTCCGGCCATGGCTCCCTTCTGTGTCAAGACGCCCGCGGGAGGCTGGTCGTAGGCTTGGTGGTGGCGGGTCCGGGAAGTGGCTTGTCCGAAGAGCCGGCGTGGGGTTGTGAGCCGGTCGCGCTGGAGTCAGAGTCGTTGCCCCGTTGCCCTCCCGGGCTCGTCACCTTGCTCGCGGTGTAGTCGCCGAGCATCGTTCGGTAGACGAGGTCGGACAGGCGCCGTTTGAGGCATCGCATCGCTTCCATCGAGGTCTTGCCGGCGGCTTTCTTCCGGTCGAAGTAGGCGCGTCCCTCGGTGGTGGGGGTGCGCAGCTGGACCGTGGCCATGATGTGCAGCACCCGGTTGATCTGTCGGTTTCCGCCGCGGGAGAGGCGGTGGCGCACGTGGTCGCCGGAGGAGGCGTCGATGGGGGCGGTGCCGGTCCAGGACGCGAAATGGTTGCGGTCGGGGAAGCGGGACAGGTCCCCGACCTCGACCAGGAGCCGTGCGGCGCCGGAGGGGCCGATGCCGTGCAGGTCGAGCAGGGAGGTCCCGGTCGCGGCGACGAGGTCCTTGAGCTCCTTGTCGGCGGCCTTCTTGCGGGTGTAGATCCGTTCCAGGTCGGCCACGAGCTCGGCCGCGACCCGCTTGCGGGTCTTGCCCACGACGTCACGCGGGCGCACGCCGGCGAGCAGGGTCTTGGCCTGGGCCGCGGAGAGGTACTTCTTCGCGCCACCAGGCAGCATTTCCAACAGGATCCGGTGCAGCTGGCTGATCTTGCGGGTGTGCTCGTCCCCGATGGAGCGGCGCCGATCCACCAGCAGCTGGAGCACCTCGAGCTGGGCGTCGGACACCACGGGTCGCAGCCCGGCCATGCGGGTGCCGACCAGCGCGACCGAGTGCGCGTCGGTGGCGTCGGTCTTGCGGCCCTGCCCGGTGGCGAACACCCGCGCCCGAGCGGAGAGCTTGGCCGGCACGTCGACGATGTCTTGTCCGTCGGCCAGGAGCCGGTGGGCGATGTGCCGGCCGATGCCTTCGCAGCCCTCGATCGCCCAGACCCGGTCCGGCCACCCGGCGACGAAGTCCAGCATCGCCTGGTAACCCTCGACCGTGGTGTCGAACCGGCCACCAGCCACGACCGTCTCGTCGGCGAGCATCACCTCGATCGTGACGCTGCGTTTGTGCGGATCCATCCCGATAACAACCCGCGGAACCTGCTCTTCCATGACGTCCTCCGTCGCCTTGAACCTGTGATGGTTGGGCGTGGAGGGCACCGCTACTTCGAGCAGAGCAATCCCTTCTTGAGCCTCTCCTGCCCGGCGGTGCCCGGGCGGCGCAGTCCATGTGAGAGCCACACGATCATCGTGGGCAGCCGCGATTGAGAGCGACGAACCCGGGCACCTGAACCGAGCCTGCGCAGGCACCGGTCCTGCCGTCAATGAAACAAGTAGCCGCGTTTAGTGCGCTGGATGAGTCGCGGATGCATCGCTACGGCTGCGGAGGAAAGGACGACGAGTCCCAGGACGAGCACGGGCTGGCGTGGACCGGGCAGCGTGACGAGCCGCACCGAGGACACATCGGTCCGCCTGTGCCCGCATCAGGGTCCTGTAGATCGTCGTTATTGAGGCGCCTCCATGGCGGGCCACGCGCCATTGACTGGGACCAGGACGGTCCTCACTCGCGGTCTCTGACCTTGAGGTCACGAAGTACTTTTGCAAGGTTCAGCCACCCGCCAATGAGTACTGCTGCGGTGAGGACGGCAACAACTGTCAAGGCGATACGGACCAAGGGTTCGTCCTCGAACGCAACCCGCAAGACGACTCCTGCGACGACGACGGTGAGGAGGCCGAGAGACCACAGGAAAACGGACCGACGTTGCTCTCGGGTCGGCTTCGGGGGGTCGTAGGGACCAGTCATCGCTGGGACTCGCGGAACCAAACGAAGAAGGCCGTTGCTCCGCAGCCCATCATCACGACGGTAAGCGCCAACCGAACCATCTGAGCGCTGTCGCCCTCCAGCCAGATGCCAGCGATCGAGTTTGCGGCCATCGCAATGATGAACGCAATCAACCACTTCATCGCTCGGGACATGGAGGCAGTCAACCAAAGGATCTTCGGGCCGACCTTGTGGAACGCATCCCACACATGACCGTGGTCATAGAGACACATCGGAGAGGGTTCGGCAGACGTGTCCGGCGCTTCCATCAGGTTCGTGCCCCCGGATCCGGATCAGGTTCGCTCTTCGTGCGCTTCGCCCCATTCGGAACTAACACTGCGATCGGGCTCCAGTGTGCGGTTGGGGAAGATGCCCACGGCGTCGGTGCGCTGGCCAGGCTGGCCGCTCGGGCCGTCGAGCGGCTGGCCTCCGCTTTCGAGGGCGGGCACAACGTGCGACTTCTCGATTACCAGCTGGGGCGCCGGCCGATGCCCGGGGACCAGGGCCCGATCATCGGCGGTCACCGGTCACTGCCGGGCCTCTACCTCGCCGTCATGCACTCTGGACTGTGCCTGGGCCCCACGGTGGGGCGCCTGGCCGCCGACGAGATCCTCGGGAACGGCACGGTAGACCAGTTCGCCCGTTGCCGTGTGGACCGCTTCGAGGCCTGACCCTCGTTCGACAGTCAGCCGTCGAGACCAGCCAGCGACTCCGCCACCACGTCGATCGACTCGGCTGTGATCGGGTCCAACACCAGCTGGAGGTGCGTCGCGCCGGCCTGTGACAGCCCTTGCACGTGGTCGCAGAGATCGTCGGGCGTGACCGTCCTTACCTTCGCGTCGTAGACGTCACCCATCAGCCGGCCCTTTGCGCCGGGGAGGGTGACCAGAACGGCAGCGGTTGCCTCTACGTGCCGCCCGTTCGGCATCACAGCATCGACCTTCGACTTCTCCTCCGCGAAGCGCTCCACCGAGTTGTCGTACCGGCTCCACCAGACGTTCCAGGAGTCCACGACCGGCAACCCGATGCCCAGCATCCGAGGGCCGGTGGAGCCGAGCATGATCGGCGGGCCACCCTCCCTCACCGGGCGCGGGTCGAGCACGCAGTCCTCGACGTCATAGAACTCCCCATGGAAGGTGGTGCGCCCCGTCCGCAGCAGCGGGACGATGATCGCCAGCGCCTCCTCGAAGCGTGAGACGCGCCGGTCATAGGGGAAGCCGAACGCGTCGTACTCCCGTCGGTTCCAGCCTGCGCCGAGCCCGACGATGAGCCGCCCCTGAGAGATCGCGTCCACGGTCGCGGCCTGCTTGGCCAGCATCGGCGGGGAGTGAAAGCTGGTCGAGGCGACGAGCGGCCCGAGCTCCACCCGCTCCGTCACTGCCGCGATGGCCGCGAGCGTCGTCCAGGCCTCGTACGGCCCCCGCGTCACCCCATTCGGCAAGTCGTAGAGCAAGTGGTCACCCACCCAGACCGAGTCGTAGCCGGATGCCTCCACCCGTCGCGCCAGATCCAGGTACTCGGGCCACGGGAGGAACCGTTCCACCTCCGGCAGCTGGACACCGACCTTGCACACCCGCTTCATGGGGTTGACCCTAGGGACTGGCTGGTCCGACTGCCACACCGAATCAGACCGAGATCGCAGGTCGAGGAGGTCCCTCGCACCCGGATCACAACACAGCGGGTCACGTTGCTCGGACATCCGAACACGCCACGATGAGCGGGCGGGTTCGTACGTCGCATCAGGTGACGGAGTGCCCGCCTACGTTCCTCGTCCACCGGACCGTGAAGCCTCCGTTCTGGTACCACTGGAGGGTGGCAGGGGAGACGGCGGCGGAGCACGAGGCCGGGGTCCGCGCGAGCCAAGCGTGGTACGAGGACGTCTTCGCCGTGCACGGGATCCCCACCCGGTCCGACGACGCCCTGTGGTGGGCGCTCGCTGAGCCGCCCCCGTGGCACTCCGCCGCCAAGACGCTGCGGCGCGACGTCACGGTCGACCGTGTGCTGCGCGCCATGGAGCCGTTCGAGCACTGCTCCGTCGCCGACTCGTACGGCACGGTCGACCTCGAGCCTGCCGGGTTCCAGCGGTTGTTCGAGGCGGACTGGCTGCACCGCGAAGCGGCTTCCCCTCAAGCCACCCTGCCCGATGGGTGGGGCGTCGTCGCCGAGCCTGACGAGCTGGTGACATGGAACGAGCTGCACGACTACACGGGAGTGCTCCTTCCGGCATTCCTCGAGCACCCGCGCTTCACGATCCTCGCCCAACGCGAGAGCAAGGAGCTGGTCGGCGGCGCCGTGCTGCACGAGGCAGGCACCACGGTGGAGCTCTCCAACGCGTGGGCCGCTGCCGACGGGACTGAGGATGTTGCCGCCATGGTCGCGTGCGCAGCCGTCCTCAACCCCGGCCGACCGCTCGTCGGCTACGCGCACGGGGACGAGCTGGGTCAGTGGCTCTCGGCCGGCTTCCGTACCGCCGGAACGCACGTCGTGTGGGTGCGCTGAGCTAACGGTCCCGGTGAGAGATGGGGCAGCCCTTGACGGCGCACTTGCATTTTGCAAGTATGGCCGCATGAGCCTCTTCATCACCTGCCCCGTCCAGAGCGTCGAGCGCGCCACCGCCTTCTACACGGCCTTGGGCTGGACGCTCAACCCGGAGATGTCCGACCACAACGTGTCGTGCTTCGCCATCGCGCCGGAGCAGTACCTCATGCTCGGCAGCCGCGAGATGTACGCGAGCATCGGGGGAGTCGAGGAAGTGATCGGCGGACCGGACACACCCTCGAAGGTCACGGTGTCGTTCGACCTCGGCAGCCGGGAGGCGGTCGACGAGCTGGTCGACCGTGCCGGTGCAGCCGGCGGACGAGTCGGCGACATCGACGACTACCCCTTCATGTACCAGCGCCAGTTCGACGATCCCGACGGCTACCACTACTCGCCGTTCTGGATGAAGCCGAACACCGACTCCGCCGAGTGAGCGACCTGGCCGCGGCCCTCGACATCGTCGGAAGCCGGTGGGCGCTGCTCATCGTGGAGCGGCTGCTCGAGGGCCCGCAGCGCTACGGCGACCTCCAGCGCGACCTCGGGACGCCGACAAACATGCTGGCGACCCGCCTGCGCGAGTTGGAGGCCGCCGGTGTGCTGACCCGACTGCCTCTTCGGCACAACACACGCGCCTACGCGCTGACCGATCGAGGGCTCGCACTAAGCGAGGCGATCGCTGCCCTCGGACGCTGGGGGGCCGAACGGTAGGAGTCCACGTCCGACGCGGTCTAGGTTGCCAACATGTCCGAGCTCACGACCAGGTCGCTCACTCCGGAGACCTTTGACGACTTCGCCGCCCTCGTCGAGCGCAACAAGGGGATGTTCGCCAGCTGCTGGTGCACCTGGTTCCATCCCGACGACCGGGAGCCGGACAGCGCCGTCGAGGACAACCGGGCGTTCAAGAGGCGCCGTGTGGACGAGGGGATCGCGCACGCGGCGTTGGTCTACGACGGGGACCTGGCCATCGCCTGGGCGGAGTACGGCACACCTGAGGAGCTACCCGGCATCCACCACCGCAAGGAGTATCTGGCCACGGCCGAGCGACTGCCCGACTACCGGATCACCTGCATCCAGGTCGAGAAGGCCCACCGTGGCAAGGGGCTGGCGTCGGTTGCCCTGCGCGGAGCCGTGGACCTGATCGCGCAGGCAGGCGGCGGCGTGGTCGAGGGCTACCCCCACGACACCGGCGGGAAACGGAAGAAGAACTCGTCGTTCCTCTACAACGGCACCCGCACGATGTACGAGCGCGAGGGCTTCACGTATGACCGCCCCAAAGGCCTGGGCAACTGCGTGATGGTGCGCAAGGTGGCCCTGAACCGGTCCACCTGAGGCGAATCGCTGTCGAGGCGGGTCAGGCGGTGCGGGCGGTGCTGATCTCGACGAGCTGGTCGAGGATGACCGCTGCGTCGGGGGCGACACCGGTGGCCGCCGCGAGGGAGGCGCGGGCACTGGCGGCGAGACGGCCGATCTCGGACTCGACCGCGTCGACGGCGCCGGAAGCGGTGATGACCGCTCGAAGGTCGTCGACGGCGGTGGTCCCGAGGTTCGGGTCGCCGAGGGCGGTGCGGAGGAGCTGGCGTCCGGCGTCGTCGGTGCCGCTCAGGGTGTGCGCGATGAGCACGGTGCGCTTGCCCTCGCGCAGGTCGTCGCCCGCCGGCTTGCCCGTCGCCTCGGGGTCGCCGAAGACCCCGAGGAGGTCGTCACGCAGCTGGAAGGCGTGCCCGAGGTCGAGGCCGTACGACGACAGGTAGGCGAGATCAGCCTCACCGAGGCCCCCGGCCGTGGCGCCGATGAGGAGCGGGTGCTCGACGGTGTACTTGGCGCTCTTGTAGCGGATGACCCGCTGCGCCCGCTCGATGCGCTCGGTTGCCGGCAGGTCGTCCCACGGGCGGACCGAGTCGACGACGTCGAGGAACTGCCCGGCCATGAGCTGGGTGCGCATCCGGTCGAAGACCACACGTCCCCGCGCCAGGTCGGCCGCGTCGAGCCCACTCGTGGCGACCAGCTCGTCGGTCCAGGTGAGGCAGAGGTTGCCGGCGAGGATGGCGCCCGCCACGCCGAAACGCTCGTCGTCACCGCCCCAGCCACGCTCGGTGTGGACGGCGGCGAGCGCGCGGTGGGCGGCCGGCATACCCCGTCGGGTGTCCGAGTCGTCCATGACGTCGTCATGGATGAGCGCCGCGGCCTGGAAGAACTCCATGGCGGTCGCGAGGCGCACGAGCTCGTTCGAGTCGGCGCGGCCGGCGGCCCGGTGGCCCCAGTAGAGGAAGGCGGCCCGCAGTCGTTTGCCCCCGGCGAGCAGGGATCCGACGCGGTCGAGGAGGTCGGTGACGTCCGGTCCGAGCTCGTCGAGGACGACGGCCTGGCGCCGCAGCTCGTCGTCGATGCAGGCCTGCACGCGAGCGCGGAGATCTGCCTCGTCCAACGGGCTGGTCACGAACGCTCCTCGCATCTCACGCATCTCACGGGGTGTGGGCCTGAGCCTACGGCCTGCCCACTGGACTAATCTCACCCCATGGCACCCCGCTCCATCCCCCAGCTCCTCTCCTCCGAGCGGCCCTCGGTGAGCTTCGAGTTCTTCCCGCCCAAGGACGACGTGTCCGAGGCGGCGCTGTGGGATGCCATCCGACGCCTCGAGCGGGTCCGACCCGACTTCGTGTCGGTGACCTACGGCGCCGGGGGGACGACCCAGGACCGCACCGTCCGGGTCACCGAGCGCATCGCGCGCGAGACGACCCTCACCCCGTTGGCCCACCTGACCTGCGTCGGTGCGTCCGTCGAGGACGTCCGCCGGGTCATCGGGCAGTATGCCGCCGCGGGAGTGCGCAACATCCTTGCGTTGCGTGGCGACCCGCCGGGCGACCCCGGTGGCGAGTGGGTCGCCCATCCCGAGGGCCTCAACCACGCAACCGACCTCGTGTCGCTCATCCGCACGCTCGGCGACTTCACGATCGGCGTCGCGGCCTTCCCCGACGTGCACCCGGCCTCCCCGGACCTCGACCACGACGTCGACATCATGCTCAAGAAGGCCGATGCGGGCGCGAGCTTCGCGGTCACGCAGATGGTCTTCGACGCCGACAGCTATCTGCGCCTGCGTGACCGGGTCGCCGAGCACCGCGACCTGCCGATCACGCCCGGACTCATGCCGGTGACCAACCTCAGGCAGATCACCCGGATGTCGCAGCTCATGGGGACGCCACTGCCCAAGCCGGTCGTCGACCGGCTCGAGGCCGTGAGCGAGGATCCGGCCGCGGTCCGTGCGGTCGGCGTCGAGATCGCGACCGAGCTGGCCCAGCGCATGCTCGCCGAGGGCGCACCGGGGCTGCACTTCATCACGATGAACCGCTCCACGGCGACGCTCGAGGTCTACGAGAACCTCGGCCTGTCCGCGGGGGCTCGCTGACCCTGGTCTGAGTACCTCGGGCCTGCCGAACCTGAGTACGTGTACTGATCCGGCGCCACCTTTGTTGCCGCCAGAGTGATCACGCGGCCGCGTGGCCGGGTCGGTGAGTGTGGAGGGGCGCTCGTCATCCCGGCGACGCGGCCGTCCCGCCTCTCGTGGCCGGCGTCAGTCGACCTGGATCGCCTTGCCGCTCGTGATGCGCAGCAGCTCGTCGTACGTCGTGCGAAAGACGGAGTGGCTGTGCCCGGCCGCGGCCCACACCACGTCGAAGCTGCTGAGCGTCACGTCGACGACGGTGCGCAGGGGAGTGGGGTGACCGACGGGCGCCACCCCGCCGATGGCGAAGCCGGTCCACTCGCGCACCTGCTCGGGCGTGGCCTTCTCGACGGCGGCGAGGTCGAGCAGGGCGGCGATGCGGTCCTGGTCGACGCGGCGACCACCCGAGGCGAGCACGAGGAGCGGCTCGGTCGAGCCGTCGTGGCGGCGCCCGGCGAAGACGAGCGAGTTGGCGATCTCGGAGGGGGAGACCCCGAGTGCCTCGGCGGCGGCCCGAGCCGTGCGGACGGCATCGGGGAGGTAGCGCACCACGGTCTGGACATGGTGTGTCGCAAGGGTGCTCAGCACGGCAGCGACCGAGGGGTGGTTGCTCAGGTCTCGTTGAGAGACGGCGTCCCCGGGCTGGCTCATGCCGTCAGCGTAGGGGCTTGACGGCGTGCTGTCCGGCGGTTGTACAGTGGAGATGTTCGAACAGGCGTTCGAACCTTGGCGATCATCTCGATCGCCCCTCTCACTCCATCCCATCCTGCCTGAGGAGGCCATGTCGTGGTGCGCCGGTACGAAGAACGCGTCGAGGTCCGGGTCGAGGCCGCGGCGCCCGCCACGGATGGCTCGCTCGCCGTCCGCTGCCGCCCGCGTGCGTTCGTCTGGCGCGGCCGCATCCTCGTCGTCCGAGAGGTCCTCGAGGACTGGAGCGAGCGCCGGTCGTGGTGGCGCGACCTCGGTGACCTCGGCGCGCGTCCCGAACGTCATGTCTGGCGGGTCGAGGCCGGCAGCGCTGCTGGCACCGGCGTCTACGACCTCGCCTCCGACGCCGCCGACGGCTGCAGCGACCCCTGGGTCCTGCTCCGGGCCCAGGACTGACCGCCGTGGGTGCCGCCCCTGCCCTCGCCCTGCTCGAACAGTCCCGCCAGTGCCTTGCCGAGGCGTATGCCGCGGAGCTGGCTGCCGCTCGCTACGTCACCTCCCAGGATGCCGCGATGCGGGCCGCCGCCGCCCTCGTCGCCGGTCACTCCGGACGCGGACGCAGCCGTCAGGACCTGTGGCCGCTGGTCGCGAACCACGCCCCGGAGCTCGGCGAGTGGGCCGACTTCTTCGCCCTCGCGGCCGTGCGTCGCGAGGAGATCGAGTCGCGCACGGTCCGGGTGTCGGTGCGCGAGGCCGACGACCTGCTGCGCGCCGCCGAGACCTTCGTCGAGCTTGTCACCGTCACCCTGGGTATGCCGCGTGGCGAGCGTGCTGCCCGTCGCCTCGCCGCCGCTCGAGAGACGGCATGAACGACTTCGTCCACCTGCACGCCGCGTCCGGCTTCTCGATGAGGTTCGGCGCCTCGACCCCGGAGGACCTCGTCGAACGGGCCGCCGCCGACGGGCAGCCTGCCCTGGCCCTCACCGACCGCGACGGTCTCTATGGCGCGGTGCGGTTCGCGATGGCCTGTCGCCGGGCCGGCATCGACCCCATCCTCGGTGTCGACCTCGCCGTCGGGGAGCCCGTGACGGGGCGCCCCGCGCGCAAGGCCCGCACGCCGGTGCGTGGCGGCGCCGTCGTCGACCCACGGCTGCCGCGGGTCACCGTGCTCGCCCGGGGACGGGCTGCGGGCACCGGTCCCGGGCTCGGTTGGGCTGCCCTGTGCCGGCTCGTCACAGACACCCACCTGCGCGGTGAGCGCGGTGTCCCCGTGACGCTGCCCGACCTCCTCGCCCGCTGGTGCCGCGGCGGCGACTCCGACTTTGTGCCCCATTGGGACCGTTCCAGCATCGGTGACCATCGAGCGGATGGTCCCCATGGGGCACAAAGTCGCCTGCGGGTGCTCCTCGGACCGGACTCCGACGTGGGTCGGGCGCTCCTCGCCCGTCGCCCCGTCGAGGCCCGAGCCCGGCTCGAGAGGTGGCGGACGCTCCTGCCACCCGAGGCGCTCGCCATCGAGGTCGTCGGCAACGGTGGGCCCGAGGGGACCCCCGGCTCCCGCGTCCACGCCCGCCACCTGCTCGGCCTCGCCGACGAGGCCCGCGTCCCCGCCGTCATCACCGCAGCGGTCCGGCACGCCGACCGCGACGGGGTGCGCACCGTCGACATCCTCGACGCCGCACGTCGGCTGGTGGTCCTCGACTCACGCCACCTCGACCGGGTCACCGACGCCGGTCACCTCGCGAGCAGCGAGGAGATGTGGCTGCGCGCCCTCGAGATCGCCGGTGACAACGGCCGCGCCGCCCAGCTCGTCGGCGCCACGCTCGCACTGGCCGACGAGTGCGTCCAAGACGCCCGCGGCGACCTCGGCATCGGCGCCGTCCACCTGCCCGAGCCGAGCATCCTGGGCATCGAGGCCGGGGTCGACCCGCACCAGGTCCTCACCGAGCGCTGTCGAGCCGCGATGGGCGCAAGGTTCCCCGAGATCGGGGACGCGGCACGGCATACCGTGCTGTCCCGTCTGGACGACGAGCTGCGCGTCATCGCGGACCTGGGGTACCCCACCTACTTCCTCACGGTCGCGGAGGTGACCGACCTCATCAAGGCCAAGGGGGTGCGCGTCGCGGCTCGCGGCTCGGGGGCAGGGTCGCTCGTCAACTACCTGCTGGGCATCAGCGGGGTCGACCCGATCCGGCACGACCTGCTCATGGAGCGGTTCTGCTCACCGCTGCGCGCCGAGCTGCCCGACATCGACATCGACGTGGAGTCGGCGCGGCGGACCGAGATCTATGAGGCGATCCTCGACCGCTTCGGCGGTGACCGGGTGACCTGCGTGTCGATGATGGACACCTACAAGGTGCGCCACGCCATCCGTGACGTCGGTGCGGCACTCGGGATGCCGCCCGTCGAGATCGACGAGATCGCCAAGGCGTTCCCGCACATCCGCGCCAAGGACGCCCGCAGTGCGATCGCCGACCTACCCGAGCTGCGTTCTCGCGGGCTGGATGCGCCCCGCCTCGACACCTTCTTCGAGCTCGTCGAACGCCTCGACGGGCTGCCTCGCCACATCGCCCTGCACCCGTGCGGCGTCGTCCTGTCCAACGCCGGGCTGCTCGACCGCACGCCCGTCGAGGCGAGCTGGCCCGGCTTCCCGATGAGCCACTTCGACAAGGACGACGTCGAGACCCTCGGCCTGCTCAAGCTCGACGTCCTCGGCATCCGGATGCAGTCGGCGATGGCCCACGCCGTCGCCGAGGTCAGGCGGGTCGACGGCGACGAGGTCGACCTCGACGACGAGAGGCAGGTGCCGCTCGACGACGAGGCGACGTTCCGGCTCATCCGCACGGCCCACACCCTCGGCTGCTTCCAGATTGAGAGCCCGGGGCAGCGCGAGCTCATCGGCAAGTTCGGTCCCGAACGCTTCGGTGACCTCATCATCGACATCTCGCTCTTCCGCCCCGGGCCGGTGAAGTCCGACATGATCCGCCCGTTCCTCGAGAGCCGGCACGGCTGGTCCAAGCCCCAGCTCATCCACCCGACCCTCGTGCCGACCCTCGCCGAGACCGAGGGTGTCGTCGTCTTCCACGAGCAGGTCCTGCGGATCGTCGCCGAGACGACCGGGGTGACGCTGGCCCAGGCCGACGAGGTGCGCCGCACGATGGGCACTCCCCAGGGGCAGCTCGACATCGAGGCGTGGTGGCGTCCCGCGGCCCGGGCGCGAGGGTATGCGCCGGACGATGTCGACCAGATCTGGGCCGTGCTCAAGTCCTTTGCGTCGTTCGGGTTCTGCAAGGCGCACGCCGCAGCCTTCGCCCTCCCGACCTACCACTCGGCCTGGCTCAAGACCCACCACCCGGCGGCGTTCCTCGCCGGTGTCCTCACCCACGACCCGGGGATGTATCCCAAGCGGCTCATCCTCGACGACGCCCGGTCGCTCGGCATCGCCGTCCTCGCGCTCGACGTCAACGCCTCGGGCGACACCTACCGCATCGAGCGGCTCGACGAGGGCAGGAGGGGCGACTTCACCCCGGTGCACCCCGACCTGCCCGACGCAAGCGGCTACGGCATCCGCCTCTCGCTTACCGACGTCAAGGGCATCAGTGGTGCCGAGGTCGCGAGCATCGTTGCGGGACAGCCGTTCTCGAACCTCGGTGACTTCTGGTCACGTGCCACGGTGAGCCGGCCGGTCGTCGAACGACTCGTCCTCGCCGGTGCCTTCGACTCCATGCACGGCATCGGGGTCTCGGGCTCCGGGCTGGGGCGTCGCGGTCGCATCACCCGCCGTGACCTCCTGCTCCACGTCGGTGAGCTAGACCGGTGGGAGCGGGTGAGCACGGGACGGTCGTCGCGTCGCCGGGTCCCGCCGCCGACCCTCCGCGACGACCTCGTGCGGGAGCGGGCAGCGGCGCAGTCACAGGCAGCTCGGCCGGTCGTGGCTGCAGCCGAGCAGTCGGTGCAGCTCACCCTCGACCTCGGCGACCGGCCCGAGCTCACCCCCGGCACCGGCCTGCCCGAGATGACCGGCACCGAGCGGGTCCGGGCCGAGCTCGACGTCCTCGGGCTCGACGCCTCGGCGCACGTCGTCGAGTTCTACGGGCCGATGCTCGACGCGCTCGGGGTCGTCCGCAGCCGCGACCTGCTGGGAGCGCGCAGCAACAGCGAGGTGTGGATCGCCGGGGTCAAGGTCGCGACCCAGACCCCACCCATCCGGTCGGGCCGCCGGGTCGTCTTCCTCACCCTCGACGACTCCACCGGTCCCGTCGACGCGACCTTCTTCGAGGACGTCCAGGGCCCGTATGCCGCAACGATCTTCCACTCCTGGCTCCTGCTGGTGCGTGGTGTCGTCCGTCGAACGGGCCCACGCGGGATCTCGGTCCGTGCGACCGGTGCCTGGGAGCTCGCCGGGCTCTGGGATGCCTGGCGCGACGGTGGTCAGGCTGCTGTCGTGCGTGCGCTCGAGAGTGCCGACGCCGAGGCCATCGCCCGCGCCGAGGTGGGGGAGCGCGAGGCCGACTCCCGCGGGAGGCGCCGGGTGCTCGTGCACGCGTCCGGGTTCAAGCAGTCGCCCTATGCCGACATCAAGCCCGCGGGCACGTCGACCACCGACGGCCGTCTCGTCGGATCGGTCGCCGTCCCGGAGCACGGCACGCCGTCGCGCAAGCTGTGGCACTCCAGCCCCGGCAGCTCCGGCCACTGAGACCCCGGAAGGGAACCGGTCAGGAATCGAGAAGCAGCGACGTGGCCCGCAAACCTACGGTGCTTCCATGACCACCAGGACAGCAGCCACGAAGACCACGAAGACCACGACCAAGAGCGGCTTCAGCGCCGACGAGCGCGCCGCCATGAAGGAGCGCGCCAAGGAGCTGCGGGCCGAGGCCAAGGGCGAGAAGGACCGGGCCAAGGGCCTGGCCGACCTCGAGTCCAAGATCAAGGAGATGCCCGACGACGACCGAGCTCTCGCCGAGGCGATCCACCGGATCGTCACCGAGAACGCACCCGACCTCATGCCGAAGACCTGGTACGGCATGCCGGCCTACGCCAACGCCGACGGCAAGGTCGTCTGCTTCTTCAAGGCAGCCTCCAAGTTCGACGTCCGCTACTCGGAGCTCGGGTTCAACGAGGAGGCCGCCCTCGACGACGGCACGATGTGGCCGACGGTGTTCGCCATCACCGCGGTCAACGCCGCGAACGAGAAGCTCGTCGCGACACTCGTCAGGAAGGCGGTCGGCTGAGGACGCTGTCGTGCGCGGCAACTAGGCTGGTGGGGCGCGAGGCACCCGGCCGGTCGCACTGCCCCAGAGGCATCTGACGAGGAGGTGGATCGTGACCGAGGACGCGACGATCGCACGCCGCACCGGGGTCTCGACCTCACCACGGACAGCAGCCATGTGGGCGGCGGTCGACGAGGTCGTCCGCGCCCGCAGCGCCCTGCTCGGACGCCCCCTGCGGGTCATCGACCTCGGTGGCGGCACCGGCGGCCTCGCCGTCCCACTCGCCGTCGCCGGTCACGACGTCACGGTCGTCGACCCCAGCCCGGACGCCTTGGCCTCCCTGCGCCGTCGCGCCACCGAGGCCCAGGCGTCGTCGCGGGTCAGCGCCGTGCAGGGTGACGCCGAGACCTTGTCGTCCCTCGTGGGCCGCGACCGACCCGACCTCGTCCTGTGCCACGGCACCCTCGAGTACGTCGACGACCCGGAGGCGACCCTCGCCCAGATCGCCGAGGTTCTCGCGCCCTCCGGCATCCTCAGCCTCGTCGTCCCCCAGCGGTCCGCAGCCGTCATCGCCCGTGCCCTCGCCGGCCAGTTCGCCCAGGCTCGCGCGGCTCTCGACCGTCCCGATGGACGCTGGGGCGACGCCGATCCCGTCCCGCGCCGGTTCGACAGGGCAGGCGTCGTCGGCCTCCTCGAGGCCGCCGGCCTCACGATCACGGGCGCACACGGCATACGTCTCTTCAGCGACCTCGTCCCCTCGGCGCTCGTGGACTCCGACGCCGACCGCGCCGCACTCCTCGACCTCGAGCGTGCCGTGGCGGCCCACCCGGACTTCGCCGTCCTCGCTGACCTCGGCACCTCGCTGCACGTCATCGCCACCCGGCCCTGAGAGCGGCCATGAGCCGTCGCCAGTTCAGCCTCCCCGGTCGGTCCTCGAACGAGCCACCCGACGACACCGGGTGCACGATCCTGCACGTCGACATGGACGCCTTCTATGCCATGGCGACGTTGCTCTCGCACCCCGAGCTCGTCGGCACCCCCGTCATCATCGGCGGCGGCAACAGGGGAGTCGTCCTGTCTGCGACCTACGAAGCCCGCCGCTTCGGGGTGGCCTCGGCGATGCCGATGACGCGTGCGCGGCGGCTCTGCCCGCAGGCGACGGTCCTGCCGCCGGATCACCGCCTGTATGCCGCGATCTCGTCCGCGGTAATGGAGACCTTCCGCTCGGTGACCCCCGACATCGAGCCGTTGTCGCTCGACGAGGCCTTCCTCGACGTGTCGGGCGCCATCCGACGGCTGGGGTCGCCCGCCCTGATCGGGGCGCAGATCCGGGACACGATCCACGACGAGCAGGGCATCACCTGCTCGGTCGGGGTGGCGTCGACGAAGTTCGTGGCCAAGATCGCGTCCGGTCTGGCCAAGCCCGACGGCATGGTCGTCGTGCCGCGCGACGAGGTCATCCCCTTCGTCCAGCAGCTGCCCGTCGGCGCGCTGTGGGGAGTGGGGGAGAAGACCGAGGAGCAGCTCACCCGGCTCGGGCTGCGCACCGTCGCCGACATCGCGCACACCCCTCTGCCGACCCTCGTCCGTGGGCTGGGTGAGGCGACCGGCAACCACCTCTACGAGCTCGCCTGGGGACGTGACCCGCGGTCGGTGCAGCGGGAGCAGCGAGAGAAGAGCATCGGCGCCGACGAGACCTTCGAGTACGACATCGACGACCCGCGAGAGATCCACCGGCACCTGCTCAAGCTGAGCGACCGGGTCGCAGCGCGGCTCCGAGGGGCTCGGCTCACCGGCCGCACGGTGTCGATCAAGGTGAGGTTCTCGGACTTCACGACGATCACCCGGGCCCGCACGCTGCGCGAGCCGACCGACACCAGCCGTGAGATCTATGAGACCGCGACCTCGCTGTTCGACGCCCTCGGGCTGCAGCGGGCCCGGATCAGGCTCGTCGGCGTGCGGCTCGAGAAGCTGGTGGCGGTCGAGCAGGCTCCGATCCAGGGCATGCTCGGCGAGGCCGATCACGGGTGGCGGGACGCCGACCGGGCCGTCGACCGGGCGAGCGCCCGCTTCGGTGCGGGCTCCGTGCGACCTGCGAGTTTGATTGACCGGGGCCAACCTTCCCCCAGCGACGATCGGGACCTATCCTAGGAAGAACCAGCACCGCAGCTGGCGAAGCAACGAAACCGCGGCGCCAAGCGTTGTCATTGGTGGAAGATCAATGACACGACACCACCCACGCCGCACACCAGGAGGACGCCGTGCCGCTGTCAGAGCACGAGCAGCGAATGCTCGAGCAGTTGGAGCAGGCCCTGGTCGCCGAAGACCCCAAGTTCGCCTCCAGCATGGAGGGCACCCGACGCGGTGGCCCCACGCGTCTGCGGTGGATCATCGGCATCGTCGGTGTGCTCGTGGGTCTGGGTCTCGTCCTCGTGGGCATCCAGACGACGATGTGGGTCGGCGCGGCCGGCTTCGCGGTGATGGTCGCCGCCGTCGCGTTCGCCCTCACCCCGCCACGACGCGGCAAGCTCGCGGTCGTGCGCCACGACGGCTCGACCGGGCCGGCGTCGAGCGGGCGCAAGCAGAAGAGCGGATCCGGGTTCATGGACAAGCTCGACAACCGGTGGGACCGCCGAGGCCAGGACGGCTGGAACTAGGTCCGATCGACGGTCCTCGGACACGCGCACCTGGGCGGACGGCATACCGCCCGCAGTTGCCGCATCATCGGGTGACCCGATGATGGTCCGCTCGACCCCGGTTGGCAAGTCGGGTCGGCCGCCCCTTTATCGGGTCACCCAATAAAGGCGCGGCCTGAAGTGGGGCGCGGTCAGGTGGCGAGGACGCCGAGAACCCAGGTGACCGCGATGAGCAGTCCGGCGCAGAGCTCGATGCCCATGCTCGTGATGACGGCCCGGACTGCACTTCTGGTGCGTGCCCACGCCTGAGCGCGGTCCCGGCTGCGGCTCTGCTCGACGAGGAAGATCCCGAGCACGAAGCCGATGATGAAGCCGATGACTGGGATGACGAACATCCCGACGATGCCGAGGACGACGGCCAACAGGAGGGTGGTCGTCTTCACGCCCTGCTCGCGCAGGCGCCTGCCCGGCACGAGGAACTGGATCACGACGCCGGCGAGATAGATCGCCAGGCACACCCCGAAGAACGTCCAGGCCGTGGGGCCGCCGGTCTCGTAGGCCCACAGCAGCACGCCGAGCACGGCGAGCAGGAGGCCGGGGACGACCGGGACGACGATGCCGACGATCCCCACGAAGATGAGGATCGCCGGCACCCAGACGCTGGTGCCCTCCGGCAGGAGGTTCACGCGTGCGGCGTCAGACGTCGATGTCTGCGACGCTGGGCGGCTCCGTGAGCCGGTCGCTCTCGTCGGTGATGTCCGCGTGGTCGCGGAGCTTCGGAAGGTGCTCGCGCCCGTGGTGAGCGCAGAAGAGCAGCTCACCCCCGACGTGGAGCGTCGCCCGAACATAGGCCTGGGCACCGCAGCGGTCACAGCGGTCCGCAGCGGTCAGGGTGGGTGCCAGTGCGGTGGTCACATCGGCCTCCTCGGCTGATCTCGTCAGTTGCGCCCACGGCGGATGCGTGGGCGTCGAGCGTTGTAACAGTCAAACATGCCGACCTGTTCCTGCGCGGGAAGTGCTCGCGTTGTGACCGATCCGATGCCGACGACACGATTCTTCCCCACGGGTCGGACAGCGCGCCTCGGTGGGGTGGTCGGTGGCCGGAGCTAGCCTGAGCGCAACGCGAGGCAACACGCACGACGCGCTGACCAGCGGCACAGGCGGCATCCGCCTCCCGACCCCGCCACGCACGACCCGAAGGAACGCATGAGCCCCACGTCCCCGGCCAAGAAGGCCGCGACGAGCAAGACCTCGTCCGACTACAGCGCGCACCACCTCCAGGTCCTCGAGGGCCTCGAGGCCGTGCGCAAGCGGCCGGGCATGTACATCGGGTCGACCGACAGCCGCGGTCTCATGCACTGTCTCTGGGAGATCATCGACAACGCCGTCGACGAGGCCCTCGGTGGCCACGGTGACCGCATCGAGGTGATCCTGCACCAGGACGGCTCGGTCGAGGTCCGGGACGTCGCGCGTGGCATCCCCGTCGACATCGAGCCCCGCACCGGGCTCACCGGGGTCGAGGTCGTCTTCACCAAGCTGCACGCCGGTGGCAAGTTCGGTGGCGGGTCCTACACCGCCTCCGGAGGCCTCCACGGGGTGGGCGCCTCGGTCGTCAACGCCCTCTCCGCCCGCCTCGACGTCGAGGTCGACCGGGGTGGCAACACCTATGCGATGAGCTTCCGCCGCGGTGAGCCCGGCTACTTCCCCGACGTGGCGAGCGCCGACAAGAGCCCCGAGCACGAGTTCAAGCCCTACGAGCGGACCAGCGAGCTCGCGATCATCGGCAAGGCGAAGCGCGGTGTCACGGGCACGCGCATCCGCTACTGGGCCGATCCGCAGATCTTCATCAAGGACGCCGAGTTCGACTACGAGGGACTCGTCGCGCGCGCGCGGCAGACGTCGTTCCTCGTCCCCGGGCTCACCCTGATGATCCGCGACGAACGCCGGCTCCCCGGGACCGCGGGCGAGGCCGGTCCGCACGAGGAGGTCTTCTTCCACGACGGCGGCATCAGCGAGTTCGCCGAGTTCCTCGCACCCGACCCGTCGGTCACCGACGTGTGGCGGCTCCAGGGCACCGGCAGCTTCACCGAGACCGTGCCCGTCCTCGACTCCAAGGGCCACATGTCCCCGCAGGAGGTCGAGCGCGAGTGCGAGGTCGACATCGCGGTGCGCTGGGGCACCGGCTACGACGCCAGGATCAGCTCCTTCGTCAACATCATCGCGACGCCCAAGGGCGGCACGCACATGGTGGGCTTCGAGCAGGCCCTGCTCAAGGTCTTCCGCAAGCAGCTCGAGGTCAACGCCCGTCGCCTCAAGGTCGGCAGCGACAAGGTCGACAAGGACGACATCCTCGCGGGGCTCACGGCCGTGGTGACCGTGCGCCTCGCCGAGCCCCAGTTCGAGGGTCAGACCAAGGAGGTGCTCGGCACCAACGCCGTGCGCGCCATCGTCGGCCGAGTCGTCGAGAAGGAGCTCACCACCAACCTCACGTCGACCAAGCGCGGCGAGAAGCAGCAGGCGGCCATGCTCCTCGAGAAGGTCACTGCCGAGATGAAGTCGCGCATCAGTGCGCGGTTGCACAAGGAGACCCAGCGCAAGAAGAACGCGCTCGAGACCTCGTCGCTGCCGGCCAAGCTCGCTGACTGCCGGAGCAACGACGTCGACCGCACCGAGCTCTTCATCGTCGAGGGTGACAGCGCCCTCGGCACCGCCAAGCTGGCCCGCGACTCCGACGTCCAGGCGCTCCTGCCCATCCGGGGCAAGATCCTCAACGTCCAGAAGGCCTCACTGACCGACATGCTCGGCAACGCCGAGTGCGCCGCGATCATCCAGGTGCTGGGCGCCGGTTCGGGGCGGACGTTCGACCTCGAGTCCACGCGCTACGGCAAGGTCATCATCATGACCGACGCCGACGTCGACGGCGCCCACATCCGCACCCTGCTGCTCACCCTGTTCTTCCGCTACATGCGGCCCCTCGTGGAGGCGGGGCGGGTGTATGCCGCGGTGCCACCACTGCATCGCATCGAGGTGTCGGGCGTGGGGGCGCGCAAGGGCGAGCTCATCTACACCTACTCCGAGGGAGAGATGCGCAAGACCGTCGCCTCCCTCACGAGGAAGGGCCGCAACATCAAGCAGCCCATGCAGCGCTACAAGGGGCTGGGCGAGATGGACGCCGACCAGCTGGCCGAGACCACCATGGACCCGCGCCACCGCACCCTGCGCAAGGTCACGATGGCCGACGCCGAGAAGGCCGAGCAAATCTTCGAGCTGCTCATGGGCAACGAGGTGGCGCCGCGCCGCGACTTCATCGTGCAGGGCTCGGCCCGGCTCGACCGGGAGCGCATCGACGCCTGAGCCGGCCACACCTCACTTTCGCCGTGGATGGAGGCTCACGGAACGCATTCGGCGAACTCACGGCATACCGGCGCGTTTGCGTTGCCCTGAGCCGTGATCTGGGCCACAGTAAGCCGATACAGGCGTCGGACACCCGGGGCCGCATCAGGAGGGCGTGCACATGAGTGGTCACATCGACGATCGCGGCGACACGGGAGTGATCGACGCACCACGCAACGGAGAGCCCGAGCTCAACCGGGTCATGGGACCCAAGCTGCTCCTGCTCTTCATTGTCGGTGACATCCTCGGGACAGGTGTCTACGCCCTGACCGGCACCGTCGCGGGTGAGGTCGGCGGTGCGGCCTGGGCCCCATTCCTCGTCGCGTTCGTCATTGCGACGATCACGGCCTTCTCCTACCTCGAGCTCGTGACGAAGTACCCGCAGGCGGCCGGTGCAGCGCTCTACACGCATAAGGCCTTCGGAGTGCACTTCGTGACGTTCATCGTGTGCTTCGCGGTGATGTGCTCGGGCATCACCTCGGCCTCGACCGCGTCCAACGCCTTCGCGGGCTTCCTGCGCGACGGCCTCGGGACGGAGTGGGAGGCGGGAAGCACGCCCCTGCTCATCATCGCGCTCGGCTTCATGGCGCTCGTCGCGGCGATCAACTTCCGCGGGGTCAGCGAGAGCGTCAAGGCCAACGTCGTCCTGACGATGGTCGAGCTCTCGGGTCTGCTCCTCATCATCTTCATCGGCCTGTATGCCGTGACCCAGGGCAAGGCGGACTTCTCACGGGCCGTCGTCTTCGACAGCCCGAGCGACAAGAGCACGTTCTTCGCCATCACCGCAGCCACGTCACTCGCGTTCTTCGCCATGGTCGGCTTCGAGGACTCGGTCAACATGGCCGAGGAGACCAAGGACCCGGTCCGGGACTTCCCGCGGGTCATGCTTACCGGCCTCGGCATCACCGGCCTCATCTACGTCCTCGTCTCGATCACGGCCGTCGCACTCGTGCCCGTGGGGGAGCTGGCGAACCCCGACAACGAGTCGGCCCTCACCCAGGTCGTGGCGGCGGGCGCACCCAACGTCCCGTTCGACAAGGTGTTCCCGTTCATCGGCATGTTCGCCGTGGCCAACTCGGCGCTGATCAACATGCTCATGGCCAGCCGCCTGCTCTACGGCATGGCCAAGCAGGAGGTGCTCCCGCCGTTCCTCGGCAAGGTGCACGCCGAGCGCCGGACCCCGTGGGCGGCCATCCTCTTCACCACGGCCATCTCCTTCGGGCTCATCTACTTCGTGTCGACCCGGTCGGACTCGCCGATCATCGCGGCACTGGGTGGCACCACTGCGCTGCTGCTGCTCGGGGTGTTCAGCATCGTCAACGTCTGCGTGCTCGTCCTGCGCAAGGACAAGATCAACCGGAAGCACTTCGTCGCCCCGACGGCGCTGCCCATCATCGGCGCCATCGTCTGCGCGTTCTTCGTGGGTCCGTGGACCGGGCGTGACACGATCCAGTACAAGATCGCGGGGGGCCTCTTGGCCATCGGAGTCGTCCTGTGGGCGATCACGTGGCTGGCCAACCGGTTCTTCTTCGCCAAGAAGACCTACATGCGTGACCCGGAGGAGCTCGGCGACCCCGACCACGCTCGCCACTGAGGCCGGCGCCGCCTGACCGAGGCCTCGCGAGACGTCACCGTGCCCCCAGGACCTTCCTGGGGGCACAGTCTTGTCTGCGTGACGGGTCGTAGGGGTGGCGGAGTCAGGAGCTGGGCGGGGGCGGCGCCGTGCTTCCTCGCACGATGAGCTCCGTGGGCACGACGACCTCGGTCGTGCCGCCACCTGGGGTGTCGACCCCCAAGGCCCGCAGGAGGATCTCGGCAGCCTCACGGCCCTGGGCGGCGACGTCCTGGCGCACCGTCGTCAGGCCGAGCACGTTGCTGAGGACGTGGTCGTCGACACCGATGACGGAGAGGTCCTCAGGGACGCGGAGGCCCTCGGCCCGTGCCGCGGCCATCGCGCCCATCGCCATCTCGTCCGAGGCGGCAGCCAGGGCGGTGGGTCGGTCCGCCGACGCCAGCAGGGTCCGCGTGTCCGCCGCGGCACTGTCCGCGGTCCAGTCGGACTCCAGGATCCAGTCCGGGTGCTCCTGGAGCCCGTGTGCGCGCATGACGTCCCGGAACGCGTCCAGGCGCGCCTGCGGGGTCTGGATGTGCGCCGCGTTGGACGGGACGGTGCCGATGTAGGCGATGCGCTGGTGCCCCAGGGACACCAGGTGCTCGGTGGCGGTGCGCATCGCGAGGTCCTCGTCGATGCGGACGTTGGGCCGGTCGGCGACCGGGGTCCCGATGGCGACGAGGGGCAGGCCGAGACGGTCGACGAGCTCGAGCTCCTGCACGGTCAGGGGCAGGTTGAGGGTGATGACACCGTCGACGCGCTTCCACAGCATGTTCTGCGACAGCGGGAGCCGCTGGTCGTAGGTGTCGTCCTCGAGGTCGAAGAGCAGGACGTGGTGTCCGTGCTGCCGCAGGGTCTTCTCGATGGCACTCACGAGGGTCGCAAAGAACCACCGGGTGAGGAAGGGCGCCACGACTCCGACGACCTGGGTGCGTCCGGACGCGAGTGACGTCGCCGTCGGGCTGGCGACGTAGTCGAGCTCCGTGGCCACCTTGAACACCCGCTCACGGGTGCGCGGGCTCACCCGGTCGAGCCCACGGAGGGCGCGGGAGACCGTGGCCACGGAGACCCCGGCCTCCCGCGCAACATCTGTGATCGTGCTCATCCGCCGGCGGCGGTCTGGAGCAGTCATGTCAGCCCTTCAGGCCGCCTGCGAGGAGGCCTCGGACGAAGAACCGCTGCAGGGCCAGGAACACGGCGACGGGGACGATCATCGAGATGAACGCACCGGCCGACAGGAGGTACCAGGCACTGCCGCGAGATCCGGAGAGCTCGGCCACCCGCACGGTGATCGGCGCGACGTCCGGCGATCCTCCGAGGAAGATCAACGAGACGAGCAGGTCGTTCCAGACCCAGAGGAACTGGAAGATCCCGAACGCCGCCAGAGCCGGGGTGAGCAGGGGAAGCATGATCTTGAAGAAGATCGTCACGTGCCCGGCTCCGTCGACGCGAGCCGCCTCCATCAGCTCGCCCGGGAGCTCGCGCATGAAGTTGTGGATCAGGAAGGTCGCGAGTGGCAAGGCGAAGATCGTGTGAGACAGCCACACGCTCCAGTAGGACGCCCCGAACCCCAGCTTGTTGGTGTAGATGTCGAGCAGGGGGATGAGGGCGATCTGCAGAGGGACGATCTGGAGGGCGAACACTGCGACGAAGATCGCGTCGCGCCCTCGGAACGGCATCCAGGCGAAGGCGTAGGCCGCCAGCGAGGCGAGGAAGAGCGGTAGAAGCACCGCCGGGACGGTGATGACGATGGTGTTGATGAAGTACTGGCTCAGGCTCGCGGAGGTGCCCGGTGCGAGGGCCTGGCGGTAGTTCTCCAGCGTGAAGGCGCCAGGGTCGGTCAGGGCCGTCCACCAGCCACTGCGGTTGATGTCGCGCTGGCTGCGGAACGACGTCACGAGCAGACCGAGGGTGGGCGTCGTCCACAGGACGGCGATGACGACCGCGACGAGCGAGGCCCAGCGTGAGTTCAGGGCTCCGGCGGCGTCGCCGCTGGCTGCCTTCTTGGCCTTCTTCGGCTTGTTCGGCGGCTCGAGATCCGTGGGTTCGAACGACTCGGGAAGCGCGCCCGTCTGGACAGTGCTCACGGCTCAAGCCTCCTTGCGCATCTGGACGATGTTGTAGATGACGATGGGGACGACCAGGACGAAGAGCAGCACCGCGAGGGCCGCCCCGAGGCCGGGCGCGTCATACCGGAAGCTCTGGTTGTAGAACTCGTTGGCGACGACCGAGGTGTCGAACTGACCAGCGGTCATGGTCCGGACGATGTCGAACACCTTGAGCGTGCCGATGCCGATCGTCGTCAGCACGACGACGAGGGCTGCCCGGATGCTCGGCAGGGTGATGTGACGGAACATCTTCAGACCACCGACACCGTCAAGGCGAGCGGCCTCGATGATGTCGTCGGGGATCGACTTGATCGCCGCCGACAGGATGGTCATGGCAAACCCAGCTTGGATCCACACCATGACGATGATGAGCATGAACGTGTTGCGCGGGGCGTCGAGGAGGAACTGCTGGGTCTCGAAGCCCAGGCTCTTCACGATCTGGTTGAGCAGGCCGATCTGGGGACGCTCGGTCTGCTTGTACTGGTAGACGAACTTCCAGATGATGCCGGCGCCCACCATCGAGATCGCCATGGGGAGGAAGATGAGTGCCTTGGCGAACGCCTCACCTCGGGCCCGGTCGATCAGGATCGCATAGAGCAGGCCGATCGCGGTCGCGAGGAACGGCACGAGGATGACCCACAGCGCGGTGTTGCGCAGCACGATGAGGAGCTCGGGCTGGGTGAACATCGCCCCGTAGTTGTCGAGCGTGAAGCCACCCTCGCCCGTCTTGCCGCGCAGCGACTGGATGATGGTGAGGACGGCGGGGTACAGGAGGCCGACCGCGAGGAGGAAGACGGCCGGGAAGACGAAGAGCGCGCCCTGGGTCCGCTCTCCCTTGCGTCCGTTGAATCGCGAGGCCAGCAGGAGGATGAGGCCGAACACTGCGGCGAAGACGGCCACCGCGAAGAACATGAGGAAGAACTTGCCGGCCGTGCTCTCGGCACGAAGCAACGGCTCTGGGATTGCGGACGGCGCGGTGCTCAGCAGGCTCGCGACCATGACTCCACCTCCTGGGTGAGGGTGCAGAAGAAGGGAAGCCGGGGTGGGGTGGGATGCCACCCCACCCCGGCTGGTGACCGTTCAGGTCCGGGATTCGGACCGAGGAGTCAGGTCAGGACTTGGGCCAGGAGTTCTCGATGAAGTCGAGAGTGGCCTTGTCGTCCTGTCCGGTGATCCAGTTGGTCATGCCCTTCCAGAACGTTCCCGAACCCACGGCTCCCGGCATGAGGTCGGACCCGTCGAAGCGGAACGTCGCACTCTTGTCGGTGAGCTGCTCGGCCGACAGCGCGTCGACGGCGTTCTTGAGCAGCGACACGTCGGCGTTCTTGTTGGCGGTCACGCAACCACCGGATCCGCAGGTCCTGGCGCGCTCGTCCGCCCACTCGACGGAGGAGAGGTACGTCTGGAAGGCCTTGACCTCGGGGCGGTCGGCGAAGGCTGTGGTGAACTCGCCACCACCGAGGACCGGACGAGTGCTCTCGTCCTTGGACGGCAGGTAGAAGGCCCAGACGTCGCCGTCCTCGGCGACCTTGGTGCCCTCGGGCCAGTTGGCGGCGTAGAACGACGCCTGGCGGTGCATGTAGCAGGCGTTGTCGAGGATGGGCAGACCCGCGTCCTGGAAGGACGTCGAGGCGATCGTCTTCACGTCACCCTGTCCACCGTTGACGTACTTCGGGTTCTTGAGGATCTTGCCGACCTCGGCGAGAGCCGTCGCGACCGCGGGGTCGTTGAACGGGATCTCGTGCTTGACCCACTTGTCGTAGGTCTCGGGACCCGCCGTGCGGAGCATGACGTCCTCGACCCAGTCGGTCGCCGTCCACCCGGTGGCGTCACCGGACTCGATGCCCGCGCACCACGGCTTGCTGTCGGGGTTGTCGGTCGCGATCTTCTCGCTCAGCGTGAGCAGCTCGTCCCACGTCTTGGGGATCTCGTAGCCCTTCTCCTCGAAGGCAGAGGGGGAGTACCAGACGAAAGACTTGACGTTGGCGCCGAGGGCGGCGGCGTAGAACTTGCCGTCGACGGTGCCGTACTCCTTGAAGTCGGGCATGTTCTTGTCGACGTTGGCCACGGTCTCCGGCGGGGCCGGGATGACCTTGCCGGTGGCGACCATCGTCTTGAGGAGGCCGGGCTGCGGCAGGTAGGCGATGTCGGGGGCGTTGCCGCCCTTGACCCGCACGGGCAGCTGCGCCTCGAACTCCTTGGAGCCTTCGTACTTGATCTCGACGCCGGTGCAGTCCTCGAACGGCTTGTACGAGTTGATGTGCGGCTCGTCCTCGGGCGCGGTGATCGAGGTGTAGACCGAGACCGTCTTGCCCTTGAGGTCGCCGAACGCCTCGTAGGGCGCGCAGTCGATCGAGCTCTTGTCTCCGCTGGCACCGGCGTCGGTGCTGCCGCCGCCGTCGTCCGAGGAGCCGCAGGCCGCGACGCTCAGGGAAACCGCGACAATGCTGGCGAACGCCAGTGCTGTGCGGCGCTGTGATTTGTGGGCCATGCCCGCCTCCATCTGTTCAAGGGGACGCGCCGTGGCCATCACTGACCCTCGGCGCTGAGGTGATTCGTTCGAAGTGTAAAAGCGGTTACATGTCCGGTGGAACGTCTTTGCTGTCATTCGTCGGTCACGATCCAGTAACACGACCGAAACTGCTCTGCGAGTATGCCGTTCGCTCACCTTCGCGCAGTGACGGCCGGTTTCGCGGGTCCTCGCACCGTCATGAGCCGCAACCCGACGTCCGGCGTCTCAGCCCGCGGACTCCTTGCACACGGGGGGCTCAGGAGGGTGAGGAGCCGATGCCGGTGATCACGGCCGAGCCCTGGACACCTGAACCGTCGCGCCGCCCGTTGGCCTGCGGCAGCTCGAGGGCCACGCCGCCGGCACCGCTGGCGCGAGCAGGGGTGGCGCCGACCCAGGCAAGCACGAGGGTGTCCTCGCCCTTGAGGAAGCGGTGCGCCCGCACGCCGCCGGTGCCCCGCCCCTTGGCGGGGTACTCGGACAGGGGAGTGGCCTTGATGGCTCCGGGCTGGGTGCCGGGCAGGGCGTCGGCGGACCCGCTGGCGGTGACGACGACGGCTTCGCGAGCCGGGTCGACGACGCCGAAGAAGGCCACCCGCTCACGGGGGGTGACCCGCACGCCGGCGATGCCTCCGCCGGAGCGGCCCTGCGGGCGGACGGCGCTCGCCGGGAACCGCAGGAGCTGGGCGTCGGTGGTGACGAAGACGAGGTCCTCGTCACCGGTGACGACCTGGCCGGCCCCGACCACGGTGTCGCCGTCCCTAAGGGAGATGACCTCCCAGTCGTGGGACTTGGGCTGGTCGGCAGTCACCCGCTTGACGATGCCCTGCGCGGTGCCGAGCGCGAGGCCCGGACCGTCGGGGTCGAGCGAGACGACCGTGATCGGCTCCTCACCACGGGGGAGGTCGACGTAGGCCGCGAGCGGTGCCCCGCCGGAGAGGCTCGGTGCACCACCGAGCGGCGGCAGGGTCGGCAGCTCGAGCGCGCTGATGCGGATCATCCGGCCGCGGCTCGTGACGAGACCGACCTCGCCGCGAGCCGTCGTGCGCACGGCCGCGATGACGGCGTCGTGCTTGGCGCGCGGGCCCTCTGACGGGATGGGGTCGTCGGTCCCGGTGCGAGCGAGCAGCCCGGTGGAGGAGAGGAGCACCCAGCACGGGTCGTCGCTCACCTCGAGCGGGGCCGCGGTGCTCACCGGGTTGCCGGCCGACTCGAGCAGCACGGTGCGCCTTGGTGTGCCGTGCTGCTTGGCGACCTCGGCCAGCTCGCTCGACACGGTCTTGTGGAGCAGCTTCTCGTCGCCGAGGATCGCCTCGAGCTCCTCGATGCGCCTGCGCAGGTCGTCACGCTGGGTCTCGAGCTCGAGGCGCGAGAACTTGGTCAGGCGGCGCAGCTGCAGGTCAAGGATGTGGTTGGCCTGGACCTCGCTGAGGTCGAAGACGCTCATGAGGCGGGACCGGGCCGTGGCCGTGTCCTCGCTCGTGCGGATGAGCTGGATGACCTCGTCGATGTCGAGGATCGCGATGAGGAGGCCCTCGACGAGGTGGAGCTGGTCCTGGGCCTTGCGCAGCCGGTATGCCGTCCGGCGCCGGACGACGTCGATGCGGAACTCGACGTAGTGGCGCAGGAGGTCCTTGAGGCCGAGCGTCTGCGGCTGGCCGTCGACCAGCGCGACGCTGTTGATGCCGAACGAGTCCTCCATCGGCGTGAGCTTGAAGAGCTGCTCGAGGACGGCCTCAGGGTGGAAGCCGTTCTTGACCTCGATGACGAGCCGCAGGCCGTGCTTGCGGTCGGTGAGGTCCTTGACGTCGCTGATGCCCTGGAAGCTCTTGCCCTGGACGAGCGTCTTCATCCGCTCGATGACCTTCTCGGGGCCGACGAGGTAGGGCAGCTCGGTGACGACGATGCCGGACCTGCGAGGGGTGAGCTTCTCGATCCGCGTGGTGGCGCGCGTCCTGAAGCTGCCCTTGCCGGTGAGGTAGGCGTCGCGGATGCCGTCGAGCCCGACGATCTTGCCGCCCAGCGGCAGGTCGGGCCCGGGGACGAACTTCATGAGGTCGTCGAGGCTGCAGTCGGGGTGGGCGATGAGGTGCCTGGCCGCGCCGATCACCTCGACGAGGTTGTGCGGAGGCATGTTCGTCGCGAAGCCGACGGCGATGCCGCTCACGCCGTTGACGAGCAGGTTGGGATAGGCCGCCGGCAGCACGCCTGGCTGGAGCAGCTGGTCGTCGTAGTTGGGGACGAAGTCGACGGTGTCCTCGTCGAGACCGGCGGTCATGACGAGCGCGGCGGGTGCGAGCCGCGCCTCGGTGTAGCGCGACGCGGCCGGCCCGTCGTCGAGCGAGCCGAAGTTGCCGTGGCCGTCGACCAGCGGCAGGCGCATCGTGAACGGCTGTGCCATGCGGACGAGGGCGTCATAGATGGCGGTGTCGCCGTGCGGGTGGTACTTGCCCATGACGTCGCCGACGACGCGCGAGGACTTGACGTGGCCGCGGTCGGGGCGCAGGCCCATCTCGCTCATCGAGTAGAGGATGCGGCGCTGCACCGGCTTGAGCCCGTCGCGCACGTCCGGGAGCGCGCGCGAGTGGATGACCGACACGGAGTACTCGAGGAAGGCGTTCTGCATCTCGAGCCCCACGTCGATGTCGACGATGTGCTCGGCGACCTCTTCGGCGTCTCCGGTGGGGAGCTGGTGCGTTTTGCCATGGGTGGGCGGTCTACCTCAGTCGGGTTCGGTGCCTCGCGGACGCGGCGCGAGCGATCACTGCATCCTCCCTCAGCGCTCTGACGTCCCCGCAGCCGACGCGCCGAAGGTGCCGTGGTGGAGGACGTCACCCAGAGGACGACGTCCCCTCCGGAGCGACGGACTCCTCACCCGTCTGGCCTCGTGACCCAGTGCGATGACGCCGACGAGCCGCCGACCGGGCGGGACGGCATACGCCGCTCTGACCGCGTCGTGACGCCCGGCCGGGACACCGAAGAAGAGCGCACCCAGTCCGGCGTCGACCGCCCCGAGCAGGATGATCATCGCGGCCATCGCGGTGTCGGTGTCCCAGTAGGGGATCGGCCACCGGTCCAGCGAGCGGTCGGTCCAGCCCTTGTCCGGCTCGGCATAGCGATCGAGGTATGCCGCCGGGTCGGCGAGCATGACGAGCAGGACCGGCGCTGCCGAGACTCCGCGCAGCCATCCGTCCGGCTCGCCCTCGCGCTCGCGACTCACCTCCCAGAACCGCTCTCGGTCCTGCGCACCGGTGAGGGCGAGCACGTCCCACCCCTGGGTGTGGCCGGCGCTCGGAGCGCGCTGGGCGAGCGCGACGAGCCGCTCGACGGTCTCGAGCGGGACGGCGCGGTCGGCGTCGAAGCGTCGCACCATCCGTCGCCGCGACACCGCCTCGGTCAGGTCCATGGCGTCCATCGTGCCGTGCCACGATGGGCGCATGAGCGAGGACCTCGATCTCCCGCCGGGCTACCCGGTGCAGTGGGAGGCCGACGTCGTGCTCCGCGACGGCAGCGTCGGACACCTGCGACCCATCCTGCCCAGCGACGAGGAGGGCATCCACGCCTTCCACGCCAAGCAGTCCGACGAGTCGATCTACCTGCGCTTCTTCGCTCCTCTCCGGCGGCTGTCGGACAAGGACGTCCACCGGTTCACCCACGTGGACTACTACGACCGCGTCGCCCTCGTCCTCACGCTCAGCGACGAGATCATCGGCATCGGGCGCTACGACCGCGTGGAGGCGACCTCCGCCGAGGTCGCCTTCAACGTCAGCGACCACTACCAGGGCCGTGGCATCGGCTCGGTCCTCCTCGAGCACCTCGCCGCCATCGCCCAGGAGTTCGGGATCTCCCGCTTCACGGCCGAGGTCCTGCCGCAGAACCGCAAGATGCTCACGGTCTTCTCGGAGGCCGGCTACGAGGTGAGCCGCAAGGTCGAGGACGGTGTCGTCGCGCTGCACTTCGACATCGAGCCGACCGACCGGTCCAAGGCCGTCGCCATGTCGCGAGAGCACCGCGCCGAGGCGATCAGCGTCAAGCGGATGCTGCGGCCGAGCACCGTGGCCGTCATCGGCGCCGGGCGGTCGCCACAGTCCATGGGCCACCACTTCCTCAAGAATCTCCTCGACAGCGGTTTCACCGGAGAGGCGCACCCCGTCAACCGCAACGCCACGACGATCCTGGGGCGGACGGCATACGACACGATCGGTGACGTCCCCGGTCACGTGGACCTCGCGGTCATCGCGGTGCCCGCCGACAAGGTGCTCAAGGTCGTGGACGAGTGCGCGGAAGCCGACGTCGACGCCCTCCTCATCGTCAGCGCCGGCTTCGGCGAGGGCGGAGGAGCGGGCGGTGACGAGCTCCAGGCCGAGCTCGTGCGTCGGGCGCGAGGGTCGGGCATGCGCATCGTCGGACCCAACTCGTTCGGCCTCATCAACACCGACCCGTCGCTGTCCCTCAACGCGTCGCTGTCGCCCGAGATGCCGCCGGCGGGGCACCTCGGACTCTTCGCGCAGTCCGGCGCCCTGGGCATCGCGGTCCTCGCGTCCGCAGCCCGCCGCAGACTGGGCATCTCGACGTTCGCGTCGGCAGGCAACCGGGTCGACGTCTCCGGCAACGACTTCATGCAGTACTGGATCGACGATGCCGACACCCATGCGGTCGGGCTCTACCTGGAGTCGATGGGCAACCCGCGCAAGTTCTCACGGATCGCGCGCAACCTCGGCCGGATCAAGCCCGTCATCGTCGTCCAGTCCGGCGTGTCGGCCTATGGCACGCCGCCAGGTCACCGGGTCCGCCGCACCAAGGTGAGGCCGGCCGTCTTCGGCGCCATGCTGCGCCAGGCGGGTTGCATCCGGGTGTCCAACGTCCACCAGATGTTCGACGTGGCCCAGCTCGTCGTCCACCAGCCGCTGCCGGCCGGGCGTCGCGTCGCGATCGTCGGCAACTCGTCGGCGCTGGGTGCCCTCTCTGCCGGCGCGGTGGCAGGACGCGGGTTGACCGTGACCCATGGACCGGTGAACCTGCCGTCCGAGGCCACGGCCCAGCAGTTCCGCGAGGCCCTGACCGAGGCCTTCGCCGACCCAGACGTGGACTCGGTGCTCACCTGCTTCATCCCGCCGATCGTCGCGCACGACGAGGATGTCACCGAGGCGGTCCGCTCAGCAGCCCGAGACTCCGACAAGACCTGTGTAGCAACCTTTCTCGGCATGCGGGGGGTCAACTCCTCCACCTCCATGGACGAGGGTGGGACCGGGCAGGCGATCCCCATCTACGCGATGCCGGAGGACGCGGCCTACGCCCTCGCCAAGGCCACGAAGTATGCCGAGTGGCGCAACAAGGACCACGGCGTCCCGGTCGCTCCGGCGGGGATCAACCGGCGCGTGGCCGAGGACGTCGTCCAGACGGTGCTGTCGGTGAGTCCGGAGGGACGACGACTGGACCCTGACGAGACGTTCGCCCTCCTCACGGCATACGGCATCGAGGTGTGGCCCTCCCGGCGGGTGTCGACCGTCGAGGAAGCCGTCGAGGCGGCCGACGACATCGGCTACCCGGTCGTGCTCAAGTCCACGGCACCGATGCTGCGTCACCAGGGCGGCATCACCGGGGTGCGCGTCGACCTCGCTGGCGAGCAGTCGGTGCGCGAGGCCTGGGCCTCGCTGAGCGAGCGCCTCTCGCCCCTGGCTGCCGGGCAGCTCGAGGTGCAGCGCATGGCGACCCCGGGCGTGGCCTGCGTCGTCACCGCGGACGAGGACCCGCTCTTCGGTCCCGTCGTGAGCTTCGGTGTCGCGGGCCTGCCGACCGAGCTGCTCGACGACATCGCCCACCGCATCCCGCCACTCACCGACGTCGCCGTCTCCGAGCTGATCTCGTCGGTCAAGGCGGCCCCCGTGCTGCACGGCCACCGTGGCTCCACGCCGGTGCACCGCGCGGCGCTCGCCGACCTCATCGCCCGCGTGTCCGTCATCAGTGACGACATGCCCGAGATCGCCTCGCTGCGCCTCAACCCGGTCAACGCCCACCCCGGCGGGGTCGAGGTGCTCGGGGCCGAGGTGACCCTCGCGCCGACGGCCCGGCGCACGGACCCGGGGCGTCGCTCGCTCACCTGAGCCCGGTGTCGGGGGTGGGTGTGACCCGTGCACGGGCGGGCGCGGCCGGGTCGGTGCGGCAGAATGGGCGACATGATGCGCTCGTTCGACGTCCCCACCCTGCCGGTGGACCTCACTGCGGCGATCGAGCGAGCGGGCTACTACCCGGCGCTCGTCGGCGATGTCGTCGCTGCGGCGCTGGCCGGAGAGCAGGTGCGCTCACACCTCGTCCACCTCGAGACGACCTTCGACCGTGACGTCATCCGTCGGCACGTCACCGTCCTCGTGCTCACCCCCTCACGGCTCGTCATCGCCCACGCCGACGACCACGCGGATGAGGCTGCCGGCGCCGGCGTGACCGACGCCGGGAGTCCGGGTGCCGGCGTCGAGGGCGACGGCGACGTCGCCGGTCCGGGTGGGCAGGAGGTCGCCACCGCCACGACCGAGAGCATCCCGCTGTCCGCGGTCCGCGGCGTCATGCTCACCCACGTCGTCGCCGACCCGCAGAACTACGTGCCCGGATCGCTCGGACGCGAGCTGACCCTGACGCTGGGCTGGGGCGCCGTGAGCCGGGTCGACCTGCTCCCGGCGACCTGTGGCGACCCCGGGTGCGACGCCGACCACGGCTACGACGGCACCATCTCCAGCGACGACCTCGCGCTGCGGGTCTCCGCCACGGCGGACGGTGACGCGGCCCTCCAACAGGCCATCGCCTTCGCGCACGAGCTCTCGGGCTCGCTCGGCCAGTGACCGAGCCCGCGCAGCCGGAGCCGCGCACGCCGCGGAAGCCGCGGCACTCACGCGCGAGGCGCGCGGCGGCATACGAGCCATCCACAGCATCCACGGCACCGACGGCTCCGACGACGTCTGCGCTGTCAGGGGTCCCGGCACCGGCCTACGCCGGGGGCGGCCTAGCCGACGTCCTGCCCTCGATCGCTGCATCGATCGGCCTCCGCGGCGGCGGACCCCGCTGGGTCCTGCCTCCCGCCCGCAGCGCCGTCGTCGTGCTCGTCGACGGACTCGGCTACGACCTGCTCCGGCGTCGGGGTGGACACGCGCCGTGGCTGCGCTCCCTCTTCGGTGACGGGCTGCGCATCACGAGCGGCTTCCCGTCGACGACACCGGTGTCGATGGGGTCGTTCGGCACCGGCCTGGTGCCGGGCGCGCACGGCATGGTCGGCTTCGAGGTGCTCGTGCCCGGCGAGGACCGGCTGCTCAACGAGCTTCTCGTGGGAGGACGGACCGGTCCCCGAGCGCTGGCAGCCACGGGACACGTGGTTCGAGAAGGCCGCAGCCGCGGGAGTCGACGTCATGCGCACCGGTCCCGGCTTCTTCGACGGCTCCGGCCTGACCCGGGCAGCGCTGCGCGGTGGGCGCTTCGTCGCGGCGCAGGAGCTCGACGCCCGGGTCGACGCGACGCTCGCCCACGCACGGACGCCGGGGACGACGCTCACCTATCTCTACTGGGGCGACCTCGACAAGGTCGGCCACGTCCACGGCTGCGAGTCCTGGCAGTGGGGTGACGAGCTCGAGACGATCGACCGGGCCCTCGCTCGGCTGGCCGACGGCCTGCCCTCGGACTGCTCTCTCACGATCACGGCCGACCACGGCATGGTCGACGTCCCCATGGCCAACCGGGTCGACGTCGCCCACGACCCCGAGCTCGCCGCGGGGGTGCGGCACACCGGGGGAGAGCCGAGGGCGCCACAGCTCTACTGCGAGGCTGGCGCCGTGGACGACGTGCTCGCGACGTGGCGGGCCCGAGTGGGCGACTTCGCGTGGGTGTTGTCACGCGACGAGGCGGTCGGCGGCGGCCTGTTCGGGGCCGTGCACGACGAGCACCTCGCCCGGATCGGGGACGTCGTCGTCGCCATGCGCGACGCCCACGCCGTCGTCGACTCCCGCCACCACCGGCCGGCGCTGCTGGCCCTCGTCGGCCTGCACGGATCGCTCACGGACGACGAGGTGCCCGTGCCGATGTTCCATGTCGCGCCGAGGTCGATCTAGGGTGTCGCCTCGTGGCTGAGCTCGTGTTCTTCTCCGGGACGATGGACTGCGGCAAGTCGACGCTTGCGCTCCAGATGGACCACAACCACCGGGCGCGAGCCCGGGTGGGTCTGATCTTCACCAAGCTCGACCGGATGGGCGAGTCGGTCCTGTCGTCGCGGCTCGGTCTCTCCACCCAGGCCCACGAGGTCAGCGACGACCTCGACTTCTGGGACGTCGTCGTCGAGCACCTCACCCACGGCCAGCGCGCCGACTACCTCATCTGTGACGAGTCGCAGTTCTACACCGCGGCCCAGATCGAGCAGCTGGCCAGGATCGTCGACGAGCTCGGCATCGACGTGAACTGCTTCGGCATCACGGCGGACTTCCGCACCGAGCTCTTCCCGGGCTCGAAGCGCCTCTTCGAGCTCGCCGACCGGGTGCAGGTGCTGCAGGTGGCCGCGCTCTGCTGGTGCGGCGCCCGCGCCACCCACAACGCCCGCATCATCGACGGGGTCATGGTCGTCGAGGGCGAGCAGGTCGTCGTCGGGGACACGGCGAGTGCGACCGACGCCTCGGTCGAGTACGAGGTCCTCTGCCGGCGCCACTACATGCGACGCATGAGCAGCCACGCGGCGCGCATGGCCTCCGCCACTCCCGACGTCCTCCCCTTCGACCTCGACGTCTGTGCGGTGCCCCCGCGCGACTGACTTTCGCGTATGCCGCTTGCTCGGCTTTGTGGGTCGCGGGCACATGCCGGTTCGCCGCAGTCCCATCCGCCGCTCGCGCGCTGAGCGCACTCCCGGCTCCCGCCAGGCCCAGCCGGCGGCGAACCGGCATGTGCCCACTCCCAGGTGCGTGTCACGTGCCGCTGTCGACGCTCAGGGGGTCGAGGTCGGGGGACATGCTCAGGTTCGGCCCCTCTGATCGGCGTGTCGCCCGATCTCGACTTGGGTCAGGAGCTGTTGCTGCCGCGGCCTCCGCCGAACATGATGTCGTCCCAGCTGGGGACGCTCGGTCGGCCCTTGCGGCCGGAGGTCTTGCGAGCGGCCGGCTTCGGCGCCGCCGGCACCGTCGGGGTTGGTTCCTCGGTGGCGGGCTCGTCCTCGGCTTTGGCGTCGTGGGTCTCGATGGGGTCGGGCTCGGGGTCGTCGACGGCGTCGTCCACCGTGCTGGGGGGCAGGTGGTGGATGTTGGCCGGGGCGGCGTCGTCGTCGGGGGCGCGCTCGTCGAGGTGTGCGGCCATCGGGTGCTCGCCGCGGGCGGCCGGGGGTTCCGGGGCGTCGGCGGTGTCCATCACGAGGTCCTCGAGGGGGAGCGCGTCCTCGCGTGGCGACTCCTCGACGGGCGTGTGCGTGGGTGAAGGGCGGCGGCGCCCACGCCGGCTGCGGGTGGACTGCTCGCGCATGGCGGCCATGAGGTCGATCGGCTCGCGCGACTTCGCCCGCCGGGTCGGCTTCTCGTCCTCGACGCCTCCCTCGGCCTCGACGTCGAACACGGCGCTGGCGCGGTTGGAGTTGGTGGCCACGTGGGGAGTCGGGATGGCAGAGTCGCCAGAGGACTCCTCACTCAGCCAGCGCGCCTCGTCGTTGCCGGGCACGAGTGAGCGCAGGCGCGGGTCGAAGCGCCACGACGCGGTGCGCTCACGGCCGCCGGCCGGGAAGAGGGCGGTGACCGTCCACTGGCCGTCGTCGAGGCGCGACGAGTCCCAACGGACCAGCTCGGCGGGGACCCCGCGCTCCTTGAAGCGCTCGTCCGCACGGTTCCCCAGGGTCTGTTCGCTCCCCGCGCTGCTGACCGAGCCCCGCCCGGCACCCGTCACCGAGTCGGTGCGTGAGGTGCCGATGACGCAGGCCCGGGCCTGGTTGGCGATGTGCTCGCGCTCGGCGAGGACGGGGCCCTCGAACCGCTGGACCTTCTCGACGGTCCAGCCGGCGCGGTCCGCGACCTCCTCCGTCGACAGGCCGGACCGGATGAGCGACTGCACGTCGCGTGGCCGGAGGCCTCCGTCGATCTCGATCTGCAGCTGGCCGAGCCGGGGGCGGTCCCGCCGGGCGGCAGCGCGCATCGCCTCGTCGAGCGGCACGCGGTAGCGCTTGCCCTCGGCGTCGGACAGGAGGACGTGCGCGCCGTCCTCGTGGACGCCGATGAGACGAAGGTCCTGCATCAGTGAACTCCCGGGCTGTGGACTGGTCACCCACGACTGTGCCACCCTTGACGCCTTCGACAAAGCAGCCCACGCCGGTCGTGAGCAGCGATCCGGGGCTCGTTAGGTTGGAACCATGCCGACCAGGTCCGATGACGACGCACTCGCCCCCTACGACGCCGTGCTCCTGCTCTCGTTCGGAGGTCCCGAAGCACCCGACGAGGTGATGCCGTTCCTCCGACGCGTGACAGCCGGACGGGACGTCCCTGAGGACCGGCTTCAGGAGGTGGCGACGCACTACCACCACTTCGGGGGTGCCAGCCCGATCAACGGACAGAACCGGCAGCTCATCGCGGCGATGCAGACCGAGCTGACCCGTCGCGGCTCGACGGTCCCCGTGCTCTGGGGCAACCGCAACAGCGAGCCGTTCGTCACCGACACCCTCCGCGCGGCCCGGGCGCAGGGCCACCTGCGCATCTGCGTCGTCGTCACGTCGGCCTACTCGTCGTACTCCGGGTGCCGCCAGTACCGCGAGGACCTCGCCGCGGCCACCGAGGAGCTCGGCCTCGCGGCGGTCGACCTCGACATCGACAAGGTGCGGCCCTACGCCCTGCACCCCGGCTTCATCGCCGTCAACACCGAGCACCTCGTCGAGGCCGTGGGCGTGATCGACGCCGCGGACCTCCCGACCACTCGGCTGCTCTTCGTCACGCATTCGGTGCCCGAGGCGATGGACGACACGTCAGGACCGGGCGACGGCGACGGCAACCTCTATGTCGAGCAGCACCTCCGAGCGGGGCATCTCATCGCCCAGGGGCTCGCCGAACGCACCGGCGTGACCCTCGAGCAGGAGCTGGTCTTCTGCTCACGCTCGGGAAGCCCGCGCACCCCGTGGCTCGAGCCCGATGTCAACGACCGCATCGAGGAGCTGGCCGCCGAGGGCGTCACCTCTGTCGTGCTCGCCCCGATCGGCTTCGTGTCCGACCACATGGAGGTCGTCAACGACCTCGACCGAGAGGCCCGCGAGACGGCCGACCGGCTCGGTGTGCGTCTCGTGCGCGTCCCGACGGCAGGAACCCATCCCCTCTTCGTCGAAGCCCTCGTCGACCTGCTCCAGGAGCGCGCGGCGCAGGCACGCGGCGAGGTCGTCATCCCCGCCCATGCGGATGGCGGCGACGTGCGACCGTCGACCTGTGACCCGGGCTGCTGCCCCAACCTCCGGGCGGCGCTGCCGGCTCTCTGTGGACGGGACTGACATGTCATCGACCTCGCCCGACCTCACCCTCCCCGACGACTCCCTGGCGCAGGTCCTCGAGGCGCTCGCCGCCGACGTGGCACGATCCGCCGGTCGCCTCGTCGTCGACGAACGACCGGACGCCGTCGAGGTCGCATCGACCAAGTCGAGCGCGACCGACGTCGTGACCGTCATGGACCAGCGCTCGCAGGACCACCTCATCGCCCGGCTGCGCGAGAGCCGGCCCGATGACGCCGTCCTCGGTGAGGAGAGCGGGGGAGCGACCGGCACCTCCGGGATCACCTGGGTCATCGACCCGATCGACGGCACGGTCAACTACCTCTACGGCATACCCGCGTATGCCGTGTCCGTCGCCGCGGTCGTCGGTGACCCGACGACGCACGGTGCGTGGCGCCCCTTCGTCGGGGCGGTCTACAACCCCGTCACGGACGAGCTCTACCGGGCCCGGGCGGGTGCGGGGTCGCTGGTCGTCCGCCCGGGCGGCGACGAACGCTCGCTCACCCCCACGGGGTGCACCGACGTCGGTCAGGCACTCGTCGCCACCGGCTTCGGGTATGCCGCGGAGCGCCGCGAGCGACAGGCCCAGCTCCTGCTCGACCTCCTTCCGCAGGTGCGTGACATCCGTCGGATCGGCAGCGCCGCCCTCGACCTCTGTGCGGTGGGAGCCGGTCTGGTCGACGCCTACTACGAAACCGGTCTCAACCCGTGGGATCTCGCGGCCGGGTGGCTCGTCGCCGCCGAGGCAGGTGCGGTGGTCGGTGGGCTGGACGGTCCGGGCGAAGCGCTGACCTCGGCCTGTGCCCCTGGACTCGCCCCGGCCTTCCCGGACCTTGTCGAAGACGGCACCAGAAGGCACCTCAGGGGCTAGTCTCAGGTCCGCTGTGGCGCTCAGGGCTCAGATGGTGCACAATCGCCGCTCGCACGGGCACAAAATCGACGCTCCGTGCGTTGACTGGGCCAGCAGGGATGCCAGCAACCGACAGCTCGTCGGTGAGCGGCCAGACGACTTTGTGGAAGGAGAGCCATGGCGACCGATTACGACGCCCCACGCAAGACTGACGATGAGCTGTCGGAGGACTCCATCGAGGAGCTCAAGACGCGTCGCAACGACAAGCGATCCTCCAGCGTCGACGTCGACGAGACCGAGCAGGCCGAGGGGTTCGAGCTTCCCAGGAGCAGATCTCTCCGGTGAGGAGATGTCGGTGCGGGTCATCCCGCGTCAGGCCGACGAGTTCACCTGTTCGCGGTGCTTCCTGGTGCACCACCGCAGCCAGCTGGCGAGCGAGAAGGCCGGCCAGATGGTCTGCCGCGAGTGCGCTGCCTGACCAGTGCGCCACGCACGTCCCGCGTGGTCCGACCGTGGTCGGCCACGCCTGCGTCCGAGATAGGGTCAGTCCCCGTGACTGGCCCTTCTCGCATTCCGGTCGATTTTCGGCGGCTCACTCCGGAAGCCCGCATGCCGGCATACGCGTCGGACGGCGACGCCGGGGCGGACCTCACCGCAGTGGCCTCGGTGACGCTCGCCCCCGGTGAGCGAGCACTCGTCCCGACGGGGATCGCGATCGCCCTGCCGCCGGGCACGGTGGGGCTCGTCCACCCGCGCTCCGGCCTCGCGACACGACACGGCGTGACCGTCGTCAATGCTCCCGGGACGATCGACTCCGGATACCGCGGCGAGATCCTCGTGAACCTCGTCAACCTGGACCCCTACGAGGCGTTCACCGTCGCGGTGGGGGACCGCATCGCCCAGATCGTCGTCCAGGAACATCTCCACGCCGACTTCAGCGAGGCCGACTCGCTGCCGGACAGCGTCCGGGGGGACACTGGACACGGATCCACCGGAGGTTTCGGCACGACGCCTCCAGACACCTTCGAGGAAGTGACCACACCGTGAGCATCTTTCGCCGGCGCAAGGCCGACGCAGAGACGGCCGTCGAGGCAGAGTCTGCAGTCGACCCCGACACCGACACCGACGCCTCCGAGGACGCGTCGGACGACGTGACCGAGGGCTCGGCGCAGATCGTTGCCGACGAGCCCGTGGACCGCTCGGCCGGACCGTTCGACGCGACCGAGGTCGACGACGACGACGGCCGGCTCGACCTGGGCTCGCTGCGCATCAGCGGCACGGAGGGCATGGAGCTGCGCCTCGAGATCGACCAGGAGCAGCAGAACGTCATCGCGGCGACCGCTGTCGTGGGCGAGTCCGCGCTGCAGCTCCAGGCGTTCGCGGCGCCACGATCGGGTGGCCTGTGGGCCCAGATCCGCTCCGAGATCGCGGTCGCGATCGAGGCCCAGGGCGGCACGGCGGACGTCGAGCACACCGAGTTCGGCACCGAGCTCCGCACCCGGATGCCCAGTGCGGGCCCGGATGGACGCACCGTCTTCGCCCCGGCGCGCTTCATCGGCGTCGACGGACCCCGGTGGTTCCTGCGCGGAGTCATCTCCGGCCGTGGGGCCATCGACGAGCCGGCCGCCCAGAAGCTGCTCGAGATCTTCCGCGAGACCGTCGTGGTGCGCGGCAGCGACCCGATGGCGCCGCGGGAGCTGCTTCCGCTGAGCCTGCCGCAGGAGGAGGCCGCACCGATGCCGGCCGCGCCCGACGCGGAGGAGACCCCGACGTCGACCGACGACCTCAACCCGTTCGAACGCGGGCCCGAGATCACCGAGGTGCGCTGATGGGCCTCAAGGAGCGGTTGCGAGACCTCACCCGGACCGAGACCCAGCTCGAGGCCGACGAGATCCGCCAGCGGACGATCTCCGACCCCGGCGCCGCAGTCGCGTGCGCAGGCAAGCTGGTCGAGCGCCGGGAGGCCACCGTCGCGGGCTGCATCCGCTGCATCACCATGCCGCCGCGCCAGGGCATGCCGGTGCTCGTCGCTGAGCTCTTCGACGGTGAACGCTCGGTCAACCTCGTCTGGATCGGCCGTCGACGCATCGCCGGGATCGAGCCTGGCGTCTTCCTCACCGCGCAGGGGCGTATCGCCAAGGCCAAGGGACAGCCCACGATCTTCAACCCGACCTACCAGATCGTCGCGACCAAGTGAGCGCTGAGGTGACCGCGGACGAGAGGGCTGCAGCTCAGACGGTCGAGCAGCTCATCCGGCGGCGGCTGTCCGCGGCCCTCGGTGGCTGGCGTGGCTCCCTGGAGACGGCCCTGCCGACCATCGCGTTCATCGCGCTCTGGAGCTGGCGTCAGGACCTGCAGCTGGCCGTCTGGACCGCTGTCGGCGTGGCGGTCGTCCTCGCGGTCGTCCGGATCGTGCAGCGCTCCAGCCTGCAGCACGTCTTCGGGGCTGTCATCGCCACCGGACTGGCGGCGTTCTTCGCCATGCGCAGCGGCAGGGCCGAGGATGCCTTCCTGCCCGGCATGCTGCTCTCGGGCGCCTACCTCGTCGGCACCGTGGTCTCGATCCTCGTGAAATGGCCCGCGGTGGGCTTCCTCGTCGGAGCCGGCGACCCGCGCGTCGCCGACGACCCGTTCGGCTGGCGTCGGGACGCCGGCATGGTGCGAGTCTGCTCGCGCCTGTCGTGGGTTCTCGTGGGGGTCTACGTCGTGCGGCTCTCGATCCAGATCCCCCTCTACCTCGCCGCGCAGGTCGAGGCGCTGGGCGTCGCCAAGATCGTCCTGGGCTGGCCGTTGTGGCTCGCGGGAGTGGCGGTCATGGGCTGGCTGCTCGTCCGTGGCAACACGCCCCAACAGCTCGACCCCGAGGTCGCTCAGTCGTCGAGCTGACGCTTCTGCCGGGTGCCGGGGCTGAGCATCGACTCGAGGTCTGACTCGCCGTCGGTCGTCGTGATGAACAGCAGCTCGTCGAGCGGTTCCAGGGCGTCGTCACGGCTGGGCGCGATCGGGGCGCCGCCGCGGATGATCGCGGTCAGGACCGTGTCGGGAGGGAAGGCGATGTCACCGACGCGCGTGCCGGCATACGGACTGCCCTCGGGCAAGGTCATCTCCACCATCGCGGCGTGACCCTGCTGGAACTCGAAGATGCGCACGAGGTCGCCGACTGAGACGGCCTCCTCGATGAGTGCGGTCATGAGGCGTGGGGTCGAGACGGCGACGTCGACACCCCAGGCGTCGTCGAACATCCACTCGTTCTTGGGGTTGTTGACGCGGGCCACCGTCCGCGGGACGCCGAACTCCGTCTTGGCGAGCAGCGAAACGACCAAGTTGGTCTTGTCGTCCCCGGTGGCCGCGACGACGACGTCGCAGTCTGCGACACCGGCCTCGGTGAGGGCGCTCAGCTCGCAGGCATCGGCCTGGAGCCAGGCCGCGTCGGCGACCTTGGCGACCCGCTCGCCGTCAGCGTCCCGGTCGATGAGGAGGAGCTGGTGTCCGTTGCGGATGAGCTCGCGGGCGATGGAGCGACCGACACTCCCGGCTCCGGCGATGACGACGCGCATGCGTGGTGGTCCTTGCTGTCGGTTAGGCCGGGGGAGCGGCGTCGAGGATTCGCTCGGCCTCGGAGAGGCGGGCGCGGTCGAGCGAGAAGTGGAGGAGGTCGCCGTCCTGGTGGACGGTCTCGCTCGTGGGGATGAGCCCTTCGCCGAGACGGGTGAGGTAGGCGACCCGTCCACCGACGACGGCCTCGAGATCGAAGACGCGACGACCCACCCAGGCAGGGTTGACCGGCATCTCCGCGATGACCACCCGACCGCTGGGGTCGGTGAACTCCGGGACGTGGCCCTGGGGGAGCAGCCGTCGGAGGACCTGGTCGCTCGTCCACTTGACCGTCGCCACCGTGGGGATGCCGAGCCGTTGGTAGATCTCGGCACGACCGGGGTCGTAGATGCGGGCGACGACGTTCTCGACGCCGAACTTCTCGCGGGCGACCCGCGCCGCGAGGATGTTGGAGTTGTCACCGCTCGAGACGGCCGCGAACGCGTAGGCCTCCTCGATCCCGGCCTCTCGCAACGTGTCCCGGTCGAAGCCGACACCGACGACGCGCCGCCCCTCGAAGGACGCACCCAGCCGGCGGAAGGCCGACTCGTCCTGGTCGATGATCGCGACCTCGTGGCCGGCCCGCTCGAGGGCTCGGGCCAGCGAGGCACCGACGCGGCCGCAGCCCATGATGACGAAATGCACGCTCCGACGCTACACCGGCGAACCATGGGCGCAACGGGGCGTGCGGATGCATAGAGTGGCCGTCGTGAGTTCCTCAGGTCGCGTGGTCAAACGCGTCATCCTCGGGCGGGCCATGCGCTCGGACCGGCTCGGCGAGACCCTCCTCCCCAAGCGCCTCGCCCTCCCCGTCTTCGCCAGCGACGCCCTGTCGTCCGTGGCCTACGCCCCGGACGAGATCCTGCTCACCCTCGGCCTCGCCGGCGGTGCGCTGGCCGCCACCCACTCCTGGGAGATCGCCCTCGGCGTCGTCGTCGTCATGGCCGTCGTCGTCCTCAGCTACCGCCAGAACGTCCATGCCTACCCGTCCGGTGGTGGCGACTACGAGGTGGCGAGCGTCAACCTCGGGCCCAAGGCCGGCCTCACCGTGGGCAGCGCCCTCCTCGTCGACTACGTCCTCACCGTCGCGGTGTCGGTCTCGGCCGGTGTCCAGAACGCCGCATCGGCCTTCACGTTCCTGCGCGGGCACGAGGTGGCCGCGGCCGTGACGATCGTCGTCCTCCTCACCGCCATGAACCTGCGCGGGGTCCGGGAGTCCGGCAAGGCCTTCGCGCTCCCGACCTACCTCTTCATGTTGACGATTCTCGGCATGGCGGTCATCGGGTTCTTCCGGGAGGCCGCCGGGACCCTGCCGCTCGCCGAGAGTGCGGAGCTCGAGCTTCGCCCCCGAGCCCGGCATGGGCGCCCTGGGCACAGCCGCGATGGCGTTCCTGCTGCTGCGGGCGTTCTCGTCCGGCTGTGCGGCGCTCACGGGGGTCGAGGCGATCTCCAACGGAGTGCCTGCGTTCCAGAAGCCGAAGAGCCGCAACGCGGCGACGACGCTGCTCCTCATGGGTGGCCTCGCCATCACCATGCTCGTCTCGATGGTGGCTCTCGCCCGGTGGACCGGTGTCAAGATCGCCGAGGACCCCGCGACCCAGCTGCTCCGCGACGGTCAGCCGGTCGGCGAGGGGCACGTGCAGGACACCGTCATGGGGCAGGTCTCCAAGGCGGTCTTCGACGGCTTCCTCCCCGGCGTCGTCCTCGTCTCCGTCGTCACCGGGCTCATCCTCTTCCTCGCGGCCAACACGGCGTTCAACGGCTTCCCGGTCCTCGGCTCGATCCTCGCCAAGGACGGCTTCCTGCCGCGTCAGCTCCACACCAGGGGCGACCGGCTCGCGTTCTCCAACGGGATCCTCATCCTGGCCGGCGCTGCGGCGGTACTCATCGCGCTCTACGACGCGCAGGTCACCAAGCTCATCCAGCTCTACATCGTCGGTGTCTTCGTCTCGTTCACCCTGAGCCAGGTCGGCATGGTCCGTCACTGGAACCGCCACCTCGCGGTCGAGCGGAACCCTCGGACGCGGGCACGCATGCAGCGCAGCCGGATCATCAACGGCGTGGGTGCGGTGATGTGTGGCCTGGTCCTCCTCGTCGTCCTCGCGACGAAGTTCCTGCACGGTGCCGGCTACGCGATGGCCGCCATGGCCGTCCTCTACTTCCTCATGATGCGGGTGAGGCGCCACTACGACCGGGTGCGCGACGAGCTGCGCGTCGACGAGGGCGACACCAGGCAGCAGCTCCTGCCGTCAAGGGTTCACGCCATCGTGCTCGTGTCCAAGATCCACAAGCCGACGCTGCGGGCGCTCGCCTACGCGCGGGCCACCCGACCCTCGATGCTCGAGGCACTGACCGTCGACGTGGACCCCGACGAGACCAAGGCACTGCAGGCCGAGTGGGACCGCCGCGACATCCCGATCCCCCTCAAGGCCCTCGACAGCCCCTACCGCGAGGTGACCCGCCCGGTCGTCGACTACGTGAAGTCGATCCGGTCCGGCAACCCGCGTGACATCGTCGTGGTCTACATCCCCGAGTACGTCCTGGGGCACTGGTGGGAGCAGGCGCTGCACAACCAGAGCGCGCTGCGGCTCAAGGGGCGGCTCCTCTTCACCCCGGGGGTCATGGTGGCCAGCGTGCCGTGGCAGCTGGTGTCCTCCGCAGGTGTCGAGGAACGCCTGGACGGCCCCGTGGCCGGCGACGTGCGACGCGGCGAGGGATGAGCGAGGCAGGCCTCACGGTCGGCGACGAGGTCGTCGTCGACGCAGGGCCGATCGCGCATGGTGGTTTCGTCGTCGCGCGGCACGAGGGTCGCGTCATCTTCGTGCGGCACGCGATCCCCGGGGAGCGCGTCCGTGTGCGCATCACCGAGGGTGGCGCCGGCGACCGCTTCCTGCGTGCCGATGCCGTCGAGGTCGTCGATCCCTCACCTCACCGGGTCGAACCGCCCTGCCCGTATGCCGGCCCCGGACTGTGCGGTGGCTGCGACTTCCAGCACGTCGAGCTCGCCGAGCAACGGCGCCTCAAGGCAGCGGTCGTGGCGGAACAGCTGCAGCGCCTGGCCCACGTCGAGCGCGAGGTCGTGGTCGAGCCGGTGCCAGGTGACACGGACGGTTTGCGTTGGCGCACCCGAGCCGAGTTCGCCGTGGGCCCCGATGCACGGGCGGGCATGCGGCGGCACCGCAGTCATGACGTCCTGACGATCGACGACTGCCTCATCGCCGCCGATCGAGTCGTCGGCACCGGTGTGCTGCACGGTCATTGGGCGGGTGAGAAGGCGGTCGACGTCATCGCTCCCAGCGAGGGTGCGGCGGTCGTCGTGCGCATCCCCTCGGATGAGCCCATGGTCCCGGTCGTGACGGAAAGCGTTGCGGCGCAGTCGCTCTCGCGGAAGTTCGACGTGAGCGCACGCGGTTTCTGGCAGGTCCATCCCGGCGCCGCCGCCACCTTCGTCGACGCTGTCATTGACGGGCTGCACCCCCGAGCGGGTGAGCGTTGCCTCGACCTCTATGCGGGCGTCGGGGTCTTCACCTCCGCCCTGGCACAAGCAGTGGGGGAGGGCGGCCAGGTCATCGCCGTCGAGTCGGACGCCACCGCCGTCGCCCAGGCGCGGCTGAACGTGGAGTCCACTCCGTGGGTCCACTACGTCCAGGGCCGGGTCGACCACGTCTTCGGTGTCGAGTCGACAGGGCGCGTGGCCGGTTCGCGCAAGGGCGGTCGCCGTCGAAGTGCGCCCCGCCGGCCGAACAGCGCCATGCCGCCCACTGCCGACGTGGTGGTGCTCGACCCCCCTCGCACGGGAGCCGGCAAGGCGGTCATCGGAGCCGTCGTCTCGCTGGCGCCACGCGCCCTGGCCTACGTCGCCTGTGACCCGGCAGCGCTGGCCCGCGACACGGCATACCTCATGGAGCGCGGCTACGCGCTCGTCTCCCTGAGGGCGTTCGACGCCTTCCCCATGACGCACCACGTCGAGTGCGTGGCGATCTTCGAGAGGGACCAGGCCTGACGGGCCGGGGCCGCGCCGCCCATGGTCGTTTCCGGCGTGGGAAGGTTGGACAGGAAGGCCCCTCCGCTAGTATCTTGACGTCAAGATAATTTGGTGGACCGACACACGCGATGACGCGCGGAAGGAGCAGGCTCGTGACGAGCACTGACAGCTTCAAGGCACACGGCGAACTCCAGGTGGGCGAGAACGCCTACGAGATCTACCGCCTCGCGGCGGTCGAGGGCAGTGAGACGCTTCCCTACAGCCTCAAGGTCCTCCTCGAGAACCTCCTGCGCACCGAGGACGGCGCCAACATCACCGCCGACCACATCCGTGCGCTGGGCGCCTGGGACGAGAACGCCGACCCCGACACCGAGATCCAGTTCACGCCCGCTCGCGTCCTCATGCAGGACTTCACCGGGGTGCCCTGCATCGTCGACCTCGCCACCATGCGCGAGGCCGTTGCCGACCTCGGTGGCGACCCGGCCAAGATCAACCCGCTGAGCCCCGCCGAGATGGTCATCGACCACTCCGTCATCATCGACGTCTTCGGCCGCGCCGACGCCTTCGAGCGCAACGTCGACATCGAGTACGAGCGCAACGGCGAGCGCTACCAGTTCCTGCGCTGGGGCCAGACCGCCTTCGAGGACTTCAAGGTCGTCCCTCCGGGCACCGGCATCGTCCACCAGGTCAACATCGAGCACCTCGCCCGCACCGTCATGACGCGGGAGACCGAGACCGGCGTCGTCGCCTATCCCGACACCTGCGTGGGCACCGACTCGCACACGACGATGGTCAACGGCCTCGGCGTCCTCGGGTGGGGCGTCGGCGGCATCGAGGCCGAGGCGGCCATGCTCGGCCAGCCCGTCTCCATGCTCATCCCGCGCGTCGTCGGCTTCAAGCTCACCGGCGAGATCCCGGCCGGTGCGACCGCGACCGACGTCGTCCTCACGATCACCGAGCAGCTGCGCGCCCACGGCGTCGTCGGCAAGTTCGTCGAGTTCTACGGCGAGGGTGTCTCGGCCGTGCCGCTGGCCAACCGCGCGACGATCGGCAACATGAGCCCGGAGTTCGGCTCGACCTGCGCGATCTTCCCCATCGACTCGGTCACGCTGGACTACCTGCGCCTGACGGGTCGCTCCGAGGAGTCGCTCGCGCTCGTCGAGGCCTACGCCAAGGAACAGGGCATGTGGCTGGACGCCTCTGCGGAGGCGCGCTACTCCGAGCGCCTCGAGCTCGACCTGTCGACGGTCGTCCCGTCGATCGCCGGCCCGAAGCGTCCGCAGGACCGCATCGCCCTGACCGACGCCAAGGAGTCGTTCCGCAAGGTGCTTCCGACCTACGTGGCGCACGAGGAGGGTGACGACGGCCTGGCCTCGTCCTTCCCCGCGAGCGACCCGACTCCACAGGGTTCGCCCGAGGGTCGCAACGGTGGCGACAAGCCGGCCGACCAGGGCAACGGCAGCGACCGCCCGAACAAGAAGGTCCCGATCACGATCAACGGTCAGGCGACCGAGGTCGACCACGGCATCGTGGCGATCGCCTCGATCACGTCGTGCACCAACACCTCGAACCCGTCGGTCATGATGGCCGCCGCCATGCTCGCCAAGAACGCCGTCGAGCGCGGCCTCACCGTCGCCCCCTGGGTCAAGACCTCGATGGCGCCCGGCTCCAAGGTCGTCACCGGCTACTACGAGAAGGCCGGCATGTGGCCCTACCTCGAGAAGCTCGGCTTCCACCTCGTTGGCTACGGGTGCACGACCTGCATCGGCAACTCGGGTCCGATCATCGACGAGGTGAGCCAGGCGGTGAACGACCACGACCTCGCCGTCGTCTCGGTGCTGTCGGGCAACCGCAACTTCGAGGGGCGCATCAACCCCGACGTGAAGATGAACTACCTCGCGTCGCCGCCGCTCGTCATCGCCTACGCGCTGGCCGGGACGATGGACTTCGACTTCGACATCGAGCCGCTGGGCGTTGACACCGACGGCACGGAGGTCTTCCTGAAGGACCTGTGGCCGGCCCCCGCCGACGTGGAGCGAGTCATCGCCGAGAGCATCAGCAAGGAGATGTTCACCAGCGACTACGCCGACGTGTTCGCCGGCGACCAGCGCTGGCAGAGCCTGCCCACGCCCGAGGGCAAGACCTTCGAGTGGGCGGAGGACTCGACCTACGTCCGCAAGCCTCCGTACTTCGACGGCATGTCGATGGACACCACACCGGTGGTCGACATCGAGGACGCCCGCGTCCTGGCCAAGCTCGGTGACTCGGTCACGACCGACCACATCAGCCCGGCCGGCTCGATCAAGGCCGACAGCCCCGCCGGCAAGTACCTCGCCGAGCACGGTGTCGAGCGCAAGGACTTCAACTCCTACGGCTCACGTCGCGGCAACCACGAGGTCATGATCCGCGGCACGTTCGCCAACATCCGCCTCAAGAACCTCCTGCTCGACGGCGTCGAGGGTGGCTTCACCCGGACCTTCATCGACACCCCCGAGGTCAAGGCAGGCGAGCAGTCGACGATCTATGACGCCTCGGCCGCCTACCAAGCCGCTGGAGTGCCGCTGGTGATCCTCTCGGGCAAGGAGTACGGCTCGGGCTCCTCGCGTGACTGGGCCGCCAAGGGCACCCGCCTGCTCGGCGTCCGAGCCGTCATCGCCGAGAGCTACGAGCGCATCCACCGCTCGAATCTCATTGGTATGGGCGTCATTCCGCTCCAGTACCCTGAGGGCCAGAACGCCGACTCGCTCGGCCTCGACGGCACCGAGACGATCTCGATCACGGGGATCACCGCACTCAACGACGGCACCACGCCCAGGACGGTCAAGGTGTCCGCCCGCAAGGACTCCGACACCGAGTCCCCGATCGAGTTCGATGCCGTCGTCCGCATCGACACCCCCGGCGAGGCCGACTACTACCGCAACGGCGGCATCCTCCAGTACGTCCTGCGGTCGCTCGTGAAGTAACCCGACTCCGTCGGAAAGACGACGACGCCGGTATGCCGTGAGCTCACGGCATACCGGCGTCTCTCGTTGTCGTCTGGTCGTCCTGGGCCGCGCAGGGCTCAGCCCTTGACCCCGCCCTCGTTGGCGCCTGAGGTGAAGTGGCGCTGGAAGATGAAGAAGAGGATGGCCACAGGGATGGTGGTGAGCAGGGCGGCTCCGAGCTTGAGGGGGTACTGCGTCCCCGCGCTGAGCTCGCCGCTGGCCAAGCTCGCCAGACCGGTCACGAGGGTGCGCTTCTCGACGTCCTGGGTGACGACGAGGAAGTGGCCGAACTCGTTCCACGAACCCTGGAACGACAGGATCGTCAGGGTGATGAGCGCCGGCTTGGCCATGGGGAGCACCACCGACCAGAAGGTGCGGAAGACGCTGGCCCCGTCGATCCGGGCGGCCTCCTCGATCGAGACCGGGATCGAGTCGAAGAACTGCTTCATGATGAAGACGCCGGCCGCATCGACGATGAGGGGGAGGATCATCGCGGTGTAGGTGTCGTAGATGCCGAGGTAGTTGACGATGAGGAACTTGGGGATGAGGAGCGCCACCCCGGGCACACTCATCACGGCCAGCACCGTCGCGAACAGGAACCCGCGACCGCGGAACTTCAGTCGCGACAGGGCATAGCCGGCGAGGCTGTCGAGGAAGACCCGCAGACCGGTGACGACGGTGGCCACGAGGAAGGAGTTCTTCGTCCACGTGGGGATGGGAACCGCAGCGCCGCCCTCCACTCCGAAGATGCGCTTCCAGGCATCGAGGTCGAGGGGGTTGGGGAGCAGGCTGAGGGGGTTCTCGGTCGCAGCGGGGTTGGACTTGAAGGAGGTCGCGATCTGGATGAAGAAGGGATAGATGAAGACGACGGCGAAGAGGACGAGCAGGAAGTAGAAGACGAGCAGCTTCCACGTGGTGGTGCGGTGAGTCATTTCCTCGCTCCGGTCTGGGTGTTGGAGGCCGCGATGCTCGCCTGGCGTGCCTTGCGCCGGGGCTTGGGGTCACGGTCGCGCAGGAGCCACCGCTGGGCCGAGGTAAGCGCGACGATGAGTGCGAAGACGACGAACGAGATCGCCGCTCCCGTGCCGTAGTCGAGACTCGTGAACGACTGCTTGTAGGACAGGAACGCCGGTGTCAGCGTGGTGTTCGCGGGAGCACCCTTGCCCATCACGTAGATCTGGTCGAAGACCTGCCACGTGCCGATGAGTCCGAGGGTCGTCACGAGGAAGAACGCGGGTTTGAGCATCGGGACCGTGACGTGACGCATCTTCTGCCACCCCGTGGTGCCGTCGAGCATCGCGGCCTCCTCGACCTCCACCGGGACGTCCTGGAGCGCTGCGAGGAACATCAGCATGAAGGTTCCGGTGGTGGTCCAGACGACCAGGATGATGACGACACACATGGCGACCGAGGGCCCGGAGAACCAGTCCCAGAGACTGCGTCCGAGGACCTCCGCCTCGGCGAACCCGGGCGCGCCGTCCACACCGACGCCGCCGGCGAGGATGTGGAACAGCCCACGGGCATCGCTGAACCAGGCCGGCCCGTCGACGCCGAGCTTGCTCAGAACGGCGTTGACCGCACCCGAGTTCGCGAACAGGAAGATGAACACGACCGATATCGCGATCGAGCTGGTCACCGACGGGAAGTAGAACGCGGTCCGGAAGAACCCCTTGCCCTTGAGGAACTTGTTGTTGACGATCACGGCGAGGAAGAACGACAGGGCGGTCTGCAGCGGCACGACGAAGAACACGAACCAGAAGTTGTTGCCGATGCTCTGCATGAAGTTCTCTCGCCGCAGGCCGTCCTCGGCGAACAGCGAGGTGTAGTTGTCGACCCCGACGAACTGCGCGTTCTCCCCTCCCGTGAACGGCGATCCGTTGCCGTTCCAGCTGGTCAGGCTCACGTAGAAGGCCATGAGGACCGGGATGAACAGGAAGACACCGAGGATCAGGAGCATGGGGGCCGTGAACAACCAGCCCGCCGCGCCATCACCCTTGCGGGTCCCGTCGCGGCCGGAGGCTGTCCGGCCGCGACGGGATGCGACATCACTGGTCATGGCTCACTTCCCGCCGAGGGCGGAGGCGCCATTCTTCTGGAGGGCCTCGAGGATGGCCTTGGGGTCCTTGGTCTTCAGCTGCTCGAGGTCGGTGTTGAACGCGGCCATGACGGGGTCGAAGCCGGGCGCGTTGACCGGGCCCTGACCGTACTCACCGCCGGCCGCGAAGGCGGCGTTGTCCGGGAACTGCTGGGCGTACTGCTCGCTGCCCTCCTTGGTCGACGGCATGACGCCGAACGCCTTGGCGAAGGCCATCTGCTGCTCGGTTGAGGTCAGCGTCTTGACCAGGTCGACCGCCGCCGCCTGCGACTTGGACTTGGCAGCGATGCCCCAGCAGTTGCTGAAGACGAGGGTGCCCTTTCCGCCGGGGCCCTCGGGCAGCTCGACGACCTTGGTCTTGATGTTCGGGAAGTCCTTGGTGAGGGCACCCCGGATCCAGTTGCCCTCGATCGTCATCGCGGCAACGCCCTTGCCCAGTGCCTCGCCGCCCCAGCCGGAGTCGACCTCCTTGGCATACTTCATGGATCCGGACTTCAGGAGCTTCTGCGCCTGCGTCAGCCCGGCGAGGTTCTCGGCCGAGTCGGCCGTGACCTCGGTGCCGTCCTCGTTGACGACCCAGCCACCCGCCTGCTTCATGAAGGCGCCTACCCGGGCCCACTCGCCGCTGACGACGAGGCCGGTGACCTTGCCGTTCGTGAGCTTCGTGGCCGCGGCCTCGAGACCGGCCCAGTCCTTGGGGATGTCGGCGTCGGTGAGGCCGGCCTTGGTCCACAGGTCGGTGTTGATGATGAGGGCCAGCGTCGAGAAGTCCTTGGGCGCGCACTGGAGCTTGTCCTCGTAGGTGTAGGTCTTGACGAGGCTGTCGAGGAAGCCCGCGTCCGCGACCTGGTCCCCGTAGGCGAACAGGTTCCCGGCCTTGGCGAAGTCGCCGATGCGGGCAGCGTCCGCGTAGAAGATGTCCGGCGGCGTTCCGCCGGCGAACCCCTGGCCGAGCTGCTGGTTGAGGTCGGAGGCGACGATGACCTCTGCGGTGTTGCCGGTCTTCTTCGCCCAGCCGTCCGCGGCAGCCTTGACAGCAGCGGTCTCGGCGTCACCGGACGTGCCGATGAGAATCTGGAAGCTGGAGGGCCCGGTCGACTGCTGCGGGGCAGCGGAGTCCTCCTCGAAACCTCCGCCGCCGCCGCATGCGGCGAGCGAGAGGATGACGCCTGCGGCACAGACGATGGCGGCGCGTGAGCGCCGGGCGCGGTGGGTGTTCATGACTTCTCCTGATGGTGGGTGGCGGGGGCGGTGGGTCTGCGATGCGAGCTGGATCGGTGGACGAGTGCGGGGGTGAGCATGACGCCGGAGGTGGGCTGGGGAGCGGAGGTCAGCTGGTCGTGCACCTGGGTGAGCAGCTCGTCGGCGATCGCCCGGAACGGCTGCGCCACGCTGGTGAGACCGTGGGCGAGTGCGGACTGGGATCCGTCGAAGCCGACGATCCCCACGTCCCGGCCCGGCCTCAGTCCACGGGTGAGCAGGACGTGGTGGACGGCGAGGGCGAGCAGGTCGGAGGCACAGACGATGGCGCCACCGTCGCCGACGCGGTCCACCAGCCGACCTGCCGCGTCGATGGCCTCGGGGAGGACCTGGTTGGAGGTTTCCTGGAGGCTCAGGTCGCCGCGACCGTGGCGGGCGGTGGCATTGGCCCAGCCCTCGCGGCGCTCGTCACCCACGAGGGAGCCGTAGGGCCAGCCGAGGTAGCCGATGGCTCCGTACCCCTCGGAGACGAGGTGCTCCACCGCGGTGTCGGTGCCGGCGCGCCCGTCCACATCAGCCCAGGCAGTGAAGGCGGGCTCGTCCCAGACGCGGCCGAAGGAGGCGAACGGGATCCCCTGGTCGGCCAGCCACGTCGGGCGGGGGTCGCCGTGGTGGGTGTCCATGATGACGAAGGCGTCGACGAGGCGGCCGCGCCACATCTCGCGGTAACGCTCGAGGGTGGGGCCGTCCTGGTCGGACCCGAACGTCACGATGTGGCACTCGTGAGTAGGGGCGCAGATGGTGAGCGAGACCAGGAACGGCGCGAGGGCGTCGCTCAGGGACTGCGACCCCAGACCGGTCAGCTCCATGCCCACGGCACCGGCCCTTTGCTGGCGCAGGGAGCTGGCAGCCGTCGAGGGGGAGTAGCCCAGACGCTCGATCTCCGCGTGCACGCGCCGCAGGGTCTCGGGCCTGACCCGCTCGGGGTGCATGAGGGCGTTGGAGACCGTCTGGCGTGAGACCCGGGCCGCGGATGCGACGTCGTTGACGGTCGCGCGGCTTCGAGCTGACGGCCGTGACGCCATGGGGACCTCCTCGACGGTGAGAAGCGGTGCGGCTGCGGGCCCAAAACGATGTGTATCGAATTTGAACCTTCAAATCGCTATAGTGCCTACTGTGACCCGGACCACGTTTGGCTGTCAAGCGACCGAGGGCATCACCGCCCACGCCGAGGACCGAGAGCAGGGAGCGGATGCGAGCATGACGCGCTACGTGCAGCCGTGGCTCCACGAGCTCGAGATCGCGGTGCGGGGCAACGTCACGAGCGTCTCGGACCGCCATGGCGACATGGGCGAGCCCGGGACCGGGCTGTTCGTCGACGACCGGCGCGTCCTGTCGCTGTGGGAGGTCCGGGTCGAGGACGAGCGGCCCACCTGGCTGGCAGCAGGGAGCTCCGGTCCGACGACGACGGTCTCGACACTCCTGCGTTCGCTCGGCGACCTCGGCGCCGACCCGACGGTGGGGCTCGTGCGCGGCCGGACGCTCGTCGACCAGGGCATGCGCGAGACCCTGACCGTCAGCTCGCACGCCGCAGGACCTGTCGAGGTGCGGCTGGTGATACGCCTGGGCGCCGACGGCGCCGACGTGGCGACGGTGAAGGGTGGGGCCGGTGCGGACCTCCTTGACGCGCAGGTCACGGACGGTGGGGTGACCTGGCAGGACGGGCGGCACGCCACGACGTTCACGGCGTCGGAGGGGTCCGGCCACCACGAGGACGGCAGCGCGACCTGGGTGTGGGTGACGACGGTCGCGCCGGGCGCCTCGTCGACCCTTGAGACGAGCGTGCAGAGCCGTCGGATGGGTCACGCGGTCTTTGCGACCGACGCAGGCTGGGACGAGATCCACTGGGACGACGTCGCGCTCGAGGCCACGGACCCCCGCCCGGGCAGGATCCTCACCCAGTCGCTCGTCGACCTGCGTGGACTCCTGCTCACCGACCCGGAGTCACCCGGGGACGTCTTCGCGGCAGCCGGGACGCCGTGGTACCTCACGCTCTTCGGTCGCGACTCCCTGTGGGCCGCCCGCTTCATGCTCCCCTTCGGCACCGACCTCGCCCGGGGGACGCTGCGCGCGCTGGCCCGACGCCAGGCGACCGCGACCGACTCGGTCGCGGCGTCGGCCCCGGGCAAGATCCTCCACGAGGTCCGACGGACCCCCTACGTCGACCCGGTGACGGGCATGACGCTGCCGCCGGTCTACTACGGCTCGGTCGACGCGACACCACTGTGGGTCGGGTTGCTGCACGACTCGTGGCGTTGGGGCCTGGACGACCAGGTCGTCCAGGAGCTCGCTCCTCACTTGCGGGCTGCCCTGTCCTGGATGCGCGCCGAGGCGGACAAGGGTGACGGGCTGCTCCGCTACGTCGACGAGAGCGGCTCGGGCCTGGCCAACCAGGGCTGGAAGGACTCCGGTGACTCGATGCGCCACAGCGACGGCTCGATCGCCATGGGGCCCATCGCTCTGCTGGAGACGCAGGCGTATGCCGTCGCGGCAGCCTGCGGTGCGGCGCACCTTCTCGAGTCGGTGCTGGGCGAACCCGGTGACGAGTGGCGGTCATGGGCCGACGACCTCACCGGCACCGTTCGCGAGCTGTTCTGGGTCGATGAGTCCTCGACCGGCAGGTACCTGTCCATGGCGATCGCGGGCGACGGCGAACCCGTCGACGGCGTGGGCAGCAACATGGGCCACGTCCTCGGGAGCGGCGTGCTCAGTGCACCGGAGGCGCGACGGACGGCCCGGACGCTCACGTCGCCGGACATGCTCGGGGACGCAGGCGTGCGCACCCTCTCTCGTGACAACCCCGCCTACAACCCGATCGGCTATCACACCGGCTCGGTCTGGACCCATGACAACGCCATCGTGGCGCTCGGGCTGGCCAGAGAGGGCTTCACCGAGGAGGCCGGACGCGTGCTCGAGACCCTGATCGAGGTCGCCTCGTCGAGCGGGAACAGGTGGCCAGAGCTGTTCGGTGGCGAGCTCCTCATGGGACGGCCCGTGCCCTACCCGGCGTCGTGCCGACCGCAGGCCTGGGCGGCCGCGTCGGCGGGGGTGCTGGTGGAAGTGGCGCTCGGCCTGACCGCCGACGCGCCGAACCGCAGTCTCACGATCGCGCCGATGAGACCGGCACCCTTCGGCGCCACGACGGTGCGGGGGATACGGGTCGGTGACGTCGAGGTGTCGGTGTCGGTCGACTCCGGAGGGGAAGTCGTGGACGTGCAGGCCCCCGGCCTCGAGGTCACCATCGCGTGAGCAGCGCAGCTGGCCGCGGCACCTGACTCGACGGAGGGGCGCCCCGTCGTCGCCGCGGGGACGCCGATCAGCCCATGGTCTTCTGGCCGTCGAGGGCCTCACGGATGATGTCGGCGTGGCCCGAGTGCTGGGAGGTCTCGGCGATGATGTGCAGGACGGTGCGGCGCGCGGACCATCGCGCTCCGGGCTCGAACCACGGGGCCGGCGGCAAAGGCTGGCTGGCGTTGAGGTCGGGCACCGACTCGACGAGGGCGTCGGTCGCCGCAGCAACCTCGTCATAGGTGGCGAGCAGGCCCTCGAGGGTCTCGTCCTCGGTCATCCGGTGCGAGTCCATGAAGGCCTGCACCTCGGGCGGTGGATTGCTCCAGTCGACGCTCTCCCAGTCGATCGAGGGACCCTCTGCGGGCCCGTCGGTGATGAAGGTGGCCCACTGCTTCTCGGTGCCTGCCACGTGCTTGACGAGCCCGCCGAGGGTGAGCTCGCTGACGGTGGTGCGCTCCCGCGCCTGGTCGTCGGTGATGCCGTGCACCGTGGTCCGCAGGAAGCCGCGGTGGCGCTGGAGGGACTCGATGAGATCACTGCGTTCGCTGTCCATGACAGCAACCTAGCGACGACTGCCGACGTCCGGCTGCCCGTCGACGTGATGGTGCACTCAGGCGTCGTGGGCGAGGCGGACGACGTCGCCGACGACGACGACGGCCGGTGACTCGACGCCGCGGAACAGCGCGAGGTCGGCGATGTCACCGAGCGTGCCGATCGTCACTCGCTGGGTCGGCAGGAAGCCACGCTCGATGATGGCCACGGGGCAGTCGGCCGACCGTCCCCCTGCCACGAGAGAACTCGCACTGTTGCGCAGGGTGGACACACCCATGAGGAGCACGAGGGTGTGGTCGGAACCCGGGGGGAGCGTCGGGATCTGCTCGTGGCCGGAGACCACGGTGAAGGCCTTGGCGACCCCGCGGTGGGTGAGGGGGATGCCTGCGGCCGCGGGCACGGAGACTGCGCTCGTCACTCCGGGAACGACCTCGACAGGTATGCCGTGTGCCTCGCACGCGAGGCGCTCCTCGCCTCCGCGCCCGAGGACATAGGGGTCGCCGCCCTTGAGCCGGACGACGCCGAGGCCGCGCTGGGCCTCCTCGACGAGGATCTCGTTGATGCGGTCCTGTGGGACCGGATGATGCCCAGGGGTCTTGCCGACGTCGATGACCCGCACCGACTCGTGCAGGCGGGACACGACTCCCCGCGGGGCGAGCCGGTCGATGACGACGACGTCGGCCGTGGCGAGCAACTCGTGCCCGCGTGAGGTCAGCAGACCGTCGGCTCCGGGCCCGCCACCGACGAGGGCGACCCAGCCTCCGGCTCGGGGACGGTGACGGCGCAGGTCGAGGCCACCGCTGCGCAGGGCAAGGTCGATGCCGTCGCGGACGGTGGTCGCGAGGAGGGGGTCGCCGCCGCCGTGGACGGCCACCGTGACCCTGCCGTCGGGCGTGGTCACGTGCGTGCGGGCAGGGATGCTGGCTGCAGTGGCCCGCGAGTCGGTGGCGTCGACACACCACACGCGCAGCTCCTGCGAGTCCGCGCTGATGGCGTTGTCCACGTCGGGATCGCCGGTCGCCGTGTGGGCCAGCCAGGCGCCGTCGAGGTCTGCTGGTCCGGCGTAGTCCCGCTGCAGCCAGGTGACCCGGTCAGAATGCTCCGCGACGAGGTCATGGACCTCTTCGCAGATCCACGGCGAGACGAGCCGCACGACGGCACCCTCGTCGAGGAAGGCCCGAACGCGGCGCCCGGTCACCGGGCCACCGCCGAAGACGGCGACCATTCGGCCGGTGAGGTCCAGGACGACCGGCAGGGCCCCTCTCAGATCTCCCACTCCTCGTCCCCCTCGGGCTGCGTCGGCGCGTCGGCGGCGGTCGGCAGGGTCGCGCCGACCATGCCGGCGGCGACGGTGCGTCCGTCGTGCGCATCGATGAGGAGGAAGGACCCACCGCGCCGTGAGGTCGCGTAGTTCTCGACCGGCACCGGGCTCGCCAGGCGGAGCGTCACGAGGCCGATGTCGTTGAGAGCCAACGTCTCGGCCGGGATGGAGTGCAGGCCGTCGAGGTCGAGGGCACCGTCGATGCTGCGCACCGCGGACTGCACCGTGCGCGACCCGTGCTTGAGCAGCAGGCGCTGGCCCGGGCGCAGGGGAGCATCGCCGAGCCAGCAGACCACGGCCTTGATGTCCTGCGTGGGCTGTGGGGCGTCCGCCACCGCGGCGAGGACGTCGCCCCGCGAGATGTCGATCTCGTCGGCGAGGCGCAGCGTCACCGACTGGAGCGCGAAGGCCTCGGTCAGTGACCGCTCGCCGAGGTCGATCCCGGTGACGGTCGAGCGCCGCCCGGAGGGCAGGGCGACGACCTCGTCGCCGACCCGCACGACACCTGAGGCGACCTGGCCGGCATACCCCCGGTAGTCCCGGTGCGCCTCGTCCAGGGCGGCACCCTGCGGACGGATGACGAGCTGGACGGGCAGACGGAAGGCCTCGTGGGACGGGTCGTCCGCCGGGGGCAGTGCCTCGAGCAGCTCCAGCAGGCTCGGGCCGGCATACCAGGGGGTGCGTGCCGAACGGGTGGCGATGTTGTCGCCGTCGAGGGCGCTCACGGGGATGGCCGTGGCCTCGGCCACGCCGAGCTCTCGCGCGACGGCCTGCACCTCGGCGTTGACCCGTTCGTAGGTCTCCTGGGAGAAGCCGACGAGGTCGATCTTGTTGACCGCCACGATGACGTGGGGCACGCGCAGCAGGGCGGTGACGGCGAGGTGGCGACGCGTCTGCTCGAGCACGCCCTTGCGGGCATCGACGAGGAGCACGACGACGTCGGCCGTCGAGCTGCCGGTCACGGTGTTGCGCGTGTACTGCACGTGCCCGGGGCAGTCGGCGAGCACGAAGGAGCGCCGGGCCGTTGCGAAGTAGCGGTAGGCGACGTCGATGGTGATGCCCTGCTCACGCTCTGCGCGTAGGCCGTCGGTGAGGAGCGCGAGGTCGGCGCCGGTGAGCCCGCGGTCTCGTGAGACCCGTTCGACGGCAGCGAGCTGGTCGGAGAGGACCGACTTGGTGTCGTGGAGGAGGCGGCCCACGAGCGTGGACTTGCCGTCGTCGACGGAGCCGGCGGTGGCCAGGCGCAAGAGCGTTCCGCGGGTGGCGACTGCGGTGGTCGTGGGCTGCATCAGAAGTAGCCCTCCTTCTTGCGGTCTTCCATGGCGGCCTCGGAGATCCGGTCGTCGGCGCGGGTGGCGCCTCGCTCGGTCAGGGTCGAGGCGGCCACCTCGACGACGATCTCGGCGTTGGTCCGCGCCGGAGACTCGACGGCCCCGGTGCACGACATGTCACCGACGGTGCGGTAGCGCACGAGCCGGGTCTCCACCGTCTCGTCCTCGCGCGGCTGGCTGTGGGGGCCGACCGCGAGCCACATGCCGTCGCGGCTGAAGACCTCGCGCTCGTGGGCGTAGTAGAGCGGCGCGAGCGGGATGTCCTCGCGCTCGATGTACTTCCAGACGTCGACCTCGGTCCAGTTGCTGATCGGGAAGGCACGCACGTGCTCGCCCGGTCGATGGTGGGGGTTGAAGAGGTTCCACAGCTCGGGCCGCTGGTTCTTGGGGTCCCACTGGCCGAACTCGTCCCGGAGGGAGACGATCCGCTCCTTGGCGCGGGCCTTCTCCTCGTCACGGCGCCCGCCCCCGAAGACACCGTCGAAGCGGTGCTCGTTGATCGCGTCGAGCAGCGGCACCGTCTGGAGGGCGTTGCGTAGGCCGTCGGCCCGCTCGCGGAGGCGGCCGTCGTCGAGGTAGTCCTGGACGCTCGCCACCTCGAGCCGCAGCCCGAGCCTCGCGACCGTCTCGTCGCGGTAGTCGAGGACCTCGGGGAAGTTGTGCCCGGTGTCGACGTGCAGCACGGGGAAGGGGATGGGCGCCGGCCAGAAGGCCTTGGTCGCCAGGTGCAGCATGATGACGGAGTCCTTGCCCCCGCTGAAGAGCAGCACCGGACGCTCGAGCTCACCGACGACCTCGCGGATGATCAGGATCGCCTCGGCCTCGAGGGCGTCGAGCTGGCTGAGGACGTGCCCCTCGTATGCCGGTTGGCCGGCATACGACGTGGTGGCCTCCGTGGCCACGGCGGTGTCGAGCGGCGACCCGGTGAGGTCGGTGGTGGTGGCGCTCATGTGTGGATCCCGCATTCGGTCTTCGAGAGTCCGGCCCATCGACCGGATCGAGGGTCCTCTCCGGGTGCGACGCGCTTGGTGCACGGCTCGCAACCGATCGACGGATAGCCGTCGGAGAGAAGGAGGTTGATGGGCACGCCGTGATCGAGGGCGTAGTCCGTGACGTCGTCGAGCGACCAGGTGACGAGAGGGTTGATCTTCACCAGGCCGTGCTTCTCGTCGAACGTGACGACGGGCGTCGCCGTGCGAGTCGGCGCCTCGTCACGACGCACGCCGGTCACCCACGCCTCGTAGCCTGCGAGCGTCCGGGCGAGCGGCTCCATCTTGCGCATGGCGCAGCAGGCGGCCGGGTCGCGCTCGTAGAGGCGGGCACCGAACTCCGCGTCCTGCTCGGCGACGGTGCGCGTGGGCATGACGTCGACGATGGTGACGTCGAGCTCGTCGGCGACGCGGGCGCGGGTGCCGATGGTGTCCGAGAAGTGGTAGCCGGTCTCGAGGAAGAGCACGTCCACACCGGGGGAGTCCTGTGAGATCAGGTGCGGGAGAACGCCTTCGGCCATGCTGCAGGCGACAGCAAGGGTGCCGTGGAAGTTCGCCGCCGCCCAGCGCGCGACGCCGGCAGCGTCCGTGTCGTCGAGCTGCGACCCCTCGAGGGCGAGGGCACGCAGCTCCTCCTCACTGCGCCTGGTGGTGCGTCGGGTCAGGGTGCTCATGTCAGCTCCTCGTCCGGAACTCGGTGGGCCCAGGTGGCGAAGGACTCGCCGGCGGTCCGCTGGGCCAGGAAGCGGCGGGTGATCCGCTCGACGTAGTCGGCGAGGTCGGTCGAGGCGATCTTGAGTCCGCGGACCGTGCGGCCCAGCCCGGCCTCGTCCCGCTCGGGGGAGGCCAGCCCGCCACCGAGGTGGACCTGGAAGCCGGGCACGCTCTCGCCCGCGTCGTTGGTCGTGATGAGTCCCTTGAGTCCGATGTCGGCGGTCTGGATGCGGGCGCACGAGTTCGGGCAACCGTTGACGTGCAACGAGATCGGGGTGTCGAGCTCGACTCCGGCAAGACGCTCCTCGAGCTCGGCGATGACCGCGGTCGCGGTGTCCTTGGTGTCGACGATCGCCAGCTTGCAGAACTCGATGCCCGTGCAGGCCATCGTCGTGCGACGGAACGGGCTGGGCGTCGCGGTCAGCCCGAGCCCCTCCAGGCCGGCGACGAGCTCGGCGACTCCCGACTCCGGGACACCGAGGACGACGAGCTTCTGGTGGGCGGTGAGGCGCACACCGTCGCCGCCGATCCGCTCGACGAGGTCACCGAGGCTGCTGAGGATGGTGCCGCTGACCCGACCGACGATGGGGGCCGCACCGACGTAGAAGCGACCGTCCTTCTGGGGGTGGACACCGACGTGGTCGCCGGGACCCCTGGCGGGCGCGGGCGCGGGCCCGTCAGGGAGTGCCCGCCCGAGGTACTCGGTCTCGAGGATCTCGCGGAACTTCACGGGCCCCCACTCGGCGAGGAGGAACTTCAGGCGGGCCTTGGTGCGCATCCGCCGGTAGCCGTAGTCACGGAAGATCGAGATGACCCCGTGCCACACGTCGGGGGCGTCGGCCTCGGACACGAAGACACCGAGTCGTTCGGCGAGCCGCGGCGCGGTCGAGAGGGCGCCACCCACCCAGAGGTCGAACCCGGGCCCCAGCTCGGGATGGACGACACCGACGAGGGAGATGTCGTTGATCTCGTGGACGACGTCGAGGCTCGGGTGACCCGTGATCGCCGTCTTGAACTTGCGGGGGAGGTTGGACAGCTCGGGGTCGCCCAACCACCGGTCGGTGATGACGCGGATCAGTGCGGTGGGGTCGATGATCTCGTCCGCGGCGATCCCGGCGACGGGACTGCCGAGGAAGGCACGAGGTGTGTCGCCACAGGCCTCGGTGGTCTGCAGGCCGACCTCCTCGAGCCGGCGCCAGATCTCCGGCACGCTCTCGATGGCGATCCAGTGGTACTGGATGTTCTGCCGGTCGCTGATGTCCGCGCTCTCGCGCGCGAAGTCGGTCGAGATGCCGCCTAGGACGCGCAGCTGGGTGGGGGAGAGGACCTGACCGTCGGTGCGGACCCGGAGCATGAAGAACTTGTCCTCGAGCTCGTGCGGCTCGAGCGAGGCGGTCTGCCCGCCGTCGATGCCGGGTTTGCGCTGCGTGTAGAGGCCCCACCAGCGGAAGCGCCCGTGGAGGTCGTCGCCCGGGATGGCGTCGAACCCCTCCCGCGCATAGATCGTCTCGATCCGCTCGCGGACGTTGAGCCCGTTGTCCTCCGCCTTGAACGTCTCGTTCGGGTTGAGCGGCTCGCGGCCGTCGACGGCCCACTGACCGTTGGACCGGCCGGTGCGCGGCGGCCGCAGGGCGCGGCTGCCGGAGGCGACGCTCGTCATGGGTCCTCGTTCCTCAATGGGGTGCCAATGCTGATGGGAAGCATAAGTGTCGGTTATGTCGCAGGAGGACGAGGTCCACGATGTGGCCGTGTCGGGACAGCGCGAGAGGCGCTACCATCGAACACATGTTCGACACGCCCGCCCGGCCTCCGCTGCGCCGTGCGGCGAGCCCGGGAAGCTCCGGGCGGATCGGGCCGTCCGGGCCCGCCGGGCTGGCCCGACCGCGTGCCACCACCGGAAGCGCCCGGCTGGCAGGTGCCCGCGGTCGGCTGGCTGCTGGACCACTGCCCGTCCGAGTACCGCATGTATGCCGTGTGGCGTCGCCATCCGATCGCCCTCGCCTGGGTGACCACGCACCATCTGGACGCACAGCTGGGAGCCATGCGGGCGGCATACCGGGGTCTGCGGGTGGACCTCGCCGAGCACGTCGAGCCCGAGGGGATCGCCGCCTCGCTGGCGGCGCTGGAGGCCGAGGGGGCACGCCTCCTCGCGGCTCGGCGCGCAGCAGGGCTCCTGCTGGAGGCGATGCACGGCCATGCCTTCGTGCCGCGCCTCTGAGGAGGGAGTGTGGAGCCGGTGAGTGTTTCGTGTGGGACCACGGCAGCTGCTCCAAGGGGGAGCGGCGGCGCGCAGGAGAGCACCTAGACTCTTGCGGATGGACTACCGCACCGAGAGGGAGAGCGCGTGAGCGTGTTGGAGCGCATCCAGGGGCCTGATGACCTCGAGGCCCTGAGCCGTTCGGAAGCTTGCGACGCTGGCGGAGGAGATCCGTGCCTTCCTCGTCGACGAGGTCTCCCGCACCGGCGGACACCTCGGACCCAACCTCGGCGTCGTCGAGCTGACGATCGCCATCCACCGCGTCTTCGACAGCCCCCGCGACACCGTCGTCTTCGACACCGGTCACCAGTCCTATGTTCACAAGCTCCTCACCGGTCGCCATGACTTCACCACGCTGCGCAAGCAGGGAGGGCTGTCGGGCTACCCCAGCCGCGCCGAGTCCGAGCACGACGTCGTCGAGCTTCCCACGCGTCGAGCTCGCTGTCGTGGGCACACGGAATCGCGGCCGGGCGTGTCCTCGCGGGTGAGAGCAACCGGCACACCGTCGCCGTCATCGGTGACGGCGCGCTCACCGGCGGCATGGCCTGGGAGGCCATCAACAACATCGCCGCCGAGTCCGACCTCCCGCTCGTCATCGTCGTCAACGACAACGAGCGTTCCTACGCGCCGACCCGCGGCGGGCTCGCCGACCACCTCGCGACGCTGCGCACGACCCGCGGCTACGAGCGGTTCCTCGACTGGGGCAAGTCCGCCCTGCACCGCACTCCCGTCGTCGGAGGAGCGATGTACGAGACGCTCCACGGCGTCAAGAAGGGCATCAAGGACATCGTCGCGCCGCAGGGTCTCTTCGAGGACCTGGGCCTGAAGTACGTCGGGCCCGTCGACGGCCACGACGAGGCGGCGCTCGAGCAGGCGCTGCGTCGGGCTCGTGCCTTCGGTGGGCCGGTGCTCGTGCACGTCATCACCCAGAAGGGCAAGGGATACGAGCACGCGGTCAACGACGAGAGCGACCAGTTCCACGCCGTCGGGGTGATCAACCCCGAGACCGGCCTGCCGCTCGAGATCTCGGGACGCAGCTGGACCGACGAGTTCAGCGACGCCCTCGTCGAGCTCGGCGAGGAGCGGGAGGACATCGTCGCGATCACCGCGGCCATGATGATCCCGGTCGGGCTCGACGCGTTCTCGAAGCGCTTCCCGGACCGCACCTTCGACGTCGGCATCGCCGAGCAGCACGCGACGACGATGGCTGCCGGACTTGCGTATGCCGGCCGGCATCCGGTCGTCGCGATCTATGCGACCTTCCTGAACCGCGCCTTCGACCAGCTGCTCATGGACTGCGCGCTGCACCGGGCCGGCGTGACGTTCGTGCTCGACCGCTCCGGCATCACCGGTCCCGACGGGGCCTCGCACCACGGCATGTGGGACATGTCGATCGCCGGCATCGTCCCCGGTCTGCACCTCGCCGCACCCCGGGACGGCCACCAGATCCCGATCGCCCTGCGCGCGGCCGTCGACATCGACGACGCACCCTCGGTCATCCGCTTCCCCAAGGGTTCGGTGTCCGACCCGATCGAGGCCGTGCGCACCGTCGATGGTGTCGACGTGCTCGTCGAGCCCGCGGACACCGATGAGCCGGTCGACCTGCTCCTGGTCGGCGTCGGGTCCATGGTCGCCACCGCCCTCACCGTCGCCGACAAGCTCTCCGCCGAGGGGCTGCGCGTGCGCGTGGTCGACCCCGTGTGGGCCCTGCCGGTCAACCCGGCGCTGGGTGAGCTGGGGCGTTCGGCTGGTCGCATCGCGGTCGTCGAGGACAACTCGGTTGCCGGCGGCGTGGGTTCACACGTCATGAAGTCCTTGCGCGACAACGGGATCGACGCTCCCATCGACCTGTTCGGGCTGCCGCGCGAGTTCCTCGACCATGGTTCGCGCGGACAGGTCCTCGACCGGGTCGGCCTCACGCCGGACGCCATCTCGACGAGGCTTCTCGCCGCGTTGTGCTGAGGCCGCGTCTCGCTGCGCACGGCTGACGGGGGTTCCGACGCGGCCGTCAGCCCGCTTGGGAGGGCCGTTCGAGGCGCTCCACCCGTTCACGGGCGGTGTCGTACGCCTCGTCGAGCCCGTGGCGGAGCAGGGTGATCAGGTCGGGCACGTCGTCGGCTGCGAGCCGGAAGGTGCTGACGCAGACGTTGTTGCGCCACAGCGACAGGACGACGACCTGCTGCTCCTGGTGCCAGGTCGCGCGAAGCGAGCGGCCATCACCACGGAGGTCGGGGAGGACCATCCCGGTGCGGGGCGTGCGCTGCGGGGCCATGTGCCATTGTGACCCCGCCCTCGTGGATCCACCAGACCCGTTGACGCCCAGCGCGGTCGCGTCTGCCATCGGCAGGCTGCCGGTCCTCGTCGGCCACTTGATGAGGTCGTTCCACGACTTCGGTCGACGACGCGCTGACGGCGCGGTTTGCTCGGGCTGCCGGCTGGCCGAGACGACATCTGTCCCCGACACCAACTACTCATCGATCGTGCTGGCCTCGGCACCGGTCGCTGCCTGGCCGACATCATCGACTGTCGGCTGGTTCGACGACCTGAGTGCGCTTCGGGTTGCCTAAACCTGAAGGGCTCCTTGCCGTGTCTTGGGCCAGATGCGCTGTGCCGCAGGTGAATTGGTGTGGATAACCCGTGGACTGTCACCGAACAGGTGTACGATAAGTGGTATGGAGGGGACACCAGCAATCGGAGGGCCTGAGGTTCAGGTCCGCTTCGTCGTGTCCTCTCTCGCGGAGATGGACCCGGAGGGTTTGACGCAGGCGGAGCGGGTCGCAACAGTGTCCGCGTTGGAGGCGTTGAAGGGTGCGGCTGCTGCTGCGCAGGCGCGACTGACGGCGGCTGCGGTGGTGGATCGTGAGGCGTTGGGTGAGGACTCGCGCAGTGTGCGCGCGGACTTGGCTCTGGCGCGGCGCTGTTCGCCCACGTTGGCGGACCAGCACGTGGGTGTCGCGAAGGCGCTGGTGGGTGAGATGCCCGAGACGATGGCGGCGTTGACGCGTGGGGAAATCAGTGAGCGGCGGGCGATGATCGTGGTGCGGGAGACGGCCTGCCTGAGTGTGGAGCACCGCGCGGAGGTCGACAAGCGGCTGGCTCCGACGATCGGGTCGTTGGGGGACAAGGCGTTGGCCGGGGCGGCCCGGCGTGCCGGTGCCGCGTTGGATGCGGAGAGTCTTGCTGAGCGCAACCGCCGCGCTGTCGCGAGTCGTCGTGTCAGTGTCCGCCCGGCCGCCGATGGGATGGCCTGGCTGTCGATCCTGGGTCCGATGAAAGAGATCATCGGCGCGCACGTCGCGTTGACCGCCGAGGAGTCCCACCGTCACGTCATCGACCCCGACCTACCCGGTGTTCAGTGGGAGGCTGCCGCTGCCGCAGCTCGTGCGGACGCTCGCGGCAAGGGTGCGTGGCTTGCTGACCGGGCCTTGGAGCTGTTGTCAGGTCGGGCGAAGGGTCAGCCGCAGCCGGTCGAGGTCAACCTCGTCATGACCGACAAGGTCCTGCTACCGGCCGCCTTCGGTGGCCGGGCACCCGACGACGACGTGGCAGTCATCCCCGGCTGGGGCTCGATCCCCGGAGCCGAGGCTCGCGCGCACATCGCCGAACTGCTCGATCATGCCGACGCAGCCGCCATCGCACGCGGCGCCGGCGATGGCGGCAAGAACTGCGCGACCACACTGTGGCTGCGTCGGCTGTTCACCGACCCCTCCGGTCGCGACCTCGTGGCGCTCGACTCGAAGCGCCGGCGCTTCCTCGCCGGCCTCCGCCGCTTCCTGGAGCTGCGCGATCCGACCTGCCGCGTCCCTTGGTGTGACGCTCCCGCGGTCGAGGCAGATCATGTGCACGCGATCCAAGCCAACGGCCCGACAGCAGGGGCCAATGGTGCTGGGCTCTGCAAACGCCACAACTTGGTGAAGGAAGAACCTGGGTGGCACGTGAGAGTCGAGTCGACCGGTCTCGACGGAACGGGAGCACACGGCATACGCATCACGACACCCACGGGACGCGTGCACGACTCCACCGCGCCACCGATCCTCGGGGAAGGCTGGCCCGAACCCGAACCGGAGCCCGACGACTGGGTGTTGCGTGTCGACTTCGCCTTCCCGACTCGTCGCTTCGAGCTGGCCGCCTGAGCTGTCAGGGGCGGTCGGCCAGGTGGGCTCGCAGCGCCACGTAGACCTTGCGGACGCCGATCGCGCGCTGGAGGTCGTCCTCGATCCGCGAGAAGAACTCACGGCGGTAGTTCTGGTCGATGACCGCCTGCACGGTGAAGTAGAGCCCCGCGAACCCGGAGAGGAAGACTGCGACCGAGAACAGCTCGTTGCTCACGAGGTGCAGTCCGCCTGTCTCGTAGGTCGGCGGGTGACCGACCCACGACTCGATGACCTCCGGCTGGATGGCGATGGAGCCGAACACGACGAAGAAGCAGAAGACGATGAAGGCCAGGCTGACGACCTGGATGGCTTGGGTGATGAAGAGCATGAGCAGCAGGTTGCGGCGCTCGAGCCCGCGCAGCCGGATGCCGGCGACCTGGGCGGCGAGCTGCGGCTCGTCGAGGATCTCCCGCGCCGCCGATGCCACTGGGGTGCCGACGCACGACGCCACCAGTCGCTCACCCTGAACCTCTGCACCCAACCGACTGATCTCCGTGTCGAACGAAGGGGCGAGGAAGGACACAGCCAGGACGACGAAGACGGCGACGCTCGCCCAGAGGAGCTGGCGACTGAGCGACGACGCGACCTGCCACACCTCGGTGTTGATGAAGAGGAAGGTGATGAACAGCAGCAGGAACGGCAGCGCCCGCGTCGCCAAGGGGATGAGCAGCGACCGTCCCGCCCACGCATGAGCGAGCGCCCACCGCCCGATGAGCGGGACCCGGAGCACCTTGGCGCAACGCAGTGCGGCGACCATGGCCGCCGTGACGACAGCGACGAGCGCAGCATCCGGCCGGGAGGCACCGGCCACCAGTGCCAGGGCTGCGGCACCCACCCCCACGGCGAGCGCGATGCCGGCCCAGAGCGCGACCACACGAGGGCCGAAGGCGCGGCGGATGGACTCGTGGCCGGCCTCGACGAAGTATGGGAGACCGTTGGCGTCGAACCACTGCTCGCACTTGGCCACGTCGTTGGGGGTCAGCACGCGCTCAGCCTCGCAGGTGGCGGCGGGACCGCGAAACACCGCTCAGGGTGTGGTGGCTCCGACGAGGTGCCGCAGTCGCAGGGCCAGCTGCAGCTCGAGTGCCCGCTCGGGCGCCTGCCAGCCCTCGCCCACGAGCCGGGTGATGCGCTCCAGCCGTTGCGCCACCGTGTTGGTGTGGACGTGCAACCTGCTGGCGGCGTGGCGCGGGCTGGCGCCGGCGAGGAAGTAGGCCTCGAGGGTCCCAACGAGGTCGGTGCCGCGCGAGGCGTCGTAGTCGCGCAACGGTCCCAGGATGGAGTGCACGTATGCCGTCACCTCCGGTTGGGTGCCCACGATGAGACCCGCGAAGCCCAGGTCCGTGGCCGCCGCCCCGTCCCCACGACGCCCCAGTGCCTCGAGCGCCTCGGCGGTGCGCACCGCCTCGGTGTGCGCGGCCGCGAGGTCGAGGCTCAGCGTGCCGGCTGCCTCGCTCACCGGCCCCGCCGCCCCCACGGTGACGACATTGCTGCGAGACAGTCGCTGCGCCAGATCTGCTGCGGCAGAGCCCGGGTCGTCGCCCGGGACCAGCGCGACGACGTGACCATCGACCTCGCCCACCAGGCCGACGCCCCCCAGCGCGGCGTTGGTCGCGAGGACCAGAGATCGCGCGGTTGCCTCGGCGCCGAGGACGGCGAGCAGGCAGGCGGGCTCGCGCAGGTCGAGTCCGAGAGAGCGGGCGGTGGGGAGCAGGAGCCCGAGGTCGCCGTGCCCGCCCACGAGACCCGCCACCAGGTCGCTCCGTTGCTGCTGCCGCGTCTCGGCGCGGTTGCGCTCACCGAGGAGCACGAGGGCGGTGACGACGGCGGCGCGTTCGACCGTCCGTTCGTCGGAGTCGTCCATCGAGGACACCTCGCCCACGACGAGGACGCCCAAGGGTTCACCGGCTGCGGCGATGCCGATGGCCCAGGAGCCGTCGAGCCTCGACAGTCGACCACCCTCGACACCGCCGGCGACACTGTCGGCGAGGCGCCGCAACGCCGCGCCCGTCGGCGGAGCATCACCGGCGATGCTCCGGGCTGCGCCGTCGAGGTCGAGGAGGAGGGCCCACCCACCGAGAAGCTGGCTCAGGGACTCGGTGAGGTCGTCGACGCCACCGCCCTCGAGCACGATCTCGGCGAAGCGGTCGTGCGCGGCCGCGGCCCGTTCGATCCCGGCGGCGTAGTGACTCACCCGGTCGGTCGCGTTCGAGAGGGCGGCCAGGGTCCGCGACGCCTCCTCGGCCGCCTGGACCTGGACGATGGTCACGGCTGCCAGGGCGGCGAGCGAGCCGAGCAGGGCGACCTCGTCGTGGGTGAAGGGACGGGGGGTCCGGTTGGAGGCGAAGAGCACCCCGACGAACTCGTCCTTGACGATGAGCGGCGTGCCGCAGATGGCGACGAGCCCCTCGTCTCCGACGGCACCGTCGATCGAGTGGGTGTGCCGAAAGCGTGAGTCGGCGAAGTAGTCGGAGGTCCAGTAGGGCTTGTGCGACTGCGCGACGAGCCCACCGAGGCCGGCCCCGAAGGCCAGGCGCACGACCTGGAACTGGGCCGAGACCGATCCGGCCGTGGCGCGCATGTAGGTGTCGCCACGGTCGTGGTCGAAGAGCGTGAGGTAGGCGACGTCGGTGCCCATGAGGGTGCGGGCGCGTCGGACGATCGCGTCGAGGACGACCGACGGGTCGCGCATCGAGGCCAGTTCGCCGGCTGTCTCCACGAGCGCGGCGAGCTGCTGCTCCCGTCGGCGCTGCACGTCGAAGGCACCGCTGATCCGGATCGCGAGGTCGCGGGCGCGAGGGTTGACGTCGAGGGCCGCGAGCTCGGCCGCAGATGCCCCCGAGGCGAGCAGCTCGAGCAGCCCGGTGCCCACATCCACGTCGTCGTGCATGGGTCGATCCTAGGCTCCACTCGCACCCGACGCATGGGCTCACAGACCATGAGACCCGCCAGACCATGGGGCCAGGCGCCATGTGGGCCCGTGCACGGCCGTCCTAGGGTGTGTCTTCACCGCCTGCAGAGGTCCTGCATCGCGGAGCACGAGGAGGTGCTGGTGAGCGCGAGCCCATCGACGACGGAGTCCCCGTCGGCGTCCCCGTCGGCCGGGTCCACACCCGTCCTGCGGACCGTCGACCTGACGAAGGACTTCCGCGGTTTCACCGCCGTGAGCGCCGTGAACCTCGACGTCGCCGACGGCACGATCCATGCGCTCGTGGGACCCAACGGGGCCGGCAAGACCACCCTCTTCAACCTGCTCACCGGCTTCCTCACCCCGACGTCAGGTCAGATCCTGCTGCGTGGCCAGGACATCGCCGGCCAGCAGCCGGAGAAGATCACCCACCTCGGGGTCGCCCGCTCGTTCCAGATCACCAGCTTGTTCGACCAGATGACCCTGCTCGAGCACCTCGAGCTCGCCCTCGCGTCGCCGACGGGTCTGGGCTACCGCTTCTGGACCTCGCGCAAGAAGCTCGGAGCCTTCAGGGAGCGCTCGATGGAGCTGCTCTCCGAGGTCGGACTGGCCGACCGGAGCGGGCAGCGGGCCGGGTCGCTCGCCTACGGGCAGAAGAGGGCCCTCGAGATCGCCCTCGCCCTGGCCCTCGACCCCACCCTGCTCCTGCTCGACGAGCCCACCGCAGGGATGGGCCTCGAGGACGTCGACCGGACCATCGGGCTGGTCAAGAAGGTGTCCGCCGGCCGCACGGTCGTCTTCGTCGACCACAACATGCACGTCGTGGGCTCGCTCGCCGACCGGGTCACCGTCCTCCAGTCGGGCGAGGTGCTCGCAGAGGGCACCTACGACGAGGTGCGCGAGGACGAACGGGTCATCACGGCATACCTCGGAGAGACGGGGGGAGAGACCCATGAGTGACACGTTGCTCTCGGTCGACAACCTCTCCGCCTTCTACGGCGAGGCGCAGGTCCTGAGCGACGTCTCCATCGACGTCGCGGCAGGTGAGGTCGTCACGCTCGTGGGTCGCAACGGCGCCGGCAAGACGACTCTGTTGCGCTCGATCATGGGTCTGCACAAGGGGACTCGCGGCTCGATCACCTTTGCCGGGACCTCGCTCGAGGGTCGGTCGGCCGACCGGCGAGCACGTCTCGGCCTCGGCTGGGTGCCCGACGACCGCGGCATCTATGCCACGCTCACCGTCGCCGAGAACCTCAGCCTGCCTCCCGTCGTCGACAAGGACGCCGCCTGGAGCCTCGACTCGATCTACGACCAGTTCCCGGTCCTGCGCGAGCGACGTGACTTCCCAGGCACCAAGCTGTCCGGTGGCGAGCAGCAGATGCTCGCCATGGCCCGCCCGCTGCGCGCCGGGTCACGGCTGTTGCTCCTCGACGAGCCGAGTGAGGGTCTGGCTCCGGTCATCGTCAACCAGATCGGCCAGATCATCCGCGACATCAAGGCGCAGGGCGTCGCCGTCCTGCTCGTCGAGCAGAACGTGAAGTTCGCGTCCACCGTCGCCGACCGCCACAACCTCCTCGCCCAGGGCGAGGTCGTCGAGAGTCTCGACAACACCGAGTTCCAGACGCGCACGACGGAACTGCTTCAGCACCTCGGCATGTAGCCGGGACGCACTCTCGCCGGGCACGGCATACACACCCCAGGAGGGGAACATGCGAAACACCAAGATGATCAGTCTCGCGGCCATGGTGGCCGGCTCCGGCCTCGTGCTGACCGCGTGCGGCAGCGCCGGCGGTGGCCCAGCCTCGGGCGGCGGCAAGATCAGCGACGACAAGGTCGTCCTCGCCGTCCTCAACGACCAGTCCGGCGTCTACAAGGACCTCTCCGGACCCAACTCGGTCGAGGCCGTGAAGATGGCCGTCGAGGACTGGAAGGCCGCGCACAAGGACGATGCGGTGAGCACGAACATCGAGGTCGTCACGGCCGACCACCAGAACAAGCCCGACATCGCCAACACCAAGGCGCAGGAGCTCTACGACCGGCAGAAGGCCGACATCATCCTCGACGTCCCCACCTCGTCGGCGGCCCTCGCCGTCGCGACGCAGGCCAAGGCGAAGAAGAAGGTCTACATCAACATCGGCGCCGGCACGACCGCGCTGACGGGCGCGCAGTGCAACAAGTACACGTTCCACTGGGCCTACGACACCTACATGCTCGCCAAGGGCACGGGCGGCACGCTCACCAAGGACGGCGGCAAGGACTGGAACGTCGTCTACCCCGACTACGCCTTCGGCCAGGACATGACGAAGTCGTTCGAGGGTCAGATCACGGGCGCCGGCGGCGCCATCGGCCAGAAGGTCCCCACGCCCTTCCCCAACGACAACTTCGCCACCTACATCACCAAGGCCGCGGCCGACGACCCCGACGTCATCGGCACGATGCACGCCGGCGGTGACCTGATCAACTTCGTCAAGCAGTACAACCAGGCCGGCATCTCCGACCAGATCAAGCTTGCCGTCGGCCTGATGTTCATCACCGACATCCACAGCCTGGGCGCCGAGCAGTTCAAGGGCGTCACCTTCACCGAGGCCTGGTACTGGAACTTCGACGAGCAGAACCGCAAGTGGGCCGACAAGTTTCAGGAGCGGACCAAGACGCGTCCCTCGTTCGCGCACGCCGCGAACTACTCCGCGGCCTACAACTACCTCGAGGCCGTCCAGGAGGCCGGCAGCGACACCGGTGACGACGTCGTCGCCAAGCTCGAGGGCAAGAAGATCAACGACTTCTTCCTGCGCAACGGTGAGGTCCGTGCGCAGGACCACCGCGTCATCCACGACGCCTACCTCGCCGAGGTCAAGCCCGCCGCCGAGGTCAAGGAGGAGTGGGACTACGAGAAGATCGTCGCCACCATCCCGGCGGCCGAAGCCTTCAAGCCGGTGGCCGAGTCCGGCTGCTCGATGTGACGAGAGGTCACTGAGACCCCGATGAGTGCATTCATCCAGTACACGCTCCAGGGCCTGGCGACGGGCGGATTCTACGCCCTCGCCGCCCTGGGGCTGGCGGTCATCTTCGGTGTCATGGGGGTGGTCAACTTCAGCCACGGCGCCATGTACATGCTCGGCGCCGTCGGGTCGGCCGTGCTCCTCGACGTCGCGGACATCCCGTTCTGGGGTGCGCTCGTCATCGTCCCGATCCTGCTGTTCCTCTTCGGCATCCTCGTCGAGCGACTCCTCGTGAGGTGGTTGCTGAGGCTCGACCCGCTCTACAACTTCCTCCTCACCTTCGGCCTGACGCTGCTCATCGTCGACCTGGTCAAGCGCCGCTACGGCGTCTCGGGGCTGCCCTACGAGCTGCCGGCCGGACTCGAGGGGCGGGTGAGCGTGGGCGGGCTGAGCCTGTCGAGCTACCAGCTGTTCGCAGCGTTCTTCTCGGTGGTGCTCTGCGTCGCCGTCTGGCTGCTGCTCACCAAGACCCGCATCGGCATGATCGTGCGGGCCTCGACCGAGGACGCCGAACGCACCAGGGCCCTCGGCATCAACGTGGGTCGGTGGGTGACGCCGGTCTTTGGCTTCGGCATCGCGCTGGCCGGTGTGGCCGGGGTGCTCGCCGCGCCGTTCCGCGCGATCACCGCCGACATGGGCAGCAACTTCATCATCATCCTGTTCGCCGTTGTCGTCATCGGCGGGCTCGGATCGATCCTCGGCGCCGTCGTCGCCGGGTTCCTTGTCGGGCTCGTCGAGGCCTACGGTCAGGCCTACGCACCGTCCTACGCGCAGGTCCTCATCTTCGTCCTCATGGCAGCGGTCGTCCTCGTCCGCCCGGCGGGACTCTTCGGCCGCGAGGAGGCCTCATGAGTGCCCAGCTCACCGAGACGACGCGGGTGGAGACAGCCGCGTCGGCGGCGCCGGACCGCAGGCTGAACCCGCTGGTCCGGGCCGGCCTGCTGCTCCTCGCCCTGCTCGCGGTCCTCGCCCTGCCCTGGCTCATCTACCCACCCGTGGCCATGGACATCCTCGCGTGGGGGCTCTTCGCCATCTCCATCGACCTCCTGCTCGGGTTCACGGGGCTGCTGAGCTTCGGACACGCGATGTTCTGGGGGACCTCGGCCTATGTCACCGGGATCATCGCCATCCGCTCGGGTCTGCCGTTCCCGGTGGCCATCCTGGGTGGGGCCGTCGTGGCCATGATCGTCGCCGTCCCCACGGGATACCTCGCCGTGCGCCGGACCGGGATCTACTTCGCGATGGTCACGCTGGCCTTCGCCCAGATGATCTACTTCATCGCCAACCAGGCGCGCGACCTCACCGGTGGCGAGAACGGCCTCCAGGGCATCCCCAAGAACCTGGGCGGGCTGACCGACCTCATCAACAGGGACGCCTTCTACTTCTACTACGCGGCGCTGCCGCTCATCCTGTTGGGCGCCTTCATCGCCTGGCGCACCGTGTCGTCGCCGTTCGGCCGGGTGCTCCTCGCCATCCGCGACAACCCGGCCCGGGCCCGGGCTCTCGGCTACGACGTCGAGCGCTACAAGATCATGGTGTTCGTCATCTCCGCCGGCATCGCCGGGCTGGCCGGGGGAGTGTTCTCGGTAAGCCACGGCTTCGCGTCCTTGCAGGAGCTCATCTGGCAGACGTCGGGCAAGGTCGTGCTCATCACGGTCCTCGGTGGCATCGGCACCCTCTGGGGTGGCCCACTCGGCGCGGCCGTCGTCGTCCTGCTCGAGGACCAGCTGGCATCCTCCGGCTTCAACGGCATCGGCATCATCACCGGAACGATCTTCGTCCTCATCGTCCTGCTCTTCCGCAAGGGCATCTGGGGCACGGTGGCCGACCTCGTCGAGCGGATCCGCAACCGACCTGCATCCCGCGGAGACCGTGATGCCTGAGGTTCGCACCGCGCTCGTCACCGGTGCTGCCAGCGGGATCGGCGCCGCCGTCGTCGAGCGCCTCGCACTCGACGGAGCGCAGGTCCATGCGGTCGACATCGACGGCGACGCCCTCGACAAGCTCGTCGCGCGCCTCGGCGTGGACCGGGTGACCCCCTGGGTGCTCGACCTGGCCGACCTCGACACTCACGCCGACCTGCCCACGGACATCGACGTCCTCGTCAACAACGCCGGCATCCAGCACGTCGCACCGGTCCACGAGTTCCCGATCGAGGAGTTCGAGCGGATCCACCGGCTCATGCTGCTCTCGCCGTTCCGGCTCGTGCGTGCCTGCCTGCCACACATGTATGCCGCCGGCTGGGGTCGCGTGGTCAACGTCTCGTCCGTGCACGGGCTAAGGGCGAGTGCCTTCAAGTCGGCCTACGTCTCGGCCAAGCACGGCCTTGAAGGGCTGAGCAAGGTCGTGGCCCTCGAGGCCGGCGACAAGGGCGTCACCAGCAACTGCATCAACCCGGCCTATGTGCGAACTCCTTTGGTGGAGAACCAGATTCGCGCGCAGGCGCAGGCACACGGCATACCGGAGTCCGAGGTCCTGGCGGAGGTCATGCTGACGCCGGTGGCCGTGAAGCGGCTCATCGAGCCGGCCGAGGTCGCGGACCTCATCGGCTTCCTCTGCGGCCCGTCGTCGGACTCGATCACCGGCAGCTCGTTCACGATGGACGGCGGCTGGACCGCCCACTGATCAGGTGCGCTTGCGCGAGCTCGTGACCGTGAACTTGGAGGTGCGCTGGACCTGCTTGGTGGAGCCGACGAGCTTGTCGAGGATCGGCCGGTAGTGCAACGGGGTGTTCCAGACGCACCAGAGCTCGCCACCCGGTTCCAGAGCCCGTGCCGCATCGGCGAAGAGGCGTTCGGCGAGGCCGGTGTGGACGGCCGACCCGACGTGGAACGGCGGGTTCAGGACGATGAGCTGGGCCGACGCGGCGTCGAGCATCTCGAGCGCGTCGGCCCGGACGACCTCGATGCGTTCGCCCACGCCGTTGGCCTCGGCCGTCGCCACGGTCGAGGCGACCGCGGCTGCGGACTGGTCGGTCGCGAGGACGTGAAGTGCAGGACGGGTCAGCGCCAAGGCCGCGGCCACGACTCCGCTGCCCGAGGCCAGGTCGACAGCTCGGTCGGCCTCGCGCATCTCCGTGAGGTGCTCCAGCAGGAGCCGCGTGCCGATGTCGATGTTGGTGCCGGCGAACACGCCACCGTGCGCGACGATCGTGACGCCGAGGTCGTCGTGGGTGCGCTGCCTGGGCCAGGTCGAGGCGACGTCCTGGCGAGGGCCGGAGACGCGCAGGACCCGGGACTTCTGCCGGGCCAGGCTCGGCCGGACCGTCGCGAACGACGCACCGAGCACGTCGTTCATCTTGAGCGACATGTGCTTGACCCGACCACCGGCGAGCACCCGGACGTCGGCGTGCGCGTGCTGGGCGATGAGCTGGGCGATCTCGTCGAGCTCGTCGAGCGACCGGGGGAGCTGGAGGAGCACCAGCCGCGCACCCGCCACGAGCGAGGCGTCGAGACCGTGGCGGGCGTAGCCGTCCACACCGCGACGGGCCGCGTTGGCGTCCAGTGCCCGTTCGTTGAGGATCCCGTCCTGGTGCACCCGGACCCCTGACGCTACGGCCGCCAGGGCGCCGAGCGTGAGCGCCCCGTGGTGGTCCCCGATGACGACGACGTCGCCGTCGCCACCGGGCAGGGCACCGGCCTCGTCGAGGAGCAGGAGGTCGGTCGCGTCCCACGCCTGGAGGTTGGACGCCTCGACGTCGGGCCAGCGGCGCAGGTCGTCCCAGTCGTTCACGAGATCCATTCCTTCCAGGCGCTCCAGGCGCCCTCGGTTGCGGGCTCCACCCGACTTCGTCCCGCTCCGCCCGAGTTGACATCCGGGGTCGAGCGCCTCTTTATCGGGTGACCCGATAATGCGGCCGGGGGTGTGGATCAGATGTCGCGGAAGATCTCGATGGTCGCGCCGAGGGCGTTGAGGCGCTCGGCGAGATCCTCGTATCCGCGGTTGATGACATAGACGTTGCGCAGCACCGAGGTGCCGTTGGCAGCCAGCATCGCGAGCAGCACGACGACACCGGGACGCAGCGCCGGTGGGCACATGACCTCGGCCGGACGCCACTTGGCGGTGCGGCCGGTGATCATGACGCGGTGCGGGTCGAGCAGCTGCACCTGGGCGCCGACCTTGGTCAGCTCGGTGAGATAGATCGCGCGGTTCTCGTAGACCCAGTCGTGGATCATCGTCGTGCCCTCGGCGCAGGCGGCGATGAGCGCGAAGAACGGCAGGTTGTCGATGTTGAGCCCGGGGAAGGGCATCGGCGCGATCTTGTCGATCGGGGCAGTGAGCTGGCTCGGCAGGATGGTGATGTCGGCGAGACGCGTGTGGCCGTTCTTGGCGAGGTACTCCTGCGAGATCTCGTACTGCAGGCCCATCCCGTCCAGCGTCGCGAGCTCGATCTCGAGGAACTCGATCGGTGCCCTCTCGATGGTGATCGACGACTCCGTGACGACGGCGGCGGCGATGAGGCTCATGGCCTCGATCGGGTCCTCGCTGGGGGAGTAGTCGACGTCGACGTCGATGGACTCGCGGCCGGTGACCGTGAGGGTCGTCGTGCCGATGCCCTCGATCGTCACGCCGAGGCGCTGGAGGAAGAAGCAGACGTCCTGGACCATGTAGTTCGACGACGCGTTGCGGATGACGGTCGTACCGGCATACAGGGCTGCGGCGAAGAGCACGTTCTCGGTGACCGTGTCGCCACGCTCGGTGAGGACGATGGCCTTCTCGGGGCGCTTGGTCTTGTCCACCTTGGCCTCGTAGAAGCCGTGCGTCGCCGCGACGTCGAGACCGAACGACTGCAGCGTCGTGAGGTGCGGCTCGACGGTGCGCGTGCCGAGGTCGCAGCCACCGGCGTAGGGAAGCGAGAACGTCTCGAACTGGTGCAGCAGCGGGCCGAGGAACATGATCACGGTCCGCGTGCGGCGGGCGGCCGCGACGTCGATGGCGTCGAGGTCGAGCGTCGCCGGCGGGATGATCTCGAGGTCGCTGCTGTCCGGGAGCCAACGCACCTTGACGCCCATCGAGGTGAGGACCTCGATGATCCGGTTGACCTCCTCGATGCGGGCGAGGTTGCGCAGCGTGGTGCGCCCCTTGTTGAGGAGGGCGGCGCAGAGCAGGCCGACGGCGGCGTTCTTGCTGGTCTTGACGGGGATCGAGCCGGACAGCTTGGCGCCGCCGACGATCCGCAGGTGCTGCGGACCGCTGTGCCCCAGCGAGACGAACTCGCTGCCGAGCGTCTCGCCGACGCGGGCGAGCATCTCGAGGCTGAGGTTCTGGCGGCCCTGTTCGATGCGCGCGACGGCGCTCTGGCTGGTGCCGAGCTTGTCGGCGAGCTCGTTCTGGGTGAGGCCCTGATGGCGGCGTGCGTCCCGGATGAGGGTGCCGATACGAGTGAGGTAGCTGGACTCAGTCATGCCGAATAGCGTATGTCAGATATGAGATAACGCAAGCCACGGCATCCGGCGGCAACGTCTTTCGTCGGCGCCACGGGATCTGGCACCATGACGCCATGACGGGGGAGTCGACACGCACCATTCCTGGGTATGCCGTGGCGTGGCGGATCGCCGTGAGCGTGGCCGTCACGGTCACGGTCGCCCTGGGGACCCTGATCGGCAACGACGGCTGGTGGCCGTTCGCGCCCATGTCGCAGTACGCCTTCTCCGTCCGCAACGACGGTGTGATCAACTCGCTCACCATGGCCGCGGTGACCGTGGACGGTGAGGAGGTGCGGGTGCCGTTGTCCAAGGAGATGATCGGCATCGAGCGCGCCGAGATCGAGAGCCAGGCGCCGCGCATCATCAACAACCCCGGTCTGCTCCAGGACGTCGCCGTGCTCCACCGCCGCCGCCTGGCGCACGAGCCCGCCTATCGCACCATCTGGTTGCAGAACACCCAGCGTGACATCCGCAGCGGCACGACCACGGTCCGCAGGCTCGTCTCCTGGGAGGTCGTCGACCCCACCGACCCACGACCCAGCGGCATCTCCCAGGACGCGCGATGAGTGCCGTCCGGACCTTCTTCGTGCCGGCCCTGCCGCTGGCGCGGGTGGCGTGGCTGCGACGCTTCATCTATGCGTTCGTGTGGCTCGACGTCCTGTGGATCGTCACCGACCCCATCCCGCACGGCGACGTGCCGGCGAGCCTCTATCGCGGACTCACCGTGCGGACCCTCTTCGGCATGCCGGCCCCGTCACCGACCTATGTCAGGGTGCTGCTGGCGGTCATCCTCATCAGCTCGGTCGTTGCCGCCATGGGGCGGCTGCCGCGGCTGGCGGGCCTGGCCTGCGCGATCGGGATGCTCGACTGGGTGAGCAACGCCTTCGCCTACTCCAAGGTCGACCACGACCACTTCGCCCTGATCCTTGCCTTGTTCGTGCTGCCCACGGTCGGCAGGGCCAGCGTGCGTGACGTCGACCTCCGTTGGGAGAGCGCTGGCTGGGCTCTCCGGATGGTCCAGCTCGGCGCGGTCTCGATCTATGCCCTGTCGGCCTGGGCCAAGCTGCGTTTCGGCGGATGGGGCTGGGCCAACGGCGCGACCCTCATCTGGGCGCTGACCCGCCGCCCCAACGGGATCGGCCCCTGGGTCGGGTCCCACCCCGCTCTCACCCACGCCCTGCAATGGATCGTCTGGATCGCGGAGTTTCTCGCACCCGTCATGTTGTGGCTCAAAGGCAAGGCGCTCTATGGCGCGCTGCTCTTCGCCGCCGGCTTCCACCTCAGCACTTACCTCATGCTGAAGATCCACTTCCTGCCGCTGGCCGTCTGCCTCCTCGCCTTCCTGCCGCTGGAGCGCCTCGGGTCGATGAGGGACCGCGTCAGGCGGGCCCGGAGCGCCCGGAGCGCGACGGGAGCGGACGGCATACCGACAAGGGTCGAGACCGTTCCCGAGCCGTAGCGGCAAGAGCCGGCCAGTCCTCAGTCGGGGTCAGGATGGGCCTCGAAGGCCCGGGCCAGCATCGGCGCCACGATCTCGGCCTGCCACGCACGCACGCCGTAGTCGTGCAGGGCCTCGGTGAAGCCCGCCGTGTCGCGCGAGGTCGGTGGACGCCACACGACCCGGCGGAGCGGGTCGGGCGAGATGACGTTCTCGACCGGGATCTGGTGCTGCTCGGCGTATGCCGTGAGCTCGGCTCGCGTGTCCGTCAACCGGGCGGCGGCGACCGGGTCCTTGTCGGCCCAGGAGCGTGCGGGCGGTGGCCCGTCGGAGCGCACCGTCCGCGGCGGGAGGTCGGCCTCGTCGATGGCGTTGGCGCGCTGGACCGCCGCGACCCACTGGCGGCCGTAGCGGGCGATGGCGCGGTGCCCGCTGGGGAGGCCGGACGGGGTCGTCGGTGCCTCCGTCGCGATGGCGACGAGCCCGGCGTCGGGGAGGATGCGACCGGGTGAGGTGTCGCGGTCGCGGGCGATGTCGTCACGGGCGTACCAGAGCTCACGCACGATGGCGATGCCCCGGCGGCTTCGGATGGTGTTGAGTCCGCTGGTGCGACGCCAGGGATCCACGCGCTCGGTCGGTGCCCACTGCAGCAGGGCCTCGAACTCCTGCCGTGCCCACTCGGACTTCTCCTGGCGGGCGAGGTCGACGCCCATGAGGTTGCGCAGCTCGGTGAGCACCTCGACGTCGAGCGCTGCATAGCGCAGCCACGGCTCGGGGAGGGGTCGCGTCGACCAGTCGACGGCGGAGTGCTCCTTGGCCAGCGCCAGACCGAGGTAGTGCTCGACGACCGCGGCGAGGCCCACGCGGGGAAGTCCGAGCAGCCGGGCGCCGAGCTCGGTGTCGAAGAGCTGGATGGGACGCAGGCCCACCTCGGCCAGGCAGGCCAGGTCCTGGGTCGCCGCATGCAGGATCCACTCGGCCCGGCCTATGGCCTCGTTGAGGGGCGAGAGGTCCGGGCAGGCGATCGGGTCGATGAGCCAGGTGCCGGAACCCTCACGTCGCACCTGGATGAGGTAGGCGCGCTGGCCGTAGCGGTAGCCGGAGGCCCGCTCGGCGTCGACGGCGACGGGCCCCTCACCGGCGGCGATCGCCGCGGCGGCCTCGCTGAGTCGCCGCTCGGACTCGACGACGTCGGGCGTGCCGTCGGCGGGCTCGTTGAGAGGGGTCGGTGGGGGGAGAGCAGGCTCGGCGTGAGCGGTGGCCTCGGCGTCGAGGTCCTCGGTGGCCACGGACGAGTCGGACGGGGCGTCGGTCATGTCAGCGGCGAGGCCCGGGCAGGGCCACGACGCCCTCGGGCAGGGGAGGGAGCCCGGCGATGGTGCACAGCAGGTCGGACCAGGCCAGCAGGTGCAGCCCCGCGTCGGGTCCGACCGGGGTCCAGGACGCGCGCACCTCCATCTCGACACTGGCCGGGCGGTCGGCCAGGCCGGCAAAGCTCTGGCTCACGACGCGAGTGACGGTGCCGGCCTCGGCGATCGCCTCCACCCCACGGTTGCCGAGGGCGTCGACGAGCCACGACCACCCCACCTCGCCGAGGAGCGGGTCGGCGGCGAGCTCCGGCTCGAGCTCGGCCCGCGCGAACGTCACGGCCCGCCACTCGCCACCCCACGGTTCGGGGGCGGACGGGTCGTGGAGCAGGACGAAGCGACCGGAGGCGAGCTCCTCGTCGTCGCCCGCGGAGCCGAGGACGTCGGCGGTGAGGGCCACGGCATACGGAGCGATCCGTTGCGGGGCGGGCACCTCAGTGATGCGCACCTCGGGCCGCAGCCGAACGTGTCGCAGGGCCTCGAGAGCCTCGGTGAACTCCGGGGACTCGCGGCCGGGAAGGGAGCGTGTTGCCACCTGATGAGGGTATGCCGGGTGGCTGGGTTCGCGGGTGAGGCCACGCCGGGTGGTGCCGGTGGTGCCTGCGGTGCCGGTGGTGCAGGCGAACCATGCCGGAGGAGTTGCTTAGGACTACCTAAGTAAGGCTACCCTCACCTCCATGACCACAAGAGAGTCGTCACCCGCCACGTCCCTGCTCACCGCTCGCACCGCCGAGGCCTGCGCCGACGCGGTCGCCACCGCCGCCCGTGTCGCGGCCGAAGCGATCGCCGGAGCCGGGGCGCCGTTCAGCGGGGCCACGCCCGGGCCCCTGCGCCGCGAGGTCGCGGCGATCGACCTCGACGTGCCCACGAGTGGGATGACCGCCGTCCTCGACGAGGTGCGTGAGCTCTATCTGCGCGACGCCGTCTACTTCCACCACCCGCGCTACCTCGCCCACCTCAACTGCCCGGTCGCCGTGCCCGCCGTCGCGGCCGAGGCGATGCTCACCGCGGTGAACTCCTCGCTCGACACGTGGGACCAGAGTGCCGGCGCCATGCTCATCGAACGGCGCCTGGTCGACTGGACGGCCGAGCGGATCGGTCTCGGACCCGACGCGGACGGGATCTTCACGAGTGGGGGCACCCAGTCCAACCTCCAGGCGCTCCTGCTCGCTCGCGACGAGACCCTTGCGAGGCACGCCGACCGACCGCGCACGGAAGCCCTGGGCCAGCTGCGGGTCTTCGCGTCCACCGCAGGTCACTTCAGCGTCCAGCGAGCCGCCCGGCTGCTCGGACTCTCGCCCGACGCCGTCATCGCGGTCCACACCGACGACGCCGAACGCATGTGTGTCGACGCTCTCGTGAGCGAGGTGTCGAAGGAGCGTCGCGCCGGCAACCTGCCGTGCGCCGTCGTCGCCACCGCCGGGACGACCGACTTCGGAAGCATCGACCCCCTCACCGAGATCGCCGACGTCGCCCTCGCCCACGACCTCTGGATGCACGTCGACGCGGCCTATGGCTGTGGGCTGCTCGTCTCGCGCCGTCGCGCACTGCTGTCGGGGATCGAGCGCGCCGACTCGGTGACCGTCGACTTCCACAAGTCCTTCTTCCAGCCGGTGAGCTCCAGTGCCGTGCTCGTGCGCGACCGGTCGACCCTGCGACACGTGACGATCCGCGCCGACTACCTCAACCCGGTCGAGCACGCCGACCGTCGGGGCATCGAGGACCAGGTCGACAAGAGCCTGCAGACGACACGCCGCTTCGACGCCCTCAAGCTCTGGTTCACACTGCGCGCCATGGGCCCCGACCGGGTGGGCGAGCTGTTCGACTCGGTGATCGACCTCGCCGCCTCGACGGCCGGGCACCTCCGGCTCGATCCCCGCTTCGAGGTGGCCGTGGACCCGGTGCTCAGCACGGTGGTCTTCCGCTGGGTGCCGTCGTCCTCGTCGTCCCCGTCGGACACAGGGCCGGTGGAGGGCGCGCGCATGGACGCGGCCAACACCGGCGCCCGCGAAGCGGTCTTCTCTGCCGGAGAGGCCGTCGTGGCGTCCACGAAGATGCACGGCCGCACGTGGCTCAAGCTCACCCTGCTCAACCCGGAGACCACGCTGACCCAGGTCCTCGAGGTCGTCGACCTGCTCGCAGACCACGCCGAGCGCGCCTTCGACGCGGCACCGGACCTCGCCGCCACCGGACGGGAGGTGGCCTGATGCACGACGTCATCGGCATCGGCCTCGGCCCCTTCAACCTCGGTCTGGCCGCCCTCCTCGACCCGGTCGACGACGTCGACGAGGTCTTCCTCGAGGCGCGCGACGAGATCGCGTGGCACCCGGGGATGCTCCTGTCGGACAGCCGCCTGCAGACGCCGTTCATGTCCGACCTGGTGACGATGGCCGACCCCACGTCGCGCCACTCCTTCCTCCAGCACCTCAAGGAGACCGGTCGCCTCTACCCGTTCTACATCCGGGAGTCGTTCTATCCGCTGCGGCGTGAGTTCGACGCCTACTGCCGGTGGGTCGCGGAGCGCCTCGAGAGCGTCCGCCTGTCGCGGCGGGTGACGTCGGTGACCTTCGACGAGGACCAGCGTGCATACGTCGTGCGCGCGTCGAACCCCGACGGCGAGGAGACGTATGCCGCCCGCTCGCTCGTCGTGGGGACCGGCACCCCGCCGCACCTCCCGGAGAGCTGCGCCGGCCTGCCGCCCGGACTGCACAACTCGACCTACCTCCAGCGCAAGGCGGAGCTGCTCGAGTGCCGGCGCGTCGTCGTCGTGGGCAGCGGCCAGAGCGCGGCCGAGATCTTCCATGACCTGCTCGCCGCCGACGACGGCCGCGAGCGCGAGATCATCTGGCTCACGAGGTCGCCGCGGTTCTTCCCGCTCGAGTACACCAAGCTCACTCTCGAGATGACCTCCCCGGAGTACGTCGACCACCTCCACGCCCTGCCGCCGGAGCGCCGCGAGCCGCTCATCGCGTCGCAGGCACCGCTCTACAAGGGGATCTCGGGCGACCTCGTCGACGAGATCTACGACGCGCTCTACGCCGCGGGAGTCGACGGACCGTCGAGCACGCGCCTGTTCACCAACACCGCCGTCACCAGGTCGCTCCAGGAGCCGGACGGCACCTACCGGCTCACGGTGAGGCACGCCGACACCGGCGAGGAGCGCGACCTCGAGACCGACGGACTCGTCCTTGCCACCGGCTACAGACACGAGGTGCCCGCCTTCCTGGCCCCCGTCGCCGACCGCATCCGCTGGGACGAGCGGGGACGCTTCGACGTGACCCGCGACTACCGGGTCGACGTGGACGGCCCGCCGATCTGGGTGCAGAACGCCGAGCTCCACACGCACGGCTTCGCGGCACCCGATCTCGGGATGGCGGCATACCGGAACTCCTTCATCGTCCGTGGGATCACCGGGCGCGAGGTCTATCCGATCGAGACGCGGATCGCCCACCAGGAGTTCGGACTGCCCGAGGTCGCGCCGTTGCGGTCGGAGGTGTCGGCATGACGACGTTCACGTTGCGACCGGTCGACCCGCTCGCGGACGCACCCATGCTCCATCGGTGGGTGACGCATCCCAAGTGCCGCTTCTGGCAGATGTCCGGCCACGACGTCGCGCAGGTGCAGCAGGCCTATGTCGAGATCGACGAGAACGCCACTCACGACGCCTTCCTCGGGCTCGTCGACGACGAGCCGGCGTTCCTCGTCGAGCGCTACGACCCGGCCGGCGACCCGGTGGGGCAGGTGTATGCCGTGCAGCCCGGGGACGTCGGCATGCACGTGCTCGTCGCGCCGACGGATTCGCCCGTGCCCGGGTTCACGCGTGACGTCTTCGCGACGGTCATGGACTGGCTGTTCACGGACCCGAGCGTGCAACGCGTCGTCGTCGAGCCCGACGCCGACAACCATGCCGTCCACACCCTCAACGCGTGGGCCGGCTTCACCGTCCACCAACGCGTGCGCCTGCCCGGCAAGGACGCCCTGCTGAGCTTCTGCACGCGCGCCGGCCACGTCGCCTCCGCAACTCGTCGAGGAGCTGCCGCATGACCACTGCACCCCACTTCCCCCAGCACCTGCAGCCCGAGCACTGGGCGCGCGCGACGCACTGGCTCGTCCGCAAGGCGCTGGCCGAGTTCGCCCACGAGCGGATGCTCGACCCCATCGCCCTGGGACGCGGAAGGTATGCCGTCCGCGCGAGCTCCGGTGCGGCATACGAGTTCTCGGCTCGCGTGCTTCCGCTCGACCACTGGCTCATCGCGCAGGACTCCATCGTGCGGAGCGTCCACGGGGAGGTGCGCGACCTCGACGCACTCGAGCTGTTCGTCGACCTCCGGGCTGACCTCGATCTCGGGCCCAAGGTCCTGCCGCTGCTCCTCGAGGAGATCTCGGCCACGCTCAGCGCCCAGGCCTACCGGTGGTCCGTCCAGCAGCCGAAGAGCAGTGAGCTCGTCGGCGCCGACCACCAGCTCGTCGAGTCGGCCATGCGTGAGGGGCACCCGTGCTTCGTCGCGAACTCGGGCCGGATCGGCTTCGACGCGAGCGAGTACGAACGCTATGCGCCGGAGGCCGCCCCCGACGTGCGGCTCGTCTGGCTGGCCGCCCGGCGTGAGCGGTCCACCTTCGCCGTGGGAGCCGGCATGACGCGGGAACGGCTCCTCGCCGAGGAGTTCTCCGACGAGACCCTGGCCCGGTTCGGTCGCGTTCTCGCGGTCCGTGGCCTGTCGCTCGAGGACGTGCACCTGCTGCCTGTGCACCCGTGGCAGTGGGACAACCGGGTGACGACGACGTTCGCCGCCGACCTCGTCAGGGGTGACCTCGTCCTGCTCGGGCCGGGCGACGACGTGCATCGACCCCAGCAGTCGATCCGCACCTTCTCCAACACCTCCGCTCCGCAGCGCAGCTACGTCAAGACGGCCCTGTCCGTGCTCAACATGGGCTTCCTGCGCGGTCTCTCCGCGGCATACATGGAAGTCACCCCGGCCATCAACGACCACGTCGCCGAGCTCGTCCGCGGCGACGAGACCCTCCGGGCCACCGGCTTCGACGTCCTGAGGGAGCACGCGTCCGTGGGCTATCGCAGCCCCACCTATGACGCGGTGGCCGAGCGGGGCGACCCGCACCTCAAGATGCTCGCCGGCCTGTGGCGGGAGAGCCCGATGCCCCTGCTCCGGGACGGTGAGACCCTCGCGACGATGGCGAGCCTGCTCCACGTCGACGAGGTGGGCGATTCGTTCGCCGCGGCCCTGGTCGAGGCCAGCGGGCTTCCCGTCAGGGAGTGGGTCCGCCGCTATCTCGAGGCCTACCTCGTGCCCGTGACCCACTGCCTCGTCGCGCACCGGCTGGCCTTCATGCCGCACGGTGAGAACCTCATCCTCGTCCTGAGGGACGGCGTCGTGGAGCGCGTCATCATGAAGGACATCGGCGAGGAGGTGGCGATCTTCGACCCGGACGTCGCCCTGCCCGACGGGGTCGAGCGGGTGCGGGTCGACGCCGAGCCGTCGATGCAGGCCCTGTCGATCCTCACCGATGTCGTCGACTGCTTCCTCCGGTTCCTCGCCGCCGTGCTCGACGAGGCCGGCGTGCTCGACGCCGAGGACTTCTGGGCGGTCGCGCGAGACGTGCTCGACGACTACGAGGACGCGCACCCCGAGCTTGCTGCTCGGCTCGACGCCCTCGACCTGCGGGCAGCGGACTTCGACCTCTCCTGCCTCAACCGGTTGCAGCTGCGCAACAACCAGCAGATGCTCGACCTGGCCGACCCCGTGGGAGCGCTGGCGTTCGCCGGTCGGATCGCCAACCCGCTGGCGGAGCCCCGCTCATAGGCTGCGGAGGTGCTCTCCCTCCTCGCCCTCGCCTCGTCGGCCGTGTGGGGGACGTCGGACTTCTTCGGTGGGCTCATGGCCAAACGGCTCCCGGCCGTGGCGGTCGTCGGGATCACCCAGGGCCTGGCGTTCCTCCTGCTCTGCGCCGTGATCCTCGTGCGCCTGGCCCTGGGCCATCCACCCGAGTGGGGGAGCTGGGTCGGGTGGGCCGTGGTTGCCGGTCTCAGCGGGGCCACCGGGCTCGTCGCGTTCTACACGGCACTGGCCAGCGGCACGATGGGTGTCGTCGCACCCATCGCGTCCATGGGTGTCCTGGTGACCGTCGGACTCGGTGTCGCATCGGGTGAGACGCCCTCGGGCTGGGTGTGGGTCGGCATCGCCGTGGCCGTCGTCGGGATCGTGCTCGCGTCAGGTCCCGAGATCTCGGGCGCCGTGTCACCCCGTCCGGTGCTCCTCGCCTGTGTCGCCGCCGTGGCCTTCGGTCTGGCCCTCTTCTCCCTCGACCGGGGCTCGAGTGACTCGTTGCTCATGACGCTGTGGGGGATGCGTTTCACGTCGGTCGTCGTGTTCGCCTCGGTGGCGCTCGTGCTCCGGTCGGTCGGTGAAGCCGGACGTGCCCACCTGCTGCCACTGGCTCTCATCGGGTCGGCGGACCTGCTCGCCAACGCGCTCTTTGCCACGGCCTCCTCACGCGGGCAGGTCAGCATCGCGTCGGTGCTGAGTTCGCTCTATCCGATCGCGACGATCCTGCTGGCCCGCATCGTGCTGGGAGAGCGGCTCCGTCCTGTCCAGCAGGTCGGTGTCGTGTGTGCCCTCGTCGGCGCCGGGATCATCTCCCTCTGAGGTCGCGGTTCTCGTCCCTCTCGTCCGCAATGAGAGGATTCCGCGGTGATCTCCGACAGCCCGCTCGTCCTCGCCGCCACCCGCCAGCCGGTCCCGCACACCCCTGTGTGGTTCATGCGTCAGGCCGGGCGCTCGCTGCGCGAGTACCGCGCGCTGCGTGAGGGGACGGCCATGCTCGAGGCCTGCCGCACACCTGATCTCGTCACGGAGATCACGCTGCAGCCCGTCCGCCGCCACAAGGTCGACGCCGCGATCTTCTTCTCGGACATCGTCGTGCCGCTCGCGGCCGTGGGCGTCGACCTGGACATCGTCCCGGGCACGGGTCCGGTCGTGCCAGCGCCCTTCCGCACGCGCGCTGACCTCGACCGCCTGCCGGACCTCACCGCCGACGCCATCCCCGACATCACGGAGTCGGTCCAGCGACTCGTCGACGGGCTCGGCACCACCCCGCTCATCGGGTTCGCCGGAGCGCCCTTCACGCTCGCGTCGTACCTCGTCGAGGGTGGCCCGTCCAAGACCCATGAGCAGACCAAGGCCCTCATGCACGGTGACCCTCAGCTGTGGAACGACCTGTGCGAGCGCCTCGCCCAGATCTCCGGTGCCTTCCTCCGGGTCCAGGTCGAGGCCGGGGCCAGCGCCGTGCAGCTCTTCGACTCCTGGGTCGGCGCGCTCTCGCGAGCCGACTACACGGCATACGTCCAGAAGCACTCGGCCACGGCGCTGGCCGCGGTCGCCGACCTCGGTGTGCCACGCATCCACTTCGGCGTGGGCACCGGCGAGCTGTTCGAGCTGATGGGTGCGGCGGGCGCCGAGGTCGTGGGCGTCGACTACCGCGTGTCCCTCACCGACGCCGTCGCTCGTCTCGGAGACGGGTATGCCGTGCAGGGCAACCTCGACCCGGCGCTCCTCGGCGCCCCGTGGGACGTGCTCGAGGCCAGGGTCCGGGCGATCGTCGACGAGGGACGCGACGCGCCGGGACACATCTTCAACCTCGGCCACGGCGTCCCGCCGCACGCCGACCCCGACGTCCTCACGAGGATCGTCGAGGTCGTGCACGAGCACTCAGCCCGCTGAGCCCGGGGGCATCGGTCCGGCGGGGTGCGCGACCGGGGCGAGGAAGCCGGGACGGGCGGACCGACGACGGCGCATCCACCAGACCACCGGAGCGAGCACGAGCCCGAACGCGACGGCGAACGGGAGCACCGCGCCGATGACCGTGACGAGCACCGCCGCGGACGACGTGAAGGCCGACCACCCGGACTTCAGGCCGGCCAGGAAGCCGCCCGCCGCAACGGGTTCGAAGTCGTCCGTCGACAGCGAGATGGAGATCGGCGACATCGTCACGGAGTCCTTGAGGTTGGCCAGCTGTGCCGTGAGGCCGTCGAGCTCGGCCTGACGTTGTGAGAGCTCGTTCTCGAGGGAGACGAGGTCGTTGACCGTCGTCGCCCTGGCCAGCAGGTCGCGGATCCGCGCCACGCTGGCGGTCATCGACTTCACCCGCGCCTCGGTGTCGACATAGGTCCCCGTGACGTCCTCGCTCGAGCTGTTGCGGAACTGCACGTCGCCGACCTTCTCGAGAAGTGCGATCGTCGCATCGAGCGAGGTGGAGGGCACGCTGATCGTGATGGTGCTGGAGGTGTCCCTGCCCTCGGTGCCGGAGTAGAGCTCCTCGGACAGCACGGATCCCTGCTGGGTCGAGGCGATCGTGCGGATCCGGTCGGCGGCCGCCGTGAGGGTCTCGACCTTGAGCTGGAGGTTGGCGCGGCGGACGAGCTTTGGCCGACACCGGCCCGGGCCTGCGCCGTGGTGCCGTCCTTGGCCGCGCCGGCAGCGGCGTCGCCGTCGGAGGCCTGCGCGCCCTGGTCCTGCCTCGCCATCTCGCCGCTGGCCGGCGCGCCGCCGGAGTCGCTGCTGTCCGCACCTCCACCGGAGCAGGCACTGAGCGCGCCCAGTCCGAGGAGCCCGACGAGCGCGGCACTGGCGAGGCGTCGACGCCACAGCCTCTGGGGGCGCAGAACCTGGGGGGTCATGATGCTCTCCACTTCTCCGGTGGGCCCGGCGCTCGGTGTCTGTTGGTGGTGAGACTGCTCCTGTGGGGTCACGGGTTCCGCAGATCCGGGTCACGAGTTGGTGACGGCCGGTGAGAGAGTGAGGAGGTGAGCACAGCCGCACCCCCGTCGCGTCCATCCGTCGTCGTCGTGGGCGGCGGGATCGCCGGGCTCACGGCGGCGCGCGACCTGCTCATCGCGGCACCCGGCACGCAGGTCGTCGTCCTCGACGCGTCCGACCGGGTCGGGGGCAAGGTTCGACGCCAGGAGATCGGCGGACACCTCGTGGACGTCGGGGCAGAGGCGATGCTGGCCGTGCGGCCCGAGGCCGTCGACCTCGTGGGTGACCTCGCCGACTCCTCGGACATCGTCACGCCGACCACGACGTCTGCTCGGGTGTGGTCGCGCGGCCACCTCCATCCCCTGCCACGCGGGCGGATGGGCGTGCCCTTCGCCGACTCGGCCGTCGCCGGGCTCCTCACCGCCGACGAGGAGGTGCGCATGCGCACGGAGGCCCCTGCACTGTCGACGGGGGACGACGTGTCCGTGGGCGACTACGTCAGTGCTCGGTTGGGAGCCGCTGTCGTCGACCGTCTCGTGGAGCCCCTGCTGGGTGGGGTGTATGCCGGTCACGCGCGGCAGCTGTCGCTGCGGGCGACGATGCCGGCGGTGTGGGCGATCGCGCATAGGCATGGCTCGCTGTTGGCCCCACCGGCCGTCGACCCGCAGGCCGGGGCGGCGCGGCCACCGTTCATCGGACTCGTCGGTGGCGTGGGTCGTTTGTCGGAGCTCCTCGCTGCCGATGTCGAGGAGCGCGGTGGAGCTCTCGAGTCCGGCACGATCGTCCGCGGCATCGAGCGCACGCCGAGCGGTTGGTCCGTCCTCAGCGGGCCGACGACGCAGGCCCGCCGACTCGAGGCGGATGCCGTCGTCGTGGCGGTGCCGCCGCCCGCTGCCTCGCGTCTGCTGGCGTCGGTCGCTCTGCCAGCGGGCGCCGCGCTGGGCGAGATCGAGATGGCCTCGGTGGCCGTCATCACTTTGGCGGTCCCCATGGCCGAGGTCGGGTCCTGGGAGGGCTCGGGCTTCCTCGTGCCGCCCGTCGACGGACGAGGCATCAAGGCCAGCACTTTCAGCTCCGCCAAGTGGGGGTGGCTCGCAGCGGAAGGGGACGACACGGCATACCTGCGTGCGTCCGTGGGGCGCGCGGGGGAGTCGGCGACGCTCCAGCGCGACGACGCCGAGCTCGTCTCCCTCGCGGTCCGCGAGATCGCCGAGGCGGTCGGTGTGCCACCGCTCACGGTGCTCGACAGCCACGTGCAGCGATGGGGTGGAGGGCTGCCGCAGTACGCAGTCGGCCACGTGGACCGCATCGCCCGGGTGACGCGAGCGGTCGCGGAGGTGCCCGGTCTCGAGGTGGCCGGTGCGGCATACCAGGGCATCGGGATACCGGCCGTCATCGCGTCGGGCCACGCCGCGGCAGAGGCGACGATGACCCACCTGAGGGCGGTCGCAGCGCGCGCGGGAGAATGAGCCCATGAGCACCCCCACCGGTCGTCCCGCCCCGAGCAAGCCCACTCCCGCCCAGATGCGCGAGATCAACGAGACGATCCGCTACACGATGTGGTCGGTGTTCGAGGTGACCGAGCCCCTCGGCAAGGACGACCGCGCCGCGATGACGGCCGAGGTCGAGGAGCTCGTCGCCGAGCTCGAGTCGCGCGACGTGGTGGTGCGCGGCTTCTATGACGTCGCCGGCCTGCGCGGCGACGCCGACCTCATGGTCTGGTGGCACGCCGAGCGCATCGAGGACCTCCAGGACGCCTACCACCGGCTGCTGCGCACCTCGTTCGGCGCGCACCTGTCGTCGGTGTGGTCCAACGCGGCCCTGCACCGCCCGGCGGAGTTCAACAAGAGCCACGTGCCGGCGTTCCTCGCCGGCGAGGAGCCGCGCGACTACGTCTGCGTCTACCCGTTCGTGCGGTCCTACGAGTGGTACCTCCTCGAGGACGCCGAGCGCCGCGACATGTTGCGCGAGCACGGCCAGATGGCCCGTGAGTTCCCCGACGTGCGCGCCAACACCATCTCGTCCTTCGCGCTCGGCGACTACGAGTGGATCCTGGCGTTCGAGGCCGACGAGCTGCACCGCATCGTCGACCTCATGCGTGAGCTGCGGCCCTCCCGGGCGCGGCTGCACGTGCGCGAGGAGGTGCCCTTCTTCACCGGCCCTCGCGTCGCCGTCGCCGACCTCATCGCCCGCCAGCGCTGACCGGTCGCCGGTGTGCCGGCGGGTAGTGCTCCCCATGGTGGGCAGGAGCGCTGGCGTGCAGACTTGCCCGCACACACCCATCCACGAGTGAGGTAGGCAATGCGACGCGAGGAGACCGGCGGTCGGGGGACCGCAGAGACGTTCCGGGTGCAGCCGGAGGCGCTGCGGACCTTCAGGGACGAGCTGGTGGAGCTGGCTCCGCAGGCCGGTGCGGCCTCGGACTACGCCAAGACCTGGGCCGAGCTGGACCCCAGCGGGGGCTCGCTCATGGAGCGCGTCGTGGATGTCGCCTACAACGTCGACACGGAGCTGACGACCTTCTTCACCGAGCTCAAGACGATCATCGAGGGCGCGGGCGGCGAGCTCGGACAGGCAGCCCGTCGCTACGAGCGGCTTGACGACGAGGCCGCGGCACGGCTGGACGCGACCTACTGGAGCCAGTCGTGAAGAAGCCGCTCGAGGGCGGCGGGGGCTGGTACCCCGCCCAGTACCTCGTGGACCCTGTCCCTAAGGATGTCGCAGGCGCGTGGGGTGACGTCAACGACTGGTACGACAAGTTCAACCCCTCCCTGGGCAAGTGGGCGCTCATGGCCTGGGAGAAGTTCTCCGGGGCCGACATCGGTGAGATCTGGGGAGAGCTCCTGGCCGGTGACTGGGAGCAGGTCGCCAAGCTCGCCGCGGCGCTGACCAACCTCGGGAAGTTCTGCGACGACTTCTCGGAGGCCCTGGATGCGCACTCGGGGATCATGGACGGTGACTGGGACGGGGAGGCAGCCCAGGCGGCGTCGGTCTGGTTCATCAGCGTCAGCGCAGCCCTCGACACGATGAAGGGCAACCTCGACGAGGCGGCGAAGGGATTCAACGAGGCAGCGCTGGGCATCCACGAGTGCTTCGAGACCGTCAAGTCCGGCATCGAGACCATCGTCGACCTGGCGATCACCATCGGGATCTCGCTCGCGGCGACGGCCGCGTCGTCGTGGACGGGAGCAGGGCTGCTCATCGGCGGCTCGGCGATCGCCGCCCAGGTCGCTCTGGCGGTCTCCAAGGTCTCCATGATCAAGGACGCCATCGAGCTGGCCACCCTCGCCGCCCGCGGTGTCATCGGAGTGACTGCTTCGCTGGCCGGGCCGGCCGGCAACTTCACGACGGTGCACCTGCCCAGCGTCTACGAGAACAACAACCTGTGACGACGAGGAGAGCACGATGAGCGAGCCCACCACCGACCCCGACGGCTCGGTCGCCCGCCCCCTGCTGCCGACGCTCACCGACCCGGCACACGACGCCCAGCTGCGGCACTCGCTCTCCGTGCTCCGGGACAGCTGCCCGGACGAGGCACTGCGAGCCCGCATCAGCGACGTTCTGGCCGGACGGGCGCAGCTGCGCGACCTGGCCGGCGACCCCGACTTCGACAGGTTCGTCACCCCGCTGACCGAGCGGGGGATGGAGCTGTTCGAGGAGTACGAGCGTGCAGTGGCCGAACCGTGCGGGGGCTCCGCAGACCCCGAGACCCCGGCGGCGCCGCCCACTCCGCCGAGGCACGGCACCTGGTGAGGCGCTGGTCCGCTGGCCCCCGGGTCGAGGGAGCCACAAATGGCTGAGCGAGCCACCCATGGGTGGCTCGCTCAGCCATTTCTGCAGTGCTCGTGGGATCAGGCGGGGGTCCCGTCGGCGGGGCGCAGCGTCATGGCGATGCTGTTCATGCAGAAGCGCTGGTCCGTGGGCGTGTCGTAGCCCTCACCCTCGAAGACGTGACCGAGGTGGCTGCCGCAGGTGGCGCAACGGACCTCGACACGCGGCCGACCGGGGAGCGACGAGTCCTCGATGAACTCGACCGAGTCACCGGCGAGCGGGCTGTAGAAGGACGGCCAGCCGCAGTGGCTGTCGAACTTGGTCTCCGACGTGAAGAGCTCGGCGTTGCAGGCGCGACAGGAGTAGACACCCTCGGTCTTGGAGTCGGTGTACTCGCCCGCGTAGGGGCGCTCGGTCCCGGCCTGCCGCAGGACGGCGTACTCCTCGGGCGTCAGCTCGGCGCGCCACTCCTGGTCGGTCTTGGTGACGGCATACGTGCGGTTCGTGGGCTCCATGCCATGACCAACCACGAAGCCCCCAGGAACGTTCCCGGGGCGCGGTGTGGTCGGGGCGCCTCACTAGGGTGTGGCCATGACGGGTGCGACGACGATGGAGATCGACGGTCCGGACGGGGCCCGCGAGGTCAGGCTCTCGAGTCCGGACCGGCTCATCTGGCCCGGTGACAACATCACCAAGGGTGACCTCGCGGCATACATGGTCTCGGTGGGTGCACCGCTCGTGCGCGCCATCGGTGACCGGCCGGTCACGCTGCAACGCTTCCCCGAGGGGATCGAGGGCGAGGAGTTCTGGTCCAAGAACCCGCCCAAGGGCATGCCCGAGTGGATCCGGACCGTGTCGTGCCGCTACCCCTCGGGACGGCGCCACGCCCAGCTCGTCGTCGACGAACCCGCCGCTGCCGTGTGGGCCGTGCAGATGAACACGGTGACCTTCCACCCGTGGCCGGTGCGCACGGCGGACAACGACAACCCCGACGAGCTGCGGATCGACCTCGACCCTCAACCCGGGCGGACGTTCACCGACGCGGTCGAGGCGGCGGTCGCGCTGCGCGAGGTGCTAGCCGAGGCGGGGCTCACCGGGTGGGCCAAGACCTCGGGCAACCGGGGGGTGCACGTCTTCGCCCGCATCGCGCCGACCCACGAGTTCCTCGACGTCCGCCACGGTGTCATCGGCCTCGCCCGTGAGCTCGAACGCCGCCTGCCCGACCTCGTCACCACCTCGTGGTGGAAGGAGGAGCGGGGGGAGCGGGTCTTCGTCGACTTCAACCAGGCCTGTCGCGACCGCACCATCGCCTCCGCCTACAGCCCTCGGCCGCTCGCGGGTGCGCCGGTCTCGATGCCGGTGTCGTGGGAGGAGCTGGGCACCGTGGCTCCGGGCGATTTCACGGTCCTCACCGTCCCCGAGATCGTCGCCGACCGGGGTGACGCCTGGGAGGGCATGGATGCTGCGGTCGGCGACATCGCGCCCGCACTGGCGCTGTGGGACGCCGACGTCGAGCGGGGGCTCGGGGAGCTGAACTTCCCGCCCGACTACCCCAAGATGCCCGGCGAGCCGCCGCGCGTGCAGCCGAGCAAACGGCGCACGGACCGCGCCGACGAGGACTACATGAAGCCCAAGGCCGAGCGGGACGCAGACCTTCGCAAACAGTGGGGTATGCCGGTCGTGCCACCGATCGCTCCCATGCTCGCCAAGCCGAGCAAGAAGCTTCTCGAGGGCGAGGTGAGCTACGAGCCGAAGTGGGACGGGTTCCGCTCGATCATCTACCGCTCCGGCGACCAGGTCGAGATCGGCAGCCGCAACGAGAAGCCGATGACCCGCTACTTCCCCGACGTCGTCGAGGCGGTGCTCGCCAACTTCCCGGACAAGTGCGTCGTGGACGGCGAGATCATCCTGGTCCGGCCCGGTGAGGACCTGCTCGACTTCGACCTGCTGCAGCAGCGGATCCACCCCGCGGCCAGCCGGGTCAAGAAGCTGGCTGCCGAGACACCTGCGTCGTTCGTGGCGTTCGACCTGTTGTCGCTGGGGGAGCGCGACCTCATGGGCGAGCCGTTCGCGGTGCGCCGCGCCGAGCTCGAGAAGGCGTTCGCGTCGGTGCAGGCGCCGATCCACCTCACGCCGGCGACGCGTGAGGTGGCGCAGGCGCAGGAGTGGTTCGAGCAGTTCGAGGGTGCCGGGCTCGACGGGCTGATGATCAAGCCCCTTGACGGCACCTACGAGCAGGACAAGCGCACGATGCACAAGCTCAAGCACGAGCGCACGGCCGACTGCGTCGTCGCGGGCTATCGCACCCACAAGAGCGGCGACGACCTCATCGGGTCGCTCCTTCTCGGCCTCTACGACGACGACGGCACGCTCGCGAGCGTCGGTGTCATCGGGGCGTTCCCGATGGCGAGGCGCAAGGAGCTCTTCGAGGAGCTGCAATCGCTCGTCACCGACTTCGACGAGCATCCGTGGGCGTGGGCCAAGCAGGAGGAGGGCACGCGGACACCGCAGAACGCCGCCGGCTCCCGGTGGGCCGCGGGCAAGGACCTGTCCTTCACCCCACTGCGTCCCGAGCGCGTCGTCGAGGTCCGCTACGACCACATGGAGGGCGTCCGGTTCCGGCACACGGCGCAGTTCGTGCGGTGGCGCCCCGACCGGGATCCCCTGTCCTGCACCTATGCCCAGCTCGAGGAGCCCGTCTCCTACGACCTCGCCGACGTTCTCGATGCCTGAGGTGACCAGCACCCGTCGGGCGGTGCGCGCCGCCGTGGCCGTCGGGGCGACCACGACGGTCGCCAGCGCGGCCGGGTCACTCGCGGCCGCGGCATACTTCGCCCGCCGTGTCCTCACCCCTGAACGCGACCGCCCAGACGACGTCGAGATCCTCGACGTCCGCGGCGACCGCGTCCTGCTGTCCGCGACGGCCGAGACCGTCGTGCCCGGCCGCTACGGACTGTGGATCGACGGCGGCCGAGGGCACGTGCGTCTCGGCGACCTCACCGGGGCCGACGTCGCCGAGGGCACGGTCGAGCGTGAGGTCATCGGGGTCGACAGCGGAGAGCTGCGACCCGGCGGTGCACGTTTCGACGGCTACTTCTACGCGGGGACACCGGATGCCGCGCTGGGGCTGGCGACCGAGCACGCCGACGTCGACGGAGAGCTCGGTCGGATGCCGGCCTGGGTCGTGCCGGCGAGCGGTGGTCGAGGGTCGCGGTGGGCGGTGCTCGTCCATGGGCGCGGTGCCCGTCGTGACGAGCTGCTGCGCGCGCTCCCGGCGCTCCACGAGGCCGGGTGGACCTCGCTCGTCCCGACCTACCGCAACGACGAGGACGTCCCCGCCGGACCTGACGGCCGCTACAACCTCGGGCTGTCCGAGTGGCGCGACATCGAGTCGGCCGTCGAGTATGCCGTGGAGTCCGGCGCCGACGAGGTGCTGCTCCTGGGCTGGTCGATGGGTGGTGCGATCGCCCTGCAGTTCCTCGACCGCTCACCTCTGGCCGACCTGGTGTCCCGCGTGGTTCTCGACGGCCCGGTCATCGACTGGGGCGACGTGCTCGACCACCACGCGCGCCTGCACCGACTGCCCAAGGGGGTCGGGACGCTGTCGCGCTCGATGATGGGGCGGCGTTGGGGCAAACGGCTCGTCGGGGTTCACGAGTCCGTCGACGTCGCCCAGACCGACTGGGTGCGTCGTGCCGACGAGCTGCGGCACCCCATCCTGCTCATGCACTCGGCGGACGACGAGTTCGTGCCCGTCGGCCCCTCCCGCCAGCTGGCCCTGCACCGGCCTGACCTCGTGACCTATGAGGAGTGGCGGGTCGCGCGACACTGCAAGGAGTGGAACACCGACCCGGACCGCTGGGAGCGGCTCGTCGCCGACTTCGTCCGATAGGGCGCCGGCACCGACCAACAGCTGGACTACGGGGAATAGCGTCGCCCTGCGGGAGGTTGCCGCCCCCGTGCGCACTCCGACGACGACCCCTGCCCTGTGGCGACGGTTGCACGTGGACCTGAGGCTGGACGCCAGCGACCGCTGTCCGGGCTGACCGCCTCCGCCCCTGCAGCCCACCCCCTTCCTCAGGAGTTCTGTCATGTCCAGCACCACCCCTGACGCCGCCGCGCCCGCGCCGGCGACCCGCACGACCCGGCGCACCCGGGGCCGAGTGCCCTTCTGGGCGCAGGTCTTCATCGGCCTGGCCGCAGGAGTCCTGCTCGGCTTCATCGCCCGCCAGTTCGACCAGGCCTGGCTCGCCGAGACGCTCAAGACCGTCGGCGGCATCTTCGTCCAGCTGCTCCGGGTCATCGTCGTCCCGCTGGTCCTCACCGCGATCATCGTCTCGATCGCCAACCTTCGGCAGGTGACGAACGCCGCGCGCCTCGCCGGGGAGACCCTCGTGTGGTTCGCGATCACCGCCGCCGCGTCGGTCGTCGTGGGCATCACCCTCGGCCTGGTGACGAACCCCGGCGCCAACGCGAACCTCGACACCAGCGCGGGCCAGGCGCCCAGCAGCACGGGCAGCTGGCTCGACTTCCTCACCTCGATCGTGCCGGGCAACTTCCTCGGTCTCGAGGTCTCGACGTCCGCGGAGGAGGGTGGGGCGCTGACCTCCAGCCCTGACTTCAACATTCTCCAGCTCGTCGTGCTCGGCATCGCCATCGGAGCCGCGGCCCTGTCCGTCGGCGCCAAGGCCGAGCCGTTCGTCAACCTCACCCGGAGCGCCCTCGAGGTCTTCAGCAAGCTCGTCTGGTGGGTCATCAGGCTCTCGCCGCTCGGCACTGCCGCCCTCATCGGATCGGCCGTCGCGAACTACGGCTGGGACCTGCTCGGACCACTCGCCCTCTTCACTGCCGACGTCTACATCGGATGCGCGATCGTGCTCCTCGTGATCTATCCGATCGTGGCTCGGGCCAATGGTCTGAGCCCGGTCAAGTTCTTCGCAGGCGCCTGGCCCGCGATCCAGTTCGCGTTCGTGTCGCGCAGCTCGATCGGCACCCTGCCGCTGACCCAGCGCGTCGTGACGCACAACCTCGGCGTCTCGAGGGACTACGCCTCCTTCGCCGTGCCGATCGGCGCGACGACCAAGATGGACGGCTGCGCCGCGATCTACCCGGCCCTCGCGGCCATCACGGTGGCGCAGCTCTTCGGGGTGGACCTGGCCTTGACCGACTACCTGCTCATCGCCTTCGTGTCGATCGTCGGTTCGGCCGCGACGGCAGGTCTCACCGGAGCCGTCGTCATGCTCACCCTCACCCTGTCGACACTCGGGCTGCCGCTCGAGGGCGTGGGGCTGCTCCTCGCGATCGACCCGATCATCGACATGATCCGCACCGCCACCAACGTGGCCGGACAGGCGCTCGTGCCGACGATCGTGGCCAAGCGCAACGGCCTGCTCGACCAGTCGGTCTATGACAGCAACACCTTCGGCGGCGCCGACGCACGGCTCGAGCTCGACGAGGACGAGGTGGCTCCCGCCCCGACCTCGGACGACACCCGCGTCCCGGTCCCCGCATGACCACGGCAGGACCGCGGCTCTCGCTGCTCGACCTCGCCACGGTGGGGCGTGACCAGTCCGTCGGCGAGGCCCTCGAGACCAGCGTGACGCTGGCGCAGAAGGCGGACTCGCTCGGCACGTTCGAGCGCCTGTGGTTCGCCGAGCACCACAACATGCCCTCGATCGCCTCGGCTGCGACCGCGGTCCTGCTCGCGCACGTCGCTGCCCGGACCGAGCGCATCCGCGTCGGTTCGGGCGGCGTCATGCTGCCCAACCACTCACCCCTCGTCATCGCCGAGCAGTTCGGCACGCTGGCCGAGCTCCACCCCGACCGCATCGACCTGGGACTCGGCCGGGCCCCGGGCACGGACCAGGTGACCAGCCGGGCGCTTCGGGTGGACCCTCGGGCCTCGGACCGCTTCCCCGACGACGTCCTGGAGCTCCAGGGCTACCTGTCCGACGAGTCGCTCGTGCCGACGATCAACGCGATCCCGGGTCGTGGCACCAGGGTCCCGCTCTACATCCTCGGCAGCTCGCTCTTCGGTGCGCAGCTCGCGGCCCGGTTCGGTCTGCCGTATGCCTTCGCCAGCCACTTCGCGCCGGACGCGTTGCAGCAGGCGGTCGAGGTCTATCGCCGCGAGTTCCGGGCCTCGGAGCAGCTGGCGCAGCCCCATGTCATCGCGGCGCTCAACGTCGTCGTGGCCGACGACCAGGAGGAGGCCGAGTCGATGGCCGCCTCGGTCCTGCGCTCCCGTGTGCGTTCGCTCGCCTCCCGCGTCCCGGCGTATGCCGGCCAGCTCGACGATGCGACCGTCGACGCGTTGCTGGAGTCACCGGTGGCGGCGCAGGCTCGGCACATGATGACCTACACGGCCGTCGGCGACATCGCGACCGTGCGCGACTACCTCGACCGTTTCGCCGAGCTGGCCCGGGCGGACGAGCTCATGGTCAACAACGCCGCCCCGGGCCTCGACAACCGCCTCAGGGCCCTGGAGCTCCTCAGCTCCTGACCTGCTGCAGGCCGGTGATGATGTCGTCGACCGTCCGGGCCGCCCAACGGTCCACGGCCGCCCTGGGCTGGTGCTGGAGCGGACCGTCCAGAGCGAGGACGGCGAACCCGTGGACCGCCGCGAAGCACGGCCACTCCGCTCCGGCACGGCGCTCGGGGGTCAGGCATCCCGCAGCCTCCATGGCGTCGAGGGCGTCGACCAGCAGCAGGAAGGGCGCCGGGGGAGTGGCTGGGGCGGAGAGGTCGGCCAGCCGGAGCTCGGGCTCCCCGAAGAAGGCGACGGAGAACCATCCCGGTTCGGCGAGGGCGAAGCGGATGTAGCCCAGTCCCACCGCGCGCAGCTGGGCCGTCGCCGCCTCCGCCGCGCTGGTGCCGGGGGAGGAGCGCCTCGCAGCCCGCATCCGCGCGACCATGCGGTGCTGGACGGCCTCGGCCACCCCTTGGAGCAGAGACCTCCGGTCGGCGAAGTGGCGGTAGGCGGCGTTCGGAGTGACCCCCACTCGTCGGGTGACTTCTCGCAGGCTCAGTGCCGTCGGACCGCCGGTGCGAGTGAGGTCGAGACCTGCATCGAGGAGCGCGCGCCGCAGGTCGCCGTGGTGGTAGCGCTCAGGGTCTCTCGGTGGCACCTCTTGCTCCTTCGTGTGGCCCATGTATACGGTGTAGACATTACTCGTCACACGCGTCGTGGGCACCAGTGACACGGCCCGGCTCGAAGGAGTGCTCATGACACGCACCGCCCTACCGCCGGTGGTCGACCAGGCCACCTGGCAGGACGAGCTCGCGCAGCTGCGGGCGCGGGAGAAGGCCGCCACGCGGGAAGCTCGACGCCATCGCGGCGCAGCGCCGCCGGCTGCCCATGGTGAAGCTCCCCGACTACACGCTCGAGGGTGAGGACGGTCCGGTGCGGCTCGCTGACGTATTCGACGGCGCGTCGCAGCTCATCACCTACCACCACATGTGGCACCCCGGCGCCGAGTGGCAGTGCGGTGGCTGCACGGGCTTCACCTCCCAGTTCACCCGACTCGAGTTCCTCCAGAACTGGGACGCCCGGTTCGTCGTGGTCACGCAGGGCCCGATCGAGGAGGCGCTGGCCTACCGGAAGAAGGTCGGCAACCGCATGACGTGGTACTCGACCGCCAACAGCCCCTTCGGCGCGGACATGGGTGCCCCACCCGGTGGCGGCTTCGCGGTGAACGTGTTCCTGCGGGACGGGGACACGGTCCACCGCACCTGGCACACCGATGGCCGCGGCACCGAACAGCTCAGCCACAGCTTCCCGCTCATCGACCTGCTGCCCTACGGTCGCCAGGAGGAGTGGCAGGACTCGCCGGAAGGGTGGCCGCAGTCCGCGGCATACAGCAGGTGGATCGACTCGGAGGACGTGGCCCGGTGGTACGGCGACAAGGGCGCCTCAGGGACGGCGGACGCGCCACAGCCCGAGCAGTGAGCCGTCCTCCTCGAGGAGGTGGACGATCTCGGCGTCGAGTCCCGAGGCGCCACCGAGCGGCACACCGCTGACGACGCCCTGATGGTCTCCGCCCACAATCCGGGGAGCGATCGTGAGCGCGAGCTCGTCGACGACCCCGGCTTCGAGGAGGCTGTGGAAGAGGTGGGGGCCGCCCTCGGTGAGGACACGCGGCATACCCGTCGAACGCAACCTGGCCACGACGGCCGGGAGGTCGACCTCGTCGTCTCCCTCGACCCAGACGTCTTCGTCCTCGAGCCGACCCGATGACCGACACGTCACGAGGATGACAGCACCGTCGCCCTCGGCCAGCGACTCCGGCAGGCGACCGCTCCCGCTGACCACGACGATGGGCGTGGCTCCTCGCCGATAGCCCTCTGCGCGAGCGGTTCCCGCGCCGACGAGCACACAGTCGGCCAGCTCTCGCTGGAGGTGGAACACGCGTCCGTCGGCTTCGGTGTTGATCGACCCGCTCCGACCGTCCCCGCCGACTGCGGACCCGTCGAGGGTGCTCACGAAGTTCGCTCGGACACCGCCGCCCGAGGGCCACGCATACAGCCTCGCCAGGTCGTCGGCGGTCGGCAGGTCGGGGGTGGACGCGCTGGAACGGTTGTCAAGGAGGAGGCGCACAGCGAGAGTCTGGCACCCCGGGGACGCGCCCCGAGTGACAGGATGCGGGAATGGCGAAGAAGAAGCTCGAAGGACAAGAAGGCCGGCAAGGACGCGAAGGTCGCGGCCGTCACGCCCACGTCGTTCACGGAGGCGCTGCGCGTCGGTGAGGGGTTCGAGCTCCTTGCTCTGGATCCGCGTTCGACGCCGGGCTTCGACGGCGACAAGGTGGCCGGCGTGGAAGCACTCACAGGACTCGGTGACCAGCTGGCCGAGCTGCAGGAGCGGCTCTATGCCGAGTCCAAGGCCGGCGGGAAGCGGTCTGTCCTGCTGATCATCCAGGGCATGGACACCTCCGGCAAGGGCGGCATCATGCGGCACGTCGTCGGTGCCTTCGACCCGCAGGGTGTCGACATCACCTCGTTCAAGGCGCCCTCGGCGGAGGAGCGCAGGCACCCGTTCCTCTGGCGCATCCGCAACGCTCTGCCGGAGGCGGGCCAGATCGGTGTCTTCGACCGGTCCCACTACGAGGACGTCCTCATCGTGCGGGTGCACGACCTCGTCCCGCCCGCCCAGTGGTCACGGCGCTACGCCCAGATCAACACCTTCGAGAAGAAGGTCGTCGCGTCCGGCACGACCGTCATCAAGGTCATGCTCCACATCTCCAGCGACGAGCAGAAGGCACGGCTCGCCGAGCGGCTCGAGCGGCCCGACAAGCACTGGAAGTTCAACCCCGGCGACCTCGACGAGCGGGCGCACTGGGCGGCCTACCAGGAGGCCTACCAGGCAGCGGTCGAGAAGTGCTCGACCGACGACGCGCCCTGGTTCGTCGTGCCGGCCGACCGCAAGTGGTACGCCCGGCTGGCGGTGACCAACCTGGTCCTCGAGCACCTCACCGCCCTCGACCCGCAGTGGCCAGAGGCCGACTTCGACGTCGCAGCGGAGCAGAAGCGCCTGGCGGAGACGCCCTAGTCCGCACCGGGACCGGCGATGGTTCGTGACCCGCTCGTGTCGCGCGAAGAACGTGTCCTGGGCTCTCGCCCGCCGGTGCGCCAGATAGCGTGAACGCGTGAATGGTGCGAAGCGACGCCTCAGGGGGTGGCTGGCGCGGTTCCCTGCTCTGGAGTCGCTGGCCCGCCTCACCGTCGAGACGATCCGCATCTGCCTGCGCTACCGCGTGACGGGGCTGGCCTCCGAGGCCGGCTTCTTCGCGCTGCTGTCCCTGCCGCCGCTCGTCCTCGGGCTCTTCGGCGGGGTCGGCTATGTGGGGCGCTGGCTCGGTCAGGACACGGTCCAGCAGGTGCGGTTGGCGATCGCCGAGTATGCCGGCCGCTTCCTCACCGAGGACATCATCTCGAGGACGTTGTCACCGACCGTCGACGACGTCTTCCAGGACGGGCGCTTCGACCTCATCTCGGTCGGCTTCGTGCTGTCGCTGTGGTCCGGGTCGCGAGCGCTCAACGTGCTCGTCGACACCGTCTCGATCATGTACGGGCAGTCCGGGGTGCGCGGCATCGTGCCCACGCGGGCGCTCAGCTTCTCGCTCTACGTCGTGGCCCTGCTCGTCGGGGTCATCACCATCCCGCTCGTGCTCATCGGACCGACGCTTCTCGGGGACTTCCTGCCGGACGCCTGGGACTTCCTCACCCTCCTCTACTGGCCGGTCGTCTCGCTGCTCGTCATCGCCACGTTCACGAGCCTGTACCACGTGTCCACCCCACTGCGGAGCCCCTGGACCCGCGACATCCCCGGCGCGGTGCTCACCCTGCTGATCTGGGTCGTGGCCTCGTTCGCAGTGCGGGGAACCATCGCCGCCTCGCTCGGCGGGGCCTCCATCTATGGGCCGCTCAGCGCGCCGATCGTCCTGCTCATCTGGCTCTACATGCTGGCCATCGCCGTCCTCATCGGCGCCGCCCTCAACGCCGCCATCCGCAACCTCTGGCCGGCCGGGGACGACCGTGGGCTGCGGGAGCGGCTGGCCGACCTGGTCCTGCCAGGGAGGAGTGCGGCCAACACGGAACGAGCTGCGGAGAGGGAGGACACCCGGGGGGCCGGTGGGCGTGGCGGCGAGGGGAAGAGCGACGAGGACGTCGACGAAGGCGCCGAGCGAGGTGCTGGCGAAGGTGCCGACGACGACCTCGACCTCAGCGGCATCCGCGACGCGGCGCGGCGTCCGCTGACCCCGATCAACGACGACGAAACCCTGGTGATCCCCCGGATCCGAGTCGGATCGGGCCGGTGAAACGGGTGGGTTTGGAGTTCACGTCCGGGATCAGTTAATGTCTCTCCGCACGCCACGAACGAAAGTTCGTGAGTGTTTCGCGGATGTAGCTCAGTTGGTAGAGCGCAACCTTGCCAAGGTTGAGGTCGCCGGTTCGAACCCGGTCATCCGCTCGGAGGGTTAGCCACCCCTCAATGGTGGAGTGGCCGAGAGGCGAGGCAGCGGCCTGCAAAGCCGTTTACACGGGTTCAAATCCCGTCTCCACCTCAAGTAGTACCCCTCACGGGCGATTGGCGCAGCGGTAGCGCGCTTCCCTGACACGGAAGAGGTCACTGGTTCGATCCCAGTATCGCCCACCACGACGACAACCCGCCGGACGGAGAGCTCGCCTCTCCGGCCGGCGGGTTTCGTCGTGCAGGCCGCCGAACCACGACACCCCCGGTCCGCACGCGAGGTGCGGACCGGGGGTGTCGCGGTTCTCGTCCAAGGTCCCTCACCTCCGACGAGCGTGGACGGTCACCGGTCAGACTGCGACCGGTTCATCCGTGGTCGGCCAGTCCACCCAGGTCACCGTCCCACCGCGCGCGGTGGCGGTGAGCGCGACCCGGTCGCCCGGCAGCGGGACGAGGTCGTAGCGACCCTCTTCGAGGTTCGGGTAGACCAACGTGTGAGCGGGTTGGGACGGGCCGGGACGAGCGACGACGGCCACATGCGGGTGGTGATGGGCTGAGCCGTCGTGACTGTGCTGGCCGTGCTCCTCACCGTGGGCGTGCCCGTGGTCGAGCGCACGGATCTCGACCTCGAGGCCCTCGGTCTCGGGTGGCATCGTGACGATGAGCGCGCCGACGGTGCCGCCGATGTCGAGCAGGACAGCGCCCTGGCCGGCCCACGGGTTCTCCGAGCTGGACATGTCTTCCTCCGTCCCGGGTCAGGCGGCCGGTGTGCCGGGAGCGGTCTGGTAGCCGCCCGCCGGGTCGGCCAGGTAGGGGAAGGTGTCGCGGTAGGGCAGGTTGGTGTTGGTGGTCCCGTCGGTCAGGCCGGCGCTGGCTGCGTCAGGCGTGTAGGACGGGTCCACGAGGGGGATGGTCGCCCCGGCGACCGCACGCAGCTCGATGGCCACGACGTCGTCGACGATGCGTCGCCCGTTGGGGAACCCGGCGGCGTCGCCAGCGACCAGTCCGATGGGGTTCGGGTTGGCGCTCGGTGGGACAGCGACGTTGAGCCGGAGCATGTCCGCCTGCGTCGGACCGGTGTAGTTCTGGAAACCGGGGACGACGCCGGAGGGGATCCCGGTCAGGAGGATGGCGAGCAGGTCCGCCCGGTCCTTCTTGTAGGCCGCGAGCTTCGGGAACACCCCGGGGTAGAGGACGGGGAGCAGGCGGGCGAGCTCGGGCTGGGCGACGTACCTGGCGTAGTCGCGGTCGTTGCGAGGCCTCGCGGTGTTCCACGCGTCCTTGCGAGCCATCGGCGTGATGACCTCGTTGAAGAGAGGGTTGCCCAGGCGGGACACCTGGCTCCACGGGCCGTGGAAGACGTGCTTGCCACGGCGGCCGTCCCAGATCCTCGACTTCTGTCGGCTCGCTGTGGCCCAGACCCCGATGACGGATCCGGCCGAGGCCACGTCCGTGGGTCGGTTCCCGCCGCGCGTGAGGTCGCGGATGGGGACCTGGATGGCGATGCTGTGGACGTTGAGTCCCTGGGTCCCGTTGACTCCTGCCGCCGTTGCCGACGGGATGAGGTGGGCCATCTGGAACGGGCGCAGGGTCCCGAGGTCGAAGATGCTGCCGAGGTCGACGTGGAAGCCGTCGCCACGCTGACCCGCGAAGACCTTGCGGCCCCCCTGGATCGACTGCACGGCCTGCTCGGTGAACCGGGCGTAGTCCGGCGTCGAGCGCGGCCCGATGTTGACGGGCGGGCAGGGGAGGTTGCTGGCGAGCGTGCGAGGGCGGTCGCCCCTGGCCATCCGGCTGACCGAGTAGTGCTGGGGCCGGTTCCACGCCGGGTCGGAGATGGAACCGATGGGGCCGGTGTTGTAGAGGAACGTGTTGTCGTTGCGGATCTTGGTGGTGAATCGGAACTGGTAGGTCACGTCGGCCCGGGCGTCGCCCTTGTTGCTGACGTGGATCTCGTAGAGCACGTCGTCACCGAACTCGTAGAAGTTCGGCCCGCCCTGCGGGTTCTGGAACGGGATGAAGTTGGCGACCAGGGTGACGGTGTCGGGCTTGTCGGGGCTGACGAAGGCGTAGACGTCGGTGTTGTCGGCGACGGGGTCCTTCGAGACCTCTGGGGCTTCGCGGTGCGAGGACATGTCGTCAGCCCCTTGCCGCGCGCGTGAGGCGACGGACGAGGTCGGCGTCGTGGACGGTGACCTCTTCCTCGCCGAGCATGAGGGTCAGTCGACCGGTCTGGGGGTCGTCCACCCAGGCCACGAGTCGTTCGGGGGTGCCGCCTGACTCGGTGGGGGCGGCCGAGGCCGAGGCCGAGAACGCGGTCGTGGTCACCGCAGCAGCTGCTGCACTGCCTCCGGCGCCGGCGATAAAGGTCCGCCTGTTCGTGTCTTTCATCGTTCTCCTCCGCTCGAGCGCAGCCGAGACGTTCGGTCGCGCCGGGCCACGGGGCTCGAACAGGGATGCTCGCGCGGGAAGTGACCCACCTCACATTCGGAGCGGAGCCGGGTCCGGATTGGGTCAGGCCGGACCGGCTTCTCCGGGTTCGTCGGTGGGAGGGGGAGAGGACATCCGGAAGTCAAGGTGGGCGGGCACGGGCTCGCCGGGACGCAACCGCTCCCACAGCTCGGAGAGCGTCTGGTCACCCTCTGCCAGGTCGGGCACCTCGAGGTCCTCGAGGAGGTCGAGGGCAGCCCGGTCCTTGCCCGACGCGGCCAAGGCCTGCGCCAGCAGCATCCGGGTGCGTCCGTGGGTGCGCACACCGGCCGGCAGGTCCTCCACGGTCGCCACGACCTCGTCGTGGCGGCCGGCGTCTCGCAGTGCCTCGAGCACCTCGACGGCCAGGCGGCGGTCGTCGGGTGCGAGGGCACGTGCCCGGCGATACAGCTCGACGCGACGGGTGGGGTCGTCGGACAGCAGGGCCAGCCCTCGCAGCGCCACTGCCGTGGGTTGAAGCTCACAGCTCTGCTCGTATGCCGTGCGCGCACCTTCGAGGTCCCCACGCACGTGGCGTGCGGTGCCGAGTGCGTACTCGACCCACCAGCCGGCTCCTCTGACCCGCTCGGCCTCCAGGCGTGCGACCCACCGGTCCGAGACCACCGGCAGGGACGGGTGGTCCACCGAGATGTCGTCGAGGGCGCCGCCGTCGTCGTCCTCGACGAGTCGGCGCAGGGGCAGGCTCTCGTCGGCGACCTCCGGGAAGGGCGTGCCGTCGGGACCGGCTGCGTGGCGCAGGGCCAGCTCTGCCCGACCCCACCCAGAGCCGGTGTGGACCAGCTCGCCGGGCACCGAGTCCGCGACGTCCCGGAGCCACGCCTCGTGCTGCTCGGCCAGCCACTGCGGCGGCGCCGCACGGTGGACGGCATCGCGCGCGGCTGCGGCGGCCGTCGGGTAGTCGCCCCCAGCCACGGCAGGGTCCAGGTCGAGGGGGAGGAACGCCTCGGTCCAGCTGATGCTGTCGTCGCCGTGGAGGAGGTCGTGCTCCAGCTGGGTCGGGCACACCCCGGCCTGGATCTCGAGGTAGCGGGACCCGGCGGAGCCGAGCCACTCCTGCCAGCGGCGCCCACCGGGGCCGTGTCCCCAGAAGAACAGCTTGCGGCCCCGTAGGGCCGCGGTGGACGTCTGGCCGAGGCCTCGGCCGTCCGGTTCGACGGCCGCGACCATCCGACCCTCCTGGTCGCCGACCTCGTAGAAGTAGTCGGCGGCATACCTGCTGGCCCGGGCGACGCTCACGTCGACCGCGTCCGGTCCGTCCGGTCCGTCCGGTCCGTCCGGTGCGTCCGGGAAGGGGACGGGCACGCGCTCGAGGACCCCGGCGTAGTCGGTGCGCCACGCCGTGCTGGCCGGCACGAGCACCCGCGTGCCCGGCGTCTCCGGGACCGCGATGTTGGTCCAGTAGTAGAGAGGCTTGGGTTCGGGATCGGGGTTGTGCACCCGCGTGGATGCCATCAGCCGCGCGCCGCTGAGCCACAGGTCGACCTGGAGGACGAGGTCACGGGTGCGCTCCCACTCCCAAAGGCGCACGACCGGTCCCAGCGTCGTGTCCAGGATGGCGGCGTGCATCGGCTGGTTCGACAGGGTGGTGTGGCCGGTCGACCCGAGGTTCCACTCGATGCCACCCGCGAACCACGCGTTCGTGAGGCCGAAGTTGGCCCAACGCAGGCGCGAGCTCTGGTGGACCAGCTGCCGTTCCTGCCCGTCCTCGAGGGACGCGAGGGACCAGACCCGGCCGCCGAGCGAGGGAAGCACCACAGCTCGCACCACGCCGTTGTCGAGCTCGATGGCGGGCAGCTGCAGGTTCTCGTCGGCCCGGTCGTAGTCGCTGAGCACGCCGTAGGGCAGCGGTGAGGCCAGCGGTCCTCGCTGGATCCGCTCCACCATTTCCGCGTCGGCGGCGTCGCTGACTCGTATGGTGGTCGCACCACGCACGGGTGTGATTGCCGCCATCGGACTCGTCGGTCCGGCCGAGGTTCCTGTCACGGGCAGGGACCGGAGGCGAGCGGAGGCGGGTCGTTGTTCGGTCATGTCACAAACAGTGCTCGATTGTGAGTGATTGGGTCAACATCCTTGACACAATCAATCACGCCGAGCACGATATGGCCATTGCCACAGATCACCGTGGTGCCCAACGACGGGTGGTGTTTCCGCCCCGTACCGGAAGTAGGAGTGGATGAACCCTCGAGGCAAGCAAGTGGATCGGCGCACGATCGTGCGTCTGGCGTTCGCGGGAGGCCTCGCGCTTCCTGCTCTGTCCCTGGCTGGCTGTGCCACCGGTGGCGGCGAGTCCGACGACGCCCCCAGCGCTGCGGGCGGGAGCAAGAGCGACACGAACCCGTTCGGCATGGCTGACAAGGCCACCGTCGAGGCCGTCATCTTCAACGGCGGCTACGGCTTCGACTACGTCACCTTCGCGGCCAACCTCGCGCAGAAGAACCAGGCCGGCAGCACGTTCACGGTCAAGCCCTCGACCCAGATCGCCCAGGAGCTCCAGCCCCGCTTCGTCGGCGGCAACCCGCCGGACCTCATCGACAACTCGGGTGCGAACGCGATCGGCCTCAGCACGATCGCCGACCAGCTCGAGGACCTCAAGGACGTCTTCGCCGCCAAGAACCTCGAGGGCACGACGATCCAGGACACGCTCTACCCGGGCGTCGAGTCTCCCGGCACGATCGGCGACAAGCTCGTGGCCATCAACTACGTCCAGACCGTCTACGCAATCTGGTACTCCGCGTCGCTGTTCGAGGCCAACGGCTGGACCGCGCCCAAGACGTGGGACGAGGCCATCGACCTCGGAGCCAAGGCCAAGGCCAAGGGCAAGTTCCTCATGCTGTGGGGCAAGGAGGCCGCGACCTACTACCAGACGCTCGCGCTCGCCTCGGCGATGAAGGAGGGTGGCGACGAGGTCCGCCTGTCCTTCGAGAACCTCAAGCCCGACTGCTGGTCGCACCCGGCCATGCAGGGCGTCATCAAGGCGATGGAGACGATCGTCAAGAACGGCTACATGAAGCCCGGTGGTGGTGGAACCCAGTTCACCGCCGCCCAGGCCCAGTGGAGCAACGACCAGGCAGCACTGCTCTACCCGTCCGGTTCCTGGATCGAGAACGAGATCAAGGACCAGACCAAGGAGGGCTTCATGATGACGGGCGCCCCGGAGATGACCCTCACCTCCGGCTCCCAGATGCCCTACACGGCTCTGCACTCGGCCGCCGGTGAGCCGTTCATCGTGCCGAGCAAGTCCAAGAACCCCGCCGGTGGCAAGGAGCTTCTGCGGACCATGCTGTCCAAGGAGGCGGCGACGAACTTCGCCAAGACCAAGCTGTCCGCGACCATCGTCAAGGACACCGTGCCCGAGGACGGCTTCGGCTCCACGGCTCTGCAGTCCCAGGGCAAGATGCTCAAGGAGGCCGGGGACGACGTGTTCACCTGGAACTTCGTCGACATCTACGGCATGAACCAGGACCAGCTCGTCCCGTGGAATGCCTTCCTCTCCGGACAGATCGACGCGGCCGCCCTCACGAAGCAGCTGCAGGCCATCACCGACAAGGTCGCCAAGGACTCGTCGGTCAAGAAGGTCGAGGTCAGCTGACCCCTGTGCCCGGCCCGGCACCCCTGTGCCAGGCCGGGCACAATCTTGCCCACCCCGTGTCTCGGGCGGGTTGACGCCGCCACGACCGGCACCCGCCGGTCCGGCCGAAGGAAGCAAGGACACCCATGACCACAGTCATTCCCCGCACCACGGCGAGCGTGATGAAGAAGCCACGACGACGGCGTATGCCGTTGGCGCGCAAGGGCTTCCTCCTCGTGACACTCGGCATCCCGTTCGCCTTCTACACGGTGTTCGTGCTGTGGCCGTTCCTCCAGGCGTTCATCTACTCGCTCACCAACTGGAGCGGGTTCTCCGACACCTTCGACTTCGTCGGGCTCGCGAACTACCAGAACCTCCTCACGGACGACATCTTCCTCAAGGCCGTCCGCAACAACCTGCTCCTCGCGCTGGTCGTCCCCTTCACCACCATCGTGCTGGCCCTGGCGCTGGCCACGATGGTCACGGTCGGCGGGGCAGGCACGGGCGCCGTGCGCGGTCTCAGCCGGTCCTCGCTCTACCGCATCGTGTCGTTCTTCCCCTACACGATCCCGGCCATCGTCATCGGCCTCGTGTGGGCGCAGATGTTCGACCCCTCCGCGGGTCTGGTCAACGGGGTGCTCACCTCGCTCGGGCTCGACAAGTTCGAGTCCTTCGCGTGGCTCGGTGAGGTCTCCACGGCCATGCCGGTGACGATGTTCGTCATCATCTGGGGCTTCGTCGGCTTCTACATGGTGCTCTTCATCGCCGCCATCAAGGGCATCCCCGCCGAGCTCTACGACGCCGCCCGGGTCGATGGGGCCGGACGCATCCGGATGACGATGATGGTCACCCTCCCGATGGTGCGCGAGACCATCCAGACCGCCTACATCTATCTCGGCATCCTCGCGCTCGACGCGTTCGTCTACATGGCGGCCCTCAACGCGAGCGGCGGCCCGCAGAACTCCACCCTGACGATCACCCAGGACCTGTTCAACACCGCCTTCAAGAAGGGCCAGTTCGGTCTGGCCAGCGCCATGGGTGTCGTCCTCGCCGTGCTGACCCTGCTGTTCGCCGCCACCGTCTTCCTCGTCAACCGCCTCACCGGTGGGAAGGACCGCTGATGACCACCGAGACCCCCACCAAGGTCACCGCACCGAAGGCGCCGAACACCTCGGAGGGTGAGGCGTCCAGAGGAGACCGCACCGTCTCCGTGGTGTCCCACATCGTGCTGTCGATCTGGACCGTCATCGTCGTGCTTCCGCTGGTCTGGGTCTTCCTGTCGTCGTGGAAGACGACGAGCGAGATCTTCCAGTCGCCGCTGTCGCTGCCCGAGAACTGGTCCTTCGACAACTACGTCAACGCCTGGACCGACTCCAACATCGGCCAGTACATGCTCAACTCGGTCATCGTCGTCACCGCGTCGCTGGTCATCGTCATGGTCCTGGGCTCCGCGGCGGCATACTCCCTCGCGAGGTATCCCTTCCCCGGCAGCAGCATCGTGTACTATCTCATCCTCGCCGGCCTGACCTTCCCGGTCTTCCTCGCGATCGTGCCGCTGTTCTTCGTGCTCAAGAACACCGGACTCCTCAACACCCTGCCGGGCCTCATCGCCACCTATGTCGCGTTCGCCTTCCCCTTCACGGTGTTCTTCCTGTTCCCGTTCTTCCGAGCGCTGCCGCAGGAGATCGCCGAGGCCGCCGAGCTGGACGGTGCGGGGGAGTGGCGCACCTTCTTCCAGGTGATGCTGCCCATGGCTCGCCCCGGCATCGTCGCCATCTCGATCTTCAACTTCCTCGGCCTGTGGAACCAGTTCCTGCTGCCGGTGGCCCTCAACACCAACGAGGACAACTACGTCCTCTCGCAGGGGATGGCGCGCTTCGCCTCGCAGGCCGGGTATGCCGTGGACTTCGGCCAGCTCTTCGCGGCCGTGGTCATCACGATCGCCCCCGTGCTGGCGGTCTACATCATCTCGCAGCGCCAGCTCCAGGGATCCCTGTCGCAAGGCACGATGAAGTAGCGGTTCACCCCGCTCGGTTGACCGTCAGACGCGACCGAGCGGGTCGGTGACCGGGGGAGTGCGTGACCGGTCGCCGTCCCGGGCGATCGCGCGGTCGGGGAGCCAGACGACGAACGTGCTGCCCACCCCGACCTCGCTGAAGAGGTCGATCCGGCCCTCGTGGGACTCGACGACCTGGCGAGAGATCGCCAGTCCCAGCCCGTGACCGCTGTTGTCACCGGCTGGTCCGGTCCGGCCGAACCGGTGGAAGACCCGCTCCCGGTCTTCGGGGGCGATGCCCGGTCCGCTGTCGCGCACGGCCACCCACGCCCAACCCTGCATCGAGCCCGAGGCGATGGTGATGTCCTCGCCACCGGGGGAGAGGCGCACCGCGTTGGCGAGGATGTTGTCGAGAGCTCGCGACAGGGCCTCCGAGTCGGCGATGACGCGAGGACCCGGCGCGAGTCGCCGGTCGAGCCGCAGGCCCCGGGCCTGGGCCAGGAGTCGGTGCTCCTCGACGACCTGAGCGGCGAGCTCGGAGAGGTCCACCTCGCGGTCGACGAAGGCTCCCGACCGGCTGCGCGCCGTGGCGAGGAGGTCGTCGACGAGGCTGGCCATGCGGGAGGTGGCTCGCGACACGAGATGGGCCGCGTGGGCCCGGTCCTGCGCCGACACGTCCTCCCGGGAGAGGACGGCGTCCACGTTGGCCTGGACGACGGCGATGGGGTTGCGCAGCTCGTGCGACACGTCGTCGACGAGGGCGCGCTGGGCGCTGAACGACTTCTCCAGCCGTCCCAGCATGTCGTCCACGGTGTCGGCGAGGGTGCGCAGCTCGTCGTGGGGGCCCGTCGCCGCGATGCGCCGGGAGAGGTCGGAGGCGGTGATCTCCTGCGCTGTCGTCGTGATGCGACCGACCGGTCGCAGGGCGCGACCGGCGACCCACCAGCCGATGAGGAGGCTGATGAGGAAGAGCACGGCCAGGGCGATGAAGGAGTACGTCCGCAGGGTCTCGAGGGTGTTGTAGTTGACGTACTCCTGGACGTCGCGGATGTCCGCGGCCTGGAAGTCCTCTCCCGGGCGGTAGCTCACGATCCCGCCGTCGCCCTTCTGGAACTTCTTCACCGTCACCGGGTCGAGCGGCTTCGACTCGATCGACCGTGAGAGCGCGAGATAGACCGCTCCGAGGAGCAGCGAGGTGATGCCGAAGAGCAGTCCCGAGTAGGTCAGGGTCAGCCGGGTGCGGATGGTGCGCGTCCAGGCGGGCGCTCTCACGTGGGGTCGCCTCCCTCGCGCAGCCGGTAGCCCCGTCCGATGACGGTCTCGAGCAGCGGGACCTCGTCCCCGGTGGAGAAGCTTGCGACGCAGCGTGCCGACGGTGACGCGCACGGTCTGGGTGAACGGGTCGGCGTTCTCGTCCCACACGTGCTCGAGCAGCTCCTCGGTCGAGACGACGTGCCAGGGGCGGCTCATGAGGTAGCGCAGGACACCGAACTCCTTGAGCGTGAGCGAGAGCTCGCGCACCCCACGATGGGCGATCTGGCGGCTCGTGTCGAGGGTGAGGTCCCCCACGCGCAGGACCGACGTGGAGCCGCGGACGTCGCGTCGCAGCAGGGCCCGCAACCTGGCCGTGAGCTCCGGGAGCGCGAACGGCTTGACCAAGTAGTCGTCGGCCCCCACGTCGAGACCCCTGACCCGGTCGGGCAGGCCGCTGCGAGCGGTGAGCATGAGGATGCGGACGTCCCGACCGGACGGGGTCGGCAGCGCACCGGAGCGCAGCCCCTCGGCGATCTCGAACCCGTTGCCGTCCGGCAGCGTGAGGTCGAGCAGGACCATGTCGTATGCCGTGAGGGCGAGCTTCTCGCTCGCCTCCCGTCGCGACGTGGCGAGGTCGACGGCATACCCCTCACGCACCAGGCCGATGCGCAACGCACTGGCCAGGCCTTCCTCGTCCTCGATGATGAGCACCCGCATGGGCTCACCGTAGCCGCGGCCGGACGCCTCGTCCCAACGCTCTTTCGGTGCCCTTTCTCCGCCCTTGCCGCTCGTTTTCGCACCCTCTTGATGGTCTGGGTCCACGGCCCGCCACGGCGGTGGGCCAGGCACCCAACCGGACCCCGAGGAGCGACATGACCAACCACGACGACCACACCTTCAGCTCGACGCCCGGACCTGACGAGGACACGGCCCCCCGAGCCAGGCGGTTCGCCGTCGCGGGGGCCGCGGCACTGATGCTCGCGCTGGGAGGTGCGGGGGCGGCATACGCCGTCGGTGGAGGGGGTGCGGACACGGAGGGCGTCCAGTACGGCACCTTCGTCGAGTCGCCCGCCGGGCCCGCTGCGACTGGCGCCGACCGCGAGGACTGCCCCGAGAAGGACGGCAGCGGATCGGGAAGCCCCTCGGCCACGCCCGAGACTCCGGACGCGGGCACGCTGTGACGCAAGAGCAGCGGACGGTGCAGCCGCAGTCCGGTGGCGCGGCGCTCGAACGCACCCTCTTCGAGGTGAAGAAGGTCGTCGTCGGGCAGGACCACATGGTCGAGCGGATGCTCGTCGGCCTCATCGCTCGCGGGCACGTCCTCCTCGAGGGCGTGCCCGGTGTGGCAAAGACCCTCGCCGTCCGGACCCTCGCCGAGGCGATCGGTGGGACGTTCAGCCGGCTCCAGTTCACCCCCGACCTCATGCCCGGCGACATCGTCGGCACGCGGGTCTGGCGTCCGTCGAGCGACGCGTTCGACACCGAGCTGGGCCCGATCTTCGCCAACCTCGTCCTCGCGGACGAGATCAACCGCGCGCCGGCCAAGGTGCAGTCGGCCCTGCTCGAGGCGATGGCCGAGCGCCAGGTGACGATCGGCGGTAGGACGTTCGCCCTGCCCTCCCCGTTCCTCGTGCTCGCGACCCAGAACCCGATCGAGTCCGAGGGCGTCTACCAGCTCCCCGAGGCGCAGCGGGACCGCTTCCTCCTCAAGGTCGACGTGGGCTACCCCACCGACGTCGAGGAGCTGACGATCCTGCAGCGCATGAGCGTGGACCCACCGCGGGCCCACCTCACCCTCGAGCTCGACGAGGTCCAGGAGCTGCAACGGGCCGCCGACCGGGTCTTCGTCCATCACGCGGTCGCGCAGTATGCCGTGGGGCTCGTCATCGCGACCCGCGAGCCGCACCGGTTCGGGCTGGGCCACCTCGACGGTGTCGTCAACTTCGGCGTCAGTCCCCGCGCCACGCTGGGCCTCGTCGCCGCGGGCCGGGCACTCGCCCTGCTCCGCGGTCGGGACTACGTCCTGCCCGGAGACATCGCCGACATCGCCCCCGACGTCCTCTCGCACCGCATCGTCCTGTCCTTCGAGGCGGTCGCCGACGGTGTCGACCCACGAGCCGTCGCCAGTGCGGTCCTCGCCGCCGTGCCGGTCCCGGAGGTGGCTCCGACGCAGCACGACTCGGTCGTGGCCGGCGCAGCGCCGCCGACCGGGCAGGGCGGCCATGGCTGACCCGACACGTGACCGGTCCCGCGCCGGGGACCGGGCCTTCAAGGCGCTCGACCTCGTCGTCCGGCGTCGGCTCAACGGCCTGCTGCAGGGCGACCGCACCGGCACCCGGCTGGGCGCCGGGTCGGACCCGGAGGAGGTCGTCCGCTACCGGGCGGGCGAGGACGACGTGCGTCGGATGGACTGGAACGTCACCGCGCGCACGGGCGAGCCGCACGTCTGGCGACCCCTCGCCGAGCACGAGCTCGACACGTGGGTGCTCGTCGACGAGACGCCGAGCATGGACTTCGGCACGGCGCTGAGCGAGAAGCGGGACGTGGCCGGATGGGTCGCCGGGTCCGTCGGCCTGCTCACCGACGGGCCCGGCAACCGGGTCGGCGTCGCGCACCTCACCCCGACCGGCCTCGAGTGGGACGCTCCACTCCCGGGGCGGGTCAGCGCCCGCCGCACGCTCAGGTCGGTGACCGGTGCACCGCGCGCCGACCGCCGGGTCGACACGACGACGCTGGGCGAGGCGATCACCGCGCTCGAGCGGCGGCACCGACGACCGGGACTGCGAGTCGTCGTCAGCGACTTCGTCGACCCCGACGGCGCCACCGAGCGACCGTTCACCTGGGAGCCGGCCCTGCGTCGGCTCTCGGCGCGGCACGACGTGATCGTCGTCGAGGTCCTCGACCCGCGAGAGCTGGAGCTGCCCGACCTCGGGCTGGTCGTCCTCCGGGACCCGGAGTCCGGACGAGCGCGTGAGGTGCACACGACCCCTGTGCTGAGGCAGCGATACGCCGAGCTCGCCGCACGACACCGAGCGGCCGTCGCCGATGCCGTCCGGGCGAGCGGCGCCGGTCACGTGGTCGTCCGCACCGACTCCGACTGGGTGCGCGACCTGGCCCGCTACATCCTCTCCCGGCGTCGAACGCGTCGGGTCGACCGGAAGGTTCGATGATGCAGCTCCTCTCACCCTTGTGGCTCCTCCTCCTCATCCCGCTGGCGGCGTTGGCAGCCACCTACGTCGTCCTGCAACGACGCAGACGCAGGTATGCCGTCCGGTTCGCTGCGCTCCCGCTGCTCGACAAGGTGGCGCCCCAGCAGCCCGGCTGGCGCCGCCACGCGCCGGCTGCCGCGTTCCTACTCGCCCTCACGGCCCTGGGGCTGGCCGCGGCGCGGCCGGTCATCGACGTCCGGGTGCCCCATGAACGCGCCACCGTCATCGTGGCCATCGACGTGTCCCGCTCGATGGAGGCGACCGATGTGGAGCCGAACCGCATGGAGGCCGCCCGCAATGCCGCAGCGGCGTTCATCGAGAACCTCCCGGAGACGTTCAACGTCGGTCTCGTGACGTTCGCCGGATCCACGTCCGTGCTCGCTGCCCCGACGACCGACCATGACTCCGTGGCAGCAGCGCTGGACAACCTCCCCATGGCCAACAGCACGGCGATCGGAGAGGCGGTCTTCACCTCGCTCGACCAGGTGGCGTCGATGGCCGAGGGGGAGGCGGACGTCGACGTGCCTGCGCGGATCGTCCTGCTGTCCGACGGCACGAACACCTCGGGCCGCAGCCCGGAGGAGGCGGCGACCGCGGCGACCGAGGCCGCGGTCCCGGTGTCGACCATCGCCTACGGCACACAGGACGGCACGGTCGAGCTCCAGGGGCAGGTCATCCCGGTCCCCGTGGACGTCGAGTCCCTCGCCACGCTTGCCGAGGGCACGGGCGGGCAGGCCTACACGGCCGAGAGCGGGGACGAGCTCGCCGAGGTCTATGACGACATCGGCTCCTCCATCGGCTGGCGCACCGAGCCGCGCGAGATCACGCCCTACCTCTCAGCCCTCGGATTCCTCCTCGGTCTGGCAGCCGGAGCCATGTCGCTCCGGTGGTTCGCCCGCCTCCCGTGAACACCCCCTCAGGAGAAGACATGTCGCTCATGCCTCCAGACCACACCCCCCGCAGTGGTCCAGCCAGCCCTCAGCGATGGCTCGGCCTCGGGCAGCCGGCGGGACCTGACTTCCTCCGCCGCCCCCTGCCCGGCCCGCCCGCCCTGGCAGGCCCCCCAGACTCGACCGGGAGTGCAACGGTGCCCCCCGGTCGGGAGCGGCGACGCAGCCGGCTCCCCGCGCTCCTCCTGGCATCAGCGTTGTCAGGCGGGCTCGCAGGCGCCGGCGCAGCCGTCGTGCTCGGCCCGGACGACGCCCCTTCGTCCGGGCCGGGCATCGTCGCCCAACCACCCACGGGACGCGCACCTGCGTCCGGTGCGGGCACCGAGGAGGCCGCGGCGCAGACGATCCTGCCGAGCGTGGTCCAGATCCGGGCCGGGCGCTCCACCGGGTCGGGCTTCGTCCTCGACGACCGCGGTCATGTCATGACGAACCACCATGTCATCGAGGGTGAGTCGTCGGTGACCCTCCAGCTCGCCGGCGGCCGCACAGTGAGGGCCACCGTCGTCGGAAGCAGCGAGCAGGACGACATCGCCGTGCTGCGCGCCAACCCGCAGGCTCTCGAGCCGGCGCAGATCGGGCAGTCCTCGGCCCTGCGGATCGGTCAGCCGGTGATCGCCGTCGGGTCCCCGCTCGGCCTCGACGGGACGGTCACGGCCGGCATCGTGAGCACGGTGGAGCGGTCGGCGCGACTCGGGGGAGGCGCGAGCCAACGCGTCATCCAGACCGACGCCTCGATCAACCCGGGCAACTCCGGCGGCCCGCTCGTCAACCTCGACGGCCAGGTCGTCGGCGTCAACACGGCGATCGCGACCATCAGCGGACGGGCCTCGGGGTCGATCGGGATCGGCTTCGCCGTGCCCATCGACCGGGCCGTCGACGTCGCCGAGGACATCATCGACGGGTGAGGCGATGCCGGACGACGAGCGGGAGCACCCACCAGCTGACGCGGAACACCATCACGGCCACGGCGGCGGCACCCAGCGCGACACCTCGACCCATCACGACGTCGAAGATGAGGAAGGTCGCCGCGGTGATGCTGACGGCCAGGATGACGAGCCCGGTGCGAGCCGCGATGTCGGCGAAGCGCACCAGCTCGGCCTTGGCCTGCCGCCTGAACATCAGCCGATGCGCACTGACCGGCGCCACGAAGAGGGCTGTGGCGAGGACCGCGGTCGTGAGGGCGACGAGGTAGGCGTTGCGCTGGACCTCCGTGATCGTCCCGAAGCGCTGCTGGAAGGGAAGCGTCAGCAGGAAGCCGGCGAGCAGCTGGACCCCCGTCTGGGTGACGCGCAGCTCCTGGAGGCGCTCGTCCCAGTTGCGGTCGAACCGCTCGGTGTCGGTCTCGTCCCTGTCGGCGGCGGGTGCGGATTCCATCCTCTGACCGTACCCATTCGGTCAGCCGACACGCTGGACCAACAGGGCGACTCCCTGGCCACCGCCGACGGCGATGGTGGCGAGCCCCAGCTCGGGGCCGTCGTGGCGGACCATCTGGCTGAACAGGCGGACTGCCAGCACGGCACCGGACGCAGCCCACGGATGGCCCAGCGCGAGGGCGCCGCCCTCGACGCACACCCGTTCCTCGTCGAGCCCGAGCTCGTCGCAGCACGCCAGCACCTGGGCGGCGAAGGCCTCGTTGACCTCGATCGCTCCCACGTCATCGAGCGCCACATCGTTGCGGCGCAGCAGATCTCGCACGGCTGACACCGGCCCGACGCCCGGGAGGTTGGGGTCCGAACCGACCGTTGCCCAGTCGATGCAGGCCAGACCGGGTATGCCGTCCGCCCGCCGTTGCGCCTCGGTCACCACCGCGACCGCGGCGGCACCGTCGTTGATCCCGCAGGCGTTGCCCGCCGTGACTGTGCCCCCGACTGTGAAGGCTGAGGGGAGTCGGGCCAGGGTATGGAGGCGAAGGCCGGTACGGACGCGTTGGTCAGCCGACAGCTGGGGAAGCGGCACGAGCTCGTCGTCGAAGCGGCCGGCAGCGCGAGCCGCGGCCGCGCGGGAATGGGAGCGGACGGCATACGCGTCCTGTCGTTCGCGTGTGATGCCCCAGCGGCGAGCGACGTCGTCGGCGGCCGCGCCCATCTCGGGGTCGCCGATCTCCGCCGGCGCGAAGGGTGCGCGCGAATACCGCTGCGGCACAGTGTCATGCGCCGGGGGCCAGAAGCGCCACGGCGCGGTGCTGGCACTCTCAGCGCCACCGGCGAGCGCGCTCTCGACCGAGCCGGAGCGGATGAGCGCGCAGGCCGTCGTGAGGGCGGCCAGCCCGCTCCCGCACTGCAGGTCGACGGTCATGGCAGGCGTCGCGACGTCGAACCCGGCCGCCAGGGCAGCGACGCGCGCGACGTTGCCACCCGGTCCCATGCAGTTGCCCAGGACGACGTGCGCAGGTGTGGTGAGCCCGGCATCGTCGGCGGTCGCTCGCAGGGTGGGAGCGGCCAGGCCGATGACGTCGACGTCGCGCAGGGCGAGCCCGGCAGTGCCGATGGGGGTCCGTCGTGCGGCGACGATGACGGGGGTCCGGTCGTCGATCACGCCGTGGGCTCCATGGCACGCTCGGCCGCGAGGCGGCTCCGAACCTGCGCGCGGTCGACCTTGCCGGCCGCTGTCAGGGGCAGCTCGGTCCAGACGTGCCAGCGTCGAGGAACGTGCGTGCGTGCCACGAGCTCGGCTGTGCGGGAACGCAGCTCGTCGACGTCGAGGGGGAGGGCGCCGACGACGACGACCTCGAGCAGCTCGCCGAGCTCGGCATGGGGCGAACCGATGGCCACGGCCCCGGAGATCCCCGGGAGGGTGAGGACCGCGGCTTCCACATCGGCGCACAGCACCGTCGCGCCCCCTGTCGTCACGGCGTCGTCACCGCGGCCGAGGACGACGAGCCCGAGCTCGTCTTCGAGACGCCCTCGGTCACCGACGGTCGCCCAGCCTTCGCCGTCGCGGACCAGGGGACCGCGCTGCCCGGGGGCATACCCGTCGGCGAGCCATGGGCTTCGCGCCCAGATCACCCCGTCGCGCAGGTCGACCTCGACCTCGGGGAAGGGGTCCATGCGACTATCGACGCGCATCGCCACGAAGCTGAGCTCCGCGGCGCCGTAGTAGTCGACGACGTGCACCCCAGCCGACTCGGCACGCCGTCGCACGGCCTCGGGCAGTGCGGCGCCGGCGCAGACGACGGTGCGCAGCCGGCCGAGGTCACGGTCGAGCAGGCCGATGAGCATCGCCGGTGTGAGGTGCGCCAGCGTGCACGTGGCCAGCGCCGACTCGGCGTCGCGCAGGCTCCACCGGGGCAGGTTCACGGCCTCCGCGCCGACGTGGGCCAGGTGCGCGCGCGCGAACGCGAACATCGACCCGCTCGGCGGCGCCGGCACGAGCACCCGGTCGGTCGCCACCGTCCCGGTGAGCCGGCTGACGTGGTCGAAGCTCGCCTCCCAGGACGCCACTGACCGGTGCACCGTGCGAGCTGCCGCTGTCGTCCCGGACGTGCTCAGCTCGAGCCACGCGCCGCTGTGGGCCTCTCGGAGCACCCCCATCTCGCGGAGGGCGGCCCGGGCCGGAGTGTCGCGCACGGCGCCACGCTCTCACATCCGTCAAGAACGCGTCAGGGCCAGTCAGGGAGCCGTCAAGGTGGCGTCCGCGGACAGCGACGAGCCCTTGACTGACGACGTGATCGAAAACCTCATCGGCGCAGTCGCCGGCACCGCAGTCCTGGCCTACCTCGTGTACGCGCTCCTCCGACCGGACAGGTTCTGATGAGCGACACCGTGAGCGGCCTGCTCACCCTTGGGGTCCTCATCACCCTCCTCGTCGCCGCCGGGGTCCCGCTCGGGTCCTGGCTGGCGACGACGCTCACCGACACCACGCACTGGCGGGCGGAGCGTGCCGTCCATCGGCTGGTGCGTGTCGACGCAGCCGCGGAGCAGGGCTGGAAGTCCTATGCCGCGAGCGTCATCGCGTTCTCCCTCACGGGAATCGCGCTGCTCTTCGCGCTCATCACGAGCCAGAGCCGCCTGCCCCTCTCCCAGGGGACGGACGGCATGTCCTGGCACACGGCCCTCAACACGGCCGTCTCGTTCGTGACGAACACCAACTGGCAGTCGTATGCCGGTGAGGTCGGTGTCGGTCCGCTCGTCCAGACCGTGGGGCTGACCGTCCAGAACTTCGCCTCGGCCGCCGTGGGCATCGCCGTGGTCGGCGCCCTGATGCGGGCGATCGCGCGCTCGAGCACCTCGCTCATCGGGAACTTCTGGGTCGACCTCACCCGCATCGTCATCCGCGTCCTCCTGCCCGGTGCCTTCATCGGCGCCGTCCTGCTCATGCTCGGAGGTGTCATCCAGAACCTCCGGTCGCCGATGACGGTTCTGACCCTGGACGGCGTCGAGCAGGTCCTCCGGGGTGGGCTCGTCGCCTCGCAGGAGGCGATCAAGCAGCTCGGCACCAACGGGGGTGGCTACTTCAACGCCAACTCGGCGCACCCCTTCGAGAACCCGACCCCGTTGACCAACCTCGCCGCCATCTTCCTGATGCTCGTCATCCCGTTCGCCCTCACCCGCACGTTCGGCATCGTCGTCGGCGACCGGCGCCAGGGGTGGGCCCTCACGTCCTTCGCCGGGCTGCTCTGGCTCGGCAGCGTCGCCCTCACGACGTGGGCAGAGATGTCGGCGGCCACAGGCGCACCGGGCTCCATGGAGGGCAAGGAGGTGCGTTTCGGCCTGTGGGGCTCGACGATCTTCGCGGCCTCGACGACCGGCACCTCGACCGGTGCGGTGAACTCCCTGCACGAGAGCTACAGCCCCCTGGGTGGCGGCGTGCTCCTCGGCAACATGCTGCTGGGCGAGATCTCACCGGGCGGGGTGGGGTCCGGGCTCTACGGGATCCTCGTCATCGCGATCCTCTCGGTCTTCGTCGCCGGACTCATGGTGGGGCGGACTCCTGAGTACCTCGGCAAGACCATCGGGCGGCGCGAGGTCACCTGCGCTGCGCTCTCCTCCCTGGTCATGCCCGTGCTCGTCCTCGGCTTCACCGGTGCCTCGCTGGCCATGGCCGGACCCCGCGAGACGATGTCGGCCAGCGGCCCCCACGGCCTGACGGAGGTGCTCTATGCCTACGCCTCAGCCGCCAACAACAACGGCAGCGCCTTCGCGGGGCTCGGAGCCGACAACCCCTGGCACAACCTCACGCTCGCACTGTGCATGCTCCTCGGCAGGTTCCTGCCGATGCTGCTCGTGCTGCGCCTCGCCGGACTCCTCGTCGAGCAGAGGAGGCGGCCGGAGACCGTCGGGACGATGCCCACGCACACGCCGCTCTTCGTCGGCCTGCTGGTCGGCATCGCCCTCATCCTCGCCGGGCTCACCTTCTTCCCGGCACTCGCACTCGGTCCCCTCGCGGAGGCACTCGCATGAACACCGCAGCACTCATGACCGTCGCTCCCCAGGCGTTCGTCAAGCTCGACCCCCGCCACGTCTGGCGGTCACCGGTCATCTTCGTCGTCTGGATCGGCTCCGTCCTCACCACCGGCCTCGCCGTCGCCGACCCGAGCATCTTCGCGTGGTCGATCGCCGGGTGGCTCTGGGCCACAGTGCTCTTCGCCAATGCGGCAGAGGCTGTCGCGGAGGGCCGAGGCAAGGCGCAGGCAGCGAGCCTGCGGGCCTCGAAGCGGGACGCCGTCGCGCGACGGCTCACGCGCTCCGGTGAGGAGAGCGTGCCCGGCAGCGAGCTCCGCATCGGCGACGAGGTGGTCGTCGAGGCGGGAGAGGTCATTCCCGGCGACGGCGACGTCGTCGAGGGTGTCGCCACGGTCGACGAGTCGGCCATCACCGGCGAGTCCGCCCCGGTCATCCGCGAGTCCGGTGGTGACCGGAGCGCGGTGACCGGCGGCACGACCGTCCTGTCCGACCGCATCGTCGTGCGCATCACGACGAAGCCGGGGGAGAGCTTCATCGACCGGATGATCGCCCTCGTCGAGGGTGCGGACCGGCAGAAGACGCCCAACGAGGTGGCCCTGACGATCCTCCTCACGACCCTGACCGTCATCTTCCTGGCCAGCGTCATGGCCATCCAGCCGTTCGCGGCCTACTCGGGCGAGCTCCAGCCGGTCATCGTGCTCATCGCCCTGCTCGTCTGCCTCATCCCGACCACGATCGGGGCACTGCTGTCCGCCATCGGGATCGCCGGCATGGACCGTCTCGTGCAGCGCAACGTCCTTGCCATGTCCGGCCGCGCCGTCGAGGCGGCCGGCGACGTCTCCACCCTGCTCCTCGACAAGACGGGCACGATCACCTTCGGCAACCGGCAGGCGCACGAGATCCTGCCTGCCGAGGGAGGCGAGGAAGGCAGCTCGCTGGCGCAGACGGCATACCTGTCCTCGCTCGCCGACCTCACGCCCGAGGGTCGCTCCATCGTCACGCTGAGCCGCACCCTGGGCGGCATCGAGGACGACCGCAGCGCAGAGTCGCTCAGCCGCCAGGGCGCGGTGGTCCACGAGTTCAGCGCAACCACCCGCATGAGTGGCGTCGACCTGCCTGACGGCACGCGCATCCGCAAGGGCGCCGGGTCAGCAGTGGCGGCGTGGGTCGCCTCCGAGGGTGGCGTCGTGCCACCCGTCGTGGACGAGCTCGTCGCGCGCATCGCCGAGTCCGGGGGCACGCCCCTGGTCGTCGCGAGCGCCTCCCCGGGCGAGCGCGCTCGGGCCGTGGGCGTCATCCATCTCAAGGACGTCGTCAAGCCCGGCATGAAGGAGCGCTTCGACACGTTGCGCGCCATGGGCATCCGCACGGTGATGATCACCGGCGACAACCCGCGCACGGCAGCGGCCATCGCCCGCGAGTCCGGTGTCGACGACTTCCTCGCCGAGGCGACCCCCGAGGACAAGCTGCGGCTCATCCGCAGCGAGCAGGACGGCGGCCGGCTCGTCGCCATGACCGGCGACGGCACCAACGACGCTCCGGCCCTGGCCCAGGCCGACGTCGGCGTGGCGATGAACACCGGGACGTCGGCCGCCAAGGAGGCCGGCAACATGGTCGACCTCGACTCCGACCCGACGAAGCTCATCGAGATCGTCGAGATCGGCAAGCAGCTGCTCATCACGCGGGGCGCGCTCACGACCTTCTCGATCGCCAACGACGTCGCGAAGTACTTCGCGATCATCCCCGCGATGTTCGTCGGCCTCTTCCCGGGGCTCGATGCCCTCAACGTCATGCAGCTGAGCTCGCCCAAGAGCGCCATGCTCTCGGCCGTCATCTTCAACGCGCTCATCATCGTCGCGCTGATTCCCCTGGCGCTCAGGGGAGTTCGCTACCGGCCCTCGAGCGCCGCCGCCCTCCTGCGCCGCAACCTCCTCGTCTACGGGGTCGGTGGCGTCGTCGTGCCTTTCGTCGGCATCAAGCTCATCGACCTCGTCGTCTCGCTCCTACCGGAAATGTCGTGACCGCCATGTCTCCTGTCCGTCAGCTGCTCGCCGCAGTGCGCATGATGCTCGTCCTCACCCTGGCCCTCGGCGTCGCCTACCCGGCCCTCGTCTGGGGCGTCGGTCGCGTGGTCGCGGGCGACCGTGCCGACGGTTCGCTCGTCACCAGGGAGGGCGCCGTCGCCGGGTCCAGCCTGCTCGGGCAGGCGGTCACCGACCCGGCCCTGTTCCACCCGCGACCGTCGGCGAACGAGTATGCCGGCGGTGTCAGTGGTGGCACCAACCTCGCCGAGTCGTCGCAGGACCAGGCCGCAGCGGTCGCCGAGCGCCGCGCGGCATACGCAGAGATCGCCGAAGGCGAGGCCACGGCCGATGCGCTGACCGCCTCGGCCAGCGGACTGGACCCGCACATCAGCCCCAAGTTCGCGAAGGCGCAGGTCGCTCGTGTCGCCATCGCGGCGGGCCTCGACCGGGCGACGGTGGCCCACCTCGTCGAGGACCACACCGCTGGCCGGCAGCTGGGCTTCCTGGGCGAGCCCCGCGTCAACGTGCTCGGGCTCAACCTCGCGCTCCGGGACCTTGAGCCGCCGGGCACAATCAAGCCATGACGAGAGGCGTGCTGCGGGTCTACCTCGGGAGCGCTCCCGGTGTTGGCAAGACCGTCGCCATGCTGTCGGAGGCACAGCGCCGCCTCGACCGGGGCACGGACGTCGTCATCGGTGTCTGCGAGAGCCACGGGCGAGCGTTCACGGCGTCGATGGCGGAGGGCATCGAGGCGCTGCCGTTGCGCCGGGTCGAGCACCGCGGCGTCGTCCTCACCGAGCTCGACGTGGAGGCGGTGGTGAACCGACGGCCGGAGGTCGTGCTCGTGGACGAGCTCGCCCACACCAACGCACCGGGCTCGCCGCACGAGAAGCGGTGGCAGGACGTCGGCGACCTGCTCGAGGCGGGCATCGACGTCATCTCGACCGTCAACATCCAGCACCTCGAGTCGCTCAACGACGTGGTCGAGTCGATCACCGGGGTGCGCCAGCTCGAGACGGTCCCGGACGAGTTCGTCCGCGGCGCGGATCAGGTCGAGCTCGTGGACATGTCACCCGAGGCGTTGCGACGCCGACTCGCGCACGGCAACGTCTATGCCGCGGAGAAGGTCGACGGAGCCCTGGCCCAGTACTTCCGGGTGGGCAACCTCTCGGCCCTGCGTGAGCTCTCGCTCCTGTGGGTCGCGGACCGCGTCGAGGAGGGCCTGACCCGCTATCGCGCCGCTCAGGGCATCACCGACTCATGGCCCACCCGTGAACGCGTCGTGGTCGCGCTCACCGGGGGTCCCGAGGGCCGGACCCTGCTGCGGCGCGGCGCGCAGATCGCCTCCAGAGGATCCGGTGGCGAGCTGATCGCGGTCCACGTCACGGCCTCGGACGGGCTCGTGGCCGCCGAGATCGACGAGGTCGAGGCGCTGCGCCGGCTCACGAGCGAGCTCGGCGGGACCTTCCAGACGGTGCGCGGGGACGACACCGCCGACGCGCTGCTGGCCTTCGCGCGGGGGGTCAACGCACGACAGGTCGTCATCGGTGCGTCCCGGCGCAAGCGGTGGCAGGAGCTGCTCAGCCCGGGCGTCGGGCAGCAGGTGGTCGCGGACTCCGGCGACATCGACGTGCAGCTGGTGAGCCATGACTGGACGAGATCGGTGAAGGCTCCGCTGCGCATCGGCCCCGAGCTCGGTCGACGACGCACCGCGCTCGGCTGGGCGATGGCGCTGCTCGGGCCGGTGCTCCTCACCTGGCTGCTCGACCTCACCGGCCAGTGGCACGACCTGCCGCTCGAGGTGCAGCTCTTCCTCCTGCTGACCGTGTGCACGGCCCTGGTGGGTGGCCTGTGGCCGGCTCTCGTTGCCGCCGGCGCCTCCAGCCTGCTCATCAACTGGTTCTTCACCGAGCCGCGTCACACGCTGACGATCTCGGACCCGCAGAACCTCGTGGCGCTCTTCGTCTTTCTCGGCGTCGCGATCGCGGTCTCGTCGGTCGTGCACCTCAGCGTGCGTCGGGCCGCGGCCGCGCGAGCCGCTCAGCGCGAGGCCGCCGCGTTGGCCTCGTCCGCCGAGTCGCTGCTCGGCGAGGAGGACCAGCTCCAGGCGCTCCTGCTCCAGGCGGTGGAGTTCTTCGGCCTCGACTCGGCCGCGGTCGTGTCCCGCGCGAGCGTGCGCGAGGAGTGGGCCGTGCTGGGCGCGACGGAGGGGTTCGACGTCTCGCAGGTGAGGGAGGCGTCGGTGCAGGCGAGCATCGACGACGAGCGAAGCCTGGTGCTGTCCGGTCGGGTGCTCACGGCCGACGACCGCCGCCTCGTGTCCGCCTTCACGGCGCGCGCCGGCGCGGTCCTGCACCGGGCCGAGCTCCTCCGCGAGGCGGCCAGGGCCAAGGCGCTGGCCAAGGACAACCGCTCGCGCACGGCTCTGCTGGCAGCGGTCTCGCACGACCTCCGCACCCCCTTGGCGGCGATCAAGGCGGGTGCCTCGAGCCTGCGGGCACAGGACGTGTCGTTCAGCGACGCCGACCGGGCCGACCTCCTCGAGAGCATCGAGCAGTCCGCCGACCGGCTCACGGGCCTCGTGGCCAACCTGCTCGACCTGTCCCGGCTCCAGGGTGGAGCGGTGACGCCTCGCCCGGAGCGTCTGTCCCTGCGAGAGGTCGTCGAGGACGTCAGCGCCGGCCTCACCACCACGGGCGTGGTCCGGTCGACGATGTCGTCCGCCGTTCCTCCCGTGGTCGCCGACCGCGGCCTGCTCGAACGGGTCCTCGCCAACGTCCTCGAGAACGCCCAGAGGCACTGGGCCGGCGAGGTTGTCGTCACCAGCGCGGCCCTGTCGGACCGGGTGCAGCTGCGCATCGTGGACCGTGGTCCCGGCGTGCCCCGAGCGGCCAAGGAGACGATCTTCGCGCCGTTCCAGCGGTTCGGGGACGCCCCCCGCGGCAACGGTGTCGGCCTCGGTCTCGCGGTGGCGCGTGGTCTCATGGACGCCATGAACGGCACGATCTCGGCCGAGGACACCCCCGGCGGTGGCCTCACCATCGTCCTCGAGCTGCCACGCGCCGACCCGGTCGGGAGCCTCGCCGAGAACGTCGCCGAACGCGAGACGTGGTCGTGAGCCGGATCCTCGTCGTCGACGACGAACCTCACCTCGTCCGGACCCTCGCCATCAACCTCCGTGCCCGCGACTACGAGGTCGAGACCGCAGGCGACGGCCGCTCGGCCCTGCAGGCCGTCCACGACCAGGCCCCGGACCTCGTCATCCTCGACCTCGGGCTGCCCGACATCGACGGTGTGGACGTGCTGCGGCGCATCCGAGAGGGGTGGCAGATCCCGGTCATCGTCCTCTCGGCGCGCGCCGACTCCATCGACAAGGTCGAGGCGCTCGACCTCGGGGCCGACGACTACGTCACCAAGCCCTTCGCGGTCGACGAGCTCCTGGCGCGGATCCGGGTGGCCCTGCGCCGCACCCAGGACGAGCGCACGCCCGCGCTGGACCCGTTCGTGACGGCCCACTTCGCCCTCGACTTCACGGAGCGACGGGCGAGCGTCGGCTCCGAGGTCGTCAGACTCACGCCGACCGAGTGGAGCCTGCTCGAGGTCCTGGCTCGCCACGCGGGTCACCTCGTGCCCCAGCGGGACCTGCTGCGTGAGGTCTGGGGTCCGCACTACGGGCGCGAGTCCAACTACCTGCGCGTCTACGCCAACCAGCTGCGGCGCAAGCTCGAACCCGATCCGTCCGACCCCCGCTACCTCGTCACCGAACCGGGCCAGGGCTATCGGCTCATGGGCGACCGGTCCGCCGATGCCCCGGACGGCGCCTAGCATCGACGCCGTGGCATGGGCGAGGTTCAGCTCCCTCGACGGGGGAGTCATCGAGTGCAGTGGCGTCGAGGTCGTCACCCACGACATCGACGACCTCACCTCCGGCTTCTGGACCGTCACCGTCACCTTCGAGGGCGAGCTCACCGCGGTCCGGATGTCCGAGGTCTCCCGCACGTGGCCCGACGAAGCGAGCCCCAAGGTGGCCGGCTCGGTCTGGCCGGGCGTGGGAGGCGAGTGGACGAGCAGCCTGGACGACACGGCATACGTCGAAGGTGTCCAGGAGATCCGCGAGCGGATCGCACGCGGCACCGTCTACCAGGTCAACCTCTGTCGCGTGCTGAGCACCGATGTCGGTGACCTGAGCATCCGTGCGCTGGGGAGCGTTCTCGCACAGGGCAACCCGGCTCCGTATGCCGCGACGATCGACATCCCCGAGGCAGGGCTCGAGATCGCGTGTGCGTCGCCGGAGGCCTACCTCGTGCGGCGCGGTGCCACGGTGACGTCGAGTCCCATCAAGGGCACGGCCGCCACCGCCAGCGAGATGCTGCCCAAGGACTTCGCCGAGAACGTCATGATCGTGGACCTCGTCCGCAACGACCTCCAGCACGTATGCCGTCCGGGCACCGTCCGTGTCGACCACCTGTGCCGGATGGAGCAGCACCCGGGGCTGGTGCACCTCGTGTCGGACGTCACGGGGGAGCTGCGGGAGGGGACGACGTGGCGCGAGCTGCTCGATGCGTCGTTCCCGCCCGGGTCGGTCTCGGGCACTCCGAAGCACACGGCGTTGCAGACGATCTCGGACCTCGAGCCCGTCGAGCGCGGGCCCTACTGCGGTGCCATCGGGTGGATCGACGCCGACCGTGACGAGGCGCTGCTGGCCGTGGGGATCCGCACGTTCTGGATGGATGGTGACGAGTCGGGGCAGCGGAGGCTGCGCTTCGGCACGGGGGCAGGGATCACCTGGGGGTCGGATCCCCAGGGGGAGCTGCACGAGACAGAGCTCAAGGCGGCGCGTCTGGTGTCTCTGGCGGCAGGCGCATCTGGGATGGTTGCACCATGAACGCGGTGCGGGTGTGGGTGGATGGTCGGGTCGTCGACGCGGAGGAGCCGTCGGTGCGCGCGCTCGACCACGGGGTGACGGTCGGGGACGGAGCCTTCGAGACGTGCAAGATCGTGCGCGGCGAGGCGTTCGCGATGACGCGGCACCTGCGCCGTCTCGGACGCACCCTCTCGGGGCTCGGCCTTCCTCCGGTGGATGAGGACCGCGTGCGTGAGGGCGTCGAGGCCGTGCTGTCCACGGGTGAGGCCATTGCCTTCGGGCGGGTGCGCATCACCGTGACCGGAGGAGCCGGCCCGCTGGGTTCGGACCGCAACGAGTCGCCGGCCACGATCATCGTCGCCGCCACGGAGTCCGCGGCCCACGCACCCTCCGCGGCCGTCGTCACGGTCCCGTGGGTGCGCAACGAGCGAGCCGCGACGGTCGGCCTCAAGACCACGTCCTATGCCGAGAACGTCATCGCCGTCACGCACGCGCGCTCGCTCGGCGCCGAGGAGGCGCTGCTCGCCAACACGCGAGGCGAGCTCTGCGAGGGCACCGCCTCCAACGTCTTCGTCGTGACCGACGGGGTGCTGCGCACGCCGCCGCTGGACAGTGGCTGCCTCGCCGGCATCACCCGTGAGCTGACGATCCAGTGGTGCCGCGAGGCCGGTCTCGAGGTCGTCGAGGAGACGCTGCCCTTCGAGGTGCTCCAGACCGCCGACGAGGTCATCATCACCAACTCCTCCCGCGACGTGCAGGGGGTGCACCTCGTCGACGAGCGCCGCCTCGTCGCGCCGGGTCCCGTGACCGCGCGAGCCGTCGACGTGTGGCGCACCGCCGAGGCCGACCTCGGGATGGACCCGTGAGTGTGCCGCCGCCCGCGGGCGAGGCGCGGGAGAGCGTCGACAGCGAGCCGCTCGCCGACGCCCCGGAGGATGACGACTGGGCCTGGCGTCGGAGAGCCAGGGCGAACCCCACGACCGCGCGTTTCTATCGGGTCGGTGTCTTCATCGCCGGTCTCGTCGTCGTCGTGCTGGGTCTGCTGGCCATCCCGTTCCCCGGGCCGGGCTGGCTCATCGTCATCGGTGGGCTCGCCATCTGGGCGACCGAGTTCGAGAAGGCCCAGCGCGTTCTCGAGTTCGTCAAGAAGAACCTCCGCATGTGGGAGGAGTGGGTCAAGCGCCAGAACCTCTTCGTCAAGGGGCTCGTCGGCATCGTCGGCGTCGCGTTCATCGCCACCGTGCTGTGGCTGACCTTCCACTTCTCCGGCATCCCCGGGTTCTTCCCCGACGGCCTCGAGAAGCTGGATGCGGACCACCGCCCGGATCTGAGCGGACTCGCGCTCGGGTGCTGGGCACCCTGATTTCGTCGGGGGAGAGGCGCCGGGTATTCTCGGTCCGCCCGCTCAGCGGCGGGTGCCGGACGTGTAGCTCAGCTGGTTAGAGCGCTCGCCTCACACGCGAGAGGTCAGGGGTTCGAGTCCCTTCACGTCCACTCTCACGACCTGGTCGGCGCTGGTGCGCGGCCGCTCACCATCGCCTGGGGCATCCGGCGACTCGCCCGGGACAGGCCAAAGAAAGCCGGCCGGACGGCATACCCGCACGTCAGAGCCCTGTCCGCCAAGCTGTCCACTGCGACAGGCACAACTGGCGCGACGGGAGTCACAGCCGAGGCGTAGCGTGCGCAACATGGAGCGAACCCTCCCGGTTTCCACACACACCGACGGGGAGCGACGGCTGCTCGAAAGCTTCGCCGCCATTCCGCCGAGCGAGCGAGCGCGGCTGGCCAAGCGCACCTCCAACCTGTTCCGAGAGCGCACGCGCTCCACGACCCACGGCCTCGACACCTCCGGCCTGACCGGCGTGCGCGTCGTCGACGTCGGTGCCCGGACGGCGGACGTCGACGGCATGTGCACCTACGAGGACCTCGTCGCCGCAACGCTGCCCCTCGGGCTCGCTCCGCTCGTCGTGCCGCAGCTGCGCACCATCACCCTCGGGGGCGCCGTGACCGGACTCGGCATCGAGGCGTCCTCCTTCCGCAACGGACTGCCGCACGAGTCGGTCGTCGAGCTCGACATCCTCACCGGCACCGGCGAGATCGTCACCGCACGACCCGACAACGAGCACGCCGACCTCTTCCACGGCTTCCCCAACTCCTACGGCTCGCTCGGCTACGCCACCCGCCTGCGGATCGAGCTCGAGCCGGTGAAGACGTTCGTGGCCCTGCGCCATGTCCGTTTCCACGACCTCGAGAGCCTGTGCGCCGGCATCGACGCCATCGTCGGGTCGGGGACCCACGACGGCGAGCGGGTCGACTACCTCGACGGTGTCGTGTTCACCCGCCACGAGGCCTACCTCACCCTGGGCCAGCAGGTCGACGAGCCGGTGCGCGGCGGGCCCACCCGCCCCAGTGACTACACCGGCCAGCAGATCTTCTACCGCTCGATCCAGCACGACGACGCACAGCCGAAGCGCGACCTCCTCACGACGCACGACTACCTCTGGCGCTGGGACACCGACTGGTTCTGGTGCTCGCGGGCCTTCGGGGCCCAGAACCCACGCCTGCGACGGATCTGGCCGAGTCGCTGGCGACGATCCAGCGTCTACTGGAAGCTCGTCGCCCTCGACCAGCGCCATGGCCTCTCGGACCGACTCGAGGCCCGCAGGGGCAACCCCCCGAGAGAGCGGGTCGTCCAGGACGTCGAGCTGCCCCTCGAGCACACCGCCGAGTTCCTCCACTGGTTCCTCGACGAGGTGCCGATCGAGCCGATCTGGTTGTGCCCGTTGCGGCTTCGCAGCGACACGACCTGGGACCTCTACCCCCTTCGTCCTCAGCACACCTACGTCAACGTCGGCTTCTGGTCCACCGTCCCGGGCGGGGAGCCCGGCGCGACCAACCGCGCCATCGAGCGCCGGGTCGGCGAGCTCGACGGACACAAGTCCCTCTACTCCGACTCCTTCTACTCCCGCGAGGACTTCGACGCCCTCTACGGCGGCGACACGTATGCCGCCCTCAAGGCCACCCATGACCCTCTCGGTCGCTTCCCTCACCTCTACGACAAGGCGGTGCACCACGCATGAGCAGCACGACCCGTGAGTCCCGGACGATCGCCGAGCTCGTCGACGCAGCGGTGGAGGGACCCCTCCCACTGCGCATCACGGCATACGACGGTTCGAAGACCGGACCGGACAGCGCTCCGCGAGCACTCCACATCTCGAACCCCCGCGCCGTCTCCTACCTCGCCACCGCCCCGGGGGACCTTGGCATGGCTCGTGCCTACGCGACCGGTGACCTCGTCGTCGAGGGCGTGCACCCGGGCAACCCCTACGAGGCGCTCGTCGACCTCGAGCGGCTGCACTTCCGTCGCCCCGACCCCCGACTTCTCCTCGACCTCGCCCGCGTCCTCGGGCCGCGTGGTCTCACGCCACCCCCACCGCCTCCGCAGGAGGCGTTGCCCCGGTGGCGGCGCGTCACCGAGGGGCTGCGTCACTCCTTCACGCGCGACAAGGAGGCCATCCAGCACCACTACGACGTCTCGAACCGCTTCTACGAGCTGGTCCTCGGTCCGTCAATGGCCTACACGTGTGCGGTCTTCCCCGAGCACGACGTCGACCTCGACGCGGCCCAGGAGAACAAGTACCGCCTCGTCTTCGACAAGCTGGCGCTCCAACCCGGCCAGCGTCTCCTCGACATCGGCTGCGGCTGGGGCGGGATGGTCCGGTATGCCGCGCGTCGAGGGGTCCAGGCCGTCGGCGTCACCCTGTCGCGGGAGCAGGCGACGTGGGCCCAGGAGGCGATCAAGCGTGAGGGTCTCGGGGACCTCGCCTCCGTGAGGTTCGAGGACTACCGGCACGTCGCCGAGTCCGGCTTCGACGCCATCTCGTCGATCGGCATCACCGAGCACATCGGCGTGCGCAACTATCCGGCGTACTTTGAGTGGATGCTGGACCACGTCAAGGAGGGCGGACTCGTGCTCAACCACTGCATCACCCGACCGGACAACAGGCCCAGGAGCGTGGGTCCCTTCATCGACCGCTACATCTTCCCCGACGGCGAGCTCACCGGCTCCGGGCGCATCGTCACCGCGATGCAGGACACCGGGTTCGAGGTGCTGCACGAGGAGAACCTGCGTGAGCACTACGCCCTGACACTCGCCGGCTGGTGCGAGAACCTCGTCGCGCACTGGAACGAGTGCGTGGACGAGGTCGGTGAGGCCACGGCCAAGGTCTGGGGTCTCTATCTCGCCGGCTCCCGGCGTGGCTTCGAGCGCAACGTCGTCCAGCTCCACCAGGTGCTGGCCACGCGGCTGGACCAGACCCGCTTGCCCGGCCTCCCGCTGCGTCCGTGGTGGTCGGCATGACCGTCGTCATCGTCGGAGCCGGCCTCGCGGGAGCGACGACGGCGCAGGCCCTGCGGGACCGTGGCCACGACGGCGAGATCGTCGTCTGCGGGGCCGAGGACCACCTGCCCTACGAGCGTCCGCCGCTGAGCAAGGCCGTCCTGCTCGGCGACAAGGAGGTCGACTCGGCCTACGTCCACGATGAAGCGTGGTGGCGGGAGCACGACATCGACGTGCGCACGGGCACCGAGGTGCAGTCCATCGACCTGACTGCTCGACGCGTCGTCACGACCACGGGTGAGCAGCCCTATGAGTGGCTCGTGCTCGCGACCGGATCGGAGCCGCGGCGTCTCAGGCTGGCCGACGAGTCCGGACGGCCTGTGCACTACCTGCGCACCATGGAGGACTCCGTTGCCCTCAAGGAGGCTCTCACCTCGGACACCAGGGTCGCCGTCATCGGCGCCGGGTGGATCGGGCTCGAGGTCGCGGCGGCCGCCCGGGCTGCCGGCGCGGCGGTGACCGTCCACGAGACGGAGTCCCTGCCCCTGCTGGCCGTGCTCGGCGCCGAGGTCGCCCAGCACTTCGCCGAGCTCCACCGGGCGCACGACGTGGACCTGCGGCTGGGCGCCGCGGTGACCGCGGAGGACCTTGCGGCGGCCGACCTCGTCGTGGTCGGCATCGGCGTCTCGCCCCGGACGTCACTGGCGTCCGCCGCGGGCCTGGAGGTCGACGACGGCGTGCTCGTCGACGAGCTCCTGCGCACCTCGGACGAGCGGGTCCTCGCCATCGGTGACATCGCGAGCCAGCAGCACCCGGTGCTCGGCCGGCGGGTGCGAGTGGAGCACTGGGACAACGCGATCGGGCAGGGCAAGGCGGCGGCCGCCACGATTCTCGGGGCCGCTGAGCCCTATGCCAAGCTGCCCTACTTCTTCACCGACCAGTACGACCTCGGGATGGAGTACTTCGGCAGCGTGGGACCCGACGGCTACGACTGCGTGCAGACACGTGGCGACTTCAGTGGGCCGTTCCGGGCTTGGTGGGTCAAGGACGACGTGGTGGTCGCGGCGATGCAGGCCAACGACTGGGACGCGTCCGACGAGATGCGCGCCAGCATCGGCCAGACGCCGCCCTCGGACAGCTGACACGCACGGCGCCGTCGCACAGACCGTGCGCTGGTGACGCAGTGGAGCCCCCCAGAGCATGAACTTGCCCGCGGATGTATCTGGACGCCTCCGGTGGACTCCTCCCCGTTGACTCGGTCGGGAAGGCCGGGCAGATCCTCACGGGAGAGTCACCATGAACAAGCTCATCAGCAGAACCCGTCGTGTCGCCCTCATCGGCGTGGCAGCGACCCTCATCGCGGCCGGCGGCGCCGCTGCGAAGTCCGAGGCACCGCCGAACCCCGTTCCGAGCGCCGCCCTCCTGGAGTCGATCGTGCCCCCCGGCGCGGCGGGCTCCGACTTCGTCTTCCACGCGGTGGCACCGTGCCGGATCCTCGACACCCGCTACGGCGGCGGCGCCCTGCAGAACGCCACCCGCACCTTCCGCTCCAGCTCAGCCCTCGCGGCCCAGGGCGGCAATGCTGCGGGCTGTGGCATCCCGACGAACGCCGAGGCCATCCAGGTCAACCTGGGTGCCGTCCCGGTCGCCCCGGGCGGCTACGTCCAGGGCTGGGCGACGGGTCAGCCGATGCCGCTCGCCTCACTGCTCAACTTCGCCGGCTCGGCGATCGCCAACATGGTCACCATGCCCGTCAACGGCTCCGAGCAGTTCAACCTGCGCGTCACCGGACGGGCCAACGTGTTCGCCGACGTCGCCGGCTACTACACCAAGCCGGCCTACGTGGCGGTCTCACCCAGCGGCGCGATCTACGAGGGCATCGCCTCGGGCGTGGTTTCCGTGACCAAGACGAGCACCGGCAACTACGACGTCGTCTTCGACCGCAGCGTCTCGAAGTGCGCAGCGACGGCGAGCAGCCTCATCTGGGGCTCCAACACCGACCCGTCGCCCGACAACCACTCGAGCTACGGCGGCAACAAGGTCAGGGTCGGCATCAGCAACACCTCGAACGCCTACGTCGACGACTACTTCTTCCTCAGCCTCGCCTGCTGAGCAGGCAGTCGGACGGACGGCCCGTGCGTGACCAGCGCGCGGGTCGTCCGCTGGCGTGCACGCCGTGCTCAGCGAGCGGGGTCGCGCCGGCTGAGCAGCCACACGGCATACTCCGCGTTCGCGGGATGGAGCTCGGCCTGCCCGCGCGCAGGTCCGCCCCCAGGCCCGCCGCCTCGACGTCGGTGAGGAACTCTTCCGGCGGGTAGGTGCGGCTGCCGGCCGGCCCTGCCGTGAGGTGGAAGCCGATGAGCATCCGCCCTCCCGGCGCCAGCAGGCTGCCGAGGGTCGCCAGGGCGCGGCGTTCGGTGTCCTCGGCGAGCAGGATGAAGACGTTGCCGACTGCGACGACGAGATCGTATGCCGCTGGGCAGCCGTGCGCTTCGAGTGCCGCTGGGGAGAAGCTCGAGGATGTCGAGAGGCAGCAGCCCGATGCCCGGATAGGTGGTCTCGGCCTGGTCCACGAGGCTGCGGTCCGGCTCGATCCCGGTGACGTCGTGGCCCCTGGCGCGCAACGCTGCGGTGACCCGACCCATGCCCGCGCCTGCATCGAGGATGCGAGCACGCCTGGGAGAGAGGGCATCGGCGAGTCGCGCCTCACCATCCACGTCGTCGCCTCGCGCGACGAGCTGGGCGAAACGCAGACCGTAGCCGCGAGTGGCCTGCCCACCCAACGCCCACCGGCTCGGAGGGATGTCGCTCACGCGGTGCTCTCGGCGGTGTCGGCGACGCGCTCACGTGTCGCGGGGCGGGCCGACGGCAGCGGCTCGAGCAGCTGTGGCGCGCCCAGCCAGGCGTCGGGGATGGCGAACGCGTCGACGAGCGTGCGGGCGTGCGGGGCGAGGTCCTTGCAGAGCACCCCGACGTCGCGGATGACGGCCTTGGAGTGCACCGGCGTGAGCCGCCCGTGCTCGAGGTACCACGCTCGGTGGGACTCGATCGTCGACAGCGCGAAGAGGTCGGTGACGTCGTCGAGGAGCTCCTTGGCCGGCCCCTCGTCGCACTCCTCGACCGCCGCGCACAGTGCCTCGAGCAGGACCCGGTCGATGTGCGCCTCGGCGGCCGCCAGGAGGTGGTCCTGCGCGTTGTTGAAGATCCGGAAGGCGTCGGCCGGCTCGGCCTTCGCGGCCTTGGCCAGCCGGAGTGCGACGCCCTCGAGGAGGTGCTTCTCACGGTCGACGAAGAGCGCGACCTGACGACCGCGGTGGCGCTCGGCGCCGTCCTCGTCGCTGCTCGGGGCCCGCGACATGAGCTTGGAGATGAGCCCCGCGGCCGGGGTCCTCTCGAGGATCGACGAGGCCGTGAAGCGAGACGCGAACGCGATCATCGCCAGTGGGGAGTTGTCCTCGAACGTCTCCTGGAACTCGGTGAGCAGCCCCTTGGCGACGAGCTGGAGCAGGACGGTGTTGTCGCCCTCGAAGGTCGTGAAGACGTCGGTGTCCGCCTTGAGCGCGGTGAGCCGGTTGTCGGCCAGGTAGCCCGCGCCGCCACACGCCTCGCGGCACATCTGGATGGCGTCGGTGGCGTGGCGGGTCGCGGCCACCTTGATGCCGGCGGCCCGGGCCTCGAGCTCGCGCTGCCGCTCCTCGGGAGCGTCGCCCTCGTGGCCGGCCACCTCGTGCATCATCGCCACGAGGTCGTTCTGCGCGAGCATGAGGGCATAGCTGCGAGCGATGGCCGGCAGGAGCTTGCGCTGGTGCGCGCGGTAGCTCATGAGGGTCAGCTCCTCGTCGCCGCCGGGCGCCGCGAACTGCCGTCGGTGCAAGGCATACCGCGTGGCCAGCGTGAGCGCCGACCGGGTCGCCGCGCCGGCCCCGCCGGCGACCGACACGCGACCACGGACGAGCGTGCCGAGCATCGTGAAGAAGCGCCGGGACGAGTTGTCGATGGGTGAGGCGTAGGTGCCGTCGGCCGTGATGTCGCCGTAGCGGTTGAGCAGGTTCCAGCGGGGGACTCGCACGTGGTCGAACTCCAGCGTGCCGTTGTCGACGCCCGGCAGGCCGCCCTTGGCGCCGCAGTCGCCGATCGTCACGCCCGGCATGGGACGTCCGCTCGTGTCGCGGATGGGCACGAGCACGCAGTGCACGCCGTGCGACTCGCCGTCGGCGGTGACCAGCTGGGCGAACACGGCAGCCATCCTGCCGTCGCGCGCGGCGTTGCCGATGTAGTTCTTCTGCGCACCCGGGGTGGGGGAGTCGATGACGAGCTCGTCGGTGGTGGGGTCGTGGGTCGCCGTCGTCTCGAGGTGCTGCACGTTGGATCCGTGCCCCGTCTCGGTCATGGCGAAGCAGCCCAGCAGGGTGCCGTCGAGCATTCCCGGCACGTATGCCGTGTGGTGCCGCTGGGTGCCGAGGTTGGCGAGCGCCCCACCGAAGAGGCCGAACTGGACGCCGGCCTTGACCAGGAGGGAGAGGTCGCCGTGGCCGAGCATCTCGAACGCGGTCACCGAGGCGCCGAAGTTCCCCGAGCCGCCCATGCCCTTGGCCAGACCGGCGCTGGCGAAGTCCTCGTGGGTGAGCGCCAGCAGCTGGCGTGTCGTGTGACGGCGGTGCTCCTGCGACGACAGCTGCTCGCTCGGGGGAGCGAAGCGCGAGGCGTCCTCGTGCTCGCGCAGGCGACGGCGCACGTCACCCCAACGTCCGTCGAGGATCCGAGTCAGCTCCGGGGTGAGGTCGTCCACGTTCACTCCTTGTCGGCGTCGGCGTCGGCGTCGGCGTGTGCGTCGGCAACGGCGCCGGGATCGATGTCCTGGGTGGTGTCCGCGATCGGCCAGGCCGACGACAGGCCGCCCCAGATGAGCTCGGTCAGGTGCTCGTTGAGCGTCTCACGCGAGGTGCCCGATGAGGCTGCCCCGGAACGCAGCCACTCGTCACCCGCAGCGCGGACCATGCCGACCACGGCATGCCCCCACGTGGCCGCGGGTTCGGGGCCCCGCCCCGCACCCACCAGTGAGGCAGCGATGAGCGAGCCGATCTGCACCCCCATGGCGCGGCTCACCGTCGAGGCGAGGTCGATCGTCTCGGTGCGCTCCGACGGAGGCACGAGCGGTGCGGCCACGATGAAGCGATAGACCTCTGGGTCGGTCTCGACGAGCGACAGGTAGGCGTCGACCGCGGCGCCCAGGAGGGCGCGCGGCTGCGCCGAACGCCGGGAGGCCTGACTCGTGAACACGCTGAGGTCGCCGACCGCCCTCGTGATGTCGCGCAGGATGATCCGGTTCACGCGCTCCGCGACGGCCGAGTAGAGCCCCGCGCGGTCGGTGAAGTGACGGTAGAAGACGGTCTTGGAGGTGCCGGCGCTGCTCGCGATGTCGTCCATCCCGACGCCGGCGCCCTGGGCGCGGATGGCGCGCAGCGTCGCCTCGACGAGCTCCTGCCGTCGCTGCGTGCGATGGCGGTCCCAGCGGCTGCTGCGCCCGTCGACGACCTCGGTCGAGTCCGCGTCGCGGGTGTCGGCGGAGTCGCCCAGGGGATCGGTGGTGCTGCTCACAGATCGGACCGTAGCAGGTGGAGCGAGGTACCTGCTACCGTCAGTACCGGATATGTGTCGCGTCGCACGTGACCTCGTCGTCCCCCTTCTCGACAGACCTCAGGAGCTCCCGGTGACACCAGCCAGTCCCCGCCGCGCCGCCATCCTCGGCGGCAACCGCATTCCCTTCGCCCGCCAGTTCGGGCCCTATGCCAACGCGTCGAACCAGGACATGTTCACGGCCGCCCTCGAGGGTCTCGTCGCTCGTCACGGCCTCGGCGGGAACTGCCTCGGAGAGGTCGTCGGAGGTGCCGTCATCAAGCACAGCCGCGACTTCAACCTGACCCGCGAGGCCGTCCTGGGCTCGAGTCTCGCGCCCGAGACCACGGCGTATGACGTCCAGCAGGCCTGCGGCACCGGTCTCGAGAACGCGATCCTCGTCTCCAACAAGATCAAGCTCGGCCAGATCGAGTCGGGCATCGCGGGCGGCGTCGACACCGCCTCCGACGCGCCGATCATGGTCACCGAGAAGCTCCGTCGCAAGCTGCTCAGGATCAACCGCGCCAAGTCCACCGTCGAGATGGCCAAGGCCGCCCTCCGGATCCGCCCCGGCGACATCGGCATCGAGACCCCGGCCAACACCGAGCCCCGCACCGGCCTGTCCATGGGCGAGCACATGGCCATCACGGCCAAGAAGTGGGGCATCACCCGCGAAGCCCAGGACGAGCTCGCCGCAGCCAGCCACCAGAATCTCGCGGCGGCATACGACCGCGGTTTCTTCGACGACCTCATGACGTCGTACCTCGGCCTGGCCAAGGACCAGAACCTGCGCGCCGACTCGACCGTCGAGAAGCTCGCCAGGCTCAAGCCGGTCTTCGGCAAGGGTGAGGGCGCGACGATGACGGCGGGCAACTCGACGCCGCTCACCGACGGCGCGTCCGCCGTCCTCCTCGGCAGCGAGGAGTGGGCGGCCGAGCACAACCTGCCGGTCCAGGCCTGGTTCGTCGACGGCGAGGTCGCGGCGGTCGACTATGTCCACGGCGACGAGGGCCTGCTCATGGCTCCCGCGTATGCCGTGCCGCGACTTCTCGCGCGCAATGGCCTGACGCTCCAGGACTTCGACTACTACGAGATCCACGAGGCCTTCGCCTCGACGGTGCTCTCGACGCTCAAGGCCTGGGAGGACGAGGAGTTCTGCACCCAGCGTCTCGGCCTCGAGAAGCCGCTCGGCTCCATCGACCGCAGCAAGCTCAACGTCAACGGCAGCTCGCTCGCCGCGGGTCACCCGTTCGCCGCGACCGGTGGCCGCATCGTCGCGTCGCTCGCCAAGATGCTCCACGAGCAGGGCCCGGGCAGCCGCGGTCTCATCTCCATCTGCGCTGCCGGTGGGCAGGGCGTCGTCGCGATCCTCGAAGGAGCCTGACCCATGGCGTTCAACTACGGACAGTTCGTCAGCGGCGGGGTCGGCAAGCAGCTGGCCACCAGCTTGGGGCTGCCCAGGCCGAGCCGGCTGCGTCGCCACAAGGTGGGCGGCTCGCTCGTCCCCGGTGAGGTGCTCGTGGCCGGCCACGGCGACGCCCCGGTGGCCGAGCGGGTCCGACACCTCCTCGCCGAGGCCGGTGTCACGGTTGCGTCGCGACCGTCGACGTCGGGCGCCGGCGTCGTGCTCGACCTCACCGCGATCGAGACCCCGGCCGACCTCGAGACCCTTCGTGGTGTCGTCGGCCCGGCGCTCAAGACGTTGGCTCCCTCCGGTCGCATCATCGTCATCGGCCGTCCGCCCGAGTCGGCCACCTCGGTCGCACAGGCCGCTGCCCGCCGCGCCGTCGAGGGCATCGTGCGCTCCATCGGCAAGGAGATGCGTGGCGGCGGCACCGCCAACACGGTCCTCGTGGCCGAGGGCGCGGATGCCGGCATCGACGCGACGGTGCGGTTCCTGCTCTCGGGGCGCTCGGCCTACGTGTCGGCCCAGGTCTTCCAGGTGGCGGCTCCCGTCGCCGACATCGTGGCCCCTGCTGACTGGGACCGGCCGCTCGACGGCAAGGTCGCCGTCGTCACGGGCGCCGCGCGCGGCATCGGGGCGGCCATCGCCGAGACCCTCGCTCGTGACGGCGCGACGATCGTCGCCGTCGACGTCCCGGCCGCCGGCGGCCCGCTCGCCGAGGTCGCGAACCGCCTGGGTGGCTCCGCCCTCCAGGTCGATGTCACGGCGCAGGACGCCGGGGCCAAGATCGTCGAGCACGCCCAGGCGCGCCACGGCGGCTTCGACATCGTCGTCCACAACGCCGGCATCACCCGTGACAAGCTGCTCGCCAACACCGAGGCCGACCGCTGGGACTCCGTCCTCCAGGTCAACCTCCTGTCGATCCTGCGGATGAACGAGTCGCTCATCCCGGCGATCAACGACGGCGGTCACATCGTCAACGTCTCCTCGATCGCCGGCATCGCCGGCAACCGTGGCCAGACCAACTACGCCGCGTCCAAGGCCGGCGTCATCGGCATGACCGAGTCGCTCGCCGCCGACCAGGCGGTCCTGGACAAGGGCATCACGGTCAACGCCGTCGCGCCCGGCTTCATCGAGACCGAGATGACCGCCAAGATCCCGCTCGCCACCCGTGAGATCGGCAGGCTGACGAACTCGTTGCAACAAGGTGGCCTGCCCATCGACGTCGCCGAGACCATCGGCTACTTCGCCTGGGACGCCAACCGTGCGGTCACGGGCAACGTCGTGCGCGTCTGCGGCCAGATGATCCTGGGGGCCTGATGACCCAGCAGGAGCTGTTCAGCACTGCGCCGTCCCTGGCCAAGGTCTTCCTGCGTGCCGCCGTCGCCGGCAAGAAGTCCGGCCGGTCGCTGCCCGCCAGCGAGCTCGTCCTCAGCGGACACTCGGTCGCCCGTGACCACCTCATGGACTACCAGCGGCTCTGCGGGTTCGGCGTCGATGACGTCCTGCCGCACACCTACCCGCACATCCTCGGGTTCCCGCTGCAGGCCGAGCTCATGGCGCGCAAGGCCTTCCCCCTGCCGCTCGTCGGACTGGTGCACGTCGAGAACACCATCACGGTGGGGCGCACGCTCACCGCTGACGACGTCCTCGACATCGCCGTCCACGCCGAGGACCTGCGTGAGCACCCCAGGGGTCGCCAGGTCGACCTCGTCACCGAGGTGAGCGTCGAGGGCGAGTCGGTGTGGAGCGGTCGCTCGACCTATCTCGCGCGCGGCAAGGGCAACCCCGACGCCGAGCGCGGCGCCACCGCCCCCGCGATCCCCGGCGGGGTCGCGGCCGCCCAGTGGTCCCTGGCGGGTGACCTCGGTCGGCAGTACGCCGCGGTCTCCGGTGACGTCAACCCGATCCACCTGTCTGCGCTCACAGCCAGGGCCATGGGCTTCCCCAAGACCATCGCCCACGGCATGTGGACCTCCGCCCGCGTGCTCGGTGCACTGGGACGGACGGTCAACGGTCCGAGCACGTCGCACGTGTGGTTCAAGAAGCCGGTGCTCCTGCCGGGCAGGGTCGACTTCGTCGTCGACAGCACCCAGCCGATGGTCGTCGCCGGGCTGCGCAGCACCCGCAAGCCCGAGACCGAGCACCTGGTGCTCACTCTCGAGACAGGTTCCTGAGACGGCTCAGATGCGGTGGTGGACCCACACTCCCGCCTCGACGTAGACCGCGTGGTCGTGCTCGACGCTCACGTGGACCGGGCTGAGCGCGAAGGGCACGTGGACGTCACCGCTGGCGTCGAAGGGCAACCCGGTCCGCGCCCGCCACTGCGCCAGGGTCCCGGAGATCGTCATCGCCCTCGGGCACACGCCGACGATCTCGCCGCCGACGCGTGCATGCAGTCGCAGCCACGGGTCGACCGGCAGGCCGTCCTCGCGGGTCCGCAGCGCGTAGTCGCTCATCGGTGTCCCGGGCTCCAGGTGCTTGGCGTTGGGGCGAACGGGCGCCACGAGGTCGTGGAAGCCGAGCCGCGCAGCGTTCTGCCGCTTGGCCTCCAGCATTACCGATGCCAGACCGGTGCCCTGCAGGTCGGGTCGGATCGCCACCTCGAGGGCGGACACGTGGGTGGGCTCGCGCCCGGCGAGCTCGTCCAGCCAGGCCCACACGATCACGCCGTCCCACCCGTCGTCCGGCAACGTCGGGCGCCGGATGTCCGCACCCATGGCGAAGGGGATCGAGTGTGACTTCGCCACGAGTCGGCTCGGGTCGGCGGCGTCCCACGCGAGCAGCGTCCAGGCAGCGAAGGTCGTCGCCGCCCGGGGGTAGTACAGGTCGGCGATCGCGTCGTACTTCATGAACTCCGGCCACGGGTCGTCGAACTCGTCCAGCAGGTGAGCGAGGTCCGGGCGCTCCGAGAGGCTGGCGATGTGGAGTTCCATGCCCTGACGGTAGGACGTCGGGCGTTGCTCGCGCCTCCGAGATTCCCGGGTATGCCGTGTCGCGGCCTAGGGTCGCGAACATGCCCACTCTCTCCCGCGACGACCTCCTCATGGTCGTCAAGGCCACCATGGCCACGGTCATCGCCTGGTTCGTCGCCGACCGGGTCATGGGCAGCGCCACCCCCTTCTATGCCCCTCTGGCCGCGCTCCTCGTCGTCGACCGGACCGTTGCACGCTCGCTCGGCCAGAGCGTGCGCCGCATCCTCGCCGTGGGGCTCGGGATGGCCCTCGCCTGGTTGGTCGGCACGACGCTCGGCCTGCACTGGTGGAGCATGGCCATCGTCATCCTCGGTGCTCTCGTCCTGGGTCGCTGGCACCGACTCGGGGACTCGGGGATCCAGGTGCCTTCCATGGCGCTCCTGTCGTTGCTCACCGCAGGTGGCACGGACGAGGACTTCACCGGCATCACGATGTTGGAGACGCTCGTGGGCGGCATGATCGGCGTGGCCGTCAACGTGCTGGTCTTTGCGCCGCTGCACGTGCAGGCACCCCGCGAGAGGGTTCTCGACTACAGCCGGCGCGTGCGCGGACTTCTCGACGAGGTCGCTCAAGGGCTCCGGGGGGGGTGGGACAAGGGCTCCGTCGAGGCCTGGCGGGACGCCGCCGACGCCCTCCACGAGGAGGCGCCCGGGGTGCTCGACCTCATCGAGCTCGGCCGCGAGAGCCAGCGGTTCAACCCGCGTGACGAGCTGCACCGGCTCGAGCCGGCCTGGGACGGCTACCGCGAGACCGTGGACGGGCTGCGTCGCGCGACCTGGCACGTCAGCGGGCTGGTCCGGACGCTGGGCGACAACCTCGACCATCCCGACCGTGCCACCCCGAGCCAGGACTTCCTCGAAGGGATCGCCTCCGTCCTCAGTGAGGTGGCGGCAGCGTTCGACGACTTCGGCGTGGACGGAGCGCTCGACTCCGTGGGCTCACGCCTGGACGGCGTCGAGCGCCGGCTCGACGAGCTCACGACGCTGCTGCACGAGACACCCCTGGCGGACCCTCGCGCCTGGCCCGAGCACGGCGCCCTGCTCCATGACTGCACCCGCCTCGTGGCGGACCTGCGCCGCGTGGCCGGGGTCGCAGTCATCCCACCCACCGACTGAGCCGCTCCCCACGCGCGAAAGGCGCGCGCGTCGCGGGAAACCAGCCGGATAGCATCGGTATGCCGCGTCGGGACGTCCGCACGCGGCATACCCCCGTTTCGTGTCACCCCAGGAGAGTCGCTGTGTCCTCACAGATCACCGTTCATGTCGCCGGAGACGAGCGATCGGTGGAGCTGGAGACGACGGCCGGTGACCTCTTCGAGGGCCAGCGCGAGGTGCTGGTCGCCCGCGTCAACGGTGAGCTGCGCGACCTCGCCCACGTCGTCGCCGACGGTGACGTCGTCGAGCCGGTGACCGCTCAGGAGCAGGACGGGCTGGATGTCCTGCGGCACAGTGCTGCTCACGTCCTGGCCCAGGCCGTGCAGCAGCTCAACCCGGAGGCAAAGCTCGGGATCGGGCCGCCCATCCGAGACGGCTTCTACTACGACTTCGACGTGGCCGAGCCGTTCCAGCCCGACGACCTCAAGGCCCTCGAGAAGGCCATGCAGAAGATCGTCAACGAGGGCCAGACCTTCGTGCGCCGCGAGATCAACGACGACGACGCACTCGTGGAGCTGGGGGACGAGCCCTACAAGTGCGAGCTCATCGGGCTCAAGGGCGGCGCGGCCTCAGAAGCAGCCGAGGGCGCGGACGTCGAGGTCGGCGGCGCGCAGCTCACCATCTATGACAACGTCCGTCGCGACGGCACCAAGGCGTGGGGCGACCTCTGCCGCGGCCCGCACGTGCCGACCACCAAGGTCCTCGGCAACGCCTTCAAGGTGATGCGCAGCGCCGCCGCCTACTGGCGCGGCTCCGAGAAGAACCCGCAGCTGCAGCGCGTCTACGGCACCGCGTGGCCGACCAAGGAGGAGCTCAAGGCCTACCTCGACCGCCTCGCCGAGGCCGAGAAGCGAGACCACCGCAAGCTCGGCGCCGAGCTCGACCTCTACAGCTTCCCCGACGAGATCGGCTCGGGGATGGCGGTCTTCCACCCCAAGGGCGGGGTCATCAAGCGTGAGATGGAGGACTACGTCCGTCGTCGCCACATCGAGGAGGGCTTCGACTACGTCGGCACCCCGCACATCAGCAAGGACGGGCTGTTCCACACCTCGGGACACCTGCCCTACTACGCCGACACGATGTTCCCGCCGATGGAGATGGAGCACGCGGAGTACCGCCTCAAGGCGATGAACTGCCCGATGCACAACCTCATCTTCCGGTCGCGCGGTCGCTCCTACCGTGAGCTGCCCCTGCGCTTCTTCGAGTTCGGCTCGGTCTACCGCTACGAGAAGTCCGGGGTCGTCCACGGCCTCACCCGGGTGCGTGCCATGACCCAGGACGACTCGCACTCCTACGTCACCGCTGAGCAGGCGCCGGCGGAGGTCGAGCACCTCCTCGACTTCGTCACCGGTCTGCTGAAGGACTTCGGACTCGACGACTACTACTTCGAGCTGTCGACCCGCGACGACTCGGAGGAGAAGAAGGACAAGTTCATCGGCTCCGCGGAGCAGTGGGACACCGCGACGCGCGTCCTCGAGGAGACCGCGAGCAAGTACGGCGTCGACCTCGTCCCCGACCCGGGCGGCGCCGCGTTCTACGGTCCGAAGATCTCGGTGCAGGCTCGCGACGCGATCGGCCGCACCTGGCAGATGTCGACGATCCAGTACGACTTCAACCAGCCCGAGCGCTTCGGTCTGGAGTACCAGGCGGCCGACGGCACGCGTCAGCAGCCGGTGATGATCCACTCGGCCAAGTTCGGCTCGATCGAGCGCTTCATCGGCGTCCTCGTGGAGCACTACGCGGGCGCGTTCCCGGTGTGGCTCAGCCCTGTCCAGGTGCTGGGACTCCCGGTCGCGGACGAGTACAACGACTACCTCTGGGGCGTCCTCTCGCAGATGAAGGCCAAGGGCATCCGCGTCGAGCTGGACGACAGCGACGACCGCTTCCCCAAGAAGATCCGCAACGCGAGCAAGGCCAAGGTCCCGTTCGCCCTCATCGCCGGCGAGGAGGACCGCAGCAACGACGCGGTCTCCTTCCGCTACCGCGACGGGTCGCAGAAGAACGGTGTGCCGGTCGAGGACGCGATCGCGGAGGTCCTGGGCGCCATCGAGACCCGCGCCCAGGTCTGACGCGGGCGCCTGACATGGAACCGGTCGTCCGGCTCGCCGAGCCCCGTGACGCGTTCGCCGTCGCGGCGCTCACGATGCAGGACGACCGGGAGTGCGGTGCGCACATCGAACCGGGGTTCCTCGACACCTACGCCGACGCGTGGCTGGCCGACCGCGACCGGGTGACCTTCGTCGCCGAGGCGGCGGACGGCCGCCCGCTCGGCCTGGTCACGGCTGCGGTCATCACCAGCTTCCCAGCTCGAGGCGGCCGAGGACGCGCTGGCTGCACGTGTCACTGCTGTTCGTGACGCAGGACGCCCGCGGCGCCGGCCTGGGCACCCGGCTCCTCTCGACCCTTCAGCTGTGGGCAGGGCAGAACGACGTCGACCGGATGCAGCTCAACGCTGCGCCACGGGCTCGCGGCCTCTACGAGCGGGCCGGGTTCACGACTCCCGCACCGGAGCTCATGGAGTGGCGCGCCAGCACGCGGTGAGCGGGCCGGCTTCAGCGGTGCGAACGGCATACCGGCATGGCGGTATGCCGTTCGCGCACCTCACGCGCACCTCACGCGCACCGGCTCGGGTGCGGCGCTCTTCGCGCGAGGCAGATCCTCACAACTCGAGCCGCGGTTCGAGGCACAAGTCCACAACATCCACCTTCGTTAGCCCCGCCGAGCAACCTTTGCCCGACCCACGACGTCTCAATGGTTGGAGGGACCGGGGCGTCGTGCAGGGGCGCACGCCCCGGCCCTCCGACCACGGGTGCGCGCCTGTCTAGGATCGTGGGCATGAGTGATGTTCCGACGACCGCCGCCGAGGACTTCGCGGGGGTGCCGGACGGTTTCGACCGGCTGTGGACCCCTCATCGGCTGGCCTACGTCACGGGGGAGCGCCCGTCCAAGGACGCCGGCGACGGCTGCCCGTTCTGCGCCGCCCCGGGTCGGGACGACGAGGACGGGCTCGTCGTGCACCGCGGGGAGCACTGCTACGTGGTGATGAACCTCTTCCCCTACAACCCGGGTCACGTGCTCGTCTGTCCCTATCGGCACGTGTCCCTCTACGTCGACCTCACCGACGAGGAGACGGCCGAGTTCACGGCTCTGACCAAGCAGGCGATCGTGGCACTGCAGGAGTCGTCGGGACCGCAGGGCTTCAACATCGGGATGAACCAGGGCGCGGTGGCGGGGGCGGGCGTCGCGGCGCACCTGCACCAGCACGTCGTGCCGCGGTGGGGCGGCGACATGAACTTCCTGCCCGTCGTGGGGCAGACCAAGGCGTTGCCGGTCCTCCTCGAGGACGCGCGCCGCCGCCTCGCGCTGGCCTGGCCGGGGGAGTGAGCCCGGCCCACTAGGCTGGCCGCACCATGCTCAACAAGTACGCGCGACCCCTCTTCACGAAGCTCCTGACCCCGCTGGCCTCGCTCCTGCTGCGCCTCGGGGTGAGCCCTGACGTCGTGACGATCGTGGGCACCCTCGGTGTGAGCCTCGGTGCCCTGGTCTTCTATCCGCGCGGTGAGTTCCTCGTCGGGACCCTCGTGATCACGGCCTTCGTCTTCTCGGACACGGTCGACGGCATCATGGCGCGCCGGTCCGGGCGCTCGAGCCTGTGGGGCGCCTATCTCGACTCGACGCTCGACCGCGTCGCGGACGCCTCGGTCTTCAGCGGGCTCGTCCTGTTCTATGCCGGGGGCCAGAACCTCCGCCCGGACAGCATCCTCCAGGTCCGTCCCGGGATCATGGCCGCCCTCGCCCTGGGCTGCCTCATCCTGGGCATGGTCGTCTCCTACGCCAAGGCCCGCGCCGAGGGCTTGGGCATGACGGCCAACGTGGGGATCGCGGAGCGGGCCGAGCGCCTCGTCGCCGTCCTCGTGACCACCGGCTTCGTCGGCTGGTTCGTCCCCGAGATCTTCCTCGCCGTCGTGCTGGGCCTCCTCGCCCTCGCCAGCCTCGTCACCGTCGTGCAGCGCATGCTCGAGGTGCGGCGACAGGCCCTCGACGTCGCGTGAGCCGGCTTCCTTCAGCACTTCTCTCCCGGGCCACCGACGTCGCGACGGTGGCCGGCTTCCGCGTGGGATGGTCCCTCATTCGGCGTATGCCGGAGCGCACGGCCTACGCGGTCTTCGACCGGATCGCGGATCTCACCGTCGCCCGCGGTGGCGGTGCGCGGATGCGCGCGAACTATGCGACCGTCCGACCCGAGCTCGATGACGCCGCGCTGGACGCGCTGGTGCGCGACGGGATGCGGGCCTACCTGCGCTACTACTGCGAGGCGTTCCGGCTGCCCGTCCTCACGCCTGAGGAGCTGGCCGCCCGCGTGCGGGTCGAGGGCGACGGGCCGGTGCGTGAGGTCCTTGCGGCCGACGGCTCACTCGTCTGCTTCCTCGGGCACCTCGGCAACTGGGACCTGGCCGGAGCCTGGGGAGCCGTGCACCTCGGGCCGGTGACGACGGTGGCGGAGCGACTCGAGCCGGAGGAGGTCTTCGAGGAGTTCCTCGAGTTCCGCACGGGCCTCGGCATGACCATCCACCCGCTCACCGGGGGGCCACCCCCGTTCCCGCTGCTGCGTGAGGCCACGGGGCGGCGCGGACTCATCCCTCTGCTCGCCGACCGCGACCTCTCCCGCGATGGTGTCGAGGTCGACTTCTGCGGCGAGCCCGCACGGATGGCGGCGGGCCCTGCCGCACTCGCCCTGACCACGCGCCGACCACTCTTCCCCGTCTCGATCCGTCACGAGCGCCGTGACGCGGGATGGGGGATCGTCATCACCTTCCACGAGCCGGTGCCCTTGCCCGAGTCGGGGACGACCCGGGCCAAGGTGGCCGAGATGACGCAGGCGTGCGCCGACGCCCTCGGGGCCACCGTGCGCGAGCACACCGCCGACTGGCACATGCTCCAGCCCGTCTTCACCAAGGATCTCGACCGTGAGCGCCTCGCCCGTGCCGGGGCGTCATGAGGATCGGGCTCGTCTGTCCTTATGCCTATGACGTGCCCGGGGGGGTGCAGTTCCACGTCCGGGACCTGGCCGAGTACTTCATCGCGCAGGGCCACGACGTCTCCGTCCTCGCACCGGTCGATGACGACGCGACGTCGCTGCCGGCATACGTGACGTCGTGCGGTCGGGCAGTTCCGGTGCGCTACAACGGATCCGTCGCCCGCCTGACCTTCGGGCCGGTGACCTCGTCGCGCGTGAGCAGGTGGCTCGAGGACGGCGAGTTCGACGTCCTCCACCTGCACGAACCGGTGACGCCCAGCGCGTCGCTCATGGCCCTCTGGGCCTCGTCCGAGCCTGTCGTCGCGACGTTCCACACGTCCACCCTCCGCTCGCGCGCCATGCACGCGGCCAACCCGTTGCTCCGCCCCTCCACCGAGAAGATCCGCGCCCGGATCGCCGTGTCCGAGGAGGCCCGCGGGACGGTGCGGCGCCACCTTGGCGGCGACGCCTACATCATCCCCAACGGCGTCGACACGAAGCGCTTCGCGCCGAACGGCGCCGTGACCCGGTGGAGCGGCACGCCCGAGAGACCCACCCTCGCGTTCCTCGGTCGCATCGACGAGCCCCGCAAGGGCCTCGCCGTCGTCGTGGCGGCGATGCCGGCGATCCTCGACGCGTTGCCCGGCGCCCGGCTCGTCGTCGCCGGTCCGGGAGAGGTCGACGAGATCGCCGAGCGCCTCGACCCGCGAGTCAGGGCCGCCACCGAGTTCCTCGGCGCCGTCTCCGAGGAGGACAAGGTCGCGCTGCTCCGGTCGGCGGACCTCTACGTCGCTCCCCACACGGGTGGTGAGAGCTTCGGCATCGTCCTCGTCGAGGCGATGGCCTCGGGGGCACCTGTCCTCGCCAGTGACCTGCAGGCCTTCACCGCGGTCCTTGGTGCCGACTCCGCCGGTCGCACCTTCCCCAACGGCGACAGCGCCGCACTCGCTGCGGCGGCCATCGACCTCATCGGCTCAACCGCAGATCGTGAGCGACTGCGCGAGCTCGGACTCAGGCGGGCCCGCTCGTTCGACTGGGCGGTCGTCGCCGAGCGGGTCATGGCGGTGTACGAGACTGTCATCGAGGGCGCCGACCACTCCCCGGTCGATGCCGGCCCGCGCGCAGGCCTGCTCGGTCGCCTGCGCTGGCCAGTGAGAGGTGAAGCGTGATCGATGTCCTGCAGGTCGCGACGATCATCGCCCTGGTTCTGCTCGGTGCAGCCTGGTACCTCTCCTACTCCGCCTCGCGCCTCGACCGGCTGCACGCCAAGGTCGAGGGTGCCGTGTCGGCGCTGGACGCCCAGCTCGTGCGCCGGGCCGAGGCCACGCTCGAGCTCGCCACCAGCGGAAGTGTGGACCCGGCCACCTCGCTGCTCCTCGCCGACGCAGCGAGCGAGGCGCTCGAGCGCCACACCCACCACCCGCTCAGCCATGACCTGCTCGACGGGCAGACGTTCGCCGGGCGTGAGAGCACCGAGGCCGACCTCACCGCGACACTGCGCGCGGCACTGCAGCCCGAGACCGTCCAGGCCCTGCGCGAACAACCGGGCAGTCCCGGGGCCGATGGGCTGAGCCGGGTCGAGGCGAGCGCCCTGAGGGTCCAGCTCGCCCGCCGGTTCCACAACGACGCGGTGCGCGAGGTGCGCCGGGTGCGGGACAAGAAGGTGGTGCGGCTCTTCCGACTGGCCGGGCACGCGGCCCTCCCGATGCCCGTCGACTTCGACGATGACCTTCCGCCTGCGGTGCTCGACTGAGCCGGACCTACACTTGCGCGCATGAGTGAGAACACCCCCGCCGCGGACTCCCCGACCACCACCTCCAGCAGCACCACCAGCAGCACCGGCACGACCCGGGTGAAGCGCGGCATGGCCGAGATGCTCAAGGGCGGCGTCATCATGGACGTCGTCAACGCCGAGCAGGCCAAGATCGCCGAGGACGCGGGGGCCGTCGCCGTCATGGCCCTCGAGCGGGTCCCCGCCGACATCAGGGCCCAGGGTGGCGTGTCGCGCATGTCCGACCCCGACATGATCGACGGCATCATCGCCGAGGTGTCGATCCCGGTCATGGCCAAGGCCCGCATCGGTCACTTCGTCGAGGCCCAGGTGCTGCAGTCCCTCGGCGTGGACTACATCGACGAGTCCGAGGTCCTGACCCCGGCCGACTACGCCAACCACATCGACAAGTGGAACTTCACTGTTCCCTTCGTCTGTGGAGCGACCAACCTCGGTGAGGCCCTGCGCCGCATCACCGAGGGCGCCGCCATGATCAGGTCCAAGGGCGAGGCCGGCACCGGTGACGTCTCCAACGCCACGACCCACATGCGGCAGATCCGCCAGCAGATCCGCAAGCTCCAGAACCTGCCCGAGGACGAGCTCTTCGTCGCGGCCAAGGAGCTCCAGGCTCCCTACGAGCTCGTCAAGGAGGTCGCCGAGGCCGGCAAGCTGCCGGTGGTGCTCTTCACCGCCGGTGGCATCGCCACCCCCGCGGACGCGGCGATGATGATGCAGCTCGGCGCCGAGGGTGTCTTCGTCGGCTCCGGCATCTTCAAGTCCGGCAACCCGGCCCAGCGCGCCGAGGCGATCGTCAAGGCCACGACCTTCTTCGACGACCCCGACGTGATCGCCAAGGTCTCCCGCGGTCTCGGCGAGGCCATGGTCGGGCTCAACGTCGACGAGATCCCCGAGCCGCACCGCCTCTCCGAGCGGGGCTGGTGACCCGGCCGGTCCGCTGAGCTGGGGGAAGCCGTGTTCGGGTTCGGGTTCGGGTTCGACAGCATGTTCGGGCTGTTCAGCGCGTTCATCGCTGCGATCCCCCTGCTCTTCGCCGGTGCTCTGGTGCTCCTGTGGCACAGGACGCGCAGCCCCAGAGTGCCGATCTCGACTGCTCAGGCCGTCTCCGCGGCCGGCCACGACCCGGCGCGCCCGCCCGCACGCCCGGTCGGGCAGTGGAACGCCCGGGTGACGCCGAGCGGGCGGCTCGAGCTCACGGGCGACGGTGGCACCATCCGCATCGAGAACGGCTGGCTCGGGTTCCATGCGGGCGACGCGGCGACGCCGACGTGGCTCGTGCCCACGACGCGAGTGCGCGCGGGCAAGAACAGCATCCTGTCGCAGGGCGAGGTGTGGGTCGAGACAGAGCAGACCGGCCGGCTCAACCTCACGGTCAGCCACGAGCACATCAACCTCATCTCCCGCAACGACTTCAAGGACCTGCGGGAGCGGCGCTACGCCGACGAGTTCCTCTGGCTGCTCCACCAGTCCGGCGCCCAGGTCGTCGCGGCCTGACCTGCGCCGGATCGGCCCGCTCAGCACCCTCCGCGGGCGCCGAGCGAGCCACAACGTGGTGAGCGATGCACCCATGGGTGGTGTGTTCGCCAACCTCTGCCTCGCTCGAGCCGCGAGCGTCGGCCGACAGGTCAGTGGGGGATGCGGTGCGAGTGCGTGTAGACGTTCATCCGACGGCCCCGCGCGAAGGCCACGAGGGTGACCCCGAGCCGGTCGGCTGCCTCGATGGCCAGCGATGACGGCGCCGACACGCAGGCCAGCACCGAGATGCCCGACACCGCCGCCTTCTGGACGATCTCGAAGCTGGCCCGGCTCGACACCACGAGCAGCCCACCGGCGGCCTCGACGCCCGTGACGAGCGCTGAGCCCAGCACCTTGTCGACGGCGTTGTGCCGCCCGATGTCCTCGCGGACGATGGCGAGCCCGCTGCTGGCGGTCGGCACCAGGCCCGCCCCGTGCACACCACCGGTCTTGTCGAACACGGCCTGACGGGAGCGCAGCTCGTGCAGCGCGTCCGCGATCTGCGCGGCCTCCCACAACACCTCGGGCGGCTTCTGCTCGACCACGGACTCGATGGCCTCGACAGCAGTGGTCCCGCACAGGCCGCACCCGCCGAGCGAGGCGAGGTTGCGGGTCGAGGTCACGGCGGTCCGGGCGTCACGACCCGGCACCGTCAGGTTGAGCACGTTGAGGGTGTCGAGGTCGGAGCAGAACTGCGCCGACACCACGTCGTCGCGGCGGGCGATGACGCCCTCGGCCCGCAGCAGCCCGTGGGCCAGGTCCACGTCGGCCCCCGGCGTGCGCATCGTCACCGTGAAGGTCTCGCCGTTGACCCTGATCTCCAGCGGCTCCTCACCGGCGACCGTGTCGATCGCCCGAGACACCTCCCCGTCGAGGTCGATGCGGACGACCTTGTGGCGTGAGGTGACCCGGCCCATCAGCGAGCCTCGAGACGGATGACGACCGACTTCGACGTCGGCGTGTTGCTGCCGCGGGCGGTCGAGTCCAGGGGCACGAGGACGTTGGCCTCGGGGAAGTAGGCGGCGGCACATCCTCGGGCGGTCGGATAGGCGACGATGCGGAACTCCTCGGCCCGTCGCTCGGTCAGCTCGTCGCCGCCCTCGACCCCACGCCACTCCGAGACGATGTCGACCATCTGCTCGTCGGCCAGCCCCAGGGCAGCGAGGTCGGAAGGGTTGACGAAGACGACGCGTCGTCCGCCCTTGACGCCGCGATAGTGGTCGTCGAGCCCATAGATCGTGGTGTTGTACTGGTCGTGGCTGCGGATCGTCTGCAGGAGCAGCCGTCCCGGAGGGCACTGTGGAAACTCCAGAGGATGCACCGAGAAGCGCGCCCGTCCGCCGTCGACGTCGAACTTCCGCTGGCGCGGCGCCAGCGGCAGCTGGAAGCCCCCCTTGTCGAGGATGCGCTCCTCGAAACGGTCGAACCCGGGCACGACGCGCGAGATGTGGTCACGGATGACGCGGTAGTCGCCGCGCATGCCGGACCAGTCCACGGGGGAGTCGGGCAGCACCCGACGAGCCAGCTCGCACACGATCGCCACCTCGCTGAGCAGGGTGTCGCTGGCCGGGCCGAGGCGGCCACGGGAGGCGTGCACCATGGCCATCGAGTCCTCGACGGTGACGACCTGCTCACCGGTGACCTGTTCGTCACGTTCGGTGCGCCCCAACGTGGGGAGGATGAGCGCCTCAGCCCCGGTGACGGTGTGCGAGCGGTTGAGCTTGGTGGACACGTGGCAGGTGAGGTCTGCGGCTTCGAGTGCCTCCTCGGTGACGTCGCTGTCGGACATGGCCCGGACGAAGTTGCCGCCCATGGCGAAGAAGACCGAGGCCCGTCGGTCACGCAGCGCACGGACGGCTTCGACGGCATCCACACCGTGCTCACGGGGTGAGGTGATGGAGAACTCCGCGTCGAGGGCGTCGAGGAAGGCCGGAGACGGTCGCTCGAAGATCCCCATGGTGCGGTCGCCCTGGACGTTGGAGTGGCCACGCACCGGGCAGACGCCGGCGCCCTCCCGGCCGATGTGGCCGCCGAGCAGCAGGACGTTGAGCATCTCCTGGATCGTCGCGACGGCATGCCGGTGCTGGGTGATCCCCATGGCCCAGCAGACGATGATGGAGCCGGCCGCCTCGACCTCGCCCGCCACGGCGCGGATCTCCGCCTCGGTGAGGCCGGTCGCAGCCAGGGTGGTGGGCCAGTCCAGGGTGACGCGGGCGGCGGCATACGCCTCGAACCCGGCGGTGTGGTCCTCGACGAACTTCCGGTCCACGGCGCCGCGTTGAAGCAGGAGGTGGCCCACGGCCTGGAAGAGCGCCTGGTCGCCGCCCAACCGCACCCCGACGTGTCGGTCGGCGAGCTTGGTGCCCCGACCGACGACGCCCCTGACCGTCTGTGGGTTGCGGAACGTCATGAGACCCGCCTCCGGCAGCGGGTTGATCGCGATGACGCGAGCACTGTTGTCCTTGGCTGCTTCCAGCGTCGACAGCATGCGCGGGTGGTTGGTGCCGGGATTCTGCCCGACGACGAGGATGAGGTCGGCCTTGGTCAGGTCGTCGATGGTGACCGTGCCCTTGCCGATGCCGATGGTCTCGGTGAGCGCGGTGCCGCTGGACTCGTGGCACATGTTGGAGCAGTCAGGCAGGTTGTTGGTCCCCAGCTCGCGCACGAACAGCTGGTAGGCGAACGCGGCCTCGTTGCTCGTCCGCCCGGAGGTGTAGAAGATCGCCCGGTCCGGGTCGTCGAGCTCGCGCAGATGACGCGCCACGATGTCCAGCGCCCGCTCCCAGCTGACGGGTTCATAGTGGTCGGCCCCGATGGGCTTGTGCATCGGCGTCGTGAGCCGGCCCTGTGACCCGAGCCAGTAGTCGGACTTCCCTCGCAGGGAGGAGATCGAGTGCTCGGCGAAGAACCCAGGTGTCACGCGACGGCGGGTCGCCTCCTCTGCCACCGCCTTGGCGCCGTTCTCGCAGAACTCCGCCCGATGCGACTCCGCCGGATCCGGCCAGGCACAGCCGGGGCAGTCAAAACCCTTGTCCTGGTTGACTCTCAAGAGCGTCCGAGCTGTCCTCACGGGACCCATCTGGCGCAGGGACATGCGCATCGAACGCACCACAGCGGGCACTCCGGCTGCTGAGGTCGGGGGCGAGTCGACCTCGAGGTCGCCCTCGCCCTGGTCGTCGGTCGGTGCGTTGCGTCCCATCAGAACCATTGTCCCCCTGTCAGGTCACGGTTGCGCGCTGCCGGAACCGCTCCTGCTCGAACTCGCGCCCGACGACGACGTCCCGCAGGTGCACGGCTGCCGCGAGAGCGTCCTCGTGCGCCAGGTAGAGCGGGGCGAAACCGAGCCGGACGATGTCGGTCTCGCGGAAGTCGCCGATGACTCCGCGCGCGATGAGCGCCTGCACCACGGCATACGCGTCGGGGTGCCGCAGGCTCACCTGGGAGCCGCGGGTCTCGTCCCGTGGCGTGGCCATCGGGAGGTCGACGCCGAGGGCGTCGAGGCACTCGACGAAGAATCGGGTCAGCGAGAGTGAACGTCGCCTCACGTCAACGACATCCAAGCCGTCGTATGCCGTGAGCGCACCTTCCAGCGTCGCGATCCCGAGCACCGGGGGAGTGCCCACGCGGGCTCGGGTGATGCCGTCCGCGGGCACGTGGTCGGGCGTCATCGCGAAGGGCGTGGCATGACCGTTCCACCCGAGGATCGGGTTGGTGAAGTCGGCAAGGTGCTGCGGTGCGACGTAGATGAAGGCCGGGGCGCCGGGTCCGCCGCTGAGGTACTTGTAGCCGCAGCCCACCGCGAAGTCGGCGCCGCCCTCGGTCAGTCCCACCTCCACGACACCAGCAGAGTGGCACAGGTCCCAGCACGCGAGGGCTCCGGTGACGTGGGCCGCGTCCGTGATCGCGCCGAGGTCCCAGAGCTGGCCGGTGCGGTAGTCGACGTGTGAGTACGAGGCGAGGGCAACGTCGTTCGAGCCTTCGAGGCGCGCGACGGCGTCGCCAGGTCGGACCAGCTCGAGCGTGAGGCCGAGCTGGTCGCAGACTCCGCGGGTGACGTGCACGTCCGTCGGGAAGGAGTCCGGGTCGGTGAGGACGACGCTTCGGTCGGGGCGCATTCTCGCGGCGGCGTGGACCGCCTTGAAGAGGCTGACGGTCGTGGAGTCACCGACGACGACGGTTCCGGGCGGCGCGCCGACGAGCTCGCCGATGCGGTCACCGACCCGCTCCGGGGCGGTCCACCACGCCGAGTCGTTCCAGGCGCGGATGAGCTGGTGGCCCCACTGACGGTCCACGGCGTCGGCGGCCGCCTCGCGCGCCGCCACGGACATCGCCCCGAGCGAGTTGCCGTCGAGATAGATGACGCCCTCGGGCAGGACGAACGCGTCACGTCGATCGGTCGACGCGTGTTCGACATCGAGGTCACGTGCGCGCTTCGCCAGCGCAGTCAGGGCATCGTCGGTCATGCCCCGACCCTCTCATCCCGCAGGAGCATGAAGGCGAGGTCGGGTCGGTGGTCCGGCAGCCAGGCCGGCCTGGCCGTGCCGACCGTGTGCCAGCCGCGTCGCCGGTAGAAGCGCCCGGCGTCCGTCTCGTCGCCGACGACGTCGAGCATCGGAGTGAGCCCACGACGGCGGATCTCGGCGAGGGCCGTGTCATGCAGGAGGCCGCCGATCCCGGAGCCGTGGCGGCCGCCTGCGACGAAGAGGACGGACACCTCCCCGAGTCCGTCGGCGGGTCGGCCCGTGGCGCTCTCCCACTCGGCCGCCATGCGGCCACCGGTGAGCTCGGTGACGGACACGTGGCCGACGACGGTCTGATCCTCCACGGCGACCCAAGCGGCGAGCTCGCCGGGGCGGACGACGAACTCCTCGGGCGGGAAGGGCAGTGGCCACCGCTGCGGGTAGGAGGTCGCCGGCTGCTGGGCGGCGAGCAGCTCGACGAGGACGGGCAGGTCGTATGGGCGGCGTTCGCGGATCGTCACGGGCACTTGACGAACGGTAGGCGAAGCAGGGCCTCGAGCGAGGCTCCGTGCCGTCGGCGCAGGTCAAGGCGTTATCGGAGCGTCACCAAAGTGACCCCGGGCCAATGTGTCGCAACTCACACCCGGGGGTATAGAACGGAACATGGGTCGGCGTTGTCCCTGCCGGCCCTTCGTCCCTGCGCACGCAAGACGCGGCCGATCTAGGAGCCAACGCCCATGTCCCACTCCCCGTCATCCGACCTCTCCCGTCGCCTGCTCCTCGGAGGCTTCGGTGCCATCGGCGCGAGCGCTGCGCTCTCCGCCTGCTCCGGCGGGACCAGCACCCCTCCGGGCGCGGCCCCCTCCAGCGGCTCCTTCGGCGAGGGCGACAAGTACGACGGCCCCAAGGTCAACGTCGCCTTCTGGAACGGCTTCACCGGGGGCGACGGGCCCTTCATGAAGCAGATGGTCGACGCCTTCAACAAGGAGAACCCCAACGTCACCGTGGCGATGAACACCCTCCAGTGGGGCGACTTCTATCCCAAGGTGCCCACGGCCGTGGCCTCAGGAGCCGGACCCGACGTGGCGATCATGCACATCGACCAGCTCGCCACGAACGCCGCGCGCCGGGTCATCGTCCCCCTCGACGAGATCGCGACGGGGCTCAAGCTCGAGGAGGCCGACTTCGCTCCCGTGGTCTGGAACGCCGGCGAGTACAAGGACGCCCGCTACGGCATTCCCCTCGACATCCACCCGTTGGGCTTCTACGCCAACAAGGGCCTCATGACCAAGGCGGGCATCACCGAGATCCCGACCGACCGCGCCGGGTTCGAGGCGGCAGTCACCGAGCTCAAGGGCAAGGGAGGCGTCGCCACACCGTTCTGGGTCACGGCCACCTGGCCTGCACACCTCATCTTCACCTCGCTCATCGCCCAGTTCGGCGGAAGCATCTACGACGAGGAGGGCGCCAAGGCCACCTTCAACTCCGACGCGGGCGTCGAGGCGCTCCAGTGGATGACGAGCTTCATCGGCAAGGGCGCCAGCCCCAAGAACGTCTCCAACGACGCCCAGGCCGTGGCCTTCCGCCAGCAGCGCAACGCGCTGACCTTCGACGGCATCTGGATGATGAACGAGTGGGCCAAGGTCAAGGGCCTCGAGTGGGAGGCGGCCAAGTTCCCGACCATCGGCGACAAGCCGGCCGTGTGGGCCAGCTCGCACAACTTCGTCGTCACGAGCCAGGCGGCCAAGGACCCCGACAAGCTTGCCGCGTCGAGGGCCTTCATCTCCTACATCTCCGGCAAGTCCATCGAGTGGGCGAAGTCCGGCCAGGTGCCGGCGCGCAAGAGCGTGCGTGACTCGGCGGAGTTCAAGGCGCTCAAGGTGCAGTCGGTCCTGGCGGAGCAGCTGCCGGACGTGCAGTTCCCGCCGTCGGTGCCCGGCATCGGTGACGTCACCACACCGACGTACGAGACCGCGGTCAACGAGGTCGTCCTGGGCAAGAAGGAGGCGAAGGCGGCTCTCGACGAGGCTGCCAAGAAGGCCGACTCCCTGCTGAAGGCCAACCAGTCGAAGTACCAGGCCTGAGAGTGAGCGCAATCGCGCCCGTTGCCGCCCAAGCACCTCCGGTGGAGAAGGCGGGCGGCAACGGGAAGGCCCCGAACGCCGACCCGGCCGTGATGCGCGCGGGACTCGGGACGGCCCTGCTCTTCCTGGGGCCCTACCTCGTCCTTTTCGCGACGTTCGTCCTCGGACCGATCCTCTACGGCCTGTGGATCAGCCTGCACCAGTGGGACTTCCTCCTGCCCGGCAAGCCGTTCGTCGGGCTGCAGAACTACGGCGACCTCTTCACGGGCGGCTCGACGACGTCAGGGCCGTTCTGGAACTCCATGCGCGCCACCGGCATCTTCACCCTGCTCAGCGTTCCGTTGCTCATGGTGCTGCCGCTGGCGCTGGCGGTCGCACTCAACAAGAAGTTCCGTGGGCGCAACCTCGTGCGGGCGATCTTCTTCGCTCCCTACGTCCTCGGCGTCGCTGTCATCGGTCTGCTGTGGCGCTACCTGCTCGACCCGAACGTCGGCGTCATCAACTACTACCTCGACCAGATTGGGATGGAGCGGATCCCGTTCACCACCGCCACGCCTTGGGTGTGGCTGGCGCTCGTGGTCCCGACGATCTGGTGGACCGCGGGCTACAACATGGTGATCTTCCTCGCCGGGCTCCAGGACATCTCCCCGGACCTCTACGAGGCGGCCGAGCTCGACGGGGCCAATGCGTGGCAGCGGTTCCGGCACGTCACGCTGCCCGGGCTGCGTCCGGTGACGATCTTCGTGCTGACCATCACGATCCTCGCCTCCGCCAACGTCTTCGGGCAGTCCTACCTCATCACCCAGGGCCAGCCGGGCGAGGAGACGCGCACGGTCATCATGCAGATCGGTGAGGAGGGGCTGCGTCAGTTCAACATGGGCGCCGCGTCCGCGATGAGCACCATCCTCACCCTCGTGCTGCTCCTCATCAGCCTGCTCAGCCTGTCGTTCCTCCGCGAACGCACACCGAAGGGGAAGACGGCATGAGCGTTGCCACCGAGACCGCCACGACCGAGGCCCCGCAGGACGCCCCCGAGGACGCCAAGCGAGGCGGTGTGGCCCGCGTCATCTTCCTGGGCCTGCTCAGCCTGCTGTTCCTCGCGCCACTGCTGTGGATGACCTCGACCTCGCTCAAGTCCACGGCCGAGGTCTCCCAGGCCGAGCTCAACTTCATCCCGGGCGAGGTGAGCACCGAGGGGTACCAGAAGATCCTCGACGCACCCCAGACCCCGGTCGGCACCTGGTTCCTCAACTCGATGCTCGCCGCGACGGGGCAGACAGTGCTGGTGCTCGTGGTCGCGACCATGGCGGCCTACGCGCTCGCCCGGTTGTCCTTCCCCGGGAAGAAGATCCTCACCGGCATGATCCTCGCCACTCTCTTCGTGCCGCCGATCTCGCTGCTCATCCCCAACTACGTCATCGTCTCCCAGCTGGGATGGCTCGACAGCCTCTCGGCCGTCATCGTCCCTGGCGCGGCCGGGGCCTTCGGGGTCTTCTTCCTGCGGCAGTTCTTCCTCGGCCTCCCGATCGAGCTGGAGGAGGCGGCGATGCTCGACGGCGCCGGTCGTTTCAAGACCTTCCTCACGATCATCGTCCCGCTGTCCCGCCCGGCCCTGGCGACCCTCGCCCTGCTGACGTTCCTCGCCAACTGGAACGACTTCCTCTGGCCGCTCTACGTGCTGTTCAGCCCCGAGCGGTTGACGATCCAGCCGGGCCTGTCCACGCTGCAGAGCGCCTACACGACCGACTACGCGACGATCCTCGCCGGGGGAGCGATCGCGAGCATCCCGGTGCTCATCCTCTTCCTCATCAGCCAACGGTTCGTCATCGAGGGCATCGCCCGCGGCGGCGTCAAGGGCTGAGCGCCATCCCTGCCGAGAACGCGGCCACGGCCGTGGCGTCCACACCGGACGCCACGGCCGAGCCCTCGCGGGTTCAGCCGCCCCTGTGGGACGGCTACTGCGCCGACCCGTTCGTGCTGCGGGCGGACGACGGGCGCTACGTCATGTACGGCACGACGCCGGTCCCGCTGCCCGAGGGACGCGCCTTCCAGGTGCTCGTCAGCGAGGACCTGGAGACATGGGAGGACGCCGGCGGCGCGCTCGTCGTCGGCGAGCGGCTGCCCGGCGCCGAGTACTGGGCCCCGGAGGTCGCGTACGCCGATGGTCGCTACTGGATGTACTACTCGAGCGGGATCGGGGACAAGGAGCACCGCCTGCGGGTGGCCACCTCACCGAGCGCCACCGGTCCGTTCGAGGACCTCGGCCTCGTCCTCACCCCGGACGTGCCGTTCGCGATCGACCCGTCTCCCTACCGCGCAGCCGACGGGTCATGGTGGCTCTTCTACGCCACCGACCTCGTCGAGGGGGACCGCCCGGGCACTGTCCTCGCCGTCCAGCAGCTGATCGAGATGACCGGGCTCGAGGGCGACCCGACCATCATCCTGCGGGCGACCGCGGACTGGCAGCGCTACGAGGCGGACCGCGAGATGTACGACGCCGTCCACGACTGGCACACCCTCGAGGGACCGTCCGTGATGGACGACGGCGACGGCGGGTGCCTGCTGCTGTACTCCGGTGGCAACTGGCAGACGCCCGGCTACGGGGTCGCGGTGGCCACCGCGCCGTCCCCTCAGGGCCCGTGGCGCGAGGACGTTGATCTGGGTCCGATCGTCACGAGCGCCGGCACCGGTCTCATCGGTCCCGGCCACTGCAGCGTGCTCACCGACGAGGACGGGTCCCGGCACCTGTTCCTCCACGCCTGGGACCCGTCCCTCGAGCGGCGGCGGCCCCACCGCCTGGCGCTCCACGTCGACGGCCGACAGGTCTCTGTGTCATCTGACGAACCCGCACCACCTCATCAGCACCACTCCCTGCACGAAGGACACGGCCATGAGTGAGACCGCACGAAGGACCGGACACACAACTACCGGCAGGCGCCACCGACGCAGGCCCGGCGCGCTGCTGGCGCCGATGGTGGCGGCACTGAGCCTGCTGGTCGTCGCCCCGACGGCCTCGTCGGCCGCCGGCGTGCCGGCGAGCGCCCAGGCCGCCCCCGACGCCAGGGCCGCCAAAGCCGCCCCGGCCAAGGCCGCCCCGGCCAAGGCCGCCCCGGCGAAGGCGAAGCCGGTGACGACGAGCTACGAGAACCCCTTGGCCCCGGTGGTCCCGGGTGACGGCACGGTCGACAGCTGCGCCGACCCGATGATCCTCCAGGGGCAGGACGGCGAGACGATCAACGGGGAGCAGGTCTGGTACATGTACTGCACCACCGACCCGCTCAACGACGAGGACGTCGACGCCAACGGCGACCCGATCTTCCACCGGATCCCGATGAACGTCTCCACGGACCTCGTCAACTGGACCTATGTCGGAGACGCCTTCCCGCTCGACGGCGGCGACCTCCCGGACTGGATCGACCCCACCGCCGCCTTCTGGGCCCCGGAGGTCGTCTACTCCAGCGCGACGGACCAGTACTACCTCTTCACCACGGTGACCGAGACGACCGCCGCGGGTGGGGGCTCGGACACCTGTCGCGGTGACGGAGCGATCGGAGTCGCGGTCGCCGACAGCCCCACCGGTCCGTGGACCTGGAGCGACGAACCGGTCGTCCAGCCCCGCAAGGACCCGGGCGGCGGCGAGTGCTCCTACTTCTGGACGTTCGACCCGGACGTTCTGGGCGACACCGTCACCGACAAGGGCATCCTCTACTACGGCTCCTACTACGGCGGCATGTTCGTCACCGACGTGAACTTCACCGAGACCGGCGTGACGGCAGTGACCAGGACGACCACCGACGACACCCGCATCGCGATCGGCAACCGCTACGAGGGGTCCAACGTCGTCGAGAAGGACGGCTACTTCTACCTCTTCGCCTCGGCCACGAACTGCTGCAACGGTGCGCTGACCGGCTACAGCGTCTTCGTCGGCAGGTCGAGCAGCCCCTACGGACCCTTCGTCGACAAGGAGGGCAACTCCTTCCTCGAGGCCAACGTGGGCGGCACGCCCTTCCTCACGATGAACGGCAACCGCTGGGTCGGAACCGGTCACAACTCGGTCTTCGTCGACGAGGGAGGCCAGTGGTGGACCGTCTACCACGCCGTCGACCAGGAGGACCCGTTCTACGACTTCGCGACCGGCTTCACCAAGCGACCGGCCCTGCTCGACCCGGTCGACTGGGTGAACGGCTGGCCCGTCGTCAACGGTGGTGCGGGCGCCTCCGACACGAAGATGCCCGCCCCCGCAGCGCAGCCGGGTGAGCGCTCCCGCTATCGCACCCAGCTCGTCAAGCCGCAGGTCGTCGGGCAGCTGCTCGACCGCGACGAGTTCTCCGGAACCACGATCGACGGCGACTGGTCCTGGGCGCAGGGACGAGTGGGCGACGCCACGGTCGCCGGCGGGGTCCTGCGCTGGGAGGTCGAGCACACCGACCTCTACGTCGACAGCGACACCGCCTCGGTGCTCGTGCGTGACGCACCCGTGGGTGACTACGTCGTCGAGACCAAGGTGCGCCTCACTGGCCTGCCCGACGAGGGGTGCTGCTTCAACTACGCCCAGGCAGGCCTCGTGGTGTACGAGGACGACGACAACTTCATCAAGCTGACGAGCGCCTCGATCTGGGAGACCCGGCAGACGGAGTTCGCCAAGGAGCTCAACCCCGCGCCAGCAGGCTGGAGCCGTTACGGCAACACCGTCGTCGGCCCCCCCGGGGACGACTGGACCTGGTTGCGCATCGTCGTCGAGCGGCTCAGCGGTTCCGAGCAGCGCGAGGCCGGTGGCGACACCGAGCGCTACAGGGCATACACGAGCCAGGACGGCGTGACCTGGGTGCGCGGCGGCGTCTGGACCCACAGCCTCGGGGATGACGCCCGCATCGGCCTCGTGTCGATGGGTGCCACCGACCAGGTGACCTCACCCATCACGGCGGAGTTCGACCACGTCCGGGTCTACGGAGTCAAGGGAGGCGCCAGGCCGCAGCCCTGACCCGGCAGCTCACCGACGTCCGTCGCCTCCTCAGCCGAGGAAGCGGCGGACGTCGGTGTGTTCCTCGCCCGAGTGGACGTGCTCGACGATGCGCTCCCGTGTCGCCTCGTCCAGCTCCAGGCCGGCCTCGTCGAGCGCCTTGTCGAGCTCCTCGCGCACGGTGCCCTCGGGTGCGCTCTCCTGCCACGAGAGGACCCGGTCGACCACCGCCTGCAGGGCCTCGACCCTTGCCTCCATGACCTCTGCCGACGTGTCGTCTCCGGGGTGTGATGTCGTCATGCGCCCAGCCTAGGTCGGCCACCGCCGCCGCAGGTGGCCAGCCGGACGTACGATTCCGGGCGTGAGCGCCCACCCCACCATCGGAGTCCTCGCCGTCCAGGGCGACGTGCGGGAACACGTCCAGGCGCTGGAGCTGGCCGGAGCCCGAGCCATCGCCGTGCGGCGCCCGACCGAGGTCGAGGCGATCGACGGCCTCGTCATCCCCGGCGGCGAGTCGACGACGATGGACAAGCTCGTCCGGATCTTCGACCTGCGCGAGCCGCTCGTCGCTCGACTGCGGGACGGCCTCCCGGCATACGGGTCCTGCGCCGGCATGATCATGCTCGCCGACCGCATCCTCGACGGGCACCGCGACCAGCAGACCCTCGGAGGCCTCGACATCACGGTGCGCCGCAACGCCTTCGGGCGACAGGTGGACTCGTTCGAGGAGGACCTGCGCATCCGTGAGCTCGGCCCCGAGCCGGTGCGGGCCGTGTTCATCCGCGCGCCCTGGGTCGAGGACGTCGGCGATGCCGTGCAGGTGCTTGCCTCGGTGCGGGTCCAGGGCGCCGACCACCCCGTGGCCGTGCGCCAGGGCAACCTCGTCGCGACGAGCTTCCATCCCGAGGTGACCGGCGACCACCGCGTCCACGCCTGGTTCACCGACCTCGTCCGCCGCGCCTGACGCATTCGGTCACCCACTGCGGTGGGTATGCCGCCCACGTCGCCGGACGCAGCGGCTCCAGCACCGCAGACTGGCCCACACGGCACACGGCTTAGGATCGTCCGCGAGTCCTGCACGTTCGACAGCACGAGGAGACACCTTGTCCGGCCACTCCAAATGGGCGACGACGAAGCACAAGAAGGCTGTCGTCGATGCCAAGCGCAGCAAGCTCTTCGCCAAGCTGATCAAGAACATCGAGGTCGCCGCCCGCACCGGCGGTGGCGACATCACCGGCAACCCGACGCTCTACGACGCCATCCAGAAGGCCAAGAAGAGCTCGGTGCCCAACAACAACATCGACAACGCGGTCAAGCGCGGTTCGGGCGCGACGGCAGGTGGCTCCGACTGGGAGACCATCACCTACGAGGGCTACGCGCCCGGCGGTGTCGCGATCCTCATCGAGTGCCTCACCGACAACCGCAACCGCGCGGCCGCCGAGGTCCGCACCGCGCTCACCCGCAACGGCGGGCAAGCTCGGTGACCCTGGTTCGGTCGCCTATGTCTTCGACCGCAAGGGGGTCGTCGTCGTCCCGAAGTCCGAGTCGGTCGACGAGGAGCGCATCCTCGAGGTGGTCCTCGAGGCCGGCGCCGACGAGGTCAACGACCTGGGCGAGGCGTTCGAGATCGTGTCCGAGGCGAGCGACTTCGTTGCCGTGCGTAAGGCCGTGCAGGACGCGGGCATCGACTACGACTCCGCCGAGGCGTCGTGGGTCCCCAACCTCCAGATCGAGCTCGACCTCGACGGGGCCAAGAAGATGATCCGGGTCATCGACGCGCTCGAGGACTCCGACGACGTCCAGGACGTCTTCGCCAACGGCGACATCCCCGACGACGTCCTCGCGGAGCTGAACGACGAGGAGTGACCCGCGTGTTGCTGCCCGCCGGCCTCGACGACGCTGTGTAGCGTGGCACCGAACATCTGTTCGGTTGCAACTGGAAGGCGGCGCGCGTGCGCGTTCTCGGGATGGATCCCGGTCTCACCCGGTGCGGACTCGGCGTCGTCGACGGCCGGGCCGGCCGGGCCGCGATGGTCGCGGTGGGCGTCGTGCGCACCCCCTCTGACGCCGAGCCGTCGCAGCGCCTCATCTTCCTCGAGCGCGAGCTCGACGGCTGGCTCGACAAGTTCGCACCCGACGTCGTCGCGGTCGAGCGGGTCTTCGCCGACACCAACGTCACCCAGGTCATGAACACGGCCCACGCCACGGCGATCGCGCTGCTCACCGCCGGCAAACGCGGCATACCGGTCGTCTTCCACACGCCCACCGAGGTCAAGGCGTCGGTGACCGGCAGCGGTCGGGCCGACAAGGCCCAGGTCACCGCCATGGTCACCCGGATCCTCAAGCTCGACTCCCCGCCGAGGCCCGCCGACGCCGCCGACGCACTGGCCCTGGCGATCTGCCACCTCTGGCGCGGCGCGGCGACAGCTCGCCTCGAGGCTCTCGCGAAGGCGAGCGTCCGATGATCGCCTCCCTGTCCGGCAAGGTCGGCCACGTGGGGCTCGACCGCGTCGTCATCGAGGTCGGGGGCGTCGGCATGCTCGTCCACACGACCCCTCGCCAGGCCGGTGAGGTGCGCACCGGCCAGGACGTCACGGTCTCGACGACGCTCGTCGTGCGCGAGGACTCGCTGACCCTCTTCGGCTTCGGGTCCGCGTCCGAGCGCGACATGTTCGAGACGGTGCAGACCGTGTCAGGTGTGGGGCCACGGCTCGCGTTGGCGATGCTCTCGGTGCTCACGCCCGACGAGGTGAGTGCCGCCCTGCGGGCAGGCGACCTCGCGACCCTGACCAAGATCCCCGGGGTGGGCAAGAAGAGCGCCGAGCGTCTCGTGCTCGAGCTCAAGGACAAGGTGGGTATGCCGTCCGGCTCGCCGGGTGCCGACGTCACCCCCTCTGCCGCCTCCCTCGGCGACGCCAAGCGCGACCAGGTCGCCGAGGCCCTCGTCGGCCTGGGCTGGTCGGCCAAGCAGGCGACCGACGCCGTCACGGGCGTGGCGGCAGCGGCCGATCCCGAGGCCTCGGTCGCGGCGCTGCTGCGGATGGCTCTGCGCGAGCTGGGCCGATGAGTGCGGCGCCGATGACACCACCCATGAAGCCGACGTCGACGAGCGCTGACGATCCCGGCGGCAGCACCAAGGGCTTCCGGTCCGACATCGTCGAGGCCGGGATGTCCGGGCTCGGTGACGACAGGCACTCCGACGGCTCGCTCGACGCGACCGCGCGGATCGTCGACGCCGGGGCGGACAGCGACGACGAGCGCGTCGTCGAGGCGGCCCTGCGGCCCAAGCGCCTGTCCGAGTTCCCCGGGCAGACCCGCGTGCGTGACCAGCTCGGGCTCGTCCTCGAGGCGGCGCGACGCCGGGGGAGCGTGCCCGACCACATCCTGCTGTCGGGCCCGCCCGGGCTCGGCAAGACCACCCTGGCACTCATCGTGGCCGCGGAGCTGGAGCGGCCCATCCGGATCACCTCCGGACCGGCCATCCAGCACGCGGGCGACCTGGCTGCGGTGCTCTCGTCGCTCGACGAGGGCGAGGTGCTCTTCCTCGACGAGATCCACCGCATGTCACGTGCGGCCGAGGAAATGCTCTACCTCGCCATGGAGGACTTCCGGGTTGACGTCATCGTCGGCAAGGGGCCGGGCGCGACTGCGATCCCCCTGGAGCTGTCACCCTTCACCGTCGTCGGGGCCACGACGCGGTCAGGGCTGCTGCCGGCGCCGCTCCGGGACCGATTCGGGTTCACCGGCCACCTCGACTACTACGCCGCCAGCGACCTGACGACGATCCTGCGCCGCTCCGCCGGGCTGCTGGGCGTCAACGCCGACGAGGCGGGCATCACCGAGATCGCCGGCCGGTCACGCGGCACGCCACGCATCGCCAACCGTCTGCTCCGCCGGGTGCGCGACTGGGCCCAGGTCCACGGCATGGGCAGCGTCGACCTCGAGGCCGCGCACCAGGCGCTGCGCCTCTTCGACGTGGACGACGCCGGCCTCGACCGGCTCGACCGCGCCGTGCTCGACGCCCTCTGCCGTCGTTTCGGCGGCGGGCCCGTCGGGCTCTCGACGTTGGCGATCGCCGTCGGGGAGGAGTCCGACACCGTCGAGACCGTGGCCGAGCCCTATCTCGTGCGCGAGGGATTCATGGTGCGCACGCCGCGAGGACGAGCCGCGTCGGCCAAGGCCTGGACACATTTGGGTCTCACTCCTCCTCGCGATCTGCTGACCCAGGACGTTTTGCCGCTGGGTGAGGGGCCCGGTCGGCTCGGCGGGTGACCTCGGGCACTCCCTCGGGGTGTCGTGCGTTGGTCGAGGATGAACCCGTCACCTATGCTGGCTCGGCCCGGCGTCGCCCGGGCCATTGACGTGCCCGGCAGCGTTGCGGGTGCACTGAACCAGACTCGAAGGACACTCCATGAACTCCGGTGCCGGCGTCGGCAACCTCCTCGTGCTCGCCCTCCCACTCGCGCTGCTGGCCTTCCTCATGCTCAGCCAGCGCAAGCGTGGCCGGGCCGTGCAGGACTTCCAGGCAGCACTCACCGTCGGTGACGAGGTGGTCCTGACCTCGGGTCTCTACGGCACGATCATCACGCTCGACGACGTGGCCGCGACACTGGAGATCGCCCCCGGCGTCCAGGTGCGGGTGGACCGTCGCGCGATCGGGCTCAAGCAGCCGGGTTCAGACGCGACGCACGGCGACTCCGGCACGCCGGGCAGCACCACAGAGGCCAGCTGACATGGCGCAGATGAGTCACACGACTTTCGCGCGCCGTGCAATAGCGGCCATGGCCGTCCTCACGATCGCGCTCATGGGCCTGCTGTTCGGTGCCAACCAGTTCAGCAACGGCAGCTACGCCCCCAAGCTCGGCCTCGACCTGCAGGGTGGCACCCAGATCATCCTCGAACCGCGGCTCACGGGTGGCCGCGAGGTCTCTCCGGAGCAGATCACCCAGGCTCGGGACATCATCGTCCAGCGTGTCGACGCCGGTGGTGTCGCCGGCGCCGAGGTGACGACCCAGGGCGGCCGCAACATCGTCGTCAGCATGCCCGGGACACCGAGCAAGCAGGACGAGGACGCGATCCGCCGCTCGTCGCAGCTGCAGTTCCGACCGGTCCTGGCCATCGCGGCGGGCTCACCGCAACCGGCTCCGTCGGCCTCGCCGAGCGGGTCGGCCAGCCCGTCCCCGAGCGGCTCGGCCTCGCCGAGCGCCTCGCCGAGTGCCTCCCCGTCGGCGCCCGTGCCGTCCGCCAACCCGGTCAGCCCCTCGCCGAGCAACAACTCGGCCATCCCCGGGGCCCTGACCGCCGAGCCCAGCCCGTCACCATCGACCTCGCCGTCGCCGTCGCCCTCGGCCTCGCCGAGCGCGTCGCCCAGTGCGTCACCCAGTACCTCACCGAGCCCCAGCCCCAGCGGCTCGGCCTCGACCCCGGCTGGGGGCGACCCGTTCAGCCTCGAGCAGATCACGCCCGAGCTGACCGCCGCCTTCACGGCTCTGGACTGCAGCAAGGAGGGCGCCCTCGACGCCCTCGTCGATGACGAGACCAAGCCGATCGTCACCTGCGACGCCGACGGCACAGCGAAGTACATCCTCGGTCCCGTGGTCGTCTCCGGTGACAAGGTCTCCGACGCCGCCGCCGGCTACCAGGTCGGCGCCAACGGCCAGCAGACCTCGGTCGTCGAGATCCAGCTCAGCCTCAACGGTGAGGGCACCGAGCAGTACGCCGATGTCTCGCGCAAGATGGTCTCCCTCCAGCAGCCGCAGAACCAGCTGGCTGCCACCCTCGACTCGCGCGTCATCGTGGCTCCCTCCTTCAACGAGGCGATCCCCAACGGCAAGGCGAGCATCACGGGTGGCTTCGCCATCACCGAGGCTCGTGACCTCGCCCAGACGTTGAAGTTCGGCGCCCTGCCGATCTCGTTCGACCTGCAGACCCGTGAGCAGATCAGCCCGACCCTGGGTGGTGAGCAGCTGCGCATCGGCCTCATCGCCGGGCTCATCGGTCTCCTGCTCGTCGTCCTCTACTCGCTGGCGCAGTACCGCGTGCTCGGGTTCGTCACCATCGCCTCGATCCTCGTGGCGGGGCTGCTCACCTACCTCGCCATCACGATCCTCGGGTGGTCGCACAACTACCGACTCGACATGGCCGGTGTCACCGGTCTGATCGTCGCCATCGGCTTCACCGCGGACTCGTTCATCGTCTACTTCGAACGCATCCGTGACGAGCTGCGTGAGGGCCGTTCCCTCGAGAGCGCGGTCGCCACCGGTTGGGCTCGTGCCAAGCGGACGATCCTCATCGCCGACGGCGTGAACTTCCTCGCGGCCATCGTGCTCTACGTGTTGGCCAGCTCCAGCGTTCGTGGCTTCGCCTTCACCCTCGGGCTCACGACACTGCTCGACATCCTCATCGTCTTTCTCTTCACCCACCCCCTGGTCACGCTCCTTGCGCGGCTCAAGTTCTTCCGGAGTGGCCACCCGATGTCCGGGCTCGACCCGGACAAGCTCGGTGCCGTCAAGAAGACCTCGTATGCCGGCCGTGGCCGGTTCACGACGAACCCGCCCCGCACCACGGGCGCGAACCCGCCCCGCACAGCCGGAGCGAACCCGCCCCGCACTGCGGGCGCCGAAGGGACAGCCCGATGATCACCCCACAAAGTTCTGCGCTCCTTCGTCACTCCGATACTTTGCGAGGACCCCGATGAAGTTCGCCGATCTCGGAAACGACCTCTACACCGGCAAGCGATCCATCCCGGTCGTCGCCAGGCGCAAGTCGTTCTACCTCGTCTCGCTCCTGCTCATGGCGATCGCCATCGGGGGCCTCGGGATCAACAAGCTCAACCTGGGCCTGGAGTTCAGCGGTGGCTCGGAGTTCCGGGTCACGACCACGTCGGTCCCAGCTGACTACGAGGCGCAGGCGCGGGAGGCGCTGGGTGCAGCGGATGACTCCCAGGGTGTGCGTGTCTCCAAGCTCGGGACCAACACGGTCCGCGTCCAGACCGAGCGGCTGGATGATGCCGAGAGCGCCCGGGTGGCCACCGAGCTGGGCCAGACGTTCGAGGTCGGCGCCGACAAGGTGAGCTCGACCTTCATCGGTCCCTCCTGGGGTGACTCCGTCACGAAGCAGGCGCTTCGCGCGCTGGTGATCTTCCTCGTGCTCGTGGCGGCCGTGCTCGCGATCTACTTCCGCAACTGGAAGATGGCCCTCGCAGCCTTGCTCGCCCTGGTCCATGACCTCGTCATCACCGTGGGCATCTACTCGTTCACCGGGTTCGAGGTCTCCCCGGCCACGATGATCGGGTTCCTCACCGTCCTGGGCTACTCCATCTACGACACCGTCGTGGTCTTCGACAAGGTGCGGGAGAACACCAACGAGGCCTTCGCCAACGGACGGCTGTCCTTCGCCCAGGCCGCCAACCTCGCGGTGAACCAGACGTTGGTCCGCTCGATCAACACGACCGTCATCGGCATCCTGCCGATCCTCGCGGTCATGGTCGTCGGCGCGATCTTCCTCGGCCCGGGCACCCTGCTGGACCTCGCCCTCGTCCTCTTCATCGGGATCCTGATCGGTGCCTACTCCTCGATCTTCCTCGCGACACCGCTTCTCGTCACCCTGCGCGCCAAGGACGAGTCGGTGCTCGAGCTCGACAAGCGTGCGGCCCGGTCCCAGGCCAAGCGTGCCAAGGAGCTGGTCGGCGTGTCGGCGTCCGGGTCGTCTGCAGGCGTGACGGACTCGTCGGTCACCGATGGTCGGATCACCGAGGCGGACACCGACCCGGCACTGGTTTCGGCCTCGCCGATGGCCGAGGACGAGGGCTCTGCCACCGTGACCGGCCGGCAGGTCCACAAGTACGCCCAGTCCGGCCCACGCAACCAGCCCAAGCGACCGCCCAAGTCGCGACGCAAGTAGCCGCGTGGCCGCCGTCAGCGACCTCGTCGCAGCCCGACTGCGCGACGTCGAAGACTTCCCGAAGCCGGGCGTGGTGTTCAAGGACATCACGCCGCTGCTGGGAGACGGGGACGCGTTCGGTGCGGTGATCCGCGAGCTTGCGGCACGGCATACCGGCGCGGCGCAGCCGATCGACGCGGTGGCCGGGGTGGAAGCGCGAGGGTTCATCATCGGAGCCGCCCTGGCGCTCGAGCTGGGCGTCGGCTTCGTCCCCGTCCGCAAGGCCGGCAAGCTTCCCGGGCGAGACCGTGCAGCGGACCTACGACCTCGAGTACGGCACCGCGACGATCGAGGTGCACGCGGACGCGGTGCAGCCCGGACAACGGGTCCTGCTCGTCGACGACGTCCTCGCCACGGGCGGCACCGCCATTGCGGCCTGGGACCTGCTGACCGAGTGCGGCGCCGACGTCGTCGGCTTCGACACCATCGTCGAGCTGGCGTTCCTCGGTGGACGAGACGCGATGGGGGAGCGCAGCGTCCACGCCCTGCATGTCGTGGCCGGCACCGCGGACGCCTAGACTCCGTCCATGGCAGAGGAGACCACGCCGATACCGGTGCGCAGCGGGGCTACAGGCTCCCAACGCGCCCGCGCGCGTGCCCGCATCGCCATGTTCGGTGGGACCCGCACCTCGACCCACCCGGTCCTCGAGCCCCTCCTGACGTCGGTCCGCCGCACCCACCCCAAGGCCGACCTCACGGTCATCGAGCGGGCCTACGACGTCGCCGAGCGCGCCCACGAGGGCCAGATGCGCAAGAGCGGTGACGCGTACATCACGCACCCCCTCGCCGTGACGACGATCCTCGCCGAGCTGGGCATGACCCCGCCGACGCTGGCGGCCGCGCTGCTGCACGACACGGTCGAGGACACCGACTACCACCTCGACCAGCTCGAGAAGGACTTCGGCGCCGAGATCGCCATGCTCGTCGACGGTGTCACCAAGCTCGACAAGGTCACCTACGGCCAGGCCGCGCAGGCCGAGACCGTCCGCAAGATGGTCGTCGCGATGGCGCGCGACATCCGCGTCCTCGTCATCAAGCTGGCCGACCGGCTGCACAACGCGCGGACGTGGCGCTACGTCTCCAAGGAGTCGGCGCAGCGCAAGGCCCGCGAGACCCTCGAGATCTATGCACCGCTGGCGCACCGCCTCGGCATGAACACGATCAAGTGGGAGCTCGAGGACCTCTCGTTCCAGACCCTCTACCCCAAGGTCTACGACGAGATCGTGCGCCTCGTGGCCGATCGTGCCCCGGCCCGCGAGGAGTACCTCGCGACGGTCCGCGCCAACATCGACGGAGACCTGCGAGCGGCCAAGCTCAAGGCGACGGTCACCGGGCGACCCAAGCACTACTACTCCGTCTACCAGAAGATGATCGTCGGCGGACGCGACTTCGACCAGATCTACGACCTCGTGGCGGTGCGAGTGCTTGTCGACACCGTGCGCGACTGCTACGCGGCGCTGGGCGCGATGCACGCCCGGTGGACGCCGGTGCCGGGCCGCTTCAAGGACTACATCGCGACGCCGAAGTTCAACATGTACCAGTCGCTGCACACGACGGTCATCGGGCCCGAGGGCAAGCCGGTCGAGATCCAGATCCGCACGCACACGATGCACCGTCGCGCGGAGTACGGCGTGGCCGCCCACTGGAAGTACAAGGAGAAGTCCGGCGGCCCCGAGACGCCCTCTACGAGCAACACCGGCGCCAACGACATGGCCTGGCTGCGGCAGCTCCTCGACTGGCAGAAGGAGACCGCCGACCCCGGCGAGTTCCTCGAGTCGCTGCGGTTCGAGATCAACGCCAGCGAGGTCTACGTCTTCACGCCCAAGGGCCAGCTCGTCGGCCTGCCGGCCAACTCGACTCCGGTCGACTTCGCGTATGCCGTGCACACCGAGGTCGGCCACCACACCATCGGTGCCAAGGTCAACGGGCGCCTGGTCCCGCTGGAGTCGCGGCTGGACAACGGTGACACGGTCGAGGTCCTGACGTCCAAGGCCGACGGTGCCGGGCCGTCACGCGACTGGCTCTCGTTCGTCAAGTCCGCGCGTGCCCGCAACAAGATCCGCCACTGGTTCACCCTCGAGCGTCGCGAGGAGATGATCGACAATGGCAAGGAGTCGCTGGCCAAGGCGATGCGCAAGCGCAGCCTCCCGGTCGCGCGCCTGTCGTCCGTCGAGTCGCTGACCGGTGTCGCCGAGGAGCTCCGGCTCAGCGGCATCGACGGCCTGTATGCCGCGATCGGCGAGGGGCACGTCAGCGCCCAGCACGTCGTGGCGCGGCTCGTGGCCGCACAGGGCGGCGAGGAGTCGAGCGACGACCTCGCCGAGGTCACGATGCCTCGGCCCATCGCGAACCGTCGGCGACGCGCAGGGGACCCGGGCGTCGTCGTCAAGGGCACCTCGGACGTCTGGGTCAAGCTGGCCCGATGTTGCACGCCCGTGCCGGGCGACGACATCCTCGGGTTCGTCACGCGAGGCGCGGGGGTCTCCGTGCACCGCACCGACTGCACCAACGCCTCGTCGCTGCTCAGCCAGGACGACAAGATCATCGAGGTTGAGTGGGCCCCGACCGCCAACAGCATCTTCCTCGTCCAGCTCCAGGTCGAGGCGCTCGACCGCTCGGCCCTGCTCTCCGACGTCACCCGGGTGCTGTCCGAGAGCGGGGTCAACATCCTCAGCGCGTCGGTGCACACCTCACGCGACCGGGTGGCCGGTCTCAAGTTCACCTTCGAGATGGGCGACCCCAGCCACCTCGACCACGTCATCCGCAGCGTCCGGGGGATCGCCGGCGTCTTCGACGCCTACCGCATCACCCAGAACTAGGACTTCCCCGCGAGGGTCCCAGAGGCCCGTAGGGCGACGAGGCAGGCGGTGCGCGCGACCTTCAGCCCGGCGCGCCCACCGGAGAGCTGAAGCGCGGTGAGGTGGGTGCGTTCGGCCCACGACGGAGCGCGCTGGCCTACGAAGGCGCGCCGAACCGGAATCGGGCGCGCGAAGTCGGGGGACGACTGAGCGCCCACCTCACCGCGCAAAGCTCGGCAACCGGTAGGCGCGCCAGTCTGCGCTCAGAGAGGGCTCAGGAGCCGAACTCGTCGCCCGCGGCCTCGGCCTGCTTGAGCCACACCTGCTGCGACTCGAGCCGGGCGGTGAGGTCCTTGACCTTCTTCTCGTTGCCCGAGGCGGTGGCCTTGGCGAGGTCGGCCTCGATCGTCTCGATCGAGCTGCGGAGCTGGGTCACCATCGAGTTGGCCCGGGCGGCCACCTCGGGGTTGGACGACTTCCACTTCTTCTCGTCCTGCTCGCGGACGGCGGTCTCGATACGGCGGATCGCCTTCTCGGTGCGGTCGATGTCGGCCCGCGGCACCTTGCCCGCGGCGTCCCACTTGTCCTGGACCGTGCGGAGCTGCGCCTTGGCCTTCTCGAGGTCGGTGATGGGCAGGATCTGCTCGGCCTCCTTGAGGAGCTCCTCCTTGACGGCCAGGTTGGCGCGGAACTCCTCCTCCTCGACGGCAGAGACCTCGTCCTTGGCGTTGAAGAAGGTGTCCTGGGCCGTCTTGAAGCGCTCCCACAGGGCGTCGTCCTCGGTGCGCGAGGCGCGGCCCGCCTGACGCCACTGGTCCATGAGGTTCTTGAACGCACGTGCCGTCGGACCCCAGTCGGTGCTCGTGGCGAGGGCCTCGGCCTCCTTCACGAGCGACTCCTTGGTGCCCTTGGCCTCGGCGCGGGTGGAGTCGAGCTGGGCGAAGTAGGTGCGTCGGCCCTTGTCGAAGTGGTTGCGAGCGTGGCTGAAGCGCTGCCACAGCGAGTTCTCGGTCGGCTTGTCGAGCTTGGTCCCGGAGCGCTGGTGCTGCTTCCAGGTGTCGAGCAGCGCGCGCATCCGCTCACCGCTCTGCTTCCACTGGGTCTGGTCCGGATGCTGTCCCGCGATCGCCTCGGCCTCGGCGACGATGGCCTCGCGCTCGACGGTGGCCGCCGCACGTGCCTCGGCACGCGCTGCCTGCTCGGTCTCTCGCTTGGCAGCGAGCGCGGCCTCGATGGCGGTGACGCTGGCGTCCAGGGCGGCGAGGTCACCGACGACGTGGGCGTCGGCGATGTGGGCCTTGAGGGTGCTGAGGCCGTCGGCGACCTCCTTGGCCGCGACGTCCGGGTTGGCCACGCGCTGCACGAGGAGGTCGGCGGAGGCGGCGATCTCGTCGTACTTGCGGGCGAAGTACTGCAGGGCCTCGTCAGGGGACGCGCCCGGGTAGGAGCCGACCTCGCGTTCCTCGTCACCGACCTTGACGAAGACATGGCCCTCGTCGTCGACCCGACCGAACTTCGCCGAGTCGGAGTGCTCGTGTACGACGGGTGGTGTGACCGGAGGCGTGGGGCGGGCCGCCATCTTCGACGCAAGCGCGGCAGGGGAGGGAACGGACGGTTTGGGTGCGACCGGTGCCGGCGTCTCCTCGGCAGGAGCCGGTGTCTCCTCGGCGGGCGCCGGCGTCTCCTCGGTCGCGGGTGCCTGTTCGGCGTCGGGAGCCTCTGCGACGACGGGCGCCTCCTCGGCCGTGGGCGCCTCTTCGGCTGCCGGGGTCTCGTCGACAGCGGGAGCCTCCTGCGCTGCGGGACCCTCCTCCGCGACCTGTGGCGGCGTCTCGGCCTGGACCCCCACGGACTCGTCCGAGGGGGTGGTGCTCGTCGTCTCGTCGCTCACGGTTATGCCTTCTTCTCTGTCACTGCAACCCGAAGGATGCTGATGGGTGCCACTGGGGCACCGATGGTCTTCGACTCACCGCCGGGCTGAACGCCCGCCGCGGCGACCTTGTCGACGATATCCAAACCCTTGGTCACCGTGCCGAAGATTGTGTAGCCAGCTGGGTCCGGAAGGTTGGTGTCCCCGTTGATGATGAAGAACTGGCCACCGTTGCCGGCCTTGGGGTCAGGTGTGCGGGCCATCGCGAGCTGGCCGCGGTTGTACTTGCCGTCCTTGGGCGCGTTCTCCACGCCGAACCCGTAGCCGGGAGTGCCGTCACCGGCGCCCGTGGGGTCACCGCACTGGAGCAGCTTGAAGCCTTCGCCGACACCCAGGCGGTGGCAGGGGGAGTTGAGCCAGTAGTCCGCGCGAGCCAGCTGGATGAACGAGGCCACGGCCTGCGGTGCCTTGGCCCCGTCGAGGTCGATGACGATGTCACCGCAGTTCGTCGTCATCGTGGCCGTCCAGGTGGCGCCCTTGGCGGTCGCCTTGTCGGGCAGAGTGAGCTTGGCCGACGTGCCCAGCGGCTGCGGAGGTGGCGTGCAGCCAGCCGCGGTCTGGGCGGGCTCAGCGGCTTGCTCCGGACGGAGCGCGATGGTCAACCCGACGACGAGCGCCAGCACGACCGCGACGGTGGCCACGATCGCCGCGACCCGCCTGTTGCGGGCACGCCTCTCCGTGCGAGCAGCCTGCGTCGCCTGCTGCTTCTCCCACCGACGCCGGGCCCGGTCGCGTTCCTGCTTCTTCGTCACCCGGGTGAGTCTAGGGACGAGGTATGCCGGGTGCTCACCCGACTAGGGTTGGGCGGCGTGTTGACCATCGCCTTTCCTGCCGCAGCCTTCGGCACCAACTGCTACGTCCTCGCCACGGGTGAGGGTGAGGAGTGCCTCGTCGTCGACCCCGGCATCGGGATCGAGGAGACCCTGCGCGAGGTCCTGACCCAGCACCGCCTCAAGCCGACAGCGGTCCTGCTCACCCACGGGCACATCGACCACGTCTACTCGGTGACGCCCGTCTGCGGAGGCGACACCGCGGCATACATCCACTCGGACGACCGCTACCGCCTCGCCGACCCGCTCGGATCGGCGAGCGCTGGCCTCGTCGGGATGCTCGAGCAGCAGTTCGGTCAGAAGGCGACGTGGACCGAGCCGGGCAACGTCGTCGAGGTGACCGACCGCCAGTCATTGACGCTGGCGGGGCTGGACCTGGAGGTGCTGCATGCGCCGGGCCACACCGAGGGCTCGGTGATGTTCGGCTTCGACCGGCTGCCCGACGGCGTCCGCGCGCCCGAGGAGCTCGACCGCACCATGGTCACGGGCGACGTCCTCTTCGCCGGCTCCATCGGGCGCACGGACCTGCCGGGGGGCGACGGCTCCGCCATGGAACGTTCGCTGCGAGACGTCGTCCTGCCGTTGGCCGACTCCACCCTGGTCCTCCCCGGCCATGGCTCGGCGACGTCGATGCGCCGTGAGCGGAGCACCAACCCCTACCTGCGAGGATTGAATACCTGACCCGCGTCGCTTGCGCGTGAAGGCCAGCCTCACGGGTTCCGTCTGTGTGTGAGCGCCTACATGGATACGGTCGAAACATGGATCCCGCAATGGCTGCTGCGCTTATCGGAGTTGGAGGGTCTCTCGTGGGCTCGGTCGTTGGCGCGGTTGTTGGGGGCCGGATGGCAGCCAAGGCAGCTCGGGACGCCATGGATGTCCAATGGGCTCGGGAATCCGACGATCGCGCACGAGAGCGATTGACCGAGCAGATCGGCCAAGTCGAGCGCCTCTTTGCCGACCTCGCGACCTCGTTGATGGACGGTCAGACGCCAGACCTTGCTCACCTCCAGCGGGCCACCACCGGGCTGCTCCACATCTTCGTCCTCTCGGCCAGAACATCGCCCCGGCTCTCAACCGCACTGACCGATGCAGTAACCGACATCAATGCGGCTTGGACTTCGCGAGACCGGACGGCCTTGAGAGCACAGTTGGCTGCGGCCCATTGGCCCCTTGCAGCCTGGGTCACTGATCCAGACGCGTTCGAGCAATTTTCCGACGAGTTCGTCGCTGATTACATGAAGCAACAGAGACAAGCAGTCATGGATAAGGACGCAGGCAGCACATCGAAGCCTGCCGACCAGACGGAAGCCTGAGCACTCGGGTTATCTATCTGGCGCTCGCGTTGGACACCAGCGCACCTGCTAACTACCCCGATGCATCCTCAGCCCACCGATTTGCAAGGATTGGGCGCGTGAAGGTCACCAAGCTCAGCGGCTTCCCCGAGTTCCTCCCGGCCGAACGCATCGTGGAGCAGCACTTCCTCGACGTCATCCGCGAGACCTTCGAGCTGCACGGGTTCACCTCGCTGGAGACGCGCGCCGTCGAGCCGGTCGAGCGCCTCGTCGGCAAGGGCGGTGACGCCGACAAGGAGATCTACGCCGTGTCACGCCTCGCCGACCGTGGGGAGTCGTCCGCCAAAGAGCCGGAGCTCGGTCTGCACTTCGACCTCACCGTGCCCTTCGCCCGGTTCGTCCTCGAGAACGCCGGCAGGCTGACCTTCCCCTATCGCCGCTACCAGATCCAGCGCGTCTGGAGGGGGGAGCGACCCCAGGAGGGCCGCTACCGCGAGTTCACCCAGGCCGACATCGACGTCGTCGACGTGGGGCAGCAGCCCGCACTTCGAGGCCGAGATCCCGCTCGTCATCGCCGAGATCTTCGGCAGGCTGCCCATCGGCCGAATGACGATCCAGGTGAACAACCGCAAGATCCCCGAGGGCTTCTACCTGGGAATCGGCATCGGCATTGACGACGTCGCCGGCACGCTGCGCATCGTCGACAAGCTCGACAAGATCGGCCCGGCCAAGGTGCGGACCCTCCTCGTCGAGGCCGGGCGGACAGAGGAGCAGGCCGACCAGTGCCTTGCGCTCGCCGCGATCCGCACCGAGGACCTCTCGTTCGTGGACCAGGTGCGCGCCCTGGGGGTCGACCACCCGACCCTCGACGAGGGCCTCGCAGCCCTCAGCGCCGTCATCCGGAGTGGCCTCGACAACGCGCCCGGCGCCATGGTCGCGGACCTCAAGATCGCCCGCGGCCTCGACTACTACACCGGCACCGTCTACGAGACGCAGCTCGAGGGCTACGAGTCGTGGGGCTCGTTCTGCTCGGGCGGCCGCTACGACGCCCTCGCGAGCGACGGCAGGACGACCTACCCGGGAGTCGGCATCTCGATCGGCGTCTCGCGCCTGCTCGGTCTCCTGCTCGGCAAGGGCCTCGTGACGGCCTCGCGCGCCACGCCGGCAGCCGTCCTCGTCGCCGTCGTCGAGCAGGACTCGCGCCGGAAGTCGGCCGCGGTCGCCCGGGCGCTGCGCGCCCGCGGCATCGCGTGCGAGGTCGCCCCGACCGCCGCGAAGTTCGGCAAGCAGATCCGGTATGCCGACCGGCGCGGCATACCTTTCGTGTGGTTTCCCGGTGCCGGGGACGTCGCACACCAGGTCAAGGACATCCGCTCAGGTGACCAGGTGGACGCCGACCCCGCGACGTGGGAGCCGCCGGCGCAGGATCTCAGGCCGTCCGTGGTGGCAGCAGACCCGAGTCCTTGAGCTCGAGCAGGGCCAGCGCCCTGATCGTCTCGCGGTCACCCCGGCGCCAGGCGCCGCTCGGGTCCGCCGAGACCTTGGCGAGGGTGGTCATCGGCTGGTTGGCCATGGCACGCAGCGCGAAGAGGTCGAGGTCGGCGTCGGCGTCGATGAACCGCTGAGCCGCGGAAGCGCGCCGCACGAACCGGCCCCGGGCGACCGCCCACCAGATCGCGACGATGAGGATCGGCACGAGCGCGGTCGTCCACCCGAGAAGCAGGGCGAGGCGTTCGACCGCGCTGATGAGGTCGGTGCCGGCCTGCTCGATGTCAGTGCCGGCGCCGGCTGCGGACCGGAACGGTCCGGCAACGCGGTCATCGAGCAGGGGCAGGTCGTCCACGCCGTCCCCGGCGGCGTTGAGCTTCTCGCGGAAGCCGGTACCAGCTCCCTGGAGCCGGCGCCCTGGCTCGGCGAGCGCCATCGTGACGTCATGGACGCGACGCCCCACCCACGCCCACAGGGCGAGCCAGGCCAGGAGCGCGAGGTCGGCGAGGATCTGGACGAGCCGTCGTCCGGGCAGGTCTGCATAGAGCTTCACAGGTCCTAGACTCGCACCGCGGCACACCCACCGCAGCCCTAGGACGAAGGAGTCAGCAGGTGCGCATCGGTATCCCCAGCGAGGTCAAGAACAACGAGTTCCGCGTCGGCATCACGCCGGTCGGCGTGCACGAGCTCGTCAAGCACGGTCACGAGGTGTACGTCCAGAAGGGCGCGGGCCTCGGGTCGTCGATCACCGACGACGAGTACGTCTCGCAGGGGGCGCGGATCATCGACAGCGCCGATGACGTGTGGGCCGAGGCCGAGATGGTCATGAAGGTCAAGGAGCCGATCGAGCAGGAGTACCACCGGCTGCGCGAGGACCTCACCCTCTTCACCTACCTCCACCTCGCCGCCGACGAGCGCCTGACCAAGGAGCTCGTCGCCAAGCGGACGACCTCGATCGCCTACGAGACGGTCCAGCTCCCGTCAGGTCTGCTGCCCCTGCTCTACCCGATGTCCGAGGTCGCCGGCTGCCTCGCCCCGCAGGTGGGTGCCCACTCACTCATGAAGCCGCAGGGTGGACGTGGCGTGCTCATGGGCGGTGTCGGCGGTGTCGCCAACGCCAAGGTCGTCATCATCGGCGCCGGTGTCTCGGGCCAGAACGCCGCCAACATCGCGCTGGGCATGGGCGCCGACGTCACCCTGCTCGACACCGACCTCGACAAGCTCCCGGATGAGCTTCTGGCGCTACAACAACCGCGTCCACGGCCTCGCCTCGTCCACGCTCGCCATCCGCCAGCAGGTCATGGAGGCCGACATGGTCATCGGGGCCGTGCTCGTCCCCGGGGCCAAGGCGCCCACGCTGGTCTCCAACGAGCTCGTCTCGCAGATGAAGCCGGGCTCGGTCCTCGTCGACATCGCCGTCGACCAGGGCGGCTGCTTCGAGGACACCCGTCCGACGACCCACGCTGACCCGACCTACCAGGTCCACGGCTCGATCTTCTACTGCGTCGCCAACATGCCGGGCTCGGTGCCCAACACGAGCACGTGGGCGCTGACCAACGCCACCCTTCCGTATGCCGTCCGGCTCGCCGACCGTGGCTGGCGCGAGGCCTCCCGGGCCGACCAGTCGCTCGCTCTGGGGCTCAGCACGCACGCGGGGGAGATCGTCTACGGCCCCGTCGCCGAGGCCCACGGACTCGGGCACCGCCCGCTGGCGGAGGTCCTCGGCTGAGCGGGGTCGACCGCGCCGTCCGGTCGTGGCTGACGCACCTCGACGTCGAGAGAGGTCTGTCGGCCAACACGCTCAAGGCCTACCGGCGTGACCTGGGGCGCTGGACGGCATACCTCGCCGTGGTCGGGATCGACGATCCCGCCGAGGTGACCGAGCAGCACGTCGGCGAGTTCCTCGCCCGGCTGCGCGAGGGCGACGAGGACCACCCGGCCCTCGCCGCGAACTCTGCCGCCCGGACCCTGGTCTCGGTCCGGGGGCTGCACCGGTTCCTCGCGCTGGAGGGTGACCTCGACGCCGACCCGGCGGCTGCGGTCAGCCCACCCCCTCCGCCGTCGCGACTGCCGAAGGCGATCAGTGTCAGCGAGGTCCAGCGCCTCCTCGACGCGGCGGCCGTGGGCGACACCCCCGCCTCGCTGCGGGACAGGGCACTGCTCGAGCTCCTCTACGGCACCGGTGCCCGCATCTCGGAGGCGGTCGGGCTCGACATCGACGACGTCGACCGTGAGGCGGGAGTGGTCCGGCTCGAGGGCAAGGGCGGCAAGCAACGGCTCGTGCCGCTCGGCTCCTACGCCAGGGAGGCGCTCACGGCATACCTCGTCCGCGGTCGTGGGACGTTCTCGACCAAGGGCACCGGGACCCCGGCGATCTTCCTCAACCAGCGGGGGTCGCGGCTCTCGCGCCAGAGTGCCTGGTCGATCCTGCGGGCGGCGGCGGCCCGCGCCGACCTCTCTGGCCATCTCTCGCCGCACACGCTGCGGCACTCGTTCGCCACCCACCTGCTCGAAGGCGGCGCGGACGTGCGCGTCGTCCAGGAGCTGCTCGGGCACGCGTCGGTGACGACGACGCAGGTCTACACGCTCGTCACCGTGCAGCAGCTGCGCGAGGTCTACGCCCAGAGTCATCCGCGTGCGCGCTGATAGGGTTCGTGGCGATCAGCGGGACGCTGACCGCCTGCACGCCAGTTCCGGGAGAGAGATGGATTCGTCGAACATCGAGGCCGTGGTGACCGAAGTGGATGAGACCACCGGCCCCACGAGCCGACACGGACACCTGCCCGGGACCGAGGACGCCGGTCGTGGACAGATGGGCCCCACCGGGCGCCCGATGCCCGTCTTCCCCGAGCCGCCTCCTCTGGCCAGCCACGGTCCGGCGCGGGTCATCGCCATGTGCAACCAGAAGGGTGGCGTCGGCAAGACCACGACCACCATCAACCTCGGAGCGACCCTGGCGGAGTACGGCCGACGGGTGCTCCTGGTCGACTTCGACCCGCAGGGCGCCCTCTCCGTCGGACTCGGCATCCCCGCCCACCAGCTCGACGTCACCGTCTACAACCTGCTCACCGAGCGCGGCCACGACGTGCGCGACGTCATCGTCCAGACCAAGGTCGAGAACCTCGACGTCATCCCGGCCAACATCGACCTGTCGGCCGCCGAGGTCCAGCTCGTCGGTGAGGTCGCGCGCGAGCAGATCCTCGCGCGCGTGCTGCGTCCGGTCCTCGACGACTACGACGTCATCCTCATCGACTGCCAACCCTCGCTCGGCCTGCTCACGGTCAACGCGCTCACCGCAGCGCACGGCGTGCTCATCCCGCTCGAGTGCGAGTTCTTCGCCATGCGCGGTGTGGCCCTGCTCATCGAGACGATCGAGAAGATCTGCGACCGGCTCAACCCCCGCCTCGAGGTCGACGGCATCCTCGCGACGATGTACGACAGCCGCACCCTCCACTCCAAGGAGGTCGTGGCGAGCGTCGTGGAGCACTTCGGCGACCGCGTCTTCCACACGGTCATCAGCCGCACGGTGAAGTTCCCGGACGCCTCGCTCGCCGCCGAGCCGATCACCACCTACGACAGCACCCATAAGGGTGCCGGCGCCTACCGCCAGCTGGCCAGAGAGCTCATCGCCCGTGGCGGAGCAGCCTGAGACCATGACCGAGGCCCCCGGCGGAGTTCTCACCCGACGGGCAGCCACGACGGCCTTCGAGGTTCATCTCGACGTCTTCTCGGGGCCGTTCGACCTCCTCCTCGGTCTCATCTCCAAGCACAAGCTCGACATCACCGAGATCGCGATCGCCAAGGTCACCGACGAGTTCATCGCCCACATCAAGACCGAGCAGGCCAAGGGTGGCGACGTCTGGGACCTCTCGCAGGCCTCGGAGTTCCTGCTCGTCGCCGCGACCCTGCTCGACATCAAGGCGGCCCGGCTGCTGCCGCAGGCGGGTCCAGAGGACGAGGAGGACCTCGCCCTCATCGAGGCACGCGACCTGCTCTTCGCGAGGCTGCTCCAGTACCGCGCGTTCAAGGACATCGCCCGCACCTTCGACGAGCGGATGACGACGGCGGGCCGGATGACGGCGCGCCAGGCCGGCATCGAGCCGCAGTTCGCCAAGCTCCTGCCCGAGCTGGTCATGACGATCACGCCTGACCAGCTGGCGATGATCGCGGCGCACGCGCTGACGCCCAAGGTCCCTGACGTCGTCGGTCTCGGACACCTGCATGCTCCAGCGGTCAGCGTGCGCGAGCAGGCGAGCATCATCGGGGAGCGGCTGCGGCGCGAGGGCGTCTCGTCCTTCCGCAGCCTCGTCCGCGACGCCGACAACACACTCGTCATCGTCGCCCGCTTCCTCGCCCTCCTCGAGCTCTTCCGCGAGTCGTCCATCTCCTTCGAGCAGGCCGAGGCGCTGGGGGAGCTCACGGTGCGCTGGACCGGTCCGATGGAGGGCGACATCGAGGTCACCGACGAGTTCGACGAGACCGAGCCCGGGATCGACGAGCCGGGGCCCGTCCAGGACGCCTTGCCCGCCCCGGCTGCACCGGACGACGAAGACGCACCCACCGATCAGCGAGAGGCTGACCATGAGTGACACACCCACGACCGAGATGCTCGAGGAATCAGTCGTCGAGCACGAGTCCCAGATCCAGCTGGCGTTCGACGTCCACGACTTCCCGGGTGGCCTCAGGAGCGCCATCGAGGCCGTCCTCATGGTCGTCGACGAACCCGTGACCGAGCTCGAGATCGCGTCCGCCCTCGAGGTCCCCGTCCCCGACGTCGAGGCCGCCTTGGTCGAGCTCGAGGAGGGGTATGCCGCGCAGCAGCGTGGCTTCACCCTGCGCGAGGTCGGCGGTGGTTGGCGGATCTACAGCCGCTCCGACTACGCCCCCGTGGTGAGCCGCTTCATCCTCGCCGGACAGCAGGCCAGGCTCACGCAGGCCTCGCTCGAGACCCTGGCGGTCATCGCCTACCGCCAGCCTGTGTCACGCTCACGGGTGTCGGCCGTGCGCGGCGTCAACGTCGACGGCGTCATCCGCACCCTCCTCACCAGAGGCCTGATCGAGGAGGTCGGCACCGACGAGGAGTCGACCGCCACCTTCTACGGCACGACCCCCTACTTCCTCGAGCGGCTCGGACTGCAGACGCTCGATGACCTACCCGCCCTAGCCCCCTACCTTCCGGAGGTCGACGTGCTCGACGAGATCGCAGAGAGCGGCCGGGCATGACCCCGCCGCAGAGCCGACGCGGCGGACCCGCGAAGAAGCCCGGTGACCGCGGCCCGACGTCCGGCGGTCGCGCCGGCGGTGCTGGCGGTGCTGGTCGTGCCGGCGGCGCCAGCGGTGTAAGCGCTGCTGCGGGCGGAGGGCGCCCCCGTGGCGTCGGGACGACCAAGAAGAGCCAGCCCACGGGCATGCCCGACCGACCCAAGGTCGCCAAGAAGGACGTGCACGACCCGGACGGCATACGCCTCCAGAAGCTCCTCGCCTCTGCAGGGGTGGGTTCGCGTCGCGTCTGCGAGCAGATGATCACGGAGGGGCGGGTGGAGGTCGACGGCCAGATCGTCACCGAGCTCGGTGTCCGCATCAACTCCGAGCAGGTCGTCCACGTCGACGGAGTGCGGGTGACGCTCGACGAGTCACGCGTCTACCTCGCCTTCAACAAGCCGCTCAACGTCGTCACCTCGATGAACGACGACCTCGGTCGCATCGACATCGGCGACTACTTCGGCGACCGCAAGGAGCGCCTCTTCCACGTCGGTCGTCTCGACTCCGACACCGAGGGCCTGCTCCTCCTCACCAACGACGGCGACCTCGCCCACCGGCTGCAGCACCCCAAGTACGGCGTCCTCAAGACCTACCTCGCGCAGATCCGCGGGCCCGTCCCGCGAGACCTGGGCAGGAAGCTGCGCGACGGCATCGAGCTCGAGGACGGGCCGGTCAAGGTCGACTCGTTCCGGGTCGTCGACAGCCAGCCGGGTAAGGCGATCGTCGAGGTGGTCCTGCACGAGGGTCGCAAGCACATCGTCCGCCGGATGCTGGCCGAGGCCGGGCACCCGGTGCTCTCGCTCGTGCGCACCCAGATCGGTCCCATCCGGCTCGGCGACACCAAACCCGGCAAGTTCCGTCGCCTCACCAAGGGCGAGGTCGGGGATCTCCACACCGCGGCGGGGATGTGACGCAGAGCCCGCTCCAGGCGCGGGTGCACATCATCGGCACCGGGCTGATCGGGACCAGTCTCGGACTGGCGCTCTCGCAGGCGGGTCGCCGTGTGACTCTCGAGGACATCTCGAGCACCAACGCGGCACTGGCCCGGGACCTGGGGGCGGGGGAGACCTCCGCCGAGGGTGACCCGGTGCTCGTCGTCGTGGCGACCCCGCCGGATGTCACGGCGTCCTGCGTCGCCGTGGCGCTCGAGCGCTGGCCGGGCGCCGTCGTCACCGACGTGGCGTCGGTCAAGGGCGCGGTCATCGACGGGTTGCGTTCTCGTGAAGCCGATCTCGTCCGTTTCTGCGGCTCCCACCCCATGGCCGGTCGTGAGCGCAGCGGGGCCGTCGCCGGTCGTCAGGACCTCTTCCACGGCCGGGCCTGGGTGCTCACGCCCACCGCGGAGACCGGTGACACGGCATACGAGACGGTGGCGGAGGTCGCCCGCTCCGTCGGTGCAGAGGTCATCACGCTCGCTCCCGACGAGCACGACGCAGCGGTGGCCTCGGTCTCGCACGTCCCGCAGCTCATGGCCAGCCTCGTCGCCGCACGCCTGGAGCACCTGGCCGAGTCCTCGGTCGCCCTGTCCGGGCAGGGGCTGCGTGACGTCACCCGGATCGCCGCGAGCGATCCGCACCTCTGGACGCAGATCCTCTCGGGCAACGCCTCCGCCGTGAGGGACGTCCTCGGTTCGCTCGCCACGGACCTCGACGGTGTCATCGCCGCCCTCGACGCGCTGGGCACGGACGACGACGCCCCCGGCGCCCGCGGCACGTTGGCCCGCGCGATCGCCGCGGGCAACGCCGGCCACGCACGCATCCCCGGCAAGCACGGAGCGGCGCCCACGGCATACACGACCGTCCGGGTGCTCATCCCCGACGAGCCGGGACAGCTCGGCCGGCTCTTTGCCGACGTCGGTGCGACCGGGACCAACATCGAGGAGTTCCACCTCGACCACGGCCTCGGTCAGGCGTTCGGGCTGGCCGAGATCGACGTCGTCCCCGGCGCCGCGACCGCACTCGCCGAGGGTCTTGAGGAGCGTGGCTGGCGGCTGCACGGCTGAGCGTGGCGCGCCAGCTCTCGCCCCCGTGATCGGGTGAACCGTGAACGCCTAGGCTGACCGCCATGTCGCGCGACCAGACCCTGCTCACCATCGCCATCGACGGTCCCTCCGGGTCGGGCAAGTCAAGTGTCTCCCGGGCCGTCGCGGACCGACTCGGCATCGGCTACCTCGACACGGGCGCCATGTATCGCGCACTGACCTGGTGGTGCCTCGACCAGGGTGTCGCACTCACCGACGAAGCGGCCGTCGTCGTCGCCGCGGAGGCACTGCCGCTCGAGCTGTCGACCGACCCCGGCGACCAGCGGGTCGTCGTCGGAGGCACCGACGTCACGGCCGACATCCGCACGACGGCCATCAGCGCCGAGGTGTCCAAGGTCGCCACCAACACGGGGGTGCGACCCGTCCTCCAGCAGGCGCAGCGCGACCGGATGGCCGCGATCTCCGACGCGACCGGAGGCGTCGTCGCCGAGGGCCGGGACATCACGACCGTCGTCGCGCCCGACGCACTGGTGCGCATCCTGCTCACCGCGAGCGAGGAGGCCCGCCTGCGCCGCCGGTCGGCGGAGGTCCACGGCTCCGCCGACGAGGCGGCGATCGCCGCGACCCGTGACCAGGTGCTGCGACGCGACCGCGACGACTCCGCTGTCTCGCAGTTCACGGTCGCCGCCGACGGTGTGGTCACCGTCGACACCTCAAACCTCGACTTCGACGAGAGCGTCGAGGCCGTCCTGGCCGTCGTGGCCTCGATCGCCGGGCACGCCGAGCCCGACGCACACTGAGGCACCCCTGAGGGCAGTGGTTTCGCAGCGGTTTCGCAGGGCGGCCGATCAGGCTCGTTCGAACGTTCCCCGTCAGGGACGTCGAAACCCAGGAGGAACCGATGACCACCACAGCCGCACGGACCAGGGCCGCGTCGGGTGTCGCTGCGGTCGCTGTCGCTGCACTGACGACCATCCTCTCCGCCGCACCTGCGCAGGCCGCTGAGGCGCAGCGGGTCCGCTTTGTGACGGTCAACGTCGACTTCGCCCTGACCCCGGACCGGGTGAAGGCGGACTTCGGCAGGTACGCCCCGTACGCCGACGTCGTGATGTTCCGGGAGGCCCGCGACGTCGACCTGCACCACATCATCGACAGCGACACGTGGATCGTGCGTCAGGACACCACGTCGGAGTCCACCCGTGGCAGCGCCCTGGCGATCAGGCGCAGCGCCGTGCGCGCGACGGATGCGGTGCAGAACTTCCGCCTCGTCAAGGGGACGGACGGAGGCTCCTGTCCTGACGGAGGCATCCAGACGAGGTGGATCGCCGTCGCCGACGTGCACCTCCGCAACGGCGCGACGGTCGTGGCGGCCTCGGTGCACATGCCGCCGGACCGGTGCGCGACCGGACCGGGCAGCCCGTATGCCGTGATGGCGGACAACGTCGTCGCGCTCTCGAACGCCCACCCGCAACGTCTGCTGCTCGGCGGCGACTGGAACAAGACCGTGGGCGAGGACCCCAACGACATCTCGGGTCGCACCGGTGGGCGGATCGTGCCTCGCGGGCCTGGGCATCGACGGCTTCTACAAGCCGGCCTCCCTCACGAACGAACCGCTCTGGAGGGGGCCGGACATCCGCAGTCCCCACGACCCGATCCAGATGGCGGTCAGCGTTCCTACAGCCTTCTGACCCTCGGGTTGCGCCCCGTCTCGGTGACGGGCGCGGACGGCATACCGGTCGCAGGCCGCACTGCATCGAGCAACCGAGCGACGTGCGCCCGGACGTGTGGGACCGAGCATCCGCTCGCCTGAGGGAGAATGGATGGTATGAACACCCCCGAGACCGACGAGACCGTGACCGACGACGGGTCGCTGGACGAGTCCGTCACGCATGCGCTGCGAGCGGGCCTGGAGGACTTCGACCTGAGCGAGGAGGACCTCGCCCTCGTCGACCGCGGCGACGGCTCCCTGCCTGACGACGCGTTCGAGGTTGCCGTCCCGGTCGTCGCCGTCGTCGGGCGACCCAACGTCGGCAAGTCCACCCTGGTCAACCGCATCATCGGGCGGCGCGAGGCCGTCGTCGAGGACGTGCCGGGCGTGACCCGTGACCGCGTGGCCTACGACGCCGAGTGGACCGGCACCCGCTTCACCCTCGTCGACACCGGGGGCTGGGCGGTCGACGCCAAGGGCATCCACCTGCGCGTCGCCGAGCAGGCCGAGATCGCCGTCGAGCTCGCGGACGCCGTCCTCTTCGTCGTCGACGCCGTCGTCGGTGCCACCGATGACGACGCGAACGTCGTCAAGCTGCTCCGGCGCTCGGGCAAGCCCGTCATCCTCGTGGCCAACAAGGTCGACGACCAGCGCACCGAGGCCGATGCGGCCGCCCTCTGGAACCTCGGGCTCGGGCAGCCGTGGCCGGTGTCGGCGCTGCACGGCCGGGGGAGTGGTGACGTCCTCGACGCCATCCTGGCCGTGCTGCCGGACAAGTCCGCCGTGAGCGCCTACCAGCGAGGGGGCCCGCGGCGCGTCGCCCTGCTGGGACGCCCCAACGTCGGCAAGTCCTCGATGCTCAACAAGCTCGCCGGTTCGGAGCGAGTCGTCGTCGACGACGTCGCCGGCACGACCCGCGACCCGGTCGACGAGTTCATCGAGCTCGGCGGCAAGACGTGGCGCTTCGTCGACACCGCCGGCATCCGCCGCCGGGTCCACCAGACCCGCGGCGCCGACTTCTATGCCTCGTTGCGCACGCAGACCGCTCTGGAGAAGGCCGAGGTCGCGGTCGTCCTCGTCGACGCCTCGGAGTCCATCACCGAGCAGGACATCCGCGTCATCCAGCAGGTCGTCGACTCCGGTCGGGCCCTCGTCGTGGCCTACAACAAGTGGGACCTCACCGACGAGGAGCGGCGCCGCTACCTCGAGCGCGAGATCGAGCGTGAGCTCGTCCAGATCCCGTGGGCCCCGCGGGTCAACGTGTCGGCCTCGACCGGCCGGCACATGGACCGCCTCGTGCCGGCGCTCGAGACGGCGCTGGACTCCTGGGACACCCGCGTCCCCACCGGCCGTCTCAACGCCTTCCTCGGCGAGATCGTCGCCGGCCACCCGCACCCCGTGCGCGGCGGCAAGCAGCCTCGCATCCTCTTCGCGACCCAGGCCTCGACCCGGCCCCCACGGTTCGTGCTGTTCGCCTCGGGGTTCATCGAGGCCGGCTACCGCCGGTTCGTCGAGCGTCGCCTGCGCGAGGAGTTCGGCTTCGAGGGCACCCCCATCGAGGTGTCGGTCCGAGTTCGCGAGAAGCGCTCTCGCCGCTGACGCGTTGCGGAAGCGCGTCTGTGGTTCTCCCGAACCACGCCTCTCGGCGCGTTGTGGTCCCCACTGACTAGTCAGTGGCTATACGCTGATGGCCCGAGAGAGGGGGCATCCGTGCAGCCGACAGTGGTGGACGTGGTCGTGGCCGACGACGACGCCGACATCCGGGACCTGGTGGAGCTCAAGCTCACCCAGTCCGGATACACGGTGCGAGCCAGCGCCAACGGCGTCGACGCCCTCGAGGAGATCCGGCGCGACCCACCTGACCTCGCGGTTCTCGACGTGATGATGCCGGGGCTCTCGGGGATCGACGTCCTGCGCGAGATCCGCGCCGACGAGGCGCTGCGCCACGTGCGGGTGGTCCTGCTCACCGCGCGCTCTCGCGACACCGATGTCGACATGGGCTTCTCGACCGGTGCCGACGACTACCTCATCAAGCCGTTCAGCCCGCGCGAGCTCGTCCACCGCATCGCGGCCCTCGTCGCACGACCGAGGTGATCGACGCGCTCCCCGTCGGCCAGAGCCTGCTCGACGAGGTCCTCGTCGCCGTGCTTGGTCTGTGCGTCGTCCTGGCTTTCGTCGTCATCGTCAGCCGGGTGTGGATCCAGCACTCCGCCACGACCACGCACGAACGGCTGGCACCCCTGCGCACCGACCTCATCGCCGTAGGTGCGGGGGAGGACCCGTCAGGCAAGTCCCGCCGACGCCTGGTCGACGACCGGGTCGCGGGCACGGTCCTCGACCGCGCCCTCGTCGACCTCCTGACCAAGGTGCGCGGCGCCCCGGCGGAGGACCTCGTCGCCGTCCTGCGCCAGCGCCACGGCGTGTCCACCGCCCTGCGTTCCCTAGACGCGGCGTCCAGTGTGCGTCGCGCACGCGCGACGCGCACGCTCGGTCTGCTGCGGGACCCGGCCCTCACCGACGACATCGTGCGCATGCTGTCCGACCGTTCCGGGGAGGTGCGCATCGTCGCCGCCCGGGCCGTCGGCGCCATCGGCGCAGGTGCCGGGTCCGAGGCCGCCGAGGCAGTCCTGCTCGCCGTCCGGACCCGACGGTCGGGCCCCGGAGTGCCCGCCACCGTCGCCATGCAGACCCTCACCCAGCTGGGCGTCGAGGCCGGGCCAGCCGTGTCCATGGGGCTCGAGGACTCCGATCCCGGCGTCCGCAACGTCGCCGCAGCCGTGGCGGGCCACAGCCTCTTCATCGGCTGCGCGCCCCGACTGGCGCGGCTGGCGGCCACCGACCCCGACCGGACGGTGCGCGTGAGCGCCACCGAGGCGCTCGGCGCCGTCGGCCGGCCGGAGGACGTCCCCGCGGTCGCCCGCCTGCTCGCGCCCGAGGAGCCAGCCGTGGTGCGACGCGCGGCCGCCCGGGCGCTCGGCGAGCTGGGGGGCACCGACGCCGTCGCAGTGCTCGTCTCGGTCCTGGCCGACGAGGACCGCTTCCTGGCGGTGGCCTCGGCCTCCTCGCTCGCTCAGTCCGACGAGGGACGGCGGGCTCTGCGCCGCACGGCGCACGACACCGATGCGCCGGAGCTCGCGCGGTCCGCGGTCCGTGGGGCCGTTCAGCTGCTCGACCTGCAGGGCTCGGAGCGGGCCAGCTGATGGATGCCGACGAGATCGTCCCAGGGCTGCGCGAGGTCGTCATCGACGTGCTGGCGACGATGCAGTGGCCGGTCCTCATCTACTTCGTGCTCATCAACACGTCCTACCTCGTCTTCATCGCCCTCGCGGCCTGGGACTTCGTGCACCACCTGCGTCGGGTGGAGCAGGCCGGCCGCGGGGAGCGGGTGGCCAGCGAGTTCGTGCCGTCGGTGACGCTCGTCGTGCCGATGTACAACGAGGCCGCAGGCATCGTGCAGTCGGTGCAGTCGCTGCTCTCGCTGCGCTACCCGCACCACGACGTCGTGTGCGTCGACGACGGGAGCAAGGACGACACCTTCGTGGTGCTCGCCGAGGCCTTCGACCTCGTGGAGGTGGACCGCGAGATCCCGCGCGAGCTGCCGGTGCGCGCCGAGGTGCTGTCGGTCCACGTGCCCCGCAACGGTCGCACCCCCCTGACGATCATCCGCAAGACGAACTCGGGGCGCTCCGATGCGGTCAACGTCGGCATCAACGCCGCGGCCGGTGAGCTCCTCGTCTTCGTCGACGCGGACTCGATCCTCGACCCCGACGCCCTGCTCACCGTCACGGTGCCCTTCGCGGACGACCCGACCCGGATGGTGGCTGCCGGGGGAGTCATCCGCGCGGCCAACGGCAGCCGCGTCGTCGCCGGGCGACTCGTGGAGCCCCGGATGCCGAGCCAGCTCCTGCCGCGGATCCAGGTCGTCGAGTACCTCCGTGCCTTCCTCATCGGCCGCGCCGGCTGGTCCCGGCTCGGGGCGCTCGTGCTGATCTCCGGCGCGTTCGGCGTCTTCCGGCGCGACGTGCTCGTCGAGGTCGGCGGCCTGGACACCACGAGCATCGGGGAGGACTTCGAGGTCCTCATGCGGGTGCACCAGCACCTGCGCCGGGAGGGTCGCGACTACCGGGTCCAGTTTGTGGGCGAACCTGTGTGCTGGACCGAGGTTCCCTCCACGACCCAGGTGCTGAGGAAGCAGCGGGCACGCTGGCACCGGGGTCTCTGGGAGACGCTGTGGAAGTACAAGCACATGATGCTCAACCCGCGCTACGGCAAGGTCGGGATGCTCGCCGTGCCCTACTACTGGCTGTTCGAGCTCCTCGCTCCGTTGCTGGAGTTCGGAGGTCTCCTGCTGGTCATCCTCGGGCTCGCCCTCGACGTCATCAACGTCCCCTTCGCGCTCCTGTTCATGCTCGTCGCCTATGGCTACGCCATCCTCGTGACGCTCGCCGCGATGACTCTCGAGGAGATGACCTTCCGCAAGTACACGCGGTGGCGCGACCTCGGCGTCATGCTCCTCGCGGCGGTGGCGGAGAACATCGGCTACCGCCAGCTCACCGCCTGGTGGCGACTGCAGGGCTGGTGGGCGAGCCTGCGCGGCCGGGAGCAGGTCTGGGGCACCATGACGCGAGTGGGCCTCGGCGAGAAGACGAAGACGTGAACGTCGCGGCCCTGACGGTCACCCAGCGCCTGCGGCGACTCGTCTTCATCCTCGTCGGACTGATGCTCCTCGCGGTGGTCACGGGCACCGTGGCCGTGCTGGGCGCCTACCGCCAGGTCGACGACCTGGCCACGCTCAACGGACCGGCGGCCGACGCCAACGCGTCCATCCTCCAGATCCTCACCGACGCCGAGACCGGCCTGCGTGGGTACGACGGTTCCCGCGACCAGGTGCTGCTCGAGCCGTTCAACGGTGCCCAGCGGCGCGTCACGACCCAGCAGCAGGCGTTGCGCCGGGTGCTTGGTCCCGAGCTCCCTCGCTGGTCCGAGAGGCTCGCCACGCAGGACCGAGCCATCGCTGCGTGGTGGGACTACGCCAACGAGTCCAGGTCGCTCCTGGCCACCCGGGGCACATTGGACTACCGAGGTGGCAAGAGGGTGTTCGACGAGGTCCGCGCGGCCAATGCGGCGATCGGCCAGGACCTCACGGCCCAGCGCATCGCCGCTCGCAAGGCGTCCACGGGCCAGCTTCGCGACGCCGTGGTGCTCCTCGCCGGCGGCGCACTGCTCGCGACCGTCATCGCCCTGTATGCCGGGTGGCGCATCGCGAGGTCGCTCACCGGATCGATCGACGCACTGCGCCAGGTCGTGCACGCCCAGAGCAGAGGGGACCGCACCGCCCTGGCCCGGGAGACGGCGGGCCCCCGGGACGTGCGCGAGCTCGCGGCCAACTTCAACCACCTCACTTCAGTGACCCGCTCGCTCGAGGCCGACCAGCAGGACGCCATCCGGATGCAGGAGGTCACGCTCTCGCTCGCCACCCGGCTGCGCGGCCGGGTCGAGCCGCAGGAGGCCCTGGCGATCACCGCGGAGGTCCTGGCCGAGGCGACCTCGACCACCGCGGCCATCTTCACGGCAGAGCCGACGGAGGGCGGCGCGGACGGCCGCTGGCGCCTGGCGGCGTCGTGGCCACCGGACGTGCTCGACGGGTCGCGGGTCGTCCTCGTGCCTCCGGTCTCCCGGGAGAGCATCGCCCGGGGCGACTGGGTGTCGGGGACCCTGCTCATGACGGAGGACCTCGCCCACGACCCGATGCGTCACCACCCCTTCGTCGTGAGCCTGGCCGAGCAGCTGCCCGTCGGCGCCTTCCTCGGCACTCCGCTCGGGGTGGGGGACGGTGTCATCGGGGGGATCCTCCTCATCTCACCCACGGCGCGCACGTGGACGCCGCACGAGCGCAGCGCCCTCCAGCAGGCCACCGCCTACACCGCGCGCAGCTTCCTCACCGGCGAGCGGGTGAGGCAGCAGGCCCAGCTCGTCGCGCGGCTCGAGGCCCTGGACCGGCAGAAGGACGAGTTCGTCGGAACCGTCAGCCACGAGCTGCGGACCCCGCTGACCTCGATCGCCGGCTACCTCGAGATGCTCGAGGACGGAGACCTCGGCGAGCTGTCGCCGGCGCAGGTCAAGGCCCTCGGGGTGATCGACCGCAACACCGTCCGGCTCCGGGGTCTCATCGAGGACGTCCTCGTCCTCAACCGGATCGAGACCCGTGGCCTCGACCCCAGCTTCGTGCCCGTGGACATCGGGTCCCTGGTGGCCGACGTCGTCCAGGACCTGCAGCCGCAGGCGACGGCAAACTCGGTGCGGCTCGAGGTCCTGGCCGTCCCGGGCACCTGCATCCTCCAGGGCGACCCGCTGCAGCTGGGTCGGGCACTGACCAACGTCATCGGCAACGCCGTGAAGTTCTCACGGACCGGCGGCACCGTGTCGGTCGCCGCCATGGTCGAGGCCACGCGAGTGCGCATCCAGTGCCGGGACGAGGGGATCGGCATCCCGGAGGCCGACATGGCGCAGATGTTCTCGCGGTTCTTCCGGGCGAGCAACGCCACCGAGCACGCGATCCCCGGCACCGGGCTGGGCCTGGCCATCGTCCGGGCCATCATCGACGCACACCACGGCGAGCTGGAGCTCCAGTCGGTCGAGGGCGAGGGCACGACCGTCGTCATGGTGCTGCCCTTGACGGCGCCTCAGACCCCCGAGCCGGAGCTCACGGTCGAAGGCTCCGCGCGACAGTGACCTCTGCGTAGCGGAGGACCGGGGCGAAGGTTCTTGCGTCGCACCCGACGAAGCAACAGAAGGACCCTGACCCGCGTTGAGGGGTCAGGGTCCGAACGTCGGGCTGACAGGATTTGAACCTGCGACCCCTTGACCCCCAGTCAAGTGCGCTACCAAGCTGCGCCACAGCCCGTGGCTCGCTCAACCGTTGCCGGGCGAGCGAACGAAACCATATCCCATGCGTGTAGTCCCGGCCGAATCGGTTCAGCGCGCAGGCCCCAGGTCAGTACGACCGCCGCCGTCGCAGCGTCGTCGGCCGCCCGTCGGGGTCTCCGAGCAGGCGTTGCGGCACCTCCAGCACCCGCCGGAGCGCCCGACCGATGTCCGGCTCGTGGACCCGTCGAAGCCTCCCGGCCGGTCGCTGGCCGAGCATCCCACCGTCGCGCCAGGTCTGCAGCGCCGTCGCGGACGCGGCGAACGTGTCGAACATCCCCGAGGCCGAGACGCAGTCCGCCAGGGCGCTCTCATGCGCCGGTCCCGTGAGCGGGCGGTCGAGGTGCTCGGCCGCGAGTCGCAGTCGTAGCGAGCGAGCGAAGGGCGAGTGGTCGGTGGACGCCTCGTCGAGGACGAGCGCCGTCAGCTCCGAGTCGTGGGTCCACGAGCGTCGGTTGACGTTGTCGGAGCCGATCGTTGCGTACCAGTCGTCGATGACGAAGACCTTGGCGTGCACGTAGACGGGCCAGCCCGTGGAGTTCTCGATGCCGTATGCCGCGAAGCGGTCCGGTGCCGCTGCGGTCAGCTGGGCGATCGCCTCGAACCGGCCCTCGAGCTGCAGCAGCTCGGCCGCACCCATGAGGTCGGGGCGGTGGGGGAGGACCGAGACGAGGTGCAGCCCCGGGTTGTCGGTCAGCGCGTCGGCGAGCGCCGAGGTCACCGAGGACGACCAGAGGTACTGCTCCTCCATGTAGATGAGCTCGCGCGCCTGCCCGATGGCCTTGAGGTGGGCCCGGGCGATGGAGCGCTCACCCTGCGGAGCGAACGGGTAGGCCCGGCCGAGGTGACGGTGCGGGTAGGTGCGCAGCAGCTGGACGACGTGCGTGCCGCCCTCGACCGGCTCGGGGGCGGGACCGGTGGGCGGCAAGGGGCTCGCCTCGTGCTGCACCCTGCTCAGCCGGTCGCGCAGCCGCGAGTGCCACGCCGGGGTGAGCGGGTCGGGGTCCTCCCAGCGCTCCCGGAACACGGTCTCCACGTCGGCGACCGCGGGGCCCGTGATGGCGCAGTGGACGTCGTGCCAGCCGGGGCTGGGGCCGTACTCGTCGGCGAGCGTCTGCCGCTGGGGGTCACCATGGTGGTCGGAGTCGTCGCGTCGGGAGTGGGCCACGTCGATGCCGCCGACGAACGCGATGTCACGCGAGGGGTCGTCGCGGTGTCGGACGACGACGAACTTCTGGTGGTGCGACCCGCTGCGGCGGACCCGCATGTCGAGCAGCACCTCGGCGTGCTCGTCGTCCTCGTCGGCGAGCTCCTCGGCGACCTCACGGTTCTTCTCGGCCGAGAAGTCGAGCTGCTCGGTGTGGGAGCGCCAGACCAGGACACGCACGTGCACCTTGCGGTTCTCCGCCCGGTCGAGGACTCTGAGCAGGGTGCTCGACGGGTCGTCGGTGAGCTGCTCGTCGCCGTCGATCCGCCAGCCGGCGAACAGGACGAGGTCGCCCTCCGTCGTGGCCTCGAGCACCCGGTGCAGCTCGGCGAAGTAGGTCGCGCCGTCGACGAGGGGACGCACGACGTTGCCGGTCGACCACGCCTGCTGTCCCGGGTGCGCGTCGTCGAGCCGCGTGTGGGGGTTGTCGCGCTCGGTCGCGGTGAGCAGCCATCGGGTCACATCGGGATTCACCCGAGCGACCCTGCCATGCGCCGGACGGCTTCGGTGACAGTATCCGGAGACGTCGCGAGGTTGAGCCGGACGTGTCCACGTCCGGTGTCGCCGAAGGTCGGGCCCGACGAGAGGGCCACCCGCCCCCGCTCGCGGAAGACCGAGGCCGGGTCGTCGCCCAGGCCGAGCCCTCGGCAGTCGAGCCACGCCAGATAGGTCGCGGCCGGTGCGGCATACCTGATCTCCGGGAGGTGCTCGGCGAGCAGTCGACCCAGCCGCACGCGGTTGTCGGCGATCTCCGCCGTGACCTGGGCGAGCCACGGGCGCCCGTCGGTCCAGGCCGCGACGGCCGCGATCTGACCGAGGTGGCTCGCTCCGTGCGTGTGTGCCTCATGGAGCGCCAGCTCGCTCCGGGCGTCCCTGCCGATGACGACGAGGGCTGCCTTGAGGCCGGCGAGGTTCCACGCCTTCGACGCCGACATGAGACTCGCCCCCTGCTGCCCGCCCGGCACCGACAGGTAGGGAGTGAACGGGCCGTCATGGACGATCGGCGCGTGGATCTCGTCGGCGATGACGACGACCCCGTGGCGGTCCGCGAGCGCGGCCAGGGCCGCGAGCTCCGAGGCCATGTGGACCGTGCCCGTCGGGTTCTGCGGGTTGCACAGCAGGTATGCCGCCCGCCCACCCTGTGCGGTCACCTCGGCGAACGTCCGGTCCAGCGCCGCGAGGTCGAGTCGCCCGCCGGACAGCGGGGCGTCGACCACGCGACGACCCGTCATGGCGACGAAGTCGAAGAACGCGTTGTAGACGGGCGACGACACCACGACCGGACCACCCGGGTCGGTGACGCACCGGACAAGCTCGGCCACCCCGATCATGACGTCGGCCACGGGGGTCACGCGGGTCGGGTCGATGGTCCACGACCAGGTGTCCGCGGCATACTCCACGGCCGCGTCGACGAAGTCGGCCCCGAGCGGATATCCCGTGTCACCACGTCGCAGGGCCGCGCTCACGGCCTCGACGACGGGCTCGCACGCGGTGGCGTCCATCTCAGCGACCCAGAGCGGCAGGACGTCGTCGGGGTAGTGCCCCCACTTCACTCCGGTGCGGCGCGAACGCCAGGTCGCAGCGTCGCCGGCGAGGATGCGGGAAGTCATGAACCGACTGTAGACACGAGCACATAGGCTGCAGCCATGACTGCGGGTGAGAGCGTTCGGGGGACCGACAGCGACCCCGTCGACCGCGTCGTCACCCTGCCCAACGCGCTCTCGGCACTGCGACTTCTCGGCGTCCCGGTGTTCATCTGGGCGATCGCCACGCAGCACGACGCCATCGCCCTCGTCATCCTCATGGCCTCGGGGATCACCGACTACCTGGACGGCAAGATCGCGCGCCACTACGGGCTGGTCTCGCGCGTCGGCCAGCTGCTCGACCCCATCGCCGACCGCCTCTACATCGTCACCACCCTCGTGGGTCTCGCGTGGCGCGACATCATCCCCTGGTGGCTCGTCGTGGTGCTCTTCGCCCGTGAGGCGTTCATGGGCGTCGTCGTCCTCATCGCCAAGCGCCACGGCTGGACCGGGCTGCCCGTCCACTTCATCGGCAAGGCCGCGACCTTCAACCTCCTCTACGCGTTCCCGGCGCTGCTCATGGCCGACGGGGACGGTGCACTGGCGAGCTTCATGCGCCCCGTGGGGTGGGGCTTCGCGTGGTGGGGCATCGTCCTCTACTGGGTTGCGGGGATCCTGTATGCCGTCCAGCTCCGTGCGCTGATCGCTCGCCGTGGTGCCCGATGAGTCCGCAGGTCACGAGCTCCCCCGCCGCCCCGACGCGTCCATGACGCTGCTCACGTCCATGTTGGAGCGTCCGCTGGACTCGGGGTACGCAGCTGCTGCGGAACGCCGCGAGAGGGCCGGGCTCCCACGGGCCACGAGCCTGCGCTCGCCGGCACTGGTCCTCTTCGCGGTGGTCATCGGTGTCCTCGTCGGGATCGCCGCGATGCAGCTGCGTGGCGGCGACACGACCAAGGAGCGCACCAAGGCCAGCCTCATCGAGCGCATCGAGCAGCAGCAGGCCGTCGTGGACACGCGTGCCGCGCAAGCTGGAACGCTCCGGTCCGAGATCGCGACCCTCGACGCGGCGACCCTGCGTGACGTGAGCGAGTCGCTGGCCCAGGAGGTCGAGCGCCTCGCGCTCGTCACCGGGGCGGTCCCGGTGCGCGGCCCGGGGTTCGTCGTGACCGTCGACGACGCGCCCAGCTCGGAGGACGCCGGCTCCAACAGTGAACCTCGCGCTGATGCGGGCTCGACCGACGGCAACGTCTTCGCCCGCGACCTGCAGATCCTCACCAACAGCCTCTGGGAGGCCGGCGCCGAGGCAGTCTCGATCAACGGCCAGCGGTTGACCTCGACGGCGTCCATCCGCTTCGCGGGGGAGGCCATCCTCGTCGACTACCGCCCCCTCAAGCGCCCCTACGTCGTCACAGCCATCGGCGACCCGGGCAAGATGCCGGCGGCCTTCGCCGACGGCAACGGTGGCACCTACCTCTCGACGCTGAAGAGCTCCTTCGGCATCAGGGTCGAGACCTCCGTCCGCAAAGAGGTCACGATTCCGGCCTCGGCCACGCTGGGGACCCGAGCAGCCGTCCCCGCGGATAAGGTCAAGGCGCCAGCATCGCCCTCGCCCGAAGGAGACTCGTCGTGATCCCCGCACTGGGCCTGGTCATCGGCATCGTCGCCGGTGTCCTGATGCAGCCCGAGGTGCCCCTGTGGCTGCAGCCCTACCTGCCCATCGCCGTCATCGCCGCGCTGGACGCGGTCTTCGGCGCAGTCCGGGCGGTCCTTGACGGGATCTTCAACGACAAGGTCTTCGTGATCTCGTTCCTCTCCAACGTCGTGGTCGCCGCGTTCATCGTCTTCCTCGGCGACCAGCTGGGTGTGGGGAGCCAGCTCTCGACCGGCGTCGTGGTCGTCCTCGGTGTCCGGATCTTCTCCAACGTCGCCTCCATCCGCCGCCACCTCTTCAACGCGTGAGCAGGCGCCCATGACCGACGCAGAGCCGACCGCACCCGCCTCACGCCCCGCGGGGTCGTCGAGCACGGCGTGGCACCGGCTCGGGCGCGCGGGGCGGCCTCGGGGGACCAAGGCCAACGTGCTTGCGACCCTGCTCGCGCTCGGCCTCGGGTTCGCCATAGCGGCGCAGGTCCACCAGACCTCGATCGAGGGGTTGGAGGACCTGCGTGAGGACGAGCTCATCCGCATCCTCGACACGGTCGACCAGGACGGCAGCCGGCTCGCCGAGGAGATCCAGACCCTGCAGCTCTCACGTGACCGCCTGCAGAGCGACACCACGAGCCTCACCGAGGCCCAGCAGGCGGCGCAGCAGCGCCTCGACTCCCTGGCGATCATGGCGGGGACGGTGCCGACGCGCGGGCCCGGCATCGTGCTGACGATCCGCGATCCCGACAACGGCGTGACGGCACCGATGCTGCTCGACACCCTGCAGGAGCTGCGCGACGCCGGGGCCGAGGCGGTCGAGATCAACAACGTCCGCGTCGTGGCCAACACCTACTTCACCGATGGCGAAGGGGGCCTGGCGATCTCGGGCAGAGAGGTGAGCGCGCCCTACGTCGTCACGGCGATCGGCGACGGCTCCACCCTCGCGTCCGCGATGGAGATCCCCGGAGGTGTGACCGAGTCGGTCCGCAGTGTCGGGGGTGAGGCGGGCGTCGAGGCCAAGGAGGAGGTGACGGTGTCCGCGTTGCAGACCGTTTCGGAGCCTCAGTACGCTCGACCCGTCCCCAGTCCCACGAAGTCCTGAACGCCACCTGAAGGAGCCTCACCGATGAGCGACCTCGAGTACCCGAGCGACCTGCGCTACACCGCCGAGCACGAGTGGGTGCGCACAGGCGACGACGGCACCGTGCGGATCGGCATCACGTCGTTCGCCCAGGACGCGCTCGGCGACGTCGTCTACGTGAGCCTGCCGGCCGCCGGAGACACCGTGGCCGTCGGGGACGCGTGCGGCGAGGTGGAGTCGACGAAGTCGGTCAGCGACCTCTACGCGCCGGTCGCGGGTGAGATCACCGCCGTCAACGCGGCCCTCGACGCCTCACCCGAGCTCGTCAACTCCGACCCGTACGGCGAGGGCTGGATGTATGAGCTGCGTCCGAGCGACTCCGCAGCGGTCGACGGACTCCTGGACGTCGAGGCCTACCAGCAACAGCTAGCTGATTGACAGGCCACTCATGGCCAACCACCTGTTCATCCCTGGAGCGGTCATCTAGGGTGAATGTTCCGGACGACCCGCCCGCAGGATCGCCTTCGCACCCGAGGAGCCGCACAGATGAGTGACGAGAGTCGCCAGACCCCAGCGCGCGAGCCGGAGTCGTCGACGACGATGCGCTTCCGGGCGGTGGACGGACTCGAGCAGTCCGACGTCGTCCATGAGAGCGAGCACGTCCTCACCCGCGCCGACCAGGCCACGGTCGAGGCGCTCCGTCCCGGCACGGCCCTGCTCGTCGTCCTGCGCGGTCCGAACACCGGGGCCCGGTTCCTGCTGGACGACGACATCGTCTCCTCAGGTCGGCACCCCGACAGCGACATCTTCCTCGACGACGTGACCGTCTCCCGGCAGCACGCGACGTTCGAGCGGACGCAGGGGAAGTTCGTCGTCAAGGACGTCGGCTCCCTCAACGGGACCTACGTCAACCGGGAGCGGATCGACGACTCCGTGCTCCAGACCGGCGACGAGGTGCAGATCGGCAAGTACCGCCTCGTCTTCTATGCCGCCAAGCAGGCCTGACCGGCCGCTGACCATCGGGAAGGTCCTCGACGCCCTGCGTGAGGAGTTCCCGGAGGTCAGCATCTCCAAGATCCGGTTCCTGGAGGGCGAGGGGCTCGTCGAACCCGCTCGGACGCCGGCCGGTTACCGCACCTACTCGGGCGCGGACGTCGAACGCCTCCGCTACGTGCTGCGAGCCCAGCGCGACCGGTTCTGGCCGCTCAAGGTCATCCGTGAGGCGCTCGACGCCCTCGACCGCGGGCTCCAGCCGGCCGCGGACAGCGACGCCCGCCCGCAGCCACCCGGCCCCGAGGCCGACCCCGACGTTCCCGCGGCTGACACTCTTCGGCCCGGCCCGGCCGTCCGCCTCACCCGCGACGAGCTGACGACGGCCACCGGCCTCGACCTCGAGACGATCTCCTCGCTCGAGGGCTTCGGAGTCCTTCGAGCCGATGCGGAGGGCCTCTTCTCGGGAGCCGACCTCCAGGCCGCGCACGCGGCCGCCGGCCTCGCGGCATACGGGATCGAGGCCCGGCACCTGCGTCCGTTCAGGACCGCAGCCGATCGCGAGGTCGGGCTCGTCGAGCAGGCGATGAGCACGCGCCGGTCCGGTGGGCGCGCCCAGGACCAGGCCGATGTCGCTCGCCTGTGCCTCCAGCTCCACGCCGCGCTGGTCAAGGGTGGTCTGTCCCGACCCTGACGACGTACGGTGGAAGGGTGAAGTCACTGGACGTCCTCGGGGTCCGAGTCGAGATGCCGACCAATCAGCCCATCGTCCTGCTCCGTGAGCGGGACGGCAGTCGCTACCTGCCCATCTGGGTGGGTGCGGCCGAGGCCGCGGCGATCGCCTACGCCCAGCAAGGAGTCACCCCGCCGAGACCGCTCACCCACGACCTGATGAAGAACCTCCTCGACGACCTGGGGCACACCCTCGACCGGGTCCGCATCACCAGCCTCGCCAACGGCGTCTTCCACGCGGTGCTCGACGTCGACGGCGGCGAGGACGGGGGAGGGCAGAGCATCGACTCCCGGTCCTCGGACGCCATCGCCCTGGCGCTGCGCTTCGGCGTCGACATCGTGACGACCGAGGACCTCCTCGGTGAGGCCGGCATCGCGATGGCGGAGGAGGAGAAGGAGGAGAACGAGGTCGAGAAGTTCAAGGAGTTCCTCGACCACGTCTCGGCCGACGACTTCGACACCGGAGACCAACCGTCAAGTTGAGGGTGAGTGTTACTCATGTTGCTCACGACACGCATGAGGTTAGGGTCCAGTGGTAGTTGACCCTGGGTGCTCGGCGCCATAGCGTCACCTCAACAGAACGACGTCCATGTAGTTACACCGTGTCGCAGCAGGAGGCTGGCGTGAACGCCATCGAGGAACATCCCAAGGCTCACGTGCCCGTCGCGGCCCAGGGGCTGCTCTTCACGGACGACCTGCCCGAGCTCGACGAGGAGATGGGCTACCGCGGCCCGACCGCGTGCAAGGCGGCCGGGATCACCTACCGCCAGCTCGACTACTGGGCCCGGACCTCGCTCGTGGAGCCGTCGGTCCGCGGGGCCGCAGGGTCGGGCTCACAGCGTCTCTACGGCTTCCGCGACATCCTCGCGCTCAAGATCGTCAAGCGGCTGCTCGACACCGGGGTCTCTCTGCAGCAGATCCGGGGAGCCGTCCAGGTCCTGCGTGACCGCGGCGTCGACGACCTGGCCCAGATCACCCTCATGAGCGATGGTGCCTCCGTCTACGAGTGCACGTCCAACGAAGAGGTCATCGACCTCCTCCAGGGCGGTCAGGGTGTCTTCGGCATCGCCGTCGGCAAGGTCTGGCGCGAGGTCGAGGGCGACCTGTCGCACCTGCCGAGCGAGCGTCTCTCCGACGAGACGCCGGCGGCCCACCCCGACGACGAGCTGAGTGCGCGTCGCGCTGCGCGACTCGCCTGACCCACGACCGACGCAGCAGACGGCGCGTGCCCTCCGGGGTGCGCGCCGTTTGTTACGCTGGGCGCGCCGCAAACACCGTGCGGGAGAGTCCCCGGTCGCACGTCGGAGCCGGGGCGCCGAAGGGGCAAACTCCCCGGAACCTCTCAGGCGCAAAGGACCGCACGGATCAGGCACCTCTGAAACGGCTCCTGCCGCGACAGAAGGGGAGGCCCGTGCCCGTCCGTGCGCCAGGAGCCTCACCCTCATGACCGACCTCACGACCCACGCCAGTGACCTGCCCGCCTTCGCGGAGCGCCACATCGGCCCCGACGACGAGCAGATCGCCGAGATGCTTGCGACCATCGGTCGCTCAAGCCTGGACGACCTGACCGAGACCGCCGTGCCGGCTGCCATCCGCGCGACCCGAGCCATGGCCATCGAACCCGCCGACTCCGAGTTCGCCGTCGTCGAGGAGCTGCGCGGCCTCGCCGGCCGCAACCAGGTCCTCACGTCGATGATCGGGCTGGGCTACTACGGCACGATCACCCCGGCGGTGATCCAGCGCAACGTCCTCGAGAACCCGGCCTGGTACACGGCATACACGCCCTACCAGCCGGAGATCTCGCAGGGCAGGTTGGAGGCGCTCCTCAACTTCCAGACCGTGGTGAGCGACCTCACCGGGCTGAGCACCGCCGGCGCCTCCCTCCTCGACGAGGCGACCGCGGCGGCCGAGGCGATGACGCTCATGCGCCGCTCGAGCAAGGCTGCGTCCGAGGCGGTTCTCCTCGTCGACGAGGCGATCTTCCCCCAGACGGTCGCCGTGATGCAGACCCGAGCCCTCCCGCTCGGCATCGAGATCGTCGTGGCCGACCTGTCGTCGGTGACGACGGGTGAGGAGCTCGTCGCGGCTGCTGGTGGGCATGACGTCTTCGGTGTCATCGTCCAGTACCCCGATCTCCACGGCCGGCTGCGCGACCACCGAGCCCTGGCCGACGCGGCCCACGAGGCTGGTGCCCTCGTCACGGCGGCGGCCGACCTCATGGCCCTCACCCTGGCCACGGCGCCGGGGGAGTGGGGCGCCGACATCGCGGTCGGGACCACCCAGCGGTTCGGTGTCCCCATGGGCTTCGGCGGACCCCACGCCGGCTACATGTCCGTGCGTGCCGGACTCGAGCGGACCCTGCCCGGCCGACTGGTCGGCGTGTCGGTCGACGTCACCGGCGCACCGGCATACCGGCTTGCGCTCCAGACCCGGGAGCAGCACATCCGCCGGGAGAAGGCGACCTCCAACATCTGCACCGCACAGGTGCTGTTGGCGGTCATGGCCAGCATGTATGCCGTCTACCACGGTCCGCGTGGGCTGCGCGCCATCGCGCTCCGCACGCACGCGCACGCGACGGCTCTTGCCGCCGCGCTTCGTGACGGTGGTTTCGAGGTGGCCGACGAGGCGGTCTTCGACACGTTGTCGGTCCGGGTGCCGGGCCGTGCCGACGAGATCGTCGCGGCTGCCCTGGCCGAGCACACCAACGTCTGGCGGCATGACGCCGACACCGTGCTGATCTCGGTCGACGAGACCACCGACCTCCACGACCTCGACAAGGTCTGCCGGGCGTTCGGTGTGGACGCGCCGTCGGCGGTGGCGGTCGCCGAGCCCGCCTGGGACGGTGCCCTGCTCCGCACGTCCGACTACCTGACCCACCCGGTCTTCACGAGCCACCACAGCGAGACGTCGATGCTGCGCTACCTGCGTCGGCTCTCGGACCGCGACTTCGCCCTCGACCGCGGCATGATCCCGCTCGGCTCGTGCACCATGAAGCTCAACGCGACGACCGAGATGCTCGCCATCACCTGGCCGGAGTTCGCGAACCTCCACCCCTTCGCCCCGCTCGACCAGACCGAGGGCATCCGCCACCTCGTGAGCGAGCTGGAGCAGTGGCTCTGCGACATCACCGGCTACGACGCGGTCTCGCTCCAGCCCAACGCGGGTTCTCAGGGTGAGTTCGCCGGCCTGCTGGCCATCGCGGCATACCACCGCTCGCAGGGGCAGGGGGAGCGCACCGTGTGCCTCATCCCCGCCAGCGCCCACGGCACCAATGCCGCCAGCGCGGTGATGGCCGGGATGAAGGTCGTCGTCGTCAAGACCGACGTCATCACCGGCAACGTCGACATGGACGACCTCAAGACCAAGGTCGAGGAGCACCGGGACGACCTCGCCGCGATCATGGTGACGTACCCCTCCACGCACGGCGTCTTCGAGGACACGATCACCGACCTGTGCGCCATGGTGCACGACGCCGGCGGCCAGGTCTATGTCGACGGGGCCAACCTCAACGCCCTCGTCGGCCTGGCCCAGCCCGGGCGTTTCGGTGCCGACGTGTCGCACCTCAACCTCCACAAGACGTTCTGCATCCCCCACGGCGGGGGCGGTCCCGGCGTGGGTCCGGTCGCGTGCCGTGAGCACCTCGCACCCTTCCTTCCCAACCACCCGTTGGACCCGGAGGCAGGTCCCGAGACCGGCGTGGGTCCGATCTCGGCCGCGCCCTACGGCTCGGCGGGCATCCTGCCGATCTCGTGGGCCTACGTGCGCCTCATGGGAGCCGCGGGTCTGCGTCGTGCCACCGAGGTGGCCGTCCTCAACGCCAACTACGTCGCGGCGCGGCTGCGCGACCACTACCCGGTGCTCTACTCGGGTGAGGGAGGGCTCGTCGCCCACGAGTGCATCCTCGACGTGCGTCCCCTCACCAAGCAGACGGGCGTGAGCGTCGACGACATCGCGAAGCGGCTCATTGACTACGGCTTCCACGCACCGACGATGTCGTTCCCGGTGGCGGGCACGCTCATGGTCGAGCCGACCGAGAGCGAGGACAAGCTCGAGCTCGATCGTTTCTGCGACGCCATGATCGCCATCCGCGAGGAGATCGACGCGGTCGGTGCTGCCGGCAACGCTGCGACGAGCGTGCTGCGCGGAGCGCCGCACACGGCGGTCTCGCTGGCAGGGGACTGGGACGTCGACTACAGCCGGCAGGATGCTGCCTTCCCCAAGGGCGTCGACCCGCTCGCGAAGTACTGGCCGCCGGTGCGCCGCATCGACGGTGCCTACGGCGACCGCCACCTCGTCTGCTCGTGCCCGCCGCCGGAGGCATTCGAGGACTGAGCTGCCCGAACAGCCGGTCGAGAGGAGAGAACTCGCCGTCTCCACCACGACGGAGGCGGCGAGTTCTCTCCTCTCGACTGGCGCGGGTCGGCGCGCGGCCGGAGAGCGGCGGCATACGCCATTGAGAGCATGGAACCCCCTCCGCGTTACGGCCCGGAAAGTCGCTGACTCCTGACCGTCAGCCGGTCACGCGGCGCTCTCGGCTCCGGGGGTCGAGAGCGCGACGGTGCTGCCGCTGGCGCTCTTGCGGACGACGAGCTGGCTGGTGATCCGGCTGCGGAGCTCGCCGACGTGAGAGACGACGCCGACCGCTCGCCCACCCTCGCGCAGGGAGTCCAGGACGGAGATGACCTGTTCGAGGCTCTCGTCGTCGAGAGTGCCGAAGCCCTCGTCGACGAACAGGGTGCCGAGGTCGAAGCCACCCGACTCCTCGCGCACGGCGTCGGCCAGCCCCAAGGCGAGGGCGAGTGAGGCCATGAAGGCCTCACCACCGGACAGGGTGGAGGTCTCGCGGCTCACCCCGGTCCACTGGTCGAGGACGCGGAGCCCCAGCCCACTGCGGGCCCCGCGCGCGGCCAACCGGTCCGAGTGCTCGAGCGTGTAGCGACCGTCACCCATGATGCGGAGCCGCTCGTTGGCCAGCCGGGCGACGGTGTCGAGTCGGCTGGCGAGCACGAACGAGGTGAGCCGCATGCGCAGGGTGTTGTTGAGCCCGCCGCCGGTGAAGGTGTCGGCGAGCTCCTTGATCCGGTGGTGGTGGGTCAGGGCCGGCCCGGCGGCATCGAGGCCCGCCATGAGGCTCGACCGCACGGTGGTGAACGCCCGGCGGGCCGCGCTGGCCTCGGTCTGGGTGGACTGCGCCGCGAGCAGGATCGAGCGTGCCTGCTGCGCGGCCGACACGACGGCGTCGAGGTCCGGCACCGGAGCGGCTTCGGCCGCAACGACGTCGGCGTCCCCGAGGACGGCGTTGGCGGAGGAGCGTGCCCGGTCGTGGTCGTGCAGCCGGTCGCGAAGCCGGTCGAGGGCCGCGGGTGGCATCGCCGCGGCGGAGGCGTCGGCGAGGGAGGCGAACCCGGCCTCGGCAGCCGCGGCCTCCCCGGCTTCGGCAGCGGAGGCAAGTCGTGACGAGGACTCGTCGTGGCGGGCCCGGGCCTGCTCCCAGGCCCGGGTCGTCACGACCATGCTCTCGTGCGACCGGACGATGTCTCGGGTCGTGCCTGCGGGGTCGCCCGACGCAGCTGGCACCGACTCTGCGCGAGCTCCCGCTGCCGCGGTGGAGGAGGTGCAGGGGCAGGTCGAGTGGCCCATGAGGAGCGCGCCGATGGCGGCGGCGTCGGCGGCGTCGGCTGCTCGGGCCTGCTCGGCCACGGTGGTGGCGCGGGCCAGGTCCTGCTGCGCAGCGGTGACGGCCTCGTCGACTCGCTGCAGCTCGGCGCGGGCGTCAACGAGGCGCTGCTCGCCCGACATCCGCTGCGCGGCACGGGTCCGCACCTGCGCCTGCCGTGCTGCCGCGGACGCGGACTCGTCGGTCAGGGTCCGCAGGTCGAGGTCGCGCACGGAGTCGACGCCGAGGACTCGCAGTGCCTCGCTGAGCAGCGCCTGTGCGCTTGCAGCCGCGGTCTCGGCCTGCTGGTGCGCACGCGTCAGGGCAGCATGGGTGCGCCGCGCCTCGTCGAGCTCGGTCGCGCCCACCCGGTTGCCCTGGCGAGCCGGCGCCGGGTGCTCGTCGGCACCACACACCGGACACGACTCGCCGTCGACCAGGCCTTCGGCCAGCTCTGCCGCCATCTGCGACAACCGCCGCGAGACGACGTCCTGCTCGTGGTCGCGGGCATCCTGAGCAGCCGAGCGGGCCTGCGCGGCAGTGGTGGCGAGACCTGACACCGTGACCTCGTCCTTGACCACGCGGCGAGCGAGCCGCAGCCTGTCGTGAGCCACCTCGGCAGCACTGTCCACTCCCTCACGGGAGGCCTCGGCCTCGAGGGCATCGGCAACCACCGACTCGGCCTCGACGAGGTGGTCCTTGGCTGCGGCACGGTCGGCGTCGGCGCTCTCGAGGACTCGGGTGGCATCCGTGATGGCGTCGAGGTGGTCACTGGCCTGCCGGGCTCGCAGGCCACGGGCTGCCTCGAGGCGGACCAGCTCGCGCAGGGTGTCGTCATGACCCTCCAGGGCGTCGAGCAGGGCCGTGGGATCCACAGCCCCTGGGCTGAGGGACCGCACGCGAGCCATGGCTGCGTCGAGGGCCGTCGTGGCGCGCTCGAGCTCGGTGGCCTCGCGGGCCATGGCGACGAGGTGGCCACGGACCGAGGCGGCGCGGCTGGCCGCGTCGTGGGTGAGCCGGGCAGCGGAGATGTCGTCGTGGACCTCGTCGAGGTCGGCGAGGGTGGCGCGAGCGACTCTGGCCCGCTCCCGCAGGGCCGTGAGGCTGCGAGCGCGCTCGGCCTCGGTGGCGGCGGACGCCTCAGACGCCACGGCAGCGTCGAGGGCGACCATGGCCTCGGAGAGCCGCTCGTCGAGGTCTCTGCCGATGGCGTCGAGCAAGGCTCGGATCCCGTCCGGCGACGTCGGGTCGAGGGCCGGGCGACCCGCGAGCGTGCGATCGTCAGCACCCGGCACGGCCTCGGTGTCACCATCGAGGGCGGAGTCGTCAAGACCACTCGCGGCCACGACATCGGCGAGGCGGGCGAGGTCGGTGTCGATGCCCGCCCGCAGCTCGGTGACCGCCGCATCGCTCGCGCGGCGTGCGTCGACGAGCCACTCCTCGACGTCGGCGAAGCGCGTGATGTCGAAGAGCTTCTCGAGAAGGGCCCGTCGCTCGTCGTCCTTGGCGGTGAGGAACGCAGCGAACTCACCCTGCGGGAGCATGGCCACCTTGGCGAACTGCTCCTTGCCCATGCCGAGCACGTCGTGGAGGACCTCGGCGGCCTCGTCGTTGCGGGTCGAGACGACCGTCCAGTCACCACCACGCAGCTCGGACAGGACCACCGTGGCGGGAGCCTCGATCGTGCCGGTGCCACGCTTCTTGGGTCGCGCGTGAGCGGGCGACCGGCGGATCGCGAACCTGCGTGTGCCACAGGTGAACTCGAGCTCAACCGAGGGACTCGTGGTGGGGGCGGCGTGGTCGCTCACGATGCCCCGCTTGTCGCGCAGGCCGGGGACGTCGGCGAAGAGCGCGAAGCAGATCGCGTCGAGGAGGCTGGTCTTGCCGGCACCGGTCGGCCCGTGGATGAGGAACAGCCCGGCGGAGGTCAGCACGTCGAAGTCGACGGAGATCTCGTCGGGGAACGGACCGAAGGCGGTCGCGCTCAGGCGGTGGATCCTCATGCCGCCCCCGTGACCCGGTGGGTGGACGTGCCGCCCTCGTCCTCACCGGCCGATCGACGCAGCCTGGCCCCCTCGACGGCCCGGCCGAGCAGCAGCCGCTCGTCCTCGTCGGGGCCGTGCCCGCCGCGGACGTGGGTGAGGAAGTCGCAGCACACGTCGAGGTCCGAGCGTTCGGTGAGCGACGCGGCATACGCGCTCATCGTCGTGACCGAACCGGTGGGAGCGAAGCGCAGGTCCAGGGTGTGCGGGAAGCGGACCCGCAGGCGCTCCATGGCTCCCAGCGGACGGATCGGGTCGGTCAGGGTGACCTGGACCCACGCGGACTCGGCGGCCGTGTGACGCGGGTCCCCGAGCAGATCGTCCAGGGTGCCGCGGAGCAGGACGAGGGGACGTTCGACGGGAGCCGCCACGAAGTCGGTGACGGGGGCCTCGCCCGAGAGGTCGACGAGCCAGGACCCCTTGGTGTGGCTCGCCTCGCTGAACGACATCGCCACGGGTGACCCGGAGTAGCGGACCCACTCCGACACCTGCTGACGGCCGTGCAGGTGGCCCAGGGCTGCGTAGTCGACCCCGGCGAAGACCTCGGGGGGCACAGCCGCGACACCACCCACGGAGATGTCACGCTCGGACTCGCTCGTGGCGCCTCCGGTGACGAAGGCGTGCGCCATGACCACGGAGCGTCGCGCACCGCCGGCCGCGAGCGAGGAGCGCACCCGCTCCATCGCTGCGCGGAGCACGCCGGCGTGGGTGCGTTCGCCGGTGCCCAAGGGGCCGGCCGACAGGGACGGCTCGAGGTAGGGGAGCGCATGGATGGCGACGTCACCGACGACGACGGGGCGGCCGATGTCGTCGATGCTCGTGCGGATGTGCAGGCCGGAGCGCTCGAGCAGGCGCGAGGCGAACCCCAGTCGGATGGCGGAGTCGTGGTTGCCGCTGGAGAGCACGACGGCGGCCCCCGCGTCGATGAGCCGCTCGACCGCGTCCGAGAGCATGGCCACCGTGTCGGGCGCGGGCAGGGCCCGGTCGTAGATGTCACCGGAGACGACCACCGCGGCGACGGACTCGGAGCGCACGACCTCGACGAGGTGGTCGAGGAAGGCGGACTGGGCGCCCTGCAGCCCCACCTGGTGAAATGCCCGTCCCAGGTGCCAGTCGGAGGTGTGGATCATGCGCACGTCACCGAGGCTAGGTGGGGGCGCCGACAGCCCCCGTGACCGAAACGCGGATTCGCCCACGTTCCGTTCGCGCGCTGTGCTCGGATGGTGATTGACTCGGCCTCCGAGCAGACGAACCACGATGAGATCGGGAGGTGATGGGCGTGGGTGCTGAGGTCAGCGCGCAGAGCTACACACGCGAGGAGCGGCAGCGCTATCGCGAGAAGGTGCGGCAGAACCTCGACGTCTTCGAGCGGATGCTGGGCCAGCACTCGTTCGAGTTCGACCGACCCCTGACCGGTCTCGAGATCGAGCTCAACCTCGTCAACGAGGACTTCGACCCGCACTTCGCCAACGCCGAGGTGCTCTCGGCCATCGCGGACCCCGGCTACCAGACCGAGCTGGCGCAGTACAACATCGAGCTCAACGTGCTCCCGCGGCCGCTGCCCGGCGACTCCGCCCTCGAGCTCGAGAGCGACCTGCGTGAGTCGCTCAACGCCGCCGACGGCAAGGCACGAGAGGTCGGCTCGCGGCTCGTGACGATCGGCATCCTGCCGACGATCATGCCGGAGCACTACGAGGGGGAGTGGATCAGCGACAACAACCGCTACACCGCCCTCAACGACTCGATCTTCGTCGCCCGTGGGGAGGACATCTTCCTCGACATCACCGGTCCGGGAGGCGAACGGGTGGCGACCTACTGTGACTCGATCGCACCCGAGTCCGCGTGCACGAGTGTCCAGCTGCACCTCCAGGTGGCCCCCTCCGACTTCGCCGACCACTGGAACGCCGCGCAGGCGGTCTCACCCGTCCAGGTGGCCCTGGCCGCGAACTCGCCCTTCTTCTTCGGTCAACGGCTCCATGCCGAGACCCGGATCGAGCTCTTCAAGCAGGCGACCGACACCCGGCCCATCGAGCTGAAGAACCAGGGCGTGCGACCGCGCGTCTTCTTCGGTGAGCGCTGGATCACCTCGATCTTCGACCTCTTCGAGGAGAACTCGCGCTACTTCCCGGCGCTCCTCGCCGAGACGACGGACGAGGACCCGATGGCCAAGCTCGAGGCGGGGGAGGCCCCCGACCTGGCCGAGCTGCGACTGCACAACGGCACGGTCTACCGCTGGAACCGGCCCATCTACGACATCGTCAAGGGGCGGCCCCACCTCCGGGTCGAGAACCGGGTGCTCCCCGCCGGCCCGACGATCGCCGACACCATGGCCAACGCCGCCTTCTACTACGGCGTCGTGCGCAAGCTGGCGTCGACCGAGCGTCCCGTGTGGACCAAGATGAGCTTCGCGGCCTGCGAGGAGAACTTCCACCGCGGGGCCCGTGACGGCATCGAGGCACGCCTCTACTGGCCCGGGTTCGGCGAGGTCGGGGCCGACGAGCTCGTCCTGCGTCACCTCCTGCCGCTCGCCCACGAGGGGCTGCAGGAGTGGGGTGTCTCCCAGGCGGTGCGGGACAGGTTCCTCGGCATCATCGAGGCGCGGTGCCAGGCCGGCGCCAACGGCGCCACCTGGCAGACCGACACGGTCCGGCGCTTCGAGGAGCGCGGCTCCGACCGGCGCACGGCGCTGCACCAGATGCTCGAGCTCTACACCGAGCACATGGGCACCAACGAGCCGGTCCACACCTGGCCGCTGCCCTGAGCCCGCTGCCCTGAGCCCGCCTCCAGGCTCGGCCCCACCAGGGCTCAGCCCAGGCTGTTCCACAGCTTGATCGCGGGCTGCTCGCGTTCGTACTCGAGCACGCTGACCGATCCCGCGTCGAGCAGCAGCTTGGCGGCGAACCTCGGCTGCTCGCGCAGGAAGACGGCGGCCAGCACCCGCAGGGCGTGGCCGTGCCCGAAGAGCAGCACGTCTCGCGAGGCCACCACCGGCGCGGCCCGCAGCAGGACCCGTGACGCCCGGGCAGCGACCTCCTCCACCGTCTCGCCGGGGCTCTCCCCGGCGGGCACACCGTGCTCGAACGCCGCCCAGTCGTAGCCGAGCTCGGCCCGGATCTCCTTGGTCGTGCGGCCCTCGTAGGCTCCGTAGTCCCACTCGACGAGGTTGGGATCGACCTCGGGAGAGGGGAACCCGGCGATGGCCGCCGTGCGACGGGCGCGCTGCATGGGGGAGGTGAGGACGAGACCGAAGTCGAAGCCCGACAGCCGCTCGCCCAGGGTCAGGGCATCGGCCTCTCCCTGCTCGGTGAGAGGGATGTCCGTCGTGCCGGTGTGCTGACCCGACTCGCTCCACTCGGTCTTGCCGTGGCGGACGAGGACGATGCGTCCCTCGGGGACAGCAGGTGGACCAGTCATGTGGCTCACTCTGGCAGGAGCCTCACCACCTCCGCCACCCGCGGGTGAGGGACGGCTCTGCCTCCGCCCCGCTCTGGCAGGATCCTCGTATGCCGCGTCACCTGGCCTTCCTGCGTGCCATCAACCTGGGTGCCCATCACAAGGTGCCGATGGCTGAGCTGCGGAATCGGCTCGAGTCAGCCGGCTTCACCGAGGTGCAGACCCACATCCACACCGGCAACATCGCCCTCACGTCCAGGATGCGTTCGTCCGCCAAGGTCGAGGCTGCGATCGAGGAGCTCCTGCGCGAGTGGCGTGGTTTCGAGGTGCCGACCATGGTCCGCTCACCCGCTGAGCTCCGTGCGCTCGTGCAGGCCATCGAGGCGACCCCTCCGCTCCTCGACGACCAGGCGCGGCGATACGTCGCGTTCGCCAAGGGTGCGGTGAGCGCGACAGCGCAAGGTGCGCTCACGGCATACGCGGACACACCGGAACGTTGCCGTGTCGTGGGCCGGGACCTCCTGCTCGAGCTGGCCGGGAACTTCGCCGCCCCCAAGCTGGGTGGCCCCAGGCTGGAACGTCTGGCCGGCACGACCTTCACCTCGCGCGACCTCAAGGTCGTGCGCGCCATCGACAAGAAGTGGAGCACCACGTGACACAGCCCGACCCGACCGCAGAGACCGGTGGCACCGGACCGGGGCACCGCTCCGTCACACTGAGCCGCACGAGCCACGGCGAGTTCGACGTCACCAACGTGCGCGGTGGAACCATCCACATCGGCACGGGGGAGTCCGACGACTTCACCCCCGTCGAGCTGCTGCTCACGGCCATCGCCGGGTGCAGCGCCGTGGACGTCGACTTCATCACCGCCAAGCGCGCCGAACCGACCGAGTTCGTGGTCGTCAGCGAGGGCGAGAAGGCCAAGAGCGCCGAGAAGGGCAACCACATGGAGGACCTCGAGGTGACCTTCAGGGTGCGCTTCCCGGAGGGCCCGGAGGGCGACAAGGCGCGCGAGATGCTGCCGCGGTCGATCGCCCAGTCCCGCGACCGGCTGTGCACCGTGTCGCGCACCGTCCAGCTGGGGACCCCGATCACGATGCGCGAGGACTGAGCCGTGGCGCGATATCTCGACGTCCACCCGGTCGACCCGCAGCCCCGAGCCATCAAGCAGGCGGTCGACACCCTGCGAGAAGGTGGGCTCATCGCCTACCCGACCGACTCCGGCTACGCCCTGGGAGCGGCACTGGGCAACCAGAGCGCCAAGGACCGCATCCGCGACATCCGTCGGCTCGACGACAAGCACCACTACACCCTGGTCTGCGCCGACTTCGCTCAGCTCGGCCAGTTCGTGCACGTCGACAACGCGGTGTTCAGAGCCGTCAAGGCCTCGACCCCGGGCCCCTACACGTTCATCCTCCCCGCGACGGGTGAGGTGCCCCGTCGGGTGCTTCACCCCAAGAAGAGGACCGTCGGCGTGCGGATCCCGGAGCACCCCGTCGTGCAGGCACTCCTGGCCGAGCTGGGCGAGCCGATGCTCACGTCGACCCTCATCCTCCCGGGCGAGAGCGAGCCCATGACCGACGGCTGGCAGGTCAAGGAGGAGCTGGACCACGTGGTCGACGTCGTCATCGACTCGGGGGAGTGCGGCACCGAGCCGACCACGGTCGTCGACCTCTCCGGCGACGGCGCCGAGGTGCTGCGCGTGGGTGCGGGTGACCCGAGCCGCTTCGAGGCGTGAGCGAGGGGTCACCGCGTGGCTGAGCCGACGTTCCCCGACCTCGTCCTGCAGTCGATCACCCGGCACGGTGTGGCGCCGAGCCGGGGCTACGTGACGCTCGGCCACCACGACGCGCTCATCAGCCACTACCCGCCCGAGCCGGAGCGGCCGTTCGTCGTCCACTGGACCCGGTCGGACCGCGACGCGGACGAGCTCTTCGGTGAGCTCACGGCATACCTGCGGATGTCCGGAGCGCGCAGCGCGGAGTGGTGGTTCCGCGACGACTCGACACCCGTCGGGTTGGAGGAGCTCGTGCTGGCGGCGGGAGCGAGCACCATCGAGGACCAGGTGTGTGTCGCACGCGCCGTGGGCGACGCACCGCCGTCGATCGCGCCGGGTGTGCGGGTCACCCTCGTCCAGGATGCGGCCAGCCTCGACGCCGTGGTCGACATCGGCGTCGAGGTGTTCGACAACCCGCAGCCGCCGGACCGCGCCGCGCTGCTCGCGGAGGTGCTCGACGAGCTCGAGCGCGGAGCAGCCGCCTGGGTCGTGGGGTGGCTCGACGGTGTGCCGGTCGGGCGGGCGCGTGTGGGTTTCGAGTACGGCGTGGCGCCCCTCGTGGGAGCGGCCGTCCTGCCGCACGCCCGCCGACGCGGTGTGTATGCCGCCATGCTGGCTGCGCGGCTCGACCTCGCCTCCACGGCGCGGTGCCACACCGCGGTGACCAAGGCGCGACGCACCCAGTCGCTCCCGGTCCTGCTGCGCGAGGGCTTCACCCCCATCGGGCAGGAGCGCGCCCACCTGCTCGAGATCGTTCCCTGACGTGCGTCACCCCCACCGGTGCCTGAGCCCCTGGACCGGTGGGGGTGACGACGACGACCTGCCCGGGAGGAAATCGAGCAGGCGCGACCGCGGTGGAGTGAAGAACTCCCTGATCCTCACCGCCGCAGCGCCCATCAGCCTAGGAAGGCCGCGGTCAACGCAGGGTCTCTGCCGAGTCAAGAGTTGGTATGCCGGGGTCAAGACTTTGCGGACCAGCTGGGGGAGTGGCTGCTTCTGGTCGGTGGTGGCCGGGTCGGGTTGACGAGGCTAGGTTGGCGGGCGTGATCAGCGACGTCGTCGAGCTGGAGCTCACGGGTGAGGTCTGGGAGTGGCGCGGGCCGGCTCCCTTCCATTTCGTGTCGGTGCCCGAGGAGCTGCACGACGACGTCCGCGAGGCGGCCGAGCTCGTCAGCTACGGATGGGGGATGGTGCCGGTGACGTTGCGCATCGGTGCGACGGAGTGGACGACCTCCCTGTGGCCCAAGGACGGTGGCTACGTGGTGCCGCTCAAGGACCGGGTGCGGCTGGCCGAGTCCGTCGAGCTCGGCGACGTCGTCACGGTGTCGATGTCGATCCACCTGCACGTGTGACGAGGGGATGAGCCCATGACCGCCGAGGATCCACCTCCCGCCGAGGGCGCCGACGTCGATGTCAGCGCCCTGGCCATCAACGTCGCCGTCCCGGAGGCGTTGCAGTGGCGCGACACCCGTCGGGGCGAGGAGTTCCTCCTGCTGTCGCTGAACATCCGCCTCCTGCCGGACGGGCACGTCGCCGCCAAGGCCTACGGGCGGCCGGTGGCGGGTGGTCGCGGTGGCTACACATCCTTTCGCGTGCCGGACCGACCCGAGCTGGTGGCGCTCATCGATGCTGCGGCAACTCGCGCGAGCGCGCTGTGGTCGGCGCATCGGGGGCTGTCGTGACGAGCCCTGCCGGGTCGCAGTCGGTGGGGGAGGGCCGGCACCGCTACACGCAGGGTCATGAGCCCGCCACTCTCGCCTCGCACGGACGACGCACCGCGCAGAGCTCGTGCAGATACCTGCTGCCCGTCCTCGAACCGGGGATGCGGGTCCTCGACGTCGGTTGTGGACCGGGCACCATCACGCTCGACCTGGCCGAGGTCGTGGCTCCCGGAGAGGTGGTCGGGATCGAGCCGGTCGCGGGTCCGCTCGCGGCGGCGCGGGACGAGGCTGCCCGTCGAGGCGACACGACGACGAGATTCGAGCAGGCCGACGTCCTTGACCTGCCCCATGACGACGACAGCTTCGACGTCGTCCATGCCCACCAGGTCCTGCAACACGTGACGGACCCGGTCAAGGCGCTCACCGAGATGGTCAGGGTCTGTCGGCCCGGTGGATGGGTGGCGGCCCGCGACGCCGACTACGCGGCGATGGCCTGGTTTCCCGAGGTGCCAGAGCTCGACGAGTGGCGCTCCATCTATCGGGACGTCGCCCGGGGCAACGGTGCCGAACCCGATGCCGGGCGCCGGCTGCGGGGCTGGGCCCGGGCTGCGGGACTGGGTGACGTCCGCCTGTCGACGAGTGTCTGGACCTACGCCGACGACAGCGCCTGCCGCTGGTGGGGCGAGAGCCAGGCCGAGCGCTATGTGGGCAGGGTGTTCGCGGAGCAGGCCGCTGAGCACGGGGTCGATGCCGAGCAGCTGGCACGAATCGGCGACGGCTGGCGGCGCTGGAGCACCGCCCCCGACGCCTGGTTCGCCATCGTCCACGGCGAGCTGCTCGCACGCCTTCCCCCCGAATGACGGACCGCACTACGGTCGTGGCGTGACGATCCGGCGAGCCACCCTCCAGGACCTCGAGGCGATGCGCCGCGTCTGCCTGCTCACCGGCGACAACGGAACCGACGCGACCGGCCGGTGGTCCGACGACGGTCTCCTGCCGGACGTCTACCTCGAGCCCTACCTGCGATACCCGCAGGGTCTTGCCTGGGTCGTGGATGAGGGCGATGGTGCCGCGGGGTACGTCGTCGCGGTTCCTGACACCGCCGACTTCGTGGCCTGGTGGCGCCGCTCGTGGATGGACGAGTTCGTGAGCCGGCACGGTGACGTGGCAGCGCGCGCAGACGAGGAGTGGCTCTTCGCCGGCGGCACCCGACCGGAGCTGATGCTCTCGCACGCCGATGACTCTGCCTTCCCCGCGCACCTCCACGTCGATCTGCTGCCGCAAGCCCAGGGGCGCGGCCTCGGTCGAGAGCTCCTGCGGACGCTGGCCACGGAACTGGGACGTCTGGGCGTGCCCGGCGTCCACCTGAGGGTCGGCGAGGAGAACCTCGCTGCGGTGGCGTTCTATCGGCGGCTGGGGTTCGACTCGCCGGCGCCGTTCGTCATGACCATGCCGTCGTCACGACTCGCAGGCGCCTGATCGAGCCTGGTGCAACCCGGCAGCAACCCGACACAGATGGAGGCATCAATGCGCAACAAGGACCTGGACCGCCTGGACGTCCTGGTGGGGTCGTGGGACACCACGCTGACCAACGCATGGTTCCTGGAGCCGGCCGACCAGGAGGTGCCGGGATCCGCGACGATCGAGTGGCTGGCCGATGCCTTCCTCGTCGCCCGGTGGACGATGCAGGGAGATGTCGGGGAGGCCACGAGCGAGCAGGTCCTGGTGCTCGGACGCAGCGACGCCCGGGACGAGCTCATCGCGCTCTACCACGACGAACGAGGCGTCTGCCGTGTCTTCGACATGACCTTCGACGGTTCACGGTGGACCCTGCTTCGCGAGGATCCCGACATGTACCAGCGTTTCGTCGCGGACGTCATGCCGGACCGGCTCGACGGCCGCTGGGAGGCCTCCGAGGACCAGGGCTCCACATGGCGCAAGGACTTCGACCTCGTCTTCACCCGTCGGTGAGGTGAGGGGCGAGGGGGAGGCTCACCTTCACGGACAGTCCGCCGCTCGCGCGGGGTGTGAGAGTCAGTGTTCCGTCATGAGCCCGGGCGATGCTCTGGACGATGGTCAGGCCCAGGCCGACACCTGCGTGGTCGGTGCGGATGCGCTCGGTCCCACGCTGGAACGGCTCCACCAGCATGCGCACGAAGTCGGGGGAGAGCTGGACGCCGGTGTTCTCGACCATGATCCACGCGGTCGACGGTCCCACTCCGGTCGTCACCCACACGGTGCCGGCGTCCGGCAGGTTGTGGACGATCGCGTTGTGCACGAGGTTGGTCGTCAGCTGCAGCAGCAGGGCATGTGAGCCGAGGGTGGGGGAGGGGGAGCCGGACGTCTCGATGGTCAGTCCGCGTCGCTCCGCCAGAGGCAGCAGCGTCTCCGTTGCCTCCTCGGCCATGAGGGACAGGTCGACCGGCTCTCGAACGAACGACCCTCGATCGGCGCGGCTCAGGACGAGCAGGGCCTCGGTGAGGTCGATCGCGCGGGAGTTGACGAAGTGGAGACGGTCGATGAGCTCGATGGGGTCGCGGTTCGCGTCCTGGCGGGCCACCTCGAGGAGCGTCTGGGTGATCGCGAGCGGCGTGCGCAGCTCGTGAGAGGCGTTGGCCGCGAACCTCTCCTGCTCGGCGACGTGTGCCTCAAGGCGGATGAGCATCGTGTCGAAGGCGTCGGCGAGCTCACGGAACTCGTCCTGGCGACCTTCCATCCCGATCCGGTGGGTCAGGGAGCCCTCGGCGGCGAGGCGGGTGGCACGGGTGATGCGGGACAGGGGAGCGAGCATGCGCCCGGCGAGGACCCAGCCGCCGACGAGGCCGAACAACAGCAGGGCGGCCATGGCCCACGCCGCCTTGGGCACGAACGCGCGCTGGAGGTCGGAGCGGTTGGGCACGAACCTTGCAGGTCCGGGCCCGGGTCCGGTGGTCACGTCGGGCACGTAGCGCAGGAGGAAGACCCACACCACGGCGAGCAACAGTGCGCCGGCGACCATGAGGAACCCGGCATAGCTGAGGGTGAGCTTGAGCCGAACGCTCGGTCCGGCGGCTCTATCCATGATCCGCTCGCTCAGGTGCCGTGCCGGAGGGCGTGTCGATGCGGTAGCCGACGCCTGGGACCGTCGCGATGACCCAGGGCTCACCGAGCCGTTTGCGCAGGGCCGAGACGGTGATGCGCACGGCATTGGTGAACGGGTCGGCGTTCTCGTCCCACGCCCGTTCCAGCAGCTCCTCGGCGCTGACGACGCCCCCCTCGGCGCTGACGAGCACTTCGAGCACGGCGAACTGCTTCCTCGTCAAGGCGACGTAGCGACCGTCACGGAAGACCTCTCGGCGGAACGGGTCCAGCCTCACCCCGGCGATCTCACGCACGGGTGGGCGGCTGTGACCACGCCGACGGTCGAGAGCCCTGAGACGCAGGACGAGCTCTTGGAGCTCGAAGGGTTTCGTGAGGTAGTCGTCGGCCCCGAGCTCGAACCCGGACGCCTTGTCGTCCAGGCGGTCGGCCGCGGTGAGCATGAGAATGGGTATGCCGCTGCCGGAACGGACGATGTGTCCGGCCACCTCGTCGCCGGACGGGCCCGGGATGTCTCGGTCGAGGACCGCGATGTCATAGGTGTTGATGCCCAGGAGCTCGAGGGCGAGGTCACCGTCGGTCGCGATGTCGGAGGCGATGGCCTCCAGCCGCAGCCCGTCGCGAATGGCCTCGGCCATGAGGGGCTCGTCCTCGACGATCAAGACACGCATGCCGTCGATGCTAGGGCGGGCGGCATATCCGCGGCGTATCCAAAACGGCATACGCGATGGCAACGCGGTGGTGCCTTGACTGGCGTCATGACCTCTCGAGAACCTGCCAGCAGAACGAAGCCTCGCCATCGGTGGGGGCTGCGTCTGGGTGGCCCACTGCTCGTCGCAGCGATGGTGGCAGTGGTGGGCAACCACCTGCAGGGGCCTTCGTCCTCTGCGACGGACGGGACGTCCGCGTCGTCCGAGGTGGTGATCGTGGCTGCCCCCTCACGACTGCCGCCGACCGCCGACGTGCGTGACGGTGCGACGGTCTTCGACACCGACGTCTCGGCGGTGCGCAACCTGGACCCGGACCTCGCAGACGCCCTCCGCCGGGCGGCGGGGGAGGCGCAGAGGGAGGGGGTTGCCTTCGTGGTCAACAGCGGCTGGCGCTCTGCGGATCACCAGGAGCGGCTCCTTCGAGACGCGATCCGCCGCTACGGCTCCAGGGCCGAGGCGGCCCGCTGGGTGGCGACGCCGAGCACGTCGGCCCACGTCGCCGGGGCGGCGGTCGATCTGGGACCTTCGGCTGCGACGACGTGGCTGGCCGAGCACGGCGCCGACCACGGGCTGTGTCAGATCTACCGCAACGAGCCCTGGCACTTCGAGCTGCGTCCTCAGGCCGCCGAGCACGGCTGTCCTCGGATGTATGCCGACCCCACCCAGGACCCGCGGATGCAGCAGTGACGACGGCGTCATTCCGTCGGGCGCCATGGTCCGTGGGAGTGGTCAAGGGCTCTACGTTTGGGCCTAGAGGGGAGGCCGCCCAATGTCCGAACTAGCGTTACTTGACATAATGTCGATTATCGGCGTAATGACGATCGTGCGCACCCACGGGAACCACTGAATATTCACAGGCCGCTGCGAGCTCCGTCCGCGCATCCATCGGCCGTCTGGTCAAGCTGCGAGACAAGGCCTTCGACCTGCACTACGTGGGCCGCGACGGAGTGTGGGCCGAAGGGGTCGAACTCTGGAAGTACCGCCAGGTCACGCGCATCGAGATGGGCGGTCGTTACCTGAATGCGCTGAACGCCTTTGCCGACCAGTATCCGGGCGCCAGAAGGTGATGGGTCCGATCGACGCCAGACGCGTCGGTCGGCTTCGGGGCCAAGGCAGAAAAAAAGGAAGAAACGCTCGACGCGTCCTTCCACTTCCAAGGTATAGCGCATGGGGGGCCTTGCTGCAAGCGGCTGTTCGTGTCCAGAATTTCAGGTCGTGGCCGGAGGTTCCGGCCGGACGGAGCGCTTGAGTGACGACCACGACCACCCCCTTCTTCCACCTTCCCGAGTACCTCTCCCCCAAGGCTGACGAGAGCCAGATCGCTTCTGACGAGCTGCATTTCGCAGCAGTCGCCACCAGTCTCGAGGAGTCCATCGCCCAGCTCTCCGAGCGGCTTGCCGTGGCCCGATCCTCACCGGGTGGGGCGGGTCAGGCCGCCATGGACCGGGACCTCGAGATCCACCGACTCACGGCGCGGCTGCGCGCCCTGACCCGCTACGGCGTCGACCTGTGCCTCGGTCGGATCGTGCCCGCCGACGACGCCGAGCCGGTCTACATCGGCCGGCTGGGACTCACCGACAGTGATGGAACTCGGCTGTTGGTCGACTGGCGCTCCCCCGCCGCCGAGCCCTTCTTCGGCGCCACCCATGCCCACCCGATGGGACTGGCGAGTCGCCGCCGATATCGCTGGCAGGGGGGCAGGGTGACCGACTACTGGGACGAGGTCTTCACTGCCGACGGGCTCGAGGTCCATGCAGCGCTGGACGACCAGTCGGCGTTCATCGCCAGTCTCGCCAGCAGCCGCTCCGAACGCATGCGTGACGTGCTCGGCACCATCCAGGCCGACCAGGACGCGATCGTCAGGGCCGGCTCCAAGGGAGCCCTTGTCGTCGACGGCGGGCCAGGCACGGGCAAGACGGTCGTCGCACTGCACCGGACGGCATACCTGCTGTACTCGGATCCGCGACTCGGCCATCGCAAGGGCGGTGTCCTCTTCGTCGGACCGCACCAGCCCTACCTGGCCTACGTGTCCGACGTCCTGCCGAGCCTGGGCGAGGAAGGTGTGCTCACCTGCACCATCCGCGACCTCGTGACCGAAGGTGCCGATGCCCGGATCGAGGCTGATGCCAATGTTGCTCGCCTCAAGGCCACCGTCGACATGGTGAAGGCGATCGAGCCAGCGGTCGCGCTCTACGAGGAGCCACCCACGGCGGGACTCACGGTCGAGACCCCTTGGGCTGACGTCTGGTTGAGCCCCGAGGACTGGAGCGTCGCCTTCGCTGCTGCGGCGCCCGGCACGCCCCACAACGAGGCTCGGGACGAGATCTGGGACGAGCTCGTGACGATTCTCGTCGAGAAGCACGAGGACGACGAGGTCGGCGCCCCACCCGACCTCCTGCGCCGGACTCTGCTGCAGAACGAAGAGCTGGTGGAGACCTTCCACCGGGCCTGGCCGCTCGTCGAGGCCGCCGACCTCGTGGGCGACCTGTGGTCGGTTCCGGCCTACTTGCGTCGTTGCGCCCCCTGGCTCAGCCGGGACGAGGTCCGGCTGCTCCAGCGCGAGGACGCCCAGGCATGGACCCTCGCCGACCTGCCGCTGCTCGATGCGGCTCGTCAGCGGCTCGGCGACCCCGAGGCGTCGCGACGCCGACGCCGGCAGGAGGCAGCTTCGGCCGTCGAGCGCGAGCAGATGGCCAGAGTCATCGACGACCTCATCGCGGCCGACGACGGTGAGGGTCTGGTGACCATGCTCCGCCACCCGGACATCCGCGAGAACCTCGTCGACGAGACGGCCGGCCGCAGCGCCGGCGCCGACCTGCTCGCCGGGCGCTTCGCGCACGTTGTGGTGGACGAGGCGCAGGAGCTGACCGACGCGCAGTGGCAGATGCTGCTCGTGCGTTGCCCGTCCCGCAGCCTCACCATCGTCGGCGACCGCGCCCAGGCGCGACAGGGTTTCCCGGAGTCCTGGGAGCAACGCCTCGAGCGCATCGGGATCGACCGGGTCACCACGGCCTCGCTCAGCATCAACTACCGCACTCCAGAGGAGGTCATGGCCGAAGCCGCACCGGTCATCCGGGCAGCCCTGCCGGACGCCAACGTGCCGACGAGCATCCGCAGGGCCGGTGTCCCGGTCATCCACGGCCCGCGCTCAGATCGCGACAAGATCCTCACGAGGTGGCTCGCCGAGCACGACGACGGCGTCGCCTGCGTCATCGGTGATCCGAGCTTCGAGGCGACGGACCGGGTGCTGTCCCTGACGCCGGCGCTCTCCAAGGGGCTCGAGTTCGACCTCGTCGTCCTCGTCGACCCCGAGAGGTTCGGCCATGGGGTCGAGGGCGCTGTGGACCGCTACGTCGCCATGACCAGGGCGACCCAGCAGCTCGTGATCCTCACGAGCCGTTGACTCGGTCAGCCACCGAGCCCCTGGGGTGCACATCGGCAGGGGCCCGGATCAGGCCTGGTTGATGCGGACATGGTTGCCGGCGGGGTCGCGGAACGCACAGTCCCGCACGCCATAGGGCTGGTCGGTGGGCGCCTGGATGACGTCGGCGCCGGTCGCCTGGATCTGGTGGAACGTCTCGTCGACGTCGGGCGACTGCAGGACGATGGTCGCGTAGGTGCCCTTGGCCATCATCTCGAGGACCGTGGCACGCTCCTCGTCGGTGATGCCCGGGTCCACGGCGGGCGGCGTGAGGACGATCGTCGTCCCGGAACCGGCTGGACCGACGGTGATCCAACGCATGTTCTCGTAGCCCACGTCGTTGCGGACCTCGAAGCCCAGGACGTCTCGGTAGAAGGCCAACGAGGCTTCGGCGTCGTGGTGCGGGAGGAACGTGTGATGGATGCTCAGGTTCATGCCGCCGACGCTAGCGGGGCTCGAACGGCGGTGCTTCTCGATTCCTGATCGGTCTCGTGACTGCCTTGGTGACGCACGAGGGCAGCTCACCGGCGGACTCCTCGGCCAGCTGGCGATAGGTGCTGGGCGGCATACCCACGAGCTCGGTGAAGCGCGTGCTGAAGGTGCCGAGGGAGGAGAACCCCACCGCGAAGCAGACCTCGGTGACGCTCAGGTCACCCCGACGGAACAGCGACATGGCCCGCTCGATGCGCCGCGTCATGAGATAGCTGTAGGGCGACTCGCCGTACGCCGCCTTGAACGACCGGCTCAGGTGACCTGAGGACATGTGCACGTCCCGCGCCAGCGCCTCGACGTTGAGCGGCAGCGCGAACTCACGGTCCATGCGGTCCCGGACCCGTCGCAGCAGCGCCAGGTCGCGCAACCTGTCGTCCGACGCCGAGTGTCCTGCCACCTTGACGATCTTGCTACGTCACATGGTCTCCCCGCACCCACTCCCCCATGGTCGGTCGTCGCGATGAGCGCTAACCTCGCGGCATGGTGATGAGTTTCCCAGCAGGCACGGACGATGAGTTCCGCTGTGCCGCAGACCTGTTGGTGGACTTCAACACGGAGTACGACGACCCGACGCCAGACCCGGTGTGGCTCGCCGGCCATCTCCAGAGCCTGGTGGAGGGTGGCGACACGAGCGTCCTGCTCACGGGGTCCCCACCCATCGGGCTGGCGATCCTGAGGTTCCGGACGGCGACGTGGGATGCCGGGCAGGAGGCCTACCTCGCGGAGTTCTACGTGGCGCCCGACCACCGCGGCCGCGGCATCGGACGAGCCTTCCTCGCCGAGGTGCTCGACCACGCCCGCGGCCGTGGAGCCGTCTACGCCGACCTCAACACCTCGGAGGACGACGAGGCTGCGCGTCACCTCTACGAGGACGTCGGCTTCGACTGCCACGAGGGGCGGGGCGAGGGTCCGCTCGCCGTCTACTACGAACGCGAGCTGTGACCTCCCGACCGAGCCTGTTTGCCGCCCCCTCCCCCGTGTGAGACCTTGGTCGGAGAGCCTGCTGCAGGCTCCCGGACGAGGGGCGCCGTACCCGGCAACGCGACAAGACGGCCCGCAGGAGGAACTCGTCATGTCGTGGATCGTTCTCGTCCTCTCCGGTGTGTTGGAGGCCGTGTGGGCCACAGCCCTCGGCCGGTCGGAGGGCTTCACCCGACTCGTCCCCACCCTCACCTTCGCCATCGCCCTCGTCCTCAGCATGGGTGGGCTCGCCTTCGCCATGCGCGACCTTCCGGTCGGGACGGCGTATGCCGTGTGGGTCGGGATCGGTGCCGTCCTCACCGTGGGATATGCGATGGTCACCGGCCAGGAACCGACATCACCATTGCGTCTGGTCCTCGTCGCGATGATCGTCGGCGGCGTCGTGGGCCTCAAGCTCACCCACTGACCCGGCGACGTGACAGCTTGGTCACCTCGACCTCGTAGCGGCTCGACGCCCCGCCGGGTGTCCGGAAGAAGCGGCGACGGAGGGCGCCGACGACGTGCACCTGGTCTCCGTCGCCCACCCGCTCGGCGGACCGACGTGTTGTCGACGACCAGCAGGCCAGGTCGATGGTGTCGACCGGACCTCCCTTGGGCCGGGTCACCACCAGTCGCAAGGTCACGAGCTGGTCCCCGCTGGGCAGCTCACGTGACTCGGGTTCGCCGCTCACCCGCCCGGACAGCTCCACCGTGTTGACGGACGGCGTCGTCGGATCGACGATCCTCGTCATGTTCCACTCCCCTGCTCACGCCGCACGCGGCACCAATGTCTGGTGCCAGCGTGTGGTTGCGTGGCCGGGGTCCGCCAGCCCGGGCGGGCGATCTGTGGACAACGTCGCAGAGACCGCCCGCCTGTGGACGAGCGCCAGCCCTACTGGAGCGTCAGTGCGTACACCTCGAACCGGGGGTCGTTGGGCAGCGTGATCGACTGCAGCTGCTTGCCACCGTCGGTGGCCCCGTTGGCCGCGAACAGCTGAACCGGCGGACCGTCCACCCCGGAGCCACCCTTGATCCGGTGGTCCATCGCGATGGCGACGGTGTTGCCGTTGTGGCCGCTGCCGGCGGCCCAGTCGGTCAGGGCGACCGGCACGTTCGCCACGGAGCCGTCGGTGTAGGTCACGCGAAGGGCCGTCGACAAGTCACCGTTGTGGGTCGCTCCGATGAGTCGCACCTGTGAGCGCGCACCGGCCGGGACGAGGAGCGTCTGTCCTCTCGCCTCCACGAAGTTGGGCGTCGTCCCGAGAGCCGATGGGACGGCATACTCCACTCCGCCGTGCTTCCACGAGCCGGCGGCCGGGAGCAGCGCTCCGTCGAACGCCCAGCCGCTACCGTCGAAGTTGCCCTCGGTGGTCGCGGACACGGTTGCCGTGCCGTCATGGTTGCGCTCGGCGCCCAGGTCGACGGCGCACGGAGCCGCAGCGTTCGCGCACGTCAGCGGTTCCTTGAGCGTCACGGTCAGGGTGCGGACGACGTCGGGGACGCCCGGCGCTGACGCCGTGACGACGACCTGGTGGTCCCCGGCTGCGAGACCAGCGGGCAGGCCCAGCGTCACCGGAACGGACGCCGAGGCGGGCACACCGTTGCTCTTCAGCACGACGTCGGTGCTGGCCTTGGTGGCGCTCCAGCCCTCAGGGACAGCGACCGACACGCGAGTGGGCAGGCTCTTCTGCGCCTGTCCGACGAGGTCGACGACGAACCTGCCCGAGGTCGAACCAGTGCCCAGGACAAGGGGGTTGGGCCGCGCGGTCATGCTGAGACTCACCTTGGACGAGCCCTTGGAGGTCGACACGGACGGCGGCACGTCGGAGGGACGGGTACCCCACGAGCTGGGGGTGTCACCGACGACGTGCGAGATCTGGCCGCCCGACCGCAGTGCGTCCCAGCCGACCCAGCTCTTGGTCGTGCGCGAGCCGTTGACCGTCAGGGACTGGACGTAGCGGCGGTCGTCGGAGACGCCGGGTGCGGTGATGGTGAGCTTGCCGCCCTGTCGCGCGGTCCCCGTCTTCGGGGTGGCCACGGTGATGTCGGTGCGCTCGAACTGCGGGCTCGACACCACGAAGTAGTTCGCACCACTCATCGGCGGGTGGATGCCCCACGAGGACATGACGTACCACGCCGACATCGTGCCGAGGTCGTCGTTGCCGGTCATGCCGTCCGGTCCCGGGTTGAACAGCGTGTATGCCGCCCGTGCCACCGTCGCGGTCTTGGAGGGCTCCCGGACCCACGCGTACATGTAGGGGGCCAGGAGGTCGGGCTCGTTGTTGGGGTTGTAGGTCGGCTTGGAGTAGTAGGCATACGTCGCCTCGATCCAGTCGTTGCGCACCGTGCCCTCGGGGTCGGTCAGCAGCTTGTCGTAGGCGAAGAAGTCGTCGAGGCGCTCGGACGCCTTCTCCTGGCCGCCCATCAGCTTGACGAGGTCGGCCGGGTCCTGCGGCACGAGCCACTGGTACTGGTACGCCCCACCCTCGTGGAAGGCGTGCGACGCCTCCACCGGGTCGTAGGGGTCGAGCCAGGTGCCGTCCTCGAGACGCGGGCGGAACGTGCCGGTCGTGGAGTCGAAGAGGTTGCGGTAAGCTCCGTCCTCGCTCGTCGAACATCGCGGCGTCGGCGGTCTTGCCGAGGCCCTTGGCCATCTGTGCCAGCGACGCGTCAGCAACGGCGTACTCGAGGGTCGCCGACGCGGGGTGGACGCAGTCGTTGTCGCCTCCGTGGTGCACGCAGTCGGTGCCGAGCTCGAGGCCGAACGGGATGTAGCCGAGCTTCTCGTAGTAGTGCTGTCCGCTGCGTCCGTTGAACTGGCTGTCCACCGGCGGTCGCTCGGTGGCGTTCTGCCTCAGCAGGGCATAGGCCTCGGCCTCGTGGCCGGCGAGGAAGCCCTTGGACCAGCCCTCGACGAGGAAGGGCGTGACGGGGTCACCGGTCATGATGTTGGTCTCGCTGTTGGCCAGGGCCCAGCGGGGCAGCCAGCCACCCTCACGACCGATGGCGAGGATCGACAGGTAGGAGTCTCGCGCGACATCGGGCTCGAGGATCTCGAGCAGCTGGTTCTGCGGTCGGTAGGTGTCCCACAGCGAGAAGTTCTGGCGAGCGGTCCAGCCGTCGCTCGTGTGGATCTTGCCGTCCCAGCCGAAGTACTTGCCGTCGACGTCCTCGGCGAGGTTCGGGTGGAGCAGTGCGTGGTAGAGCGAGGAGTAGTAGGCCGTGCGGCGAGCGGACGTCCCTCCCGTGATCCGCGCCTTGCCGAGCTGGCTCTCCCATCGCTGGGTGAGCGCGGCGCGGGTGGCGTCGAAGTCGAAGGACGACCCCGTCTCCGCAGCGAGGTTCGCCCGGGCACCGGGCACGCCGGTGTAGCGCAGCCCGACCTTGAGGGTGCTGCTCGTCGTCCCCGCAGGGAACGTCACCCAGGCACCGTTGCCGCCGCGGACGGTGGAGGCGTCACGATCTCCCGGCGTGCGGGTCGACCCGGTCCAGGTCCCGAAGCTCTCGAACGGCTTCTCGAACTGGGCCGAGAAGTACATCGTGTGCTCGTCCTTGCCGGCGCAGAAGTTGCCGTTGTGGATGCGACCCTCGATCGTCCGGTCGCCGACGACGTGGATCTCGGAGTCGAAGACGGTGCTGTTGGCCTTGGCGGTGTTGAAGAGCACGTTGGCCTGCTGCCCCTGCGGGAAGGTGTAGCGCTGCCAGCCGGTGCGGTCGGTCGCGGTGAGCTCGGCGTCGATGTCGTACTTCGTGAGCCCCACCCGGTAGTAGCCCGGCGTCGCCTCTTCGTCGTCGTGGGTGAAACCGCTCCGGTATGCCGTGTGGTCGGTCGACGTGACCGCTCCCGTCGTCGGCATGACCGGGAGCTCGCCGACCACGGGACAGCCGACACCCGACAGGTGGGTCTGGCTGAATCCGTGGATGAACGACTGGGAGTAGTCGTAGCCACCCTCTCCCCCGGTGTCGGGGCTCACCTGCACCATCCCGAAGGGCGCACTCGCCCCGGGGAAGGTGTTCCCGTTGTCCTGCGTCCCGATGAAGGGGTTCACCTCGGCGGTGAGAGGCGTGGCGGCGGCTGCGGCTGGTAGGCCACCCGAGCCGCTGCTGGGCACGGCCACGCCGAGGGCGACGACGAGGCTGCCGGCCAGAGTCAGGGCAGACCTGGAGAGGATGCGGCGCATTGATGCTCCTTGTGGGGCGACGGTGATCCACGAGATGTGCGAGGTGTGACGTCTTCACCATCCGGGGCCCCGCTGACCGTGGTCAATCGCAGCGTCACCACTTGTCCGGTCAGGTCACGCCACCGGACAGACAAGACCTCCGCAGAGTGCCGGTGGACTCGTGGAACACTGCTGGGCATGAACGACCGCCTCGAGAACGGCGCACTGGCCGCACTTCTCGTCCTCACCCTGATCCTCGTGGGGTTCTCGCTGCGCAGCCGGGGTCCCGAGGCCGCGGCGCCGCAGACCTCGGGTTCGACGACGCCGTCCGGGACCACGGCACCGTCGCCGTCAACGTCCGCGTCGTCGAGCACCGGGGCGGGATCGGTCGTCTTCCTCGGAGACTCGGTCGCGGAGGGCAAGAGCGCCACGACCCGGGCAAAGCGCTGGACGAACCTCGTGGCGGCCGACCTCGGCCTCAAGGAGGTGAACCTCGGCCACGCCCGCACGGGCTACCTGCGCAAGGGGCCCGAGGGTTCGTGCGGCGACGCGGCCTGCCCGAACTTCGAGGGCATGGTCGAGGAGGTCGTGAAGGCAAAGCCCTCCGCCGTCGTCGTCACAGGTGGCGGCAACGACGCCGGCCTCCCCACCGAGGACTTCTCGCAGGCCGTCAGCGACACCCTCGGCGACCTCAAGAAGGCGCTGCCGCAGGCGAAGATCTACGTGGTCAACCCGTGGTGGGACCTGCGCCCGGTGCCGGAGTCACTGACGGCCCAGACGTCCGCCGTCCGGGCTGCCGCGACGGCCGCCGGGGTCACCTATCTGGACACGAAGCAGCCGCTCGTCGACCAGCCCGATCTGATGGTCGCGGGCGGAACCAACCCCAACGATGCCGGGCACGCAGCCCTGGCCAAGGTCGTCTCCGAGGCCATCGGACAGACGGCAACCGGCTGACAGGCCGGTCCCCCTCCTCTAGGGTGGGCTAGAGAGTCATCGGGTCCTGCCCGGTCAGCGCAGGGCGCAGGTCGTGCGCCCGGGAAGTGAACGTCCACCATGCAACGGAGAAGGCTGTCGCGACTCGCGACAGGTGTGGCTGCGTCTGCGGCCTCCGTTGCGCTGACCTTCGGCTCGGCCGCTGCCGAGCCGGTCGACCCGGGCGCGACGACCCCGGTGGCCGAGCCCGCAGAGACGACCACGACGCCTCCCCCGACGACACCCCCGCCTACGACTCAGACGCCGACGCCGACGCCGACTCGGACCACGACGCCACCTCCAGCAACGCCCCGGCCGGGCACCACGCAGCCATCCACCACGACGTCGCCCACGGCGACCCCGCCGCCCGCGACCGACGCGCCCCCCACCCGCCCGGACCCGTATCCCGATCCCGACCCGACCCCGACGCCGCGCATGCCGTGGAACCCGCCCGCACCGGGTGAGTCCGATGACGGACCGCGGTCCTTCGACCCCGACAACCTGCTGACCACCACTGACCTGGCCCAGCAGGTCACCGCCGCCGACCAGATCTGGGCCCAGATCACCGCATCCAACACCGGTCTGTCGCTCGCCCTCAAGGAGCTGCAGGGTCTGGCCGCTCAGTCCAACGCCCTCCTTGAGTCGCTGACCGAGGCACGCGCCGCCGAGAAGACCGCGACGGCTTCGGCTGCCCAGGCCAAGATCGAGCTGGGCGTGCTCCAGGGGCGCCTGGACCGCGCCCGGGCCATCGTTCGCGAGTGGGCGTTCCAGGCCTACGCCGAGGGCGGCACCGGTGCCGAGATGCTCTCGATGCTCGACGCGATGGGCGCCGACGAGGCTGAGGTGGGCGACCCGCTGGGCGACCTGTCCTACCTCACCGACCAACGGGTGCGGGCCGTCGACGAGGTCCGGACCCTGACCGCCCGCCAGCGAGAGCTCACGACGAGCCGAGCTGCTGCCCAGAAGGTCGCCGTCGAGGCAGCAGCCAAGATCGTCCGCGAGAAGGCGTCACTCGACGCGCTGGTCAAGACCCAGCAGACCAAGCTGGCTGCGCTGCAGAAGTCACAGGCCGCCGACGTCGCCAAGGCAGGCCCGATCGCGGCATACCTCGTCGGAATCCAGACGCCTGAGGCCAAGGCGGCCTACGCCAAGCTGGCCAAGGTGCTCGGGTCCGCGCTCCCGACGGCGGGCGTGGTGAAGGCGTGCAGCACGGCCTCCGGCGCCTACCCCAACGGCATGTTCCCCACGTCGGCGCTCTGTCCCCTGTGGCAGGCGCCGGGCGAGATGCTGTCGCCCCGAGCCGCGGCCGCCTACAACGCCATGAGCATGGCCTACGCCAAGCAGACGGGCAGCCCGATCTGTGTCACCGACTCCTACCGCTCACTCAGCCAGCAGTACGTCACCAAGGCCAAGCGTGGGCGCTTCGCGGCTCGCCCCGGCACCAGCCGCCACGGGCTCGGCATGGCGCTCGACCTGTGCGGCGGCATCAACAACTTCGGCTCCCCCGCCCACCTGTGGATGAAGCAGAACGCTCCGCTCTACGGCTGGTTCCACCCCAGCTGGGCGGGTCCTTCCGGCGCCACACCGGAGCCCTGGCACTGGGAGTACGCAGGCTGAGTAGACGTACTCGCCCGCTCACCCCTTCCGGTGTGCCACAGTTCGGCTCATGACGACGCAGTCGGCCACGGTCACCGCCGAGGAGTACTCCAGCAACGCGCCCTACCAGCGCCCCTGGTACTGGTACGACTGGGCGAACTCCGCCTTCGTGACGACCACGGCCACGGTGCTGTTCGGGCCCTACCTCACGTCGATCGCGACGGAGGCTGCCTGCCCGGGACTGGCCGAGGGTGCGGACTGCACGACCGACCTCAACGTGCTGGGGCTCCCCATCGACCCGGGCTCCCTGCACCCCTACACGGTCGGCCTGTCGACCTTCGTCGGTGCCCTGCTCCTCATCTTCGTGGGCGGGATCGCCGACCGGACGAAGAGGCCCGCGCGACTCATGGGCGCCTTTGCCGGTGTGGGCGCCGTCGCCGCCTCCCTCATGTTCTTCGTCGAGGGCACCAACTGGCAGCTCGGCGTGCTGCTGCTCATGATCGCCAGCATCTGCCTCGGAGCCTCGCTCGTCGTCTATGACGCGATCCTCGTCCGCATCTGCCACCCGGACGACCGCGACAAGGTGTCCTCGCGCGGGTGGGCCTTGGGCTACCTCGGCGGTGGGCTGCTGCTCGCCGTGAACTTCCTCATGCTGAGCAACGAGGAGACCTTCGGCGGAACCGGGCAGGCGGTCCGGATCAGCATGCTCATGGCCGGGCTGTGGTGGGGGCTGTTCAGCCTCATCCCGGTCCTGGGGATGTGGCAGATGCGTGGCGTCGAGCGACCGGTCGTCGCGGCGAAGGCCGGTGTGGTCGGGGGCACCTTCCGCCAGCTCAAGGACACGTTCAAGCACCTCCTCGGGCTGCCCCAGACCTTGCTCTTCCTCGTCGCCTACATGTTCTTCAACGACGGCATCCAGACGGTCATCGGCCAGTCCAGCCTCTATGGCACGGCCGAGCTGGGCTTCTCCGAGACCACCATGCTCACCCTCTTCCTCATGGTGCAGTTCGTGGCCTTCGGCGGTGCGCTCATCTTTGGCCAGGTCGCTCGCCGGCTCGGTGCCTGGCGGACGGTGCTGTGGGGCATCGGCATGTGGGTGCTCGTCATCATCTCGGCCTTCTTCGTCCCCGAGAAGGCGCTGGGGGCCCTCTTCGCGCTCGGCATCGGCATCGGGCTCGTCATGGGCGGCACCCAGGCACTGAGTCGCTCGATGTACTCGCAGCTGGTCCCCCGGGACCGCGAGGCCGAGTTCTTCAGCCTCTACCAGGCGCTCGAGCGCGGAACGAGCTGGTTCGGTGCGGTGATCTTCGGTGTCGTGCACCAGATCACCGACTCCTACCGCCCGGCCATCCTCGCCCTGGTCGTCTTCTTCGTGCTCGGTGGGGTCCTGCTGGCCAGGGTCGACATGCCCCGGGGCATCCGCGAGGCCGGCAACGAGGTGCCGGCGGTCGTCTGAGTCCGCTAGACTGATCTGTCGCGCCGAAAGGGCGTGATTCCGGTCACAGGGGGACCTGCGCCTCGCACGGCGGCAGCGACGTCATCGCTGATCCCGGAACAACGGCGGATGCTCAGCCGTTTCATCTGTGACACCCGGCGCAGCACATCCGCCGGGATCCACGAAATTCGTTGGGAGACACCCCATGGCAGAACGCAGCCTGCGCGGCAGCCGACTCGGCGCCCTCAGCATGGAGACGGACGAGAACGTCGTCCCGAGCGAGCGTCAGATCACCACCTACCTGTGCCCCCAGGGCCACCGCATCGAGCTTCCGTTCTCGATCGAGGCCGAGATCCCGGCCGTCTGGGAGTGCCGCTGTGGTGAGGAGGCCAAGCTTCCAGGGCGGTGGCCCTGAGCCCGAGCCGAAGCCGGTGAAGCCGGCCCGGACCCACTGGGACATGCTGCTCGAGCGTCGCTCCATCCCCGAGCTCGAGGAGCTCCTCGAGGAGCGCCTGCTCCTCCTGCGCGCGTCGCGCGGTGAGAAGCCGGGCAAGAAGAAGTCCGCCTGAGGGTCTTCACCCACAGACGCCGTATGCCGTGTGCCCACGAGGGCACACGGCATACGTGCGTCTTGGACCACCACGGGTGTGAACGCCACGGGCAGGTATGCCGCGCGGCTCGCTCAGTCGATGACCTCGCCACGGATCGTGCCCTGCGCACCAGGGGACGACTGGCCGCCGCCGGGGAAGGGCACCCGGACGAGGACCCGGCTCGCGATGAACGCCTCGAGCAGGCGCCGCGCGAAGCCGCGGGTGAAGGGCAGGACGAAGAACAGCCCGATGACGTCGCTGACGAATCCGGGCAGCAGCAGGAATGCGCCACCGATGAGGACGAGCACCCCGTCGGCGATCTCGCGGCTCGGCATCCGGCCGGTCTGCGAGGCCTCACGCAGGGCCTTCCAGGTGCGGCCTCCTTCGCGACGCACGAGCCACGTGCCGAGGATCGTCAGGAGCATCAGCGCGAGGATCGTCCAGCCCAGGCCGATGGTCCTGCCGACGGCGACGAGGACGGCGATCTCGATGACCGGTGCCAGGACGAGGCCGAAGAGGACGAAGGTGAGCCAGCGGGGGCGCTTCTGCCGTCTCGCGTAGGGCGTGGAACCGATCGGGTGGGTCACAACTGGTGCCAACGCTCTCGGCCTCCGAGCCGTTCCCGCACCTGGTCGGCCCGCCGCTGCACTCCCCAGACCGTGATCCGCCCCAGGGACTCACGCACGATGCTCTGGTCCATCTTGGACTCGCCGTGCTCGCGCTCGACGAAGGTGATGGGGACCTCCACGACGACCAGGCCGGCCAGGACGGCCCGGCGGGTGAGGTCGACCTGGAAGCAGTAGCCGGCCGACTCGACGCTGCCGAGGTCGAGCCGGCGCAGCGCGTCGGTGCGGTAGACGCGGTAGCCCGCCGTGGCGTCGTGGACGCGCATGCCGAGCAGCAGCCGGGTGTAGATGTTGCCGCCGACGCTGAGGACCTTGCGGTGCGTGGGCCAGTTGACGACGGAGCCTCCGGGCACCCATCGGGACCCGATGACGAGGTCGGCGTCCTCGGCGGCCACGAGGAGCCGGCGCAGGTCCTCGGGTCGATGGGACCCGTCGGCGTCCATCTCGACGAGCGCGTCGTATCCGTGCTCGAGCGCCCAGGCAAAACCGTGGAGGTATGCCGCTCCCAGACCTTCCTTGCCGGCCCGGTGCAGGACGTGGACCTGGTCATCGGCCTCGGCGAGCTCGTCGGCCAGCTGACCCGTGCCGTCGGGCGAGTTGTCGTCGAGGACGCAGACGTCGACCTCCGGGACGGCACGCCGGACGCGCTCGAGGATCGTCGGCAGGTTCTCGCGCTCGTTGTAGGTCGGGATGAGCACGACAACGCGGTCGAGAGGGGGACGCTCAGTCAACGTGATCCTTCGTGGGTGGCGTCGAAACGGGTCGCCCGACCCTATCCCGTCGACCCCGCAGACCTGCGGCAACGACGAACGCGAGGAGCGCGACGGCGCCGAGGCGCTCCGGCCATGGACCGAGCTGGTCGGAGACGGTCCGGTTCGTGCGGATCGTCACGGGGGCGACCCGCTGCTCGGCGGTGAAGAGACCGGTCTTGCCGGTGACGGAGCCGTCGGGGGCGATGAACCCGGAGACGCCGACCGTCGACACGTGCGCCACCGAGCGGCCGTGCTCGATGGCGCGGATGCGGGAGATGGCGAACTGCTGCTCGGACTCGGCGGTGTAGCCGAACGTGGCGTTGTTGGTCTGGACCAGGATGAGGCTCGCGTCCTTGCCCGGCTGGGTCACGGAGTCGCGCATCAGGCCGTCGTAGGCCACCTCGAAGCAGATGGTCGGGAGCGCCCAGTAGGCACCTGACGGGCCGTCGACCCGGAAGGCGCCGAGCTCGGTCCCCTTGGCGAAGTCCTTGGTGACGAGGTCGACCTTGTCGCTGAAGGTGCGGAAGAAGGACCGGTAGGGGATGTACTCGGCGAAGGGGACGGGGTGGTTCTTGACGTAGCGCTCGGGCTCCCCTCCCCCGGGCCGGTAGAAGAGCGAGACGTTGGAGACCTGGGGCTGCGGCTCCTGCAGGACGGCACCGACGATGACCGGCACGCCCACCGCGCTCACCGCCCGCTGCACCTGGGCCGCCGCGTCGGGGTTGCGGATGGGGTCGATGTCCGAGGCGTTCTCGGGCCAGACGACGAGGCTGAGGTCCTCGGGCGCCTTGTCCGCCACCGCTTCGGTGCCGCGCACGTGGTTGTCGAGCACGGCGCGACGCTCGGCGTTGAAGTCGAGCCCGGCCCGCGGGACGTTGCCCTGGACCAGGGCGACCGTAACCTGTCGCCCCTCTGTTGGTGGCGTCAGCAGGGAAGAGAACGCGACCCAGACGACGGTCGTCACGGCGATCAGGGCGGACTCACGCCGGTTCTTCCGGAGGCTGACGGCAGCCATCAGGAGCTGGGTGCCGACGACGGCGACGGCAAGGGTCACGCCGGGAGCGCCGAGCCACTGCGCGTGGTTGGCCAGCGGGCTGTCGGCCTGGCTGAAGGCGAGCCGGGCCCAGGGGAACCCGCCGAACGGCGTCGTCCCGCGGGCCAGCTCCTGGCCGACCCACGCGAGCGGCACCACGGCATACACGCTGTCACCCCAACGAGGATGGAGCCGCTGGCCGACGAAGCCGACCACGGCGCACATCGCCCCGAAGTAGAGCGCCTCGAGGGTGGCCAGGGCGAACCAGGGGAACCTGCCGACGTAGACGCCGGACCACGACAGCACCGGGACGAAGAACGCCCAGCCGGCGACCAGACCGAGCACGAATCCGCGTCGTCCGCCGACGTCGATCGTCACGGCACCGAGGAGCGCGACGGCGACCGGCGCGAGCCACCAGAGGTTGTGCTCGGGGAAGGCCAGCCACAGCATGATCCCGGCGAGGAGCGCACCGGCGAGGCGCACGGCATACGGGATCTTCAGTGGCACGCAGCCACCGTAGGTCACGGACCTCAGCGCGGCGGCACCACCACGACACCACGGGCCGTCGTGGCCACGATCGGCGGGTCGAGGACGTCTGCGGCGGACTCCCCCCGCTCGGGGTTGCCACGGGCGACGACCCGCACGGCGAACTCCATCTCGCGGCTGCGGGTGCCGACCCGGACGAGGGTGGCCGCGATCTCGATGCAGTCGCCGGCGCGGACGGGCGCGAGGAACTGGACGTCGCTGTAGGACGCGAAGAGTCCCTCGTCGCCGTCGGTGACGATGCACATCTCGGTGGCGACGTCACCGAAGGCGGCGAGCGAGTAGGCGCCGTCGACGAGGTTGCCGGCGTAGTGGGCGTGGCTGTAGGGCACGTAGCGACGGTGCGTGACCGTCGTGCCGGTGGGGTCGTCGCGTTCGGTCATGGTGCTCATGCTCCCTTGGTCTGGCGGTCGGCGGGGCGCTGCGCGACGAGGGCGTGGACGAGGTAGCTGGCGACCTCACCGGGCGTCGTTCCCCGTCCGAAGATGCGGTCGACGCCGAGGCTGCCTGCCGAACCCTCCTCGAACCGGGGCCCGCCCACGACGAGCAGCGGCACCTTGCCGGCCGGGAAGGCCTCACGGAAGGCCGCAGACATCGCCGTCGTATTGTGGATGTGCGCGTCGCGCTGGGTGACGACCTGGCTCACGAGGACGGCGTCGGCCTTCTCCTCGCGGGCGCGCTCGACGAGCTCGGGGACGAGGACCTGCGCGCCGAGGTTCACGACCTTGATCTCGCGGTGGTACTCGAGGCCCTTCTCCCCCGCGAAGCCCTTGATGTTGAGGATCGCGTCGATGCCGACCGTGTGCGCGTCGGTGCCGATGCAGGCGCCGACGACGACGAGCTTGCGGCGCAGGTGCTTCTTGATCGCGGTGTTGATCTCCTTGCCGGAGAGGAGCGGGAACTCGCGTTCGACGACCTCGACGAGTCCGGGCTCGACGAGGTGCTTGACCGAGCCGTAGACGACGAAGAAGGTGAAGCCCTCACCGATGGGCTTGCTGTGCACGACGATGGCCGGCTCGATGCCCATCTTGCCGGCGAGCTGGAGGGCTGCCCCCTCGGCCCGCTTGCCGCTCAGCATGGGCAGCGTGAAGGAGACCTGGACCATCCCGTCACCGGTCTGGTCGCCGTAGGGACGGATGACCTTGGGCAAGTCAGGGACGCTCATCGCGTGGCTCCTGTCTCGAGGAGGGTGATGGCGGGGTTGTCGTAGCCCGCCGCGCGCAGAACGACCCCGTCGAGGCCCTTGCCTGCGGTGGCCGGGCGCTTCATCTCGCCGAAGGTTCCGTCGGCGATGGCTTCGAGCAGCGGCGCCTTGCCGGGCTCGTCGGTGATCTGCTGGAGGAGGTCGATCGCCTCGCCGAGCACGTGCCGGGCGCGCGTCTGGATGTAGCCGTCACGTGGCGGGTGGAAGTCCTCGGTGAGTCCCCCGGCCGCGCCCAGGACGTAGCGGACGTTCTGGAGCGCGATGTCGCGGTCCGAGATCCACGGCGTCACCACGGCCTCGGTCATCATCCCGACGAGGAGGATGCCCTGGCCGGTGAGCGCGCCGACGAGGTTGAAGAAGCCGTCGAGCAGGTTGCCCTTGAAGACGTCGCCGGTCATGTGCTTCGTCGGCGGCATCCACTTCAGGGGCGCGTCGGGGAAGAGCGTGCGGGCGAGCAGTGCGTGGGCGAGCTCGGTCCGGAACGAGTCGGGCAGGTCGGGGTTGATCTCGAAGGCGTGGCCCAGGCCCAGCTGCCAGTCCTCGAGGCCGGCCTCCTTGGCGAAGTACTCGTTGAGGAGCTGGCTCACCGTGACCGTGTGCGCGGCCTCGACGGCGTCGCTCGTCGTGAGGTAGTTGTCCTCACCGGTGTTGATGATGATGCCTGCGCGGGCGTGGACCTGGCGGCTGAAGCGCTGGTCGACGAAGGTGCGGATCGGGTTGATGTCGCGGAAGAGGATGCCGTACATCGAGTCGTTGAGCATCATGTCGAGCCGCTCCATGCCGGCGAGCGCCGCGATCTCTGGCATGCACAGCCCGGACGCGTAGTTGGTCAGCCGGATGTAGCGACCGACCTCCTTGCTCGTCTCGTCGAGAGCGGCCCGCATGAGCCGGAAGTTCTCCTGGGTGGCGTACGTGCCGGCATACCCCTCGCGGGTCGCACCCTCGGGCACGTAGTCGAGGAGCGACTGTCCCGTGGAGCGGATGACGGCGATGACGTCCGCCCCCTCGCGGGCCGCCGCCTGGGCCTGCGGGATGTCCTCGTAGATGTCGCCGGTGGCGACGATGAGGTAGATCCACGGCCGCTGCTTGGGGTCACCGTGGCGCTTGACGAGCCGGTCACGCGCGGCGCGCTGCTTGTCAATCGTGCGTATGCCGCCCGCCACCGCCTGCCGTGACTGCCTGGCTGCCGCTGTGGCGTCCTTGCCCTCCGGCACGCGGAAGTCCACCGAACGGCTGCTCGCCATCTGGGCGAGGGTCAGCAGGTCCGGAGCAGCACCACGGCGCAGGGCGTCCCAGACGGGCAGGGTCACACCGTGCTCGAGCCCGGCGCTCTCGCGGACGGCGTCGACGAGGTGGTTGACCCACGGGACGCGGTCGTGGTCGGCGCCGCCGAGTCCGGCGAGTCGCAGGGTGGCGCGCTCGACCGAGACGGTGGTGTGACGGTTGGCGATGTCGACGACCGGCTTGCCGACCTTGCGCGCGAGGGAGCGGGCGCGCCGGACGTCGGCCTTGTCGAGCTCGAGAAGGGGTGGGGTACGCGAAGACACGCGGCAAATCTAGCAGCGAGAGAGAGGACTTCCGGCCCACCACGCGCTGGACCGCAAATCCTCCCCTTCGGCGGAGGACGCGCGCGGCGTTGGCCCAGATGCACGTGTCGGTGCACCTTCCTAGAGTTCCCCGCATGAGAGTGCTGAGCGGACGCGAGCTCAACCGGGCGCTGCTGGCCCGCAACCTGCTGCTCGAACGGTCGACCCTGGACGTCGTCGCCGCCACCGAGCATCTCGTCGGGTTGCAGGCCCAGGAGCCGCAGGAGCCCTACGTCGGCCTCTTCTCGCGGCTCGTCGACCTCGACCCGACGGCTGCGAGCGATCTGCTGGAGAGCCGCCGCGTCGTCCGGACGCTGATGATGCGGCGCACCATCCACCTGCTCAGTGCCGCCGACTGTCTTGGTCTGCGGGCCCTGCACCAGCCGATGCTGGAGCAGCGCATGCGTGGTGTTCTGCGGACCCGACTCGTCGGGGTCGACGAGGAGGAGCTGCGCGAGGCAGGCACCCCCCTCTTCGAGGGTGAGGCGAGACAGCTGGCGGAGGCAGGACGCGCGCTGGCGGATCGCTGGCCGGACGCCGTCGCTCGAGACCTCGGTGATGCGCTGAGCTCGCTCGTGCCGCTCGTCCAGGTGCCGCCGCGTGGGCTGTGGCGTCAGGCTGGTCCGGCCAGGAACACGACGATCCGCACCTGGCTCGGGCAGGACGTGCCCACCACCGGCGGGTCGGGTGCGACCGACGCCGAGAGCCTGGTGCTTCGCTACCTGCGTGCCTACGGCCCGGCAGCAAGCGCAGACGTCAGGTCGTGGTCGGGACTCGCCGGCCTACCGGCGGCGATCAAGAACCTCATGCCCGACCTGATGACCTACCGCGACGAGCGAGGGCGGCTCCTCCTCGACGTTCCCGACGGACTCCTCCCCGATCCGGACAGTCCCGCTCCCCCGCGGTTCCTCCCCGCCTTCGACAACGCGGTGCTCGGCTACGACGACCGCTCGCGGATCATCGATGACGTCGACAAGGGGCTGAGCATCATGGGTGCCCGCTACCTGCTCGTCGACGGTCGGGTCCGGGCGACGTGGACGACGCGCGTCGACGACGACGCGACCACCGTCCTCGTCATCACTCCTCTGGGCGGGCTCACCCGGGAGCAGGCCGGTGACGACGTGGACGCCGAGGCCGAGCGGCTCCTCGCGTTCCTCGCACCGGGTGGCGACCACCGCATCGAGTGGGCCGCCGCTGCCTGACCGCGGCGGTCAGTCCGTGAGCCGGCCCTCGAAGAGCTCGCGGACCGCGGCGTTGCCGCGGAGGAGCTCGAGCGCGTATGCCGCGTGGCCGGGTACGTAGCCGTTGCCCACCAGCATCGTCACGTCGGCGGCCAGGCCCTCGGCCCCCAGTGCGGCGGCGGCGAAGTTCGTCGCCATCGAGAAGAAGATGACCGTGCCGCCCTCGGCGGTCGCGAGGATCGCCGGCTGCTCACACCCGGTGACGTCGACACAGACGACCGTGAGGTCGGCCGGGCCGCCGGCGGCGGCGAGCGCCTCGGAGAGTCCGATCGGGCTGCGGGCGTCGGCGACGACGACGGAAGTGGCCAGACCCGTGCCGTCGAGGAGGGCAGCCTCGGCCTCGTCACGGACGACCGCGACCCGGCGGGTCGCGCCGGCGTCGGCCGCAGCAGCCAGTGAGAGCGAGCCCGACTTGCCCGCTCCGCCGAGCACGACGACGGACGGTCCGTCCGCGGAGCTGGTGGCGGGATCGGACGGCGGGCGGGCGGCATACCCGCGCACTGTCCTGGAGACGAGTGCAGGCGCGCCGCAGACGTCCATGACCATGAGCGCGAGCTCGGGCGACAGGTCCTCGGGCAGCTTCGCGGCGATGGAGCGGCCGAAGAGGATCGCGTGCCCCTGAGCAGGCACCCGCTCCCCCGAGCCGTCCCATCGCTGGAGCCCGTCGGTGATGGCGAGCGGCGTGAGCGACAGGGAGACGAGGGTCGCCACGCGGTCTCCGGCAACCAGTCCGAGCGTCGAGTCCGGACCTACCTCGGCGACCGTGCCGATGAGCATGCCGCCACTGCCGGTGACCGGGTTCTGCATCTTGCCCCGCTCCCCCACGATCTCGAGGACCTCGCGTCGGATGGCCGCGCCGTCGCCGCCGTGCTTGTCATGGAGCTGCCGGTAGGACGCCGCGTCGAGGTTGAGCGTCTCGATGTCGATGCGCACCTCGTCGGGCCAGATCTCCGGTCGTGCGTCCAGGACACGCGCGGCCTGGGGCAGTGACTCGCCGGCCGGGTCGAGGACGCGGTGCACCCCGAACGGCGAGCTCGTCGTGCTCACCATGGACGTTCCACGCACGGGAAGTTCTCCTGTCTGACAGAACTGGGCAACAAATATTGCGGAAGGAAGATGACTTGGAGGTGGTCTGTCCGTATCCTCGCAGACATGACGACAAACATCGAGCAGCCCTACGTCTATCGGCGTCGCGAGCTCGTCGAGCCCGACTGGACCCGATTCCCCGGGTGGCGAGACGTCACCAAGGACGAGTGGGCCAGCGCCCAGTGGCAGCGCGCGCACTGCGTCAAGAACGTCGCGCAGCTGCGCGAGCTCATGGGCGACCTGCTCACCGACGAGTTCTATGCCGACCTCGAGCGTGACCAGGTCGAGCGGGCGACGATGTCGATGCTCGTCCCGCCGCAGATGCTCAACACCATGGTCAGCGAGATGTCGTGGGCCGAAGGTTCGATGCCCGCTGCCGGCGTCGCCTTCACGCAGGCCTTCCTCGCGGACCCGGTGCGCCTCTACATGCTCCCGGTCTTCAGCGACCGGCGCACCGACTGGCCCTCGCACCCGTTCGCGGCGCGCGACAGCCTGCACGAGCACGACATGTGGGCGGTCGAGGGCCTGACCCACCGCTACCCCACCAAGGTCCTCGCCGAGATGCTGCCGACCTGCCCGCAGTACTGCGGCCACTGCACGCGCATGGACCTCGTCGGCAACTCGACCGCGCAGGTCGTCAAGCTGAAGCTCGCCGGCAAGCCGGTCGACCGCCACGCCGCGATGCTCGACTACCTCCAGCGCACCCCGCAGGTGCGCGACGTCGTCGTCTCCGGTGGCGATGTCGCCAACATGCCGTGGAAGAACCTCGAGGGCTTCCTCGACAAGCTCCTGCGCATCGACAACATCCGCGACATCCGGCTGGCGACCAAGGCGCTCATGGGCCTGCCTCAGCACTGGCTGCAGCCGGACGTCGTCGAGGGCGTGGCCCGGGTGTCGGCGCTGGCCCGGTCGCGTGGGGTGTCGCTGGCCATCCACACCCACGTCAACCACGCCCAGTCCGTGACCCCGCTCGTCGCCGACGCGTCCAAGGCGATGCTCGAGGCCGGCGTGCGCGACGTCCGCAACCAGGGCGTCCTCATGCGCGGCATCAACGACACGAGCGAGGACCTGCTCGACCTCTGCTTCGCCCTCCAGGACGAGGCGATGATCACGCCGTACTACTTCTACATGTGCGACATGATCCCGTTCTCGGAGCACTGGCGGCTGGCGCTGCACGAGGCACAGCACCTGCAGCACTCGATCATGGGCTACCTCCCCGGCTTCGCCACGCCGCGCATCGTCTGCGACGTGCCGTTCGTCGGCAAGCGCTGGGTGCACCAGGTCGACACCTACGACCGCGACAAGGGCATGTCGTTCTGGCGCAAGAACTACCGCACGTCCATCGAGGGCACGGACGAGCAGGCGCTCTCGCGCGAGTACGTCTACTACGACCCGATCTACACGCTTCCGCAGGCCGGCCAGCAGTGGTGGAGCTCCAACACCGACGTGGAGCAGGTCCACGCCGCGGCGATGGCCGGGGCGACCGCCAGCCGGGACGCCTCGGCGCGCGACCTCGCCTGACGACGTGCGTCCGAAGGCCTGACCCTCGTGCTGAGGGTCAGGCCTTCGGCACGTTCAGGACACTGTCGAGGAGCCCTGGGAAGGCCTCGTCGAGCTCCTCACGGCGCAGCGAGACGAGCCGCCCCGGCCCTGCGGCTCGTTGCGGATGACGCCGGCCTCTCGCAGGACCTTCATGAGGTGCGACTTCGTCGACTTCGGCAGGGCCGGGTTCGTGGCGCCGCACTGCGCCATCTGCAGCGGGCCGTCGGACAGGTCGTGGACGATCTGGAGGCGAGCCGGGTCGCTCAGCGCAAAGAGGACCTCGGTCAGCTCGAGGTCCTCCATCGCGGGATGGGGCAGTGCCTGGTTCGCGGGCATGGTTCGATAATAGTCGAACCACATGCTGGACGTCGGGAATGCCCGGGCGCACGGCACGGTTCGAACCCTTTCGAACCGTTCTTTTTCGTCGGAGAGGCCGTCATGAGCGCACCCAGCAGCATCCGGAGCAGTCCCCGGGAGACGTCGACCTCCGCCGTGCGGGTGGCTGAGGTCGACGAGCGAACGGCGACGACACGTCGTCTCGGGCGCCGCTCCGGCTTCGTGCTCGCGCTTGCCACGGTCGTCGCCCTCATGGTCGGGGCCAGCGCCCCGTCGCCCTTCTACCCCGTGTTGCAGGCCGAGATCGGGTTCTCGGCGGGCACCATGACCACGATCTTCGGCGTCTACGCCCTGGCGCTCCTCGTGACCCTCCTCGTCACGGGGTCGCTGTCCGACCACATCGGCCGGCGACCCGTGCTGGCGGCCGGCTTCATCGTGCTGGCCGCCAGCATGGTCGGCTTCTGGCACGCCGACAGCGTCGCGACCCTGCTCGTCTCGCGTGCCGTCCAGGGCCTTGCCGCAGGCCTGCTCATGTCGACGATGACGGCTGCGGTCACGGACCTCGAGCCGCCCTCTCGTCCCGGCTTGGCTGCCACGCTCAACAGTGTGACGCCGCTCTTCGGTCTCGCGGTCGGCGCCCTCATCGGCGGTCTCGTGCTCGACCTGAGTGCTGCCGATGCCCTCACGATCGTGTTCGCGTCGCTCACGGCGGTCTATGTCGTTCTTGGCCTTGGAGTCCTCGCTCTCCCGGAGACCAGTCCTCGCCACGAGGGCTGGCGCCGCTCACTGCGACCCAGGGTCGGAATCCCGGAGGCCGCGCGTCCCGCCTTCCGCCGCAGCGGCCCGGCACTCTTCGCCGGGTGGGCCACGGGTGGTTTGTACCTGTCGTTGGGCGCGCCCATCGTCGGCCAGCTCCTCGGTGGCCGCTCGCACCTCGTCCAGGGGTCCGTGGTGGCCGTGCTCACCGGCGTGGGCGCGGTGAGCTCATTCCTCGCCCGCAACCGCACCCCACGGCAGATCACCATCTATGGCACGACGATGCTCGCGGTCGGCACCCTCCTCACTCTCGTGGCCCTGCACGGCGAGTCGTTGGTCGGGTTCCTCCTCGCCGCCGTCGTGGCCGGGTCCGGCTTCGGCACGTCGTTCCTCGGCATCATGCGCTCGATCACGCCGACCGTGGGGCCCGAGCAGCGCGGTGAGCTCTTCGCGAGCGTCTTCGTGGTCAGCTATCTCGCCTTCGGCCTGCCGGCCGTGGCTGCTGGGTTCGCCGCTCCCCGTCTGGGGCTGGAGACGACGGCGACGATCTATGGACTCGTGGTCGTGGTCCTCTCCGGCGCGGCCGCCCTGACCCGCACCTTCACCACGAAGGGCTGACCGACACGGCATACTCGCCCGTCATGGGACGCAAGGAACGCGGTGGTTCGGTCGGCACCCCGGCGACCGTTGCGTTGACCCGGGCGAAGATCCCGTATGCCGTGCGTGCCTACGAGCATGACCCTGCGGCGCCGTCGTTCGGTCTGGAAGCAGCGCAGGCACTCGGCGTCGAGCCGGCCCGGGTCCTCAAGACGCTGCTCGTCGACACCGGCACCGGTCTGGCGGTCGGCGTGGTCCCGGTGGACCGCAGCCTGGACCTCAAGGCGATGGCGGCTGCGCTGGGTGTCAAGAAGGTCTCCATGGCCGATCCCGTTGCGGCAGAGCGCAGTTCGGGATATGTCGTGGGCGGCATCTCCCCTGTGGGGCAGAAGCGCTCTCTGCCCACAGTGGTGGACGCATCGGCTGCAGAGCACGACACGGTGCTCGTGTCGGGCGGTCGTCGCGGGCTGGACCTGGAGCTCTCCCCGCCGATCTCGTGCGGGCGACCCGCGCGATCACGGCACCGATCGCGCGCTAGTCAGGAGGCCAGGCGCAGGTGCTCGGGGAGCTCGCGCACGGCGTGCTCGGTGGCGACGTAGGCCGCCACGAGGTCGACGCCGACATCTCGGCAGACCTCGACGAGCACCTGGTGACAGGAGCGGTCGGTGTCGGTGAAGAGGGGCGACCCCTGGCGCCCGAGGGCTGCCACGACGGCCGGAGGCCGCAGATCGTCAAGCATCATGCGGACCGGCGACCCCAGGGTCGTGGGGTCGGCAGGGCCCAGCTCGGTGATGAGGACGGGCTGGACACAGCGGTGTTCGTCGTCGAGCAGGAGGATGGCAAGACACCCCTCCGTGCGGTCGACGTAGCCGACGAAGAGATCCACGGCGTCGGCGCGCAGGATCGGGTCGTCGAGTGGGAGGTCACGGAAGTTCTTGGGCAGGTCGTCGAAGGTCATGACGGAATCGTGCCGAAGAACTGCGAGGGCGCCGTGGACTTTTCCACAGGGGGCGAGACCTACTCCCAGGGCGTGGAGAGCACGACCGTCGTCTTGGTCGAGACGTTGGCCGCGCCGCGGATGCGGGCCAGCAGCTCCTCCAGCTCGAGGGGGGTGGCGACCCTCACCTTGAGGATGTAGTTCATGTCGCCCGCCACGGAGTGGCACTCCTCGATGGCCGGGATGTCGCGCAGGTGGTCGGGGATGTCGTCGGGGGCGGCCGGGTCGAGGGGGGTGATCGAGATGAAAGCCGTCATCGCGACCCCGACAGCCGCATGGTCGACGCGCGCGGTGTAGCCCTTGATGACACCCCGCTTCTCGAGGCGGCGAACCCGCTGGTGGACGGCCGACGTCGACATGCCGAGAGCCCGCCCGAGGTCGGTGTAGCTCATGCGGCCGTCGGTCGAGAGCTGCTCCACGATCTTGCGGTCCAGGTCCTCCACGTCGCCAACCCTAGTCAGTTCAGGGCACGATGCTCGTCATGACCACGATGTCGACGACACGCCGCCCCCGTGGGTCCTTCATCGTCCTCGGTGTGCTCGTGACGCTCTGGGTGGTCTGGGCCCTGTGGTTCGCAGCGGCCCCCGACAGCAACCCCGGTGGACAGTGCTCCGGCCTCGGCTTCGGCTGCACCCTCACTCCGCACGACCTCGCCGTCTTCGCGGGGATCATCGTCGTCGCCCCGCTGAGCGCCCTCGCCCTGCTCGTCACCCTGGTCGTGCGCATCGTCCGGATCAGGCGCGGCTCACCGCGGACGGTGTGGGACGTCGTGATCGCGGCGCTGCTCCTCGTCGCTGGGCTGGTGTGGCTGGTCGGCACCGTCATCGGCTCGCTGTGAGCCAGAGGGGGCGCAACTAGGCTGACCGCCATGACGACGGACCGGCTGCTGCTCCTCGACTCTGCCTCGCTCTACTTCCGCGCGTTCTTCGGCGTCCCGGACCAGCGCGACTCGACCGACGAGACGCCGACGAACGCGCTGCGCGGGTTCCTCGACATGATCGCCACGCTGGTCAACGCCCACAAGCCGACGCACCTCGTCGCCTGCTGGGACGACGACTGGCGCCCGCAGTTCCGGGTCGACCTCATCCCGACCTACAAGACGCACCGGCTCACCGAGGGCAGCGACGTCGTCGAGGAGTCGCCCGACGACCTCACTCCGCAGGTGCCCCTGATCCGCGACGCCCTCACCGCGCTCGGCATCCCACGCCTCGGCGCCCCCGGCTTCGAGGCCGACGACGTCATCGGCACCCTCGTCGAACGGCACCGGGGCGGCAAGGCCATCGACGTCGTCACCGGTGACCGCGACCTGCTCCAGCTCATCGACGACGCCAATTCCGTGCGTGTCCTCTACACCGGCAAGGGCGGTGTGCGAGAGCCGGACCAGGGCACCGAGGCCTACCTGCGGGAGAAGTACTCCGTACCGAGCGGTGACGCCTACCTCGACATGTCGATCCTTCGGGGAGACACCAGCGACGGGCTTCCCGGGGTCAAGGGCATCGGTGACAAGACGGCGGCGCAGCTCATCGCGGCATACGGATCGCTTGAAGGACTGCGCAAGGCGGTGGCCGACGGCGACCCCGCCATCAAGGGCGCCAGGCGGACAAACCTCGAGGCCGCCGCGGCCTACCTCGACGTCGCGCCGCGAGTGGTGCGCGTGGCCCGCGACGCTCCTGTTGCCGACGTCGACATCACGCTGCCCACCAAGGTGGCCGACGCCCGTCTGCTCAGCGAGCTCGCCTCGACCTACGGGATCACCAACCCGATCAACCGCGTACTGGCGGCCCTGCAGATCCCCTGAGCAGCACCACCGCTCATGCCCCCGGCGGACCGAGCAGGTCCCAGTGATTGCCCCATGGGTCCCTCACGACGACGACCGCACCATACGGCTCCCGTCGGCGAGGACGAACGACCTCACCGCCGGCCTCGACGACCCGGCCCAGCGTTCGGTCGAGGTCGGTGACTCGCAGGAAGAGCCCGACGCGACCTGCCCACTGGTCTCCGACGATCCGCTCCTGGCGGTCGCCGTCCGCTCGGGCGAGCAGGATGCCAGTGCCACCATCCCGGGGCCTGACGACCACCCAGCGCTTTGGCCGGCCGTCGGTCGTGAGCGACGGCACGTCCTCGCTGACCTCGAAGTCCAGAGCCTCTGTGAAGAACCGCATTGCCGCGTCGTAGTCGTCGACCACGAGGGTGATGAGCTCGAGGGGCATCACGTTGCTCTCAGTCGAGGCGGTCGGCGGCGACGACGCCCCGGCGGACGGCGTCGACGGCCTTGCGCGCGGTACGCCTCAGCTCGGTGTCGGAGGCGGCGTCGGCGATCTGGCCCAGCAGGTCGACGATCTGCTTGCACCGTCGGACGAAGTCACCGGCAGCCATCTCCTGGCCGCGCAGCACCGTGTCGAGACGTTCACCGCTCGCCCACCGGTGGACCATCCAGGCCATCCCGCCGTCCGGGACCGCCGTGACCTCGAGTCCGTGGTCGCCCTCGAGGTCGTCGAGCTCGCTCCAGCGTCGCTGCATCTCGGTGATGGCGGCGGCCACGTCGTCGTTGGGCATCTTCGGTGACGGGTCGGCCTGCTCGTGCCTCGGCTCGTGGACGAGGGTGGAGACACAGGCAGCGAGTCCGGGTGCGTCGAGCCGCTTCCACACGTCGTGGCGAAGGCACTCGGCCGCCAGCAGGTCACGCTCGGTGTAGAGGCGGCGCAGCCGCTCGCCCCGCTCGGTGACGACGCCGTCCTCGAGGTAGCCGAGCTGGGTCAGGACGACGCAGATGCGGTCGAAGGTGCGTGCCACCGAGTTGGTGCGGCCCTCGACCTTGCGCTTCAGCCCGGAGGTCTCTCGCCTGAGGCGGTGCCAGCGCTCGGCCCATCGGGCGTGGTCCTCGCGGTCAGGACACTGGTGACAGGGGTGGGCCCTGAGCTCGGCCCGCAGGTGCGCGATGCGGTCGTTCTCCTCTGCCGCCTCCTGCGCCTCCTCCTTGGCCCGCTTCGGAGGCAGGTCGTGGGGCACGGCGATCCGCATCGTCGTCGCGAGGTCACGCCGCGACTTCGGGGACTTGGCGTTGAAGTGCTTGGGCACCGTGATCGAGGCGGCGGCCTCGACAGGGACGGGGACGTCGTCGAGCGTGAGCCGCCGGAACTGGCGGTCCTCGGTCACGACACCGGGCCCGCTGGCTGCACCCCTGCCCGTCTTGGCGGTCTGCACGACCACGGCCCAGCCCGAGCGCCGGCCGGCGGGCACCTTGATGATGTCGCCCATCCGGAAGCTTCTCGAGGCTGACCGCGGCCTCGGCCCTGCGGCTGGCCGAACGCTTGCGGACCCCGTCCTTCTCGGCATCGGCGATGGCACGGCGCAGGTCGGAGTACTCGCGGAAGTCGCCGAGGTCGCAGTGCATGGACTCGGCATAGCCCTCGAGCGCCTCGTCGTTGCGTCGGACCTTGGTGGCCAGCCCCACGACGGCGCGGTCGGCCTGGAACTGGGCGAAGGACGTCTCGAGGATGTCGCGGGCCACCTGGCGTCCGACCTGGGCGACGAGGTTGACCGCCATGTTGTAGGTCGGCCGGAAGCTCGAGCGCAGCGGGTAGGTGCGCGTCGACGCCAGACCACCCACGGCGAGCGGGTCGAGGCCCCGGCTCCACTGCACGACGGCGTGCCCCTCGATGTCGATGCCACGCCGTCCGGCGCGACCGGTGAGCTGGGTGTACTCGGCCGGCGTGATGTCGGCGTGGGTCTCGCCGTTGAACTTCACGAGCTTCTCGAGCACCACGGTGCGCGCCGGCATGTTTATGCCCAGGGCGAGCGTCTCGGTGGCGAAGACCGCGCGGATGCGCCCCTGGGTGAAGAGCTCCTCGACGATCTCGCGGAAGAGCGGGAGCATCCCCGCGTGGTGGCAGGCGAAGCCCCGCGACAGCCCCTCGACGAAGTCGAAGTAGCCCAGGATCCCGAGGTCCTCCTCGGCGAGCGAGCCCATGCGCTCCTCGACGTGCCGGCGGATCCGCTCGCCGTCGCGCTGCGGGATGAGGCGGGTGTCGGACGACAGCAGCTGCCCGACGGCCCCCTCGCAGCCCATGCGGCTGAAGATGAAGGTGATCGCCGGCAGCAGCCCGTCACGGTCGAGCTGGGCGATGACCTCGGCCCGCGTCGCTCCCCCACCGGGGCGGCCCCCTCGCGTGAAGCCCCGGTCTGCGCGCCCGTTCGGCCCACTCGATACATCGACCGTGCCGCCGCGACCGGGCCCTCGTCCGGGCCCGCGTCCGTGGTCGCGCCCACTCTTGCGGCCCCCCTCACGGCCCAGGTCGCGAGGGCGCTCTGGGCCTCGCCCCTTGTCGCGGGTGCTCCCCCGCACCCATCCGTCGGCCCGTCGCTGCTCGGCGCCACGGATGGCCTGGACGAGGTCGGGATTGACGCGTGGCGTCGAGCCGTCCTCGCGGGGCTCGGCCGTCTCGTCGACGAAGAGGTCGAACATCGAGCTGCCGACGAGCATGTGCTGCCACAGTGGCACGGGGCGGTGCTCGGAGACGACGACGGCATGGTTGCCCCGGACCTCGGCCAGCCAGTCACCGAACTCCTCGGCGTTGCTCACCGTCGCGGAGAGCGAGATGACCTGCACCGACTCGGGCAGGTGGATGATGACCTCCTCCCAGACCGCGCCTCGGAAGCGGTCGGCGAGGTAGTGGACCTCGTCCATGACGACGAAGCCCAGTCCACGCAAGGTGCTGCTCCCGGCATACACCATGTTGCGCAGCACCTCGGTCGTCATGACGACCACGGGGGCCTCGCCGTTGACCGACGAGTCGCCCGTCAGCAGACCGACGTTGCCGACCCCGTGGACGGCGACGAGGTCGTGGTACTTCTGGTTCGACAGAGCCTTGATCGGCGTCGTGTAGAAGGCCTTGCGGCCCGTGGCCAGGGCCATGTGCACCGCGAACTCACCGACGATGGTCTTGCCCGCACCGGTGGGTGCCGCGACGAGGACGCCCTGACCCGCCTCGACGGCAGCGCACCCCTGCACCTGGAAGTCGTCGAGCGGGAAGCCCAGCGACGCCATGAAAGTCGCGAGATGGGAGGTGGGCTCGACCGTTGTCCCGCTCATGCGGTCAGGCTACGTCAGGACGGTGACCGCTCCCGGCACGACCTCGCACTCGAGCGGCAGTGGTTCGAAGCGCTCCCCGTCGGCATACGAGACGATCCCTTTCGCCTCGAGCCGGACGTGTCGGCCGCGGAGGATCTCGACGGACGGGTGGCTGACGTGCTCGCCCTTGAAGACCTTGGGGAAGACGCGCAGCAGCGTCGGGATCGAGACCTCGTGAAGGATGAGGATGTCGAGCAGGCCGTCGTCGAACTCCGCGCTCGGGACGACCTTCATGCCTCCTCCGTATGCCGGCCCGTTGGCGACCGCGACGAGCATCGCCCTGGTCTCGTGGCGAGCCCCGTCGACCTCGACGACGTAGGGGATGGGCCTGAAGACGCCGAGCTCGCGCAGGATGGCCAGGTTGTAGCGCATCTGCCCCTTGGGCCAGTGCCAGCCGTTGGCCCGCTCGTTGACCACGGCGTCGAAGCCGGCGGCGAGCACTCCCAGGAACCAGCGCTCGTCACCGCGAGGGGTGGTGTGGCGCACGGCGTCGACCCGACGCGTGGCACCACGGAGGATCCGCTCGACCGCCTTGGCGGCGTCACGCACCGGCAGGCCGAGCTCACGGGCGTTGTCGTTGCCCGTGCCCGCCGCGATGATGCCGAGAGGGATGTCGGCGCCGGCCACGAGGTTCACGCCGAGATGCACCATGCCGTCGCCACCGGCGACGACGATGCAGTCGACCGAGTGGTCCGCGATGGCGGCCCGGGCCCGGGCGATGGCATGGGCGCCGTCCATGGCGGACAGGTCGACGATCTCGTGTCCGGCGGCTGCCAGCAACGCTGCAGCCTCTCGTCCGACGCGAGCACCGGTGTTCTTGCCGGCGGTCGGGTTGATGACCAACCCGATGCGTTCGCGACGGGCGTCGCTCACAGGGTCGAGGCCTCGTCGTCCGCCGTCTGGAGCCAGTCCGGGCGACTCTTGGCCCGACGCCGGTCGATGAGCCGGGCCACGCCGTAGGCCACGAAGTAGAGCACCATCAGCGGCGCTGCGAGCAGGAACATCGTCATCGGGTCAGCGGTCGGGGTGGCGACCGCGGCGAAGACGAAGATGCCCACGGTCGCCACGCGCCAGCCCCGGATCATCCTCTCGGCGGGGAGGATGCCGACGGCGTTGAACGCGACGAGGAAGACCGGGAAGAGGAAGCCCGCACCGAAGACGAGAATGAAGCGGGTGACGAAGGAGAAGTAGGCCGAGACCTGCTGGATGTTGGACGTGCCCTCGGGCGAGAAGCCGTAGAGGAGCTGCAACGACTGCGGCAGGACGATGTAGCCCAACCAGCAGCCGCCGAGGAAGAGAGGGACCGTCGAGGCGATGAAGGCCAGCGAGATCCGCTTCTCCTTCTGGGTCAGCCCCGGCACGACGAAGGCCCACAGCTGGTAGAGCCACACGGGGCTCGCGCCCATGACACCGACGAAGACCGACAGGCTGATGAGGTTGGAGAACGCCGACGTGGCCTCACCGAAGTTGAGGCTGATCGTGCTCTGCGGGTTGGCCCGCTCGTAGGCGTAGAAGGGATCCGTCAAGAAGTCGAAGACGTGGCCGTAGTTCAGTCCAGCGGCGATCGCGACGACGACCACGGCGATGGCCGCGATGAGCACGCGTCGCCGGAACTCGCGCAGGTGGTCGCCGAGCGACATCCTGCCCTCGGGGTCGCGCTCACGCCGCCGGGGCAGGTGAGCCCGACCGGCTTTGGCAAGTCGGGGCATCGAAGGTCTGGGGTCAGACGACGTGGCCGGTCGGACCGGACTGGTTGTCCGTCCGGGGCGCGTTCTCGTCGATCGGGGACGAGGTCGGGGCTGCAGTGGGGGTCGCGGCCGGTGACGCCTGCGTGGGCGCGGGGGCTGCCGGGTCACGGTGCACGGTCTCGCCGGGCACGGTCTCGGACGCCTTCTTGTCCTTGTCGCCCTTCATCTCGTCGACCTCGGACTTGAAGACGCGCGCCGACCGACCGAGGCTGCGTGCCGCGTCGGGCAGGCGCTTCCAGCCGAAGATGACGATGAGCAGGACGGCGATGATGATGATCTCGGGGGCGCCGATGCGGTTCATGAGGCAAAGCCTTCTTCCAGTGAGAGGTCGGTGGTCAGTCTACGTCGTGGACCTGTGGAGCGAGCGCTGCGTGCGCTCGTGCGGCGATGCGTTCGCTGAGATCCTCCGGTGAGAGGACGACGGCGTGCCCGCCCAGCTGCAGGACGAGCCGCTCGATCCACGCGGTGTCGGCCGTGCGCAGGGTGATGGTGCGGGAGCCGTCCTCGGCGTCCTCCGAGGTCTCCACCGGGTAGTAGTCGCTCACCCAGATGGCCCCGGGCATCAGCCGGACGGTGACGAGCAGGTCGTCCTCGGCCGGGCTGAAGATGCTCTCGCCGAGCTCGCGCGGGGCGACGCCCTCGGGCGGGGTGCCGTCCTCGTCGAGGACGGTCAGGTCCTCGACCCGGTCGAGGCGGAAGACGCGCACCCCCTGGGCGCGGTGGCACCACCCCTCGAGGTACCAGTGGCCGTCCGAGGCGATGACGCGCATCGGGTCGACGTCGCGCTCGGTCGACTCGTCGCGCCCGGGCACGTGATAGGTCAGGTGGAGCCGACGGTGCTGCTCGACCCCCTCGCGGGCGCGGGCCAGGGTCGTGTCGTCGACGCGCTCCCCCGCGAGGTCCACGGAGACCCGGGCGGCGGCCTCGGCAGCCGTGCCGGACGCCGCCTCGAGCTTGGCCAGCGCCCGCTCGATGGCGTCACGCTCGGTGAGGCCGGGCACGTCGAGCAGGGTGCGCAGCCCGACGATGAGAGTGACGGCCTCGTCGACACCGAGCCGCAGGGGGCGCGAGATCGTGTCGGCGTTGCCCACGAAGACGCGGCCCTCCTCCCAGTCGGCCTCGATGAGCTCGTCGGGCATCTGGCCGTAACCGCAGAGGAAGAGCAGGTTGAGGTCGGACTCGAGCTGCTCGACGGTGACGTCGAGGCCACGCGCGGCCTCCTCGAGCTCGATGCCCTGGCGGTTCACGAGCCACGGCACCATCGTCAGCAGGCGCGCGAGCCGGTTCGTCGCGGTCTCGGTGGCCATCAGGCGCCCGCCTCGTGCGCGGCGAGGGTGGCCCGCAGCTGGGTCTGCACGCGCTCGAGCAGCTCCGCGGGCTCGAGCACCCGCACGTTGTCCGCATGGCCGGCGATCTCGGCCGCGAAGCCGTCGACGTCGTGGAAGTCGATGCCGAGCTCGGACCACCCGCTGTCCACCTCGGACGTCGTGCTCGCACGACGGCGCAGGCTGTGCGCTGCGCCCGGCCTCACAAGGAGCCGGGCCCGACGCGCCTCGCCATGGGGCGCCGAGCGCTCGACCATGATGCGGGCCTCGTGGTCGGCCGGCACCTCGAACGAGCCTGCCCTGCCCGCCTTGCGCACCGCCCCGTCGACCCGCGAGAGGCGGAAGACGCGGGTGGCCTCGCGGTCGAGGTCGTGAGCGACGAGGTACCAACGGCCGTGCCACTGCACGAGCGACCAGGGCTGCACCCTGCGTGTCTGGGACTCGCGACGCTCCGGGCGCCGGTAGGTGAACGTGATCGGCGTGCGGCTGAGGACGGCGTCCTTGACCGCCTCGAAGGCGGGCTCGGTCGTGCGCAGCCGGGGCTCGATGCCGATGAGGGCGCCCTCGTCGCGCTCGACTCCGGCGGCGCGCAGCTTGCGCAGGGCCTGGGCCGCGGGCCCGGCCATCGAGGCCTGGGCCCAGCTCCGGCTCGCCAGTCCGAGGACCGCCAGCTCGTCGGGCTCGAACTCGAGGTCGGGCAGGGCGTAGTCGCGCTGGTGGATGCGGTAGCCCGGCTCGTCCTCGTGGAAGAGGTCGATCTCCTCCGTCGCCAGCGGCACACCGAGACCCCTCAGCTCGTCCTTGTCGCGCTCGAACATCCGGTCGAAGGACTCGGTCGAGGCCGTCTCGCCGTACTGCGGGACGAGGGCGCGGATCTGGGCCTTGGACAGCGGGCGCCGTGTGTAGAGAAGGACGAGAACGAGGTTGAGGAGGCGCTCGGTCTTGGCCGCCGGCCCCGTCGCTCCGCTCATGTGTCCGACGCTACTCGATAGCCTGCACCTCGTGATGCAGTGGCGCGAGGGCGTGGTCGTCGAGACGATCGGTGAATGGCCGGGAGCGGTGGAGTATGCCGTGAGGCTGGCTTCCGCTGACGACACCGGTTCCGAGGTGCGTGCTCTCGCCTACACGGCGATGGTCGGGCGTCCGGAGCCCGGCGACCGGGTGGTCCTCAACGCCTCGGCCCTGCTCAAGGGTTTGGGCACTGGTGGCCTCGCGTTCATCGTCGCCATCCCGGACCGCCTCCCGCCGGACGTCCCCGACTCGCTGGGGCACATCGTCAAGGCGCGCTACACCCCGCAGCAGCAGATGTTCCTCGCCGTCGACGAGCAGGACAGCATCCACCACGACCTCCTCCTCGACGCCGACTCGCTCGACGGCATGCCGGTCGTCGTCGCCGACCTGCACTCCGCCCTGCCGGCGATCATCGCCGGCGTGCGCCTGGCGCGGCCGGGCGCCCGAGTCGCCTATGTCATGACGGACGGCGGTGCACTCCCCATCGCGTTCTCCCGAGCCGTGGCCGGGCTCAAGGAGGCGGGCTGGCTGGCAGCGACCCTCACCGTCGGACAGGCGTTCGGCGGCGACCACGAGGCCGTCTCGCTGCACAGCGGCCTGCTCGCGGCCCGGCACGTCGTCGAGGCCGACGTCACGGTCGTCGTCCAGGGCCCGGGCAACGTCGGCACCGGCACGCCGTGGGGCTACTCGGGCGTCGCCGCCGCAGAGGCGCTGCACGCCACCCATGTGCTGGGCGGCACCTCGATCGCGGCGCTGCGCGTCTCGGGAGGTGACCCACGCCCACGGCACCGCGGGATCTCGCACCACAGCACCACGGCATACGGGAAGGCCCTGCTCTCCCCCGCGATCCTGCCCATCCTCGCGGGCGGTGGCGAGCTGGCCGCCCTCGTCCGCAGGCAGGCAGCCGAGCTGGCTGCACACAGCCGTGCCGACCTCGACGTCGTCGAGATCGGCACGGAGGGTGTGCTGGAGGCGCTGCGTCAGACCCCGGTCAGGCTGTCGACGATGGGGCGTGGCCTCGAGGAGGACCTCGCCGCGTTCGTCGTCAGTGCCGTCGCCGGTGTGTGCGCGGCGCAGCGGGTCAGCGGACGCTGACGAGGTCCACGACGAAGATGAGGCTCTCGCCGGGCTTGATGACGCCGCCCGCGCCGCGCTCGCCGTAGGCCAGCTCGCTGGGGATGAGCAGGCGACGGCGGCCGCCCTCCTGCATCCCGACGATGCCCTCGTCCCAGCCGCGGATGACCTGGCCGACGCCGAGGCGGAAGGTCAGGGGCTCGCCGCGGTTCCACGAGGCGTCGAACTCCTCGCCGGTCGAGTGCGCGACACCGACGTAGTGGGCCGAGATGGTCGAGCCGACCGTGGCCTCGGCGCCGTCTCCGACGGTGATGTCCTCGGTGACGAGCTCGGTGGGTGCTGCATCGCCCGGGAAGTCGATCTCAGGCTTAGTGGTGGCGGGGTCGAAACCCATGGGGAGTCCTTCCGGAGAGGGGGTCAGGGTGGTGCGAGGTCGAGCGCGGTGCTGCTGCTCAGACGGCGCCGAGGATGTCGACGACGAAGACCATCGTGTCAGTGCCCTTGATCTCGCCCTGACCCTGCGCGCCGTAGCCGTCGGCAGGCGGGACGACGAGCATGACGCGGCTGCCGACGGGCTGGCCGACCAGGGACTTGTCCCAGCCGGGCACGACCGCGCCGACGCCGATGGGGGTCGGGAAGCCGGTCGCGTTGCTGTCGAAGACCTTGCCGCTGCCCCAGAGGGCGCCGGTGTAGGCCACGCGCAGGGTCTGGCCCTTGGTGACCTTGGCTCCCTTGCCCGTGATGAGCGGCTGGCTGACGAGGGTCTTGGGCGGGGTGGTCTTGGGCATCGCGATGGTCGCGGCCTTGCCGGGGTTCCACTTCACCGTGGGCAGACCCGCCTTGGGGGCCACGGCAGCTCCGGTGGCCTCCTTGGACGGCGCCACGACCTTGACGACGTCGACGACGAACACCATCGGGTCCTCGGGCTTGAGCCCGAGGCCCTCGTTGCCCTGGGGTCCGTAGACGTCGGAGGTCTTGGCACCGATGAGGACCCGCGCTCCGGGCTTGGTGCCGGGCAGCTGGGACGTGAAGAGGGGCAGCATCTTCTGGTCGGTGAGGTCGATGCCGAGAGTCTGTGCCTCCTTCCAGGTGCTGGTGACGGTCTTGCCGTCGGTGCCGTTGACGATCTGGGCCTTAATCGCGAGCATGTCGGTCTTGCCGGCGGCCTGGCCCTCGCCATCGGTGATGACGCGCTTGGTCTCACCGGTGAGCTTGAGCGGCTTGGTCCCGAGCGTGACGGTCGGCTCCTTGGCCGGGTCCGTGCCCTCGACCTTGACGGAGGCGAGCGGACCGGCGTCGGCCTTCGCGTCGCTGGCGGACTCGCCGGAGGAGTCGCCGCAGCCTGCCAGGGCCACGACACCCACGACTAGAGCGGCGGCGAGAGGTGCGAAACGGGGGCGGGACACAGGTGATACCTCAGATTTCAGCGGTGGCTGGGAAGGGGCCACCATAACCAGACGACCTGACCCTTTCCTGAATCCCTTGCGTGAGTCACATGCCCGCGATGAGCCGCTCGACGCGCGGATCCTCGTTGCGGAACGGGTCCTTGCACAGGACCGTGCGCTGGGCCTGGTCGTTGAGCTTGAGGTGGACCCAGTCGACCGTGAAGTCGCGCCGGTGCTCCTGCGCTGCCCGGATGAAGTCACCGCGCAGCTTGGCCCGGGTCGTGGGCGGAGGCTTGACCTTGGCCTCGAAGATTTCGGGGTCGGTGACGGCTCGCACCGCCCTCCCCCGCGCCTGAAGCAGGTAGAACAGCCCACGCCGCCGGTTGACGTCGTGGTAGGCGAGGTCGATCTGGGCGAGGCGCGGGTGGTCGAGGTCGAGGCTGTGCCTGGTGGCGTAGTCGCTGAGCAGCCTGTGCTTGATCATCCAGTCGATCTCGGTGTCGACCTTGCTGTGGTTGCCTGACTCCACCGCGTCGAGGGTGCGCTCCCAGAGGTCGAGGACCGTCTTGTGGTCGGGATCGCTCGTGCCTTCACGCTCGACGTATGCCGTTGCGGCAGTGAGGTATTCGCGTTGCAGGTCCAGGGCGCTCAGCTCACGGCCGTTGGCCAGGCGCACGAGTCGCCGGCCGGTCATGTCGTGGCTGATCTCGCGGATGGCCCGGATCGGGTTCTCGAGGGTGAGGTCGCGCATCACGACCTCGTCCTCGATCATCCGCAGGACGAGGTCGCACGAGCCCACCTTGAGCAGGGTCGTCGTCTCGCTCATGTTGGAGTCGCCGACGATGACGTGCAGGCGCCGGTAGTGCTCGGCGTCGGCGTGGGGCTCGTCGCGGGTGTTGATGATGGGACGGCTGCGGGTCGTCGCCGACGACACGCCCTCCCAGATGTGGTCCGCCCGCTGGCTCACGGCATACTCCACGCCCTTGGAGGTGCGCACGAGCTTGCCGGCGCCGCAGATGATCTGGCGGCTGATGAGGAACGGCAGCAGGGCGTCCGAGAAGACCTGGAAGTCGCCGGCGCGGCCGACGAGGTAGTTCTCGTGGCAGCCGTAGGAGTTGCCGGCCGAGTCGGTGTTGTTCTTGAAGACATAGATGTCGCCGCGCACACCGTCCTCGCGCAGGCGTGCCTCGGCGTCGGCGACGAGGCCTTCGACGACCCGCTCCCCCGCGCGGTCATGGGCGACGAGCTGGCGCAGTGAGTCGCACTCGGCGGTGGCGTACTCGGGGTGGCTGCCCACGTCGAGGTAGAGGCGAGAGCCGTTGGCGAGGAAGACGTTGCTCGAGCGGCCCCAGGCCACGACCTTGCGGAAGAGGTAGCGGGCGACCTCGTCGGGCGTGAGCGTGCGCTGACCCTCGGACGAGGCGGTGATGCCGTACTCGTTCTCGATCCCGAAGATCCGTCGGTCCATGGCGTCACCCTAGTCGCGCGGCCCCGTCCGCCCCCCGCGACGGTCACGTGGCCGGAGAGCGGCGTCCAGCATCCGAAACGTCGGCTCCACCATGCGGGACTTAACGGCATGTTAGGGGTCTGACAACTTCGTGTTACCGATGAGAGGACCGATCCATGGCCACGCTGCGTCTCGGCGACAACGCCCCCGACTTCACGGCTGAGACCACCGAGGGTGAGATCAGCTTCCACGACTGGAAGGGCGACGGCTGGGCCGTCCTCTTCAGCCACCCGGCCGACTTTACCCCCGTCTGCACCACCGAGCTCGGCCGCGTCGCCGCGCTCAAGGACGAGTGGGCCAAGCGCGACGCCAAGGTGCTCGCCGTCTCCGTCGACGCGATCGAGGACCACCAGGCCTGGAAGAAGGACATCGAGGAGGTCGGCGGATCGGCCGTGACCTACCCGATTGTCGCCGACAAGGACCGCAAGGTCGCCGAGCTCTACGACATGATCCACCCGGGCGAGGGCGACACCTCGAGCGTGCGCTCGGTCTTCCTCATCGACCCCAAGGGCAAGGTCCGCCTCTCCCTGACCTATCCCAAGAGCGCCGGCCGCAACTTCGACGAGGTCCTGCGCGCCCTCGACGCCCTCCAGGTCAACGACTCCGGACCGTTCTCCACCCCGGCCGACTGGCAGCCGGGTGAGCGCGTCATCGTCGCGCCAACCGTGTCCACGCAGGACGCCCGCGAGAAGTTCGGTGAGGTCGAAGAGGTCAAGCCCTACCTCCGCTACGCCTCAGCCCCCACCGCCTGACACCGCCTCAACCACCGACTTGTTGCGAGTTCGAGTCATGCATGGAGGGCCTTCGGCCCGACCGGCGTGACTCGAACTCGCAACAAGTCGGACAGGATGGGTGCATGGCTGACGACATCGCACTCGACATCCCCGCTGACCTGCTGGTCCCCGCGTCCGGTTCCGGACCGGGGATCGTGCTCTTCCAGGAGATCTTCGGGGTGACCGAATACATCCGATCGCGGGCGCAGGGCCTCGCCGACCTCGGCTACGTCGTGCTCGTCCCCCACTTCTACGGACGCCTCGGCGACCCCGTCGTCGAGGAGGGTGGCGACGGGCTGCCCCAGGCGATGGGCCTGCTCGAGGAGCTCGACTGGGACGGCGCCGTGGCCGACGGCGTCGCTGCGCTGAATGCCCTGCGCGACCACCCGTCGGTGGCGGGCGGCGTCGGACTCCTCGGCTTCTGCTTCGGCGGTGGACTTGCCTTCAACGTTGCGGCAGTGGCGGATTCGAAGCCCGACGCCCTGGTGAGCTACTACGGATCCGCGCTCCCCTCGCTGCGGGGGCTCGCACCCGACGTCACGACGCCGAGCCTGCACCACTTCGGGGACAGCGACGACTACATCCCGATCGACACCGTCCGCGAGATCGAGCAGGCCGTCACCGACGCCAACGACGACGTCACGTTCGTGCTGCACCCCGGCGCCGGCCACGCCTTCGACAACCCGTCGCCGATGTTCCACCACGATGGCGCGTCACAGGAGGCCTGGGCCAAGACCTTGGCGTGGCTCGGGGCCAAGCTGCCCACCGCCTGAGCGGCTCCGCAAGGAGGTGTCTGGCCGGCATACCAAGTCTTGACCGAGTCCATACCCGCCAGGGGGCGACCAGGACGATGCGGACTCTCCATCATCGGACGAGCCACATCCCTTCGCTGAAAGGCCGAACATCGTGATCCGTTCCCTGGGCCGCACCCCTGCGGCTGCCCTCGCCCTGTCCCTCGTCGCCAGCGTCGCAGGAGCCGCCCTCGCCCTGCCGACCGCCTCGGCCAGGCCCGCAGCGCCGGTGACGTCCACCGCCGCCGGGACGGACAGCGACGGAGACAGCCTTCCCGACTCCTGGGAGACGCAGGGCTACGACGCGGACGGCAACGGAACCATCGACGTCAACCTCCCCGCGATGGGCGCGAACCCGCAGCGCAAGGACGTCTTCGTCGAGATGGACTACATGCAGGGCCGGCTGCCCCGCACCACCGCGTTCGACCGGATCGTCCAGAGCTTCGCGAGCGCCCCCGTGAGCAACCCCGACGGCACGACCGGCATCACGATCCACCTCGACGCCGGCTCGGCCGGGGGCGCCGCGCACAACCTCGGCGGCGGCAACCAGGTCACCTACGACGCCAACCTCTCGCCCGCCTCACGCGAGACGAACGCGATCAAGGCCAGGAACTTCGCCTCGGCTCGCTCCTCGGTCTTCTACTACATGCTCTGGGCAGACGACTACGACCGCTCGTGCAGCAGCGGCCTCGCGCTCGGCATCCCCGCGGACACCTTCATCGTGACGATGGGGCCGCGCTGTGCCTGGAGTCCCACTGAGGACATGCAGGTGGGGACGTTCCTGCACGAGCTCGGCCACGGCCTCGGGCTCAAGCACGGCGGCACCGACCACGTGAACTACAAGCCGAACTACCTCAGCGTCATGAACTACACCTTCCAGTTCGGCGGGGTGCCCCTCACCGCGGGCGGCTCGTCGTTCAGCTACTCCGACACCGCCGCGATCAGCCTCAACGAGAGCGCGTTGGCCGAGCCGACCGGTCTGGGCGCCACCGCGTCGAAGTACCGCACCGCGTGGTACTGCGGCACGACCAAGAGGACGTCGGCGGGCGCGGCGAGCAACCCCATCGACTGGAACTGCGACAACGACACCCTCGACAACCCGGTGTCCACGGACATCAACCGCAGCAGCAGCCAGACGACGCTGACCGCCCAGGACAACTGGGACAACATCGTCTTCGGCGGTGGCACGGTCGGCGGTGCCGGTAGCCGCGTGGCGACGACGACGGACGGCCTGCGTGAGCTCACCAAGCGCGAGTGGGCCCAGATGCACAAGCACTGACACGGCTTGAGTTCCGCAGCGTCGGGGCGTGGGCCCCGACGCTGCGGACATCACAACTAGTCGGAGTCGGGCGTCGGCTCGTCGCCGTGGCGCTGCGTCTGCGGGTTGCTCGCGGCCTGGCGCGGACTGTCGTGGTCTGCCGCCGGGACGTCGTCCGTGGGGTCGTCCTGCGAGAGCAGCTGACCGAGGAGGTCACCGTTGATCCGTCGGAACGTGCGTCGTGACCGGGTGCGGTCGAGGACAGCCACCTCGAGGGCTTCGGAACCGAGCACCCGGTCCTCGCCCCCGGCGAGGTCGTGCGCCAGCCCGGCCACCGCCAGCTGCAGCGCCTGCGCCAAGGTGAGCCCCGGCCGCCACTGCTCGGTGAGCCGCTCCTCGATCTGGTCGGACGCCCCACCCATGGCGACGAGGCCGCGCTCGTCGGCGACGGAGCCGTCATAGGTGAGGCGATAGATCTGGTCGTCCTCGACGTCGTTGCCGACCTCGGCGACGACGATCTCGACCTCGTAGGGCTTCGACTCCTGGGTGAAGACCGTCCCGAGCGTCTGCGCATAGGCGTTGGCAAGACCGCGAGCGGTCACGTCGCTGCGGTCGTAGGAGTAGCCGCGCAGGTCGGCATACCGGACGCCGGCAACGCGCAGGTTCTCGAACTCGTTGTACTTGCCGACCGCAGCGAACGCGATGCGGTCGTAGATCTCGCCGATCTTGTGCAGGCTGCGCGACCGGTTCTCGGCGACGAAGGCGATGCCGTGGTCGTAGCCGAGGACGACGACGGAACGACCGCGCGCGATGCCCTTGCGGGCGAAGTCGGCCCGGTCCTTCATGAGCTGCTCGGGCGAGACGTAGAACGGCATACCCGCGGTCATGAGGCACCTCCCCCGCGTCGTCCGCCGGGATTGCCGCGGCGGTCGGCCACGATGGCGTCGACCACGGGCGCGACCCCGTCGTCGGGCACGAAGCGCGCGCCGTCAGCGTCCACGAGGGCGACGGTCGGCCAGATCCGCCGGCCGACGTCCGGGCCACCCGTGGCGGAGTCGTCGTCGGCGGCATCCCAGAGGGCCTCGACGGCGATCCGGACGGCCTCGTCGCTCGGCATGCCCGGACGGTAGAGCTTCTCAAGGGCGCCACGGGCGAAGAGCGAGCCCGAGCCGACGCTGTGGTGGTCGTGCTCCTCGTAGCACCCGCCGGTGACGTCGTAGGAGAAGATCCGGCCGAGCGTGTCCTGGTGGTCGAAGCCGGCGAAGACAGGCACGACGCTGAGGCCCTGCATCGCCATGCCGAGGTTGCCGCGGATCATCGAGGCGAGCCGGTTGGCCTTGCCCTCGAGGGACATGAGCGTGCCCTCGATCTTCTCGTAGTGCTCGAGCTCGACCTGGAAGAGCCGGACGAGCTCGATCGCGAGACCTGCCGTGCCGGCGATGCCCACGACGGAGAACTCGTCGGTCGCGAAGACCTTCTCCATGTCGCGGTTGGCGATGAGGTTGCCCATCGTCGCGCGCCGGTCGCCGGCCATGAGGACGCCGCCGTCATAGGTGAGCGTGACGATTGTCGTGCCGTGCGGGGCATCGATCGTCGCTCCCGGCGGCAGCCCACGGCGTGAGGGGATGAGGCTCGGCTCGTGCTCCGCGACGAACTCGGTGAACGACGCAGAACCCGTGCGCAGGTATGCCGCTGGGAGACGACCGCTGTCAGACAGGGGAGCTCACTGGCCGCCCTTCTGGACGAAACCACGCACGAACTCCTCGGCGTTGGTCTCGAGGACGCCGTCGATCTCGTCGAGGATGTCGTCGATGTCGGTGTCGGCGACCTGGGCCGCGGGCGCCGCTGCGGGCGCGGGCGCGTCGTCCGGACCGTCGTCCCGTCGACCTGGCTTGATCTGCTCCTGGCCGGCCATGGGCTCCTCCTCGTGTCACGTGAGGCACCGTCACGGTGCCTGCACGTCCGAGCCTAGTCGGCGCTCCTCTCGACGGCGGCCAGGGACTCGAGGAGCGACCGGATGTCGGACGCCCCGTCGACGAGATCGCCCACGGCGGCCTTGGTGCCGCGCAGGGGCTCGAGGATGGGGATGCGCTGCAGGGAGCGCTCGCCGGGCACCTCGACGACGACGGAGTCCCACGACGCGGCGACGACCGACTCGGGGAACTTGCGCAGGCACGCCCCGCGGAACCAGGCCCTCGTGTCCTCAGGAGCCTCGTCCATGGCTCGTGCGGCCTCGGCCTCGGGCACGAGCACGTCGACGCGACCGGTCGCCGCCAGGCGGTGCGCCAGGCCACGGTCGGCGCGCACGTCGGACCACTGGATGTCCACGGCCTTGAGCCGCGGGTCGCCCCAGCCGAGGGAGTCACGCTCGCGATAGCCCTCGAGGACGGACAGCTTGGCGACCCAGTCGACCCATCGACGCGCGTCCATCGGGTCGACCTCGAGCGCGGTCAGGACCGTGTCCCACCAGTGCAGGACCTCGGTGGTTTCGGCGTCGACGTCGATCCCCCACTTGTCGTCGACATAGGACGCGGCGAGCTCGTGGAAGGTGCGCAGCAGCTCGACCGGTCGGATCGAGCGGCCGTCGGTGAGCTCGATCGTCGACTGGAGGCTGGGGTCGTGGCTGACGGCGTGGAGGGTGCGCACGGGTGACCTGATGCTGAGGTCGGTCCGGAACGCGTCGTCCTCGATCATGGCCAGGACGAGCGAGGTCGAGCCCATCTTGACGAGGTTGGCCACGTCGCAGTGGTTGGCGTCGCCGAGGATGACGTGGAGGCGCCGATAGAGGTCGGCCACGGCGTGGGGCTCGTCGCGGGTGTTGATGATCGGTCGCTTGAGCGTCGTCTCGAGCCCGACCTCGGTCTCGAAGAAGTCGCTGCGCTGGGCCAGCTGGTAGCCGGTGGTGCGCGAGTCGACGCCGATGCCGACCCGACCGGACCCGGCCATGACCTGACGCACGACGAAGAAGGGCGTCAGCTGAGCGATGATCCGGGAGAAGGGGGTACGCCGCGACATGAGGTAGTTCTCGTGGGTGCCGTAGGACGCGCCCTTGCCGTCGGTGTTGTTCTTGTAGAGGTTGACGCCCGGCGGGACGCTCGCAAGACGGTGCACGGCCTCGCGCATCACGAGCTCCCCGGCCTTGTCCCAGACGACGGCGTCGCGCGGGTTCGTCACCTCGGGCGAGGAGTACTCCGGGTGGGCGTGGTCGACATACAGACGCGCCCCGTTGGTGAGGACGACGTTGGCCATCGTCGGGTCCTCGATGTCGGTGAGCTGGCTCGGGTGGGCCGCCCCCCGACCCATGTCGAAGCCGCGGGCGTCATGGAGCGGCGTCTCGTCGGCGTAGTCCCACGACGCCTGCGCCGGACGGATCCCTCGGCTCGCGGCATACGTCGTCACGACGTCCCCGGACAGGACCATGGGGTTGGCCGTCGGTGAGCCGGGCACCGAGATGCCGTACTCCGTCTCGATACCCATGACGCGCCGGACGGTCATCGCGCACCCGCGACGGAGAGGAATCGGGTCATGCGTGCAAGGAAACCATGCCCGCCGCGGCGCGGGCCCCACGGCATACTCCCGGCATGCGCTCCTATCGCGGGATGTCTCCCCTCACCACCGTGACCGTCGCCGTCGCGGACCGCCTGAGGGTGCCGGTCGAGCGGATGACCGAGGCGGAACGGCACCTGGCCCGCGCACGGACCTATCCCATGAAGCCGCCCTGGTCGTGGGTCACCGGTCGGGCCGACCCGGCCGTCGGCATCACCTTCGGGACGGCGCCGGCCCGAGACGGCTACGAGATCCCCCTGCGCATCTATCGTCCGCGCGCGATCCGGGACACGCAGAACGACGTTCCCGTCATCGTCTGGTTCCACGGCGGCGGCTGGGTCCTCGGCAACGTCGTGAACTACGACCCCATCTGCACCCGGCTGGCGGCCGAGGTCGGCGCCGTGGTCGTGAGCGTCGACTACCGGTTGGCGCCCGAGAGCCCGTCGCCGACGGCGGTCCACGACGCTGTGGACGCCACGACCTGGATCGCTGCCCAGTCCGACGTGCTGCGGGCCGATGCCCATCGACTGGCCGTCTGTGGCGACTCCGCCGGCGGACACCTCGCCGCGGTGGTGGCGCAGGTCGTCCACGCGAGCGGCGCCGACTGGATCCGCCACCAGGCGCTCATCTATCCGGCGACCGACCTGACCATGCAGTCGCCGTCCATCGACGAGCACGCCAACGCACCCATCCTCACCAAGGCCTCGATCGTCGCCTTCCGCGAGCTGTATGCCGGCGGGCAGGACCTCACTGACCCGCTGGTCTCGCCGCTCTTCGGCGAGCTGTCCGGTCTGCCGCCCGCGCTCATCCAGACCGCGGACCTCGACCCGATCCGGGACGACGGAGTCCGGTATGCCGCTGCGCTCCGTTCCGCTGGTGTCGAGGTGCGCCACACGAACTACCTCCGGGTGCCGCACGGTTTCGCGAGCTTCCCGGGCGCCAGTGCTGCGGGCCCCCAGCAGCGCTGGGAGCTCGTCAGTGAACTCCGCCGCCACCTGACCGGGGCTCTGGCCTAGGGTCGACCCATGCGCGAGATCGTGGTCTTCTCCGGCAGTGCCCACCAGACTCTCGCCTCCCGCATCTGCGACAAGCTGGGAGTTCCCCTGTCGCGCAGCGAGATCAAGCGCTTCAGCAACGACTGCCTGCAGGCCCAGCTCCTGGCGAACTGCCGCCAGCGCGACGTCTACATCATCCAGCCGCTCGTGCCCCCGACGCAGGAGCACCTCATGGAGCTGCTCCTCATGATCGACGCGGCGCGTGGCGCGTCCGCAGCCCAGATCACTGCCGTCATCCCCCACTTCGCCTATGCCCGCTCCGACAAGAAGGACGCGTCGCGCATCTCTCTCGGCGGGCGGCTCGTCGCCGACCTCATTTCCACCGCCGGCGCCCACCGGGTGCTCACCATGAACCTTCACGCGCCTCAGGTGCACGGGTTCTTCTCGGTCCCCGTTGACCACCTCACCGCCCTCGGCGTGCTCGCCGACCACTTCCGTGGCACCGACCTCTCGAACTCGGTCGTCATCTCCCCCGACCTCGGCAACGCCAAGGAGGCGACCCAGTTCTCGCGCCTCCTCGGCCTTCCTGTGGCGGCGGGCAGCAAGCAGCGGCAGAGCGACGACAAGGTCGTCATCGACTCGATCGTCGGTGACGTCCGGGGCAAGCGCGCCATCGTCCTCGACGACGAGATCGCGACGGGCGGCTCGATCCTCGAGCTGCTCGACCGCCTCGCCGACTTCGGGGTCACCGAGGCCGCAGTGGCCTGCACGCACGGGCTCTTCGCGGGCAAGGCCGTCGAAAGGCTGCGAGGTCACCCGATGGTGAGCCAGATCGTCACGACCGACACGGTGCCCGCCCCGAGTGACTGGCCCGAGCTCCAGGTCCGCACCGTCTCGGGTCTGTTCGCCGAGGCGATCGCCAGGATCCACGGCGGTGAGTCGGTGAGCATCCTCTTCGACGGCGTCGACCCGACCCACGCACCACCCCAGGGCTCCCTCTTCGACAAGGTGGGTGGCTGACGGCGATGAGCCGGCTCCTCGCGCCTGCCCTCGACCTCCTCGCCGTCGTGGTCTTCGCCCTCGTCGGGCGACGCTCCCACGCGCACGGCATCACCTTCGCCGGCGTCCTCGAGACCGCGGCGCCGTTCCTCTGCGGAACCGCCGCCGGCTACCTCGTCGCGTCGCTCAGCCTCGACGACGCACCCCGTTCGTGGCAGTTCGGCACCATCGTCGTGGTGGCCACGGTCGTGGTCGGGATGCTCTTCCGTCGGCTGGCTGCGACCGGAACGGCGCCGTCATTCATCGTCGTGGCAGCGGTCTTCCTCGCAGTGACCATGCTCGGCTGGCGCCTCGTCGCCCGACTCCTGGGCTGACGCACGCGCGACGGTCACCGGCGTTCACCGCGCTGTGTGACAGCGTCCTGCCGGTCCCCGGATCGTGCATCAAGCGTTTACCGGATCTGCCGAATAGCGGATGTTCGCGACATGCGGTCACCTGTCCATGGCGACGCAGGGCACGAGCAGCACAATTCCCGTGATCGCGCAGAGTCCGAGTTGTGCCAGGAGGGAACTATCCGCGCCCGCCCGAACTCGTGCAGCGACGCCAACTGGCTCGAAGCCTGCGGCTGGCCGGCGCGCGGCTGAGCTCATCTAACGAATCCTGGATCCTTCTCGCTTGGAGCGACACACATCCGCCGTTGGGGGAATGTAGGAGTGTGAGGACAGGAGATGCGGACGCGGATGACGTGAGGGCGGCGGCCTTCGCTGGTCTGTTTCGTGATGCGTTTGACGATGTCCTGCGCTTCTGCGCTCGACGCGTCGCGTCGGAAAAGGCCGAGGACATCGCTGCGGAGACGATGGCTGTTGCTTGGCGCCGCTTCGCGGAGTTGCCATCGGGTCGAGGAGATCAGCGGGCCTGGTTGTTCACCACGGCGAGGAACCTGATGCTCCGCGAGAACCGTGACGAGTCCCGCCGGAGCACCCTGGCTGTCCGGATCGCGCCAGGTCACACCGGCGACGTTCCCGGTGTTGACGGTGAGGCATCGGCACGGGTCGACCTGGGCCGCGCTTGGCGGCTGCTCTCCGAGCGGCACCAAGAGGCGTTGGCGCTGACCGTCTGGGAGGGGTTGACCACGTTGGAAGCAGCCGCCGTACTTGGGATCTCGCCGGTGGCCTACCGGCTTCGACTCTCTCGCGCCCGCAGGGTGCTGCGCGTCCACCTCCGCATCACCGAGACCAACGACTCATCCACCGTTCGAGCTTCCCATAGCGGGGGGCACTAGTGCACCGGAGGTAACGCCATGACCACTAACCTGCTCGACCGTATGCTCGCCGCTTCCGACCCCGCCGCGGGGGTTGTCGCCGGCCGGGAGCCTGAGGCCATCTTGAGCGACATCCTCAACACAGACCCCTTGTCGTCAACCCCAATAGTCCCGCGCGCACGTCGCCGAGGCCGCCGGATCGCTCTGGTCGCAGCGGTAGCTGCCGCAGCGGTTACGATCCCGATGATCAGCGGAGGCGACAGCGCCTACGCCGGATGGACGGCTTACCCCGCGGCCCTCGCGACGGGTCAGGCCAGTGCTGTGGCTCGGCAATGCCAGCGTTGGGTCCACGACTCCATTACCCAAGCGCCCACCCAGGTGGTGCTGTCCGAGCGTCGCGGCGGCATCGGCCTCGCGCTGCTGACAGGTCCGAAGGGGCTGCTCGTCACCTGCCAACAAAGTCTCGGCCAGGCGGGAGAGCCGAGTGGTGTCTCATCCGAGGTCTATCTGACCAAGGCTGCGCAGCCTAACCAGATTCTGTCCAACGGTGGCTCGGGCTTTTCCGAAGACGACGGTGAGCCGATCTTCCGCGTCGTGTCAGGACGCGTCGGTGCTGACGTGGAAGATGTCGTCGTCCACACCGCGGAGCAAGGTGACGTCATCGCCACCGTAGAAAACGGCTACTTCACGGCGTGGTGGCCCGGGCCACCGGAGCCTGAGGACGGCTTCAGGAGTGGACTGCCCATGGACTTCACATTCACGGCACAGCTGAGAGACGGAACGACTATGAACTACACCCGATCCCAAACCCGATGAGCAGCCTGGGGAGCCAGATCGCCGACTTCAATCTCATGCTTCGGTCATCACTGAGACACCTTCTCATTCGGAAACTCAGCCTTTGGCCGGGCGTTCTGACACGCTCGGTTGCTTTCTGCTCATGCTTGATATGTGCGGGAACTGCCTGAAGTCCGCCTTGAGAATCTTCGGCATGATGGTCCGATCGCCGTTCGCATCAGGTCTTGGCATACTCGGAGCATGAGATTGGGGGCGGCAACCGAGGTCGGCCGGTGGCTGAGGGAACGTTCGATGGTTTCTGGACTGGGGCTTTCGCCACCTTCGCACTCGCTGGGTACGTCGTCCGTGGCCATGGGACCGGAATGGCGGCCAGCCTGACCGTCCTAACCGGCTGCTTGATCGTGGGTATGGCAGGCCGAATTGCGAGAGCGCCCAAAGATGATGACACCCCGTGACTGTCGTAGCCGTCCTCACAGAGGTCTGGGCTGAACGTCCGGATTTGCCGCGATCCGAGGTGCGGATGCCAGTGCGCGCCTTCGGAGTTTGGGAGACTCAGCCGCGTGCTTGCCGCGCCTGCGAACGAGCCTCGACGGCTGTGGCAATCTCCTCGGGTGACGCGATGCTGATGTGCTCGTCGATGAGGGTGAGCAGGCGGACTGGTTGTCCGGCCGTCGACGCCGCTTCGAACTTGTGGTGGCCGTCGAGCAAGAAGTGGGTGAGTACCCAGTGCTCGTAGTAGTCGTCACCCTCATCCATCGCGGGTTGGATCACGTCGAGCAGCGAGTAGGACACGGCGGTAGGTACCGACTGGCCGAAGACGTCGCCGTACTCAGCGACGCGTTGGCTGACGTTCCACGCAGGCGGAACCATGGGCACGACGAACTCATAGAGGTGCCCCTGCTTTCCTACCGGTGTCTCAAAGGTTCGGTAATAGGGCGTGACAGGGTTCTCGGGTGCGCCAACAGCAGGGTCCACGCCCCATGTAGCAACTTGCTCGTGACTGAAGTAGTCAGAGGCATCCCCGGGTACCACCAATTGCGGTGTCACTTCTAGCAGTAGCGACGTGTAGTGGGACTTGGGCAGCGCCCGACCGTATGCCCGAATAACGTCGTCATCGATGGCAGCCAGCCCCGTGTTCAGCCGGCTGTTGGCAACGCCCAAGTCCGCAGACTCCGGCTCGCTCAACCTCTGAAAAATGGCGGGACACGTTCCGCACCAAAGGGCCAGCTCGAAGACAGGTACGCCTCGAAGCGTGAGTCGCCGCGGGGGAAACGCCGTCCCCGGTGCGGGCTTGGGAGTCGGGACCGCTACCAGAGCGCGCTTGTCGCGGACTCCCAACTCGATGCCTCGGCGCGCTTCGATGATCACAGGCCGACGGTACGCGGCACGCGCGGACCGTTCAGCATGAATATTCGTCCGGAACTGCCGCGGTGCGCGCAATGGGGCCCAACCCCGGGGAAACTGGGCAAGCGCCTTGCTACCCGTCATGGCGACACCGTCGTCGAGGAGGCCCAGCTACATGCATGAGGACCTAGGGAGATCTATAGCAGCGCGCGTCCCGCAGGCTCGAGCACTCGAGATTGAGGCTCCCGGGGATTGGCAAGCGTGGGTGGTTGCCCCACGTGGGCGAGGCACCCCGATCATGGTGTCGATCCGGGGAAGCGAAGTCCGTGTTGAGTGCGGTGTGTTCACCTTTGCTCAGGAATGGGACGCGGCTTTCCAAGCGGAAGACCTTGTGCTTCTAATCGAGGCGCTTATTAAGGGCGACTGGACTGTGGGCATCACGAGTGCAGGAGCTGTTGCTACCAAAATCTCATTCAGCCGCACCACGTATCGCTCCGGGGACTGGATCGACGTCGTCATGACGCACCCAGGGTCGAGGTGGGAACTGACTGGCCATCCATAAAACTCCCCACTCCGCCGTGATGGGCCTACCCCAGGCTCCCCACCTCCGCGTCGGGAGCGACGTGCTCATGCCGCATCTAGGCCAATATCCGCTCATGGCTCCCTTCTGTGTCAAGACGCCCGCGGGAGGCTGGTCGTAGGCTTGGTGGTGGCGGGTCCGGGAAGTGGCTTGTCCGAAGAGCCGGCGTGGGGTTGTGAGCCGGTCGCGCTGGAGTCAGAGTCGTTGCCCCGTTGCCCTCCCGGGCTCGTCACCTTGCTCGCGGTGTAGTCGCCGAGCATCGTTCGGTAGACGAGGTCGGACAGGCGCCGTTTGAGGCATCGCATCGCTTCCATCGAGGTCTTGCCGGCGGCTTTCTTCCGGTCGAAGTAGGCGCGTCCCTCGGTGGTGGGGGTGCGCAGCTGGACCGTGGCCATGATGTGCAGCACCCGGTTGATCTGTCGGTTTCCGCCGCGGGAGAGGCGGTGGCGCACGTGGTCGCCGGAGGAGGCGTCGATGGGGGCGGTGCCGGTCCAGGACGCGAAATGGTTGCGGTCGGGGAAGCGGGACAGGTCCCCGACCTCGACCAGGAGCCGTGCGGCGCCGGAGGGGCCGATGCCGTGCAGGTCGAGCAGGGAGGTCCCGGTCGCGGCGACGAGGTCCTTGAGCTCCTTGTCGGCGGCCTTCTTGCGGGTGTAGATCCGTTCCAGGTCGGCCACGAGCTCGGCCGCGACCCGCTTGCGGGTCTTGCCCACGACGTCACGCGGGCGCACGCCGGCGAGCAGGGTCTTGGCCTGGGCCGCGGAGAGGTACTTCTTCGCGCCACCAGGCAGCATTTCCAACAGGATCCGGTGCAGCTGGCTGATCTTGCGGGTGTGCTCGTCCCCGATGGAGCGGCGCCGATCCACCAGCAGCTGGAGCACCTCGAGCTGGGCGTCGGACACCACGGGTCGCAGCCCGGCCATGCGGGTGCCGACCAGCGCGACCGAGTGCGCGTCGGTGGCGTCGGTCTTGCGGCCCTGCCCGGTGGCGAACACCCGCGCCCGAGCGGAGAGCTTGGCCGGCACGTCGACGATGTCTTGTCCGTCGGCCAGGAGCCGGTGGGCGATGTGCCGGCCGATGCCTTCGCAGCCCTCGATCGCCCAGACCCGGTCCGGCCACCCGGCGACGAAGTCCAGCATCGCCTGGTAACCCTCGACCGTGGTGTCGAACCGGCCACCAGCCACGACCGTCTCGTCGGCGAGCATCACCTCGATCGTGACGCTGCGTTTGTGCGGATCCATCCCGATAACAACCCGCGGAACCTGCTCTTCCATGACGTCCTCCGTCGCCTTGAACCTGTGATGGTTGGGCGTGGAGGGCACCGCTACTTCGAGCAGAGCAATCCCTTCTTGAGCCTCTCCTGCCCGGCGGTGCCCGGGCGGCGCAGTCCATGTGAGAGCCACACGATCATCGTGGGCAGCCGCGATTGAGAGCGACGAACCCGGGCACCTGAACCGAGCCTGCGCAGGCACCGGTCCTGCCGTCAATGAAACAAGTAGCCGCGAGTGGGTTGTGCAAACCTAACGCGGTGACCAAAGAAGAAGAAGGCTGGCTCATGCACCTGGACGCATTCATCGAAGCAAGAGTCGGTGAGGACGAGCTCCGAGCAAGAGAGGCGACGGAGCGGGTGCCCTTGGAGGACTCGCGTCTCAAACTGACCGGCGAAGGTCTCGTCAGCGCCACAGGTTGGCGAGTCCTTGCAGAAGCCGCGTTGAAAAGGGAGATGCTCTTCGCCCATCACGATGTCGCCGTGCAATACGACCGGTCGGTGGAGATCGAGTGTTTCACGTGCAAGGAACCGTATCCGTGTCAGTCGCTGAGGATCACGGCGGCCGTCTACAGCGACCACCCGAGATACAACCCAGAGTGGAAACCCGATCCCGATACCTCGATGATCGACGATTGAGCTGCGCCCGCTCATGCCGCGATCCATTCGCGCCGTAGACGCCTCCCCCATAATTCGTCCATGGAGCCCCTGCCGCTCGGCGAACTGCTGAAGCCGCAACCAAGTTTCAGTGTTCAGATGCCGAAGCAACTGATCGCTGCCGCTCTTTGGGACTACGGGGAGGACGCCCTCTCTCTGCGCGCGCTCGGCATGCCGGAGGCGCAACGACTTCAGATCGAGGCGATCGCCTCCTGGTACGAGATGCCCGAGTATCCGCTACCTCTTATTGGGCAGCGCATCACCCACAATCACGTCGCCGCGTTCGCGGCGATCACTCTGTTTGAGGGTGCAGTCAGGCCCTTAGGCCGCACCCGGCGCCGGGCGGCCCAGGACCGGCCGGCGGATCTCAACGAATGGGCCCAACCCCCTTCGGGCGCAACAACCGCTCATGGCTCCCTTCTGTGTCAAGACGCCCGCGGGAGGCTGGTCGTAGGCTTGGTGGTGGCGGGTCCGGGAAGTGGCTTGTCCGAAGAGCCGGCGTGGGGTTGTGAGCCGGTCGCGCTGGAGTCAGAGTCGTTGCCCCGTTGCCCTCCCGGGCTCGTCACCTTGCTCGCGGTGTAGTCGCCGAGCATCGTTCGGTAGACGAGGTCGGACAGGCGCCGTTTGAGGCATCGCATCGCTTCCATCGAGGTCTTGCCGGCGGCTTTCTTCCGGTCGAAGTAGGCGCGTCCCTCGGTGGTGGGGGTGCGCAGCTGGACCGTGGCCATGATGTGCAGCACCCGGTTGATCTGTCGGTTTCCGCCGCGGGAGAGGCGGTGGCGCACGTGGTCGCCGGAGGAGGCGTCGATGGGGGCGGTGCCGGTCCAGGACGCGAAATGGTTGCGGTCGGGGAAGCGGGACAGGTCCCCGACCTCGACCAGGAGCCGTGCGGCGCCGGAGGGGCCGATGCCGTGCAGGTCGAGCAGGGAGGTCCCGGTCGCGGCGACGAGGTCCTTGAGCTCCTTGTCGGCGGCCTTCTTGCGGGTGTAGATCCGTTCCAGGTCGGCCACGAGCTCGGCCGCGACCCGCTTGCGGGTCTTGCCCACGACGTCACGCGGGCGCACGCCGGCGAGCAGGGTCTTGGCCTGGGCCGCGGAGAGGTACTTCTTCGCGCCACCAGGCAGCATTTCCAACAGGATCCGGTGCAGCTGGCTGATCTTGCGGGTGTGCTCGTCCCCGATGGAGCGGCGCCGATCCACCAGCAGCTGGAGCACCTCGAGCTGGGCGTCGGACACCACGGGTCGCAGCCCGGCCATGCGGGTGCCGACCAGCGCGACCGAGTGCGCGTCGGTGGCGTCGGTCTTGCGGCCCTGCCCGGTGGCGAACACCCGCGCCCGAGCGGAGAGCTTGGCCGGCACGTCGACGATGTCTTGTCCGTCGGCCAGGAGCCGGTGGGCGATGTGCCGGCCGATGCCTTCGCAGCCCTCGATCGCCCAGACCCGGTCCGGCCACCCGGCGACGAAGTCCAGCATCGCCTGGTAACCCTCGACCGTGGTGTCGAACCGGCCACCAGCCACGACCGTCTCGTCGGCGAGCATCACCTCGATCGTGACGCTGCGTTTGTGCGGATCCATCCCGATAACAACCCGCGGAACCTGCTCTTCCATGACGTCCTCCGTCGCCTTGAACCTGTGATGGTTGGGCGTGGAGGGCACCGCTACTTCGAGCAGAGCAATCCCTTCTTGAGCCTCTCCTGCCCGGCGGTGCCCGGGCGGCGCAGTCCATGTGAGAGCCACACGATCATCGTGGGCAGCCGCGATTGAGAGCGACGAACCCGGGCACCTGAACCGAGCCTGCGCAGGCACCGGTCCTGCCGTCAATGAAACAAGTAGCCGCGTTGACGGAAAATCTGAGGACTGAAGGATCACCGGACACCGGTCACTCGACCTGAGTTGTCGGTGAGGTACTTCCCCTTCGAGGTGTCCAAGAGCACGAGCTGGTTGCCGAAGATGTCCTCGACAACGGCCAACCGCCCCACCGGCACGTCAGAGGGGCCGTTCACGGATCGCCCGCCAGCGTTGACCATGACGTCCACAGCCCTGTCGACTGACACGACCAACCAGGTCGGGGCATATGGCGCAGAGGTGGTGAGGACCAGTTCGGTCTCCTGCGCCGCAAGTGCGAGCCCGGCTTGTCCAACCTCGTCGTTTCGCCACAGCAACCGATGGCCGAGCTGCCCTTGGTAGAACGCCAACCCCGAATCCAGATCAGGCACCGGGACGGTGACGGCGTCGACAGCCAGCAGTAGCGGCAGCTCACTCATGCCTTCATCCTGTCGCGCTCGCTCCTCCCCCACCATCCGGATATGCCCCGCGGATCGGACCTGTCACGAAGAGCTTTCCTCGGGGGTGGTCCCGACGTCCCGCAAAAGTGACATTCTCAGGTCATGAACGAACGCCGCGAGTTCATCGGCTGGGTGGAGTCGGTGCTTCGGGATGCGGAGATTGGTCTGCACAACGGTGATTGGGGTCCGCGCCGAGCCATCTGGTCAGGCAATGACCCGGTCAGTGTCCTTGGTGCCGCGAAGAACGCTCATGGGCAGCGCGAGCTCGACGAGCTCTTCTCGGACCTGGCTCAACGGTTCAGCGACTGCATCGCCTACGACTTCGACCTGCTCGCCGCCGAAGTGCTCGGCGACGCCGCCTATACGGCCGGCTGGGAGCGCATCACGGCGTGTGTCGACGGCGTGCCCCGTACGTACGTCGTGCGCGCCACCCAGATCTACCGTCGTGAGGACGGCGATTGGAAGGTCGCACATCGACACGGGAGTGCGCCTCCGGCGTAGACGACCCGCGGCGAGGCGGTCCGTCAGAACGCAGCGCCCGCACGCACGAGCGCAGCCCGGTTGCCCGCGATGACGAGGGTCTTCTTTGCGCTCGTCGTACGACAGCCACGACTTCGTCGCGTCATCCCACTTGGCATCAGGCGGCGCTCGTCCCGACCATCCATACCGCTCATCTAGGTGTTGGGTGCGCGCCTCGCCGTGCGGCTGCTTGCTCAGCGGGCGGTGTGCCTTGGGTCCTCGACACGGGCCACCGGTTCGCTGCTCGGGTCGCCTTCCTCCGGCGCGACGTAGAGGGGCCAAGGCTCCAGCAGCCTCTCTATTTGGGCCAGCTGGTCTCTTGTCACCCAGGAGGGGTTCGACATGTGGGCTTGCACCTGGACCTCGAGGTCGGTGATACCCGCGTCGAGGAGCTCCATCGAGGACAGCTCCGACCCCTTCTCGAAGAGGGGGATGTCGAGCGAGATCTGGTTTGCAACAGGAAGCCCGGACTCGGCGTCAGTGTCCCGCACGTGCCCCGTGACCCAACCGACGCCCCAGATGCCGCGGGTCAGACGCCGGCCGTTGCCAGAGATCCAGAGGATGGCTCGGTCTCCGGGCTTCATCATCCGGCTGCGGTAGTTCTTCGCGACGCACCACTGCGTGACGACACCGTTCCCGGGCTGGCTGACCATTCGTGGCACGTCCGAGTTCACCTTCGGATCGCACTTGATGAGCCAGGCCCCGAGGTTGCCTTCGGTGATGAGGTGCGACATGGGCCCGTTCTACCAAAACGGCTGAGGCCGACCTAGAGGTACTGACCGGTGTTGGCGATCGTGGAGATCGACCGGCCCGGCTCGTTGCCTTCCTTGGTCTTGATGAGCGTGCGGATGTAGACGATCCGCTCGCCCTTCTTGCCCGAGATCCGCGCCCAGTCGTCCGGGTTGGTGGTGTTGGGCAGGTCCTCGTTCTCCTTGAACTCGTCGACGCAGCTCTGGAGCAGGTGGTCGACGCGCAGGCCTCGGTGACCGGTCAGGAGGAAGTCCTTGATGGCCATCTTCTTGGCGCGGTCGACGATGTTCTGGATCATCGCGCCACTGTTGAAGTCCTTGAAGTAAAGGACCTCCTTGTCGCCGCCGGCATACGTCACCTCGAGGAACTCGTTGTCCTCGTCCTCGGCATACATGCGAGTCACGACAGCCTCCGTCATCGCGTCGACCGTGGCCTCGGGCGACCCACCGTTCTCGGCCAGGTCGTCCGCGTGCAGCGGCAGGTCGGCCGTGAGGTACTTCGCGAAGATCTCGGTCGAAGCCTGCGCATCCGGCCGCTCGATCTTGATCTTCACGTCGAGACGACCCGGGCGAAGGATCGCAGGGTCGATCATGTCCTCGCGGTTGCTGGCACCGATGACGATGACGTTCTCGAGGCCCTCGACGCCGTCGATCTCGCTGAGCAGCTGCGGGACGATCGTCGTCTCGACGTCGCTGGAGACACCGGACCCGCGGGTGCGGAAGAGGCTGTCCATCTCGTCGAAGAACACGACGACCGGGAAGCCCTCGGACGACTTCTCGCGGGCGCGCTGGAAGATCAGGCGGATGTGCCTCTCGGTCTCACCGACGTACTTGTTGAGCAGCTCGGGACCCTTGATGTTGAGGAAGTAGCTCTTGCCCGGTGCACGCCCCTCCTTCTCGGCGATCTTGCGCGACAGCGACGCCGCGACCGCCTTGGCGATCATCGTTTTGCCACAGCCGGGCGGACCATAGAGCAGCACGCCCTTGGGCGGCTTGAGGTGGTGCTCGGTGAAGAGGTCGGGGTGGAGGTAGGGCAGCTCGACCGCGTCACGGATGAGCTCGATCTGGCTGCCAAGACCGCCGATGTCGTCGTAGGCGATGTCCGGCACCTCCTCGAGGACGAGGTCAGCGACCTCGGCCCGCGGGATCTGCTCGTAGACGAAGGCGCTGCGCGGCTCGAGCAGGAGAGCGTCACCGACGCGCAGCTTGACGTCCTTGAGGGAGGCGGCCACACGGCATACCCGCTCCTCGTCGGCGCGCGACAGGACGAGCACCCGGTCGTCCTCGAGCAGCTCCTTCAGCTGCACGACCTCGCCGGCCCGCTCGAAACCGTGGACGGCGACGACGTTCATGGCCTCGTTGAGCATGACCTCGCGGCCGACCTCGATCTCGCCCGCCTCGATCGTCGGGCTCACCGCGACGTGCATCTTGCGGCCACCCGTCAGGACGTCGACCGTCTTGTCACCGAACGTCTCGACGACGATGCCGTAGCCGGACGGCGGCTGACCCAGCCGGTCGACCTCGGTCTTGAGCGTGACGATCTGCTCGCGGGCGTCGCGCAGCGTGCGCACGAGGCGCTCGTTCTGCGCGGACACGGTGTTGACCTGCGAACGCAGGTCCGTGACCGTGACCTCGAGACGGCGCACGGCATCGCTCGAAGGTGGAGGGGTGAACTCGGTCATCGGGGCCTCCTCGGCTCGACTGGCCCCTTAACGCTAACCCGTGACGCTGCGACGGACCTTCCTGACTCGCTTGTCGGACGGGACGCGTTCGCCGATGGCCTCCGGCGTCCACTCCTCGGCGTCCGCGCCAGGCAGTGGATCAGCCGGTATGCCGTCCGCGTCCTCCGCGCTCTCGTACCCCTTCCCGGGACGTCGCTTGCGCAACGGCGGGGTGACTCCGGGCGCGAGGCGGCGGGTGGTGATGAGGAAGCCCGTGTGGCCGTGCATGCGGTGCTGGGGCCGGACTGCGAGCCCCTCGAGGTGCCATCCGCGGACGAGCGACTCCCAGGCGGACGGCTCCGTCCACTCCCCCGCATCGCGCATCGCCTCGGCGACCTTGGACAGCTGCGTGGCCGTGGCGACGTAGCAGATGAGCACACCACCGGGAGCCAGCGCCTCACCGACGACGTCGAGGCACTCCCACGGCGCGAGCATGTCGAGGACGACGCGGTCGACCGTGCCGGGCTCGACGTTCGCTGGCAGCGCCTCGACGAGATCGCCGACGGTGACGGTCCACGCCGGGTGGTCGGTGCCGAAGTAGGCGCGCGCGTTGGCCATCGCGATGTCGGCGAAGTCCTCACGCCGCTCGAACGAGTGGAGGCGCCCGGTCTCGCCGACGGCCCGCAGCAACGACATCGACAGGGCTCCCGAGCCGACACCCGCCTCGACGACGACGGCGCCCGGGAAGATGTCGGCCATGGTCACGATCTGGCCGGCGTCCTTGGGGTAGACCACGGCAGCACCCCGCGGCATCGACATGACGTAGTCGGACAGCAGCGGTCGCAGCGCGAGGTACTGGAAGCCCGCGGTGTTGGTGACGGTCGAGCCGTCGGGGGCGCCCAGGAGGTCGTCGTGCTGGAGGTAGCCGCGGTGGGTATGGAACTGCTTGCCCGGCGCGAGCGTGATGGTGTGGAGGCGACCCTTGGAGTCCGTCAGCTGCACTCGCTCACCTTCGGCAAAGGGTCCACGTCGCAGGTCGGCACCGGTCGCACTCATGAGGGTGGAGTCTAGTTGCCGGCGATCGCGGCGTTGACCGCCTCGACGGTGACGAGGCCGAGCACCCTGCCGTCCTCGACGGCCACGACCACCTGGCTCGAGGACTCCTGGATGGCGGTGACGACGGCGGTGAGGTCGTCGTGGCGGCGGGTGTCGGCGACCCACCGGTCGGGTTGGATGCGAGCCAGGGCCGACACCGGGGTGGTGGCCCAACGCTCGCGCGGCACCGTCGCTGCATCGGCCGGGAGGACGAGCGACGTCGGGCGGCCGCTCTCGTCGACGACCACGGCGAGCCCGCCGGTCGCAGCCGAGGCCTCGAGCACGTCCCCGCTGCGCAGCACCGGGACCGGCCTGGCCACCTGGGCGACGGTCCCCCGGCCGAGCATCTCGCGCGCCTGACCCGTGCGGATTGCCGCCGTCGCTCCCTGCCACATGAAGGCCGCGATGAGGCCCGACCAGATGATCGAGGTGAAGGACGGCGAGTCCCCCGAGACGAGCGGCCGCACGACGAAGAAGAGGACGACACCGAGGGTCACGACGCGTCCCGTCCACCCCGCCGCGATCAAACCCTTCTCGCGTCGACCGGTCGCCTTCCAGACGGCCGCATCCACCAGCTGCCCGCCGTCGAGCGGGAGTCCCGGGAGGAGGTTGAAGACGGCCAGCAGCACGTTGACGAAGGCCACTCCGTAGAGGATCCGGCTGGGCACGTCAGCGCTGACGGCGAGGGACGCCACCCAGGCCACGAGGCCGAGCGCGAGGTTGGCGACCGGGCCGACGACGGCGATAGCCGCCGCCTTCCCCGGCGTGGACAGACGAGCGTCGTATGCCGTGTGCCCACCCCAGAGGTCGGCGACCACTCGGTGGACCGGCAGGCCCAGGGCCACGGCCATGCCGGCGTGTGCTCCCTCGTGGACCAGGACGGAGATGAGGAGCGAGACGGCGTAGGCCACGCCGATGGCGTAGGCGACGGCACCCAGCTCGGGGGCGCCACTGCCGATGATGAAGGTGATGACCGCAGCGAGGAGCAGCCAGCTCGCGCCGATCTGGATCGGAACCCCGCCGACACGGGCTATGACGAGGCCGGAGGACTTGGTCTCACTGGGTACGGCCACGCCGCGACCCTACAAGGCACGACGGCATACTGGGACACGTGAACTCCTCCACCACGACGTCACCCGCAGACGCGGCGGTCGCACACCGCCCGGACGCCACCGCCGACCTCACCGCTGCCCTCACGGAGCGCGTCCTCGTCCTCGACGGCGCGATGGGCACGATGATCCAGCAGGAGGGACTGGCGGAGGAGGACTACCGGGGAGAGCGCTTCGCCGACTGGCCCAGCGACCTGCGCGGCAACAACGACCTGCTCAGCCTGACCAGCCCGGCGGTCATCGAGGGCATCCATCGCGCGTACCTGCTGGCCGGCGCCGACCTCGTCGAGACCAACACGTTCAACGCGCAGCGGATCTCGCTCGCGGACTACGACATGGCCGACCTCGCCTACGAGATGAACCGCGAGGCCGCGCGGCTGGCCCGGAGCGCGTGTGACGCCGTGACGGCCGAGACCGGTCGCCAGCGATGGGCGCTCGGGGCACTGGGTCCGACGACCCGCACGGCCTCGATCTCGCCCGACGTCAACGACCCGGGCGCGCGCAACGTCACCTTCGACCAGCTCGTCGAGGCCTACCTCGAGCAGGCTCGTGGGCTCGTGGACGGCGGGGTCGACGCCCTCATCATCGAGACGATCTTCGACACCCTCAACGCCAAGGCGGCGATCTTCGCGGTCGAGACCCTCTTCGAGGACCTCGGTCGGCGCTGGCCGATCATCATCTCGGGGACGATCACCGACGCGTCCGGACGCACGCTGTCCGGCCAGGTCACCGAGGCGTTCTGGAACTCCGTGCGCCACGCCCGACCGCTCGTCATCGGGCTCAACTGTGCCCTTGGAGCCGACGAGCTCCGCCCCTACATCGCCGAGCTCGCCCGCATCGCCGACTGCTTCGTGTCGGCCTACCCCAACGCCGGCCTGCCCAACGCGTTCGGTGAGTATGACGAGACCCCGGACCAGATGGCCTCTGTCGTGGGCGAGTTCGCGACGAGTGGCCTCGTCAACATCCTCGGCGGTTGCTGCGGGACCACGCCGGAGCACATCGGGGCCATCGCCGATGCCGCCGCGAAGGGCACCCCCCGCGTCCGGGCCGAGGTCCCCGGCGCGCTGCGCCTCAGCGGGCTGGAGCCCCTCACCGTCGACGAGGACTCGCTCTTCGTCAACGTCGGCGAGCGCACCAACATCACCGGCTCGGCCCGCTTCCGTCGCCTCATCAAGGAGGAGGACTACCCGGCTGCGCTGTCGGTGGCCCGCCAGCAGGTCGAGGCCGGGGCCCAGGTCATCGACATCAACATGGACGAGGGGATGATCGACGGCGTCGCCGCGATGGACCGCTTCGTCAAGCTCGTCGCCAGCGAGCCCGACATCTGCCGGGTGCCGCTCATGATCGACTCGAGCAAGTGGGAGGTCATCGAGGCGGGCCTCAAGTGCTCCCAGGGCAAGCCGATCGTCAACTCCATCTCGATGAAGGAGGGGGTCGAGCCGTTCCTGGCGCAGGCCCGCCTCTGCCACAAGTACGGCGCGGCCGTCGTCGTCATGGCCTTCGACGAGGAGGGTCAGGCCGACTCCCTCGAGCGGCGCAAGGAGATCTGCCAGCGCGCCTACGACCTGCTCACGGGCGAGGTCGGCATGGACCCGCACGACATCATCTTCGACCCGAACATCTTCGCGGTGGCCACGGGCATCGAGGAGCACGCGGCATACGGGACGGACTTCATCGAGGCGACCCGGTGGATCAAGGAGAACCTGCCGGGCACCCTCGTCTCCGGCGGCGTCTCCAACGTCTCGTTCTCGTTCCGCGGCAACAACCCCGTGCGCGAGGCGATCCACGCGGTCTTCCTCTACAACGCCATCCAGGCCGGGATGGACATGGGCATCGTCAACGCCGGCGCCCTCGTCGTCCTCGACGACGTCGACCCCGAGCTGCGCGAGCGCATCGAAGACGTCGTCCTCAACCGCCGACCAGACTCCACGGAGCGGCTGCTCGAGATCGCCGACAAGTTCAACAACACCGGCGAGGCCGCCCCCGAGGTGACCGAGGCCGAGTGGCGCGGGCTGCCGGTGCGCGAACGCATCACCCACTCCCTCGTCAAGGGCATCGACGACTTCGTGGTCGAGGACACCGAGCTGCTGCGGCAGGAGATCGACGCGGCGGACGGCAAGCCGATCGAGGTCATCGAGGGTCCGCTCATGGACGGCATGGGCGTCGTCGGCGACCTTTTCGGCGCGGGCAAGATGTTCCTCCCCCAGGTGGTGAAGTCGGCGCGCGTCATGAAGAAGGCCGTCGCACACCTCATCCCCTACATCGAGGCCGAGAAGGAACGTTCGGGCGTCTCGACCCAGAACAGCAAGGGCCTCATCGTCATGGCGACGGTCAAGGGCGACGTCCACGACATCGGCAAGAACATCGTCGGGGTCGTCCTCCAGTGCAACAACTACGACGTCATCGACCTCGGCGTCATGGTGCCCGCGCAGAAGATCCTCGACACGGCCAAGGAGAAGGGCGCCGACATCATCGGCCTCTCCGGGCTCATCACACCCTCACTCGACGAGATGGTGCGCGTGGCGAGCGAGATGGAGCGACAGGGCTTCACGATCCCGCTGCTCATCGGCGGGGCGACGACCTCGCGGGCGCACACCGCCGTCAAGGTGGACGGTCAGTACAGCGGCCCCGTCGTCTGGGTCAAGGACGCATCACGCTCGGTGCCGGTGGCGAGCCAGCTCCTCTCGGCGACGCAGCGCGAGCCCCTGCTCGAGACGATCAAGGCCGACTACGACTCGATGCGGGCCCGTCACGCAGCGAAGTCGACCGAACGCCCGCTGGTGTCCATCGACGCGGCCCGCAAGGCGGCCACCCCCATCGACTGGACGGCATACCGGCCCGTTCGTCCCCACCTGCTCGCCCAGCAGAGCAAGGACGTGTGGTCGGGCAAGTCCGACACGCGGTGGCACCGTGCCGCTGCCCAGTTCACCCGGGAGTTCGTCGACTACCCGATCGAGGAGCTGCGTCGCTACATCGACTGGACGCCGTTCTTCCAGGCGTGGGAGATGAAGGGTCGCTACCCCGACATCCTCTCCAACCCCGCGACGGGCGAGACCGCACGCAAGCTGTTCGAGGACGCCAACGCGATGCTCGACAAGATCATCGACGAGAGGTGGCTCACCGCCAAGGGCGTCATTGGGCTCTTCCCGGCCAACGCCGTCGGCGACGACATCGAGGTCTACACCGACGAATCGCGAGAGAGCGTCCTCACGACGATCCACGGCCTGCGGCAGCAGGGTCAGCACCGAGCCGGCGTCCCCAACCGGTGCCTCTCGGACTTCGTCGCGCCCAAGGAGAGCGGGCTGCGCGACTACGTCGGAGGCTTCGCGGTCACGGCCGGCCACGGCACGCACGACCGCATCATGGCGTTCAAGGAGGAGCTCGACGACTACAGCGCGATCCTCGTCGAGGCACTGGCGGACCGGCTGGCCGAGGCGTTCGCGGAGCGCATGCACGAGCGGGTCCGTCGAGAGTTCTGGGGTCACGCCGGCGACGAGCACCTCTCCAACGCCGACCTCATCGGTGAGAAGTACACCGGCATCCGTCCCGCCCCCGGCTACCCCGCCTGCCCGGACCACACCGAGAAGGAGACGCTCTTCAAGCTTCCTCGGGGCTGCGGACCGCGCCGGCATGGAGCTCACGGAGTCGATGGCCATGCAGCCGGGCGCGTCGGTGAGCGGTTGGTACTTCTCCCACCCGGAGAGCCAGTACTTCGTGGTCGGGCGCCTGGGGCGAGACCAGGTCGAGGACTACGCCGAGCGCAAGGGCTGGACCCTCGCCGAGGCCGAGCGCTGGCTCGGTCCCAACCTGGGCTACCAGCCCGAGGACTGAGGACTTCCTTTCGGCGTATGCCGGCCTGCTGGCTTCCGCTGTCACGCCCAGGTGTTTGCCGACATACGTCGGCGTCTGCCGCGAGGCTCAGGCGTCGACGTCGTCCAGGTGGGCGATGACGCCCTCGAGGAGGCGCGCCAGCTCACCTCGTTCGGCCTTGGTCAGCCCGCTCAGGACGTCGCTCTCGACCATGTCGGACTCGCGGACCGACTGGCTGAACAGCTCCCAGCCCTCCTTGCTCAGTGAGACGAGGATGCGGGTGCGGTTGTCGGCGTCCGGACGGCGCTCGACCAGTCCCCGCTGAGACATCTTGTCGAGCCGGTGCGTCATCGACGACGGCGCGACACTCGTGAGCTCGGCGAGCTGGCTGGGCGTCTGACAGTCGTCCCCGGCCCGGGCGAGCGCGGCGACGACCGCCCACTCCCCCTGGGTGAGGTCGAGGTCAGCGAGCTGTCGCGCGTACCACTGGTCGAGCTTCTTGGTCACTCCGTAGAGCGCGGTGATGACGCGCTGGACCGACTCCTCCCCTCCGGCGGCGACGTAGGCCGCGACGGCGTCGCGGTGCTGCTGCGCTGCGGACTTCGTGCGTCGGGGCATAACCCCATCCTCGCATGTGTTCTTCGAATGCTAACCTTTCGACATCGAACATTCGATACCGAATGGTTCGACGTCGAAGGCCGATGACCGTCTTGCCTTCCGCCACCAACAGAAAGGGTGTGACCACCATGCGCGCCAAGCTGCTCGTCCTCGCCTCCTCCATCGGGATGCTCGGCTGGGGTGCGGTGCTGCCCTACCAGTACGCGTATGCGGCCGACACCCGCGGCTGGGGTGCCCTCGCCGCCGCTGCCGCATCCTCGCTCTTCTCGGTCGGTGCCCTCGTCGCCGCACCGGTGGCCGGACGCCTCAGCGACCGCTACAACCCGGTCGCCGTCGCGGTTCTCGCCCAGCTGCTGGGAGCCGTGGGCGTCGGCTCGCTCGTGCTGGCCGACTCGACCGCAGCCTTCCTCGGCGGGATGTTCGTCTTCGGGCTGGGGCTGACCGCCGCCGTCCCGGCCAAGCAGGTCCTCGTGCTCCGTTGGGTCGACAGCAGCGACCGTCGCCGCGTCTTCGCCTACAAGTTCACGGGTGAGGCGCTCGGCATGGCGGCCGGCGCCTACGTCGCCGGACACCTCGTCGACCTGCGCGACCCTCAGGGGCTCGACGTTGGGTTCCTCACGGCAGCAACTGGATTCGCGATCTCGTCACTCATCATCGGCCTCGCCGGTCGAGGCGCCACCATCCACCCGGGCAGCGAGATCGTCGCGAGCCCCGCTGGCAGGGCCATGAGCCCGCTCGAGTCGATGCGTGCCGTCTTCGCCACCCCGGCCCTGCGGTGGACCGCGGTGATCACGGTGACGCTGGCCCTGGGGTTCTATGCCCAGTTCGAGTCGGGCCTTCCGGCCTACGCGATCACGACCCTCGACATCGACACGGCCGCCGTCGGCACGGCCGCCGCGGTCAACGCGATCGTCATAGTCGTGCTCCAGGTCATCGTCGTCCGCCTCACCGCCAACAGGAGCGCGCCGACCCTGCTCATGGCGGTCGGTGCGATCTGGGTCCTGTCCTGGGTCGTGCTGTCCACGGCGCAGTTCGCACCGGGTGTCGCGGCGGCCCTCTTCGTGACGACCTACGGGATCTTCGCCGTCGGCGAGACGATGTACAGCCCGGTCCTCAGCCCCCTGACCGCCTCCCTCGCGCCGCGGGGCATGGTCGGCCAGACGCTGGGTGCCTTCGCCGCGCTGCAGACGACGTTCTCGGCGCTCGGTCCCCTCGTCGCCGGCGTGCTCCTGGGCGCCGGGCTCACGACCGGCTTCCTCGGGCTGCACATCGCCATCAGCGCTCTCGCCGTGTATGCCGCGTGGCGCCTGCGCGGTGCCCTGCGCCGCTCGGAGCCCGTGCCCGCGACGGCGTCGTCGGCCGGCCCGGACGACGCAGTCCTCGCCGCCTGAGGCGAGCGCGGGCCGGCATACCCAAAAAGGGTTCTTGACCCTGACACGGTGTCAGGCTGTCTGCTGATCGGTGTCGCCCGGGCGCTGGACCCGGGCACTCCACAGGACCGAAGGGACGCACGTGCTCGGCATCGGTGAGTTCGCCCTCCACGGACAGGTGTCCGTGCGCATGCTGCGCCACTACGACGCGCTCGGGCTGCTCGTGCCCGCAGCCGTCGAGGCGCGCAGCGGCTACCGGCGCTACACCGCCGACCAGCTGAGTCGGCTCAACCGGCTCGTCGCGCTCAAGGACCTCGGCTTCGCTCTCTCCGAGATCGCGCCGATCCTCGACGCCGACGTGTCCGCCGACGAGCTGCGGGCGATGCTCGCCCTGCGCCGCTCGCAGATCGCTGCACGGATCGAGGAGGACCACACCCGCCTCGCCGAGATCGAGCGCCGCCTTCGGACGATCGAGAAGGAGCACACCATGCAGGACCTCGAGTTCGTCACCGAAGAGCTGCCGGAGCTCACCCTGGCCCAGCGCACCGCCTGCGTCACCGACCAGTCCGAGATCGGGCCGACGATCGCCCCGCTCTTCGCCGACCTGCTCGCCGATGCGGGTCGGGCCGGTCTGGACGTGGAGCAGCCCACGGTCGCCTGGTACGAGATGAGCGAGGACTCGATCCGCTTCGCGGCGGGTATGCCGCTCGCGCCCGGGGAGAGCATCCCCGGTTACGACGTGGAGACCTTGCCGGCGGCCGGACGAGCGGTGACCGTCGTCCACCACGGGTCGATGGAGACCATCAGTGACAGCTGGCAGGCGCTGATGCAGTACCTCGGAGCCGAAGGTCTCTCCCCCGATGGCCGATGCCGCGAGGTCTACATCGCGACGCCCCACGGCGACGAGGACGCCTGGGTCACCGAGCTGCAGCAGCCCGTCGCCTGAGCCACGCTCGGCTCCCCCACTCGCGTCCGCATCCCGTGGTCGCCTTCCCGACCGGGATCGCGGACGCGAGCGGGCTGGGCGGTGAGGTGTGTGGGGGTGTCGGCGGGACGGCATACCGTGTCGTCCATGACCCCCGCACTGTCTCCGAGCCGCGCAGCGGACTTCAAGCAGTGCCCCCTGCTCTTCCGGTTCCGCACCATCGACAAGCTCGACGGGCCGCCCTCCCCGGCGGCCGCCCGCGGCACCCTCGTGCACGAGGTGCTCGAGCACCTCTTCGAGCTGCCGGCGGCCGAGCGGACCCCTGAGGCGGCCGTCGCGCTGCTCCAGCCGCGCTGGCTGAGTCTCGTCGAGGAGCGGCCTGAGCTCGCGACGATGATCGAGGACGACGAGACCCTGACCGAGGAGGGGTGGTTCACGGCGGCCGGAGCGCTGGTGGAGCGGTGGTTCACGCTCGAGAACCCGCAGTGGCTCGAGCCGGCCGAGCGCGAGCTCTATGTCGAGACCGAGGTCGACGGTCTCACCCTGCGTGGCTACGTCGACCGCCTCGACATCGCCGCCGACGGTGCGATGCGCGTGGTCGACTACAAGACCGGTCGCTCGCCGCGCGAGGCGTTCGAGGGCAAGGCCCTCTTCCAGATGAAGTTCTATGCGCTCGTGCTGTGGCGCCAACGTGGCGTCATCCCCAAGCAGCTGCAGCTCGTCTACCTCGGCAACGGCGAGATCGTGCGCTACGAGCCGGACGAGCACGACCTGCTCGGGCTCGAGCGCAACGTCCAGGCGGTCTGGGCGGCCATCGTCCGGGCCAGCGAGACCGGTGACTGGCGACCCCGCGTGTCCCGGCTCTGCGACTGGTGCGACTTCAAGGAGCTGTGCCCCGAGTGGGGCGGCACTCCCCCGCCGCTACCTGCCGACGCCGGTCGGCTCGTCCTCGACCCGCGCGTGACCGGCGAGGCGCTCGTCGGCGACGACTGACACGAGGTCGTGCGGAGTGAGCCCCCGCAGGCTCGGCAGCTGGACGGCGCCGCGCGTGATGGGCACCGGCACGACGTGCGGGACCGCGATCGTGGGCACGCCGGCGGCCACGGCCGAGCGGACCCCGGTCGGCGAGTCCTCGATGGCGATGCAGTCGCGAGCCTCGACGCCCAGCATCCGAGCGGCCGCGTGATAGGGCTCGGGGTGTGGTTTGCCGTGCTCGACCTCGTCGCCGGTGACCACGGCCGCGAACGTCCCCTCCGGCAGCGCCTCGACGACAGCGGTCGCCAGTGAACGCCACGACATCGTCACCAGCGCGTTGGGGACTCCCTCGTCGATGAGGGCCGCGAGCAGCTCGCGGGCGCCCGGACGCCACGGCACGTGCTCGCGGACCCGCGACGTGACGCGGACGAGGAGCTCCTCGATGATCCGCTCGGGCTCCCACGTGATCGGCGAGTTGTCGCGGATGAACTCCGCACTGACCATGAGGTCGTTGCCGACGAGCTGGTGGGCGTACTCGTCGGACCACACCCCCCCGTGCTCCTCCACGATGTCGTGCTCGGCGGCGATCCAGTAGGGCTCGGTGTCGACGAGGGTCCCATCCATGTCCCAGAGAACCGCGGCAGGCAACGTCATGGGGCGAGTCTACGAATAGGGTGGAGGTGGACCTACGAGGAGGACGCGTTGATCGAGCTCGACGACCTGCCTGACCTGGAGAACGCCGTGATGATCGCGGCCTTCGAGGGGTGGAACGACGCCGGTGAGGCAGCAAGTGGCGTGATCGAGCACCTGGCCCAGCTCTGGGACGCCGAGCCGGTCGCGGCGCTCGACCCGGAGGACTACTACGACTTCCAGGTCAACCGTCCGCGGGTGCTGTCAGAGGGCGGGCAGCGCCGGATCAGCTGGCGCACCACGCGCATCCTCGTCGCGACCAACACCTCCATCGGGCGCGACGTGATCCTCGTCCAGGGGGTCGAGCCGTCGTTCCGGTGGCGGACCTTCGCCATCGAGCTGATGGAGCTGGCCCAGGCGGCGGATGTCACGACGGTGATCACCCTCGGCGCACTGCTCGCCGACGTGGCGCACACCCGGCCCATCCAGGTGACCGCGACCTCGGACAACGAGGACACGCGCCACCGTCATGACCTCGAGGCGAGCACCTATGAGGGCCCGACGGGCATCGTCGGCGTCATCGCCGACGCAGCGGTCCAGGTGGGGGTGAGCTCGATCTCGGTGTGGGCGGCCGTCCCGCACTACGCCCACCACACCCCGTCCCCCAAGGCCACGCGGGCCATGGTGTCGCGGCTCGAGGAGCTCCTCGACGGGCCCATCGACCACGTCGGCCTCGACGAGGACGCGCGGGCGTGGGAGAACGGTCTCGACGCGCTCGCGTCCGAGGACGCCGAGGTCGCGGAGTACGTCGAGTCGCTCGAGGAGGCCCAGGACACGGCCGAGCTGCCCGAGGCCAGCGGCGACGCGATCGCCAAGGAGTTCGAGCGCTACCTGAGGAAACGCGGCGCGGACGACTGACGCCGCGGGCGGCGTCCTCCGTGCGTGGTCAGAAGCGCACTCCGAGCAGCGCGTCGAGCGCCCGACCCAACAGGCCCGGAGCCGACGCCTCATCGCCGCCGCGGGTCAGGGTCTCGTCGGCCCAGGCGTCGATGGCCGCGAGAGCGCGTGGTGCGTCCAGGTCATGGGCGAGTGCGGCCCGGATCTCGGCAATCGTCGCGTCGGCTGACGGCGCAGTGTTGACCGAGAGGGCCTCGCGCCACCGCTCCAGCCGGGCCTGCGCCGCGGTCAGGAGGTCGGACGTGTAGTCCCAGTCGGAGCGGTAGTGCTGGGCCAGCAGGACGAGGCGGATCGCCATGGGGTCCACTCCGTCCTCACGCAAGCGCGAGACGAGGACGAGGTTGCCGCGCGCCTTGCTCATCTTGTGGCCGTCGAGTCCGACCATGCCCGCGTGGCTGTGGATCTGCGCGTAGTCCTGGACACCGATGGCACTGGCCTGCGCGACCGTCATCTCGTGGTGGGGGAAGATCAGGTCTGAGCCTCCACCGTTGACGTCGATGGGCACGCCGAGCCGGTCGAGCGCGATCGCGGTGCACTCCACGTGCCACCCGGGCCGCCCCGCCGGCAGGCCGTCGAACTCCCAGGAAGGTTCCCCCTCGCGGGCCGCGCGCCACAGCAGAGGGTCCAGCGGGTCGCGCTTGCCGGGGCGGTCGGGGTCGCCACCGCGCTCGGCGAAGACGGCGAGCATCTGCTCGCGGGTCCATCCGGACACCTCGCCGAATCCGGAGACGTGGGAGAGGTCGACATAGAGGTCGGGACCGGACGCGTCGTCGTTGGTCAGCTCGTATGCCGCCCCGCCGGCGATCGTGCGCCGCACCAGGTCCGCGATGGTCGGCATAGCCTCGACGACGCCGACGTAGTCCGTCGGCGGTATGACCTGCAGCGCGGTCATGTCCTCGCGGTAGAGGTCCGCCTCGGCCACGGCAAGGTCCCGCCAGTCGATGCCATCGCGCCGGGCGCGCTCGAGGAGCGGGTCGTCGACGTCGGTGACGTTCTGGGTGTAGTGCACCTCGTGCCCGGCGTCGCGCAGGACGCGACCGACGAGGTCGAACGCGACGTAGGTCGCGGCGTGGCCAAGATGGGTTGCGTCATAGGGGGTGATGCCGCAGACGTAGAGCCTGGCCACAGGTCCGGGGTCGACCAGTCGGCTGCCCCGAGCTGGTGTCGTGCAGACTGAGCGCCACTCCGTCTCCGGGGATGGCGGGCAGGAACGGAGGCGGCCACGAGATCACCGTCGAAGCCTACGACGGGCTCCTCACATCGCTGGCCACGGGATGGCCGGCCATCCGGGAACAGGCAACGGGTGACGGCGGTCCTCGAGCAGATCGCCGGCCCGCGCGACGAGGGCAGCGACCTCCTCGGTCGTGAGGAGGTCGGCGAGGCGCGAGGCCAGGTCACCCTCGTGGAGGGCGCCACGCACCCGCTCCAGCCGGTGGACGTCGGCGACCTCGAGCGCCTCACCGGCCCAGCCCCAGAGGACGGTGCGCAGCTTGGGCTCGACGCCGAGGCTCACCCCGTGGTCGACGCCCCAGACCGTGCCGTGGCTGCGCAGGAGGTGACCGCCCTTGCGGTCGGAGTTGTTGATGAGCGCGTCGAAGACGGCAGCCGTGCGGACCCCGGGCTCGGTCGCGTGTGCCACGACCACCTCCTCGCCGTCGGGGGTCTCACCGCGCAGGACCTCGCGCCAGCCGGTAGGTACCTCACCGGGAGCGACGACGTCGACGACGAGGTCGGGCGCTCGGTCGGGCTCACCGACCCACTGCTGGGTGGCGGCCGGGCCCCACGGCCCGTCGTGGAGGACGGTGGGAGGGACGACACCGAACCCACCTGCCTCACTGATGAGGTATGCCGCCCGCTCACGAGCAGCCAACGTGCCGTCGGGATAGTCCCAGAGCGGGCGTTCGAGTGCGACGGGCTTGTGGATGGCGAGCCTCGAGTCGGCGTCGAGGCTGACCCGCACGAGGACGGCGCCGTTGGAGGACTCGACGATCCGGCCCAGGAGCTCGACCTCGCCGGCCTGCAGGAGGTGTTCGACCTCGAGCGACACGGTCTAGCGCTTGTATCCGTTGGACCGGGGGCAGATGTGTCCCTCGGGATCGAGGGGCTGGCCACAGAACGGGCACGGGGGGCGCCCTGCGGCGACGATGGCCTGGCAGCGCCGGGCGAAGGCCCGCGCGTTCGCCGCGTCGAGGACGACCCTGACCGTGTCCGAGGGCGTGGTCTCCTCGGGGTCGCTGTCGTGGCACTCGATCACGATGCTGGAGCGGTCCTCGTCCCACGCCAGGCTCACGGTGTCCACCCGGAACTCGTCCTCGATCGGGGTCTCGAGCGCCTCGGTGTCTGCGAAGTGCTCGGCGACGGCGTCGGAGCCCTCGGGACCGCCGACGGTGTCGAGGAGGTCGGCGATGCGGTCCGCGAGGATGCTCACCTGGACCTTCTCGATGGACACCGAGACGAGCCGGCCCGCACCGCGGGCCTGCAGGAAGAAGGTGCGGCCGCCCGGCGGGCCCACGGTGCCGGCGACAAAGCGCTCTGGCGGGTCGAAGTCACTGATCGCCATGCGCGCAGACTAACCCGAGAAGCCCCACGGCAGCTCAAGGCGGTGCTCCTTGAGCAGGGCCGCGTCGTCGAGGAGCGTGCGGGTGCTGCCGTCGGCGGCGACGACGCCGCCGGAGAGGATGACCGACCGCTCACAGAGCTGGAGGGCGAAGGGCAGGTCGTGGGTGACCATGAGCACGGTGACGTCGAGCGACTGGATGAGCTCGCCGAGCTCGCGTCGTGACGTGGGGTCGAGGTTGGAGGACGGCTCGTCGAGCACCAGGATCTCGGGCTCCATCGCGAGCACCGTGGCGATGGCGACCCGACGCCGTTGACCGAAGGAGAGGTGGTGCGGCGCCCGGTCCGCGAACTCCGTCATGGCCACGGCGCGCAGGGCTGCATCGACCCGGGCAGCGAGCTCGTCGCCACGCAGTCCCAGGTTGGCCGGGCCGAACGCCACGTCGTCGCGCACGGTGGGCATGAAGAGCTGGTCGTCCGGGTCCTGGAAGACGATGCCGACCCGGCGGCGGATCTCGAGGTGGTTGGCCCGGACGACGGGCAGGCCCGAGACGGAGACGCTGCCGGCTCCCGCCTCGAGGATGCCGTTGAGGTGGAGCACGAGCGTGGTCTTGCCAGCGCCGTTCGGCCCGAGGAGGGCGACCCGCTCGCCCCGGTGGACGTGGAGGTCGACACCGAAGAGTGCCTGGTGCCCGTCGGGATAGGCGAAGGCCAGGCCGCGGATATCGAGGACGGGCGTGCTCATCGGGTGAGAGTCACGGGAGGTGGACCAGGGTCAGCGCGACGAGGGCGAGCGCGGCGGGCACGAGGGCGCGCATCCAGTCGCCGCGCCGGGCGGTCATGGGGTCGGTCACGGGCATCCGTCCGTCGTAGCCACGCGACATCATCGCGAGGTGGACCCGCTCGCCCCGCTCGTAGCTGCGGATGAACAAGGCTCCGGCGCTGGAGGCGATGACCGGCCACGACTCCACCGACCGCGCGGTGAAGGCCCGGGACTCACGTGCCACCCTCATGCGCTGGGCCTGCGCTCCGACGACACCGAGGTATCGCAGCATGAACGCCAGGATCTGGACGAGCCGGTCCGGGACCTTCAGGTGCTGGAGAGCCCGGACGAGGTCACGGCTGGTCGTCGTCGTCGCGAAGGCGACAGCCATGAGCACGCTCGTCGTCGCGGTCAGCAGCAGGGCGATGCCGGCCTCGACGCCGTCGCGCGAGACCGTGAACGGCCCCAGCTGCATCGATGGTCCGGTGGCGACGAAGGGCAGCACGAGCGCGAAGACCACGAACGGGATCTCGACGACGAGCCGGGTCGCGACGTGCCGCAGGGGAACCCGCGTGGCGAGGACGACTCCCAGCGCCACGGCCAGCAGCGCCAGGCGTGCCACGTGTGCCTCGCGAGGCAGGGCCACGACGAGCAGGACGAAGGCCAGCAGACCCACGAGCTTGACGTGGGCGGGGAGCCGGTGGACGACGGAGTCCCCGTCGATGTGCAGGTGCGGGCCGAGCTCGGCTCCCACGTCAGTCGCCGTCGCGTGAGCCGCGTCGGCGCAGCAGGTGCATGAGCCCGAAGGCGATGACCGCCACGACGACCACCCCGACGAGACCCGCCACCCCGCCGGACAGGCGGGGGTCGTCGACGCCCGCCGTGCCGTAGTCGGCGAACGGGGAGGAGCTGGCCCCGTGCTCGCTCGCCGAGTCGATGAAGCCGAGCCGCTCGGCCACGAACTCGAGTCCGTCCGGGTTGCCGGAGGCCCAGAGCGAGATGATGCCGGCGAGCAACAGGCAGACGACGAGGCCCGTGACGACGAGGCGGCTCGTCGTGATGCGGTTGCGCGGGGACGCACTCACGCGGGGACCTCCGTCCGGATCTCGAGGTGCTGCGTCCGGACCAGCCCTCGTGCCCCGTGGACGAGATCAGGCCGCGTGGCAATGATGCTGCCGACGGCGAGCAGCGTGATGATGCCCTCGCCGACACCGATGAGCGTGTGCCAGCCCAGCATCGCGCTCACGAGCGCATCGAGCGGGATCGGCGCCCGCCCACCCACGGCATACAGGGCGGTGAAGGCCAGCGCGGTGATCGGGACGGAGAGGAAGGCAGCGACGCCGGCGAGGGCCGGCACCGCTCGCAGGCCGGCCGAGCGCACGATGCGGCGGAGCCCGACGAAGACCATCCAGCCGGACCACACGCCGACGAGCGCCATGAGGCTGATGTTGGTGCCCAGCGCCGTGATGCCGCCGTCGGCGAAGAGCAGTGCCTGGACGGCGAGGACCACGGTGAGGCAGAGGGTGGCCGTCCACGGGCCGACAAGCACGGCCCCCAGGGTCCCGCCGAGGAGGTGCCCGGACGTGCCGGCGCCCACCGGGAAGTTGAGCATCTGTGCCGCGAAGACGAAGACGGCGACGAGCCCGGCCAGGGGCGCCGTGCGGTCGTCGAGCTCCCGCCGGGCGCGGCGGAGCGCCAGCGAGACTCCCCCGGCAGCGATCACAGCCGTGGCGATGGACGTGGGTGCGTCGAGGAATCCGTCCGGGACATGCATGCCGACAGCCTTTCCGGGTCATCGCCCTTGTTGCACATTGTTTGCAACAAGGACTCTAGCCTGTCCCTCCCCCGATGATGGCGTCACCCGGAGGAACAGCTGCCGCTGCCTTCTGGTGCGCACGGATGGCATCGCCCGACGAGTTCACGGCCATCACCATCGCCCGCTCTCCCGAGCGGCGGATGACAGACACGGACGCGGGGTCGACGTGCACGCGTTGGAGACCGGCGAGGCCCGCACCCATGGCGTCCGCGAGCAGTGCCTTGATCGGGTCGCCGTGGCTCACCGCGACCCACACCGCGTCCGGACCGCGCTCAGCCTCGACCTCGGCGTCGATGCGTCGCACCGCCGCCCCGATGCGGGCCGCCATCTCGGCAAGGGACTCTGCGGCATACGTGTCGCTGTCCGGGAAACGGGCGGAGGCCGGATCGTCCTGGACGGTGCGCCACAACGGTTCCGAGGTGAGCTCGGCGATCGGCCGTCCAGTCCACGCCCCGTAGTGGCACTCGCCGAGGTCCTCGTCCACCTCTGGCGTGGCACCGGGCAGCAGGAGCTCGGACGTCTCGCGACACCGCTGGAGCGGACTGGTGACGAGCCGCGCCACCTCGGTGCCGGTCTCGGCCAGTCGGGTGGCGATCCGGGCCACGTCGGCGCGTCCGCGTTCGGTCAGGCCCACCCCCTCGGTCCATCCCGCGAGGACGGCGTCGGCGTTGGCGGTCGAGTGACCATGTCGGACGAGCAGGAGCAGTGCCACGGCGCCCACTGTAGGCAACAATGGCGCGCGTGATCATCGACAAGGCGCTCTACCGCGACGGCAGGCGAGGATCGTGCGGCGACCTCAGCGAGGAGCTCGACGCCCTCAGGGCCAACGGGCGGGGCACCGACTTCCTCTGGATCGGGCTCAAGGACCCTTCGATGACCGAGCTCCAGGACGCCAACGACGAGCTCGGACTGGGACTGCACCCGCTGGCCATCGAGGACGCCGTCAACGGCCGTCAGCGCGCCAAGATCGAGCTCTACGGCACCAACGTCTTCGTCGTCCTCAAGACGCTGAGCTACATCGAGGCCACCTCCGACGTCGAGACCGGCGAGCTCATGGTTCACGTCGGTGAGCACTTCGTCCTCACCATCCGGCGTGGGGAGCTCAGCCCGCTCGCGGGGGTGCGCAAGGACCTCGAGGACGACCAGGCCAAGCTCGCTCTCGGCCCCATGGCCGCGCTGCACGCCATCATCGACCGGGTCGTCGACCAGTACCGCGAGATCGAGGTCGAGCTCGCCCGCGACATCGACGAGATCGAGGAGGCCGTGTTCTCGGAGGGCCTCGTCTCGTCGGACACGATCTATCGCCTCAAGCGAGAGGTGCTCGAGTTCCGCAGGGCCGTCACGCCTCTCATCGTGCCCGTCCGGATGCTCCACACGAGCCCTCGCTCGCCGATCCCGGACGACGAGCTGCGGCTGCTCTTCCGTGACGTCGACGACCACCTGCACTTCGTGGCCGACCGCGTCGACTCCTACGACCGGCTGCTCAGCGACGTGCTCAGCGCCAACCTCGCCAAGATCTCGGTGCAGCAGAACTCCGACATGCGCAAGATCTCGGCCTGGGTCGCGATCGCCGCGGTGCCGACGGCCATCGCCGGGATCTACGGGATGAACTTCGACAACATGCCCGAGCTGCGCTGGCAGTACGGCTACTTCGCGATCCTGGGGCTCATGGCGACCGTTTGCGTGGGCCTCTTCGTCACCTTCAAGAAGGTCCGGTGGCTCTGAGGCCCCACCGACTCCTGCGTCAGGTCGCGGTGATCCAGCCGGCGCCGAGTGCGAGGAACATGAAGGCACCCAGCACGACGCGGTAGGCGATGAACGACATGAGCGAGTTGCTCTGCACGAACTTCAGCAGCCAGGCGATGGACGCGTAGGCGACGACGAACGCCACGACCATGCCGGTGAGGATCGGTCCGACTCCGAGGACCTTGAGGGCCTCGACGTTGTCGAGGGTCTCGTAGATCCCGGCGCCGGTGAGCGCCGGGATGGCCAGGAAGAACGACAGCTCGGTCGACGTCACCCGGTCGATCCCCCGCATGAGGCCGGCCGAGATCGTGGCACCCGAGCGGGAGACGCCGGGGACGAGCGAGAAGCACTGCACCAGACCGATGATGAGCCCGTCCTTGACCGTCAACGCGTCCTCACCGCGATGGACCCCCTGGGCCTCGAGCACGTCGTGGCGGCGCTCGGCCACCCACATCACCGCGCTCCACAGCACGAGCGCTCCGGCGACCACCCAGAGGCTGCGCAACGGGCCGGAGATGAGGTCCTTGAGCAACAGCGCGACGACGACGACGGGCAACGAGCCGACGATGACGGCCCAGGCGAGCTGGTAGTCGTGCTCCTCCCTCGCCTCGGCGCTGCGCAGCCCGGCCATCCAGGCGAGGAACAGACGCAGGATCTTCTTGCCGAAGTAGGTGAACGTCGCGAGGATCGCGCCGATCTGGATCAAGGCGGTGTATGCCGTGACCGCGGGTGCGTCGACCGGCATCCCGAGGAGCTTCTCGGCGATCGTGAGGTGGCCCGTCGACGAGACCGGGAGGTACTCGGTGACCCCTTCGACGATGCCGAGGACGACGGACTGGAAGTAGCTGAGCTCGACGGGCGCGTCGACGGCAACGATCACGGGGTGGGGGCTTCCTGGCTGGTGGTGGGGACGAGCTCGGACATGACGCGGAGGGTCTCGATGCGCTCCTCGATCGTCAGGGCGAAGGGTGAGACGGCCAGCGTCGTGACCCCGGCGTCGGCGTAGCGCCCGATGCGCTCGGCGATCCGCTCGGGCGTTCCGATGAGCGAGGTCGCGTCGATGAACTCGAATGGGACAGCCTGAGCGGCGTCACGGTGCTGGCCCGCGAGGAAGAGCTCCTGGACGCGGGCCGCCTCGGCCTCGAACCCCATGCGGCAGGCGAGCTGGTTGTAGAAGTTCTTGTCCTTCGAGCCCATGCCGCCGATGTAGAGGGCGGAGTATGCCGCGACGGCCGCCGCTCCCGCCTCGACGTCGTCGGTGACGACGACCGGGACGGTGGGCACGATGTCGAACCCGTCGAGCGGGTCGCCCTCGGTACCTCGGCCCGCGGCGCGACGTCCGGTGGCGATCGACTCGACGATCTCCCCGGAGTGCTCGGGCGAGAAGAAGATCGCGAGCCAGCCGTCGGCGATCTCGCCGGTGAGCTCGAGGTTCTTGGGACCCACCGCGGCGAGGTAGATCGGGAGGTTCTGCTGGGTGGGGGCGATGGTCAGCTTGAGGGCCTTCCCGGGACCATCGGGCAGCGGCAGCGTGAAGTGCTCGCCGGCATACTCCACGCGTTGGCGCGACAGCGCCTGCCGCACGATCTCGACGTACTCACGGGTGCGCGCGAGCGGCTTGGTGAAACGGACGCCGTGCCACCCCTCGCTGACCTGGGGCCCGGAGACCCCGAGTCCCAGCCGGAAACGGCCTCCGGAGAGGTGATCCAGGGTGGCGGCGGTCATCGCCGTCATGGCCGGGGTGCGGGCCGGGATCTGCATCACGGCCGAGCCGAGCCCGATCTGCTCGGTGCGCGCGCCGATCCACGACAAGAAGGACACCGTGTCGCTGCCATAGGCCTCGGCGACCCATGCCGAGTCGTAGCCGAGGCGGTCCGCCTCCGCCGCGAGGGTCAGCATGTCCTGGCTCGTGGAGAGCCCCATGTAGCCGAGATTCACTGCCAGTCGCATGGCGCCAACCGTAGTCGCGGCACGTGGCCGCGACGTCACCCAGGTGGGTCAGCGAGCTCGCGTGTCGCCCTTGGACGCAGGGGCGCTCGGGCCGCTGTCGCCGGAGGTGTCGTCGGACTCGTCGTCGAACTCCTCGTCGTCGAGCCCGGAGTAGACGCCGTCGTCGTCGTCATCGTCGTCGTCGAGGTCGTCGTCATCGTCCTCCTCGTCGCTGTCGTCACCGTCGTCACCGGTGTAGACGTCGAGGGGGGTCATCTCGCCGAAGGACTCGTAGAGCGTGTTGTCGTAGGTCTCGAAGGCGTCGAGGAGATCGTCGTAGGCCGCTGCCACCGTCGGGTCGTCCTCACCGCGACGACCGGAGCACGCCTCGAGGTGGCGTTCGAAGGCGGAGACGAGGAGGGAAAGGGCGGCACGCGGGTCGGCGCTCATAGTTGAGAACGGTAGCGCCTCGTGCCGCACAATGTGTCAATGGTCGAATACGAGTATCGGGTCCTGTCGTTCGGGCGCGACACCCGCCGCGGTGACATCCGACGCACCCTCACCGAGCAGGCCGAGTACGGCCACTGGGAGCTGCATCGCACCCGCATCTACATCGGTGGCGTCACGCGAACGTGGCTGCGGCGCAGGATCATCCGGGCCCGTCGCGCCTCCTGACCACTCGGTCCCGGGCTCGGCCGCGCACCGCCAGTGAGCCCGTCAGCTGGTCTCGATGAGTCGCTGCAGGACGCGGGCGCCGAACTTCAGGGACTCGGTCGGGACGCGCTCGTTGATCCCGTGGAACATCGGCGCGAAGTCGAGGTCCGCCGGGAGCCGCAGCGGCGCGAAGCCGTAGCCGGTGATGCCCAGCAGAGACAGCGCCTTGTTGTCGGTGCCGCCGGAGAGGCAGTAGGGAAGCACCTCGGCCTCGGGGTCCTCCTCCTTGAGCGCCGCGACCATGGCGTCCACGAGCGGCCCCTCGAAGGGCGAGTCCAGGGCGATGTCACGGTGCAGCACCTCGATCGTCACGTGCTCGCCGACGAGGTCCTTGACGGTCTGCATGAGCTCGTCCTCATGGCCGGGGAGGAAGCGGCAGTCGACGTTGGCGCTGGCGTGCTGCGGGATGACGTTGTGCTTGTAGCCGGCGTCGAGCATCGTCACGTTGCTGGTGTCCTGCAGCGTTCCTCGCACGAACCCCTGGGCGCCACCGAGGTGGTCGAGCAGCTCCTCGGCGTCCTCGTCGGAGTAGCTCACCCCCGTCAGCTCGCTCAGTCCGTCGAGCAGGGTGCGCACCGACGGGATGTACTCACGCGGCCACTTGTGCGCGGCGAGGCGGCTGATGGCCTCGGCGAGCCGGGCGATGGGGTTCTCGTCGTTGGGCACCGAGCCGTGGCCGGCGCGGCCCGTGGCGGTGAGCCGGATCCACGCGATGCCCTTCTCGGCGGTCTGCAGCAGGTAGGCGCGCTTCTCGCCGCCGTCTGCCGTCGGCACGGTGACGCTGTAGCCGCCCACCTCGCTGATGGCCTCGGTCACGCCCTCGAACAGGTCGGGCCGGGTCTCGATGAGGTGGTGCGAACCCTTCACTCCCCCGGCCTCCTCGTCGGCGAAGAGGGCGATGACGAGGTCGCGCGGCGGGACGATGCCCTCGCGGGCGATGTGGCGGACGCAGGCGATGATCATCGCGTCCATGTCCTTCATGTCGACGGCCCCGCGCCCCCAGATGCAGCCGTCCTTCTCGAGGCCGGAGAAGGGGTCGACCTCCCAGTCCTCGGCGTTGGCCGGGACGACGTCGAGGTGTCCGTGGATGCAGAGGCCTCCACGCTCTCGGTCGGCCCCCGGGATGCGGACGACGACCGAGGCTCGGCCGGGGTCGGACTCGATGACCTCGGGCTCGAGACCGACCTCGCGGAAGAGCCCGACGACGTGGTCCGCCGCGGCCCGCTCCCCCGGGCCGGATCCGTCGCCGTAGTTCGACGTGTCGATGCGGATGAGGTCCTGGCAGATGCCGACGACCTCGTCCTCGGGGCGGCTGCTCGTGGTCTGCGTCATGCCGTCCACAGTAGGACGCCGACCCGATTTCTCGATGCGTCGGTATGCCGTGTAAAGTTCCGGCACGTTGCGAAGGACCGCTTCACGGGTCCGGCAATCACCTCGTCCGGGTGGCGGAAATGGCAGACGCGCTAGCTTGAGGTGCTAGTCCTCGTATAGAGGGTGGGGGTTCAAGTCCCCCTCGGACACAGATCGCGCCCCGAGTCTCTGCAGGTCAGAGACTCGGGGCGCTTCTCTTTGCCCGTTGGTAGAGAGCGGGCGCGCACCACGGGGGCGTCAGCGGCTGCGCTGGTCCAGTGAGCGTTCCTCGTCGGTCGCCCGGGCCACCGCACGGTTGCGGACCGCCACGCCGAAGACGGCGGCGATCGGGAACATCAGCACCCCGTAGACCGCGGCCGGGATGGACATCTGGGTGTTGCCGATGACGGTGAGCGCCATGGCGATCGCCAGGGTGCTGTTGTGGATCCCGATCTCGAAACCGCTCGCCACCGCCTGGTCCTCCGAGAGCCCCAGCGCCCGCGGGACGACATAGCCGACGCTGAGCGACAGGACGCAGAACAGGGCGGCGATGAGCCCCACCTCGGCGAAGTAGTCGGCGATGTTGTCCCGCTCGGACAGCATCGCGCCGAGGACGACGAGCAGCAGCAGCACCGCGGAGGCGATGCGCACGGGACGGTCCATCCGGTCCGCGAACCGGGGCGAGCGGCGCCGCACCAGCATCCCGATGACGACCGGGACCACGACGATGGCAAAGACCTGGAGCAGCTTGTCGTACTGCAGGCCGACGCGGCTCGAGTCGTCGATGAAGTGAGCGATGGCGAAGTTCGTGAGGACCGGCAGGGTGATGATCGCGATGACGGAGTTGATGGCCGTCAGGGTGATGTTGAGGGCGACGTCGCCGCGGAACAGGTGGCTGTAGAGGTTGGCCGTCGTGCCGCCGGGAGACGCGGCCAGGATCATGAAGCCCACCGCGAGCAGCGGCGACAGGCCGAAGAGCTTGACCAGCCCGAACGCGACCAGCGGCAGGACGAGCAGCTGGCAGGCGAGTGCGATCGCCACGGCCTTCGGGCTCTGTCCCACCCTGCGGAAGTCGGCCGGCGTGAGGGAGAGGCCGAGTCCGAACATGATGACGGCCAGCGCGATGGGCAGGCCGACCGAGATGAGGGCGGAATCCATGGGGCGGACCGTATCGTGCCCGCAGGTCCGTCAGGGTCGGAATGCGTCTGCTGCCTCGCCCAGGCTGGCCAACGGCTCCTCGAGTGCAGCCGCACCGGGCTCACTGAGCTCGCCCTGCTGCCGGGCTTGGTTCAGCTCGCCCTCGATGTCGCCGACGAGCGAGTTCACCGCCGGGGCGTCTCCCGCACGGACGGCTTTGTCGATGTCGCGGAGCTTGCCCTCGATGGTCTTGGCGATGGACGGGTCCAGGTCGTCGGCCGAGAGGCCGCGCACGGCATCGCTCATCGCGGCGCTGGCATCGATGACGGGCCCACCGGTGTCCACCGACGGTGTCGGTGAGGGGGTGGTGGGCGTCGGCGTCGGGGTGGGCGTCGCCGTCTGCGTCACCGTGACAGGCGGGCTGGGGGTCGTCGGGCGAGGAGTTGGCGTCGGAGTGTCCGTCGTCGGCGAGCTCGTCGGAGAGTTCGTCGGCGTGACCGCGGCACTTGTCCGGGACGACGTCGGTGTGTTCGTCGGCGTGTTCGGGTCGTCGTTCTGCGAGAGCAGGAACCAGATGGCCGCGGCTGCGATGGCCGCGGCGAGCAGGAGCAGCCAGATCCAGGCGCGCGACCGGCGCGGCTCGTCCTCCCAGGCAGGCTCGGACGCCGGCGCGTAGACGGGCTCGTCCCACCTCTCCTGCTGCGGGGCGAGCGTGGTCGGGGCCATGGCAGCAGCACCTACAGGGCTGATGACCTCGGTCACGGCCGGTGCGCGGTGCGAGCGCAGCAGCTCGGCGACCTCGTGTCCGGACTGAGGCCGCTCCGAGGGGTCCTTGGCCAGGAGCGCGGCGATGACGGCAGCGAGGTCGGCGGGGGTGTCGGGCCGGAGCTCGCGCACGTCCGCGGGGACGTCGTGCGCGTGCTTCATGAGGATCGCGACCGGTGTCGTGGCCGTGAAAGGGGGCTGTCCTGCCAGCAGGGTGTGGAGCACGCACCCGAGGGCATAGAGGTCGGCACGCGCATCGACCCGCTGACCGGTCGCCTGCTCGGGGGCGAGGTACTCGGCCGTGCCGACGATCGTGTCGGTCATCGTCAGCTGGTGGTGGCCCAGGGCCTCGTCGACGAGCTGGGTGATGCCGAAGTCGAGGACCTTGGTCGTGCCGTCAGCGGCATACGAGATGTTGCCCGGCTTGATGTCGCGGTGGATGATGCCCGCGTCGTGGGCGGCCTGCAGGGCGTCGCCCACCTCCTGGCCGATGGTGCGCACCTCGTCGACGGGCAGCGGACCGAAGTCACGCAGCTGCTCGGCGAGCGTCGGTCCGGGAAGCAGCTCCATGACGAGGTATGCCGTCTGGTCCTCGACGCCGGTGTCGAAGACCGTGACGATGTGCGGATGGTTGAGAGCAGCGGTCGCCCGGGCCTCCCGGCGGAAGCGCTCGCCGGCGTTGTCGCTGTCGGGACCGGTGAGGTCGAGAGTCTTGACCGCCACCTCGCGCCCGAGCATCTCGTCATCGGCCCGCCAGACGACAGCCATGCCGCCGCGTCCCAGTGGGGCCCCCAGTCGGTAGCGACCGCCGAGCAGCCGCCCTTGCGTCGTGCTCAATGCAACTCCTCGCGTGGACGTCCGTCCGACCCTAGTCCCTCCCGTAGCCTGTGAATGTGCTGCCCCAGATCACTGCGACGAGGTTCGTCACCCCCCTGCGCGAGGGGGGCTCGCTGCCCGGGATCGTCGAGGCGTCGGATGACGGCACCTACGTGGCGAAGTTCCGTGGCGCCGGCCAGGGGCTCAAGGTTCTCGTGGCCGAGGTCATCGTCGGGGAGCTGGGCCGACGCCTTGGGGTCCGCGTCCCCGCCATGGCGGTCATCGACCTGCCTCCAGCCCTGGCCCGATACGAAGCCGATGAGGAGGTCCAGGACCTCCTGGTCGCGAGCACGGGTGACAACCTCGCCGTCGACTTCCTCCCGGGGTCCTTCGGCTATGACGGCTCGCGTCCGCCCACCGCCGACGAGGCCGCCGACATCGTCTGGCTGGACGCCTTCACGGCCAACGTCGACCGCACCTGGTCCAACCCCAACCTGCTCGTGTGGCATCGGCAGGTGTGGGCCATCGACCACGGAGCAGCCATCTGGTTCCACCACTCCTGGCCGAGCCGCGGCGCCGACGCCTCGCGGTTCGCCAGCCAGCCGTTCGACGCCTCCGAGCACGTGCTGGGTGACGTCGTCGGCGACCTCGCAGCGGCACATGCCCGCGCCTGCGCGATCGTCACCCCGGAGGTGCTGACCGAGGTCGTGGGACTGGTCCCCACCGAGTGGCTCGAACCCGCTCCGGGTCTCGACGACACGGCTGCGGTGCGGACGGCATACGTCGATCACCTCACGCGACGACTCGAGAACGCGACCGTCTGGTGGGAGGCCACCGCATGAGCCACCCCTACCAGTACGTCGTCCTCAAGTGCGTCCCACGCGTGGACCGCGGCGAGTGCCTCAACGTCGGCGTCGTGCTGTTCTCGCAGTCGGCCGGCTTCCTCGGTGCGGCCTGCCACGTCGACGCCGAACGGCTGCGTGCCTTCGCACCGGAGGTGGACGTCGAGGCCGTCAGAGCCTCGTTGGCCGTCGTCGACGACGTGTGCGCCGGCACCGACGGGGGTGGGCGCCCGAGGCTCGCGACCTCCGGCAAGCGCTTCGGTTGGCTCAGCGCCCCCCGCAGCACCGTGATCCAGCCATCGGCAGTGCACGGCGGGACGGCCGAGGACCCCGCGTCCGAGCTCGCAGCGCTGCTCGAGCGCCTCGTCCGCTAGGAGAAGCGGGGTCACCGAGCGCGCAGGGCCCACGCCGCCACGGCGCCGGCGGCGGCGACGTTCAGCGAGTCCACTCCCCCAGCCATCGGGATCGTGACGACGAGGTCGGCGCTCTCGACCGTGCGACGGCTCAGCCCGTCGCCCTCGGTGCCGAGGACGAGCGCGAGCCGTTCGGGCGGGTCGGCAGCAAGCTGGTCGAGGCCGACCGCGTCGTCGGACAGGGCCAGGGCAGCCACCGTGAAACCGTGGTCACGAAGCACGTTGACCCCCGCCGGCCACGGGTCGATGCGCGTCCAGGGCACCTGGAACACCGTCCCCATCGACACACGGATCGCGCGACGGTAGAGCGGGTCGGCGCAGCGGGGCGTGACGAGCACGGCATCCACGCCGAGGGCTGCAGCGCTGCGGAAGATCGCACCCACGTTGGTGTGGTCGACGACGTCCTCGATGACGAGCACCCGTCGCGCGTCCGCGACGACCTCGCCGACCGAACGCAGCTCGGGGCGCTGCATCGAGGCCAACGTCCCTCGGTGCAGGTGGAACCCGGTGAAGCCCTCGATGACGTCGTGGTCGGCCACGAAGACGGGTATGCCGTCCCGCTCGGCGTCCGTGACGAGGTCACCGAGGTCGGTGAGCCAGCGCTCCGCCATGAGGAAGGAGCGCGGCCGGTGCCCGGCCGCCAGCGCCCGCCGGATGACCTTCTCGGACTCGGCGATGTAGAGGCCGCGCTCGGGCTCGGTCCGTCGTCGGAGCGCCACATCGGTGAGGGCGACGTAGTCGCGGACGCGGTCGTCGTGGGGGTCGGTGATCCGTTGCGGCACGGTGTGAGGCTAGGAGGTGCGCGCTCAGAAGACGAATGCGCGCACGAGGATGCTCACTCCTGCGAGGACGCAGAAGGCGAGCACTGCTCGACGGAGCCGCTCGGTGTCGAGCCGAGCGCGCAGGGGTGCGGCCGCGGTATACCCGAGCAGGAGGAACGGGATCCAGACGAGCCCGCTGACGAGCTGTTGGTCGGTGAACTCCCCGGCGAGGACGAGACCTGCCGCCGAGATGGACGAGCCAGCGAGGAAGAAGGCGGCCAGGGTCGCCCGCACACGGTCCGGCTTCTCGTGCTGGAGCACGAGCGCCAGGAACGGCCCACCGATGCTCGTCGCCGTCCCCCAGACCCCGGCGAGACCGCCCGCGACTCCTGCCGTAACCGGTGTGTTGCGGATGCGGATGGTGGTGAGCGAGGTCGCCACCGTCAGCAGGATGAGGACCGCGACGATGACCGAGATCGAGCGCACCGAGAGGACCGCGACCACGGCGACCCCGACGGGAGTGAGGAGCAGGCGCCCGAGGAGGGCCCACGACAACGAGCGCCAGGCGATGTCCACCGGCGCCATGGACAGCTGGACGATGGGCAGCGAGAAGCTCGTGACGAGCAGGGCGCCGGGCATGAGGTCGGGGGCGAGCACGACGACGAAGGGCGCGGCCACGACCGACATGCCGAACCCGATCGACGACTGCACGAACGCACCCGCCAGGAGAGCGACCCCGAGCCCGAGCACGAGCGTCCAGTCGATCACGAGAACCAGATCATGCGCACGATCGCGACGACACCGATGACGATGATGACGGCACGCAGGACGGCGGGGGGCAGTCGACGTCCCACCCGGGCGCCGAGGACGCCACCGAGGAGCGAGCCGGCAGCGATGAGCCCGGCCACGCGCCAGTCGACCTGCTCGGGCGCGACGATGATGAAGGTCAGCGCTGCCACCGCGTTGACGATGGTCGAGAGGACGTTCTTGATGCCGTTGAGGCTCTGCAGGCTCTCGCTCGTGAGCGTCGTGAGGACACCCATGAGGATGACGCCCTGCGCCGCCCCGAAGTAGCCGCCGTAGATGGCGGTGGCGAAGACGCCGACCATGAGCAGGGCGGCTCGTCGCGCCGAGTGCTCGCCCAGCGCCGTTGCCGGTGAGTCCCCGCGGCGCGCGGTCGTCCACGCCGTGATGCGGGGCCCGAAGACGACCAGCAGCAGGCCCAGACCGATCAGCACCGGCACGATCGCCCGGAACGCCGCAGGGTCGAGCACGAGGAGCAGGCCCGCGCCGACGACTCCGCCGAACAGCGACATCGGCGCCCACCGCAACAGCGTCGCTCTCGCCCCACGGAGCTCGTGGCGATAGCCCCACGACCCGGTGAGGCCACCGGCCACGAGCCCGATGGTGTTGGAGACGTTGGCCGTGACCGGCGCATACCCGAAGAAGAGCAGGGTCGGGAAGGTCACCAGGGTGCCGGAGCCGACGACGGTGTTGATCGTGCCGGCAGCCACGCCGGCGGCAAGGATGAGCGCTGCCTCGGCGGCGCCCACCTCAGCTCTGGCGCGGCGGAGCCGGGTCCGTCGGTGGGGTCGGGTCCGTCGGTGGGGTCGGGTCCATCGGCGGAGCGGGGTCCATCGCCGGGATGGGCTCGGTCGGCGGGGCAGGGTCCGCCTGGGGGGTCCGCGGCGGGACGGCGTCGGCGGGCGGCCTCAGCGGCGGCTGCTGACGGACCGGCACCTGGGAGTGGTCCTTGGCCTCACGGGAGGCCTCGCCGGCCTCACCACGGGCCTCGGCCAGCGCCTGCGCCGGGTCGGCCAGCACCGTGTCGTCGAAGACGGTCTTCATCTCCTCGGTCGGCTCCCACGGCTCGGCGTCGTCGTCGCTGAAACCGCCACCGTTGCCGCCATCACCCTCGTTGCGTCCGAGCATGCCGCCGATGCCCTTGAGGGCGTCGGTGAGCTCGCTGGGGATGATCCACATCTTGTTGGAGTCGCCGCGCGCGATCTGCGGCAGGACCTGGAGGTACTGGTAGGCGAGCAGCTTCTGGGTCGGCTTGCCGCGGTGGATGGCGTCGAAGACCTGCTGGATGGCGCGGGCCTGTCCCTGGGCCTCGAGGACCCTGGCTTGGGCCGAGCCCTCGGCACGCAGGATCTGGCTCTGCTTCTCGCCCTCGGCGGTGAGGATGTTGGACTGCTTGGCGCCCTCGGCGGTGAGGATGATGGCGCGGCGCTCACGCTCGGCCTTCATCTGCTTCTCCATGGACTCCTGGATCGACATGGGCGGGTCGATCGCCTTGAGCTCGACGCGGTTGACGCGGATGCCCCACTTGCCGGTGGCCTCGTCCAGGACCCCACGCAGCTGGGCGTTGATCTGGTCGCGGCTGGTCAGCGTCTGCTCGAGGTCGAGCGAGCCGATGACGTTGCGGAGGGTGGTGACGGTGAGCTGCTCGATGCCCTGGATGAAGTTGGCGATCTCGTAGACCGCGGACTTGGCGTCGATGACGGAGTAATAGATGACCGTGTCGATGTTGACGACGAGGTTGTCGCTCGTGATCACCGGCTGCGGCGGGAACGACACGACCTGCTCGCGCAGGTCGATGTTGGCGCGCACCTTGTCGACGAAGGGCACGAGGAAATGTATGCCGCCCTCGAGGGTCGCGTTGTAGCGCCCGAGGCGCTCGATGATGAGTGCGGTCTGCTGCGGCACGATGCGCACGGTGCGCATGATGACGATGACTGCGAAGAGCAGCAGCAGGCCCAGGATGATGAGCTCGATCATGGAATCCCCTAGTGGTCAGTGGCGGTCGGCGGCGACGATGGCCGTCGCGCCGTGGATGGCGATGACACGGGCGTCGTCGCCGGGGCGCAGAGACTCTGAGCCCTCGGCGACCCGGGCCGACCACGTCTCGCCGGCGAGCTTGATCCGGCCGTCGGTGTCGGTGACGGTCTGGAGCACCCGGGCCTCACGTCCCACGAGGCTCGACGCACCGATGCTGTGGTCGAGCTCCCCTTGCGTGAACTTGCGCTTGACGATCGGGCGCACGACGAAGAGGAGCAGTCCCGCGACGAGGATGGCGATGATGACCTGGACGGTGGCGTTGCCGCCGAGACCAGCGGCGAGTCCGCCGGCCAGTGCTCCGCCGGCGAGCATGACGAAGACGAAGTCCACCGTCGCCGCCTCGACCGCGGCGAGGATCAGAGCCACTCCCACCCAGACCAGCCACGGATTATCGGTGAGCCACTCCATGACATTCCCCTTTCGTGCCGTCGTCCTCGACGGCCTCTGTCAGGTCAACGATCCCACGAGGCGGCAGGTGCCGGTCACCGCGTCCTCAACGGGACCACGCGGCATACCGGGATCCCCGTCGTTCCAGCTCGAGGGGCAACCCGAAGGTCGCGCTCAGGTTCTGAGCCGTGAGGGTGATCTCGAGCGGCCCCTGCGCCACGACGCGGCCCTCGCGCAGGAGGAGGACGTCGGTGAAGTTGGGCGGGATCTCCTCGACGTGATGGGTCACGAGGATGAGCGCCGGTGCCGTCACGTCACCAGCGATGGCCCCGAGCCGGGCGACGAGGTCCTCGCGGCCACCGAGGTCGAGGCCGGCGGCGGGCTCGTCGAGCAGCATCAGCTCGGGGTCTGTCATGAGGGCCCGGGCGATCTGGACGCGCTTGCGCTCCCCCTCGGACAACGTGCCGTAGGTGCGGTCCACGAGGTGACCTGCGCCGAGTGCGCCCAGCAGCTCACCGGCACGGGCATGGTCGAGGGCGTCGTAGCTCTCGCGCCACCGACCGACCACGCCGTAGGACGCCGTGACGACGACGTCGCCCACGCGCTCACCCCCGGGGATGCGTTCGGCCAACGAGGCCGAGGCCAGCCCGATCCGCGGCCGGAGCTCGAAGACGTCGACCGCGCCGAGGACCTCACCGAGGACACCGGCAACGCCGAGCGTCGGGTGCATCCGCCCCGAGGCCAGCTGCAGCAGGGTCGTCTTGCCCGCCCCGTTGGGACCGAGGATCACCCATCGCTGCCCCTCCTCGACCTCCCAGTCGACGTCGTCGAGCAGGGTCGCGCCGCCGCGGACGACGGTCACGCCCGCCAGCGCCAGCACATCGCTCATGACGGGAACCCTAGTTGACCCGGGGGTGCCTACGATGACGGCATGCCCGAGCTGCCCGCATCTGTTCGGCTCGCCCTCTGGGTCACCTCCGCATGGACCCGTGGCGACACCCTCGAGAGCGCCATCGAGTCGGCCCTGCCCGACGTCGATGCCGTGGGGTCGGGGGTGCGCACGCTCGACCTGTGGCACGACCTCGGCGAGCGGACGGTCCTCGTGGCCCTGCCGACGAGCGGTGACACCACGAGCCTCCCGCGGTGCGGCGCCGACGCCCGGGCCGCGGCCGTGGACGCCGAGGAGTGCGTGGTCGCACCGGGTCTCGGCGCCCTGCTCGTTCCGACCTGGTCGACGTTCGGACCTCCCGGGGCCACAGGGGTCGACTCCGGCACCCGGCTCGACTGGTCCGCACACGACTGTGACCCCGTGCCCGTCCACCGTGTCGAGGCGCTCGACCCACGCGAGTCGACCCGGTTGCTCACGACGATCGTCCTCGAGACGACCGCGCAGCTGGACGAGCTCGGCGGGCAGCCGTTCGACGCGGTCTCGGCCCGTGAGGCGGTGCCACGGCCGGGGTCTTGGGCGCTGCCGGAGGAGCTGCCCGGTCAGACCCTGCGCGCCATCACCTTCGCCGCCGCCATCAGCACCGCCGCGGCGGCGGGGCTGGACGGACCCCAGGACGCGCTGGACGGCTTCACGCAGCAGCGGCGGCTCGACCTGTTGCGCGAGCTGCGCCGCGTGGCCGAACGCTCACTCGTGGATGCCACGAACGCGGGCGTCGTGGCCGTCGCTCACCCCAGGACGTCGCGGTAGACCGTCAGGGTCTCGTCTCCGATGCGTGCCCAGGAGAAGGACTCCACCGCCCGGGCGCGACCTGCCCGGCCGAAGCGCGCCGCCCGGTCAGGGTCCGACACGGCAGCGTTGAGCGCGTTCGCGAGGTCGGCGACGAAGCGGTCGGGGTCGACCGGCGTGCCCGACCCGTCCTGGACCTGGTCGATCGGGACGAGCCAGCCGGTCTCGCCGTCGACGACGACCTCCGGGATGCCGCCCGTGGCGGTCGCGACGACGGGGAGGTCACACGCCATGGCCTCGAGGTTGACGATGCCGAGCGGCTCGTAGACCGACGGGCAGACGAACACCGTTGCGGCAGAGAGCAAGGCGATGACCTCGGCACGCGGCAGCATCTCCGGGACCCACACGACCCCGTCCCGCGTCTCACGCAGCCCGTCGATGAGCGCCTCGACCTCGGCCTTGATCTCGGGAGTGTCGGGCGCGCCGGCGAGGAGCACGATCTGCACCTCGGGCGGAGCTCGGCAACCGCCCGCAGGAGGTAGGGCAGCCCCTTCTGTCGGGTGATCCGTCCCACGAAGATGACGCTCGGCCGGTCGGGGTCGACGCCGTGTCGCCGCACCGTGTCCGGGTCCTCGGCGCGCTTCCAGAGCTCGCTGTCGATGCCGTTGTGGACGACCTTCACCTTGGCCGGGTCGATCGACGGATAGCTGCGCAGGACGTCCTTGCGCATGCCGTCGCTGACCGCGATGACGGCAGCAGCGCCCTCGTATGCCGTCCGCTCGATCCACGAGGACAGCCGGTAGCCACCGCCGAGCTGCTCGGCCTTCCAGGGGCGCATCGGCTCGAGGCTGTGCGCACTGACGACGTGCGGGACGCCTTCGAGGAGCGAGGCGGTGTGCCCCGCGAAGTTGGCGTACCAGGTGTGCGAGTGCACCAGGTCGGTGCCGCCGCAGTCGGCGGCGATGGCGAGGTCCACGCCCATCGTCACGAGCGCCGGGTTGGCGCCCTCGAGAGCCGGCAGGTCGGCATACCCCGTCGTCCCCTCCTCGTCACGGGGAGGACCGAAGGCGCGCACCCGGACGTCGATGTCGCCACGCTCGCGCAGGGCTCTCGTGAGCTCGGCGACGTGGACCCCCGCCCCGCCGTAGATCGTGGGTGGGTACTCCTTGCTGAGGATGTCGACGCGCACGCCCTGACCCTAGCGACGTGCCGAGCCCGGCGCGAGACGCCGGCCACATCCTGGTGCTCGTTCCACTAGGTTGAGCGACATGGCATACCGCAGCGGTGGACCCAAGGTGCTCGTCATCGTTCTCGCAGGTGGAGAGGGCAAGCGACTCATGCCACTCACCGCCGACCGGGCCAAGCCGGCGGTGCCGTTCGGGGGCATCTACCGCCTCATCGACTTCGCCCTGAGCAACGTCGTCAACTCGGGCTACCTCAAGATCGTCGTGCTGACGCAGTACAAGTCGCACAGCCTCGACCGGCACGTCACCAAGACGTGGCGCATGTCGACGATGCTCGGCAACTACGTCGCCCCGATCCCGGCGCAGCAGCGCATCGACAAGTCCTGGTACCAGGGCAGCGCCGACGCGATCTTCCAGAGCCTCAACACGATCACCGACGAGCGCCCGGACATCGTCGTCGTCGTGGGCGCCGACCACGTCTACCGCATGGACTTCTCGCAGATGGTCGACCAGCACGTCGAGTCCGGTGCCGGAGTCACCGTGGCGGCCATCCGGCAGCCGATCGACATGGCCGACCAGTTCGGGGTCATCGAGGTCGAGGCCGACGACCACACGCGCATCAAGGCCTTTCTCGAGAAGCCCAAGAACCCGGACGGCCTGCCCGACTCCCCCGACGAGATCCTCGCCTCGATGGGCAACTACGTCTTCGACGCCGACGTCCTCCAGGAGGCCGTCACCCGCGACTCCGAGGACCCGGACAGCACCCACGACATGGGTGGTGACATCGTCCCGGCCCTCGTCAAGCAGGGGGCCGCCTACACCTACGACTTCAAGAAGAACGTCATCCCCGGTGGCACCGAGCGCGACAAGGGCTACTGGCGTGACGTCGGGACGCTCGACTCCTACTTCGACGCCCACATGGACCTCATCTCGATCCACCCGATCTTCAACCTCTACAACTACGACTGGCCGCTGTTCACGAGCTACGGCCCCTACCCGCCGGCCAAGTTCGTCCACGGCGCGAGTGGTCGTTTCGGCGAGGCGCTGAACTCGATGGTCTCCCCCGGCGTCATCATCAGCGGCGCGCGCGTCAACTCCTCGATCGTCTCGCCCGACGTCCGTGTCCACAGCTACTCGGAGGTCGACGACTCCGTCCTCCTCGACGGCGTCGACGTCGGCCGCAACTGCCGGGTGCGCCGAGCCATCATCGACAAGAACGTTCACCTGCCCGAGGGCACGTCCGTCGGCTTCGACGCCGAACAGGACCGTGCCCGCGGGTTCACCGTCACCGACTCCGGCATCACCATCGTCGGCAAGGGCACGGTGCTCGGGTCGTGAGCCGAGCGCGCATCGGCGTACAGATCCAGCCGCAGCACGCGGCATACGCCGAGATCCGACGCACCTGCGCGACGCTCGAGGAGATGGGCGTCGACGTCCTCTTCAACTGGGACCACTTCTACCCGCTCAACGGCGACCCCGACGACGCGCACTTCGAGTGCTGGTCGATGCTCGCGGCCTGGGCCGAGGCCACCGAGCGCGTCGAGATCGGCGCTCTCGTCACGTGCAACTCCTACCGCAACCCGCAGCTCCTGGCCGACATGGCGCGCACCGTGGACCACATCTCCGCTCGCGGCGGCGAGGGGCGGCTCATCCTCGGCATCGGGTCGGGCTGGTTCGAGCGCGACTACGACGAGTACGGCTACGAGTTCGGTTCTGCCGGTGGACGACTGAACGCACTGGATCGGGATCTGCCACTCATCAAGGAGCGCTGGGGCGAGCTCAACCCCGCGCCCACCCGGAAGATCCCGGTCCTCATCGGCGGGGGTGGCGAGCGCAAGACGCTGCGCATCGTCGCCGAGCAGGCCGACATCTGGCACGGCTTCGGCGACGCCGACACGATCGCCCACAAGCACGCCGTGCTCGACGACTGGTGTGGTCGCGTGGGTCGCGACCCCTCGTCGATCATCCGCTCGGCGGGGGTCAGCCCGCAGCCCGGTCGCTTCCCGGAGGACGTCGAGGACTACGCCGCGGGAGCAGACGCCCTGTATGCCGTCGGCACGCGCCTGTTCACCACCGGACTGAGTGGTCCCCACCACGACCTCGGTCCGGTCCGTGACCTCCTCGCGTGGCGAGACGCGGTGAACTCCTAGCCTGATGTCGTGACCACCCGACCGGCCCCTGACGGGCCGACGCCCGAGCTCCCGTCCACGCTCCTCGTGACCCTGACGGGCGAGGACCGTCCGGGGGTGACCAGCACCCTGTTCGACGCCGTCGCCCCGACGGGTGCGGTGGTGCTCGACCTCGAGCAGGTCGTCGTGCGAGGTCAGCTCACGCTCGCCGTCCTGCTCGAGCCCGGTGGCACGGCCAGGGCGCTGCGTGACGTGGTCAAGGGCGTCGCCGACGAGCTGGGCCTCAGCGTGAGCATGTCCAAGGGGCGGGGTGACAACCGCGAGCGCCCCACCGGGCGGGCTGCTGTCGTCGTCCTGGGGGCTCCTCTGCGGTCCCAGGGCGTCGCCGCGGTGGCTCGCTCCATCGCCGCCCACGGCGCCAACATCGACCGCATCCGCCGGCTCTCCCGCTACCCCGTCACGACCCTCGAGCTGGACGTCAGCGGGGCCGACCTCGGCGCCCTTCGCCGCCAGCTGTCCCTCGTGGCGGCCCACGAGAAGGTCGACATCGCCGTGTCGCCCGCTGGTCTGGCCCGGCGCGGTCGACGGCTCGTCGTCATGGACGTCGACTCGACGCTCATCCAGGACGAGGTCATCGAGCTCCTCGCCCGGCACGCGGGTCGAGAGGCAGAGGTCGCTGCAGTGACCGAACGGGCCATGGCCGGTGAGCTCGACTTCGCCGCGAGCCTGCACGCCCGCGTCGCCACCCTCGCGGGGCTCGACGTCGCCGTCCTCGAGGAGGTTCGGGCGGCGGTGCGCCTCACGCCCGGTGCCCGCACGCTCGTCCGCACCCTCAAGCGGCTCGGGTTCACCGTGGCCCTCGTCTCCGGTGGCTTCATCGAGATCGTCCAGCCGATCGCCGACGAGCTCGGCATCGACCACGCCCGGGCCAACCGGCTCGAGGTCGAGGACGGTCACCTCACGGGACGCGTGGTCGGCGCGGTGGTGGACCGCCAGGGCAAGGCCAGCGCGCTGCGCGAGTTCGCCGAGGTCGCCGGGCTGCCCCTGTCCCGGACCGTTGCCATTGGCGACGGGGCCAACGACCTCGACATGCTCGGCACGGCCGGTCTGGGCATCGCCTTCAACGCCAAGCCGCTCGTCCGCGAGCAGGCGGACACCGCCGTCAACGTGCCCTATCTCGACGCGGTGCTCCATCTCCTCGGGATCACCCGGGAGGAGATCGAGGAGGCCGACGACGCCGACGGCACACCGACACCTGCCCCTGCCGGCTCGCACGGCTGACACCTCCTAGGCTGGTCCAATGGCGCGCTACCCCTCCACGACACCCACGCTGTTCATCATCGGCGGCGCCGAGGACCGCGTCGGACGAGCAGCCCTGCTGCGACGCTTCGTCCGGATCAGTGGCGGTCGGCAGTCCCGCGTCGTCGTCATCCCGACCGCCTCGTCGTTCCAGGACGAGGTGGTGGCGTCCTACACCGAGGTCTTCAACCGCTTCGGCGTCGAGGCGGTCGACGTCGTCAACCCTCAGTCGAGACGCGAGGCACACGACCCCCGCGCCGTCGCCCTCCTCGACCAGGCCACCGGGATCTTCATGAGCGGTGGCTCGCAGCTCCGCCTGTCCCAGTTCTTCCCCGGCACTCCGCTCGGCGACGCGCTTCATCGCGCACACTCGCGCGGCGCCGTCGTGGCGGGCACGTCGGCCGGCGCCTCGATCATGAGCGAGTTCATGATCTCGATGGGTGACGAGGGTCTCACCCCCGTGCAACGGGCCAGCCAGGTCAGCGCGGGCATCGGCCTCCTCAAGGGCGTCATCGTCGACCAGCACTTCGCCCAGCGTTCCCGCTACGGGCGGCTGCTGTCCGTCGTCGCGTCTTCCCCCAGCCTGCTCGGGATCGGCATCGACGAGGACACCGCGATCGAGGTCAGCGACGGGACGCGGTTCACCGTCCACGGTCGCGGCGGGGTCATCGTCATGGACTGCCGCGACGTGACCACGGACGCCCCCGACGCCCGTCGTGGAGCACCGTTGCTCGTGTCCGGAGCCGTCATCCACAACCTCCCCGCGGGAGCCACGTTCGACCTCCCCACGGCCACCCTCGTCGACTTCGTCGAGCAGCACGGCGACGTCGCGATCGGCCTGGCCACCGCCAAGGCCTAGTCCGCGCTCACAGCAGTCCCCGTCCCACAGCACTCCCGCCCCGGAGCGCTCCCGCCCCTCAGCACCAGCCGCAGCACCTCCGCACCCTGCACCACCCCCCGCCAGCACCGAGGAGTCCGATGACCGAGGACCGCCCCACCCCCACCGGCCCTGCCGCGCCCGAGCTCACGATCGTCGAGTCGAGGGTCTATCGCGGTGGCAACATCTGGTCCTACGACCCGGCCGTCCATCTCATCGTGGACCTGGGCATCCTCGAGCAGTACCCCACGGACCTCCTCGACGGCTTCACCGACCAGCTGCTCGAGCTCCTGCCCGGCATCGAGAACCACACCTGCTCACGGGGGGTCAAGGGCGGCTTCGTCCAACGGCTGCGCGAGGGGACCTGGCTCGGTCACGTCAGTGAGCACATTGCTCTCCAGCTCCAGCAGGAGGCCGGTCACGACCAGCGTCGCGGCAAGACCCGTGAGGTCAAGGGCCACCCGGGCCGCTACAACGTCGTCTACGGCTACTCCGACGAGGGCGTGGGCCTGGCGGCCGGCAAGCTCGCCGTGCGCCTGGTCAACCACCTCGTCAGGGCCGAGGAGGAGTTCGACTTCGACAGCGCTCTCGAGGCGTTCCTGCGTCGCGCCGAGCGGACCGCCTTCGGGCCGTCGACCGCGGCGATCCTCGAAGAGGCGGTCAGCCGCGACATCCCCTACATCCGGCTCAACAGCGCCAGCCTGGTCCAGCTGGGTCAGGGGGTTCACGCCCAGCGCATCCGCGCCACGATGACGTCCAAGACCGGAGCACTGGCGGTCGACATCGCCTCGGACAAGGACCTCACGACCAGCTTCCTGGGCTCGGCCGGTCTGCCGGTGCCCAAGCAGGAGACCGTGCGTGGCCCCGAGGACGCGGTGGCCGCCGCCCGCCGGATCGGCTTCCCTGTCGTCCTCAAGCCCCTCGACGGCAACCACGGACGCGGCGTCTGCCTGGACATCACCAACGACGACGAGGTGCGTGAGGCCTTCGTCGTGGCCCGTGAGCAGTCCCGCCGCGGCCACGTCATCGTCGAGTCGTTCATCACCGGCAAGGACTACCGCTGCCTCATCGTCGGCGGCCGGATGCAGGCCATCGCCGAGCGCGTGCCGGCGCACGTCGTCGGAGACGGCGAGCACACCGTGACCGAGCTCGTCGACATCACCAACGCCGACCCGCGGCGTGGGGTCGGGCACGAGAAGGTCCTCACCCGCATCAAGGTCGACCGCAACGCCGAGGGCCTCGTCCGCGAGCAGGGTTACGCGATGGACGACGTCCCCCCGCAGGGGACGATGGTCAAGCTGGCCCTCACCGGCAACATGTCGACCGGCGGCATCTCCGTGGACCGCACCTTCGACGCGCACCCCGACAACGTCGAGATCGCGGAGGAGGCCGCCCGCATGGTCGGGCTCGACGTCGCCGGCATCGACTTCATCTGCCCCGACATCGCGTCACCGGTCCGCGAGACCGGGGGCGCCATCTGCGAGGTCAACGCGGCACCCGGCTTCCGGATGCACACCCACCCGACGATCGGTGAGCCCCAGTTCATCGCCAAGCCGGTCGTGGACCTGCTCTTCCCGCCGGGATCGCCGTCGCGCGTGCCCATCGTCGCCGTCACCGGCACCAACGGCAAGACGACGACGTCGCGGATGATCGCCCACATCATGAAGGGCGTGGGCCGCAAGGTCGGCATGACCTCGACCGACGGCATCGTGGTCGACGAGCGGCTCGTCTTCAAGGCCGACGCGTCCGGCCCCAAGTCCGCCCGCATGGTGCTGCAGAACCCCCGGGTCGACTTCGCCGTCATGGAGGTCGCTCGCGGCGGCATCCTGCGTGAGGGGCTGGGCTACGACCGCAACGACGTCGCGGTCGTCACCAACGTCGCCCCTGACCACCTCGGCCTGCGTGGCATCAACACCGTCGAGCAGCTGGCCGACGTCAAGGCCGTCATCGTGGAGGCGGTGCCCCGCAACGGTTTTGCCGTGCTCAACGCTGACGACCCCCTGGTGCGCAAGATGCGCCGACGCTGCTCCGGCTCCATCGTGTGGTTCACCATGTCCTCCCCCGGGTCATCCGTTCGCGAGTTCGTGGACAACCACTGCCGTCGAGGAGGACGCGCCGTCGTGCTGGAGCCGTCCGACAAGGGCGACATGATCGTCATCCGACACGGCCGCCGCTCGATGCAGCTCGCCTGGACGCACCTGCTGCCCGCCACCTTCGGCGGGACCGCGATGTTCAACGTCGCCAACGCCATGGCCGCCGCTGGAGCCGCCTTCGCCATGGGCACCGGGCTGCACGAGATCCGTCAGGGGCTGCGCACCTTCTCGACGAGCTACTACCTCTCCCCCGGTCGCATGAACCAGATCAGCGTCAACAACGTCGACGTCATCGTCGACTACTGCCACAACGCTCCCGCCATGAAGGTGCTCGGCGACTTCGTCGAGCGCTACGCCGATGCCAAGGCAGGCGCGAGCGAGCTCGGCAAGATCTCACGCCTCGGCGTCATCGCCACGGCGGGTGACCGGCGCGACGAGGACATGCGTGAGCTCGGCGCCATCGCCGCGCAGCACTTCGACGTCCTCGTCGTGCGTGAGGACGTCGGTCTGCGGGGTCGCCAGCGAGCCGAGACCGCCGGTCTCGTCGCCGAGGGCGCCAAGGCAGCCATGGCCGAGGGCGCCCGCTGCCGTCAGGTCGAGGTCGTCACCGAGGAGCTGTCGGCGGTTCGGCACGTCATGGCCCGCGCCAACCCCGGCGACATCGTCGTCGTCTGCGTCGACCAGCACGGCGTCGTCATGAACGAGCTCGAGACCATGACCCAGCAGGCCCAGCCGGGCACGCACACGGCCGACTCGCTCGCCGACCCCGACCTCGACCCGACGACGCTCTCCGCAGAGGCACAGGTCAGCGGCGAGGAGGCCACGGACCAGGACCTCGCCGAGCACGAGTCCGACGACGACGGGCAGTCCGCGAGCTGAGGGCGCACCCCTCGACCGTCATTCGGGGGGAGGTGCCAGCTCCTGCGCATAGGCCGAGAGCGAGCGTCGGTAGCGCAGGACGTCGTCGTCCATGCTCGCGTGGGCGACCGCCGCCAACAGGCTGCCGAGGGCCTCTGCGGAGCGCCCGGTCGAGTGCAGGGCCAGAGCCCGGAAGCCGGCGATGCCGATGGAGTCCGGACGGTCCCGGGCCAGGTCGTCGAGCAGCTCGACGGCCTCCTCGTACCTCCCGACGTTGCGCAGTGAGGAGGCCAGCTGGATGAGGGCGCGGTGGCGGTACGGCTCACGCAGGCCGCCGCCCAGAGCCTCGCGATAGAGCTCGACCGCCCGCTCCTCCCGCCCGGCGGAGTCGAAGGTGCCGCCGTACTCGTAGGCGATGCGAGCGTCCCCTGGATACGCGGCATACAGTGCTGCGCCCGTGGCGATCCGCCGCTCCACGTCCTCGTCCTCCCAGAGCGCCGCGATCGCCTCCTCGGCCTCGTGCTCACCCCGCGCGAGGATGACCTTGCGCCGGATGGACGACGACGTGTCGGCGACGGCCCCGATCTCCGCCAGCCAGGCATAGATCGCCTCGCGCTCGGAGTGGCACATGATCGCGACCACGTCGCCGTCGTGGGCCACCTCGACGAGCGCCTGCAGCCCGCTCAGCTCGGTCTCGTGGGAGTCGATGTCGGCGACACCGGCGCGCTGCAGCCCGACGCGGAGATGGGCCTCGAGGTCCTCCATGGTCCGACCTCGCAGGTAGTGCGCCTTGTGTGCCGCGACGACGTGGTCGGCGCGGTGACCCGCGATCTCACCGAGGTTCTCGAGGATCTCGTCGGTGCGGTCCCCCCCGGCACCCAAGCCCAGGTGGATGCGTGAGCCGGGTTCGCGCAGACCCTCGGCGACGTCCATGAGCGCGTCCAGCCCGGCCTCGTTGTGGGCGAGGTCGACGACCACCGTGCAGCTGCCGCCCTGGCCCGCCGGAGCCGTGTAGGTGTTCATCCGGCCGGGGTTGAGCTCGGCGTCCGGGCGGAACGTGCGCAGCCCCTCGATGACGTCGGCTCGGTCGATCCCGAGACCGAGCGCTGCTGCTGTCGCCGCCAGCACGTTGGCGACGTTGTGGCGGGAGAGCCCGCTGATCGTCATGGGGATGTCGACGACGGACACCAGCCGGTCCGGGACGCCAGAGTCGGTGAGCACCGTGACGTGGTCGTCGAGCACCGTGAGGGCGCGGCCACCGAGGCCCAGGGCCTCCCGGATGGCCGGCGAGTTGGCGTCGAGGGTGAACACCCACGGCCGGGCCGGCGAGCCGGTGCGCATGGCCCAGACGCGCGGGTCGTCGCCGTTGAGGACCGTCCAGCCCTCGGGCCTGGTGGCGCGGGTGATGATGGCCTTGACCTCGGCAAGCTGGTCGACCGTGTCGACGCCGTGGAGGCCGAGGTGGTCGGCGGTCACGTTGGTCACGACCGACACGTCGTTGTGCGAGACGCCCAGACCCTTGAGGAGCATCCCGCCGCGTGCGGTCTCGAGGATGCCGATCTCGACCCCGGGCGCCCCCAGGACGCCTCGAGCGCCCGCGGGTCCGGAGAAGTCACCCGGCTCGACCATGGTGCCGTGGTCGACGACCCCGTCGGTCGAGCTCCAGGCCGTGTGCCGTCCGGCCGTCATGGCGATGTGCGCCAGCAGCCGGGTCGTGGACGTCTTGCCATTGGTCCCGGTGATGGACGCGACCGGGATCTGGGGCGTGACGATGCGCGCGGCCGGACCGTCGGGGGCTTCGCGCACGAGGTGTGCCTGCTCCTCCACGACGTCGCGGCCCACGAGCCAGGCCGCGAGCACGGGCGCCACCGACTCCCCCAGTGCCTGCGCCGGACCACGTCGACGCCAGACGAAGGACACGACGACGACGGAGCGGTCCCCACCGGGACGGGAGCGGACCCCCAGCCGACCTGTGCCCGAAGCGCGTGAGACGGCACGCACGGCGCGCTCGGCCAGGCGTGCGATGACGCGCTGTCGCTGCTCGGTGCCGGGGGCACCTGCCTGGATCGCGCCGAGGCCGGCCGTGTGGGCGACGCTGCGGACCGTGTCCTTGTCGGCCTCGAGGTATGCCGTGAGGTCCAGGGTGACCTTGACGGCCGGCCTGGGGAAGTAGAGGTTGGGGCCCTCGAGGACGCGCACCTCGGTGGCGGTCACGGCAGGGGTGAGGTGGAGGTCGCTGGTCACCCAGCGAGCCTAGTTCTCGTGACGGGCTCAGAAGCCCATCGCGTGCACCCCGCCGTCGACGTGGACGATCTCTCCCGTCGTCGCGGGGAACCAGTCGGACAGCAGCGCGGCGCAGGCCTTCGCCGCAGGCAAGGCGTCATTGACGTCCCACCCGAGGGGGGCGCGCTGTCCCCACGAGTCCTCGAACGTCTGGAAGCCGGGGATCGACTTTGCGGCCGTCGTCCGGATCGGGCCGGCGGCGACGAGGTTGCAGCGCACACCCTTGGGTCCGAGGTCGCGGGCGAGGTAGCGGTTGGTGGACTCGAACGCTGCCTTCGCCACGCCCATCCAGTCGTAGACCGGCCAGGCGAACTTCGCGTCGAAGGTGAGCCCCACGACCGACGAGCCCGGCGTCATGAGTGGCAGGGCGGCGACCGCGAGGGACTTCAGCGAGTAGGCGGACGCGTGCATCGCGACCGACACGTCCTCGAACGTGCCCTCGAGGAAGTTGAAGGCACCCTGCGGGGCGAACCCGATCGAGTGGAGCACGCCGTCGAGGTGGTCGACGTGCTCGCCGAGGCGCTCGGCCAGGGTGTCGAGGTGCTCGGCGTCGGTGACGTCGAGCTCGACCACTGGCGGCGTGGTCGGCAGCCGCTTGGCGATGGTCGACGTGATCTTCATCGTCCGCCCGAAGGAGGTGAGCACGACCTCGGCGCCCTGCTCCTGCGCCAGCTTGGCGACGTGGAAGGCGATCGAGGAGTCCATGAGGACTCCCGTGATGAGCAGCTTCTTGCCCTCGAGCAGCATCGGCGTCGTTCTCCTTGTCGGGTGGGTCTGGGGTGTGGGGTCTGTAGGTCTGTCGGTCTGTCGGTGTGACGGTCGAGAGGAGGTGCGGCTCAGTGACCCATGCCTAGGCCGCCGTCGACCGGGATGACCGCTCCGGTGACGTAGCCGGCTTCCTCGGAGGCGAGGAAGCGCACGACGGCCGCGACTTCAGCGGGCTGCGCGAAACGGCCAGCCGGTATGCCGGCCTTGTAGGTCTTCTGCGTCGCGTCCGGCAGCGCTGCGGTCATGTCAGTCTCGATGAAGCCGGGCGCCACGACGTTGGCGGTGATGCCCCGTCCACCGAGTTCTCGGGTCACCGAGCGCGCCAAGCCGACGAGTCCGGCCTTGCTCGCGGCGTAGTTGGCCTGTCCCGGCCCGCCGTAGAGTCCGACGACGCTCGAGATGAGGATGATCCGACCGCCGCGTGCCTTGATCATGCCGGTGCTTGCCCGACGGACGCAGCGGAAGGTCCCCGCGAGGTTGGTGTCGATCACCGCGTCGAAGTCGGCATCGCTCATGCGCATGAGCAGCCCGTCCTTGGTGATGCCGGCGTTGGCCACGAGGACCTGCACCGGACCGCCGAAGAGCTCCTCCGCCGCGGTGAAGGCTGCGTCGACCGACGCCGAGTCGGTGACGTCGCAGGCGACCGCGGTCAGTCCGTCGGGGGCCTCACCGCTACGGCTCGTCACGACGACCGTGTCCCCGGCCTCGACGAAGGCCTTGGCGATGGCCAGACCGATGCCCCGGTTGCCCCCCGTGACGAGGACGTTGCGTGCTTGGCTCATGGCGCCCGACGCTAGTGGACTACTGCCCGGTAGCCCGCATCGCCGTGGCCCCGTTGAGCTCGCAGGTCGCGGACGTACAGTGAGGAGGTGAGCAGGCGCGAGCAAGGCGAACCGACGGTGCAGACCGTCACGAGCGCGCGCACCTCCAGGGAGGAGGACCTCAACGCCCGGATGAAGCACTACCTCGTCACGATGGGGATCCGCACCGGGTGCTTCGTGCTTGCCGTGGTCACGACCGGATGGGTTCGCTGGACCTGTGTCGCCCTCGCCGTCGTCCTGCCCTATGTCGCGGTGCTGTTCGCCAACGCCCGCTCCCCCCGCGTCGCCGGCCGCGTCTCGGCCGTCACGCCGCAGGACCCGCACCGCCGACAGCTCGACCCGTGAGCCGCGACCGCCAGATGATCTGCAGCGCCAAGGGCTGCCGGCAGGAGGCCACCTGGGGTCTGCTCTGGAACAACCCCAGGCTGCACACGGCAGAGCGGCGCAAGGTCTGGCTCGGCTGCGACGAGCACCGGGTGACGCTGGGCGACTTCCTGTCGCTGCGAGGTTTCCTGCGCGAGACGGTCCCGGTCGACGAGATCCCGGCAGAGGCCGGCTAGGGCCCCTCAGCCGCCGATGGCGCTCATGGGCCGGATCGGCTGCACGAAGTCGGCGCTGCCGATGCCGTGTCCCTTGGCCTTGCGCCACATCTCGCCGGTGATGAGTGCGGCGAGCTCGTCGTCGCTGGCGCCGTCACGCATGGGGCCACGCAGGTCGGTCTCGCGCTGCGAGAAGAGGCAGTTGCGAACCTGTCCGTCGGCGGTGAGCCGGGTGCGGTCGCACGCGCCACAGAAAGGCGCCGTGACGCTCGCGATGATGCCGACGGTGGCGGGGCCGCCGTCGACGAGGAACCGCTCGGCAGGGGCGCTCCCCCGCTCGGCCTCCGGGAGTGGCGTGATGGTGAACCGCTCGGACAGCCGGCTCCGGATCTCGTCGGCGCCGATCATGGTGTTGGCGTCCCAACCGTGCTGCGCGTCGAGAGGCATCTGCTCGATGAACCGCAGCTCGTAGCCGCGCCCCAGGCACCAAGCCAGCAGGTCGGCGACGGAGTGGTCGTTGATGCCGCGCATGGCGACGGCGTTGACCTTGACGGGCACCAGACCGGCCTCTCGGGCGGCCTCGAGCCCGGCCTCGACGTCTGCCAGGCGGTCACGGCGGGTGAGGTCGGCGAACTCTGCCGGGTCGACGGTGTCGAGGCTGATGTTGACCCGGTCCAGCCCGGCGGCGGCGAGCGGCGCGGCGAGCCGGTCGAGTCCGATGCCGTTGGTCGTCATGGCGATCCGTGGCCGAGGGGTGAGCGCGGCGATCCGGGCCACGACATCGGTGAGCGAGAGCCTGAGCAGGGGTTCGCCGCCGGTGAGCCGCACCTGCTCGACGCCCAGCGCGACGAAGATCGTCACGAGCCGGACGAGCTCGTCGTCGGTGAGCATCTCGGGTTTTGCGAGCCAGGGCAGGCCTTCGGCCGGCATGCAGTAGCGGCACCGCAGGTTGCAGCGGTCCGTCACCGACACGCGCAGGTCTCGGGCCACTCGACCGTGCTGGTCGAGGAGGCGGGCGGTGGTCGGGGCGGTGGCCATGTACTTAGGGTATGCCGGGTAGCGTGACGAGAGTGTTTCGGCGTCTGTTCACCCCGCGCTGGCTGGGTGCACTCGCCCTCGCCGTGCTGTATGCCGTGGGCGCCTACCAGCTCGGCCACTGGCAGTACGGCCGCCATGAGTTCAAGGTGGAGCGCAACGCCCTCCTCGACGCCCACTACCGCGCCGACCCCGTCCCTGTGCGCGAGGTCCTGACGGACCGACCGGTCGATCGGGCCCGTGACGACTGGACGAAGGTCACCGCGACCGGAACGTATGCCGGGAAGCAGCTGCTCGTGCGCAACCGGCCCAACAACGGCGTCTTCGGCTACGAGGTGCTCGCACCCTTGACCCTGGCCGACGGGTCCACCGTCGTCGTCGACCGTGGTTGGGTGCAGAACTCCGACCGCGGCGCCGCGGTCGCGCCCGACGTCCCCCCGGCCCCGGCGGGTGAGGTGGACGTCGTCGGCTGGGTCCGCCCCGCCGAGACCACTCAGGACAAGACGCTGCCGGCCGGTCAGGTCGCGAGCATCAGCCTGCCCGACGTCGAAGAAGCCTGGGGCAGCGACGTGCTCGACGGCTATGTCGTCCTCGACTCCGAGCGCTCCGCCGACGGGTCCGCACCTCCACGCCCCGCCCGGCTCGCCGATCCCGACCGGAGCCTGGGGCCCCACCAGGCCTACGCGTTCCAGTGGTGGCTCTCGATGCCGGTCGGTCTGCTCCTCATCTGGCTGGGGCTGAGACGAGAGCTGCGAGAGGAGCAGCCGGACCGCCCCCGGAAACCCAAGAAGGTCCGTATCTGGGACGAGGAGGACGGCTGACGGCGGTGCCTTGATGGGCCTGGTCCACCGCAGCCTCAGACGGCGTCGGCGACGACGACGTAGTTCGCGACCCGGTGCCCGTCCCTGCGATAGCCGAGCTCGTCGTCGCAGGTGATCAGCACGATCCGGCGCCGTGAGCTGTTCTGACCCCAGACGTCGGCGTCGCGGGTGAGCGCGGCCTTCTTGACCACGGCGGCCCGCTTGACGACGTAGGTCCGGGTGACCGAGCCGGAGGTGACGACCACCTTGTCACCCACCCGGACGGAGGACAGCCGAGCGAAGACGTCGTCATCGCCTGACGCCACCACGTGACCCGCCACCACGGCCGTGCCGACCTTGCCGGGCTGGACCCGCCCGTAGCCGCGCACCCACATCGCTGTGCCCGCAGGCGGGTTGATCTTGCCCGACGAGCTCACCCCGCCAGAACGCATCGAGGTGTTGAGCCCGATGTCGGGCACGCGCAGACGCAGACCGGACTTCACCGACGGCTGCGAGACCTTGGGGCGGGAGCTCTTCGTGGGCTTCGTGGGCTGCGGCGCCGCGCGGGTGGGCTTGGGGGTGGGGCTGCTCTTCGGAGTCAGCGTCAACGATGGGGTGTTCGTCGGCGTGGGCGTCAGGGTCCGCGCCGCGGTCGCCGACGCCGTGGCAGACGCGGTGGGGGTCGAGCCAGTCGGGGTGGGACTCGCCGTGGGAGCCGTCGACGTCACCGTCGACGGCTCGGAAGCGAGCGAGGGCGCGCCTTCTCTCCCCCGGCTCAGGCCGAGGGAGAGAAGGAGCGCGCCGACGGAGATGGCGACAACGCCCCCAGCGAGCAGAGGGCGTCGCGTCATCAGGTGTGGCTACCCCGGCGACGGACGACGGCTGCGGTTGCCGCCGCTCCGGCGAGCATCAGCGCGGCACCGCCGCCGATGAGGGCAGGGCTGGGGCCGGCCGGGTCGACGATGTCGGTCTCGACGACCGGACCTGTCGGAACCGGCGGGGTCGACTCGGAAGGCGTTTCGGACGGGGTCTCCGAAGGCGTCTCGGACGGGGTCTCCGAGGGCGTCTCGGAAGGCGTCTCCGAGGGCGTCTCGGAAGGCGTTTCCGAGGGCGTCTCGGAAGGCGTCTCGGAAGGCGTCTCGGACGGGGTCTCCGAAGGCGTCTCGGACGGCGTCACCGTGGGCGTCCCGGAAGGCGTCTCGCTGGGCTCCTCAGGAGCGTCGCAGTCCTCCTTGTCGACGTCCTCCGTGGCCATACCTTCGCCGTCGGTCATCCAGTTGTCGTTCCAGTTCTGACCTGGGAAGCTGACCGTCTCTCCGGTGTTGTCCGAGACGTACTCGAACGGCGGGATGACGTCGCGCCCGTCCTGGTGGGTGTCGTGACCCTGCTGCGTGATCGCAGCAGCGTCGATCTTGATGACGACGAACGGGTTCCCTTCGGACTCCGTCGCGTGACAGATGGTGATGTTGTTGTTCGGGTCGGCGTTGGCGGCGCTCGCGAAGGCGATGCCGGAGGCGCCGACGAGCGCCAGCCCGAGGGCCGCGCTGCTGAGTCGAGCTGTGTACCGTGCCATGAGTCCTCCAGAGAATGACGTGGGGGACGCACAAGTCGCGCTCTCCCGTAGTCATCGTTTGCCCGCGCGGTGCGGAGAAATCCGCGAACCGACCAAGGTTGACTCGAAGGGACCCTGGTGCACGCGCAAAGGGACTAGGGCCGCGGCGAGGGCGTGGTCACGGTGTCATCGGCAAACTGGGTCGTGTAGAGGTCGCTGTAGAGACCACCCCGCGTCAGCAGCTCCGCGTGCGTGCCTCGCTCGACGATCCGGCCGCCGTCGAGGACGAGGATGACGTCGGCATGGCGCACCGTGGAGAGCCGGTGGGCGATGACCAGCGCGGTGCGGCCCTCGAGCGCGGCGTCCAGGGCGCGCTGCACGGCGACCTCGCTCTCGCTGTCGAGGTGGGCGGTCGCCTCGTCGAGGACGACGAGGCGTGGTCCCTTGAGGAGCAGCCTGGCGATGGCGATGCGCTGCTTCTCACCGCCACTCAGACGGTGCCCGCGATCCCCCACGACCGTGTCGAGTCCGGCCGGCAGTCGCTCGACGAGCTCCCACACCCGCGCAGCGCGCAGCGCTGCCTCGATCTCGGCATCCGTGGCCGAGGGCGCGGCATACGTGAGGTTGGTGCGGATGGTGTCGTGGAAGAGGTGCGCCTCCTGGGTGACCACGCTCACGGTGTCGCGCAGCGACTCCAGGGTGACGGTGCGCAGGTCGGCGCCGTTGATGCGCACCGCCCCGCTCGTGGGGTCGTAGAGGCGTGCGACGAGCGCCGTCAGGGTGGACTTGCCGGCGCCGCTCGGACCGACGAGCGCCACGAGCTGCCCGGGCTCGATGGTCGCGTCGATGTCCTCGAGGACGACGGACCCGGCCTCGCGGTCTCCGCTGGCCTCCGACTCGAGGGAGCGGAGCGAGACATCGCTGGCGGCCGGGTAGGAGAACCCGACATGGTCGAGGTCCAGCCGGACCGGGCCGTCCGGGATCGCCGTGGCATCAGGCGCCTCGGCGACAAGAGGCTCGAGGTCGATGATCTCGAAGACACGCTCGAACGACACCAGAGCCGTCATGACGTCCACCCGGGCGTTGGAGATCGTCGTCAACGGGCCGTAGAGACGAGCCAGCAGCGCCGTCAGCGCGAGCAGCGTGCCGACCGAGATCGAGCCGCTCACCGCCATCACCCCACCGAACCCGTAGACCAGCGCCGTCGCCAGCGCGGCGACGAGGGTGAGCCCGACGAAGAAGACCGAGCGGTTGACAGCGATGCGCACCCCGACGTCGCGGACGCTGCGGGCCCTCTGGGAGTACTCACGGTTCTCGACGTCCGGGTTGCCGTAGATCTTGACCAGGAGTGCACCGGCGACGTTGAAGCGCTCCGTCATGCGGGTGCCCAGGTCGGCGTTGAGCCCCATCTGGTCGTGAGCCAGACCGGCCAGGCGTCCGCCCATGGTGCGCGCCGGGATGAGGAAGAGCGGGACGAGGACGAGCGAGGCGAGGGTGAGCTGCCACGAGAGCAGTCCCATCACACCGATGATCAGCACGAGCGAGACGGCGTTGCTCACCACGCTCGAGAGCACGGACGTGAAGGCCTGCTGGGCACCGATGACGTCGTTGTTGAGGCGCGAGACGAGCGCACCCGTCTGGGCGCGGGTGAAGAACGCGATGGGCTGGCGCAGCACGTGGGAGAACACCTGGGTGCGCAGGTCGACGATGAGCCCCTCACCGATGCGGGCCGAGAGCCAGCGCGACAGCAACGTGACGGCGGCGCTCACGACCGCGAGGGCGGCGACGAGCAGGGAGAGGCGGACGACGAGGCCCGAGTCCTTGGGATAGATCCCGTCGTCGATGAGGCTCTTGAGGATCAGCGGGGTGGAGACGATGAGCAGGGCATCCACGACCACGAGCACCAGGAAACCCGCGATGATCCGTCGATAGGGACGCGCGTAGGACAGCACCCGTCGGGCAGTGCCCGGTGCAAGCTCCTTGGACGTGACGCTGGCGTCCTTGCTCAGGCTCTGGATCGCCTGCCAGCCAGCCATGCTCATGGTGTGGTGTTCCCGATGTCGATGGACGTGTTCACGTGGTCGATCCTCGATCCTCTGGTGCGCTTGAGGTCAAACCAGCCGCGGAGCCTGCCCATTCCGCGGGCAGCGTCGTGCCTCAGGACGACTCTACGAGGCGACGCCGACAGGCACCCTCGCGGACGGGAGCTCAGGCGAGGTTGACGAGGTCCTTGTAGTCGGGACCCCACAGGTCCTCGACGCCGTCCGGGAGCAGGAGGATCCGCTCGGGCTCCAGGGCGTCGACCGCTCCCTCGTCGTGGGTGACGAGAACGACCGCGCCCTTGTAGGTCTTGAGGGCGCCGAGGATCTCCGCGCGAGAGGCAGGGTCGAGGTTGTTGGTGGGCTCGTCGAGGAGGAGGACGTTGGCCGACGACACCACCAGCAGGGCCAGTGAGAGCCGGGTCTTCTCGCCTCCCGACAGCACCCCCGCCGGCTTGTCGACGTCGTCGCCGGTGAAGAGGAACGAGCCGAGCGTCTTGCGCACGTCCGTCTCACCCAGCTCCGGCGCGGCCGACTTCATGTTGTCGAGCACCGTCCGGTCGACGTTGAGGTTCTCGTGCTCCTGGGCGTAGTAGCCGATCTTGAGGCCGTGACCCGGCTCGACCTGACCCGTGTCGGGCGCGTCGACCCCGGCGAGCATCCGCAGGAGGGTGGTCTTGCCGGCGCCGTTGAGACCGAGCACGACCACGCGTGACCCTCGGTCGATGGCCAGGTCGACGTCGGTGAAGATCTCGAGCGAGCCGTAGGAGCGCGACAGTCCACTCGCTCGCAGCGGGGTCTTGCCGCACGGCGACGGGTCGGGGAAGCGCAGCTTGGCAACGCGGTCGTGCACCCGCTCGGTCTCGAGACCCGACAGCAGGCGCTCGGCCCGGCGGGCCATGTTCTGGGCGGCCACCGTCTTGGTGGCCTTGGCGCGCATCTTGTCGGCCTGGGCCATGAGGACCCCGGCCTTCTTCTCGGCGTTGGCCCGCTCGCGCTTGCGACGGCGCTCGTCGGTCTCACGCTGCTGGAGGTAGGCCTTCCAGCCCAGGTTGTAGATGTCGAGCTCGGCGCGGTTGGCGTCGAGGTGGAAGACCTTGTTGACGACGGCCTCGAGGAGGTCGACGTCGTGCGAGATGACGATGAGCCCACCCTTGTAGCCCTTGAGGTGGTCACGCAGCCAGACGATGGAGTCGGCGTCGAGGTGGTTGGTCGGCTCGTCGAGCAGCAGCGTCTCGGCGCCGGAGAAGAGGATGCGGGACAGCTCGATGCGGCGGCGTTGGCCACCGGACAACGTCGCGAGGGTCTGGTCGAGGTGTCGCTCCTCGAGGGCCAGCGCCGAGGCGATCGACGCAGCCTCGGACTCCGCGGCATACCCGCCCGCGGCGTGGAACTCGCCCTCGAGGCGGCCGTATCGGCGCATGGCCTGCTCGAGCTTCTCGCCGCTCTGCTCGCCCATGGCCACCTCGGCAGCGCGCAGCTCGCGCACGATCCGGTCGAGCCCACGCGCGGAGAGGATGCGGTCGCGCCCGGTGACGTGGAGGTCGCCGGTGCGTGGGTCCTGCGGCAGGTAGCCGACCTCACCGGTGCTCTGCACCGTGCCGGCCGCGGCCTGCCCGGCACCCGCCAGCACCTTGGTGAGCGTCGTCTTGCCCGCGCCGTTGCGGCCCACGAGGCCGATCCGGTCGCCCGCAGCGACCCGGAAGCTCACGTTGTCGAGGAGGAGTCGGGACCCCGCGCGCAGCTCGATCGCGGCGGCAGTGAGCACAGGGAAGTCCTTCGTCGGGGGAACTGAGGTGGATGAGCAGGCGCACCGCTGACACACCGCGGGCCTTGCGGCCTTTAGTCTAGGTGGGCCGTGCTCCGCACGGAAAACGCGATACATGGGAGGCCTTGGATGAGCTTCAACGACGACGTCAGTCTCGACACCTCGCAGGTGGAGTCCGGGGGCGGCGGCGGCGCACCGGGAGGGATCGCCGTGGGTGGCGGGCTCGGCGGCATCATCCTGCTCATCATCGGGCTGATCTTCGGCATCAACCCCTCCGACCTGCCCACCGGCGGTGGGTCGGCCGGCACCAGCCAGGAGCAGGTCGACGGCACGAGCACGAGCGGGGACGCCTTCGAGCGCTGCAAGACGGGGGCCGACGCAGACGCCGACGTCGAGTGCCGCGTCATCGGCACGGTGAACTCGGTCCAGGCCTTCTGGACCGCGGAGCTTCCCCGCTACCAGAAGCAGTGGCAGCCGACCAAGACCGTGCTCTACAAGGGCTCGACCCAGTCGCAGTGCGGCACCGCGAGCAACCAGGTCGGTCCGTTCTACTGTCCGCTCGACCAGAAGGTCTACATCGACGCCGACTTCTTCGCGATCCTCCAGCAGCAGTTCGGTTCCGACGGTGGCGCGCTCGCGCAGGAGTACGTCGTGGCCCACGAGTACGGCCACGCCCTCCAGGACCAGCTCAACCTCCTCGGACGCGCCCAGCAGGACCCGCAGGGTCCCAACAGCGGCGGCGTCAAGATCGAGCTCATGGCCGACTGCCTTGCGGGCGTGTGGGCCCAGGCGGCCTCGACGACCAACGGCCCCGACGGCAAGCCCTACCTGGAGAAGCTCACCGAGGCCGACATCAAGAGCGCCCTCTCGGCTGCCGCAGCGGTCGGCGACGACCGCATCCAGGAGAAGACGCAAGGACAGGTCAACCCTGAGGCGTGGACCCACGGATCCGCCGAGCAACGCCAGCGGTGGTTCCTCCAAGGCTTCAAGACTGGCGACCTCAACAAGTGCAACACCTTCACCTGAGGCCCTTGCCCGACGTCGGCTGACGCGGCATACCACCCCGGGTTCGGTTCACTCCGGCCCGGGGTGAGCCTTGTCCAGCTCCTGCAGCAGACGATGCGCCGCGAGCTCGACGTCCTTGTGATGCCACTGCGACGCCCGGAAGACGGACGCGATGAGCGCGCTCCGGTGGACCTTGGTGAAGTCACCGAACCCGAACGCGTACCGCGCCTTCGTCTCCTCCCCCGGCCCCTCGGTCAGCCCGAGGTGCCACGCCCCGTATGCCTTCCAGTCGTGCTTGTCGAGGAACGCGTTCTGCGCCTCGGCATCGGGCTGGACGTCACCCCACTCACTGTCGAGGACGACCTTGCCGGACTCGATGAGCTCGCGACAGTGCTTCACCGCTGCCCTGTTCACGCTGTAGGTGGCCATCTCCCCATCATGGCCTGCTTAGCGCGACAGGTGCCCTCACGGACCGTCGTCGATGCGGACCTCGACCGCTCGTGCCCGGCGCACGACCTCGTCGAGCACCGCCCTTCGTGGGTCCCCGATGTCGTGGAACTCCCGCCGCGGCAGGTCTGCCAGGAACTTCAGTCGTGGGTCCTCCAGGACCTCGCGCACCAGGGTCTTGTCCCCGCCGACGACCACACCCTGGGGTATGCCGGCCGGCACGATCCGCAGGAGGTGTTCCGTCACGGCCCGGACCAGCTCGTCGGCCTGGTTGCCGCGGCGCCGGGCGAACCGTTGCTGCGACCAGCCGCCGGCCGCCGTGCGCGACTGGACGTGGCGGGTCCCGACCTTGTGCGCGACGAGAGCGGACCCCTCGACGTGCGCGACGGCATACCCACCGCGTCGGATGAGCAGGACGGCCAGGTGAGGGGCCTCGAAACGCGAGATCCCGACGATCCGCTGGGGACCGTCGGGATTGGCGACGTCGAAGCGTTCGCGCCACGCGGCATACCGCTCGGGCGCGACCTCCACGAGGCGGCTCACTAGATGTTGAACCCCAGGGCGCGGAGCTGGTCGCGACCGTCGTCGGTGATCTTGTCGGGGCCCCACGGCGGCATCCAGACCCAGTTGACCCGGTAGGACGCCACGACACCCTCGAGCGACTGCTGCGTCTGGTCCTCGATGACGTCGGTGAGCGGGCAGGCCGCGGACGTGAGGGTCATGTCGATGACGGCGTGGTTCTGGCCGTCGACGGTGATGCCGTAGACGAGGCCGAGGTCGACGACGTTGATCCCGAGCTCGGGGTCGACGACGTCGCGCATGGCCTCCTCGACGTCGGCCACGTTGACCGGTGCGTTGGTGGTCTCACTCATGACGTTCCTTCCACGGACTGGGTTTCGAGCTGGGGGGTGGTCTGACGACCACTCTGGTGCAACGCGTCGGTGAACGCCATCCATCCAAGGAGGGCGCACTTGACGCGTGCGGGGTACTTGCCGACGCCGGCGAGTGCGACACCGTCGCCGATGACCTCTTCGTCGCCCGGGTCCTCGCCCTTGGACGTGAGCATCGCCTTCATCGCCTCGTAGGTCGTGAGGACCTCGCTCAGCGGGCGACCGATGCTCTCCTCAGCAAGGATCGACGTCGAGGCCATGCTGATCGAGCAGCCGAGCGCGTCGTAGGAGATGTCCTCGACGAGCGGACCCTCGGCGGTGTCCACGACGTGGATCCGCATGGTGACCTCGTCACCGCACGTCGGGTTGACGTGGTGCACCTCGGCCTCGAACGGCTCGCGCAGACCGGCGTGCTGCGGGCGCTTCGAGTGCTCGAGGATGAGCTCCTGGAAAAGGTCCATCAGCTGGCCACCCCGTAGATCTGTGGGACGCGGTCGAGTGCCTCGAGGAGCACATCGACTTCGTCGAAGGTGTTGTATGCCGCGAAGCTGGCTCGCGTCGTCGCCGCCACCCTGAAGCGGCGGTGCAGCGGCCAGGCGCAGTGGTGACCGACGCGGACCGCGACACCGGACGCGTCGAGCACGTGACCGACGTCGTGGGCGTGGACACCGTCGACGACGAAGGCGACCGTGCCTCCGCGGGACTCGAGGTCGGTCGGGCCGACCACGGTGACCCACGGACGGGTCGCGAGGCCGGCGAGCAGCCGCTCGGTGAGGGCCAGCTCGTGCGCGTGGATCCTGGAGACGCCGCCGATGCCCTCGATGTAGTCGACGGCCGCGGCCAGACCGATGGCCTGCGCCGTCATCGGCACGCCGGCCTCGAAGCGTTGCGGCGGAGGTGCATAGGTGCTGCCCTCCATCCGGACCATCTCGATCATCGAGCCGCCCGTCAGGAACGGCGGCATGGCCTCGAGCAGCTCTCCGCGACCCCAGAGGACGCCGATGCCGCTGGGCCCGAACATCTTGTGGCCCGAGAACGCGAGGAAGTCGACCTCCAGGGCGGTCACGTCGACGCCGTCGTGGGGCACCGACTGGCACGCGTCGAGGACGACGACCGCACCGACCTGGTGTGCCCGGGTGACGACCTCGTCGAGCGGGTTGACCGTGCCGAGGACGTTGGACGCGTGGACGAGGGCGACGACCTTGGTGCGGTCGGTGATGAGCTCGTCGAGGGTGCTGAGGTCGAGACGTCCGCCGTCGGTGACGGGGATCCAGCGCAGGGTGGCACCGGTGCGACGGCAGAGCTCCTGCCACGGCACGAGGTTGGCGTGGTGCTCCATCTCGGTGACGAGGACCTCGTCGCCCTCCGCCAGCGCGAACCGCTCGCTGCCCGGGATGCCGGGGTGCGGTGAGTTCGAGAACGCGTAGGCGACGAGGTTGAGCGCCTCCGTCGCGTTCTTGGTGAAGACGACGTCCTGGGCCTGGGCTCCGATGAACGACGCGATGCGCTCACGTGCACCCTCGTATGCCGCCGTCGCCTCCTCGGAGAGCGCGTGCGCCCCACGGTGCGGCGCCGAGTTGAGACGTTCGTAGAAGTCCCGCTCGGCGTCGAGCACCTGCGTCGGCTTGTGCGAGGTCGCGCCCGAGTCGAGGTAGACGAGCGGCGCACCGTCGCGCACGGTGCGCGCGAGGATCGGGAAGTCGGCCCGGATCCGGGCGACCTCCTCGTCGGTGAACGGCGTCTTCGACGGCTCAGGCATGAAGGCCCCCAATCAGGCGGTCGTGATGGCCGCGGGAGCGGTCTGGAAGCGGTCGTAGCCCTCGGCCTCGAGCCGGTCGGCCAGCTCGGATCCGCCCTGCTCGGCGATCTTGCCGTCGACGAAGACGTGGACGAAGTCGGGCTTGATGTAGCGCAGGATCCGCGTGTAGTGCGTGATCAGGAGGACGCCGGAGCCGGTGGCCTCCTTGGCGCGGTTGACGCCCTCGGACACGATGCGCAGCGCGTCGACGTCGAGGCCGGAGTCGGTCTCGTCGAGGATGGCGATCTTGGGCTTGAGCAGCTCCATCTGGAGGATCTCGTGCCGCTTCTTCTCGCCACCGGAGAAGCCCTCGTTGACCCCGCGCTCCGAGACGGACGGGTCCATCTTGAGGTCGGTCATCGACTGCTTGAGCTCCTCGACCCAGGTGCGGAGCTTGGGGGCCTCGCCGTCGATGGCCGTCTTGGCGGTGCGCAGGAAGTTGCTCACGGTCACGCCAGGGACCTCCACGGGGTACTGCATCGCGAGGAAGAGTCCGGCCCGGGCGCGCTCGTCGACGCTCATCGCGAGGACGTCCTCACCGTCGAGGGTGACGGTGCCGCTGGTCACGGTGTACTTGGGGTGACCGGCGATCGAGTAGGCGAGGGTGGACTTGCCCGAGCCGTTGGGGCCCATGATCGCGTGCGTCTCGCCGGAGTTGATGGTCAGCGTGACGCCGCGGAGGATCTCCTTGGTGCCCTGCTCGGTGTCCACGGTGACGTGGAGGTCGGTGATGACAAGGGTCGACATGTGCACTCAGCTTTTCAGTTCTCGGTGAGCGCGACGTAGACGTCGTCGCCCTCGATCTTGACGGTGTGGACGGCGATGGGTGCGATGGCCGGCGGGCCCGACGGGTCCCCGGTGCGGATGTCGAAGCGCGAGCCGTGGAGCCAGCACTCGAGCGTGCACCCGTCGAGCTCGCCCTCGGAGAGCGAGACGTTGGCGTGGCTGCAGGTGTCGTCCACGGCGTGGACCTCACCCTCGGCGGTGCGGATGACGGCGACCGTGCGGCCGCGGATGTCGGCAGCAGCCGCGCCCACGGTCGGCAGCTCGTCGAGCGAGCAGACCCGCACGAAGTCCGACGTCGTCGAGAGCTCGTCGACCTCGTTGACCTCGCTCACGCCGTGGCCTCCAGCTCGCCGTCGATCGCCTCCATGAGGTGCTCCTCGATCTCGGGAACGCCGATGCGACCCACGATCGAGGCGAAGAAGCCGCGCACGACGAGTCGACGGGCGGTGTCCTCGTCGATGCCTCGCGCCTGCAGGTAGAACAGCTGCTGGTCATCGAATCTGCCTGTGGCAGAAGCGTGCCCGGCTCCAGCGATCTCACCGGTCTCGATCTCGAGGTTGGGCACCGAGTCGGCGCGGGCGCCGTCGGTGAGGATGAGGTTGCGGTTGAGCTCGTAGGTGTCGGTGCCCTCGGCGCTGGCGCGGATGAGGACGTCACCGACCCAGACCGTGTGGGCGCTGTCGCCCTGGAGCGCGCCCTTGTACTCGACGTTGGAGCGGCAGTGGGGCGCCTCGTGGTCGACGAAGAGACGGTGCTCCTGGTGCTGACCGGCGTCGGCGAAGTAGACGCCGAGCGCCTCGAACGAACCGCCGGGACCGGCATACGAGGCATTGGTGTTGAGCCGCACGATGCCGCCACCGAGGGTGACCGCGATGTGGCGCACCTTGGCGTCACGGCCGACGACGACGTCGTGCTGCCCGAGGTGCAGGGCGCTGTCGGCCCACTCCTGGACGGTCACGACGGTGACGTCGGCGCCGTCGCCGACGACGACGGAGAGCAGCTCGGAGTACTGGGCGTCGCCCTGGTGGCGCAGGACGACCGTGGCCTTGGCGAACTGACCCACGCGGATGACGGTGTGCCCGTGGGCCAGACCGCCGTCACCCGTGAGGACGAGGCGCACCGGCTCGCGGAGCTCGGCCTCCGCGGGGATGTCGAGGACGGTGACCGACTCGGTCTGGGCCGCGGCGACCACAGCGGCGCGGTCGGCCGGCTTGGGCGCCTTGCTCCCCTGCCACTGCTCGCGCGGGAGCGTCGAGACGGTCACGCCGTCGGGGAGGAACTCCTCGCGGCGCAGCGCGGTGCCGGCCGTCTCGGCGAAGAGTGCCTGGAGACGGTCGACGGGCGTGAAGCGCCACTCCTCCTCGCGACCGGACGGGACCGGGAAGTCCGCCACGGCATACGAGGTCGCACGCTCGGCGCGGGACTGGTCAGGGACGAAAGCAGCAGCCGAGTCGGTGTGCCCGGCAGGGGCTTCGGGATTCTTCTGGGCCAGAAGGCTCATTTAGCCTACTGCTCCTTCCATCTGGAGCTCGATGAGGCGGTTGAGCTCGAGGGCGTACTCCATGGGGAGCTCCTTGGCGATGGGCTCGACGAAGCCGCGCACGATCATCGCCATGGCCTCGGTCTCGGACATGCCTCGGGACATGAGGTAGAACATCTGGTCCTCGGACACCTTGGAGACCGTGGCCTCGTGGCCCATCGTCACGTCGTCCTCGCGGATGTCGACGTAGGGGTAGGTGTCGGAACGGCTGATCGTGTCGACGAGCAGGGCGTCACACACGACGCTCGACTTCGAGCCGTGCGCGCCCTCCATGATCTGCACGAGACCGCGGTAGGACGTGCGGCCGCCGCCACGGGCGACCGACTTGGAGACGATCGTCGAGGAGGTGTTGGGAGCGGCGTGGACCATCTTGGATCCGGCGTCCTGGTGCTGGCCCTCACCGGCGAAGGCGACCGAGAGCGTCTCGCCCTTGGCGTGCTCGCCCATGAGGAAGACGGCGGGGTACTTCATCGTCACCTTGGAGCCGATGTTGCCGTCGATCCACTCCATCGTCGCGCCCTCGGCGCAGGTCGCGCGCTTGGTGACGAGGTTGTAGACGTTGTTGGACCAGTTCTGGATCGTCGTGTAGCGCACGCGGGCGTTCTTCTTGACGATGATCTCGACGACGGCCGAGTGCAGCGAGTCCGACTGGTAGATCGGCGCGGTGCAGCCCTCGACGTAGTGCACGTAGGAGCCCTCGTCGGCGATGATCAGGGTGCGCTCGAACTGGCCCATGTTCTCGGTGTTGATCCGGAAGTAGGCCTGCAGCGGGATGTCGACGTGCACGCCCGGCGGGATGTAGATGAACGAGCCGCCCGACCAGACGGCCGTGTTGAGCGCGGCGAACTTGTTGTCACCGGCGGGGATGACGCTCGCGAAGTACTCGCGGAAGAGGTCCTCGTGCTCGCGCAGGCCGGTGTCGGTGTCGACGAAGATGACGCCCTTCTCCTCCAGGTCCTCACGGATCTGGTGGTAGACGACCTCGGACTCGTACTGGGCGGCGACACCGGACACGAGACGCTGCTTCTCGGCCTCGGGGATGCCCAGACGGTCGTAGGTGTTCTTGATGTCCTCGGGCAGGTCCTCCCACGAGGTTGCCTGCTGCTCGGTGGACTTCACGAAGTACTTGATGTTCTGGAAGTCGATGCCGGTGAGGTCGCTCCCCCACGTCGGCATGGGCTTCTTGTGGAACAGCCGCAGCGACTTCATGCGGAGGTCCTCCATCCACTGCGGCTCACTCTTGCGCCGCGAGATGTCGAGGACGACCTCGTCGTTCAGCCCACGACGGGCGTTGGTGCCAGCGGTGTCGCTGTCCGCCCAGCCGAAGTCATAGCGCCCGATGTCCTTGAGGCCGGGGTTGAGTTCCTCGATGGTGCTCATCGCGTGGACCTTCCTGTTGAAAGCTCAGACTTGGTGGGGACGAACGTCGTGCACACGTGATCTCCGTGCGCGAGTGTTGCGAGTCTTTGGACGTGCACGCCGAGCAGGCGTGAGAACGCGTCCGTTTCAGCGTCACAGAACTGTGGAAATTCCCGAGCGGCGTGCTGGACCGGGCAGTGACCCTGACAGAGCTGTATGCCGGACAGTCCAGCGGGAGCCGTGCCGGCGTCCTGACCTGCCCGGGGGGCCTCGCCCATCGGGCGGGCGGACGCGGCGAAACCGTCGCGCGTGAGTGCGGCGACGAGGGCCTCGACCCGGGCGGCGGTGTCGGTGCCGGCAACGGCCAGCTCCGCGGCATACCGCTCCTCGAGCAGGGCGACACGGGACTCTGCGAAGCGACGCACTGCGTCGGGACCCGCCTCGGTGGCGAGGAAGCGCAGCGCCTCGGTCGCCAGGTGGTCGTAGTCGGACTCGAGCGCCTGGTGCCCGGACTCGCTGAGGACGAACGACCGGGCCGGGCGACCGCGACCACGACTCGTGGCTGCGACCTCGCGCTCGTCGATGAGCCCTGAGTCGGTGAGGTTCTCGAGGTGTCGGCGCACCGCGGGGACGGTGAGTCCCAGCTCCTGCGCGAGCGCCGTCGCTGTCACCGGGCCGTGCTCACTGATGGCCTGCAGGACCCGGTCGCGCGTGCGCGACTCGAGAACCAGAGGCACCGCAGTGCTGGCCGGGATATTCACAACACCAATGTTACGTAATTGCCTGGTAGGTGGGAAACGAAGGTGACCCTAAGCGCACGGGGGAAGCCAGCCTCGCTGTCGCCAGGACCCTCAGGGGCCGGACAGGATCCGCTCGTGCATGGCGGCGAGGTTCCACTCGCCGCGGTCAGGGTCGCCGTAGCGCCACGGGTGGACGGCCTCGATCCACCAGGTGGCCCCGGCAGCCGCGTGCTCGGCGAACCGTTCCGTGCGACCCGGGTCCGTGGGGTCGCTCTCGCCGGGCACGGCCACGTCGAAGGGTGAGTCCGTCATCCCCCGCAGGGTGCGCATCCGGCGAGCCACGGCATCGGTGTCAGCCACCGACCACGAGCCGTCCGGACGCATGGGGACGACGCCGTCCCAGTGCGCCGCCCGGGCGAAGGGTCGAGTGCCCGGCCACGAACCACCGACCCAGACCGGGATCCGGGGCTGCTGGAGCGGTGGCGGGTGGCATCGGCCCGACCACTCGGGTCCCGCCACGGTGTAGAACCGCCCCTCGTGCCGGACGGGTTCACCGGTCCAGAGGCGGCTCAGCAGGTCGAGGTGCTCGTCGAGCATGTCGCCCCGCAGGACCGGGTCCGCCTCCTCGCCACAGAAGTCCCACTCGAAGGGGCCTGAGCCGGTGCCCACACCCAGCACCAACCGGCCTCCGCTCAACCGGTCCAACGTCACGCTCTGGCGTGCGACCACCAGCGGTCGGCGGCGGGGCAAGGGGGTGACCAGCGTCCCGAGCCGGATCGAGCGAGTCGCGCACGCCGCAGCGGTGAGGGTGATGAACGGGTCCACGGTGTCGACGGGTCCATCGGTGAAGGCGAACAGGTGGTCCCAGAGGAAGAAGCCGTCCCACCCCGCGTCCTCGGCGTCCCGGGCCCACACCGCCACCGTCGCGGCGTCGAGGCCTGCGCCGAAGCACGGCACCGAGAGACCATGGCGCATCCTCCGACCCTAGCGGCGGACGACGGCCGGCGCGCGTGCTCTGCTGGAGGGATGGAGAACCTGCTGCTGTCCGACGACCTGATCCCGGAGGCGCGGCGTACGCGGGACTCCGTCGCCGTGGCCCTCACGTCGGCGGGCGTTCCGGGTGAGCTCGTGCTCACCGGCGGGCTCAGTGTGCCCGGAGCCCTCACCAAGGGGGACGTCGACCTGCACCTGCGGGTCGAACCCCACGACTTCGAAGACGCCGTCGGTCGGCTCGAGGTGGCCTATCCCGTGGCGAGTCCCCACTCGTGGGCGGCGACCCTGGCCGTCTTCGACCTCCCCGGCACCCGGGCCGCCGGCCTCGCTGTCACTCCACGGGGCTCCGAGCACGACCTGCGCTTCAGCCGCACCTGGTGGCGCCTCCGCCACGAGCCGGTGCTGCTGGAGCAGTACAACGCCCTGAAGGTGGCAGCCACCGGGGCAGCGGACTACGAGGAGGCCAAGTCGCGCTTCTTCTCCTCGATCAGCGGGCCGTGACCTCCCGTCGAGGGCCGCCGTCGTCGTCCCCGTGGGCATCGTCATCGTCATCGTCGTCGCTGTCCGTGTCCGGCAGGAAGACCGATGGCAGCCGCTCACGGCGAGGGGCGACCGAGTCCGGACCGAGGAGCCGCTCCCGCAGCGGTGCGGTGACGACCCCGAGGGGTGCCTGCAGGATGTAGCCGTAGGCCAGCACGAGGCCGGTGACGCCCGGCTCGACGACGAGGCCGACCACGATGGCCACTGCGGCGAGCACCGTGGTGATCCACGCGTTGCGCCCGTTGGGGGCGAGGAGGTTGCGGAAGGACCGGAACCGGATCGAGGTGACCATGAGCACGGCCGGGACGCAGCTCACGATGACCGGAACGATGAGTGAGGTGTCGTATCCCCCCGCCTTCGGCTGGTTGAGGGCGAAGATCGTCGCCATGATGACCGCCGCCGCGGCAGGACTGGGAAGGCCCACGAAGTAGCGCTTGTCCGCTGTCGGGTCGACGGTCACGTTGAACCGAGCGAGGCGGAAGGCTGCACAGCCGAGCCAGAAGAACGCGGCGAGCCACGAGAGCACGGGGTAGTCGGGCAGGGCCCAGGTGTGCACGAGGATGGCCGGCGCGAAGCCGAACGCGATGAGGTCGGCGAGCGAGTCCATCTGCAGACCGAACGGTGACGTCGCTCCGACGAGCCGGGCCACCCCTCCGTCGGCGATGTCCATGACGATCGACACGGCGATGAGCACGGCGGCCCAAGTGAACTCGCCGCGGAAGGCCAGCAGGACCGACGACAGCCCGCTCATGAGGTTGACGATGGTGAAGAGCGTCGGTGCCGTGACCCGCAACCGTTCGCGCTTGCTCAGCTGGCGGAGCGAGACGACCTCTGCCCCGCTGGGCGAGATCAGCCGCCAGCGGTCGAAACGGCGCCGCCGCCCGTCCGAGTCGTTGCTCACGCGGTCACGTCCGAGGACGGCCAGCGGGCGATGACGGTCTCGCCGGCCACGACGCGCTGCCCGGTGTGGACGAGCAGGTCGACCTCCGGCGGCACGAAGACGTCCATGCGCGAGCCGAACTTCATCAGGCCGATGCGCTGCCCGGTGGCGAGCTCGTCGCCCACCGCGACGCGGGTGACGACCCGTCGAGCCATGAGCCCCACGATCTGACGGAAGTGGACGACCCGGGTCGCTCCGTCGACCTCGCGCTCGATGACGAGGTCGGTGCGCTCGTTGCGGTGTGCGCTCTCGTGCTTGTATGCCGCCAGCCACCTGCCCGGACGGTAGGTCACCTCTCGCAGTCGTCCGCCGTAGGGCGCCCGGTTGATGTGGACGTCGAAGGCGGACAGGAAGATGCTCACCTGCTGCCACTCCCCCTCGGGTGCCACGCCGTCCTGACCGGGACCGGCATACATCACCTTGCCGTCCGCGGGCGAGACCACCGTGTCGGCATCGACCACCCCGTGCTCGGGCCGGCGGTCCGGGTCCCGGAAGAAGAGCGCGACCCCGACCGGGGCGACGGCGAGCGCGAGCGCCAGACCACGTCGTCCCGCCAGGGCGGCGACGAGCGCGGGCAGGGCGGCGACGGCGGTGGCCGGGGCGGCCTCGCGGTCGATGGTGGGCATGGTGCTCCTTGGGTCGAGTGCCCCCCAGCCTAGGATGTGCGCCGTGCCCGCAGTCGAAGTCGTCGCCCTTCATCGCGACCTCGGCGACGTCCGGGCCGTCGACGGGGCCTCCTGGTCCGCGGAGCAGGGCCACGTCACGACCGTCCTCGGACCCAACGGCGCCGGCAAGACGACGACGATGGAGTGCCTCGAAGGGCTGCAGCGCCCCACGTCCGGCACCGCCCGGGTCCTCGGCACCGATCCCTGGCGCGCCCCGGCGCAGCACCGGGCCCGGGTCGGCGTCATGCTCCAGGACGGCGGGCTTCCGGTGACGACGACGGCGCGACGCCTGCTCCGGCACGTCGCCCGGCTGCACCGGGCCCCCGCCGACGTGGCCGCGCTCCTGACCCGGCTCGACCTGGACCGGGTCGCGGACCGCTCGATCCGGCGCCTCTCCGGCGGTGAGCGCCAACGGGTGGCCCTCGTCGCGGCCCTCGTCGGCCGACCCGAGGTCGCCTTCCTCGACGAACCGACGGCGGGCCTGGACCCACACGCCCGTCTCGAGGTCTGGGACCTCATCGCCGAGACGGCCCGCGAGTCGGCTGTCGTCGTCACGACCCATTCCTTCGAGGAGGCCGAGCGCCTCGCCGACCACGTCGTCATCATGAGCGCCGGCCGGGTCGTCGCCGAGGGCTCGCTCGCTCAGGTGTGCGACGGACGACCTCTGGAGGAGCGCTACTTCGCCCTCACGGCAGGGGCGCGTCGATGACGGCGAACGGCACGCCCAACGGCAGGCCGACGAGCCTGCCGACTCCTGGAGCAGCGCCCGCACCGGCCTCGCAGCGATGGCTCGCGCAGGCCCGCTTCGAGAGCGCGACCATCCTCGGGCACGGCGAGCAGCTGCTCGTCGCACTGGTCCTCCCCGCACTGGCCCTCGTCGCCCTCGCACTCACCGGGGTGCCCGACCTCGGGCCGGGCCGGCGCATCGATCTCGCCACCGCCGGAGTGTTCGCCCTCGCCGTCGTGTCGACGGCGTTCACCGGACAGGCCATCGCCACCGGCTTCGACCGGAGACACGGCGTCCTCCGCTTCCTCGGCGCCAGCCCTCTCGGACGTGAGGGGCTGCTCGCCGGCAAGCTGGCCGCGGTCGGCATCGTCATCGCCGTGCAGCTCGTCGTCCTCGGCGGCATCGCGGCGACCCTCGGTTGGCGACCCGATGCCTCCGGGGTCGCGCCCGCTCTGGTCACGATCGCCCTGGGCGCAACGGCGTTCCTGGCGCTGGGCCTGCTCCTGGCCGGGACCGTGCGGGCCGAGGGGGTCCTTGCCCTCGCGAACCTCGCGTGGGTCCTGCTCCTGGGCCTGGGCGTGCTCCTGCCGACGGACCGGCTCCCGGACGTCCTTAGCGGCCTGGCCCGGCTCCTGCCCTCGGGCGCGCTGGGCGACGGTCTGCGATCGGCCCTGGTCGAGGGGCACTGGCCGCTGGCTCAGTGGCTCGTGCTGGTGGTCTGGGCGATGGTGGCAGGTGCGGCTGCGGCCCGCTGGTTCCACTGGTCCGACTAGCGGCGCTGCTCGGGGACGTTGGTCTGTCGTGCCGGGCCCAGGCGTCAGCCACGGTCCGGCGAGATCGTCCTCAGTCCTCGGTGCCATGAAATCCGGGTTGGGTGAAGTACTCCTGCCTCCTGCCTTCGAGCACCGTCGTGATCTGATCGGCGGCGCCGTCTCCCAGGACAAGGCGCAGTGGACCGCTTCCCGCGGTGACGTGCCCGAAGATGCTGCGAGCGATCTCGTCCGGAGCGGACCCCCCGCCCGTTGCTCCCGGTTCGCTGGGCCATGGAACGGTGGCCGTACCCAGCAGCTGTTCGCGCAGTGCGTCGTAGTCGCTGTGGGGATCGCTGAACCTCATGCCTGACGTTGCCCACTGCGTGTCCATCGCGCCGATCTCGGCGAGGGTGACTCGGATGCCCATCGACTGCACCTCGGCGGCGAGCGCCTCGCTGAACCCCTCCAGGCCCCACTTCGCAGCGTTGTAGAGGCCGAGGAATGGCATGGCGCCCACGCCGCCCGTGGAGGAGATCTGCACGACGTGTCCGTCCCCTTGGCGCCGCATGATGGGCAGCACAGCCTGGGTCAGCCAGAGCGGACCGAACAGGTCGACGTCGACGATGGCACGAGCCTCCGCCTCGCTGACCTCCTCAACGGCTCCCACCAGTCCGTAGCCGGCGCTGTTCACCAGAACGTCCACACGTCCGGTGACGCGGCTGGCCTCCTCCACGGCGCGGCGGCATTCCCTCCTGTCTGCGGGATCGAGCCGGACCACGGTAAGGCGTGGATCCTCGACGGGCAGGGCTCCCTTCCGGGTCGTGGCCACCACGTGATGACCAGCGGTCAGCACGTGCTTCGTCAGGGCAAGGCCCAGCCCGCTGCTCGCACCGGTGATGAGCCAGGTCTGCGTCGTCGTCATCCCAGCATTCAAACACCAAACGAGACGCTGCGTCTCGTTTCTATACTGAGGCGCATGGCCAGGCCCGAGACCGTCAAGCGTGTGCACGCCGCAGTCATGGCGCTTGCCGAGCGAGCTGGCCCCGGTGCCCTGACGATGGAAGGCATCGCCGCTGAGGCGGGGGTGGGCAAGCAGACCCTCTACAGGAGTTGGCCTTCCGTCCACGCCATCCTCTTCGAGGCTCTCGCCAACGAGTCCGCCGACGAGTCCGCCGACTCGGACGCGTCCGCCGACGACCGCACGGTCATGCAGGTGCTTCGAGCATCGATCGACGAGATCTCCACCGAGCCCCGCTCCTCGCTGCTGCGGTTGTTGGCGGCCTCGATCCAGACGGACGAGGGCGTTGCGCAGCATTTCCGGGAGCGGCTCTTCGAACCTCAGCAGGCGCAGATCACGAAACTTGTCGCGGCCGCCGGCTATGCGAACCCTCCGGCGTCGACCGAGCTGTTGCTCGCCCCGATCTTCTACCGCTGGTTCCTGCGACTCCCCCAGTTCCGGGACGACGAGCTCGAGGAGCATGTCGAGCGCATCCTCGACCTGGGGTCGTGACCCTTCGACCCACGGCTCCGACCGGGGCAGCTGGCCGAGCTCCGGGGGCGAGCGAGGACGATGGGCCGGCACCCGGAGGCGTGCCGGCCCATCGCCGTTCGTGAGGCCTCAGCTCGTGGTGAGGGACGTGTCGTCGACGACGAACGACGTCTGCAGTGAGGAGTCCTCGCTCATGACGTACTTCACCGTGACCGTCCTGCCCTTGTATGCCGTGAGGCTGAAGGTCTTCTGGCTGTAGGTCGCGTTGGCGCCGACGTTGGAGTATGTCGCCAGCGTCGAGGTCGTCGAGCCGTCCACCACCTGCACCTTCACCGTGTCGTAGGCCGTGGACCCGGACTCAGCCGTGTCGGTCCGCAGCCAGAACGACAGCGTCGCCGCCGTCACCGTCGACGGGATCGCGACGCTCTGCTGGATCGTCTCGGTCGACGTCGACCCGTTGCCACCGAGCCACGCCTTCCAGCTGCCCGTGCGCGCCGGTCGACCGGTGCTGTTGGTGATCGGCCCGGAGGTCCCGGTCCAGCTCACCGCACCGGACTCGAAGCCCGGGTTCTGGAGCAGGTTGCCCCCCGTGGGAGGCGTCGTCGTGCCGTAGTCCTTGGCGGCATACAGCCACAGCATGTGACCGATGACGTCGACACCACGGTCGAGCGCGGTCACGTTGATGTTGTTGATGTTGTCGCACGAGGAGTGGTAGCAGGGGTCGAACGCGCGTCCCGCAGTGCCACCCCACTTCGAGGCCTGGCTGCTCGACTTGAGCCCTTCGGCGCCACTGAAGATGCCGGCCGTCGCGATGCCGTACGACCGGAAGGCCGCATGGTCGCTGCGACCCTGCACGTCGATGTACTCCCACGGGATGTTCTTGGAGGTGTACCAGCTGGTCAGCTCGTCACGTGCGGCGTTGCCCGCCGGGTTGTCGTTGTAGACGAAGTAGCCGGGGTTGGGCGAGCCGATCATGTCGAAGTTCAGGTAGACCCTGATCTTGTTCTTCTCGGTCGTGGACAGGCTGTTCATGTAGAACTTCGAGCCCAGCAGGCCGAGCTCCTCGGCACCCCAGAACCCGATGCGAAGGCGACTCTTCGCACTCTGGCCGCTCGCGGCATACGCCAGGGCAGCCTCGAGCACTCCGGCGCTGCCGGAACCGTTGTCGTTGATGCCGGCGCCGGTGGAGACGCTGTCGAGGTGCCCGCCGAGCATGACGACGTTGTTGGCGTCACCAGCCGGCCACTCTGCGATGAGGTTGGACGTCATGCCCGCCGAGGTGCTGAAGCTCTGCACCGTCGTCGTGTAGCCGGCGGCGTCGAGCTTGCCCTTGAGGTAGCTGATGGAGGCGGCGTAGCCGGGTCTGCCGGTGTAGCGGTTGCCGCCGTTCGCGTTGGCGATCGACTGCAGCTGGTTCAGGTGCGCCTGCGTGTTGGCGACCGAGATGTCGGGGCTGGCCGCGACGGCCGTGGGGGCCGCCGGGCGAGCCTGGGTGGCCGGGGCCGCTGCCACGAGCGAGGCCGTGGCGAGCGAGGCGATGACCACCGGGGCGAGAAGCTGTCGGATGGGTGAGGACATGGAAGGTCTCCTTGAGAAGTGCAGCGAAGGAGCCGGGTCGGCGCTCGTGGAGAGCGCCGACCCGGCTCGAGTTCGACTAGCTGGTGGCGAGTGCCGTGTCGTCGACGACGAACGACGTCTGCAGTGAGGAGTCCTCGTTCATGAGGTACTTCACCGTGACCGTCCTGCCCTTGTATGCCGTGAGGTTGAACGACTTCTGGGTGTAGGTCGCGTTCGTCCCCACGTTGGAGTACGTCGCCAGGGTCGTGGTCGTCGTACCGTCGACGACCTGGACCTTCATCGTGTCGTAGGCCGTGGACCCGGACTCAGCGGTGTCGGTGCGCAGCCAGAACGACAGGGTCGCGGCCGTGACCGTCGAGGGGATCGCGACGCTCTGCTGGATCGTCTCGGTCGAGGTGGATCCGTTGCCGCCGAGCCACGCCTTCCAGCTGCCGGTGCGGGCCGGGCGGCCGGTGTTGTTGGTGATCGGCCCGGAGGTCCCGGTCCAGCTCACCGCACCGGACTCGAAGCCCGGGTTCTGGAGCAGGTTGCCACCGGTGGGCGGCGGGGTGGTGGTGCCGTCGCATTTCTCGGTGCCGACCGGGACCGCGATCGCGTTGAAGGCCGTCTCGACGGACTTGCAGGTCTGGCTCGTCGCCCCGTAGAGCTCCTTGGCAGAGGCGATCGCACCGTTGCGGGCGGCGGCATACGTGCTGCCCGAGGTGAGCTTGGTCGACAGGGTCCGGTACCAGACCTTCTCGACGTTCGCGCGACCTGCGCCGGTCACTGCGGGAGCGCCGCCGCAGGTCGGGCTGTCGTAGCTCACGCCGTTGATGGTCTTGGCGCCCGAACCCTCGGCGGCCATGTAGAACCAGTGGTTGAGAGCACCTGAGGAGTAGTGCGGGTCGAGGTTCTTGGTGTTGGTGGACCAGCAGTCCGGGCTCTGACCGTCCCTGCTCGGCTTGTCCATGTAGCGCAGGGGGGTGCCGTTGCCACGGATGTTGATCTTCTCGCCGATGAGGTAGTCGCCGACGTCGGTCGTGTTGTTGGCGTAGAACTCGACGGCCGCACCGAAGATGTCGGAGGAGGCCTCGTTGAGGCCACCGGCGTCGCCGCTGTAGTTGAGGTTCGCCGTGTTCTCGGTGACCCCGTGGCTCATCTCGTGGGCCGCCACGTCGATGGACGTGAGCGGACGGGCGTTGTTGGCCCCGTCGCCGTAGGTCATCTGGGTGCCGTCCCAGAAGGCGTTGGCGTAGGCGTTGCCGTAGTGCACGCGGCTGCGCGCGCCTCGGCCGTCGTTCCAGATGCCGCGACGGCCCTGGACCGAGTCGAAGTAGGCGTAGGTCTTCTCCGCGCCGTACTGCGCGTCGACGCCAGCGGTCTGGCGGCTGGTCGTCGACCCGTTGCCCCAGACGTTGTCGGCGTCGGTGAACTGGGTGCCCGTCCCCGACGTCGCGCCGTTGAGGTCGGTCGTGAAGTTGCCGATCGAGTCCCTGAGGAGCCACTGGGTGCCCGACTGGGTCGAGTTGAGGGTCACCTGGCCGGAGTACTGCGAGTTGCCGGTGCCGTGCTTGACCTCGTCCCAGGAGTGGACGATGGCGCCGCTCTCCGCGTCGACCAGGGTGTGGAGGCGTGACGGGGTCTGGTCGGCCTTGATCCCCTCGGTGATGATCTCCCAGGCAAGGCGGGGCGTGGCTCCACCGGCCCAGACGACGAGCTCGCTGTCCTCGGCCTTGGCCGTGGCCGACTTGCGGGCGTTCCTGGTCGCGACCGCCGAGGCCTCGGCGGCGCTCTTCTTCGGGGTCGTCGACCTGACCGCGGCCTTGCCGGAGGCGTTGAAGTGCACGTCCTTCTTGGCGCCGCTCCTGGACTTCTCGAGGACGAGGTCGCCGCCGATGACCCGCAGGCCCTTGAAGGTGCGGTCGTAGCGGATGTGCTGCGTGCCGTCCTTGTCGGTGACGACGGCGGTCGCGACGAGCTTCTCGTCAGCGGAGAGGCCGAGCGTCTTGTGGTCACCGGCCGGGTCGGCCTTGGCAACGGCAGTCCCGGTCGTGCTCGTGGGAATGGCGTTCGCGGAAGGGAGGCCCATGGTGAGGGCGAGAGGGAGGGCCAGGGCGGCGGTGACCACCATGGCACCAGTGGATCGTCGAGTCACGTCGTACCTCTTCTGGTTCGGACCGCACGGGATGACGGGCGGTCACGGGTTGAGAGCGTCGTCCCCCTCCGGGCGGCTCGGGTGGGCCACGGGCTTCGGCGCGCTCCGAACCCAACCGCTGGGTTGACGTGCGCGTCAACGAAACTGACCAAGCCTTTGCCAAACCCGGACCTTGTCCACCCTCAGGCACACCATCGGTCAAGAACGGGTCAGGGAATGGTCAAGAGGGGCAACGGGTCCTACACTCCCCGGCGCCCAGCCGTCCTGCCGCGCGGTCGGGTGCCTCTCGCCTCTGCGCCGGAGCCGGGCGTCGGGGTCGCCGTCCCCCTCCCCTACCCTGCATGGGGTGAGCACGCCGTTCCCCCCGAGCTACCACCGCATCCTCCTCGCCAACCTCGTGGCTCAGGTGGCGATCATCGTCACGGGCGGCCTCGTGCGGCTCACCGGCAGCGGTCTGGGATGCCCGACGTGGCCGGAGTGCGTCCCCGGTTCCTACGTTCCCGTCCGGGAGCAGGCCGAGGGCATCCACAAGGTCATCGAGTTCGGCAACCGCACGCTCACCGGCCTCGTCGGACTCATCGCGATCCTCGCCGTGGTCGTCGTGTGGCGATGGGCACCGGTGCAACGCCTCAAGATCGCCGCGGTGACCGTCCTCCTCGGTGTCGTCCTGCAGGCGGTGCTCGGGGGCGTCACGGTACTCACCGACCTGCACCCCGTGACGGTCGCAGCCCACTTCCTCGTGTCCGCGGGGCTGGTGGCCACCGCGGCATACCTGTGGTTCGCCCGGCACGAGAGCGACGGCGCACCGACTTTGCTCGTCCCCGAGCTCGTGCGCCGCGTTGCCTGGCTCACCTCCGCGGTCGCGGCCGTCGTGCTCACCCTCGGCACGGTCGTCACCGGGTCGGGCCCGCACTCCGGGGATGCCGATGCGCCGGCGCGGTTCGGGTTCGACCCACGCACCATCTCGTGGCTGCACGCCGACGCCGTCATGCTCTTCATCGGCCTCGTCGTCGCGGTCTGGCTGGCGACCCGCCTCTCCTCCGCGCCGACGTCGGTCAGCGCGGGGTGGCGTGCCGTCCTCGTCGTGACGCTCGCTCAGGGAGCGATCGGCTACGTCCAGTACCTCACCGACCTGCCCGAGGTCCTCGTCCTGGCGCACATGCTCGGCGCAGCCACCCTCGTCGTGGCCCTGGTCAACGGCCTCGTCTCGCTCCGGAGGATTGCACAAGACTAGTTGCACAACAGTGCTTGTGGGTCTAGCCTCGTCAGCATGACGAGACCCACGAACCCCGATCGCCGGTCCCCCGACGGCGTCCGCACGATCACCGACGCCAAGGCCCTCTCGGCGATGGCCAACGCCTTCCGCTCGCGGATGATGGACGCACTCAAGGTCGACGGGCCGTCCACGGCCTCGGCGCTGGCTGCCCGCACCGGTCAGGCCGTCGGCTCGGTGAGCCACCACCTCAAGGTGCTGAGCGAGGCGGGCCTCGTCGAGGAGGCCCCGGAGCTTGCCAAGGACCGGCGAGAGCGCTGGTGGCGTCTCGTCGACCCCGGCACCCGCTGGTCCCGGGCCGACTTCGCGTCGGACACGGCCGCGGTCACGGCTGCGTATGCCGCCGAGGCGCTCACCGTGCAGCGCCAGTTCGAGCGCGTCCAGGAGTGGAACGCCAACGCGGCGACGGTGCCCGAGTGGGACGACGCGGCCTTCGCGACCCAGCACTGGCTGCGCCTCACGCCGGCAGAGCTGCGTGAGGTCGCCGAAGAGCTCATCGAGGTGCTCGTCCGATGGAGCCAGCGGGAGCTCCCCGACGACGGCGCAGAGCGCGAGCCGGTCTTCGTGTTCTCCCGCGGCTTCCCGGCGCAGCCGTGACCATCACCGACGAGGTGGACACGCTCCCGCCGTTGCTCGCCGGCAACCGCAACTTCCGCCTGCTGTGGGCCGGCGAGGGGATCAGCGTCCTCGGCTCGATGACGACCACCGTGATCTTCCCGTTGATCGCGGTGACCCAGTTCGGCGCCGGACCCTTCTGGATGGGCATCCTGGCCGGAGCCATCTGGCTGCCCTGGCTCGTGCTCGGGCTGGTCGCCGGGGCCTGGGTGGACCGCTCCGACCCCCGCCGCGTCATGATGCGCGCCGACCTCGTCGGTGCCGTGGCCGTCGCCAGCGTGCCGATCGCGTGGGCGATGGACCTGCTCACCCTCCCCCACCTCGTGGGAACCGCGCTGGCACTGGGCTGCTGCACGGTCTTCTTCCGGACGGCATACACGGCGTTCGTCCCGCGGGTGGTCGCCAGCTCCGACCTGGAGCGCGCGAATGCGCGCATCTACGGGACCGAGTCGGCGATGCAGGTCGGCGGTCCCGGGCTGGGCGGGGTTCTCGTGCAGCTGTTCTCGGCTGCGTATGCCGTGGTGATCGACGTCGTGAGCTTCCTCGCCTCGTGGCTCTGCCTGGCCCGCATGCGCCCCGAGGAGCTCGGCCCGGCGCCCCACCTGCCGGACCGGCAGCCGATGGTCCGTCAGATCCGCGAGGGGGTCTCGATCGTGGCCCGCGACCCCTACCTCAGGTTCTTCTCGATCCAGGGCGGGCTCAGCAACTTCGCGCTGACGGGGTTCTGGGCGCTCATGGTCCTGTTCATGGTGCGCGACCTGGAAGCTCGAGCCGGGAGCCGTGGGCGTCGTCATGGCGCTCGGGTCGATCGGCGGCCTCCTGGGCGCGACGCTGGCGGCCCGCACCACGGCCTGGCTCGGCAACGCCGGGGCACTGAGATGGCTGCAGGTCCTCGGCGGTCCCGTCGCCGTCATCGAGGGCCTCGCCTTCCCGCGTGTCGGCGTGGTGCTGCTGCCGTTGGGTGCGTTCTTCGTCGGTGTCGGTGTGGTCGGCGCCAACGTCGTGCGGTCGTCGTTCCGCGTGCGCTACACACCACCCGAGCTCCTCGGCCGCACCACCGCCACCTCGGCCGTCCTCAACTTCGGGACGATGCCGCTCGCGGGGCTGGTGGCCGGGGGGCTCGGCACCTGGATCGGGGTGCGCGAGACGATCCTCGTCATGGCCGCGATCCACGCCGTCGTGTCGCTGTCCGTCTTCCTCGGTCCCTACCGGACAGGTCGCGACCTGCCGGATCAGCCGATGGCGAGATGGACCAGCGGGTCGATCGCGACGGCAAGGAAGAGCAGCGTCACGTAGGTGATCGAGAAGTGGAAGAGACGCATGGGCTTGAGCACCTTGGTGGCCGCACCCTGCTTCGCGAGGTGGAGGAGCCGGTGCGCCTCGCCGATGAACACGGCACCGCTGACGACGGCGGCGACGAGATAGATCCAGCCCATGTCTGCCACTGGCACGAGCGTCAAGGACACCGCGACCATGACCCAGCTGTAGGCCACGATCTGGCGGGCCACCGCCAGCGCGCCGCGCTCGACCGGGAGCATCGGGACGTGGGCGTTGGCGTAGTCGTCCCTGAAGGCCATGGACAGCGGCCAGTAGTGCGGTGGCGTCCAGAAGAAGATGACGAGGAAGAGGATGACGGCCGGCCACCCCACCGAGCCGGTCACCGCCGACCAGCCGATGAGGGTGGGCATGCACCCGGCGATGCCACCCCAGACGATGTTCTGGGGAGTCCGGCGCTTGAGGATCATCGTGTAGAGCACGGCGTACAGCACGACCGCAGCGAGCGAGAGCAGCGCGGACGCGACGTTGACGAAGGCGACGAACCACGCCGTCGACAGGACGGTCAGGGCGACGCCGAAGGCCAGGCCCGCGCGCGGGCTGATCTCACCGGTCACCATGGGGCGGTTGCGAGTGCGGTCCATCAGCGCGTCGATGTCGCGGTCGTAGACGCAGTTGAAGGTGTTGGCGGCTCCCGCGCTGAGCGTGCCTCCGACGAGGGTCGCGAAGACGAGCCAGAGGTCGGGCACTCCACGCTCGGCGAGGAACATCACTGGAACCGTTGTCACGAGCAGCAGCTCGATGATGCGCGGCTTCGTCAGCGCGACGTAGTTGCCCAGCGATCGCTTCCAGCCAGTCGCCGGCATGGCCGGCGAGGCGGTGCTGATCGGGGCGGTTGCCACGGCGTCCTTCGGGGTAGTTCGCGGTGCGGTGGGGCGATGAAGTCAAAGCGAGTCTAACCGGGGCGGACGCCGTCGCTCCCACCGGCAGGGTGCGGTCTAGGCTGGGAATCAATGGTTTGACCTGCATCACACTTGCACGACGTCAGAGAGGCTCCACGTGACCACCACCCCGACGAAGGCAGGCCGGGCCAAGACCCGCCGCGCCTCCGCAGCGACCGCCACTCGCTCCACCGAGATCGCCCGCCCCACCGCCCGCAAGGCGAAGTGGAACGACCTCGACGTCAAGGCTGTCGACACGGTCCGTGTCCTCGCAGCCGATGCCGTGCAGAAGGTCGGCAACGGTCACCCCGGCACGGCGATGAGCCTGGCCCCCGCGGCATACCTGCTCTTCCAGAACGTCATGACGCACGACCCGTCGGACCCGACCTGGCTCGGGCGTGACCGGTTCGTCCTCTCCTGCGGCCACTCGAGCCTCACCCAGTACATCCAGCTCTACCTCTCCGGCTACGGACTCGAGCTGAAGGACCTCAAGGCGCTGCGCACCTGGGGTTCGCTCACCCCCGGCCACCCCGAGGTGCACCACACCCCGGGTGTCGAGATCACGACCGGCCCCCTCGGCTCGGGCCTCGCCTCGGCCGTCGGCATGGCCATGGCCCAGCGCCGTCAGCGCGGCCTGCTCGACCCGGATGCGAAGCCCGGACAGAGCCCGTTCGACCACCACGTGTGGGTCATCGCGTCGGACGGCGACCTCATGGAGGGTGTGGCCTCGGAGGCCAGCTCGCTCGCCGGCCACCAGGAGCTCGGCAACCTCACCGTCATCTATGACGCCAACCAGATCTCCATCGAGGACGACACCGACATCTCCTTCTCCGAGGACGTGGCCAAGCGCTACGAGGCCTACGGCTGGGAGGTCGCCGACGTCGACTGGCGCCAGAGCACCGACCCGGCCGGTGGCGCCGACTACGTCGAGGACGTCGACGCACTGCTCGACGCGCTCACCCGGAGCAAGAAGTCAGCCAGGCCGACGCTCATCCGCCTGCACACCGTCATCGCGTGGCCGGCACCCACCAAGAAGGGCACGGGCAAGTCGCACGGCTCGGCGCTGGGTGACGAGGAGATCTCCGGCCTCAAGGCACTGCTCGGCTTCGACCCCAAGAAGACCTTCGAGGTCGACAAGGCCGTGCTCGCCCACGCGCGCAAGGTCAAGGCACGCGGCAAGGCCGCGCACAAGGCGTGGAACACGACGTATGCCGCGTGGCGCCGCAAGAACAAGGACGCCGCGACGCTGCTCGACCGGCTCGTCGCCGGGGAGCTCCCCGACGGACTGGACGCTGCGCTGCCGACCTTCCCCGCCGACGCCAAGGGCATCGCCACCCGCGCCGCCTCGGGCAAGGTCCTCGGAGCCCTGGCGCCGGTCATGCCCGAGCTGTGGGGTGGATCCGCCGACCTAGCGGAGTCCAACAACACGACCATGGAGGGCGAGCCGTCCTTCATCCCGAAGTCGAAGCAGACCGATGCGTGGAAGGGCGGCCCCTACGGCCGCACGCTCCACTTCGGCATCCGCGAGAACGCCATGGGCATGATCCTCAACGGGATCGCGCTCGAAGGGCTCACCCGGCCCTACGGCGGCACCTTCCTCGTCTTCTCGGACTACATGCGACCGGCGGTGCGCCTGGCTGCGATCCAGCAGCTGCCGGTGACCTACGTGTGGACCCACGACTCCATCGGGCTCGGCGAGGACGGCCCCACCCACCAGCCGATCGAGCACCTCGCCGCACTGCGCGCCATGCCCGGGCTCGACGTCGTGCGCCCGGCCGACGCCAACGAGACCGCCGCCGCCTGGGCCGCGATTCTGCGCAACGGCACCACGGCGGCGCTGGCCCTCAGCCGGCAGGCCCTCCCGACGGTCGACCGCAAGACGCACGCGAAGGCGGACAACGTCGCCAAGGGCGGCTACGTCCTCATCGACGCCGGTGACGACGGCAAGGCCAAGCCCGAGGTCATCCTCGTGGCGACCGGCTCGGAGGTGTCCGTGGCGCTCGAGGCCCGGCTCGCTCTCGAGAAGTCCGGAGTGCGCACCCGCGTCGTCTCGATGCCGTGCCGCGAGTGGTTCGACACCCAGACCAAGGCCTACCGCGACAAGGTGCTCCCGCCGGCCGTCCGGGCTCGGGTGAGCGTGGAAGCCGGTGTGGCGCAGGGCTGGCGCGAGATCGTCGGCGACGCGGGGCGTTCCATCAGCATCGAGCACTTCGGTGCCTCGGCGGATGCCGCGACCCTCTTCACCGAGTTCGGCTTCACCTCCGCAGCCGTCGTCAAGGCGGCCAAGGACTCCCTCAAGGCCGCCAAGGCCGGCACCGGGGTCGTCGGCGCCACCGAGACCGCCCCCCGCACCCGCAAGGACACCGGCACGGACGTGCCGACCACGAAGAAGCCTGCCGCCAAGAGCGCGGCCAAGGCTGGGAAGTGACCTCTCATGACTGACAACACCGCCCTCAAGGACCTCGCCGCCAACGGCGTCTCGATCTGGCTCGACGACCTCAGTCGCGAGCGGCTCACGTCGGGCAACCTCCAGGAGGTCATCGACACCAAGGGCGTCGTCGGCGTGACGACGAACCCGTCGATCTTCCAGGTCGCGCTCTCCGACGGCGAGAGCTACAGCGAGCAGGTCGCCCAGCTCGCAGCCGACAAGAAGACGATCGACGAAGCCGTGACCGCGCTGACGACCCAGGACGTCCGTGACGCCTGCGACGTCCTGCTGCCCGTGTTCGAGGCCACGAAGGGCCTCGACGGCCGGGTCTCGATCGAGGTCGACCCACGGTTGGCCCACGACACCGACGGGACCGTGGCCCAGGCCAAGGAAGCTTCGTCAGCTCGTCGACCGACCCAACCTGCTCGTCAAGATCCCCGCGACCGTCGAAGGGCTGCCGGCGATCACCCGTGTCATGGCCGAGGGCATCTCGGTCAACGTCACGCTCATCTTCAGCCTCGACCGCTACCGCGCCGTGATGAACGCCTTCCTCACCGGTCTCGAGCAGGCACGTGAGCGCGGCAAGGACGTCGCCCACATCGCGTCCGTGGCCTCGTTCTTCGTCTCCCGGGTCGACAGCGAGGTCGACAAGCGCCTGGACGCCATCGACGGTGAGCACACCGAGACCGCCAAGAGCCTCAAGGGCAAGGCCGCCATCGCCAACGCGCGGCTGGCCTACCAGGCCTACGAGGAGGTCTTCTCGACACCGCGCTGGAAGAACCTCGAGGCCGACGGTGCCAAGCCACAGCGGCCGCTGTGGGCGTCCACGGGCGTCAAGGACCCGGCATACCCCGACACCATGTATGTCACGGAGCTCGTCGCCCCCGGGACCGTCAACACGATGCCGGAGAAGACGCTCGACGCCGTCGCCGACCACGGCGAGATCACCGGCAACACCATCGAGGGCACCTACGAGGAGGCGGCCGAGGTCCTCGACGCCCTCGAGCGGCTGGGCATCTCCTACTCCGAGGTCACCGCCCTGCTCGAGAAGGAAGGCGTCGACAAGTTCGAGAAGTCGTGGGGAGAGCTGCTCGACGGCGTGCAGTCCGAGCTCGACAAGGCTTCTCGATGAGCAGCCTCGAGATCACCGCTCGGGGCGCTGCCGCCGACGCCATCTCGACACACGTCCCGCAGCTGGTCCAGGACGAGGTGGCGAGCAAGCTCTTCGCCCAGGACGCCACGCTCTGGGGCGACGCCGCCGAGGAGGAGGCCGGCAAGCGGCTCTCCTGGGTGGGCCTCCCCCGCTCCTCCCGTCCGCTGCTCGGCGAGATCGCTGCCCTGCGTGAGGAGCTGCGCGGCGACGGTGTCTCGCGGATCGTCCTCTGCGGCATGGGTGGGTCCTCGCTCGCCCCGGAGGTCATCTGCGCGACCGCCGGCGTCGACATCGTCATCCTCGACTCCTCGGCCCCCGACGTCGTGCGTCGGGTCGTCACGACCGACCTCAGGAAGACCGCGGTCGTCGTCTCGTCCAAATCGGGCTCCACCGTCGAGACCGACTCGCAGCGGCGGGCCTTCGAGCAGGCCTTCACCGAGGCCGGCATCGACGCCACCCGCCGCATCATCGTCGTCACCGACCCGGGCAGCCCCCTCGACCGCGAGGCCCGCACGGCCGGCTTCCGCGTCATCAACGCCGACCCCGACGTGGGCGGCCGCTACTCAGCCCTCACGGCCTTCGGGCTCGTGCCCTCGGGCCTCGCCGGTGCCGACGTCGGCGCGCTCCTCGACGACGCCGAGGCCGTGGCCGACCTCCTCGCGGCCGACGACGAGGGCAACCCGGCGCTGCGGCTGGCCGCTGCAATGGCCGGCACCGAGCCCCTGCGCGACAAGCTCGTCCTCGTCGACGCGGGCACCGAGAACGTCGGCTTCGGCGCGTGGGCGGAACAGCTCATCGCCGAGTCCACCGGTAAGGACGGCACCGGCATCCTGCCCGTCGTCGCCGACGGCGAAGCGCCCGAGCACACCTACGCCGATGCCAACGTCGTGCGCCTGGTCGCCACCGGTGGCGACGACGACGAGGCCGTCGACGGCGGCAGCGCCCTGACCGACGACGGTGTCGCGACCGTCGTCGACGGCACGCCGCGCCACCCGGACTCGATCGCGGCGGAGCGGCCCGGCCCGGCCGATGTCGTCCCCGAGGACCTCGGCGACAGTGGCTCGGTCATCACTGTCGCCGGCACCCTCGGCGCGCAGCTCCTGCTGTGGGAGGCCGCGACAGCCATCGCTGGTCGACTGCTCGGCATCAACCCGTTCGACCAGCCCGACGTCGAGAGCGCCAAGGAGGCGGCTCGAGGTCTGCTCGACCAGGCCGGGTCAGCCCAGGAGGAACCGGCCTTCGTCGACGGTTCCGTCGAGGTGCGCACCCTGGGCGGGAACTGGCTCGGTGACGAGAGCACGCTGCCCGGTGCCGTGTCCGCTCTCCTGTCCCAGCTGGACGAGAAGACCGGCTACGTCGCCGTCATGGCCTACCTCGACCGCGAGCAGGACGCCGACCTGGAGCAGGTGGCCCGCGAGCTCTTCGACCACACGGGTCGACCGGTGACCTTCGGATGGGGCCCTCGCTTCCTCCACTCGACCGGTCAGTACCACAAGGGCGGCCCGGCCAACGGTGTCTTCATCCAGGTCACTGCAGCTCCCGAGGAGGACCTCGCGGTCCCGGGTCGCGGGTTCACCTTCGGGGAGTTCATCGCGGCGCAGGCCGGTGGCGACGCCCAGGTCCTCGCCGAGCACGGCCGACCCGTCCTTCGCCTGCACCTCACCTCGCACGGGCGCGGCCTGGGTCAGGTGCGGTCGGCCCTCTCGAACCCAGGAGCCTGATGAGTCCGGCACGCATCACTGCCACCCACAACCCCCTCCGGGACCCACGAGACAAGAGACTGCCCCGCATCGCCGGCCCGTGCAGCCTCGTGCTGTTCGGCGTCACCGGCGACCTCGCCACCAAGAAGCTCATGCCGGCGATCTATGACCTCGCCAACCGTGGTCTGCTGCCGCCGGGCTTCTCGCTCATCGGCTTCGCTCGTCGCGACTGGGCCGACCAGGACTTCGGCAAGATCGTCTACGAGTCGGTCAAGGAGCGCTCCCGCACCCCGTTCCGCGAGGACGTGTGGCGCGCGCTCGCCGAGGGCATCCGGTTCGTGCCGGGCACGTTCGACGACCCCAAGGCCTTCGACCTCCTCGCCGAGACCGTCAAGGACCTCGACGAGCAGCGAGGCACGGGCGGCAACCACGCCTTCTACCTGTCCATCCCCCCGTCGTTCTTCGCCACGGTGTGTGAGCAGCTGAAGCGATCTGGCCTGTCGACCGCAGCGCCCGGTTCGTGGCGGCGCGTGGTCATAGAGAAGCCGTTCGGCCATGACCTCAAGAGCGCACGCGAGCTCAACGAGATCGTCGCCGACGTGTTCCCTGCGGACTCGGTCTTCCGGATCGACCACTACCTCGGCAAGGAGACCGTCCAGAACCTCCTCGCCCTGCGCTTCGCCAACCAGATGTTCGAGCCGGTCTGGAACAGCCACTACGTCGACCACGTCCAGATCACGATGGCCGAGGACATCGGCATCGGGGGCCGCGCCGGCTACTACGACGGCATCGGCGCTGCGCGTGACGTCATCCAGAACCACCTCCTGCAGCTCCTCGCCCTCACGGCGATGGAGGAGCCGGTGTCGTTCGCCGCCGACCACCTCCGCAGCGAGAAGGAGAAGGTCCTCTCGGCAGTTCGACTGCCCAAGGACCTCGACAAGGGGACCGCACGCGGGCAGTACGCCAAGGGATGGCAGGGCGGCGAGGAGGTCCGCTCCTACCTCGCCGAGGACGGCGTGGGCAAGAGCTCGACGACCGAGACGTATGCCGCGGTCAAGCTGGAGGTCGACACCCGCCGTTGGGCGGGAGTCCCGTTCTACCTGCGGACCGGCAAGCGCCTCGGCAAGCGGGTCACCGAGATCGCGGTCGTCTTCAAGAAGGCTCCTCATCTGCCGTTCTCCGACACCGCCACCGAGGAGCTCGGCCAGAACGCCGTCGTCATCCGGGTCCAGCCCGACGAGGGTGTGACCATGCGCTTCGGTGCCAAGGTGCCCGGCGCCCAGATGGAGGTGCGCGACGTGACGATGGACTTCGGCTACGGCCGGGCCTTCACCGAGAGCTCACCCGAGGCCTATGAGCGACTCATCCTCGACGTCCTCCTCGGGGAGCCACCGCTCTTCCCGCGTCATGAGGAGGTCGAGCTCTCCTGGGAGATCCTCGACCCGATCGAGGAGTTCTGGGCCAAGAACACCGCTCGCATCGACCAGTACACCTCGGGCACGTGGGGGCCACAGAGCGCCGACGACCTCATGAGCCGCGACGGCCGCACCTGGAGGCTCCCGTGAACACCCCACCAAGTTCTCCCCCGCTGCGCTCCTCCGATACTTCGCGGGGACCCCAGAAACGCAGGAGAGAACAATGATCGTCGACCTGCCCAGCACGACGACCGTGGACATCTCCAAGAGGCTCGTGCGGCTGCGCTCCGACACCGGGTCCATGGCCCTCACCCGCGTGCTCACGCTGGTCGTCGTCGTCGACGAGAGCGACGCCGATGCCGCGATCGAGACGGCCAACGACGCGAGCCGCCAACACCCCTGCCGCATCATCGTGGTGGTCATCGCCAACCGTCGCGGCGCCGCCCGGCTCGACGGTCAGATCCGCATCGGCGGAGACGCCGGGGCCAGCGAGGTCGTCGTGCTCCGGCTCTACGGTCCCCTCGCCTCGCACGGGCGTTCGGTCGTCACCCCCCTCCTGCTCGCCGACGCCCCGATCGTGGCGTGGTGGCCCACCGAGCCGCCCAAGGACCCGGCCCACGACCCCATCGGTGAGATGGCCCAGCGACGGGTCACCGACGTCTCGCGGTCCAAGGGTGCACCCCGGGGCCCGCTCACCCGTCTGGCGGCGGCGTACTCGCCCGGTGACACCGACCTCTCCTGGTCTCGCGTGACCCTGTGGCGCGCGCTCCTCACCGCAGCCCTCGACCAGGCCCCCTTCGAGCCGGTGGTCTCGGTGACCGTCACGGGCGCGTCCGACTCACCATCGGCGACCCTGCTCGCCGGGTGGCTCGCGAAGCGGCTGCGGTGCCCGGTCACCCTCGTGCCCTCCCGCGCGGGCACGGGCATCATCAGCGTCCGCCTCGACCGACCCGGTGGACCGCTCGACCTCGTCCGCCCCCAGAACGGCACGACGGCGACGCTGTCGCAGCCGGGCCGTCCAGAGCGCACCATCGCGCTGCCCCCGCGCAGCGACGCCGAGTGCCTGGCTGACGAGCTGCGCCGGCTCGACCCGGACGAGGTCTATGCCGACGCCCTGCGGGAGAGCCTGGCGTCCGTGATCCACAGCCGGCGCACGTCCAGCGAGGCCCAGCGCAAGGGCATCAGCCCGTCGGTGGCCGAGGCCCGCGCCGACGCCGCCCGGATCCGGCGCGAGACCAAGGTCGGTGCCAGCGCGGCCATGGTCAACGCGCCCATGCCGGCCAAGGACGACGACCCCGCGCAGGTCCAGCAGGCCGCGGCCCGCCAGCTCGACAAGGCGCGCGCGAAGCGCAAGAAGTCATCCTGAGAGGACACCGCACATGACCGGAGCCAACGACCTCAGCCAGGTGCACGATGTCGACGTCATCGTGCACCCCGGCATCCAGGAGCTGAGCGACGCCATCGCCGCCCGCCTCGTGACCGCGATCGCCGACGCCCTGGCCAGTCAGGACGTCGCGCACGTCTCGCTCACCGGGGGCTCGCTCGGCTCGGCCATCTGGGCCTCCATGGCAGCGCTCCCGGCACGCGCAGCGGTGGACTGGTCCCGGGTCGAGCTGTGGTGGGGCGACGAGCGCTACCTTCCCGCGGGTGACAAGGACCGCAACGACGTCCAGAACGACGCGGCCGGGCTGGCCTCCCTCCCCCTCGACCCGGCGAACATCCACCGGGTGCTCGGACCGGATGCGTCCGAGAGCGCGGAGGCCAGCGCCACGGCATACGGGGAGCTCGTCCGCGCGAGCGGCGCGGGTGCGTTCGACGTCATGATCCTCGGTGTCGGGCCGGACGGCCACGTCGCCTCGCTCTTCCCGGGACACCCCGCCCAGCAGAGCAGCGACGCCATCGCCGTCGCGGTGCACGACTCCCCCAAGCCGCCGCCGGACCGCGTCAGCCTGACCTTCGAGGCGCTGCGTCGCTCCCGCGAGGTGTGGTTCGTCGTCGCCGGCGCCGACAAGGCCAAGGCCGTCGCCAACGGTGTCGCGGGCGCCGGTCCTGCCTACAGCTCCGCCGCCCAGGTCAAGGGTGAGCAGCGCACCCTGTGGCTCATCGACGCGGAGGCCGCCGTGAACCTGTGAGGCCTGGACGAACGCCTGCACGGACCCACGGACGACGTCAGCCCCGGCCATTCCGGCCGGGGCTGACGTGTCTGACACGGATGTGTGTGCCTACTGGATGAGTCCGCGCTGTCGCAACGACCCGAGCGCCTCGTCCAGGATCGCCTCGCCGTCCTTGTCGGAACGGCGCTCCTTCACGTAGGCCAGGTGGGTCTTGTAGGGCTCGACCTTGACCGGGGCCGGCGGGTTGTCCTTGTCCTGGCCGGCCGGGAGGCCGCACCGTGGGCAGTCCCAGGTCTCGGGCACCTCGAGGTCGTGCTCCTGCGCGAAGCTCGGTCGCGTCTCGTGGCCGTTGGTGCACCAGAACGAGACGTGCACCCGGGGGGCGGAGTCCCCACGCTCGGCCTCGCCCATCGGACCGGCGCCGACCCGGCTGCCGCGGATCGCGTTACCACCAGACATCGACATCAACCTTCTCTCGGGTCAGGAAGCGAATCTCAGGAGGAGAACCGGTCGAGCACACCCAGGCCGACGACGCAGACGAACCAGACGATGGCCACGGCATACGTGATGCGGTCGAGGTTGCGCTCCGCGACCGAGGACCCACCGAGGGAGGTGGACATGCCTCCGCCGAACATGTCGGAGAGGCCACCGCCCTTGCCCTTGTGGAGCAGGATGAGCAGGGTGAGGAAGAGGCCACCCAGGACCAGGAGGACCTGGAGGCCGATTTTGACCGCTTCCACGGTGCTCCTTCGATAGTCAGTTCAGTGCTTCGCCCAATGGGGCGCCGCTACAGGATACCTGCCGCGTCAGCTGGTCTTGAGGTGGTCGCGGTAGCGGCAGATGGCCGCGAACTCCGCGGGGTCGATCGAGGCACCACCGACGAGGGCGCCGTCGACGTCACCCTGCTCCATGATTGCCGCGACGTTGCCCGACTTCACCGACCCGCCGTAGAGGATGCGCACCCGGTCGGCGAGGTCGCCGGAGTAGAGCTCGGCCAGCGCGGTCCGGATGGCCGCACACACCTCCTGCGCGTCAGCCGGTGTCGCGACCTCTCCGGTGCCGATGGCCCACACCGGCTCATAGGCGATGACGATGCTCGCAGCCTTGTCGGCGGGCAGGCCGTCGAGGCCGGCCCGCACCTGGGCGAGGACGTGGTCGACGTGCGTTCCGGCCTGGCGGATGTCGAGGCCCTCGCCGACGCAGAAGATCGGTGTCAGACCGTTCTCGTATGCCGCCGCGACCTTGGCCTTCACCGTCTCGTCCGTCTCGGCGTGGTACTCCCGCCGTTCGCTGTGGCCGACGGTGACATAGGTGCAGCCGAGCTTGGCGAGGAAGGCCCCGCTGATCTCGCCGGTGTAGGCGCCGCTCTGGTGCTGCGAGAGGTCCTGGGCGCCGTAACGGATCGAGAGACGATCGCCGTCGACGAGGGTCTGGACACTGCGGAGGTCGGTGAACGGAGGCAGCACGGCCACCTCGACGGCACCGTGGTCGTGCTTGGCGTCCCGCAGCGTCCAGTCGAGCTTCTGCACGAGGTGGGTGGCCTGCAGGTGGTCCAGGTTCATCTTCCAGTTGCCCGCCATGAGCGGGACGCGCTGGGCTGCGGTGGCCTTGGCCATCTGGGGGTTCCTTCAGCTTTTCGTCGAGGACGGTGAGTCCGGGGAGGTCCTTGCCCTCGAGGTACTCGAGGCTGGCACCCCCGCCGGTGGAGATGTGACCGAACTGGTCGTCGGTGAAGCCGAGCTGTCGCACCGCGGCGGCAGAGTCTCCGCCACCGACAACGGTGAGCGCACCGTCGGAGGTGATGTCGGCGAGCGCCTTGGCCAGGGCCGCCGTGCCCGCCGCGTAGGGCTCCATCTCGAAGGCGCCCATGGGTCCGTTCCAGAAGACCGTCCGGCAGTCGGCGAGCTTCTCTGCGAACAGCTCCGAGGACCTCGGGCCGATGTCGAGACCCATGCGGTCAGCCGGGATGGCGTCGATGGCCACGACCTCGTGGTCGGCGTCAGCCGAGAACTCGGTGGCAGCGACGACGTCGACGGGCAGGACGATCTCGACACCGCGCTGCTGCGCCTGGTCGAGGTATCCCTTGACTGCCTCGACCTGGTCCTGCTCGAGCAGGCTCTTGCCGACCTCATGGCCCTGGGCCTTGAGGAAGGTGAAGACCATGCCGCCGCCGATGAGCAGCCGGTCGGCGGTCTGGATGAGGTTGTCGATGACCGCCAGCTTGTCGGACACCTTCGCGCCACCCAGCACCACGGCATACGGGCGTTCGGGTTCGGTCGTCAGGCGACGCAGCACGTCGACCTCGGTCTCGACGAGGCCACCGACGGCGGACGGCAGGAGGCGTGCGACGTCGAAGACGGACGCCTGCTCACGGTGCACGACACCGAAGCCGTCGGAGACGAAGACGTCCGCGAGGGCGGCGAGCTGGCCCGCGAACTCGGCGCGCTCCTGCGCGGACTTGGCCGTCTCACCCGCGTTGAAGCGGAGGTTCTCGAGCAGGACGACGTCGCCGTCCTGGGCGCCGTCGACGGCCGACCGGGCGCCCTCGCCGACGGTGTCGGTCGCGAACGTCACCTCGTCGTCGAGCAGCTCACCCAGGCGGGCGGCGACGGGGGCCAAGGAGTACTTGTTCTCCGGGGCACCCTTGGGCCGCCCGAGGTGGGCGCACACGATGACGCGTGCGCCCGCCTCGGACAGGGCCTTGATCGTCGGGACCGAAGCGACGATCCGACCGTCATCGGTGATCGTGGTGCCCTCGAGGGGGACGTTCAGGTCGGACCGGACGAGGACGCGCTTGCCCCGCAGGTCGCCGAGGTCGGCGATCGACTTCATGTCAGACAGCTCCGTGTGTGGTGGTCGGCTCTGGTCAGAGGGACGTGCCGACGAGCGTGACGAGGTCGGCGAGGCGGTTGGAGTAGCCCCACTCGTTGTCGTACCAGCCGACGACCTTGACCTGGTTGCCGATGACCTTGGTCAGGCCCGAGTCGAAGATGCACGACGCCGGGTCGGTCTCGATGTCCTTGGAGACGATCGGGTCCTCGGTGTAGACGAGGATGCCCTTGAGCGGACCCTCGGCGGCCTTCTTGACGGCGGCGTTGACCTCCTCCACGGTGGTCTCGCGACCGGCCTCGAAGGTGAGGTCGGTGGCCGAGCCGGTCGGCACCGGGACGCGCAGGGCGTAGCCGTCGAGCTTGCCCTTGAGCTCGGGGAGGACGAGGCCGATGGCCTTCGCCGCACCGGTGGACGTCGGCACGATGTTGATCGCGGCGGCGCGCGCCCGACGCAGGTCGGAGTGCGGCGCGTCCTGGAGGTTCTGGTCCTGGGTGTAGGCGTGGATCGTCGTCATGAGGCCCTTGACGATGCCGAACTCGTCGTTGAGCACCTTGGCCATCGGGCCGAGGCAGTTCGTCGTGCAGGACGCGTTGGAGATGATGTTGTGCGTGGCGGCGTCGTAGTCACCGTCGTTGACGCCCATGACGATGGTGACGTCCTCGTTCTTGGCCGGGGCCGAGATGATGACCTTCTTGGCACCACCCTCGAGGTGGACCTTGGCCTTCTCGGCGTCGGTGAAGATTCCGGTGGACTCGACGACGATGTCGGCGCCGACCTCGCCCCAGGGAAGCTTGGAGGGGTCGCGCTCGGCGAAGGCCTTGAACGTCTTGCCGTTCGCGGTGATGTCGGCCTCGGTCGAGGTGACCTCACCCTCGAAGCGACCCAGGATCGAGTCGTACTTGAGCAGGTGGGCCAGCGTGGCGTTGTCGGTGAGGTCGTTGACGGCGACGATCTCGATGTCGGCGCCGGACGCGATCACGGCGCGGTAGAAGTTGCGGCCGATGCGGCCAAAGCCATTGATGCCAACGCGGACAGTCACGAGCAGTCTGCCTTCCGATCGGGAGGGTGCGTGGGGCTGGACCACGTCACCATGGGGTACGTCACAACCCTAGTGCCGGTCCCCGGGCCCTTTGGCGGAGGTCCGTCGTACGGTCAAGTAACCGTTTTCGCACCGCCACATTATCGGGTCACCCGATAAAGCTCCGCTTTGCCCGGGTTGGCAACTCGGGTGAAGCGGGCCGAAGTCGGGTCAAGCCCCGGCGCCGGGCCGGTTGCCTGGGTCAGGCGGCAGCGACGGCCGAGCGGATCCACGCGGCGATCCGCCCCGGATGCTGCAGATCTGCCCATGTCACCCGGATCACGGTGTAGCCCAGGCGGCGCAGCCGATCCTCTCTGCGCTTCTCGGCGAAGAGGGCGTCCGGGCCGCCGTCGGCGTACTTCAGCTTGCCATCGAACTCGACGACGATCTTGGTCCCCTCCACGACGAAATCCACCCTGGCGACGAACTCTCCGTCCTCGTCGAAGATGGTCACCTGAGGAACGAGGTGTATGCCGGCCGCGATCGCGAGAACGCCCAACCGAGACTCCCCCACCGACTCGCGTCTCTCGTTGGTCAGGGTGAGCATCATCTGGCACCTGCCGCTGTGCGGCTGTCCCGTGACCAGGGCGTATGCCGCCTGCAGCTGGCCTCTGTCGACCAGGCCGAGGCGCAGCGCGTGATCCGCGGCGATCGTGCCTGACGTCGGGCCCGCGTCCATCGTGTAGTGGATGAGGCTGGCGGCGACGTCGCAGGCGGCGAGTTCACCGACCAGCTCCACCGTGCCGTGTCGCGGTCGCATGCGGAAGGACTGGGTGAGGACCTCGTGGGTCAGCGGTCGCACGAGATCGACCCGTGCCGGCAGCGCCGGCCAGATCGGAACGTCGCGCAACGCGAGTGCCGATGCATGACTCACGGCGGCGTCCGGATAGAGGAGAAGGCCTGCGCACGCCAGCCGACGATGCTGGGACTCCGGCGACAGATCGCTCGTGCCGACGGCATACACCCCACGGCAGACCGACTCGACCTGGCCCCGGGAACGCAGGCGCGCGAGAGTCTTGCGATCGAGGCCGAGCTTCATCGCTTCATGAGTCGCGAACAGAGCGAACTCGGTTCTCCCGACGGGGATCAGATCATCCATGGCCACAGCCTGCGTGGGCTCCTGGCAGGGGCGCCAGAGTCAGTGTGTGCACCTGTGGACGACGCGGACCTGAGCTTGGCCCTGTGGATGAGCGACCCACCGCTGCTCCCGACCCGACTTTGTCCCGCTTCACCTGATGTGCCAACCCGGGTGGAGCTCCCCTTTATCGGGTCACCCGATAAAGGGGCGAGGGAGGGAGCGGGGTCGAGCCTGCGCCGGTTCGGCTCAGGTGTCGAGCATGTCGGGCGTGAGGTCGGCGTCGGTGCCGGGCAGGCCCATGTCCTCGGCGCGTTTGTCGGCCATCGCGAGCAGACGTCGGATGCGTCCGGCGACGGCGTCCTTGGTCATCGCCGGCTGGGCCAGCTGGCCGAGCTCCTCGAGCGAGGCCTGCTTGTGCTGGAGCCGCAGCTGGCCGGCCTCACGGAGGTGGTCGGGGATGTCGTCGCCGAGGATCTCGAGAGCCCGACCCACGCGTGACCCCGCCGCCACCGCGGCGCGGGCCGATCGCCGCAGGTTGGCGTCGTCGAAGTTGGCGAGCCGGTTGGCCGTGGCCCGGACCTCGCGTCGCATCCTGCGCTCCTCCCAGGCCATCACCGCGTCGTGCGCGCCGAGCCTGGTGAGCATCGCGCCGATGGCGTCACCGTCCCGGATGACGACCCGGTCGATGCCGCGGACCTCGCGCGCCTTGGCCTGGATGCCGAGCCGGCGCGCGGCACCGACGAGTGCCAGCGCGGCCTCGGGTCCGGGGCAGGTCAGCTCGAGGGCGGAGGACCGGCCCGGCTCGGTCAGCGAGCCGTGCGCGATGAACGCTCCACGCCACGCCGCCTCGGCGTCGCACACCGACCCCGAGACGACCTTGGGGGGCAGGCCACGCACGGGTCGACCCCGACCGTCGATGAGCCCGGTCTGTCGCGCAAGTGCCTCGCCGTCCTGGACGACGCGCACGACATAGCGACTGCCCTTGCGGAGCCCGCCCGCCGCGAGCACGAGGATCTCGGGCGTCTGCCCGTAGAGCTCGTGGATCTCGCGACGCAGCCGCCGCGCGGCGTTTGCCGTGTCGAGCTCTGCCTCGACGACGATCCGTCCCCCGATGATGTGCAGCCCACCCGCGAACCGCAGCGTCGCGGCCACCTCCGACTTGCGGCAACAGGGTTTGGTCACCTCGTGGCGGCTGAGTTCGTCCTTCACCTTCGCCGTCATTGCCATGCCCGTCATCCTGCCACGCGACATCAGGGGCGGCGCCCCGAGCCAAGGACGTCCTGCAGCGCGGCCGCCAGTCGCAGCCGGTCGTGCTGGGTCGGCGAGGTGGCGATCGCCACGCGGTGGATGTGGAGCTCCGCGCCGACGGCCCGACAGGCCGCGGCCAGCGCCTGCTCGTCGTCGACGACCGACGGGTCGGCGAGGACGGCGTCGAGGGTGATCCCGGGCGCGTGGGCGGCGAACGACTCCACGTGGTGGATGGCGCTGAAGCCGGCCGTCTCGTTGGTCACCATCTCGAGGTTGAGCACGAGGAGGCGTCGGGCACGCGTGACCGAGAGGGCCTCGGCCAGGTCGGGGACGAGGAGGTGGGGCATGACCGACGTGAACCACGACCCCGGTCCGAGCACGACCCAGTCGGCCGCGCGGATGGCCGCGATGGACTCGGGGTATGCCGGCGGGTTGGCCGGGAGGAGCCGCAGCTCGCGCACCTGGCCCTTGGTCGTGGCGACCTGGGCCTGACCGCGCACGAGAGTGACCTCGTCGGGCTGCTCCGGGTGGGCGCCCATCACGTCGGCCTCGATGTCGAGAGGGACCGCAGCCATCGGGAGGACACGACCCCGCGCGTTGAGCAGGCGGCCGACGAGCTCGAGCCCGGCCACGGGGTCCTCGTGCAGCTCCCAGAGGGCGACGATCAGCAGGTTGCCGAGGGCGTGGCCCCCGAGCGGTCCGTCGCCGGCAAAGCGGTGCTGGAGGACGTCGCGCCAGGTGTGCCCCCACTCGGTCTCCTCGCAGAGCGCGGACAGCGCCATGCGCAGGTCACCGGGTGGGAGGACGCCGAACTCTCCCCGCAACCGCCCCGACGACCCACCGTTGTCGGCGACCGTGACGATCGCCGTGATCTCGTCGGTGACGAAGCGGAGGGCGGCCAGTGACGCCGCCAACCCGTGACCGCCGCCGAGAGCCGCAACGACCGGCCGACTCACTCGCGCCCCAGATCTCGGTGGACGAGGAAGGTCTCGATGCGGTCGGAGGCCAGTCGCTGTGCCAGGGCCTCGGCCATGGCCACGGAGCGGTGCTTGCCGCCGGTGCAGCCGATCGCGAGCGTGACGTAGCGCCGGCCCTCGGAGTGGTAGCCGCGGGTCACGGGCTCCATGAGGGCCACGACCCGGTCGAGGAACTCACCGGCGTCGCTCTGACCGAGGACGTGCGCCGACACCTGCGCGTCCCGACCGTCGAGGGGTCGAAGCTCCGGCACCCAGAACGGGTTGGGGAGGAAGCGCATGTCGAAGACGAAGTCGGCGTCCAGCGGCACGCCGTACTTGAAGCCGAAGGACAGCAGGGCGAGGCGCAGCGACGGCCCGTCTCCGCTCCCGAAGAGTGGTGCGATCTTGCGGGCGAGCTGGTGGACGTTGAGGCCGGAGGTGTCGACGACGATCTGGGCCCGCGACCGCAGGTCACGCAGGATCTCGCGCTCGTGCTGGATCCCGTCGAGGAGGCGGCCGTCACCCTGGAGCGGGTGGGGGCGCCGGACCGACTCGAAGCGCCGGACGAGCGCCTCGTCGGTCGCGTCGAGGAAGAGCAGCTGGGGCGTCCAGCCCGTCGACCGGAGGTGCTGGACCGCGTCCTCGAACTCGGTGAAGAAGTGCTGGCTCCGGACGTCGACGACGGCGGCGATCTTGATCTCGCGGCCCTCGGCGCGGGCCTGGTTGCCGAGCTTGGCCATCGAGACGAGCAGCTGTGGCGGCAGGTTGTCGACGACGTACCAGCCCTGGTCCTCCATGACGTTGGCGGTGGTCGAGCGCCCGGCCCCGCTCATGCCGGTCACGATGACGAAGTCGGCGCCAGATGCCGCGGCGGGCTGCTGGCTCTCCGGGACGGGACTGTCAGGCATCGCTGCCCCTCTCGTCGTCGATGACCTCGCCGGTCATGAGGTTGACCGTGGGTTCGGTGGGCGCGCCGGTCAGCTCGCGCTGGATCGTCTCTGCCAGCGTATGGCCGATTCCCTTGACTTCCCCCAGTTCGAGCAGGCTCGCTGCCCTGATCCGTTTCACCGAGCCGAAGTGGCGCAACAGCGCCTTCTGCTTGACGTCACCCAGGCCCGGTATGCCGTCCAGTGCCGAGTTCGTCATGGCCTTGCTCCGCCGCTGGCGGTGGAAGGTGATGGCGAAGCGGTGCGCCTCGTCACGCAGTCGCTGGAGGAGGTAGAGCCCCTCGCTCGTGCGCGGCAGGACGACGGGGAAGTCCTGCCCGGGGACCCACACCTCCTCGAGTCGCTTGGCGAGCCCCACGACGGCGACGTCGACGATGCCGAGGTCCTCGATCGCGCGGGCCGCGGCGTTGACCTGTGGCAGGCCACCGTCGACGACGACCAGCTGCGGTGGATAGGCGAAGCGGGTCGGCCGCCCGGTCTCCTCGTCGCGCCCCTGCGGCTGGTCACGGTCCTTGAGGTAGCGGCGGAAGCGGCGGGTGAGGACCTCGTGCATGGCGGCCGTGTCGTCGATCGGCCCGGCCGCGCCGTCCGCGCCGTCGGCGCCGTCGGCGCCCTCGTGGCCGCGGACGATGAACCGGCGGTACTCGCCCTTGCGGGCGAGCCCGTCCTCGAAGACGACCATCGACCCGACGACCTGGGTTCCCTGCACGTGGCTGATGTCGTAGCACTCGATGCGCAGCGGCGACTCGTCGAGGGCGAGGAACTCCTGGAGCTGCTGGAGGGCCTGCGAGCGTGCCGTCAGGTCACCTGCGCGCGCGACCTTGTGCCGGGCCAGGCTCTGGGTCGCGTTGCGTTCGACGGTCTCCATGAGGGTGCGCTTGTCGCCGCGCTGGGGGACGCGCAGGTCGACCCGGCTCCCCCGCAGCCCGGAGAGCCACTCACCCAGGGTCTCTGCGGAGTCCGGCATGACCGGCACGAGGACCTCACGGGGCACGCCCTCGCCCTCCTCTCCGCCGTAGAGCTGCTGCAGGAGGTGTCCGACGACCTCGGGCACCGTCTCGAACTCCTTCTCGGCCACCCAGCCGCGCTGACCCCGGATGCGGCCGCCGCGCACGTGGAAGACCTGGACCGCGACCTCGAGCTCGTCGTCGGCGAGGGCGAACACGTCGGCATCCGTGCCGTCGCCGAAGACCACGGCCGACTTCTCGAGGACGCGTTGCAGCGCCCCGATGTCGTCACGCAGCCGAGCCGCGGTCTCGAACTCCATCGCGTCGGAGGCCTCGCGCATCTGCCGCTCGAGGCGCTTGACGAACTTCGAGCTTCTCCCCCGCCATGAAGTCGCAGAAGTCCTCGGCGATCTGGCGATGGGTGTCGGCATCGACGCGCCCGACGCACGGCGCGGAGCACTTGTCGATGTAGCCGAGCAGGCAGGGGCGGCCGACCTGGCTGGCGCGCTTGAACACCCCGGCGGAGCACGTGCGGATCGGGAAGACCCGCAGCGCCTGGTCGAGCGTCTCCCGGATCGCCCAGGCGTGGGCGTACGGTCCGAAGTAGCGGGTGCCCTTGCGCTTGGCCCCCCGCAGCACCTGCGCTCGTGGGAACTCCTCACCCATCGTCACCGCGAGATAGGGATAGGACTTGTCGTCGCGGTACTTGACGTTGAACCGCGGGTCGAACTCCTTGATCCACGAGTACTCGAGCTGGAGGGCCTCGACCTCGGTCAGGACCGTCGTCCACTCGACGCTGGCTCCGGCCATGACCATCGAGGCCGTCCGCGGGTGGAGCAACCCGATGTCCTGGAAGTAGGAGGACAGGCGGGGACGCAGCGACTTGGCCTTGCCGACGTAGATGACCCGGCCGTCCTTGTCACGGAACCGGTAGACGCCCGGATCGGTCGGGATCTCTCCCGGCCGGGGACGATACGACGACGGGTGGGCCACATCCCCAACCCTAGGACGCGGCACCGTCAGCCCGGGACGCCCCTGCCCGGACGGCATACCTGTCCGGTATGCCGTGTGCTCACGTCACGCTGACGCCGTCAGCCCCCACGGTCACGGACTTGACCTCCAGGCCCGACGTGGCCGGGCCCTGCTTGACCGCGCCGGTGGCGATGTCGAACTGGCTGCCGTGGCACGAGCACTTGATGAGCCCGTCCTCGACGCTCGTGACGTTGCAGCCCTGGTGGGGGCACACAGCGGAGAAGGCCTTGTACTCGCCCTCCGTCGGCTGGGTGATGACGACCTTGGCGGACTCCACGATCGTCCCGCCGCCGACGGGGATGTCGGCCTTCTTGGCGAGGTCCTTGACGGCACCGGCCGCGCCCGAGGCGGCGGACGAGGCCGCCGATGTCGCTGCCGACGCAGCTCCGCTCGCGGCACCCTCGACGTCCTCGGCGCTCGTGCCGCAGGCGGTGAGCCCGACACCGGCGATCGCGACCACACCCGCCGCTCTCATGGCCTCGCGTCGGCCGCAGCAGGAGAGCCGCGCCAGATCGGTGTCTGGTGTCGCGTCTCGGGTGTCCAGTGCTTCTGCCATGGTCCTCAACCTCTCGTCCTGCGGGGTCAGTTCGTACGCTGCTTCGTACGGTGTGCCGCCAGTATGCCGACGGTTCCTGTTGGCCGCCTGTGAAGATCGCACACATAAGTGTGCACGTCACCCTTGGTAACGACTCGGCACAACTTGCGTCAACGTGGCCGGAAACGGCACATCCCGTGGCTATTGTTCGCGGTGCTCGCACACCCGTCGCGAGCTCCTCGGCTGATCCGCCGCGGGAGAAGAAGTTTCAGGAGGAAACGTGGCTCAGCGTTCCGTCATGACCATGGGTGCATCGCTGCTGGTGGCCTCGATCGCACTCGCCGGATGCGGCACCCGCGGAGAGAGCGAAGACACCGGTGGCACCACCGGCGGAGACGCCAAGGTCGCGAAGATCGGCGTCATCGCGCCGCTCTCAGGTGACCTGTCCGCCCTCGGTAAGGGCATCCAGCACTCTGTCGAGCTTGCCGTCAAGCAGGCCAACGACTCCAAGGCCATCCCCGGGTGGACCCTGCAGGTCGAGGCCGTGGACGACGAGGGGAAGGCGGACGTCGGCAAGAACGGCGCCACCAAGCTCGCCTCGGACGACCAGGTCGTCGGCGTCGTCGGCAACCTCAACTCGAGTGTCAGCCAGCAGACCCAGCCGGTTTTCGCGGCTGCCAACATCACCCAGATCTCCCCCGCCAACACCGGCCCGTCGCTGACCCGCGGCGCCGATGGCAACGCACGTCCCTACAAGACGTTCTTCCGCACCTGCACCACGGACATCGCGCAGGGTGGCTTCGCGGCCAAGTTCCTCATCGACCAGGGGATCAAGACCGTCGCCACGATCCACGACAAGAAGACGTACGGCCAGGGCCTGGTCCAGTACTTCACCGAGGCCTACAAGGCCGCCGGCGGAAACGTCGTGGCTGCCGAGACGATCAACCCGGACGAGTCCAACTACTCCCCGGTCGTCTCCAAGGTCGCCCCGTCCAAGCCCGGCGCCGTGTTCTACGGTGGCGAGTACCCGCAGGGCGGACCGCTGTCCAAGCAGATGAAGGCCGGTGGCCTCAACGTCCCCCTCATGGGTGGCGACGGCATCTTCGACCCGCAGTTCATCGCGCTGGCCGGCTCGACGTCCACGGGCGACCTCGCCACCTCCGTCGGTGAGCCCACCGACGCCAGCGAGGCCGGCAAGAAGTTCCTCGCCGACTACGAGGCAGCCAAGTACGCCGAGCCGTCCGCGGCCTACGGCGGCTACTCGTACGACGCAGCGAACGCCATCATCAACGCGCTCAAGGTCTCCCTCAAGGACGCCGATGACGCCAAGGGCGCTCGTCAGGCCACGGTCGACGAGGTCGGCAAGGTCTCGTTCGACGGCGTGACCGGCAAGGTCGAGTTCGACGAGTTCGGCGACACCAAGGTCAAGGTCATCACGGGCTACAAGGTCGAGGGTGGCAAGTGGGCCACCGTCAAGTCCGAGAACGTCAGCTGATCGGCAACAGTCCGACGCGTTGACGTAGTTCATCCAAGCAGGGGCGGGCGAGAGTCCGCCCCTGCTTGAATGTGCCAGCCCCCAAACAGAGAGGTGCCGGTTCCGCGATGACCGAGTTCCTGCAACAGATCGTGAACGGCTTGACCCTCGGGTCGCTGTACGCGCTGATCGCCGTCGGCTACACCGTCGTCTACGGCATCGTCCAGCTCATCAACTTCGCCCACGGTGAGGTCTTCATGATCGGGGCCTTCGGCGCCCTGGCCACGTGGAGTGTCCTCTTCAAGGGCCAGACCGGCCTGTGGGTCCTTCCGATCATGGTGCTGGGCGCCGTGCTCGTGTCCGTCCTCACTGCCGTCGTCATGGAGCGCATTGCCTACCGGCCGCTCCGCAACGCCCCCCGCCTGGCGCCGCTCATCACCGCCATCGGCATCTCGGTGTTCCTCCAGGAGGCCATCCGCCTCTTCTACCCCGGCGCGAAGAGCAAGCTGACCTTCCCCGAGATCGACGTCGTCACCGGGTCCGCGCTGGCCATCGGTGGCCTCAACATCCAGCGGGCCGCGATCTTCACCGTCGGTGCGCTCGTCATCTCCGCCATCTTCCTGTGGTTCTTCGTCAACCGGACGCGCCTCGGCCAGGGCATGCAGGCCGTCTCGCAGGACCCGGACACGGCTCAGCTCATGGGCATCAATGTCAACCGCATCATCGTCATCGCCTTCGCGCTCGGTGCTGCGCTCGCTGCCGTGGGCGGTGTGGCCCAGGGTCTGCTCAACTCCAACATCGACTTCCGCATGGGCTTCCTCGCCGGCCTCAAGGCCTTCACGGCTGCGGTGCTCGGCGGCATCGGCAACATCCAGGGTGCGATCGTCGGCGGTCTCACCCTGGGCATCGCCGAGTCGATGGCCACCCAGTTCATACCCGGCCAGTTCGGCGGGTCGGCATGGAAGGACGTGTGGGCGTTCGTGCTTCTCATTCTCGTGCTCGTCTTCAGGCCTCAGGGCCTTCTCGGCGCCCGGGTGGTGGACCGCGCATGAGCACCTCGACGACCGACCTCACGCACGACCACGACGACGACGCCGCCAAGGTGCCGCTCCTCGAGCGCGTCCCCGGGCGCGGCAGCGCCGCTGCCTGGCCCCTCGGTCTCGCTGGCGCTGTCATCCTCATCGCCGGCACGTTCCTCTCGTGGAGCTTCACGAAGGACGTCCTCGGTGACCTCTCGATCGACGGCTACCCCGGTGGCGTGCAGATCTGCATGATCGCCCTCGGCGTCACCGCCCTGGTGTTCCTGCTGGCCCACAAGGGTCCGCTGCACGGCCTTGGCGAGTGGCTCGACACGGCCGCTGCCGTGCGCGTCCTCGGCCTCGGAGCCGTCGCCTACATGGTCATCGCCATCGGCGCGATCGCCTACGAGTCCGGTGGCCTCGTCAACGTCAACCCCGGCGGCTGGATCTCGCTCCTCGGAGCGCTGCTCCTCGCGGCAGCCGGCCTGATGCTCGTCTCCCGTCAGCACCGCGACCCGCTCTTCGCCAAGACGTCGTCGTGGCTGGAGATCTGCACGATCATCGTGCTGATGGCGCTCGTGCTCTTCGGCGCGGCCTACGCGCTCGACATCGGCGACGGGTGAAGCTCTCGCTCTTCCTGCTCTTCGTCGCCTTCGTCGCGGTGGCCCTGTCCAAGGCCGGGCTCTTCACCTGGGTCGGGCTCATCGCCCAGAAGAACCGCCCGGTGCTCATGCTCGGCTTCTTCGCGGTGGCGTTCCTCTTCCCGTTCACCCAGGGCGGCTCGGACGAGAACATGTCCATCGCCACGCAGGTGCTGATCTTCGCGGCGACCGCCCTCGGCCTCAACATTGTCGTCGGCCTCGCCGGGCTGCTCGACCTCGGCTACATCGCCTTCCTCGGCGCCGGCGCCTACGTCGGTGCGGTGCTTTCGACGTCAGCGTTCGCGACGATCGACTGGAAGCCGCCGTTCATCGTGGTCGTCCTGGTCGGTGCCTGTTTCTCGGCGCTGCTCGGGCTCATCATCGGGTCGCCGACACTCCGTGTCTCCGGTGACTACCTCGCCATCGTGACCCTGGCCTTCGGTGAGATCTTCCGGTTCACCATGGGCAACCTCGACGGCGAGAACGGCCCGGACCTCACCAACGGACCCAACGGGGTCCCGGCGATCCCGGAGCTCGCCATCGGGTCGTTCGACTTCGGTCAACCCCACACGATCCTGGGGGTCACCCTCGGAAGGTTCGCGAACTACTACTTCCTGCTCCTCCTCATCGCGGTGATCATCATTCTCGTGTTCACCCGCCTCAACAACAGCCGGATCGGCCGTGGTTGGGTCGCGATCCGCGAGGACGAGAAGGCAGCCGAGGCCATGGGCGTCAACGTCTTCGGGCTCAAGCTGTTCGCCTTCGCCGGAGGCGCGTTCCTGGCCGGCATGGCCGGCACGGTCAAGGCCCACCACGACGTGTCCGTGACGCCCGACCAGTACATCTTCCTCGAGTCCGCGTTCCTGCTCGCGGCGATCGTCCTCGGCGGCATGGGGACCGTGGCCGGCGTCATCGTCGGTGCCACGATCCTCAAGCTCCTCCCCGAGAAGCTTCCGCTTCATCGCTGACTACCGACTGCTGATCTTCGGACTGGTGCTCGTCCTCATGATGCGGTTCCGTCCGGAGGGCCTCATCGCGAGCCAGCGGCGCAAGCTCGAGTTCCATGAGGAAGACGAAGGGCTCGCGCAACGCATCGAAGAAGTCCATCTCGAGGAAGCGGAGGCCAAGGCATGACCATCACCGAGACTCCCCCACCCGCAGGTGCGGCGACGGTCGGCGCTGCGATCCTCGAGGCGCGTGGCGTGACCATGCGCTTCGGTGGGCTCACCGCGGTCAAGGACGTCGACATGACCGTCCGAGAGGGCGAGATCGTCGGCCTCATCGGTCCCAACGGCGCCGGGAAGACCACCTTCTTCAACTGCCTCACCGGTCTCTACAAGCCGACCGAGGGTGTGGTGACGCTGGGCGGTGAGGTCCTTCCGCCCAAGCCACGAGCAGTCGTCATCGCCGGCATGGCCCGGACCTTCCAGAACATCCGCCTCTTCGCCAACATGACGGCCCTCGAGAACGTCATGGTCGGGCGCTACTGCCGGACCACCTCGATGGCGTTGACCTCGATCCTGCGTGGACCGAAGTTCCGGCGTGAGGAGGAGGCGACCCGCGCGCGGGCCCAGGAGCTCCTCGAGTTCGTCGGTCTCGGTGAGTCGTCGGAGCACCTCGCGCGCAACATGCCCTACGGCGACCAGAGGCGTCTCGAGATCGCTCGCGCCCTGGCCACCGACCCCAAGCTCATCCTCCTCGATGAGCCCACGGCCGGCATGAACCCGCAGGAGACGAAGCAGGCGTCCGACCTCATCTTCCGGATCCGGGACAGCGGTCTCGCCGTGGTCGTCATCGAGCACGACATGCGGTTCATCTTCGGTCTCTGCGACCGCGTGCTCTGTCTCGTCCGGGGTGAGGTCCTCGTCGAGGGCACCCCCGGTGAGGTCCAGTCCGACCCCCGCGTCATCGACGCCTACATCGGCGGCGGAGACGATGACGACGAGGACGAGGTCCCGGCCCCGCCGTCCGACCACGTCCCGCACTCGACGGAGGAGAAGCTGTGAGCCCCATGCTCGAGGTCAAGGACCTCGTCGTCGCCTACGGCAAGATCAAGGCCGTCAAGGGCATCAGCTTCAGCGTCGACGAGGGCGAGGTCGTCACCCTCATCGGCACCAACGGCGCCGGCAAGACGACGACCCTGCGCACCATCTCGGGTCTTCTGCGCCCCGTGAGCGGATCGATCCGCTTCCAGGGCAAGCGCATCGATGCCACGGCAGCACACGACATCGTCACGCTCGGTCTCGCGCACTCCCCCGAGGGTCGTCGGATCTTCCCGCGGCTCTCGGTCGAGCAGAACCTCCTCCTCGGAGCCTTCGCTCGACGTGACGGCGACGTCCCGAAGGATCTCAGGGCGGCCTACGAGCTGTTCCCGATCCTCGGCGAGCGCAAGGCCCAGGCGGCCGGCACGTTCTCCGGTGGTGAGCAGCAGATGCTCGCCATGGGTCGCGCGATGATGAGCCGCCCCAAGCTTCCTCATGCTCGACGAGCCCTCGATGGGCCTGTCACCGCTCATGATGAAGACCGTCATGTCGACGGTGACGACGCTGCAGGAGCAGGGCACGACGATCCTGCTGGTCGAGCAGAATGCCCAGGCGGCCCTCAAGCGAGCGACCAAGGGCTACGTCCTGGAGGTCGGCAAGATCGTCCTCTCGGGCACGGGCTCCGAGCTCCTCAAGAGCGACGACGTCCGCAAGGCCTACCTCGGCGAGGACTGAGCGGCACGACCACACGAGAGGGCCCCGCACCGGACTCGGTGCGGGGCCCTCTCGTGTGGTTCGCGGGAACGCTGCGTATGCCGCCCGCTGGTCTAGGCGCTCTTGCGCGGCGATCGTTTGGTGACGTTGGCCCGCGTGGACGACGTCGCTGATGTCGTCTGGCTCCTGGTGGCCGTCCGCGCAGCAGCGGTCTTCTTGGTCGTTGCCGACTTCGCCTTGGCTGTCGCCTTCGCAGCTGTCTCCTTCGAGGCGCCTGCCTGCGCTGCTGCTGCCTTTGTCGACGCTGACGCCGTGGCCTTCTTCGTCGTCGACGACTTCTTGGCTGCAGCCTTCGTGGGCTTCACCTGGCTCGTTGCCGCCTTCCTGGCGGCAGCGGTGGGGCGCGTCGTCGTGCGTGAGGTCTTGGCCAGCACCGGTGCCAGGAACTGGCCGGTGTAGCTGTCGGGATGTGCCGCGACCTCTTCGGGAGTGCCCGTCGCGACGACGGAGCCGCCCTTGTTGCCGCCCTCTGGACCGAGGTCGACGATGTAGTCGGCGCACTTGATGACGTCGAGGTTGTGCTCGATGACCAGGACGCTGTTGCCCTTGTCGACGAGCCCCTGGAGGACGCCGAGCAGCTTGCGGATGTCCTCGAAGTGCAGGCCTGTCGTGGGTTCGTCGAGGACGTAGATCGTGCGCCCCGTCGATCGCTTCTGCAGCTCCGTCGCGAGCTTGACGCGCTGCGCCTCACCACCGGAGAGCGTCGGAGCGGGCTGACCGAGCCGCACGTAGCCCAGTCCCACCTCGGTCAGCGTGTTCATGTGCCGCGCGATCCCGGGGACGGCAGCGAAGAACTCGGCGGCCTCCTCGATCGGCATGTCGAGCACGTCGGCGATGGTCTTGCCCTTGAAGTGCACCTCGAGGGTCTCGCGGTTGTAGCGCGCTCCGTGGCAGACCTCGCAGGGGACGTAGACGTCGGGGAGGAAGTTCATCTCGATCTTGATCGTGCCGTCGCCGGAGCACGCGTCGCAGCGGCCCCCCTTGACGTTGAAGGAGAAGCGTCCCGGCTGGTAGCCCCGGATCTTGGCCTCGGTCGTCGTCGCGAAGAGCTTGCGGATCACGTCGAAGACGCCCGTGTAGGTCGCCGGGTTGGACCGGGGCGTCCGGCCGATCGGGCCCTGGTCGACGTGGACGACCTTGTCGAGGTGCTCCAGCCCCGTGACCGTCCTGTGCCGCCCGGGGACGTGCCTCGCGCCGTTGAGCTTGTTGGCGAGCACGTGGTAGAGGATGTCGTTGACGAGCGTCGACTTGCCCGAGCCCGAGACCCCGGTCACGGCCACGAGGTTGCCGAGGGGGAAGCTGGCGGTGACGTCGTGGAGGTTGTGCTCGCGGGCTCCGACGACGGTGACCTCGCGGCCGCGCTCCTGCGGACGCCGCACTGCCGGAAGCGGGATCTCGAGGCGACCCGAGAGGTACTTGCCGGTGACCGACGTCTCGTGGGTGAGCAGGTCGGCGACCGTGCCGGAGTGGACGACCTCTCCCCCGTGCTCGCCGGCGCCCGGGCCGATGTCGACGACCCAGTCGGCCGTGGCGATCGTGTCCTCGTCGTGCTCGACGACGATGAGGGTGTTGCCGAGGTCGCGCAGCCGGGTGAGCGTCTCGATGAGCCGGCGGTTGTCGCGCTGGTGCAGGCCGATGCTCGGCTCGTCGAGCACGTAGAGCACACCGACGAGGCCGGAGCCGATCTGGGTGGCAAGGCGGATGCGCTGTGCCTCACCGCCGGAGAGCGTGCCGGAGGGCCGGTCGAGGCTGAGGTAGTCGAGGCCGACGTCGAGGAGGAAGCCGAGCCGGGCGTTGATCTCCTTGATGACACGCTCGGCGATCTGTCGCTCGCGCACGGTGAAGTCGACGTGCTCGAGGAACCCGGCCGAGTCAGAGATCGGCAGGGCGCACACGTCCGCGATGCTCTTGCCGCCGATGAGCACGGCGAGGGACTCCGGCTTGAGCCGGCTGCCGCGGCAGGCCGGGCAGGGCACCTCGCGCATGTAGCCCTCGTAGCGCTCGCGGCTCCACTCGGAGTCGGTCTCGGCGTGCCGGCGCTTGACGAAGGGGATGGCACCCTCGAATCCGGTCGTGTAGGAGCGCTCGCGCCCGAAGCGGTTCCTGTACTTGACGTGGACCTTGTGGTTGCGGCCGTGCAGCAGCGACTCCCGGGCGCGCTCGGGCAGGGCGCGCCAGGGCGCGTCGATGCTGAACTTCAGCTCCTCGGCGAGGGCTCCGAGGACCCGCTGGAAGTACTCGGACGCACCGCTGCCCGACGCCCACGGTGCGATGGCACCCTCGGCCAGGCTGAGGTCGTCGTTGGGAACGACGAGCTCCGGGTCGACCTCGAGCTCGGTGCCGATGCCGGTGCAGACGGTGCAGGCGCCGAACGGCGAGTTGAACGAGAAGGAGCGCGGCTCGACCTCGTCCATCGCAAGCGGGTGGTTGTTGGGGCAGGCCATCTTCTCGGAGAAGCGGCGCTCGCGCGGCAGCGCCTCGCCCTCGGGCCCCTCGGGCACGTCGACGAACTCGATGAGCACGACGCCGCCGGCGAGGCCGAGCGCGGTCTCGACGGAGTCGGTGAGCCGACGCTTGGAGGAGGCGTCACCGCCCTTGGCCACGAGCCGGTCGACGACGACGTCGATGGTGTGCTTGATCTGCTTCTCGAGGATCGGCGGCTCGGCGAGCGAGACCACATCCCCGTCGACGCGGGCCCGGGCGAACCCCTTGGACTGCAGCTCCGAGAAGAGGTCGACGAACTCGCCCTTGCGCGCGCGGACCACCGGCGCGAGGACCTGGAAGCGGGTGCGCTCCGGCAGCTCGAGCAGCTGGTCGACGATCTGCTGGGGGCTCTGCCGAGTGATCGGCTCGCCACACGTCGGGCAGTGCGGTCGACCGGCGCGGGCGAAGAGCAGGCGGAGGTAGTCGTAGACCTCGGTGATCGTGCCGACCGTGGAGCGGGGGTTGCGGTTGGTCGACTTCTGGTCGATCGAGACCGCCGGGGAGAGTCCCTCGATGAAGTCGACGTCGGGCTTGTCCATCTGGCCGAGGAACTGGCGGGCGTAGGCCGACAGCGACTCGACGTAGCGGCGCTGGCCCTCGGCGAAGATCGTGTCGAACGCCAGCGACGACTTGCCCGAGCCCGACAGGCCGGTGAAGACGACGAGCGAGTCTCTCGGCAGGTCGACCGACACGTCCTTGAGGTTGTGCTCACGCGCGCCACGGACGACGAGTCGGTCGTGGGTGGCGCTGCCGGAGCGTCGGGCGGGCGCGGGGGTCACAGCAGAAGTCACGCTCCCCATGCTAGGTGTCGCCACCGACAGCCCCTGACGAACGCCCCTTGCGCCCCTACAGTGACAGACGTGGGCGTGCGTCCCCTCCTCCTCGGAGTCGTCTTGGTGTCCGGTCTGCTCGCGAGCGCGTGCAGCACGGACGCTCCCGCCCCTGCCGTGACGTCGTCAGAGGGGTCGGAGGCGACCGCGGCGCCCGGCGACGACTCCCGCCCGCTCTCGTGGGAGCCCGTGCCCCTGCCCGTGGGACTCTCCGCGGTCACCCTCGCCAGCGATGACGACTCGGTCCTCGTCGGTGCCTACGGGCCAGGACGACCGCGACCCCACCTGCTGTCGGGGACAGGGTCCGGACAGTGGCGCGAGCTGGCCCTCACGCCCCGGTCCGGCTACGCCTTCGAGGGCCGCTGGTTCCAGGTGGCGACCCATGCCGGGCGCATCGACGCCATCGCCGGTGCTCGGGGTGGCGCCCACGGCAACTACCGCTGGACGACCTGGTCCGGTGCGGCCGACTCGGTCGCCGAGCAGGAACAGCCCTTCGGAGTCTTCGGCAGCTATGGAGCGGGAGACCTGGTCGGCCTGGCGTATGCCGCCGGGTCACCCGTGATCCTCGGCGCCTGGCAGAGCGAACGCACCGGCCTCGACATCGCGACGTGGACGCGCACGGGCACCCGTTGGGCGCGGCAGACGTCCACGGGGACGCCGCTGGGCAGCACCCCGGAGCTCCTCGTCTCCGCCACCGCCATCACGTCCGCCGGAGAGGGCCTCATGCTCTCGGGGTCGGTCACCCGCCTCGCGCCCGGCTCCGTGCGCGTCGACCCCGCCGTCTGGACCTCACCCGACGCAGACGGGCCCTGGACCCGGATCGACCTCCCCCGCCGCCAGGGAGGCACCGACGCCGCCCTGGCCCACGCCGCCTCCTGCGCGCTGCACCGTTGCCTCGTCTCGGGCGTGGTGGGCGGGAGGCTCGCCCTGTGGGAGGTGGTGGGAACGAGCGCGACCCAGCTGGACGGCATACCCGATGTCGTCGTCCCGGAGTCGGCGACGGCTCTCGCGCCGCTCATCCTTAATGACGGCGCCCTCGTCATCGCACCGTCCGACCGCGGCAGCTCGGTGCTGCGCCGCTCCGGATCACGGTGGTCCGTCGCAGCCGGGCCGGTCGGATCGCCGGGGTCGGCGGTCGTCCACGGTGACGAGCTGTGGGTGGTGACGGCGGATGCGCAAGGGGACGGCACGCTGTGGCGCTCGCGCGTAGCCTGACGTCGTGACCGACCTTCTGGCTGCCATCGATGACCACACCGCCCGACTCGTCGCCGACGCCCGCAGCGCCGACGACCTCGCGGCGCCCAGTCTGTGCGAGGGCTGGAGCCGCGACCACGTCCTCAACCACGTCGCGCGCAACGCGGAGGCCCTGTGCCGCCTCGTCGCGTCTGCCGTCGACGGGACGGGCGAGACGATGTATGCCTCCCCGGAGTCGCGCGACGACGACATCGACGCCGGTGTCGGCCGCCCGGCGGACGTCGTGGTCGACGACGTCGAGCAGACCGCCAGGCCGCTCGCCACCGCGCTCCGGAGACTCACCCCCGAGCACCGGGACCTCGTCCTCGAGCGCACTCCCGGCGGTCCGACGTTCAAGGGCGGCATGCTGCCCTTCATGCGGCTTCGTGAGGTCGTCTACCACCACGTCGACCTTGACACCGAGTTCGGCTTCGACGACCTCGACGGCGACCTCCAGGTCCTCTTCATCGAGAACGAGCTCAAGCGCCAGCAGGGAGCGCCTACTGCCCCCTCCCTCACGCTCCGCAGCGACGAGGGCGACGTCTGGTCCATCGGCGACGGTGGCGCTGACATCGTCGGCTCGCGGGCCGGCATACTGCGCTGGTTGGCTCGTCAGGACCCGTCCGGAGTCCGGGGCGAGAGCCTGCCCGAGCTCACGGCCGGGCTGTGACCATGGCCGCTGACCCGACCTACACCGGCGACGTCTCCCCGGGCGACGCGACCCAGGTCCGCGAGCTGGAGCACCTCGTCATCCGCAAGGTCGCCGTGTCAGAGATGTCCAACAACGCCTACCTCCTCACCTGTCGCGCCACCGGGGAGCAGCTGCTCGTCGATGCTGCCGACGACCCCGTTCGGCTCGGCGCGCTCGTCCACGAAGGCACCGGCGGCCTCGAGCACCTCGTCACCACCCACCAGCACTGGGACCACGTGCGCGCGCTCCCCGACCTGGTCGAGGCGTTCCACCCCCGCACGTATGCCGGGCGCGACGACGCCGAAGCCCTCCCGGTCCGGCCCGATGTCCTTCTGGCACAGGGCGATCGGATCACGGTGGGCCAGTGCGAGCTCGACGTCGTCCACCTGCGTGGCCACACGCCCGGCTCCGTGGCGCTGGCCTACGGCGACCCCGGCGGGCACACGCACCTCTTCACCGGCGACTCGCTCTTCCCCGGTGGGGTCGGGGCGACGACCCGCTACGAGTACCAGAGCTTCGACAGCCTCATCGAGGACGTCACGACCCGGCTCTTCGACGTCTACGACGACGACACGTGGGTCTATCCCGGACACGGCGGCGACACCACGCTCGGGGCCGAGCGACCCCATCTCACGGAGTGGCGCGACCGCGGCTGGTGAGTGGGGCGACCTAACCTGACGACGTGCGTCGACTCGAGAGTGTGCCTGCGCCGGTCCTCGTCCTCATCGGCATCCTCTCGGTGCAGTTCGGCGGGGCACTCGCGGCCACCCTCGTCCCCGAGATCGGGGCCGGTGGATCGGTCGTCATGCGGCTGCTCTTCGCGACGGTCATCCTCGTCGCCTACGCCCGACCCAGCTGGCGAGGACACTCGGGTAGGGCGTGGCGCACGGTCATCACCTTCGGACTCATCCTGGGGCTGATGAACTTCACGTTCTACAGCTCCCTCGCGCACCTGCCGCTGGGGGTCGCCGTGACCATCGAGTTCCTCGGGCCCCTCCTGCTCGCTGCGGCCATGTCGCGGCGCGTGATCGACCTCGTCGCCGTCTCCGCTGCGGCAGGTGGGGTGCTCCTCATCTCGGAGGCACTCTCCGTCCCCTTCGAGGAGCTCAACCTCACCGGGCTGGGACTGGCGGCGACCGCGGGAGCCTTCTGGGCGGCATACATCGTCTTCAGCGGGCACACCGGGGCGCAGTTCGACCAGCTCGAAGGGCTGGCCATCGCGATGGTCGTGGCCAGCGCCGTGACCCTGCCGCTCGGCATCGCCTCGGTCCCCGACTGGGACGGCGAGCTCCTCGCCAAGGGCCTGGGCATCGCCGTGCTGTCGTCCGTGCTGCCCTACTCCCTCGAGCTCCTGGCGCTGCGTCGCATGAGCGCCCGGGTCCTCGGAGTCCTGCTCAGCCTGGAGCCCGCCGTCGCCGCGCTCGCGGGCCTGCTCATCCTGAGCCAGTTCCTCGACGGGTGGCAGCTGGTCGGCATGGGTCTCGTCGTGCTGGCGTCGGCCATCGTGCTGGGCCTCGGGACGCGGAAGGACCCCGCCGAGATGACGGGGTCCTAGACGCGTGCGAGCGGTGTATGCCGCCCGCTCGCCTCAGGCGTTGATCTCCGCCTTCTCGTCGCGTCGCGTCTTCCAGAGGCTGGCCACGGTCGTGACACCGAGGATGACGACGATCGCGCCGAGCGAGACCGCGATCGGGATGTCCGGCACGTTGAAGTGCTCGCCGCCGTTGAGGAACGGCAGCTCGTTCTCGTGGAGCGCGTGCAGGATGAGCTTGACGCCGATGAACGCCAGCAGGACCGAGAGTCCCAGGCTGAGGTAGACGAGCTTCTGCAGCAGGCCGCCCAGGAGGAAGTACAGCTGGCGCAGACCCATGAGGGCGAAGAGGTTGGCCGTCAGGACGAGGTACGGCTCCTGGGTCAGTCCGTAGATCGCCGGGATCGAGTCGAGCGCGAAGAGCAGGTCGGTCGTGCCGAGCGCCAGCACGACGATGAAGAGCGGCGTGATGACCCGCTTGCCGTTCTCCTTGGTGAGGAGCTTGGTGCTCCACTCCTTGGTCGAGGGGAACGTCGACTCGACCCACTTCATGAAGCGGTTCTCCTCGTACTCCTCGTCGTCGCTCTCACCCTCGGTCGCGAGCTTGACCGCGGTGTAGATGAGGAACGCGCCGAAGATGTAGAAGACCCAGGAGAAGTTGTTGATGGCCGCCGCCCCGACGGCGATGAAGATGCCGCGCAGGACGATCGCGATGATGATGCCCCACATGAGGGCGGTCTGCTGGAACTTCTCGGGCACGGCGAACTTGGCCATGATGAGCAGGAAGATGAAGAGGTTGTCGACCGAGAGCGAGTACTCGGTCAGCCATCCGGCATAGAACTCACCTGCGAGCTGGCTGCCGTGGCTCAACCACACCCAGATGCCGAAGAGGATCGCGGCGCCGACGTAGAACGACAGCGTGATGGTGAGTTCCTTGGTCGACGGCCGGTGCGGGTTCCGGGCGATCATCACGACGTCGAAGAGCAGGACTGCCGCGGCGATGCCGATGGTGAGGAACCACTGCCAGGTGGCGACGTTCATCGAGGGCGTCGCCGCCGTGAGGGTGGTGAGGGAGTGCAACGCGGACACCTTCCGGGTTCGGGACGTGAGGTCCGGAGGTCTCTCCCGCCCTGTGAGGCCGGACCGGCTCCCCGGGCGAGAACACAAACGCCGTGATGACGAGGAGACCGCGCTGGGGATACTCCCCTCCGCTGGTCAGGATTCTCTCATGGCTTCGCTCATGAGATGAATCCTGACCACCGGAGTGGGCCCGCCCTCCGCCCGCACGGCTTCGCTCATGAGATGAATCCTGACCACCGGAGTGGGCCCGCCCTCCGCCCGCACGGCTTCGCTCATGAGATGAATCCTGACCACCGGAGTGGGCCCGCCCTCCGCCCGCATGGCTTCGCTCATGAGATGAATCCTGACCACCGGAGTGGGCCCGCCCTCCGCTCGCATGGCTTCGCTCATGAGATGAATCCTGACCAGCGAAGTGGGCCCGCCCTCCGCTGGTCGCACAGGTTCGTAGCGAGGTCCGAGCCGCGGGGAGACACGACCAGGAGCGGGTAGGTGTCGGTTCGCCGCTGGCTGGGCGTGGCGGGAGCCGTGAGCGCGCTCAGCGCGCGAGCGGCGGATGGGACTGCGGCGAACCGGCGCTTGCTCGCGACGGCCAGTGACGATGTGGCGGCATACGCTGCGGGGGTGCCCACCCGGAGAGCAGTGATCGCGGCAGCGACCACCCTGCCTCTCGCGGCGTGTGGGCCGTCAGAGTCCCCCAGCACCGACGAACAGGACCGACCGATGCGGATCAGCTATGGCGACGACCCGAGCCAGTTCGGTGAGCTGACCCGGCCGACGGGCACGAGCAGGGGCGTCGTCGTGGTGATCCACGGCGGCTTCTGGAAGGCGGAGTACGACCTCGAGCTCGGCCGACCGCTCGCCGCCTCGCTCACAGAGCATGGCTGGACCGCCTGGAACATCGAGTACCGCCGGGTGGGCAACGGTGGAGGCGCGCCGGCGACGTTCGACGACGTCCACGCCGCCATCGACCGGCTCGCCGAGATCGACGACGTCGACACGACCACGACCCTGACGCTCGGTCACTCCGCCGGCGGACACCTCGCGGTCTGGGCAGCGGGACGACAGCACCAGGCGCAGTGGCAGCGCACCAAGGTCCCCGTCACCGGAGCCCTCTCACAGGCCGGGGTGCTCGACCTGAGGTCAGCGCACGACGCCGGCCTCGGTGGTGAGGCTGCCGCCGCGCTGCTGGGGCACGCGCCCACCGACGCCGACCGTCCCTACGACCCCCAGCAACAGATCCCCCTCGACGTCCCCGTGCGGACCATCCACGGTCGAGACGACGAGACCGTGCCGCTGAGCCAGTCCACGGACTACGTGGCAGCTGCGACTCGTGCAGGCGCCGACGCCACGTCGAGCGAGGTGGACGGTGACCACTTCGTCGTCATCGACGTGGACTCGAGCGCCTGGACGCGTCAGCTCGAGCTGCTCGACGAGCTCGCCGGTCGCTGACCCCGCGGCAGCTTGGTGACGACGAGGTCGTAGGACGTGTCGATCGCCTCGCGCAACGCGTCGTCGGGGATCGCCCCGCCGATCGCCAGCGTGTTCCACCCGTGGCGTCCGATGTAGGGCGACACGCTCGCGTCGTCGGGGAACTCCGCGATCCACTCGTCGGCCTCCGCGCGCGACCCGAGCTTGACACCCACGCGTGGCCCGTCTGCCGCACCCAGTCCACCGAGGAAGGCGAAGATCTTGTCGCCGACCTTGGCGACGTCGTCGCCCTCCCACGGCTGGTCGGCCCACGGGCCCGGTTTGGCCAGGGCGTAGGCGCTGACCTCCTCGGGCGTCATGCGGGCGCGCCGCTCAGGTCGGGGGGTCTCACCTCGTGCCCTCGCTCATCTGCCGGAGCTCCTTCTTGAGGTCCCCGACCTCGTCGCGCAGTCGCGCGGCCAGCTCGAAGTGCAGGTCACCAGCAGCCTGGTGCATCTGCGTGGTGAGCTCCTGGATGAGGTTGGCCAGGTCACCGGCGGCGATGTTCTCGAGCCGACCGGCTCCCACGGTGACGGCGTCGGCTGCCAGCGCTCCGCGACCACCCCGGCCACCGTCGCTCTTCCCGCGCGAGCGGGCGCGACCGGAGCCGAGCAGCGCCTCGGTGTCGGCGTCCTCGCGCTCGAGCAGGTCGGTGATGTCGGCGATCTTCTTCCGCAGCGGCTGGGGGTCGACGCCTCGCTCGAGGTTGTAGGCGACCTGCTTCGCGCGCCGACGGCTCGTCTCGTCGACGGCTTCCTGCATCGAGGGGGTGACCTTGTCGGCATACATGTGGACCTGCCCCGAGACGTTGCGGGCGGCACGACCGATGGTCTGGATCAACGAGCGCGCCGACCGGAGGAAGCCCTCCTTGTCGGCGTCGAGGATCGACACGAGCGACACCTCGGGGAGGTCGAGTCCCTCACGGAGCAGGTTGATGCCGACGAGGACGTCGTACTCCCCCATCCGCAGCTCGCGCAGCAGCTCGACCCGGCGCAGGGTGTCGATGTCGGAGTGCAGGTAGCGGACCCGCACACCCTTGTCCAGGAGGTAGTCGGTGAGGTCCTCGGCCATCTTCTTGGTCAGCGTGGTGACGAGCACCCGCTCGTTGCGCGCGGCTCGCTGGTTGATCTCGTGCAGCAGGTCGTCGATCTGGCCCTTGGTCGGCTTGAGCACGATCTCGGGGTCGATGAGGCCGGTCGGGCGGATGATCTGCTCGACGACTCCGTCGGCCTGCGCCATCTCGTAGTTGCCCGGGGTCGCCGAGAGGTAGACGGTCTGGCCGATGCGCTCGAGGAACTCCTCCCACTTGAGCGGCCGGTTGTCCATCGCGGACGGCAGCCGGAAGCCGTGGTCGACCAGGGTGCGCTTGCGGGACGCGTCGCCTTCGTACATCGCGCCGATCTGCGGCACCGTCACGTGCGACTCGTCGAGGACGAGGAGGAAGTCCTCGGGGAAGTAGTCGAGCAGGCAGTTGGGCGCCGAGCCCGCGGTGCGGCCGTCGAGGTGCATCGAGTAGTTCTCGATCCCCGAGCACGACCCCACCTGGCGCATCATCTCGATGTCATAGGTGGTGCGCATACGGAGCCGCTGGGCCTCGAGCAGCTTGCCCTGGCTCTCGAACGTCTTGAGCTGCTCCTCGAGCTCGTGCTCGATCCCGGCGATGGCGCGCTCCATGCGGTCCGGGCCGGCGACGTAGTGCGAGGCGGGGAAGACATACATCTCGGTCTCCTCGCGCACGATCTCGCCGGTGAGCGGGTGCAGCGTGTAGATCTTGTCGACCTCGTCGCCGAAGAACTCGATGCGCACGGCCAGCTCTTCGTACATCGGGATGATCTCGACCGTGTCCCCGCGCACCCGGAACGTGCCGCGGGTGAAGGCGAGGTCGTTGCGGGTGTACTGCATCTGCACGAACCGTCGGAGCAGGTCGTCACGGTCGAGCTCGTCGCCCACCCGCAGCTGCACCATCCTGTCGACGTACTCCTGCGGGGTGCCGAGGCCATAGATGCACGACACGGACGCGACGACGATGACGTCCCGCCGCGTCAGCAGCGAGTTCGTCGCCGAGTGTCGCAGCCGCTCGACCTCGTCGTTGATCGAGCTGTCCTTCTCGATGTAGGTGTCCGTCTGTGGGACGTAGGCCTCGGGCTGGTAGTAGTCGTAGTAGCTCACGAAGTACTCGACGGCGTTGTTGGGCAACAGCTCCCGGAACTCGTTCGCGAGCTGGGCGGCCAGCGTCTTGTTGGGGGCCATGACGAGCGTCGGCCGCTGCACCTGCTCGACGAGCCAGGCCGCGGTCGCGGACTTGCCGGTGCCCGTGGCGCCCAGGAGGACGACGTTCTGCTGACCGGCGTTGATCCGCTGGGTCAGGTCCTTGATGGCCGTCGGCTGGTCACCGGCGGGCTCGAAGTCGGAGACGACCCGGAACGGTGCGACGGTGCGCTTCAGGTCAGTGGTGGGACGCATGAGTCCACGGTATGCCGTGCCACTGACAGTCCCCGCCGGTCTCGGTGTTCGCGCCGTCAGTCCTGCGTATGCCGCGGCGCGGCTCAGGGACGCCGCGCACCTGTCGTCGCCGGCGGCTGGACCCGGACCGACTTCCCGTCGAAGGTCACCTCGCTGAGCCACATGGTCCGGCCGGGCACGTCCGAGCCGACCGCGTCCGGAGCCCACGCGTGGTAGACCATCCAGACCCGCCCGTCCTTCTCGACGAGGGAGCAGTGGCCCGGACCGGCCGCGACCTCGGTGCTCACGAGCACCGGTTCGGGAGTCTTGACGAAGGGCCCGAGCGGTGACGACGACGTCGCGTGCCCCACGGCATACCGGTCGGAACCGAAGTCGTTGGCCGAGTAGAAGAGGTGAAACACCCCGTCGCGCTCGAACAGGCTCGGGGCCTCGACGAGCTCCCCCTCCCAGGTGAGGTCCTGCTTGAGCAGCTGTCGTGGCTTGCCGACGACGCCGGTGCCGTCCGGTGACAGCGGCTGGACGGAGATCCAGGTGTCGACACCCACGGCGTTCCCGTCGTTCTTCCAGTACAGGTAGGCCTTGCCGTCCGCAGCGACGAACGGCGAGGCGTCGATCGACCCGCCCCGGTCCGCCTCGCAGACCAGCGGTCCGGGCCTGCTGTCGAGGTAGGGCCCCTCCGGCTCGTCCGCGACGGCGACGCCGATGCACTGGATGTCCGGGTTGGGCGCCCTGGTCGTGTAGTACATGACCCAGGACTCGCCGAAGGGTGCCGCCTCGGGAGCCCACACCTTGCCCGGGAAGGTCCAGGCGGGCAGCTCGGGCAGCGCGTCCGACCCCTGGCTCCAGTCGACGAGGTCCGTGCTGGTCAGGGTCTGGACGTTCATACCGTTGCCGTTCGTGGCGAAGGCGACGTAGCCGTCCTCGTCCTCGACGATCTGCGGGTCCGGGAAGTTGCTGCGCCACACGGGGTTGGTCAGTCCGGTTCCGGCCCCGGCCTCGGTCGTCTGCTGCGTCGCCGCGGCGTCAGGGGCGCCATCGTCCTGGCACCCGGTCAGCATCAGCACGGTGACCACGAGGAGTGCGGCTGCTGGTCGACGTCGGTGGCACCGTCCTGGGTTCATCGTGCTCCTTAACCTTGACGCGTCATCCTCTCACCGCTGGCCCCGCACTGAAAGGGAATGACCCCGGCGACCGGAGGTGGGACGCAGGCGGCATCTCCTGAGCCGGTGCGAGACGATGGACTCGTGACCACGACACTCCCCGCCCCCCGCACCCCCGACCCCCGTACCGCACCCACCCTCCGGTGGGGCATCCTCGGTCCCGGTGGGATCGCCCGCTCGACGGCCACCGCCCTGCGGGCCGAGACCGACCAGGTGATCCAGGCCGTCGCCTCGCGCGAGCTGACCCGAGCGCAGGGTTTCGCGGACGAGTTCGGTGCGCACACGGCATACGGGTCCTATGAAGAGCTGGTCAACGACCCCGACGTCGACATCGTCTACGTCGCCACCCCGCACTCCGAGCACCACGCGCACGCGCGGCTCGCGCTCGATGCCGGCAAGCACGTCCTCGTCGAGAAGGCCTTTGCGCGCAACGCCGGTGAGACCCGCGACATCCTCGACAGCGCGAAGGCCAAGGGGCTCCTCGCGATGGAGGCCATGTGGACGCGCTTCCTGCCCGGCATCGACGTCGCGCGCCAGTGCCTCGAGGACGGGCTGCTCGGTGAGGTCGAGACCGTCTTCGCCGACCACGGCCAGCCGCTCCACCCCGGTGGCCCGCAGCGCCTCTCCGACCCCGCCCTCGCCGGCGGCGCCCTGCTCGACCTCGGGATCTATCCCACGTCGTTCGCGTCCTTCGCGCTCGGTGGCATCGACTCTGTGACCGCCACCGGGCGCCTCACCGACGAGGGCGTCGACGCCGAGGAGAGCATCCTCGTGACCGGCAGCCGGGGCGGCCGCGGCCTCCTCCACGCCACGATGACGTCACGCACCTGGACGCGAGCGAGCATCAACGGCACCGCCGGACGGCTCGAGCTCGGCGACCCGGACAACCCGACCAGCAGCTGGTACGCCCCGTCACGGGTCCGCTTCGTGTCCCGCGACGCTGCGACCGACCTCTCGTGGGAGCCCGAGGACCGCACCCACGGCCTCCACTTCGAGCTGTGCGAGGCAGCCCGCTGCGTGGACGCCGGCCTCACCGAGAGCCCGCTGCTGCCCGCGGCCGAGACCCTGCGGATCATGGAGGTGCTCGACGACGTCCGAGCGCAGATCGGGGTGCGCTACCCCGGCGAGTGACCCGTCACGCGCGCGTGGACCGCGTCGAACCACGGCTCCTTGGCCGCGGCGTAGTCGGAGGTGCTGAGGCCCTGCGCGAGCAGGTCCAGCTTGAGGGCTGCGTAGTCGTCCCGTGCGCCCGCGTCCGACCGCAACCAGTCGCGGAAGTCGAGCGCCCACCGATGACCCGGGCTGTCGACCTCGCGCACGTGGACGTGCGCCACCCGTCCAGGATCGGCGCTGCCGTGGAACCTCTTGGGCCACGGCTCCCCGCTCTTGCCGTTGTCGCTGACGTTGCCCTCCACCCGAGGAAACCCGGTGCGCGCCAACGCTTCCACGAACTCCCCGGCGTCGGCATCGGCCAGGCTCCGCACGCCGACCTGCAGGTCGATGACGTCCTTGGCGACGAGCCCGGGGACCGCCGTGGAGCCGATGTGGTCCACCGTCACCGCCCGCTCCCCCAGGGCCCTCTGGATGCGGGCGATGAGCCGCGCTGCCTGGGCCGGCCAGTCGCCGCTCGGTTCGCTCAGCGTGAGCGCGTCCGGACGACGAGCACGTATGCCGTGGAGCAGGTTCTCGTTGAACGGCTCGAGACGCTCGGCCCACAACCGGCGAACCTCCACCTGGAGGTGGTCACGGGTGCCGTTGTTGTCGAGCCAGATGTCGGCAGCGGCGCGGCGGGCAGCGTCGCCGGCCTGTGCGTCGATGCGGGACTGGGCGTCCTTGACGTCCATGCCACGGTCGCGGACGAGTCGATCGCGTCGCTCGGCCTCGTCGACACCCACGACGACGACGAGGTGATAGCCGGCTCCCAGATCCTTCTCGACGATGAGCGGCATGTCGTGGACGACCACGGCTTCGGGGGGCACGGCACCCATGAGCTCCGCGGTTCTCTCCCAGATCGCCGGGTGGGTGATCGCCTCCAGGTCCGTCAGGGCGCCCGGGTTCCCGAAGACGACCCGGCCGAGGGCCGGCCGGTCCAACGTGTCGTCTGGGCCGAACACAGCGTCACCGAAGCGGTCCCTGATCGCCGCGAGCGCCGGCATACCGGGTTCGACGACCTCTCGCGCCACCGCGTCCGCGTCGACGATGACGGCGCCGAGGTCCGCGAGCGCGCGTGCCACCGTCGACTTGCCGGACCCGATTCCACCGGTGAGACCCACGCGCAACATGGGCACAACCTATGCGGGCCGGGTGCCGGCCGCGACGCGCGGGGAACCAGCCGCAGGATCGCCAGCCCTGCCCAGCTCACGACTCGCCCGCCGCGCGGCCTCGTCACGGACCTGTCGGCGAGTGCCCAGCCTCCAGTCGAGCCGGGAACCCGCCCGTCGCGACGGGCCCCCACCGCGTCGGCGTGATGCGGAGCAGTGACTTGTCCTGCTCACGCATGGCCCGCCGGTACTCGTCCCAGTCGGGGTGCTCCCCCGAGATGCAGCGGTAGTAGTCGACGAGGGCGTCCGCCGCCTCTGGCGTGTCGATGACCTCACAGTCGCCGTCGACCTGGACCCAGGCTCCGCCGAAGTCGTCGGAGAGAACCAGGACGCTGACCCGCTGATCCCGACGGACGTTGGCGGTCTTGGCTCGTTCGGGGTAGGTCGAGATGACGATGCGCCCCGCCTGGTCGACTCCTCCGGTGACCGGCGAGGCCTGCGGACGCCCGTCCCTGCGCGTGGTCATGAGGACGAGGTTGTGGCGGGGCCGGACGAAGTCCAGCAGCCCGTCGAGGTCCACCACTGAGTTCGTCGCGATGGTGCGTGCCATGGAGCCACTCTCGCACGAGAAGGCTCCACGGCAACCGCCTCGGCCGTCAGCAGCCCGCCTTCGTGAAGCCACACAGCTGGGGGTACACGTGCTCCACGGACGGTCGCGCAGCCCGGATGAGTGCCGGGTCGACACGGTCGGTGCGAGTGAACGAACCGGACGCGCTCGACAGGGTCACGGCGCGCCCTGACCGGACCGCGAGGACGACCGACCCACCCGTCACGGCCGGCTGGGTCGAGAAGTAGCTCAGGGCGAGTCCGTCACTCCACGGCCCGCTCAGTCCCTCGACGACCCCACCGATGGCGCCGTCCGTGGTGGACAGGCACCTGCGGCCCTGGTTGCGCAGGTCGTTCATGAAGTCGACCGCATTGGCCTCGTCGACGAAGAACTCGTAGATCTCGCCGTCGGCCTGGCCTTCGCCAGTGTCGTTGCGACGCGCGTCGGATCGGTAGGAGTGACGCAGGCCGGCGATGGCGGAGACCTCTCTGCCACATGGTCCGGCGAACGCGTTGGTGGGGGTCCACGACCTGGCGTGGAGCAACGTGATCGGGTTGACCGTCTCCCACGCCGGTTCGATGGTCGGCGGCCTGGTCGGCGTCACCTCCGGGGCAGGAGTGGACGTGGGTGTGGGCTCCGGGGCGGTGGTCCGCGTGGGCGTGGACGAGGGGACTGACGTGGCGGAAGCCGTCGGGCGCGACGCCGACGCCGTCGGCGTTGCCGTGGGGGTCACGGAGGGTGCAGGGGTGCTCGTGGCCGTCGCACTCGGCGACGGCGACGACGTGCCGGTCACCGTCGGCGTCACCTCGGGCTGCGTCGGTGTGGGCGTGGGTGAGGCCGGAAGGGCGTCCTCGCGCCCGATCTGGTCCCCGATCGCGAGGGCTCCCCCTCCGATGACCGCGACTGCGGCGGCGGCAGCCGCCCCCATCACCCAGCGCTGCCGACGGCGGCGCCGACGTCCTTGGTCGACGACTCGCTCCGCGAAACCCGAACGGGCCGGTGACGGCCGCACGTCCTTGAGCCTGGCGCGGAGCTCGTCCTCACTGATCGGGCTCATGACAACCTTCCTTCCTCCACGCGCTGCGTTCCGAGGCGCGAGAGCGCTCGGGAGCACGTGGACTTCACTGTTCCGACGGAGATGTCGAGTTCTTCGGCGACCTGGCGCTCGCTGAGGTCGAAGTAGTAGCGGAGGACGACGATCGTGCGTTCACGCTGGCTCAGGCCCGCGAGCTCGTGCACGATGTCGTCGCGATGGTCGACCGTGGCGTAGGCCCGTGACGCGGCGCCGCTGACGTGCAGATCGCCGAGGTCGCCGACGACGGGCTCGAGGTGCCGGCGACGCCACCGGTCGGTGTTGAGGTTGACGAGGACCTTGCGCGTGTAGGAGTACGCACCCTCGGGCCGCACCCTGCCCCAGCTGAGGTAGGTGCGGATGAAGGCCTCCTGGAGCAGGTCCTCAGCCACTGCGCGGTTGCCGGTGAGCAGCACCGCCACGCGGGACAACCTCGGTTGCGCCCCTTCGACGAAGGCCGTGAACTCGGCATCCGCCCCCTTCGATGTCTGCACATCGCCCCCCGTCGTCCGGTTCAGCCCGTCCCGCCTGTCAGCCATCTCTACGAGTGCCTGACCCGATCGGTTGAGTGTGGCCGAGATTTCGTCGCATCATCTCCCGGACAGGCCGAAGGCCCGGTCCCCGCGAGGGGAACCGGGCCTTCGGTCGTGCGTCACGGCATACGCGAGGTATGCCGGTCGGCTCAGTTTCCGGTGAGCTTCTCGCGCAGTGCGGCGAGGGCCTCGTCGGAGGCGAGGGTGCCCTCGTTGGCCACGGGAGCGGCCGGACGCGAGTCCGTGCCCTCGTCGTCCGAGTCGGACGCAGAGGACGAGGAGGACGAGTCGCTGCTGTAGGACGTGGCGTTGTCGCCACCGGCAGCGGCCTCGGCGTCGGCCTTGGCGGCCTCGTCGACCTGGGCGCGGTGCGCCTCCCAGCGGGAGTGCGCCTCGGCGTACTGCTTCTCCCAGACCTCACGCTGCTTCTCGTAGCCCTCGAGCCACTCGTTGGTCTCGGAGTCGAAGCCCTCGGGGTACTTGTAGGCACCGGCCTCGTCGTACTCGGCTGCCATGCCGTAGAGGGTCGGGTCGAACTCGGTGAGTCCGGCGCCGTCCTCGTTGGCCTGCTTGAGCGAGAGCGAGATGCGACGACGCTCGAGGTCGATGTCGATGACCTTGACGAAGATGTCGGCGCCGACGGTGACGACCTGCTCCGGCAGCTCCACGTGGCGCTCGGCCAGCTCGGAGATGTGGACCAGGCCCTCGATGCCGTCCTCGACGCGCACGAAGGAGCCGAACGGTACGAGCTTGGTGACCTTGCCAGGCACGACCTGACCGATGGCGTGCGTGCGCGCGAAGTGCTGCCACGGGTCCTCCTGCGTCGCCTTCAGCGACAGGGAGACACGCTCGCGGTCCATGTCGACGTCGAGCACCTCGACGGTGACCTCGTCACCGACCTCGACGACCTCGGACGGGTGGTCGATGTGCTTCCAGGACAGCTCCGAGACGTGGACGAGACCGTCGACGCCGCCGAGGTCCACGAACGCACCGAAGTTGACGATGGAGGACACGACGCCCGAACGGACCTGGCCCTTCTGGAGCTCCTTGAGGAAGGTCGTGCGGACCTCGCTCTGGGTCTGCTCGAGCCACGCGCGACGCGACAGGACCACGTTGTTGCGGTTCTTGTCGAGCTCGATGATCTTGGCCTCGATCTCCTTGCCGACATACGGCTGGAGGTCGCGGACACGGCGCATCTCGACGAGGGAGGCGGGGAGGAAGCCGCGCAGGCCGATGTCGAGGATGAGTCCACCCTTGACGACCTCGATGACGGTGCCGGTGACGACGCCGTCCTCTTCCTTGACCTTCTCGATGGTGCCCCAGGCGCGCTCGTACTGAGCCCGCTTCTTGGACAGGATGAGGCGGCCTTCCTTGTCCTCCTTCTGGAGAACGAGGGCCTCGACCTCGTCGCCGACCTTGACGACCTCGTTGGGGTCGATGTCGTGCTTGATCGACAGCTCACGCGAGGGGATGACACCCTCGGTCTTGTAGCCGATGTCGAGCAGGACCTCGTCGCGGTCGACCTTGACGATGATGCCTTCGACGATGTCGCCGTCGTTGAAGTGCTTGATCGTCGCGTCGATGGCGGCGAGAAGGTCTTCCTCAGAGCCGATGTCGTTGATGGCGATCTGAGGGGCGGTCGTTTCGACCGTGCTGGCAGTCATGTAGTAGGAACTCCGATGTGGACAGATGGATGAGGGTTGGTACTGGTGCCGTTCGACGGGCTCTTCCGCCCTTGTGGGCAGGCGAGAGCACACGCGAATGCTCGGCCACCCTACCGAGGTTGTCCGTGAGCGGTCAAAGCGGGGTATGCCGGTGAGCGACGACGTCGGGCGGCGCACCGCCGACACGGACGAGACCCACACCGCGAACCGGGCCTGGTGGGACGGCGAGGCAGCGGGGTACTACGCCGAGCACGGCTCGTTCCTCGGCGACGACGAGTTCGTCTGGGGTCCCGAGGGGTGGACCGAGGAGATGCTCGACCTGCTCAGCGCGTCGTCGGACCAGCGGATCCTGGAGATCGGGGCCGGGGCGGGTCAGTGCGCCCGCTGGCTGAAGCGGCACGTGGGTGCCTCGGTCGTGGCTTCGGACCTGTCAGCGGGGATGTTGCGCGTCGGTCTCGAGGTGAGTGAGCGCACCGGGGTGGCTCCACCTCTCGTGCAGTGTGACGGCCTCGCCCTGCCCTTTGGTGACGCGTCGTTCGACACGGTCTTCACGGCATACGGCGTCGTGCCCTTCGTCGCGGACAGCGCAGCGGTCATGGCAGAGGTGGCGCGGGTGCTGCGCCCCGGTGGCCGGTTCGTCTTCTCGACGACCCACCCGATCCGGTGGGCGTTCCCGGACGACCCCACCGAGTCCGGGCTGACGGCGCGGCTCAGCTACTTCGACCGCACGCCCTACGTCGAGTCCGACGGTGCGGGCCGGGCCACCTATGTCGAGCACCACCGCACCATGGGCGACCGGATCCGCGAGATCGTCGCCGGTGGCCTCGTCGTCGAGGACGTCGTCGAGCCGGAGTGGCCGGAGGACAACACGGCGACGTGGGGAGGCTGGTCCCCCACACGCGGGAAGGTCATCCCCGGGACGGCGATCTTCGTCTGCCGACGGCCCGCAGCGTCCTGAGCCTCAGGGACCCGACCAGGGGTGCACCTCGCGGAACCACGCGATGGTGCGGGCCAGACCCTCGTCGATGTCGACCTTGGGCTCCCAGTCGAGGACCTCGCGCGCCAGGGTGGTGTCCGGCTGCCGCACCGTGGGGTCGTCCACCGGTCGCTCGATGTGGACCACCGGCGACGAGGACCCGGTGAGGTCGATGACCTTGCGGGCCAGGTCGAGCATCGAGATCTCGTGCGGGTTGCCGATGTTGACCGGCCCCTGGTGCCGGCCGTCGGCCATGCGCAGGATGGCTTCCACGAGGTCGTCGACGTAGCAGATCGACCGGGTCTGCGACCCGTCCCCGGCCACGGTGACCGGCTCACCGGCCAGTGACTGGCGGATGAAGTTGGGGATGGCGCGACCGTCGTCGGGCCGCATCCTCGGCCCGAAGGTGTTGAAGATCCGCACGATGCCGGTGTCGACCTGGTGGGTGTTGCGGTAGGCGAGGGTCAGCGCCTCGGCATACCGCTTCGCCTCGTCGTAGACGCCGCGCGGACCGACCGGGTTCACGTGCCCCCAGTAGGTCTCGGGCTGCGGGTGCACCTCGGGGTCGCCGTAGACCTCGGACGTCGAGGCCAGGATGATCCTGGCGCCCTTGTCCCGAGCCAGGCCCAGGGCGTGCAGGGTGCCGATCGATCCCACCTTGAGCGTCTCGATCGGCAGCTTGAGGTAGTCGATCGGTGACGCCGGGCTCGCGAAGTGCAGGACGAGGTCCACCCGGCCACCGACGTGGACGAAGTCGGTGACGTCGGACCGGATCAGCCGGAACCCGGGCTCCTCGACGAGGTGGGCGACGTTCGCCGGAGCACCGGTGAGGAAGTTGTCGAGGCACACGACCTCGTCTCCCCGCCGGATGAGCGCCTCGCACAGGTGAGAGCCGAGGAACCCGGCGCCACCGGTGACTACGGCGCGCACGTGCCCACGGCGCTCACGTGGTCACGCCGAACATCTCAGGAACGGTGCAGGTCGGCGCGGCTGCGAGTTGAGTCCTCGTCAGCACCGAAGACGTCGAGGGTGTCGGTGTCGTTGTGGGTGCCACCGTCCCCGCCACGATCACCGGCGACGGCCGGGTCGCCCTCGCCATCGGCGCGACGCGCACTGTTCCAGAGGAAGAACCCTGCAGCACCCGCGATCAGACCCAGGAGGCCGGCGATCAGCGGGAGGTTGCCGACCAGCCCGAGCCGCGAGTCGTTGGCCTTGGCGTCCTTGATGTTGGCCGCGACGGTCTCGTCGGTGAACCCGAAGTCGAGGTCGAGGACGGTGGTGCCGTTGTCGAGCACGCGCTCCTGCTGCTCGGTCTGCTTCTGGATCGCGCCGGTGCGGGGGTCGACGAACATCGTCTTGAGCGACGAGTAGCTGCCCTGGATGCCCTTGGCGATCTCGGCCGGCTCGTCCTGCACGTCGATGACGAACTTATAGGTGTTCCAGCCGTTGACCTTCTCCTCGCCCTCGAAGTTCGCGTCGACGGCGCGGCCGAGGAGACCGTCCCAGAACGGGTAGGTCTTCTTCTCGACGTCGAACGGGAACTTGTTGACCAGGCCCTCGTGCGGCTTGGCGTCGCCGATGTACTTCTCGTCGTTGACCGCCACACCCGTCTTGCGGTCGGTGGCGAAACGGTCGGTCGACGCCGTCACGAGCCGCTTCTCGGGGTCCGTGTCGTCGACGCAGTCCGGCGAGTCACCGCTCGGGTCCTTGATCAGGCAGGTGAAGGTGTCGAACACGACCACGTCACCGTCAGACTTCGTGCCATCGGCCACGGTGCGGCTCAGCGCCTTGACGGGCGCGCCGTCCCCGCTGGGCAACGCCGTCGCCTGACCCTGCAGACGCGTGCTCGAGTCCGTGTCGAGCGGGGTCTTCTTCACCTGTCCGGGTATGTAGATCAGGGCCAGCAACGCGGTCGTGACCAAGAAGCCGGCGAGGCCCATGAGGACCAGACCGATGATTCTGCGCATCTGTGGGACACCTTTGTCTCAGCAAGCATTGGGCGAGGTTGGGGTGACCCTACCAGCCGGTATTCAACTGCGAGGTCATCTCGGGGGCAGGACACGGGACTCGTTTAGCATGCGGAGATGCGCCCGTCCGAGGTCCGATCCGCACCCCACGGTGCAGTGGTCCTCATCCCTGCCCTCGACGGGCTCAGGGCAGTCGCCGTCGGGCTCGTCGTCATGACACATGCGGCCTACCTCAGCGGCTTCGGTGTGGGCAGTGGTCTCCTCGGCAGGTTGTGGGCCAGAGGTGACTTCGGTGTGGCGATCTTCTTCGCGCTCTCGGGCTTCCTGCTCCATCGGGGCCTCATCGCGGGCGACGCTGACAAGCGGTTGGACCTCGTGGGGTATGCCGTCCGCCGAGCAGCTCGCATCCTGCCTGCCTACTGGCTGACCCTCGTCGTAGTGGTCGTCCTCACCCACCCGCCCACTCGTGACGCCCTCATCCACGCAGCCGGCCTGCAGATCTACTTCTCCGACGCGTGGATTCCCTCCTTCGGTCAGTCCTGGAGCATCTCCACGGAGATCGCGTTCTACGTGGCCCTGCCTCTCGTCGTCCTCGCGCTGCAGCCCCTGCGTCGACGTCGTCCGGCTCTGCCCTTGGTGGTGCTGTCCGGCCTGGCCGTGGCGTTGACGCTCACGTCCGGTCTCGGCGGAGGGGCGGGCTTCGGCGAGGACGTCCTCTACGAGCGATGGCTGCATGCGCGCGCCCCGCACTTCGTCGTGGGCATGGTCTGCGCAGAGGCCCTGCTCGTGCCCGGGCACACGATCTCGCGGCGCCTGCGCTCCTGGGGCTCGGACACCACCATGTGCCTTGCGCTGGCCGGCGGCGCCTACCTGCTCTCCACAGCACCGATCACCGGCTCCCTGACCCTGGAGCCGGCAACCGCCTCGCAGCTGGTCATCCGCACGGCGCTGTCCGGCGTCGTTGCCCTCGGACTGCTGCTTCCCCTGACCCAGGGAGGCGCCTCGGCCTATCGCGCTGCCCTCTCGAGGCCGGTCGCCCGGTGGCTGGGCGTCACCAGCTACGGCCTCTTCCTCTGGCACCTCCCGGTCTTCACTGCCCTGTATGCCGTGAGTGGAGTCCCTGAGTTCGCCGGCGGTCTGTGGCCGCTCCTCGCCGTCGGCCTACCTGTCAGCCTGCTCCTGGCCACGGTGAGCCATCACTGGGTCGAGGTTCCCAGCTCACGCCTTGCGGGACGCCTCCTGAACCGACGACGTCACCGCCAGCGAGATGGCGGCGAGGACGAGGAGACGCACGGTGCCCTCGACTCCCGGGGCACCCACCGCACCGGGTGAGAGCCCGGCCTGGATGAGGGCCGCGGCGACGCCGAGCGCTGCGACCACGACCGGCCACACCTCGCGACGAACCGGAAGAGCTCGCACGAGGGCGACCACCCCCACACCGGTGGCCAGCCCGACCGGTCCGGCGAGCAGAGCCGAGACGCCCACCACGCCGAGCTCGACCAGGCGTCGACGCACGATCGGACGTGGGCGGTGATCGACCATGCGGCGCTTGCGGTCGGGCAGGGCGGCGGCAAGGGCCAGGGCTCCGACGAGCAGACCCCCGACGAGCAGCGCCCAGCGATAGGGCGTGTCCGGCACGAAGTCGATGCTCAGCTGCCCTGACGCCCCCTCGGGCACGACGAAGCCCTGGCGCCAGCCGTCGACCACCTGGGGCTGCAGATCGACACCTCCGAGCTCGGCTCTCCAGCCATCGTTGGAGTTCTCGGCCATGACCAGCAGCCGCTTGCGACCCACACCGATGGTGGCGTCCACGACCCCGACGTCAGCGCGCCCATGGGCGACGGTCTCGGGACCTGCGGCTGGGCGAGCCTCGAGTGGAGCGATGACGACGGTGCGTGGGGCGAGACCGCGCCAGGGTTCGACGACGACCCGGTGACCATCTGCGTCCGACACGGCCACGGGTGCACAGGCCTGCCAGGCGAACTCACCCAGACCAAAGAGGGCCGATCGTGGGCCGACGGCTGAGGTGCGGATGCGTTGTCCGTCGACCATGACCTCCGGTCCTGACCCGCAGGAGCCGCGCAGCTCCTGCGGGGGCCGGGCGAAAGGGTGCCCGAAGAGCTCCAGCTCCTCCAGCTCGAGCGCCCCGATGCCGGGACGGTTCCTGCCGGGCACGGCGACGAACGTCAGCGTGAGCCTGCTGCCGGTGGTCGGCGGGATCGTGAGCACACCTGTGGACTGCAGGCGCCGTGTCACCTCGGTCCCGTCGACCTCGATGACGACGGCCGGCGCCTCCTTCTTGGCCCACTCCTGTCGCGTCTGGAGCCTCAGGGACGTGATCGTCGTCGGCTGGTCCAGGGTCACCGTCAGGGAGGGGCTCCCGTCGCTGGGCGAGGGACTCCACGCGGTCCGGCCGTCTCCGTCGACAACCCCGACAGGGAGGATGGCCGGCGCGTATCCCCGAAGGCTGCTGGCCGTGACGTCGACGCCCGGAACCGTCATGAGGTCCTCGGGTGGACGGAGCGGGTCGACGGCCAGGGTGCCGCGGAGGGCTCGCTGCCCTTCGGCAAGGCCATCGACGTCCCGCACCAGGCGACCGGTCGACTCCGGATCCACGAGCTCGCCGCTGAAGCAGGTGTGCCGCGCCGGAAGCGCCGCACACCCGTCCTTGCCGATGAGACCCGCATCCAGGATCGCGGTGTCGGCGGGCTGCGCCGGCCTGGACGGAGTCACGACGACCTCGCCCGCGGTGATCCCCGGGAGGACGACCTCCGACAGCCCGGTGACGACCCGGCTCGGCGCTCCGCCCGTGGTGTCGCGAATCGCGATCCTCACGCTGGAGGTCCGACCGGCGGGCAGGGTCACTTTCGTCGGCTCCCCCGACTCGGGGAGGCGTGCGTCCACCGACCCGGCGTCGGTCCGCACCGTCACCCGCGTCGCGATGCCCAGCCCTTCGCCGAACCTCACCCGATCCGCCCATGAGCTGATCGTCACCTCCGCGAGGTCCATCTCCTGCTCGAGGGTGATGGTGAGCTCGGGACTGGTGTCCCACATGGTCGCCCACGCGGTCCGTGGGTTCCCGTCGAGGGAGGCGAAGGGCCGGTGGGCTGGTTGGAGGCCCGCGAAGCCGAAGTCCTCTGCGAGCGATGAGCTGGCCCGGACGGCCCGGACTCCGGTCAGGTCCACGACCGACCGGCGATGCACCTCCGGCCAGGGCAGGTAGTCGGGGGCCGCCTGCGCAGCTTGTGCGTCGAGGCCGCTCGAGACGTCCTGGCCCCGTGGCGCACCGAACCACCGAGTCCTGGCGCGGAAGCCGTCAGTCACGACCGCTGACAGTGGCTCGAGCTCGTCGGTGCGGTCCCCGTCGAAGATGACCGGGCGCCCGTCGAGACCTGCGTCAGCCATCCGGGCGAGGTCCTCGGGGGCACCGGTCGCGCCGACGACCTCGTCCACCTCCCAGAGGGCGAGCTCGGGCGACACCTCTCCCGTGAGGGTGAAGACCTCGACGGGGAAGACCCGTACCCCAGCCGCGTCGAGCCGGGTCTGGCCGAAGCCACGGGTGAACGTGATGTCAGGCGTGTTGGTCAGGGCTGAGCGGGCGATCGCCACGGGCGGTTGACCGCTCTCGCTCGGCACGAGGTCGTTGCGCAGCACGAGGTGGCGCACGCCTGCCGCGCGCAGCATCGTCGTGGCGCCCTCGAGGGACCGTCCGGTCTGCATCCGCCTCTCCACCTCGTCGAGCAGTCGGATCGTGCCTGCCGGCGTGAGCGGCACCGCGTCGCGCACGGCATACGGGGCGGATGTCAGTGCTCGCAGCGGCTCGTCGATCGTGCGTCCCCAGGAGTACTCCCCGAAGTTGGCCGAAGGCACAATGAGCGCGCGCTCCCCCTCGCGGGAGTCGAGCCAAGCACCCAGCTCCCGCCATTGCGGCGCCATCTCGGTGAAGGTGCCACGGGTGGCGATGGCGCCGCCGAATGCCGGGGCTGCGGCACCCACCACGACCCCCACAGCTGCCACGAGCGCACCAGTTCGCAGCAACCCTCGACGAGGGCGCCAGACGGCGAGGAGTCCGAGCAGGTGCGCCAGGCCGACGGCCAGCGGGAGCCTGACGAGGAGATCAGCCTTGTGGATGTTGCGCAGAGCGACGAGCGGTCCGTCCAGAGCCGTCTGCGCTGACGTCACGAGAGGCGAGTCGAAGGGACCTCCGTGCGGCACGCTCATCGCGACCACACCGCAGACGAGGAGGGTCCAGAGGAAGGCACGGTGGCCCCTGGGGCCGAGCGCAAGGCCGACGAGGCCGGCAGCCATGACGCACGTGGTCAGCACGATGCTCGTCCGGGACGACGACAGCTCGAAGCCGGCCGGCCACCAGGCGCCACCCGGCGTGACGAGGTGCCCGAGCCAGTGGGTCGTCCCTCGCAGGACGTCGAGCAGGGTGATCTGAGACGAGACCGTCCGAGCGTTCTCGATCCAGTCGAGGAACGGCGGGGAGTACCGACCCATGACGACCAGCGGCACGAGCCACCAGGAGGTCGCCGCGCCGACCGCCAGGCCCCAGGCCCACGTGGTGGACCGTCGCCACCATGCCTGCCGGGTCAGCAGCCAGATCGCCGAGGGCAGGATCGCGAACGCGGTGGCTGTCGCGTTGACACCACCGCAACAGAGGATGGCGAGACCACTCAGCGCCACCCCTCGGCGCACCCCGAGCCGTCCACGGTCGATGAGGACGAGGGGCCACAGGATGGCCGGAGCCAGCAGCTGAGGCTGAGCCTCCGACGACAGGCCGCCGATCGTGCTCACGACCCTAGGTGCCAGCGTGTAGGCCAGGGCCGCGATCGTTCGGACACCCGGAGTCCCCACGTCCAGGTCCCGGAGCAACCCGAGCACCGTGACGAAACCGGCGGTGAGCAACGTCATCCACCACAGTCGCTGCACGACCCACATGGGGAACACCTCGGACCCGAGGCCGAAGAACGGACCCATCGGGAACAGGTAGCCGAACGCCTGGTTCTGCAGGCCTCCCCAGGTGACCTGCGGGTCCCACAGGTGCAGCGCCCGACCCAGGAAGCCCCAGGGGTCGACGTAGAGGTCGTTCTTGGTGTCCTCGGCGATCTGCCCGGGAGTGACCGACCACGCCACGGTCCACACGACGAGCAGTCCCGCCCAGGTGAGCCCACCGACGTGCGGCACCCGCCTCACGTGCGGCGCAGAACCATCATGAGGTTCCACGTGAGCACCTCACGGATGCCCGGGAGGCTGAGCACACCGTCGGCCCAGTCGGGGTGGTAGCGGGGCGCTGCCTCGATGAGCCAGGCGTCCGGGTGGCTGCGAGCCCAGCGAAGGCCGCCTGCCACGGACGTCGGGTGCATGGACTCGCCGAAGACGTTCTTGGGAGGGCGGCCGTTCTTGCGTTCGTACCGCTCAGCCGCGTAGCGGCCCCCGAACCAGTGCCAGGGCGACGTCTCATGACCGCCCCAGGGCGACGCCCAGGCGGTGTAGGAGATGAAGACGAGGCCCCCGGGCCGGACAACGCGCACCATCTCGTCTCCCAGGAGGCCGGGGCTGGGCACGTGCTCCATGACGTTGTTGGCCATCACGATGTCGACGCTGCCGTCGGCGATGGGAATCTGCTCGCCGCGGCCGACCACCGCGCCCTTGGACGGGCCCGGGCTGAGCGCCTCCCGATCCAGGTCGACCGCAACGTAGCGCGCTCCGCGGGTCACGAACTCACGTCCGAACTGCTCCGAGCCAGCACCGACGTCGAGGACGAGCCGGCCGGTGAGCGGCTCGTGCCGCGAGAGGAGCGTGATCGTGTCGTTCGCGAGGTCGGTGTAGAACCGCTCCGGATCCGTCTGCTCCACGAGGAAAGAACGGAACAAGTCGGCCGACCTCGTTACTGTCCGGTATCTTCGGGTCGGCGTACGGCGCATTCCTGAATGCTAGTCATCACGGAAGGGCCTTGCGCACCACCCACTGACACCGCAGTCAACGCGCCAGCGAAGGGATTCCCGTGCGACTTCGCATCCTCATGTTCAACTGGCGCGACATGCAGCACCCTGAGGCCGGTGGGGCCGAGAAGTACCTGGTCACCGTCGCAGAGGGGCTCGCGGCTCGGGGTCACGAGGTGACCTTCCGCACGGCTGGCTACCCCGGAGGCCTGGCGGACGAGGTCGTCAACGGCGTGCGCTACATCCGCAAGGGCGGGCGGTTCGGCATCTACCCGAGGGCCCTGGCCGCCAACCTCACACGGCGCTATGACGCCGACGTCGTCATCGACGTGCAGAACGGTGTCCCCTACCTCAGTCCCCTCACCCGGCGTCGGCCCGTCATCAACCTCGTGCACCACGTCCACAAGGAACAGTGGCCCGTGTTCTTCGGGCCGCGTCTGGCCAGGGTGGGCTGGTGGCTCGAGTCCCGCATCGCTCCCCGCGTGTACGGCAACACGGCATACGTGGCCGTGAGCGACGCCACCCGCCGTGAGCTCAGCGGGTTGGGGATCGACTCGGACAGGGTCGAGGTGATCCACAACGGCACGGACGCCATCGCCCTCGACGGGACACCGCGCTCGCTCAACCCCTCGCTCATCGTCCTGGGTCGCCTCGTGCCCCAAAAGCGCGTCGAGTTCGCACTTGAGGCGGTGGCGCGGCTGGTCGACGAGATGCCGGACCTCACCCTCGACGTCGTGGGATCCGGATGGTGGGAACCGCACCTCCACGCCAAGGTGGAGGAGCTGGGGATCGGCAAGCACGTCACCTTCCACGGTCACGTGTCGGAGTCCGAGAAGCACCACCTGCTGGCCCGGGCCTGGGTGCACGCCATGCCCAGCCTCAAGGAGGGATGGGGACTCGTCGTCGTGGAGGCCGGCGTGCACGGCACGCCGACCGTGGCCTTCACCGAAGCAGGAGGCCCCACCAACTCGATCGTCCACGGCAGGACCGGCCTGCTCGTCGACCATGGATCGAAGGAGTTCGCTGACGCCGTGCGGTCGCTCCTGCTCGATGACGCACTGCGTGAGGCCATGTCCTCGGAGGTCACGACCTGGGTGGCTCAGTTCCACTGGGACGAGTCGGTGGACCGGTGGGAGCAAGCCCTGCTCGACGCTGCAGGGCGCTGAGGGCGCGCCAGCGCGTGGTCGCAACCGACGCCGGGACATAGGCGAGACCGGTACCCCGTCGGGGCACCGGTCTCGGTCACATCCTGTGGGACGCGCTCAGTCAGGGGGCGTCGTAGACGACGACCTGCTCGCTCTTCGAGGGGGCATTGGCGGACGGCGTCACGGCAGAGATGCCACCGACGACGGCGACGAGGGCCAGCACGACGCCGGTGATCACCGAGGCGAGGGAAGTCATCATGGCCGCGAGCGTAGCAGACCCGCTGGTAACTTACGGCGCAGAACGCGCCCGACACCATGGCCGAGAAGCACGACAACGGTCAGGAGGGACAACACCCATCCGACCGGACCGGCCCACCCCTCCGCACGCTCCTGTGGGCCTCGGGAACCGGTGTCGACGACGAGCAGGTTCGGGCCGTCGACGACGACGCTGCCCGCCCGCCGCACCGCCGCGACGTCGAGCGGCAGTCCGGTGTCCAGCTCCGCGGCCAGGTACCGCACACCCTCACGTCGCAGCGCCTCGACGGGTGCGACACCCTCCGCGATCCGCTGCGAGACCTGCGCGGCCCGCCCGCTCTCCCCCGCCACTGACCGCGTCCGCAGTGGCAGCGAGTCGTCGAAGAGCACCTGCTGGTCGATGATCCGAGGCGCCAGCGTCAGCGAGACCCGGCTGTCGTTCCACCCGTATCGACGGTACTGGTTCCACGGGAGCAGGCCCACGTCTCCTCGCGGCAGCGCGGAGATCTCGGCAGCCGCCGACCGGTAGTCCCGGGGCACGGTCACCGCGTCGAGGCGACCGCCGATGCCCCACGCCATCTGCGGCGAGAGGAGGACGACGAGGCCGATGAGACCCACACCCACAGGTGCGGCGACGGTGGAGGGCGCCGCCACGGCGACCCGGTCGACGAGGAGACCAACGCCCAGGGCGATGGCGACCACCCAGACGGCCAACAACTTCTGGCTGTCGCGCAGCGCCCCTCCACCCGGCAGGTCCGTGACCAAAACAGTCCACAGACCACGAGTGAACGGCAGCACGCTCAGACCGACGAGAACGACGGCCACGACCACCGGCACAGCCAGAAGGATCCTCCGGCTACGACGGAGTGCGAGAACCAGACAGGTCATCGCTGCGACGGCGAGCACCGCAGCGAGAGTCGCTATGAGGACGGACGCACGGGGGGCCGGGTGCGATGCGCTGTTCCAGAAGCCGCCCCCGCTGATCATCGACCCCCACACCCCCAGCGGCGTGTCCGCAGCAGGCACGAAAGCTGCTGCTCCACCTCGGGATGTCTGCGCACCAGCCGCCACGGAGGGCAGGACCCACACGGCGGAGACTCCGAGGGTCACGACGGTCGTCAGCGCGAGGACCCGCACAGCCAGCCAGGACCGGTGGAGAGCCACCGCAGCACCGGCCAGCGGGATCACTGCCAGCGCGACGATGACGACCGTGTTGACCCCGCCCAGGCCCGCAACGACGAGAGGCGGCCCAACGGCATACACGCTGCCCGTCCTCTCGATGGCCCGCAGGGTGGCGCGCAGCGCCCACGGAAGGACCGCCAACCCAAGGACCACCACCCACTGTCCGATGACGAGCCGCTCGGAGACGAAGGGGTTCCACACGGCGGCCACGGCGCACGCACATCGGGCGAGCACCCCGGCGCGTGGCGCCAGCTCGTCGAGCAGCGCGACCGCCCCCGCAGCCGCCCCGACAAGGATGCCGAGAAGGACCACGGTCTGGGCCACACCGGCTCCGAGGACCTTGCCGAGCAGGACGGCGAACGCGTCGCTGGGGACGACCCGGGGCGCCGGTGTGTCCTGACCGAGCACGAACGGCGTCCAGCGCGGGACAGGGGACCACGGCATGTCATAGGCGATGACGACGCCAGGCCCCAGGGTCGGGCCCAGGATGACGAGGGCCTGGACCACCGCGACCACCGCAGGGACCCAGCGCCTCAGTGCCCCCGTGCTCACCGCGAGATCGAGGCCTTCGCGGCGCCCATCCCGTAGGCGACCCCCTCAGCCACCCGGAGCCCGCCGAGCGCAACCGCATGGATCGGGTCACCCGCAAGAAGCGGAAGTCCTCGGGCATAGGCCTTCACGGTCGCGATCCCCTGTGCACGGATGGCACCGGGCTGCGCGTCGTTGTATGCCGGCAGCGACTGGCCGTAGTAGTAACGCTTGCGCATGACGTCGCCGAAGGTGAGCCGACCCTCGTCGTGCAGGATCGGGGTGTCGATGTGCGTCATCGGCGCGTTGATCCGCAGGAGGCGCATGCGCAGGTCGGCGTCCTCCTGACCAGCGACGGTGAGGACGAAGCCGCCGTGCGCCTCGAAGAAGTCACGGCGGATCAGCCGTGGAGCCTCGATCATCTCCACCCCCACGTAGCACCTACGCTCCAGCGACCGACAGGCCGTGAGGAAGCCCTCCCCTACGGTCTCCTCGGGGATGAAGACCGCGGTGCTGCCGGTGCGCTCAGCCGCGAGGACGGCGTCCTCGACCACGTGGGGCGTGAGCACCATGTCGGCGTCGATCCACAGCACGTAGTCACCGGTGGCCCGTTCGATGCCGAGATTGCGCTGGGCACTGCGCTCCGGACCCGCCTGCACCGCGATGTCCGCAAACTGATGAGCGATGTCGAAGGTGCGGTCGTCGCTGAAGTTGTCGACCACGACGAGCTCGGTGGCCTCCCAGCTCTGACCCACGATGGAACGCAGGCAGCGTTCCATCGTCCGCTCGACGTTCTTCGTGGGGACGACCACGGACACGACAGGTCGACTGGTCAACGTGGATTCCTCACGGTCATGCCCTCCCACCTCGGACGGCCGCTGACGACTATGCCTCATGGTCCACGGATTCTCTGACGGTCCACCTAAGATCTTCCCGGTTCCTACTCAGGAGTAGACGTGAGAGCACAGCTGCCCCACCGTCCGGCCCTCGACGGCGTGCGCGCCATCGCGGTGATCGTCGTCCTGCTCTACCACGGCGGGGTGCGCTCGCTGCCCGGTGGCTTCCTCGGCGTCGATGTCTTCTTCGTGCTCTCTGGCTTCCTCATCACTAGCCTCCTCATCACCGAGTGGTCGGCGCGCGGCCGGCTCGATGTCGCGACCTTCTGGTTCCGCCGGGCTCGCCGGCTGCTCCCTGCTCTCGTCCTCGTGCTCGTCGTCGTCGCCGCGTATGCCGCCTGGATGGCTCCCGACGTCACGCGCGAGCGCCTGCGCGGAGACATGCTGTCGACCCTCTTCTACGTCGCCAACTGGCAGTTCGTCGTCAACGGCGTGTCCTACTTCGAGCAGTACGCCACTCCCAGCCCGCTTCTCCACACGTGGTCGCTCGCCATCGAGGAGCAGTTCTATCTCGTGTGGCCGTTGGTCGTCGTCCTGCTCGGGCGCTTCGTCGCCAAGGGTTCGAAGGAGCGGGCCCCACTCGTGGTCGCCGCCGTCTGCGCAGCGGCGGCGGTCGTCTCGGCCGGGGTGATGTTCGCTCTGTACGAGCCGGGGATCGACGCCTCGCGGGTCTACTACGGCACGGACACGCGAGCGCAGGCCCTGCTCGTGGGCGCCGCTGCCGCCGGCCTCGTCGCCTCCCGCGGGTGGTGGCACGACCGGCACGGCTCTGGGGCACGACTGGCGGCCGGCCTGGGGGTCGTGGGTCTTGTGGGGGTCGGGGCCCTTGCAGCGTTCGCCTCGGACAGCGCCCCGTGGATGTATCGCGGTGGCTTCCTCCTTGGCGCCCTGGTGGCTGCGGCACTGGTGGTGTCGGTCGCCCACCCGAGCACCCACCCCGTGACGCGCCTGCTGTCCTTCGCTCCGCTTCGCTGGATCGGCCTCGCGTCCTATGGCATCTACCTGTGGCACTGGGTCGTCTTCGTCATCCTGACACCGGAGCGCACGGGTGCGGAGGGCGCGGCCCTGCTTGGGGTGCGGCTGGCCGTGACCCTGCTGATGGCGACGGTGTCCTACGTCTTCGTCGAGAAGCCGATCCGCGAGTGGCGTCCACGCCGGGGCCAGGCGGGATGGAGCCGTCGGGTCGTCGGTGTCGTCGGGTCCGCCCTGGCCGTCAGCGTGGTGGCCACCGTGCTCAGCACGGGGGCCCGTGCCGCACGTCCCGAGCTGTCGTCGGATGACCTCCTCAGCTCGGCTCAGCCGTCGGGGGCGGCCCCGGCCGGCCCCCCGTTGTCCGTCTTCCTGCTCGGCGACAGCGTCGCCTGGTACATGCACACCAAGCACCGTCCGGACCCTGCCCTGGGCCTGGACGTCTCCGGCCTGACCAAGCTCGGCTGCGGCGGACAGTTCCCCGGGGCGCAGGTGGTCTTCGGCCGCAGCCAGCCGATCCACCCCAGCTGCAAGGACTGGCCGGCCGAGTGGCGCGAGGCCGTCAAACGCGTGGGACCCCAGATCTCGGTGATGATGCCCGGGAACGGCGAGCTGTTCGACCACGAGGACGCCGACGGTGAGGACATCGAGTTCGGGTCGTCGGCCTACCGGGAGGCTCTCATCGACTGGATGGACTCCACCACGACCGAGCTGGGCCGGAGCTCCCAGTCAGTCGCCATCACGACCATCCCCTGCTACCGGAAGCCGAACACCGGCCTGGACGACAACTACCGGATCGTCAACGACGAGGAGCGCCAGGACTGGCTCAACGGTGTCATCCGGGAGTTCGTGCGCACGCACCCAGAGGTGCAGCTTCTCGATCTTCGTGGAGCCGTCTGCCCGGGGGGACGCTACGCGGAGGTCGTGGACGGCGTGACACTGAGATTCGACGGGGTCCACTGGTCACCCGAGGGCAGCGCCTGGGTGTGGCGCTGGATGGCTGGGCAGCTACGGGCGATGGACGAGCAGGGTCAGCGCCGCTAGGACCTCAGGTGTGCCAGATGACGAGGTGCCCTTAGTTCTCGGACCGGTCGGACCTCAGCACCCTGCGTGCCGGCGGCCTGTCGGTGGTGTCGGCCAGGGGCCGGTCGGTGCCTCCGCGACGTAGAGCAGTCCGGACGCCAGCGGCACGATGCGTCGTGACACTGCGCGGTCGAACCTGTCGAGCGGTGGCGGGAAGAAGGTCGGCACACCCTCCCGGCGTGTGACGGCGAAGCCATAGCGTTCGAGGATCTCGTGAAGCGCCCTGTGCGTGAAGACCTTGAGGTGCCCCTGCACCTGGTTCCCCTGACCCAGGACCCGGTGCTTGCGTCCCAGGGCGATCTCACTGCTGGTCTCGGTCCCCAGGGGCTGGACGCCGAGCGGCACGAGGACGCGGTTGGCCCAGGAGACCATGTTGGGCGTGGAGATGATGAGGGTGCCACCGGGGACGAGGACCCGACGGATCTCTCGCAGGAAGCCATCGGGGTCAGGCACGTGCTCGATGATCTCGCCGGCCACGACGCACTCGAACGTCGCATCCTCGAACGGCAGTGTCTGGGTCACGTCCCCCCGGGCGTAGTCCCATCGCTCGCTCGCCACGTCGTCATAGACGTCCACCCCGGTGAGACCGGTCAGTCCGACGTCGGCGAGACGGTCGAGCAGAAATCCACGCCCGCAGCCGATGTCGAGCAGCGACGGGGGCCGGAGCCCCGACGCCAGGTCGATGATCCGACGCAGCCGGGGGTCCACCCGCGAGATGTAGGTGACGTTGCCCTGGTAGTACTGCTCGAAAGTCATGCTCGGAACCTTCCGGTCTCTCGGGTGGGCGTCGTGTCCCGGGGTTCCGAGACTTCGCCCTCGTCGTCGACGGCGTCGTCGTCGCTCTCCGGCTGGTCACGTCGTGACCCTCCGGCAGCGACGTAGCACCCACCGGCCAGGAACAGGACTGACAGGGTCGTGCCCCCGATGGCAAGGGCCTTCTGGCGCTCCGGGAGCAGCCCACAGGTGCCACGCACGAAAGGGTCGGTCGTGGGGTCGAGGGCCGTGCCGCACCTGATCAGCGCGCCGTCCGACCCCTCGGTGCCGATGGGCGTGAAGAGCGCGGCGACCGACAGAGCCATGGCCGGTAGGGCAAGTGGGGCCACGACGGCCAAGCCGCGCACGAGTGGCGCTCCCGACAACCACGGAACGATGAGCTCACTCAGCAGGAGAAGCAGCGCGGCCGCCGCGAGCAGGGCATAGGCGAAGAGTCGCGCCTCCGAGACGTCGGCGCCACAGATGGCTCGGGCGAGGTTGCCCGGCATCGGAGAGGCCGGCGATCCGCAACCGAACGGCTGCAAGTTTTTGCCGGGCACACTCATGGGTGCGAGCCAGACGAGGAGAGCCCCGCCGAAGAGCAGAAGTGTGGCGACCCGGAGCAGCCGGATCGGCCAGTCGAGGGTTGTGCCGACCGAGGTCATCGTTGGTCCCTTTCCAGCGAAGATACGTCGAACCAGGCCGCGACGCAGAGCATCCAGATCGCCAGACCACCGATCTGGTGGGCAGCCGTGTTGTCCTGCAGTCGGGTCGACGGCAGGTCGAGCGGAATACTAGAGCCGAAGAGCCACACGACCGGGACGGCCATGAGCAGGAACACGGTCGCGGTGGCCAGGATCCGACGTTCCGGAGCGACGGCACGGTCACACAGCAGCAGGCCCCCCGCACCGACAGCGGCCCATCCGCCCACCGTGGCCCAGACGAGACCAGTGACGGCAGCGCACCCCAAGGCGGTGCGAAGACCGGAAGGTGACAACGCCTTCATACCGGCTTCACCGCCACACCCCGGGCAGCATGCCTGGCGGAGCTGCGTGTCCGCGAGCGTCTCGTCCACGCCCCTGAACCCAGCAGGCCAAGACAGAGGACGAAGGCAGCAGCGGTCACCAGCCAGGCGGCCAGGGCGGCCTTCGCGGGAGCGTACGAGATATGGATGACGTCCCCGGGGGCAGCATCGACCCGCCACCCGGCGGCGAACGTGTCGATAACCAAGGGGCGGCCCAGACTCCTGTCACCGACGTGAGCCTCCCACCGCTCGTCGAACGACTGTCCGGAGGACACCAGGCAAGGCGAGCAGGCGCCCGTGATGCGGACATCCATCGATGAAGATCCGTGCGACACCACCTCGAGCCCGGGCGAGGCCCCCACAGCAACCTCTGGCCCCTTCGACGAGAGAAGGAGGTCATCGATCGCGAAGTCAGCCACCGAGCTCACCTCGTGGCGGCCCTCGCCCAGCTCGAAGTCGGGGTCACACGCGACGAAGGGCACCGCCTCGCCGTCGAGGAGCCGCGGCAGGGTCGCGCCGATGTCGGCGCGCAGGGGCCGGCCGTCGACCGAACCCACCACCGGGCAACGGTCCGGTGTCATCGAGGGGGGCGGGACACGGGGCAGCCCGATGTCCTCGATCCGCACGAAGCCGTCGCCGTCTCGCTCGGTGAGGAGGATGCGCACCCGACTCGCGTCGACCGGGGTCGGCAGCTGGACGCGTTGGGCGCCTGCGCCGAGCGCCACCTCGAACGGCTCGCCATCGTTGATCGAGACGAGAGCCTTGGTCGCCCGGGCACCCATGGCCTGCTGCGTGACGGTGAACGACGACAGGCGGCGCTCGGGAAACGTCAGGGTGATCCATTCGCCCACGACCGGATCGTTGGGCACCCAGGCGGTGGACCGGTCCGGTTCCCCTCCCAGGTCGTCGAAGGCCATCGATGCCCTGGCATCCGGATTGTTGAACACTCGCGAGCTCGACTCGGCCTGGATGTCCCCGCGCCGGCCCGACAGTGCGTCGATACGACCGTCCGCCACTCCGCCCGCCAACCGCACGGTTCCTGTTGCGCTGAACTGACGCTCGTCCGCGAGGGTGAACTCACGCTCGAGCCGGTGCTCCTCGGCACTCAGCCCGTTGGCATCGCCGACGCTGCGTCGCATGACCACATCGAGCGGAACATCGGCGGGGTCGAGTCCAGCCGCCCGGGCCGCACCGTCGACCCGGGCGACGGCGCGCCTCGGGAGGACCCCGACCTTGCGGACGTTCACGCCCGGGACGACGATCTCGGAGAAGCCGACAGGCCCGGCGTCGGCGCCGTCCACACCGGTCACCTCGATGGCGATCGACGACACGACGCCCGGTCCGAGGTCGACCGTCGTCGGGAACGTGTTCCAGCTCTCGAAGCTCACGTCCCGGGTCACAGGTTGCCCACCCATGGAGGCCGTGACCCGGGCCGAGGTGATGCGGTTGACTCCGCCCTGCATGGGGAACAACGAGATCCTCCCGACCTCACGCGGTTGCTTCAGCTGCACAAGGACCGAGTTCCCCACTCCGGAACCAAAGTTGCCGAACTGCCACCCCGTGGTGCGATCCCCGTCGAACGCCTGCGTGACCCCGCCCACAGCATGGGGACCGAAGAGCAGACCCTGGCCGGCGGAGGTGACCCGAGCATTCCCTCGCAGCACCGCGACCGTCTGGTCCGAGGAGTCGAAGAGGGCTCGGGTGGACCTGGGGTCCTCGTCGGCACCGAGCAGTGCCCCGCTCTGTGCCGGGTTGTGGTTGCTCGCCTCACGCCGGCCGTTGCTGTCGGTGAGAACAACCCGGCCCTCGTCGCTCAGGGCCTCCCCCAGCTCGGTGTCGCTGAGACTGCCCGTCAAGAGGATGCCCGGGTGGTCCCTGAGCAACCCAGCGCTCTGGAGGCTGGGCAGGGCACCACCGGCTCCGTCGACGACGAGACTCCCCCGGGCTGGCCGTGCGGCGGCCGACGTGCTGGGCACAGGTCCGACGACGGAGCGCACCGTCGCTGGGAAGGCGGCCCCATGTCCGGCCGCTTCGGGTCCGAAACCCTGGGGGGCGCTCAGGCCAGGGTCGGCATCGAGGGTGGACTCCACCCTGGCGCCGATGTCCCCGGTGTCACGGACGTCGTAGCGACCGACGATGTCGCCGGCGCCCACATAGGACGCGAGGCTCGAGACCGTCCCTTCGGGCAGCGTTCCCTGATGCAGCCGTGTGTCCACCCCTGCGAGCAGGTTGGACGCATAGCTGCCCCCCGAGGGCGAGGCACTGCGGAAGGCGAAAGGGCGCCGGAAGAGCGACGGGCCGATCTCGTCCGGACCGAAGTAGCCCCACGAGTACGCCGGTAGGCCCGTGCCCGGGACCATGAGCACGCGACTGTCGGCACCTCGCGAGTTGACGACGTCCGCGGCGTCGTTCCAGTACTTTGGCAGGTCCATCGGGACCTGGTAGAGGTCGCCGGTCAGTGCCGGGAAGACCGATCCGGCAACGACGGCTGCGGCGCCCAGCCCGGCGATGCCGCGAGCCCAGGTCGACCGCAGCCAGGGCATGAGCCCCATGACGCCAAGGCCGATCAGCACGGCCATCCCCAGCTCGAGGACAGCGCCAGCCTTGTTCGTCGTGCGGAAGGCGATGAGCCCGGGCACGTTCTCGATGGTCGCGCCCAGCGCTCGCCCCCACGGAGTCTGGTTGTCGTGGGGGAAGGAGCCCACCATGACAAGTGCCCCAGCGAGGACGGACACCGCGCCGAAGACGCGTGCGGGTGAGCGGCTCAGGCGGACGCCGAGGCCGGCGATGACCGGGCCACCGAAGGAGAGCAGGACGACCAGGGGGGCTAGCAGGTAGGAGACATGACCGGGATCGAACCAGCCGTTGCCATCGGCGCCGTAGAGGGTCCACATCCCCAGGCCCCGCAGAACCTCCGGGAAGGAGTTCGCCATGTTGATGGCTTCCAGGCTCTCGGTGCCGGCCGCGATCGAGCTGCCCACGGAGATGGCCATGATCGCTGGGACCAGCCAGTACGCCGAGAGCACCAGATAGGCCAGCCCTGTGCGAGCCACCAGCCACAGCACGTCACGCACTCTGCGCCGTTCGATGAGGCAGGCGTGGACGGTCACCGGCACGAGCACGATGAGCTGGATGAGCGGCACCACGCCGGCATTGATTCCGCTCATGCCAGCCAGAACCAGCGCCGCGGCGACCGCCCACCTCCACGTCGGGTTTCTGAACCCGCGGAGCCAGCACACGACGAGCCACGGCAGCAGCGCATAGGGCAGGAGCGTCGGGGTCGTGGCGCCTCCGACCAGGACGTACGGGTTCGCGGCGTAGGCGATGCCCGTGCCGATTGAGGCGACGTTCGCCCACCGAGGGGTGGCGCCCCGACCGAGCAGCTCACCGAGCAGGACGCGCGCTCCCCACGCAGCCAGCAGCAACAGGCTGATCCGCCAGATCCGCATGATCAACCAGGCCGGAAGGCCCACGAGATCGAACCCGGAGAAGACTGCAGCCACCAGGACGTTGCCCACGTTGAAGTTGGGCGTGCCCAGGTTCGGAGTGTCGAGCCACGCGGAGGCAAATCTCGCCGCCGTGCGCGCCGGCGCCAGGAAGATCTCCGGCTTGGTGTCCGGGGTGAGGACACCGAAGTCGTTGACCAGCACCACCACGGCCAACACTGCCGAGAGTGCAGACACCACCAAGGTAGTCGGAGTCAGGGAACCTCTGGCCCGGCGGCCCGCCCGTGACACTCGGCCCGTCGTCTTCACTTCTCTCCGAACGTCGGCTACTGGTTGGTACTAACATAACCGCCAATGACACCTCACCCTCGGCGACGTCGCACGGCTGCGGTCGCGCTGGGGATGGCCGCTCAGTCGACCGCCCTCGACGCTCGCACGTTGGGCCTAGCCGATCTGCCCATCGCTGCTCGCTGGCAGCTCCTCAGGTCCAAGGCCGTGGCGCTGGCCTCGCTGGCCCGAGGTGGACCGACCACGATGAGCGTCGGCGCCCTCCGGGTCGTGGTCGAGACCGCGAACGAGGTCGGCACCCTCCAGAGCAGCGTCTGTGACGTGCACGACGACGTCGCCCTGGAGGTCCTGGGTGGCGACCGCCCGGTCATCGTCGACGTCGGCGCGAACATCGGGCAGTTCTCGGCCGCGGTACTCCTCTTCGCCCCGACCGCTTCCATCCTGGCCATCGAGCCTGACCCCGACGTCCACGCACGCCTCGCAGCCGGCCTGGCGTCCGCGGCCAACGTCACGACGGTGTGCGCAGCAGCAGGTGCGGCGCACGCCATCCTGCCCCTCGGCCGGGCTGCGCTTCCCGTCATGTCGACCCTTCGGCGGGACGCACTGTCGGGGTACGACATCGTGGGCACGGTCGATGTCGCGGTGTCCCCTCTCGACGAGCTCGCCCGGGGCGTCGGCGCGGTCGACCTGCTGAAGATCGATGTCGAGGGGTTCGAGCTCGAGGTGCTGCAGGGTGCCCGAGAGCTCCTGCTGCGTTCGCGGTTCCTCCTCATCGAACTCGGTCTGGGGAGGGATCCGACACGGGCGAACCTCGATGTCCTCGAGTCGGTCCGCTCAGCCTGCCCGCGAGCCCGCGTCGTGAAGTTCGGTCGGCCACTGGGCGAGCGGCGCAGACCGCTGTGCCAAGACGTCCTGCTCGAGCTGTGGCCCGACTGACGGGTCGCGCCGGAAGCGTTGCCAGTCTCGGAGTGGGGGCCGTTGGTGCCGGCACCCTCCTGGCCAACGTCTTCGGCTACGGGCTGTTCCTCGTCCTCAACCGGGAGCTCGACCCTGACGACCTCGGCGCCGTCGCATCCCTGCTGAACCTCGTGATCATCGCGGGGGTCGCCGCCCTCTCGACCCAGCTGGTGAGTGCCTGGCGCGTCGCCCTCCAGCGCCCGGACGCCGAAGCAACGGCGCTGCGCACCGGTGCCGTGGTCGGGCTCATCATCACGGCCGTCGTCGCGCTCCTCACTCCCGTCATCGTGCCGTTGCTCCACCTCGACGGACCGCTTCCGGTCCTGCTCGTCGCCGCCTCCATGCTGCCGACCTGTCTCGCCGCCGCCGTGCAGGGCAGCCTCCAGGGCGCCGAACGCTTCGTGGCCCTGGGGACGGTCTATGCCGTCGCATCCGCGGCGCGCGCCGGCGGCGGCGCGCTCGCAGCGTGGCTCGGTTGGGGCGTCACCGGCGTCTTGGCGCTCACCGCAGTCGCTTCCTGGTTCCTGGCCCTGGGCCTCATGGCACTCGTCAGCGGTCACCTCGGTCGGGCCCTGCATCGGGACGTGCCCGTCCAGGTGCGACGGGTCCTCGCCGGCATGGCCGGGACCTCGGCACTGCTCGTCGCCTCGACCATCGACACCCCTGTCGCCCGCCACGTCCTCTCCGGCGATGACTCCGGTGCGTATGCCGTCCTCAGTCTCTTCGCGAAGGCCGCGTTCTGGGGTCCTGCGTTCCTCGCGACCGTGCTGTTCCCGCACATGTCCCGGTCCCGGGGCGCGCGGCCCCTGTTCGTCGCCTTCGGCGGGACCGCTGCCATCGTGGCCGCGGGTGTCACGTTCTCAGCCCTGCTGTCAGGGCCGCTCATCCGCGTCGTGGGCGGCACGGCATACACGCACCTGGCCGGTCTCGTGCCGGCCTTCACGGCGCTCGGCGGCGCGTGGGCGCTCGCGCAGGTGCTCGTGTTCTGGGGTGCGTCCCAGGGACGACACGTCGTCGGCTACCTCGTCTGGGTTGCCGTGGGGCTCGCGACGGGGGTCGTCGTGCTGTGGCGTCATGACACGGTCACGGACGTGGCGACGACGTTCCTGGTCGCGTCCCTCGTGGTCGCCGTGGTCGGGGTCGTGGTCAGTGTGCCGCGTCGTGCCAGCTCCGGCCGAGGCCCACGCTGACGTCGAGCGGCACGTCCATCTCGACGGCCCGGCCCATCTCGGCGCGCACGAGCGCCTCGACGTCGTCGCGCTCGCCCTCGGCGATCTCGAGCACGAGCTCGTCGTGGACCTGTAGGAGCATGCGCGAGCTCGCACCCGACTCCCGAAGCGCCCGGTCGACCCCGATCATCGCGAGCTTGATGATGTCGGCAGCAGAGCCCTGGATCGGGGCGTTGAGCGCCATCCGCTCGGCCATCTCACGCCGCTGTCGGTTGTCGCTGGACAGGTCCGGGAGGTAGCGACGGCGGCCGAGCATCGTCTGGGTGTAGCCGGTCCCCCGCGCCTGCCCCACGATCTCGCGCAGGTAGTCGCGCACCCCACCGAACCGCGCGAAGTACTCGTCCATGAGGCCTTGGGCCTCACCCGTCGAGATGGTCAGCTGCTTGGACAGCCCGAAGGCCGACAGGCCGTAGGCGAGGCCGTAGCTCATCGCCTTGACCTTGCTGCGCATCTCGGCCGTGACGTCCGCGGGCTCCACACCGAAGACGCGTGCACCGACGAAGCGGTGCAGGTCCTCACCGGTGCGGAACGCCTCGATGAGACCCTCGTCGCCGGAGAGGTGCGCCATGATCCGCATCTCGATCTGGCTGTAGTCAGCCGACATCAGCGACTCAGAACCGTCGCCCACGACGAAGACCTCGCGGATCCGTCGCCCCGCCTCGGTGCGGATCGGCACGTTCTGGAGGTTGGGGTCCGTCGACGACAACCGGCCGGTCGCGGCGATCGTCTGGATGTAGGTCGTGTGGATGCGCTGGTCCTCGGCCACCGACTTGATGAGCCCCTCGACCGTGACCCGCAGCCGCATGGCGTCGCGGTGGCGCAGCATGGCCTCGAGGAACGGGTGCTCGGTCTTGGCATAGAGGTCGGTGAGCGCGTCGGCGTCGGTCGTGTAGCCCGTCTTGGTCCGCCGAGTCTTGGGCAGGCCGAGCGTCTCGAAGAGCACCGTCTGGAGCTGTTTGGGTGAGCCGAGGTTGATCTCGTCGCCACCGATCGCGTCGTAGGCGTCGAGCTGCGCCTCACGCACCTTGGCGGCGAAGTCCGCCTCGAGCGCGGTGAGGGCGTCGACGTCGACGGCGATCCCCGTGCGCTCCATCGACCCGAGGATCCCCACGAGCGGGAGCTCGATGTCGCGCATCAGCTCGGTCCCACCGGTCGCCTCGAGCTGCTCACCGAGCGGCACGGACAGGTCGAGGACCGCACGCGCGCGCACCATCGCGTCCTGACCCTGGACGGCCTCGGCACTGTCCTCCATCGTCAGGTCGAGCATCCCCTGACCACCCGGCTGCTCCTCGGCCCTGAGCTCACGTCCGAGATGGCGGACGACGAGGTCGGCGAGGTCGAAGCTGCGCTGGTCGGGTTTGACGAGATAGGCCGCGAGGGCGGTGTCCATCGTCACGCCGCCCAGCGGCATACCCCGCGCCTGCAGCGCATGCATCGGGCCCTTGGCGTCGTGGAGGACCTTCGGACGCGAAGCGTCCGCCAGCCACTCGGCGAGCGCCCGCTCGCCGCTCTCGTCGAGCTCCACGACATCGATGTATGCCGCCGCGTCACCTGCCGTGGCCAGTGCCACTGCCGTCACGTCACCCGTGCCGCGACCCCACGCGCCGACGACGTGCACGCCGGTCGGCTCGGAGGTCGTGTGCTCGGCGAGCCACGGACCCAGCTCGGCGGACCCGAGCACCGACGCGTCGAGGTCGAAGCCGCCCTCGGCCTCGTCGGGAGTGGCGTCGAAGGTCTCGAAGAGCCGCTCGCGCAGGACGCGGAACTCGAGGCCGTCGAAGACCCTGTGGACCTCCTCGCGGTCCCAGTTCGCCCGCTCGAGCTCGGCGATCGTCACGGGCAGCGACAGGTCGCGCACGAGCTGGTTGAGACGGCGGTTGCGCAGGACGCCGTTGAGGTGCTCTCGCAGGGACTCTCCCGCCTTGCCCTTGATCTCGTCGGCATGGGCGACGACCCCCTGGAGGTCGCCGTAGAGACCGAGCCACTTGGCTGCGGTCTTGGGCCCGACCCCCGGGACACCCGGGAGGTTGTCGCTCGTCTCGCCGACGAGCGCGGCGAGGTCGCTGTAGCGCTCGGGCGACACGAGGTACTTGTCCTCGACGGCCTTGGGGTCCATCCGCCAGACGTCGGAGACGCCGCGCACCGGATAGATCAGCGAGACGTTGTCGGTCACGAGCTGGAAGGCGTCGCGGTCACCCGTGACGATGACGACCTCCATGCCCTCGGCCTCGGCCATCGTCGTCAGGGTCGCGATGACGTCGTCGGCCTCGAAGCCGTCGACCTGGACGTGCTTGATGCGCAGGGCGTCGAGCACCTCACGCACGAGCGCGACCTGGCCCTGGAACTCGCTCGGGGTCACCGACCGGGTGGCCTTGTACTCGGCGTACTCCTCCGAGCGGAAGGTCTGGCGGGACACGTCGAAGGCCACCGCGATGTGGGTGGGGGCCTCGTCGCGCAGGACGTTGATGAGCATCGAGGTGAAGCCGTAGACCCCGTTGGTGTGCTGACCGGTGCTCGTCGAGAAGTTCTCCACCGGGAGGGCGAAGAACGCGCGATAGGCAAGGGAATGACCGTCGAGGAGAAGGAGGCGACTCACGCGTGGCAGCCTATGGCCAACCCCCGACACCAGTGAAGGCGACCGCACATGAGCAGCACGACGGACAACGCAGCCGACGACTCGTCGAAGGACCTCATGCCCCTCGTGGAGCAGATGAGCGCCCTGAACCCGAACTCGCTCATGCACCGCATGGGGATCGAGGTCACTGAGGCGACGGCCGAGCGGATCGTCGCGACGATGCCGGTCGAGGGCAACACCCAGCCCTACGGGCTGCTCCACGGCGGAGCGTCGGTCGTGCTCGCCGAGACCCTGGGGTCCATCGGAGCCGCCATCCATGCCGGCAGGGACCGCATCGTCGTCGGCACCGACATCAACGCGACGCACCACCGGGCCGCACGAAGCGGTGTCGTCACCGGGGTCGCGACGCCGCTGACCGTGGGCAACACGCTCAGCTCGTGGGAGATCGTCGTCTCGGACGAGGACGGCAGGCGGGTCTGCACCTCGCGGCTCACCTGCCTCATCCGGCAGGCACCGCCGGGCGCGTGAGCCTCAGCTGGCGGCGCGGGCCGCGATCGAGCGCCGCGACCGGCGGCGCCGGATGAGCTGGTCCACCGTGCCGTTGACGACGCTGCCCTGAGGGGCGAGCCGACGTCGCAGCTGGGTGGTGCCGACGACCCGGCGCACGAGGACCGACGAGAAGCCGAGCCGGGCGAAGAAGCGGTGGGCCTCCCGGCTCTGGCTCGGCACGTTGCACACGACGACCTCCGAGCCGGTCCGCTCGGCCAGCGACGTGACCGCGGACAGCAGCGCCCTGGCGACGCCGTGCCGGCGCGACGCCGGGTCGACGAAGAGGAGCTCGATGGCGATCTCGGGCTCCGGCTGGAGACCGAACGGGTTCTCGGTGGTGACGACGTAGCCGACCGGCCGACCATCGATGCGCGCCACGTGGGCGTAGACGTCGGGGCGACCGAGCGCGAGCTCGAGGCGCCCGTCGTTGGCGAACCGGGTGGCCACCTCGAGCGGCACGCCGGCATCGATCTTGGATGCCAGCCAGAGTCCGACGAAGTCCTGCAGCTCGTCCCGTGGGACGGCCGCGACCTCGACCATGCTGCGCGCCACCGGCGCCTCCTCGACCTCACAGCCCCCTGCGCGGTTGACGTCTCGACCCTACGGGTACGAAGGGCTCACGCGGTAGCCCTTGGGCAACTTGCCCGGCAGTGAGCCGTAGAGTCGCCGCCGTGGATCCCTCGTTCCCCGGTCTCGGGACCGTCATCAACGTCGCCACCGTCGTCGTCGGTGCACTGCTCGGCATGGCTGTGGGACACCGCTTCCCGGATCGCACCCGCTCCGTGGTCACCGACTGCCTCGGGCTCACGACGCTGCTCATGGCCGGTCTCTCAGCCGTCAGCGTGACGGACCGCGTCCTGTCCGACGCCACCGGGAGCGGAGCGCCGGTCCTCATCGTCCTGGGCTCGCTCCTCATCGGGTCGATCGTCGGTTCGCTGCTGCGCATCGGCGACCGGCTCGAGTCGCTCGCGGGCCTCATCGAGGCCTGGTTCGCGCGCCGCTCCCCCGCGCTCGCCGACACGGACGACCCCGCCCCCGCGGACTCCGCCGGCGGCACGGTGCGGGTGACCACGGCCCGCGAGAAGTTCATCGAGGGCTGGCTCGGCGCCTCACTGCTCTTCTGCGTCGGTCCGCTGACGATCCTCGGCTCGCTCTCCGACGGCCTGGGGCGCGGCATCGACCAGCTGCTCCTCAAGTCGGTGCTCGACGGCTTCGCGGCGCTGGCGTTCGCCTCGACCTTCGGCGTGGGTGTGCTCCTGTCGGCCGTGTCGGTCGCGGTCGTCCAGGGGGCCCTGACGGTCGTGGGCGTCCTCCTCGGGTCGGTGCTCCCCGAGCCACACATCCTCGCGCTCACGGCCACGGGTGGGCTGATGCTCGCCGGCATCGGTCTGCGTCTGCTGCGCATCAAGGACGTGCCCGTGGCCGACATGCTGCCGGCACTGCTCGTCGCTCCGCTGCTCACGCAGCTCGTCATCGTCCTGAGGTGAACCGACACGGTATGCCGGCCGGCCGGCATACCGGATCACTCGGCCGCATTATCGGGTGACCCGATAAAGGACCGCTCAGCCCGGGTTGGCAACTGGGGTGGAGCGGCACAAAGTCGGGTGGAGCCGACTCGGGCAGGTCGGGTCAGGCCTTCTCCATGCCCGCGACGACGGCGTCCGAGACCTCTTTCATGCCCATCCGACGGTCCATCGCGGTCTTCTGGATCCAGCGGAACGCCTCGGACTCGCTGATCTTGAGCTTGGTCATGAGCACGCCCTTGGCGCGGTCGACGGACTTGCGGGTCTCGAGCCGCTCGCCGAGGTCGGCCACCTCGGACTCGAGCGTCTTCAGCTCACCCCATCGGGACAGCGCGATGTCGATGGCCGGGACGACGTCGGTCGCCGTGAACGGCTTGACGATGTAGGCCATGACCCCGGCGTCGCGCGCGCGCTCGACGAGCTCGGTCTGGCTGAAGGCGGTGAGCATCACCACCGGGCAGATGCGCTCCTTGCCGATCTGCTCGGCTGCCGAGATGCCGTCGAGGACAGGCATCTTGACGTCCATGACCACGAGATCGGGGCGGAGCTCGGTGGCCATCTGGACGGCCTGCTCGCCGTTGCTGGCCTGACCCACGACGTCGTAGCCGGCCTCTCCGAGCATCTCGGCGAGGTCGAGCCGGATGATGGCCTCATCCTCGGCGACGAGGATCCGCTTGGCGGTCGGCGTGCTGTCGGGGGTCCCGGACGTCTCGGGGGTCGAGTTGCTCACGACGCCCAGCCTAGGGGACGTCATCGACCAGTCGCGCAAGGCTGGTGCCGAGGGCGGGACTTGAACCCGCACGCCCTTGCGGGCAAAGCATTTTGAGTGCTCCGTGTCTGCCATTCCACCACCCCGGCGGGCGTGCGGAGACATTCTAACGGTGGCGTCGGGGCTGCACGTGCAGCCCCGACGTCAGGTCACGCCGAGGTGCCCGCGAGGTCGCCGTATGCCGGCGCGATCCTGTTCTTGGCGTCCCCGATGCGGTGGATCCGCAGGGCGTTGGTCGAGCCGGGGATGCCGGGAGGCGACCCGGCGACGATGACGACCATGTCGCCCTCCTCCGCCTTGCCGCACGCAAGCAGCTCCTCGTCGACCTGCATGGCGAACTGGTCCGTGTGCCGGGCCGGAGCGGTGATGAAGGTCTCGACACCCCACGTGAGGGACAGCTGGGAGCGCGTCCACTGGTGCGGGGTGAACGCGAGCATGGGGATCCGCGGCCGGACGCGCGCGAGCCGACGTGACGAGTCACCGCTCACGGTGAAGGTGATGAGGTACTTGCAACCGAGGAGCTCGCCGATCTCGGCGGCGGCAGCCGTCACCGCGCCGCCCTTGGTGCGCGGCTTGGTGTCGAGCGGCTTGATCCGGCCGAGGCCGTGCTCCTCGGTGTTCTCGATGATGCGAGCCATGGTGCGGACCGCCTCGAGCGGGTGCGCCCCGACGCTCGTCTCACCGGACAGCATGAGTGCGTCGGCGCCGTCGAGGACCGCGTTGGCCGCGTCCGACGCCTCGGCGCGGGTGGGTCGGCTGTTGGTGATCATCGACTCGAGGACCTGGGTCGCGACGATGACCGGCTTGGCGTTGCGACGACCGAGCTCGCAGGCCCGCTTCTGCACCAGCGGCACGGTCTCAAGGGGCATCTCGACGCCGAGGTCTCCGCGAGCCACCATGAGCCCGTCGAAGGCGCGGATGATCTCGTCGAGGTTGTCGACGGCCTGGGGCTTCTCGATCTTGGCGATGACGGGGATGCGCCAGCCCTTCTCGTCCATGATCCGGTGGACCGGCTCGATGTCCGCGGCGCTGCGCACGAAGGACAGCGCGATCATGTCGACCCTGGTGTCCAGGGCCCAGCGCAGGTCCTCCTCGTCCTTGTCGGAGAGGGCAGGGACGCTCATGGCCGCGCCCGGGACGTTGATGCCCTTGTTGTTGCTGAGCACGCCGCCCTCGACGACCTCGCAGAGGATGTCGGTCTCGGTGGACTCGAGCACGGTGAGGGCGAGCTTGCCGTCGTCGATGAGGATGGAGTCACCGGCCGAGACGTCGCCCGGCAGGCCCGCATAGGTCGTGCCGACCTCGTCCTTGGTGCCCTCGACGTCACGGTTGGTGATCGTGAACCGGGCGCCGTTCTCGAGCATCACCGAGCCGTCCCTGAACCGGCCGGTGCGGATCTTGGGGCCCTGGAGGTCGGCGAGGATGCCGACGGCGTGGCCGAGCTCGTCGCTCGCCCGACGCACATCCATGTAGACCTTGGCGTGGTCCTCGAGGTCCCCGTGGGAGAGGTTGAACCGAGCCACATCCATCCCCGATCGGACGAGCTCGCGGAGCTGTTCGGGGGTGGAGGTGGCAGGACCCAGGGTGCAGACGATCTTGGCGCGGCGCATGGACGTCAGCCTATCTGCGAGAACGGTTGCGCCGTGACGGGGCTCACACTGTGAGAGGGCGGTCGGTGGGGTTCACCGGACGCGGCAACCGCGAGGGTTTGCCCGACAGCCAGGCGTCGACGTGATGGGCCGCCGCACGGCCCTCGGCGATGGCCCAGACGATGAGCGACTGACCGCGACCGGCGTCGCCGGCGACGAAGACTCCGGGGACCGACGACATGTAGTCGGCGCCGCGACGCACGTTGGACCGCTCGTCGAGATCGACCCCGAGCTGCGCCACGAGCGTCTCGGTCTGCGGCCCAAGGAATCCCATGGCCAGCAGCACGAGCTGCGTCGGCAGGACCTTCTCGGTGCCCTCGACGGGCTCGAAGCCACTCTCACCGCGACGGACCTCGTGGACCCGCAGACCGCTGACCCGACCCTGGTCGTCGGAGACGACCTCCTGGGTGCTCACGGCATACAGGCGCTCGCCGCCCTCCTCGTGGGCGGAGGCCACCCGGAAGGTCATCGGGTAGGTCGGCCAAGGCTGTCCGGCCGCACGGGCCTCCCCCGGCTGGGGCATGATCTCGAGGCTCGTGACGGACCGCGCGCCCTGGCGGTGCGAGGTGCCGATGCAGTCGGCACCGGTGTCACCTCCGCCGATGACGATGACGTCCTTGCCCTCCGCCGTGACCTGGCCCTCGACGCTCTCGCCGAGCGCGGCCCGGTTGGCCGGAGGGAGGAAGTCCATGGCCTGCATCACGCCCGTGGCCTCTCGGCGTCCGGGAACGTCGAGGTCGCGGGGAACCGTGGCACCCATGGCGATGACGACGGCGTCGTAGCGGGCGCGCAGCTGCTCCCACGTGACGTCGCCACCGACGTCGACCGAGCTGCGGAAGCGCGTGCCCTCGGCCTGCATCTGCTGGAGCCGGCGGTCGAGGACCGACTTCTCCATCTTGAACTCCGGTATGCCGTAGCGGAGCAGACCGCCGGGGCGGTCCGCCCGCTCGTAGACCGCGACCGTGTGACCGGCGCGGGTGAGCTGCTGGGCGGCGGCGAGGCCGGCCGGTCCGGATCCGACCACGGCGACCGTCTTGCCGGAGAGTCGCTCCGGCGGGCGGGGCGAGACTCCACCGTCGGCGAAGGCCTTCTCGATCGTCGTGACCTCGACCTGCTTGATCGTCACCGCGGGCTGGTTGATGCCGAGCACGCAGGCCGTCTCGCAGGGCGCCGGGCAGAGCCGCCCGGTGAACTCGGGGAAGTTGTTGGTGGCGTGGAGTCGCTCGATGGCCGAGCGCCAGTCACCCTTCCAGGCGAGGTCGTTCCACTCAGGGATGAGGTTGCCGAGCGGACATCCGCTGTGGCAGAACGGGATTCCGCAGTCCATGCAGCGGCCGGCCTGCGTCTGGAGCTGTCCGAGCTCCTGCTCCTCGTAGACCTCGCGCCAGTCCCGGATGCGCACGGGCACCGGGCGACGGGCCGGGAGCTCGCGCTCGCGGTTCTTGAGAAAGCCTTGGGGGTCAGCCACGGGAAGCCTCCATGATCCGGTCCCAGACCTCGGCGCCTTCGAGGTCGAGGCCCTCGGCCTCGGCAGCGGCGCGCACGTCGAGGACACGCTGATAGTCGCGGGGAAGGACGAGCGAGAAGCGCGATCGCGCCGTGGCCCAGTCCTCGAGCAGGTGGGTGGCGACGGCCGACCCGGTGTGGCTCTGGTGACGTTCGAGCAGGTCGCGCACCACATGGAGGTCGCTGTCCCGCAAGGGAGAGACGTCGACGAGGTCGCCGTTGACCCGCGACGCGTCGAGGTCCAGGACGTACGCCACACCACCCGACATGCCGGCCGCGACGTTGCGTCCGGTCGGTCCGAGGATGAGCACGGTGCCACCGGTCATGTACTCGAGGCCGTGGTCGCCCACGCCCTCGACCACGGCCGTGATGCCCGAGTTGCGCACGCAGAAGCGCTCTCCGACACGGCCCCTCAGGAAGATCTCACCGGAGGTCGCGCCATAGCCGATGACGTTGCCGGCGATGACGTTGTCCTCGGCCGTGAGCGGTGAGCCCGGGTCGGGGGCGACGATGATCCGGCCACCGGAAAGGCCCTTGCCGACGTAGTCGTTGGCATCGCCGACGAGCCGCAGGGTGATCCCCCTGGGGACGAAGGCGCCGAAGCTCTGGCCCGCCGACCCGGTGAGGGTGAGGTCGATCGTCCCGTCGGGCAGGCCGCCCGAGTGGGTCCGCGTCACCTCGTGACCCAGCATCGTGCCGACCGTCCGGTTGACGTTGCGGACCGACATCGCGCCGGTCACCGGGGTCCCGTCGTCGATGGCCTCGCGAGCGATGGCGATGAGCTGGTGGTCGAGCGCCTTCTCGAGGCCGTGGTCCTGGCCGGTCGTGTGGCGCTTCCCGGAGCCGTCCGGGCTCTCGACCTCGGCGAGGATCGGCGAGAGGTCGAGTCCGGCTGCCTTCCAGTGGGCGACGGCCTTGGTCGTGTCGAGGGCGGTGATCTGACCGATCGCCTCCTCGATGCTGCGGAAGCCGAGCGAGGCGAGGTGCTCGCGGACCTCCTCGGCGATGTACTCGAAGAAGGTCTCGACGAACTCCGGCTTGCCGGTGAAGCGCGAGCGCAGCTCGGGGTTCTGGGTGGCGATGCCCACCGGACAGGTGTCGAGGTGGCAGACACGCATAAGGATGCAACCGCTCACGACGAGCGGGGCGGTCGCGAAACCGAACTCCTCGGCTCCGAGCAGCGCCGCGATGACGACGTCGCGCCCGGTCTTGATCTGGCCGTCGACCTGGACGACGATCCGGTCCCGCAGGCCGTTGAGGACGAGGGTCTGCTGGGTCTCGGCCAGCCCGAGCTTCCCAGGGTCCACCGGCGTGCTTGAGCGAGGTGAGCGGTGACGCCCCCGTGCCTCCGTCGTGCCCGGAGATGAGCACCACGTCGGCGTGAGCCTTGGAGACCCCGGCCGCAACCGTGCCGACGCCGATCTCGGAGACGAGCTTGACGTGGATCCGGGCCTGTGGGTTGGCGTTCTTGAGGTCGTGGATGAGCTGGGCGAGGTCCTCGATCGAGTAGATGTCGTGGTGCGGCGGCGGGCTGATGAGGCCGACGCCGGGAGTGCTGTGACGCGTGCGCGCCACCCACGGGTAGACCTTGGGGCCGGGCAGCTGGCCGCCCTCGCCCGGCTTGGCGCCCTGCGCCATCTTGATCTGGATGTCGTCGGCGTTGGTGAGGTAGGCCGAGGTCACCCCGAACCGACCGGAGGCGACCTGCTTGATCGCGGAGCGGCGCCCGGGGTCGAGCAGCCGCTCGAGGTCCTCGCCGCCCTCACCCGTGTTGGACCGGCCGCCGAGCCGGTTCATCGCGACGGCGAGCGTCTCGTGGGCCTCCTGGCTGATCGAGCCGTAGCTCATCGCACCGGTGTTGAAGCGCTTGACGATGTCGCCGACCGACTCCACCTCGTCGATCGGGATGGGCTCACGCTCGGTCCGTCCACCCAGCTCGAAGAGTCCGCGCAGCGTCATGAGGCGCTCCGCCTGGTCGTCGATGCGCTCGGTGTACTGCTTGAAGATGTCGTAGCGGCGCTCACGCGTGGCGTGCTGGAGGCGGAAGACGGTGTCGGGGTCGAAGAGGTGCGGCTCGCCCTCTCGACGCCACTGGTACTCGCCGCCCACACGCAGCTTGCGGTGCGACAGGATCACGCCGTCGGTCGGGTATGCCGAGTCGTGACGTGCCGCCGTCTCCGCAGCGATGACGTCGAGACCGATCCCACCGAGCTGCGAGACCGTGCCGGTGAAGTACTCGTCGACGAGCTCCTGCGACAGACCCAGCGCCTCGAAGACCTGCGCGCCACGGTAGGAGGCCACCGTGGAGATGCCCATCTTGGACATCACCTTGAGGATGCCCTTGCCGAGCGCCTTGATGAGGTTCTTGACGGCCTGCTCGGCGGTGACCCCCGTGACGGCACCGGTGCGCACCATGTCCTCGACGGTCTCCATGGCGAGGTAGGGGTTGATGGCGGCCGCGCCGAACCCGACGAGCAGGGCGACGTGGTGCACCTCGCGCACGTCACCTGCCTCGACGAGGAGCCCGACCATGTTGCGGGTCTTCTCGCGGATGAGGTGGTGGTGCACCGCGGAGGTGAGCAGGAGCGACGGGATCGGGGCGTGGTCGCGGTCCGAGTCACGGTCGGAGAGCACGACGAAGCGGGCCCCGCGGGCGATCGCCTCGCTCACCTCGGTGCAGATCTCGTCGAGGCGGCTGCGCAGGGCCGCCTCGCCCTCGGCGACCCGGTAGGTGCCGCGGGCGACATGCGTCGCGTAGCCGGGCAGGTCACCGTCGGCGTTGATGTGGACGATCTTGGCGAGCTCGTCGTTGTCGATGACCGGGAAGGGCAGCACCACCTGGCGGGCGTGCACCGGACTGGCCCCGAGCATGTTGCCCTCGGGCCCGATGACCGTGCCGAGCGAGGTGACGAGCTCCTCGCGGATCGCGTCGAGCGGCGGGTTCGTCACCTGCGCGAAGAGCTGCGTGAAGTAGTCGAAGAGCAGGCGAGGCTTGTCCGACAGGACCGCGACCGGGGTGTCGGTGCCCATCGACCCCAGGGCCTCACCGCCGGAGCGCGCCATCGGTGCGAGCAGGATCTTGAGCTCCTCCTCGGTGTAGCCGAAGGTGCGCTGGCGCCGCGCGACCGAGGCTGCCGTGTGGATGATGTGCTCGCGCGGGGGGAGCTGGTCGAGCGACAGCAGGCCCGCGTGCAGCCACTCCTCGTAGGGGTTCTCGGCGGCGAGCTCGGACTTGACCTCGTCGTCGCTGACGATGCGGCCGGCCGCGGTGTCGATGAGGAACATGCGACCCGGCTGGAGGCGGCCACGCTTGACGACCTTCTCGGCCGGCAGGTCAAGGACTCCGGCCTCGGAGGCGAGGACGACCAGGCCGTCCTCGGTGACCCAGTAGCGGCCGGGACGCAGCCCGTTGCGGTCGAGCACGGCGCCGATGAGGGTGCCGTCGGTGAAGGCGACGCAGGCGGGTCCGTCCCACGGCTCCATGAACGTCGAGTGGAACTCGTAGAAGGCGCGCCGGGCCGGGTCCATCTCGGCGTGGTTCTCCCACGCCTCCGGGATCATCATGAGGACGGCGTGCGGCAGGGACCGGCCACCGAGGTGGATGAGCTCGAGGACCTCGTCGAAGCTCGCCGAGTCCGAGGCGTCCGGCGTGCAGATCGGGAAGAGCCGGTCGAGGTCGCCGTGGATCGTGTCGGACACGAGCTGGCTCTCTCGCGCGCGCATCCAGTTGCGGTTGCCCTTGACGGTGTTGATCTCGCCGTTGTGGGCCATGAGCCGGTAGGGGTGGGCCAGGGGCCAGCTCGGGAAGGTGTTGGTCGAGAAGCGCGAGTGCACGAGAGCCAGCTCGCTGGCGAAGCGCTCGTCCGAGAGGTCCGGGAAGAACGGCTCCAGCTGTCCCGTCGTGAGCATGCCCTTGTAGACGATGGTGCGCGCGGAGAGGGACGGGAAGTAGACCTCGACCTCGCGCTCGGCGCGCTTGCGCAGGCAGAAGGCGAGTCGGTCCAGCTCGATCCCGGTGACACCGCGGTCGGGAGCGGCGACGAAGAGCTGCCGGAAGACCGGCATACAGGCACGTGCCTGCTCGCCGACCAGCTCGGGAGCCACGGGCACGTCGCGCCAGGCGAGGACCTCCAGGCCCTCCTCGGTGGCGATCTGGGCGATCCGCTGCTCGGCGTCCGCGCGCGTCGACTCGTCCTGGGGCAGGTAGGCCATGCCAGCGGCATACGCACCCGCGGCGGGGAGCTCGACCTCCAGCACGGCACGGTAGAACGCGTCGGGCACCTGCGTGAGCAGGCCGGCACCGTCACCGACGAGCGGGTCGGCGCCCGTGGCACCCCGGTGGTCGAGGTTGCGCAGCGCGGTGAGCGCGTGCTCCACGATGTCGTGGCCGGCGGTGCCACGCATGGTGGCCACCATGGCGACACCACAGGCATCGTGCTCGTGGGCGCGCCGGTACAGACCGGTGTCGGCCGGGTGGGCGGAGAAGCGCGTCGGAGACACGTCGGGTCACCGTCCTCAGGGAGTCGGGGCCGGGAACGCGAGAACGCGGGGACCGGGCACAGGAGGTCATCGGACGCGGACAGCGGTGGCCACGTTTTGACGGATGCTATCCCACGCGCGTCTTGCAATGCGAGCGCAGGTATCTCACATCGTGGACGGCTCCGGGGTGGCCTCCGAGGGCTTTCGAGCTCGCCGACCCGTGTGGACGACGATCGCGACTCCGATGAGGAAGACGATGATGCTCGTCCAGACGTTGAGGCGCTGACCGAAGATGAGCTCGGCCTCGTCGGTGCGCATCTTCTCGATGATGATGCGACCGATCGGGTAGCCGGCGATGTAGAGGCCGAAGAGCTGCCCCGGCGCCAGGGACCGGCGCCGCTCGATGAGCAGGAGTGCCACCGCGAGGGCCATCACGAAGATCGCCTCGTAGAGGAAGGTCGGGTGGTAGATGCCCTGGACGACGGCCTCCCCGTTGGCGTCGGTGACCGCCCGGCCGGCGGCGTTGTCCCACTTGTGGATCTCGAGGCCCCAGGGCAGATCGGTCGGCCCGCCGTAGAGCTCGTTGTTGAACCAGTTGCCCCACCGGCCGATGCCTTGGGCAATGGCGATGCCCGGTGCCGCCGCATCCGCGAAGTCGAGGTACCTCACGCCGACGCGACGACAGCCGACCCACGCGCCGAGTGCGCCGAGTGCCACCGCCCCCCAGATGCCGAGCCCGCCCTCCCAGATCTTGAGCGCGTCGACGGGGTTGCCGCCCTCGCCCCAGTAGGGGTCGGGCGTCGTGATGACGTGATAGATCCGACCGCCGATGATGCCGGACACGACGGCGTATGCCGCGACGTCCAAAACCTGCCCCGGCTCACCTCCGCGGGTGCGCATCCGCCGCTCCGTGAGCCAGACGGCCACGACGATGCCGAGCAGGATGCACAGCGCGTAGCCACGGATCGGGAGCGGACCGAGGTGCAGGACACCCGCGGTCGGGCTGGGGATGGTCGCGGGGAGCATCACGTGGTCGCTGCCTCGATGGCGGCGGTGAGCCCCTGGGCGTCACCGATCTGGTCGAGGTCGAGCCGCTGACCGGCCAGGACGATGGTCGGCGTCCCCGTGATGTCGGCCCGGGCCGAGGCGTCCTCGGTCGACTCGATGTAGGCGTTGTACTTCTGCTGCTCGACACAGGACTGCCAGGTGTCGAGCGCCGCGCCGGTGATGCCGGCCTTCTCGGCGAAGCCCCTCGTCTGGGCCGCGGTCCAGCCCTGCCCCTCCTGGGCGGGCAGGTGGGCGAACACGTCGTCGTGGAAGGACTGGAAGGCACCCGCGCCCGCCTCCGCGGCACACATGGCGGCGTTGCCCATGGTCAACGAGTGGGTCGTCCCGGTGTTGGCGTCGATGATCGTCTTGAAGTGATACACGAGCCTGATCTTGCCCTGCTCAGCCAGCTCCGCGACGGTGGCACCCATGACTCGCTCGAACTGGGCGCACGCCGGGCACTGGAAGTCCTCGTAGATCTCGAGCGTGGGAGCGCCGGGGACGAGGGCGACGTCCTTGTTGGCCACGTAGCCCGCCCCCATGACTTCGGCACCTGCGGGCACCGAGGTGCTCGTGCCCACCCGCTCCTGCTTGCCCTGCGCCGCGAGGACCACTCCCCCGACGACGGCGATGATCGCCACGACGGCGACGACCGCGCCCACGATGATCCGGTCCGGGCCGCGGCGGGCGTTCTTGCGGGTCGCGTCGATCCCGGCCTGGCGGGCGCCGGCCGACCCCGTCGTCTTCTTCGCCATGAGCTGGGCTCCTTGTGTTTGCGGGTCGGGGGTGGTGGGGACGCGGCGCTCAGCCGGCAGGGCCGAAGAGCGCGCGTTCGAGGGACAAGCGGGACGTGGGGCGCCAGGAGAGCCACAGGCCGCATGCGAGCAGCCCGAGGTCCTCGAGGATCCGTGGCAGGTAGGACGTCTCGCCGGCGCTCACGGCGCCGCCACCGCCGAAGCAGCCGCAGTCGATGGTGAGGCCCCGGGCCCACGCCTGTGCGATGCCGACGATGAAGGCGACGAGCAGGAGCGAGGTGATCACCGCTGACACCCGGGTGAACAGACCGAGGATGAGCAGGAGCCCGAGGATCACCTCGACGATCGGCAGGGCGTAGCCGACGTAGGCCGCGACGTCGTGCGGGAGGACCTGGTAGGCCTGTGTGGCCTTGGCCAGCGCTTCGGGGGTGGGAACCTTGAGGGCACCGGCGACGAGGAACACTCCGCCGAGGACGAGACGGGCGACCAGCCCGAGACCATCCGCGACACGCGTGCTCACCTCGCTCCTTCCCTCACACCCCTCGCCAGATCAGTCGTCAACTCGCGCAACGCGTCGAGACGTGCTCCGAGTTCCCCGTCCCCGCTCAGGGCCCGGACGAAGGCGGTGCCGACGATGACGCCGTCGGCGTACTGGGCGATCTCGGCAGCCTGGTCGCCGTTCGAGACGCCCAGCCCGACGCAGACCGGCAGGTCGGTGACGGTCCTGGTCCGGTCCACGAGGTCTCGCGCGGCCGAGTCCACGGTGGTCCGCAGGCCCGTGACACCCATGGTCGAGGCGGCATAGACGAACCCACGACAGGCGTCGGTCACCCTGGACAACCGCTCGGGTGTCGAGCTCGGGGCGACGAGGAAGACCCGGTCGAGGCCCTCCCGCTCACTGGCCGCGATCCACTCCTGCGCCTCGTCGGGGATGAGGTCGGGGGTGATGATGCCGGCACCGCCGGCGGCAGCCAGCTCCGCGGCATACCGGTCGACCCCACGGCGCAGGATGAGGTTCCACGAGGCCATGACGAGCGGCGGCGCCCCGGCGTCGCGGACGGCCTGGGTGGCCCGATAGCCGTCGACGACTCGAGACCCTCCGGCGAGCGCCGCCTCGACGGCACGCTGGATGACCGGGCCGTCCATGAGCGGGTCGGAGTACGGGAGGCCGACCTCGACGATGTCGACGCCGCACTCGACCATGGCGACCATGGCGCGGATCGAGCCCTCCACATCGGGGAAGCCGACCGGCAGGTAGCCGATGAGGGCAGCACGACCCTCGTCCTTGCAGCGGGCGAGGACGTCACCGGCGCCGAGGTCGAGGCTCACAGCTGGGTCCGTCCGTCACCGGTGGCGCCCGGGTCGTCGGACTCCCCCGAGGGGACCATCTCGTCGCCGTCGACGACGTCGCCGACGAGGTTGAACCACTCGGCGGCGGTGTGCATGTCCTTGTCGCCGCGCCCCGAGAGGTTGACGAGGATCGTGCCGTCGGGGCCGAGCTCACGGCCGAGGACCAGGGCGCCGGCCAGCGCGTGGGCCGACTCGATCGCCGGGATGATGCCCTCGGTGCGGCAGAGCAGCGCGAAAGCCTCCATCGCCTGGTCGTCGGTGGCGTAGACGTACTCCGCCCGGCCGGTGTCCCGCAGGTGGGCGTGCTCAGGCCCGACGCTGGGGTAGTCCAGCCCGGCGGAGACGGAGTGGGACTCGGTGGTCTGGCCGTCCTCGTCCTGCATGAGGTAGCTCATCGCGCCGTGCAGCACCCCGGGAACGGCCGTGGCGAAGCGTGCAGCGTGCCGCCCCTCGAGCCCCTCGCCGCCGGCCTCGACCCCCACGAGCCGGACGCCCTCGTCCTCGATGAAGCGGTGGAAGATGCCCATGGCGTTGGACCCGCCACCGACACAGGCGACGACGGCGTCGGGCAGCCGGCCGGTCAGCTCGAGCACCTGCTCGCGGGCCTCGACACCGATGATGCGGTGGAAGTCACGGACCATCTCGGGGAACGGGTGCGGGCCGGTCACCGTGCCGATGAGGTAGTGGGTGCGCTCGACGTTGGTCACCCAGTCGCGCAGCGCCTCGTTGATGGCGTCCTTGAGGGTGGCGCTGCCGTGCTCCACCGCGACGACCTCGGCGCCCAGCATGCGCATGCGCGCGACGTTGAGGGCCTGCCGCTCGGTGTCGACCTTGCCCATGTAGACGCGACACTCGAGCCCCATGAGGGCAGCGGCGGTCGCCGTCGCAACCCCGTGCTGGCCCGCCCCGGTCTCGGCGATGACCCGGGTCTTGCCCATGCGCTTGGTCAGCAGTGCCTGCGCGATGACGTTGTTGATCTTGTGGGAACCGGTGTGGTTGAGGTCCTCGCGCTTGAGGATGATCCTCGCTCCGCCGGCGTGAGCGGCGAAGCGCGGGACCTCGGTGATGATGCTCGGCCGTCCGGTGTAGGTGCGGTGCAGGTGGTCGAGCTCGGCGAGGAACGTCGGGTCCTGCATGGCTGTCAGCCGGGCCTCGTCGAGCTGCTCGAGAGCCGGGACGAGGGCCTCGGGCACGTAGCGTCCGCCGAACTGCCCGAAGCGGCCGGCGCTCACGCGGGACCGACCGTGTGCGGACCACTGGGAGCTGCGAGCGGACCGGGTGACCCCTGCGTGGTGCGGGCGCCGGCGGCGATGATGTCCCGCACGGTCGCCGACGGGTCCGAGCCACGCACGAGTGTCTCGCCCACGAGCACGGCGTCGGCGCCCTGCGCGGCATACATCGCGGCGTCGTCAGCGCCCCGGATGCCCGACTCGGCCACGGTGACGACACCCGGCGGGATGAGCGGCACGAGGCGCGAGAACGTGTCGGGGTGGATCTCGAGGGTCTTGAGGTTGCGGGCGTTGACGCCGATGACCCGCGCACCGGCGTCGACGGCGCGCTGGGTCTCGCCCTCGTCGTGGACCTCGACGAGGGCGGTCATCCCGAGGTCCTGGGCGAGGGTGTGCATGCGGAGGAGCTCGTCGTCGGAGAGCGACGCGACGATCAGCAGGATGATGTCTGCTCCGTGCGCGCGGGCCTCGTAGAGCTGGTAGTCGGTGACCATGAAGTCCTTGCGCAGCACCGGGACCGAGACTGCCGCCCGGACGGCGTCGAGGTCGTCGAGGCTGCCCCCGAAGCGGCGCTGCTCGGTGAGGACGCTGATGGCCGTGGCCCCGGCATCGGCATAGGCGCGAGCCAAGGACGCAGGGTCGGCGATGTCGGCGAGCGCACCCTTGCTGGGGCTGGCCCGCTTGACCTCGGCGATGAGCGAGAGACCGTCGGCCCGCAGCCGCTCCTCGGCATCGATGGCCCCGGGGATCTCGGCGATGCGGCGCTCGAGCACGGACAGGCTCACCCGGTCTGCCCGGACGGCGAGGTCCTCGCGCACGCCGGCAACGATGGCGTCGAGCACGGTCGGCATGGGCACCCGGCTCAGGAGATGTTGGTGTCGCGGCGCGAGATCGCGCCGTTGGCGCCGTATCCGGCGAGGGCCAGCACCTTGCCTGCGACGAGGCCGACCCCGACGAGGACGACACCACCGATGAACAGTGGGAGGTTGGGGAAGATCATCGCGATCGCCATGACGGCGCACGCGACGAGAACGATCCCGACCATGACCCACGCCGCCACGCTGTTGCCGTGGTTGTCGTCGTCGTGCTCAGCCATGAGTGCCTCCCGGAAGGTTGTGCGTTCGGGCGTCATTGTGTCAGGTTCGCGGTGCCCGACCGACATCGGTGGGGTCGTCACCGGCGCTCAGCTGGTCCCAGTCGCTCTCGGGTGGACGACCGGGCGCGTCGTAGCGCGAGGAGAGCCCGGGAGCGGCTCGTCGGACCCGGGCGAGGCCGACCAGGGCGAGTCCCGCGAGCAGGAACCCGGCAAGTGCAACCCATGGCCACGCGCTGACCCGCGAGGCCGTCTCGAGCGACCCGGTGCGGCCGGCAGCTGCTGCAGCGATCGGCCCGAGGACGGCGTCGGGATCAAGGAGCACGCGGCCGACGCTGACGATGCCGGCCAGCACCGCGAGGGCCGTCAGCACGAGGGCGACCACGCGGGCACGGGTGCCCGCGGTCGCGGAGGCGATGGCACCCGCGACGACGACGAGGGCGAGCGCCACGACCCCTCCGGCAGCGTCGGCGCCGGTCGCGGCCACCGACCGGGCGCCGAGGACGACGTCGTCGACCGAGCCGGTGAGCCAGGTGCGCGACGCCGTCACGATGACGAGGAGGGCCCCGAGGACGACGAGCAGGACGAGGACACCGCGGCGTCGGAGCAGGCTCACGGGACCTTCCTCAGGGCCGCGGCCGTGGCCACGGCGCGCAGGACCGCGGCTGCCTTGGCGATGCACTCGTCGTGCTCGTTGCGGGGCACCGAGTCGGCGACGATTCCGGCGCCGGCCTGGACGTGCGCCACCCCGCCGTCGATGAGCGCGGTGCGGATGGCGATCGCCATGTCGAGGTCGCCGTGGAAGTCGAGGTAGCCGACGACCCCGCCGTAGACACCTCGGCGGGACGGCTCGTAGCCCTCGATGAGCGCGAGCGCCCTCGGCTTCGGCGCACCCGACAGGGTGCCCGCCGGGAAGGTCGAGACGAGGACGTCATAGGCCCGGACCCCGGGGCGCAGCTCACCCACGACCGTGGACTCGAGGTGCATGACGTGGCTGTAGCGGCGGACGTCCATGAACTCGACGACGTCGACAGTGCCCGGCTGACAGACACGGCCGAGGTCGTTGCGCCCGAGGTCGACGAGCATGACGTGCTCGGACCGCTCCTTGGGGTCGGCGAGGAGGTCCTCGGCCAGGCGCACGTCGTCCTCGGGCGACTTGCCGCGCGGACGGGAGCCGGCGATGGGGTGGGTGATCGCCTGCGTGCCCGTCACCTTGACGAGCGCCTCCGGCGAGCTGCCCACGACGTCGTATGCCGTGCCGTCCGGTCGCGTGAACCGGAAGAGGTACATGTAGGGGCTGGGGTTGCCCGCCCGCAGGGCCCGGTAGACGTCGAGGGCGTCTGCAGGGCATGGCATCGAGAAGCGCTGCGAGAGCACGACCTGGAAGACCTCACCGGCCCGGATGTCCTCCTTGGCGCTCTCGACCATCTGCTCGTAGTCGTCGCGCGTGAGGTTGGCCGTGACCGTCCCGAGGGCCTCGTCGACGACATCCGCCTCGACGAGCGACACCGTGCTCTCGGCGCTCGCCCCGAGGTCGTGCGTCATCGTGTCGAGGCGTGCGACGGCGTCGGCCCAGGCATCCTCGACGCGCTCGTCGGTGGCGTCGTAGTTGACGGCGTTGGCGATGAGCAGGACCGACCCGTCGGCGTGGTCGAGGACGGCGAGGTCGGTCGCCAGCATCATCGAGATCTCGGGGAGGTGCAGGACGTCCGGCGTCGTCGACGGGACCTTCTCCCAGCGGCGGACGGCGTCGTAGGAGATCATCCCGACCATGCCACCCGTGAGCGGTGGCAGACCCGGAATCGGCTCGCTCGCGAGGGCAGCAACGGTGTCCCGCAACGCTTCGGTGGCCAGACCGGTCGTCGGGACACCGACGGGTGGCTCCCCGACCCAGTGGGCCTCACCGTCCTTCTCGGTGAGCGTGGCTCGGCTCGCGACCCCGATGATCGAGTAGCGCGACCACACCCCACCGTGCTCCGCCGACTCGAGCAGAAAGGTCCCCGGGCGGCTCTGGGCGAGCTTGCGGTAGAGGCCGACGGGGGTCTCGGCGTCGGCCATGAGCCGCCGGACCACGGGGATGACACGGCGTCCCTCGGCGAGCACCGAGAAGACGTCGAGCGAGGGCCAGGTCGCACCGAACCCCAGGTCCGGGAAGGGGCCCGTCCCCTGGCCGCTGCTCATCAACCAACCTCTCCGACGACGACGTCGAGCGCCCCGGCGTCGAAGCAGGTGCGGTCGCCCGTGTGGCAGGCGGCGCCGACCTGCTCGACCCGGACGAGCAGGGCGTCACCGTCGCAGTCGACGGCCGCGGACTTGACGAGCTGGGCGTGGCCCGAGGTGTCGCCCTTGCGCCAGTAGACCTGTCGGCTGCGCGACCAAAAGGTCACGCGCCCCTCCGTCAGGGTGCGACGGACCGCCTCGATGTCCATCCACCCGAGCATGAGGACCTCGCCGGTGTCGTGCTGCTGGATGATCGCGGCGACGAGGCCGGCGTCGTCGAAGCGAAGGCGGCTGGAGACGGCGGGGTCGAGATCGGGCACGTCCGCCATTGTGCCGCGCGGGTCAGGTGGCGCGAGGATGGGTCCATGACGACAGCCTCGACCAGCATCGCCCGCCGGGAGCGTCTCGACCTCTGCGACACCTTCGAGTCCGTCGGCCCGGACGCCCCCACGCTGTGCATGCCGTGGACCACGCGAGACCTCGCGGCGCACCTCGTCATCCGAGAGGGCCGCCCCGACCTCGCGTCCGGGATCTGGCTGCCCTTCCTCAAGGAGCGCACCGAGCGCGAGCAGGCCAGGGTCGCGGCCCAGCCGTGGCCCGACCTCGTCGAGGCCGTGCGCTCCGGCCCGCCCAGCTGGCACCCGACCCGGCTCACCCTCATCGACAACGCGGTCAACCTCGCCGAGATGGTCGTCCACCACGAGGACGTGCTGCGCGGTGACGGCTCCCCCGGCCCGCGCCGCCAGCCCACGGCGCACCTCGAGGCGGCGGCCTGGGCCCTGCTCTCACGCATGGGCCGGCTCCTCTTCCGCAGGGCGCCGGACGGCATCGAGCTCCACGCGCCCGGCCGCGGTGCGCTCACGGTGAGCGGTGGAGACACGACCGTCCACGTCACGGGGGCGCCCGTGGAGCTCCTGCTCACGGCATACGGACGTCGTCAGGCCGCGGAGATCGAGGTGACGGGCGACGAGGCCGCCATCGCCCGGTTCGACACGGCCAGCTTCGGGCTCTGATCAGCGCACGGGGTGGGCGTCGGCGCGCAGGGCGTCCTTGACCTGACCGATGGTGAGGTCGCCGAAGTGGAAGACGCTCGCGGCGAGGACGGCGTCGGCGCCGGCACGGACCGCCGGCGCGAAGTGCTCGAGGGCTCCTGCGCCGCCGCTGGCGATGACGGGGATGCTCACCTCACGACGGACGCGCGCGATGAGGTCGAGGTCGAAGCCGGCCTTGGTCCCGTCGGCGTCCATGGAGTTGAGCAGGATCTCGCCGGCGCCGAGCTCGGCCGCCCGGACGCACCACTCGATGGCGTCGAGCCCGGTGCCGGTACGGCCGCCGTGGGTCGTCACCTCGACGTCGTCGGTGACCGAACCGTCGTCGGCGCGCCGTCGCCGCACGTCGGCCGAGAGCACGAGGACCTGCGAGCCGAAGCGGTCAGCCGTCTCGGCGATGAGCTGGGGGCGGGCGATCGCAGCCGTGTTGACGCCCACCTTGTCGGCGCCGCTGCGCAGCAGCCGGTCGACGTCGTCGACGGTGCGCACTCCCCCGCCGACGGTCAGCGGGATGAAGACCTGCTCGGCGGTGCGCCGCACGACGTCGTAGGTCGTGGCCCGGTCGCCGCTGCTCGCGGTGACGTCGAGGAAGGTCAGCTCGTCGGCGCCCTGCTCGCCGTAGGACCGGGCAGCTTCCACCGGGTCGCCGGCGTCGCGCAGGTTCTCGAAGTTCACGCCCTTGACGACGCGACCGGCGTCGACGTCGAGGCACGGGATGACACGGATCGCGACGCTCACCTGCGCAGGTTATCCGGCAGGGGATGATGCGAGGTATGCCGTCCGCCTCCGACCTGCCCGCCCGCGTCGCCGCGCGTTCGCGCACCGAGGCGCGCACGCGCACGGACCGCCTGTCTGGCCGGTTGGTCTTCATCCTCCAGTGCGGGATGGGGGCGGCTCTCGCGTGGTGGCTCGCCAAGGACGTCTTCGACCACCCCCTGCCGTTCTTCGCTCCTGTGACGGCGATCATCTCGCTCGGGCTCTCCTACGGGCAGCGGGTCCGCAGGGCCGTGGAGGTCATGGTCGGGGTCGCGATCGGGGTCCTCATCGGCGACGTCTTCGCCCACCTCTTCGGCAGCGGGATCCTGCAGCTGCTCGTGGTCATCATGCTCGCGATGACGATCGCGTCGCTGTTCGGCGCGGGCCTGCTCATCACCATCCAGGCAGGCGTGCAGGCCGCCATCATCACGACGCTCGTGGCCGCGCCCGGCCAGGCGTTCACGCGCTGGCTCGACGCCGTCATCGGCGGAGGAGTCGCCCTCGTCATCAGCGCGCTCGCTCCCGCGACAGGGCTGCACCGGCCACGCCAGCAGGCGGCCCGCGTCGTCGAGGAGATCTCGGCGATCCTCACCGAGACCGCGCGGGTCCTCCGCACCGGTGACACGGCCCTGGCCGCGCGCACGCTGGAGCGGGCGCGCGCGTCCGAGTCGATGCTCGACGAGCTCCAGTCCCTGGCCTCCGAGGGCGTGGCCGTCGTGCGCCTCTCACCTTTTCGCCGACGCCACCTCCCGGGCGCCCAGGCGATCTCGGACCTCCTCGAACCGCTGGACCGCAGCATCCGCAACCTGCGGGTCCTCGTCCGTCGGGCAGCGGTCGGCACCCGGCGTCACGAAGTCGTGCCCCCGGCATACGTCGCCCTCCTCGACGACCTCGCCCGCTCGTGCGACGACATCGCCCGCCAGCTCCACGAGCGGCACGAGCCGATCCCGGCGCGGGCCGGGCTGCGGCGGCTCGGTGAGCGCAGCGCCGCCATCGACCCGACGTCCGGGCTGTCCGGTGAGGTCATCCGTGCGCAGGTCCGGTCGATGGTCGTGGACCTCCTCGTCCTCACCGGAGTGCCCTCCGACGAAGCCGTCGGCGACGTGCCCGTGTCGGATCGACTGTCCGAAGGCGACGACGAGGACGAGTCGACCCCGACCTAGGCTTGCCGGTGTGGCGATGGATGCGGTGACCGACGTGGACGACCTCACGACCGAGGTGCAGCGACTTGTCGCCGAGCGGGGCCCGCGCTGTGGTGCCGTGACGATCGTGGCCCTCGACGGACCGAGCGGATCGGGCAAGACGACCCTCGCAACCGACCTCGGGCGCGACCTCGACGCGCTCGTCCTCCACGTCGACGACATGCACCAGGGGTGGACGGGGCTGCTCGCGACGGTGGACCTCGCGCGCACGTCCCTCGTGGGGGCCTGGGCGCGCGACGAGCCTGCCAGCCACCCCGCCTGGGACTGGGACGAGGACGTGCGCGAGGCCGATCGCGCAGTCCCGCGCGCCGAGGTCGTCGTCCTCGAAGGTGTGGGGGCGTTCGCCATCGCCGAGGGCCACGCATCGGCGACCGTGTGGGTCGAGGCTCCGACGGAGCAGCGCCACGACCGGGCCATCGCCCGCGACGGCGAGGTGTTCGCGTCGCACTGGGACCAGTGGGCCGACCAGGAACGCCAGCTGTATGCCGGCTCGCCCGGTCGCGACGACGCCGACCTCCGCATCGACACGGGGGCCGTGGGAGTCGAGCCGTCGCCGATCGAACCTCCCGCAGGTCCGTCGCTGGCCCTGGTCGTCGTCGGGGTCGTGGCGGTCGCCCTCAGCACGCGCACGCTCATGACGTCGGTGCCGCCCCTGCTCCCACAGATCCGGGAGGACCTCGGACTGAGCTCGGTGTGGCTGGGGGTGCTCACCACCCTTCCCGTGCTCTGCATGGGACTGCTCGCACCCGCCGCGGCGCGTCTGGGGCTGCGCCTCGGCGTTGCCCGGTGCATCTCGCTCGCCATGGTCGCCGTGGCCGTCGGCAACCTCGTGCGCGGGTTCGGGCACGAGGTCGTCGTGCTCTATCTCGGCACCCTGTGTGCTGGTGCCGGCATCGCGCTCGCCGGGACGCTGCTGCCGGGCCTGGTCAAGGACTTCTTCCCTGCCGGTCGTGCCGGGCTGGCGACCGGCGTCCAGATGATCGCGATGATGGGTGGCGCCGGTCTGGCCGCCGCCGTCTCGGTCCCGTTGGCGGGGTGGCTGGACGACTGGGACCTCGCGCTCGGCTTCTGGGGTCTCGTCGGGCTGCTCAGTCTCGCGTTCTGGATTCCGGTCGACCGCGCTGTGCACCGTGGCGGCGACCACGACCAGCATCCTGCGGACGCCGCCCACCGACTGCCGTGGCGCAGCACGACGGCCTGGCTCGTCGCGGGATTCCTCGCGATCCAGTCCTGGCAGTTCTACTCGACGCTCGCATGGCTCTCCCCCACCTATGTCGGGCACGGCTGGGACGCCCAGCACGCGGGTCTGCTGCTGTCGGTCTTCACCGGCGCCCAGCTCGTCTCCGGTCTCGTCGGCCCGGCCATCACCGACCGCGTGGGCGACTGGCGGATCCCGCTCATCGGCGCCGGCCTGTGTGGGCTGGCCGGTCAGGCTGGCGTGTGGGCCGCCCCCGAGGCAGCGCCGTGGGTGTGGGCCCTGTTGCTCGGCGCCGCGCAGGGAGCGTCCTTCGCGATCGGCATCGTCCTGCTCGTCCGGTATGCCGTGTCGCCGGCCGCCGCCGCCCGCTTCACCGCGATGGCCTTCCTCGTCTCCTACACCGTGGCGTCGATGGGCCCGACGACCATGGGTGCGGTGCGCGACCTCACTGGCGGCTACTCCGCGATCTGGCTCGTGCTGGCGGCGCTCATGTTCGTGCAGCTCGCCGCCACCCTGACCCTCAGACCCAGTCGCGCCCCCGTCCACTGACCCCTGAGCCTCAACATGGTGAGTCGAGATCGGGTGACGCGCCCGGGATACCGCAGCAGCGCCTGCGTGTCACCCGATCTCGATGGATCTTGATCTTGATCTTGATCTTGATCTTGGTCTTGATCGCGTCAGGGGCGGGTGCGGGAGCGCGCGACGAGGTCGGCGAGGCGTTGGGCCTCGGCGCGGGCCGACTTCCCGTCGGCGCGCTGGATCGCCATGACCGCGACGGTCTCGGTGTCCTTCAGGTGCAGCGTCGTCCACGGGTCGCCCTCGTCGAAGGTGACGTCGGCGATCTCGTCCCAGGCGATGTGTCGCCGGCCGAGGAGGTTCTGCACGGTGACGCCCGCCGGGTCAGGAACGGCCCGGATCGCTGCCCACCGCCACAGGACGAGCGCCAGGCACACGCCGATCACGGCCATCATCACGCGGTCCGCGACGACCCAGCCACCCTCGTCCACCCCGGCGACGAGGACGGCGAGCGCCACGAACAGGACGAGTGAGAGCACGGCCATCACGATCGCCATCCGCCGTCCCCGCCGCGAGATGAACGGCGGCGACGGGACGGAGCGCGGATCGGTCACAAGCGGCACGCCGCGATGTCGGTGACGAGGATGGCGCGCGCACCCAGCTCCCAGAGCTCGTCCATGACCCGGTTCGTCACCGACCTCGGGACCATGGCGCGCACGGCCTTCCAGTCCGGGTTCTGCAGGCTGGAGACGGTGGGCGACTCCAGGCCCGGCGTGATGCCGCACGCCTCGTCGACGAGTGACGCCGGGACGTCGTAGTCGAGCATGACGTAGTGCCGCGCGGTGACCACGCCGAGCATCCGGCGGCGGAGCACCTCGATGCCCGAGTCCTCGTGGCTGCCGTCCCGACGGATGAGGACGGCCTCGCTGCGCAGGATCGGGTCACCAAAGACCTCGAGGCCCTGGCTGCGCAGCGTCGCCCCGGTCTCGACGACGTCGGCGATGACGTCGGCCACGCCGAGCGTGATCGCCGTCTCGACGGCGCCGTCGAGGCGCACCACCTCGGCCTGGACGCCGTGCTCGGCAAGGTGCTTCTCGACCAGACCCTGGTAGCTCGTGGCCACCCGGCGACCCGCGATGTCCGCGACGGCCGACACGGTTCCCGGCCGGCCGGCATACCGGAACGTCGAGCTTCCCGAAGCCGAGCGCCATCGCCTCTGTCGCCGCACTGCCCGAGTCGAGCAGCAGGTCACGGCCGGTGATGCCACAGTCGACGGTGCCCGAGCCGACATAGACGGCGATGTCACGGGGACGGAGGTAGAACAGCTCGACACCGTTGGCCTCGTCGTTGACGACGAGCTCCTTGGAGTCACGGCGCGTGCGGTAGCCCGCCTCGCGCAGCATCTCGGCGGCGGGCTCGGCGAGGGAACCCTTGTTGGGGACGGCAATGCGCAGCATGGGGTCTCTGTCTCAGAGGTGGGTGTAGACGTCGTCGAGGGTCAGACCCTTGGCGACCATGAGGACCTGCAGGTGGTAGAGCAGCTGGGAGATCTCCTCGGCCGCGCGCTCGTCGCTCTCGTGCTCGGCGGCCATCCAGACCTCGGCGGCCTCCTCGACGATCTTCTTGCCGATGGCATGCACGCCGGCATCGAGCTGCGCGACCGTGCCCGAACCCTCCGGACGGGTCGCGGCCTTGTCGGTGAGCTCGGCGAACAGCGCGTCGAAGGTCTTCACGCGTCAATCGTACGAGGAGCGAGGTCCCGCAACGTCACGGCGGTCGCGATGGCGGCCAGGGCAGCCTCCGCGCCCTTGTCCTCGCTCGACCCCGGCAACCCGGCCCGCGCGAGGGCCTGCTCGGCGGTGTCGCAGGTGAGGACGCCGAAGCCGATCGGCACGCCGGTGCGGATGCTCACGTCGGTGAGGCCATGGGTGACCCCGCTGCAGACGTAGTCGAAGTGCGGTGTCCCACCCCGGATGACGACCCCCAGCGCGACGAGGGCGTCGTGGGTCGGCGCCAGCCGGGCGCACGCCACGGAGAGCTCGACGGTGCCGGGCACTCGCACGACCCGGACGTCGGGCAGCCCAGCCGCGGTGAGAGCCGCGAGGGCTCCCTCGACGAGTCCGTCCATCACGGCCTTGTGCCAGGAGGCCGCGACGACCGCGACACGGAGGCCGGTCCCGTCGGTCTGCACCTCAGGTGCTCCGGCCTTCATGCGCTGGCCTCCGAGGCATCGCGGGAGTCGAGGACGAGGTCGTGTCCGAGCCGGTCGCGCTTGGTGCGCAGGTAGCCCGCGTTCGTGGCGACGGGGGCCACCTGCAGCCGCTCGACCATCGTGACGTCGATGCCGGCCGCTCGCACGGCCTCGACCTTGTCGGGGTTGTTGGTGAGCAGCCGGACGGCGGTCACACCGAGGTCGTGCAGGACCGCCGTCCCCGGCGAGTAGTCGCGCGCGTCGATGGGCAGACCGAGCTCAACCTGGGCGGTGACCGTGTCAGCACCGTTGTCCTGCACGGCATACGCAGCGATCTTGTCGGCAAGGCCGACGCCGCGACCCTCGTGGCCGCGCACGTAGACGACGACTCCACCCTCGCGGGCGACGCGGCCCTGGGCACGTCGCAGCTGCGGGCCGCAGTCGCACCGCGCCGACCCGAAGACGTCGCCGGTCAGGCACTCGCTGTGGAGCCGGGTGAGCACGGGACCGTCGCCGAGGCCGCGCGGGCTGACGAGCGCGAGGTGCTCGTCGCCGGTGAGGGTGTCGCGGTAGGCGTGCACCATGAAGAGCCCGTCCGGTGTGGGCAGCGTCGTCGTCGCGTGACGCATGACCCGGTCATGGCGCTGGCGGTGCTCGACGAGCTGCTCGATCGTGATGACCGGCAGGTCGTGCTCGGCGCCGAGGTCGAGGACCGCGGGCAGTCGCATCATCGTGCCGTCGTCGTGGGTCAGCTCGGCGATGGCCCCGACCGGCTCGAGGCCCGCGAGCCGGCAGAGGTCCACGGCGGCCTCGGTGTGTCCCCGACGGACGAGCACCCCTCCGTCACGCGCCCGCAGCGGCACGACGTGACCGGGCCTGGTGAACGCGCCGGCGGTGGCCGACGGGTCGGCGAGCAGGCGCACGGTGTGGGCACGGTCGGCCGCGCTGATGCCCGTCGTCACGCCCTGCGCCGCGTCGACCGTGACCGTGTATGCCGTCCGCAACCGGTCCGCGTTGTCCCTCACCATGAGCGGCAGGTCGAGGCGGTCGGCGACCTCGGCGGTCAAGGGCGCGCAGACGTAGCCGGACGAGTGCCGGATGGTCCAGGCCATCCACTCGTCGGTGACGGTCTGCGCCGCCATGATGACGTCACCCTCGTTCTCGCGGTCCTCGTCGTCGGTGACGAGCACCGGTCGACCGGCCCGCAGCGCGTCGAGGGCGTCCTCGACGGTGGAGAGCCGGGTCATGAGTGCACCTCGGCGAGCTCGCGCTCGGGATCCTTCTCCTCGCGTGAGGCCTTGAGCCACACGGTGAAGCCGTAGAGCACCAAGGCGCCGTAGACGGCATACAGGACCGCGGACGGATAGAACTTCGAGTGCCACAGGAGCGGCACGCCGACGAGGTCGACCGCGATCCACATGAGCCAGAAGTCGTTCCAGCCGCGCGCCATCGCATAGGTCGCGAGCATCGAGCCGACGAAGATCCACGCGTCGCACCAGAAGTACCAGCGGGGGGCGGGCCATTCGGCGCCGATCGTCGCGAAGATCCACTGTCCGATGAGGACCCCACCGACCCACACGCCGAGGTAGCCCGCACGCTCGCGCATCGTCGCCCAGCGTGGGGTGATGGCGGGCGAGTCGGCTCCGCGGCTCTTGCGGTGCTGCTGCCACAGCCACCAGCCGTAGATGCTCGTGATGATGAAGAAGACCTGGCGTCCGGCCTGGCCGTAGAGCGTCTGGTGCTGCGGGTTGGCGAAGGCCACACCGAAGAAGACGGTGAAGAGCAGGGCGTTGCCGACGATGCCGGCCGGCCAGGCCCACACGCGGCGACGCATGCCACCGATCGCGGAGGCGAACCCGAAGACGTTGCCGACGATCTCGCGCCACAGGATGTGCGAACTGCCGATCGTCAGCTGGGCCTCGAAGAGCCGCTCGAGCCAGTTCATGCGAGAACCTCCGTGGTGTTGGGGCTTGCGGTGGGGTGGGTGGCGTCATGGGCGCCCGGGATGGTGAGGAGGCGCTCGACATACTTCGCGAGGACGTCCACCTCGAGGTTGACGGTGTCGCCGACGGCGCGCAGCCCGAGGGTCGTCAGGGCGAGGGTGGTGGGGATGAGCGAGACGCTGAAGGTGTCGTCGGTGAGCGCGGAGACGGTGAGGCTGACCCCGTCCACGGTGATCGACCCCTCCTCGACGACGTAGCGCGCCAGGTCGCCCGGGAGGGTGAACGTGACGACCTCCCAGTGGGCGTCGGCCATGCGCTCCACGACGGTGGCGGTGCCGTCGACGTGCCCCTGGACGATGTGCCCTCCGAACCGGCTGGAGGGCGCCATGGGGCGTTCGAGGTTGACGCGTGCGCCGGGCACCAGCGCACCGACACCGCTGCGGGACAGCGTCTCTGCCATGACGTCGACGGTGAACCAGCCGGCCTCGGCGTCGTGCTCGACGACGGTGAGGCAGACGCCGTTGACGGCGATCGACGCACCGTGCACGGCGTCGCTCGTGACGAGCGGCCCCAGGACCGTGAGGCGGGCGGAGGACTCGGTGAGGGCAAGGTCCTCGACCCGACCGAGCTCTTCGACTATTCCGGTGAACATCAGCGGGACTCCTCCAGGAGGGCGGTGATCCGGACGTCGCGACCGACGATCCGGGTGTCGGTGGGTTCCAGGCGCAGGGCATCGGCCATGGTCGTGATGCCGAGGTCGCTCACCGAGGGTCGGCCACGGCCGAGCAGCACGGGCGCGACATAGGCGACGATCTCGTCGACGAGGTGGTCGGCCATGAACGCCGCGGCAACGGTCGGCCCGCCCTCGAGCCAGACGTGGTGGACCTCGCGCCCGGCGAGGAAGGTGAGGACCTCGCGGGGGCTGCGGGTGCGCAGGTGCACGGTCTCGGCGGCGTCGTCGAACAGGTGGGCGTCGGCGGGCAGGTCGCGCTGACCCATGACGACGCGCAGGGGCTGGCGGTCGTGGAGCGTGCCGTCGGGGCGACGTGCGGTGAGCTGCGGGTCGTCCGTGAGGGCGGTCCCGGTGCCGACGATGATCGCGCCGCTGCGAGCCCGCTGCTCGTGCACGTCGGCTCGGGCCTCGGGGCCGGTGATCCACTGGCTCGTGCCGTCGGCTGCGGCGCTGCGTCCGTCGAGGGTCGTCGCGACCTTCCACGTGACCCAGGGACGGCCGGTGCGCATGAGGTGCAGCCAGCTGCGGTTGAGCGCCTCCGCCTCGGCCTCGAGGACGCCACCCTCGGTCGTGACGCCCTGCTCTTCCAGGCGGGCAGCGCCACCGGCGGCTGCACCGTTCGGGTCGCTCACGGCATACACGACGCGTGCGACTCCCGCCGCGGCCAAGGCGCGGGAACACGGTTCGGTGCGCCCGGTGTGGTTGCAGGGCTCGAGCGTGACGTATGCCGTGCAGCCTGCCGCGCGTTCGCCTGCGGTGGAGAGGGCGGCGGCTTCGGCGTGCGGGGTGCCGGCGCCCTCGTGCCAACCCTCTGCGACGAGGACCCCGTCGGGGTCGACGAGGACGCAGCCGACACGCGGGTTGGCGTCGGCTTCGGGCCCGTTGGCGGCGACGACGAGGGCGTGCAGCATCCACTGCTCGTCGCTCCTGCCGTGTCGCGTCATCGTCCTGCCCTCGTGCTCGAGACCGTGAAGTCGAGCTCCGGGGGACGTGCAGCGGGTGCCGTCGACGCATGACGCCGGACGGCGCGACCTAAGAAAGGTCCCGCTGTCGCGTGCTGCCTACCATCCGGACTCTCACCGTCGGTCTGGGAGTTCCACCCAGTCAACCGGCCGCTGGCTGCGGTCGGGTCGCGGACTGTCACCGCCGGTTCGGAATTGCACCGACCCCGGAGCACGTCACCTGTCAGTATGCCGTAGCCGCTGCCCGGAACGAACCTCTGTCCACGGTGAGGTCGCCCACCCGGCGCCGCACGTCAGCCGAAGGTGATGCCGAAGACGTCGAGCAGCCCCGGCGCGGCGTCGAGGTCGAGCCTGGCACCGGAGAAGCTTGTTCGCGCGGGGGTCGAGCGCCACGCCATGAGTGCCACGCAGGTCGGCGTCCCGCAGGTCGCTGCCGTCGAACCTGGCCCCGGAGAGGTCCGAGCCGCCGAGGTCGACCCGTCGCAGGTCCGCCTCGGTGAAGTCGACGTCCCGCAGGATGCAGTCGCGGAAGACGAACCCGGTGAGGTCCACACCGGCGAACGTCGTCCCGTCCAAGCGGGACCGCTCGAACCTCAAGGGCTGTGCGAGCAGCGACCCCGCCCCCGTGGCCGTCCAGTTGACCGCCAGCAGCTTGCACCCGACGAAGGTGCACTCGACGAAACGGGTGTCGGTCAGGGCCGTCATCGAGAAGTTGCAGCTCGTGAACGTGCACTCCTCGAAGACGCAGGCCACCAGCGCGGCGCTCTCAAAGCTGAGGCCGCTCAGCTCCTCGCCGAGAACCTCGCGACCGCGCAACGTCTCACCGGCCGCGAGCGACTCCAGCGCTTGGCCGGCCACGTCAGTGGGCGTGCTTCGTGGCGAGGGCACGGAGCTCGTCGATGGCGCTGGCCGCCGAGTCCGCGCCGTAGACCGCTGAGCCGGCGACGAACACATCGGCACCGGCCTCGGCGCACTGCTCGATGGTCGTGGCCGACACTCCCCCGTCGACCTGGACCCAGACCTCGCCGCCATGGCGCGCGACCGCCGCGCGGACCTCGGCCACCTTGGACATCTGGTCGGCCATGAACGACTGACCACCGAACCCGGGCTCGACGGTCATGACGAGCACCATGTCGAGGTCGGGCAGCAGGTCGGCGTAGGGCGCCCAGGGCGTCCCGGGCTTGATCGCCAGGCCGGCCCGCGCCCCGGCCGAGCGAAGCGTGCGCGCCAACGCCCTGGGGTCCCGCGCGGCCTCGACGTGGAAGGTCACCGACTGCGCGCCGGCCTCGGCGTAGGCGGGAGCCCAACGGTCCGGGTCCTCGATCATGAGGTGGCAGTCGATCGGGATCGGCGACACCTTGAGCAGCGACTCGACGACCGGCAGCCCCAGAGTGAGGTTGGGGACGAAGTGGTTGTCCATCACGTCGACGTGCGCCCAGTCGGCGTTCGAGATCGCGTCGAGCTCGGACTGGAGGTTGGCGAAGTCGGCGGAGAGGATCGACGGTGAGATCTGCACCCGAGCAGCCTAGGGGTGAGGGCTTCCGCGCCGGGTCAGCGCGTCTTGCGCAGCAGGGTGAAGAACATGGCGTCGGTGCCGTGGACGTGTGGCCACAGCTGCACCTCGGGCCCGTCGCCGAGGTCGTGCAGCACGGCCCCCGACGCGTCGCGGAAGAGCTCGCGGGCGTCGACGACCTCGATGTCGTCACGCTTCTTGAGGACGTCGCGCACGACGAACGTCGTCTCGGCCGGGTGCGGGCTGCACGTGGCGTAGCCGACGAGGCCACCCGGCGCGACGGCGTCGAGCGCGCTGCGCAGCAGGTCGCGCTGCAGCGGCCCGAGCTGCACGAGGTCGCTCGGCTGGCGACGCCATCGCGCCTCGGGCCGACGACGCAACGCGCCGAGTCCCGTGCACGGCGCATCGACGAGAACGCGGCCGTATGCCGCCGGCTCGGCCTCCCCGACCTCGCGGCCGTCCGCGGTGCGCACCTCGACGCGTCGCCCGGCGGCGTCGGCCAGGCCGATGACGGGTTCGAGGGTGCTGCGGACCAGGTCGGCGCGGTGGTCGCTGATCTCGACGGCGACGAGGTCGGCACCAGCCTCGACGGCGAGCGCGCCGAGGACGCCGCTCTTGCCACCGGGCCCGGCGCAGAGGTCGAGCCAGCGACTGGGGACATCGTCATCGACCGGTGCCAGGGCGAGGGCGGCCGCGAGCAGCTGGGACCCCTCGTCCTGCACCGCGGCCCGCCGGTCACGGATCGCGGCGATGGCGCCGGGCTCCCCGTGCTCGAGGACGGCACCGAACGGTGACGTCGTGCTCGCCGTGGCGCCGGCGTCGACGAGCTCCTCGACGGTCGCGAGGCCGGGGCGCGCCACGAGGCTGACCTTGGCCGGGGTGTTGTCGCTGTCGAGCAGCTCGCGCAGCTCGCCGTCGACGGTCTCGGGGTTGGCGCGCCCTCCGGCGAGGAGGGCACCGCGCATGGCAGTCACGACCCACTCGGGGTGGGAGTATTCCACCGCGAGGGCCGCCGACGAGCCACCCTCGGGGACGACCTCGGTCAGCCACTGCTCGCGGGTGCGCTCACTGACCCGGCGCATGACGGCGTTGACGAAGCCACTGGCACCCGCGCCGCTCACGGTGCGCGCAAGACCGACGGTCTGGTCGGCGGCGGCGTGCGACGGCACTCGCATGCCGAGCAGCTGGTGGGCGCCCAGCCGCAGGACGTCGAGCACCCCGCTGTCGATCTTGGCGGTCGGCCGGCTGGCCGCGCGCTCGATGACGGCGTCGTAGAAGCCCTGCATCCGCAGCGTCCCGAAGGCGAGCTCGGTCGCGAACGCGGCGTCGCGCGAGTCCAGTCGGTGGCGCCGGATGATCGCCGGGAACTCGAGGTTCGCGTAGGCACCCTCGTCGACGGCCCGGAGCAGCGTGTATGCCGCGAGGCGTGCCGGTTCGGCGTGCTTGGCCCGCTCGCTCGGCTTCTGCAGGGACCGCTGGCTGCCGCGGGGGCCCGAGCGGCCCTGCGGGCGTCGGGGCTGGGAGGAGTCGGGGGCGGGCATCAGGTCAGCGTAGTGGTGCGGCCGAGGGCCTCACCCGCGTCGATGCGCACGCCTCGAGCCCAGTCGGCTGCCGCCATGGGCTTCTTGCCAGGCGGGCGCACCTCACCGAGGGTCACGGCGCCGTTCGCCGCGCCCACGTGGACGGCGTTCTTCGTCGCGTGGATCTCCCCCGGCGTCAAGGGCACCGAGGTCTGCCGGGTGGCGAGCGCATCCTCGGGTGCAGGGACCACCGGGCCGACTCCCAGGCGCTCGCCCCGGAAGGTCGTCCAGGCACCGGGAGCCGGAGTGCACCCACGGACGTGGCGGCCCACGGCATACGCCGGTGTGTTCCAGGAGATCTCGGCGTCGGCGGTCGTGAGCTTCGCGGCGTGCGAGACACCCTCGGCGGGTTGCGGCACGGGGTGGAGGTCGCCGGTCTCGAGTCCGTCCATCGTCGCGACGAGCAGACCTGCACCGGCCCTGGCGAGCCGCTCGAGGAGGGTGCCCGACGTGTCGTCGGGGCGGATCGTCTCGGTCATGAGGCCGAGCACCGGGCCGGTGTCGAGGCCCTCCTCGATGACGAACGTCGTGGCGCCCGTGGCCTCGTCGCCGGCCATGATGGCGCGCTGCACCGGAGCCGCTCCTCGCCAGGCCGGCAGGACCGAGAAGTGCAGGTTGACCCAGCCGTGGGTGGGGATATCGAGGACGTCGCGTGGCAGCAGGGCTCCGTAGGCGACGACCGGGCACGCGTCGGGCGCGATCTCGCGCAACCGGGCCTGGAAGTCGGGCTTGCGAGGACTTGCCGGGGTGAGGACCTCGACGCCCCGTTCAAGCGCCAGCGCCTTGACCGGAGACGGGTGCAGGGTGCGGCCGCGCCCGGCACGGGCATCCGGTCGGGTGAGGACGGCCACGACCTCGTGCTCGGAGGCGAGCAGCGCCTCGAGGGAGGGCAGGGAGGTCTCGGGTGTGCCGGCGAAGACCAGCCTCATCGGATGCACCACACGTCGCTCGTCACGCGGGGCAGTCTACGAACCCGTTCCACCCCCACCACCCGCGGCCGCAGTATCGGGTCACCCGATAAAGGGCCACTGGACACGGGTTGGCAGCTCGGGTGGAGCGGCACGAAGTCGGGTCGAGCGGCCCGCCGACGCGTCAGCTCGCGGGATCGCGCGGGTCCAACCGCGCCGTCAGGGGCGCCGAGTCCTTGCGCGCGGATCGGCGCGCCCGCATGGCGGCGACCTCGGCCGCGAGCGCAGGGCCGTCGGACAGCGGGGCGCTGAGCACGAGGCGCTCGGTGTCGGCATCGACCGGCAGCGGGCCGAGGACGCGCACCGACTCCCCCAGCCGCATCTCGGCCACGGCTGCCTGGAGCGCCGACCGGGCCCCGGTCAGCGTGGCCACGCGAGCCGTCGGCGGCAGCGAGAGCTCAGTGCGCTCGCCCAGCTCACGGTCGGCGAACCATGCCGGGTCCCAGCGCACCAGCGCCTCGATCGCGGGCACCGTGGTGTGGGTCGGCACCCCGGCCAGCACCGCCACTCCTCCGGCGGCCGCGCCACGCGTCAGGGCGAGGGCATTGGCCCATCGTCGGAGCGACTCCTCGGCCGCGTCGAGGGACGGGCGGTCGAGCAGCGCCCAGGCGTCGAGGAGCAGGCTCGCGGCATACCCGTCCTCGGCCACCGGCTCGGCCCCCGGCGTCGAGATGACGAGACGCGGCCGGGAGTCCACGTGGTCGACGACGGCTCCGGCGCCCGAGGTCGTCACCGGCACGCCAGGGAACGCGCGCCCCAGCTCCTCTGCCGTGCGCCGGGCTCCCACCACCGACGAGCGAAGGCGCGGCGAGCCGCAGTTCGAGCACTCGAACCGGGTCTCGACGGCCCCGCACCAGCGGCAGGTCGGGGGCTGGCCCGGGCCGCGCAGCCCAAGGGGGCCGGCGCAGACGCCGCACCGCGCCGGGCGGCGGCAGTCCTGGCACGAGAGTGAGGGGAGGTAGCCACGACGCGGCACCTGGACGAGCACCGGTCCGCGGGCGAGGCCCTCCTTGGCCACCTGCCACGCGGCCGAGGGCAGGTGGGCACGCGCGGCTGCGGGGTCGCGGGCGAGGTCTGCCCCTTCGCCGGCGACCCGCACCCGCGAGACCGCCCGCCGCACCACGGCTCGGTCGGCCTCCAGGGGCACGAACACTCCGTCGGCACACCACCGGGCAAGGGCAGCCGTCCGCACGAAGCCGGCACTCAGCAGCGCGGCGCCCTCGATCCCGGCACGGATGCGGGCCACCTCACGGACCTGCGGGTAGGGCGCGCGCTGCTCGTCGTGGAGGTCGTCGCCGTCGTCCCACCAGGCGACGAGACCGAGGTCGCGCACCGGGGCGAACACGGCTGCCCGGGTGCCCACGACCACCCGGACGTGGCCCCTCAGAACCTTGACGTATGCCGTGTAGCGGGCCTGCGGCCCTTGGTCGGCGGTGAGGCGGACGTGGTGGCCCTTGCCGAGTCGCTCGGTGAGCGCGGACTCGACGCGTGCGACGTCGCGGGCGTCGGGGACGACGATGATGCTGCCCCGGCTCCCCTCCAGCGCCGCCGCTGCCGCGTCCGCGAGCAGCCGCGGCCAGTCCTGCGCCGGGTCGGTGGTCGGCGCGGTGAGCAGCGACGTCGCGGGCGCTCCGCCAGCGGTGAGCCGGGACAGGAAGGCGGGCCCGCCGCCATACCGGCTCCAAGCGACCGACTCGAGGGCCGGCACGGCGTCGACGTCGGGTGCGGCGAGCGCGAGCGCCTTCTCCGCCGCCGCGTGCCGGGGCGGCACGGCGAGGCGCAGCACGTCGCCGACGACACCGCCGTAGCGCCGGGCCACCTCTCGAGCGGCAGCGAGCACTGCCGGCGTGAGCACGGCTTCGGGAGAGACGACCCGCCGGATCGTCGCCAGCCTCCCCTCGTGCTCGGCGGCTGCCGCCCGCGAGACGACGAACCCGTCGAGGTCCTGCCCGGCGAAGCGCACCTTCACCCGGGCGCCGGGCACGACGTCGGCAGCCATCGCCTCAGGCACGAGGTACTCGAACGGGCGGTCGAGGTGGGCCAGTCCGGTGTCGACGAGGACGGAGGCGACCGGGTCGACCTCGGCGACGGGTTCGCCGCCGCTCATGGGCCTCGGCCGGGTGCGGGCAGTGGGCTGGATGAGCTCCAGCTGCGTCCCCTCATCCCGCTCGGTCATGCCCCGAAACTAGACGACGCGCCGGACACCGCCGGGCACGGCCCGCGTTCTCCCGGCGCCACGCAGACACCAGCGGGCCCGCCGCTCTCGTCGTGAACGAGGAGCGGCGGGCCCGGCTGGGTCGTCTCGGGTTCGTCAGCCCTTGACCGCGCGCTGGAGCTGCTCGACACGGTCGGTGCGCTCCCAGGTGAACGGGTTGTGGACACCCTCGGCCGACGTGCGACCGAAGTGGCCGTAGGCCGCCGTGGTCTTGTAGATCGGGCGGAGGAGGTCGAGCGCGTCAAGGATCGCGGCGGGGCGCAGGTCGAAGACGGAGAGGATCGCGTCCTGGATCTTGTCGGCCGGTGCCGTCTCGGTGCCGAACGTCTCGACATAGATGCCGACCGGCTGCGCCTTGCCGATGGCGTAGGCGACCTGGACCTCGCAGCGACGGGCGAGGCCCGCGGCCACGACGTTCTTGGCGACCCAGCGCGTGGCGTAGGCAGCCGACCGGTCGACCTTGGACGGGTCCTTGCCCGAGAAGGCGCCGCCGCCGTGGCGAGCCATGCCGCCATAGGTGTCGACGATGATCTTGCGGCCGGTGAGGCCGGCGTCGCCCATCGGCCCACCGATGACGAACGTCCCGGTCGGGTTGATGAGCGAGCGGTAGTCGGAGGTGTCGAGGTCCGTGCCGGACTCGGCGAGCTCGGCCAGCACCGGCGAGATGACGTGCTTCTCGATGTCGGGGCTGAGCAGGCCGTCGAGCGAGATGCCGTCGGCGTGCTGGGTCGACAGGACGACGGTGTCGAGCTTGACCGCCTTGTCGCCCTCGTAGCTGATCGTCACCTGCGTCTTGCCGTCGGGTCGGAGGTAGGCGAGCTCATCGCTCTTGCGCACCGCGGTGAGTCGCTCGGCCAGGCGGTGGGCGAGATAGATGGGGAGCGGCATGAGCTCGGCGGTGTCGTCGCAGGCGTAGCCGAACATGAGGCCCTGGTCGCCGGCACCCTGCTTGTCGAGCGGGTCGACGGCGCCGGTGCGGCTCTCGTATGCCGTGTCGACGCCCTGCGCGATGTCGGGACTCTGCTGCCCGATGGAGACCTCGACGCCGCACGAGGCGCCGTCGAATCCCTTGGTCGAGGAGTCGTAGCCGATGCCGAGAACCGTGTCGCGCACGATCTTGGGGATCTCGACGTAGGCCTCGGTCGTCACCTCGCCTGCGACGTGGACGAGCCCTGTCGTCACCATCGTCTCGACGGCGACCCGCGCCCGGGGGTCCTGCTCGATCATGGCGTCGAGGATGGAGTCGGAGATCTGGTCACAGATCTTGTCGGGGTGACCCTCGGTGACGGACTCGGACGTGAACAGGCGTGCAGCCACCCGGGATACTCCTTCATGCGGGAACGGTTCGTCGCGCCTGCGCGGCGCGACGGCCAAATCTAGCCGGTTGCGCCGGTTCATGGGAAAGCGGCCCATCAGCTGGCGAGGCACGCGCCGCGAACGCAGGCGCCGCCGCGGCGCCGAACCACTCGAGGTAGCGCGACACGCCGTGGCCAGTGCGCGCCCGCGGCGGGTCGTGCCACCTCGACCTTGCGCGGTCGAGTTCTCGGCTCAGAGGAGGGTGGCGACGACGTCCCAGACGGCGTCGGAGACCACCGCTTTGGTGGCCGGGCCGACCTCGACCGACTCCCCACCGCTGCGGCGCAGGATCGTGACGGTGTTGTCGTCGGCGCCGAAGGTCTTGTCCTGGCCCACCTCGTTGACCACGAGGACGTCGCAGCCCTTGCGCACGAGCTTGGCCCGCGCGTGATCGAGCACCGAGCCGTCGTCGTCACCGGTCTCGGCGGCGAAGCCCACGATGACCGGGCTGTCGGAGCCGCCCCGGGTCTGGACGAGCTCGGCGAGGATGTCGGGGTTGCGCACGAGGGTGATCGTCGGCGCGGAGTCGTCTCCGGTGCCGTCGACGAGGGTCGCGTGGGTCTTCTTGATCTTGGCGGGCGCATAGGACGCGGGTCGGAAGTCGGCGACGGCGGCGGCCATGACGACGACGTCGCTCTCCACGGCCGCGGCCAGGACCGCCTCACGCATCTGCAGCGCAGTCTCGACCGGGACGACCTCGATGCCGGGCAGGTCGGCTGCCGCGGACGTCACGAGGGTCACGCGGGCGCCTCGCTCGGCGGCGGCGACGGCCAGCGCGTGGCCCTGCTTGCCGGAGCTCCGGTTGCCGAGGTAGCGCACCGGGTCCAGAGGCTCGCGGGTGCCTCCGGCGCTCACGACGACGCGTCGACCGGTGAGGTCACCGCGCCGTTCCGGGGTCACCGCACCCGCACCATTTGCGGAGGCCGTCGTTCCAGCTGCCCCGTGCGCAGACGCTGCTGAGCCGGCAGCGGCAGCCGCGCGGGCGAGCTCACGCTCGCACACGGCATACAGGTCCTCGGGCTCCGGAAGGCGGCCGGGCCCGGTGTCCTTGCCGGTGAGGCGACCACTGGCCGGCGGGACGATGTGCACGCCGCGCTCGGTGAGTGTCGACACGTTGGCCTGGGTCGCGGGGTGGTCCCACATCTCCGTGTGCATGGCCGGGGCCATGACGACCGGGCAGCGAGCCGTCAGCAGGACGTTGGTGAGGAGGTCGTCGGCCTGGCCTGTCGCCGCCTTCGCGAGGAGGTCGGCGGTGGCCGGCGCGACCATGACGAGGTCTGCCTCCTGGCCGAGCCGCACGTGTGGCACGTCATGGACGCCGGTCCACACGTCGGTGCTCACGGGCTTGCCGGAGAGCGCCGCCCACGTGGGGGCGCCGACGAACTTCAGCGCGGCCGCCGTCGGCACGACGGTGACGTCGTGCCCCGCCTCGACGAGGAGGCGCAGGAGCGAACAGGCCTTGTATGCCGCGATGCCGCCCGCCACACCGAGGACGACGCGCACGGGGAGCTGCAGTCCTCGATCTTCTCTGAGGTCAGCAGACTGCCGTTGATCTCGCGCAGGGCGATGGAGAGAGGCTTCTCGTGCACCTCGGAGTCGACGAGCGGGCCGACGTACTCGAGCAGGCCGTCCTGGAGCTGCGCGTAGTAGGCGTTGATCTGGCGCGCGCGCTTGGCCGAGTAGAGGACCAGGGAGTACTTGGAGTCGGCGTGCGTGAGGAGCTCGTCGATCGGCGGGTTGGTGATGCCGATGGGGTTGGCCTTGGTGCCTGACACGGAATCAGTCTCGTTTCGTCTGGTGGGGGGTGCGCATCAATGATACGAGTTCGTCGGCCACCCGCCGAACGTCGTCGTTGACGAGGGTCACGTCGAACTCCTCGGCGGCCGCCAGCTCGGCCCTGGCCGTCGTCAGGCGCACCTCGCGCTCCTCCGGCGACTCGGTGCCGCGCCCGACCAGCCTGCGCACCAGCTCGTCCCAGCTCGGGGGGGCCAGGAAGACGAAGAGCGCGTCCGGCATCGTCTCGCGCACCTGCCGCGCACCCTGCAGGTCGATCTCGAGCAGCGCCGGCCGGCCCTGCACCAACGCGGCCTCGACGGGACCGCGCGGCGTGCCGTACTGCGCCCGTCCATGGACGGTCGCCCACTCGAGGAACTCGCCCTGGTCGACCATGCGGCCGAACTGCTCGTTGGACACGAAGTGGTAGTGCCTCCCGTCGACCTCGGTGGGGCGGGGCCTACGGGTCGTCGCGGAGACGGAGAGCCACACGTCGGGGTGGTGCTCACGCACGTATGCCGCGACGGTGCCCTTGCCGACGGCTGTCGGGCCGGCGAGCACGGTGAGCCGGGAGGTTCCTGTCACGCCTTGTCGAAGCGCACGAGCAGAGCGGAGATCTGGTTCTGGCCCAGTCCCCTGACGCGACGGCTCCCGCTGATGCCGATGTCCTCCATGAGGGCCTTGGCCTTGACCCGACCGACGCCGGGCATCGACTCGAGCAGCGCGGTCACCCGCATCTTGCCGATCACGTCGTTCGACTTCCCTTCACTGATGACCTCGCGGAGGTCACCCTGCGCGTACTTGAGGCGGTTCTTGACGGCTGCCCGCTCGCGTCGGGCCTTCGCCGCCTTCTCCAGCGCCGCAGCGCGTTGTTCAGGGGTCAGCGGCGGGAGTGCCATGGCGGAAGTCCTCCGTTTGAATCTCGACGGCGCTGCTTCTCAACGCCTGCCAACGATTTAATCACGGTCGGCCGAACTCGGCCCTGGCACGTCGGGACTGGCCCGGTGTCAAGAAGGGTCCGGGCACGGGCACAGCGACGGATTGCCGCATGAGCCGCGAGCCGGGCACGCAGTCACGACAGGCCCGGACCGTGACCCCCTCGCCTCGCCGCCGCACCGGGCCCCTCAGTGCAGGAGGCGGGCCAGGTCCTCGTTGGTGCGCGCAACCGCTGCTCGCAGGTCGGGGACGCCCGGGCCTGTGGCCAGGACCTCGCGACTGCTCGCCGGCAGGACGTTGGGCAGCGCGTCACCGAAGACGCGCCTGAGGCCGTCGGGCGTGCCGCCCTGGGCGCCGACACCCGGGGCGAGCAGGGGCCCGTTGACCGCTGCCAGGTCCAGGCCCAGGTCGTGCGCCGCTGTCCCGATCGTGGCGCCGACGACGAGCCCGGTGCTGCCCAGATCACCGCTTGCCAGGGCCCCTGCGTTCTCGGCCGCGGCCCCCACCACCATCGACTCGGCGACGCTGACGCCGTCGTGTCGCGCGTGCTGGACCGACGGGCCCTCGGGGTTGGAAGTCAGCGCGAGCACGAAGACACCACGACCGTTGCCCGCAGCCGCGTCCAGTGCCGGGCGCAGGGACTCGAACCCGAGGTAGGGACTCACCGTCAGTGCGTCTGCGGGGGCCGACGCCGAGCTGCCGAGGTAGGCCGCGGCATACGCCGACATCGTCGAACCGATGTCGCCTCGCTTGGCGTCGAGGAGGACGAGCGTGCCTGCGGCACGCAGGTCGCGGATCGCCTCCTCGAGGACCGCGATGCCAGCGGAGCCGAAGACCTCGAAGAAGGCGGACTGCGGCTTGACGATGCCCACGTGCCCGCCGAAGGCCTCGACGCACGCATCGGTGAAGGCGCGCAGCCCGTCGAGGTCGTAGGTGAGGCCCCAGGACTCGACGAGGGACTGGTGCGGGTCCAGGCCTGCGCAGAGCGGGCCGTGCTGGGTCATCGCCGAGCGGAGCCGCTGGCCGAAGGTCGCGGTCGTGGCCGGTGTGGTCATGGGGTCACCATCCTGTCGTGCGCGACCCCGACCAGCTCGGTGATCCGGGCGACGCCGTGTGACGCGGCGAGGGCCTCGAGCTCGGTGAGGACGCGCTGGGGAGCGGTCGGGTCGTTGAAGGTGGCGGTGCCGACCTGGACGCCGGTGGCACCGGCGGCGATGAGCTCGAGGGCGTCCCGGCCGGTGCGCACTCCCCCGACGCCGATGAGCGGCACCGTCTGGAACCGTCCGTCGCGCATGGCCGCGGTGACCTGCCAGAGGGCGCGGACGGCCACCGGCCGGATCGACGGGCCGGAGAGGCCGCCGGTCACGCCACCGAGCTGTGGGCGCAGGCGATCGGTGTCGATGACCATGCCGAGCAGGGTGTTGATCATCGTCAGGCCCGTGGCGCCGGACTTCACCGCCGCGTCGGCGATCGTCACGATGTCGGTGACGTCGGGGGTGAGCTTGGCGAACATCGGCACGTCACGAGGCAGCTGCTCGCGCACGAGTGAGATGACCTTGCCCGAGGCCAGCGGGTCGCAGGCGAAGACGAGTCCTCGGTTGGCGACGTTGGGACAGGAGATGTTGACCTCGACGCCGATGACGCAGTCGAACGCGTCGCTGTCGACGAGCACCTTGGCCACGTCGGCGAACTCCCCCGCCGTGTTGCCGGCGATGGAGACGAGCACGCGCGCGCCGACGGACTTCAGCCAGGGCAGGTCCTTCTCGACGAACGCGCGGATGCCGGGCCCCTGGAGGCCGATCGAGTTGAGCATGCCGGAGCTCGTCTCAGCCATGCGCGGTGTGCCACGGCCCGAGCGCGCGTCCATCATCACCGTCTTGGTGACGAACGCGCCGAGACCGGAGACGTCGAAGAAGCGGTGCAGCTCGCGCCCGTTGGCGGCGCACCCCGACGCGGTCATGACCGGGTTGGACAGGGTGCGACCGGTGAAGGTCACGGACATGTCGACAGCCATCAGTGACCCCCCACCCTCGGCGCCCCGACGGCGTCCTCCGGGACGCCACACACGCCGTCGTGGAAGGCCTCCCACCGGATGCGGTCGCCACGGAAGACCGGCCCCTCGACGCACGAGCGCACCATCGAGGTGACGCCTTCCTTGCTGCGCACCGGCATGACGCAGGTCATGCAGACCCCGACGCCGCAGGCCATCGACTCCTCGACCGCCACCTGGGCCACCGCGCCGTGCTCGGCCGCGACCCGGGTGACCGACTGGAGCATGCCCATCGGTCCGCAGGCGTAGGCCACGGGGGCGCCGGAGCGCCGGAACACCTCGGGCAGGACGTCGCTCACCCAGCCGCGCTGGCCGGTCGAACCGTCGTCGGTCGTCACGGTGACCCGATCAGCGGCCCGCCGTGCCTCGACGACACCGAAGAGCCGGTCCTCGGACGCCGCGCCGAGCACCATCTCGACCGGGCAGCCGCGCTGGCGCAGGACCTCGGCCAGCCAGAAGAGCGGCGCCGACCCGTAGCCGCCCCCGACGAGCACGCAGGGCACCGGCTCGGTGGGCAGGGGGAAGGGCCGCCCCAGCGGTGCCACGACGTCGACCGCGTCGTGCGCCCGCAGCCTCGTGAGCCACTCCGTCCCGGCGCCCTTGGCCGCGATGACGAGGTCCATCGTGCCGCCGTAGGTGCCGGACGGGCTCACCTTGTGGATGGAGAACGAGCGACGCAGGAGGTTGCCGGTCGTCGGACCGCCCACGGCCAGGGCCGCGAACTGGCCCGGGCGGGCGAGCTCGGCGACCCCGGGCGCGACGATGGTGAGGTGGTGGTAGGCGCCCACGCGACGGGTGGCGATGACCTCGCCCTGCACCTGGACGACGCCGCTGGACCGGGTCTCACTCACTTGTCGGCCACCTGCATGAGGTCGAGGTGACGCGCGTGCTCCTGGAGCGAGGTGACCGTGAGGTCCCCCCGCCGCAGGGCCTCGATCGCCTGGACCGCGGCAGCGAACTCCTGCACGGTCGTGATGAGCGGGACGTCGGCGGTGTTGGCCGCGGCCCGGATCGCATAGCCGTCGGCACGCGCGCTCTGCCCGGTCGGCGTGTTGATGACCATGGCGATCTCGCCGTCGAGGATGAGCTGGCCGATCGTCCGCGCGTCGCTGGACTCGGCATCACCCTCACGCTCGGTGATCTTGCGGATGACCTTGGCGGGAATCCCGTTGCGCCGCAGCACGTCCGTCGTCCCGGACGTCGCGACGATGTCGAATCCGAGGTCGACGAGCCGGTTGACCGGGAACAGCATCGCCCGCTTGTCGCGGTTGGCGACGGAGACGAACACCGTGCCCGCGTCAGGAAGGCCGCCGTATGCCGCGAGCTGGCTCTTGCCGAACGCGCGGCCGAACGTCGTGTCGATGCCCATGACCTCGCCGGTCGAGCGCATCTCGGGCCCGAGGAGGCTGTCGACCATGGACCCGTCGGCCTGCCGGAAGCGGTGGAAGGGCAGGACGGCCTCCTTGACCGAGATCGGTGCGTGTGGCGGCAGGTTGCCACCGTCGCCGCTGGGCGGGAGGACTCCTTCGGTGCGCAGCTCGGCGATCGTCGCGCCGAGCATGATGCGGCTCGCGGCGTTGGCCAGCGCCACACCGGTCGCCTTGGCGACGAAGGGCACCGTCCGCGAGGCACGCGGGTTGGCCTCGAGGACGTAGAGGATGTCCTGCGCCAGGGCGAACTGGACGTTCATGAGTCCGACGACGCCGATCCCCTGGGCCAGCTTGAGCGTGCTCTCGCGCACGAGCTCGATCTCGGCGTTGCCGAGGGTCGCGGGCGGAAGGGTGCAGGCGCTGTCACCGGAGTGGATGCCGGCCTCCTCGATGTGCTCCATGACGCCGCCGAGATACATCTCGGTGCCGTCGTAGAGGACGTCGACGTCGATCTCGATCGCGTCGTCGAGGAAGCGGTCGACGAGCACCGGGTGCTCCGGCGAGGCCTGCGTCGCCCGCTCGACGTAGGTGATGAGGGTGTCGTCGTCGTAGACGATCTCCATCCCCCGCCCACCGAGCACGTAGGACGGTCGCACGAGGACCGGGTAGCCGATGTCCCGCGCCACCGCGAGTGCCTCAGCGGCGCTGTATGCCGTGCCGTGCTTGGGCGCGGGCAGCTTCGCCTCCGCGAGAACTCGGCCGAAGGCCCCGCGGTCCTCGGCGAGGTCGATCGCCTCGGGCGAGGTGCCGACGATGGGCACGCCGGCGTCCTTGAGCGCGCGAGCGAGTCCGAGGGGCGTCTGTCCACCGAGCTGCACGATGACGCCCGCGATCGGGCCGGCCTGCTTCTCGGCGTGGTAGACCTCGAGGACGTCCTCGAGGGTGAGGGGTTCGAAGTAGAGGCGGCTGCTCGTGTCGTAGTCGGTCGAGACCGTCTCGGGGTTGCAGTTGACCATGACGGTGTCGTAGCCGGCGTCACGCAAGGCGAAGCTCGCGTGGACGCAGGAGTAGTCGAACTCGACGCCCTGTCCGATGCGGTTCGGGCCGGAGCCGAGGATGATCACGGCCTCCCGCTCCCGCGGCACCACCTCGGTCTCCTCGTCGTAGGAGCTGTAGTAGTAGGGCGTCTGGGCATCGAACTCGGCCGCGCAGGTGTCGACGGTCTTGAAGACCGGTCGCACCCCGAGGGCGTGACGGACCCCGCGGACGACACTCTCCGGCATACGCCGCAGCTCTGAGAGCTGGGCATCGGAGAAGCCGTGACGCTTGGCGAGCCGCAGCAGCTCCGGCGTCAGCTCGGGTGCCTCGCCGACCTCGCGGGCGATGTCGTTGATGAGCTCGATCTGGTCGAGGAACCAGGGGTCGATGCGGGTCGCCGCGTGGGTCTCCTCGACCGTGGCCCCGCCGCGCATCGCCTGCTGGACAGTGACGATCCGACCGTCCGTCGGCCGGGCAGCCACCGTGAGCAGCTCGAGCGCCTCTTCGCGGGAGGGGGTCTCGCCGCGCCAGTGGAAGGAGGACCCCTTGCTCTCCACCGATCGCAGCGCCTTCTGCATCGCCTCGGTAAAGTTGCGCCCGATCGACATGGCCTCGCCGACCGACTTCATCGTCGTCGTGAGGGTGTCGTCGGCGGAGGGGAACTTCTCGAAGGCGAACCTGGGCACCTTGACGACGACGTAGTCCAGGCTCGGCTCGAAGCTGGCCGGCGTCTCCCGGGTGATGTCGTTGGGGACCTCGTCGAGGGTGTAGCCGATCGCCATCTTGGCGGCGATCTTGGCGATCGGGAAGCCGGTCGCCTTGGACGCCAGCGCCGAGCTCCGCGAGACGCGCGGGTTCATCTCGATGACGATGATCCGGCCGTCCTGCGGGTTGATCGCGAACTGGATGTTGCAGCCACCGGTGTCGACGCCGACCTCGCGGATGATCGCGATGCCGACGTCACGCAGTCGCTGATACTCGCGGTCGGTGAGGGTGAGCGCCGGTGCGACGGTGATGGAGTCGCCGGTGTGGACGCCCATCGGGTCGAGGTTCTCGATGGAGCAGACGACCACGACGTTGTCCTTGTGGTCGCGCATCACCTCGAGCTCGTACTCCTTCCAGCCCTTGATCGACTCCTCGAGGAGGACCTCGGTCGTCGGGCTGGCCTGGAGCCCAGCGCCGGCCATGCGACGCAGCTCGGCCTCGTCGTGCGCGAAGCCCGAGCCGAGCCCGCCCATGGTGAAGGAGGGGCGCACGACCATCGGGTAGCCGAGCTGCTCGGCCGCGGCGATGCACTCGTCCATCGTGTGGGCGATGACCGAGCGGGCGCTCTCGGCGCCGCATCGCTCGACGACGCCCTTGAAGAGCTGGCGGTCCTCGCCGAGCTGGATCGCCTCGACGTTGGCGCCGATGAGGGGACAGTTGTACTTCTCGAGGACACCGTTGTCGTGCAACGCGATCGCGCAGTTGAGCGCGGTCTGCCCGCCGAGGGTCGCGAGCACCGCGTCCGGGCGCTCCTTCTCGATGATCTTCTCGACGACCTCGGGGGTGATCGGCTCGATGTAGGTCGCGTCCGCGAACTCCGGGTCCGTCATGATCGTCGCCGGGTTGGAGTTCACGAGGATGACGCGCACGCCCTCCTCGCGCAGGACCCGGCACGCCTGGGTGCCCGAGTAGTCAAACTCGCAGGCCTGCCCGATGACGATCGGGCCGGACCCGATGACCAGGACGCTGGTGATGTCGTCTCTCTTGGGCATCAGGCGCTCACCTTCTGGTGGGAGTCGAGGAGGTCGACGAACCGGTCGAACAGGTATGCCGCGTCGTGCGGTCCCGCTGCCGCCTCCGGGTGGTACTGGACCGAGAAGGCCGTGAGATCGCCTGTGCCAGAACGGACTTCGAGACCTTCGACGACGTCGTCGTTGAGGCAGACGTGCGAGACGCGTGCCCAGCCGAACTCGGTCTCGGTGTCCGTGTCGAGGGGGGCGTCGACCGCGAAGCCGTGGTTGTGAGCGGTGACCTCGACCTTGCCCGTGGTGCGGTCCATGACCGGCTGGTTGATCCCGCGGTGGCCGTACTTGAGCTTGAAGGTGCCGAAGCCCAGCGCCCGCCCGAGCAGCTGGTTGCCGAAGCAGATCCCGAAGAACGGGATCCCGGCGTCGAGCACCTCACGCAGGACACCGACCTCGTGGTCGGCGGCCGACGGGTCACCCGGGCCGTTGCTGAAGAACACGCCGTCGGGACTGATGGCCGAGATGTCGGCGAAGGTCGTGGACGCTGGGAGGACATGGACCTCGATGCCGCGCTCGGCCATGCACTGCGGCGTCATCGCCTTGATGCCCAGGTCGATCGCCGCGACGGTGAAGCGCCTCTCCCCCACCGCCTTCACGACATAGGGCTTGTCGGTGCTGACCTCCTGGGCGAGCGAGGCGCCGGCCATCCCGGGCGCGGCGGTGACGCGCTCGAGGAGGTGGGCGGACGGCATACGCGCGTCGTCGCCCGAGAAGATGCCGACCCGCATCGCCCCGCGCTCACGGAGGTGGCGGGTGAGGGCGCGCGTGTCGATGTCGCAGATGCCGACGACGCCCTGGGCGACGAGCTCGTCCTCGAGTGTGCGCTCGGAGCGCCAGCTCGAGGGGCGCAGGGCGGGGTCGCGCACGACGTAGCCGGAGACCCAGATGCGCGAGGACTCGTCGTCCTCGTCGTTCCACCCGGTGTTGCCCACGTGGGGGGCGGTCATGACGACGACCTGGCGGTGGTAGCTCGGATCGGTGAGCAGCTCCTGGTAGCCGGTCATCGCGGTGCAGAAGACCGCCTCGCCCACGGTCTCGCCGAGGCTGCCGTAGGAACGTCCGGTGAAGGTGCGCCCATCCTCGAGGACGAGGACTGCGGCTTCGCGGGGGGGCAGTGTCGTTTTCATGCGTGCTCCTGAAGCGTGGCCGTGACCCGACCGCGCAGGATGGTCGTGTGGACGGCACCGGTGAAGCCCATGCCGTGCCAAGGATTGTTGCGGGACAACGACTTCGACGCTGAGGCGTCCACCGTGTGGTGTGCGTCGGTGTCGACGAGGACGAAGTTGGCGGGAGCGCCCACCTCGGGTGCGCGGCCGTGCTCGGACAGCCCCGCGATACGCGCCGGCGACGTCGACATCCGGTCCGCCAGCGTGACGAGGTCGAGGGCTCCGTTGCGGACCATGGTGTCGTGGACGACGGCGAAGGCGGTCTCGAGGCCGAGCATGCCGAAGGCGGCGTCGACGAACGCGTGCTCCTTGTCGTGACGGGCATGGGGAGCGTGGTCGGTGGCGACCGCGTCGATGGTCCCGTCGACCAGTGCGGCGCGCAGGGCCTCGACGTCCTCGGCCGGACGCAGCGGCGGGTTGACCTTGAACGTCGGGTCGTAGCCACGGAGCAGGTCCTGCGTGAGGAGCAGGTGGTGCGGCGTGACCTCGGCGGTGAGGTCGATGCCTCGGTCCTTGGCCCAGCGCACGACCTCGACGCCCTCGGCCGTCGTCACGTGCGCCACGTGGACCCGGGACCGGGTGTGCTGGGCCAGCTGCGCGTCGCGAGCGATGATGCTCGACTCGGCGACGGCCGGCCAGCCGACCAGCCCGAGGCGACCGCTGAGCTTCTCCCTCGTGGCAGCAGGCGCTCGGCCCGGCGAGGTCTGGGTCCTGGCTGTGCTGGCTCACGACGCCACCAAAGGCTCGGACGTACTCGAGGGCACGGCGCATGACGCGCGCGTCGTGGACGCACTTGCCGTCGTCGGAGAAGACCCGGACGTTGGCGCGCGACCGGTGCATGAGGGCGAGCTCCGCGAGCTCCTCTCCGTCGAGGCCCTTGGTGACCGCCCCGATGGGCTGCACGTCGACGAGTCCGGAGGCGCGACCGAGATCGAGGACGCGCTCAGCAGCCTCCGCCGTGTCGGTGACCGGGCTGGTGTTCGCCATGGCGAGCACCGCGGTGAAACCACCGGCAGCCGCCGCGGCGGCACCGGTCGCGATCGTCTCCGCGTCCTCCCGCCCGGGCTCACGCAGGTGGGTGTGCAGGTCGACGAAGCCGGGCAGCAGGGCGAGCCCGTCGGCGTCGATCCTCTCGGTGCCCTGGGGCACATCGAGGTGGGAACCGATCTCGGCGACCTGTCCATCTCGGACCAGGACGTCCTGGGCGTCGGCACCGAGCAGTCGGGCTCCCGCGATGTGCAGGTTCGTCATGCCGCACTCCCCTCTGTGACGGGACCCACCTGGGTGGGTGAGTCGTTGCCGGCGAGCAGGTGGTACAGCACGCTCATCCGTACGGCCACACCGGCGCTCACCTGGTCCAGGACCAGACTTTGCGCGGCGTCGGCAGCGTCCGCGCTGATCTCGAGGCCACGGTTCATCGGACCCGGGTGGCAGATGACGAGGTCCGGGTTGGCGTCGGTGAGGCGAGCGAGCCGGTCGCGCGTGAGCCCGTAGCCCACGGTGTACTCGCGGGCGGTGGGGAAGAAGCCGCCGCTCATCCGCTCCTTCTGGACGCGAAGCATCATCAGCGCGTCGATCGGCCTCCCTGAACCGTCGCCCTGCAGCACCTCGTCGAGGTCGTGGCTGAGGTCGAAGCCCTCCCGTTGCGCCCAGGTCCCGATGCCGCTCGGCATGAGGGTCGGCGGAGCGACCAGGGTGACGTCGGCCCCGAGCCGGCGCAGCGAGATGAGGTTGGAGCGGACGACCCGCGAGTGGGTGAGGTCCCCCACGATGGCCACGTGCCTGCCCTCGAGCGAACCGAGCCGCTGCTCCATCGTGTAGGCATCGAGCAGCGCCTGGGTCGGATGCTCGTGCGTGCCGTCACCGGCGTTGATGACGTGGGCGTCGACCCAGCCGGCGACCTGGTGGCAGGCACCTGATGCACCGTGCCGGATGACCATGGCATCGACCCCCATGGCGTCGATGGTGCGCACGGTGTCGCGCAGCGACTCACCCTTGGAGGCCGACGACCCCTTGCCGGTGATGTTGATGGTGTCGGCGCTCATCCACTTGCCCGCGATCTCGAACGAGCTGCGCGTGCGCGTGGAGTCCTCGAAGAAGAGGTTGATGATCGTGCGTCCCCGCAGGGTCGGGATCTTCTTGACCTCGCGCTTCTGCACCTCGTGCATCTGGGTGGCCGTGGCCAGGATGGTCCGGATACCGGCCGCGTCCAGGTCGTCCATCGAGAGCAGGTGGCGCGGCATACGTGCCTGCGTCGTCGCCTCGCTCATCGGACGCCTCCGGTGATCGTGACACTGTCGGCCTCGTCTAAGTCGGCGAGGCGCACGCGCACCTTCTCGGTCTGGGCGGTCGGGAGGTTCTTGCCGACGTGGTCCGCGCGGATCGGGAGCTCACGGTGCCCACGGTCGACGAGCACGGCCAGTCGCACGGCGGCCGGACGTCCATGGTCGGCAAGGGCGTCGAGCGCGGCCCGGACGGTGCGACCGCTGTAGAGCACGTCGTCCACGAGGACGACGGTCCTGCCGTCGACGCCACCGTCGGGGATCTCGGTCGGCAGCGGCGCCCTCGTGGGCTGACGTCGCAGGTCATCGCGATACATCGTCACGTCGAGGCTGCCGACCGGGATCTCGCTGCCCTCGAACTCGGCGATGATGGCGGCCAGGCGGCGCGCGAGCGGCACGCCCCGAGAGGGGATGCCGAGCAGGACGAGGCCTTCCGCCCCCTTGTTGGCCTCGAGGATCTCGTGGGCGATGCGACGCAGTGCCCGGGAGATGTCGGATGCTCCGAGGACCGTCCTCCCGTCGTCCACGGGATCGGTCTCACTCGAGGAGCCTGGTGAGCTCGGGGACTTCTGGGAGCTCGGGGCACAGCTGCGTCAGGACACATCAGTGTCGTGACCTCCTTCCCTGCCTCACGGGACAGGTCGTTAAAGGATGTCGGTCGCCTCACTGTAGCGACTCGACGCACCCTCCCCCAACCCGGCCCAGCACCACGTCCCACGAGGCGAAACACATAACAAGATGCTATGCATGACCCAAGGTGACGTGATGTAATGGGACATCGCTCATCGCCGAAGGAGGCACCGTGCACCGGCAGACGCTCACGACATCCACCTCCGGCGAGACGTGTGCCCCGACGTCCGAGCGCGCGCCGCTCTTCCCACCGCGCGACGCCGACGCCGACACCTACCGCGCCTGGCTCGCACGCGCCGCCTGGCCCGAGGTCGTCTTCGGCGCGCGGCTCCCGCACCCGTCCCCCGCGCACTGACGACGCGGCGGCCACGAGCCCCCGCGTCAGGCCGTCTCTCGGTCCAGCGTCACGACCCGGATGCCGCCGGTCAGGTCCACCTGGTCCACCGGCGCGAAGCGTGCGTGCCCGAACTCTCCGGCGAACAGGGGGATCCCGGAGCCGATGACCGACGGGTTGACCTTGAGGACCAGGCGGTCGATCTCGGGCAGGAGTGCGTGTGCCAGCGTGCCTCCCCCGACGAGCCAGATGTCGAGGCCGTCCTCGGCCTTGAGCTCCCGCACTCGGGCGACTGGGTCGGTCGACACGATCTCGACGGGCAGGTCCGTGCGCTCGCCCAACGACGTCGACACGACGAGGTGGCGCAAGTGTGGGTAGGCGTCGTCCAGGCCCGCAGCCAATCCCAGCTCGTAGGAAGCCCGCCCCTCGATGACCGTGTCGAAGTGCCGCCCCTCCCCCTCGATCCCCATGGCGTCGCGTGCCGGTCCGGGCAACGTCTCGGGGTAGTTCGTGGCGATGAACTCCACGAGGTCGGGCGTGATCGGGAAGAACTCGGCCCCACTCGGGTCACCGCCGTCCGGTGCGGCGATGAACCCATCGAGCGTGACGGCGACGTAGTAGACGAGTTTGCGCATGGCGCCGATCCTGTCAGGCCGGATCCCACGGGTTGATCACCGCGATGCCGGCGCCGGCGAAGTCCTTGACGTTGCGCGTCGCGAGCGGCACATCATGCCGGCGACAGACGGCGGCGATCCACGCATCCATGACCCCGATGGATCGGCCCTCGCGGTCCCGGGCCGTCACGATGTCGGCAAAATACGGAGCCGTGCGGGCATCCACGTCGAGCAGCTTGCCGTCGTAGGAGGCCAGTGCGAAGTCAACGTGCTCCTGCACCGTGTCGCGCCGACGTCCCTCCGGAAGCTGGAAGACTCCCTTGAGCAGCTCGGCGACCGTCACCACAGTGAGCCGAACCGAAGACACCGGAACGGAATCGAGCCACGACGTCACGCCTGGATCGGGGGCAGGCTTCATCGCCTCGGACACGACGTTAGTGTCGAGGACGATCACGAGAAGTCCGGTACCGGACGGTGTCCGCCGTCGCCCCGGGGTTCCAGCTCCAGCTCGACGCCCCCGGTCCTTCGACGGAACTCCGCCATCACCTCACCGAGCGTGGGCTCGGGCTGTGACGAGTCATCGTCGGCAACTGCCTCGCGGAGGATGGCCCGGACCTCGGCCTCCATGGAGCGCCCGTTCCTTGCTGCCCGCACCTGCAGTCGGTGCTTGACGTCGTCGTCGACCTTGCGAATTGTCAGTGTGCTCATCTTCGCCACCCTTTTACACCTGCCAGTGCTGTCAATGCTAGCAGCGCAGCAGGGATGGGCACATCGTGGCGAGCACACGGCATACGCGAAGGGCATGGCCCGAGCACAGCGCAAAACGGCCGCCGACCGGACAGGTCAGCGGCCGTCAGACGACACAGAGGTCGTCACACCAGGGTCGGCTTGACCTCCGCGAGACGGGCGAGCAGGCCGTTGACGAACTTCGGCGAGTCGTCGGTCGAGAGCTCGGTGGCGATGGCCACCGCCTCACTGATCGCGACCCCCTCGGGCACCTCACCGAAGAGCACCTCGAAGGCACCGACGCGCAAGATGGCGCGGTCGACGGCGGGCATCCGCTCGACCGACCACCCCTGCGAGTAGGTCGCGAGCAGGTCGTTGATCTGGGTCCAGTGCTCGACGACCCCCGTGACGAGGTCGGCCGTGAACTCGTTGAGCGGGGCCTCGGTCACCGGGGTGGCGAGGCGCTCCCTGAGGAGCTCGCTGGCGTTGACCTGACGTTGCTCGGCCTCGAAGAGCAGGTCGATCGCGCGTCGGCGCGACTTGGTGCGGGCAGCCATGTGGTGGAAGTCCGCCGATCAGTTGACGCGGCCGAGGTAGGACCCGTCGCGCGTGTCCACCTTGACCTTGTCGCCGGTGTTGAGGAAGAGCGGCACGCCGATCTCGGCGCCGGTCTCGAGGGTCGCCGGCTTCGTGCCACCGGTGGAGCGGTCGCCCTGCAGGCCGGGCTCGGTGTACTGGATCTCGAGGACGACCGAGGCGGGGAGCTCGATGAAGAGGACGTTGCCCTCGTGGCGCGCGACGATGGCGTCCTGGTTCTCGAGCATGTACTTGGCCGCGTCACCCACGACGGTCGGCGTGACCGCGATCTGGTCGAACGTGTCGCCGTCCATGAAGACGTAGTCGGTGCCGTCGTTGTAGAGGTACTGCATGTTGCGCTTGTCGACGTTGGCGGTCTCGACCTTGGTGCCGGCGTTGAACGTCTTGTCGACGACCTTGCCCGACAGCACGTGCTTGAGCTTGGTGCGCACGAAGGCCGGGCCCTTGCCGGGCTTGACGTGCTGGAACTCCACGACGGTCCAGAGCTGGCCCTCGAGGTTGAGGACGAGGCCGTTCTTGAGGTCGTTCGTCGATGCCACGGGTGTTCACTTTCGATCAGGTCTTCAAGGATCCGGTATGCCGCGTGCGCAGGGCGCGCGGAGGCGTCACGGAAGTCGGACGGTGGGATTCGCCGGGAAGTCTATCCGCCGGGACGCCGGCGCCCGAACCCACGCGCGGCTCAGAGGAACTGCGACGGGTCGAACTCGTCGATCGGGATGACCCGGACGCGTGGCAGCCGTGAGGTGAAGGCCTTGACGTCGTACTCGAGGTCGAAGCTTCTCGAGGCCGTCGGCCTCCAGCGCCGTGAAGCCGCTGTTGCGGAACTCGCGAAACGCCATGACCCCGACGCGGCGGTCGTCGTCGAGCAGCCCTTCGAGCTCCTCGAGGAAGTCGCCGTCATGGCTGACGAGCATGACGTCGGCGTCGCGGTCGCGGATGGCCCGCAGCGTCTTCTGGATGGCGACGTCGACGACCTTGACGTCGGCGGCTCCGGACAGCGGCACCGGAGTGAAACCGAGCGCGTTGAGCGCCTGGATGAACGGCATGGGCATGCTCGTGCTGGCGTTGAGGAAGAACAGGCCACGCACGTCCTGGCCCCACGTCTCGCGGGCGAACGACAGCAGGCGGTCCCAGCGCGGGCGTTCGTCCGGCTGCGGGCGCCGACCGAGGATCGAGGTGCCGAGGGTGGCGTCGATGTTCTCCCCGTCGACGAGGACGTAGGTGACGACGTCGTCACCACCGTTCTCGGGCTGGGGCGATGCGTGCGGGGCTGCCATGGGTTGGAGTGTAGGCCCGGCGCCGTGTCAGACGCCGATCGTCAGGTTCGCGACGTAGCCGCTCGTGGCGTCCCCCGTCACCGTGGCCAGCTGGTGGATGCCGCCGTCGTCACCGAAGACGTTGTCCGAGGTGAGGCTCGTCCGCGACATGTTGCGCACACTCTGCTCGTAGCCAGGTGTCGCATAGACGCTGTTGCACACCGCCTCCGGCAGGGCCAGCTGCGAGGTCTTGACGATCTGCCCGCTGCTCGTCGCCTCCGCGGTGGACCGGTAGACCTCGAAGTGCACGTGCGGCCAACGACCCTGGTATGCCGCCGGGAAGATCGTCGTGAACGTCGCCGTGCCGTTGGCGTTGCTCGGCTGCACCCCTCGCAGGTAGTTCTCGTCCTCGACGCCCTCCGAGTACATGGAGTAGCGGCCGTCCCGGTCGCAGTGCCAGAGATAGACGGCGACACCCTGCATCGCGGCATACCCGTTGGCGCTGTCGGTGACGGTGAGGTTGATGGTGAGCGGGACCCCCTCTGCCGTCGTCGTCGACGTGCCGAACGAGCTGGTGATGTCTGAGCGGACGATGCCGGAGTCGTCGAGGACGTTCACCCCGTTGCTGCCGTCGCCCGGGAAGGGGCCACCGGTCTCGTCCGGCACCTCGGTGGATGCTGTGGCCGCGCCGGTCGCCGAGGACGCGCCGGCCGAGGCGGTCGCGGATGCCGACGCTGTCGACGTGCCCGATGCTGTCGTCGTGGTCGATCCGGTGGTGGCGTCGGCGCAGCCGGCGAGGGCGAGGAGGCCGGCACCACTGAAGAGGCCGAGTGCGCGGCGCCGGCCCAGGAGGGTGGCGACGTCGAACTCGAGGCCACGGTCGTGGTCCGGGTGGGGGTGCTGGCTGGTCTGGCGTTCGCTCATGGGTCCACTGTGGGCGCCGGACCCGGTGAAGGGCTTTGAAAGGGCTGTGTGGCTCCTGTGGACGACTTGCCGTTTGGCCGCCCGCTGGCAGGGCAGACTGCGAGACATGAAAGCGAAGTCACTCATCGGTGCCACCGTCGTCGGACTCGCTGGAGTCGCCGTCCGTGACCTCACCCAGAAGAAGCACTCGCTCAAGCGCAACTTCCCGGTCGTCGCGAACGCCCGCTACTTCTTGGAGAAGATCGGCCCCGAGCTGCGGCAGTACATCATCACGGGCAACGACGCCGAGCGACCGTTCTCCCGCGACCAGCGCTCCTGGGTCTATGCGAGCAGCAAGCTCGAGAACAACTACGTCGGCTTCGGCACCGACAACGATGTCGAGCACCTCGAGAACTACCCGGTCATCAAGCACCGGACCTTCTCTGCCTCGGCGCCCTCGACGGCTGTCGCGCACGGTCACCACGACGAGAAGGTCGACCTGCCGTCGGCCAAGGTGCTCGGCGGGCCGCGGGGTCGCAGACACGCCTTCCGTCCCGGTTCGGTCGTCAACGTCTCGGCGATGAGCTTCGGCTCGCTGTCGGGCAACGCCATCCAGGCGATGAACCGCGGGGTCGCGCTCGCCGGGGCGCTCCACAACACCGGCGAGGGTGGCCTGTCCGACCACCACCGCCAGGGCGGCGACCTCGTCCTCCAGATCGGGACTGCCTACTTCGGCTGCCGTGACGATGCCGGTCGCTTCGACCTGGCGCGGCTCAAGGACCTCGTCCAGAGCGCGCCCGTCAGGGCGATCGAGGTCAAGCTGAGCCAAGGAGCCAAGCCCGGCCTCGGCGGGGTCCTGCCCGCCGCCAAGATCACCGACGAGATCAGCAGGATTCGCGGCATACCCAAGGGTGAGGACTGTGTCAGTCCGTCACGGCACGCGGAGTTCGACAGCGTCGACAGCCTGCTCGACTGGGTCGAGATGGTGGCTGACGAGACCGGCCTGCCCGTCGGGATCAAGTCGGCCGTCGGCGAGATGGACTTCTGGACCGAGCTGGCGAAGCAGATGTCCGGCGGAGCCCGCGGCGTCGACTTCATCACCGTCGACGGAGGCGAGGGCGGCACGGGTGCGGCGCCGCTCGTCTTCACCGACACCGTGGCCCTGCCGTTCCGGATCGGCTTCGCCCGGGTCTACTCGACGTTCGCGCGAGCCGGTCTCACCGACGACGTCACGTTCATCGGCAGCGGCAAGCTGGGGCTGCCCGACAACGCGCTGGTCGCCTTCGCCCTGGGCGCCGACATGGTCAACGTCGCCCGGGAGCCCATGCTCGCGCTCGGCTGCATCCAGGCCCAGAAGTGCCACACCGACCGCTGCCCCACCGGTGTCGCGACGCAGGACCCGTGGCTCGCTCACGGCCTCGACCCCGACCTCAAGTCGGTGCGCCTCGCGAACTACCTCCAGACGCTGCGCCGCGACCTCCTCAAGGTGTCGGAGGCGTGCGGCGTGCCCCACCCCGGGCTCATCGACGCCGACGCCGTCGAGATCCTCGACGGCAACCGTTCGGGTCGACCGCTGCGCGAGGTCTACGGGTACGAGCCGGGCTGGGGGGCGCTGGGTCCCGACCTGTCGCGCGAGATCACCTCGATCATGTGGCCCGAGCGCGACCGTGACACCGAGGCCCCCGAGTCCGCCACCTCGACCGGCTGAGGCGTGGCCGCGCCGTCGGCTCCACTCGGTGGTTGGATCGACGCATGCGCATCTTCTTCACCGGGGCCAGCGGCAAGGCCGGCAAGCACGTCGCGACGCACCTCGCCGAGCAGGGCCACCAGGTCACCAACGCCGACCTCGTCCCGCTGGGACACCCGGCTGTCAGTGACCTGAGGGTCGACCTCACCGACATCGGGGAGACCTACTCCGCGTTGGCAGGGTTGGCGACGATGGGCGAGCTGGAGCTGGGAAGCAAGCCCTCCTACGACGCGGTCGTCCACTTCGCGGCGGTGCCGGCGATCCTCCTGGCGCCCGACGCGAAGACCTATGCGACCAACGTGCTCAGCACCTACAACGTGCTCGAGGCCGCGACCCGGTTGGGCATCCGCAAGGTCGTCTTCGCCTCCTCGGAGACGACGTATGGCATCTGCTTCAGCCAGGGCGTGCGGCGGCCGCAGTACGTGCCCGTGGACGAGGAGCACCCGACCGTGCCAGAGGACTCCTATGCGATGTCCAAGGTCGCGAACGAGGTGACAGCCCGCTCGTTCCAGGCTCGCACCGGTGCCGACATCTACGGCCTGCGGATCAACAACGTCATCGAGCCGCACGAGTACGCCGAGATGTTCCCGGCGTTCGTCGCCGACCCGTCGCCGCGGCGACGCAACATCTTCGCCTACATCGACACTCGTGACCTCGGTCAGATGGTGCAGAGGTGTCTCGAGGTCGACGGGCTCGGCTACGAGGTCTTCAACGTCGCCAACGCCGACATGTCCGTCGCGCTGACGACGAAGGAGGTTCGCGACCGGTTCTACGACGGAGTCGAGGTCACTCGCGAGATGGGACGCGACGAGACGTTCTACTCCATCGACAAGGCCCGCAGGCTCCTCGGCTATGAGCCCCAGCACTCCTGGCGCGAGGTCGTGACGGATCCCCGGACGCAGAGCGACTGACTCGCCTTGACGGCGACCGGCGCCCGACCAGTGAAAAGCGTCCGCACCCCTTCACGGGGCGCCAAGGATCAGGCACGCTGGAGGACCCTACGAACGGACGGAACTCGACGTGGAGATTGACAGGCAGGAGATCGTCGACGAGCTCCGAGGCAGAGGTGAGGACGCCGCAGCCGATCGCGCTGAGCAGGAGCTGCCGGAGGTGGTCGACACCGACAAGCACGCAGACCTGCTGCACCGGCTCGGCATCAACCCGATGGATCTGATCGGCGGGATCGGCGGAACCTTCGGCTGAGCGAGCAATGGCCAGGAGCGGGACTCAGAAGGCGTAACGGATCCGGCACCCGGGCAGCTTGGTGGCGACCAGGTCGTTGAGCTGAGCCACCCACCGGCCCTTCCACGCACTTCTGTACCGAACGTTGGTCTGCCCGCTCTGGCTCTGCTTCGTCTCCTGCAGGTCGGGCCGCCACAGCAGGTCCTCCCCCTGTGGGTGCCACCCGAGGTTGACCTCGTGCAGGTCCTCGTTGTGGGTCAGGAAGATGATCTCGGCCGCCAGCTGGGCCTTCGTCCGCGCGCTCGTCCCGTCGGCCAGCTGGTCGAGCAGATCGGCCCACTCCTCGAGCCAGCCCTCGTGGGCGATGACCGGGCTGAGGTTCACGGGCACCTCGTAGCCCGCCTCGACGAACTCGTCCATGGCGGCGATCCGCTCGGCGACCTTTGAGGTGCGGACGTCGACGACCTTGGACATCACCTCGGGCATGAGGCTGAATCGAACGCGCGTGCCCTCGCGCGGGTCGAGGTCGAGGAGCTGACGATTGACCAGCTTCGTGGCGAAGCTTGCCTTCGCGTTGGGAAGCCGGCCGAACAGGTCGATCAGGTCTCGCACGTTGTCCGAGACCAGTGCGTCGGCGGAGCAGTCGCTGTTCTCACCGATGTCGTACACCCAGTCGCTCGGATCACACTGGTTGGGCTGCGTCTTGACGCCCTGGCGACCCGCGTGACGTTCCAGGTAGCCCAGGGGTCGTTCGATGTTCGCGAAGACGGTCACCGGGTTGGCGAAGCCCTTGCGGCGAGGTACGTAGCAGTACGAGCAGGACATGGCACAGCCGTTCGCGGTCGAGGGTGCGATCCAGTCGCTCGACCTCCCGTTGGGGCGTGCGCTCAGAGACTTCTTCTCCCCGAGGACCAGCACCTCGCGCTTGAGGCGAACCCAGTCGTCGACGCTCCCCCGGTTGCCGTAGAGCCCGGGGATGGCACCGTGGGACGGCACGACGATGCGCTCAGCCTCGGGGTGACGGTCGAAGACCTCGCGTGCCCGAGCGAAGCGGTCGATCTCCGGCTCGTGGTAGATGGTCTTGATGTCGAAGAGACGATCGGCGAGCTGCGCCGAGACCCGGCGCGAGGGCGCATCCGTCATGGGCTGAGGCACACCGTCATGGGCCTGAGGAGTCACGACACGACAACGGTCGGGCCGCGGCGGGCATTCCAGGGGCAGCCCGTGTTTCAGCGGGACAGCGCGGCGTATGCCGCGTTGAGCTGGTCCTCCGTCGGACCTTCCAGCCGGACCGGCCTGCCGATGTCCTCGAGGACGACGAACCGCAGGAGCGATCCTCGGGTCTTCTTGTCTCGTCGCATCGCCGTCTCGAGCTCGGCCCACTGGCCCGACTCATAGGTCGTCGGCAGCCCGACCGACTCCAGAACCGCGCGGTGCCTCTCGACGACGTCGCGGGCGAGCACCCCTGCAGCACAGGCCAGCTCGGCGGCGAAGACCATCCCGATCGAGACCGCCTCACCGTGGCGGCGGCGATAGTGCTCGACGTGCTCGATCGCATGACCGAACGTGTGGCCGTAGTTGAGGATCTCGCGCAGCGAGGACTCCTTGAGGTCCTGGCTGACGACGTCGGCCTTGACGACGATGGCCCGCTCGATGAGCTCCAGGGTGTGCGGACCGTCGGGCCGGGTCGCCGCCTGCGGGTCCTCCGCGACGAGGTCGAGGATGACGGGGTCGACGATGAAGCCGGCCTTGATGATCTCGGCGAGCCCCGCGACGTAGTCCGGGCGCGGCAGCGTCGACAGCACGTCGACATCGCACAACACGGCGCTCGGCGGGTGGAACGACCCGACGAGGTTCTTGCCCTCGGCGGTGTTGATGCCCGTCTTGCCCCCGACGGCCGCATCGACCATGCCCAGCAGGGTCGTCGGCACCTGGACCACGGGCACGCCGCGCAACCAGGTCGCCGCGACGAACCCCGCGAGGTCGGTCACCGTCCCTCCCCCGACCCCGACGACGACGTCGGACCGGGTGAAACCGTGCCGGCCAAGCACCGCCCAGAGGTCGGCCGCGACCACAGCGGTCTTGGCGTCCTCTGCGTCAGGCACGCTCACGGCATACGCATCAATTCCGCTGTCCCGCAGGGACGTCGTGACCTTCTGGCCGAGTGAGCGCATCGAGTCCGGGTGCACGACGAGCGCCCGCTGGACGCCGTCGCCGACGACATCGGCAACCCGCGCGGAGCAGCCGGCCTCGACGACGACGTCGTAGTCCCCACCCACCGAGACCACGCTCATGGGGCGGTCCGCAGTCGGTCGGCGATCTCCTCGACGATGTCGTCCACCGGACGTCCGGCCGTGTCGATGTGGTGCGTGGCGACCCGGTCGTAGGTGGGGCGGCGTTCGTTCATCAGCTTGGTCCAGGACGCGCGCGGGTTGACGGCGAGCAACGGTCGGCTGCCGTCGAAGCCCACCCGCTTGGCCGCGTCCGCGATCCCGACATCGAGGAAGACCACGACGTGGTCCGCGAGGACCTCCTGTGTCTCGGAGTCCATCGGCGCCCCGCCCCCGAGTGCCACGACGCCGCGCTCGGTCGAGACGGCGCGGGCCACCTCGGCCCGCTCGAGTGCCCGGAAGGCCGACTCTCCCTCCAGCACGAAGATGTCCGAGATCGAGCACCCCTGCTCAGCCTCGATGGCGGCGTCCGTGTCATGGAAGTCCACGCCGAGCACGCCCGCGAGCGCCTCACCGATCGTCGTCTTGCCCGCACCGGGAGGCCCGACCAGGATGACCGTCGGGCGGTCCTCTCCCCCGGTCACCACGAGCGCATCGTCTCGGGGATGGCCGCCAGGTATGCCGCGTGGTTGCGTCGCGTCTCGGCGACGGAGTCCCCGCCGAACTTCTCCAGACAGGCCTCGGCGAGGACGAGCGCGACCATCGCCTCGGCAACGACGCCGGCTGCGGGCACGGCCGAGACGTCGGAGCGCTGGTGGATCGCCTTGGCCTCGGCCTCTCCCGTGGTGTCGATGGTGTCGAGCGCCCGGGGCACGGTGGAGATCGGCTTCATCGCGGCGCGGACGCGCAGGACCTCACCCGTCGACATGCCGCCCTCGGTCCCGCCCGCCCGCCCGGTGCGGCGTTGGATCGTGCCGTCGGCGGCGCGCTCCATCTCGTCGTGGGCGGCCGAGCCACGGCGGGCGGCGGTGCGGAAGCCGTCACCCACCTCGACCCCCTTGATGGCCTGGATGCCCATGAGCGCTCCGGCCAGGCGCGCGTCGAGGCGTCGGTCCCAGTGCACGTGCGAGCCGAGTCCGGGCGGCAGGCCATAGGCGAGGACCTCGACGACGCCACCGAGGGTGTCGCCGTCCTTCTTGGCGGCTTCAACCTCGGCGACCATGGCGGCAGACCCGGCTGCGTCGAGCGTGCGGACCGGGTCGGCGTCGATCTCGGCGAGCTGGTCAGGCGTCGGCAGGGGTGCATCCTCGGCAACCCCGGCTGGGCCCATCGCCACGGTGTGCGACACCAGCCGGATGCCGTAGGCCTGCGCGAGGAAGCGGGCGGCGACCTCACCCAGGGCGACCCGTGCGGCCGTCTCGCGAGCTGAGGCACGCTCGAGCACTGGACGGGCGTCGTCGAAGCCGTACTTCTGCATGCCCACGAGGTCGGCATGTCCCGGTCGCGGGCGCGTCAGGGGTCGGTTGCGGGCGATCTCCTTCTCGGCGTTGACGTCGTCCGACGCCGCGTAGGCCTCGTCGGACACCGGGTCGGCCGACATGACGGTCTCCCACTTGGGCCACTCCGTGTTGCCGATGCGGATGGCGACCGGCGAGCCCATCGTCAGCCCGTGGCGCACGCCGCCGAGGAACTCGACCTCGTCCTGCTCGAACTTCATCCGGGCGCCACGGCCGTAGCCGAGGCGGCGTCGGGCGAGCGCGTCAGCGAGGTCCTTGCGAGTCACCTCGACTCCTGCAGGGAGGCCTTCGATCGTGGCAAGGAGTGCAGGGCCGTGAGACTCACCTGCGGTCAACCAACGGAGCATGGCCCGATCCTCCCACGGAGGGCAGCGGCGCCGACGTCCTGTCCGGCGTCCGTCCAGGGGGCTACTGGTCGAGCTGCGTGGCCCCCGCGACCGCGGTCTGAGTCGCCGGGACCGGGGCCGGCGGGACGACCTCGTCCTGCTGGCCGGCGTACTTCTTGATCAGCGACTCGAAGTCCAGGCCGGTGGTGTCCTTGAGCAGCGCCATGGTCTGCACGATGTTGTCGGTCACCTGGCGCGGGAGCTGGCCGGCACCGTCGGTGGAGATGACCGTGAGCCGGTCGATCGACGCCATCGGGGCCGCCACCTCGTGCGCCACCGCCGGCAGCACCTCGACGAGCATCTGCAGCACAGCGGCCTCGTTGTAGCGGGCGAAGGCGTCGGCCTTCTTGGTCATCGCGATCGCCTCGGCCTCGCCACTGGCCAGGGTGGCCGCGGCGCTGGCCTCACCCTCGGCCCGCACCGCGTCGGCCTCCGCGATGCGCCGTGCCTTCTCTGCCTCACCGCGCTTGGCACCCTCGATGGCCTCGGCCTCGGCGAGAGCCGAACGGCGCGACTTCTCGCCCTCACCGGTGAGGCGGGCCTTCTCGGCGTCGGCCTCCGCAGCCGCGATCGCGGCCGCCTTGCGGGCCTCGGCCTCGAAGATCTCCGACGTGCGCCGACCGTTGGCCTCGGTCTCGACGCGGTAGCGCTCGGCGTCCGCGGGCTTGCGCACCTCGGTGTCGAGCTGACGCTCCTTCAGCGCCGCCTGGCGCACGGCGACCTTCTCCTGCTCGGCAAGGATCGCCTGGTCGCGGTCGGCCTGAGCGAGCGGGCCGGCAGCGGCAGCAGTCGCACTCGCGGCGTCGGTCTCGGCCCTGATCTCGGCAGTCTTGAGGGCGAGCAGTCGCTGCGTGACCGCGATCTCCTGCTCGGCCGTGATCCGGGCCTGCTCGGCTGCCTGACGGGCGTTGGCCTCGGCGATGGCGGCCAGCTGGCCGATCTTGGCCGCCTCAGGACGCCCGAGGTCCGCGAGGTAGGAGCCGTCGTCGGTGATGTCCTGGATCTGGAACGTGTCCAGGACCAGTCCCTGGCCGGTGAGCGAGGTCTCGGACTCGTCGGCGACCCGCTGCGCGAAGGCGGCCCGGTCACGGATGATCTGCTCGACCGAGAGGGACCCGACGATCGACCGCAGGGCACCCGCGAGGGTCTCCTGGGTGAAGGTCTCGATCTCGGCCTGCTGGCTGAGGAATCGCTGTGCGGCAGCGCGGATGGAGTCCTCGTTGCCGCCGACCTTGACGATGGCGACACCGTCGAGGTTGAGCTTGATGCCCTGCCCGGACACTGCCCCTCGGATCTGGACCGAGATCCGTCGCGACGACAGGTCGAGCGTGTGCGACTTCTGCACGAACGGAAGGACGAAGACACCTCCACCCATGACGACCTTCTGCCCGGACAGGTCGGTGGAGACCACTCCCGTCTCGAGGTTCTTGACCTCCTTGCCCTTGCGGCCGGTGACGAGGAAGGCCTCGTTGGGTCCGGCCACCTTGTAGCGGGTCGTGACGAGGAGCCCGAGCAGCACCACGAGGGCCACGAGGCCCAGGACGGCGAAGAGAGTGGGAGACAGGCCGAACATGTGTGTGGTCCTTCAGCTGTCAGCAGGAAGTGGTCGAAGTCAGGCGCGCGGAGCGACGCTCACCGAGGTGGCCGAGAGCACGCTGGTGATGGTGACCGGCGTGCCGGCCGCCAGTCCCCCGGGGCAGCGGGCGTTGAGCTGGGTGATGTGGCCCGAGGCGACGATGGAGATCTGGCCGAATCCGTCCTCGGGGATCGCCCCGACGACAGTTGCGTCACGACCCGCGAGGTCCGCAGAGCGCACGTTGGCCTCGTCGCCGCCCTTCTGCAGCCGCGACGACGCCCACCCCGCACCCGCCCCCAACAGGAGTCCGGCGACGACTCCGCTGGCGATCGCGATCCCCATCGAGCCAGAGGCCTCGAGCGCCAGCGCCCCACCGAAGCCGAAGGCACCGATAAAGGCCGCGAGCGCCGACCCCGAGATGAGGTCCCCACCGAACTCGAGCGCGCCGTCGAGCACGTCACCGACGACCAGGGAGGCCAGCAGCAAGAGGATGCCTATGCCACCGATGACGAGGAACGCGACCATGACCGCATCCTAGGGTGCCGACGTGCGGGCGCGCCGGGGATCCGTTCGAACCGGACGCTCGGTATGCCGCGTGGTTGCGTCGGGTGTCGCGTGTCGGCGACCACGCGGCATACGGGACTCGCGCCGACCATAGGCTGGCGTGATGGGCACGACATCGAGGACTGGCTGGGTTGCCGTCGCATCAGCCCCGGACGAGCCGTCCGTGGGGACGGTCTCGCTGCACCCGTGGGACGGTGGCCACGGGCTCGGCGGCGCTGCCGCGAGCATCGAGCTCCAGCGGCCGAGCTGGATCGTCTGGGCGCCGGACGGCACGCACCTCCATGTCGCCTGCGAGACGCCTGACGGTCACGTGGTCACTCTCCTGGTCGAACACGGCTCCGACGGCACACCTGTCCTCAGCCAGGTCGGGCAGTGCTCGTCAGGTGGCGCCCACCCGTGCCACCTCGCCCTCATGCCCGATGGGCTGACCCTCCTCGCCGCCAACTACTCCGACGGCACCGTGGCGGCCATCGAGGTCATCGACGACGTCGCCGCCACGCTCAGCGACACTGCGCGCCTGTCCGGCACCGGGCCGCACCCGACACGCCAGCAGGGCAGTCACGCCCACCAGGTCGTGCCCCTGGGTGATGACCGCGTGTGGGTCGTGGACCTCGGAGGCGACCAGGTCGTCACGTATGCCGTCCGCGAAGGCACCTTGGACCAGCTCACCTCGAGCGCCCTGCCGCCCGGCGCTGGTCCGCGTCACGTCGTGCGTGACCCACGGACGGGTCGAGCGTTGGTCGGGGCAGAGCTGTCCGGCGAACTGATCGCCGTGCGCGAGAGCGTCGCCGGCGAGCTCCAGGTCACCGATGCGGTTCCCGCATCCTCGAGCGAGACCGAGAACTTCGTCGCCCAGATCTGGCTCGATGCCGACGCGCAACGCCTGCTCATCTCGAACCGGGGTCCGGACACGGTGAGCGTCTTCGACGTGGCCGGGGAGCTCCCGGTGCTCGTCGGCGAGACGGCCGTTCCGGCACATCCGCGGCACTTCCATGCCGACAGCGACCGCCAGATCCTGCTCGTCGCCGGACGCGACGCCGGCGCGGTCACGACCCACGACCTGTCGCGTGACGGCATCGGTGGCGCCGTCACGACCCTGACGGTTCCCGCTCCGATGTGTGTCGCACCCGCCCCTGCCGACACCTGAGGCAGCGCTGGCAGCGCCAGGCTCAACCGGCGATGCGCTCCACGAGGGCGGTGAGGTCGCTGGGATCGGCGCCGGCGAAGCTCGAGCCCAACGACACCGCTGAGGCACCCGCGTCGAGGAACTGGGCTGCGTTGTCGACGGAGACACCGCCGGTCACGCAGAACTTTGCGGACGGGAAGGGACCGTGCAGCGCAGGGATGAGGTCAGCACCCAGGACGCTGGCCGGGAAGAGCTTGAGCCAGCGGTGCCCCGCACTGACGGCGTGGTGCACCTCGGTGGCCGTGGCGACACCGGGCAGGTGCGGCAGACCGGCGTTGCGGCTCACCACGCTCACCTCCCGGTCGAAGCCCGGGGAGACCGTGAAGACAGCTCCCGCCTCACGCACGAGGGCCACCTGGTCGGGGGTGACGATGGTGCCCGCCCCCACGGGTGCACCGTCGGGTGCGGCCTGGGCGACGGCCGTGAGCGAACGCAGCGACTCCTCGCCCTGCACCGGCACCTCGACCACGCGGATGCCGGCGGCCCACGCCGTGCGGGCCAGCTCGAGGGTTCGCCCCGGGTCGAAGCCGCGCAGGATCACCATGACGCCGGTCCCGCCCAGCTGCTCGTCGAACCAGCCGTCCGGGTCGTGGGATGCACTCATGAGGTCTGCTCCTGGGCGGTGAGGGAGGTGGCTTCGGGCGCCACGGGGAGGGTCTGTGTCTCGGCCGGCCACTCGCCGTGTGGGTCGGTCGCGCGGACGAGAAGTGCTTCGTGGTCGGTTAGCTCCGGATGGTCGTCGAGACTGAGCAGGGCTCTCCCGGCGACGAGGTGACCGAGGCGGAGGGCCGTCGCGGCATCAGCACCCGTGGCAGTGGCCGCGATCCAGCCCGCGGCGAACGCGTCGCCGGCCCCGACCGGCTCGACCACGTCGACGGCCAGGGCAGGCACGGTGACGGTGTCCGCGCGACCCAGGCGGACGGCATACCGGCTCCCGTCCTTGACCACGATCGTCTCGGGATGGGGCAGCAGGGCACGGATGTCCTCGGGAGTCTCGACGTGCCAGAGGTCCTGGGCCTCGTCGAGCCCCACCAGCACGGTGTCGGCAAGGGCAGCGGCTTCGGCGATGGCTGCCGCTGCGCTCTCGCGGTCAGTCCACAGGCGCGGGCGGTAGTTGACGTCGAAGCTGGTGCGCACACCAGAAGCTTCGCGCTCGTCGCAGCAGCGAGGTGACGAGCTCCCGGCAGGACGGGGAGAGGGCGCTCGTCACACCGGAGACGTGGACCCAGGAGGGCGCGGCGGCCAGGACGACATCGGCGACCGAGGCGCCCATGCGGCTCGCGGCCGACCCGGCACGGTAGTAGTGCACCCGGGACCCCTCGGGTGACGGGTCCTTGAAGAAGACGCCGGTGGGCGCGTCGTCGTCGATGAGCACCAACGACGTGTCGACCCCCTTGGCAGCAAGGTCGGCGACCACCCGCTCCCCCAGAGGGTCCGCACCGACGGCGCTCACCCAGGACGCGTCCAGGCCGAGGGCGGCGAGGCCCGCGGCAACGTTGGACTCGGCCCCGGCAGTGGCGATCCGGAACATCTCGGCTGTGCCCAGGCGGCCGTCCTGGGGCACGACCTGAGCCATGGACTCACCCACGCACACGACGAGAGGTTGCTGCGCAGCCGGCCGTGCGCCGTCCATGTCTGTCCTCCGGGTCAGGGACGACGAGGCCGGCCCCGTCGTCGGGCGAGGCCATCCAACCATGAGGCTGGAGTCACGCCTTCCGGCAGGGTGCCGTCGCCTTTGCCACCCACGACCCTCGGGAAGTCACACGGGTGACTCCTTGACAGGAAACCATATGGTTTCCTAATCTGTCCTTGTGGACCTCATCTTCCGAGCACTCGCGGACCCGACCCGCCGGGCGCTGCTCGATGCCCTTTTCACCCGAGACGGCCAGTCGCTCCTCGCGCTGACTGCCGACTTCGACATGACCCGGATCGGCGTGGCCAAGCATCTGGCCCTGCTGGAGGAGGCCGGCCTCGTCGTGAGCCGGCGACAGGGGCGGGAGAAGCTGCACTTCCTCAACCCGGTGGGCATCCGCCAGGTCCACGACCGGTGGGTCAGCAAGTACACCGAGCCCTGGGCCGCCGGCCTGATCGGGCTGCGCGACGAGCTGGAAGGCCAGGACATGAGCACGAGCAAGGTGTTCGAGATCTACATCCGCACCACCCCTGAGAAGGTGTGGGCAGCCATCACCGACCCGCAGACCCGACGCCGCTTCCACTTCGGCAGCACCGTCGCGTCCGACTGGACTCAGGGCTCTCCCTACGAGGTCAGCCACGACGGCGTCGAAGGTCCCCTCGTCGACGGCGAGAACGTCCGGGTCGAGCCGCCGCACCTCCTCGTCCAGAGCTTCCACGCCCACTGGGACGACGATGCCGAGTCCGCGGGCACGTCCCGCGTCACGTGGGAGATCGAGGAGGTGGGCGACTCGTGCCGGCTCACCGTCATCCACGACCAGCTGCCCGAGGGCGTCGTCGAGGCGATCTACGGCGGCTGGCCCATGGTGCTCTCGGGCCTGAAGACCTGGCTCGAGACCGGCACCGAGCTCACCACCCCTGGCTCGTTGCTGTACGGCCGAGCCACCACGACCGACACCGACGCCGACACCACAGGAGCACGACGATGAGCACTCTCGACAAGACCTTCACCGGCACCCTCGTCACGAGCGGCAGCGGCGGCGCCTGGACCTATCTCGTCACCGACTGGAGCGCCGACTTCTTCGGAACTCGCGGTTTGGTCAAGGTCGCCGGCAGCGTTGACGACCACCCGTTCCGCGGGTCCTTCATGGCCCTGGGCGACGGCACCCACAAGCTGGCCCTGACCAAAGCGACCCGCACGGCGATCGGCAAGGGCACCGGCGACGAGGTCACCATCCACCTCACCGAGCGCCTTGACGGTGCGACGACGTTGGTGAGCGCGTGATGTTCAGTGACGTGAGAGCCGTCGCGGTCGGTGTCTCGGACACGGACGCCGCCATCACCTTCTTCACCGAGCAGCTGGGCTTCGAGCTGCGCATGGACGTCGCCATGAGCGAGACCTTCCGTTGGGTCGAGGTCGCCGCCCCTGGCGCCCAGACCTCCGTCGCCCTGCTCTCGAGCGACGGCCCGCCCGTGGGCATCGACTCCGGCATCCGGTTCGTCGTCGACGACGCTGCCGCGATGCATGCCGCGCTTCGGGCCTCCGGCGTCCGGGTCGACGACCTCATCGTGTCCGACTACGCGCCGCCGATGTTCGACTTCCGCGACCCCGACGGCAACGTGTACTACGCGAGCGAGATCGGGTCCTGACCGGAGCGCGTGAGCGTGGGTGACGACGTCACGTCCCAGCTCAGGGAGCGTGGAGGGGACGGCCGTGGTGAGCTCGCGCGCCCTCAGGGTGCCCGGTTGCCGCGCTCCACCTCCTGCGCGACGAGAGCCGCCCGGTCGCGCAGCCGGTCCAGGCCCTGCGTCGGGCGGGTCATCCGCGGGTTGTCGGAGAGCCGCTCTCGGTTGCGGTCGAGGAACCACCAGTAGCCCGCCGTGAACGGGCAGGCGTCCTCGCCCACCCGGACCTTGGGGTCGAAGCGGCACGAGCCGCAGTGGTCGCTCATCGTGTTGATGTAGGCACCGCCCGAGGTGTAGGGCTTGGTCGCCATGACGCCACCGTCGGCGTGCTGCGACATGCCGACGATGTTGGGCACCATGACCCAGTCGTAGCCGTCCACGAACGCGCGGTGGAACCAGTCGGTGACCTCCGCCGGCGCCCAACCGCGCTGCATCGCGAAGGACCCGAGCACCATCAGCCGTGGGATGTGGTGGACCCACCCGTGCTCGGCGACCTGGTCGAGGGTGTGCGAGAGGCAGCGTGCCTCGGTCGCCTCGGAGTCGAGCTCGGCGAACCACTGCGGCATCGGCTGACTGGCCGCCAGCGCGTTCCTGCGGCGGTAGCCGCTGCCCTCGTGCCAGTAGAGGTGCCACACGTAGTCGCGCCACCCGAGCACCTGACGCACGAAACCCTCCACGCTCGCGATCGGTGCGTCCCCCGCCAGGTATGCCGCCTCGGCCCGTGCGACGACCTCGAGCGGGTCGAGCAGCCCCAGGTTGAGCGGTGCGCTGAGGAGGCTGTGTGCCATCCACGGGTCGCCCTCCATGATCGCGTCCTCGTGCGCCCCGAAGTCCGCCAGGCGGTGCTCGACGAAGTGGTCGAGGGCGGCGAGCGCCTCGGTCCGCGTCGCAGCGAAGCGCCGCGGCCGGTCGCGGCCGAGGTAGGCCACGTCGCCGTCCCGCTCCCAGCGGTCGAGGTCCTCGCGCACCTGGTCGTCGATCTCGTCCTCGTCCGGCCACCACGGCTCGGTCACGCCGAGACTGCTTGCCCCCTTGGGCGGAGGCTTGCGGTTGTCGTGGTCGAAGTTCCACTGCCCGCCCGCGGGGTCGGCACCATCCAGAAGCACACCGTGGCGTCGTCGAGCGTCGCGGTAGAAGTCCTCCATGAGCAGGCGGCGGCCACCCCGGCCCTGCGCCCACCGGGTGAAGTCCTCGCGGCTCGTGGCGAACCCGCGAGGCGGGAGGACGTGAGCCCCGAGCCGTTCGACGAGGTCGAGCGCGGCATACGAGGTCGGGTGGATGACCTCGACGTCCTCGAGTCCCCGCACAACCTCGCCGTAGGTGTTGGCGCGGTGGTAGGTCATGCGGTCCCCCAGCTCGGCGGCACGGTGGCGCATGGCGGACAGCACGAGGTGGGCCTTGGCTCGGTGGAACCGTCTGCGGGCGAACACCGCTCGGGACTCGACCATGACGACCTGACCGGCGTGGTCATCGACGAAGTGCGGGCCGAGCTGGTCACCGAACAGCCACCGCGTGGTCATGCCTGCACGCTAGCCCTGTCAGCCGCCGACGAGCCCGGTGAGGACCTCCTCGGTCCAGGCCAATGCCACGAGCAGCCCGGCGCACATGAACGGCCCGAAGGCCATGGCCGTCTTGCGTCCCGCGCGACCCGAGAGGAGCAGGACCACCGCGCCAAGACCTCCGAGGACGAAGGCGGCCAGGGTCCCGACGACGACGTGCCCGACCGAGAACCAGCCGAGAAGCAGGCCGATCGTCGGCGCGAGCTGCACGTCACCACCACCGAACCCTCCCCCGGGCAGGAACGCGAACGCCACATAGATCGCCGTCAGCACGAGCGAGCAGATGGCCGCCACGAGCAGACGGTCCCACTCACCCGTCGCGATCGTCGGTGGCAGCAGGAGAAGCGCGAACGCGGGCAGGGCCGGCCGGGTGAGCCCCACCGGGAGGCGGTGGACGTCGAGGTCGATCCAGACGAGACACACGCTCAACCATGCGAACAGCAGGTATGCCGGCAGAGCGGCATACGTGGCCGTCGCACCGACCGCGGAGGTGACGAACAGGACGAGCCCGACGAGAAGCGGGGCCACCCACCACGACGGCGGTGGCGCGTGCATCGCCTCGTCCTCCGGGATGCGGTAGCCGCCGGTTGCGAGCTCCCGCGCGGTCACTCGACCCACCACGGCAGCGGCCACCACGAGGGCGAGGAGCGCCAGGCCGAGGCCGAGGCCGTCGCTCATCGCTCGGACACCGCCGTGCGGGCAGCGGCGAACATGGCGTCCACGGGGCCGGGTCGCCCGGTGAACAGCTCGACCTGGGCCGCCGCCTGGTGGACGAGCATGTCGAGTCCCGACACGACGTCCGCCCCGGCCGCGCGCGCGGCCCTCGCGAGAGGTGTCGGCCAGTCGGCGTAGACGACGTCGAGGAGCGTGGTGCCGGACAGCCTCGACGACTCCTGCGCCACGACGCCGGCAGCCGAGCTCGCCGCGGGTGCCAGGGTCGAGATGACGAGCCGAGGGGGTTCCGCACCCCAGAGCTCGAGCGGGACGTGGACCCCCTTGATGTCGTGCCTGGCCAGCAGCGCCACGACCTCCGCCGACGCGTCGGCGTTGCGGGCAGCGACCACCACGTCGCGCACCTCGAGCTCGCCGAGCGCCAGGGCCGCTGACCGGGCCGTGGCTCCGGACCCGAGGATCGTGGCGCGCCCGTCGTGCTCGACGTGCTCCACTGCCCGGACGATGCCCACGACGTCGGTGTTGTGGCCGTCCCAACGTCCGTCGTCGCGACGGACGAGCGTGTTGACGGCGCCTGCGTCGCGAGCGATCGCCGTGACCTCGGCAGCGACCTCGAAGGCCACCTCCTTGAGTGGCATCGTCAGGCTCAGGCCACGCCACGCCTCGTCCAGGCCGGCCACGAAGGCCGCCAGCTCGGAGGAGCCGACCTCGTGACGCTCGTAGGACCACTCGGGCAGGCCCAGCACGGCATACGCGGTCCGGTGGAGAACGGGTGACAGCGAGTGCGAGACGGGGAATCCGAGGACGGCTGCTCTCAGCACTTGTCCTTGTTCTCCGAGCACCACGTGTTGAACTCTCGGACGTTGACGTCGTGCTCGGCCTGGGTCACGGCGAACTTCGTCTCGCCGGTCGACGGGTTGACCGCGACGAAGTAGAACCACGGACCCTGCGCCGGGTTGGCCGCCGCCTCGATCGAGGCAGCTCCCGGGTTGTTGATCGGTCCCGGAGGGAGTCCCTTGACCTTGTAGGTGTTGTAGGGGCTGTTCGAGTTGCGGGCCTCGTTGGAGGTGCCGGCCCGTCCGCGCTTCTGCTCGATGTAGTGGACGGTGGAGTCCATCTGGAGCCGGCCGATGGTGGGGCCGCTGGGGTCGTCGAGCCGGTTCTCGATGACGCGAGCCACCTTGGCCCGGTCGGCCTCCCCGTTGACCTCGCCCTCGATGATCGAGGCCACGGTGAGGATGCGGGTGTAGTCCTCGGGCTGGACGCCGGCCTTCTCGAGCTCGGCGAGGGTCAGCGCGATCATCTGCTTGAGCTGCGCCGCAGCGGGCGTGCCCTTGTCGAACTCGTAGCTCGACGGAAAGAGGTAGCCCTCGACCTTGCCCCCCGCGGCCTGCGGAAGTCCGAGCGCCGCAGGGTTCTTGAGGGCGGCCTGGTACTGAGCAACTGGGACACCGGTCGACTTGCTGAGCCGCGGGATGATCTCGCTGGCCCACAGTCCCTCGGGGAGCGTCAGCCGCGGCACGCTGCGGTTGGCCGGGTCGGCCAGCAGCGTGAAGGCATCGAGAGCCTTCATGCCCTTCTTGAGGGTGTACGTCCCGGCCTGGATCTTGGCACTCTGCTCCGGGTCCGCGGCGGACGCGTCAAGGTATGCCGTGCGCGTCTTGACGACGCCGGCGGACTTCAGAGCCGTCGCGATCGCCTCACCGCTGTCGCCCTGCTTCACGGTCACGGCGACCTCGCCCTCGCCGGGTCCGGCAAAGTCCTCGGCCTCGGACCCACCGCCGCCGGCGATCGACGAGACGAACGGCTTGAGGACGGCCACGGCGGCGATCGCCGCACCACCCACGAGGACGATGGCGAGGACGAGCGTCAGCAGACGACGACCCTTGCCCTTGTTCTGACGCTGGCGGCGGCGACGACGCGGCTCGTGGGCTGCAGGCTCCCCGAAGATCGTCGTGTCGAGGTGGTCCTGGGTCACCGTGATCCGTCCTTCGTCTTCGGCCTGCGCCGCTTCTGCCGCACCACCAGCTCGCCCGGGGGGCGGCCGGAGCTGCGTTCCTCATCCAGTGCGGCCTGGAGGATGAGGACTGCCGCCACCTGGTCGACGACGGCACGTTGTCGACGCCCGGCGACACCACTGTCGCGCAGGGCCCTGTGAGCGCTGACGCTCGTGAGTCGCTCGTCGACGAGACGGACGCTCACGGGAGCAACGCGCTGGGCCAACTCCGCAGCATACTGGCGCGCGGCCGCTGCGCTCGGACCTTCGTCCCCCGAAAGTGAGCGTGGCAGACCCACGACGACCTCGACGGCACCCAGTGCGACGCCCAGCGCGACGATCTCGGCGACGTCGTCGGTGGCGGGCTCGGCATCGGGCCAGGCGCGTGCCAGCGTCGCGTGGGGTGTCGCGAGCAGCCCCGAGGGGTCGCTGACGGCCACGCCGACACGCACCGTGCCGACATCCACCCCCAGACGGACCCCGGGGCGCACGCTCAACCGACGAGCTCCCCGACGCGCCACTCGACGGCGTTGATGGCCTCACCGGACTTCGAGAGGTCCTGGCCACCACCCTGGGCGATGTCGTCCTTGCCACCGCCGCCGCCACCGAGGGCCTGGGCTGCGATGCGGACGAGCTCACCGGCCTTGATGCCGCGGTCACGCGCGCCCTGGTTGGTCGCGATGACGACGACAGGTCGGCCCTTGGCCCCACCGGTCACGGCCACGACCGACGGTGACGCGTCACCGAGCTTCTGCCGGGCGTCGAGCACCATGGCCCGCACGTCGTCGGCGCCTGCCTCGCCACCGGCGTCGTGCCCGACGAACCGCACCCCCCCGACGTCCTTGGCGTGGTCGCTGAGCGAGCCGGCCGCGGCGAGCACGGCCTGCTTGCGGGTGCGCTCGAGCTCACGCTCGGCGTCCTTGAGCCGGGTGACCATCGCGCCGATGCGCTCGGTCAGCTCGCCGGGCTGGACTCCGACGATGCCGGTGAGCTCGGCGACGATCGCCCGCTCCCGGGCGAGGTGGCGCAGGGCATCCATGCCGACGAACGCCTCGACCCGACGGACCCCGGAACCGATCGACGACTCGCCCGTCAGGGTGAGCGCACCCACCTGCGAGGAGTGGCCGACGTGGGTGCCACCGCAGAGCTCGCGCGACCACGCGCCACCGATCTCGACGACGCGCACGTCCTCGCCATAGGTCTCACCGAAGAGCGCGAGCGCGCCGGCCTCACGAGCCTGGGCCAGCGGCATCCAGGCCGCGGACACCGGCAGGTCCTTGCGGACGGCGAGGTTGGCGACCTCCTCGATCTCGCTGCGGGTCTCCGGCGAGAGCGCCTGACCCCACGCGAAGTCGAGGCGGAGGTAGCCCGGCTTGTTGTAGGAGCCGGACTGGAGCGCGGACGGGCCGAGGACCTGGCGGAGTGCGGCGTGGATGACGTGGGTGCCGGAGTGCGCCTGGCACGCCGAGATCCGCCACTCGGGGTCGACCTCGGCGAGGACGGGCGCGCCGGCGCGCAGCGGTCCGTGGACGACCTCCACGGTGTGGGCGATGAGACCCTTGACCGGCCGCTGCACGTCCATCACCTTGAGGTGCACCCCGTCGGCCGTGATGATGCCCTCGTCGGCGATCTGCCCACCGGACTCGGCATAGAAGGGGGTGCGGTCGAGGATGACCTGGCCGCGCTGTCCGGGCTCGATCTCCTCGACGCGCTGCCCGTCGATGACGAGGCCGAGGACCGTGGCCTCGCTGGTGAGCTCCTGCCAGGCGCGGAAGTCGGTCTCGCCGGCCGAGCGCAGCTCCTTCCACACCTCGGTGTTGGCGTGGCCGGACTTCTTGGCCTTGGCGTCGGCCTTCGCCCGGTTGCGCTGCTCCTGCATGAGCCGCGTGAAGCCCTCGCGGTCGACGGCGAGGCCCTGCTCCTCCGCCATCTCGAGGGTGAGGTCGATCGGGAAGCCATAGGTGTCGTGCAGCTGGAACGCCTGGTCCCCGGCCAGCGTGGTGCCACCCGACTCCTTGGTGCGCGACACGGCCGTGTCGAGGATCGTCGTGCCCGAGGCGAGCGTCCGCCGGAAGGCCTCCTCCTCGGCATACGCGATCTTGCTGATCCGGTCGAAGCCGGTCTCGAGCTCCGGGTAGGACTGCTTCATCCGCTCCATCGAGACCGGGAGCAGGTGAGGCAGCGCGGGCTCCTCGAAGCCGAGGAGCCGCATCGAGCGCACAGCGCGTCGCAGCATCCGGCGCAGCACGTAGCCACGACCCTCGTTGCCGGGGGTCACGCCGTCACCGATGAGCATGAGCGAGGACCGGATGTGGTCCGCGACGACGCGCAGCCGGACGTCGTCCGGATGGGAACCCTGGGCCGAGTGACCCGACTCGGCGCCGTAGGACTTGCCGGTCATCTCGGCCGCCTTGGCGAGGACGGGGTAGACCTCGTCGATCTCGTAGAGGTTGTCGACACCCTGGAGGACCGAGGCGATGCGCTCGAGCCCCATGCCGGTGTCGATGTTCTGCGCCGGCAGCGGAGCCTCGATGTCGAAGTCGTCCTTGGCCCGGACCTGCGAGAGCTCCTCCTGCATGAAGACGAGGTTCCAGATCTCCATGTAGCGGTCCTCGTCGACCGCGGGGCCACCCTCCTGGCCGTACTCCTCGCCGCGGTCGTAGAAGATCTCGCTGCACGGGCCTCCGGGACCGGGCACGCCCATGTGCCAGTAGTTGTCGAGCTTCCCGCGTCGCACGATGCGGTCGAGCGGGATCGAGGTGTGCTCGGCCCAGAGACGCTCGGCCTCGTCGTCGTCCTCGTAGACCGTGGCCCACAGCCGGTCGGGGTCCAGGCCGTAGCCACCCTCGTCCTGCGAGGTGGTGAGGAGCTGCCACGCGAAACGGATGGCGTCCTTCTTGAAGTAGTCGCCGAACGAGAAGTTGCCGTTCATCTGGAAGAACGTGCCGTGGCGCGAGGTCTTGCCGACCTCCTCGATGTCACCGGTGCGGACACACTTCTGGACGCTCGTGGCGCGCTCCCACGGCGGCGTCTCCTGGCCCGAGAAGTACGGCTTGAACGGCACCATGCCCGCGTTGACGAACAGCAGGTTGGGGTCGTCGTGGATGAGCGGCGCGGAGGGCACCACCGTGTGGCCGTTCTTCTCGAAGAAGGCGAGCCAGCGGCGCCGGATCTCAGCGGTTTCCATGTGGGCAGTCCTGGAGGTTGGAAGGCATCGGGTCGAGTGCATCGCCCGGGATGGGGCACCGATGAATCCTACGGGTCGCACCTCCGCCACCGCCGCCGCGTTCCTTGACGGCAAGCCCGTGTCCCACGTTGGCTCCGTTCAGCGTCCGCCGAGGCGCTCCTTGAGCCAGCTCCAGCGCTCCTGCAGCCGAGCCTCGAACCCGCGGTCGGTCGGCTGGTAGTAGTCGGCCTTCCCGTGCAGGTCGTCCGGGAGGTACTGCTGGCGCGCCACACCGTCGGCCTCGTCGTGGGCGTAGACGTAGCCCTTCCCGTGCTCGAGACGGGACGCACCTGCATACCCGCTCCCGCGAAGGTGTGCAGGCACGGCCCCGCCACGTCCGCCACGGATGTCGGCGATGGCCGCGTTGATCCCGGCATAGGCCGCGTTGCTCTTGGGAGCCAGGGTGTTGTGGACAACCGCCTGCGCCAGGATGATTCGCGCCTCGGGCATGCCGACCTGGGCGACGGCGTGCATCGCTGCGACAGCGGTCTGGAGGGCGGTCGGGTCGCCCATGCCGACGTCCTCGCTCGCCGAGATGACGATGCGCCGGGCGATGAAGCGCGGGTCCTCCCCCGCCTCGAGCTGACGGGCGAGGTAGTGCAGCGCCGCGTCGACGTCGGACCCACGCATCGACTTGATGAACGCCGACGCGACGTCGTAGTGCTGGTCGCCGGTCCTGTCGTAGCGCACCGACGCCTGGGCCACGGCCTGCTCGGCGTGTGCGAGGGTGATCTCGATCGGGGTCGAGTCGTCACGCCCGGCAGGTGCATCGTCGAGGGCGACACCTGCCGCTGCCTCCAGGGACGTGAGCGCCCGCCGAGCGTCCCCACCGGAGATGCGCACGAGGTGCTCACGCGCCTCGTCGGACAACGTGTATCTCGCGTCGAGACCGCGCTCGTCGCTCACCGCTGCGCCGAGCACGTCGGTGACCTGCTCGTCGTCGAGCGAGGTGAGCGTGATGAGCATGGAGCGCGAGAGCAGGGGGGCGATGACGGCGAAGGACGGGTTCTCGGTGGTCGCCGCGACGAGGATGACCTGCCGCGTCTCGACCCCGGGGAGAAGGGCGTCCTGCTGGGCCTTGGTGAATCGGTGGATCTCGTCGAGGAAGAGCACCGTCTGCCGGTCGTAGAGGTCGCGGTTGCGCGCGGCCGCCTCCATCACGGCGCGCACGTCCTTGACCCCGGCGGTGACGGCCGACAGCTCGACGAACTCACGGTTCGCCGCGGTCGCGACGAGGTGTGCCAGCGTCGTCTTGCCCGTCCCGGGCGGACCCCAGAGGATGGCGCTCAGGGAACCGGCGGTGCCGCCAGAACCCTCGATGAGGCGTCGAAGTGGGCTGCCCGGTCGCAGGACGGCCTGTTGACCGCGAACCTCATCGATCGACGCGGGACGCATGCGGACCGCGAGGGGAGGAAGGGTGGCGGCACCGGTGCCCTCAGCTGATGCGAAGAGGTCGTTGGAGGCCGGCACTCCCGCAGACTAACGTGCTGGTCAGACAGGTGACGCGGGTCACACCCACCCGCCGCCGAGCCTGCGACGAATGACGTGCACAGGGTCACACGACCCTCTGACCCTTCTCGAAAGGTGAACCATGACCGACACGACCTCGACGACACCGACGTCACCTGCCCTGCATCACGAGGACACGGGGGGTGAGGGCCGACCCGTCGTCCTCATCCACGGTTGGCCCCTCTCCGGCGCTTCCTGGAAGGACACGGTCCCCGCGCTCGTCGATGCCGGGCTGCGCGTCATCACCTACGACCGGCGCGGGTTCGGCCAGTCGGCGCCCGCCGCCGACGGACGCTACGACTACGACGCCCTCACCGCCGACCTCGCCGGGCTCATCGAGGAGCTCGACCTGACCGACGTCTCGCTCGTCGGGTTCTCGATGGGCGGCGGAGAGGTGGCGCGCTACGTCGGCACCCACGGCGAGGACCGCCTTCACAGCATCGCCTTCGCCGGGGCCATCCCGCCGTGGCTGCTCAAGAGTGACGACAACCCCGACGGCGGTCTTCCCCGCGCAGAGGCCGAGAAGATGCAGGCAGGGCTGCGGGCCGACCGGGAGGGCTTCCTCGACGAGTTCACCACGAACTTCTTCAGCGCCGGTGGGGAGCTCAAGGTGACCGAGGAGCAGCGCCGCGAGGCACTGGCGCTCGCCGCCCAGGCGGATCTGGACGCCGCGAAGGCGTGCATCGCGTCGTGGCTCGAGGACTTCACCGACGACCTCGCCAAGGTCACTGTGCCGACCCTGGTCATCCACGGCGACTCGGACGCCATCGTGCCGATCGAGGTCTCGGGCCAACGCACCCACGAGCAGGTCGCGGGCAGCGAGCTGGTCACCGTCAAGGACGGACCCCACGGCGTCAACACGAGCCACGCCGAGGCGTTCAACGCAGCCCTGGTGCGCTTCCTGACCGCCTGAGCTCATCACTCCACGCCATGCGTCCACGCGCCGGTGGACGTTGGGCGCCGGGTCCGCCGGAGGGCGGAGCCGGCGCTCAGGACTGGGTGGCGCGCACCTTGTCGAGGCGTGCGGTGAGCGACTCGACGCGGTGCGAGTTGCCGTGCAGGCCGATGTAGCGCGGGCCGAAGACGGCAAGCAGCGCGTCATCGAGCCGGCGCACGGCACCAGCTGGGTAGCGGTAGTCCATCCGCTCGTTGATGCCCTGGGCGTCGATGGACCCGAGCAGGCCCCCGAGCTCGTCGAGCGAGGTGATCCCGAGCTCGAGGAGCAACCCCGAGATCCACGAGTAGTGGTCGGTCCGGGACCAGCCGGCGTCCTGGAACTGCGCCGTCAGGAAGGCGGCCAGGTCGGTGCCACTGATCCGCGGGTCGTCGTCCGAGGCGTCCGGGTCGACCCCGACGCTGGCCTGCAGCCGGTCACGGATGGCGGTGAACTCACGGTCGGCCAGCTCCAGGAGTCCTGCGGCGAGGGTGAATCGGCGGTCGAGGTCCGACACGTCCTCTGCCGGGACTGACCCCTTGTATCGCACGTCGTGCTCGAACTCGGCCCAGGCGTGCTGCAGGATCGTGCGGACCTGCACCGACGCGGAGCGTCCACGCAGGTGCCCGTATGCCGGGTCGCCGCCCTCGTCGTCGAGGGTCACCAGGAGGTGCCTGCTCGAGTAGCCGAAGCGTCCCTGCTTGGCGGTCTCCTGCCCGAGGTCCCGGTCGTCCAGGACGCTGAACTCGCCGGCGAGGAGGTCCGCGACGGCGGCAACGTCTCCCTGCAGGTAGGTGACGACCCGGACACCGATCTGGTCGGTGATCTCGGTGAGCGGGTCGGAGTAGACCGGGACCCCGCCCTCCGTCTGGGATGCCTTGCCCGCGAAGGACGCGACACTCTTGGCGCGGCCGGTGACACTGACGTAGTTGATGCCCGCGTCGTCGAGCATCGCCGTGACCATGGCGACGAACTGGTCCGTGACCTCACGCAGCTCGGGCTGTTGCTGGGCATAGCGGCGGATGGCCTGCTGGAAGGCGCCCGGCGGCGTCTGCTCGGAGGAGTGGAGCCGCTCCTCATCGCCCAGGGGTGCGCCGTGGTCGCTCATGACCAACCCAGCGAGGCACGCAGCCCGGCGACACCCGAGGCCGGGTCGTGGTGGACCGCCCGGATGCCCAGCTCCCGGGCGGTGGCGACGTTGGCGGGCATGTCATCGACGAAGCCCACCGCACCAGCGTCCTGCTGAGAGATTCCCAGGGCCTCGAGCACCCGCTCGAAGTAGGCGACCTCGGGCTTCATCGCTCCGACGTCACACGAGTAGAACGACCGCTCGAAGACTTCGTCGTAGCCGAAGCGCTGACGCAGGTAGGCCTTGCGGTGGTCCTGTTGGTTCGTCGCGAGCACACAGGTCACGCCGGTCGCCGCCACCTCTCGCACGAGGCGGAGGGCGTCGTCGTCGGGGTCGACCTGCTCCCACAGACTGAGGAGGTCGTCCACACTCGCGGTGACCTCTGGCCACTCGAGCAGCAGCTCGGACAGGCAGTCCCGAAAGGGAGCCTCCCCACGCAGCGCGGGGAGCTCTGCGGCAAAGAGAGCCTCGGCGAACCCGGGGCCGCCCCAGGCCTGCAGGCGCGGAGCCCACTCGTGCCGAGGATGCTGGAGGACCCCGTCCGCGTCCCAGAGGAGGACGCGGACGGGCCGGGCAGGATCGAGCGGCCGGGCATCCGTCGCCAGGGTGTCGGCCGCGTTCGTCATCAGGCCGTCGCCGCCGCCGGATCGGTCGGACCGTCGCCCTTTGCCTCGGGCTTGGCGTCGACGCCGGCCTCCTTGCGCTGCTCCGGCGTGATCGGTGCCGGCGCCGCGGTCAGCGGGTCGTAGCCGCCACCGGACTTCGGGAAGGCGATGACGTCGCGGATGGACTCGGTGCCGGCGAGCAGCGAGACGATGCGGTCCCACCCGAAGGCGATGCCGCCGTGCGGCGGCGCACCGAAGGCGAAGGCGTCGAGCAGGAAGCCGAACTTCTCCTGGGCCTCCTCGTCGGACAGGCCCATGACCTTGAAGACGCGCTCCTGGATGTCGCGACGGTGGATACGGATCGACCCGCCACCGATCTCGTTGCCGTTGCAGACCATGTCGTAGGCATAGGCGAGCGCGGGGCCGGGGTCGGTGTCGAACGAGTCCATGAACTCGGCCTTGGGCGAGGTGAAGGCGTGGTGGACAGCCGTCCAGGCTCCCCCACCGACGGCGACGTCACCGGCGGCGACGGCCTCGGACGCCGGCTCGAACAGCGGCGCGTCGAGGACCCAGAGGAAGGACCAGGCGCTCTCGTCGATGAGCTCGCAGCGCTTGCCGATCTCCAGACGGGCAGCGCCGAGCAGGGCGCGTGAGGACTTCGTCGGGCCGGCGGCGAAGAACACGCAGTCGCCAGGCTGGGCACCGACGTGGGCGGCCAGCCCGGCCTTCTCGTCGTCGGAGAGGTTCTTGGCGACCGGTCCGGAAAGTTCAACGGAACCGTCCGCTGAGTTCTCGTTGACAAGGACGTAGGCCAGCCCCTTGGCGCCACGGCTCTTGGCCCAGTCCTGCCAGGCGTCGAGTTGCTTGCGCGGCTGCGAGGCGCCACCGGGCATGACGACGGCCCCGACGTACTCGGCCTGGAACACCCGGAACGGCGTCTCCTTGAAGTAGTCGGTGCACTCCACGAGCTCGTTGCCGAAGCGCAGGTCAGGCTTGTCCGAGCCGAAGCGCCGCATGGCCTCGGCATAGGTCAGCTGCTCGAAGGGCGCGTCCAGCTCGACGTCGATGAGCTTCCAGACGGCCTTGACGATCGCCTCGCCCAGCTCGAGCACGTCGGCCTGCTCGACGAAGCTCATCTCGATGTCGAGCTGGGTGAACTCCGGCTGGCGGTCGGCACGGAAGTCCTCGTCGCGGTAGCAGCGGGCGATCTGGTAGTAGCGCTCCATGCCGGCGACCATGAGCAGCTGCTTGAACAGCTGCGGGCTCTGCGGCAGGGCGTACCAGGAGCCGGGAGCCAGCCGCGCGGGCACGAGGAAGTCCCGTGCCCCCTCGGGCGTGGACCGCGTCAGCGTGGGGGTCTCGATCTCGACGAAGTCGCGCTCGCCGAGGACCGAGCGGGCTGCGGCGTTGACCTTGGAGCGCAGCCGCAGGGCAGCACCGGCCGAGGACGCGCCCGGACGACGCAGGTCGAGGTAGCGGTGCTTGAGGCGGGCCTCCTCGCCGACGGTGACGCGCTCGTCGATCTGGAAGGGCAACGGTGCGCTGGGCGCCAGCACCTCGATGGCGGAGGCCACGACCTCGACGGCGCCGGTCGGCAGGTCGGCGTTGACGTTGGCCTCGCTGCGCGCGACGACCTCCCCGGTCACCTTGATGCAGAACTCGGCCCGCAGGTCGTGGGCCGCACCGGTGAGGACCTCGTCACGTGCCACGACCTGGACGACACCACTGGCATCGCGCAGGTCGATGAAGGCGACGCCCCCGTGATCGCGACGCCTGCCCACCCACCCGGTGAGCGTGACGGTCTGAGTGGTGTGGTCGGCGCGCAGAGTGCCGGCCTCGTGGGTGCGGAGCACGAGAGGTCCTTTGGAACGGGGGTGGATGAACTCGGTCATCCTACGGAGTCGCGCCCACCTCGCACGAACCGCATTTCGGGTATGCCGTGTGCTCCGTTCGTCACGAGCCGCACCACCCGCGGTGGCCTGCTACGTCGAGAGGTCGACACCGTCGCGATAGAACCAGCGGCCGGCCCTCCGCACGAAGGTGCTGCGTTCCCGGACGGCACCGTCCTGACGCGAGCGGCCCTGCCCCGAGCGCCAACGGGCTGCGAACTCGACGACGCCCGCGTCCTCGTCGCCCGAGACCGCGACGATCTCGAGGCCCACCCACTCGAGCGCTGCGTCGAGTCGCACCTCTGCCGGGCGCGTCGCCGGGTGCCAGGTGCGGAAGAGGTGGTCGCTGTCACCGACGGCGTATGCCGTGTAGCGCGACCGCATCACCGTCACCGGAGTCGGCGGCCACGTCTCCCCCGCGAGGAAGGGACCGCAGCAGGCCGAAAGGTCGGCACCGGCTGGTACCCCTCCGCACGGGCAGCGCTGCGAACCGGGGTCGTCGATCACGCGCGGGCCGAGCCGCCGGGACCCTGTGGCCACGGGGTGTGGTGCGGCCTGAGCGTGGACCAGTCCCCCTGTCGTGCAACGTGAGCCGCGAGGACCGCCGAAACGAGGATGGCGTTCTGGACGCGCCCCTCAAGCACCGCGGCGACGGCATCGTCGAGCGGGACCCAGGCAAGCGGCATACCGTGCTCCTCCGCGTCACGCACGTGGCGGTCGGAGTCGGCGACGGACGACAGGTCACGCGCGAGGTAGACGCGGATCGCCTCGTCGAGCCCACCCGGCGACGGCCGGAGGTCGACGAGGACGTCGAGACGTCCGGCGACGAGGTCCGCCTCCTCGTGCAGCTCTCGGGCGGCGGCCTGCCAGGCCGGCTCGCCCTCGACGTCGAGGAGACCGGCCGGGATCTCCCAGTCACGGGTGCGGATGGGGTGGCGGTACTGCTGGATGAGGCAGATCCGCCCGCTCTCGTCGAGCGCCAGGACGGCGACGGCGCCGGGGTGGCGGACGTAGTCGCGCACGTGGGTGCCGGCGTCGCCGAGGTCGACCTCGTCGCGGACGACGTCCCACACCCGGCCCGTCAGGAGGAGCTCGGAGTGCCGCACCGGCCGGGGGTCGAACTCGTCGGCGAAGGCGTCAGCGGTCATGAGACGTCTGCGTCGGCGCTCACCCGGGGACGCTCGACCTCGACGAGCCGTGCAGCCCGCTGCTCCTCGATGGCGGCACCGATGAGGCCGGCGAAGAGCGGGTGCGCCCGGGTCGGACGGGACTTGAACTCCGGGTGGGCCTGGGTCGCGACGTAGTAGGGGTGCTCGTCACGGTCGAGCTCGACGAACTCCACGAGGCCGAGCTCGGGGTGCGTCCCGGAGATGCGCAGCCCGGCCGCCTCGATCTCGCTGCGGTAGGACTCGTTGACCTCGTAACGGTGGCGGTGCCGCTCGTCGGCGCTCGTCGAGCCGTAGACCTCGGCGACGACGGAGCCGGCGACGAGGTCGGCGCGCTGCGAACCCAGACGCATCGTCCCGCCCAGGTCACCCGCCCCCTCGACGAACGCCTTCTGCTCCTCGATGGTCGCGATGACCGGGGCCGTGGTGTCGGGGTCGAACTCGGTCGAGCTCGCTCCGTCGATGCCGGCCTTGTTGCGGGCGTACTCGATGACCATGCACTGCAGTCCGAGGCAGATGCCGAGGGTCGGGACGCGGTGCTCGCGCGCCCAGGTCAGCGCGCCGAGCTTGCCTTCGATGCCCCGGACCCCGAAGCCACCCGGCACAAGGACGGCGTCGACGCCACCCAGCGCCTTCTGCGCCCCCGACGCGGTCTGGCACTCGTCGCTCGCCACCCAGCGGATCTGGACCTTGGCGTCGTGGTGGAAGCCACCGGCGCGCAGGGCCTCGGTGACGGAGAGGTAGGCGTCGGGCAGGTCGATGTACTTGCCGACGAGGGCGACCTCGACCCGGTGCTCGGGGTTGTGGACGCGTCCGAGGAGGCGGTCCCACTCGGTCCACTCCACGTCGCGGAAGGTCAGGCCGAGACGACGGATGACATAGGCGTCGAGGCCCTCACGGTGCAGGACCTTGGGGATGTCATAGATGCTCGGGGCGTCGACACAGGCGGCAACACCGTCGGTGTCGACATCGCACATGAGCGAGATCTTGCGCTTGATCGACTCCGGGATCTCTCGATCGGCCCTCAGCACAAGGGCATCGGGCTGGATGCCGACCTGGCGCAGCGCCGCGACCGAGTGCTGCGTCGGCTTCGTCTTGAGCTCACCGCTGGGGGCGAGGTAGGGCACGAGCGAGACGTGGAGGAAGAAGACGCTGTCCCGGCCGAGGTCGTGACGCACCTGGCGGGCCGCCTCGAGGAAGGGCAGGGACTCGATGTCGCCGACGGTGCCCCCGATCTCGGTGATGATGACGTCCGGCGCCTCGGTGTCGTCGACGTCAGGAGCGCCGGCGGCCTGGGCGCGCATGCGTTCCTTGATCTCGTTGGTGATGTGCGGGATGACCTGGACGGTGTCGCCGAGGTACTCACCGCGCCGCTCCTTGGCGATGACCTTGCTGTAGACCTGACCGGTCGTGACGTTGGCCTTGCCGATGAGGTTGCGGTCGAGGAAGCGCTCGTAGTGCCCCACGTCGAGGTCGGTCTCGGCACCGTCGTCGGTGACGAAGACCTCGCCGTGCTGGAACGGGTTCATCGTCCCGGGGTCCACGTTGAGATAGGGGTCGAGCTTCTGCATCGTCACGCGCAGACCGCGTGCCCTGAGCAGGAATCCGAGGCTGGATGCCGTGAGGCCCTTGCCGAGCGAAGAGGCGACGCCTCCGGTCACGAAGATCTGTTTCGTCTGAGCCACCACGGGCTTCAACAATACGTCATCGCCGGGATGCGGCTCGCCACGACGCGCTGGTCACGGACCTGGCGGGTATGCCGTGTGGTCGCCCCTACCTCGTGCGCGCCACCCGCGCGTACCTCTCCTGCCACCACAGGGCGGTCTGGGCGCCGTCGGCCCACTGGGCGGCCCGCTCGCGGCCGGCCTCCGCGGCGGAGGCTCGGAGCTGCCGGTCGGTCAGCAACCGCCTCACGGCCGATGCCAGCGCGAAGGCGTCGCCGACGGGCACCAGGTCTCCGACACCCTCGACGAGGTCGCGAAGACCGCCGGTGTCGGTGGTCACGACCGGGACCCCGGCCGCCATGGCCTCCTGGACGACGAGCGCCCGCGCCTCCCAGGTGCTCGTCAGCACGAACACGTCGGCCGCCCGGAGCCATGGGGTGGGATCGCTCTGCGGACCGACGAAGTGCACCGGGACGCCCTCGTCCCCGGCGCGCTTCCGGAGGCGCGACAGCAGGGTGGCGTCACCGTCGCCGATGACGACCCAGGTCGCGGTGACACCCACGACGGACGCGGCGTCGATGAGGGAGTCCAGCTGCTTCTGGGGAGCGATGCGGGCGATCGTGAGGATCATCGGCCCCTCCCCCATCACTCGGTTCTCCCGCAGCAGCGTGGCGGCCCGCCCCGCACGCTCGCCCCGAGGGAGCGGGTCTGCTGCCAACAGGTCCGGCACCCGGGGTGACGGGACGGGGGCGAAGCTCCGCCTGCCGGGCGCCGTGCCGCTTCGCCTCGGCGACGAGGTCGCTGCTCGCACCAGTCGTCAGCGCGGCTCGTCCGGCGACGAAGCGCTGCAGGAGCCGCGAGGACAGCCGGCGACGCCATCCACCGGCGAGCACGGCATTGTGCTGGCTCACGACCACCGGCACCTCCGTCCCCGTCGTCGTCAGCACGGCCAGCAGGCCCGCCTGGTGACCGTGGGCGTGGACCACCTCTGCCGACCGGGCCAGCCTGCGCAGTCGCAGGAGGTTGCGGAGGGAGCCTGCGGTCAGGCCCGTCGGCCACCACTGTCGGGCATCGTCCAGCCCGAAGCGTCCCGCCGTGAGGGCATCCGTCACGACGACGACATCGTCGCCGAGGCCGCGGAGGTGGCGCGTCAGGTCGACGGCATGGGTGCCGATCCCACCCGTGCTGCGACCGATGAGCTGGACGATGCGCATCAGAACCCCCCTGCTGAGCCTGGACGCCAGACTACGACGGCGATGGTCATGCTTGCGTCTCCTTCCGGCGACGCTGCCGGCCACGCTCTCGGAGTGCGCTCATGCCCGACCGGTCGGCTCGCGCCATGACGCCCAGGTGGACGCCCATGGTGACCACTGCGACGGCGAGGCCGGCGACCGCCGACCCCACGAGACCGCTCCAGTCGGCGAGCCGCTCGACCGTGTCTCCGACGGCAATGGCCAGCGCGACGGCGACGACTGCGGCGGCGAGGGTCCGACCGCTGCCGGCCAGCGCCGCCACCCCCCACGAGCGACGCACGAGGACGGCCAACGCGACGGCCGAGACGGTCATGCCGCACGTCGACGCGATGCCCAGGGCAGTCAGCGTCGCGGCCGCATCGGACCCGTCCGGGATCGTCAGGACCGGGACGAGTCCGGCGATCCCCCAGCCTGCCGCCACGGCCACGGCGGCGTGGACGGGGCGTCCTCGGACATAGAGGGCTCGCGTGAGCAGGGCCGCGACGCTGAAGCCCACGAGGCCAGGTGCATAGGACGTCAGCGCGCCCGGCAGGGCGGCGAGCGCCGACTGGCCGGGACCGTCGGACCCGCGGTCCAGGGCGTCGAAGAACCGGCCGACCGGTCGCGAGACGGTGACGAGGACCGCCACGGCTCCTGAGGTGAGGAGCAGGATGCCGCGAAGGCTTCGCGCCAGCGTCGCGGGGGCGGAGTCGTCACCCGTCCTGCCCCTCGCCGCCTCGGCACTGGCCAGGGACGGGAAGGCGGCCGTCGCGATGGGAACGGCCAGGACGGCATACGGCAGGAGGTAGACCGCCTGGACGTAGGCATAGATGTTGACGGCGCCCGTGTCGACGGTCCGCGGGGAATGGGTGAGCCACAGGGTCAGGAACACCGCGGCCTGCTGCGCCGCGAGGGCGATGACACCCGCCCCCGCCAGCCCTGCTGCCCGAGCGCCGAGCTCGGCCGGGAACGACAGGGTGGGTCGAAAGCGGATGCCAGCGCGCAGGGCCGGCACGAAGAGTGGGAGGCTCAGCACGACGACCCCAAGGGTCGTGCCACCCGCGAGGATCCACACCGCGTCCGACGGCACCTCCTGCGCAGTGACCCTCGCGCTGATCCGCTGGCCGTAGGCGAGGTAGGAAGCCATCACGACCAGGCTGGACAGCAGGGGCACGAGCGCAGCGGCGAGGAAGCGTCGGTGCGCCTGGAGCATCCCGGCGAGGACGACCCCGATGCCGTAGAGCGCCACCTGTGGCGCAAAGATCCGGAGCATGGTGGCGCCCAGGTCCACGCTTCCGGGCTCCTCGGAGTCGTCGAGGAGCAGGTCGCTCAGCCAGGGTGCCGCCACGAACACGAGCGCGGCGAGCGGCAGGAGGATGACCACGGCCCAGGTCAGCAGGGCCGAGCCCGCGCGGTCCGCGTCCTCGCGTCGTCCCGCTCCGAGCTGACCGGCGACCAACGGCACCGCGATCGCGGCCAGGGCACCACCCGCCGCAACCTCGTAGACGACGTTGGGCAGCGTGTTGATCGTCTGGTAGGTGTCGCCGACAGGGCTCGTGCCCACGCTGTACGAGAAGACGAGGGTGCGCACGAACCCGGCGAGGCGGGCCAGCAGGGTGGCCACGGCGACGACGAGGGCGGCCCGGGCCACCGACTGGCCCACCGACCGGGCCGTCACGGGCGACCGAAGGAGTCGATGGCGCGCAGGACGGGGTTGCCCTCGATGACCCGGCTGAACGACACCTTCTCGGAGAGGACGGTGAGGCCCGCGGTGAGGGCGAGCAGCACGATGCGTCCACGCAGCCCACTGCGCTCGACGAGTGCGAGGCCGACGAGCGCACCGGCAGCGTTCGCTCCGGTGTCGCCGAGCATCGCCTGCCCGCGCAGGTCGCTGTGCAGGGTGCCGGCTGCAGCGCCGAGCGCGGCTGCCGCGGTGGCGGCGCCGTTCGCGTCGGGAGGGATGAGCAACGGCAGCGCTGACAGGGTCGTGACCTTGAGGGCGCGTCCGGGACGCAGGTCGAAGAGGTTGGCGAGGTTGGCCGATCCCGCGATCGCAGCTCCGCCGATCAGGGTGGTGAGCAGCCCACGACCGACCCGCCGGTCGGTCACTGCGGCCGCGGCGAGACCGGTCGCGGCTAGACCAGCGATCTTGATCGCACCGGTGGTCACCTCACCCCGTGCCAGGGCCCCCAGGTGGCCCTTGAGGCCCTTGCTGGAGGAGTCCCCGGCCAGGTCGTCCAAGGCCCCGAACGCGCCGGCACCGAGACTCGCCACGATGCCGGGGGCCGAAGGGGGTCCCGCTGCGAGCACGCCCGCTGCGGCCGCCACGGCATACACCGGCCCTTCGAGCAGGGTCACCGTGCGCCCTGCGTGGTTGGTGCGGTCCCACGGCTCGCGCAGGTGTGCAGGAAGCTGATGACGCGCCAGCATCGCGGCGCCCGCCGCGGCCGCAGCCACGACGGCCCCGACGAGCGGGCGTCGGCTCATGGTGCCGGGATCGGGGGGTAGCCGGCCGAGACACCGTCGCCGAGGCCGTACTGACCCACGCCGCCGGCGATCTGCTGCACCAGCGCATAGACGACGCTGATCTGTCCCAGCGGCAGGCTGACGTCGTCGACCGTGGAGAGAGCCCGGGACGTCTCGGCGTCGCTGCGAGCCGCGCGCACGACGGACGCAGCGCCGGCCGAGCCGCTGACTCCCACGTCCTCTGCAAGGACGGCTCCTGCACCGGAGCGGTCGAGCGAGGCTGCCAGCGAGGCCAGGCTGGTCGCGCTGCGGTCGCGCTCGGCGGCGACGTCGCCCTTGATCGGTGCCCCGATGAGCACAGCGGCGTTGGCCCTCACGAGGTCGGCGGTCTCGACGTCGATGAGCTTGGCTGCCGCGAGAGCGTCGAGGGCGCCCTTGCCCGCGTCGCTGTTGGTGCCGGAGTTCGGGGCGAGCAGGGCGGTCGCGAACACGTCATCGAGAGAGTTGCTGTCCGACTCCCCCGCCTGGGGCAGACCGAGTGCCCGCCGCTGCTCGGATGCGAGCGTGGCCTGCTGCGCGCGGGCCTCGTCGTCCTCGGGCACCCAGGCGTCCTCCACGGTGGTGCGCGAGACGACCGACGCGCCTGCCGCCGTGAGCGTCTCGGCGACGTCCGTCACGTGGTCGGCGTCAGCGCCGGGCAGGAGCACAAGGGCAACCGTGGTGCCCGTGAGGGTGCCGCCGACGAGCCGGGTCCGGGCGGCGTCGTTGAAGTCGTCGCGCGTCACGCCTGCCTTGCGCGCGACGTCGAGCTCGCTGCGCAGCGTTGCCCGGTCCTCCCGGAGCTGGGTGACCTCCTGCGTGAGGGTCTCGCCGATGGACCCCTTGAGGGGGCCCGCACCGAGCACGATCCCGACCGCGAGGGCCATGAAGATCGAGACGATCGAGACGAGGTGGTAGCGGAAGTCGATCACGTGAGGATTCCTCCGAGTGCGGACCAGAGATCGTCGAGACGGGCGCCGATCACCTGGAGCAGCACCCTCCCCCCGGGCGTGGCCCAGAGTGCGGCAGCGAGCGAGGTCAGGCCGACGAGGACGAGGAAGACGAGCCAGCTCCCGGAGATGCGCGAGCGATAGAGGCGACTCACGCCCTTGGCGTCGACGAGCTTGCCGCCGACGCGCAGCCGGGTCAGGAACGTGCTCGCCATGCCCGACCGCCCCTTGTCGAGGAACTCGATGAGCGTGGCGTGGGTGCCGACGGCGACGATGAGCTTGGCTCCCTTGTCGTCGGCCAGGAGCATCGCGATGTCCTCGCTGGTGCCCGTGGCCGGGAAGACGACGGGCTCGACCCCGAGGTCGCGGACCCGCTCGAGCCCGGGTGCGCGCCCGTCGCGGTAGGCGTGGACGACGACCTCGGCCCCACACCGCAGCGTCGCGTCAGAGACGGAGTCCATGTCGCCGACGATGAGGTCGGGCTTGAGTCGTGCCTCGACGATCGCGTCCGCTCCCCCGTCGACGCCGATGAGGATCGGTTTGTACTCGCGGATGTAGGACCGGAGCATGTTGAGGTCTTCTTTGTAGTGGTAGCCACGGACGACGATGAGGGCGTGGCGACCTTCGAGGTCGGTCGTGATGTCGGGGACACCCACACCGTCGAGGAGGAGGGCGCGCTCCTGCTTGAGGTACTCCATCGTGTTGGCGGCGAACGCCTCGAGCTGCTCGTTGAGCCCAGCCCTGGCCACCGCCATCGACTCGACGACCGAGGCGTCGTCGAGGGACTGGCCGGTCGCCACCACCGTCTGGCCGGCCATGAGCCTGTCTCCGTCGAGGTGCACGAGGGTGCCCTCGGCCACCGCCATGGCCTCGTCGCCGACGGCGTCGAGCAGTGGGATGCCGGCGGCGAGCAGGATCTCGGGGCCCAGGTTGGGATAGCGACCCGAGATCGACGTCGCGGCGTTGACCACGGCAGCCGGCCGACAGGCGACGAGCGCCTCAGCGCTCACCCGGTCGATGTCGACGTGGTTGATGACGGCGATGTCGCCGGGCTTGAGCCGCTTGGTCAGGTCCTTGGTGCGGGGGTCCACCCGGGCAGGCCCGCTCACACCGGCGGGTCCGGGGTCGCGTTCGCGTCGAAGTCGGGTCGTGAAGGGCATCCAGCACATCGTGCCACGCTGGTGCACCGCTCCCGCGGAGGGCGTGGCCGGTCAGGCGGGGGTGCTCTGCCCCAGGTCGGTGAGCAGGTCGCGGGCGTGGTCGAGAGCCGCTTCGCTGACGGTCCCGGCCAGCATCCGGGCCAGCTCGGTGACCCGGTCCTCCCCCTCGACCCGACGGACACCGCTGCGGGTGACCTGCCCGTCGTCGGACTTGGACACCACGAGGTGGTGGTCGGCGTGCGCCGCGACCTGAGCGAGGTGGGTGACGACGATGACCTGCGCCTTCTGGGCGAGGGCGGCGAGCCGGGCCCCCACGTCGAGCGCGGCGCGGCCGCCGACACCGGCGTCGACCTCGTCGAAGACGAACGTGGGCACGGTGCTGGTGGCCTCTGCGGTGGCGACCTCGATCGCGAGCATCACCCGCGAGAGCTCACCGCCGGACGCCGTCCTGCTGACGCTCCGGGGGGCGCTGCCCACGTTGGCGGCGAGACCGATCTCGACGTCGTCAGCGCCGTGGGGGCCGAGCCGTCCCGAGGGCTCGACTCCGACGACGACGCGGGCCGAGCCCATCGCGAGGTGCGAGAGCTCCTCGCCGATGCGCGTGGCCAGTGCCTTGGCCGCCTTGCGACGGGCCGTGCTGAGCACCTTGCTGGCAGCAGCGCGACGCCCGTCGAGCTCGGCGACCTCGCCTTCGAGCTCCTTGATGCGGTCGTCATCGCCCTCGAGCTCGAGCACCCGGCGCGACGCGGTGGCACTCCACGCGAGGACGTCGTCCACGGTGTCGCCATAGCTGCGGGTCAGCTCGCTGAGCAGGGCTCGGCGCTCCTGCACCCACACGAGGCGCCCGGGGTCGAGGTCGATGTCGGCGACGTAGCCGGAGAGGTCGGAGGCCAGGTCGTTGACCAGATGGGTCACCTCGGTGAGCCGGCGTTCGAGGTCGGCGAGCGCCGGGTCGTTGGCGCTGACCTGGCTCAGCGCCGAGCGAGCGCGGGAGAGGGCGCCGATGACGCCGTCATCGGCTCGTCCGTCGGCGTCGTCGCCACCTGCGAGGAGGTCCTGGGCCTGCGCCGAGCCCTGGCGCAGCTCTTCGGCGTGGGCGAGACGTTCGTCCTCGATCCGCAGGGCCACGTCCTCGCCCGGCGTGGGCTCGGCCGCCTCGATGCGCTCCAGCCCTCGCAGCAGCAGGTCCAGCTCGCGGGTGCGCTCGCGCGCGGCAGCGCGCAGGGACTCGAGCTCGGTCACGGCCGCCGCGTGCGCGGCATACCTGCTCTCGTATGCCGTCCGCGCAGCTCCCAAAGCCTCGCCGCCGAAGGCGTCGAGCAGCTCCCGGTGCTCCTCGGGTCGGCGCAGGCGCCACTGGTCGGCCTGCCCGTGGACCGCGACGAGGTGCTCGCCGAGATCGGCCAGCACCCCCACCGGTGCGCTGCGTCCGCCCACGTGGGCCCGCGAGCGCCCTTCGGTCTGGACGGTGCGGACGAGGACGAGCGTGTCGTCGACCTCTCCTCCGGCCTCGGTCGCGCGCAGCGTCGCTGGGTGGTCGGCGGGGACGTCGAACACCCCCTCCACGACGGCGCGGGCGGCGCCCTCGCGCACGAGGCCGGCATCGGACCTGGCGCCGAGGAGCAGCCCGAGGCTCGTCACGACCATCGTCTTGCCGGCGCCGGTCTCGCCCGTGAGCACGGTCAGCCCCGGCCCGAACTCGATGAGCGACTCATCGATGATGCCGAGGTCCTGGATCCTGATCTCCTGCAGCACGGCGCGCCGGTCAGCCCGTCTCGCTGGAGGACCCAGTGCTGGTCTCGCTGGCCCGGCGTGCGGCCCCACGCCAGCCGTGCACCGACAGGTCGAACTTCTCGACGAGCCGGTCGGTGAACGGCGAGCCGGCAAAACGAGCGAGCCGCACGGGGTCGGGGCTGCGGTGCACCTGGATGCGGGCACCCGGAGGAAGGTCGATGGCTCGGCGGCCGTCACACCACACGACCCCGGCGCCCTCGGTCCGTGGCACCACCTCGACCGCCAGCCGGCTCTCGGGCCCGACGACGATGGGTCTGGCAAAGAGGGCGTGCGCGCTGATCGGCACGAGGAGCATGGCCTCGACGTCGGGCCACACGACCGGCCCACCCGCAGAGAAGGCGTAGGCGGTCGATCCCGTGGGCGTCGCCATGACCACCCCGTCGCATCCCCACGTCGACAGCGGACGGCCGTCGATCTCGACGGTGAGCTCGATCATCCGCTCGCGCGAGGCCTTCTCGACCGTGACCTCGTTGAGGGCCCAGCTCTCGAAGACGGTCTCGCCCTCGTGGACGGCGACCACCTCGAGGGTCATGCGCTCCTCCACGGCGTAGTCACGCGAGACGATCCGCTCGACCGTGACGTCGAGGTCGTCCCGCTCCACCTCGGCGAGGAAGCCGACGTGTCCGAAGTTCACGCCGAGCAGGGGCACGCCGGAGCCACGCGAGAGCTCGGCGGCACGCAGGATCGAGCCGTCACCGCCGAGGATGCAGACCAGCTCGCAGCCACGGGCGGGGTCGTCGGGATCAGCGCTGATGAGGTCGGGTGCGCCCTCGAGGGGGGTGCCGCGCATCTCCGCGCTGATGACCGCGACCGCCACGCCGGCTGCTGTGAGGCGCTTGACGACGCCCAGCGCGTGGTCGTGAACCTCGGGCCGCGCAGGGTGCACGACGAGAAGGATGCGTCGTGACTCGGTCACGGCCTGACCTCCTTGCTCAGCTCACGGACTGCGGCAGTGACCGCAACGGGGTCCATCGTGCCCGAGACCCCTGACCGTGCCCACAAGAGGTACTCGGTGTTGCCCTCTCCCCCATGGATCGGGCTCCGGACCAGTCCGTGGATGCCCAACCCGGCACGCTCGGCCGCGGCCACCACATCGACGAGAGCCTTGCGGCGGTGGCGCGGGTCGGTGACGATGCCGTTCTTGCTGAGCCGCCCACGCCCCACCTCGAACTGCGGCTTGACCAGGAGGACGACGTCCGCGCCGGGCTTCGCCAGCCGGCCGATCGGTTCGAGCACGAGGGTCAGTGAGATGAACGACAGGTCGCCGACGACGACGTCGAAGGTGCCGAGGTCCTCCGGCCCCACATCGCGGATGGAGGTGCCGCTGCGCTCGGTGACCCGTGGGTGGTGGCGCAGCTCCGCGACGAGCTGGTCGCGGCCCACGTCGAGGGCCATGACGTGGCTCGCGCCCCGGGCGAGCAGGACCTGGGTGAAGCCACCGGTCGACGCGCCGACGTCGAGGCAGCTGCGCCCTTCAGCGGCGAGGCCCATGGGCGACCAGGTCGTGAACGCGTGGTCGAGCTTGAGCGCGGCGCGACCCACCCACCTCGGACGGTCCTGCGATATCTCCAGCGCGCTCGAGCCGTCGGCGGCGCTGGCCGGCTTGCGCGCGATGCGTCCGTCCAGGGTGACGAGCCCGGCGTCGACCAGCTCCCTCGCCTCCCCGCGGGATCGGGCGAGCCCTCGTCGCACGAGCTCGGCGTCCAGCCGGGTGATGTCAGCCTCCGAGGTCGCTCAGCCGGCCCTGCAGCGTCCGCTGGACCTGCTCGCCCCGCTCGATCTGCGCGTCGAGGTCGTCGGTGGGCGTCTCGGCGAGATCTCGCAGGGCAGCGTCGATGACGAGGTCCCCCGTCTCGGGTGCCGCCGGCTCCGCGGGCCGGGGCTCGGCTCCGGATTCGGGTTCGGGTTCGGGTTCGGGTTCGGGTTCGGGTTCGGATTCGGGTCCGGCAGCCTCGGATGCACGTGGCTCCGGTGAGCTCTCCACGAGCGTCCCCGAGCCACCGGAGGGTTCTGGTTCAGACCCCAGAGCGTCCTCGTGGGTCTCGTCGGCGGCCTGCTCGCTCACGCGCCGCCCGCCGCAGGGGTGCTGTTGGGCGCCGCCGTGGTGGCCTTGTTGGCGGACGTGGACTTCTTGGCCGTCGACGCCTTCTTGGTGGGCGACGACTTCTTGGCGGGAGCTGACTTCTTGGCCGCCGAGGCGGACGTCTTCGTCGTGGCCTTCCTCGCCGTGGTCGTCCCGGCCGTCGACGCCTTCTTGGCGGGAGCGGACGTCGTGGTCGTGGTCTTCTTCGCCGTGCTCGCCTTCTTGGCGGGTGACGCCTTCTTGGCAGGGGCTGACTTCGAGGCGGTCGCCTTTTTGGCGCTGGCCGCCTTCTTGGCGGGTGAAGCCTTCGTGGCCGGAGCCGACTTCGTGGCCGAAGCCGACTTCGTCGGCGTGGCCTTCTCGGCGGGCGTGGCCTTCTTCAGGGCCGAGCGGGCGGGGCGACGACTGGGCGTCGGCGCGGCACCCGCGACCGCCGCGGTGTCACGCGCGACCGCAGCCGCAGAGTCGACGACCGCGGCAGGACTGAGCGCAACGCCGGGCACGGTCCGTGCCGACCGACCGGACAGGGTGGAGGCCAGGTCCTCGACCTGGGCACGCAGGGCGTGAACGGTGTCCGTCACCGTCGACAGCTCCTGCTGGAGGCCCGGCACGTCGAGTCGGCGCACGGCCCGGTCAACCTCGGAGCGGACGAGCGACACGAGATTCCTGCGGTTCGTGTTGGCGGCGGCGATGAGGTCATCAGCCAGCTTGCTTGCCTGCTTGGTGGCCTTCTTGGGTGACAGGTCGGCGTTGGTGAGCGAGACCAGCTCGGCGGCTGCATCCTTGGCAGCACCCTTGGTCATCTCGCCCAGCCCGGACGCCAGCTCGACGTATCCCTGGATCGACCGCTTGGCCATGGTTCCTCCTGTGGTTCGTGGTGGTTCCCGCACACGCTACTCGGCAGGTCGTGCCCGGAGAGGCGCGTCAGTCGGCCAGCGCCGCGAGCTCGGTCGGCAGCGCTCCCGTGCCGTCCTCGCTGGCGGGTCCCGCATCGCGCCGTTCCCACTCACGGCCAAGGATCTCCGCCGTGCGCTCGAGGTCGCCGACGTCTGCCAAGAGGGCGCGCAGGTCAGGTGCGACCCACGTGGGGCGGGCGACCAAGGGAGCGGCGACCGCGTCTCGCACACCGTGCACGCCGGTCAGGACGAGGAGCGAGTCCATCCCCGCGTGGTGAGCCCCCTCGATGTCGGTCTCGAGCCGATCGCCAACCGCGAGAACGCGATCCGGCGACACCCCGAGCCGTTCGGCACACATGAGATAGAGAGGCTCGTCCGGCTTGCCGGCGACCAGGTCCGGGGCGCGCCCGACGGCTGCACCCACGGCCAGGACCATGGCACCGTTGCCCGGCGCGAGGCCGTGGGCAGTGGGCAGCGTGTGGTCGGTGTTGGTGGCCAGCCACAACGCTCCGCGTTGGACCGCGTATGCCGCCTGGGCCAGGTCCGAGGCCCGCACGTCCGGGCCGTACCCCTGGACCACGGCGGCCGGCTGGTCCTCGGCGGAGGTCACCGGCACGAAGCCGGCCTGGCGCAGCGCGTGCGCCACTCCTTCACCCCCGATCGCCAGCACGGCAGAGCCACGCTCAAGCCGTTGGGTGAGCAGCCAGGCAGCTGCCTGGCTGCTCGTCGCGACATCGGCGTCGGAGACGTCCAGGCCCAGGCTCCGCAGGTGGGCAGCCACCTCGTGCGGTGGGCGTGAGGCGTTGTTGGTCGCGAACTGGATCGGGATCCCCGCTGCGGACAGGGACTCCACGGCATACGGCACCGCAGGGTCGCCGCGGTAGACGACTCCGTCGAGGTCACAGACGATGGCGTCGTAGCGGTCGACGAGCCTCACTCGGTGGCCTCGTCCTCCTCGTCGGCGCCTCCGAGCAGATCGGTCGTGCTGACCCCGTCCAGCTCCTCGAGCCGCTCGACCGCATCGGTCTCGTACTCGACGTCGGCGTCGGCAGCCTTCTCGAACCAGTTGCGGGCCTCCTCCACGCGCCCGAGGCCGAGCAACGTGTCGGCGT